>NZ_CP027188.1:0-1990000 GCF_002968395.1 Idiomarina sp. OT37-5b
GTGAATAATTCGCTTTGGCAGCAGTGCTCTGAACGCTTGCAATCTGACTTACCTCTGCAGCAGTTCAACACCTGGATTCGGCCAATTCAGGCGGAGCAGTCAGGCGACACATTAACGCTTTACGCGCCGAACATTTACTCGGTCGATTGGGTTCGCGATAAGTATCTAAAGTCCATTAATTCGATCCTTAATGAAGTCACCGATAATAAAGCGCCGAAGGTGATCATTAAGGTCGGTAATGTTAGCACGTCGTCGAATCAGCAAAGCAGTAACGCACGAACTCGAACACCGACCAAACGGTCAGGGCCGACGTTTGGCCGATCGTCACCGCAGGACATCGAGGAGTTCGAAAGCAACATTCACCCGGAGTACACCTTTGATAACTTTGTCGAAGGTAAATCCAACCAGTTAGCACGAGCAGCGGCAATTCAAGTCGCCGAGAACCCTGGTGGCGTCTATAACCCATTGTTTGTCTACGGTGGCACAGGCCTGGGTAAAACTCACCTGTTGCACGCCGTTGGTAATGGCATCATGGCTCACAAGCAGGGCGCAAAAGTTTTTTATATTCGTGCTGAGCGCTTTGTCCAGGATATGGTTAATTCGATCCGTAACAGCTCGACTAATGAGTTTAAACGCTATTACCGCTCGGTAGATGCATTGTTGATTGACGATATTCACTTCTTCGCGAATAAAAAGGGTTCTCAAGAAGAGTTCTTCCACACCTTTAACGCGTTGCTCGAAGGTAATCAGCAAATCATTATGACCAGTGATTTGTACCCAAAGGAAATCGATGGTGTTGAAGATCGTCTTAAGTCTCGTTTCGGCTGGGGTTTGACCATTGCTATTGAGCCACCAGAGCTTGAAACCCGTGTAGCAATTTTGATTCGAAAGGCAGAAGAACGTGGTTTACACATGCCACATGAAGTCGCCTTTTTTATTGCTAAGCGTTTGCGCTCAAATGTTCGCGAACTTGAAGGGGCGTTGAACCGGGTCGTAGCGAATGTATCCTTGACGGGACGGGCGATCACGATAGATTTTGTCCGAGAAGCCTTGCGCGATCTTATTGCAGCGCAGGAAAAGCTCGTTACTATTGATAATATTCAAAAAACCGTTGCCGAGTACTATAACATCAAACTTGCCGATATTTTGTCAAAACGCCGCAGTCGCTCAGTGGCTCGTCCAAGGCAGTTGGCTATGGCGTTAGCGAAAGAATTGACGAACCATAGTCTACCGGAAATTGGTGATGCATTTGGCGGTCGCGATCATACAACGGTGTTGCACGCGTGCCGGCAAATACAAAAGTTAAAAGAAGAACAACACGACATTAAAGAAGATTACAGAAACCTTATTCGCACATTGTCGTCTTAATGCGAGCAGGTCAAATCAGGGGAAAGAATCATGAAATTTACAGTTAGCCGGGATGCTTTTCTTAAACCGCTTCAAGTCGTCAGTGGAGCGGTTGAGCGTCGTCACACGTTGCCCATTCTTTCTAATTTGCTGTTGCAGGTTCAGGGCGGGCAATTGCGATTGACAGGAACTGATTTGGAAGTTGAATTGGTTTCGTCGGTAATGGTTGAGGCCTCCGGTGGTGACGGCGCGGTAACCGTGCCTGCTAAGAAACTGTTGGATATTGTTCGCAGCTTACCTGATGAGGCGCAAATCGAATTTTCCGCAGAAGAGGATAAGGCCTTTGTACGTTCCGGCCGCAGTAAGTTCAAGCTGAGCACGTTACCGGCTGATGATTTCCCCAATATCGACGATTGGACCAGCGATATTAATTTTGTAACCGATCAGGTTATTTTAAAGCGCTTAATGGAAAAAACGCATTTCTCCATGGCCAACCAGGACGTGCGCTACTATTTAAACGGCATGTTGTTCGAGACGGATAACGGAATGCTTCGTTCGGTGGCAACAGACGGCCACCGTCTGGCCATGAGCAGCTGCACCATTAATCAGCCGGGCCTTGCGCAAAAACAGGTGATAGTGCCTCGTAAAGGGGTTGTAGAATTGCTTCGGTTACTTGGCGACGAGGAGATTGAAGTCGCCGTTGCAATTGGCAATAACCATATTCGCATTGAGTCTGAATCTATCGTATTCACCAGTAAACTCGTTGATGGTCGTTTCCCCGACTATCGTCGCGTATTACCAAGCGGTGGCGATAAAGTCGTTATCGCCGACCGGGATTTACTCCGTCAGGCCTTCGGCCGTGCTTCGATTTTATCGAACGAGAAATTCCGGGGCGTTCGTTTAAATTTATCCAGTGGTGAACTGTGCATTACCGCTACAAACCCAGAACAAGAGCAGGCTGAAGAAGTGATTGAGGTCAACTATCAAGGTGAGGATCTCGAGATTGGCTTTAACGTCAGCTATCTGCTGGATGTACTTAATAATGTCGATGACACTGAAATCAGTTTCACCTTGGCAGACTCTAATAGCAGCGCGTTGATTGAGCCACAACACGACGATTCTTGTTGTTATGTGGTCATGCCAATGAGGTTGTAGGCGCTGATGCGTTTATGCGAATAACTCGGTTTATAGCGAATAATTTTAGGAATTTTTCGCATCTGGAAGTGAAGCCTGGCCCGGGAATCAATGTTGTTTTCGGCGAGAACGGGTCTGGCAAAACCAGCTTTTTGGAAGGTATCTACTTATTCGGGTTCGGGCGTAGTTTTCGGCCTGGCGGCTTCCGTCCCCTGATAAAATCCGGCGCTGATGAGTTTACCCTTTTTTGCGAAGGTCATGATGCCAGCGACGTTGATTCCCAACAACGGTTTGGTATGTCCCGTAACGTTAATGGCGAACACCAGCTTAGAATCAATGGCAGCAAAGAGGCTCGACTTGCCGATTTAGCCAAAAACGTACCGGTCCAGTTGTTTACCCCAGAATCGGTTGAAGTGATTGCGGGTGGGCCGAGTACCCGCCGGCAGTTAGTTGATTGGGGAGTGTTCCACGTGGAACATTCTTTTTTCGGACTCTGGTCAAACTATAATAAAGTGTTGCGACATCGCAATAAGTTACTTAAAACAAAAAGGCTGAACTACAGCCAGGCAGAAGATAAGTATTGGGTGCAGCAACTTTGTTTGTATGGGCAAGAGATTACGGAACAACGCCAAGGCTACGTTGAGCGGTTAGGTAAATATTTGAAGCCAATAGCACAAACATTCCTGCCAGATGTTACACTAGATGTTTCGTTAAAAGTCGGTTGGGATAGCAATAAAACGCTGTCAGACGCATTAAGTGGATCCATCAGTAACGATGTCAAATATGGACACACCAGTGTTGGGCCGCATAAAGCTGATTTGCAAATTATCGCGGATGGCGTTGCTGCCAAAGAACGTCTATCTCGAGGTCAGATAAAAGTCCTTGTAGCGAGTATGAAACTCGCTCAAGCTCGCTTGTTAAACGAAGCAACGGGATTAGCTTGCATTATAATTGTGGATGATTTGACGTCCGAGCTCGATAGAGATAATCAGCGAAAGTTTTGCGAGTTGCTCGAAGACAGTGACAACCAAGTATTTATAAGTTCAGTGAGTATTAACTCACTGTCCGATAATTTTAAAAAAGAACCCGCAATGTTCCACGTGGAACACGGAATTCTAAAACGTCATATTGAGAACTAACTATGGAAGAAAATAACTACGGTTCATCCAGTATTAAAGTCCTAAAAGGACTCGATGCCGTGCGTAAGCGCCCAGGCATGTATATTGGTGATACAGATGATGGCACAGGTCTTCATCATATGGTGTTTGAAGTAGTAGATAACTCCATCGATGAAGCTTTGGCAGGACACTGCTCAGAAATATTGGTAACCATCCATTCCGATGGGTCGGTTTCTGTAAAAGATGACGGCCGTGGTATTCCAGTTGATATTCACGAAGAAGAGGGCGTTTCCGCTGCGCAGGTTATTATGACCGTATTACACGCGGGCGGAAAGTTTGATGATAACTCATACAAAGTATCTGGCGGTCTTCACGGTGTTGGTGTTTCGGTGGTTAACGCGTTATCGGATAAGCTGACGTTAACTATCCGTCGTCAAGGACACATATACGAACAAACCTATCATTTGGGTGAGCCTCAAAGCGATATTCAAAAAGTAGGTGATACCAACCAAACCGGTACCGAGTTACGTTTTTGGCCAAGCCCGGATGTATTTACCGATACGTTGTTCCATTACGACATCCTTGCCAAACGGCTTCGTGAATTATCATTTTTGAACTCTGGCGTTGCCATTCGTCTGCGCGATGAACGTGACGATCGTGAAGACCATTTTAAATACGAAGGTGGCATCGCCGCTTTTGTAACTTACTTGAATAAAGCAAAAACGCCGATTCACCCAACGGCTTTCCACTTTAGTTCAGAGCGAGAAGACGGGATATCCGTCGAAGTTAGTATGCAATGGAATGACTCTTTCCAAGAGAATATTTATTGCTATACGAATAACATTCCACAGCGCGATGGTGGTACACACCTGGCCGGATTTCGTGCGGCACTGACCCGAACCCTGAACAACTACATGGAAAAGGAAGGCTACACGAAAAAAGCCAAAACCTCGGCAACGGGTGACGATGCACGTGAAGGTCTGACAGCGGTAATTTCGGTCAAAGTTCCGGACCCTAAATTCTCATCACAGACGAAAGAGAAATTGGTGTCTTCAGAAGTTAAAACCGCTGTAGAGCAAACCATGAATGAGCGGCTGTCTGACTACTTGTTAGAAAACCCGCAAGACGCCAAAACCATCGTTAATAAAATTATCGATGCAGCCCGTGCGCGTGAAGCAGCCCGAAAAGCTCGCGAAATGACGCGCCGTAAAGGAGCGCTGGACATTGCCGGCTTACCGGGAAAACTGGCCGACTGTCAGGAAAAAGATCCCGCGTTATCCGAACTTTATATTGTGGAGGGTGACTCGGCAGGCGGCTCTGCTAAGCAGGGGCGTAACCGAAAAAACCAGGCGATTCTGCCGCTGAAAGGTAAGATTCTAAACGTGGAAAAAGCGCGTTTTGATAAGATGCTTTCTTCACAAGAGGTCGGTACGCTGATCACCGCTATGGGTTGTGGTATCGGACGAGACGAATATAACCCGGATAAAACCCGGTATCACCGCATCATCATTATGACCGATGCTGACGTTGATGGCTCGCACATTCGTACGCTGCTATTGACCTTCTTCTATCGTCAGATGCCTGAAATTATCGAGCGCGGTTACATCTATATTGCCCAGCCGCCACTGTATAAAGTGAAGAAGGGTAAACAAGAAACCTATATCAAGGATGACCCTGCGCTGATTCGTTATTTGACCAGCCTCGCTTTGGATAATGCGTCGTTGCACGTTAATGCAGACGCACCAGGCATTACCGGTGAGCGTTTGGAACACTTGGTTAATGGTTACCAATTGGCTCAGGACACCATCAAACGATTAAGTCGCCGTATTCCTGAGAAGTTTTTACAACGCCTCTTTTACGCGCCACGGTTAACCGACCAACGTTTGAAAGACAAAGCCTATATGGATGAGTGGGTCAAGGCCCTTAACGAGGATCTAACGGCGCGTGAAGTTGATTCAGCAACTTATACCATTAGCTTAAAAGAAGATACTGAGCGCCAAATGTGGCTACCATCAACCAATATTCGTCAGCATGGTGTTGATACAGAATACCCACTGAGTTACGAGTTTCTGATGTCGAAAGACTATGAGCAGATCGTAACGGTTGGTGACGAAATTGATTCACTGGTTGAAGAGGGTGGTTACGTTGTTCGCGGCGATAAGAAGCAACCGATTTCGCATTTTGTTGACGCGGTAGAGTGGTTGATTGGTGAATCGAAACGTGGCCTTTATGTACAGCGTTACAAAGGTCTAGGAGAGATGAATCCTGAGCAACTGTGGGAAACCACCATGGACCCTGAGACTCGCCGTATGTTGCAGGTAACCATCGAAGATGCGATTGGAGCGGACCAGCTCTTCACGACACTGATGGGCGACGAGGTAGAGCCACGCCGTCAATTCATCGAGTCTAACGCACTGAAAGTTGCTAACCTGGACGTTTAACGCGTTGCGCTGAACTGAAAATTTGATGAACGAACATAAAAAAGCCTCGCTAATGCGAGGCTTTTTGTTTGCTCATAGGCTTTTATCGAGCGGTTACTGAAGTAACGAAATATCCGCAACCCGCAAAAACAGATTCCGTAATTGCATCAACAGGTTTAAGCGATTCGTTTTCACCTTCTCGTCGTCGGCGTTAACCATGACGTTATCAAAGAAAGCATCAATGTCGTCTCTTAAGTCAGCCATACGATAAAGCGCACCTTCATAATTACCGGTAGCGAGATCCGGTTCGCAACTCTTTTCGGTTTGAGCAATCTTGGCGGCTAAGGTTTGTTCCTGTGCTTCGCTGAGCAGGTCGTGGTTGATAACACCCGTAAGTTCTATCTCAGACTTGGCAAGAATGTTACCAACACGCTTATTAGCCGCTGCAAGGCTCTCTGCGGCGTCTAATTGCTTAAATGATGCGATGGCCTTGATGCGTGCATCAAAGTCAGCAGGGCGCGACGGAGCGCGTGCAATGACGGCCTGAATAACATCGACATCGATGCCTTGGTCTTGATACCAAGGACGGAAACGCCCCATTAGAAATTCAAACACATCGCTCACCACTGTCTTGTTGCTCAAGCGATCGGCAAAACCGTCTGCGGCGGTGGAAATGACATCTTGTAAGTCGAGATTCAGTCCTTTTTCCACCATGATGCGGATAAGGCCAAGTGCGGCGCGGCGCAACGCAAAGGGGTCACGGTCGCCCTTGGGGGTCTGGCCAATACCAAAAATACCGACCAGCGTATCCAGCTTGTCGGCAAGCGCAACGGCGCAGGCAACATCAGACACCGGTAAGTTATCACCAGAAAAACGTGGCCAGTAGTGTTGCTCGATGGCTTCTGCAACGGCTTCGCTTTCGCCGTCGTTCAGGGCATAGTGTTTACCCATTACCCCTTGCGTTTCTGGAAACTCGAGTACCATTTCACTGACCAGGTCAGCTTTGCATAACAGCCCGGCGCGCTTGGCGTCATCAACGGAGGCATTCAATTGTCCGGCAATCTGTCCTGCCAATGCGCTGATGCGGTCGGCTTTGTCTTGGATGCTACCCAGTTGTTTTTGGAATAACACCGAAGCGAGCTTGGGTAGGCGTGACTCAAGGCTTTGTTTCTTATCGGTTTCAAAGAAAAACTGCGCGTCAGCAAGTCGTGGGCGAACCACTTTTTCGTTACCCTGCACGATTTGCTGCGGATCTTTACTTTCAATGTTGGTAATAAAAATAAAGCGCGGCAACAGGCGTCCCTGGTCGTCTTCGACCGGGAAGTAGCGTTGGTCGTCTTTCATGGTAACAATCAACGGTTCTTTAGGGACGTCCAAAAACGCTTCGTCAAAGCTTGCCTGCAATGCAACAGGCCATTCAACCAATGCTGAGACTTCCTCAATCAGAGCCTCGTCTTCGACAACCTTGCCACCAAGCTCTGCCGCAATCCGGTTAACCTCACGACGAATGGTGTCCATGCGCTGTTGTTGGTCAACGTTTACGTAGTGTGCGTTGAGCTGCTCCTCGTAGTCATCGGCGTGGGCTAGTTCAAAGCCCTGCGGTGCGTGGAAGCGGTGCCCAAGAATATGACGTGCGCTACGAACCCCGAGTAATTCCGCATCAATTGACTGATCGCCGTAAACCAGCGTCAATGTATGTACCGGACGGATAAACTGTGCGTCGCTGTCTCCCCAACGCATTGGCTTAGGAATCGGTAATTGCTTTAACGCCGACTCGACGATCCCCGGTAGCAATTTACTTAAGGGTTCACCTTTAACATCTGCCTTATGCAGTAACCATTCACCTTTATCGGTCTTCAGGCGCTGTGCTTGTTCAACCGTAATGCCATTAGAGCGAGCCCAGCCTTCTGCGGCTTTGGTCGGTTTACCATCATCATCAAAAGCGACATCAACGGACGGCCCACGTTTTTCAACCACTTTGTCGGCTTGCTCGGCATCAAGTTGGCTGACCTTAACTGCCAGTCTGCGGGGCGTTGCCAGAGGTTGAATCGCGGTAAATTTAAGACCGCTACTTTCTAATCCTTGCTTGATACCCTCAGCAAAACTCTCGCTCAGCGACTTAAGTGCTTTAGGAGGAAGCTCTTCAGTGCCAAGTTCGATCAACAAATTATCTTTTCTCACTGTTTAAGCTCCTTCTGATTGAGACTGGCAAAGAGGGAAGCCAAGCGCTTCGCGCGACTGGTAATAAACCTCAGCACAAGCTTTCGCCATCGTCCGTACGCGGAGAATATAGCGCTGACGTTCGGTAACGGATATCGCATGACGGGCATCCAGCAGGTTAAAGGCGTGAGAGGCTCGCATCACTTGCTCGTAAGCGGGCAGTGCCAGCGCTTTATCAATCAGTAGCTGACATTCCTTTTCACAGTCTTCAAAACGCTGAAATAACACCTCGACATCGGCGTATTCAAAGTTGTAAGTGGATTGTTCCACTTCGTTTTGATGGAATACATCACGGTAGTAAATCTTACCGCGAGGCCCGTCCGTCCATACTAAATCGTAAATGCTGTCGACGCCCTGGATATACATTGCCAGACGCTCAAGACCATAGGTGATTTCACCAGAAACTGGCTTACATTCAATGCCGCCAACTTGCTGGAAGTAAGTGAATTGCGTCACTTCCATACCGTTGAGCCAAACTTCCCAGCCCAGTCCCCAGGCGCCCAGGGTTGGGGATTCCCAGTTATCTTCAACGAAGCGAATGTCGTGGGTCAGTGTGTCAAAACCGAGTAATTCAAGTGAGCCTAAATAAAGCTCCTGAATGTTTTTCGGTGACGGCTTCATGATGACCTGAAACTGATAGTAGTGTTGCAGGCGGTTGGGGTTTTCACCGTAGCGACCGTCAGTAGGGCGGCGGCAAGGTTGCACATAAGCAAAACTCGCAGGTTCAGGCCCTAACGAGCGCAAAAATGTCATCGGGTGAAAGGTTCCGGCGCCGACCTCCATATCCAGAGGCTGGACTACAGCACAGCCTTGCTGCGCCCAGTAGTCCTGCAACGCAAGGATTAATCCTTGAAAGGTTTTTACATCGTATTTAGACATAAATGTTCTCTTATACTGTGCGGGTAGTTGACCACTGACTAAAAAATATGCCTAGATTATACCCTTTGATGCGCCTAGGTTATAGGGGACCCAATGACAAAAGCTACGCAAAATCGTTGTCCATGGTGTGAGCAGGCAGACGATTATCGGCGCTACCACGATCAACAGTGGGGGCGGCCTGTCAGTGATCCTGTCGAATTGTTCGCTAAATTATGTCTTGATGGTCAGCAGGCGGGTTTAAGTTGGTTGACGATTTTACGCAAGCAACAAGGCTACGAACAGGCTTTCAAGGGCTTTGAGCCAGAGGCCATTGTTGCGATGAGCGATGATGAACGGAATGCGCTTTACAGTAACAAAGCCATTATTCGCAGTCGCGCAAAAATCGATGCAATTTTTGTCAATGCGCAAGCTTACCTCGCAATGCAGCAAAAAGGACTTAACTTCGCGCATTGGTTGTGGCAGTTTGTTGATCATCAGCCTCAAATTAATGCGTTTCGTACCTTACAAGAGGTTCCAACCGAGTCTGCGGCGTCACGTGCAATGGCAAAGGCGTTGAAACAACAGGGATTCAAGTTTGTTGGTCCGACAATTTGTTATGCTTTCATGCAAGCAGTCGGTATGATGAATGACCATCTGGTTGACTGCCATTGTTATCAGCCAGTGTGTGAAGAGATGACGCAATTTTCATTAACCAGTTAGTGGATAAACAATGATTGAAATAACATTGGCGGATTATTCAAATCCTGCCCATGCTCAAGCGGTAATTTCTATGTTGGATGCTTATGCCAAAGATCCGATGGGCGGAGGCGAAGGCATCAGTGATGAGGTTAAAGAAAATCTCATCAAAGAGATGGACAAGCGCGATCACGTGTTTTCGTTAATCGCCTTTGATGGTGATCAACCGGTTGGTGTCGCCAATTGTGTTGAGGGCTTTTCGACGTTCGCCGCAAAACCGCTGATGAACATTCACGATATCGCGGTTATTCCTGAATACCGCGGCGAGGGCGTAGCGCAAAAACTGCTTGAGGAAGTAAAAACTCTGGCTCAGTTTCGTGGCTGCGTAAAGTTGACGCTGGAAGTGCTCGATAAGAACGAACGCGCTAAAAACGCCTATAAGAAATTTGGTTTCAAACCCTATGAATTAGGTGATGTCGGTAAAGCAGAATTCTGGGAAATGTATTTGTAATCTCAGTCATTAAACGGCGTCGCGCCAATGGCGCGACCTATCCGTGGCTTTTTCTAACCCAATAACGGTAGGGCGTCTCGGTTGTTTCCTGGGCCACCAGTTGATGCTCCATAAACTCACAAAAGCCAGGAATATCCCGCGTTGTTGCTGGATCATCGGCTATTACGAGTAACACCTCGCCAACGGCCATTTTACGGATCGTGGCGCGCACCATCATCACCGGTTCAGGGCAGCGTAGTCCCAGCGTATCGAGTTCTTTATCTGCGTTCATGTGTTGCATTAAGTTAAGTTAAATCGACTCTTTTTGTGCGACGAAAACGAAAGGCTGTTTGCTGCCCGTTTCAACCTGAAGGTCAACGAGCGACAAACAGCCTCACTGTGCGTGGCTAACTGCGTTAAAAACGCAACTTACACGCGTTCGAAGACGGTAGCAATACCTTGACCAAGACCGATACACATGGTCGCCAGGCCAAGTTTGGCGTCTTTCTCTTCCATCAGGTTAATCAAGGTGGTGGAAATACGCGCGCCAGAGCAGCCCAATGGGTGACCCAGAGCGATAGCACCGCCGTTAAGGTTAACCTTTTCATCCATTTTGTCGAACAGTTTCAGGCCTTTAAGAACAGGCAGAGACTGCGCTGCAAAAGCTTCGTTGAGCTCAACCACATCGATGTCGTCAATGCTGACACCTGCGCGTTTCAACGCCTTCTCGGTTGCCGGCACAGGGCCGTATCCCATAATTGACGGATCGCAGCCAGCAACGGCCATAGAACGAATACGTACACGTGGTGTTAAGCCCAGCGCCTTGGCTTTATCGGCGGACATCACCAACATAGCGGCCGCGCCGTCAGAAAGCGCCGACGAGGTACCCGCAGTGACGGTACCGTTAGCTGGATCAAATACCGGCCGTAACTGTGCCAGACCTTCGGCTGTGGTTTCCGGGCGAATAACTTCATCGGTGGTCACTCGAACCAGTTCACCATCGGCGTTATGGCCGTTCATCGGCAGAATTTCCTTAGCAAAACGGCCTTCAACCGTGGCTTGGTGCGCTTTTTGATGCGAACGAGCGCCAAAAGCGTCCTGCTGTTCACGGGTAATGCCGAATTTGCGCGACAGTAATTCGGCGGTCATGCCCATGCTGCCGGCTGCCTTTGCAACGGATTTATTCATTCCCGGATGAAAATCGATGCCGTGAGTCATTGGAACATGACCCATGTGTTCAACCCCGCCCGCCATGAAAATGTCGCCGTCGCCGTGCATAATTGCCCGGGCTGCATCGTGCAGAGCCTGCATAGATGAACCACACAGACGGTTTACGGTGACACCGGCGACAGAATGCGGAATGCCGGCAATAAGTGCTGAGTTTCGGGCAATGTTAAAGCCTTGTTCAAGCGTCTGCTGCACACATCCCCAGTAGATGTCCTCCAGTTCGTTGACATCGACTTGTGGGTTGCGTTCAAGCAGCCCTTTCATCAGCGCGGCTGAGAGGTCTTCGGCACGGGTGTGGCGAAATACACCATTTTTAGAACGCCCCATTGGCGTACGAATGCAATCTACGATGACTACGTCTTTCATAATTTAACCTCCTCTCGCCTTACTTCGCACGGGTCGTGTCGAAATAAGATTTGCCGGCTTTGGCCATTTCTCGCATACCGTCAGTCACTTGGTAAATTTCGCCTAAGTGAGCGTATTGGTCTGCCAGCTTAATAAAGTTATCGATACCCATGGTTTCCAGGTAGCGGAAAGGTCCTCCGCGGAAAGGAGGGAAGCCTAAACCATAAAGTAGCGCGATGTCTGCTTCAGCAGCAGAGCCGACAATACCTTCTTCCAGACAGCGCACGACTTCGTTCACCATAGGGATCATGCAACGCGCAATAACGTCATCGGCTTCAAGTTTTTTGCCTTGTTCACAGCCAAGCAGTTCATAAGTTGCCGGATCGGCGTCTTTCGTTGGCTTGCCTTTCTTATCGGTACCGTAAACGTAAAAACCTTTACCATTTTTCTGACCGTAACGTTCAGCGGCAGCCAGTTTGGCAATGGCGCTCGAGGTGTCTCGCTTCATTCGGCTTGGGAAGCCTTCTTCCATCACCACCGTACAATGATCGGCGGTATCGATACCGACGACGTCACTGAGGTAGGCGGGGCCCATTGGCCAACCGAATTGTTTTTCCATGACTTTGTCGATACCGACAAAATCGACCCCTTCGTCAACCATGCCGGCGAAGCCTGCAAGGTATGGGAACAACACGCGATTGACTAAGAAACCTGGGCAGTCATTAACAACGATCGGCGTTTTACCCAGTTTTAGTGCGTAAGCAACGACCGCGGCGACCGTCTCATCAGACGTCTTTTCGCCACGAATGATCTCTACTAAGGGCATTTTGTGCACTGGGTTGAAAAAGTGCATGCCGCAGAATTGTTCTGGACGTTTTAGGTTTTTCGCCAGTTCGGTAATTGAGATGGTTGAGGTATTTGAGGTAAGAATGGCATCGTTGCCGATAACACCCTCGATCTCCGCCAATACCGACCCTTTAACTTTCGGGTTCTCAACAACGGCTTCGACGACAATATCAACGTCTTTGACGGCGTCGTTCAGCAAGGTTGGCGTGATCGACGACAATACCTTGATCATTTTTTCGTGGTTGACCTTGCCGCGTTCAACACCTTTTTTCAGGATCTTACCGGCTTCTTTCATGCCAAGATCCAACGCGTCCTGCTTGATGTCTTTCATCACTGCCGGAACGCCTTTTAGCGCTGACTGATAGGCAATACCGCCGCCCATGATGCCGGCACCCAGTACGCCCGCCGATTTGATCTCTTTGGTCGCTGATTTGGCGTACTTTTTAGACTTGCCTTTGACCGCCTGATCCGCCAGGAAGATACCAACCTGTGCACGGCATGCATCGGTTTGGGTTAAGTCGAAGAACGCATTGTTCTCCGCTTTAAGTGCGCCTTCGCGATGTTCGCGAGCACCGTTTTCGATGGCTTCAATGGCCTTATGAGGGGCAGGGTAATGCTTGCCTGCTTTCGCCGCGACCAGACCTTTTGCGGTAACCAGGGTCATGGTCAGCTCAGTGTCGTTAGCTTTTAGAGGTTCAAGCTTAGGTTGACGTTTAGCCTGCCAGTCCTGTTCGCCGGCTGCCGCCGCTTTGGTTAGGTTAAGTGCCGCTTCGGTCAGTTTTTCCGGAGCGACAACGGCGTCAATCGCGCCAACCTTCAAGGCATCCTCGGCGCTGTTGTTTTTGCCGGTTGTAATCCACTCTAACGCGTTGTCCGGGCCGATAATGCGCGGCAAACGCATGGTGCCGCCAAAGCCAGGGATAAGGCCCAGTTTAACTTCCGGTAAACCGATCGTTGCGGTGGTATCAGCGACACGGTAGTCACACGCTAGCAAGGCTTCACAGCCACCACCTAGCGCAAATCCTTTAACGGCACCCACTGTTGGTACCGGCAAGTCTTCTAATTGGTCAAATACACGGGAAGCTTTTGCAACCCAGCTACGAGTCTGTTCTTGATCCGAGAATAACGTTAAAAACTCGGTTATGTCAGCACCAACAATGAAGGTGGATTTGCTGCTGGTGACGATAACACCGCGTAGGTCGTCCGTATTTTTTAGTTTTGTCAGAGCTTCACTGAATTCTTCCAGTGTTGCTTGGTCGAATTTATTGACCGAGCCTTTCGCGTCGAATTGTAATTCGGCAAAACCGGGTTCAATAAAGTCGACCCGAATGCTTTCACCTTGGTAAATCATGTTGGGTCTCCCACGACATCCATAAATTTAGTGCTATAAAGAAACTGATTCTAATATAGCTTTAGGTTAAGGTAGAAAGAGTTTGGCGTGAATGCGCCAATTTTTCAACGGTTATTTAAACATGCGTTTGAATTAATGAAAAAGCAGTCGTTTATCATTCGTTACAGTAAAGCACTCGCGGCTACGGCGCTAGTGTCGATGGCGCTTGTCTGCTCGGTGCCATCGTCGGCCGCCGGTTCAGAGGCAAAGCGCGCAGAGCAGCGGGAACTATTCAGAAAAGCGGAATATGCAGCCAAACGTGGACGTCTGGCGGAGTATCGAAGACTACTGACACAGCTTGATGGTTACCCGTTAAAACCTTACCTGGAGCTTGAACGTTTGCAGCAGGTTGGTTATCTGGCTAATGAACAGCGTGTGTTGTCGTTTTTAGAACAGTACGAGGGGACGCCGCTGGACTGGCAATTACGCCGCCCGTGGTTAACGTATTTGGCCAGTCAGGGTGAAGAGCAGCGCTTTATTCGCGACTTCCGCCACCCCGGCACACTAACGCACCGTTGCCAGTTGATTGCCGCTGAGCGTAATCAGGGGCTGGCTGACGCGCCGTTCATCAAAAAAGTCGATGCGATATGGAAGCACGGCTTTTCGGTACCAACGGCCTGTAATTCGATATTGAATGAATGGGCTGATCTGGGTGCAAGAACCACGGATAAGGTTTGGCAACGGATCAGTTTAGCTGCCAACGGCGGTAACCCAACGTTAATTCCTTACCTAACCGGGCTGCTACCGGAAAACCTCCGATATCTAGGGGACCTCTATCATAAAGTTCGCTATTCACCGGCGGCTATCTATTCTGACCGCCGCTGGCGCGGGGTCGATCAAAAAAGAGAAGCCGAAATCGCCGCGTTTGGCTTGCAAAAATTGATTTGGGCGAATGAAAACCTTGCCTTAAAAGCTTTTGATAAGCTCAGCCAAAAACTGCCGTTTAACCGTGAACAGCGCCAACAAATAGCCGCTGAGTTTGCGGTGGCACTGAGCCTGAAAGATCATCCAGAAGCACGCGTCTGGCATCAGCGGGTGCCGCCGTCCGCCCTTGATGAACGCACGCTGCAATGGCGACTTGCGACGTACTTAAGAGATCGCGACTTTAGTAACTTAAAGCGAGCGATTCAAAGCCTTCCTGCAGCCATTGCCGGAGGAGCTCAGTGGCGTTACTGGTTGGCTCGTGCCAGTCAATTGAGCGGTGATGAGCTGGGTGCTAATGAAATCTACAGTGAGCTGGCCAAGGAGCGAAACTATTATGGTTTCCTGGCTTCTGCCCGATTGGGTAAGCCGGTCAGTTTGGAACGAGAGCCTATTGATGTCAGCTTGATGGAGCTAGAACAAGTCCGAAACCATCCGAGCGCACAGCGAGCCTATGAATTTATTCAGTTGGGGCGTTTTGTCGACGCGCGCCGGGAATGGAACCATTTGCTCACTGAACTCGATGGCGAGGCGCACAAAGCGGCCGCGTTGCTGGCGAGTGAATGGGAGTGGCATGATCAGGCGATATGGACATTGGCGCAGATTGGCCACTTTGATGCCATAAATATTCGTTTCCCGATGGCTTATGGTCAATTGTTAACGGATTCCTCGAATAAAGTGGGTATCGATCCGACCTGGGCGATGGCTATTACTCGCCGTGAAAGTGCGTTTCGTGCGGATGCCTATTCGAGCGCGGGTGCACGCGGGTTGATGCAAATTCTGCCAAGTACCGCGCGGCGGTTACGTAACGATAACATCAGCTATCGACAACTGCATCGACCCGAAGTCAACGTTGATCTGGGGACTTACTATCTCAGCCGATTACAGAATCGCTTTGATCAGAACCATGTGCTGGCGACGGCATCCTACAATGCCGGTTATTACAAGGTTCTCGACTGGTTACCACAAAGCCCGACACCAGCCGATGAATGGATTGAGCAAATCCCATATTATGAAACGCGTGATTACGTGAAGGCAGTGATGACTTATCAACAGATTTACTATTTACTGCATGAAAATCAGGGCAACTTATTCGAAACCTTAGAAGCGATGAAGATTCAGCCAAGTTATGACTAGCAACTATCGACGTCCGGCAACGACTGCAGTGGCGGAGACGGTGGTTAAAAACAGTCGTTTTATCGCCGTCGTTGATATCATGAAGCAACCCGAGGACCTGCACCAATTGAGCGATCGTGCAATGCAACAGTGGCCCAAAGCCAGCCATTATTGCACGGCGAGTATTTTAGGCTCGCCACAGCAGGGAACGTTTAGCTGTAACGATGACGGCGAACCCTCAGGTACCGCAGGCAGACCCATGTTGACAGTGTTGCAGAACGCTCCGCTGGGTGATGTTGCTGCGGTGGTGGTGCGTTACTTTGGCGGTGTCAAGTTAGGTACCGGAGGGTTGCAACGGGCCTACGGTCAGGCGGTTGCCGCCGCACTCGAGAAGCTGCCGACCGAGCTGGTGGTGTATCGGGAAAGTTTTGAACTCGACTACCCTTATCATCTGCAGGGAGCCATAGAACCTTTGTGGCAACAATTTGATGTGCGTGTCAGCGACAGTCAGTTTACCGAGCAAGTGCATCAACGTATTGAATTGATACCGGACGAGCTGGCGCCCTTGCAAGAGCGTTTGGACGCGGTTTCGCAAGGGCAGTTGAAACTGCGGAAGTGTTAAAAGAACATCGCGCTGGGCTGGAACAAGCGCTCGACTTCATCGATGTATTTTTTATCCAGTAAGAACATGATGACATGGTCATCCGCCTGAATAATGGTCTCGCTGTGAGCCATCAGCACCTCATTGCCTCTTACAATGGCGCCGATGGTGGTTCCCGGTGGCAACTTCACCTCTTTTATGGCTTTACCGACCACTTTCGATGTCTTTTCGTCACCATGTGCGATGGCTTCAATCGCCTCAGCTGCGCCCTTACGCAATGAGTAAACATTGACAATGTCACCGCGGCGAACGTGCGTTAACAGCGCTGAAATGGTTGCTCTTTGTGGCGAAATGGCAATATCTATCTCGCCGCCTTGCACTAAATCGACGTATGCACTGCGCTGAATGAGTACCATCGTTTTACGCGCACCCATGCGTTTTGCCAGCATCGCTGACATGATATTGGCTTCGTCGTCGTTTGTTACTGCAATGAAAACGTCGATGTCCTCAACGTGCTCTTCCTCAAGTAATTTTTGATCTGAGGCGTCACCACGAAAAATCAGCGTATGCTCAAGACGTTGCGACAGCTCTTCGGCACGCGCGTCATCTCGCTCAATCAGCTTAACGCGATGGTCGCTTTCAAGCTGTTTGGCTAAACCAGCGCCAATATTTCCGCCGCCGACGATCATGATGCGGCGGTACTTGGTTTCTAATTTCTGCAATTCTTCCATTACCGTGCTGATATGGCGGGTATCGGCAATAAAGAAAACCTCGTCATCGGCTTCGATAATGGTGGTGCCGGTAGGACGTATGGGATGTCCTTGACGATAAATCGCCGCAACACGGGTATCGATATTAGGAATGTGCTCGCGCAGCGTGGAGATCGCGTGTCCCACCAATTTACCGCCATAATAGGCTTTAACGGCGACTAAGCTGGCGCGGCCACCGGCAAACTCCATAACCTGTAATGCTCCGGGATAATCAATCAACTTTTTAATGTAATTCGTGACTAATTGTTCCGGCGAGATAATAAAGTCAACCGGGGCATCGTTCTTGTGAAACAGCTGATCGCGGTAACGAATGTATTCCTCAGAGCGAATTCGGGCGATTTTTGTCGGCGTATTAAAAATGGAATAGGCAACCTGACAGGCGATCATATTGGTTTCGTCGCTGTTGGTTACTGCAATCACTAAATCCGCGTCTTCCGCGCCGGCTCGACGCAACGTATCCGGGTGCGCACCATTGCCGACAACAACTTGTAAATCATACTTATCTTGCAGTGCCTCAAGCAGGTCGGTATCGGTATCAACGACGGTAATATCATTGCGTTCGCCAACAAGATTCTCCGCTAACGTTCCGCCAACCTGACCAACACCTAAGATAATGATTTTCATGATTGTTTTCTTAACCTTGCGTAAAAGAAACCATCGCCGCCGGAGGTTTCCGGAAACAGTTGCAGCGTCGCTGACTGCTCGGATATCGGCAGTAGATTAGCATCTTGATGGCGGCTGAGGAAGTGTTCAACCTGGGTCTGATTTTCCTGTTTCAGCACCGAGCAAGTTGCGTAGAGCAATTCGCCACCGTCGGCTAAGGTTTGCCAGATGGTGTCCATAATCGTTGCCTGTAACGATACCAATGCTTCGATATCGGTTCTGCGTCGCAACCACTTAATATCCGGGTGACGACGAATCACTCCGGTTGCGGAGCAGGGCGCATCCAGTAAGATGCGATCAAATGGTTTACCATCCCACCAGGCCTCCAAATCAGCGACGTCGGCGCAAATAATGTTAGCGGGTTGTTGTTGTCGCGCGAGGTTCTCACGTACACGTTCAAGTCGTTGTGCATCGACGTCCAGCGCCACTAAAGGCGTTGTGAACTGATGTCGTTCCAGTAAGTGCAGCGTCTTGCCGCCCGGCGCTGCGCAGCAATCAAGCACACGATGACTTGCGTCTGCGTTTAGAAAAAAACCGGCCATTTGTGCTGAACGATCTTGAACCGACACGTCGCCCTTACTGAAGCCGGGCAAACGTTCGACCGAACAGGCTTTGTCCAGACGCAGGGCGCTGCTGACTTCGTGGTCAGTGTGGGCGATAATTTCCTGCTCTAATAGCTGTTTCTGGTAAGCGGCGGCCGACGTGCGCGATTCATTCACACGCAACCACATCGGCGGGTGTTGATTATTAGCCGTTAAAATCGACTGCCAGCGCTCTGGGTAGTCTGTCTGTAAGGCGTCAACAAACCAACGTGGGTGGTTGAATAACGGGTCATCAGGGAGTGTCCGTTGATCTTGTTCATCCCGCGCTGGCGCCTCGCGTAACAATTGGCGCAAAATTCCGTTGATCAGGCCGGTATGGTTCTTCCGTTTTAATTGTTTTGCCGCTTCTACCGTGGCACTGACCGCTGCATGGTCTTTGGTACGGAGTTGATATAGTTGGTAAGCGCCCACTAACAAAAGAGTGTTGAGGATCGACAGTTTGCCTTTGAGCGGCTTATTTAATTTGGCGGCAACTAAACGATTAAGCGTGGGTAAAAAACGCAACACCCCGTAGCAAATCGCTTGCGCTAATCGTTTGTCATTGCCATCAAGCTGTTCCGTTTCTGCGGGTAAAGCGTTGGTCAGGCTTTCGCCGTCATTTAGCACCCGGTGTAATGCGCGGGTCGCTGCGGCTCGGCTTGCTGCGCCGGAAAGCTTGGTTTGAGGTTTGGTCATTAAGAGAGTTGCTTCCCGTTACTAAAAATGTCGGCATACCCGTTCACGAGTGTTGCCACTGGTTGCGGTTTCTTCCCCGGGACTTGCGCTTCGAGTATGCGCAAAACGCCGTCTCCACAGGCTACATCAATACCTTCAGCGGTCGCGCTGACAATGGTTCCTGCTGCCGTGTTCTGAGTTGTTGAAGGTAATGACTGTGCTTTCAGCACTTTGACCATCGACTGATTTCCTTTGAAGCCATCGATGTCGAACCAGGCCGTCGGCCATGGGAAAAACGCTCGTACGTTGCGTTCAAGTTGTTGTGCTGACAGGTTCCAGTCAATACGCCCTTCATCTTTACTGAGCTTCTTGGCATAGGTCGCCTGATCGTTGTTCTGAGGGGTCGCTTGATGACGATAATGTTCAAGCTCATCGAGCACGGTAATTAACGCATCAGGACCCAGTGCCTCCAGCTTTTGATATAAGGAGGCAGAGGTTTCGTCAGCGGCTATGTCGCAGCTGACTTCGTGTAATACAGGACCAGTATCGAGGCCGGCTTCCATCTGCATTACTGCCACACCGGATTTTTCATCGCCGGCCCAAATGGCACGTTGAATCGGGGCGGCACCGCGCCAACGAGGAAGCAACGAACCGTGCACATTAATGCAGCCATAGCGCGGTGTATCAAGAATGCGTTGTGGCAATAGTAATCCGTAAGCGACCACAACCATCACGTCAGCGTCCAACTGTGCCAACTCGCGCTGTGCCTCTTCAGCTTTCAATGACTCAGGCTGCAACACTGGCAATTCATGCTGTTGCGCGAGTTGTTTCACCGCGGACGGCTGTAATTTCTTACCACGACCGGCAGGGCGATCCGGCTGAGTGTAAACGGCGACCACCTGGTGCTTCGATGCCAGCAACGCTTGTAAATGTCGTGCAGCAAACTCGGGTGTGCCGGCGAACACAATCTTTAGCGGTTGGCTCATGCTTAGGCATCCGCCGCCAGTTTTTGTTGAACGCGCTGTTCTTTTTCCAGCTTTTTGCGGATTCGGCTTTGCTTAAGCGGCGACAAATAATCCACAAAAAGTTTGCCATTCAAGTGATCGATTTCATGCTGGATGCAAATCGCCAGCAATCCGTCTGCTTCAAGGCTAAAACTCTCGCCGTTGCGATCCAGCGCCTGAACTGTGACTTTTTCAGCTCGTTCAACTTTGGCGTAAACCCCGGGAAATGATAAGCAACCTTCATCATTGGTGAAGTGACCTTCAGCTTTTGTAATCTCCGGGTTAATGAACACCAGGGGTTCGTTCTGATCTTCACTGCAGTCAGCGACGAATAATCGCTTATGAACATCGACCTGAGTCGCCGCTAAACCGACGCCTTGAGACTCGTACATGGTCTCGAACATGTCGTCGATGGTCGCGCGTAGCGCGTCATCCACCGTTGCTATCGGTTCTGCAACCTTGCGCAAACGCTCGTCCGGATATTTTAGAACCGTTAACTGAGACATAATTTTAACTCCATTGCTTTGACTACCCTTAGTTTAACGTATTTTGGGGTATTAAGGACAGTCTATGAATCAACAGGATTTGTGTATTTTATTGGGGCTAAATCGCGCAAAACAAGACGTAAAAAGGGATGCACGCGAGCTAAAAAGTACCACCGACGTGCTTGAGCGATGGTCGCAATCGTTAAAACCGGTTGATTCGCGATGGGTCACGGCAGCGTTAACCTGGCAGCAGCAACCGAATCAGGGGGTTATTGGTTTTTATGATGAAGTTTATCCGCCGTTACTGAAGCAGATACAAGATCCGCCTTGGTTGCTGTTTTGGCATGGGCGGCAAGAACTTCTGCAACAACAGTGTGTGGCATTGGTGGGTAGCAGGAAGGCTTCCCATAGTGGCCTGCAAACCGCTGACTGGTTTGCTCGCGACTGCACCCAAGCTGACCTTGTCGTTGTCAGCGGTTTGGCCATGGGCATCGACGCACAGGCACATTCAACGGCTGTCGAGATGGGCAAAACCATTGCCGTTCTGGGTACCGGCATTGATAAAATTTACCCACCGCGTAATCGTCAATTGCACCGTCTCATCAGTCATCAGGGGCTTATCGTTTCGGAGTTTCCACCCGGTGTTTCAGCGCGAATGGATCATTTTCCCCGCCGTAACCGTATTATTAGTGGATTAAGCAAAGGTGTTGTGGTGATAGAAGCGGCAAAACGCAGCGGTTCCATGTCGACCGCCTTGGCAGCAATTAATGAAGGTCGCCATGTTGGTGCCGTACCGGGGTCGTTGTACGCACGCGAATACGAAGGTTGTCACTGGTTGATTCGGCAGGGTGCAGAGCTCATTTCAACGTCGCAGGATATCATCAGTTGGTTTGGCCAAATCGCGTTGCCCGAAATGAGTGCAGCAGACGATGAACATTGGCAACAAGAAAGCTTGGCAAACACAAATTTGTTCGCTAATGTGGGATCAGAGCCCACTTCCGTTGATCAGTTAGTCGAACGAAGTGGTCTCTCTGCGGCAAAGGTAACGGAACAATTATTATTACTTGAGTTACAGGGTGCTGTAGCAGCTGTACCGGGCGGTTATATCAAAGTGGGGAGGCGCTAATTATGTTTGATATCCTCATGTATTTGTTCGAGAACTATATACACTCCGAACAAGAGGTCGTGGTAGACCATGATGAACTTACCGATGAGCTGGCCCGCGCAGGGTTTCATCGGCAGGAAATCCAAAAAGCTCTCGCCTGGCTAGAGCGCTTGGCTGACTTGCAGGACACGGATGGCAAGTCGTACTTGTCCTCACAACCGTCACAGTCAACGCGCATCTTTACAGAGCAGGAGACAACCAGGCTCGACTGTCAATGCCGTGGCTTTTTGATTTATCTCGAAAACCTCGGCGTGTTAGACTTCGCAACACGAGAAATGGTGATTGATCGTGTGATGGAGCTGGAAACGGCCAACTTTAACCTTGATGACCTTAAGTGGGTCGTGCTGATGGTCTTGTTTAATTTACCCGGGCATGAAGCGGCTTATGATCAGATGGAAGGTTTATTGTTTGAGGAGCCCGAAGGCCCGTTACACTGATTAACAGACGTGCGATGAGCGGGGAACCATGCAGCAATGTCCTGAATGTGGTAGCGAGCTAGTGGTCAAACACAAGGGCCATAATAGCTTTCTGGCCTGTTCTGCGTATCCTGCCTGTCAATTTACGCAAGGCTTACGTGAGCAATCAGAGATCGAACCTGAGGGCTTAGGCGTTGCGTGTCCTGAGTGTGGTAATGAATTACAGATTAAGAGCGGCCGATTTGGGCTGTTCGTTGGCTGCAGTAATTTCCCTACCTGTGATTTTGTCGCCGAACCTGATACGCAGGCAAGCCCTGAACAGGTAGCATGTCCTCTATGCGCCAAGGCAGATCGTGATGGTCGCTTAATTCAAAAAACCTCGCGTAAAGGATCGCCTTTTTACGCCTGTGACCAGTTCCCTCAATGTGATTTTTCAGTCAATTTACCCCCGGTTGCACAAGCGTGTCCAAAATGCGATTTTCCCATCCTATTGCGAAAGAAACAGGCTGGTGTGGTGCGCTACGTGTGTGCGCAAAAGGCCTGTGATTATCGGTCACAAGCGGTATAATTTATCCCAACTAAGTAAAGTGAGAATCTGTGACGATGTTTGATCCGAAAGATGTGCGCGAAGCACTTTTGGATGGCGTAATTGCTTATCCGACAGAAGCCGTTTTTGGGCTGGGTTGTGATCCCACCAATGATGAGGCGATAGCAAAAATTCTCGATTTAAAGCAACGGCCGGTTGAGAAAGGCCTCATTTTGATTGCCGCCGATTACAGTCAATTGCTACCGTTTGTGGATGACCAGGCAATCCCGCAGGATAAGCGGTTTGCCGTGTTCTCTCATTGGCCGGGGCCGGTGACATTAATCCTGCCTGCGCGTCCGTCGGTATCGCACTTATTAACGGGCGGTCGTGACAGCATTGCCGTGCGAGTAACGGCGTTTGAACCGGTGCGTGAACTGTGCCGCAAGTTGGGTACCCCACTGGTTTCGACCAGTGCCAACCCGGCAGGCGAGGAGCCGGCGAGAACGGCACAGGAAGTTCGTGATTACTTCGGCGATCAACTCAGCTGGATAATGGATGAACCAACGGGCGGTGCCTTGTCCCCCAGTACCATTATCGATCCACTCACTAAAAAAGTATTTCGTACATCATGAATGAACAGTATTTGCAGCCGGTACTGGCGTATTTGATGAGTTTGCAGGACAGTATCTGCAAGCGCATCGAGCAGCTCGACGGCGAAGCACGTTTCCAACAAGATGCCTGGCAACGAGAGCAGGGCGGCGGTGGCCGTTCGCGGGTAATGAAAAACGGTGCCGTGTTTGAACAGGCCGGCGTTGGCTTTTCGCATGTTCATGGTGCGCAGCTACCTAAAAGTGCAACCGCGCACCGACCGGAGCTCGAAGGTCGAGACTTCAATGCCTGTGGTGTTTCCTTAGTGTTTCACCCAAAAAACCCACACGTACCGACGGTACACATGAACGTTCGTTTTTTCATCGCCGAAAAGGCGGGGGAAGAACCGGTGTGGTGGTTTGGCGGTGGCTTTGATCTAACACCGTTTTATGCGGTAGAGGAAGATGTCATCGGTTGGCACCAGCATGCGAAAGCGACGCTGGATAAACTTGATGAGTCGTTGTATCCGTCCTATAAAACCTGGTGTGATGATTATTTCTATCTGAAGCACCGCAACGAAGCACGTGGTGTTGGCGGCATCTTTTTTGATGACCTGAATGACCGTCCTTTCGAGGATGCCTTTGCGGTGATTCAAGCGGTGGGTGATGCGTTCGTTGACGGCTATGAACCGATCGTGAAAAAACGCAAAGACACCCCATTTACCGAGCAACAAAGGGCGTTCCAGCTCTATCGTCGCGGTCGTTATGTTGAATTTAATCTCGTCTGGGATCGCGGCACGCTGTTTGGTTTACAGACAGGGGGGCGGACGGAGTCTATCCTGATGTCGATGCCGCCGATGGCCCGCTGGGAATATGATTGGCAGCCGGAACCCGGATCCGCGGAAGCACGTTTGACGGAGTACTTTTTGCTACCACAGGACTGGGCCTCAAAACGCATCGAAGGCAGTGCTGATGACGCGTGAATTTTGCGTGCTCGGTAATCCGATTGCGCACAGCCGGTCACCACAAATCCACGAGCTGTTTGCGCAACAGTTCGAGCATAATCTGTGCTACCGGCGACAATTGGCCACCGTGGATCGGTTTTCTCGTGTTGTTGCCGGCTTGTTTCGCCAGGGGCTGGCGGGTGCAAATGTGACCGTCCCGTTTAAAGTTCAGGCCTATCAGTTAGTCACCCGGACCACTGCAGAAGCATCATTCGCACGGGCGGTTAACACCCTGATCCCACAACGTGATGGCGGGTTATTGGGGGCAAACACCGATGGTAAGGGCTTGCTGTATGATTTGAAGCGGCAGGGCGTCGACTTGTCCGGTTGTAAGGTATTGCTGATTGGCGCCGGCGGCGCTGCCCGGGGGGTATTAAAAAATCTTCTCGATGCCAAGCCGGAGGGCATCTGGATTTATAACCGTACCACAGCGAATGCCCGCGCGCTGAGTGAGCTGAGCACCGGAGTTCATTGCGTTGAGAGCTGGTCGTCACTGGCTGCCGTTGATGTCGTGATCAATGCGACCAGCGCCTCATTATTTGGCCAATTGCCGGACGTTCCTGAACGGATGTACCGACATGCTGAATTTATCTATGACATGGTTTACGGTGCAGAATTAACCGGCTTTCTTAAGCACGTTCAGCAAGTGAGCGATGCGCGCTGCAGCGATGGTCTGGGTATGCTTGTCGGACAGGCCGCTGAAAGCTACCGGCTGTGGTGGGGCTCGGAGTTACCACGTATTGAGCCGGTTATTCGGGTACTGCGTCAACAGTTGGTTGAACCTTCATAAGACGCACATCAACCTGACGGTGAGCGAGGAAGTTTAACCAACCATTTTGATTGGGGCGGATGCTGTCGCCCGGGCCTTTCACTTCGACCAACTGAACTTGCCCTTTATCGTTATAGAGCCACAAATCCGGAAAGCCGCTGCGGTTATTTTTGACGTCAAACGCCAGGCGCTGAAAGATGTCGTGCCAAACCTTAGCCGGTAATCGGTTAAACCAGGCTTCAACATCGCTTAGATAATGCCAACGCCAGGGCACGAACGGATTAGCGATACCCTGCTTTTGCTCGATGGTGTCGCGAATAAGTTGCTGTACCGCAGCAGTATCTGAAAGCAGTAATTTCAGCCGGTCAGAGATAAGCTGCTGACGATGTTTGAAGAATGCAGGCGACGTTAGATCTCTGGGGGCCCGTTGGAAGGGATGAATGAACGCGCCGTCTACCTCTGAAAAAATAATATCCCAGAAGATCAGTCCGAACAGCGACTGAACAATCAGGTTCTCCGCGTGCAAGCCTTGCCAACCCAATTGTTGATAGTGACTTAATACGGCTTGTTCGACCTGTCTGGCGGTGAATTTCAGGTGCACGAGTTCCTCAGTTATCGTGATGTTATCGGTGTTGGTCGGTTGTTTAAACCAGCGCGCCAGTAATTGTGTGGCAACGGCCAACTCCGGTTCGTCCCAGGGGTGCTGGCGCATGGTCGTTAGCACCTGTTGGCAACGCGTCTTTTTATTCAGGCGATAGAGAATACGGGCTTGTCGCTCGCGGCTGGGAGGGCGTGACGAGCGTTGATAAAGCGTCAGAGCCTGTTCAAACTGCTGCTGTCGCTCACAGTCTCTTGCAACCCGATTCAGGAAGCGGCTGAAACGACCATGATAACGTTCGGGAAGCTCGCTGAGGCAGTCGTTCAAGGGCAGTGTCAATGCCCAGTCGATACGCTCGGAAAGGGTCGGTAGCTCCTTGTAATGTTGCTGCCATTGCTCGATTTTGCAAAAGATTTCGAAGTGCCGGCGATCCGGAAATACCGCGCGTGGTTGATAACGATAAGGCTCGTAACGAACATGGCCGAGAGCGGTGACGACAAATTCTGACAGCTGCTGATGACGGTTGCCGAAAAACAGCAGCGACAGTTGTTGGAAGAGGCTATTCTTCTGTAATTCAATGACCGCTTCGGGTAACACCGCGGCTGTGTGTTCAAGTTGCTGTACGATTTCGGCTTTACTTAACCGAGCCAAGGTTTCACCCGGGAACGCCGCGGTTAATTCGGCTTTAGTAAACAGCTTTAAAGCGTTAGCTGAGGGGTTTTTGTGGAGGCATATCCAGCCGTTTTTAGCGAGCTCATCAAGCGCCCCTTCAATATCAATTTCGTGGTAATGGAGTTTGTTGGTGCGGAACAGCTCCCCTTTGCGCATATACAGACGTAACCATAACTTTTGCGCATTCGCACTCAGTTGCTGATAGTGGTCGAGGGCTTCATGAAGCTCGCGGCTGAGTAGTGCCGAGTGATAGTGCAACACCCACCGACGAACAACTTCAAAATTCTGCCAATAATAATCGGGCTGATCAGCATCAGCGACGTCCCAATCCATTGAAATACCTGCCAAAAAATAATGTGCTTATAAGAGGTACGAAAAAAACGAGCGAAATCGTCTAAGAAAATACCATATAAGCAGTAGATCGAAGATGATTTTATGGTAATCTTATCGACCGCTTTCGTTCATCGAAGTACGCCATGAGCGAAGCGGAAAAATTGTTTCCACATGAGAAGCAAGACAATAATAAGATGGGCAAACTGGGATGCCTGCAGTAATAAAACCCTTCCAAAACAAACAATTACAGAAATTTCAAACACGGTAAATTATTTAAAATTTACTGTGGGGAAACTAGTTGTCAACAGAGTTATCCACACGTTACTCACCAGTGCTTGCTAGCGTTGTATGCTAAGCTGTGGCATTCTTCTCCGAAACCTCAGAATCTGCCAAAAAGGTTTGCTGAATGACCAAAAATGTACCAGAAAACCCATTTATTCTCGTCGATGGCTCTTCGTATTTATTTCGAGCGTTCCACGCGCCACCTCACCTGACGAACTCCAAAGGCGAGCCCACCGGCGCGATTTATGGCGTCGTTAATATGTTACGCAGTTTGCTTAAGCGCTATAAGCCAGAGAACATGGCGGTCGTTTTTGATGCTAAAGGCAAAACCTTTCGCAGCGATATTTACGCTGAATATAAAGCACACCGTCCGCCGATGCCGGATGAGCTGCGCTCCCAGATTGAGCCGTTGCATGAAATTGTCAAAGCGATGGGTTTGCCGTTGCTGTGTGTGGACGGTGTAGAAGCGGACGATGTCATTGGGACCTTGGCAACTCAGGCGGGCGAAGAAGGGCGCTTTACCTTAATCAGCACCAGCGATAAAGACATGGCGCAGTTGGTTAATGAGCACGTGATGCTGATCAACACCATGACCGATACCTTGTTGGACGAGGAGGGTGTGAAGGAAAAGTTCGGTGTCGCGCCCGACCAAATCATCGACTACCTAGCGTTGATGGGTGACAGTTCCGATAACATTCCGGGTTTACCGAAAGTGGGTGAGAAAACCGCGCAGGCGCTGTTACAGGGAATTCCGTCGATAGATGCCATTTATGACGATGTCGATGCGGTAACAAAACTGAGTTTCCGTGGTGCCAAGTCAATGCCGAAAAAATTGCAGGAGTACCGTGATCAACTGCTGATGTCCCGAGAGCTGGCCACCATCAAATGCGATGTGGAACTGGATTTCAACCCTCAGCAACTCAGCATTTCTGCGGCTGATAATGATAAATTGGCCGAGCTGTACGGACGTTGTGAATTCCGTCGTTGGTTAAGCGAGTTATTGGAACAGGGCGCTGCCACCGACCAGGCGTTAGGTTTAACGCATAATAGCGACGATGCGCCAGACACGGGTGTTTCCCGCGACGGCTATCAAACCTTACTGAGTGAAGATGAGGTCAGTGAGTACTTACAAAAGCTTAACACCCTCGATTATTTTGCCTTTGATACAGAGACCACCAGCCTCAACTACATGGATGCGGAGTTGGTCGGCGTGTCGTTATCGGGTGCTGAAGGTGAAGGCGTGTATATTCCGGTTGCACATGACTACATGGAGGCGCCGGAGCAAGTCAGTCGTGACTGGTTACTGCAACAATTAAAACCGTTACTTGAGGCTGACAAACCACAGAAAGTCGGACAAAACCTAAAGTACGATGCTCATATTCTACGTCGTTACGATATCCGCTTAGCGGGCATCAAAAACGACACCATGCTCGCGTCATACGTGTTTAATAGTGTTGGTTCGCGGCATGACATGGACACACTGAGTTTACAGTACTTAAATCACAAACCGATTAAATTTGAAGACATCGCGGGTAAAGGTGCTAAGCAACTGACGTTTAATCAAATTGCATTAGAACAGGCAGCTCCCTATGCGGCAGAGGATGCGGATATCACCTTGCGGTTGCATGAAGTGCTGTGGAGCAAGCTGGAATCAACCAGTGATGAGTTGATGCACGTGTTGACGGACATCGAAATACCATTGATTTCGGTACTAACCGACATGGAAGAGTATGGCGTACGTATTGATGCCGATATGCTGGCGCAACAAAGCCATGATATCGAAAAACTGCTGGTGGAGTATGAGCGCAAGGCGTTCGAAATTGCTGGCGAAGAGTTTAACTTAGGCTCAACCAAACAACTGCAGGCCATTCTGTTTGATAAATTGCAGCTCCCGGTCATCAAAAAGACCCCGAAGGGCGCACCGTCGACGGCCGAAGATGTATTGCACGAACTGGCGCACGACTACCCGTTGCCGGACGTGATTTTGCGCCACCGTAGCTTATCGAAATTGAAATCAACTTATACCGATAAGCTGCCGAAAATGATTAATGCCCGCACCGGCCGAGTGCATACATCGTATCAACAGGCGGTTGCGGCAACCGGACGATTGTCGTCAACAGAACCGAATTTACAGAATATTCCGATCCGTACCGAGGAAGGTCGTCGGGTTCGTCAGGCGTTTGTGCCTGAACCCGGCTACAAAATTGTGGCCATTGACTACAGCCAAATCGAACTGCGGATCATGGCGCATTTATCTCAGGATAAGGCGCTTTTGACGGCGTTTGCAGAAGGTAAAGATATTCACCGGGCGACAGCGGCAGAAGTGTTTTCTTGCAGCCTCGATGAAGTATCTGACGAGCAGCGGCGTCGAGCGAAAGCGGTTAACTTTGGCTTGATCTATGGTATGTCGGCTTTTGGCTTAGCTCGCCAGTTGGACATTCCGCGCCATGAAGCTCAGCACTATATGGACAAGTACTTTGAACGATTCCCGGGTGTGCTTCGGTATATGGAAGATACGCGTAAGTTGGCGAAAGAACAGGGATTTGTAAAAACCTTGTACGGTCGACGCCTACCACTTCCTGACATTAAGGCGTCCAATGGGGCCGGTCGTAAAGCCGCTGAACGAGCGGCAATCAATGCACCAATGCAGGGTACAGCCGCTGACATTATTAAACGAGCAATGATTGCAGTTGATCAGTGGATCGCCGAAAAGCAATGTCAGAAAGACGTACGTATGCTCATGCAGGTGCACGATGAACTGGTGTTTGAAATTGCTGAACATAAAATTGATGACTATGTCAGTGCATTAAGTCATGTCATGGAACAGGCCGCCAGCCTTGATGTGCCGCTTATTGCCGAAGCGGGTGTCGGCATGAATTGGGACGAAGCACACTAAAATTTTTTAACACTATGAACTTTTTTTAATTAACCCAGTCGGAGTAAGTGAGGGCAAGTTATTGGAATGAACATCCAGCCCTCAAAATTTGTTCTCCCTGGATTGTAGTTTTTGGCCCGGCTCATTGAGCCGGGCTTTTTTCTTTCTGCGGAATGCCTGCTAAGCCGGACCGGCCGCGACGGTTCGCAAACCACACGCCGACCAATATTGCCAGCATGCCGACGGCGTGTTGCAACCAGAAAGATTCGCCGTCCAGTATCCCCAGCAATATAGCGACAATCGGAATAAGGTAAGTGACCGAGCTGGTGAAAACGGTATTGGTCAGTTGCACGACATAATTAAAGATGACCAGCGCACCCGCGGTACCAACAATTCCGAGTACCAGCACTGAAACCAACGACAACATGGCATCAGGCTGTTGCACTTGAGCGACGAAGTCCGTTGCAAAAAATAGGTAAAAGGTTGCTGGCACAGAGGCCATCAGTAAGCTCACGCCAGTAATGGTCAGTGGACTTAAATCAGAAATTTTGTGTTTAATCAGGTTCAGATTCATTCCGTAACAAATGGTCGCAGCTAAGATCAGCAACGCATAAGTATTGAATGTCCAACTGCCGTTGGCACCAGCGGTCATCAGTAACAGAGTGCCGGATAGCCCAATTAAAACCCCGATGACCTGAGTCCGTTGTGCTGACTGCTGAAACAGAGTGACGCCAATAACCAAGGTAGCGATCGGTGTTAATGCGTTGAGCACTCCGGTAATGCCGCTGCTGATTTGGGTTTGTGCGATGGCAAACATAAAGGCAGGGATCAGGCTACCGACCAACCCGACACTGGCTAGCTTGGCCCAGTGCTTAGCGGTGATACGATGCAGTCGCTTGGCGACCAGCGGCAACAGCACAAGCCCGGCGGCAGAAATTCTAAGGGCGCCGACTTCCATGGCGCCAAATGCGATCAAACCCTTTTTAATGAGTAAAAAAGAACTTCCCCAAATCAGTGCTAATAACCCGAGTAACAACCATGCACGCAACGGCGGAACATCATGCGTCTGTGTCATAACCAAACCACTGATTCAGTTTTGCTTCGACTTTATCGACGCCTATTTTTTTCAGCGACGAAAAGGCTTCGACCTGAACATCACCGTTGAAGGCGATGGCTGCCTGGCGTGCCTGTAACACCATGTTCTTGCGCGCACCTTGTTTCAGCTTGTCCGCTTTGGTCAATAACGCCAACACTGGAATTTCGCAGCTTACCGCCCAGTAGATTAATTCCTGATCGGTTTCTTTAAACGGATGGCGGATGTCCATGAGGACGACTAATCCCTTTAACGACTTACGTTTCTGCAAATATTCGGAAAGCGCAAGCTGCCACTGTTCCTTGACGGCCATCGGCACTTTGGCGAAGCCGTAGCCCGGTAAGTCAATTAACCGCTCGCCGGTGTCCAGTTCAAAGACGTTAATAAGCTGCGTCCGTCCGGGTGTCTTACTGGTACGAGCCAGAGACTTTTGCCGAGTCAGTGTGTTCAGTGCGCTCGATTTACCCGCGTTAGAGCGACCTGCGAACGCGATTTCGATACCGGTGTCGTCAGGTAACTTGCGGATATTTGGCGCACTGGTAATGAACTTGGCTGTCTGATAGTTGATCGCTTTAGATTCCGGCACAGTATTTGATTGCTCTCGATTTAAGGAATAGGTCATTTATAGCGCTATTATGAAGGATCTGACCTCATCAGCCAATGATCAAATAGCCACTGAATGCGTTTTAATCATTTAAACCACACGAGTTTTGTGTAAAATAGCAGTCTGTCGAACGCGATGTATGTCGGCGATCTCCGCCTCCAGAGATACAAGAGAAGCAAACATGAAAAAATTCGCTATCATTTTGGGATTATTTCTTGGGTCAACAAGCGTAGCTTTTGCGCAGCAGGGCGACCCAGAAGCAGGTAAGAATAAATCACAGGTGTGTGCAGCTTGCCACGGCCCTCAAGGTGAATCACCAACGGATATGTATCCGCATTTGGCTGGCCAACATGAAAAATATTTGTTCAAGCAGCTGATGGACTTTAAAACTGCTGCTGAAACCGGTGGTGAAGAAGGCCGTAATAACGCCATTATGATGGGGCAGGTTGCCAGCCTTTCACAACAGGATATGGCAGACCTGGCTGCTTACTACGCGTCACAGGATGAGCCAAAGGGCAGTACGCCGGAAGATGTAATTGCTAAGGGCGCTGACTTGTATCGTCGCGGTAACCCAGAATCGAAAGTCCCTTCATGTGCGGGTTGTCACGGACCTCGTGGTAACGGCATGGGGCTGGCGGCATTCCCGGACATTTCTGGTCAGTTCCCGGCATACCTTGAATCACAACTGAAAATGTTCCGCAGCGGTGAACGTGCAAACGATCCAAACGGGATGATGCGCGGCGTTGCTGAGAAAATGACCGATGAAGAGATCGAATTGTTATCTAAGTATCTTCACGGATTGTATTAATTCTTCAGTTCGTTTAAAGAGGCGGTTTTTTAACCGCCTTTTTTAGCTCTTCAGGGTATAACAAAAGATATAAAAAACGGCTTTTTTTACGCCTTAACAACAAAAAGTAATAAGAAAGTTATTTTTTATATCAATAAAATCATTGATTAAAAATTTCATTCGAGTAGTCTTTACAACGTCTGCGGAGATACAGCACCAAATTTGGAGCTGACTCATCAGACACTAAAATAACAAGATCGTCTTGAAGGCGGCTAAGCTCGATACAAAAAAATAACAAGAGGTCGAGTTAGATTATCGAACGTTGAGAACAACAGTTATATCGATAATCCAGGGAGTAAATTGTCACGAGCAATGGACTCCTACACTATAAAAATTATAACAAAATCAGGTTAAGGAAGACCGCAATAATAACTCGGAAGCAGTGACAACCATTCTCATAGTCGCAGTGCGCTGCCTAATATGAGAAAGACAGGCGATGTGAAAGCATCGCCTTTTTTCTTTCTATCATACTCACTGACGAAATCCCCCTCATTACGTTACAATAGATGTATCAAGCTAAATGAGGAGTGAGTATGACTCGCCGTAAGAAATCCAGAAAGCCAGGGCCCTTAGCTCCGGCGAAAAAGCCAAAAGACACCAGCGTCAGCGTTGACAGTAGCCGTGGTAAAAAGAAAGGCAAGGGCCTTAAACCCGGCCAGCGCCATTCGTCGACCGCTACCAAACAAAGTGCCAGTCAGTCCGGATCGCAACAGCCAGATCCCCGCAAAGGCAGTCGTCGCAAGATCCCTCTGGTATCTGTTGCGTCAGCTGCTACCGTCAGTCAACTGACGCCGGCGGAGGAATTGAAGCGCCTTGAGCAAGACGAAACCTTGCAAGCATTAGTAACTCGTTTTGAGCAAGGTGAGGAGTTAAGCGATGCCGAACAGCAATACCTGGATGAAAAATCAGAACGCTATGAACAATTAGCGACCGAACTGGGTATTGATCTGGAAGACGATGACGACTGGGACGACGAGGAGTATTAATGTCTACAACTGTGATAATAGTCATTTTACTGGGGGTTGCCATCATTGCTGCCCTGGCGGTATACGCCAATAAGCTGTTACGGCAGTTAAAACAACAGAATCAAATGCGACAGGATGCGGTGCAGAAGCGTATCGACCGCATTGATGAGAGTGTGATTACCATTGCTAAAGCAATGCAGCAGGATCAATGCCCCGTGTCCGAGGGATGTTTGCGTATTGTTGTATTGCTTGATCATCGACCCGACTCGGTTGAGTATGATTACTCACAAGATTATCCGGCAATGCATGAGATGTACGATAAAATTAAGCATATGCCGACGCATGAAAATCGCAAAAAGTTTCCGAAAAAGAAAATTCGTGAAATGGACAAAGAGCGAGAAGGGTACGAGGCGAGCATGAAAGAGCGTATCCTGGCAGACGTTGATCGCTTGTTACAGCGTTTCGTCCAGTAATGGAGTGAACCATGGCATTTTTTAGTGGCATCAGGGAAGACATTAAAAGCGTTTTTGATCGCGATCCGGCCGCGCGCAATACAATGGAAGTTCTGTTTCATTATCCCGGTCTGCATGCCATCTGGTTTCATCGCATCAGTCATAAATTGTGGTGCTGGCGACTTTACTGGCTAGCACGCTTTCTATCCAATATTGCTCGCTGGCTAACCGGCGTTGAGATTCACCCTGGTGCCCGTATCGGGCGCCGTTTCTTTATTGATCATGGAATGGGTGTGGTGATTGGTGAAACAGCGGAGATAGGCGATGACGTCACGTTATACCATGGTGTAACCCTAGGTGGCACCAGTTGGAATAAAGGTAAGCGTCATCCCACCCTTAAAAACGGTGTGGTGATTGGTGCCGGAGCGAAAGTGCTTGGACCGTTAGTGGTCGGAGAGCAAGCTCGCATTGGTTCGAATGCGGTGGTTGTGAGAGACGTGCCGGCTAAAGCGACCATGGTTGGTATTCCGGCTCGAGTGGCAAAATCCGGCGTTGACCGTGAAACATCAGAGCGCCGCGAAAAAATGGCCAAAGCCTATGGCTTTGATGCCTATGCCATCGCAGCGGATAACCCTGACCCGGTAGCAACCGCGATTGGGCGTATGCTGGACCATGTTGATGTACTTGACCAAAAAGTTGCAGACCTTTGCCAAGCGGTGAATAAGCTCGGTGGGGATGTTTGCGGTAATATTCCGAAAGTTGATGTGGAAGATGTCGAATTTTTGGAAGAAACGGTTCGCGCCGCTGAGCGACGCGAACACCAACAACGCGATGACCGTTAATTCTTCAGGTTAAAGCGCTCGATCAATTCATAAAGCTGCTTAACGGTATCCTCAAGCTGTATGCTTGAGGACTCCGTATGTTCTGATGTTTGTTGCGTTTGCTTGGCAATGTCAGATATTTCCGTAATTTGCTCACTGATGTGCTCGGCAACACCACTTTGCTCTTCGACAGCAGAGGCCATCTGCGTTGACATCGCGGCAATCTGCTCGATCGCTTGAGCGATTTCAGCGAGTGCTTCATCTGCCTTACGGACTTTTTCAACACCGTCGGCCGCGGTCTGTTCGCCTTCTCGGGATACCTCAACCGCGTCTTTCGCACGTTCCCGAAGTTTAGCAATGACCTGATGGATACTGTCGGTCGATTGTGTCGTTCGTGATGCCAAATTGCGCACCTCATCCGCGACCACCGAAAACCCTCGTCCATGTTCGCCCGCTCTGGCCGCCTCAATCGCCGCGTTTAAGGCCAGTAAGTTGGTTTGGTCGGCAATGGAAGAAATCAGGTCTGCGGCTTCACCAATGGCGCCGGTGGACTCGTCTAATGCCTGCACAGTCTGAGCTATTTGTTCGACCGCTTCGTGCAAGCCTTCGATGACCTTACTGGCTTCGCGAGCGAGCGTAACACTGCGTTCAACATTTTGGCGCGCTACATCCGCCTGGCTGGCGTTTTGTTCTACCGTACGAGCCACTTCCTGGATAGCCGTTGCCATTTCGGTCATGGCGGTTGCGGTTTGATCGGTTGCTTCGGTCTGCCGTTCAACCTGAGCGTGGCTGCTGCGCGCTTGTTGTTGGGTATCCTCGGCCACCTTAAGGATGCCGCCGACGGCATCTTTTATGCGCGTTAAGGCGGTATAGTTTCGAGCCGCTTCACTGTGTAGCACCATGGCCAGCTGCGCTTCTCGACCGTGACGAGGAAAGTACGTCATACCGACTAACTCAGAATCAAACGCCTCCGGACGACTGTCCAGCAAGCGCTGCATCATGGCGCTGACATAGCGGTTATAAAGCCCTGAGGAGACCAGAGTGCCGGCCAATACTACCGCCGCCGGTATGCTTCCGGCGAGCCCGGCAACGACACCGGTGCTGATCAGGCCGGGAACCAGTACCGGTGATAAATCACGAGCGCTCATCGCCAGGCGCTTTATCAGTGGCAGCGGCGGCTGCCCGTTATTGATGCGTTCATAGATGGCCATCGCGCGACGTTTACGTTCATCGGTCGTAGGTACCCGAACGGATTCAAAACCTTTGGGTTTACCGTTTTCCATGATCGGCGTAACGTAAGCACTGACCCAATAATGATCACCGTTTTTGGCGCGGTTTTTCACCAACCCCATCCAGGGCTTGCCCCGTTTAATGGTTTTCCACATGTTTTCAAAAACGGGCGCCGGAACGTCGGGGTGGCGAAGAATGTTATGAGGTTCACCAATCAGCTCGTCTTCAGAATAGCCGCTGATATCGATAAAGTCCTGGTTACAGTGGGTAATCACCCCTTTGAGGTCTGTCGACGATACCAGTCGATAGTGAGCGGGGATCGGCTTTTCTTTCTGTGTAACTGGACCAGTGTCTCTCATAATTTCGCGCTTATTGATTGAAAAATCTGAACAAAAATTGATATAGATTATTATCGGCTAAATGGCGTGATTGTTTAAGTCATTAGGCATAAAAAAACGCCGTGCTATACCAGCACGGCGTTTTTGGAATTCTATATTTCGGCGTTCTTACATAGGAACGACGTTTTCAGCCTGAGGACCTTTAGGACCTTGTGCTACGGTGAAAGAAACTTGTTGGCCTTCAGCCAAAGTTTTGAAACCGTCAGCTTGAATAGCGCTGAAATGTACGAATACGTCTGCGCCATTTTCTTGCTCGATGAAACCGAAGCCTTTTGCTTCGTTAAAGAATTTTACTTTACCAGTAGTAGTAGACATGCTGATATTTCCTCGTAGTGCATGTAAAAAAACAATTGCTCAGAAACTTAGGTATTACTTGGACTTACAAAACGAGGTACAGCAAAAGGAGGACTTCGTACACAAATCTCAAATCAATAGCCGAATTTTCTCAGCACTTCCGAGTATATACCTTAAACAGAGTCTGTCAATGAAAAGCCAAATTATTTCAACCAGTTTCTGCTAATGTGGCGAAAGGTATCGGTTCCTGATTTATGCAGCCACTCGAAAGCTGCCATTTCAGACGTGATGATATCAACCCGATTATCCCGCATCCGTGCAATTGCTGTGTCCTTATCATTGGGTCGGCGGGAACCCACACAGTCGGAAGGAAGATAAACCTGATAGCCCTCGGCCTTCATGTCCAGCGCGGTCTGTAACACACAAACATGAGTTTCCATGCCCATGATAACGACTTGTTTCTTATTGTACTCTCGCAGCACATCTCTAAAACTGTCTTCTTGAAGGGCACTGAAGTGGGTTTTCTCAATCACGCGCGCTGATTCGATGATTTCCTGTAACGACGAAACCGTATAACCCAGCCCCTTAGGATATTGCTCAGTAATTAAAATGGGGATGTCCAATTGCAGTGCAATTTCTGCTAACCAGCGCATCCTTGATGTGACGTTATCGCGCTGATGAATAGCAGGCAGCAATTTTTCCTGGGCGTCAACGATGAGTAACACCGAGTCTTTGGCTGAAAGTAGCATATCGACCTCATTAGTAATGTCATTCAGCTTCTACCATACCGAAATTTTTGTCAGCGTCTATTCGCTGATAGTATGAGAAGCTCTGCCGACGGTCAAAAATTCTGCAATTGATTTGCAGTTTAGGCCTGGTGTGGCTACAATTCCGTGCTTTTCAGACCGACGCAAACTGTTCAATCTAAAAGGTGCTCCATGGCTTCTGTTCTTATTCTAATGGGCTCGCAGTCTGACTGGCCAACCATGCAAAAAGCTGCGCTCATGCTCGACGAACTGGGTGTCGACTGGGAGGCAAAAGTCGCCTCTGCGCACCGCACACCCGACTTACTGAAGTTCCACATGGAACAAGCGGAAGCTGGTGACGTTAAGGTGGTTATCGCGGGTGCTGGTGGCGCAGCTCACTTACCAGGAATGCTGGCGGCTCATACGGCGCTGCCGGTTTTAGGTGTCCCTGTTTCCAGTAAGCAGTTAAAAGGGCTGGATAGCCTGCTGTCGATTGTGCAGATGCCGAAAGGCGTTGCCGTTGGTACACTGGCGATTGGCGATGCCGGTGCGGCAAACGCCGGTTTGTTGGCGGCGCAAATTATTGGTTCCTTCGATAGTAAGGTACGTGAGGCCGTGCAGACGTTCCGCGCTAAACAGCGCGACAAAGTGATGGCCAATGCGGATCTGGAGTTACCGAAATGAACATACTGATTCTTGGTAATGGTCAGCTGGGCCAGATGCTTGGTAAAGCCGTCATTCAACAGGGCCACCAATGCTTGCTGTACAGTGATCGAGAACACAAAGTAATGGCATTAGCCAGCGATCAAAGTGTTGCTCTGTCATTGGAAGAAGCCAAGGACTGGGCTGATGTTGTCACCTGGGAGCACGAACACTTAGGTGAAGATCTTGTTGAGCGGACTCAGGATAAGTTTTTATTAAAGCCGGAACGCTTCCATCAGTTAACCGACCGTCGCACGCAAAAGGCGTTATGTGACGAGTTGTCGATCCCAACGGCACCCTGGAAGGCTTACCAAAACGTTGCTGAACTGCAAGCCATTCTGGGCCAATGTGAGCAGGCCGTTGTCATTAAATCGGCGCGTGGCGGTTATGACGGGAAAGGCCAGTGGCGCTGGAAGCCGGGTCAGGATATCGCAGCGATCGCTGAAGATGCGGGTCAGCACCCAGGCATCGTTGAAGATATGATTCCATTTACTGACGAAGTGTCGGTCGTTGCCGCGCGAGATCATCATGGCGAACAACGGGGCTACCCATTAACACTGAACGTGCATCGTGACGGTATCCTGGCTTACAGTATGGCTGGTGCACAGCAGTTCTCCGAGCAGCTGGAAGCGATGGCACAGCAGTATCACCAGAAGTTGACCGACCACATAGACTACGTCGGTGTGCTGGCGATTGAGTTTTTTGTTGTGGGCGAAGGTGAACAACAACAATTGTTGGTTAACGAGGTTGCGCCCCGTGTTCATAACTCTGGCCACTGGACGATGAGCGGTGCCAACTGCGATCAGTTTAATTTACACATCCGTTGCATTACCGGGTTGCCGTTACCTGAATTTTTGGTCGCACCGACACTGATGATTAATGCCATAGGCGTTGATGGTTTGCCGCAGGTGCTGTGGGAAGCGTCTGCCGCTGATTGCCACTGGTACGGAAAAGCGCCACGTCCGGGCCGCAAGGTTGGTCATGTGAACTTTATGATTGATACCTTTGAGCGTGGCCAAAAGCTCGCCACACAATGGTGCGACGAGCTGCAAAAACTGGCTTAAGCGAAGCGCTCTGCTAGCCACTTCTTCATATCCTGAACTTGCTCCAGGCATAAAGAGTGAGGCATAGGGTAGGTTTGGTAGGTTACCGGATAGCCGCGCGAGGTTAAATCTTGCGCGGCTTTTTTACCCAACGACTCGGGTACCACAGGATCTTGTGTTCCGTGCTGGATAAGCAGAGGCAAGTCCCGGTTAGCGTCACTGGCTTTGATGTCTGACGCGGTAGCAAAATAGGTCGAGTGAGCCATTAAACCACCCAGCCGCTGTGGATAAGTTAATGCCACTTCGTAGCCAACCGCGCCACCTTGCGAAAACCCGGCAATGATAATACGTCGGCTATCAATGCCTTGTTCGATTTGCTCATCAATCAGTTGCTGCACTTGTGCCGCTGAAGCACGAAGCTGTTCACTATCGATTTTCCGATCAATGCTGATGTCGGTGATGTCATACCAAGCCGGCATCACCATTCCCTGGTTGATGGTAACCGCTAACTGCGGCGCATGCGGGAACAAAAAACGAATGTTAGCGTTTGGAAACTGCAGGTGTTCGGTCATCGGCACAAAATCGTTGCCGGAGGCTCCTAAGCCGTGAAGCCAAATAATAACGGCGTCTGCAGCGTGTTGTGGCTCGTGTTTAATGACTTCTAAAGCCATGATTACTCCTTCCTCTTATGCGGCCCGATAGCTGCCAAGCCAGCGCACTTGATTCAATTTGCCCAGCTGTTCGACCGCCTCTTTGATGTGTGGCTGGTCGATGTGGCCGTCAAAATCAATGAAAAAATGGTATTGCCCAAATTTACCACCGGTTGGTCGCGAAACGATGGATGTCAGGTTGATTCCACGGCGGGCAAAGACCGAGAGGCTGTCGACCAATAGTCCCGGGTGATCATCATCGTCGACCAGCAAGACACTGCTTTTCCATGGTAACTTGTCGTCAAACCGCGGTGTTGTCTGGGATGCGGACAATAGCACAAAACGGGTTTCATTATGAGCGATATCGGCTGCTCGCGGTTGTATCACATGCAAGTCATCCGGACACGGCAAATGTGCCGGAATCAGCGCTGCCGCTGGAGACAGCGCATTTTGTAGCTTAATCAGTGCTTCGCTGTTACTGCTGGTGTGGATAATTGGCAGATCCAGTTGCTGTAAAGCCTGGCGGCACTGGCCTGCCGCGACGAACTGAGCCCAAAGGTGTTCGGGCTCTTCACGGTTGGCGACCACCTGAAACTCGACCGGAAGCTTGGTTTCTGCAATGATCCGTAATGGTTTGGCGACGAGACTGTCGACCACGGGAGAAACGAAGCCTTCACTTAGATTCTCGATGGGCACTAAGCCCAGCGTCGTTGAGTTAACGACGTTTAGCACTGTATTCAGGTTATCGACCAGTTCAATATCGGCAGTAATGCCCTTATCCCTTGCCAGACGCTGCGCGGCCAGTTCAGAGAACGTGCCGGCAGGCCCCAGTGTGGCAATTTTTATAGCCTGTGTGTTCATCAGTCCTTTTTGTACCTCTCGAACCACGCCAGTGCGTGCTCAATTTTCGCAATCATATTCGATGGACGATACGTTACCCCGTGTGAAGCGCCCGGAACCCGAACCATAGCGGTATCGACTTTGCGCAGTTGCAGCGCCTGATAGAATTGCTCGGTTTCGGAAATGGGGGTACGGCGGTCGTTTTCACCGGTGAACAACATTACCGGGGTAGTGACATTACCGACCAGGGACAGCGGTGAGCGTTCCCAGTAATGTTCCAGTTGCTCCCACGGCATCCCCGGGAACTGGTTGTGGATCTGACCCATTGAACTATCCGCGGTCAGAACTTTACTCACCCAGTTAATGACCGGGTTAGTCGCGGCTGCAGCATTAAAGCGGTCGGTCATACCTACGGCGTAGGCCGTTGCGATACCACCCGCTGAACCTCCGGCAATAAAGAGGTTGTTATCATCAATAAAGCCTTTGTCGATAAGCGCGTCAATGCCACTCATGTGGTCGGCAAAATCATAAGGTGAGGAGTAGTTGCCATCTAACAACATCGCAAACTCTTTACCGTAGGACGTGCTACCGCGGTGATTGACATAAAGTACCACGTAGCCCTCAGCGGCATAGCGCTGATGTTCCGCCGCGAAATGCGGTCCGTAGGACAGGTGAGGGCCACCATGAATTTCCAGCAGTAAAGGGTACTCTTTATTTTCGTCAAAGTTTGGCGGAGTAATGTACCAACCCTGGATCGTTTGGCCATCGTAACGGGATTCAAACTCAATTTCATGGACCTCACCAAGCTGACGATGAGCCAGTAGGTCTTCATTCAGTTGCGTTAAAGAAACCGAAGACGCCCCTTGTTGTTGGAAACCCACATCGGCCGGGCGGTATGGTGTGCCGCGGGTATAGGCAACAGACCCATCCAGCGCTGCGCTAAAAGAACCCATGGTGTAGGGGCGGCTGACATAGGTGCCACCGACGTCGTCCGCACGGCGTGTCAGAGTGTCGTCGAGAGTGATCGTGGCAATGACATTTTTGCCGCGATCAGCAAATTGCACGGCAATCTGCTCTTCACCGTTCCACTGTGGGTTGCTAAACGAACGGTCAAGATCAGCTTGCAGTTCGCGCGCCGAACGATCGTCCCAGTTCATAACCCACAGCTGGTTTTTATGGTACGGCACGGGTTCATTCCCGCTGTGCAGATACAGCAGGTGTTCACCATCCGGGGAAAATTGAGCAGAACCTTCCTGACCGGGTAAATCGGTGATTTGAGTCAGCGTTTTATCGCTTACCGATACCGCGAACAGGTCGCTTTCGTTCACTTGATAAGCCCAGTCCTCGTGGCGGTTGCCGGAAAAAACAATGTGCTCGTCATTCTCAGACCAGGTTAGCGGTCCGCGGTGACTGAATTCACCTTCGGTTAATTGCCGCGCCGTGCCTCCCAAAGCAGGTACGACAAACACCTGATTGTGAGATGGCTCAAGAATGCCGGCGCCATCGCGCTGATAGTAGGTCTCTTCTACCACAATGGTACTGTCTGCCCATTTCGCCCCTTGAGGTTTTGCAGGCATTTTTACCGATTTCTCAAACTCGGTCGGCCCGGCTTTCACGGACATCATAAAGGCGATCTGTTGATCGTCGTTAGACCATGCCAGACTGGACGGCGATTCATGCACGTTGGTGACCTTGGCAACCTTTTGTTCATTTATCCAGTACACATGGATTTGATTTTGCTCGTTGCGGTTGGAGGTAAAAGCCAGTCGGCTACTGTCATTTGACCAGCTTAGGGCACCGTAGCTATGACCATCATCAAAGATGGGTAATGCCTTGCCGGTTTCCGTTTCAACCAGCCATAAAGAACGACGGGTTGAGTCTTTCATATCGTCAAAACTGTTGCGGATATAGGCAACGTAGCGACCATCCGGTGACACTGAAACTTGATTGGCGTATTCCAACTGGAAAATATCTTCGGATTTAAACACCTCGGCGGACAGTTGCGGAGCAACGACGCCCAGGCTGAGTGCGATAGCAGATGCTTTCAGCCACATAGTAATACCCTCATGAACGGTAAAAGTTTTGTTAACGTTACTGAAGCCGCTGACGAAGTGCAAAGACTTCCGTTAAACTCGCAGAAAATTGCGGTAAACTCGCTCATAAGAATAAGTCGAAGACGGACAACCATGAACTACAGAGCTACGCGCGCAGAAATCAGCACCAAAGCGCTTCAACACAACCTTGACTGGATTCGTCAGCACATTGATGCCGGACGACTGTTGGGCATCGTCAAAGCCGATGGCTACGGCCACGGTGTGGGGTTAGTCTGTGAAGCGATCGACACTAGGGTGGATGCTTTTGGCGTCGGTTTTACCGATGAGGCACTGGCATTACGAGACGCGTATCCGCAGTCGGATAAAACGGTGCTGATCCTGGAAGGCTGCCAAACTGACAACGAACTCGCCCTCTGTGCACAACACAATTTCAGTACCGTGGTTCATTCGTTGCACCAGCTCGAACGGCTTGAACGCGCGCGGTTGCCGCGACCGTTGGAGGTTTGGCTAAAAATCGATACCGGAATGCACCGATTAGGTATTGAACTAAGCGATACCGGTCGGTTTATTACACGATTAAAGGCAACTGGTAATGTGGCTAAGGTGGTATTGATGTCACATCTCGCCAATGCCGATACCGGCATGCCGCTGAATCATTATCAACGTCAGCAGTTTGAAAAAATAAAGCAGCAGCATCCAGGCTTTGAGGTTTCCCTGCATAACTCTGCGGCGACTCTCAACCCGCAATTGCGTGGCCAAATCGGAGCCGATGAGTGGGTAAGAGCCGGGCTATTGATGTATGGCGTCAACCCGTCAACGTTAACTGATATACAACCGGCACTGCTGCCGGCGATGTCGCTGAAGGCACCGGTTATCGCCATTCATGACCTTAAAAAGGGTGATTCGGTGGGCTACGGTAGTGCCTGGATCGCTCAGCAGGACACGCGTATTGCGACGGTAGCCATTGGTTATGCGGACGGTTATCCACGCCAATGTGTTAATGGCACACCAACGGCGCTACGTGGTGAAATCGCGCCGTTGGTCGGTCGTGTTTCGATGGACATGATCACCATCGACATTACTCACATTCCGGCAGCCACCATCGGTGATGATGTCGAGCTTTGGGGGCAGCAGGTCGATGTCAGAGAGGTTGCCGATTGTGCCAATACCATTTCATGGCACTTACTCACGGGCACCAGTGTACGCGTTCCAAGGGTGAGTGTTTAATTCCAGACCAGAATCCGTTGCCTCGTCAAATTCGATAATCGCATCGAAGTTACGACGTATGGCCTCTATCGTTGTGTCGGGCACCTCTGATTGTACTGCTCTGATACGCCCGAGAGTAGGGTGGTTGGGCTGCCCGGCTTGCTTGTGGGCCGTCTCCAGAGAAAGTCTCATGCTGACGCTAAAAAGTAAGGCCGAGTCGCGCGCAAACGATTCCAAATTTGTGTAAGTATAAGGGCGGATAGCGTTCAGTAGCGTTTCCTGCCCGATTTTATTCGCGTAAAACGTAAGTTGCTGGGCTATGTTACGTTGGTATGTTTTGGGCTCAAACATCGCTACCATGAAGTCGATGGCTGCCTGTGGGTTGGTGAAATCGTAATTTGGCGGGTTGACGTCGGGGCTTTCAATGCCACTTGTCAGTGCCGTCACCTCATACAACGCAGACAGCAGATTATCAATGTCTTGATCGGTAAGACTCCAATCGTCATCAGCCACTGTAGGGAAGCTGAGCAATAACAGGGTGATCATCAATACAATGGTTTTCATCACTGGCTCCTTAAAATAAAGCGTTCAGTTTAGTTGCCAAACGGATTTCAGTCGTTAACACTCAGCGTATTCAGTTGTCGGTCATAGCGCACAATAAGGCGAGGAAATCGAATGAAGCGAATCGTAGGACTTTTTACCACTATGGCTCTGCTGGCGGGTTGCCAGCAGGTGCAGTCAGAACACGTCAGTAGTCCGGACATTGCGGTTATCAATGCCAACGTGGTCACCTTTAACGGCAAAGCGGCGCAACTGCTCAGTGAACGTGCGGTCTATATTGAGAACGATCGTATTCAGGCGGTAGTACCCATGGCGGCAGCACGGAATCTCCCGGAGAGCACGCGGCTGATTGATGCCGCTGACGGTTATGTGCTGGCTGGCTTTACCGAAATGCACGGCCATGTGCCTCCGGCTACCGACTTTGGCGATCTGCCCAGACGTTATGCTGACGATATGTTGTACTTGTACGTTGCCAACGGTGTAACCACGGTGCGTGGCATGCTGGGCTATCCGCACCAACTGCAGTTAAAGACCGATATCGCCGAGGGGCGCCGGCAGGGCCCGACGCTGTATCTTGCCGGGCCGAGCTTTAATGGCAACAGCATCGAATCCGTCGAGCAAGCAACGCAACGGGTGATTGAACAGCGCGAGCAGGGTTGGGATTTATTAAAAATCCACCCGGGGCTGACGTTAGCTGAGTACCGGGCTTTGGCCAGAACCGCACGCGACAGTGATATGGATTTTGCCGGGCATGTACCGAAGGATGTTGGCCTGAAAGTGGCGTTGGAGGAAGGACAGCGCACTATTGATCACATGGATGGTTATTTAGAGTTTGTCGATGCTCTGGAACGACCCATTACTGAGCAGGAGCTGGCTCAGCTGGTTGATCTAACCTTGCAATACGATGTTGGGGTGGTGCCAACGCAAGCCTTGTGGTCGACGCTGATTGGTGCTGAAGATCCACAACAGCTGGCGCACTATCCAGAACTCGATTTGGTGCCGCCGTCCGTGCGTGAGGGCTGGCTGGGTTACTATCAGCAGCCAAGCATGGGTTACTTTAATCAGGACCAAGCCGATGTACAGCAACAAAATCGGCAAGCATTATTGAAGGCCCTGCATGACGCTGACGCGAAATTGATCTTTGGCACCGATGCGCCGCAGCTGTTCAGTGTGCCGGGATTTTCTATCCATCATGAAATTCGCATAATGCAGCAAGCCGGCATTCCATTGGAGGCCATTTATTATTACGCCACGGTCGCCGCGGGTGATTATTTTGCCGAACAGGATCGTTTTGGTCGTATTGAGGGCGGCCATAGGGCTGACTTTATGGTGCTCTCCGAAAATCCTCTGGAAGACGCGGAAGCCTTAAGGCAAGTACTTGGGGTGATGGTTAGAGGAGAATGGCTGTCACGTAATGATATTGATAAAAAACTGCAGGAAATACGCGCGGCCTATCAGTAGGCCGCGCTAACACAGTTAGTGCTTACTTATTTAGCTGATGAACCCATTCCGTCAGCAAGCGAACACCAAAACCTGTTGGTCCAGCCGGATGAATGCCGGTTGGGCTGCTGACCATAGCGTCGGCCGCCATGTCAATGTGAATCCACGGTGTATCACCGGCAAAGTGCTTGAGGAAAGCGGCACCGGCCTGAGTGCCCGGAGAGCCAATGTTACGAATATCCGCCAGCGGACTGTCGATGATGCCGGGATAGCCTTCTAATGGCAGTTCCCAGACTTTCTCATCGGTAATGTTACCGGCTTCGATGATGGCTTGACGCAAGTCATCGGCGGAGGCAAACATCGCCGCATAACCGGTACCCAAAGCGCCGACTTTAGAACCGGTAAGGGTTGCGATATTGGCGATAGCTCGCGGCTTAAAGGTTGCGTTGGCGTACCAGTTACCGTCGCCCAGGATCAGGCGGCCTTCGGCATCGGTATTGGCAATTTCAACCAAGGTGCCGTCACCGGCCTTAACCACGTCACCGGGCAGTGTCGCAGACCCTGAGATCAGGTTGTGTGACAACGGGGCAATGGCGACCACATTCACCGGAGCTTGTTGCTTGGCCAGTGCCATGACTGTACCGATAACCGCTCCCGCACCGGCTTTATCGGTTTGCATACGCAGAATCGATGACGAACTGGTTTTCAGGTTATAGCCGCCAGTGTCAAAGGTGTTGCCCTTACCGACCAACGCGATAGGCGCGTCATCACTGCCTTTGTAGTGTGCTGCGAGTAAGTATGAACCGTGTTGGCTGCCGGCACTGACACTTTCCAGTAAGCCCATGCCCATTTCTTTGACCTGCTCCGGCGTGATCACCGTGATGTCAATGTCCAGGTCCTGCATCGCCTGCTGCGCTAATTTTACAATCGCTTCAGGGTAGCCATCGCTGCCCGGCAGAGCGGTAATGTCACGCGCGACAAACACACCTTCGGCGATAGCACGGAAGTTCTGATAATGTTTTTCGGCAACTTTAGGTGACTGAGTCACCCAGTGGTAGGTCGTTTGTGGGCGAGCTTTCGGCTCTGACTGGTAACGGTCAAAACGGTAATTACGCAGGTCGATACCGTGTGCCACCTGGGCGCTGATTTCTGCGGCAACGCCGGGGTTTGTGATCAAGCGTGTGTCAAAAACAACGTCGCTGAGCTCCGGTTTTAGAGCTGCCGCAATCGCGGCTCCCAGTTTCTCAGCTTTAAAACGTGACAGTTCGGCCGGGTTACCGACGCCCGCCAGCATCAGGTGGTTCGCTTGAGTTCCGGCGGGAGCCACCAAGGTCACCAGTTGTGAGGCGGCTCCGGTAAAGTCTTCAATTTCAGCAGCCCGGGCAACCGCCTGGTTTTGCTCACTAGACCAACCCTCGACCTCAATCGTTTGATCTTCAGCAACAAACACGACCCGAGTCGATGCTGTTGCATTGTCATCGGTAAACCGTGTCTGGGTCGACAGATAGTCGCTGGCCATTGCAGGCAGCGCCAACGCGGTTGATATCGCCAGTGTCGAAATGGCTCGTTGAATCGACATAGATTTTCCTCTTGTTTTAAGACAGATTGTTTACGTTACTATAACGATCTGTAGCTAACCGACAAAGTAGATAAGCCCAAAGGCTGAAAAAAAGCGATACGGTCCATGTTATTTAAGACGTTGACCCCTGCGTTTGACGTAAAACCAAACGCCAGAAATGGGCAAGACAATGAGTGCAAGCCCTGACAGCAGGATGACGGCTAGATAAAGACTGCCGCCGATAGCAGCCACATGGGTGGGATAAATCATATTGGAAACTCGGTTACCCAGTGCGGTACTGCGTTCGTCAATGACCTTAGCGACGGTGCCGGAAGGGGTAAACTGCAAGTAATTGCGTCCGTTCGGATGCCACTCAGTTTGGTGTTTGGCCCGAATTTGCGGCTCTTCTAAATACAGTAGGCGCGCTTCAGCCGTTGGCAATGCCTGCTCGACCAAGGCTAAACGCTGCGACCAATTGCTGGCTTGTTTGTCCGGTAGGGGCGGCAAGGAGTGCTGTTGCGTTTGCGGGAACAGACTGACCAACACGGACTTCACCGGAGCCGCGTACATAATTGCGGTACCGGTAATGATCACGATAACAATCGGAACAAACAGCGTCACACCGATAAAGCGATGTAACTGCCAAAGAGTTTGCATACCGCGTTTGCTAAAGGGGTTAAACCACCGTACCGAGAGAGCTCGACTGAAACTGCCGCGTCTGGGCCACCAGCGCACAATGCCGGTAGTGATAAGCGCAATACTGAGTAAGCCGAGAATGCCTAAGATATCTTTACCCAGCTCATTCAGCGCCAAGTGATGGTGCAACTCGACCAGCCAGCTCATGGTATCGCCTAAGTAATGGCGCTCTAACAGGAGGGTGCCATTGGCGTCATAGTAGTAATGGGTTTTTTCAGCATCAACCACTTCGAACCAGGGGCGGTCAGCGGTTGGCATCAGTGCGTAGCCGCTGGAGAATCCATCGGCAATAGTGCCCGCTGCGGATACCGAAACCGGTTCAGCTAATGCAAGTTGGGGATAAAGCAGCATCAGCAACTCATTTTTGTACAACAGTAACGAGCCGCTGATAGCCATTAACAGCATCCACAGGCTGAGCGTTAAGCCCAGCCAGCGGTGCCATTGTGTTAAGTTGGGTGTTACCAACGGTAATTCCAGTTAAAGCTGACAGTTCGACCACGGCCAGCGAAGTTACGAGTATCACCGCCGACGGTTTGTGCGTAGTAGGTAAAGTAAAACTCATCCAGTAAGTTTTCGACACCCACCGAGAAGTTACCCAAATCACGTGTTTCGATAAGTACAGACGCATCAACGGTGTTATAGCCGTCAAAGTTGTTGATGGCTTGCTCACCACTGTAAATATCGCGGTCAAACAGTTTATTCCACTGTACTTTCGAGCTTACCATACCGGTCCATTGTTGCGACCAGTATAGGTTAGCGCGTTTTGGCGCGATGTTACGGCCACCCAGTTGCGTGTCGACAGAGCCATCATCGTTGCTGTCGTATTCGCCGTCAGTATCCGCGTAATTTAAGCCAAACGCGGTATCGTTCGATAGTGCGTATTCGGCACTGAACTCAATACCGTCAATTTCGGTTTTTTCACGCATAACGCTGTAGATGCCATCTGCGTCAGCTTGCAGGCGTGCGCCCAGGTCAGAATCAGAGCGGAAGTAGCTCAATGAGGCGCTCAGCGCGTTATCACGATATTCAACGCCGATCTCTTGGTTATCCGCAATCACCGGCTGTAAGTCTAGGAAACTGTTGATGCTAAGACCCGGTGTCGAAATACCGCGCAACACACGACCTACGTCCGGCATGCTAAAGCCTTCTGAGTAGCTGGCAAAAACGCGCAGTTCATCGGTCAGTGCGTAGACGGCACCCAGGTTGGGTAGCAGATCGTTAAAGCTTGGCTCGCCGCCTTCAACGAAGGTCGAGTTATAGCCGGCCAGGGTGGTGAAATCATCCACGTTAAGTTTGCCGTACTCGTAGCGCAGACCACCACTAAGGGTTAAGCCGTTGGCCTGGTAACGAAGTTGCGCATAAGGTGCCCAGTTCTTGAATTCTGTCTCTGGTACCCATTTACGACCGGTCTGAGCCAGCTCCTGGAAGGTGGTGTCGTTCAGGTAATCCAAACCGGCACTGACGGAGAACGGCGATTGTTGGATGTTGTTCCAATTCATCGTTACCCGGGAACCGTACTTGCGCGAATCGTTACGTGATTGGTCAAACAGGTTGTCGCCATAGGCCGGATCCTGAAACACGCCGTAGGTACCGCCGCCGTATAGAGCAGAGAAGTCCTGTAAGAACAATTGCCAGTTCAGCTCGGCGTTTAGAAAATCGCTATTGTTGTAGGTCAGGCTTGAGGTGGTGACCTCGTTCTCTGGTGCATCACCCGGTTGTTCACCTTTTACCGAAACCGTTGGAATGCCTTCAAGGCGGTTACCGCCCAGCGAACCGTAGTCACCGTTGCCAGCCATATCAAAACGGTTCAGCATCAGCTCCAGCGACTGCTGCTGGTCGATTTGGTAACCCAATTTGGCAAACACGTCGTAACTCTTGGAGTCCATGGTGTCGCCCTGTGTGGTGTCGACGCCGATAAGCATCCCGTTACTATCAACGTACATACCTGTATCACGGTACTGAACACCACCGACAAAGCGCCAATCCCCCTGCGCGTGGCGCAGCAGGTAACCGGCCTGGTAGCTGAGGCCTTCGGATACTTCAGAATCCGGTGCCATAAAACCGGCATTCATTTCGTGTGAGGTGCCGGCTTCGGCCTGTTTCGTGACGATATTGATGATACCGCCACTGGCGCCCATGCCCTGAATGGCGCTGGCGCCGTGAATGACCTCAACGCGCTCGATCATGAACGGGTCGATGGTCATGGCAGCACGAGAACCATTCCGCAATGGGTTTGACTGTGGCACGCCGTCAATCAAATACAACGGTTCACGTCCACGCAAGGTCTCGCCGGCACTGGTCAGCTTCTGACGTGAGGGCGAAAAGGCCGGGATCAGGTTGCCCAGGATGTCCGATAAGGATTGTGCGACCGTCATTTGCTGACGAATGTCTTCACCATCAATAACCGATACCGTTGCCGGAATCGCACTTTGTGGGATGCTGGTACGTGTTGCGGTGATTTTGATGGTTTCGTCGATATCAACGCTATCGGTCTGATTCTGCTGCGCCATCGCCGAGCTTGATAATGCGGTCAGGATTGCAAGAGAGAGTGTCTTCTTAAACATGAGAATCCTTATCATTTAAAAAAAGTGCGACAATGATAACGATTCGCATTAAAGAGTCAATAAATGCTTAATACTATTTTTAATAGTATTGATCGACGTAAAAAACTCAGCCGCTATGGTAACCTTCGATATAGAACAATAAAACGCCAAAAGGAAAGCGAAAATGAAAGGGTTAACAAAAATTCTTTGTCTAACGGCTGCTGTCAGCGCACTGATCGGGTGTTCTGAAAAACCGGCACCGGAAACCGCGCAGCCGTCGCTGGAGCAGAAAATTCGCCAAACCGCAGAACAGTCGCTGCAGGCTTTTAATATTCCCGGTCTGGCCGTTGTTGCGGTGAAAGACGGTGAAGTTGTCCTGGCGGAAGGTTTTGGCATCCGCGATATTGAGTCGCAGCAGCCGGTCACCCCAACCACCTTGTTTGGCATTGCCTCGCACACCAAAGCGATGACTGCCGCAGCGATGGCAACATTGGTCGAGCAGGGTAAACTGAACTGGGATGATAACGTCATCCAACATTTGCCAGAATTTAAACTGTCTGACCCTTACATAACCCGCGAACTGACCATCCGTGACCTACTTAGTCACCGCTCCGGCCTTGGGCTTGGCGCCGGTGATTTGATGATCTGGCCAAATACCGATAAAAGCACCGATGAGGTCATCGCCGGCTTAGCGAACGTGCCCATCGAGCACGGTTTCCGCGAACGCTTTGATTACAATAACCTGATGTTTGTAACTGCCGGCAAGGTCATCGCTGAAGTCAGTGGTATGCCATACCATCAGTACGTTGAAAAAACCTTGTTTGAGCCAATGCAGATGGACGAAAGCACAATTGGCTTCTCGCGGATAGATGCCGGCAACGACAATGTCGCTGTTGGTACCATAGAAATGAACGGTGAACTGCACCGTTTTCCGTTGGATTTTCTGGAGGATTTCGCCGCTGCGGGTGCAACGGCCGCCAGTGTTGATGACATGAGCCGTTGGTTATTGACCTTGTTGAACGAAGGGAAAACACCGACCGGCCAGACGTTGTTCAGCGAAGACTCATTGCATGATATGTGGCAACTGGTAACACCGTTGCCAGTGTCTGCAAAGGCTGCCGAGCAGGGCACTTACTTCCGCGGCTATGGGCTGGGTTGGTTCGTTAAAGACTATTACGGTGTTAAGCACGTATCCCACAGCGGCGGCATCCTCGGTATGTTGTCGTTTACCACGGTGATCCCTGAAAAAGAATTTGCCATTACGGTGATGAGCAATCAGCAGGCGTTTGGCGCGCTCACCGCTGTTGTCGAAGAATCGCTGGAATTAGTGCTGGGGACACCGGACAAAGACTGGGTAGCCAATGAGAGCAAAAAATATCATGAGTTTATTCAGAAAAAAGCCGAGTTCACCGTCGATGACGTGGAAGACCCTCAACCTGCGTTGCCACTCAGCCATTACGCGGGCCGATACAACGACGCCTGGTACGGTGACGTGGTGATTAGCGAGCAAGATAATGCTCTGCGCATTGATTTTACCCACACCGATATGCTGAAAGGCACACTCGAACACTACAACGGCAATACCTTTATTGTGCGCTGGGACGAACCGTTACTGGAAGCCGATGCGTTTATCGATTTCGACGTTAATCGCGATAATCAAATTAAAACCGCTACCATGGAAGCCGTTGCCGATTTTACCGACTTCAGTTTTGACTTTCATAACCTGACATTGCAAAAGCAATAAGCAAGCTAACTCTGGACAGCGCGAGGGCAAATCCCTATAATGCCCTCGCTTTCCATAAGCATGCGCACCCGTAGCTCAGCTGGATAGAGCGCTGCCCTCCGGAGGCAGAGGTCACAGGTTCGACTCCTGTCGGGTGCGCCATTTTCACGTAAAACACGTGATCGAATCACTTTCTTAATACCAGGCATACACTGGTCATCAGGGTCAAAAATGACCGTTTCCCCTCGCTGCCTAACGCAAGGTCAGCTCCAATGCTCGACAGCGCTCACGAATACGGTCGGTTATCGTTGCGTACATTTTGTCCGGTAGCGGCGTTCGAAAGCCGCTTTTGAGCACCTTTAATAGTTTGCCGATGAGCTGTTTTAGTTGTTTTTCCACGAGTGCTTGCGGTAAGCCTATATTCACACCAAGCTGCACGAAGTCGCTTTGGGTATAGAAGCCAAACTGCTCGTAAGCGTCGCTGAAATAGCCGTCGTCTCCCTCTTCTGTTGCGAGAACGCCAATCGACATGAAGCAAGCGTGGTCAAATACGGGATAGGGCGCTAAGCTAAGGACGTCATAGATGGGGGCTAACATATCCATCGTCGAGTCTTGTCCGAAGGGCTTGCGCATTAAGGAAAAATTCTTCAAGTGCAAATCGTTGTTGGCAACAAGGTATGAAAAAACGACTTGTAAGAAGAGGTTGAGCGTCACCGCTTTGCTGTTTCCTGCGGTCTCGCTTAGCCTTTTTAAAACGGTTTCATAACTTAACGCCTCGCTGTCTTTATGTTTTGGGTGCACCAAACATAACGAAGCGCCATCCTCAACGAAGTAACGCTCACCCTTGTTGAGAATATCGAAACGCTTCGTTACATAAGCGAGTTCCCCGTCTTCAAAGGGGACAAGGCCACACTCAGCCGTCTTGAGTCCAATCGTCTTGGCTAAGCTCATGACAAAAAATTCGTTTTCAGGGCAATGTGGCACGCCTTCGGGAGTGGGTTTAACAATGTATTGCCCGCCACGAGCTGTTGGCACTAACTGGTGCCCTTCTAGCTTCATCATTAGCTTTCGTTGCACACCTGATATGGAATGGCCATTGGCATGATCAACAGCATACTCATTGAATGAGCGTGACGTGCCAACAATGGTGACGCCTTTGTCCTTTAAAGTGCTTGGTTTAGAAATTGGTATTTGGACCGAACGCTGGCTTGGTAAATCGTCAACTTCACCTGGCGCGACAGAAACAGCACCAATCAGTTCTTCACCATTGGCGCACAACAAACCAAACTCATCGCTTTTATCAAGTCGGGCCTTCTGTGCTTGGTGGGTTCTTAACCAACCTTCTGAGAGCAAATTGGTAAAGAAAGGCGGTAACGCATCAAACTCATACCGGGCCTTTGTGAGCGGAAGATGATGCCCAATTGGCGAACCATCTGCTAGGTAGTCTGATTCATACGCAAATGTATAAGACTCTCGAGCAGATAAATCCTGCAACGCACGATATTCGGTGAGTATGCCCGCCTTCACACCATTGACGAATACGGTCGCGATACGATTAACGTGCATCGGTGCGGCCAACATACAATGTATAGTTGCCAAACACAGCGATAATTGACTCAATGGTTGAGCACTTCGTTGAGCTTGGTGAATTAAATGCAGCGTAGAGTGTTGTCTTACTGATCATCGCTAAATCGCAAAAGGTGTCGATGGTAATATCGTTTTCTTTCACGTACTGAGTCACACGTTCTTTCAGTTCTGCGAGCGGAAAGCTCTCTTTCTCTTCAAGCTCTTTTGCTTCTATTCGCTCGATCTCACGCAGAAGCGCATGAACTTGCTGCTTTAACTCTGTGATGTGGCTTTTCATGTGTTTCACCAGTGTTAGTTGTTTTTAGTGAACTTTTTTTATGCCTGAATGATAATTTGTTTAATATAGCATACTTTTACGCTATTCAATTCGGTTTAGTGAACTTTTGCATTAATTATCTTATTTTAGTTTTTTATGGTGAACTTTTTGTTCAGTTATCTGAAGCCTCTGGACTCTTTTTACCGGAGGCGAAGGCTGTTACTAATGACCCGTATTGGTGAAACGTATACAATTTATGTCGTACAAAAAATAATCGGCGTGTAGGTTTATCCAAGGCGGAAATGTGCTTAAACCCAAAGTCATGATTCCTCAACAATTTATTCACGAGCACCCCATTCATCATGGGGAAGAGTTTGGTGTGCTCTGCTGGAATACGCAAAAACTTACCGAAAAACCCGATTTTCAGCGCACGTTGACGCGCGTTCTAGCGGACTTCCCCTGTTTATTTTTGTTACTCCAGGAAGTGAAGCTGAGTGCGAAAAATAATTGGCCGCTGCCGCGTTGGTCTTATGCTGTAGCGCCAAATATGCAAACACGTCGTTCGATTTATGGGGTGCTCACGGCAAGCCAGTATGCGTTTACCGAAGCCCAAGCCCGACTCAGCAGAAAGCGCGAAGGCATGTTTGCTACACATAAAAGTTATATGCTGTCTTATCACGCGCTAGCCGAGGGCGGTTCATTATTAGTGGTTAATGTCCATGCGATCAACTTCGTCCGCACACAGCAATTTTCTCAGGAAATAGAGATCATCAAAGAAGAGATATTAGGACACAAAGGGCCGCTTATTGTGGCTGGTGATTTTAACGTTTGGAGCCGCCAACGGCGCTTGCACTTGCTGCAATTTTGTCGCAGCGTCGGCCTTAAGCAAGCGATTATGGTTGATCCTCATCATATAAAAACCTACCGACAGCACCCCCTTGATTTCATCTTTTATCGCGGTCTTGCGCTGCAAGACACCTTAGCGATCGACACCCATACCGTGTCTGATCATAACCCCCTTTATGCGCGATTTAAGCTGTAGCCCTTCAGGACTGCGGTGCTTTACCACAAAAAAGGTGAGCCCTTTGCAGAGCCCACCTCTTAATCAACCACAAATAAAACGTCTTATAGCGACTTCAGCAACTCATCAACCGCACGTTCTAACTGTGGATCCACCTTTTTGGCTTTGTACGCCGGTGGATTGAATACCTCGATATCCGGCTGCGCTGGCGTAAAGTCCATGTTGGCGTCGGACTCTTTAACCCACCAGCCTCTAAATGGCATTCTGATGATCGAGCCATCCACCAGCCGTTCAGCACCGGTACTGATGACCGCGCCAAAAGTCGGGCGACCAACCAGTTTACCAATGCCTAATGACTTATAGGCATGCGAGAAGATTTCAGCGTTTGAGTAGCTGTTTTCATTACTCATCGCTATGGACGGTTTAGTCCATGCCGATAACGGCAAACGCTCAGAGTAAGGGTACTCGTTTCTGAACTTCTTCTGATCTTTATCCAGGTTGTCGGTCGCGCCACGAGGAATCGTGTATGCATGCTGTTTCACGTTTAACACGGCCATAAGGTAGTCGGTTGTCCAGCCACCACCGTTGTAGCGCACGTCAATTACGATACCCTCTTTACCATAACCGGCGGCCATCAGCTCGCGCTCAAAGCGTTCAAAGCTGGTCCAGTTCATGCCCCGAATATGCAGATAGCCTAAGCGTCCGTCCGAATATTCTTCGGTCAGCGCGCGACGCGTTTCGACCCAGTTGTCGTACTTTTCGTCACTCAAACTGGTGGTTGGCCATAACACCACTTCCACGTCGTCAGTTGCACGTTTGATATTGAGTAACACGCGCTGTTTGGCGTAGTCATTCAGTAACTCGTAAAAGTTCGTGTCTTTGACTGACCGTTGATTGACGTGTGTGATGATGTCATTGACCTGTAGACGACTTTCATCACGGGCGGCCGGGCTCTTGTTCAGTACTGAGGTAACCTGCAGCCCTTCAGCGGTCGGTACCACTTCGATACCCAATAAACCGGTTTGGGTCTTTTGGGTTTCTTTTTGGTTTTCACCGCGATACAGACCCATGTGGCTGGCGTTGACCTGACCCAGCATCAAATTAAAGATGTACTGAAAGTCTTCTTTGGTTGATGCTTTAAGCGCTAATGGACGGTATTTCTCTTTGAGCTGCTGCCAGTCATTGCCATGAAATTCAGGATCATAGAATCCAGCATTCAGGGCTTGCCAGGCTTCATCAAAGATTTGAGCGCGCTCAGCCATATGTTCAATGCTTTGTTGAGACACGGTAGCCAGGGTTTCCGGCTTGTCCTTTTTGGTGTCGACTTTAACCAGTGTGCCCTTGCCGGTTAACGCAAACAAGTGCTTACCATCGGTGCTCAAGGACAGACTGCGAGGACGCTTGTTGTCTTTAATGATGTGCTTTTTGTCTTCGCCGTTCCACTTAATCTTGAACAGGTCCTGGTCCATTTTAAAGTTCTGACGACCGGCTCCACCAATGGTGTAATAGACATGCTCGCCTTCTTTATCAAACGCTAGCCCCGATTCATTACCGGCGAAGCGTGTCACCTGAACCAGACGCTTATAGATGCCATCCAGATCAATCTGCATGGGTTCGGCTTGCGGTTCCGCAGTTGCAGGCGTTTCGTCGTCTTTTTTGCTGTCAGCGCTCTTGTCGGCAAATTCGTCACGTTTCCATTCTTCGTTTGAACGTTGCCAGTCGCTCTCGGTTAACCAGGCGAACCAAATGTCGTAGTCACCATTGTTGCGCATTGAGGTGAAGCCAAGCTTGCTGCCATCCGGTGACCAAACAGGGTTGTAATCACCTTTCGGGTGCATACTCACGTTAACCGGTTTTAGCGAGTTGTCGGCGGCATGGATAAAAACTTCACTGTTAAATGACAGGTCAGATTTCGCGTAGGCTAACCAGTTACTGTCCGGTGACCAACTGACGTCGCTAGGGGTTGCCCAGCCGTCTAACAGGGTCGTTGGGTTAGTTAATGAATTGCCGTCTGTTACTTCTGCAACAATCAGTTTGCCGCGGCCTTCGCGGTACGCAATCTTGTTGCCGTCCGGCGAGACAACGGGCTCGCGCTCTTGTGCATCGGTGCGTGTGACAGCGGTTACCGAATGCTTCAGCGACTTAAACAGATTCGGCTCATCAGCATCCGCCGACGTTAACGCAAAAATATCGTTTTGGCCGTCCCGATCAGAAACGAACAACAACGTATTATCGTCTAACCAAGTAACGTCGCGGTCTCGTGCCGCTCCGGTTGTTAGACGGACTGAGCGTTTATCGTCCTTGTCGTTGCGCTTAACGAACAGATCGCCACGTACAACATAAGAAATCAATTCGCCGTTGGGCGACACGCTGTACTCGTCCAGTGCGTTTGTCGTTGACTTTTTGGTGACAGGGTCAAAGCGGAAATCCGTCGCAATGGATAGGTCGATCGTTCGACTGTTGCCGTCCGCAATCAGCTTCACGCTGTCGGCTGCTTGATACACTAAGTGGTTTGCTTGTTGATCAATACTAAAGTGCTCGACACCGAATTCACGTTCGTTTGTAATTTGTTTTGCTCGCTTCGATCCGAGCTTTTGCTTGAATACGTTGTATTTACCGGCGCGAGAGGAAATAAAGTACAACTCGTTGTTGCCTGACCATTGAGGCATAAAATCATTGCCATCAAAGTCCGTTAACTGCTCGTATTCACCGGTTTCGGTGTCGTAAATCCAAATGTTGCGGTTGGCGGGGCCGCGATAGTCCTCGCGCGCTACCCGGCAAGTGCCTCGCACAAAGGCAATTTTTTTGCCGTCAGGAGAGACAACGGCATCGAAGCCCAGGGCGTCCATAAAACGCGATTCGGTTGCCTCGCCCGTTGGCGCGACACTGTAAACTTCCCACTCACGCTCAACTTCAGCGTACAAGCGGCGGGTATTAAATAACACTTGGTTATCGTTATTAAACCCGAGAATGCGATCGGGAGCGCTGTGGTAGGTTAAGCGATCAGGGCGGCCGCCCTGGCTTGGCATAACAAATACATCGTCATTACCAAAACGATCGCTACTGAATGCGATGGTGCTGCCGTCGTTTGACCACTTCGGCGAGCTCTCATAGCCTTCGTGAATCGTTAAACGAGTGAGATTGCTACCCGAGGTGGACATTGTCCAAATATCGCCCTGGTAACTGAAGGCGATTTGCGTCCCATCCGGGCTCAGTTCGGGCTGCATAATTAAAGGGCGTTCTGAGGTTCCATCAGACGCAGATGCGCCGAGTGCCGCAGAAACAAGCAGGCTGGTAACCAGTCGTTTCATATTTTAACTGCCTATTTTAGTTAGATTTATTAGTAACGCATCGATGGTAGCAAATAAATTCTCGAGAGGATCTCAGGTTGGGGGATTACTCGGTAGATCGCGCATTTTGCGCGATACCTTACAAAAAATTAACTAAACTTCCGCAGGATTAATCACCCTGAGTGACTCCGGTATGGCGTCGATGTAATTGCGATGAACTTGCAGCGTGGTACCGTCTTGTAGCTGTAATTCGGCATCTCTGCCTTGACGACGGCGAAACGCACTAACCAGCCGCAAATTGATAATTTCACCACGGTTTATTTTCACAAACCGTTGTGGATCGAGCTGTTGCAACAAGGCCGTCTGAGTGATGCGCAGAGGATAAGCGCGACCGTTGACGTAAAGTTCCTGATAATTGCCAGCCGTGCGGATGAACGATACATCCTCAAGCCTAATCAAAAACTCCTGATTGAGCATCTTAACCAGCACCTGTTGTAAATAACGGCTGCTTGAACTTGTCTCGTCCGGTGGATTACTGAGTTGCGACGCTTCACCGCGCCAGCGCCGAACGACAAATCGGTACAGTTCGAACAACGCTACAAAAAGCAGATAAATGCGAAAATCTTTGGCAAGTTCATAAAGCAGGTTTTGAGCAGACCAGTCAAACTGATAATGACCATCGAACAGATGGTATGTCGCCTGTCGGATTCCAACCATCAGCAAAATATGAGCCGCGGTAAACACCATGACGCCGATGAGATGGTGCTGCAGCTGTCGCCCCGGCTGGCGGAATTGCAGTGGCAAACGGTCTGTCCACCAGGCCAGTGGCAATAGCAAAGCAGCCAGCGCCAACATACTGCTGAACTCCCAAACCCAGGGTTCCCAGGACTGCATTGCTGAAGACGATGTTTCCATCAGCACAACAAAGCTGTTGGCGGTTGCATTCACCAACAAAATAAGTGCGAGCAGAGCGACTTCGACACGTTTTTTATGTGTGATAAACCAGTTCAGGTCGTTTTTCTGAGACATAAACCGTCCTTAATTCGTCCCACAAATAGCGAGTTTATCCCAAAATCCCGCACTTCGTCACTGCCGTTGTCAAGTTGTCACGGGTTACTGGCACTTCGGGCGTAAGCAGATGAACCTAATGATGCTTTTTTGAGTGAGGGAGAGATTCTGATGAAAAATCGTCGTTATGATATTGATGCGTTACGGGTGCTGGCTTTCGGCATTTTAATTCTTTATCACTGTGGCATGCTTTACGTGCCGGGTTGGAGTTGGCACATAAAAAGCAGTCACTCTGCGGAGGGTCTGGCTACGCTGATGCAATTTGTGAATGCGTGGCGGATGCCATTGTTATTTTTAATCAGTGGCGCCGCTATCGCGTTTGCTGCACCAGAAAGAAACCTTAGCCGGTTTATCCGACAACGGGCTTTTCGTATTTTGTTCCCGCTACTGATGGCGATGATTTTCACGGTGCCTTTGCAGGCTTATGTACAGGCGGTGGCCAATCACAGCATCGAGCCTGGATTGCTGAGCTTTCTGGTGCGGTATTTCACCTTTCAGCCTTGGCCCGCGGGTGCTTTCGATGGCGCTGAGGTTGGTTTCACATGGAACCATCTTTGGTATTTACCTTATTTGTTCATGTATACCGTGTTGCTTTTGGCTGTCATTAAACTCGTTCATGGCGTATTAACCAAGCCTCTATTTATTCTCAAAATTCCGGCAGCGTGGCGGTTTATGCTTATTTATATTGGCTTGGGGCTTTTTGTTACCTGGCTAAAAATGTGTGTTAAGCCGAATTTTCCGGAAACTCACGCGCTGTATAACGATGTCTTTGCTCATCCTTATTATTTCAGCTTCTTTTGTGTTGGTTATTGGCTGGGGCGTCCCGCCACGAATAGCGTATGGGGCAGTTTGAGTCAGTACAGGGTAAGTCTATTGCTGCTGGCGCTGGGGTGTTTTGTGTTAATGCAGACTTATCAGATGATACCGTTGCACAGTGTGTATACGCTGCTGATGTTGGCAACAATACTGGGTTTTGGCTATCACCATCTAAATGATCGGGAGAATAAACTGGCACGGTTTAGCCGAGCGGTATTTCCTTGGTATATCCTGCACCAAACCTATATTGTTTTATTAGCGTACCTGGTGTTGCCGTTGCAGTTAGGCCTTTGGGCTGAGGCATTCATCGTCATCGTTGGAACATTTATGGGCTGCTGGGTAACTTACCGTTATATTCTATTGCCGTTACCCATTTTACACGCAGCTTTTGGCATCTTTAGCCGTCACACAACGAGAACTCATCGTTAGTTGCGTTGCCATGACACTCGGCACAAGGTTCCATCATAATTAATACGAAGCTCTCCCGCATGAGCTTGCTCAATGGCATGGCCAATTTGTTTAGGTAAATGACGGTCGGTAAAACGGATGCGGATTCCATTACCGCGTTTATCGATCGCGATCAGCCGGTTCAGCGGGTGCTGTTCACACTCATAGTTGGCGATGTGGTGGATCAGGCTCAGTATCTCGTTCTGATGTGCAAGAAAGTAATCGCCGTTAAGGGTAAGAAAGCCGGTAGCCTGGTGCTTATTCACCAGTTGGCATGCAGGGCACAGCGTTGACAGTACGGGCTCGGTGATGCCATGGATATGCCAGCTCCAGCGACCGTCCTGATAGAGTACACCACATTGCTTGCAACGTGATGGGCTGCGAAGTTTTTTGGCTTCGGTGGGTAAACGCCATACCCGAGGGTGTTGATCCTGAGGCAAGCTGGGCTTTTGATTTTCCATAACGGTACTCCGGTAAGTGGTCAATTAACTAAAGAGTAGATGGTTAACCATGCGCTGCCATTAGTCGGGTTGCTGAAATTAAGATCAGGAAATTTCTGACGGGCTTGTCTATAGTTTTCTCACGAGAGTCGCTCATTAACCTGGTGCACGGAAAGCCATGAACCCTCTAAAGACGGTGTTACTAGCCGATGCCCATCCGATTTGTCGGATGGGCCTTAGTGCGTTGATCCACACAACGGCTGATATGAGTGTTTGTGCGGAAACGGATTCGGCAAAAGACGCTGTACAGTTGATTAGTAAATTTAATCCAGATGGATTAGTAATGGGTCTGAGTCTTAATCAAGGCAGCGGTTTGCACCTGATTCATACGCTACGTTCACAGGCGCTGGCGCTGCCGATCCTGGTGATGTCGATGTACGATGAAGTGTTCTTTGCGGAGCGGGTGATCAGAGCAGGCGCCAATGGTTATCTGCAAAAATCGGCAAGTGGCGCCATTTTCCTGCGAGCTTTACGGCAGGTTTTAAAAGGTCAGCTGTATTTGAGTCCACAAATGTCTGATGTCTTATTGCGCGCGCATTTACACGGGCAGGTTGTGGGTAAAACGACGTGTGAACGGGCCTTGTCAGATCGCGAGTTGGAAGTTTATATGTTGCTGGGGCAGGGCTACACCACCAAACGTATCGCCAGCGAGCTGCATTTGAGCCCAAAAACAGTAGATTCTCACAAAGAGCACATCAAAATGAAACTGGGTATAACGGACAATATGATGTTGATACGGCGTGCTCTGGCTTGGGAGATGGAACATCATACTTAGCCATTACTCCGGCAAACCCCTAGCCGTAATGTAGACTTTTTCCTAATGACGAATGTCAGCCAGCGACTAAATTTTAACTGGCGCAAAACGCGTTCACATTAAAAATTTTTACTGACAGTCGAACCTTTGAGGATACAGCAATGAGTATTTTCCCCCAGTTACGCTCGCAGAGCCAACTTGCCCGTTGGGACCCCTTTAACGGAGGCAGCTCCATTTTTGATGCTTTTAGCGATATATTCAACGATAAGGTTGTAGCCCCTGTTGAATCAGTCTGGAATCCACCGGTAGATATTATTGAGAACGACAAGGAAGTCATACTTAAAATGGATGTTCCGGGTATGAATAATAAAGACATTCATGTGGAGATTGACAATGGTGCTCTGGTTATTCGTGGTGAACGGAAGTACGAAAAAGAGCACAAATAAGAAAACTACTTGTGTGTTGAACGCCGTTATGGACAGTTTTCCAGAAGCTTTCGTTTGCCAGATTATGTTGATGAAAGCCACATTAAAGCCGAGTGTAAAAATGGCTTGCTGCAAGTTCACTTGTCCAAACAGCCGGGCAAGAAAAAAGAAGTTCGCTCAATTGCGGTTGGAAATTAATTAAAAAGCCCGCATCAGCGGGCTTTTTTCAATAACGTTCCAACCAATGTGCATAGGGCGCGGGTAGCACCCACGATGGCTTTTCAACCCGTAAGGCTTTTGCCGTCTCATACGGCCAGTGTGGGTTTGATAAGTGCGCACGACCGACCATAACCAGATCCAACTGCCCTTGAGCAACGGTATGTTCCGCCAGTTGTGGCAAGTCGATGCCCCAGGCCGAGGCTACTGGAATATCTGCCGCTTTGCGGATGCGTTCAGCGATCGGTGCCATGAAACCAGGCCCCCAGGGGATATTGGCTTGTGGTGTCGAAAAGCTGATGCTGACGTTAAGAAAGTCGAGCCCTTCGGCTTTTAAGCGCTTGGTTAGCTCAATCGATTCGCGCAGTTGCTGTTCATCGTTGCCGTCAAATTCAATGACCCCAAAGCGAGCGGTCAGTGGCAGGTTATCCGGCCATACTTTTTTCACCGCGCGGACGGTTTCGATTAGGAAACGGGCGCGGTTTTCAAATGAGCCGCCGTATTGATCATTGCGTTGGTTGGCGTGCGGTGAGAAAAAACTCTGTCCCAGATAACCATGGGCAAAATGCAGCTCAAGCCATTCAAAACCCAGATCGCGGGCGCGTTCAGCGGCGGCGACGAAATCGGCTTGGACGCGCTGAATATCCTCCAGTGACATGGCTTTGGGTTTGCGTGGCAGGTTGGCGCCGAATGCTATGGGTGAGGGGGAGATGGTTTGCCAGCTTTTAGCATCATCTTCGGCAATATGGTCGTCGCCTTCCCATGGGCGGTTAGCACAGGCTTTGCGGCCTGCATGGCCAATTTGAATGCCGGCAACGGCCCCTGCGGCTTTGATATTTTGGACGATAGGAGCGAAAGCCTCAGCCTGTTGGTTATTCCAGAGCCCGGTACAGTTTGGTGTAATACGTCCTTCCGCTGAAACGGCGGTGGCTTCGACGATGACCAAGCCAGCGCCGCCACGGGCTAAGCTGGTGTAATGGCTCAGGTGCCAGTCGTTGGCAACGCCATCTTCCGCCATGTACTGACACATCGGCGGCACGGCGATACGGTTACGTAAACGAACATCTTTTAATTCAAATGGCTCAAATAATGCGGACACGTTTAACTCTCCTAGTTTTGTATGGGCACATACTAGCCGGTGTTACCATCGTCCGTTAATACGAAATAATCTATTTAAGCCATCGAAAAAATGAATAACAGCAAAATGTTCGCGGTTAGCCACCACGAACACTTTCTTAAGCGCTTTGCAGTTGGTTCAGGTAATCATCGTAACTGCCGGAAAAATCGCGCATGCCTCTGTCCGTTAACTCGATAATGCGTGATGCCAGTGACGACACAAACTCGCGGTCGTGGCTCACAAAGAGCACTGTCCCGTCGTAGTTTTCCAGCGCCAGGTTGAGCGCCTCAATGGATTCCATGTCCAAGTGGTTGGTGGGTTCGTCCATTACCAGTACGTTAGGGCGTTGCATAATCAGCTTACCAAATATCATGCGGCCTTTTTCGCCACCCGATAAGATGCTAACGGGCTTTTTGATGTCATCCTGAGAAAACAGCATACGTCCCAGAACACCCCGTATGGCCTGCTCATCATGGTGCGGCTGTTTCCACTGACTCATCCAGTCAAACACCGTCATATTGTCCTTGAACCAATCGGCATGATCTTGCGCGTAGTAGCCAATATTGACGTTTTCAGACCACTTTATCAGGCCTCCGTCGGCCGGGTACTGGCCCACCAGACATTTAAGCAGTGTCGTTTTACCGATACCGTTGGCGCCGAGAATAGCCACTTTTTCACCGACTTCAATCATGGCGCTGAGGTTTTTCAATACCTGCAGTTCACCAAACGACTTATCTAAGCCTTCCACTTCCAGCGCTAGCCGGTACAGCTTTTTCTCTTGCTCGAAGCGAATATATGGGCTGACCCGGCTGGATGCTTTGACTTCCGCCAACTGAATTTTTTCGATCTGCTTAGCCCGCGAAGTGGCCTGCTTCGCTTTTGATGCGTTAGCGGAGAAGCGGCTGACAAACTGTTGCAGTTCGGCAATTTTATCTTTTTTACGAGCATTTTCGTTCAGTAGCTGTTCACGTGCCTGAGTGGCAGCAAACATGTATTGATCGTAGTTGCCCGGATAAACTCGAAGCTCGCCATAATCAATGTCGGCCATGTGGGTACAGACACTGTTCAGAAAGTGGCGATCATGCGAAATGATGATCATTGTCGCCTGGCGTTCATTGAGCACGGTTTCCAGCCAACGGATGGTGTTGATGTCGAGGTTGTTGGTCGGCTCATCAAGCAGCATGATGTCGGGTTCAGAAAACAGCACTTGCGCGAGTAACACACGCAACTTCAGGCCCGGTGCTAATTCGCTCATTAGGCCGAAATGGGATTCCAGCGGGATGCCAACACCCAGTAGCAGTTCTCCGGCACGAGATTCAGCGGTGTAGCCATCCATCTCGGCGAACGCGACTTCAAGATCGGCAACTCGCATACCGTCTTCTTCGCTCATTTCCGGCAAGCTGTATATGCGGTCGCGTTCAGATTTAACTTGCCAAAGCTCCTCATGACCCATAATGACGGTGTCGACGACACTGAATTGCTCATAAGCAAACTGATCCTGACGTAACTTACCCACCCGCATGTTCGGATCGGTCGATACATTGCCCGATGATGGCTCTTGATCGCCACTGAGGATACGCATGAACGTTGATTTGCCGCAGCCATTGGCGCCGATCAATCCGTAGCGATTGCCTTCGCCAAATTTAACAGAAATGTTTTCGAATAGAGGTTTTGCACCAAATTGCATGGTGATGTTTGCAGCAGAGATCACGTTTACGCACCTGAATAAAAAATAGGCGCGTAATCTACGCGTTTTAGCGCCAAATGACAAAGGAAGTTTGCACCAGTGGTTACACAAAAAATGAAAATATCAGCGTTTCCTCATCTTTTGCTCATGTGTTTTTTGCCAAAGCCAGCTAGTTTTGATGCGTACTTTTAAACGGATAACCAGAAGGAATTCGATGATGAAATTGAACCGTCATTACTGGCGTGTGGCTGGCTGGAGTCTAGTGCTCGGGTTAATGCTGTTACCGCTTATTGCCATGCAGTTTAGCGATGGTGTTGACTGGACTCCGGGTGACTTCATCGTGGCGGGAGTGTTGCTTGGAGGTACCGGTCTTATGATCGAGCTGGGTGTTCGCTTAAGTGCTTCACTGTCTTACCGGCTGGGCATTATCATGGCGACGCTAACGTCACTGCTACTGCTCTGGATTAATCTTGCCGTTGGGGTTATTGGTCCGGAAGATAATCCGATTAATGGGCTGTATTCTCTGCTGGTTGCGATGGTGTTGATTGCGGCGCTGCTGTTACGAGGGCGAGCTAACGGGTTGCGCAATCTCTTTATTGCTACCGCTATCGCACAAATGACGGTGGTGCTGACGGCCTTGCTGTTGAGTGCTGTGCCGTTATTACTGCCCGTCGTGGTGCTGAACATCGCGTTCGCTTTGTTATGGCTGATTGCGGCAGGCTTGTTTCATCATGCCTGCGGGGCGCATAATTGAGAGCGATCAAGAAGGGACTTAAGAGATTATCATGAACGATGACGATGTCGTGAATACCTACTATTTTGCCGACTTTAGTTTAGATGTCCGGGAGCGTCGGCTGTGCCGAGGCCGGCAAGCTATGGATATTAATCCACGCTACCTGGATGCCTTATTGTTGTTGCTCAGGAACCCGGGCCAGTTGGTGAGTAAAGCCGTGTTTATGGACGAAGTCTGGCAGGGTATTGCGGTCACGGATGAAGCGTTAACTCAATGCATTCGAAACTTGCGTAAGTTGTTGGGCGATAATGCGCGTTCACCGATTTATATCGAAACCGTCCCTAAACATGGTTATCGCTGGGTCTGTCCAGTACAAACGGATCAGCCGCAAGCGGTTTCCTGGGTAGTGCAGGGTGGCGTAGCAACGTTAGGCGGCGGTCTCGCGGGATTGATTGGCGGCTTGTTTATTGGCCTTGCCACCACTGGCCGGGCAGCGACGTCCTCTGCGCTCGACGCTTCTGGTTTGAGCGTGGTGATTGCGCTAACGGCGCTGGTCGGGTTACTCGGAGCTGCTGCGGTGAGTTACAGCTCACTGTTGTCTAAGCGCTTTATCGGTCATCAGCTCGGTTATCTGATTGGCGGGCTGTGTGGTGGCCTGGTCATCGGTGTGCTGTTCAAAATGGCGGCACTGGATACGCTACAACTGGTATTCGGTCATCATCCCGGCGACGTCACCGGGGGCTTCGAGGGCGCCTTAATAGGACTGGGCTTGGGTGGCGTTCTAGCGATGCTTAATGGTAGCCGCGCAGGTCTGTTGCGCGTGTTGTTAGCCGCGACCGGTATCGGACTTGCCGTTGGGTTGTTGATCAGCTTAAGCGGTAATGTACTCATGACCGGCAGTTTGCAGTTACTGATTAACGGCTATCCCAACGCTCAGTTGGTGTTATCGCAGCCTCCGCTGGCGGGGTCACCTGGGTTATGGTTGTCTTTTGCGAACGTGATGGAAGTGATTTTGTTCTATATTTGTGTGGCTTCCTGTCTGAAATTTTCCAAAAAATAGAACGATTACTGATCGTTTTTCTGCGCTTACGACTACGTTTTATAAGCACGTTACTTAAAAATAGACAGCAAAACGCCTGTTAAGGAGCAAAGAATGACGGACAAAAATGCCTTTGAACAAAAACAAGAAGCTAAAATTGAGCAAATGAATGCTGAAATTGAGCGGTTGAAAGCCAAGGCTAAGGAGGCGGATGCTGAATCTCGAATTAAGTATCAGGAAAAGGTCGACGAATTGGAAGCCCTGCGGGAAGTCGCGAAAACTAAGTTAGATAAACTTAAACAGTCCAGTGAAAGCGCTTGGACTGATATCAGCAAAGGCCTGGATGAGGCAACGACGTCCCTTGCAACCGCTATTAAAAATGCGAGTCAAGAATTTAAGTCTTAATCGGAAAAGCGTTGAAGGAGTCAATGATGGCAAAAGTGTTACTGATCACAGGCGCGTCCAGCGGTATTGGTAAAGCAACCGCAAAGAAAGCCGCGAGCGAAGGAATGCGTGTTATTTTGACCGCTCGACGCAAAGCGTTGCTGGACGAATTGGTGGATGAGATTGGCGGTGATAAAGCACTGGGCATCGCGGCGGATGCGGGTAATTATGATGAGTTAGCTGAGGTTGTCGAGCAGGGCGTGAAGCACTTTGGCCAGTTGGATGCGGTGTTCGCCAATGCCGGCACCGGAGTTAGCACGCCGGGCACCGAAGACGGCGATCCACAACAATGGAAAACGATGGTTGATGTTAATATCAACGGTCTGCTGTATACCGCTAAGTTAACGTTACCGCATTTGCGCAAGAGCACAGGACATTTTTTGATGACCGGTTCTGCTGCCGGGCGCACCACCTTAAAGGGCTCGGTCTATGGTGCGACCAAGTGGTTTGTGCATGGTTTTGCACAGAATCTCGCGGAGGAAATGAAAGAATGGAACGGTCGTTGTACCACCATTGCTCCGGGAATGGTGAATACCCCGTTCTTTGACGAGCCTAAACCGGATAAGCTGGATGCCGATGACGTTGCTGACGCGGTGCTGTATGCTTTAAACGCGCACCCTCGTAATTGTGTCCGAGAGGTATTTTTAATGCCCGCCTACAAATAACCTGTTAATGACAAGGAGCGTTAGTGGACAAACAGCAACCTCAGCCGATCTCCTGGAAGCGACTCAGTTTGTTTGCCGCGCTCTTTGTCGGGTTGACACTGGCCGGTTTTTTCACGGTTTTTGAACACTTTTCCGGCCGCAACCTCAGTTTTGACGGGCAACTGCTAAAGCCGGGGTTTGTTGGCGCTTGTCTGCTACTACTGGTTATTTATTTCGCCGCAGATGGACTGCGCTTTTATTACACCTTAGTGGCGCTGGGCGTACGGGTAAAACCCCGTGTCATGGCAAAGCTGGTGTTCATCAATATCTTCTTTTCCAATATCACGCCGATGGCTACCGGGGGCGGCTTCGCGCAAGTTTGGTATTTACACCAACAGGGTGTATCGGTGGGCAAAGCGATGGCGGCCAGTACCATTCGTACAGTACTGGCGGTCTTGTTTATTTTCTCGCTGGCACCGTGGTTCTTGCTGACACTTGAGCCGTTACAGCGCTCTTCTTGGAATCATGGCATCAGCTCAGCGTTAGCAATGTTTACGCTTCTGTATTTGGCCTTTTTTGTAATCTTGTTGTGGCGTGCGAAGTGGTTGGTGCAACCGTTGACCGCGACGGTGGGGCTGTTGAATAAGGTTGGCGCGATATCAGAGACACGTATGCGTGCCTGGAACTTTCGCCTGATGCGTGAATTGTTTAAGTTTTCCCGCAGTTTTTCGGAGTATCGACACGGTTCTAAGTGGGCTATCGCGTTATCAGTGATTCATACCGGCTTGTTTTTGCTGGCATTATTTAGCTTCCCGGCGCTGTTGATGTGGGGCTTGGGCTATGATGTACCTTACTTAACCTCATTGGGTTTGTTAGTGGTGACAACCTTTATTATGTATTTTTCGCCGACTCCGGGTGCTTCGGGTATTTCCGAAGGCGTTTTTGGCAGTTTCTTTAATCAGTTACTTGAGAAGCAACACTTGTTGTTAGTGACCTTTAGTTGGCGGGCGCTCACGATTTATCTGGGCATGGTGATTGGACTGCTGGTCTTGCAACGTTATTTACTGCAACGCTCTCAACAGGCACTGAGGGCAAACCTATGAACAAGCGTCGTTGGTTAAAATTACTGTTCTACATCAATGTCGTCATTGTTGCCGCGTTAGTGGTGTACAAGCTTTATCTGAACGTTTCAACGGCAGAGTTTTCGGCGGTTCATGGCGAGCAACTGGCTGCCGTCAGTGCGAAAGTCGAGGGGCAGAAACGTTATCGCTTTGCTGTGGTTGGCAATATCAATAACTCGGTCGGCATTTTCGAGCGACGCATCATTCCAAAGTTAAACGACAGTGACATCGATTTTGTGATTTCCGCCGGCAATGCCGTCAGTAGTGGTGGAGAAGATAAATACCGCGCGTTACAGGGTACCCTGTCGCACCTTAATAAACCGTATTTATTGACCTTTGGTGAAAACGAGTACGAAGAGTTTGGTAGCTTTCGCTTTTACGACCACTATGGACCGCACTTTTACAGCTTTAGCGCGGGCGACAGCCGATTTATTTTCCTCGACAGTACCGGTAAAACGCCTTGGCAATGGCAGCTTCGCTGGTTAAACGATATTCTCAGAGCGGATCGCTCGGAACATCGGTTTGTGTTTATTGGTCATCCGTTGTTTAAACCACAAGAAGAGTTCTTGCTGGCGGATGACGAAGACTATTTGCAACCCGAAGCGTTTCGTCAGGCGCTGCTCTCAACCTTTGCGCAATTCGAGGTTGATCGCGTCTTTTCGGCCAATATTTCTATGTATTGGGAGCACATCGAAGGAAAAACGCCGTATATCACAACCGGTGGCGCTGGCGGATTGGTGCTGAATCAAGACGAAAGCTATTATCACTTTGTGAAGGTGACCGTTGACGCTGAAGAAGGCGTTTCTCATGAAGTGGTTGAGCTGCCGGTCGGCCAGCATCCGATATTAAAGCAACTGGAAAGCTTTTGGTTTTTTATTCACTCACTGTTCTATGTTGGCTACATCAATTTTATTTTGCTGGTGAGCTTATTTTTGGCCATCAGTATTAAGCTCTACAATGCTGTTTTTGTCGGCAAAGAGTACTACCCGAATTATGATATCGACCCGGAACCCTGGCTGAAAAAGCCCCTGCGGGTGGCGATGTTCACCAATAATTATTTGCCGTTTATCGGCGGTGTTCCTATCTCAATTGAACGCTTGCGGCACGGCTTAAGCCAGGTAAAAGACAAGGTGTTGGTGGTCGCGCCCAGATACCGTGAAACCGGCGGGGATTCTAAAAAAGAGCGTCTGGTTGTGCGTATGCCCTCGTTGTTCTCTTTTGGTGATAAAAGTGAGTTCCGCTTTGCCAATATTTTTTCTGGTTATGTCCGTAAAAAAGTAAAACAGTTTAAGCCCGATATTATTCATGCCCATCACCCTTTTTGGATAGGTTCATTGGGTGTTTACATGGCGCGGCGCCTGAAAATACCGGTCGTTTATACCTACCACACACGCTTAGAGCATTACGCGCATTTTGTGTTTTTGCCGGGTAGCCTGTTTCGTAACATTATTGCGCATTTTCTGGTGCGCCGTTTTGCTAACAAGTGCGATAGCGTTATTGTTCCAACCCAATCGACGGAAGAGTACCTGCGCATGATTGGTGTTAAGAGCACCATTTATGTGCAACCCACCGGTATTGAGTTTGAGCGCTTTCAGCATCGTGATGAAGATCTGATCGAGCGATTGCGGGCGCAACAAAAACTGACTGATGAAACGGTATTTGTCAGTGTTGCCCGCCTTTCTAACGAAAAGAACATCGACTTTATGCTGGAGGGGCTGGCGCAATTAAAGCAACAAAGCGAGCAACCGTTCCGCTTTTTAATGATCGGCGATGGTCATCAACGGCAGCGTTTGCAGGAGAAAGCAAAACAACTGGAGTTAACCGAGCAGGTCACGTTCGTCGGTTCAGTGCCGCCACAGGAGATGGCCAACTGGTATCAGCTTGGCGATGCGTTCTTATTTGCTTCACAATCAGAAACTCAGGGTATGGTTATTCTCGAGGCCATGGCCGCCGGGTTGCCGGTTGTGGCCGTGCGTTCAAGTGGTATTGATGACGTGGTTGTCGATGGGGTTAATGGGTACAAAACACCTGCACGGCAGGAACTTTGGGTGGAACGAGTAAAGTTGCTGTTGCAACAGCCGGAAAAACGTCAACAATTGGCGAAGCAGGCGGTCAAATGCGCGGCTTCCCATTCGGTCGAAAACTTTACCAAAGAGGTGCGCTACGTCTATGCCGAAACGCTGGCGCGCTACGAACAAAAGAAGGGCGATTAAGGTCGCCCTTTATCGTTAAACAATTTCGATTCCTTCACATTTATAATCGCCGACCAGGGTATCTGATAGCAGTACATTGCCATCCAGGTCAAAGGCAAAAAAATAGGTCTCGGTGCGGTTGCCCACTTCGACACTTTTAAGTCCAATGCATTCGTTGGGGTGGCCGGGCAACAGTTTAAACGATGATACGCCTCGTTCACCGATGACTTCACCCACCGGCACGATGCGAATGTCGCTAAAGTCCTCGGAAACAATAAACAGCTGGTTGTTGCCACATTGAGTTTGGTCGTGTTGCGGGTCAAACGGTTGCCGCGATAGTTTCCGCGGGAAGAACAACCACTTGTGCCAAAGCGGATGCCACTCCGCGGCTTCATGAACCAGGTACCCTTGTTCACCGACTCCTGCGGCTTCGCGCAGAGCCTGGTAGTTATGCTGCCAGTTCACGCTTGTTAACGCGTAATTGCGGCCAATGATTTTAATCCATTCTTGCTCGGGACTCTTGCCATGGCTACCGACGATTAGGTCGTTGCCTTTCAAGGTAGCCCACTCACTTTTAAAGCCTTTAAATTTTTCATCACCGCTACCGGTCATCAAAATTTGTCGAGGTACCAACTGATTTTGTCGGCGTATTTCACACACCAGCCCAGTTCGGTCGTCAAAGGTCATCAAATGTTTACCGAACATGACCAACTCAGAAAACTCAGCACCCCGACCGCCTTCTGCTATCAGGCTGACGAGGTGATGCTCACCTCCATCCTCCGGATCAATGACATGAAACTCATACTCACCGGTTGCGCTACGAACAAACTCGTCATAGCGCAGGGTGGAACGCCAAGCCGTCTGTCCATCGTCCAAGGCGACTGTCGAAGCGTCGTCCTCATCGGTGATAATGGCTAATAGATAGTTGCATTGGTCAGCAGCGTAGCGCTGTTGCCGCTGCACATCGAGGGGTGTTTGCTTCATGGCTCGGCTCCTTTTGCCCGGTGCGATGGTTCGAACGCACACTCGCCGCCGGTGGCGTTAAGTTGTTTGATGTGTTTCGGCGTACCTCGATAACGTCGCTGTCACGGGTTTATTATGGCTGGTGATAAGCCAAAGCAGCAGACGCTGACTGTCCAGAGCGCGGACAATGGGACCACAAAGGATATCGGCAAGGTCAGTCATTTATCGTATCTTTTTATCATTCAACCGTTACTGTTCTAGCAAAGATTCCTCTTATTGCCTAGTTCTGTTAACTTAATGCAACAAATTAAAAACAGGAGAATAATAATGAGAATGATCCTAACAGCAGTGGCTGCCGGCGTGTTAATGGCCTGCTCGCCGCAGCAAAGTGAACCATCGACCGAAAACCAGGCGCAAGAACAGCAAACACAACAAGAGAGCGCGCAGATGCAGTATCCGCAAACACGTAAAGGCGACGTTGTTGATACCTATTTTGAACAGCAGGTAGCAGACCCTTATCGTTGGCTTGAGGATGATCGAAGTGAAGAAACCGAAGCCTGGGTTAAAGCGCAAAACGAGGTGACTTTTGCCCACTTAGAGGACATTCCATTTCGCGATAAAATCGAGCAACGCCTGACAGAACTTTGGAATTACGAAAAAATCAGTGCGCCGCGTTTTGAAGGCGATTACATCTATTTTTACAAGAATGACGGGCTGCAAAACCAATACGTTGTTTATCGTAAGAAGAGCGAAGATGCCGAAGCAGAAGTGTTCCTGGATCCGAATACCTTTAGCGAAGACGGCACCACGTCCTTAGCGCAACTGACCTTCAGTGAAGATGGCTCAATAGCGGCCTATTCGATTTCGGAAGGTGGCAGTGACTGGCGCAAAATCATTGTCATTGATGCCGAAACCGGTGAGCAACTTGAAGAACCTTTGGTGGACGTAAAATTCAGCGGCATTTCCTGGAAAGGCAATGACGGTTTTTATTACTCCAGCTACGATAAACCTGAAGGCAGTGAGTTATCTGCTAAAACCGATCAACACAAACTTTATTACCATAAACTGGGTACGCCACAGTCCGATGATGTGTTAATTTTTGGCGGCACCGATGAAGAGAAACACCGTTATGTTGGCGGTTATGTCACCGAAGATGATCGCTTCCTGGTGGTATCTGCGGCAAACTCCACGTCAGGCAACACACTTTACATCAAAGATCTCTCCGATCCAGATGCCGAGCTTGTTTTGGTTGACGGCGATATGGCTTACGACACCTCGGTACTGACCAGTCGCGGCTCGACGCTGTATTTAGAAACCAATATGGATGCGCCAAACGGACGGGTTGTTACGGTTGACGCCAGCAACCCGACAGCCGAGAACTGGCAGGATTTCATTGCTCACAGCGATAATGTTCTGAACCCATCAACGGGGGCTGGCTATATTTTTGCTGAGTATATGGTCGACGCGGTTTCTAAAGTTGAGCAGTACGATTACGACGGTAATAAAGTGCGTGACATTGAACTGCCTGGTGTAGGCAGTGCCAGCGGCTTCAGTGAAAAGCAAGACGCGGAAAAAGTGTATTACAGCTTTACCAATTACAGCACGCCGCAGACCATCTATGAAATGGATCCTGAGAGTGGCGAGTCGGTTGTTTATCAAGAGTCTGGTGCAGACTTTGACTCCAGCCAATACGTTTCTAAGCAGGTTTTCTATACCTCGAAAGATGGCACTAAGGTGCCTATGATCATCACGCACAAAAAGGGAATGACGCTGGATGGCAGCAATCCAACCATTCTTTACGGCTATGGTGGTTTTAATATTAGCCTGACACCGAGCTTCAGCATTGCGAACGCAGCCTGGTTAGAGATGGGTGGTGTGTATGCGGTTGCTAACCTGCGTGGTGGTGGTGAATATGGTAAAGAGTGGCACAAAGCCGGCACTAAGATGCAGAAGCAAAACGTTTTCGACGATTTTATTGCAGCTGCTGAGTATTTGATCGACGAAGATTATACCTCGTCTGAGCGACTGGCGATCCGCGGTGGCTCTAATGGTGGTTTGCTGGTGGGTGCCGCAATGACTCAACGTCCAGAACTGTTTGCAGTTGCTCTGCCAGCGGTTGGGGTACTGGATATGCTGCGTTATCACACCTTTACGGCCGGCGCCGGTTGGGCTTATGACTACGGCACCGCCGAAGACAGTCCGGAAATGTTTGAGTATCTACTAAACTACTCGCCGGTGCATAACGTAGAAGAGGGTGTGGCGTATCCGGCCACCTTAATTACAACCGGTGATCACGATGATCGTGTGGTGCCTGCGCATTCCTTTAAGTTTGCGGCTGAGTTGCAAGATAAAGCCGGTGGCGATAATCCGCAGTTGATCCGGATCGAGACCAATGCGGGTCACGGAGCGGGTACGCCGGTATCGAAAACGATTGAGCAGTACTCTGACATTTTCGGATTTACGCTCTACCATATGGGTTATGAAGCCTTACCTAAGGAGTAATTAACCATGCAAAACACCTTCGACTTTCCGGTCGCTTGGGTGGTGGTCATTATCATCGGGCTCGCACTTTTGGCGAGCTCGATTCGTATTGTCCCCCAGCAAAGCATTTTTGTTATCGAACTGTTCGGCCGTTACCGCAGACTGTTGAGGCCTGGCCTCAATTTTATTATTCCGTTGGTCGAGCAAGTGGCACACAAGCAATCCATGCGCACGCGACAGCTGGACGTTGATGTGGAAACGAAAACCAACGACAACGTCTTTGTTGTGGTAAGGGTTTCGGTTCAATATCGGGTAAGCTCTGCTGATGCGGTGTATAACGCGTTCTATCAACTGGAAAACCCGGAATGGCAGATGCAGTCTTACGTGTTTGATACGGTTCGGGCGCAGATTCCAAAGCAGAATCTGGACGCTGTGTTTGATAACAAAGACAGCATTTCAAACGACGTAAAAATGCAGTTGCGCGACACCATGGAAGGTTATGGTTTCGAGATCATTGCGTCGTTGGTGACCGACATCGATCCGGATCAGTCGGTGAAAGATTCGATGAACCAGATTAATGCCGCGGAACGTGAGCGCCGTGCGGCGGAACATAAAGCGGAAGCAGAGAAAATCATCAAAGTGAAGCAGGCTGAAGCGGACAAAGAGTCGAAGATCCTGCAGGGTGAGGGTATTGCCGGACAACGGCGAGCCATTGCGGAAGGACTGCGAGACTCAATCGCGATGGTGACCAATGAAAATAATGACATTACGTCTCGTGATGTCATTGATTTGCTGAAGTTTACTAACTATGTTGATGTATTAGGTTCATTTGATAATTCGTCCAGTAAAGTCATCATGCTACCTCAGCCGACTGGGCAATTAAATTCGTTATCGACTGACCTGATGGCGGCGATGGAAGCTGCCCGGGAAGGTGACAAGAAGCCAACATAACAGGAGTTTAGTCATGAAAGCACTTATGCTTTTCGCTGGTGCAGCGACCGTATCATTATTGGCCGGCTGCAGCGCAGAGGAAACGGTGACACGCTGTACTACGGCATCGCAAAGCGAATGGATAGACCAAGAGCAGTTTCAAGCCGGGCTAAAAGAGCAGGGTTATGAAATCAATGAGTTTAAGGTAACGCCGGGTAATTGTTATGAAATTTATGGCAAAAACCGAGCTGGCGAAAAGGTCGAAATCTATTTCAACCCCGTTGATGGCAGCGTTGTAAAAGAAGAAAAAGAGTAGGCCAATGAGTAAGTCAGTGGTTATCTGGGATGCTTTCATTCGAGGTTATCACTGGCTTATTGTTATCGCCTTTGTGCTTAACTATTTCATTCTTGAGCCAGGCGAAACGGTTCACCAGTGGGTGGGCTACAGCGCGGTAACCCTGGTTATTTTGCGGATACTGTGGGGGTTTATCGGGCCTCGGCGGGCATTACTCAGCGACTTTTTTCCTACCCCTAAACGAATTGCCGAACACGTCCAGCATTTGCGACGGCGTCAACTACCTCAACGGCAAGGGCATAACGCCTTGGGCGGTCTATTGATATGGTTGTTCTGGTTGCTGTTTTTGGGCCAGGGTTTTACCGGCTATTTACTGGAAGAAACGGATCGTTTTTTTGGTAGCAGTGTGGTCGAAAACATCCACGAATGGTTGGCTCACAGCTTGTTTGCGGGCGTGTTGGTTCATCTGGTCGCGGTTATTGTGGTGAGCTGGTGGGGCCGTATTCAGTTGCTACGACCCATGCTGACAGGCAAACGCCAGATCCGTTCAGAAGACGACTAATGCGCTTTGGCTATCGTTTGTATTTTGTTGACGATGGCGCGTAAACCATTACCTCGTGTTGGCGTAATGTGATTTTCCAAATCCAGCTGGTTGAAATACTGATCAATATCGAACGCCAGGATTTGTTCGGCGGTCTTGTCGTGATACGCCGCTAGTACCAGCGTTAACAGCCCTTGCACGATGACCGCATCGCTGTCGACGTGAAACTGTAACTTACCGTCTTTTTCTTCACTGATCAGCCAAACATTACTTTGACAGCCACGGACCAAATACTCGTCTTTGTGCTGTTCTTCCGGTAAGCCCGGTAGCGCCTTGCCTAAATCGATAATGTATTGGTAACGCTGTTCCCAGTCATCAAGGAACGCTAAATCGTCAAGAATTTCGTCAGTACTTGGTAAGTTCATGATTGCCTATGTTCCTGTTTAGAAAAATACGCCGGCTTCAAGTTGTGCTTCTTCGCTCATCATGTCGCGAGACCAGGGGGGATCGAAAACCAGGTTAACGTTCACCTTGTCGACATGTGGCACTAATGATACACGGTACTCAACGTCACCAACCAATACCGGTCCCATGCCGCAACCGGGGGCGGTCAGGGTCATATCGATATTAACCTGATGAGCTTGCTGATCTACGGCAACACGGTAGATGAGCCCAAGCGAGACCAGATTAATTGGAATTTCGGGATCGTATATGGTTTCAAGAGCGTCCCAGACTTGTTGTTCTGAGATCTGACCATCGGCGGGCTCCGGGAAATCCAGTTTCTCCGGCTTGCGGCCTATTGCATCCCCGTCGGTACCGTCGATACGCAGCATATTACCTTGCCAAGTGACGGTATAGTTGCCACCCAGATCTTGGGTGATGTTAACAAACTCACCCTTGGGAATGATTTTTGGTTCGCCGGACGGCACTTTGCGCGCTTTCACTTCGCGCAAAGTATTTACCATTTTCTGTTGCATGAGTACGCTTCTTTACCCGTTAGCTGACGCTGAAGCTTTCGCCACAGCCACATTCGTTGACAACATTAGGGTTATTGAATTTAACCACCCCATTAATGCCTTCTTTGACGTAATCAATTTCGGTATTGCGTAACACGTCGATGGCGTCAGCTGCCACGGCAACGGTAATGTTGTCGTTAATTTTTACCAGCTCATCACCTTGTTGAGCATTATCTACCGCGTCTAAAACATAAGCGTAGCCGGTACAGCCACTGGTTTTAGTCGACAGTCGGACAAGGTGCCCCGGTTGATCTTTCAACCGTGACTCAAAGTAACGTACCGCACGGTCAGTCATTGAAACCAACGCATTAGATGGGACAAAAGATTCGACAGACATACTATCCTCCCGTCGTTAAGCCAACATCATTTGGGCTTTGTTGATGGCTTTAAAGAGCGCTTCAACATCGTCCATGGTGTTGTAAATAGAGAAAGACGCGCGTGCCGTACCCGGTACACCGAGACGTTTCATCAACGGTTGTGCACAATGATCGCCGGTGCGGATCGCAACGCCTTGTTTATCCAGAATAAAGCCGATATCGGCAGGGTGTATACCCTCAATCACAAAACTGAGTACCCCAATTTTGTTCGGTGCAGTGCCAATGATGCGCAAGCCCTGAGTTTGTTCGGCAAGCTCGGTAGCACGCTTTAGCAATGCTTGCTCATGGGCCCAGATATCTTTGGCGTTTAGCCCTTGTAACCAGGTAATCGCTGCGGCCAGACCGATAACGCCGGCAATGTTAGGTGTGCCGGCCTCGAGGCGGTTTGGTAACTCACCCCAGGTTGCATCCTGATAACTCACCGTAGCAATCATCTCACCGCCAACCAGCCACACCGGCCATTCCGCCAGTACGTCGTAACGTCCCCATAATACGCCAATACCGGTTGGGCCAAACAGCTTGTGACCGGAGAACGCATAAAAGTCGCAACCAATGTCCTGCACATCGATGGCACCGTGAGCAACGCCCTGAGCGCCATCGATAAGCACCAAAGCGCCTTTGGCTTTGGCGGCCGCGGTCAATTCTTTAATTGGATTAATGGTACCCAGCGCGTTAGAAACGTGAGGCATCGCCACAAACGCGGTTTTATCACTTAATAACTGGTGGAACGCATCGACGTTGAGTTCGCCGCTGTCGTGAATGGGAACCACCTTTAAGGTCGCTCCAGAGCGTTTACAGGCTTGTTGCCACGTGACTAAGTCAGCATGGTGCTCCATCTCCGTCACCAGGACTTCATCGCCGGCTTTTAAACGTTGCGCAACGCCATTGGCAACCAGATTAATGCCCTCGGTTGTACCACTGGTCCAGATAACCTCTTCGCTGCGACCGGCATTAATATACGCGGCAACGGTTTTGCGAGCGGCTTCGTAGCGCTTGGTTGCTTCATCCGATAAATAGTGAGCACCGCGGTGTACGTTCGAGTTGCACTGCGTGTAATAGTCCACCAGTGCATCGATAACAGCCTGCGGTTTCTGGGTGGTTGCGGCATTGTCCAGATAAACCAATGGCTGGCCATTAACCTGACGCTTCAGTATCGGGAATTGGTCACGGATTTGGGCAACGTTTAAGGTCATTTTTGCTCCATCATGCGCTCAAAACGCTGCCGCAAAATCGGCTGTAACCAGTCGGCCAGAGCTTTATTCGGCATTTGGAACAGCAGTTCCTGTACGAAGCCGAAGTTGAGCATCACCAGTGCCTGCTGTTTATCGATACCACGCGTCAGCATATAGTAAAGGGCTTCTTCATCGATTTCGGCAACCGTTGCGCCATGTGCGCACTGTACGTCATCGGCATAGATTTCCAGCTCTGGTTTGGTGTTAATCTGTGCGCCGCGTGACAACAGTAGGTTGCGGTTGTTGAGTTCCGCCAACGTTTTCTGGGCGTGGCGGTGAATGTGAATACGACCGTTGAACACGGCTTTGGCTTTATCACCGATGATGCCACGGGCATTTTCTTCGGTGGTGCCATTCGGCTGAGCGTGCTCAATGGTGCTGTGCAAATCAAAATGCTCGTGCGGCGCCAGTAAGTAAATATTATTGAATTTGGCAAAGGCATGCTCGCCGGCATGCTCAATATCAACGTCCAGACGCGTCAGTTGTGAACCGTAACCGACCAGCGTGCTGTTCAGCTTTGATTCATTATGTAGCCGGAAATGGCTACCGCCAACGTGGATGGCCTGGTCTTCCTGCAGCGCCAGACGATAATGCTCGAGACTGGCTCGATCAGCGATGTCGTACTCGGCAAATACGGTATTGAGACTTTGCTCGTTACCGACACCGTGTTCAATTATGGTTGCTTTAGCACCCTGACCAACACGTACCAGCGTACGCTGATGCGATTCGATACCGTTAGTGGCGACATTGACGATTCGAATCGGCTGCTCAACCTGAGCGCCTTCCGCGACATCGATAACGATACCTTGTTGCGCCAGTACATCATTCACTAAACCGAATAAGTGGTGCGCTGGCTTGATGTTCGCAAACAAAGCTTCTGCCGCGTCACTCTTGGCATCCAAAGCCGCAATGCGGATGCCTTCCGGCAACTGCAAGTGCGCAATATCGGTGCTCAAGCGTCCGTCTACAAAGACTAAATCGATACTGTTCAAGCCATTGACCTGAGGCGCTTCAGCGACCGCCTGGCTGCTGGTTTTCAGCGCCAGATCGGCGACTTTGTGCAGTGACGTGTAGCGCCATGCCTCGGTGCGACGTCCTGGCCATTGTTTTTGCTTCAGCTCGGCAAGCGCGTTGGCGCGTACCGGAGACAGCCAGTCGTCAACGTTGGCAGCACGCTCAATAACGTGGGCTAACCATTGACTCATGCGCTTTCTCCCTCTTTTAACCATGCATAACCAGAGGCTTCGACTTCTTTAGCCAGCTCCGGACCACCACTTTTCACGATCTTGCCTTTTGACAGGATGTGCACATAATCTGGTTCGATATAGTCCAGCAGACGTTGGTAGTGGGTGACAACGATAAAGCTGCGCTTACCGTCACGTTGGCTGTTCACCCCTTTGGCGACGACTTGCAGAGCGTCGACGTCCAGACCGGAGTCGGATTCGTCCAAAATGGCCAACTTAGGTTCCAGCATGATCATTTGCATGATCTCATTGCGTTTCTTCTCGCCGCCTGAAAAGCCTTCGTTGACACCCCGTTTCAGGAAATCCAGAGGCAGTTCTACTTGCTTACAGGCTTCTTTTGCTTTTTTCAGAAATTCTGCTGAACTGAGCGCCGCTTCACCGCGTGCTTCACGCATGGCGTTAACCGACTCTTTCATGAATTCCATATTGCTGACGCCAGGAATTTCAACAGGGTATTGGAAAGCCAGGAATAAGCCTGCCTGCGCGCGCTCTTCAACTTCCATATCGAACAAGTCTTTGCCGTCAAAGTCTGCGCTGCCGCTTTCTACATCGTAGCCTTCACGGCCTGACAAAACATAGCCAAGCGTACTTTTGCCCGCACCGTTAGGGCCCATAATTGCATGTACTTCGCCTGGTTTAATGTCCAGGTTAAGCCCTTTAAGAATCGTTGTATCTTCTACACGTGCGTGCAAGTCTTTAATTGATAACATGTTTTACCCCACTGAACCTTCAAGACTGATTTCGAGCAACTTACCGGCTTCTACGGCAAACTCCATAGGTAGTTCACGGAACACCTCTTTACAGAAGCCATTGACAATCATTGAGACGGCTTTTTCAGGGTCCAGGCCTCGTTGCTGACATAAGAATAATTGGTCGTCGCTCACTTTCGAGGTGGTTGCCTCGTGTTCGACGATCGCGGTTGGGTTGCTGCTTTCAATATACGGGAATGTGTGAGCGCCACACTGATCACCAATCAACAGTGAGTCACATTCGGTAAAGTTACGAGCGCCTTCTGCGCCCGGGCCCATTCGTACCAAACCGCGGTAGGCATTATTACTGCGTCCGGCAGAAATACCTTTCGAAATAATGGTCGACTTGGTGTTTTTGCCCAAGTGAATCATTTTGGTGCCGGTATCGGCTTGTTGTTTACCGCGAGTCAGCGCGACCGAGTAGAATTCACCGACGCTGTTGTCACCTTTCAAGATGCAACTTGGGTATTTCCAGGTTACGGCCGATCCCGTTTCTACTTGAGTCCAGGAGATTTTGGCGTTTTTCTCACAAAGACCACGCTTAGTCACAAAGTTGTAGATACCGCCTTTACCGTCTTCGTCACCCGGATACCAGTTTTGAACCGTCGAGTATTTGATCTCAGCGTCATCCAACGCAACCAGCTCGACCACCGCGGCGTGCAATTGGTTTTCGTCGCGCTGAGGTGCAGTACAACCTTCAAGGTAGCTGACGTAGCTGCCTTCCTCGGCAACAATCAGCGTACGCTCAAACTGGCCAGTGTTCTGCTCGTTAATTCGGAAATAAGTGGATAGTTCCATCGGACAGCGTACACCCTTAGGAATGTACACAAAGGAACCATCGGTAAAGACCGCGCTGTTGAGTGCCGCAAAGTAGTTGTCACCTTTAGGTACAACAGTGCCTAAGTACTTTTTAACCAGCTCAGGGTATTTCTTAATCGCTTCCGAAATCGGGCAGAAAATAACGCCGGCTTCTTCCAGTTTCTCGCGGAAGGTGGTGACCACAGAAACCGAGTCGAACACAGCATCAACGGCCACGCCGGCCAACATTTCCTGCTCATGCAGAGGAATACCAAGTTTTTCGTAGGTACGCAGCAATTCAGGATCAACCTCATCCAGGGATTTGGGTTTATCCTTCATGCTTTTCGGCGCTGAATAATAAGAAATGGACTGGTAGTCGACTTTCGGATAGTCGACATGGGCCCAGTCGGGCTCTTCCATTTTCAGCCATTTGCGATACGCCTGCAGGCGCCACTCTGTCATCCACTCTGGTTCGTCTTTCATCGCCGACAGACGGCGGATGACGTCTTCATCTAACCCAGGCGGAAACGTCTCTGACTCGATTTCAGATACGAAGCCAGCATCGTATTTGCGCTTAAGCGCCTGATCAATTTGTTCGCTCATGATGACCACCTTACTAACTTGCGAATGCCCTCTATTATAAAATACCTGACTAAAACACTCAACTTTATCTGAAGCAGGCCAATCAGGCTTTGGGCAATTGGCCGCGTATTATACGCACAATCCATCGAAATGTCGCTTTAAAGCCTACTCATCAGGTGCTACCGATCTATGGGTAAGTGTCCCGTTTTTACCCAGATAATGGTTTCCTCCTCGACAAACGGATGATGGGTGCTCAAGTGTGGGCTACGGATCCAGGTGCCGGCAGGGTAACGGCCATGCTCGTCACAAAATTCTCCTGACAGCACGAAAATTTCCTCACCGCCCAAGTGGCGATGGGGTTTGAACACTTCGTTCGTTGGCCATTTAACCAGCGCAACGTGCTCGGTTCCATGACTGTGGAGTGGCATCACTTCAAGTCCGCCCTGACCAGGAAGCCATTCGCTGTTGTGGGTATCTACCCGTACCGAGGTTCCATCGTCCGGTCGAAACTGATGCAGTTTTACCAACAACCTACAACCCTCTCGGCTAAACGGAGCATGAGCACTGCCGGGCGGGTTGCGCAAATAGGTTCCGGCGGGATAATCACCGTGTTCATCGGAGAACACACCGTCCAATACCAGGATTTCCTCACCCAGCGGGTGCTGATGGGTCTTAAATGACGCGCCGGCGACGTATTCGACAATGCTGGTCGCACGGCCGCGCTCAGCTTCTTCGCGCTCCAACTGCTTGCGGCGAACACCAGGGGCTGGACTGGGGCTCCAAGGCTGCTGTTGGGTGTTTATGACAACGCGTTGAGAAAAATCTAAATTTATCATGCGATAATTTTTACCCGACTTAAAAATGCGTACTACACTTACGTTAAAGACAGACTTTATGGGTCACGTTTTGATCAAGGAGCTTTATTATGGCAAATGTTGGTGGTATTGATCGTATTTTACGAGCGATTGTGGGTATCGCCATTATCGTTTGGTCGGTAATGGCGGGCAATTTCTGGTGGATTTTAGGCGCTATTATTTTGGCCACGGCCGTTTTTAAATTCTGCCTGCTCTACAAATTGCTCGGTGTATCGACCGATAAAGCAAAAGGAAACGCGTCTTAATGTCAGACAGTATGATCGTGGCATGTCCCGCATGTCACAAGAAAAACCGAGTAGTACGAACAAAAATTCAGGCCGGCGCGGTCTGCGGACAATGTAAATCACCGCTGTTTACGGGCGAACCCATCGTTGTTAATAGCGATGAGTTTCGTGCACACCAAACGGCAGACATGCCCTTAGTTGTCGATTTTTGGGCAAGTTGGTGCGGCCCCTGTAAACAATACGCGCCGCATTTTGAACAAGCGGCAAAGCAACTGCCGTTCACCGCTCAGTTTTTAAAAATCAGTACCGAAACCGAACCCCATCTGGCACAACAATATGCGGTGCGCAGTATTCCAACGACGCTACTGATAAAAGATGGCCAGGAAATTGCCCGACAGGCCGGAGCGATGTCAGCGACTCAACTACAGGCTTGGATTGCACAACGGACATAAGCCACTGGGTGTTTTTAATAGACCGAATACCTCAGCATGTGTAAAATTCAGGCTCTTTTTTGCTGTGAATAAAAATTAAAGAGACACACGTTATGGGTCGCGCATTTCAAAACCGAAAAGAATCGATTGCTAAAACCGCAGCTGCTAAAAGCAAAGTTTATAGTCGCTACGGTCGTGAAATTTATGTCTGTGGTAAACAGGGCGGAACGGATCCAGAAGCGAATCTGGCGTTGCGCAGCTTAATTGACCGGGCGAAAAAAGATCAGGTGCCATCGCACGTTATCGAAAAGGCGCTTGATAAAGCACAAGGTGGTGCCGGTGAAGACTTTTCTCCGGCGCGCTATGAAGGCTACGGCCCGGGTAACTGTATGGTTATCGTAGAATGTCTGACCGATAACCCGAACCGCACCTTTGGTGAAGTCCGAAACTGTTTTACCAAAAGTAAGTGCAAAATCGGTGAACAAGGCAGTGTGATGCACTCCTTTGAGCACTGTGCGATTTTCTCGTTTAAACACGACAGCGAAGACGAGGTGCTGGAAGCATTGATGGAAGCCGACGTCGATGTTACAGACGTTGAGTTCGAGGATGGCGTCGTGACGGTGTTTGCGCCGCACACTGAGTACGCTGCGGCTCGTCAGGCACTGACGGGTGCTTTTGCAGATATCGATTTCGACACCGATGAGATTCAATTCCTGCCACACGTCACAACACAAATTGGCGAAGAAGACATGCCAATGTTTGAGCGCTTAATGGATATGCTGAACGATTGTGATGATGTACAAAATATTTATCACAACGCTGAAGTATAACCGCCGATAAAAATGATCTAGATCAAATTGATCAAACGCAAAACCTTATAAGCTTCATGGGTATTCAACCACAAGGAGTTACCCATGAAGCGTTCGATTTTATCTCTAGGTGTATTGTTCGGGTTATTGAGTGGTTCGGCGCTGGCGAACGACTTTTCGGTCAATGTTGGTGCCATCAGCGTAATGCCAGATGACAGCAGTGGCGCGCTCAATGTTGTCGAAAGTGTTGCTGGACTCGATGCTAACAGTACCGGCGTTGGCGTTAATACCAATACTCAGTTGGGTTTAACTTTTGATTACGCGCTGGACAGCAACTGGGTCATCGAACTCGTCGCTGCCACACCTTTCAGTCACGATATCACCGGCACCGGCTCTTTAGCGGGTGTAAAAATCGGTGACACCAAACATTTACCGCCAACCTTGCTGGCTCAGTATCACTTTGATATTGGCAGCGACATGTTCAAGCCTTTTGTCGGTGTCGGTGCCAACTATACGACCTTCTTTGATGACCAGGTTTCTCCGGAAGTGAAGAACTTGCTGGTTGCTACTGGCGTGGCCAGCACTGATGACAGCGTCGATTTAGCGCTTGAAAACAGTTGGGGACTGGCGCTTCAGGCCGGCGTAAACGTTAAAGTTAACAATGACTGGGGTGTGCATTTTATGGTCAGCAAGATTGACATTGATACCACCGGTGATGTGCGCTTAAACGGTAATACCATCGAAAGCGTTGACGTGCAGATCGACCCTTACGTTGCGATGGTCGGTTTACGTTACACCTTTTAAGAAACGCCATAGACGAAACAAGTCCAGCTCGTTGCTCTCGAGTTAAAATTAAGGGCATGCATTAGGGAAGATGCTCTAACCGCCACGGGTTTTCCGCTGGCGGTTTTTTTATGTGTTAGGGCGTTTCTTGGCGAGTTTGCGTTGTAAGGTACGGCGATGCATACCCAGTTCTCTTGCGGTTTTTGAGATATTGCCCTGATTTTGTTGCAGCACACGTTGAATATACTCCCACTCCACTTGTGCGGGAGACAAGGGCTGTGGATCGTCGGGTAAATTCTGGGGCTTGCCTTCCAGCCGTTCGATGATCTCGCGACTACTTACCGGCTTGGCCAAATAATCCGTGGCGCCGCGTTTGATCGCTTCGACGGTTGTCGCGATACTGGCGTAACCGGTCAGTACGATAAGTTGTTGCGGCTGGTGTTTAGTCATAAGCGGCTCAATGAATTCGATGCCGTTCTCATTGCCCAACATCATATCCAGGAGGATGACATCGTAAGGGCCCGTGGTTGCGGTAAGTGATTCTTCACCACTGTGTATTACATCGACTGAATAACCGTGGTGTTCGAGCCGTCGGCTTAACACCTGGCAGAAGCTTGAGTCATCATCAATGAGCAGTATTGAGTGTTTAATCGTCATGTGGGTACTCACGGGGTGTCGAGGTGCCGAGCGGTAAGAAAATTTCGGTGTAGGCAAGATCATTGGCACAACGCCACCAAACCTGACCGCCATGGCGTTCAATCGTGGCGTGACTGATTACGGCAGCCACGCCACTGCCTTTGTTGCTTGCCTGTAATGCTATCCCTAAGTTTTTTGCCAGCGGATGTGAGGGATCGACCGTGTTGATGATGGTCCAATGCACGGTGTTCTTTTCGGTGCATACGGTGACGTCAATGCCAGGCTCCGCTGACGCTTCAATGGCATTATTAATAAGGTTGGCGATCGCCGGAATTAACGTTCTGTCACAGACTAATGGCTGATTTTGGGTGTCGTCACGGACCTGCCAGGTAATGTTTGACTCGGGCGTGATGACGCGAAGTAACTGGTTGATCTGGTTGATAAAGTCTCTGATTGTGAAGTGATGTCGACGGCGCTGGCGCACATCATCAGACGCCTGCCGCCATTGCTTTAAGGAATGACTTATCCGGCTCAACTCATGGTCGGCTAACGACCAGTCGAGATGGGGTGCCTGTTCACGGAATTCTTCATGCAACAGCTGCAGCGTTTGCACCGGTGTTGCCAGATCGTGAGTCAGCTGCGCGGCCGCAGAACCGATGGTTAACAGTTGTTCGTCGCGCAACTGGCGTTCGCGCAATTTTTGCAACAAATGACGGGACTGTTGCCAGCGTGTTTTCAGCCACAGGCTGGATGCCCAGATAATCAGTGCCGCGATAACAAAACTGATCACCATGCCTTGTGCATGAGCGACGAATTCTGGCCCCATACCGTGATGTTGATCCAGGGTCAGGTTTAACCATTGATGAGCCCATAACTGAGCAACCTGAGCCAGCATGCTGGCGGCCAGAACGACCAGTGACGGCAACCACTCCAGCAACAGTACGGCTAACACCACATAAATCAGCAATAACGTCGAAAAAGGGTTGCTGATACCGCCGCTCATGGCAATCACATAGTTGCCGATAGCAATATCGATGAGCATGGCCGCAACAAGGAGTAAGGTACTGTGTCGACGGAACAGGGCCGCTAAAAAGGTCAGCATGAGTTACTTCGTTAAATGGCTTCAAAAATATACGTTGGATTGTAACCACAACACCCGGCCAGGCTCATTGACCCGCTCGGTTTGTTGGTAGCCAGCAATGGTAGCACCGCTGCCGCTCACATGTTCGGCATACACTTTGTCAAACAGGTTATCGACTCCGACGGCCAATTGCCAGTCTTTGTCGATGGCCCAGCTGATGTTGGCCGATACTATGCCGTAGCCGCTGGTGCTGGCAAAATCGTAGCCGATAACGTTACCGGACCCGATATCAACGCGATCCTGCTGCTTGACCAGGCGCCAGACTAAGGCATAGGTCAGGTCGCTATGTTGATACTCACTGGCGATTCTAAGCTCATCGGCCGGCTGCTGGGGAAGGTATTGATCGTCGGTTTTATTTTTACCCCGGGTTATGGCAACGGTCGCGGATAATTTCCAGGCTGGGCTGACTTGCCAGCGACCCGTCGCTTCTCCGCCCCAACTGCGCGCATCAACATTTCGCACAACGTCCGGCATCATGGCGGTGCCTTCTTCAAGTAAGATGAAATCAGCAATGTTAGCGAAGAACAGTGATGCGTCCAGTTGCAGCGACGAGTGATTATAATGCCATCCGATATCCCATTGCTGGTTCGTTTCCGGCTTCAGAAACAACGCGGATGGACTGCCGAGGTAGCTGCGGTTATTACCGATGGTTTCCCAGTAGTCAGGAAACCGCTCGGCCTGCCCCCAGCCGGCATACCAATAGCCGCTGTCTAATTGTTGCTCGAGCCGGATAAAGCCACTGAATAAGTCGTCTGCGTTGACCTGATCGACTGTCGGGTTGTTTTGCGACGTCATCATTGTGCCGATCACCTGACGGCGATCGGTTAAGCGCCACTGATCCCAGCGCCAACCGGCATTGATCGAGTACGCTGCCGGCAGGGGGATGCGCTGTTCGGCAAAAACACCGAACTGCGATGTATCAGCATCGGGCTGGCGTGGCATGTTTTGATAAGGCATGTCCAGTTGGTTTCGACTGATGCGGTCGCGATGTACATTTTGATGGTATTCAGCGCCGAGTCGCGTGATTTGCGCACCGGCGAGTTGCCATTCGCTCTCGATTCTGGCGCCACGAGCGTAGCGATCAGGGTTACGGGCGGTTGCTTGGGGCATCATCATGGATGGACGGAATTCACGTAACGAGTAGTTATCCATCACATGATCGATGTGATTAAAATAGGCCGCGACTGTGGCAGAGCGGAGTTGCTTATCGCCGCTGACCTCATAGCGAATGGCGGTACTTCTGCGGGCAAATTTAACCCCATCCATCGCCCGATCGGCGTAGGCGGCTTCGCCGTCGCTGGCCCCCAAACTCAGCGTCAGGGTATGATCCTGAGACGGTGTCCAGGCAACGTCAATATCCGAACTCCAGCGTTGGTATTCACTGTTCAATGCAACGCCGTTGCCATCTTCGTAGTCACCGGCTGTCGCGGTGGTGAGGTTGGCTTTGAGATAACCGTTCGCATTGCCCGCAATCAGCTCACTGCTGGCATTTGCCCGATCGTAACTGGCTCCGGTTAGGTTTAAAAATCCTTCGAACGTGGGCTGAGAGAAGGCTAACGCTTCTCGCTCGAACTCAATAATTGCCGCACTTCCGGCATAGCGAACAGTTTGCGGCCCTTTGACGATACGAATCGTGTCGTAACTTTGTGGACTGATATAGGCCGTCGGGGGATCCATACGGTTACTGCATCCGCCTTGTAACATCTGACCGTCATTGACAATGGTCAGCCGCGAAGCGCCCATACCGCGAAACAGCGGATCGGCAGAGGCTCCCCCTTTGCGGCTGGCTGAAAAGCCGGCAATGGTTTTTAAGAAGTCGCCGCCATCGTGAGCGGGGAGCGGCTGGCGAGGCTGTTTGGCATCGACTTCATAGACGCCCGGAGCAAGCATCGACTCGCCGATAATCGTAATGTATTCATCCGTATTAGACAGCTTTTCCTGGGCAAACAGCGGCACGCTGTATAGTAGTGCAAGTGATAGATAACCTTTGTGCATAACAGCCACTCGGTGAGTTTTTAAGCGGCAATTATGGCGAAAAACGACGACATCAGGGATGCGGCATAATGTAGCAGTTAACTTTACTATTGCGAATCATTCTCATATACATTATCATCCGCGCCATCAAATTGAACAAAACGAGGTTGCCCGTGAATAAGCTTTCATCCATCGCTGTAGCACTTGTCTGTGCAGGTTTGCCATTGTCAGCACTGGCAGAACAACCACAACAAACCGATAAAGTCATTGAACGTCTGAAAGTTACTGGCCAGAAACAGGAAGGCTACCGTAGCTCAGAAGCTGACGGTGCAACTAAGCTCGGTCTGTCGTTAAAAGAAACGCCGCAGGCGGTGACCGTCATCACCCGTGAGCAAATTGAGGACTTCGGCCTGGATGACATTAACTCGGTGTTGGAAAGTTCTGCTGCGGTAAACGTTGAAAATGTGGAAACCGACCGAGTGTATTACACGTCGCGCGGTTTTGAGCTGAATAACTTCCAGATTGACGGTCTTGGATTACCGCTGATCAATAATAACACCCACGGACGTATCGACACGGCGCTGTACGAGCGCGTTGAAGTGATTCATGGTGCCAATGGTATTATGACGGGCGTCGGCAGTCCTTCGGCCACCGTTAATATGGTGCGTAAGCGTCCAACGTCGGAAACGCACCTGGAGGTGGACGCATCGTTAGCGTCATGGAACGGTAAACGACTGCAGCTTGATGCTTCGGGCAAGCTGAGTGATCGGGTGCGCGCCCGTGTAGTGGCTGCGGCTGATAACAGTGAGTCGTATATTGACCGCTACGAAAACGACACCAAAGTGTTCTATGGTGTGGCTGATTTTGCCGTATCGGACAGCACGCTACTGACGGTGGGTCACAGTGAGCACCGCAGCCATACCGATGGTAATATGTGGGGTGCATTGACCCTCTATTATGGCGACGGCACCCCCACCAATTTTGATGAATCAACAAACGTGGCGGCCGACTGGTCAGAGTGGGGCGTTGATGAGAGCCGCAGTTTCATCGACGTGGAAACCGCGTTATCAGACAATTGGACACTTCGCGCGGCATACAATCGAGTCCGTACCGACGAAGACAGCCTGTTGTTTTATACGTACCTAATGGATGCTCAGGCAGGTCTTGATCCCGAAACCGGTTTGGGTTTGCTTGGTTACGGCAGTGAATACGATCTGGATGACGAACAAGATACGTTGGACGTATACGCCAGCGGCTCATTTACCGCATGGGGGCAACTGCATGAGCTGGTGGTCGGTGCTAACTATGCACGGCTCGACTATGTCGACCATTCGCTGTATGACTTTCATACTGGTCTCGGCTTCCCGGTAATGCCGTCGCTAAAAGACTGGGATGGCAATACACCGCTGCCTGAATTCACCGATGGCGCGGCCGGCAGTGTCATCGACAACACCCAAAAGGCGGTGTATGCGCAGGCACGTTTGTCGCTGTCTAACCAGGCTAAATTGTTGATTGGCGGTCGTTACAACGACTTTACCACCGATGGTGTCGGTTATGGCGTCGATCAGTCACGTGATGACGCACAGTTTATTCCGTATCTCGGTTTAACGTATGCGGTAAACGATGCGCTGACCGCTTATGCATCTTATACCGAAACGTTCTTGGCTCAAACCGAACGCGACCGCGACTTCCGTCGCATTGATCCGCTGACCGGCAAGAACTCAGAAATCGGCTTAAAAACCGACTTGTTTGATAACAAAGCTCTGCTGAACCTGGCCTACTTCCACATCGACCAGGAAAACCTGGCGGTGAGCGACGGTGAAGCCATTAACCCGGAGACGGGTGTACCAGAGCCGGTTTACCGCGCCGCTGACGGCATTAACAGTCAAGGTCTGGAACTGGAACTGTCCGGACAGTTGGCTGAAGGTCTTCAGGGTATGGTATCTGCCACGGTATTCGACATTGACGGCGACCAACTGGTTGAAGATTATACCGCAGAGAAACTGTTCCGTACGGCGTTAACGTATCAGTTGCCGCAGATGCCGGCGGTAAAACTGGGCTTAACTTATCAATGGCAGGACGATATTTCACGTGAGCAGGGCGTGGTCGGGCCGATGTATGACAATGCCGGCGATGTTATTGTGACTAAGCAACCGTCTTATGGTTTGCTGGGTCTGATGGCAAGCTGGCAAATCAACGATGCGTTGTCGGTACGAGTGAATGGCTACAACGTGACGGATGAAAAATACCTGAACAGTCTTTACTGGGCACAGGGCTTCTATGGGGCGCCGGCGAACTATTCGGCAACGTTGAGTTACTCCTTTTAAACCATGAAAAAGCAACTGCATAAAATTCATGGCTGGGCCGGGATCATTTTTATGATCCCGTTTCTCGTTGTAAGCCTGACCGGCAGTATCCTGGTGTTTAAGACCGAGATTGACAGCTGGTTGATTCCCGATGTTGCTCTGGTCGAGGCCGATGGCCGTGAGCGACTGTCATTAAACGAGCTGACCGCGAGAGTGAATCAGCAATTGCCGGACTACGAAATCGGTAGCTGGGAGATTTTTCCGGCGGGTCATCCCGAAGCGGATCGCGTATTCGTGATCCAAAAGGGCACCGATGAGTGGCGTAAAGCGCATCTGAACCCCTACACCGGTGAATTGCAGAGTGAGCCAACGAGTTCAGGACATTATCTTACCGACTGGTTGGTGGAGCTTCATTACACCTTGTTGCTGAATGACATCGATGGTCTGGATGAGCACCTGGGGTTGATTATCAGCTTCGTGCTGGCGCTGTTTCTGGTGTTTATGGGTACCTCAGGACTGATCATTTATCGCCGGTTCTGGGCAAGGGTGTTTACCTTACGCTGGAACCAACGGCTGTTGGTGGTATTCAGTGATCTGCACAAAATGGCTGGCACATTGGCATCCCCGGTATTGTTGGTATTGGGAATTACCGGTGGCTATTACAGTGCCATCATTTATTACGAGGAATTCATCGAACACAGTACCGGCCAAGAACATCACATCATGCAGGAACGTCTGTATGCGGATGATCTGAACATTGACCAGCTGGTTGCCCAGAGCCGGGAAAAAATCGATGCGTTCAAGCCGACTTATTTGCTGTTTCCATACGAGCCAGAGCTACCCTTTACGGTATTTGGGCGTGCACTGACCAATAATCCGTTGTTGAGCAACTACGGCAGTGTGGTGAACTTTGACCCGCATAGCGGCGCTTATCAGAGCACCTATAATCTGAATGAACAAGGCGCTTTGCCGAAAGTGCTCGACAGTTTCCGTCGCTTGCATTTCGGAACCTTTGGCGGTTGGGTCAGCAAGGTGATCTGGAGTCTGGTCGGGTTGATACCGCTATTACTCGCGATCACCGGTACTTACCTATGGTGGCAACGTCGCGCAAAACGCGCCCGCAAACGACGTTAACGATCATGTTCTGCCAGCTCGCGCTCAGTCTTAAGCCCAAACAGCTTTTTCATGACCATGCTGGCAGGACAAAACCCGGTGAACGACTGTTGAAACAAGTTGGCACCGACGAACACCGTTAACCATACAAAGTATGGGTGTACCCAATAGGTGAGTGCTACCGACAGCAGCACCATAAACCCCGCAAATGCCATCACCGCTTTTTCGACACTCATATTCTACTCACTCCGTTCGCTATACCTGTTGACTGGTTCTTGTGCACTGGATTGATCTGCATCAAGCGCTAATACTGCTATTTCAGTTACTGTTCTTTGCTATGTAGCCAAGGGCTGTAGGCTCACAAAATACAATTAAGGTAAAAACATATTATATGACAACACCACATATTCAAGCAAAACCTGAACAATTTGCGTCCACCTGTTTATTGCCGGGCGATCCGTTACGAGCAAAATTTATTGCCGAGACTTACCTAACGGATGTTGAGCTGATTAACAGTACGCGCAATATGTTGGCTTACACCGGCAGCCATCAGGGCTCGCGGGTGTCGGTGATGGGTACCGGTATGGGGATGCCGAGCTGTATGCTATACAGCGAAGAGTTGATCAAGGAATTTGGCGTGCGCCGTTTAATTCGTGTGGGATCCTGCGGCTCAACCGATCCAGAGCTTGGGTTAAATGACTTGGTGTTAGCGGCCGGCGCGTCGACGGATTCTAATGCTAACCGCTTGCAATTTGGTGGTTATGATTATGCCGCCATTGCCGACTTTGAGCTACTGACCGCTGCCGCCGCCAGTGCTCGTAAACGAGGCGTCGATGCTCGTGTTGGTAATGTCTTTTCTACCGATAGCTTCTATCATCCGAACCGTAAGTTAACGGCGATGCTCAACCGCTTACACATATTGGCGGTAGAAATGGAGGCGGCCGGTCTATACAGCGTCGCCGCCCGTCATCGGGCACAGGCACTCGCGATTCTGACGGTCTCTGACCATCTTATTACCCACCAACAACTATCTAGTGAAGAACGCGAGCGTTCTTTCGATACCATGATCCGCATCGCCCTGGATGTTGCGGTTAACGACGCATAAAAGGAAGAGTATATGGCAATTTTAGACTCGCTAACCCGTCCGTTGCAGCGTGTTTTTAATCGCCTGAGCTTTCGTCGGAAATTTATTTTAATTGGCGTAACGCTATTTTTGCCGCTGATTGGGCTCAGTAGCCTGATGGTGAAAGACGCGTGGCAACAGCAACGTCAGGTGCAGCTTAAGTTGGAGGCTGCACAGCTGTGGCAGCCGCTGCGGCAGTTAATGGAGAACGTCGCCGAATATCGGGGCTTATCGGGTTCTGGAGCGGCGGATTCACGGCTGCAACCGTTGCAGCAGCAAATTGAGCAACAACTACAACGGCTTTCTGTGGCTAATCAGCAAAGTGGTCAGCCACTGCCGGCAGATCAGCTACAAACCCTCGAGCAAGCCTGGCGAGAAGCCCGTAACCGTCCTGAATTTGACCGTTTCAGCGGTCTCATTGGATTGATTCAAACGCAATTGGGCTACCTTGCCCGCCATTCAAACCAGTTGTTGGAAGATCAATTGGATGCCTTGTATGTGGCGATGTTAAGTACCGATGAGCTACCTCAGGTGATTGAACTGACCGCGCAGCTGCGCGGCTTGGGGGCTGCTTGGTTGAACGGCCGGCAAGATGCACTGACCGAACAACGGTTAATGACGTTACAGGCAGCACTGTCGAGTCGCACTAAAACGCTCGCGAACAGTTTGCAGATTTTGAATCAATATCGCGTCGGCAAGCAACAACTGGAAGGGCAGTCAGCGCTGGCCGCACTCACGGAATTTGAGCAGCGCGCCGCTGGCTTACTGCAGTCGCGAAACCTCTCGGGCGACGTCTATTTTGAACAGGCAACCGGTTCCATTAATCGTCTTTACACGCTATATGATGAAGCCATTCCCCTGTATCAGCAGATTCAACAACAACGGCTGTCGGATCTGGCCTGGGTGGTGCGCTGGAACCTGATACTATTGATCGTAATGGTGCTGGTGCAATTGTTATTGTTTACCAGCATGTACTTTGGCATTTACCGCTCTGTGGCTGGTAATATCAGCATGGCTAAATCGCTGGCTAACGGTGACTTGAACCGCTTAGGTGAGCGTTACAGTAACGACGAATTGGGACGTATCAGTGATTACCTCAATTCGATCGCCATCGAAACCAGTTACTCCGTTGATGCAATCAGAGCATCCAGTCGTGGTATGGATGATTTGGGAGAGCAAAATTATACCGCCATCCGCGAACTCGCCGAGCGAGCGACCGAGCAGGCAGCGCAAATGCAGAGTGCAGCGGCTGCAGTAGAGCAGATGACGGCCGCCATCAGTGAGGTCTCTGAGTCGACGCAAAAAGCGGCGACGGAAGCTGACAATACTTTAAGGTCTGCGCAGCAGGGACAACAAAAAGTTGACCTTATGGTTACCGCGATAAAACAACTGGAACAGGATGTCAGTGAGTCGCAACAGGTGATTCGCTCATTGTCGGAGGACAGCCAGGCGATCAGTAAGTTGTTATTAACCATTAATGACATTGCCGATCAAACTAATTTGCTCGCCTTGAACGCGGCCATTGAGGCTGCCCGTGCCGGTGAATCCGGACGCGGTTTTGCCGTTGTGGCCGATGAAGTGCGGCAGCTGGCGCAGCGGGTACAGGCATCAACCGGTGAAATACAACGCGTCATCACGAAGCTCGAGCACAATACCCAAAATGCCGTCAGCAGTATGGAATCCAATAAAGCATTGGCTGCGGATAACGTTGAACACGCAGAAAGCGCTGACCAATCACTCCGAGAGATCGTTCATAATGTCGGCATAATTAACGATTTTAATACCCAAATCGCTTCAGCGGCAGAGGAGCAATCGGCGGTAACCCTGAATATTGAAGACACCATAAAGTCACTGTCCGCCAGTGCCAGGGTGGTGGATGAACGATCGCAAGAGGCCTTGGAGAGTTCCGCGCAACTGACCACCCTTGGCGGTGAAATTAAATCGCTGGGCGATCGTTATTACATTGAAGACGCGGTCATCGCAGAACGCATTAATGCGCAGGATAAATTAATCGAGTGGAGTGATAAACTTGACGTCGGCATCGCCGAAGTTAATCGTCAGCATCAGCGGTTGATATACATTGCCAATGAATTGTTCCGATTAAAGCAGCGTGGTGGCGATCGCCATGCTGTGCAGCGACTGGTTAACTCACTGATCAATTATACGGCAACGCACTTCAACTATGAGGAACTGTTGATGGAGCGTCACAACTATCCGGATCTTGATGCGCATAAACAAAAGCATCAAGATTTAGTGAATGACGTGATGCGATTCAAACAGCGGGTTGATAACAATGAAGATGTGATTGATGAGCTACTTGAGTTTGTGAAAGCTTGGTTAACGCGTCACATTATGGGCAGTGATATGGCCTATAAAGAACATTTAAACCAGCGCGGCATTTGCTAGCCGCGCCGTAAACCCGCCTCCGATAGGGCACTGAAAGGTTACGCTAAGCCAAGACTGACGACCGGGGCGCGTCCCTGTTCCTGCTCGCGGGTAAAGCTGTCTTTATCATTGATACCGCGCCAGCCCATCGCCGCCAGAGTTTGCCCGGTAGCACCACCAAGGCTGTTACCGGGCCCCAGCAGCACAATGTTGTCGGGTGCGAATTCGTTAATGCTGACCTGTAACGCACGAGTGAAATCGTAGGTTTCGGCAACCTGATGATGAAACGTGTAGTCACGCAATTGCCCCAAGTCCACGGCCGGAGGCTGCCAAATGACGCCCCGGCCATCAATCAATGGTCGCTGCGGTTGGCGGAATTCGTCCACAGGCCAGTGCGCCAATGCTCGGTTCACCGCTTCGCCCATGAGGGGAGAGTGAAAAGCGGCATGCCCCGGCAGAATTAATGGAAAACGTTCGTCCACCCGCGGTAACGATGCTGCGGCTGCTTGTATCGCATGTTCGGTCCCGGAAAGCAGGATATAGCCCCCATAATGAATGGATTCAAACAGCTCTTGCGGATGTTGCTGAAGCACTTGCTGTACGGCCTGATGATAAGCCGGCAGGGGTTTCCAGTTGCTATCTACCAGTGGAAAAATAAGCTGGGCACCCTTAGCATCGGCGGTATTACGTGCCATATCGGTGACTATCGTCATTGCCCGGGTCGGCTCCCACACCCCAGCGCATGCCAACGCGGTATACCAGCCCATTGAATTACCGGTTATCGCGACCACCTCGTAGTCACGCTCTAAGGCCATAAAATCGAGGTAGCCGGCGGCGTAGATAAGTGCCGCCGAGTTTTCTGCGTGTAAATGCTGTTTAAAGTCGAACCTGGCGGCCTGGTCCAGTTCGCTGACGGTTGCTGCAGATGCGGCTTTACGGGCGTTATCCCAAGCCTGCAGTTGCTGAGTCTGGAGCGGATGCTTACGCGTGATGCTACCCAGTTCCGGTTTGTTATAACCGCCTCGACCAGGGCAGACGACAATGGCAGTGGGCTTGTTGGCGTTGGTCATGCCGGGACGACTCCTAATGCTTTTAGTTTTTCAGCGATTGCGCTTGCGGAGGGTAATACGTCATATGCGGCACGCCCCAAAGGTATAAAACTATCATCCGCAGTAATCCGGCTGACCGGGCGGTTGGCGCTGTCGTGTTCCAGTAAGTAGGTCATGATTTCTTCGCTAAGAGAACCGCGCTGTCGACATTCATCAACGATTAGAATGTGCTCGCAATCGCCGACGGCTGCCATAACCTGAGGCATATCCAGCGGAATCAGGTAACGCAAATCGATAATCCGTAGCTGATCATCGGCTTGCAGGTGTTCGCGCGCCTGGTGACTGAGGTATACCCCGTTACCGTAGCTGATGATCGCCACTTTGTTACCGCTCCCGGACACGCTGGGCTGACCCAAGGCGGGTAGCGGTGCGTCGGCTTGCGGATAATCAAACAGCCATTTGCCGTCACCTTCGTCAATAAGATCGCGGGTCATATAAAGCGCAATCGGTTCTAGCATAATAACAACGCGACGTTCACGCTGTGCAAGCTCGGTAGCGTGTCGCAACAGCAACGCACCGTCGCGGCCGTTACTGGGGCACATCACAATCAGACCCGGTACGTCTCTGAAGACGGCAAAGGAATTGTCGTTATGAAAATGGCCGCCAAAGCCTTTTTGATAGGCAAGGCCAGCGATGCGGATAACCATCGGGTTATCGAACTGCCCGTTAGAGAAAAACGGCAGTGTGGCTGCTTCGCCACGGATTTGGTCTTCAGCGTTATGTACGTACGCTAAAAACTGAATTTCAGGGATCGGTAAGAAGCCTTGCTGGGCCGCACCAATGGCCAGCCCGAGTATGCTTTGTTCATCCAGTACCGTATTCATGACTCGATTTGGACCAAAGCGGTCACGTAGGTGATGAGTCACATGGTATACACCGCCCTTCTTCGCCACATCTTCACCAAATATCAGCGCATGGGGAAAGTCTTGCATGATCTCATGCAGCGCCCAGTTGAGCATTTTGGCTAAGGGTTGTGGCGTGCCGCGATTACGGCGGTCAAAGGCTAGCGCCTGCTTGATGGTTTGCGCGGAGCGCACCGGTAGTTGCTGTGCTCGTGGTTTCGGCACAATTGCTGATTTTATCGCGCTGGCGCCTTCAAGCCGAGGACGTGTTGCCGCTTCGGCAGCGACCCGCCGGACGCGTGCTTTGGTGTCTTGCGCATGCTGTGCCAGAGCAGCAGGAGACAGTGCGCCACGGGCAAGTAACTGGGATGCCGTATGCAATAACACATCGTTCTCAAAGTCCTGTGCAATCGCGTATTTGTCCCGATAGGCTACCTCAGCATCGGCACCGGCATGGCCAAAATAACGAGTGGTTTTTAACTGCAAAATGGCCGGCTTGCCGGTTTTGCGAATGTAGGCCTGAGCGGTCTGGGCTATGACATAGGTTTGCTGTGCATCACGGCCGTCAGCATAAAAATAACGGAGCGGATGAATGCTCTGTAGGCGTTGCGATATCCAGCCTTTGGGCGATTGCGTTGAGATACCAATACCGTTGTCTTCACAAACGTATAGAATTGGCATCGGAATGCCTTGGTACGAGGCCCAGGCCGTGGCATTCAGTGCACCCAGTAAGGTCGAGTGATTAAACGATGCGTCGCCAAAACTGCACAGTACCACGGAGTCTTGCGGCCAGTTTCCTTGAACCTTAACGCGGCGGCTCATGGCGATGGCGTGCGCGGCTCCCATCGCTTTTGGCAAATGCGAAGCGATGGTAGACGTTTGTGGCGGAATGTTGAGTTGCAGGCTGCCTAACACCTTGTGGCGGCCTCCGGAAATCGGATCTTCGGCGGACGCGCAGAACGACAACATCAAGTCATAGAGTGCGTGGGAGCCCGGCTGTTGTCGCGCTCGCTGTAAGAAAAAGGCGCCGCTGCGATAGTGCAGAAACGCCGGATCCGTTGGTCGAAGCGCTGCGGCGACGCAGGCATTGGCCTCGTGTCCTGCACTACCGATGGTGTAAAAGCTTTGTCCTTGCCGTTGCAGTCGTCGCGACTCCAGGTCGGCAAAGCGACTGGTTAACTGACTGTTGTACCAGTCACTGAGCATGGCATTTGATATGCCGGGCTCAGTGGGGGTAGCGGCTGGTAGGTCGGCATCGGCAAGACGCTGGATAAAGTCACTTTGCCAGCCTTCGAAATCGGTCCGCATCATAACGATGAGTCCTTTTGTCGATGATTAAAACGCCGCAATACCGGTCTGTGCACGACCTAATATCAGCGCATGAACGTCGTGCGTACCCTCGTAGGTATTCACGGCTTCGAGGTTCATGACATGGCGGATAACGTGATATTCGTCGGCGATGCCGTTACCGCCGTGCATATCACGAGCCTGCCGCGCGATATCCAGGGCTTTACCGCAGTTATTGCGTTTAATCAACGAGATAGAAGCAGGGTTAAGCGAACCATTATCCAGCTCGCGACCGGCTTGCAGTGCCGCTAATAAGCCGAGGCTGATCTCGGTCTGCATATCCGCGAGCTTTTTCTGAATCAACTGATTGGCTGCCAGTGGTCGGTTAAACTGCTCCCGATCGAGGGTGTACTGACGTGCGGCATGCCAGCAAAATTCAGCGGCGCCCATCGAGCCCCAGGCAATACCGTAGCGTGCTTTATTGAGACAGCTGAAAGGCCCTTTTAAGCCGCGGACCTCAGGAAAAATATGTTGTTCAGAAACTTCAACACCGTCCATCACGATTTCACCGGTGATCGATGCCCGCAGTGAAAACTTGCCGTCAATTTTAGGAGCACTTAGGCCGGGCATGCCTTTTTCGAGGATAAAGCCGCGAATTTCGCCATCGAGTTTTGCCCAGACCACAAAAACGTCAGCGATGGGCGAGTTGGTGATCCACATTTTACTGCCATTGAGGACATAGCCGTTGGCGGTTTTTTTGGCGACGGTGCGCATGCTGGCAGGGTCAGAACCTGCATCGGGTTCGGTCAGGCCGAAACAGCCAACCCACTCGCCGGTGGCCAGTTTCGGCAGGTATTTTTGCCGTTGATCTTCGCTACCGAAGGTATAAATAGGGTGCATGACCAGCGAGGACTGTACGCTCATTGCGCTGCGATAGCCGCTGTCGACGCGCTCGATTTCACGCGCGATAAGACCGTAGCAAACATGGTTAACGCCGGCGCCACCATACTGTTCCGGTAGCGTCGAACCGAGCAGACCCATGTCGCCCAGTTCGGTCATGATTTCGCGGTGAAAAATCTCCTGACGATTGGCCTCTAACACTCGCGGCATTAACTTTTCCTGCGCATATTGGCGGGCGCTTTCATGCACCATGCGCTCTTCTTCGCTCAACAGCGAGTTCATGTTTAGGGGATCTTCCCAGTTAAATGCCGGTTGTGACATAAATGCCTCCGTCTGAGTTTATTGTTATCGGCGTTTAGCGCCTGTTGTTAGGCGACCAGTTGCTTTAGTTCAGCGACGTTCTTAATGGTCAGAATAGACTGTTGTGTTTCGATCAGACCCTGCTGTTTAAAGGATGTAAAAATGCGACTGACGGTTTCAACGGCAAGCCCCAAATAATTGGCAATATCGGTACGGGTCATGGGTAAGCGGAACTCATAGCGGGAAAACCCATGTTCATGCAAATGATCGCCCATTGCCATCAAAAACGACGCCACGCGTTGCTCTGCCGTTGTGTTGACCACGTTTAAATAGTGCGCATTACGTTGACCAATGCGTTTGCTCAATAATTGCAGCAAATTTTTGTCAACACCGGAAAAGTTTTGTGCGAACAGCCGGCTCAGCTTAATTTCACACAGCATCGAGGTCTCCAGCGCTTCACAGTAGGTAACGGCGGCGCCATTAGCGATGGACTCCATGCCAATGATGTCACCGGCTAAGTGAAAGCTGGTGATTTGTTGTTTGCCGTCAGAGTCAATGGTGTAACATTTTACTGAGCCACTTTTAATAGCAAACAGGGAGTGCATCGGTTGATCCGGGCTGTAAACCATGGCGCGTTTGTTGTACACATGAGGCTCGCGGCTACTTTTATCCAATAAATCAACATCACTCGGAATGAGGCCGGCAGGTACGCAAATGGATTGCATACTGCACTGATTACACTGAATTGGATTACGCATGGCCACCTCTTTTGGGGCTTTGTGTGATTGCTGCATTTGAGTCTACCTTAGTCTTAGTTTGCGTTAATCGCTAGTAATGTCGACGGCATCAACAGGGCAGACCGCATAACAGCTCGGTTGATCATAATAGCCTTCACATTCGACACAGAGCGACTGATTGATTTCAAAATGTTCTGAGCCCATATCAATCGCTTCGACAGGACACTCGGGTACGCACATATCACAGTTAATACAATCGTCATTTATTACTATCATATGAGTTGCTCACTGTTTAACCAATAGGCTGTAAGGGATATCTCTTTCGGCTAAAGGTAAAGATGTCTGTACAACCACCCGATAGCCAGAGCCCGGCGCACGAATCATCGAATTGCCTTGTTCATCGTGCAATTGTTCAAGGCGAAATGACTGATTACCTGACGGTGACATCAGCAAGATTTGATCGCCAACCTGAAAGCCGTTTTTGACTTCGACCAAATAACGGCTGTCGCCAAGCTCACTAACGACTTGTCCAACTAACAGCTGTTCGCCTTCGCTATGGGAACGCTGATAATTCTGTAGATCCTGAGGGGAGTGGCGTTGCAGGAAACCATGAGTGAAGCCACGGTTTGCCATGCCGTTCAGATCGTTGAGCAATTGCTCGTCAAAGTCCTTTCCGGCTGCCGCATCATCAATTGCTTTGCGATAAACTTGCGTGGTTCGGGCAACGTAGTAGTCCGACTTGGTACGGCCCTCGATTTTTAGCGAATGCACCCCAATCTTGACCAGGTCCCCGACCAGGTCAACGGCGCGCAAATCCTTTGAATTCATAATGTAACTGCCGTGCAGATCCTCATCCAGCAGCATTAAGTCCTCCGGTCGTTTGGGATCGCCCAGCAATACCGGGTCAAGCTGTGGCTGCGGCACGTACTGGCCAACCGAGTCTTCTTGGGCTTCATGAACCTGATAGCCCCAACGACAAGCGTTGGTACAGGCACCTTGGTTGGGATCGCGCTTGTTCATGTAACCGGATAGCAGGCAACGGCCGGAATAGGCCATGCACAGTGCGCCGTGGACGAAAACTTCGAGTTCCAGATCCGGAACCTGTTGACGCATTTCTGCGACTTCTTTCAGCGATAACTCGCGTGACAGGATGACGCGCTCGATGCCTTGTTGCTGCCAAAACTTTAACGCCGCCCAGTTGATGGTATTGGCCTGCACCGACAAGTGCAGTGGTTGCTCAGGAAAGTGTTCTCTTAGCAGCATGATAACGCCGGGGTCTGAGACAATCAGTGCATCGGGATTGAGCGCGACAATTTGCGACATATGGTCGACAAAATTCGCTAACTTAGCGTTATGTGGTGCGATATTGACGACAACATAAAAGCGTTTTCCAAGCTCGTGCGCATAGCGGATGGCTTCACCCATATTTTGCAGGGTGAAGCTATTATTGCGAACCCGCAGGCTGTAACGGGGTTCGCCAGCGTATACGGCATCAGCGCCGTAAGCGAACGCAATTTTCATTGCGTTTGGGTTACCGGCTGGGCAAAGAAGTTCGGGTTTATTGTATATGGCCATGGACAGCTTGACTTAGATCAGGTTTCTAGAAAATTTGCGCTGAGATTAGCAGAGTCCCGAGATCAAAAATTTGATGTGCATCAAAAGATCGCGTTGCCGAGTACCCCGGAAGTGGTATTTCGCCCCTCCATTCAAGGGAATTTCGCGGACAGTAAACTGTGCGTAAGCTTGTTGTCACATTCGCCGAGCGACGGGATCTACGTTAACCGCCATAGTGCCGTTAATACGAACCGTGAGCCGTGGTGGGTCGTTAAACGACTGCCACCGGGTGGTACTGGAAACGGTTCCACCTCCCGACACTGGAAAGGTGACGTATGACACAACTGCAGGATCGCTTTAAGCGACGCTTTACTTATTTACGGCTGTCTTTGACAGAAAGCTGTAATTTTCGCTGTGATTATTGTCTGCCCAATGGGCCGGATTGTAGTTCACGACGCCATGAGATCAGCTTGCCGGAAATCCGTCGTCTGGTTACCGCTTTTGCCGAGCTGGGCACCACCAAAATTCGCTTGACCGGCGGGGAACCTTGCCTGCGCAAAGATCTTACTGAAATCATTGCCACCTGCAAACAAGTTCCGGGTATTGAGAAAGTCGCAATCACCACTAACGGTTATCGCTTACAGCGCGATCTACCGGAATGGCGCGATGCCGGCCTTGATGCGATTAACGTCAGTATTGATAGCCTGGATCCGGCCACGTTTCACCTCATCACCGGGCAGAACAAACTCGAACAAATCATCGATGGTATCGACCAGGCGGTCGCCATGGACTTCGCTAAGGTAAAAGTAAATACGGTGCTGCTTAAGCAGTACAACGGTGGCGAGTTACCGCAGTTTTTGACGTTCATTAAGGATCGCAATGTCGCATTGCGCTTTATTGAGCTGATGCGCACATCCGATAACGTTGACTACTATCGCCGCCATCATGTCAGTGGTCAGGAAATTAAAACGCAATTGCTGCAGCAGGGCTGGGTGCAACGTTTAAAAAGTCATAATGACGGGCCTGCGCAAGAGTTTTCTCATCCGGATTATGCGGGTCAGATGGGCTTGATTATGCCTTACAGCAAAGACTTCTGTGATGATTGTAATCGTCTACGGGTCTCGAGCCTGGGGCAATTGTTTTTGTGTTTGTTTACTGAACAGCACCAGGACATTCGTCAGTACTTACAAACCGATGATCCCGAGCCATTGATGAAGGCACTGCAGAACAACATCATGCTAAAACAGGCTACCCATGGTTTACATGATGAAAACAGTGGTGCAACGCGTCATCTCGCGATGATTGGAGGCTAGTTATGAGTGCTTCCCAGAATAGGCCGGTGGCTGGACTGCTGCTAGCCGGCGGCAAATCGAGCCGAATGGGTCAGGACAAAGCGTTACTGAGCTTAAACGGCGAAACCTTAATCAACCGCACCTGGCGCGTTCTAAAGCAGGTGCAGTGCCAGCCCGTGCTGATCTGTGGCCAGCGGCCCGGCGGAATCGCGGATATTTATCCGGGACACGGACCGTTAAGCGGTATTCATGCCGGCTTACGGGCGTTACGTACACACGTTGGCCTGTCCCGGGTGGTGGTCGTTCCGGTGGATATGCCGCGGCTGTCGAAAGCGTTATTGCAGCCGTTATTGGCGCATCCTACGTCAAAACCGGTGCATTATCAGCATGCAGCGTTACCCTGTGTGCTACCCGTGACCGATGAGCTGATGCACTACCTGAAAAACGCGCTGGTACAGGACTATGCCGACCACTCGGTGATGGCCTTGTTACGTGAGTTCAAGGCTGAGGTGATTACTGCCCCGGATGCCAACGCGATGCTGAATACCAATACCCCCGAACAATGGCAAAGACTACTCAAGGAGAATGCGAATGAGTACCGCCAAACTGTTTAAGCCGCTGAACGTGGCTATACTGACGTTTTCGGACAAACGCGATGCCGGCAACGATACCACCGGCGATAAACTGCAAAGCTGGCTGCAGCGTGAGGGTCACAACGTGGTTCAGCGTATGGTCATTGGTCATGATAAGCACCAAATTCGGGCGCAGGTGTGTGCATTAATCGCCGCCGACGACGTTCAGGTTGTGATCACGAATGGTGGCACTGGGTTCGCCCCCGATAACGTCACTTATGAAGCCATTGAGCCATTGCTGGATAACGCCATTGACGGTTTTGGTGAATTATTCAGAGCGTTCTCATACGAGGATATTGGTTCGTCAGCGCTGCAGTCGAGAGCCTTTGCCGGGCTAACCAATAATACCCTTATCGCGTGCGTACCGGGTTCCGGTGGCGCCGCCCAGTTGGCCTGGGAAAAGTTACTGCAGCCGCAGTTGGATGCCCGACAGGGGCCGTGCAACTTTGTCGGTCATTTGCGTTAACCGGGAGCAGAATTTTACATGACACATTTAACACATTTAACCGCAGACGGCGCGGCACATATGGTTGACGTGGGCGATAAAGCGCTCACGCAGCGTACTGCGAAAGCGACCAGTACCTTACGCACCGCGAACAATGTGATTGCATTGTTGAAGCAGGCCGCAGAGAAGAAAGGCGATGTTTTCGCCACCGCACGCATCGCCGGTATTATGGCCGCTAAACGCTGCAGCGACCTGATTCCGTTATGCCACCCACTGGCATTGACGCGGGTTGAGGTGAGCTTTGATGTGCAGGAAGACGATGGTGCCATCGTGGTTTATACCGAGTGCAAAGTGAATGGCAATACAGGGGTTGAGATGGAAGCCCTGACCGCGGCCTCGGTGGCGGCCTTAACGCTTTACGATATGTGCAAAGCGGTTGACCCGGCGATGGTGATTGAGGCAACCCGGCTACTTGAGAAACAGGGCGGTAAACGCGGTCATTGGACGTTGGCGGACCATCAGGAGGCATGAATGTTAACCATTAAATTCTTTGCAGTATTACGTGAACGGCTGGCTGTCGACCAGTTACAGCTCGACATTAACAAACCCATCAGCGTGGCTAAGTTGCTGGAGCAGTTAAAAAGCCGTTCTGATAAATGGCACAGAGAACTGTCACGCTATGATTTGCTGTGTGCGGTCAATCATGAATTTGCGGAACCGACGCAGTGTGTCGGGAATGGTGACGAGGTGGCGTTATTTCCCCCGGTAACAGGTGGTTAAACAAGATGTCGGTACAGGTTGCGGTTCAAACCGAAGACTTTGATGTCGCTGATTGCTATAAAACACTGGCCAAGCACGCCAGTTGCGGCGCCGTCGCTACCTTTTCCGGCTTGGTACGCGATGACACCGGTGACCTGCAGGCACTGGAGCTTGAACACTATCCGCAGATGACCGAGAAGGCGCTGCAGGGGATCGTCGCGCAAGCACAACAACGTTGGCCGTTAGCGGCGGTTACCGTTCTTCACCGGGTCGGCTATTTACGGGTTAATGAGCAAATTGTCTTTGTCGGCGTGGCCAGCGGTCACCGCGATGCGGCGTTCGCAGCCGCCAGTTTCATCATGGATTATCTAAAAACCAAAGCGCCATTTTGGAAGAAAGAGCACTATGCCGAAGGCAGTCGCTGGGTCGCGGCTAAAGACAGTGACACCGTTGCTGCCAACCGTTGGGAGTAACCAGTAATGCGGCAGCGGGCGGTTTTCTTTCTGGCATTGTTGTGGGTGAGTGTGATCGCAACGGTCAACGCCGAGCCGTTGACGATCGCTGCAGCCTCAAGTTACCGACCCATCTTAGAACCTATCACGCAGGCCTATCGCGAACAGCACCAACAGGTGGTGCGAGTCATTTACGGCTCATCCGGGAAGCTGGCAACTCAGATTGCTGCTGGCGCGCCGTTTGACCTTTATTTTTCGGCGAATCCGCGGTTTATGCAGAAGCTCCGGCAACAGTTGCTGGTCGACCGGGTGCATGACGACGGCATCGGGCAGTTGGTGCTGTGGGCACCGCGCTCAAAAGCGGCACTGCAACCGGCCGACATCATGCAGGCGGAGATCCGCGTTGCAATAGCCCAGCCACGCCATGCGCCCTATGGCCAGGCGGCGTTGGGATGGCTAAAGAACCAGGGTCTCTATGAGCAGATCAAGCCGAAGCTGGTGTATGCCGAGAATGTGGCGCAGGCTGCACAAATGGTGTTTAGTGGCGCAGCTGATTTTGGTCTGGTCGCGCTGTCGGTCGTACCGTTGGATGCTCGTTCGGAAAATCAACTGCTGCAGTTACAACTTGACGACTCGCAGCGGCTGCAACAGAACCACGCAAGGGTTGCGGGCTCGGAGCAAGTTACGGCGGCGCGCGCATTCAGTCAGTTTTATCGCCAGTCACAGTTTGATGCATTAAAACAACGCTTTGGTATACAGGTACGCGCAACGGAGTTATCACCATGACAGCCCTCGACTGGCAGGCGGTCAGCCTGACCTTGAAGCTGGGATTGTACAGTACCCTCATCCTGTTATTACTGGCAACCCCGCTGGCCTGGTGGCTGGCGCGCCGGCATTCCTGGTTAAGTTCGGTGATCCAGGCCGTGGTCGCGCTACCGCTGGTATTACCGCCGACGGTACTCGGCTTTTACTTATTGATGTGGTTAGGACCATCAGGATTTGTGGGGGCTACCCTAGAATCCTTGGGGCTGGATCATTTGGCGTTCAGCTTTGAGGGGATTTTGGTGGCGTCGGTGATTTATTCTCTGCCGTTTGCGGTACAGCCGTTGGTTGAATCCTTTCGTCAGTTACCGCAAGGGCAGTTGGAAGCGGCGGCAACGCTCGGGGCTGGCTGGTGGCGTCGCTTCTGGACGTTGGTGATACCGGCCAGCCAAGGCGGCTTTTTGGTGGCGGCAACACTAAGTTTCGCTCATACGCTAGGAGAGTTTGGCGTTATTTTGATGCTCGGCGGCAGTATCCCCGGAGAAACTCAGGTTCTTTCGATTTTGATTTATGACCATACCGAAGCGATGAACTATGATGCCGCGGGTAATCTGGCGCTGGGTTTACTGGTCTTCTCGTTTACGGTGCTACTGGCCGTATACAGTCTGCAAAAACGCACGTTGGGGGGCGCGACCTATGCTAAAGGTTGATGTTTCTCTGCAACGGGCAGGTTTCCAACTGCAAGTAAAACACGCATTCTCCGGCACGGGCGTAACGGCTGTTTTCGGTCCCTCCGGCAGTGGTAAAAGCACCTTGTTGCGGGTTATCGCCGGATTGGAAACGCAGGTATCGGGTTCGGTTCAGTGGCACACAACCGACTGGCTGCAGGGGCGCAAACAGCTTAGGGCCGAACATCGAAAGGTCGCTATGGTGTTTCAGCAGCCGCACTTATTTAGCAAGAAATCGGTTATGGAGAACATTCTCTACGGTATGCCCAAACGCGGCGAAGGTGTTTTTATTCATCCGGATGAAGTGATCAAGGTACTGGGCATTAGTCCGTTGTTGCAACGTTATCCCAGTGCATTGTCGGGGGGACAACAGCAACGTGTCGCATTGGCCCGGGCGTTGCTGTCACAACCGCGTCTGCTGCTGCTGGACGAGCCAATGACGGGTCTTGATTACGCCGCCAAGCAGCAAATTTTGGCGGATCTAAAGAAGGTGCAACAACGTTTTCAGTTGCCGATGATATTCGTCAGCCATCAGTTAGACGAGGTGGTGCAGCTCGCTGATGATGTAGTGGTGATCAACCAAGGGCAGGTCGAGTCTGCGGGACCATTACAACAGCAGGTGCCACAATTGGCTGGTCATAGCGATGGGCCATTGTCAGTACTTGAGCTGGAACCGGTGGAGCAGGTGCCGCAACAAGGCCTGCAATGCTGGCGGATAGACGGGCAGTCATTGTGGCTTCCGCAAGCGCTTGAAGAGACCTCAGCTAAACAACGGTTGCTGGTTTGGGCACGTGATGTCAGTTTGGCCTTGCAACCCTTGACCGCCAGTTCGCTCAGCAATCAATTGGCCGCAAACGTGGTTGCGGTTGAGGCGGCGCGTCATGCGGCTGAAGTTATCGTCACCTTGAGCCTCGGCGACCAGCAGTTACGGGCGCTGATTACCAGAGCATCGTGTCAGCGATTGGCATTAGCGCCGGGCGTCAAGGTCATGGCAGCCTTTAAGGCTGCCGCTGTGCATTAGCGCAGGAGCTTAGAAAAGGGCAGTACGGTGACCGACTCGCCGGGTTCTACCTTGCCACGTTCTTGCTCAATAGCCGCAAAACCATTGGCAAGTTTAAGTGTGCTTAATACCCCTGAACTCTGAGAGCCAGCACTTTTCAGTTTGAGTTCGCCATGTTCATCCTGCCAGTAGCAGATGCGTTGGAAATCAGCCCGCCCCGGACGTTTTTTCAACGCTTCCGCAGACGTCGCTGACAACTGCAACGTCGCCTGCTGTTGTTCTCCGGCAAGTTTTGCCAACACCGGTTGTACCAATTGGTCCATGGTAACGGCCGCGGCGACCGGATTGCCGGGCAAACCGAAAAACCATGCCTGGTTAAGGCGGCCAAACGCAAACGGCTTACCGGGCTTCATTGCGACCTTCCAAAAGCCAACTTCGCCCAGCGCTTCAAGCGCTTGTTTGGTGTAGTCGGCATCGCCAACGGACACACCGCCACTGGTAATGATGGCGTCTGCTTGCGTACTTGCGTCAGTCAGCGCGCCTTTTATGGCTTCCAGGTTGTCGGGTAAGCGACCCAGATCCATCACCTCAATATTAAGGCGTTGCAGCATCGCCCCTATCAAGTAACGATTGGAATCGTAGATCTGACCGGACTGGAGCGGCTGACCGGGGCTGACCAGTTCGTCACCGGTAGAAAAAACCGCCACTTTTAGCGTCCGCTGCACCTCAACCTCGGCGATGCCCAGTGACGCGAGTAACCCGATATCAACCGGATTGAGACGCTCGCCCTGACCAATCACGGTCGCGCCCTGGCTAACATCGGCACCGCGCAGGCGGATGTTGTCTCCAACACGGACCGGCTCGTTAATGGTAATGCTGCCGCCATCGTCCGAGACACTGACATTTTCCTGGATGATGATGGCGTCGGTTCCGGTGGGAACCGTTGCACCGGTCATGATGCGGACACATTGTCCGGCCGCAACCGCGCCGCAATATGGGTGTCCTGCCGCAGAAGTACCCACAATCACCGGTTGGTCGCCGACCTGCGTCGAACCGGCACGAACCGCATAACCGTCCATCGCTGAGTTATCATGGCCGGGTACATCAATCGGTGACTGTATTGGTTTGGCACAAATGCGGCCAAGTCCTTGTGCCAGAGGTACGATTTCGGTTTGTACCACGCGGGTCACACGCTCAAGCATGCGTTCGACGGCTTCAGCGACGGGTATCATTGCAGACATTATTGCTCCCCTTGTTGATTCACCATCCATACGGCGGCTTCAACACGGGATCGAAGTCCTAGTTTCTTGAGCAGATGTTTAACGTGGACTTTAACGGTGCCGTCGGAGATATCAAGTTCGCGGGCAATCACTTTGTTGCTCATGCCTTTAGCGATGAGGCTCAAAATTTCGTACTCACGGTTGGTCAGCGAGCTCAACTGTGATGACGGTGATTTTGCTGGCTGTCGCAGAGCCGTAGCAAGAATTTCGGTAATCGCTTCGCTCAGTACCATTTTACCGGTAACCGCGCGGTGGATTTGTTCAAGCAGCTGTTCCGGCTCCATGTCTTTTAGTAGGTAGCCGTCGGCGCCGTTAGTAATTGCCGCCACCACATCGTCATCGGCGTCACTGACGGTAAGCATAATGATGCGCGAGGTCACGCCGGAATCGCGCAGTTTTTTCAACGTCTCGATACCGTCCATGCCCTGCATATTAAGATCCAACACAATTAAATCGGGATCATGCTGCGCCGCGAGTTCTATTGCATCTTTGCCATTACTGGCCTCGGCAACAACTTGCATGTCATCTTCCATGGCAATCAGTTGCTTCAGTCCCTTACGCAGTAACGGGTGATCATCAACTAACATGATGCTGGCCGCTTCACTCGACATGGGTCTCTCCTTGAACGTACATTTATCGTGCTTGAATAGCGTATAGGTTGCCACAACTGCGCACTAAATACATTAAAAATACCCCCTTATGGGTAGAATGTTACCCCATAAAAACTGCTAACTAACACGTAAAACGAGTTGTCCTTTGAGTGGCGTCACTGCAAAGTTTAGGGAATGTCGAAACAACTCAATAAAGTGTTGCTGTGAATAGAGAAAGTCGCTCCACGTGGCTGCAATTGCTTATCGGGATGAGCTACTGGGCGAGTTGGCCGATCATGATCGTGCTGATGTATCAAACACGCCAGTTGGGGGTCACCGATGCTTTCGTGTTGCTCGCGGTGTGCGGAGCCGGCGGGGTGCTTGCCCGTGTGATCGGTAGTTTGCTCTCGGCGCAGGCGACCGCCATGGTCAGTCGTTATCACAATCTTGCTATGCTCATTGTGGCAGCAGCGGGCTTTGTCGGTGTGGTTTATCAGCAAACCCATATGGGTATTCTGGCGCTAGCGCTTTTACTATCCGGATACCCGGCGATCATTTATGGTCGGGCATTTGACTCGAGCCTGGTTGGCACTCGTTCGGATTTAACCGGCACGTCGTTGCCGTCAGCGTGGGTGGTGGGGATTATTTTAATTTCGACCTTCCTGGCGTACTTACTGGTGCCATTGGTGGTGATGTTGCCGCTGCCGATAGAAGGCGCAGCAAAGACCTTTGTGATGAGTAGTGGCAATCTGTTTTCACGGCAACCCATCGGAGCTGCCATTACCCCGGCGAGCTTTCCGTTACTGATGGCGGTGTTATTTCTTGCTTCTTCGATTAAACAATGGCTGTTGCCAAACACTCACTTTCCATTTAAACCCATTAACCGAGTGCCGTTACGGGGTCTGCTGCTGAATAACAAGCATCTTTGGTATGTGGGCATTTTGTACAACATGACACTGGGAAGCTTTATTGGCTTTAGCTTTGTGCTGCCGATCATTCTGGAAGTCGAGTTTGGATACAGCACGCTGATGCTGGTTTGGATGGCGCCATTTCTGGGAATTCTGGCGCGCCCACTTGGCCATTGGTTGGGGCGGCTATTCGGTGGCACCCTGGTAACCCAAGTCTGTTTACTGTTGATGTCGGTGTTTGCGGCCATGGCCGCGCGACAATTCCTGCTGATGGATTACCCGCAGGATATGCGTTACTTCGATGTACTTTTTATCAGTATGATGGGGCTGGTGATCAGTTCGGCAATGGCTAACGGCTCGGTTGTGGTGACCTTACATAAGGTATTTCCGTTAGCTTACGTAAACCGGGTCTTATCCTGGGTTGGCAGCGTGGCTTTTATCGGCGCGGTTTATTTGCCGCTTAGGTTTTTACTGGCATGGGAAGAACAGGGCTTTGCCAACGTTATGTTTGAAATCGCCGTGTTCTTTGTGCTCGGTTTTATCGCCAATTACATTATTTATCTGCGCCGGCACGGTGAGTTTTATAACCCGTAATAATCTGCCGGACAGACCCGGACTAGCCCGGCAAACGACTGCAACACACGATTGCGACCACTTATTGCAACAAGTAGTCCGGCGTGAAGCGGAACCAGACAATGGTCCCGCCTTCTTCCCGCTGACGCATTTCGAGTTCACCACCGAGGTTTCGGCTTCGTTCCTGCATAATCGCCAGACCGTAGTGATTGAGCTTCTCAGCATTTTCGGGAATACCAATACCGTCATCACTGATGGTCAGTTCAATGTCGGATCCCGCCGGTTGTGTCAGGGTAATATGCAAATGCTCACCCTGACTGTGGTTGACCGCGTTTTGACTGGCTTCACGAATGATCTGCAGCAAGTGAATTTCTTCGTGAGGTGCCAGTGGAATGTCATTCAGACGGTAGTCTAATTGCACTGCCAGATCGCTTTGCTCAGACAGCTGTTTCACCGTCGTTTGCAAAGCGTTGTACAAGCCTGAACCATCAACTTTCAGGCGGAACGTGGTAAGCAGTTCGCGCAACTGTTTGTAAGCCGAGTTAAGACCTTCGCGGAGTTCGGTAGACACGTCATCAATGACCGCTCGGTCTTGTTTCTCGACGGCCTTTTGTAACCGTGTAACCTGTATTTTCAAATAGGATAATGCCTGCGCCAGGGAGTCATGAAGTTCGCGTGCAATGACCGTGCGTTCATGCATCAGTGCCAGGCGCCGGACTTGTTCTTCCTCGGTTTTTAAACTCTGTGACAGTGCCAATTGATCGGCCGTCGAGCTCATCAGCTGTTGTTGCCAGCCTTCTAACTGGGTGCCGGGTTCGCAACGGACAATCAATACGCCATACTCTTGATCTTCCCGTTTTAAGACAAACCGGTAGACCATCTTATCGTCAATAATAGAAGCACCGGCGCCCGCCTTGATACAGGTCGCGCAACTTTGGCTGCTACAAGGCTCTTTCGAGGTCGGCCGCGGCTGTAATTGTAAAAACGGACGGCTGCCTTCTTCGGTCAACAGACACAGCTCGATATCGTCAACTTCGCCAACTTCATAGAGACGCTCAATGACGTCTTGATAATTGGCATAATCGTAGCTGTGGACAATGATCGAGCGTGCGGTGTCGTAGAGAAACGACAGCACCTTGTTTTTTCTACTCAGTTCCGCGGTTTGTTGTTCAACCCGGCGCTCTAAGCCGCCATAAAAGTAACTGACGGTGTCCGACATTTTATTCAATGCGTTAGACAACTGGCCAATTTCGTCGTTGGATTCAATGTGCGCGCGAGCAGTAAAGTCACCCTGAATCAACCGTCGGCAAACACTCATAACATGGTTCAATGGCTCATCGATGCGCCGGCGCAGGATATACAGCAGGAAGAAAAACACCGCCACGATAATAAAGGCGGACACCGCCAGGGCGCCCCTCACCAGGGTCATGCGCTGCTCGGATTTATGTTGCAGCGCCAATACAAAGCTTTGCAGCTGCTCAACATAATCCTTTACCGACGTATAACTGATCGGCTCGGCAGCAGATAACTGTCGTTCGATACGTTGCCAGTGCTGCCGAGCGGTAACCGCGATGGTGGAGGCGTCGGAAGCGGGATCGTTGGTGTGAAATTCAAGTAAGGGGTGCTGCCAGCGCTGATTAATATCACCACTGATGCGCTCGACTTCGTCGGTGTTGCTGGCCTGGTCGGCTGCTAATAACTCAAACGCGAGCATCCGGTGCATACCGGCGGCATTAATGACAGCGGCATCCTTTTCTGATTTTTCCAGCAGCAGAAAACCGGTGAGTGCCGAACCGCTGGCAACAATAACGATAAGGGCGAGTGAAACCCGAAAAAGATTGATAATGGATGTTGTTCTCATACGCCTATGGCAATCCTGCTCCGAAACTCTGCAGCGCAAAATACATGTAAGTGGAATGTATATTAACAGACGACGAGAGGCTAAGTAACTTTGGGCTACCCCTTTTTTATCGAAAATAGTGGGTAATGAAAACCACTCTCAACTGGAAAAAATAAAACTATTAATAATCAATAGCTTAAAAAACTACCCTCATCTCCCAAAAGGGGTATTTTTGATACCCCTATTCGCTTTTCGAGGCAATTACCCTACTGGCTTTACGTGTTTTGATCGAGCAAACTGCCGGTCATCTATTGAACTAGCTGTTAGGCGTAGACTGGGAGTCTTAATATGAGTCGTCTACTCGAAAAACTGCGTTTCTTCAAAACGCATAAAGAATCTTTTTCTGATGGTCACGGTGTGACTACGGATGAAGACCGTACGTGGGAACAAGGGTACCGCAAGCGTTGGCAGCACGACAAAATCGTGCGCTCTACCCATGGCGTTAACTGTACCGGTTCCTGTAGTTGGAAAATCTATGTCAAAGACGGACTGGTCACCTGGGAAACTCAGCAAACCGACTATCCGCGGACGCGTCCTGACCTGCCGAACCATGAGCCGCGGGGCTGTCCTCGTGGGGCAAGTTATTCTTGGTATATCTACAGTGCCAACCGTCTGAAATACCCTAAAGTACGTCAGCAACTGATGACGCTATGGCGTGAGGCCAAAGAAAAGCATAAGGATCCGGTAAAAGCCTGGGAATCCATTGTCACCGATCCGAAAAAAGCGAAAAGTTATAAGCAAGCCCGTGGTATGGGTGGTTTTGTTCGTGCTGACTGGAAAGAAGTGAATGAAATCATCGCCGCGTCGAACGTTTACACCGCCAAAACCTACGGACCAGACCGTATCAGCGGCTTCTCACCGATCCCGGCGATGTCGATGGTGTCTTACGCTGCCGGCGCACGTTATTTGTCATTGATCGGTGGTAACTGCCTGAGTTTCTACGATTGGTACTGTGACTTACCGCCAGCTTCACCGCAAGTATGGGGTGAGCAGACGGACGTACCGGAATCCGCTGACTGGTATAACTCAAACTACATTATTGTCTGGGGTTCGAACGTCCCTCAAACACGTACACCGGACGCGCACTTCTTAACGGAAGTTCGTTATAAAGGCACCAAAACCTGTGTCATCACGTCGGATTACTCGGAAGCATCAAAATTTGGTGATACCTGGTTAGCACCGCGTCAGGGTACGGACTCGGCACTGGCAATGGCATTTGGTCACGTTATTCTGAAAGAGTTTTACGTGAATAAGCAAAGCCAGTATTTCCACGACTACGTCACTCGCTACACCGACATGCCGATGTTGGTGATGCTGGAGCCGGGTGAAAAAGTTCTGAATCAGGGCCGTTTCCTACGTGCTGCTGACTTGGTTGACAATTTGGGCGAAGAAAACAACCCAGACTGGAAAACCATTGCCATAAACAGCAAAGACCAACGTCTGACCAGCCCGAACGGTTCGATTGGCTATCGCTGGGGCGAGAAAGGTAAGTGGAACCTGGAGCAGAAAGACAAACAAGGTGAGCTGGATCTGCAATTGTCGTTGAAAGACAACCATGACGAAGTGGTTGAAGTCGGCTTCCCATACTTCGGCAGTGCGCCGCACGAGTATGAGTACTTCCAGCACACCGAACATGACGAAGTTCAGGTACGCAAAATTCCGGCTAAAAAAGTTGAGCTGGCCAACGGCGAAACCGCATATGTCGCGACGGTATTTGACCTGATGTTGGCGCAGTATGGCGTTGATAACGGCATTAACGATGAAAATCGCGCCAAAGATTACAGCGATAACGTACCTTACACGCCGGCATGGCAGGAGCACATCACTGGCGTTAAACCAGAAGATGTCATCCGTGTGGCGACAGAGTTCGGCCGCAACGCCGATAAGACCAAAGGCCGTTCCATGGTGATTGTCGGTGCAGCAATCAACCACTGGTATCACATGGACATGAGCTATCGTGGCCTGATCAATATGTTGATGATGTGTGGTTGTATCGGTCAATCCGGTGGTGGCTGGGCACACTATGTTGGCCAGGAAAAACTGCGTCCGCAAACCGGCTGGCAGCCGCTGGCCTTTGGATTGGACTGGCAGCGTCCGCCGCGCCACATGAACGGCACCTCGTTCTTCTACAACCACTCAGATCAGTGGCGCTACGAAAAGCTTGATATGAGCGAAGTGGTATCACCGCTGGCCAATAAGGATAAGTGGAACAGCACTATTCTTGATTACAACACCCGTGCTGAACGTATGGGCTGGCTACCGTCGGCACCGCAGTTGGGAACCAACCCCCTGGGTCTGGTTAAGGCTGCCGAGAAAGCGGGCATGGATGTTAAAGACTACATCGTCGATCAGTTGAAGAAAGGTGACCTTAAGTTTGCCTGTGAGCAACCGGACGATCCGAAGAACTTCCCGCGCAACCTGTTTATCTGGCGTTCAAACCTGCTCGGTTCATCCGGTAAAGGGCATGAGTACATGCTGAAGCACTTACTGGGTACTAAGCACGGTCTGCTGGGCAAAGACCTCGGTGATTTTGGCGGTAAGAAGCCGGAAGACGTGGAATGGGTTGATGAAGCGCCGGAAGGAAAAATCGATCTACTGACCACACTGGATTTCCGTATGTCGACCACGTGTTTGTATTCAGACATCGTGTTGCCGACGGCAACCTGGTACGAAAAAGACGACATGAATACCTCGGATATGCATCCGTTTATTCACCCGTTAACGGCGGCCGTTGATCCGGTTTGGGAAGCACAGTCGGACTGGGACATCTTTAAAGGTATTGCCAAAGACTTTTCGCGCATCAGTCAGGGGCACCTGGGTGTTGAGCAGGATGTTGTGACCGTACCGTTACAACATGACTCGCCGGGTGAGCTGGCACAGCCATACGGTGGTAAAGCATGGTGGAAAGGTGAAGTCGAAGCCATTCCGGGTAAAACCATGCCAAACATTACTGTGGTTGAGCGTGACTATCCGAACACTTATCACCGTTTCACCTCGTTGGGTCCGTTGATGGACGAACTGGGTAACGGCGGTAAAGGCATTAACTGGGATACCAAAGAAGAAGTGGCGTTCCTGGGCAAGCTGAACCGCACGCACGTTGAAGAAGGTGTCAACAAAGGTCGTCCGAAGATCGAAACGGCGATTGATGCCTGTGAAACCATCTTGTCACTGGCACCGGAAACGAACGGTCACGTTGCCGTAAAAGCATGGGCTGCACTGGGCGAACTGACAGGACGCGATCACACTCATTTGGCGAAGCCGAAAGAGGAAGAAAAGATCCGCTTCCGCGATATCGTGGCGCAACCGCGTAAGATCATTTCGTCACCGACCTGGTCAGGTCTGGAAGATGAACATGTCTCTTATAACGCCGGTTACACCAACGTACACGAGCTGATTCCATGGCGCACCATCACCGGACGTCAACAGTTCTATCAGGATCACGAGTGGATGCGTGACTTTGGTGAAACGCTGTGTGCGTACAAGCCACCGATTAACCTGAAAACAGTGGCTCCGGTGCTGAACAAGCGCCAGAACGGCAATAAAGAGATTGTACTGAACTGGATCACGCCGCACCAGAAGTGGGGTATCCACAGTACTTACTCCGACAACCTGTTAATGCAAACCCTATCGCGGGGTGGCCCTATTGTGTGGCTGAGTGAGATCGATGCGAAGGCAGCGGGTGTTGAGGATAACGACTGGATCGAAATCTTTAACGTTAACGGTTCAATATGTGCCCGAGCGGTTGTATCTCAGCGTGTACCAGAAGGTATGAGCATGATGTACCACGCTCAGGAACGTATCTTGAACATGCCTGGATCTGAGCTGACCGGTACCCGTGGTGGTATCCACAACTCAGTAACGCGTGTCGTGATGAAGCCAACCCACATGATCGGTGGTTATGCACAACAGGCATACGGCTTTAACTACTACGGGACAGTAGGCTGTAACCGCGATGAATTCGTGGTGGTCCGCAAGATGGACAAAGTCGACTTCCTGGATACTGAATAAATCGGAGTGAGGACAACACGATGAAAGTAAGAGCTCAAATTGGCATGGTGCTGAATTTGGACAAGTGTATCGGCTGTCATACTTGCTCCATCACCTGCAAAAACGTCTGGACCTCGCGTGAAGGGGTCGAGTATGCCTGGTTCAACAACGTTGAAACCAAGCCGGGTATCGGTTTCCCGAAAGAATGGGAAAACCAGGATAAATGGAACGGCGGTTGGTCGCGCAATAAAAAGGGCAACCTGGAACTTAAGATTGGTAGCAAACGCCGAGTGCTGGCGAACATCTTTGGTAATCCGGACTTACCTGAAATTGACGACTATTACGAGCCGTTTGATTTTGATTATCAACACTTACACACGGCAAAACCGAGTAAACATCAGCCGACCGCCCGCCCGCGGTCACTGATCACCGGTAAACGCATGGAAAAAATCGAATGGGGTCCTAACTGGGAAGAAATTCTTGGCACCGAATTCGAAAAGCGTAAAAAAGATAAAAACTTCGATGACGTTGTACAGAAGGATATTTACGGCCAGTTCGAAAAAACCTTCATGATGTACTTACCACGTCTGTGTGAGCACTGTCTGAACCCTGCGTGTGTCGCAGCTTGTCCATCCGGTGCCATTTACAAGCGTGAAGAAGACGGCATTGTATTGATTGATCAGGACAAGTGTCGTGGCTGGCGGATGTGTGTATCAGGCTGCCCATACAAGAAAATTTACTATAACTGGAAAACCGGTAAGTCCGAAAAGTGTACGTTCTGCTACCCGCGTATCGAAGCCGGTCAGCCGACCACCTGTTCAGAAACGTGTGTTGGCCGTATCCGTTACTTAGGCGTGTTGCTTTACGATGCCGACCGAATCGAAGAGGCGGCAAATACACCAAACGAGCAGGATCTGTACGAAGAACAGTTAGGTATCTTCCTTGACCCGCACGATCCGGAAGTGCATGAAGCGGCGCGTAAAGAAGGTATTGCTGAAAACTGGATTAAAGCGGCACAGCGCTCGCCGGTTTACATGATGGCGATGCAGTGGAAAGTCGCACTGCCATTGCACCCCGAATACCGGACCTTGCCAATGGTTTGGTATGTACCGCCGCTGTCGCCGATTCAAAGCGCAGTAGAAGCCGGTCATGTGGGCATGGACGGAGAAATTCCGGATCTGAAGTCGCTGCGTATTCCGCTGCGTTACCTGGCCAACTTGCTGACGGCGGGCGACGAGAAACCGATCATTCGGGCGCTGGAACGCATGATTGCTATGCGCTCCTACATGCGCTCACACCATGTTGATGGCGTCGAAGACCTGAATGTGCTGAAACAAGTCGGCTTGAGTAAAAATCAGGTTGAAGAAATGTACCGTTACATGGCTTTGGCTGATTACGAAGATCGTTTTGTGATTCCGACCAGCCACCGCGCATACGCCGAAAATGCGTACGACATGAAAGGCGGCTGCGGCTTCAGCTTCGGCAACGGCTGTAGCGATGGCAATAACGGTGTGAACTTGTTTGGCGCGAAGAAGCAAACCGTCCGCCAGGTCATCCCTGTAACGATGAAGGAGTAATCAGATGCAAGTTTTACAGGTTATTTCTTTATTACTGGACTACCCGAAACCCGAGCTGATTGAGGCTCGGGCAGAACTTGAAGGGTTGATTGAGCAGTCCACTCTGGCCGCTAACGACAAAGCCGCGCTATTGGAATTTTTACACAGTCGCTGCGAGATGCGGTTGATGGACTGGCAGTCGGAATACGACAGCTTGTTTGAGCGCGGCCGGGCATTGTCATTGTTGCTGTTCGAACACGTCCATGGTGAATCCCGTGACCGTGGTCAGGCGATGGTTGATTTAAACAATCAATACAAACAGGCCGGGTTGGAATTGGGCGTTAAGGAACTGCCCGATTATATCCCGCTGTACCTGGAGTTTTTATCAACACAAGGCGACGACAACGCGCGTCTGGGTCTGGAAGAAGTGGCACATATTTTGGCACTACTTACGGCTCGTCTGGAACAGCGTGGCAGTAACTACTCACTGTTGTTTGAAGTGCTGTTGCATGCGTCAGGCATCGACATCGATCTCGATGATGTGCGCCGCCAAATTGCGGATGAAAAACGTGACGATACGGCGAAAGCGTTGGACAAAGTCTGGGAAGAGGAAGCGGTTACCTTTACCGGTACGGATCAAACCCAGGGGTGCCCAACCGCACAACATCGTCCGTCAGAAAGCCAGCGCCGCGATCAGTTTGTGCCGTTGAATACGGATGAGCTGTTGCAGTCAGGCAACGCACAGCCACGCAAAGTTTCAGGGATTTAAGGAGAGCATCATGGATTACATTAATATGTTGGCCTTCGGCGTATATCCTTATATTGCCCTGGCTGTATTTTTTATCGGAACCTGGATTCGCTACGACCGCGAACAATATACGTGGAAGACCAGCTCCAGCCAGATTTTGGAAAGTAAACAGCTGCGCAAAGGCAGTCTGCCGTTTCACATCGGTATCATCGGTATTTTCTTTGGTCACCTGGTCGGCTTGCTGACCCCTAAACCAATCTGGCATATGCTGGGCGTAACCAATGAGATGAAACAGTGGGTTGCTATCATTATGGGTGGCATCTTTGGTCTGATCTGCTTGTATGGCTTAGCAATTCTTGTCAACCGTCGCATGAACAACACGCGGGTTCGTGCCAACAGCTCGACCATGGATATTCTGCTGTTGTGGATTTTGCTGGCGCAACTGGTATTGGGTCTGGTGTCGATTTTCTACTCTATCAGCCACGTCACTTACGGTGCTGAAGGTGAGAAAGCAGCGGTTATGGTGGCCTTAATGACCTGGGCTCAGAACATCGTCACCCTGGATCCGGTTGATGCCGTGGCAGCGATCGCCAATACGCCGGTGGATTGGGTGTTCAAGCTGCACGTGGTGTTGGGGATGACCATTTTCCTTATCTTCCCATTTTCGCGACTGGTGCATATGTTCAGCGTACCGGTGCAGTATGTTGCGCGTCAGCACCAAGTGGTGCGGAAAAAGTTCGCCCGCTAAGATTTATGCAGTAGAGGGGACAACAGTCCCCTCAAGGACAGTATTATGATTCAAGTTAATCACGTTGAAATTCCGGAAAAAGCAATCCTGGAAGAAATGCAATATCACCCTGCCGATACTCGCGAAGAAGCGATGAGTAAAGCAGCAGAAGCCCTGGTTATTGGGGAATTGTTTAAACAGCGGGCAAAGGAGCTCGGTATCGAAGTGCTTGATGATGCCGCACAGGGCGCCGAAGATGACTTTATTGAAGTGCTGATTGAACGCGAGGTTGCCCGGCCAAGTGCGGATGAGCAGGCGTGTCGCCAGTATTTTGAGCAAAACCCTGAACGCTTTAAAACGTCACCCATTGTGGAAGCACGGCATATTTTGCTGGCTGCAGCACCGGATGATGATCTCGAACGGGTGAATGCTAAGCGCATGGCCGAGCAGTTAATCGAACAACTGAATCAAGGCGATGATTTTGCTCAGCTTGCACGCCAATACTCATCCTGTCCATCGAAGGAAACCGATGGTAATTTGGGTCAATTGAGCAAAGGGCAAACGGTTCCAGAGTTTGAGCGTCAGTTGTTTACGGCTGACACCGGTATCATGAAATACCCGGTGGAAACCCGCTATGGCTTCCATGTAGTGTCGGTGGATCATAAAATTGAAGGCAAGGCGCTTCCGTACGAAGCGGTACGTGAAAAAGTGGCGGAGTATCTTGAAGAGAAAGTACACCGCAAAGCCGTATCACAATACATTCAGGCACTGGCAAATGAGGCGGAGATTAAAGGTTTCGATTTTGCCAGTACAGGATCGCCGCTGTTGCAATAAAATAGCATCGAACTTGACTGGATCTTTTACACAGTAAAAGGCACCCTTTGCGGGTGCTTTTTTAGTTTAGGAGTAATACATGGAAGCCAGCTTTTGGCATGAACGTTGGCAAAACCAACAGATAGGTTTTCATCGTCCGCAGCCGCATGACATGCTTTGTCGCTATTTTAAAACCTTCGCTAAGCCTGGATCATTGGTATTCGTCCCCTTATGTGGCAAGTCCAACGATCTAATTTGGTTGATGGCTCAGGGCTATCGCGTTTTTGGCGTTGAACTCAGTGAGCTGGCCGTCGCTCAACTGTTCGAGGAAAACGGTCTGACCGCTGAGATCACTCAGCAAGGCGTGTTTAAGCAGTACGCGTGTGGGCAACTGGTGGTCTGGGTTGGTGATTTTTTTGCGTTAACTGCGCAGGACCTTGCTGAGGTTGATGTCTGGTATGATCGTGCCGCCATGATAGCGTTGCCGCCGGAAATGCGCAGCCGTTACGTTAAGCAGTTAAGTGAACAATTACCGCCCGCAGCGCAGGGGTTGTTGATTACACTGCAATACCCGGTTGGTTTTCGGCAGGGGCCACCGTTTTCAGTCACCGAAGGTGAGGTGGAATCCGGTTTTGGCCAGCGCTTCAGTATTGAACAGTTGGAGTCCGACGAAGGCGTGATCAACGGTACCTCAACCGAGGAAAACCCCGTAACTGAACACGTTTATCTACTCAGTTAGTTCATCAAATGATTACGCTGTAAGATTTTTTTTGTGCGGCGTGCCAGTTTTTCCATAAACACCAGGTCAGCCAGGGTCGGTTCAGCCAAGTCGTTATCGAGATCGGCTTGCCACTGGCTGACTTCGGCATCAAGCATTTCCATCATTTTTTTCGAACACCCGCGGCAAATGCCCTGGCACATATCCGCCTCTTTTAAACCGAATGGAATGTGTTCGCGAATGGTATCCAGTAGCTGGTACATGGCTGTTTTGGTATTTGGTTTACGGCTCATACCTCCTCCAGTAAGTTCTCCGACATCGTCTGGATGTGTTCATTAACCTCGCGATTGTATTGCTCCATTTCAGCGAGTTTTTGTTGTGCAAGCGGGCGATTGTTCGTTTGTACGGCGTCGACTACCGCTTGAGCGCATTGATGCACTTGATCATGCGGGGCTTCGATGGCCTGATAGCTGTGATGAGATTTAAACCGTTGTCGAAACAGCTCAGAATAGTACCACCGGCCAATACCGCAGGCGTTTGAGTCGACCACATCACACTGTTCCGCCGCGAGGGTGCCGAGATAGACCCGGTAGACGTCCATTCTTAACTGCATTTCTTCAATATTCGCCAGTTCAATTTGAGCCAGTAAGGCGCTATTGGAAATGCTGCCGCTCAGCTGTTTAATGTGCTGATTTTCTTCTGCTAACGAAGCCAGATAGTGCTTTGTGGACGCAATATTGTCGCGCGTCGTTTGCATCGCCTCAATACTGCGGCTATGACTTGCATCAACCCCCAGCACAATTTGTCCGACTTTGTCGTTAATGCGGTCGGTGAGCTCCGTGGTGCGTTGTGATAAAGCTCTTACCTCGTTTGCGACGACGGTAAAGCCGCGACCATGTTCGCCGGCACGTGCCGCTTCGATGTTGGCGTTCAAACTCAGTAAGTTGGTGGTCTCGGCAACGCCTCTGACGTCGGCGCTGGTTTTTTCAATTTCCTGAGTGTGATGTTTCAATGCAGAAACGCTTTCTGAGGTGGCTTCAATGTCATCGACAATGGCGCTCAGGTTGCCTACCACAGCAGACATGGTTGACTCCCCGGTCTGATTATTCTGATCAATGGTCAGCAGCGTTTCGCGTTCGCGTTGCAACAATTCACTTAGCCGCGAAAAGGTATTCTGGTAGCCGGCTAATGACTGCGTGAAATTTTCGATGAATGCAAATCGCTGGTGAACGTCAGCGAGTTCTTGCTGCTGTCTGGATACGATGGTGTTAGCGGACTCAAGTTCAGATCTCAGCTGTTGGTTGTCTGACTCAAGCTGAGCGATACGCTGGGTTAAATCCTGTTGTTTGCTGGAACATTGTAGGCGGTTTACGTAACCCAACTTTTCGATTAACTGCATGGCTCCTCCTAAAGTGCATAAGCGGGTTTCCGCGGAGGGCGGAAACCCGGCCGTATGAGGTTAAGCGGACTTGTGCTTCAAGCCTTTAACCACTTGCCAGCTGATGGCTAGCGCACCGACGATGAAGATCATATCGCCAACGGTACGGAACCAACGCAGGCCTTGCAGTAGCGGTTGTTGCATGAAGGCTTCGCTACGTGCATACCAGAGACCTTCGGTCGCGGCGGCGTAGAACTGAATGAAGCCAACCGGCAACAAACTGGTGAAGAGCATCAGGCACAAGCCGATGTTCATGGTCCAGAACGCCATTTTCATGAGCTTGTCGTCAAACTGAAGAGTTGGACGAATGTAGCGCAGTACCAGTAGCACAAAGCCCAGTGCCAGGAAGCCGTAGACCCCGAACAGCGCTGCGTGCGCGTGGGTTGGCGTGGTGTTCAGGCCTTGGACGTAATAGAGCGAGATCGGTGGGTTGATCATGAAACCAAGCACACCGGCGCCGAGCATATTCCAGAAGGCAACCGCGACGAAGCACATGAGTGGCCATTTGAGGCGTTGCATCCAGTCGGCTTTTTTCTGCAGGCTGTAGTTTTCCCAGGCTTCCCAGCCCAGCACAATCAACGGTACCACTTCCAGCGCTGAGAACGTCGCACCAACGGCCATGACCGGCGTGGTGGTGCCAGAGAAGTACAAGTGGTGGAAGGTACCGGGAACGCCACCAAGCATGAACAGCGATGCTGAAGCCAGTGAAGCCACGGTCGCCATACGGCGTGATACCAGCCCCATATTGTGGAAGATGAACGCGAGTGCGGCGGTGGCGAAAACTTCAAAGAATCCTTCTACCCACAGGTGGACAATCCACCAGCGCCAGTATTCCATGATAGAAATATGGGTACGTTCACCGTAGAAGAAACCAGCGCCGTAGAACAGCCCGATGGCAACCACGGAAGCGGTGAATAACGCCAATAGGTTCTTATCGCCTTTTACCTTGAACGCACCGGCAACGCCGCGCATCATCAGTACCAGCCAGAAGACGATGCCAAGGAATTTACCAATCTGCCATAGACGTCCCAGATCGACGTATTCATAACCTTGGTGGCCGAGCCAGAAGTTCAAATGCTCAGGCATGATCTGTGCGATGGCAAGATAGTTACCGATAAAGGTACCGGCGACCACCAGCACTAATGCCCAGAATAAGATGTCGACGCCCAGTTTCTGGTATTTCGGATCTTTGCCACCGTTAATGATGGGGGCCAAAAATAAACCTGCCGCCAGGAATCCCGTCGCGATCCAGAACAGCGCGGCTTGAATGTGCCAGGTTCTGACCAATGAATACGGGAACCACTGTGATACGTCGATGCCATAAAACTCCTGGCCTTCAACCGTATAGTGCGCGGTAAAGCCACCCAGTAATACTTGCAGTGAGAACAGTGCGACAACGATAAATAAGTATTTACCTAAGGCTTTTTGCGATGGCGTCAGTTTAATCTTGGTTAACGGGTCTTCTTTGGGTGCGGCGGGGTCGTCCTCGTCGTGATTACGCAGGAATGCCCAGCCCCAAATCAATCCGCCAACACCAGCAATCAGCAAAATCACACTGACGATCGACCAGATGATGTTCTCTGCGCTCGGAACGTTGTCGATTAACTGCTCATGAGGCCAGTTGTTGGTGTAGGTAACGTCTGCATCCGGGCGTTCGGTTGCGGCTGCCCATGCGGTCCAAAAGAAGAAATCGGTCATTACCGCGCGGCGTTCTGCCGAAGGTAACGTGTTTTCCTTCATCGCGTAGCTGACACGGGTAGGGCGAAGCTCAGGGTCATCGCTGAACAGGCGTGAATAATAATCTGCGGTCTGCTCAATGGCTTGTACCCGGCGATCACTCAAGATCACGCGGTTGCTGTCTTTATCGTAAGTATTGGTACGATACTCTTGCTTCAGTTCATACTGCAGCTGGTTTTGCTGAGCGCCTGTCAGAGAGTCATAGGGTTGATTGAAGACTTCCTGCGCGCGAATTTCTAACCAGGCGATCAACTCGCGATGCAACCAATCGGCTGTCCAGTCGGGCGCCTGATACGCGCCGTGGCCCCAAATAGAGCCCAACTGCATGCCGCCCACAGACTGCCATGCGGTTTGCCCGTCCAGAATACTATCCTCCGTGGCGATAATCTTGCCTTGCGGGGTAACAAACTGATCAGGGATAGGGGGAGCCTCACGATAAACTTCTTTACCAAAGTACCCCAAAATGCCAAAGGTAATAGCGAGGATACAAATGAGTATCCACCATAACTTACGATACCCGGCCATTCACGACCTCCTTTAATTGCTTTTGTTGTAGCGCTAAAAATGTGTGCACTTCTCTAGAGCAATTAACAGGCCAATAGTTAACCTTATGAAATAAAACTAATTTTTATGAGTCTAGGTGATTCCTACCATACTGGTTGGGGTTTATTTTACCGACAGGGTTAAATTAACCCTCTCTAAGAAAACTCAGGGAATTCAAACAGTAAGCAATAGCCTCATGAATCGTTGACACTGATCAACGCAAAAGCCCAAAAACAGATTAGCCTTAAACACAATATCTAGTGCTAATAAGAAGTTTAATAACTATATATGGTGTTTTATGCGCGATGCGTTGTTTCGTTACTGTAGCGAGGAAGTGGTCTTTCAGGAAGTCCCTGGCGAGGTGTCTTTGGCTTATACCATGACCGGCTGCCCTGTTGGGTGTAAAGGCTGCCACAGTGCCGATACCTGGGCCGTCGGTTCCGGTCTGGAGTTAACCCTGGATTATCTGGCGCAGCAACTTAATCGTTACCAGGGGTTTATTACCTGTTTGGCGTTTATGGGCGGAGAATGGCGGCCTGAGATGCTGAAGGCGTGTCTGAAGCTGGCTCGCCGTCGGGGAATAAAAACCTGCTTGTATACGGGCTATGACAACGTGTCCATTCAACTGCGTGAGCACCTGGATTTTCTAAAAACCGGCCCCTGGGTGAAAGAACTCGGCGGGCTCGACAGCCCTACAACAAATCAGAAGTTTTATGATTTGCGCAACCAGCAAGTGCTGAATGTTGCGTTTCAATAAGGAGAATAATTATGTTGCGCTTAACCGAACAGCAAGTCACCGGCAAAGTTAATTTTATTAACGACTACCTGCACGCCCAGAATGCGGCTGACGGTTCAAAGATGGACGCCAACGCCAATGTCACGCAAAAGAACATTGCCACCTTGGAAGCCGAATTAATGAAGGACTTTTTTGTCCAGGTTAACCGCAAACAGGTCAGTAATAAGATTGCTGAGTTATTCGATGAAGACCTGGCCAGAGAGTACGTTCGTCAAATTGAAGATCATGAAATCTACGTGCACGATGAAACCAGCCTAAAACCCTATTGTGTTTCGGTCACCATGTACCCATTTTTGCGTGACGGACTCACTAAGCTCGGGGGCGAATCGCAGGCGCCGAAGCATCTGGAATCCTTTTGCGGTACCTTCGTGAACTTTGTGTTCGCGGTCAGCTCGCAGTTTGCCGGTGCCGTTGCGACGGTCGAGTTTCTTACCTATTTTGACTATTTTGCCCGCAAAGATTACGGCGACAACTACTTAGCCACACATCGCCACGAAATTGCTAATCATCTTCAGCATGTGGTTTATGCTCTGAATCAACCCGCCGCAGCACGAGGGTATCAAAGCGTATTCTGGAATATTTCCATTTACGATAAGCATTATTTTGAATCGATGTTTGGCGATTTTGTGTTTCCTGCCGACTTTACCAAGCCACAGTGGGAGTCGGTTAGTGCATTGCAGGACTTTTTCCTCGACTGGTTTAACAAGGAACGCGAGAAAACCATTCTGACGTTCCCGGTCGTGACCGTGGCAATGTTAACGGACAATGGCCAGTGTAAAGACCAGACGTTTGCTAAAAAAATGGCAGCGGAACTTTCGCAGGGCAGCTCATTCTTTATTTACTTGTCAGATAACGCAGACTCACTGGCATCGTGTTGCCGTTTGCGGAATGAAATCAGTGATAACACGTTTTCCTACACCCTGGGTGCCGGAGGTGTCGCGACCGGGTCGATCAATGTCATTACCATCAACATGAATCGTCTGGTTCAGGATGGCCGCGATCTGGAAACCGAAGTACAGAAAATTCATAAATATCAGGTTGCATACCGGGCAATGATGGAAGAATACAAAGGTGCAGGGTTACTTACCGTTTATGATGCGGGCTTCATCAGTCTCGATAAACAGTTCTTAACGATTGGCATTAACGGTATGGCGGAAGCTGCCGAATCGCAGGGCATTACGGTGGGTAACAACGACGCCTATAAACGTTTTGTTCAGCAGCATTTGAAGGTCATTTATGATGCCAACAAACAGGCGAAACTGACCTATGGCTATCTGTTTAACACCGAGTTTGTGCCGGCTGAAAACCTTGGTGTGAAAAATTCAAAATGGGACAAAGCAGACGGTTATCAGGTGACACGCGACTGTTATAACTCCTATTTTTATGTGGTTGAAGACGAGCAAACCAACGCCCTGGATAAATTTATTCTGCACGGCAAGGAGTTAATTGACTACCTCGACGGCGGCTCGGCACTGCACTTGAACCTGGATGAAAAGCTGACCACGGATGGTTACCTATCGTTGATCAATTTGGCCGCAAAAACCGGCTGTAATTACTTCTGCATTAACGTAAAAATTACGATCTGTAACCGCTGTGAACACATTGATAAGCGTACCTTAGCGCACTGCCCGGATTGTGGATCTCCGGATATCGACTACGGTACCCGGGTCATCGGATACCTAAAGCGAGTATCAGCCTTTAGCTCCGGACGTCGTCAGGAACACGCGTTGCGGCATTACCACCGTAAGCAACCGGCTGAAGTTGCCGTAGGTGCTGCACAAGCCAACGAAGGCATGCGACAGGCGAGCTAATTGCGGGACTACCACTAAAGAGGGACATTATGTCCCTCTTTTTATTAACATATTGTGCTTTGGCTTGTGCTACTATCCGCGCGAATTTATAACCAACAGGTGAGCCTATGGACATCACAAGCTACCAAGATTTTATTCAAATGGCCAAACAGCAACCCGAGCCACAGCGTTTGTTGTTTGTGCTGGCAAAGGCACAACTGCCGGATCAGCCGACGGATGCACAAAAATCACAGTTTGAGCAACAAGCCGGCGGTAATCTGGAGCCCGTTTTGTGTGTTGATAAGCTCCCCGAGGAAGTCGAGTCGTTCGAGACCTTGGTTGAAGAGTCAAAGCGCACGGATATTGACTGGGATATCGCTTTTGTCAGTGCCATGGACGGGCGTGGCGGTCACCCTGCATCCAGTGATGAAGCGACTCAGCCATTAGAGATGATGGTGCAACAAATACAAGCCGGCATGATCAAGCACTTTTTAACCATTAACAAACAGGGAGAGTTGGTGCAGGTTATGTAGTGTCTACAGCCTGCGCCTGACCAGCGCTATGACAAAACTACTGCTTACCGTTATCACGTTGTTCTTTTCGGTATCAGTACTGGCAGCAGGATCCCCTGCTGACCGTATCGATCTCACCTCGACGAATATTGGCTTTGCTGCCATCGTTATCTTTATCCTCGCCTACATCCTGGTCATGGGGGAAGAAAAACTCCATATGCGCAAATCCAAGCCGGTGCTGGTTGCTGCCGGTATCATATGGATATTGATAGGATTTGTTTACACCGGCGATAAAGCCCCGCTCGCCGAGGAAGCGTTTCGGCATAACTTGCTGGAATTTGCCGAACTGATGTTATTCCTGTTAGTGGCAATGACCTACATTAATGCGATGGAAGAACGCCGTCTATTTGATGCGTTACGAGCCTGGTTGCTAAAGAAGGGCTTCAGTTACCGAAAACTGTTCTGGATAACGGGCATATTGGCATTCTTTATTTCGCCGATCGCCGATAACCTGACTACGGCATTGCTCATGTGTGCGGTGGTCATGAAAGTTGCCGAAGGTGATAAGAAGTTTGTTGCGTTGTGTTGCACCAGCATCGTTATCGCAGCCAATGCCGGTGGAGCGTTCAGTCCATTCGGTGACATCACGACGTTGATGGTTTGGCAGGCTGGTCAGGTCACCTTTACGGAGTTTCTGAGATTATTCCTGCCATCGGTAGCAAACTACTTGATCCCAGCACTGATCATGAGTGTGTTTATCGAAAACAAATACCCAAGCACTCTGCATACAGAGGTCGAATTAAAACGTGGTGCGCTGCGCATTACCTTTTTATTTCTGCTCACCGTAGCCACGGCGGTTACTTGCCATATCTGGCTGCATCTGCCACCGGTTCTTGGCATGATGATGGGACTGGGCTATTTGCAGTTCTTTGGCTACTTCTTGCGCATGACCTTACCTGGCTCGTTAGCACGCAAACGCGCAATGGCCGAACGTGCCGGCGACCAGAAACGGTTAGAACAACTCGGCGGCATTGTGCCTTTTGATGTCTTTAGCCGGGTATCACGGGCAGAATGGGATACCTTATTGTTCTTCTACGGTATTGTGCTTTGCGTCGGTGGCCTCGGCTTTATGGGGTATCTGAGCATGCTGTCAGAAACCTTATACGGTGACTTTAGCCATACTATGGCGAACAGTATTCTGGGCATCGTATCAGCGGTGATTGATAACATCCCGGTGATGTTCGCGGTACTGTCGATGGAACCCGAGATGTCACATGGTCAATGGTTACTTATCACCCTGACCGCCGGTACCGGTGGTAGTCTGCTGTCTATTGGCTCGGCAGCGGGTGTCGCGCTGATGGGACAGGCCCGTGGCTATTACACCTTCGCCTCACACTTAAAGTGGACGCCGGTTATCGCGTTGGGGTATATCGCGAGTATCCTGTTGCATCTGTGGCTGAATAAGAGCGTTTTTTAAGCTCGCTGCGCTCGCGGTTTGGGCTCGCTGCTTTCGCGGTCTGGGCTCGCTGCACTCGCGGTTTGGGCTCACTGCGTTCGCGGTTTGGGCTCGCTGCGTTCGCGGTTTGGGCTCACTGCGCTCGCGGTCTGGGCTCACTGCGTTCGCGGTTTGGGCTCACTGCGCTCGCGGTCTGGGCTCACTGCGTTCGCGGTTTGGGCTCGCTGCGTTCGCGGTTTGGGCTCACTGCGCTCGCGGTTTGGGCTCACTGCGTTCGCGGTTTAGATTCGCTATGCTCATGGTGTATCGCGAAGCCCAAACCGGCGCAGCCCTACGCCGCGAGCAAAGCGAGCCTAAACCGGCGCAGCCCTACGCCGCGAGCAAAGCGAGCCTAAACCGGCGCAGCCCTACACCGCGAGCAAAGCGAGCCTAAACCACCTTCGAGTAGCGGTTCTGACCGTGGTCGAGGTATTCGTCGAAGCAGGCGCAGATGCTGCGGACCCACAGTCGGCCTAAATCGGTAACACGGAGTTTTTTGTCCGAAACGTCGACCAGGCCGTCCTCAATAAATGGTTTTAATAGCGGAATGGCTTCGGCAAAGTGCGCCCAGAAGTCGTCGAGCTGCCATTGTGCTTTAAACGCTTCAATATCTAATTCGAAGTGACAAATCACTTGTGAAATCAGCGCAGCCCGCAGCTTATCCTCATCGTTAAGCGCCATGCCTTTGATAATCGGGCGCTGACCACTATCAATCATTTTGTAATAGGCCGGTAGCTCTTTCTCGTGCTGCCATAGCACGCCGTTTACCTGACTGATGGACGAAACACCAAGCCCCAGCAAGGCATCCTGACCGTCGGTTGTGTAGCCCTGGAAATTACGTTGTAAACGACCCTCTCGCTGCGCAATTGCCAAGCCATCATCGGCTTTGGCAAAGTGATCCATACCAATAAACTGATAGCCGGCTTCACTAAGCTGGGTAATCGCCTGTTCCAGTAAGCTCAACTTCACTGAGGGGCGCGGAATTGACTCCTCAGGGATTTTCCGCTGACCAGCAAACCGTTGTGGTAAATGGGCATAACTGAATACCGAAATACGATCGGGATCCATCTCGATGACCTGCTCAATGGACTTTTTAAATGTTTCCGGCTGTTGATAAGGCAAACCGTAGATAAGATCCAGATTAATCGATTCAAAACCCAACGCTTTGCTCAATTTGAGCTGATGACGGATCAGGTCGACATCCTGTACCCGGTTAATGGCAATTTGTACTTTCGTATCGAAATCCTGCACCCCATAACTAACGCGGTTAAAGCCCAACGTGCGCAGGTGACGTAGTTTTTCGTCACTGCAACTGCGTGGATCGATTTCGATGCTGACTTCGGCATTATCGACAAAACGAAAATGCTGGTGAACAAGCGCCATCAAGCGAGTCAATTGTTGTTCCGTCAAAAAGGTTGGCGTGCCGCCGCCAAGATGGATTTGACGAATCCGTTTGTCGGCGACCAAAGGCTGATACATCGCCATCTCTTTGGCTAAATAGTCGAGGTATTTATCGGCTTTATGCTGGTGCCGCGTAATCACTTTATTGCAACCACAGTAGTAACAAAGCTTGTGGCAAAACGGCAAATGAAGGTACAGGCACAACTCGTCTCCGGCCGCTTGCAACGCGTGGTCAATGCGTCCCCGATCGAACTGATCGGACAGCATCAATGCGGTCGGATAGGAGGTGTAGCGAGGGCCGTTAATGTTGTACTTATCGATTAACTTTTTATCCCACTGAATGACTGACATAACGACCTCTTGACTCTTGTCAAAGCAACTGGTTTTACGATGAGACTATTATTTCATCTTTTCTTTGCTGTAAATAGGACGCCAGTTTATCACCGAGGCGGAATAACGGCTGCGGCAGCTTTTGATCTACCTCAATAGTGTCAAGGAAATTTTTAAGGGATAGTCCCAGTTCCGTATTACCTTCGACGCGTAGCTGACGCCGAAAGAACAGTGTGTCGGGATCCACCTTATTATGAATTAATAACAAGAAATCGGTGCTGTTGGCGCTCATCCGTGCATCGGCCGAAGCCGCTTCTGAACGCACGCGAAGACGTTTGTTGACTAGGCTCACAGAGAACGACAGGGATACATCCAATACCTCAATAGCGACGGATTTGTCCCTCAAAAAATCAAGTTCATCGGCGTCGATTTCGGTCGCAAAAAGTCGATTTAACAGCAACTCAATCGGTTTTAATTTAAGGCTGGCAGGGATGAATTGATGGGCCATAGCAAACCCTTGAAACGCGCGCGCTACCCCTTTGTTGGTATCCATTATTATCTCACTCTTTTAAATAAATATTTGGAATGTGTCTTTATAATAGATCACGTGAAATTCGCTTTTATTAACCTAAATAAAAAACTGAACAAAAACTCGAGGCCGTTATGGAATTATTATGTCCTGCAGGCAGTATTCCCGCATTAAAAGCGGCGATTGAAAACGGCGCGGACGCGGTTTACGTCGGCTTAAAAGATGAAACCAATGCCCGCCATTTCGCGGGGCTGAACTTAAATGCGCTTAAGCTGGCGGAAGCTGCCGACTATGTTCACCGGCACGGCAAGAAACTGCACGTTGCCATTAATACCTTTGCCCACGCCAATAATTGGACAAAGTGGCGGGATGCGGTAGACGGGGCGGTAGCCGCCGGTGCCGATGTACTGATCATTTCAGATATTGCGGTATTGGGCTATGCCGCTGAGCGCTATCCACGGATTGAGCGGCACTTAAGTGTTCAGGCGTCAGCCACCAATGCGGGAGCCATTGAATTCTATCGTCAGTACGGTATCAGCCGGGTGGTATTACCGCGCGTATTATCGATGCAGCAAGTGCGGGCGTTAGCGCGAACCACCGATATCGAGTTGGAAGTCTTTGCGTTTGGCAGTCTCTGCATTATGGCCGAGGGCCGTTGCTATTTGAGTTCTTACATGACCGGAGAATCGCCAAACACCGCTGGCGCCTGCTCTCCGGCGGCTTATGTTGAATGGGAGCATCAGGGTAGCCGGCTGGAGTCGCGTTTAAACGGTGTGGTGATTGACCGTTTTGGCGAAGGCGAAAATGCTGGCTATCCGACCCTGTGTAAAGGGCGTTTCCAGGTCGATGATGAACTCTACAATGTGCTCGAAGAACCGACCAGCTTAAACACCTTGAGCCTGCTACCGCAACTTCACAAAGAGGGCATTGCGTCGCTAAAAATCGAAGGGCGACAACGCAGTCCGGCTTATGTCGCACAAATTACCAAGGTATGGCGGCAGGCGATTGACCGGGTCATGCAAAACCCGGAACAGTTTGAAGTAGAGCACGAGTGGGACCGCGTATTGTCATCGCTATCTGAAGGCAGCCAAACGACGTTAGGCGCCTATCACCGAAAGTGGAAGTAAATTATGCAAATTGCATTAGGACCGATTTTATATTTTTGGCCAAAAGCCAAAGTAAAAGCCTTTTACCGGCAGGTGGCTGAATCTGATGTCGACCGGGTGTACCTGGGCGAAACCGTCTGCAGTAAACGCCGTGAACTGAACCTGGATGACTATCTAACCATTGCCCATGAACTTCGTGAGGCCGGTAAACAGGTATGTCTGTCGACCATGACCTTACTTGAAGCGCCGGCGGAGCTGGCGCAAATGGCAAAATATTGCAACAACGGAGAGTTCGAGGTTGAAGCCAATGACGTCGGTGCGATCCCATACTTGCGCGAGCATGGGGTTAACTTCACTGTTGGTTCTGCAGTCAATATCTATAACCATGAGGCACTGCGCCGCTTTGTGGATATGGGCATGAATCATTGGGTGACACCCTATGAGTTGTCTCAGCAATGGCTGAGTGACATTTTGAAACAGCCACAGGTCAGCTCGGTACGAAATCTGTTTCAGACCGAAGTGTTTGCCTTGGGTCATATGCCGTTGGCCTGGTCAGGACGCTGTTTTACAGCGCGCTCAGAAAACCGACCCAAAGATCAGTGTGAACTTTGCTGCATTAAATACCCACAGGGGCGCACGGTAAAGAGCCAGGACGGCAAACAGGTTTTCGTGCTGAACGGCATACAAACGCAGTCTGGTACACGTTACAATTTGATCAATCAATTGCCGTCAATGCAGGGATTGGTTGACCGCGTTCGCATCAGTCCACAGCCCGAGGGCACCTTCGACTGGATTGAACGTTTCAGAGCAAATATGGATGGCAGCCAGCCGCTGAAGCTGAGTGATAAAGAGAGTAATGGCTACTGGTTGCAACTGGCTGGTATGGTAAAGGCCAGCTAACGTGGAATAACGATTGAGGAATTATGGAAGCAGCACGTATCGGAATTGTAACCGTCAGCGACCGCGCCAGCCGCGGTCAATATGAAGATCTGTCCGGACCGGCAATACAGGAAACGCTGACAGCGTATTTGACGTCCTCCTGGGAACCGGTTTATCGAGTCATAGAAGATGAGCAGGCGCTGATAGAAGCTACTTTGCGGGAGCTTGTTGACGAGCAACGCTGCTGTTTGGTGGTAACCACCGGCGGAACCGGTCCGGCTAAGCGCGATGTCACACCGGAAGCCACCGAAGCCGTTTGCGACCGGATGATGCCGGGCTTTGGAGAGTTAATGCGTCAGGAGTCGTTAAAATACGTACCGACGGCTATTTTATCGCGCCAAACGGCCGGCTTGCGGGGTTCGTCATTGATCATCAACTTACCGGGTAAACCGAAAGCCATTCGTCAGTGCTTAGACGCCGTGTTTCCGGCAGTGCCTTACTGCATTGACTTAATGGAAGGCCCGTACTTAACCTGTGACGAGTCGGTAATAAAGCCGTTCCGACCGAAGAAGTAGTTTAACGTAAATCAAAAAAGCCCGGTCACTTTAATTTGAAGTGACCGGGCTTTTTTATTGCCAGATCCTTAACAAGGATCTGGTGCATTTTTGCGAGAGTAGAACCACCAAGTTATTACAGCACAGACTGCGTAAAAGATGATAAAGCTCACTAAAGCCGCGGAAACGCCACCGGTTAAGCTGATGGACGTACCGTACGCTTTCGGAATAAAGAAACCACCGTAGGCAGCAAATGCTGAAATAAAGCCAATGACTGCAGCGGACTCTTTGTTGCCTTCCTTAATGGCCTGGTCGGTATCGCCGAGTTCACGTTTGCGTTGGTTTAAGAAGATGACCGGTACCATACGGAACGTTGAGCCATTACCGATACCGGTTGCGATAAACAGCAACATAAACGCCGCGAAGAAGCCCCAGAAATTGCCTTCTGTACCCGCAATTGGCAGGAAGTAGATGACGCCAAGGACACCGACAATCATTAACAAGAAGTTCCAGAAGGTAACCCGGGCGCCGCCCAGCTTATCAGCGATGATCCCCCGGCAGGTCGGGCAAGGGCGCCAACCAGCGGCCCGAGGAAGGCATAGGCGGTAGGATCGACTTCAGGGAACAGCATCCCGGACAGCAGTGGGAAGCCCGCGGCGAAACCGATGAAGCTACCAAAGGTGCCGAGATACAGGATGCACATGATCCAGTTATGGCTGCGTTTAAAAATAACCGCTTGGTCGCTGAATGACGCCTTGGCTGACGAGATGTCGTTCATGCCAAACCAGGCGGCTACAGAGGCGATCACAATCAATGGCACCCACAGGAAGGCAGCATTTTGCAGCCAGATTTCCTGACCGGCATTCGCGCCTTGTTGTACCACCAGTGGATCACCTTCAATGCCTCCAAATACACTGGCTGCGATAACTAACGGCGCCAGTAGTTGCATACCGGAAACACCCAGGTTACCAAGGCCGGCGTTCATCCCCAGAGCGCCGCCTTTTTCCTTCTGTGGATAGAAGAAGCTGATGTTTGACATGCTGGAGGAGAAGTTACCGCCGCCAAAACCACACAGTAGTGCCAGGATCAGCATGATCATGTATGGCGTATCGGTATTTTGTACGGCAAAGCCAATCCACACGCATGGAATCAGCAGTGAGGCAGTGGATATGGCGGTCCAGCGTCTGCCGCCGAAGATTGGCACCATGAAGCTGTAGAAAATCCTCAGGGTAGCACCGGACAACGCTGGCAATGCGGCTAACCAGAATAACTCGTTTTGGCTGTACGGGAAGCCCAGCGCGGGCATTTTAACCACCAGAATACTCCAGATGGTCCAGACCGCGAACGCCAGGAATAAGTTCGGGATGGAAATCCACAGGTTCCGGGTAGCAATACGTTTGCCTTTTTCTTTCCAGAAGGTTTCGTCTTCCGGACGCCAGTCATCCAGCACCATTGAGTTCGGGGTAGACAATTCCGGCAGATCCCGCTCTTCACGATCTTCACGGTATTCAACGCGCTCTGCTTTAAGAATGGCAAAGTGCATCCAGGCTAACGCCCCCGCGGCAATGACAAACAACAGCATGAAACTGCTTTGCCAAACGCCGATAACGTCATTCAGCATACCGAAGGTAAGCGGTAATAAGAAGCCGCCTAAACCACCGATCATACCAACCACGCCACCAACCGCGCCGACGCTTTTCGGGTAGTAAACGGGAATGTGCTTGAACACCGCTGCTTTACCCAGCGACATGAAAAAGCCCAGCACAAACGTCAGGAAGACAAAGCCAACTAAGGTCACTTCTAAGTGAAAGTTGTAGACTTGATCAACCCCCTGAACGGCGTACTGTGTGCTTGGATAGCTTAACAGGAAGGTACAAATTACGGACGCGATAAAGGTCCAGTACATGACCCGACGGGCGCCGTATTTGTCGGACATCCAGCCGCCAAGAATACGAAACAGTGAGGCCGGAATGGTATACATCGCGGCAATCATACCGGCGGTTTTTACATCCAGATGATAAACGCCGATAAGATAATGCGGAAGCCACAGCGCAAGCGCAACGAACGCGCCGAAAACAAAGAAATAATACAAGGAAAAGCGCCAGACCCGCAGATCTCCCAGCGGTGACAACTGTTCCCAGAAGCCTTGCTGTTGTTTCTCCTGACGGGCATTTTTCAGCGGATCTTCTTTGGCGAGTACGAAGAACGTGATGCCGGCGATGGCAAGCACTGTCGCGTAAATTTGTGCAGTACCCTGCCAACCGAGTGCGATCAGCAAAAAGGGCGCACCAAAGTTAGTCACCGCTGAGCCGACATTACCGGCGCCAAAAATACCCAGCGCGGTACCTTGCTTCTCTTTAGCGTCATCAAACCAGGCAGCGGTGTAGGTAACACCCACAATAAAAGAGCCGCCGGCAAGACCAACCCCAAGTGCGGCAACCAGCAACATGATGTAGCTGTCGGCAAAGGTCAGTAAATAGACACAGGCCGATGTCAGCAACATTAAGATGGCAAACACCTTTTTGCCACCGAAGCGGTCGGTCCAAATGCCGAGAAACATCCGACTGATGGAACCGGTTAATACCGGCGTTGCCATCAACAAACCGAGTTGAGTATCGGTAAGATTAAAATCGTCCTTAATCTGTATACCGATGATGGAAAAAATCGTCCAGACGGCAAAACACAAGGTAAACGCAAGCGTTGAGAGCAACAATGCGTAATTGCGTTGGCCGGGCGATGTTGATACGGACTGGTTCATTAAAAACCTCCTAATAAGCCCTGTTATCGATACCACTTACTTTACGGGGTTTTTAAATAAATTACTTTATAATCAAGGCTATAGAGCTTTATTTGACGGCTGTTTAACTACCTATTGTGGGTAAAGACAGAAGCTTTGAAAAAGGCCAGTTTACGCGCGTTGTTATCACTTTTTGGGTAGTTGGGTTAGGTCAGCCGGGGTTTCGATAATCTTTGGGGTACTACACTATTTTCAGCAATAAAGGGTGGTTTTAATGTGCATTAAAAATGTATGATAATGCTAATTGAGCCAAGAGGACAGGATCATGCAAGTTACACAGCTAGATAAAGAAATGGCAATGGCACCCATTCTGCGCCAGGCTTACCGGCCGATGTTTTTATTCGGCTCTATTTTCAGTGCCATCGCCATTCTATTGTGGGGGTTAGCGCTGAGTGGGACGCTAGAGCTGCCGGTGTACGGCAACATCCTGTTCTGGCACAGTCATGAAATGATTTACGGCTTTGTCGTAGCCATTGTATTGGGGTTCTTATTAACAGCGGTTCAGAACTGGACCGGTATGCGTGCAACACATGGCGCAACACTGGGTATTCTCGCGTTGCTGTGGAGTGCCGGGCGGTTGCTGATGTTGTTTGGCGAAGGGTTACCCTGGTGGCTGGTCATGAGCGTTGATGTTGCGCTACTACCGGTCGCGGCCATTTTGTTCGCACGGTTGGTATTGAAAGTGAACCAAACGCGCAATCTGTTTTTTATTCCCATTCTTTTGTTGTTGGCGGTGTCCAGCGCGTTGATGCACGTTGGCTATCAATTTAAGCAATACGAGTGGCAAACCCTGGGCGCTTATAACGGTGTGTTCTTGGTTACGCTGTTGATGGCCATCATCGGCGGCCGGGTGATGCCGATGTTTACAGCCAATGGCACCATGACCAAAAAAGTATTGCCGATTGGCTGGTTGGAAAGCTTGTCCATTGGGCTGCTGTGGCTGCTGTTTGCGGTGCACTTTTTTAATCTCACCTTGTACATTCCGGACCTTTGGCTCGGGGCACTTTTTGCCGTTGCTGCGCTGGCGCACTTTGTTCGCGTGTTGCGTTGGAAAATCTGGTTAACCTTCCGCGTACCGTTACTTTGGTCTTTGCACATTGCCTATTGGTTTATCCCGCTTGGGTTGGCATTACTGGCTGCGCATTACTGGGGAGCCGAAATCACTCGCAGTACCGCCATGCATGCACTCACTGCCGGAGCGATGGGTAACATGATTTTAGCGATGATGGCGCGCGTGTCGCTAGGCCACAGTGGTAGGCCGTTACAGCCAAAACCGATCATGTCGCTGGCATTTGCGTTGATGGTGATTGCCGGGTTAACTCGTGTTCTGGGCGTCAGTGTATGGCCGCAGTGGACAACCGACTGGCTGTTAATCAGCAGCTACGCCTGGACCGCCGCATTGCTGATTTTTGTAATGGTTTACGTGCGTATCTTTTTAACCCCGCGGGCTGATGGCAACCCAGGTTAACCACAAGCCGGGCAGTTTGGAAACGGGCTGAGTTTAAAGCGTTGCCACTCTGCGTTTAAGCCGTCAAACATTAATAGCTGACCAAACAGGGGCTTACCGGCCCCTGTTAAGATCTTCAGCGCTTCCAGTGCCTGCATACTGCCGACTACGCCAACCAGAGGAGAAGCTACGCCGGACTCCGTGCAGCTTAGACTTTGCTCACCAAACAGCCGACTAAAACACTGATAACAGGGGTCGCCGGGCTGCATAGAAAACGCCGCAAGTTGCCCTTCAAAGCGGATGGCAGAGCCGGAAACCAGCGGTATGCTGTGCTTAACACAAAACTCATTGACCAGATTGCGGGTGGTCAGGTTATCGCAACAATCGATGATCAGATCAATGGGCTGTTCGAGTGACGCCAGTGTGTCGGCATCGGCCCAACCATGAATCGCGCGCAGTTGTGTTTCACTGTTGAGTTGTTGCAACTGCTGTTGAGCGGTTTCGGCCTTGCTGCCACCAACGTCTTGTTCGCGGTATAGCGGCTGACGCTGCAGATTGCTTCGCTCGATAGTATCAGCATCAATGATGGTAACGCTGCCAACGCCAGCACTGACGAGGTACGGTAATACCGCGCAACCCAAGCCGCCGGCACCAATCACAACCACCTGACTGTTCAGTAGTCGTTCCTGACCTTCCATGTCGATAGCAGGCAGAACAATGTGGCGGTTATAACGAAGCATTTGCTCATGCGTCAGTGTTTTCATGATCGTTGCCCTTTATCGTTTCAACAAGGTCGGGACGGGTCCACAGCCAACTGCCGACGCTGACCAAAATGACACCAACCGTGATTTTAAGCCATACCGGCGGCCACTGGATAAACCACAGAATAATGTAGCCACCGGTCATCATCAGGATAGCCGCCCACTTGGCGCTACGACGGACGCTGCGGGTTTCGCGCCAGGCACGAATGTCGGCACCGTATTTGGGGTGTTCGAGGAGTTTTCGCTCCAGTGACGGCCAGCCTTTGCTGGCTGCCCATAAGGCGACGATTAAAAAAGGTACCGTTGGCATTACAGGTAATAGCAACCCGATAAAGCCCAGCGCGACAAAACTGAGCGCCAGACAACGCCAGAATACTGTGGTCATCCACTGCATGACTATTTGATTCCCAAGCGACTCGCAAGTTTATGAAGGTTGCTTGAGTCTACACCTAAACGCTTCGCGGCTCGACTCCAGTTGCCATCTTCCAATGTCAGCGCCTGACGGATCATTTGTTTCTGCGTAAACTCTACGGCGTCACGCAAGCTGATGTCTTCATTGGCCGCCAGCACGGTATCCTGCAGATCCCGCCTTTGCGTGGCGGCTACCGACGGCATGGTCAAGTCCAGCGTATCATCATCGATGGTCGCAATGCTGTTGTGATCAACCCCAACGCTCAACAGTTTGATGGCAGCGCGGCTAATGACATGCTCGAGTTCTCGGATGTTGCCCGGCCAGCGATATTGCTTCAGTGCCAATTCGGCCGTGGACGATAGGCGCAGCGCACGCAACCCCAGACGACTCCGGTTTAACTCGAGAAAATGACCAGCGAGCAACAAAATATCGTCCTCGCGTTCCCGCAGAGGTGGTATGGGAATAGGGTAGACCGATAAGCGGTGATAAAGGTCGGCGCGAAATTGCTCGTCCCGCACTTGTTGCTTTAAATTACGGTTGGTTGCGGCAACAATGCGAACATCGACTTGGCGCGGCTTATCGGAGCCCAGCCGCTGCACCTCGCCATTCTGCAAAACCCGCAGTAATTTGGCTTGAATCGACAGCGGTAGCTCGCCAACTTCATCGAGAAATAATGTGCCACCGTGAGCCGCCTCAAAGCGTCCACCGCGTTCGCTGCTGGCACCGGAGAATGCGCCTTTACTATGACCAAATAATTCGGACTCAGCTAACGATTCAGGTAAAGCGGCACAGTTAACGTAAATCATTGGTTTATCCGCACGCGTTGAGTGGCGATGCAGCTCGCGGGCAAACAACTCTTTACCAACGCCGGTCTCGCCCAATAGCAAGACCGGTAAATCGGCTTTAGCGACCGCATGCAGCTCTGCCAAAATTTGTTGTAATGCCGGGCTGTTACCAATGATTTCCGAGTCGGTACGGGTTGAAACGCTTGCTTCCGGTGATGACAGTGGTTGGTTCTGGCGTAGCGCTCTAACCTGTTGCTCCAGAGAACCAACGCGAATGGCTGCCTCGACAATCAGGCTAAAACGCTGTAGCTCAACCGTGGATTGATCATTAAAGGTACCCGGCTGTAATGCATCCAGCGTGAGCACGCCCCAACATTGACCTTCAACGTATAAACTGATGCCCATACAATCGTGCACGGGTAATGCATCCCCCGGTTGTTCTGCCAATAGCCCGTCATAGGGATCAGGAAGGCTGGTGCTTGGCTCAAACAGCACTGGATTACGCGATGACAGCAGGGTGGCAAGACGTGGATGTTGCGCGATGACAAAGCGACGTCCCAAGGCTTCATCAACCAACCCATGCATGGCAACCGGCTTTAGCGCATCGCTGTCGCGTTTTAACAGGACAACGGCGCCACAATGAAAGTGCTGGCGCAAGGTTTTCACCAAATTTTGCAGGCGCACCGCCGCCGGTACATCGGTGACAAGATCCGCTAAAAGGCTTTGTTGCAGCATGGTTATTTTTACACTATCGGTTAAATGTACCCTTATTCACTGGGTGAATCATACCGTGCTGGCCTGCAACCTCAATATCCACAAGGGGGTAGAAGTTGGCCTGAATTGTGCAAACGTCATTGCTGTCCGTTTTTAGATGACTATAAGAGGTTAATATGACAGCAAGCATTGTCAGTGAGTGGTCAGGAAAATCAAATCGCGAATTGATTGAATTTATCGTTGAACGTTTCCATCAGGTGCATCGCCAACAGTTGCCTGAATTAAAGCAACTGGCGCTGAAAATCGAAGAAGTGCACGGCGACCATGATGAGGCTCCGCACGGCCTGGCTGAGCACCTGGATAATATGCTTCATGAGCTGGAAAGCCACATGATGAAGGAGGAACAAATTTTATTTCCGATGCTGGCGCGCGATATTTATCCCAGCGGCCCGATTTCAGTGATGGAAGAAGAGCATGTTCAGCACGAGCAGGACATTAACAAGATCAGCGCTCTGACCAATAATTTAACCTTACCAGAGGGTGCCTGTGGTAGTTGGCAAGCTTTATACCGCGGACTTGGCGAGTTGGTCGACGATCTTAACCAGCACATTGAATTAGAAAATACCGTGCTTTTCGTCGAGCGCGAAAGTACACCAACACACGGCAAAGATTTTTGTTGCGGCTCCTGCCAGTAATGCCTGGGTTGAAAAAAAGGCTACCGAGTCGGTAGCCTTTTGTCGCTATTTAAAGAAAGGAATGCTTAGTAGGTAAGGTTTCAGCATACCTTGCTTCGCTTGAACCGCGGCCAGCACTATCATCACAATGGAAAACAGTGCAAACAACAGTACGGCCACCAGACTCAGTATCGGCATCACCAAAAAACTCAGCAGAATACCAATCCCATATAGGCCCAGGCTGAGCATCCAGTTAAAAATAAACTTGCCATGGCGGTCAATAAAGTCGTTATCGCGTTTTAAAAACCACATCACAATTGGCGCGAGCCAACCAATAAAGGGTATGATAAAAGTCGCGAATTGTGATAAATGCATCAACATTGCGTAATTTGTTTGTTCATCCGTGATGCGGCTAATTGTATCGTCCATTGATTCCTTTCTCCCTTTAAAAAAATTCTTAACAGCTTCACAACGTGCTAATCTGCTTTTACATTAGGTAGAACCAAAAATGATAAAAACAGGTTAGTACATGAGCGTAATGAAAAAGTTGTTCCTCACACTCAGCGTTGCGGCCGCAAGCGCGGCAGTAGCCTCGGATCAGTTAAGTGGCGCAGCGTCCATGCTGCCCGAAGCAAACTATAGCAACGGAAAAGCATCTGTCGAGGAGGTTTTAGGCTACTCAATCGGTACGAAAATAACCTCTCCGGAGGCCATGAGCCGGTATTTCGAGGCGTTGGCGGCGGCGTTCCCCGATCAGGTGAAACTACTGGATTACGGCAAAAGCTGGGAAGGGCGTACGCTCTACTACGCCGTTATCTCAAGTGCGGAGAATATGGCCAACTTTGATAACTTCGTTGGCAATATGCAGCGTTTAGCGGACCCCCGTAAAACCAGCCAGCAAGAGGCGCAACGACTGATCGCTGAAACCCCAGCCAGCATTTGGTTATCCTACGGCGTGCACGGCAATGAGATCTCCTCTCCGGAGGCGGCGATGATGACGGCTTATCATCTGCTCAATGATCAACGTCCACAAACCAAGGACTGGTTACAAAACACGGTGGTCTTCATCGATCCGTTGCAAAACCCGGATGGCCGCGCGCGCTTTGTACAGCGCTATTACATGACGGCAGGACTCGAGCACTCGGCGGATCGCCGCAGTGCTGAACACAATGAACCCTGGCCCAGTGGCCGCACCAACCACTACTTGTTTGATATGAACCGCGACTGGATCGCGTTGACGCAACCAGAAATTAAAGGGCAAGTCGATGCTCTGCTGAAGTATTACCCATTGGTTTTCGTTGACTTGCACGAGATGGGTGGCGATTCGACCTACTATTTTACCCCTGAAGCACGGCCTTATAACCCACTGATAACCGAACAGCAACGGGAAACCTTGAACTGGATTGGTAAAAACAATGCCTCGTGGTTTGATAAGAAGGGCTTTGATTACTTTACCCGCGAGATTTTTGATGCTTTCTACCCAGGCTATGGCGCAAGCTGGCCGTTGTACCACGGCTCCGTGGCGATGACCTATGAAATGGCCTCGGCACGAGGCCACCGCTTTGAGCGTAAAGACGGCTCTATTCTGACCTACGCCGATGGTGTTCAGCAGCACTTTGTTGCGTCACTTTCGACCATAGAAACGGTCTCAGAGCGTCGTCAGGCACTGTTAGAAAAGTTTTGGAATTACCGGCTTAGCGCGATAAAAGCGGGTGAAGATGACGAACAACGAGCATTAATTGTGGCCGCTGATGATGACCCTGCGGCGGCGCGAAAACTGGCGTCGTTGTTGGTTGAACAAGGCGCTGACGTGCAGCAGGCGCAGGAAAACTTTCGCGTGTGCGGAACCGATTACCCTGCTGGAAGTTATATCATCGATAAAGCACAGCCGGCCTACCGTATGATCAGTACCTTGATGGATGAACAGGTCGATATGGCTAGGGACTTCATTGAGGAACAGGAACAACGACGCAATAATAACTTACCGGATCAGATTTATGATGTAACCGGTTGGTCGTTGCCGTTAATGTTCAATGTTGATGTGGACGGTTGTGACGATGTGCCACGCGTCGACAGCGTTGCCGTTAGCGAAGGTCGTATCGCCCCCGGACAACTACTGAATGCCGATGCTGAGGTTGGTTATCTGGTACGTTGGGGTGACATGAACGCCGGTCGTTTGGTGACCGCGGCACTGCGGCAAGGGCTGCAACTAAAACAAAGCGAGTTAGCTTTTACTCACGAGCAGGCCGGCAAGTACCCAAGCGGCTCACTGGTGATTACCCATGCTGATAACCCTGATGTGGAACTGCCAACGGTACTGGCACAGCTGGCTGAACAAACCGGCGCAACGATTCAGGGAGTGGATACCAGTTGGATCACCGAAGGACCAAACTTTGGCTCGGGTAATGTGCATGGCTTGTTTGCGCCCAACATTGGTATGGCGTGGGATGAACCTGTCAGCCAGTACAATGCCGGCCACACGCGGTATGTGATTGAGCGGCAAATGAATTATCCGGTGACGGCGATTCGCACCGATGACTTGCGCGGCGGCGATCTAGCTGGCTTTGATGTCTTTATTTTACCGGCAAGTGCCGGTTATGACCGCGTCTTTAATGCGGAAACGGTGGCGGCGTTCAAACGCTGGGTGGCCGACGGTGGTGTGTTAGTGACCTTGGGAAATGCTTCCGGCTGGGCCGCTGAAGCTGGTCTGTTAAACACCAAAGTTGAACGGGCTATCCCAAAAGAGGGGGTTGAAAAGCCTGCGGAAGAAACGCGCGTTGACGGCACGGAAATCACCTCAAAAGCGCAGTTGATGACTGAGATTCAGGCTCATGGCGTAAACCCTGACTGGGTATCCGGAGCATTGGTGAATGCCGACGTTGATAAGGACCACTTTTTAGCCGCCGGTTTAAAACAACGTTTAGTCAGCTTGTTTAATGGTAATACCATTTTGGCTCCGATTGATATCAATCATGGCCGCAATATTGCCTGGTTTGCCGACAAAGAAGCGTTAATCGCCAGCGGCTTTTTATGGGATGAGACGCAACAACAACTCCCTTACAAGCCTCTGTTAATCTGGCAACCGATGGGTGAAGGCATGGTGATCAGCTTCACTCAGGAACCGACCTATCGAGCTTATATGGACGGTTTGAATATGGCACTGATGAACGCCTTGTTCCTGGCGCCGGCGACCACCCGCTAATGGACGGAGATGCGTAGATGGAGATTACGCAGAAAAAATACCAAGCCAAAGCTCAGAACACCACAGAGGATGTGGTTTCTGGCTTTACTCGGAAGGTAGCGAATTATACCCAGTGGGGCGCGGCCGTGGTCGTGGCTCCGCTGGCGATTGTTCAGGGGGTAGCGGGGCACTGGTTGATGACTGCCTGGCTCGCCGCGTTTTGTGTTTACTCGTTAAGTCTGGCGTTGATTTCGCGCCACCAAAATCTGAAGCAAAGGCAATTACTGGCTTTTGTTTCCATGCTCGCACTGGCAGCCAGTTACTCGACCTTCATCAACGGCATTAATGGCTTTGTCTGGTCGTTTCCGGTGATGGCTTCGATTGTGTTTTTACTGCGTCGAAAATGGGCCGTTGTTTCTGCCTTTACTTTCTTTGTGCTTATGGTCATTGCGGCGGTGGTTGCGATGCCGCTTGATATTGCCTGGCGCGGCTCGCTGTCACTGGCTGCGGTGTTAGTGTTGACACTGACCTTGCTGTTTTTGCTGGAAACAATGCAGCGCAGCTTTACCCGTTTGGCAACCACCGACACCCTAACCGGAGTCTATAACCGTAAAAGCCTCAACAGCCGGCTCGACCAGGTTCTTGCATTGTACAAACGCAATCAGCAACCGGTTTCAGTGGTCATTTGCGATATTGACTGGTTTAAACCGATTAATGATAAATATGGGCATTTACAAGGTGACCGTTTGTTAGTACAGGCGGCTAAGTTGATCCGCCAGTCGGTGCGGTTGAGTGACAGTGTGTATCGGGTGGGTGGCGAAGAGTTTCTCATTTTGATGCCGGAAACGGATGCTGGTGGTGCGGCCAAAGCCGCTGAACAGCTACGCCTGCGCTTTGCCGCGAACGAGTTTAAGCTAAAAGGTGCAAGCCCGAAGATGACGTTGTCAGCGGGTGTGGCCCAGTTACGTACGGGGGAACACTGGACCGACTGGCTTGAACGGGCGGATAAATGTCTGTATCAGGCAAAGGAATCGGGGCGTAATCAGGTCGTTAACGATTAAGAGAGGGGTAATATGGCACAGTTTGGGATTGTTGGTCTGGGTCGATTTGGTGCCAGAACCGCATTGGAGTTGCTGGATCTTGGCCATGACGTAATTGGTGTGGATTCGGATGAGAAGAGTGTTGATGCCATAGCGGATCATTTAACGCACGCAGCGATTGCCGATGTGACGGATGAGCGCGCCCTACGCGAACTCAGCCTGGAAGAATGTGATGTTGTGCTGGTCGCGATTGGCGAGGATTTGCAGGCCAGCCTTTTATGCGTCTTGCACCTTAAAAGTATTGGGGTGAAAGAAATCTGGGCAAAAGCGACATCAAAAGAGCATCACCAGATTTTGTCCAAGCTCGGCGTAACCCGCATCATTCATCCGGAAGAGGAAATGGGCATCCGGGTGGCGCAGGCACTGAATTACCCCATGGTTAACGAGTATATGTCGCTTGGCCATAACTGGTATTGTGTCGAAATTGACGTGAGTTCAGAATTGGATGGCAAAACCATTGAAGACATCTTACCGGATGAGCTTGAGCACTTTCACCTATTGCTGCTGAAACGCAGAGACGAAGTAACCGCTAATCCTTCTACGTCGGTGACACTGCAGGGCAATGAAACCCTGGTGATTGCGGGTAGTCTGAAAGCACTGAAATCAATGGCGCCCAAGTTGAAATAACCGATGAAGCAGTGGTTACCTTCTTTTAGCTTTTTATACCAAAAGCGGCCGCGTACACGCCGACGTTCCATTAATCTGAGTCCACCGGTGATTCTGGCCAGTGGCTTTTTGGGTTTGATCGTGCTGGGCACCTTGTTGCTGAAATTGCCGTTTGCCACCGAGCAACCGATTACTTGGTTGGAAAGTTTGTTTACGGCGACATCCGCGGTAACGGTAACAGGGCTGGTCGTAGTGGATACCGGTGCAACGTTTTCCGGGTTTGGCCTTTCCGTCATCACGCTGCTGATCCAGGCCGGCGGACTGGGGTTTATGACCTTCGCCGTGGTTGCCGCGATTTCCTTGGGTGGACAGGTCGGGCTAAAGCAACAAATGCTGGCGAAAGAGGTTATGCAACAAACCAGCCTGGGTAGCATTAAAAAAACAGCATTTGCCGTTGTGACCCTGGCACTGGTTGCGGAGGCCATCGCCATCGTTGTAATGACAGTGTACTGGACAGCCGAGAAAGGTTTTGTCAACGCGTTACTGGAGTCCGTCTTTTATGCGGTGTCGGCATTCAACAGTGCGGGGTTTGTGCTTACCCCCAATGGTCTAGTGGATTACCAGGCTGAGCGCACCATTACTCTGCTGATCAGTGTTTTATTTGTGATTGGCGGACTGGGGTTCTCGGTCATCAACAACATTTACGAAAAGCGTCGCTGGAACCGGTTTTCGGTCTATTCCAAAGCCATTTTAATAGCGACATTGCTGATTAATGCGGTTGCCATGGCCATTTTATGGTTGCTGGAGAGCGGCAACCCCGCAACAATCGGCAATATGCCGTGGTATGATCAAGCGGTCAACGCCTGGTTTCAGGCGGTGACGCCGAGATCGGCCGGATTTAATACCGTCGACACCGGTGCGATGACCGAAGCCAGCGCCGTATTTACGCTACTGTTGATGTTTATCGGTGGTGGTTCGATGAGTACAGCCGGCGGCATTAAATTGGGTACCTTTATCATTTTATTGCTGGCTACCTATACCTTTTTACGTCGTCGCGAGGCGGTTACCCTGGGTGACCGCACAATACCGCAGGACCTGGTGATGAAAGCGCTGGCGGTGACCATTGTTTACCTGGGTCTCATCTTTGCCGGTATATTTGCGCTAATGATTTTGAATTCGCTGCCGTTTATAGATATAGCCTTTGAGGTTTTATCGGCGTCGGCAACGGTCGGGCTATCCAGAGGTATCACAGCCGAGGTGACCGATAGCAGCCAGCTCATTTTGATTTTTCTGATGTTTGCCGGTCGTTTGGGACCGTTAACATTAGGCTATTTTGTGGCGACACCGAAAAAACGCCACGTACGCTATCCGGATACGGACATTCAGGTCGGCTAAAATAACGAGTAACGTGAACTATGTTGAAGTCTCTCAAGTTTAACCAAAAAGTAATATTGGCAGCGTCCTTAATTCTGGTGCTGGTATTGGGTGTTTTTACGCTCACCAATTTTTATCAGATGTCGAGTCAGGTGCGCGCCGACTTACAGGCTCAGATGCAGGCGTTATCCGGTTCGGTCTCAAATAATATATCGCACTGGCTAAATGACCGTATGCGTATTATCCGTGCGACAGCCAATGCCTATTCGGATACCGACAGCATTGAACAAGCATTAGCCAAAGTTCAGCAGTCAAAAGCGGCCGGCGATTTTAAAAATGTTTATTATGGGCTGACGGACGGTACTTTTATTCTTGACGATACTTCAATTGATTTACCGGATGATTATGATGCGCGCAGCCGCCCCTGGTACCAACTGGCATTGGAGGAAAATCAGCCGACCTATACCAAGCCGTACATCGACGTCACCACCAATGAACTGACCATTTCGGCCGTCGTGCCGATGCGCGAAAATGGACGTCTATTGGGCGTAGCCGGCGGTGACATGATGCTGGATACCATTTCCGCTATCGTGAATGATGTCGACTTTATGGGGCTTGGATTTGCGTTTTTGGTCAACAATAAGGGCAGCATTTTAAGCCACCCGGAGACCGACATGGTGGACTCTAATTTGTCCGATTATCTGGGGTCCAAGGTACCGATGACCAGTGACTTTAACGGCTACCGCATTGACGGTGTGGATCGTCTGGTGTCGTTTAGAAAGGTTGAAGGAATTGACGGTGTTGACTGGTATCTTGCGGTTGCTATTGATGAAGAGCAGGCATATGCCGCCGTGTCATCGTTCGCCTGGACGGCCATTGTCTACATGGTTATCGGTATCATTGCTGTGGTGCTGTTGTTGAGTTGGTTGCTGCGGTTATTACTCAAACCACTGCAACGTCTGAACCATGCCGTAACCGATATGGCTCGGGGCGAGGGTGATCTGACACAACGGTTACCGGTCGAGTCCGATGATGAATTTGGGCGCTTGTCACAGCGTATGAATGAGTTTATCCGTAAGATTCATTCAGCCATCAGTGACGTAAGAAAAGCGTCCACCCAGTTAGAAAAGAATGTTGCCGCGATGGTGAAAGCCAATCAGGACTCGGTTAACCTCGGTGATGAACAGGCACAGCGCACCAATACCGTGGCAACGGCGATTAATGAGCTTGGTGCCAGCGCCAATGATATTTCCGACAGCGCCTCGAATGCTTCTGAGCGGGCGTCGGAGGCAAATCATAAATCGACCGAAGCGCGGCATGCGCTGAGCGAAAATATGCAGCAGATACAGCACCTTTCGCGGCGCATGCAGGAGTCTGCGCAGGCGATTACGGAGCTGGATGAAAATACGCAAAATATCGGCCAGATCCTGGAAGTCATAAAAGGGATTACCGAACAGACCAATTTGCTTGCCCTAAACGCCGCCATTGAAGCCGCGCGAGCCGGTGAGGCCGGACGTGGCTTTGCGGTCGTCGCCGATGAAGTCCGTAGTTTGGCGCAACGTACGGCGGACTCAGCGGGTGAAATCGAAGCGATGATAGAACGTGTTCGCCAAGGCACCAAAACCGTTGTTGGTGTCATTAAAGAGAGCGAAGCAACCAGTGACGCTTGTGTGAAATCTGCGGAACAATCGTCTCAGCACATGGCAGAAATCGATGCCATTATCGGCAAAATTGATGACGTTAACCACTCCGTGGCTTCAGCGACCGAACAGCAGAATTCTGTGATTAAGTCGCTGGATGAAGACATTACTAACATCAGTCAGTTGAACGAACAGAATCAAACGAACCTGCGCCGTACCAACGATGCCTGTCAACAGTTACAACGGGAATTTGATCGTTTAGAATCCTTAGTCAGTAAATTTAAATTAGAATAACTCGATTAAGGAGAACAACATGAAAGGTGCATTATTGGTTGGCGCATTGGCAATGCTCGGCGGTCCGGTGCTGGCAACAGCCGAAGCGCAGGAAATGTCGCGTTCAGAGTCTGCTGAAGGAGCGCAGGCGTATATTATTTCGCCTCAGAATGGCGAAGTCGTAGGTCGTACCTTTAAGGTCAAGTTTGGGTTGACGGGAATGGGCGTAGCGCCGGCAGGCGTTGACGTGAAACACACCGGTCACCATCACCTGCTGATCGATAAAGACGAGCTACCGGCGCTGGGTCAACCGATGGGTGGGGATGTGATTCACTTCGGTGGCGGACAAACAGAAACTACAGTTACGCTGGAACCCGGTGAGCATACCCTGCAACTGATTTTAGGTGATAAAAACCACGTGCCTCACGAACCTGTGGTGATGTCCGAAAAAATCACCATCACTGTTAAAGACGACTAATCTAAGTCCAACTCTAACTGCTGTTGTTGCTCGGGGTCAGGTAAGGCGACGCTGACCCCAAGCAATCGCACCCCTTTATCCGCACCGCGAGACCAGGCTTCCTGCAACAGTTGATAGAAAAGGCTGGGGGATACTCGCTGACTGCTGCGCGACACAGTGGTTTGGGTAAAATCGGAAAATTTTAGTTTAACCGTCTGCGAACGAATCGGTTGTTGATGCCAGTGCGTGACTCGCAACCGTTGTTTTAGCTTGGGTAACAGCTGTTGCTGGCAGTAATCTTGTGCCGTACCAAGCTGTGTCATGTCGGCGGCCAGCGTTTGTTCTACACCGACGCTTTTGCGGATCCGTTCGGTAACCACCGGACGAAGGTCAATGCCCAGGCAACGCTGGTGTAACACATAACCGGCCTTATCTCCGACGATTTGCTGTAAATGGGGCATTTCTATTGCCTGAATATCAGCTCCGCATAAAAGTCCGTGTTGTGCGAGCACTTGCTGACTCTTTGGCCCTACACCCGGTATCCGTTTTAATTCAAGTCGAGCGATATAGTTCAATACCTGATCCGGAGTGACCAGAAACTGGCCATCGGGTTTGCGCTCGTCACTGGCGATTTTCGCGACCATTTTTTGATTAGAGATACCGGCCGATCCGGTAATGCCCAACGCTCTTATCTTGTCGCGGAGCGCTTGAACGGTGAGCGACGCACTGCCTTTAAAGAGCGTATTCTCGGTGAGATCTAAATAAAACTCGTCAATGGAGGCGGGTTCAATAACGTCAGTAACTTCACTGAGCAGTGCCAGAACTCGCTTTGACATCTCTCGGTAGCGGGCCGGATCAGGTTTTACGAAGATGAGCTGCGGACACAAACGGCGCGCGTGGCTGCCGGGCATGGCACTCTTTACCCCATAACGACGAGCAATATAATTGGCGGTTGCGACCACGCCGCGTTCACCGCCCCCGCCGACTGCAAAGGGTTTGTGCCGCAGCGATGGATCCCGTAACACCTCAACGGATGCAAAGAACGCGTCGAGATCGAGTAGAGCAATTTTTCGCGTAAGCTCAGCCAAGTGTTTATCCTGTGCGCATTTGTGGTTATAATCAGCCCACAAACTGGGTATGATGATCACCAGCCACTTTAGGAGAAACCAGTGAAACGTATTAAATCTCTAGCATCCAAAGGCCTTATTGCCTCTATCGCTGCATTGTTTGCTGTTGCTGCTGGCGCAGCCTCGGTTCAAGACAAAATGTCTAAGGAAGCGATCGAGAAGCGTATTGAACCGCTTGCCCAACATTATGTGGCTGGAGAAGAAAGCGATCAACAGGCAGATGCCGGTGGTACGCGTTCAGGTGAAGCCGTTTACAACCAATTTTGTGCGGCGTGCCATACATCAGGTGTGATGGGTGCACCCAAAATCAATAACGCCGGAGACTGGGAAGCACGCCTGGAGCAGGGCATGGAAACCGTATTGCGTCATGCCATTGAAGGCTATAATGCGATGCCTCCAAAAGGTACCTGTTCGGACTGCTCAGACGAAGAAATTCAAGCTGCTATCGACTACATGACAGCTGATATTTAAGTAAAGCCGGTTACCGAAACAGATTCTGACTAAAGCCACCTTTAAGAGGTGGCTTTTTTTTGCCAATATTACACCTTGAACAAATATTCACCGTAAGTCTTGCATCTTTTAAACGGCTGTTTATACTTTACGTTTGTTACAAATGGTAACATCAGAGCGTTTTTTTATATGATGTGAAACTTATTTTATATTTAAGGGAATGTTAATTGGTGAATGGCGCGAAGCCACAACAAACGTCACAACAACTTGAGGCCGAAAACCTCAGGCTTAGGAAAGTCGTATCTCGACTTAAGCAACTGACCCATAAATATCGCTCCGCAGAAGTCATACAAAACGCCTTATTTCAAATTTCCGAGCTGGCCGCTCAAGTGCGCAACATGGATAGTTTTTACCGCTCTGTGCATGAGATCATTGGCAAACTCATGTTCGCGAAAAACTTTTATATCTGTCTTTATGATGCGCAAAAGGAAGTAGTTAATTTTGTCTACTTCGTTGACGAAGTCGATCAGGACACATTATTTGAAGAATTACCCGTCGAGAAACTGAGTGCCGGTCTTACCGGTTATATTCTACGAACCGGTGAGCCGTTGCTGTGTCCGCCGGAGGTGTACCAGCAGTTGATCGAGAACGGCGACGTTAAAGAGATGGGGGCAGCTCACGTCGACTGGCTCGGTGTACCACTAAAAAGTGGTGACCATGTGATCGGTGTGATGGTGGTGCAGAGCTACAATGACGCCTTTCGCTACGATGAGAAAGATGAAGAACTGCTTACCTTTGTGTCGCAACACGTTGTCAATGCCCTGGAACGTCTCAAACAGCGTGAGTTAATGCAAAACGAGATTGAGCATCAGACCGCTGAGTTACGGCATGCGAACGAGAGCTTGATGCGTGAAATCACTGAGCGTGAGAAGGCGGAACAACAAACGGCAGCCCTCTTTGCCATCTCCGAGCTGACCAATACGTCCGATAATATGGCGACTTTTTACAAGAGCCTGCATGCCGAGATCAGTAAACTGATCCATGCGGATAACTTCTATGTCGCTTTGCTGTCTCCCGATAAGAAATACCTGCATTTTCCCTATCACGTTGACGTGACCGGAGCGCAGGCCGAACGTCGGCGAGTCAGTCGCGGTTTAACAGAGTATGTCATTCGTGAGCAACGTTCATTGTTTCTTAATGCGCGTTCCCGGCAACAACTGATTGAGGACGGTCAGGTGACACCGGGCACCGGAGGCGGCAAGTTGGCCAAACAATGGCTCGGATCGCCGTTGATGCTAAAAGGTGAGGTGTTTGGCGTTATCGCGGTACAAACCTATGACAGTGAGTTTTTGTATCGCAATGACGATCTTGAGCTACTCAACTTTGTATCGCAACACGTTGCTGTGGCTATTGACCGGAAGCGATCCGCTGAAGAAATTCAGCGGGTAAACCAGTTTCTGGAAAAGAAAGTGACCGAGCGCACTGAGGAACTGGTGTCTGAAATTGAACGCCGCAAGAAGATCGAAGCTCGGTTGTTTCACGATGCGCATCACGACAGTTTAACCGGACTGCCCAACCGCGCCTTATTTACCGAGCGTCTTCAACAGGCGGTGGCCCACAAAAAGCGTCATCCGGAACATCACTTTGCGGTGTTGTTTCTCGACTTGGACCGTTTTAAAAACATCAACGACACACTGGGGCACTCCGCCGGCGATGAGTTTTTATTGGATGTTGCTAAACGAGTCAGTGACTGTACCCGAGAGAATGACATGGTCGCGCGCTTAGGCGGCGACGAGTTTGTGGTACTGCTGGACACTATGACGTCCGTTGACGACGCCAAAGACGTTGCAAAGCGAATGATTAAGAGTCTTGCTGAACCTTTCTTGTTAAACGGTCAGGAGCATTACTCAGGCGCTAGTGTGGGTATCGCGTTGTGTCAGGGTGAGCACGATTCAGTGGAACGACTGCTGCGCGACGCCGATGCGGCGATGTATCAGGCTAAAACACAAGGCCGCGGTCGCTATGTGTTATTTGATGAGTACATGCACCAATCGCTGGTGGATTCGGTAAAACGTGAAACGGCGTTACGTCATGCGAAAATAGAAGAAGATTTTGACATTGAATATCAGGATATTATCGAGCTGACAACGAATCAGTTGGTGGGCATTGAAATGCAAATACGCTGGAATGACTCCCATCATGATATATCGACCGACGAATTCGTGGCGCTGGCAGAGAAAACCGGTCTTATTATGAAGCTGGACCGCTATGTCTTAAAACGTTGCTGCGAGCGTCTTAACCAAACGCGGCAACAGGAATTGCCATGCCTGCATGTGAACTTGTCAGCACGGCATTTGCTAAAAGCGGGATACATCAATCAGCTGATCGAGCTGGTAAAGCGTTACGACATTGCGCCCGATCGTATCGCGCTGGAGTTTTCGGAAACTGCGTTAACGCAAAATGACCGTCGTTCTCTGGCAAGTTTAAGACGGCTGTCGGAGCTTGGCTTTACGTTGGTTATCGATCACTTCGGGCGTGGTGCAGGACCGTTGCAGTATTTGTACAATTATCCGTTTTCGATACTGAAGCTCGATCACAATTATGTCGCGCGACTTAAAAGTAATGAGCGCGCCCGTGCGATGTTAAAGCACGTCGTCACACTGTGTGATGAGCTCGGCATTCGCCTTTATGCGGCGGGTCTCGATTCTGAACAAGAATACGCCAACATCACTCAACTCGGTGTAAGTGTTGGCCAGGGCAATTATGTTACCGACGGTGTGCGTTCGCAGAACCGTGCCGATAAACGTTCAACGGCTTAGCGATCCTTTTTTAACGCGTTTTTTAACATTTCCAGTCCGCGGCTGCGCTGCTCTTCCTGTTCCTGTTCCGATTTTTGTTTGCGCTGATGTTCCCACTCTAAATCGTCCTGTGGCAATTCGTGCAAAAAGCGGCTGGGCTGAGGTTGTATAACCTCGCCAAACTGTCGGCGTTCACGCGCCATGGTGAAGGTGAGCTGGTGCTGAGCCCGGGTAATACCCACGTAGGCGAGACGACGCTCCTCTTCGACATCATCGAGGTCGATACTGCTTTGATGGGGTAATAAGCCTTCCTCCATGCCGACCAAAAATACCTGGGGAAACTCGAGGCCTTTTGACGCGTGCAGCGTCATCAATTGCACCTGATCAAAGTTCTCGTCTTCTTCGTTGCGCGACATCATGTCACGTAAGCAGAGTCGACTGACGACCTGATCCAGGCTCATCGGTTCGTTCTCGTCGTTACCGTCGAGCATCTCGCTGACCCAGCGGTGCAGTTCATGAATATTCTTAATCCGCATTTCTGCAGCTTTTGCACTCGGGCTTTGCTCAAATAGCCAGTCTTCGTAGCCGATGTCGCTGAGCAACTGACGCACGGCCTCCTGCGCGTCCGGTTGATGCTCGGCACGGCGCGCGAGCGTCGTCATCATACTGACAAAGGTATCCAGCGCGTTAAATACATTGCTGCTCAGTAAGGTTTTGACGTGTGGTGACTGTGCGGCTTCGAACAGGCTGCAGCCGAGTTCTTTCGACAGTTCACCGATGCGTTCAATGGTTTGTGGGCCAATACCGCGCCGGGGTACATTAATAATACGCAAAAACGCCGTGTCGTCGGTTGGGTTAACCAACAACCGGAAGTAGGCCATGATGTCTTTGATTTCTGCCCGCGCAAAGAACGACTGGCCACCGGTAATTTTGTAGGGAATGCGGTTATTCATCAGCGCCTTTTCAAACAAACGAGCTTGATGATTGCCGCGGTACAGAATCGCGAATTCGTGGTAGGGCGTTTTGCGCAAAAAGCGTTGTTTTACAATTTCTGCGACGACCCGTTCTGCCTCGTGTTCTTCATTTCGGCCATACAACACGCGCATGGGTACGCCGTATTCCATATCGGAAAAAAGTTTCTTTTCAAAGACGTGTGGGTTGTTTTCGATAAGAATGTTAGCCGCTTTCAGAATACGGCCGTGGGAGCGGTAATTTTGCTCCAGTTTTACCACCTTAAGCGCGGGAAAGTCTTTTTGCAGCAAGGCCAGATTTTGTGGTTGCGCGCCGCGCCAGGAATAAATCGATTGATCGTCGTCACCGACCACCGTAAAGCGCGCCCGTTCACCGACCAGCAGTTTCACTAACTGATATTGACTGGTGTTGGTATCCTGATACTCATCCACCAGTAGGTATTGGTATTTTTTCTGCCAGCGTTTGCGAACGGCTTCATTGGTTTGCAACAGCATGGTCGGCAACCGAATTAAATCATCAAAATCAACCGCGTTGCACGCGGTTAAATTACGCTGGTAGTCCGTGTACACGGCGGCAAAATCCCGTTCTTCCGGCGTGGCAGCCTGGCGCAACGCAAGCTCCGGTGTCAGCATATCGTTCTTCCAGTTGCTGATTTGGTGCGCGCAACGTTGAATCAGTTGTTTATCGCCGTCCCATTGCTCTTCAGTCAGCGCTTTCAACAATGCAAAGGTATCCTGGTCATCAAACAGAGAGAAGCCGGCTTTTAATCCTAAGGCGCTGAGTTCTCTACGGATGATGTTCAGGCCGAGCGTATGGAAGGTCGATACGGTGAGGCCGCGGGCACCCTGTTTACCCATGGTTTGAGCGACCCGTTCCTTCATTTCTCGTGCGGCCTTGTTGGTAAAGGTTACCGCCGCAATCTGCCGCGCCGTATAAATTCTTTCACGGATGAGATAAGCGATTTTTTCAGTGATAACGCGGGTCTTGCCACTGCCGGCGCCGGCCAGCACCAGCATCGGGCCCTGAATATAGTGAACTGCTTGTTGCTGGCGCTCGTTTAACATTAAACAGACCTTAAAAGGAGTGGTAGACTAGTGAAGCAACGGATTTTACCGAAAGGATAAGACAATGGACAATAAAACCATCGAAAACATTGCAAAGCAAATCAGTGAGAGTATGCCGGCAGGTGTCAAAGAAATGGCTGGCAATGTTGAACAACGGGTTAAGCAAACGCTGCAAACCCAATTAGCAAAACTCGACTTGGTGACGCGAGAAGAAATGGACGTACAACAACAAATGCTATTACGCCTGCGCGAGCGCGTTGAGCTTTTAGAACAGCAATTGGCAGAACAACAAACGGACAAACAAAAGGACTGATTGCCCGTGGTGCAATTAATTAACGGTAAAGTGGTTGAGAACTATCGCTGGAGCGATAGTGTGTTCAGTTTACGCATTATTGCTGAACCCTTTGACTTTAAGGCTGGCCAGTTTGTGCGATTGGGGCTCCCGGGCGGTGATGCCAAAGCGTTGCGGGCTTATTCACTGGCAAGCCCGCCGGGTGCGTCGGTGATTGACTTTGTCATTGCTGAAGTCGCTGATGGGCTCACCAGCCCGCAACTGGCCAAGCTAAAACCTGGTGACTCGGTAACCATTACACAACCGGCAAGTGGCTTTTTTACCCTTGATGAAGTGCCTGACGGTGACGATTTGTGGCTGCTGTCAACGGGTACCGGTATCGGCCCCTTTATATCCATGCTGCATACCGAGCAGCCCTGGCGCCGGTTTCGGCGTATTAATCTGGTTCACGGAGTTCGCACAGCCGCGGATCTGGTGTATCAGGAGCAGATTCAGCACTGGCAACAACAGTATCCGGACCGTCTCGGTTATCAGCCGGTGATAACCCGTGAACAGATACCGGGCGCCTTAAACGAACGAATTCCACAACTGCTCGAGTCTGGCAAGCTGGAAGCGGCTTTAGCGACATCACTGACAACTAATAGCCAAGTGATGTTGTGTGGTAATCCGGATATGATCACTGAATGCCGAGGGGTACTGGCAGCGAAAGGACTCGCCAAAAACACCCGCCGTAAACCGGGCAATGTGACCTCTGAAAATTATTGGTAAGTCAGTTGCTGATGCTGGCTGCGTTGGTTAGCCAGCATCACTCTCCGCCGGCTTAGGCGCTTTCTTTTTCGTCGGCTTTTTCGCACCAAGAGCAATTAATACTTGCTCGCGTTCGCGCGCCAGGAAAAACGCTAAATTTTCCAATGTTTGCTCATCGCTGACGGTTTCACTGCGCGCCAATAATGGCACTAGCTCATCCACCATGTCCAACATCTTGTCGTGGGCATCGGCTTCCGCTTTGGTGTTAAACGTCATTTTTTCCTCTCCGTCACGCACAACAACGTATTGGGTTACTACCGGCATGAATCATCCTCGTGGGTATTAAGAATACTGGTTATTTATACAGTTGAATGGGCTTGAATGCAACCTTTGTATCATGCATTTGCTGACACAGAAATCAGCGATCTCCCCGCAGAGCCAGTCAATAATAGCGCTATACTTCGCTGTTTTGAGAGGTAGCTATGGCGTTAGCAACGGTGTTTACGCGAGCAAGTCTGGGTATTGATGCCCCGGAAATCCGAGTCGAAGTGGACTTAGCCAGAGGGTTGCCCGGGTTTGCTATTGTCGGGTTACCGACCGCAACCATTCGTGAAGCTAAAGATCGGGTAAAGGCCGCGCTGATGAACGCCGGTTTAGAGTTTCCACAGGCGACCAAAATTACCGTCAACCTCTCGCCCGCCGACGTGCCAAAACAGGGAGCTCGCTATGAGTTAGCCATTGCGGTGGGGATCCTGGTTGCATCGGGGCAGGTGCCCGATTCGGCGATCATGAACACTGAGTTTTACGGCGAACTGGCCTTGAATGGTGAGCTACTGCCGGTTACCGGTCTGGTGCCAGCGTTGTTGGCTTGTCGTAGCGCAAAACGAACCGCGTTTATTCCGTTAAAAAATGAAACCGATGCCGGCTTGATTCAAGGACAGACCGCGTATCTGGTACCGGATTTAATCGGCGTGTTTGAGCACCTTCATCAACACAATGGTCTTCGCAAGGCAACACCCATCGACTGGCAGCTTACGGAACCGACAAGCAGTGGCGATCTTGCCGAAGTGATGGGGCAGGAGCAGGCAAAACGGGCATTAACGCTCGCGGCAGCAGGGCGCCACCATATCCTCTTTGTCGGCCCACCCGGCACCGGTAAAACCATGCTTGCACAACGATTGATGAGTTTAATGCCAGCGTTAACGGAACAAGAAGCGCTGGAGTTGGCCTCGATCCGCTCCATCGCGCAGCAGCCGGGAACGTTGCAAGACTGGCGGGTGCGTGAATTTCGTGCCCCTCACCACTCGTGCTCAGCGGCTGCCTTGGTCGGCGGCGGATCGCCGCCGCGACCGGGCGAAATCAGCCTGGCGCATAATAGCGTCTTGTTCCTGGATGAATTACCTGAGTTTTCTCGTCATGTTCTGGATTCTTTGCGAGAACCGTTAGAAAGCGGTCACGTCACCATCAGTCGTGCCGCTCATCACGTCCGTTTTCCGGCAAATTTTCAACTGATCTGCGCGTTAAATCCGTCACCCTGCGGTCAGTTTGACGGCTGCCTGGCCAGTTGTCGTTCGACCCCGGATCAAATCATGAACTATTTAAACAAATTATCCGGCCCGTTACTGGATCGGATTGATATTCAGGTTGCGGTACCGCGAGAAACATCGAGTTTGCGGGTAAACGCGCGCAAGCATTCCCCCCTAAACAGTCGGCAACTGAAAGCACAGGTTAGCGCCGCTCGCGAGCGGCAATTGGCCCGTCAGGGCTGTCTCAACAGTGACCTTCGTGCAAACGCGGTGCTCGACTACAGTCAACTGAGTGATGGGGATCATGAGTTTCTGATAGCCGCGATTGAAAAGCTCAAGCTCTCTCACCGCGCCTATCATCGAACGTTGCGGCTGGCGCGTAGCATTGCGGATTTGGAGAACGAGGAGCGGGTGCAGAAGTCCCATTTAGCAGAGGCCATGGGCTATCGTGCGTTGGATCAATTAATTGATCAGGTGCGTTCGTTGTGAGCGCCTAAAATGGCGCCCCATTCATACAGCTCAGACAGTGCTTGCTGTGCGTGGCTCTGAAAGTTCTCATCTGCCGTTACACCGAGCTGTGCGGCGAGCTGTTCGATGGCATCCTGACCCGACGAGATGTCCTTTTGTTGCAGTTGCTGCCAGAGCAGCCCGAACACCGGGTTCATTAGGCGAAAACCGATACTCATATCGAGTTTGCGGTAAACCAGTATCAGCGTATCTTTTTTGTCATTCACCGACGGTTGGTTGTCTGCGCTGATCTCATGTACTGGGTATTCGTAACTTAACAACCACGCGGCGTCAGACAACACCGGCTTACCCGTAAGCAGGTCGTCGTTAAGCTGCTGCCGAACCGCTAACGTATCCTGTGGGATGTTGTCCAGTGCCAGCTCTACCCATTCGTAGTGCATTAGCTCCAACAGGCAATCGGGTTCGGCGGTATTCACTGAATCACTCTCGCGTAAGAACGACAAAAACTCAGCGGCAATCTCATTAAAATACGGCGACTGGCTGCGATGATGAATTAAAAACTGGCGTACCGCCTGCTGCCACCAGTCATCACCCATGATTGAGCAGGCTACGGGAAAGGCGGAACGGGTAAAACCGAGCAGATTATTAAAAATCAGTTCCCGGTAGACTGCCATCCGGCGCGGCTCAATATCAGCCATGTCATGTTCAGCGGGATTGCGGATGGCCGCCGTAAACTGCTGTTGAGTATTACGAAAGGACGGCATGTTGCAACGCCTGAGTTTTGCGGATGGTTGCCAATTCGTTACTGAGCGTATTGAGCGATGGAATATTAAAATCGCGCTCCAGCAGCGTTGGATGACAGCCCACGTGTTGGTAACTGTTATCCAGAAGTTTCCAGACGGGATCAATAACATCCGCGCCATGGGTATCTATGATCAAATCCGGTTGTTGCTGATAATGCCCGGCAATGTGCATATAGCGAACGCGCTCTGCAGGTAATCCCGCGATGAATTCTCTGGCGTCATAGCCATGATTGATGCTATTAACATAAACGTTGTTGACGTCCAGCAACAAGCCGCAATCGGCTTCCGTCAGTACCGCATTAATGAATTCCAGTTCGGTCATGTCATGGCTGGGCATGGCATAAAACGAGACATTTTCCAGTACCAATGGTCGCTCGAGTATGTCACTGACTGTGCGGATGCGTTGGCTAACATGAGACACGGCATCTGTGGTGAAAGGAATTGGCATGAGGTCGTACAAATGCCCGTCATCAGAGCAGTAGCTCAAATGCTCGGAATAGAGATCGATATTGTATTCGTCCAGAAAGGTTTTCAGACGTTTTAAAAAAGCATGATCAAGGGGAGCAAAACTGCCAATCGACAATGACAGCCCGTGAGTGGTAAACGGCACACGCTCACGCAACGCCCGTAACTGATGTTGCAAACGGGGGCCGGTATTCATCCAGTTTTCCGGCGCAATTTCGAGAAAGTCGAACGGGAGCTGATCGCATTCGATCAGCTCCTGGTACATCGAGCGGCGATAGCCCAGTCCTACGCTGTCGCTATTAAGCGGCACCGCACTTACCTTCACCGCATTTGCCTTCTTTGTCTTTTTTCTCTTTTGCCTGCTTGGCTTTTTCGGACATCATGGCTTCACCACACTTTCCTTCGCCACATTTGCCTTCCATGTCCTTTTGTTCTTTTGCTTGCTTGGCTTTTTCAGCCATCATGGCCTCGCCGCATTTCCCTTCACCGCACTTGCCTTCCATGTCCTTTTGCTCTTTCATCTGCTTGGCTTTTCGCTTGGCTTTTTCGGCCATCATGGCCTCGCCGCATTTCCCTTCACCACACTTACCTTCTTCCATCATTTTATGTTCAGCTTTGCTTTTGGCTTTGTCTTTTGCCTCTTCAGACTTCTGATTACCGCCGCAGTTGCCTTCCTTTTGAGCCGCCACTTCGTAGCCGGAACTGAGTTCAACGGATGCAAAGGGATTATCGGCGGCGTTCGCCGGCATGGCAGAACCCAGCGCTAATGCAGCACCGACTGAAGCGATAAGAGGTTTAACGGATTGACTCATGGTATGTTCCTTTTGTTTGGACTCTGTCCGTTAATCATAGCCAACGGCGACAGAGATCACCTAACGGTTAGCGTAAAAATTCTGCAAAACTGCTGATAAATTGTTCAAGCATCGGCCGCTCCGCATTCAAGTGCGTGACCAGGCGCAGCTTTTTCCCGCTCGGGATAACGATATTGCGTTGCGCCATAAACTGTTGTAGCTGCAAGCCCAGTTCCGCTGATGGCAGTTCAAGATAGACCATGTTGGTTTGTGCCGGATGGGTGGTGATAGCGTGTTGGCCAGCAATACCGGCCAGTTCTTCAGCAAGCCAGGCCGCGTTCGCATGGTCTTGTTTAAGACGTTCGATATGGTGATCCAACGCGTAGTCGATAGCCGCAGCAATTACGCCTGCTTGACGCATACCACCGCCGACCATTTTACGCCAGCGTCGCGCGCGGGCGATAAAATCAGCGTTGCCCACCAGTAACGATCCCACTGGAGCGCCTAAGCCTTTTGAGCAGCAAATCGATACGCTGTCGAACGGTGCCGCAAGCTCGGCAAAGCTTCGATCGGATGCTACCACTGCATTGGCGAGACGGGCGCCGTCCAAATGCATTGCTAAGCCATGTTGATCGGCAATGCGGCGAGCTGTATTAAAGTAGGCCTGATCAATCACCTTGCCGGCATGGGTGTTTTCAAACGCCAGTAGACGGGTAATCGGGAAGTGCGGATCATCAGGCTTAATGCGGCTGACCAGAACGTCCAGGTCGAGCGTACCGTCCGCCTGCACTTCTAATGGTTGAGGCACGATGCCACCAACAACGGCTGCACCGCCAGCTTCATACCGGTAGGTGTGGTATTCCTGCCCGACGATATATTCTTCGCCGTTGCGGCAATGGGCTAACAGGCCGCACAAATTACTTTGGGTTCCTGACGCACAAAGCAGGGCTGACTCTTTGCCGAGCATGGTGGCAACGCGTTGTTCCAGCGCATTGATGGTGGGATCCTCTCCGTAAACATCATCGCCGACTGGCGCATTTGCCATAGCCTCACGCATCGCGGGTGTGGGTTGGGTAACGGTATCACTGCGTAAATCGAGGCGTTTCACTCTATCTCTCCATTATTGTATTCGTTATAACCTCAAGCAAAGCATTCTAAGCCTGTGGTTGTTATGCAAGCCAAGTATAGGGATAATGAGCGTAATTCAAACAGACACTCAATAAAAAAGCGACCGCATATGAAAGTTTTCGATAACGTTTTGGAAATGATTGGCAACACGCCTCTGGTGCGTGTGAATAATTTAGACACCGGCCCATGTGAGTTGTATTTAAAACTAGAGTTACAAAATCCGGGCGGTTCGATTAAAGATCGCATCGCGGTAGAAATGATTAATGCTGCTGAGCGCGACGGAAAGTTGAAAGCCGGTGACACCATCATCGAGGCCACCGCAGGCAATACCGGTCTGGGTTTGGCATTGGTGGCCGCCAGTAAAGGTTACCCGTTAAAAATCGTCATGCCCGATAAAATGAGTCAGGAAAAGGTCAATAACCTGCGCGCGATGGGCGCCGAAGTCGTGCAAACGCGCTCTGATGTGCAGAAGGGTCACCCCGAGTACTATCAGGATATGGCCGCACGAATGGCCGCAGAGAATGGCTGGTTTTACGTGAATCAATTCGAAAACCCCGCCAACGTCGAGGCCCACTACAAGACCACCGGGCCAGAAATCTGGCAGCAAATGAATGGCGATATTGACGCCTTCGTCTGTGGTGTTGGCTCTGGCGGAACGCTTACAGGCATTGGCCGTTATTTGCGTGAACACAAAGCCGACGTCGATATGGTGTTAGCGGATCCGGCAGGTTCGATTCTCGAGCCGTTGGTGAATCGCGGCGAACACGTGGAAGCCGGAAGTTGGCTTGCTGAAGGTATCGGTGAAGATTTTGTTCCGACGATCTGTGATATTTCGATTGCCAACAAAGCCTATGCAATCAGCGACAAAGAAGGTATGCAGACGGCTCGTAAAGTGTTGGAAAAAGAAGGCGTTATGGTGGGTTCATCCAGCGGCACTCTGATTGCTGCAGCACTGCGTTACTGTCAGGAGCAGACAGAGAAAAAACGTGTGGTGACGTTGGCTTGCGATACCGGTAACCGTTATTTATCCAAGTTGTTTAACGACGACTGGATGCGTGAAAACAATTTGCTGTAAAAGAGGCGGAACATGGCGAACGATAAAACAATGAAATTTGCGACTAAGGCGATTCATGGTGGACAGGCTCCTGAGCCCGTGACCGGCGCAGTGATGCCGCCGATTTTTACCAGCTCAACCTATGCTCAGGAGAGCCCGGGTAAGCATAAAGGTTTTGAGTATTCTCGCTCACATAACCCCACGCGGTTTGCCTGGGAGCGCGCGGTAGCCAGTCTCGAAGGCGGTCAGCAGGGCTTGGCGTTTGCCTCTGGTATGGCAGCAACATCAACCATTCTGGAGTTGCTCGACAGTGGTGACCATGTGGTGGCGATGGACGATTTGTATGGCGGCAGTTTCCGCCTGTTTGACAAAGTGCGTGGCCGTTCCGCAGGCTTACAGTTCAGCTATGTTGACTTGGCCGATTTGGACCAGGTTGCACAGGCAATTAAGCCGGAAACCCGTATGATTTGGGTTGAAACGCCCAGTAACCCGATGCTGAAACTGGTCGACATCAAGGCCATTGTAAAGCTTGCCAAAGAACGCAACCCAGACATTATTGTGGTGGTGGATAACACCTTCGCTACACCCTTTAACCAGCGGCCGCTGGAGCAGGGCGCTGATATCGTGATGCACTCTGCGACGAAATACCTCAACGGTCACTCGGATATGGTCGGCGGTATTGCGGTTGTCGGTGATAATGATGATCTGGTCGAACGTATGTTGTTTTTACAAAATTCGGTCGGTGCCGTGGCCGGACCGTTTGATGCTTACCTGGCGCTGAGAGGCGTGAAAACGCTGGCGTTGCGCATGCGCCATCACAATCAGGCAGCGTTGGAGTTAGCGCAATGGCTGGAACAGCATCCGAAGATCGAAAAAGTGATCTATCCGGGCTTGCCAAGTCATCCACAGCATGAACTGGCCAAGCAACAAATGGACGGTTTTGGCGGCATGATTTCCATTCTGCTGAAAGGTGATTTGGAAGCGGCACGCAAGTTCCTGGAAACGGTGGAAGTGTTTGCATTGGCCGAAAGCCTGGGAGGCGTTGAATCGCTGATCGAACACCCGGCCATTATGACGCACGCATCGGTTCCAAAAGAAAACCGTGAGAAGCTGGGTATTCTGGATAATTTCGTGCGAGTGTCGGTTGGTATTGAAGATCTGGACGATCTCAAAGCCGATCTGGAACGGGCGTTAAATGCCTTTTAATCGACAATAACGATTAAAATAGTTTAAATTGATATGTAAAGCCGGCTAAAAAGCCGGCTTTTTTCGTTAAAAATCATGAATTTATACAAAATTTTACAGTTTAGTCATAATTGAGTAGTCTTACTGCATCAGCAATTGCTGATGGTAAAACGATAACAACAAAGCAAACAGACACAGATAAGAAGGATACATCCTATGCTATTGAGCCTACTGGTATTGCAGGGACTCGTAGCTGCGTTGTTGTTCTACGGATTGGTAGGGCAATATCAGCAAAAACCACTTTGGAATCTGTTAGCCGTATTAACGGCCGGTTTTATTCCGCCGTTAAATTGGATCCTGCTGATGACAGCGATCGGCGTAAGAATGTGGAAGCGTTCACCGCAGACCTCATCAACCCGTTCGACCTCAGCGACAACTCATCTTAGCCACTAAATTAAGAGGGCGGTATGAACGCAGTACGTCCCTTCCATCTTGCGATTCCAGTCACCTCGCTCGATAATGCCCGCCGTTTTTACGGTGATGTCATGGGTCTTGAGCAAGGCCGTAGCAGTGATCACTGGATCGATTGGAATTTCTACGGGCACCAATTCGTCACTCACGTGGCTCCGGATGTCGCCGGTCTGAAAAATCATAATGGCGTGGACGGTCACGCTGTGCCGGTACCGCATTTTGGCGTGGTGCTGTTACGTGATGATTGGGAAGCTCTTGCCGAACGCGTCCGTGCCGCGGGTATTGAATTTGTTATCGAACCCTATATTCGCTTCAAAGGAAAGCCGGGCGAACAGGGCACCATGTTCTTCTACGATTATTGTGGTAACGCCCTGGAGTTTAAAACCTTCAAGAGCGATGACGATATTTTCGCGACCTAAATAGGATGTCCCTTGGCTGAGCTAAATACCTTCCAGCGCATTCGTGATTTAGACTGGGATCATCAAGTGCTGCTGGCGCTGTATCTGTGCGAACGCATGGTACCCAACTACGAATTTTTCTGCCACATCACGCAATTTGGTGACGCTAAGCCGTTGCGCGGCGCGCTTAATGCGTGTTGGGATCATGTTGCACAACCGAAGCAGGTTAAAGTCAACTTTGGCCGCTGGCAGGAAAAAGTGGATGAAGTGACCCCAAGCGAGCATGGCCACGATATGCTCGGTGTCTATCCGGCGATGGATGCGTGTACTGCAATCAGCATCTTGTTGCAGGGCTTACTGGATAAAAATGCCGGTAATTTGCTGGATGTTGCCAAAGTGTCGCAAGCCAGCGTGGTGAAATTTATCGAGCTGAATGATGCCGAACAAGTTCCCGCCGACGAACTGCAACAGCATGTTGATGAACATGAGTTGTATCAATATGAGATTGCCATGCAACAGGCGATGGTAAGCTTTTTAGAGAGCCAACCGGCCGTCAGTGCCGCACTGATTAAACAAGTACGGCAGATGGTCATTGATGAAGGTGTGTCGAATCTGGGGCTTCAGTTAGAGGAAGACTGATGGTCATTGGTGCGCTTGAAAATGGCCAGCCAGGCAAAAATACCAAACGCCAGAATCTGCCAACTGTCGCCTTTTTTCCAAAGCATTTGTGGCTTCATGATAGCGACGAAGGTACCGAGTAACAGTAAGTGCATGATCACCATAACGGCCAACAGTAGCGCGACCAGAGCGTAAGTCTGCGAGCCGATGTCGCCGGCAAATCCGGCTAATACAGCAAACAATGCCAGCCAAATCACCGCAAAGACGCATTTTCCGATAATAATTGCAGTTTTCATTAGGTTACCTTTTTTGTAATAGACAGAATTGCACCGCACCATGGCGTTTTTCCTTGATCACCTGCCAACGCGTTGCACTGCTGGGCGAAAAGTCGTGTTCGGTTTCTAAATAGATCAGTGTGTCAGTGCTCACTTGTGGGCAGTTTAGCAGGCGTTCGAGGGTCTGATCGGCCAAGCCTTGGGCGAAGGGCGGATCGACGAAGACGATATCCCAATGTGGTGGCAATGAGGAAGGCGATTGCAATAATGCCAGTGCATCAGTCACAAGTACTCGGGCGTTGGTTGCCTTGAGTGTATTCAGATTCTCGCTGAGTTGCGTCGCGACCCGTTTATCCCGTTCGATAAGAAGAACCTCTGCTGCACCGCGGGAAGCGGCTTCGAGGCCAAGCCCCCCGGCACCGGCGAACAGATCCACTACAACCGCGTCAGCCATATCAAACTGAAGCCAGTTAAACAGTGTTTCGCGCACTCGATCTGTGGTTGGACGCAATCCGTCGCTATCGAGTATGGGCAATTTCCGTCCTCGCCATTGGCCGCCAATGATCCTTAATTGTCCAGCATTTTTGCGCAATTTGACCTCTCCGGGTATTCACTCCATCGTCAGTTACGAAAGAGCGTGGTAAACTTAGCGCATAGTTTACTCGTTACGGCGCCGTTGTTCCAAGGCAAACAGCCAGGACAAAGAAATTCCAAGGTTAAGCAATTATGGCAAAAGGTTCGTTGTTCTCGATTTTTAAGAAAAAGCACAAGAAAACTGCTGAGCAAGAAACTCCGCAAAGCGCTGCCGAGCAGGATACACAGCCTCAGCATACGCCGCTGAAAAGTGCGGACACGCCATCCGCTGTGGACGATTGCGCACAGGTGACGGCAGACTCGGCCGCCGGTAAGGGCTTGCCAGCGGTTGAACCGGAAGCTCCGAAAGCGCACTCTGCGGCTGAGCCCAAGGCGGAGGAACCGCCCAAACCGGAGAAGAAAAAAGGGTTTTGGCAACGGTTAACGCAAGGTCTTAAAAAAACCTCCGGTTCTATCGGTTCTGGCTTGTTCGGCATTTTCCGCGGTAAGAAAATCGATGATGAGTTATTTGAAGAGCTTGAAACACAGTTATTAATGGCCGATTTGGGGGTCAGTACCACCACCAAAATCATCGACAATCTGACTCAGCAGGCGGATCGAAAGCAACTGAATGATGCCGAAGCGCTGTATGAGCTGTTGCAAGAGCAACTGGCGGAGATCCTAAAACCGGTTGATAAGCCGTTAGAGATCCCGCCATCGGACAGCCCGTTTGTGATCTTGATGACCGGCGTTAACGGCGTGGGTAAGACCACCACCATTGGCAAACTGGCCAAGCAGTTCAAAAACGAAGGCAAGTCGGTGATGCTGGCGGCCGGTGACACCTTCCGCGCTGCGGCGGTAGAGCAGTTGGAAATATGGGGTGAACGAAACGATATTCCGGTGATCGCCCAACAAACCGGCTCGGACAGTGCATCGGTGCTGTTTGATGCACTGCAGGCGGCCAAAGCGCGTAACATTGATGTGTTGATCGCGGACACCGCCGGACGTTTGCAGAATAAAGCAAACCTGATGGAAGAACTGAAAAAGATCGTGCGGGTAATGAAGAAGCTCGATCCCAATGCGCCACATGAAGTCATGCTAACCCTTGATGCCGGCACCGGCCAAAACGCCATCAGTCAGGCAAAACTGTTTACCGAGGCGGTTGGTGTATCCGGAATTGTGATGACCAAACTGGACGGTACCGCGAAAGGCGGTGTTATCTTTGCGGTTGCTGATCAATTTGCGATACCGATTCGCTACATTGGTGTGGGCGAGCAATTAGACGATTTACGCCCTTTTGTGGCGAAAGACTTTATCCAGGCATTGTTTGACCGTAAGCTAGAGTCTGAATCGGATAACACAACTGAGTAAACCATGATTCGCTTTGAGCAGGTCAGTAAAACCTATCCCGGCGGCCATCAGGCGCTGAGTCACGTTGATTTTCACATAAAACCGGGTGAAATGGCGTTCCTGACGGGGCATTCCGGAGCGGGCAAAAGTACCTTACTAAAACTTATCAGTATCATGGAACGACCCACCGCCGGGCGGGTTTTGATAAACGGTCATGATTTACGCAAAATTAAGTCGTCACAGGTGCCGTTTGTACGTCGTGATATCGGCATGATCTTTCAAGATCATCGCTTGCTGATGGATAAGTCGGTGTTTGACAATGTCGCGCTGCCGTTAATTATCGAAGGCTATAGCGTGCAAGAGGCACGCAAACGGGTGTTGGCTGCGCTGGAAAAAGTCGGTCTGGCGGATAAGTACCGGCATTACCCGCAAATGCTTTCAGGCGGCGAACAACAGCGTGTCGGCATTGCTCGCGCCATAGTCAATAAACCACCGTTGTTATTGGCCGATGAACCAACCGGCAACCTCGATCCGAAGTTATCGATGGAAATCATCCGCTTGTTTGAATCCTTTAACAAAGTGGGTGTCGCGGTGCTTATCGCGACCCATGATCTGGGGCTGATAGCTCGCTTGAAATACCGTACGCTGACGCTCAAAGAAGGTCGGTTGATCAATGACGGACTGGAAGAGGAGCCATTGGCATGAGTCTGTTGTTCGGTAACCGGGAAAGCGTGGCGGGCGCGCAACAACGACAAAAGCTGGCGTGGTACCGGCGCGCGTTAATGGTGCCGGTGCATCATCTGCAGCAGGCCGTCGCCAGCCTTGGTGAACTGTGGCGTAACCCCTTTGCGTCGTTACTGACCATGGCCGTGCTCGGTTTAAGTCTGACTTTACCGTCAGCGCTTTATGTGCTGGTTAAGAATACCTCAGCGATATCCGGTGAATGGCAACAAGCGTCACAAATGTCGCTGTTTTTACGCAAAGACCTGGATGAGCAAACGCGGCAAACGTTAAAAACACAATGGGAATTAGATCCTCGTATTGATGAGGTGACGTTGATTACCAAAGAGCAAGGTTTAGCCGAGTTCAGACAGCGTTCCGGCTTCGGCGAAACGCTGGATTATCTTGAAAATAACCCATTGCCGGACGTTTTGTTGGTGATTCCGGCGGAAAGCTTTCGTGCGCCGGAAAAAGCGGAATCGTTGTTGGCGGAATTAGAAAGTGCCCGCGAGGTTGAGTTTGGCAAGCTGGACGTGCAGTGGCTGGAGCGATTACAGGCGTTGCTGAATCTGGCGAAAGATATTTTGGGCGGCCTTGGCCTGCTGTTGTGTTTGTCGGTGGTACTGATTGTTGGTAATACCATCCGCTTAAATATCCTCAGCCAACGTGAGGCGATCGTCGTCATGAAGCTGGTGGGCGCCACCAATGCCTTTATTCAACGGCCGTTTTTATACACCGGTGTATGGTACGGATTTGTTGGAGGCATATTGGCCTGGCTGGCAACGGCCCTACTCATATGGTGGGTTGAGTCGTCGGTGTTAACGGTCACCGAACTTTATGACACGCAGTTTCAACTGGCTGGCCTAAGCTTCAATGAAATGTTGTTCGTCTGGCTTATTGCGGTGGTGTTGGGATTAGCCGGCTCGTATTTGGCGGTGCGCCGTCATATTCGAAGTATTGAACCGCAATAGGGTTGCGATCGTACTGATCTTAGATATACTAAATTTTTGGCGAGCACAAAGAAGTGCGCCGAAAAACGGAACTTTTCTGTCAAAAAAGGGTCATAAAGGGCAGTTAAAGTAGCTATAAGCGTCTTTATACCGAAGTTTTAGCATAGAGGTAGTCGATGAGCACTGAATTACAAACCATGGCGTTGTCAGTCCCACAGGGGGGCGGTCTTGACGGTTACATTCAGGCTGTAAACCGCATTCCGATGTTGACTGCGGAAAAAGAGAAAGAGTTGGCAACTCGGTTGTATCACGAGGGCGATCTGGATTCAGCGCGAGAACTGATCATGTCGCACCTGCGTTTTGTGGTGCATATTGCCCGCGGCTATTCTGGCTATGGTTTACCGCAAGCTGATTTGATTCAAGAAGGTAATATCGGCTTAATGAAAGCGGTAAAACGTTTTAACCCTGAAGTTGGGGTTCGCTTAGTATCTTTTGCTGTGCATTGGATAAAAGCAGAAATTCATGAATACGTGCTGCGCAACTGGCGCGTTGTTAAAGTGGCAACCACCAAGGCGCAACGTAAATTATTCTTTAATCTTCGTAAAATGAAGAAACGTCTGGGTTGGTTCAGCCAGAAAGAAGTGGAAACAGTGGCGGAAGAACTGGGCGTATCAACCAAAGAAGTCATGGAAATGGAAGCTCGAATGAGCGCTCATGACCAGGCATTTGAGTTGAGCTCTGACGACGATGATGCGAAAGAAGGCAGTAATTATACGCCGGCCATGTATCTTGAAGACAAACGTTCTGATCTGGCAGAAGAAATTGAAGCGGAAGATTACGAAGCTCATACTCAGAAAAAGCTGTTTACGGCGATGAGTCAGTTGGACGAACGCAGTCAGGACATCGTGCAGTCACGTTGGTTAACGGACAATAAAGCCACCTTGCACGATTTAGCCGCCAAATATCAGGTATCGGCGGAACGTGTCCGTCAGCTTGAACAAAATGCGATGAAGAAGCTACGCACAGCAATGGCGTAATCACTAAACGTATTGTTAAAAGGCGCTGCATTGTCAGCGCCTTTTTCATATCTGCAGTAAGGAGTTCCTATGCAATGCCGAATGGGCTGTGGCGCATGCTGTATTGCTCCGTCGATAAGCTCACCCATTCCCGGCATGCCCGCGGGCAAGCCGGCCGGTGTGCGCTGCGTGCAATTGGATGAGAACAACCTATGCAAACTCTTTGGTCACCCGGATCGTCCGGCTGTCTGTGAACAGTTTGCTGCAGACCGTGAGGTGTGTGGCGATGATCGTGATCAGGCGTTGATCTTACTCACTGACCTGGAAGACGCGACGGGGTAATAACCCCGGTTGTTCGGTGGCCAGTTCACTGGCAAACACCAGCTCTATCCCTTGCTGTTTCAAGCGCGGAATCTGCTGTTTTAGAAACGCCAACGTTTCGGGGTAGGGATGCCCGATGCCCACCGCGTGCCCTTGACTCAGTGCCGCATCCAGCAGTAATTGCCATTGCTGTTCGAGGTACTCCGGAGTGATGTCATTATCCAGAAAAACGTGCCGGTGTGCGGTTGGGACACCAAAGTCCAGGGCGGTTTGCTCGGCGACACTAAACTCAGAGGTGCGACTGTCGATAAAGAAAAGTTGCCGGTGTTGCAACGTCTCCATAACCGCCTGCATGGCGTCTTCAACCTGAGTAAAGTAGCTACCCATATGATTATTGACGCCCGCTACATAGGGGATATCGTCTAACGCCCGCTGCAACTCAAGTTTGATCTCTGGCAGCGACATTTCGGTGGTTAACGCGCCAGGGCCTAGACGGTTGCCCCGAACGGCCTGCATCGGTGCGTGCAGCATAATTTGCTTACCCTGATGGTGGGCGCGCAAGGCAAAGGCGCGGCCATGAGGGGTAAAAGGCAACACCGCAAAGGTTAATCGGCCGGGTAACAGCGCGGCGTCAAGATCGGCACGACTGTTGCCCATGTCATCAATGATGATGGCAATTTTAGCCGGTTGTTTAGCGGCCTCGACTGTTGCCGAAAAGAGCACGATTAAAGCGAGGATAGACAGCAATAACCAACCGAGTCGCATACTAGTTAATCCATCGAGTTGGGTTTTGTGCATTGCCCCGGTATCGGATTTCGAAGTAAAGCGCTGCATCCGAGCGACCTCCGGACTGACCCATTAGCGCAATTTCCTCACCCATCTTAACTTCATCACCAACGTCTTTTAATAACGTTTGGTTGTGCCCATAGAGGCTCATATAACCTTCACCGTGGTCAATGACGGTGACTAAGCCAAAGCCGCGCAGCCAGTTGGCAAATAATACCCGGCCGTCGGCGATGGTGCGAACGGCCTGTCCGTTTGCGCCTTCGATCATCACGCCTTTCCAGCGCAGTGGCCCCTCACGGGACTGGCCAAAGAGTTTTCTCACGCGGCCTTGCGTTGGCCATTGTAAGCGAGATTTAACCGGCTCTAAACCGACCAGACGGACATCAGCCTTGAGCGCCTGTTCAATCGCTTCAATGACTTGTTCCAATTGCTCCCGGCTTTGCTCTAATTGCTGCAAGCGAGCCTGATCAGAACGCTGTCGTTGTTGCAGCTTGGCCAACAGCGTTTCCTGTTCCGCCTGCTGTTGCTGTAACGCGGTTCGTTGCTGCTGTTGTTGCTCCGCCAGACTGGCTAATGCCTCGTGTTGTTGCTCCAGAGTTTGCTGCAGCGCACTCAGTTCCCGCGTGACCGCTTTTAAGCGTTCGATTTGTTCAATACGAGCTTGGTTAAAATAGTGATAGTAACTGAGCATACGCTCGATATCGGCGGGATTCTGCTGATTCAGCAGTAGTTTTAAAAAGTCGTGTTCGCCGTTGGTGTAGGCATTGGCGACCTGTTGCTCGAGCGCATCGGCCTGCTGCTTCTGCTGTTGTTGCAGTTCGCTTTGTCGGCTTAGATTTGCATCAATGCGCTGTTGTAACTCGGCTTGTTCGCGACGTGTCTGTTGCAGGCGTCTGGCCAATTGTGCGGTCTTTTGTTCAAGTTCCTGCAGCTCACGTTCGCTACGAGTGAGTTGTTGTTGCCGCTGTTTCAGCGTATCCAGACGCTCCGCTATTTGCTCCTGAATCGCGTTTAATTCGGCCTGTTTGCGTTCTTTCTCTGCTTCGCTCGGCGTGGATTGTAGCCAAGCGTTTGCCCCGGTCGATATCAGCCACAGCGATACCGACGCAAGACAGCCAAGTAGGTTGCGGGGCAAACGCATGATGGCCTAGTCGCTCTTGAGTTGCATTAAGGTCTTGCCAGTCATTTCCTCGGGTTGCTCCATGCCCATCAGGTGCAACATGGTTGGTGCCACATCCGACAAAATACCGTCGCGTGCTGTTGCTTCGCGGCCGACATAGATAAACGGCACCAGTTCACTGGTATGAGCGGTATGTGCCTGCCCGGTGTTGGGGTCGTTCATCTGCTCAGCGTTACCGTGGTCTGCGGTAATCAGGGCTTCGCCACCAACCCGTTGCAGCGCATCGATGACACGGCCGACAGAACGGTCGACGGCTTCGCAGGCTTTGACCGCCGCATCAAAGTTGCCGGTATGACCCACCATATCACCATTCGGGTAGTTGCAAATGATGGCATCAAATTCACCGCTTTCGATGGCTTTGATGAGCTCGTCGGTAAGTGCCTCCGAACTCATTTCAGGTTGTAGATCGTAGGTTTTGACCTTGGGTGAGGGGATGAGCACACGTTGTTCGCCGTCGAACTCCTGCTCCCGGCCACCGCTAAAGAAGAAGGTGACATGGGCGTATTTTTCCGTTTCTGAAATGCGTAACTGGGTTTTATTATGCTTGGCCAGCCATTCGCCAAACACGTTATTCAGCGGCTCAGGAGGAAAGGCTACGGCCGCGTTTAAGTCATCAGAATATTCCGTCAGCATAACAAAGCCACTGAGCTTCTTACGCACGCCACGTTCGAAGGTGTCCAAATTGTCGTCGGTAAAAGCGCGGGTCATTTCGCGGGCCCGATCAGCGCGGAAGTTCATGAAGAAAACCGCATCGCCATCGTTGATCGCGACCGGCTCGCCGATGGTGACCGGGCTGACAAACTCATCGCTCTCATCGCGTTCGTAGGCTGCGGCCAGAGCTTCCAACGGGTTTACGGCAGAATAGGCCGCGTGCCCATGATAGATAGCGTTATAAGATTGTTCGATACGCTCCCAGCGATTGTCGCGGTCCATCGCATAGAAGCGTCCGCTAAGGCTGGCAAACCGACCCACGCCCAGACGCTCAAACAGGGCTTCGATACGTTCAATGGACGGTCGAGCCGACTTTGGCGGTGTATCGCGACCGTCCAGGAATGCGTGCAGGTATATCGCTTTCGCGCCTTTTTGTGCGGCCAGTTCGATCATTGCCATGATGTGGTCTTCGTGGCTGTGAACACCACCCGGGGAAAGCAAACCCATGATATGTACGGCACCGTTGGCAGCAACGGCCGCGGTTACGGTGTCGACCAGGGTCGGATTACGGAAGAAATCGCCATCCTGAATACTTTTTGAGATACGAGTGAAATCTTGAAAAACTACGCGCCCGGCACCCAGGTTAACGTGACCGACTTCGGAGTTGCCCATTTGACCGGCAGGCAGACCTACGGCACCACCAGAGCCATCAACCAGACAGTGGGGGTAGTTTTGCCAAAGCTTATCCATGACTGGAGTATTAGCCGTTGTAATGGCGTTGTCGGGAGCGGCTTCGCGATAACCCCAACCATCTAAAATCATCAAAACTAACGGTTTTTTGCCTTGGCTCATGAAATTCATCCTTTGTCGCGTTTGGAACAACTCGAGCCTGTTAGTTTACGCGATTTTGAGGGTGTTCGCATCCGTTTAAGATTTTACTGGCAACTGAAATTTGTACAGGTATACTTTGGAGCCTTATTGAAATTCGCACACCTCAACAGAAAGCAATTTATATTATGCAGGAAATTCTTGAGTTTGCTCGTCAAAACGCTTTTATGAGCGGTCTTTGGGTGGTTCTATTGGTGGCACTTATCGTTACCTGGATTCGCTCAAAATCTTCACCGGTTAAAGACTTGTCAACGCATCAGGCAACCATATGGGTTAACAAAGAGAACGGTGTCTTTGTTGATATTCGTAGCCAGGATGAGTTTCGTAAAGCGCATATCCACGGTGCTAAGTCGTTACCGGCGAATCAAATTAAGCAAAAAAGCGTGACGGCGATTGAAAAGTATAAAGATGCCCCCATTGTAGTTGTATGCAACTCAGGTGCGACCGCTCGTGGAGCGGCATCGCAACTTTCGCAGCAAGGCTTTACAAAGGTAGCTGTGTTAGCGGGTGGTATGAACGCCTGGCGCAACGAGAAGTTGCCTGTGGCATCCGGAAAGTAGTTTTTGTTAAAAAAATTCGGTACAGTCTGACGACGTAACCCGACATTATAAGTTCATTAAGTAATAGGAAGTAACATCATGGCTGAAGAACAGCAAGCAAATGGCGCAGCTGCCCAAAACGAACAACAACCACAAGTGCAGTTTGCTATCCAACGTGTTTATACCAAAGACGTTTCTTTTGAAGCACCGAATTCACCTGCGATTTTCCGTAAAGAGTGGAAACCAGACCTGAAACTTGACCTGAACGTAAAGCACGAGAAAATCGAAGATCGTGTTTACGAAGTCGTACTGACGTTGACGGCAACCAACAAGGTTGAAGATGAAGTGGCGTTCCTGTGTGAAGTTCACCAGGCTGGTATCTTTACTATCGGTGAAGAAGTACAAGACGGCCAGTTGGCTCACATGCTGGGTTCGTTCTGCCCGAACATCTTGTTCCCTTACGCTCGTGAGTGTGTTTCTAGCCTGGTTAACCGTGCGACTTTCCCACAACTGAACCTTGCACCGGTTAACTTTGACGCTATCTTTGCTCGTCACATGCAGCAACAAGCTGAGCAAAACCAAGCTCAAGCGGACGCGTAAGCGCCGCGCTTAAGACGTTCATGAAACAAGCAGACGTTGTAATATTAGGGGCGGGCTCTTATGGGACCGCCCTTGCTATTTGTTTTGCCCGCAAAGGCATTACGACAACGCTTTGGGGGCGGGATAAAACCCAGGTTGCGGCGATGCGCGAGGCGCATGAAAACGCCCATTACCTACCGGGGTGTCCGTTTCCTGAATCGTTGCAGGTAACGGATGATTTAGCCGCGGCGGTAAAAGGCGTGCGCAACGTATTGGTGGTGGTACCCAGTCACGCGTTTGCCGAAATGCTTCGCAACATCAAGCCGCTGTTAGCGGATCATGCCCGGGTCGCCTGGGCAACGAAAGGACTTGAGCCCGAAACCGGCCGCTTACTCTATGAGGTAGCTGAGGAAGAGCTCGGTACTGATCATCCGCTGGCCGTGCTGTCCGGGCCAACGTTTGCCATCGAAATGGCAAAAGGCCTGCCGACCGCAATTTCAATGTCATCGACCGATGAGCAGTTTGTCGATGAACTTTCGGAAATGCTCCACTGCGAACGATCCTTCCGGGTTTACACCAATGATGACTTCATCGGTGTACAGTTAGGCGGTGCCGTAAAAAATGTCATTGCGATAGGTGCCGGCATGGCGGATGGCATTGGCTTTGGGGCAAATGCGCGGACCGCGCTAATAACTCGTGGACTGGCTGAATTAACCCGACTGGGTCTTACCTTAGGTGCTAAAAGCGAAACCTTTACTGGTATGGCCGGGTTAGGCGATCTGATCCTGACCTGTACCGATAACCAATCGCGTAATCGTCGTTTTGGTCTGGCGTTAGGTCAGGGTAAATCGGTGGACGAAGCGTTAGCGTCAATCGGTCAGGCAGTAGAGGGTTATCGCAACACCCGCGAAGTGGTTGCCCTGGCAAAGCGCAGTGGCGTCGAAATGCCGATCTGTGAACAAATCTACAAAGTGCTCTACGCCGGCAAATCGCCGCGGCAGGCGGCGATTGACCTGTTAAGTCGAAGCCGGAAAACCGAGAGCGATTAACTTAACGATAATTGCTGTGCAATTGACTGCCACTGGGTACTGAAGTGCTCAGTAGGCAGGCGTTTAAAGTTAGACCTTACAAACTGGGCAATTTTGCCATCGGCAAAGCTCAGCAGCATATTCGCCAACACACCTTCGTCGATAGTAAACTTCTGCTTTTCACGCAATGCTTTTTCTCGTAGCACCTGTTTAAGTTGTGCCTCGATACGATTGAATAAGTCGTCGATGCGGCCGCGTAAGCGATCGTGTTCGCCCATCAATGCATCACCGGTCATGACCCGGGTGATGCCCGGATTACGCTCGGCAAAAGTCAACAATAGCTGTAAAATCGCCTGACAGCGCACCAGCGTGTCTTTTTCCTCAGACATGATCAAATTGATGCGAGTTAACAAGGTATCTTCAACAAACTCAATTAAACCCTCAAACATACGGGCTTTCGAGGGAAAATGGCGATACAAAGCCGCCTCCGAAACGCCTAGGCTGGCCGCCAGTTTTGCGGTTGTAATGCGTTGACCGGGACTGGTTTCCAACATGGCGGCAAGCGCCTGTAAAATTTCCTCACGACGATTACGCTTTTGCTGTGCCATTCACATTCCTCGTTATTCTTACGGTTTGTTCTTAAAGTAATGTTGCGCGAACAGCTCATTCAGAGCGTTAGCTAAATTCTGTTTACTCTGCGCCGCAAAGGATTGTTCACCATCCTGCCAATAGACCGTAACGGCATTATTATCGCTGTTAAAACCAATCTGCTTGTCACTGACGTCGTTGGCGACAATCAGTTTAAGCTGCTTGCGTTGCAGTTTATCGAGCGCATGTTGCCTGACTTTTTCGGTTTCTGCGGCAAAACCAATACAAAACGGCGGTTGTGGTTGCGTTGCAATGGTCTTCAAAATATCTGGATTTTTTACCAACGTCAGTTGTGCGTCGTTACCCTTTTGCTCTTTCTTGATCTTTTGCTGTGAAACTTCCGCAGGGCGATAGTCCGCAACGGCTGCACAACTGACAAAGACATCCATCGTCTGCGCTTGAGCCGCTGCAAGCATCTGCTCAGCGGATTCAACGTGAATGACGTTAACCCCTGGTGGGGATGGCAAAGTCACCGGACCGGAAATCAGCGTAACCTCAGCGCCTAATTGCTGTGCTGCCGCGGCAAGCGCATAGCCCATTTTACCGGAACTGTGGTTGCTGATGTAGCGAACCGGATCAATGGCTTCGCGGGTTGGTCCGGCGGTAATGGTTATCCGGGTGCCTTGCCAAACATTGGTGCGATGGGTGTCAAACAGTTCAACGACCCGATCGCGCAGTTGCAGCGGTTCGAGCATGCGCCCGGCGCCGACATCTCCGCAGGCCTGTGAACCGCTGGCCGGTCCCCAGATATGCACGCCACGGTCATTAAGGCGTTGCACGTTCTCTGCCACCACTTGTGCTGCCCACATTTGCTGATTCATCGCCGGTGCGATGGCAATCGGCGCCGGCGTTGCCAGTGCCAGGGTCGTCAATAAGTCATCGGCAAAGCCATTTGCCAGCCGCGCGATAACGTTAGCACTGGCCGGAGCCACTAATACCAGATCGGCCCATTTCGCCAATTCAATATGGCCCATCGCGGCTTCGGCTGTAGGATCAAGTAAGTCGCTACTGACCGGATTTGCCGACACAGCCTGTAAGCTCAAAGGCGTTACAAAGGCTTCGCCGCCCCGCGTCAGAACAACACGTACGTTAGCGCCCACTTCTTTTAAACGCCTTACAAGATCGGGTGTTTTGTAGGCAGCAATACCACCAGAAATGCCAAGCAAAATATTTTTATTGTGCAGGGTTTGCATCGCCAAAACGAACTCGCCATTGTTTGGGTAAAGAGTTGTAAAGATAACATGCTCCCGAGTAACAGGGTAGAGCCAGACTATACTGGAGGTTTGATCGGTAACAGGAGTCAGGTGGATGAAATTGAAGGAGTGGCCGGAAACAGAGCGCCCAAGGGAGAAGCTACAGCAATTGGGAGCGGCGGCGCTGAGTGATGCTGAACTGATTGCGATTTTACTCGGTAGCGGACAAAAAGGGGTAGACGTGGTGTCTTATTCACGGCAATTATTGGCAACCTTTGATGGCGTCGGACCCTTGCTGTGCGCGCCGGCGGAGAAATTACTCAAATATCACGGCATCGGCCCGGCCAGAGTCAATCAGTTGCAAGTTGTGTTGGAGCTATCGAGACGCTATCTCCAATGGCAATTAAAGCGTGGAGATGGTTTCACCGAGCCCGCCATGGTGAAAGATTACCTGACTACCCAGCTACGCCACCAATCACGCGAGGTGTTCGTGGTCCTGCTACTGGACAGCCAACATCGCCTGCTGCGCTACGAGGAAATGTTTCACGGCACCATTAACGCCGCACCGGTATACCCCAGGGAAGTATTGAAAATGGTCATGCAGCACAACGCCGCCGCGGTTATCCTTGCCCACAATCACCCCTCCGGTATCGCCGAACCCAGCCAAGCCGACCAACGCGTCACCGAACGCCTGAAAAAAGCCCTCAGCCTCGTCGACGTCGCCTTACTCGATCACTTTATCATCGGCAGCGGCGACCCTGTCTCGTTCGCCGAACGCGGGCTGTTGTAGGAGATTCAGGCAGGTCGGTTGTGCTTTGTTCTGAACTTTGGGGGCGCGCCTCAGAAACCGCTGCGAGCACGTCCGTGTGGCTTGTGTCCGGGCATCCATGCCCTCCCACATTTCTGAGTCGCGCCCCCACAACCCAACACGCATGTTTCCATTCCTTGCTCTAGGCTTCCGGGCAGTTAGAGCCAAGGTGGTGGAGTAGTAACGCGTAGCAGTTTGAAGGGGGGCTGAGGCAGGAATGTGGGAGGGCATGGATGCCCGGACACAAGCCACACGGACGTGCTTGAAGCGGTTCCTGGCTCAGCCCCCCTTCAAGCTGATAAGAGCGTTACTGCTTCACCACCTTGTTTCTCACTAACCAAAGAAAGCGCTGGAAGATTGAGCGGATTTAGCGTAGAATTCGCCGCGAATGATCGGAAAGGATCAAAAAACCGCCGTTTTAGCTTGATTAGCGGGCCTGTTTGCTGTATAAAATGCGCCCTCGGATTTCTAGGCAAGGTCAAATTGGGCGACAGGCGAGCTTGCAGCAATTTTGGAGTAAAGACATGTCACAAGTATGCCAAGTTACAGGTAAGCGTCCGGTAGTCGGTAACAACCGCTCGCACGCACGCAATGCGACTAAGCGTCGCTTTTTACCAAACTTACAATCTCACCGCTTCTGGGTAGAAAGCGAGAAGCGTTGGGTTAAGCTGCGCATTTCTACTAAAGGTATGCGTATCATCGATAAAAATGGTATCGACTCGGTATTAGCGGATCTCCGCGGCCGTGGTATCAAGGTGTAAGGAACAGATATTATGCGCGATAAGATTCGTTTGGTGTCATCTGCTGGTACTGGTTATTTCTACACCACAGATAAAAATAAGCGTACCATGCCAGAAAAAATGGAGATCAAAAAGTACGACCCAGTGGTTCGTAAGCACGTGATCTTCAAAGAAGCTAAAATCAAGTAATTTAGGCTTCCAACAGAAAATTAAAAACCGGCTTCTGGCCGGTTTTTTTGTGCCTGAAAATTCTGCTTAGCGCGGTGGGTCGACAATGCCTGAGATGCTGGCGTTGATACGGAACCAACCGGTGATGCTGAGGCGGTCGCGGTGGGAGGGCAATACTTCGTGAACAAACTTCTCGCTAAGAAACACCACCAGGGTGCCTCGCTCCGGAGTCACTTGCTCCAGGATCTCGCCGCGATCGCCGTAGATCACCAGTTGACCACCGTGTTGCTCCTGCCAGTCTTCGTTTAAATACATCACTGTCGTCAGGCGTCGATTGCTGCGTCCTTTAAAGGCGTCCAGATGTTTCTTGTAAAATGCCCCTTTGGGGTAATGGGCAAAATGACATTCATAGTCGAATAGACCGAGAAACAGCTGGCGATTGAGTTCGGTGCGTAACTCATCCATCAGCTTAAGATAGGTGTTTTCGACGGCTTGTTCGGCGGATAGCCACAAGATCCGGTCGTTACGTACCATCGTATTAACGGTCTGCTGTGTGGCGCGGCCGATGGCAGCGGTATTCCAGTACTGTTCTGGTATTGCCTGGGCGTGCTGATACAATTGTTGTGATAGGGATTCCGCTAAAAAATTTGGCACGATGCAATAGCCTTTGTCACTGAGGCTATCTAAGATGTGATCAAGCTGAGGGATGGCGGACATATCAGATTACCAATATCACGGACGCTTACGGGAGCCGAAATATAGGTTATTCTGGCGATATCGACAAGCGCTTTATGGGTGTTTCATGAGACGAGAACAAAAACGTACCTTTTTCGGCGTTACGATGAGTAAACGGGCGTGGAACAACGTGCTGGTTTATGTTGTGTTGTTGATCATGTTTCTGCTCTATTTCGTGCTCCCCGGCAACCGGCAGGCATTGACCGAAAACCCGGCGAGCGTTGAGGTGGTTGGGTTGATTCCTGCCGAAATGAGGTTATTGAGTATTCATATCGATGATCAGGTGATTGAGCGTCAGCCGGACGGTTGGGTGTGTGTTCCTGTGTGCGCGATTTCCAAACAACGGGCTGCGGCGTTGGCTGAGACGTGGCAGTCCTTGCGGATGATACCTTCCTCGTTGCAGCCGGAAGCGAAGATTGTCGACGTTTATTTGTATTTTGAGGGTGACCAGCAGGCGCGAATCGAGCTGTATTCAGAGCCCAAACTGTTAATTAAATTGCCGCAACAGGATCGGGTGTTTGAGCCGGTCGATGTTGCTGTAGAGGCTTTATTAGGACGTTAGGAACTAAGTATGCCGGAGTTACCAGAAGTTGAAGTCAGTCGGTTAGGCATCAGCCCTCATATTGAGGGCAAGTTGATAACACAGGTTAGAGTACACGATGCGCGGTTGCGTTGGCCGGTGCCGGAGACGGTTCAGCGGGTCAGCGGTCAGCGGCTGGAAGCGGTGACCCGCAGAGCCAAGTACTTATTGTTGAAGACTGCTGTCGGCACTTTGTTATTGCACCTCGGGATGTCCGGTAAGTTGCGGGTAGTGCCGAATACCACCTCGTTGAAAAAACACGATCATATCGAGATTGAGTTCGAAGATGGGCAGGTACTGAGGCTGAATGATCCGCGCCGCTTTGGCGCCTTACTGTTTTGTGCTGACGATGTCAGTTCGCACGAACTGTTGGCGCGGCTGGGGCCGGAGCCGCTGACGGAGGCATTTACGGCCGATTACTTGTTTGCGGCATCGCGGGGGCGTAAACAGGCGATTAAGACTTTCATCATGGACAATCATGTGGTGGTCGGGGTTGGTAATATTTACGCCAATGAGGCGTTGTTTAAAGCGGGTATTAACCCGAAGCGACAGGCGGGTCAGGTCAGCCGGGCACGTTATCAAAAATTGGTGCCGCTGATTAAGCAAACCTTGCAAGATGCTATCGCACAAGGGGGCACAACGTTACGGGATTTTACCAACGTTGATGGCTCGCCCGGTTATTTCGCGCAACAACTGATGGTGTACGGGCGGGGTGGCAAGCGTTGCATGGTTTGTCAGGCAACGCTGAAAGAAATCCGTCTGGGCCAACGCAGTACCGTTTATTGCACCCGGTGTCAGCGCTAGACAGCGCTCAGGAATTGGCGATAGCGTTCGGCAAACGGTATGCTGGCGGATACGAATGGCGTATGGGCGCAGTGGTTAAACACGTGTTGTTGAGACTGCGGTGCCAGCGCCTGCACCAAGTCACTAACGGCAACCGGAACTAAGCTATCAAGTCGGCCGTAAAAGCGCATAAATGGTTGTTGGATGTCAGCTAACTGAGTCCTTAGATCGGCTTGTTGCAGCAATGACAGACCGTTTTTTAAGCTCTCCGTATTGGCCATCGGTTTTTCAAATACCCAATGACGAACCTGTTTGATCAGTTGCTTGGCATGCGGGCTACCCATTGCCTGCACGGCCATGAATCGTTCAATGGTGGCTTTGAAGTCGGATCTCAGTGAACGTTGAAATTGCTGTAGCAGCACCGGTTTAATGCCGGGCCAGTCGTCGTTTGCGATGAAATAAGGTGACGAGGCAACCGTTGCTAAAGACAGCACACGCTGCGGGCATTGGACGGCGAGTTGCGTGGCCACCAGTCCCCCTAATGACCACCCTAGAACATGAAATTGTTGCGGTAGTGATGGCAGAATGTCATGACAGATATCCTCCAGCGACGGACTTAGGGTTAACGAATGGCTATCCCCGAAACCTGGTAAATCAATTTGGGTAACCCTGAACTGTGAGGTCAGTTCCGGCAGCAGTGGTTGCCAAACATTCGCATTCATTCCCCAGCCATGGATGACAACAATATCCGTGCCTGTACCTTGTGTTGAAGTCCAAATACTCACTATAGTCGCCTGTCTTGTCCGAGTTATAGGGGTGCTATGCTAGCGTCAATCAGCGGCTTCGCCAATAGAATCGGTGCCAATGCCTGTATTCTCTGTCGTATGCACAGCGTACTCGAGCATGGTATCTGCGATGATTGTGCGGTTGCGCTGCCACGATGGTACCCGCGCAGTGTGAAACATTTGGCTCATTTTCCCTCATTGCAGGAACGTGAGTTGACCGCACATTGGTTTGCTCCCCTACGCTGGACACCGCTCACTCAATCGTTAATTTATCGCTATAAAACGGGTGGCCAGGTGCACTTGGCGGGCGCCTTTGCGGCCTGGCTGGCGGCACACCTGATCCATTGTTACCGAAACGAGCAGCAATCCTGGCCGGACTTACTGGTGGTTGTACCGACGACGGCGAAGGTGTGGCAACAGCGGGGTTTTCATCATACGGGTTTGCTGGCGCAACAATTGGCAAGCTATCTGAAGATCCCTTATCAGGCTGGTGCATTGCGCGTTATTCGGCCGCTAGCCAAACAGAAGCAACTCGGGCGCCAGCAGCGTTGGCGACAGCATGCTAAGAGTCTGCATTGCACGGTTGATACGAGCGGACTGAGAGTTGCTGTGCTTGATGACTTGATCAGCTCGGGAGCGACGCTGACGGCGGCCGCTCGAGCGTTGCGAAAACAGGGCGCCAAAACGGTTGACGGGTGGGCGCTGATCTACAACCAGGGTGACTAGCCACATCGATGATATTCAGGTAGACTATACCCTAGTAATTTACTCAGGTATAGCAAGAGGCGAGCAGAATGATTCGTATTACCGAAGCGGCACAACAACATTTTGGTAAGCTCCTGGCGGAACAACCCGAAGGCACAGGCATTCGTGTGTTTGTGGTTAACCCAGGGTCACCGAATGCCGAGTGTGGTGTATCTTATTGCCCGCCGGATTCGGTCGAAGCGGATGATGAGCGGTTACCCTTTAATGGCTTTGACGCCATCGTTGACTCCGGCAGTGCACCGTTTTTAGAAGATGCCGTGATTGACTTTGAAGAGCAGGAGCTGGGTTCACAGCTGACGCTGAAAGCACCAAACGCTAAAGCGAAAAAAGTTGCTGATGACGCGCCGTTAATTGAGCGTGTTGAGTACGTGATTCAGGCGGAAATTAACCCGCAGTTAGCCAACCACGGTGGTCACGTCATGGTCAATGACATTACTGACGACGGTTTAGCAATTCTACAGTTTGGCGGCGGCTGTAATGGTTGCAGCATGATTGATGTCACGGTTAAGAACGGCATTGAAAAAGAGCTGAAAGAGCGTTTTCCGAATGAAATCACCGGGGTGCGCGATATCACTGAACATGAGCGTGGCGAACATTCTTATTACTAGAGTTTGGCGCTATACAACTTGATGTTTTGTTCGATTTTTTGATGTTAAAATAATGTGATCCCTCGCACATATCTCCTGCGTAGTGATATTTGCCCTAATCATTACGAGGAAATTATTATGCGAGGAATCACAAAACTCAGTGTACTCTCTTTATCCCTTGTTGTCTTGTCAGGTTGTTGGCTGGATGATGATGACAATGATACTACCACCGTTACGCCACCGCCTGAGCCCGAGGTTCAGTCAACCTATGTGCGCGTGCACCACACTTCTGCTGACGCGCCCAATGTTAATGTTTTGGCGGACGGTAACGCGGTTCTAGAAGATGTGCCTTACCATGCGTCATCCAATGTACTGGAACTTGATGAGGGGACTTACTCCATCACGGTACAAGGTATTTTACCGGATCAAAGTACGGCGGATGTGATTGGCCCGGCGGATCTTGAATTTGCCGCGGATACCCGCTACGAAATCTTTGCCATCGGTGATGTCAGTGACGAGACGCTTGAACCCCTGGTGCTGTCAAACCCAGTCACTGCAGTAGCTGATGGCGAAAGCCGCATTCAAGTTGTACACGCGGCTTATGGTGCGCCAACGGTTGATGTTTATCTGACGGCTCCTGACGAAGAGTTGGCCAGTGCATCACCGGCAGTGACCCTGGAATACGCGGACGACAGTGGCCAGGTAGAAGTCCCTGCCGGCGATTACCGTGTGCGCTTAACACCGGCCGGTGAAACGACGGTGGTTTACGACTCTGGTAGCGTGAGTCTGGCAGATGGCGGCGACTATATCATCGCGGCGACGAATAATGTCAGTACCGGTAACTCACCAGTGACGCTGCAAATTTCAACCGGTGAGGAAACCCTCGTGGTGCCTGATGCGAATGCCGGCAGTGACGTACGTGTCGTGCACGCCTCGGCTGACGCGCCAAACGTCGATGTGACGTTGAATAATGCCAGTGAAGCACAAATTCAAGATTTAGCCTTTGGTTCGGTAGCGGGCTATTTGAATGTTGAGGCCGGCGATTACTTAGTCGATGTGGCCGCTGCAGGTGGTTCGCCAGTGGTGTTTGATGATGTTGAGCTGCCATTAGCCTTAGCCACCAGCTACAGTGTTTATGCGGTGGGCGCGCTGGAAAACATTAATCTGCAGGTGTTGACTGAAGAGCGTCGCCGGATTGCGACTGCGGCACAGTTGCAAATCGTGCACGCATCGCCGTCAGCGGGTAATGTTGATATCTACCTGACCGAAACCGATGACATCAGTGACGCGGAGCCGGTATTCAGCGATGTGCCCTTTGATGCGGATGCGTTAGTCAGTACCGGTAATGTTCAGGTCACGCCGGGCGACTACTTTGCAACCGTTACCGCAACGGGTACGAAAGACGCCGCCATTGGTCCGGTGGCACTGACGTTGTCTGCAGAAGGTATTTACACCATAGTGGCAACCGATTCAGCCGGTGGTGGTTTACCTCCGCAGGTCATCTTGTTAGATGATTTGGCGCCAGCGCAGCCGTAACCACAGGGCCTGAAATACCCCACGCATGAGTAAAAAGCCGCTCAGAGCCATCCACAAACCATGGTTCTGTAGCGGCAACCCAAGCCACCATAACGGTAAAAAGCCAAACGCCGCTGCCAAAATCATGGTATTGCGCATGCCTTTACTGAGCGATAAACCGATAAACACACCGTCAAACCAGTAGCTCCAATGACCGATCAACGGTAGCAGCACAATCCACGGCAGGTATTGAGCCGCGGTGGTAATCACCTCGGGTATATCTGTGATGAGGCCAATGATGGCTGGCCCGAACAGCCAGAACAGCAGTGTGTAAGCAATCGCGAAAATACACGACCAGAGCAGTGTAAGCCGGCACCAATAGGCCACTTTGTGCGGATTACGTTGGCCTTTAGCGGCTCCTGTGAGCGCCTCAACAGCATAGGCAATACCGTCGAGTCCCAGCGAAATCAGCATCAGAAACTGCATCAGCACGGCATTCACGGCGACGACGGTAGAACCATAGCGGGCGGCATAACCTGTCATCGTCGCCATGCACAGCTGCAGCACCAGGCTTCGAATAAAGATGTTGCCGTTGACACTGGCATACTGACGTAAGGCGTTAAATTTGATGTGAATGCTGGTAGGCGACCAGTTGAGCGCTCGCGCGCACCAATAAAGGCCAACCGCTGCGGTCACATAGTCGGCGCTGAAGGAAGCCCAGGCGGCGCCTTTAACATTCATACCCAGTCCAAGAATCAATATCACATCCATCACCACATTGACGCCGTTGGTAATGATCGCCAGCCACATCGCCCGTCCGCTTTGCTGCCGTCCGAGTAGCACACCGAGCGTAATGAGGGTAATCAGCGCCGCCGGCGCCGACCATAAACGAATACCGATATAGTCGCTGGCGAGCGGGATCAACTGAGTGTCGGGTTGCACTATCCACATGGCAAAATCAATGATCCAGGGGGAGCCGAGGCCAATAGCGCTACCCAGAAGCACCGCCAGCAACAGCCCGTGGTTAAAGTGCTGACGTTGCGCCGCTCGATCATTTGCGCCGAACGACTGGGCGATATAGCCGGTGGTCGCCATGCGCAAAAACACGGCTAACAGGAAAATAAAGCTCACCACCATAGCGCCAATCGCAACGGCCGACAGGTAGATAGCGTCGGGTAAATGCCCTATGATAGCGGTGTCAACCAAGCCAAGCATGGGGGCCGCGATGTTCGATAAAATCATCGGCAGGGCGATGGCGAAAACTTTCTTGTGATCGGCAAGTGGAAAGCGCAGCAACGTTGACGACAAGGTATTACCCCATTGACAGCAAAATCTGGAGTGTAGCATGAAATTTAAATCACTGGTGCTGGCCACAGCATTGGTTTCGGCCTGCGGGGATACGGCTTCTCAGGAGTCCGTTGCAAACAGCGATAAGATGACCGATAACAGTATCGCGATACTCCAGTATCATCATGTGGCTGAAGACACGCCCGCGGTAACGTCAATTGCTCCTGAGCGTTTTGAAGAGCACCTCAAGTATTTAAAAGACAATAATTTTGTCGTGCTGCCGATAGAAGAAGCTCATCAACGCATTGAGAGCGGCGAGTCGTTTCCGGCAAAAGCGGTGGTGATCACCTTTGATGACGGATACGACAACGTCTATGACAACGCGGCACCTCTGCTAAAACAATACGATATGCCCTACGCGGTATTTGTTAATCCCGATTTAATGCAACAAAGTCCTTCCGCCTATATGAGCTGGGAGCAGCTCAGAACCATTCAGGAGCAAGGCGCAACCATCGTTAACCATGGCCAGACACACGCTCACTTGATCCGCCGTAAGGACGGGGAAAGTGAAACCGAATGGCGTGAGCGCATGAGCTACGATGTCCTGAGCGCACAGCAAGCCATCGACGAGAAATTAGGGCCGCAGCCGAAATATTTTGCTTACCCGTTTGGTGAATACGATGCAGATTTGCAGGCATTGCTGGATGAGTGGGGCTTTCTGGGTTTTGCTCAGCATAGCGGACCATGGAGTCCTTACAGTGACCCAACCGCGATCACCCGGTTTCCAGCCTCAGGTATTTACGCGAACCTGAAGACGCTGGCGCCCAAGCTCAATAGCCTGGCAATGCCGGTGGCAGAGTACTCACCGCAGGAGCCATTGCTTGAGCATCAACAAACGCGCCCCGAATTAACGGTCACGTTGAGCTCAGTGAGTACACTGCAAAAACACGCCTTGCAGTGCTATCAAGGGTCACACGTGCTAAAACCCGAGTGGTTGTCAGAGCGGGTGTTTTCGGTGACGCCGAGTGCTGACCTAGCCATTGGTCGTTCGCGCATCAACTGCACTGCGCCCAATAAAACCGGTCAGGCATACTATTGGTTTTCGGCGGCCTTTATTCGCCCGGACAGCAATGGCAGTTGGCCGGACTGATCACACTTAATCGGCAATAATGGCGAAGTCTCGTTTTAACTGTTGCATGTCAACAACGGGAATTTCGCCCGGCTTATGGTCGGCATTGAATATTGCTTTACGATTACCATCAGGGTCGACAAGAATGATCGCTGCACTGTGATTAACCAGATAATTCTCTTCGTCCTCTTCCGGTATCGAGTACATTAAACCGAGATCCCGCACGAACGGAAACAGTTGTGGGTGCTCTGCGCGGACACCAACAAAAGCGTCACCAAAATAGCCGGTATACTGAGTCAGGCGTTCCAGTGAGTCTCGTTTAGGATCGACTGAGATAAGCCAGACTTTAACCGGTTGGTCGGTGTGTTGCTGCAATTCCGGCAGGATACGTTGTAAGTCGGATAGTGTGGTCGGGCAAATATCCGGACAAAAGGTGTAGCCGGTAAACAGCAAGGTCCATTGGCCTTTTAAAGCGTCATTATCGATGGTTTGCTGGGTTGCCGTTGACTCAATCTGGAACGGCGCCAGCGCACGCGGAGGGTTGTATACCAACGCCTCTGGCTGCGGTTGAGGCCAGAATTGATAAGTGGCAATGCCTACCGCAGCGGCGATAATGGCGGCAATCACGATCAATGCTTTTTGCATAAACGGCTCTCTCGTTGTGGCTAAACGTAATGATCGACCAATAGGATGACGAACAGCAGCATTAGGTGCCAAATAGAGAAGGCAAACATATTAAATGCGGTTTTCTTATTGGGTGCGTACTTGAGCTTCCAGGCGTAGCCGAGGAAAATGGCATTAAGCACACTCACGCCAACCAAATAAATCACGCCGGACATACCAACCAAATAGGGCAAAAAGCAAACCACACTGAGCAATACCGTATACAGCAGGATGCAGGTCTTAGTGAACTCTATGCCGTGAGTGACCGGTAGCATTGGCACCTTGGCTCGTGCATAGTCCCGTTCACGGTGTACGGCCAAGGCCCAGAAATGCGGTGGCGTCCAGGTAAATATGATCATCACCAATAAAATGGCATGGGCGTGAATATCATTAGTAACGGCGGTCCAGCCTAACAGCGGAGGGGCTGCCCCAGCGAGACCTCCGATAACGATATTTTGTGGTGTGGCGCGCTTTAAAAACATCGTGTAAACGACCGCATAGCCAACCATACTGGCAAAAGTCAGCCAGGCTGTTAAGGCATTGACCCAAACGTACAGCGTGGCAAAACCCAGTAACCCGATGATGCTGGCAAAGGTCGATACCTTAAATGGCGACAGGTTGCCCTGAGGCAACGGTCGACGCAACGTGCGAGCCATTTTCGCATCGATATGACGGTCTACCAGGTGGTTGATGGCGGCAGCGGCTGCCGACATCAGGCCAATGCCTGTCAACGCCGGTATCAGCACACTCAACGCCACCCATTCGGTCTGCGCCAGAGCCATGCCGACAACCGCGGTTAATAAAAGTAACGCGACTACCCGCGGCTTGGTTAATTCGAGATAATCTCGCCATGGCGCGCTGCGTTGTTGTAGTTTTTTTGATGCAACGTAAGCTGGCATAGTGAACTCCTTCAAGCCTTTCTGGACAAGTTGTAATTAAGTGCGACCAGAGACAGCAATAACAGTGCTCCCACAGCATTATGGGATACAGCTACCCAAAGCGGTAGGCTAAAGACTACGTTACTCACACCGAGCGCAATTTGCAAAATTAATAACAATCCGATAACAACCAGCGATTGGCGGAAAAAGCCAGAAACCGCTTTGCGCCAACATTTAAACAGCAACCACCCGACGACTAACGTCGTTACGATCGCACCAAAGCGGTGGACAATGTGCATGGTCATGCGGTCATCGTAGTCATGTGCGCCAAATTGATAAGTGGAGGCTTCAGGAATACTGAATGCACCGCTGAAATCGAGGTTAGCGGTCCAGTTGCCTTCACAAAATGGTAGCTCGGTGCAGGCAACCGCGGCATAGTTGGCTGCCACCCAGCCACCCAGCGCAATTTGACCCAGCACCACAAACAGAGTGAACAGCGCCAAGCCGCGGTAACGTCGTAACTCGGGATCGCCGCCGCCAACCCGGTAGGGTTCTAACCTCAGCTTCAGCAAGTACAGCAGCGACAGTATGGAAAAACCGCCCAGTAAATGTCCCATCACAATCAGCGGCTGCAGATTCATGGTAACCGTCCACATGCCCAGTGCCGCCTGAAAAATAACCAGCCCCAATAATAACGTTGGTAACTTGACCGGCGTCGGCTTTTGGCTCGGCACGCGTTTTTTAAACCACGCGCTGACAGCAATAAGTAAAATCATCAAACCCAGCGCGCCGGCAAAATAGCGATGGATCATTTCGTTCCAGGCTTTGTCCTTTTCCACCGGTGCATCGGGATACAATGCTTCTGCCTGCGCGATATGTTCTGCTTTTGAAGGCACAGATAAAAAGCCATAGCAGCCGGGCCAGTCAGGACAGCCGAGTCCAGCTTCCGTTAAGCGCGTAAACGCGCCGAGTACGATAACGCAGAACGCCAGAACCACACTGATTCTTACAAGTGTACGCATACCCTTTATCCTATTCTCGATAGTTTTAATAATTTTCTCAGGTCGGCGAGGACGTTCTTGCCTTCCAGAATCATGGTTTGCTGATCGTCATGTGAAGGGTAGTAAAGCATGACGTTGTTTAACGGGTCGATAATAAACAAAGAGCTGGCCGGTAAACCGTTCAGCTGGTCGATGAGCTGTGGTTGTTGCAGTTGTGTGAAATGAAACTCGGAGTGAAATTCTCGTACGTCGGCTGCCGCTGAGTTGGTCAGTACCACCGGCGTGACACGGTCGGTGTCTTTGCCCAGGGCAACGTCAATCTGATTCATCACAAAGAGCACATTTTGACAGCGCTCCTGACACTGTTCGGGCGCAATATAAGCCAACTTCCAGCCATCGGGCAGCTCATCGGCCTGGCTCAGGGTAACCGGCTCAGCTAATAGAGTGCCTTTATTGGTGCCGGCTTGATACCAATGTTGATCGAGAATGATCCAGGCGATAATAACCGGCAATAGGAAGGCTATCAGGACTATGATCAGTGTTCGTCGTGAGCGATTGAGGGAGCTCATGATTACTCCTCTTGTTTTTGTTTATTTATTCTTATAACAGCAATTGTAAAAATCACCAACGCTGCAACCGCTAAACTGAACCATTGCAACGCATAGGCCTGATGCTTTTCAGGTGGCATCACATTGGGTTTCCAGTCGCGAAGATAGCCAAATGAGGCGTTCTTACTCAGCAGCAATAGAAAGGGCGCGATGTCGAGCTGAAAGTTGTCAGCAACAGCTGACGGCACAAATTCCGGTATACGCTGTGGCCAAATACCCAGAGGTTGTTCCTGAACATCATTAATAAACACGTTTTCCTGCGGATACTGTGTTAATGCCGTGAATGACACGGTTCCGGAAGGCAGACGAATATCGGGTAGTTCGGAGCGCAATGTAGGTGCCTCTATCCAGCCAAGGTTTACCGCCACCTGCTGCTCCTGATTAGCGATGTTCAGCAAGCCAACCACATGATAACCGGGTGTCCGTTGGTGCAGTTGGTTGTCGATAAGAAAGTAGCGTTGTGGGTCGAATTCGCCGCTGACCGTAACGGCTTCAAACCGTTCTGGCTGTCGCTCCAGTAAATTGAGGTTGGCAGCCGGTCGAGACTCACTGTGCTCGGCATACGCTTGATAGTCGTTAAACAGGGCTGCTTTCTCGGCGGCACGTTCGAGCTGCCAAAATCCTAACTTGACCATTACTGCCACAGCTAGCACAGTAAGAGTTCCGGCAATTACAGGAATTTTTATGTTAGCAATTTTTAAGCTCATTATCGTTGCGCTACTGCTCTATATGGTGTTTAACCTGTTTCGGGCACTGTTTGTCATGCTTCGAAACGACCCCAACAAACCACCGATGACGCATTACCTGGGTAAACGGGTAGGAATTGCAGCCTTGGTTCTCTTGGTCTTAATCATCGCTGCTTACAGCGGGCTATTACCGCTTAACCCGCGCCCCTATTAAGAGGCGCGAGTTGTTTACGGTTAAATCACATAAACCACAACAAACAAACAAATCCACACCACATCGACGAAATGCCAGTACCAACTGGTCGCCTGAAAGGCAAAGTGATTGTCGGGTGTAAAATGACCTTTTAGCACACGCAGGAACATGATGATCAACATCAGTGTGCCAAGTGTTACGTGCATGCCGTGGAAGCCCGTCAGCAGGTAGAAGGTGTTACCGTAAATACCGGACTGCAAGGTTAAACCAAGCTGCTCGTACGCGTGAATGTACTCGGCTCCCTGGAAGTACAGGAAGATGCAACCAAGGATGATGGTGATGGCCAGCCAGGCGGTCAGTTGCTTACGGTTGTCTTTTTCCAGGCCAACGTGCGCCAAGTGGCAGGTGACCGAGCTAACCACCAGAATGACGGTGTTAATCAACGGTAGACCGTACCAACCCATCGCTTCGGTTTCAGTACCTCCGGGGGTTTTCGTCAATGGCCACTGAGCAACAAACTGCGGCCATAATACCTCGGCGGTCATGGCATTATTGCTGGCGCCATCAAGCCATGGTACAGCGATTACCCGGGCATAGAATAAGGCGCCAAAAAACGCCGCAAAGAACATGACTTCGGAAAAGATAAACCAACTCATGCCTTGTTTATAAGAATTACCAAGCTGCTCGTTGTACAGGCCCTGCATGGATTCATTGATTTGATCCCGGAACCAGCCAAACAGCATTACGGCCATAACGATAATGCCCGCGATAAGCACGGTGCTACCATAACCATCTTGTTCATTGGTCATGTCTATAACGGTGTTTCCTGCACCCCAGGCGATAAGCCCTAAGCCGATGGCGCCAATAATGGGCCAGGGGCTGGAAGCAGGAACATAATAACTTTGATTCTCTGCCATAACGACGTTTCCTTATTCTGATGATTGTAGCTGAGCTAATGTCTCAGCCGTCGCATCGGCTGTCATATCATACAGCGTGTATGACAGTGTTAATGTAGTGATGTGAGCCGGAATTTCCGGGTCGAGATAAAATTGCATTGGCATTTCGGTGTCGTCACCGGCTGCAAGCGGCTGTTGATTAAAACAGAAACATTCCACTTTATTGAGGTACAACGATGCCTCCGCCGGGGCTACCGATGGAATCGCCTGAGCCACCATGTCTCCACCGGTAGGGTTGCCCGCCAAAAAGTTAACCACACGGACTTCACCGGGGTGTACTTTGACTTGCTTCACCGAGGGTTCAAATTTCCAGGGAATGCCTTTCGCGTTGCGAGTAATGAACTGCACGGTCACGGTTCGCGACGTGTCCACCTCCTGGTGGACAGCCGCGACCGCTTCGTTCTTTGTGCGTCCGTTAAAGCCGGTTACCTCGCAAAACACGTCATACAGAGGGACCAGTGCGAAACCGAAAGCGAACATCCCGGCAACGGTCAGTAGCAGCCGTTTAACGATGGTCGCGTTGTTTGCACGTTGTTGCGAGTCAGACATGGCTGTTACTCCACTTTAGGTGGCTTTTCGAACGTGTGGTAAGGCGCTGGTGAAGGCACCGTCCATTCAAGCCCTTCAGCACCTTCCCAGGGCTTAGCCGCCGCTTTCTCGCCACCACGAACACATTTGATCGCCAACCACAGGAAGATCAGTTGCGATAAACCAAAGGCAAAGCCGCCAATACTGGTGATTTGGTTAACATCGGCAAACTGCACCGAGTAGTCCGGAATCCGCCGAGGCATGCCCGCCAGGCCGGCAAAGTGCATTGGGAAGAACAGCACATTAACCGAGATCAGCGAGGTCCAGAAGTGCAGTTTGGCGAGGGTTTCATCGTACATATGGCCGGTCCACTTCGGTAACCAGTAGTAGGCCGCCGCCATGATCGAGAAGACGGCTCCGGTAACCAGCACATAATGAAAATGGGCCACCACGAAGTAGGTGTCATGGTACTGAAAGTCAACTGGCGTAATGGCCAGCATCAGACCCGAGAAACCACCGATGGTAAACAGAATGACAAACGCCAGCGCAAATAACATCGGTGTTTCGAAGGTCATTGCTCCGCGCCACATGGTCGCCACCCAGTTAAACACTTTAACCCCGGTCGGCACGGCGATCAGCATGGTGCAGTACATGAAGAAGAGCTCGGCGAACACCGGCATACCGGTGGTAAACATGTGGTGTGCCCAAACCAGGAACGACAGAATGGCAATGGATGCGGTGGCATAAACCATCGACGCATAACCGAATAGTCGTTTACGGGTAAAGGCCGGGATGATGGCCGAAATGATACCAAAAGACGGCAAAATCATGATGTACACTTCAGGGTGACCGAAGAACCAGAAAATATGCTGGAACATGACCGGGTCACCGCCTCCTGCCGCATCAAAGAAACTGGTACCAAAGTATTTATCCGTTAACACCATGGTGACTGCCCCGGCCAGCACCGGCATCACTGCGATCAGCAGGAAGGCGGTAATCAGCCAGGTCCAGACGAACAACGGCATTTTCATGTAGTTCATGCCGGGCGCGCGCATGTTCATGATGGTAACGATAACGTTAATTGCGCCCATGATGGATGAAATACCCAAAATGTGCATGGAAAACACAAACAGCGCTGTTGAATCGTTGCTGTAGGTGGTTGATAACGGTGCGTAGAATGTCCAGCCAAAGTTAGGACCACCGCCTTCCAGGAACAACGAAGACAGCAGAATCGCAAAGCCAAATGGCAGGATCCAGAAACTCCAGTTGTTCATTCGCGGCAGCGCCATATCCGGCGCACCAATCATCATTGGAATCATCCAGTTTGCCAGTCCAGTGAAGGCCGGCATGACCGCGCCAAAAACCATGATCAGGCCATGCACGGTGGTCATCTGGTTAAAGAAATTGGGTTCAACCAATTGCAAACCAGGCTGGAACAGCTCTGCACGGATGACCATGGCCATCGCGCCGCCAATGAAAAACATGATTAAACTAAACCACAGATACAACGAACCGATGTCTTTGTGGTTAGTGGTGAACAGCCAACGAGTAATGCCCGACGGCTTGTGATCGTGGTGTTCTTCGTGATGGATATCGTCCACAACTGTACTCATCACCGTCTCCTTATTGGTTCATTACTGCGTTGATATCTGCCGCTTGCACGGTGTCGCCGGTGTCGTTACCCCAAGCGTTACGCTCATAGGTAATAACCGCTGCCAGTTCCTGCATGCTCAACTGCTGGCCAAACGCCTGCATGGCAGTACCCTGGACACCGTTGACAACGATATCAATGTGTTGATCGCGAGCTTCCGGATCGACTGAAACGCCGGAGCCGGCGAGTGCCGGGAAAGTGCCTGGAATACCCTGGCCATTTGCCTGGTGACAGGCTGCACAGGTACTGTTGTAGATTTTTTCACCCATGGCCATCAGCTCATCCATTGACATTTCCATGTCCAGTAACTCTTGCTCACGCTCGCGTGCGGCAATTTGTTCGGCTTCGGTTTCTTCAACCCATTTCTGATACTCAGCGGGCTCTTTGGCGATGACAACAACAGGCATAAAGCCATGATCTTTACCACAAAGCTCAGCACATTGACCGCGATAGATTCCGGGCTCCTCGACACGCGTCCAGGCTTCGTTAATAAAACCGGGGTTGGCGTCCTTTTTGACCGCAAAATCCGGCACCCACCAACTGTGAATCACGTCGTCAGACGTGACCAGAAAGCGAACTTTCTTACCGGTAGGGATGACCAGCGGATTATCCACCTCTAGCAGGTAGTTTTCGCTTTTCTCAAATTTATTTTGAATTTGTTCCTGTTGCGTCGCGAGGCGGCTGAAAAACTCAACTTCATGTTCGAAGTACTTGTAATGCCATTTCCATTGCGAGCCGGTAATTTGTACAGTGACATCGGCGTCGCTGGTATCTTCCATCGCGATCAGGGTAGATGTCGCCGGTATTGCCATGCCGACCAAAATAAGGAAGGGGATGATGGTCCAGGCAATTTCGACCTTCACACTTTCGTGGAACTTGGCAGGCTCTCGTCCTTTTGACTTGCGGTGACGAATCATAGAAATGAACATCAGGCCGAAGACAATAACTCCAATGACACAACATATATAAAAAATGGTCATGTGGAGGTCATAGACACGGTTACTGACGTCGGTGACACCTTCCGTCAGATTGAGGCGATTTTGGGCTTGCGCAGAAAACCCAAACAAAGCCAGTAGTGCCAACAGCGGCTTCATTTTCACGTGACTTCTCCTCTTATTCTTCTTCTAGCACGGCTTTTTGTAAAAACACGTGCGGGCGATGAAGAACAAAGAGGTAAGCAGAAAAAGGAACAGCTTCTCCCCAGAAATCACTTTCTCTACCAACTCTTTGTTGTAGTTTCGTTGTTATATTAATTTATATAGTTGGGTAGTATCATTTATTAACGAATTTACACACAAAGATCCAGATCAATCTTACCGATTGCTTGAAAAATAATCAAAATTGTAAAAAAAAGGCTACCCGAGGGTAGCCTAGATACATTATCCAATGGTGGGGATACTGAGATGGGGCTCAGTGAAGGTGAGGGAATAATGTATCTTCTTCAAACAGGAAGCTTTTTGTCTGACTAAGGCGGCAGGCCATTTTAATACGTTGACAAAAGCGTTGCTCCAGTCCGTCCAACCAGCCAACAATCACCGCGCTGGTGCCTGCAAGCGTGGCTTGCTCAAGCGCCCATTCACGCTGTGTGTGATCGCCTGTGCGCAACCAGCGAATGCGCTGTTTTGGAATGCCGGCCGCGAGCAGTTCTGCAATAAATTCACGGCTGCCGCCCACGATGGTTATCCATTTCTCAGACTCGCCGTTTACACAGGCAGCAACAACTTCCGCGTGCTGGTCGTTAGTCGGATTAAAGGTAGCCTCGGATGCGATGACCGATGAAACCGCCGCCTGTTGGGAGGCTGTTTGACCGGCACTTTGCCACAGGCCGGGGTGATGTATTTTGGTTGTATGCTGAAACTTCATAGTGATGCTCCATTACGAATAACACCGACAGCTAAGCCCTCGATGGCAAAAACTTGAGAGGATAAATCGACAATAATGGTCGAGAATTCCTCATTTTCTGGATGAAGTAGCACTTTTCGACCTTTTTGCTCAAATCGTTTAACCGTAACTTCATCCTCGACACGGGCGACAACCACCTGCCCGTTTCGTGCTTGTTCGGTTTTGTGAACCGCTAACAAGTCGCCGTCCAGAATGCCAATATTACGCATACTCATGCCGTTCACTTTCAACAGAAAGTTGGCAGCGGGATAGAACATATTTTCATCGACCTTAAAGTGGCCTTCGATATGCTCTTGCGCGAGAATCGGCGAACCGGCTGCCACTTGCCCGATGAGCGGCAGACCCTCTTCAATTTCAAAATCGTCGGCCACCAAACGAATACCGCGTGACATGCCTGGCAGTATTTCAATGACGCCCTTACGAGCCAGCGCCTTGAGGTGCTCCTCTGCGGCATTAGCTGAGCGAAATCCTAATTTCGCTGCGATTTCGGCGCGCGTAGGGGGCATGCCAGTCGCCTGCAAATTGTCCTTAATTAATTCAAGGATCTCGGATTGTCGTGGTGTTAATGGTCGCATAAGAGTACCTGTTTATTCGTACAGTATACTGTGAGTATATACAGGTATTTTTATTTGGCAAGAATTTTTCTTTGTGTGTTTTTTGTCGTTGCCCAAGATCCTGTATACTCTACCGTTCACTACTGTTTTAAACGCTTTACGCTCGGGAATCGAATGGCTAATCAGAGTTGGATTTATGCAGTTATAAAACACCCTTTACGCTGGCTAACGCGTTTTATTGCGATCGCCGATGAGGCAGAGGCTGGTGACGCGAGCGTAAAGGATAAGCCCATCGTTTATGTGATGCGCTCAACCTCACGCGCTGATTTTTCCATTTTGCAACGGGCCGCAGCCAGTAAGTCGCTGCCGGATCCGCAGCAGCCACTAACCATTAACGGTAAGTCATTTGCGCGGGTGATGTATCTGGAAGAAACCCATTCTGATTCTTCTCAACGAGCGATAGGACAGTTTCAGGAACTGCTCGAAGCTCACCAGGCCGATCCAGAGCTGGACATTCAGCTATTGCCGGTCGGTATCTTCTGGGGACGCAAACCGGGTCAGGAGGCACGAGCTGGCTCGGCGATGACCGGTGATCTGGACAATCCGGGACATCTGCGCAAGTTCTGGCTGGTACTGTTTTCCGGCCGGCAGGTGTTGTGCCGTTTCTCACGCAGTGTCAGCCTCGGCACCATGGCGCGGCAAAGTGGCAGTGATTTTAAGATAGCGCATAAATTGGCGCGCGTGGCGCGGGTTCATTTTGTTCGTATGCGACACGCGGTGGCCGGACCTAAGCTCAGTGACCGCAACCAATTGATGCAGGAGCTGATCCATTCGCCGGCATTAAAAAAAGCCATTGCCGATGAGCAGCGCAGCAATAAAGTGTCTGAGCAGGAAGCGCGCAAAAAGGCGCTCAGCTACATCAATGAGATCGCGGCAAATTACAGCTCAACTCTGGTGCGCGTGCTGGATCGATTCATGACCTGGATGTGGAGCCGAATTTATAACGGCATTGATGTGCGCGGCGGTGACCGAATTCGTAAGCTGGCGCAGCAGGGGCACGAAGTTATTTACGTGCCTTGCCATCGTAGCCATATGGACTACTTATTACTGAGCTATGTGATTTATAAAGAAGGCCTGGTGCCACCTCACATCGCGGCCGGTGTTAACCTGAATTTCTTCCCGGTGGGTGGCATATTCCGCCGTGGTGGTGCGTTCTTCATCCGGCGCAGCTTCCGCGGCAATAAATTGTATTCCGCGGTCTTCCGTGAATACCTATGTTGGCTGTTTCAAAAAGGCTATCCGGTCGAGTATTTCAGCGAAGGTGGGCGCTCACGTACCGGCCGCCTGCTGCCGCCAAAAACCGGTATGTTAGCGATGACGGTGCAGGGTATGTTACGTGGCCAGCAACGTCCCATTTCGTTGGTTCCTGTTTACCTCGGTTACGAGCACATTATGGAAGTTGCCACGTACCTGAAAGAGCTGAAAGGAAAAAGCAAAGAAAAGGAATCCATGTGGCAGGTACTTGGTTCGTTGCGTAAACTGCGCAACTTCGGCCAGGGTTACGTTACCTTTGGCAAGCCAATTGACCTGAAAAACTTTTTGGATGAGGAGGTGACCGATTGGCAGGCATCGATAACCCGTGGCGCGGAAGAACCTGAGCGTCCGAACTGGCTCACGCCGACCGTGAACCGCCTGGCAGAGACTGTTATGCGTGGAATCAATGACGCTGCAGCCGCCAACAGTGTCAACCTGACAGCGCTGGCGATTTTGAGTTCTGAGCATCATGCCTTGACGAAGGAAGAGCTACTGCAACAATTGTCAGTTTATCAGGGTGTATTACGTGAAGTGCCTTATACCAGCGAAGTTAACGTGCCCTCGGACAGTGCGGAAGCGTTATGGCAACAGGCACAGCGGACCGGTAAGTTTAGCGTTCAAGACGATACTATGGGGCAGGTTATCTCGCTACAGGACGTTAATGCGATAGCGATGACCTATTATCGTAATAATATTCTGCATTTAATGATCATTCCCGGTATCGTTGCGACGATTATGGTGGCCAAAAAGCAGCAGACGACGGCGCAGTTGGCAGAGCGCGTGCAGCAAATTTATCCGATGCTGCAAAAAGAACTGTTTTTATCCCATGAAATTGACGATGTGCCGCTCTGGGTTGCTGCTGTTATCGAAGAACTTCAGCGTCAGGATCTCGTTACACAAAACGGCGAAACCTGGCATATGGCGTCGCGCGAATCGGCACAGTGGATGCAACTGCAATTGCTGGCGCGCAGTGCCAGCGAAACGCTGCAACGCTACAGTATTGTGTTGGAATTGTTGCAGCAGGCACAACCGATTCAGCGGGCTGAACTGGAACGCCATTCGATTACTCTGGCCGAGCGGCTAAGCGCCATTCACGGCATTAACGCACCGGAGTTTTACGATAAGAAGGTGATGACCACCTTCATCGCCAGCCTCAAGGCGCAGGAACTATTACAGGTGAATGATGACGGTCAGCAAATAGCGGCTCCAGCCATTGGTGAGCTGAGTGACGCTATTGATGAACTTATCGATCCACCGGTGTTACAAACCATTCGTCAGTCGGTACAACAACTGCTGGTGGAAACCGGTAAGACCGATAATACTAAATAAACCAGTAGTGCCAGGCAAGACCGATGGCGAAACTCATGCCGACATAATGATTGTGGAGAAAAGCGCGAAAACACTTGCTGGGTTCGCGCTCTTTTATCAGCCACTGCTGATAGCCGAATAATCCGACGATAATCAGCAACGCCAGCACAATAGGCCAGCTCCAGTCGAACCAATGAGTGACATAAGCGAGCAACAACAGCGTGATGAGCTGTAACAGGCCTATGATCAGTTTATCGTGGCGGCCAAACAGTATTGCCGTGCTGCGAATACCGATTTGCAGGTCGTCCTCTCGATCGGCCATCGCGTACTCGGTGTCATACATCACCGTCCAGATGACGTTGGCGATGAATAAGACGCCGGCAATAAACCATTGATTCGCGTCCTGCGCGCTGAATGCCATCAGGATACCAAAGCTAAAGGCTATCCCCAGTACCACTTGTGGCAGATGCGTCCAGCGCTTGCAGAACGGATACAAGGCGGCAACGCCGGCGGCAAAAAAGCTTAACATCACGGTTTGGGTGTTAAATTGCAACACGATGATGAACGCGGCAAATAGCAGTAACGCAAACACCAACACGGCTTCGGTCGGAGTCACTTCGCCGGCCGGCAATGGTCGTTGATGCGTACGACGCACATGGCCGTCGAGATTGCGATCCGCAAAATCGTTGATGACACAACCGGCCGAGCGCATTAAAAACGTACCCACCATAAACAGTACAAATACTTTCAGTGACGGGTAGCCATCGGCGGCTATCAGTAATGCCCAGACGGTAGGCCACGCTAATAAATAGGTACCGATAGGGCGGTCTGCCCGCATTAAGCGCCAATAGGCATCCAATTTATTCATCTTGACTCCCGTTATTCTGCCGACCATAAAAGGGCAAAGGCGACAAAAACAGTTCGCTGACCAGCACGCGTTGTCCTGCGGTAAGAAAAAGGCTGCGGCGTCCCCATAACGAATGTGCTTTTCCGTGTAGTGTCTGATTAAGTTTAGCGAGCGGATGCGAGCTGTCCAGCCGTGTCACATCGAAAGGGCTGCGTAACAGATCCGCTTGATCAAATAACGACTGCCCGAGTGACGAGCAGCCCAGCGAGGATAAATTTAGGTTTTTATGCTGCAGTGCCGATACAGGGAAAAGACTGCGGGCAAACACCCAGGGCTTGCCGTCACAGCACAGCAGCACTTCGCGTACCGTGGCTTCGAAAGGGACACGGGTATGATGCCGGCGAAACAGTTCAAACTCGCTGTCAAAAATGGGCGCTGCTTGCTGGCCAATGAGCTCGACGGTAAACTGCTGACAGTGTTGTTTCAGCTTTTGTGTTAGCGAACCTTCCTCGAGGAGCCATTCTTTCGCCGCAGCGGGGATGCTCAGACGATCAGGGCGAGTCCACTGGCATGGCTGAGCAACAGGGAATTGAAGATCCATATGGGTTTTAATTAATTAAGTCCTGTCAGTATCATAGCAAAGCTACAGGCGATACGCAGTAGCATAACAGCACCAAGATGAGAGGCGATAACAGCGAATGAGAAAACTAGGGATAGCAATGGCCGTTTCCCTCATGCTGATGATGACGGCACCGGTAAAAGCCTGGCAGAGTAATGTGTCCTATTATGGCTTTGAACCGGATATCACCACCAATTTTATTAAAGAAGGTAATGACTACCGGCTTGGCTTTATTCGTGTCGCTATCGAAGTCATGGTGCCCGATCCCCAATATGTGGGGGTTGTTGAGCATCATGCACCACTGCTGCGTGATGCGTTTATTCGCATTTTAAGCTCGGCACCGGAGCGGCAGATAAAAACCATGACCGGACGCGATCAACTGCGTTTAAAGTGTCTGGAAAAAGCGCAGGAACTGATGCGCGAAGAGACCGGTAACCCGGTAATACAGGAAGTGCTCTTCACCAAATATATTTATCAGTAAAGCGGCTGCTTTGGTGTCGGATTGAGTACCCGCACGACAAAACCGGCGAGGCAGCCCGAGAGCAGACCCGCCAGGTGTGCTTCGTTGGCAATATTGACCCAGAGCACACCGGTATACCCTAACAACAACCAGCCGATCATAAAAACGATTAACCCGGGCGGGAGCCACAGGGCAGTGCGGCGTCCGAAGCTGTATATCCAACAGAACCCGAGCAGCCCGTAGACCACGCCAGATAAGCCACCAAAGTTGGGACCACTGACGGCGTATTGTGCGACGTTAGCGGTAACACCACTGAACAGCAATAAGGCCAGTAGCCAGGAGGTTCCCAGGTAGCGCTCAATGCGGCCGCCTAGATACCACCACCAGAACACATTGAATACCAAGTGCATCAAGGAAAAGTGCAACAGTACCGGTGTTAAAAATCGCCACGGCTGCGCAAACGGGTAGGCATCGTAATAATGACTGATGCGGAGGCTTCCGAGTATCGCTTCCGGTGCCATATTGAGCAGCAAGAACATCAGTACCGCGATACCCGCCGTGACACGGGTCAGCCAGCCGGTATTGCGCAACAGATCCGACAATAATGATGAGCGTGTCTGACCTTTTGATGGCGTTGTCTGTGACGTTGACGGGTTATTTTTGAAGGTCTGAATCAGTTCTTTGGCTGCGGCTTCGTAGCTACTTTGGTGCAGCCAGAGTTCTAATTGCTGACCTTGCTCAGTAACACTGACGGGGATGCCGTGCTGGCGCAGATACTGGTATAGCTGACCGATGAATTCACTGTCGGTAGAGGTCAGTAATCTGCGCATGGGCATTAGCTCGTCTCGATATCGGTGGTGAACTGAGTTTGCCAGGCGGTGAAGCCTCCCTGCATACTCAACACCTTGTTGAGGCCGTGTTGCTGCAATACATCGGCCGCCTGTTGGCTGCTGATGCCGTGATAGCAAACAACGATGACCGTGGTATCGGCGTCAGTTTGATCGATAAACTCGGCGACATTGTCGTTATTAAGCGGCTGTGCACCCGGTATATGACCGAGCGCAAAGGACTGCCCGTCGCGGATATCGACAAATACCGGTGGTTGCTCTGACGCCCATAATTGATGGGCGTCGAGTAAACTGATTTCTTGTGCCAAAAAGCCTCCTGCAGGCGTCGCTTAATCCCAGTTTAAAATCACTTTGCCGGAATGCCCGCTGATCATGGTTTCGAAGCCTTGTTCATAGTCATCGACGTGCATCTGGTGTGTCAAAATCGGTGAAATATCTAAACCTGACTGTAGCAGGCTCGCCATTTTATACCAGGTCTCAAACATTTCGCGTCCGTAAATGCCTTTGATCACCAAGCCTTTAAAAATAACCTGGTTCCAGTCAATGGCGACATTCTCCGGCGGTATACCCAACATGGCAATTTTGCCGCCGTGGTTCATGGTCGCCAACATTTGTGAAAACGCCGACGGTACCCCTGACATTTCCAGCCCGACATCGAAACCTTCTTTCATGCCCAGTTCGTCCATCACGTCGGTGAGCTTTTGCTCAGCCACATTAACCGCTCGGGTAACGCCCATTTTACGGGCAAGGTCCAGACGAAACTCATTAACGTCGGTGATGACGACATGGCGTGCGCCAACGTGACGAGCGACAGCTGCCGCCATGATACCGATAGGACCAGCACCGGTAATCAGCACGTCCTCACCCACCAGGTCAAACGCCAACGCAGTGTGCACGGCGTTCCCGAAGGGGTCCATGATGGCGGCCATGTCATCGCTGACATCGTCAGGCAGTTTAAAGGCATTATCAGCCGGAATCACCAGGTACTCAGCAAATGCGCCGGGACGATTTACACCTACGCCGTAGGTATTGCGACATAAGTGGCGGCGGCCGGCACGGCAGTTACGGCAATGGCCGCAGGTAATATGACCTTCACCGGAGACGCGGTCGCCAATTTCAAAACCACGCACGCCTTCACCCATGGCTGCTACTTCGCCAACGTATTCGTGGCCAACGACCATCGGCACCGGAATGGTCTTCTGTGACCACTCATCCCACTTATAGATGTGCACGTCGGTACCGCAAATCGCGGTTTTCTTAATTTTAATCAGGATGTCGTTGTAACCGTATTCCGGTTTATCAACGTCGGTCATCCAGATGCCGGGTTTATCGTGCAGCTTCGCTAACGCTTTCATAACTTCTCCTTGGCCCGGCATTAAATAATGCCGAGGTCCTTACCGATACGTGTAAAGGCTTCAATGGTGCGATCCAGCTGTGCACGTGTGTGTGCAGCAGACATCTGGGTACGGATACGGGCCTTGCCTTTAGGTACTACCGGGAAGGAGAAACCGATCACGTAAATGCCTTCTTCCAACAACCGGTCCGCCATTTCAGAAGCCAGTCGCGCATCACCGATCATCACTGGGATAATGGCGTGATCAGCGCCGCTTAAGGTAAAGCCCGCAGCGGTCATTTGCTCACGGAAATAACGAGCATTGTCCCACAGTTTACTGCGTAACTCGTGACCGTCCGCGAGCATATCCAAAACTTTGATAGACGCTTGTACGATAGCCGGCGCAACCGAGTTCGAGAACAAGTAAGGGCGTGAACGTTGGCGTAACCAGTCGATGACTTCCTTCTTGCCGGACGTGTAACCACCAGACGCGCCACCCAATGCCTTACCCAGAGTACCGGTAATAATGTCAACGCGACCAATGACGTCGCAATATTCGTGAGTTCCTTTGCCGTTTTCACCTAAGAAACCGGTTGCGTGGCAGTCGTCCATCATCACCAGCGCGTCGTACTTGTCGGCGAGGTCGCAAATGCCTTTAAGGTCGGCGATAACGCCATCCATAGAGAATACGCCGTCAGTCGCGATCAACTTAAATCGTGCGCCATCAGCGTCGGCCTGCTTTAACTGTTCTTCAAGGCTGGCCAGGTCGTTATTTTTGTAGCGATAACGCTTAGCTTTGCTGAGGCGGATACCGTCGATGATGCTGGCGTGGTTTAATTCGTCACTGATAATGGCGTCTTCAGGTCCCATTAGCGTTTCAAACAAACCGCCGTTAGCGTCGAAGCAAGATGAGTAAAGGATGGTGTCTTCAGTGCCCAGGAAGTGACTCAGTTTCTGTTCGAGTTCTTTATGAATATCCTGCGTACCGCAGATGAATCGTACTGACGCGGTACCAAAACCGTGCTCATCCAGACCTTTCTTAGCGGCTGCAATGAGATCCGGGTGATTGGCCAGACCCAGATAGTTGTTGGCACAGAAGTTCAATACTTGCTGTCCGTTAACGGTAATCTCTGAACTTTGATCAGAGGTAATGATACGTTCTTTCTTATACAGTCCCTCGTTGCGGGTGGCTTCGAGCTGTTCGCTTAACTGCTGATAAAATGCTGAATTCATGGATGCTCCATATCGTCCGATAGTGGCAAATTTATGCTCTATTTTACTGATGTTATGGTGTGTTCGCACCCTTAATTTTGAATTAGCGTTTGAGTCAGCCGTTCAATAAGGTGTACTCTTTAGCGAAAATTACGTGACACGAGGCAACCATGCACAGTAAAGCCATTTATCCGGGAACCTTCGATCCAATTACAAATGGGCATTATGACTTGATCGAGCGTGCGGCAAAGCTGTTTCGGCATGTGGTGGTCGGTATTGCCGAAAACCCGAGTAAAAAACCACTGTTTTCGTTGCAGGAGCGAGTGATTCTGGCGCAACAAGTAACTGAGACCTTGGATAACGTATCCGTTGTCGGCTTTTCCGGCTTGCTGGTTAACTTTGCCAAAGAACAGGAAGCCACGGTTCTGGTGCGCGGCCTGCGTGCGGTATCGGATTTTGAATACGAGTTTCAACTGGCCAACATGAACCGCCGATTGTTTCCGGATTTGGAAAGTGTGTTTCTCACTCCGGCGGAAGAAAACTCATTTATTTCCTCCACTCTGGTGAAAGAAGTCGCGCTGCATGGCGGCGATGTCACCGGCTTTGTCGACAATCGCGTCGCCGATGCTTTAAAGCAGAAATTTGCCAACCGCAGTTAACAGCAAGCTATTTGTGGCTTCGCCATGGCTTTTTGCGCTCAAGAGCCGCCGACACCCGAAGCGAGTCGGCAAACAGCCGTGGCGAAGCCACTAACAGCCAGCGCCGATAGACGCTAAAAAGCCGTATTTATAAACACCAACGTCATCAACACAGGACAGATATAGCGCAAATGCCAGCGCAAAGCGGTCAGCCAGAAGCTGCCCTGCGCGATGGTGTGTAAGTGGTTACTTTTTCGCCATAGCCAGCCGACCACGAGCAGATAGAAGATGCCCGAAATCGGTAACTGGAACTGGGTTACTGCTGTCACTACCCAACCGAACAGAGGCTCAAAAAAGATCACTAGACTGAAGGCTAATACGGCGATGGTTGCCAGTGCCAGCAACGTGGCTTTTTTACGGTTCAGGTTTTTTTCTTCAATCAGGTACGAAACTGGCACTTCTGCCTGAGCGATGGTCGAGGTGAGCGCCGCGATGCTGAGCAGGGTGAAGAATGCAAAGCCGACAAATGGACCAACTGCACCCATGCTGGCAAATAGCTGTGGTAAGACGGCGAAAATAAGCTGACCTTCACCGATCAGTTCATCGCCGTTGGTGACGGTGACGCCAAGCTCGATACCGGCATACAGCGCAGGAATGATCAGTAAGCCAGCGAGAAATGCGATGAGGGTATCAAGGCCCGCCACGGACAGACTGAGTTTCCCCAGTTTGGCGCCCGGCAGCAAGTAGGAACCGTAAATCATCATGCCGCCTAAGCCGATCGACAGCGAGAAAAACGCTTGCCCCATGGCAGCCAGGTAAATCGATGGATCGCTCAGTTGAGAAAAATCCGGTACCAGATAAACGGTGAAGCCGTCACTGGCGCCGGCCAGGGTGCCCATGTAGATGATCAAACCCACCAGCAGTAACACCAAGGTTGGCATCAACCGTTTCGACCAGCGTTCGATGCCGTTTTCGATGCCTTGCAATACCACCCAGCCGGTGGTGCACAAAAACAGTGCGGTAAAAATAAGGTCACGCGTTAACGAGCTGTTCATTAAAAACTCGGCAACGGCCGCCAGCCCGAGCCAGCCGGCCACGTAGCCCAACGCATGTACAACCATCCAGCCCGCCACGATATGGTAAAAGCTGAGCATCAGGCACGAGCCGATAACATTCAAAAAGCCCATGGTGGCGCCAACGGGTTGTGCACGGCCTTCACTGAGCTTGGCGAGTGACCGAACCGGGTTGGCGCGGCCATGATGGCCGATTAACATTTCGCTATACAACGCTGGTATGGCCAGTATGAAAATGACGATGAGGTAGACCAATAAGAACGCGCCTCCCCCGTGATTGGCCACTTGAGTAGGAAAGCCCCAAATGTTTCCAAGACCTACTGCAGAGCCGGCGGCCGCTAGGATAAAGCCAAGTCGGGTGTGGAAGGATTCGCGCATACTTGCTCACTTACTACTTGTATAAAAATTAAAAGACAGAGCGCGCATTCTAACGAACTGAGAGAATTTTGCCCTATCTTTTTTAGCCAATAAACGGTAACATTCGCGTCCGAATTTTAATCAAGATCAGCGCTACCAGGATGGCTGCGCGCACTAGTAAGTTAACGTTAACGCAAAGACCGTATTCTCAGGAGCCTTACGTCATGCCAAATTTGGATTTGAGCCGCTATGGCATCAATAACGTCCAGGAAATTGTCCACAACCCGTCTTACGATGTGTTATTTGCCGAAGAAACTCGTGACGACTTACATGGGTTTGAGAAAGGAACCGTGACCGATTTGGGCGCTGTTGCTGTTGATACCGGAATTTTCACCGGTCGCTCACCAAAAGATAAGTACATTGTGCGTGATGACACCACTCGCGATACGGTGTGGTGGTCAGATCAAGGCAAAAACGATAACAAACCGATGTCGGAAGAAACCTGGTCAAGCCTAAAAGGTCTTGTTACCGAACAGCTTTCCAACAAACGTTTGTTTGTTGTCGATACCTATTGCGGTGCTAACGAGGATACTCGTTTGGCCGTTCGTTTCATTACCGAAGTCGCATGGCAGGCTCACTTCGTAAAAAACATGTTTATCCGCCCGAGCGCAGAAGAACTGGAAACGTTCGAGCCGGACTTTGTGGTAATGAATGGTGCTAAATGCATCAACCCAAACTGGCAAGAGCAGGGTCTGAACTCGGAAAACTTTGTCGCCTTTAACTTAACGGAAAAGATTCAGTTAATTGGCGGTACCTGGTACGGCGGGGAAATGAAAAAGGGTATGTTCTCGATGATGAACTACTTCCTGCCACTGCAAGGTATTGCGTCAATGCACTGCTCAGCAAACGTCGGCAAAGACGGCGATGTAGCAATTTTCTTTGGCTTGTCAGGCACCGGTAAAACGACGCTGTCTACGGATCCTAAACGGGCGTTGATTGGTGACGACGAGCACGGTTGGGATGACGATGGCGTGTTTAACTTCGAGGGTGGTTGTTACGCGAAGACCATTAACCTGTCGAAAGAAGCGGAGCCGGATATTTATAATGCCATCCGCCGTGACGCATTGCTTGAAAACGTCACCGTACGCGAAGACGGTTCGGTCGATTTTGATGATAACTCGAAGACAGAAAATACTCGCGTGTCTTACCCGATTTATCACATCGACAATATTGTTAAGCCGGTTTCCAAAGCAGGCCACGCGAAAAAAGTTATCTTCTTAACCGCGGATGCTTTTGGGGTGTTACCACCAGTTTCTAAGTTGACAAAAGAACAGGCCCAGTACCACTTCCTGTCCGGTTTCACGGCGAAACTCGCAGGTACCGAACGTGGCGTAACCGAGCCCACACCAACATTCTCCAGTTGTTTTGGGGCGGCCTTCTTGAGTTTGCATCCAACCCAGTACGCTGAAGTATTGGTCAAGCGTATGGAAGCCGCTGGCGCGGAAGCTTATTTGGTGAACACCGGCTGGAACGGTACCGGTAAGCGCATTTCGATTAAAGCGACGCGTGCGATCATTGACGCCATTTTGGATGGTTCGATTGAAGACGCCGAGTTTGTTCAGCTGCCGTACTTTAACCTGGCGATGCCAACCGCATTAACCGGTGTTGAAGACAGCGACATTCTGGATCCTCGTAATACTTATGACGATAAGGAAGAGTGGGATCTGCGTGCGCGCGATCTGGCGAAACGTTTCGTTGCTAACTTCGAGAAGTTTACCGATACCGATAACGGTAAAGCGTTGGTTGACGCGGGTCCTAAGCTTTAACGTCAAACTTATCGTTATTGACGTCACATTTTGAAACAATAAAAGGCCTGTAACCATCTGTTACAGGCCTTTTTCGTTCGCTATCATAGCGTCAGATCTCATAACAGTCTGGCAACATGAATATAACAATAGATACGGTAACGAAACGTTACAAGACAGTGACAGCCGTCGACGCAATATCTTTGGATGTGCGTTCTGGGCAAATTTACGCCTTACTCGGGCCAAATGGTGCCGGTAAATCTTCCTTGGTTCGGATGCTGGTCGGTTTAACACAACCTGACAGTGGCCGGATTCAGATAACAGACCTGGGGGGTGCCGATATTCAGCTGCGTCCACAGCATTTTGCTTACCTCCCTGAAGACCGCGGTCTCTATCAGGATCGTTCGATTCTCGATAACCTGTCATACGTAGCAAGGCTACGAGGACTCGAGCAGAGTGTGTATTTACCGCGCATTGACAAGTGGTTGGCACATTTTGATCTGACCGATCGCAAACAAGAGCCAATGCGGCAGTTGTCGAAAGGTAATCAGCAAAAAGTGCAGTTAATTTCTACTTTGTTGCACGATCCCGACCTGGTGATTCTTGATGAACCTTTTTCCGGCCTTGATCCGGTTAATCAGGAGCACGTGCTAAAGGTGCTGAGCGATTTGAAAGAACAAGGTAAAACCGTGTTGTTGAGCGCCCACCAGATGGCGCTGGTCGAGCGTTTGGCGGATAAAATGTTACTGATGTCTCATGGTAAAGCCCTGGCGCAGGGATCTCTGGAAGAAATTCGCGCGACATTGCAGCCGCAACGACTCTATCGTGTGCACTGTGATGCCATTGCGGCACAGAGTGTCTGGTCAGATTTTAGCGAAATCGAGCGCCTCCACCCGATCGACAAAAATGAGCTGGAACTCACGCTTGGAGCCGATGTTGACGCATCCATGTTATGGCCTCGGTTAGCCGAACGTTGTGCGATTGAGTCATTTGCATTGCGCAAACCCGGATTGCACGAACTGTATCTGGACACCATCGGACGCTCACAAGCACAGGGAGATGCCGCATGAACCGTTCGCAACAATTGAAGACCATCGCTTGGTGGGAATTTAAACGTTTCTTTAAATGGAAACAGGAACTTATCTCGATTGCGTTGCTGGCGATTATCTTTCTGGTCAGTGCCGGTTGGGGCGTCATCACGGAAGTGTTCTCCGAGCAACATCAGGGCGCGATTTTTTACCAAAACAAAGCCGAGCAAAGCTGGCGTTTCGAGGCACCGGACGACGTGCCGTTGCGTGCTGCAGGGTCGATGGAAGTGCAGCAATGGCAACAGCAATTACCGGACGATTTGGATGTGCTGGTGGTCATTTCACCGTCGTTAGAAGCTGAGCTGGTAGTACGGGAGAAAGACGACTGGCAAGATGGCTTGGTTAAGGCGTTGGAGCAACAACTGCAACAGCAGCGCATCAAACAGCTAACGTTGAGCGACCAACAGCGGCAGGTCATCAATGAACCACCGGCAATCACGACAACGGTGCAAAGTACCGAGGTCAGTGCACAAGACGAGGATGAAGGTGGTTTTAGTGAAGCTTTGCCAATGCTGGTCACGGTGGCGATTACGGTGGGTGTTTTCACTGGCTTTGGTTTGATGATGATGTCGATTACCGCAGAAAAACAGCAACGGGTTACTGAGCAGCTGTTAACCATCATATCGCCAACACAGTGGATGGACGGTAAAATTCTTGGTATTACCTTGCACAGCATCAAGTCGATGGTGTTCCTGGGCTTATTTTTTACCGGTATTGGACTGGTGGCCTCGATGTTCAGTGGCGGCGACAGCAGTGTCAGCTTCGACCGCTACTACGGTGCTGTGTTATCGGTCGTGTTCGTGTTGCTGGGACTGGTGTTGATCAATGCGATGTTGGCCGGTTTTTCGGCCACCATCGATGACCCCAATCACTCGTCACGCAGCTCGGTGATGCTGTTGCCTTTACTGCCGGTATTTCTGTCGTTTAGCATCATCGATAATCCAGACGGTGGATTGGCTCAGGTGATGAGCATTTTACCCATCTCGTCGTTTGTGATGATGCCGGTGCGGTTGTTACAAACTGACGTCACCTGGTGGCAACAGTTGCTTAGTCTGGCGCTGCTGGTGGTGTTCGTGATTTGGATGCGCAACGTAGCCGGCCGGTTGTTTGCGATGGGTATTCAGTTCTACGGCAAAGAACCCAGTTGGAAAGACATCTGGAATGCCATTAAGGGGTAACAACTGCCATTAAAAAAGGCCGGCTTGTGAGCCGGCCTTTTTGTATTCGCAGCATTAGTCGTCTGCTTGCATATGCTCAACATGTGGTAGCTCAAACGGAGGTTTGGTTTCCGCTTTTTCTACCAGGAAGGTGTCCATCCAGCGCATCATCCGCATACCGTAATCCAGCTGCGCTGCCATTTTCCGGTTCCCGTGGCCTTCGCCCGGATAAAGAACCAGTCGTACCGGCACATTACCGTGAGTTTTCAGGTAGCGGTAGAGTTCCATCGACTGTGACGGATGAACACGGGTATCTTCTTTACCGTGCATGATTAAGATCGGCGTACGAGCCTGCTCAGCATAGTAAATAGGACTGCGTTCTAAGTACCACTGCCACTTTTCCCACGGGTAGCTACGAGCGTGAACGGCGTGCATCTCTTTGGCGATGTCCGTCGTGCCGAACTTAGAGATGTTATCGCTGATACCGACAAACATGACACTGGCCGCAAAATGCTCAGTTTGTTTGGTTGCGCCCCAGGCTGAGGCATAACCACCGTAAGAACCGCCGGTGATACCGACACGCTCAGGGTCTGTGATGCCCATTTCTACCAGGTGTTGTTTGGCGTCAACGATATCGTCGAACTCTTTACCGGCATAATCGTTTTGGCTCAGCATTGAGAACTCTACGCCGCGACCAGTGCTGCCCCGATAATTCGGGAAGAACAACGCATAGCCGTTGGCAGCAGCGTGTTTAACCGGTGCGGAATAGCGATCCAGCCAACCATTGCTGTAATGTGACTCAGGACCGCCATGGATGACCATTACGGTAGGATAGCTTTGGCCTTCCTGATAGTCCGTTGGATAAACCAGAATGCCTTCCAATTGCAAACCGTCACGAGCTTCGTAGGTGATGCTTTCCTGACGCGGCATGGTGATTTCATCCAGCCACGGATTGGAAACCGTTAACCGCTCTAAGCCGCTGTCGTCCAGCAGGAAGGCTTCGTTTGGATGTTCGGGGCGGTTACCGCGCAACGCAATTTGTCCAATTCCGGATTCACCGTCAAGACTGGTGAAAATCGCTTCGCCTGGCTCCACCAGCATACGGTTTTCGAGGAACTTTAACGTCAGTGCCTGTACTTCGGATTCGGTACCACGATGACCTAACCAAACCAGTTCCTGGTCGGTACGCCAAGCGAAATCACGGATAGAGCCTTGGTAATCGGGTAAGACGTTGCGCAACTCTTCCGTTTGCGAGTCCCAGACGAGCAGGGTACCCGCCGACGGGTCGTTGTAATTGGCCGCCGAGATCATCGCCAGATAACGGCCGTCCGGAGAGAAGCTTGCTTGTCCTAGCTTGCCGGCAGTTTCGAACGCTTGTTGCAGTTCGCCGGCTTTATTGATGAGCTGATATTGGCTGCTCATGTAGTTATCATCGATCAGCGGCGTTGGCGCAGTACGCACCAGGATGTGGGTGTTGTCGGGGTGGAACTCAGCCGACAAAATATGTTGGTCGTCCGCCGATACCTGAGTCGCCTGTTTTTGTTCGGCGCTTAGGTCAACGTGATACAAATGCGTGTAATCAAGGTCTTCTTCGTAAACCTCAGCTTTAAAGCCTTTCTTAGCCAGCTTCTGTTCATCCGCATCCGGTTTACCGCGTGACGTAAAAATCAGAGACTGACCATCATCACTGATGTCATAAGCGCCGATATGACCTTCAAACTCATAAAATGACTGTACCGCGCCACCGTTAATCGGCAGGCGGTACAGTTCGTTGTATTTGTCATCGTCGCGCTTAGCGGTGAAATACAGGTATTCACTGTTTGGACCAAAGGACACCTGCGAGAACTCATCGTCGCGATTAAAATAGACGGTTTCGTTACCTTGCGCGTCGATTAATACGAGCTCGGTAAAACCGCTACCGTCGTCGTCTTTATACGGCGTACGCGGGATGTATTTTAACACCGCGGTATACTGGCCATTTGGCGATAAATCGACGCTGGCAACAGACTGAGCTGTTACCGTTTCCATCAGCGTCATTTCGCGAGCTTGTCCGGTCACCGCAAGGGTCAGTAAACTGACTGTGCCAAGGGTTCTGAATAACATCGGATTCTCCTGGTTTATTGTGATTTTCTGTTGATTGTAAAACGGTCTTATGTCTGTGCAAGCCGGCGCGTTGCTTCGGCGCCACGTGCGACCAGACGCACTTGCTGAATGGTCGCCTCGGTGATCTGGCGGCGTTCGTCGTCGCTGACGTCAAAACAGTCAGCGCCTGCGCTAAATACGATTTTTACAATGGCATCGGATTGCAGTGACGCCAGCTCGTGGGTAAAGCCCTGTTCCATCACCAGATATTCTTCCAGTTCCGCCTTAAAATGTTCAAGCTCACGCTCCACGGCACTGCGAAACTCCCTTGAGCAACCGGTGCGCTCCTGCAGTAATAACCGAAAGATGGCGGTGTTACTGGCAACGTATTGCATAAAGGTTTCTATCGAAACGCGGATGATGGAACCGCCTTTTTCGATACGCTGGCGGGCCTGCCGCAGTAGTTGTCTGAGCGTCAGACCACACTCGTCGACGAGGGTTAATCCCAGTTCGTCCATATTACGAAAATGACGATAAAACGAGGTTGGGGCAATATTTGCTTCGCGGGCCACTTCACGCAGGCTTAGGCTGGAAAAGCCGGTCTCGGCGCTGAGCTGATTCATCGCCGCATCAATTAAAGCTCGCCGGGTTTTTTCTTTTTGTTGCGCTCTGATACCGTTCGTCGCTTGCTTTGCCACTGTGCTCTCACTTTATGTTTGAGTAAACGTTTTGCCCATTAAACGGTCATAGTATCACAGGATTTTACACAATTATTGCTTGTATTCTGAAGCAAAAACCCGTAAATTCAGCGAACACGTGTACGCTATTTTGGTTTGCACCGTTTTACTCGCAGTTACATGGCAAGAATTTGAATGACCGAATTAAATACCAAACCCCCAATTATCTGGCTTAACACCATTGTCTTTTTATCAACCTTCGTGATTGCTGCCGTCGGCGTGCCGCTGTATGGCTATCTTGTTGGTATTGATAGTGCATTATGGTGGATTATGCTCGGTACAATTTGTTTTGCAGGCATTTCCATTACCGCCGGCTACCACCGTCTGTGGTCGCACAAAACTTATGATGCCAATCCCGTCGTGCGTTTTCTGTTTGCTATCGGTGGTGCACTGGCGTTACAGAACAGTGCCTTGCACTGGTCGTCGGATCACCGCGTTCACCACACCCACGTCGACGATAATGATAAAGACCCTTATTCGGCAAAACGTGGCTTCTGGTATTCGCACATTGGCTGGATGTTACGTGAGTATCAGGCCAGTCGTTATTCGGATTACGACAATGTTAAGGATTTGCAGAAAGATCCCATCGTTATGTGGCAGCATCGTCACTATCTGGCGCTGACATTATTGACCAACTTCGGCTGGCCAATTCTGGTGGGTCTGATGGTGGGCGATGTGTGGGCTGCACTGTTGGTGGTTGGTGTGTTACGTCTGGTACTTAATCATCACACCACGTTTTTCATCAATTCGTTGGCGCATGTTTGGGGCAAGCAACCTTATACCGATAAAAATACCGCGCGTGACAACGGCGTACTGGCGTTCCTGACCTTTGGTGAAGGCTACCACAACTACCATCACATTTTCTCGGCCGACTACCGTAACGGCATTCGCTGGTATCAGTTTGATCCAACCAAGTGGCTGATTCGCGCATTATCCTGGGTAGGATTAGCCTCTAACCTTAAGCGCAGCTCAGGTTATCAGGTCGAAAAAGCGCGTCTGCAGATGCAGTTACAGCGGTTACAGAAGAAAGCGAAGTCTGCACCGCATACGTTGCTCGAAATGGCCCAACAGCATTATGACGATATGGCGGTTCAGTTACGTCAATACTACCAGGCGCGAAAAAAGCTGTTGGACAGTAAAGCCAAACACTTGCGCGAGCAAGTGAACATGGATGCACTGAAAGCCCAGGTCGACGAGCTTAAAGCGTCGTTAGAGCAACAGCGCCGTCACTGGAAAGAACTGGTGTCACAGATTAAGCAGCACGCTTAACGTAAAGAACGCTGACGCTGGCTTGCATTTGCCTGCTTTTTATACAATACTGGTGGCAACATTTTGCCGCAGTCATTGGAGGCAGCTATGGAAATCAATGGTGCAATGAACGCAGGCCTGCAAGGCTTGCAACGAGCCAGCCAGCAAGTTAACGAAGCCAGTGCAGAAATTGCAAATGCGGGTGCACGTAATGATGTGCAACAACAAAGCAATGCACAGTCAAGCGGCGTTAACGCTGCTACGGAGTCGGCCAGCGAAACCAGTCAGTCGGTAAGCGCAAATAACGCCACTGACGGACTGGTGTCTTTACAGCAAGGCGAGACTAATTTCGAAGCCAATACCCGCACCGTCGAAACGGCCGATGAAGTACTCGGTACGTTAATCGATACCAGCGCGTAAGGCTCAAGATAAACTCGCGTATGTAACGGCCATGAATATCACAACCGCACTTCCGACGATTCCTCCGGCACCGATGCCGGCGTCGGATGCTGTTGGCCGTGAAAACCAGCAACGTGCAGCCATTAAAGAGCCTGCATCCTCCCCCCAGACTGGCACATCAACCGATAAACAAGCGCGTAAGACAGACGGCAAAAAAGAGCAACAGAGCGTTTCTGAGTCCACCAAAGCCGACGGTCGCAAAGCGGAAGATAAGCGTGAATCCGAGCGTACTCCCGAAGAACAGCGTGAAATCCAAGAGGAAATCCGGGAACTAAAAAACCGTGATGCGGAAGTGCGCACGCACGAGCAGGCTCACGCCGCTGTGGGTGGTCAGTATGCCGGTAGTCCCAGCTATGAATATGAACGTGGCCCGGATGGTAAATCCTATGCCGTGGGCGGTGAAGTACAAATCGACGTCAGCGTCGTTCCCGGCGATCCCCAGGCAACCATCCAGAAAATGCAGGTGGTTCGGCGTGCGGCATTGGCCCCGGCGGAACCCTCTTCTGCTGACCGCTCGATTGCTGCAGAAGCCTCGGTAAAGGCAGCGGAAGCCCGTGCCGAACTGGCTAAAAGCAACGCTCCGGGTGCCTCTAAGGCGGCAGAAGCTACTGATGGGGAAGAGACTAAATCGTCGCAAGGCCCTAATGATGCCGGGGACGGCAGTCGTATTCAGGGTCCCGTGCGCAAATCGCTCGAAGGTGAGGGTAACGACAGTTCTTCCGTCGGCAGTGCTGGTGAGCTTGCCGGAACACAGCGAAAAACGCTTTCCGCTGCTGAACGCGGTACGCTGATTGCTGATTTTTATAGCCGCCGCGTGAGCCCGTCAGAAACGGGCTTTAGCGCGACCGCCTAAACCGGATTATTATCCCTTCTTAGCCTTTGCAAAGGCATCCGCCAGGGCATTACCCATTGCCGAATTAGCCGGTTGCGGGCGTGACTTGGCTTTACCCGTACCACTGGATTTACCACCCGCTTTGCCACTGCCTTTTTTGGCTGTCGGTTTGGCGCTGGCGGACGATGCGGCGATTTCATCGTCAAGGCGCATGGTCAGTCCGATACGATTGCGTTCGAGATCCACTTCAACCACTTTCACCTTAACAATTTGACCGGCTTTAACGACTTCGCGTGGATCACTGACGAACTTGTTCGACAACGCCGAGATATGCACTAAACCGTCCTGATGCACGCCGATATCGACGAACGCGCCGAAGTTGGCGACATTGGTTACGACGCCTTCGAGCGTCATACCTGGCTTCAGATCGCTGACTTTATCCACACCGTCTTTAAAATTCGCTGTTTTGAATTCAGGACGTGGATCTCGCCCCGGCTTTTCCAGTTCGGCGAGGATATCGGTTACTGTCGGTAACCCAAAACGCTCATCGGTATAGTCCGCCGCATTGAGCCCTTTGATCAATGACTGGTTGCCTATCAGTTCTTGTACCGGCACATTATTTGCGGCGGCGATACGCTCCACCACCGTGTACGCTTCCGGGTGAACCGCAGAGGCATCGAGCGGCTGCTCACCCTTGTTGATGCGGAGGAAGCCCGCCGCCTGTTCAAAGGCTTTGGGTCCCATCCGCGGCACCTCCAACAACTGTTTGCGGTTGGCAAAAGCGCCGTTATTGTCACGGAAGCCGACAATGTTCTTGGCCAATGTTTTTGATAGACCGGATACGCGCTGCAACAACGCCGCTGACGCCATGTTCGCATCTACCCCAACAGCGTTCACACAATCCTCAACCACTGCATCGAGGCTCTGAGCCAGTTGCGACTGACTGACGTCGTGCTGGTATTGGCCAACACCGATGGACTTAGGTTCAATTTTAACCAGCTCCGCCAGCGGATCCTGTAAGCGCCGGGCAATTGATACCGCCCCACGCAGGGATACGTCCATGTCCGGAAATTCCAACGCCGCCTGTTCAGAAGCGGAGTAAACGGAGGCACCGGCTTCGTTTACAATCACCTTACTTGCTTTGATCTCACTGTGCTGCTTGAGCATGTCACCAACCATTTTGTCGGTTTCACGTGAGTGGGTGCCGTTACCAATGCTGATCAGTTCCACTTTGTACTGTTTACACAACGTCGCCAGTGTTCGCATGGCCTTATCCATTTGATTCTGCGGCTGGAACGGGAATACCGTATTAGTAGCAAGCACCTTGCCGGTTTCGTCCACCACCGCAACTTTAACCCCGGTGCGAACACCCGGATCTAAACCCATGGTGGCTTTGGCGCCGGCCGGTGCCGCCATCAGTAGATCTTTTAAGTTACTGGCAAACACTTGAATGGCGGCTTCTTCAGCGCGCTCCCGCACTTTAGCCATCAATTCGGTTTCCATGTGCAACGACAGTTTTACTCGCCAGGTCCATTGAATCACCTGTCGTAGCCAGTCGTCCGCAGCACGCCCCTGATGTTCAAAGTTCAGGAAATCCGCAATAATGACTTCGCAGTGTGAGCCGGCGGTTTTGTCGTCCTTACCGGGATCGGCGTCCATTGATAATTGCAGGAAGCCTTCGTTACGTCCCCGTAACAACGCCAGAGTGCGATGCGACGGAATGGTTTTGAACAGCTCAGAAAACTCGAAATAATCGCGGAATTTAGCGCCTTCCTTTTCTTTGCCCGGCGCAACGGTACTGGTTAAATGAGCCGTCTGCCACAAGTGCGAGCGTAGCCGCTTCAACAGTTCAGCTTGCTCGGCAAAACGCTCCATTAAAATAGCGCGGGCGCCGTCCAGTACCGTTTTGCTGTCGGCAAAGCCTTTGTCAGCGTCAATATAATCTGCCGCGGCCTGTTCCGGCTGTTGCGTGGGATCATTCCAAAGCAGGTCGGCCAGCGGTTCAATACCGGCTTCGATAGCGATTTGGCCTTTGGTACGGCGTTTAGGCTTATAGGGCAGGTATAAGTCTTCAAGCTCGGTTTTTGAGTCGGCGGCCTTGATGCGCTGAGCCAGCTCGTCGGTCAGTTTACCTTGCTCGTCAATTGACTTGAGGATGACCTGGCGGCGGTCGTCCAGCTCGCGCAGGTAGTTCAGGCGCTGATGCAACTGACGCAACTGGGTATCGTCTAGTCCACCCGTCACCTCTTTTCGGTAACGGGCGATAAATGGCACCGTTGAGCCTTCATCCAGCAACTGGATAACGGCTGCGATCTGGCGCTGATCCACCTTCAGTTCATTAGCAAGTATTTGCGGTATCTGGCTCATAGGACATCTCTTGGTTTTAAAACGTTACGACAAATAATGGGGACGAATACTATCACGAATTGGCTACGCGGGCTGTTGGTAACTTATCTTATTAATTAACCAGACCTTAGTGCCTTGCGGTGTGTGAACCTCGGCTTCGTCATCGACTTGTTTTTTAAGCAGCGCACGTGCCATCGGTGAATCAATTGACACCGCATTTTTGCGATCATAAATTTCATCGGGGCCGACAATCTGAAACGCGCGAACATGGCCGTCTTCATCCTCAATTTCCACCCAGGCACCGAAAAATACTTTGCCATCCTGTTGTGGTGAGTAGTCCACAACCTTCACCTGTTCGATACGTTTGGTTAAGTAACGGATGCGGCTGTCAATTTTACGCAATTTCTGCTTATTGTATTTGTAGTCCGCGTTCTCTGAGCGGTCGCCAAGGCTCGCCGCCCAGGACACCTTCTCTACGGTTTCGCGACGCTCCACCCGCCAAAGGTGTTGCAGCTCTTGTTGTAACCGCTCGTAACCCGAGCGGGTGATTAAATTGGTTTTCATACGCTGAAGGGTTTTACCGGCGTTGAGTGATGAGCCGATTTTACTGGGTTCTCGTTTTGAAAGGAATGCTTGTGAAACGAATCTGATAGCGTGCAATTGTTATACGCATGTTATATATGAATTGGTGCTGCCAATAACTATGCTAGTTGAATCTATAAGAATTGTCGTCGATAGGGGTAAGCTGTGAAAAAACTTTTATTTTTACTTATCTGCATCGAGGGAGCAATTCAACTGTGGTTGGCTGGCTCTTTTAGACGTTGGCTGCATGACATTGAGTTCAGTACATTCGATGGGTGGGTGATCATGCCTACCGTATTGTTGCTCCTTAGTTTGCTAGCAAAAAGTAAGGAATGTTTGTTTTCTCGTGTTATCCCAATTTGCGGTATTGCCATGGGTTTGATTGTGATTAGCCTTTATTACAGTGCGCATACCTATGAAGGTGGAGACGGCCAAGCTGCACTCATATACGCTGTGATGCCATTTTATCAGTTGTTGGTGTTATTCGGGGTGTTTGGGGTTGGGTTATTAATAACCCGATTAAGCAGGCGGCGGGAAAACAATACCTAAAGGGATAGCTTATACGTACTTTCAGTGTCATTTGAAGGAAGCGTTTAAAAAACTACTGCAAAGTGGTGAAAAAAGGAGCAAAATCAATCGCTGCTAGATTTACTAAAGTTACCACCTACACAGGACAGAGTGTTGTCACAACAAAAACAATACGGCATACACTGGTTGACAGGGCAGTTTCGCGATCAGAGCAAAGAGATAGAGTATCGGGAGGCTATTGAACCAGGCGTTCGATCGGATTCACGCCTTGCGCTGTTGCTGGTTTCCGTCGTGTTTGCCATGTTTGGCATCACCGACTATAACTTGCTGGGCACAACCACCGACTATTATTGGTTGCTAAGCATGCGCATCACTGTGGTTGGTGCCTGTCTGCTGTTGGCTTTCATCATCGGCCGCCGCGGCGGCTATGCCAGTACGTCGTGGTTGCACGCATTACCGCTGTGGATACTGGCCGCCGGCATTATTCTGATTGTGCCGTTGCGCCCCGAAAGTTTGCCCACCCAAATCACCGCTATTGTGGTCGCCATTATGGCGTTCTATCTGTTGATACCCAACCTACTCACCATCGCCGCTCTGGCGAGCCTCTTTTTGAGTAGTGGCTTTTTGGTTGCCGCCTATATCTACGCAGGCATTTCAGCGGGCGATGTGGTCCGTTTGGGACTGTTACTGATCATGAGCAACATTGTTGGGTATTCAGCATTGCGGCGGCTAGAGAGACTGCAACGTAAGCAATATCTGCTATTGAATGAAGAGCGGAGCCAAAACCGCGTATTGCTGAGCGAAATTAAACACCGAAAATCACTGGAGGCGCAGTTACGGATGGTCGCCGAGCATGACGATCTGACCGGTGTTGACAGTCGCAGACATTTTATGAAACGGGCTAAGGCGTTATTGCAGCGCTCGCGCCTGGAGCAAACACCGTTTTGCTTTTTTATGATAGACGTTGATCACTTTAAGCGCATTAATGACACGTGGGGCCACACTCGCGGGGATCTTATTCTCAGCACCATTGCATCGGTTTGTCAGCAGTCGTTGCGACCATCGGATATCATCGGCCGTTTTGGCGGCGAGGAGTTTGTGGTGGGGCTTCCACATACGCTGCCCGATGACGCCTATGCCGTCGCCGAGCGCTTGAAGCAAAACGTTGCGGCAATTGCGTTATCCGGTGAACTTGCCGGGGTACAACTGAGTGTCACCATCGGTGTTGCAATTGCTACCCCTGAAGATGATCTCGATGACCTGATAGCGCACGCTGATAACCTGCTTTACGTCGGCAAACGGGATGGCAGAAATCAGGTCGTCATGTGTGGTGAATCAACTTAAGCCACATTAATTGCCATTGAGTGCATTTTTTTCACGTCTTAGCTGTATCTGAACCATACTTAGTGCAATTGGGTTACCAAAACATTGCAATGGCACACGATTGGAAGCGGTGATATCATTAATTAAGTTTAAAGCATATTGTTAGGGCAAACACCATGGATACGACGGCTTTTGGTTGTTCAAATCGACTTCACTCCGGGTTTCAGGTTTTACTGATTGTTTTCTCGTTTATCGCGTCTCCCTCGCTATTGGCGCAGCAGTGGATAACCGCTGAGCACCGGCAGATAACCGAGACCTTAGCGCTTGATGGGAAAATTGAGGCAGTGCAGCAGAGCACGGTTTCGGCTCAGACCGCCGGTACGGTGATTGAGCTACCGGTGGATGTGGACGATGCGGTGCAGGCGAACGAGTTGATTGTACGACTTGACGATACCGAGCAACAAGCTCGCGTACATCGTGCCGAAGCGAATTTAGAGAGTGCCGAGGCAACGCTTAATGACGCTCGTCGTCGGTTTAACCGGATACGAGATCTCTATGAACAGGAAGTAGCCTCTCAGTCCGAACTGGATGATGCCCAGACTCAGTTAGAAACGGCCGAGGCGGCGGTCGCCGAAGCGCAGGCCGTTGCCGAAGAAGCCAGCAAACAACTGAGCTATACCGAAGTGCGTGCGCCTTATGCCGGTATTGTCACCGAACGTTTTGTTGAGCTTGGCGAGTCGGTACAGCCGGGACAACCCCTCATCAGCGGATTATCCCTCGAGCACTTGCGAGTGATTACTGACTTACCACAACGATATGCTCAGTACGTTCGCGACAATCGCGGCGCGGAAGTCATTACCGACGACGGTCGCGCACTGGGGATTGCGTCGATGATTTTCTACCCCTACGCCGATGAGGCGTCGCATACTTTCCGGTTGCGGCTCAACCTGACGGATCCTAACGGCACCCTGTTCCCGGGTATGCTGGTGACGGTGAGAGTGGCCGTCGGCGAGAAGTCCGCATTACTGATTCCCTCCTCAGCAGTGCTCATACGCGGCGAACTGCGGGCAGTCTATGTGAAAAATGAGCAAGGGCAAGCACAGCTTCGGCAAGTGCGGCTGGGACGCCAACACAATGGTGAGGTTGAAATCCTGGCGGGCTTAAATGCCGGTGAGCAGATTGCAGTGCAGGCGGAGGCGTTACTGAATGAGTAATACAGAAAAGCCGCTTGGCCCCTCCGGTATTATCGCGAGAGTTTTTCAGCATTCAGAGCTGACACCGCTCATCTGTCTACTGGGTCTGGTGATGGGTATCGTCGCGGTCATCATCACGCCGAAGGAAGAAGAACCACAAATTGATGTCACTATGGCTGACGTATTGGTTGGCTTCCCTGGTGCCTCGGCGCAGCAGGTCGAACAGCTGATAGCCATTCCCGGTGAGCAAATTCTGAGCGAAATGTCTGACATTGAACACGTTTATTCGGTGTCGCGAGCCGGGCAGGCGGTTCTGACCGTTCAATTTGAGGTTGGTGTTCCACGTCAGCAAGCGCTGGTAAGGTTGTACAATAAAATCCAATCGAATGCCGATTGGTTTCCGCAGGGGTTAGGGGTCATGCAACCGGTGGTGAAGCCGCGTAGCATTGATGATGTGCCGATCATGACGGTAACGCTTTATAACCGTGACCAACTGACCAGCGCTGAACAGTTAACGGCGCTGGCACACCGGCTGGAGATAGCTCTTAAACAGATACCCGGAACGCGCGATATTAGAACCTATGGTGCTGCCGGGCAGCACGTTAATGCACGCCTTGAGGCCAGTAAGCTGGCCGGTTATGGGTTGACGGTGCTGGATATTCAACAGGCGATTGAGAGCGCCAATCTTGCAGCGCCCGAGTCACGTATTACCGATCAGGGACTGTCCATTCCATTTCAGGCTGGAGCATTCCTTGCCAGCGTCGAAGACGTCCGTAACTTGGTGGTTGGCACGGTTGAGGGTAGGCCGATTTTCTTTGCCGATATTGCTGAGATTGAAGACAGTGGCAGCGCCAACGAACAGTCGGTATTGATGGGCGGACTTGACGGCGACACAGCTATTTATCCGGCAGTGACCCTTGCGATAGCGAAAAAGCCAGGTGAAAACGCCATTGATATTACCAATGCGGTGCGGGCGAAACTGGTGGATTTACAAAACCAGCTATTGCCGGCCGATGTTGAAGTGAGCATAACCCGCGATTATGGCGAAACGGCGACGGAAAAGTTCGAACAACTGGTGTCCGACCTGATTTCTGCCACCCTCTCGGTGATCATTTTGGTGTTACTCACGATGGGCTGGCGTCAGGCGGTTATTGTCGGTGTCGCGGTGCTGGTAACACTGCTGTTTACCCTGGTGTTCAGCTGGTTCTGGGGATTTACCTTAAACCGTGTGTCGCTGTTTGCGTTGATTTTTTCCATCGGTATTTTGGTGGACGACGGTATTGTTATTACTGAGAACATTCACCGGCGCGTGCGTAATTCCACCAAACCCTTGCCGGAGGTGATTCCGCGGGCCGTGGATGAGGTCGGGTCACCGACCATTATGGCGACTTTAACCATCATTGCGGCGTTGCTACCGATGGCCTTTGTCAGTGGCTTAATGGGGCCTTATATGAGCCCTATCCCGATTAATGCTTCTGCCGGTATGCTGTTTTCCCAGTTGATGGCATTTATTGTTGCGCCTTGGCTGGCGCTACGTATGTTGAATCGTGAGCGGGGCAAAGACAGTGATGATGCCAGTGATTCTGCCGCGGGTACTTCGCCGGCGTTAAAGCAGCTGTTTGAAAAATTGCTGCGGCCGTTGTTAGGCCAGCAACGGCGGTTACGGCGGGCATTATTCGGCGCCGCCGTGCTGGCGCTGTTACTGCTGGTGATGTTGCTGCCAGTCAGACAGGGTGTGATTTTGAAAATGCTGCCCTTTGATAATAAATCTGAACTGCAGATTGTCGTCGATATGCCGGATGACGCAGCGATGGAGGAGACCCAGCGCTTACAGGTGGCGATGGGCAACTACCTGTCGACCGTCGATGACGTTGCGAACTGGCAGGCTTATGCCGGCACCGCATCACCGATTAACTTCAATGGTCTGGTGCGGCAATATTACTTACGTAGCCAACCTAATCAGGGTGATCTGCAGGTCAACTTGAAGGACAAGGAGAGCAGAACGCGTTCGTCTCATGATATTGCCCGGGCTATTCGTGCAGAGTTAACCGCGATTGCTGAGCCCTTTGGTGCGAGTATCAAGGTGGTCGAGGTGCCGCCGGGGCCACCGGTACTGGCGCCGTTGGTTGCGGAAATCTATGGCGGTACCAGTCAACAGCAAATTGAACTGGCGGAAACACTGCTGGAAAAAATAGGCCAGGTAAACGGCTTGGTTGATGCCGACTCGAGCACCACCGATGAAGTAGCACGTTGGTTTTTGACCGTTGACCGGCAACGAGCGGCGCAGTTGGGTGTATCACAGTCACAAGTGACGCAAACCCTCAGTTTGCTGGTCAATGCGCAGCCGGCCGGTTATCTGCATAAGGATACCGCAAAGTACGCGGTACCCATCCTGGTGCAACTCAATGACGGTGCGAAAGCTCAGCAACAACAGATCTTGTCGTTACAAGTGCGGGCGCAGGATGGGTCGATGATCCCGTTGTCGACCATCGCCAGTATCGATACCGATCGCTGGCCACGCAGCCGTTATCATAAGGATTTAAAGCCCGTCACTTATGTACAGGCTAATATGGCGGGCGAGACCGATTCTCCGATTTACGGCATGTTCCAACTGGTATCACTGATTGATGAACTGGATAATCCACCGCAACAGTTTTTCATTAATCAGCCTGAGGCAACCGGGCCCGTGGCGATTAAATGGGATGGTGAGTGGCAGATTACCTACGAGACGTTCCGTGATATGGGACTCGCTTACAGCGTCGGGATTTTCATGATTTTCGTGTTGTTGGTCGCGCAATTCCGCTCCTATTTGATGCCATTGATCATCATGTCGCCAATACCGCTGACCTTGGTTGGGATTTTGCCCGGCCATTGGTTGCTGGGTAAAGAATTTACCGCAACATCGATGATCGGCATGATTGCATTGGCCGGCATTATCGTGCGGAACTCGATACTGTTGGTGGTCTTTATTCGGCAACTGATGGAAGAGGGCTATTCACTGGAAGATGCCGTGGTACTCGCCGGCGCTGTGCGCTTAAAACCGATCGTGCTGACGGCGGTATCGGCGATGATTGGTGCCTATTTTATCCTTGCGGATCCGATTTTCAACGGGCTGGCGATTTCGTTGATTTTCGGTCTGGCGGCGTCAACGGTGTTGACGGTGATTGTCGTTCCTCTATTGTATTACGGGTTGTATAACTTTTTAGCGGACAGTAAACGCTCGTGATCATATCGTTTCTTGCCAACAGTCTGGTGGTGTTGCTGGTCGTGGCGTTTCACTATGAAGCGCTACGGCAAATTGGTTTGGTCTTTCACAAGTGGCGGGTGTTGGCGCAGTTTCGCATCGGCATCGCCGTGTTGCTGGCACTTATCGTCCACAGCTGTGAGGCGGCCATTTTTGCACTGGCTTATTATTTTATGCATCACCACCCTGATTTTGGCACCTTGCACGGTGCTTTTGACGGCAGTTTCCTCGACAGTTTGTATTTTTCCTTCACGGTCTATACCACGGTTGGTTTCGGTGATATTTATCCGCAGGGCGAGTTACGCTTTCTAACCGGCATTGAAAGCCTGACCGGGCTGGTATTGATTACCTGGACGGCGTCCTTTTTATACGTAAAAATGACGCGTTACTGGACGGATTTATAAAAGCCAGTGGACACATTTGTTAACACTCAAAGGCTTCTTAATCCGTTTTTCTGAGTGTATGTTAATAACCAAAATACCAAGACCGAGAAAAATACCATGACACAAGAAACCCTAAAGGTTCTGGTAGTAGATGACGACGCCCGCCTGCGCAGTTTATTAGAACGCTATTTGAACGAACAGGGATTCCAGGTTCGTGTAGCACAAAACGCTGAACAAATGGATCGCCTGTTAACCCGGGAAAATTTCCATCTGATGGTGCTGGATCTGATGTTACCGGGTGAGGACGGCCTATCTATCTGTAAACGCTTGCGGCAAAACAATAATACCATTCCGGTTATTATGTTAACGGCCAAAGGCGACGAGGTTGATCGTATTATCGGGCTCGAACTCGGTGCCGACGATTACCTTGCCAAACCCTTTAATCCCCGTGAACTACTGGCCCGTATCCGTGCCGTGTTGCGCCGTCGTGGTAATGAGGCTCCGGGAGCACCCAGTCAGGACGACGAAGAGGTCACCTTTGGCACTTATCGCCTCAACCTCGGAACACGTGAAATGTTTGATGGTGATACGCCAATGCCACTCACCAGTGGCGAGTTTGCGGTGCTAAAAGCATTGGTCACTCATCCGCGTGAGCCCTTGTCACGGGACAAACTCATGAATCTGGCCCGCGGTCGTGATTACAGTGCACTCGAGCGGTCGATTGATGTCCAGGTTTCGCGTCTGCGTCGTATGCTGGAAGCGGACCCTGCCAAGCCCCGTTATATTCAGACGGTGTGGGGTCTGGGTTATGTGTTTGTGCCAGACGGCCGATTAAAAAGTTAAATGACACTTTTTCCTAAATCAGCGTTTGCCCGAACCGTCGGATTGTTGGCGTTGGTGCTCTTACTGAATCAGGTCGTGTCCTATCTGATGGTGAGCAACTACGTCGTCAAACCCTCGGTTGAGCAGATCACGCAGCTGGTTGCCAAGCAAATAAAAACCATGTTCATTCGTGAGACGACACTTCCTGAACGACAGACGGAACAGTCGCTTGCGGTGGCGTTCTACGAGGCAACGGGTATTCGGGTATTTGACGATGAAAAAGCGCAGGAAGAGGGACTTCGCTTAACCACTTACTACGGTTATTTGTCGGAAATCATGTCAGCGGAACTGGGCGGCGAAGCGGAAGTTCGGATTGCTCAGGGAGAGGAGTTTTTTGTCTGGGTAAAACCTCCGCAGGCACCTGACTACTGGATTCGGGTGCCGCTTAACAGCCTCACGTCGGGGCAGTTTTCTCCGTTGGTCATTTATTTGCTGGTGATCGGTATCCTCAGTGTGGTCGGCGGCATCCTCTTCGCGAACTGGTTGAACCGGCCGTTAAAAGCGCTGGAAGAGTCGGCCAAGCAGGTTGGTCGCGGTGAATTTCCGTCGCAGTTGCCGGAGCGGGGCGCCAGTGAAATCGTGGCGGTAACACGGGCGTTTAATCGTATGTCGCGCGGCATTCAGGAATTGGAAAATGACCGCAACTTATTAATGGCCGGGGTTTCCCATGATTTGCGTACACCACTGACGCGGATTCGCCTGGCGGCGGAAATGATGCCTGAGTCCGAGGATTACCTGGCGCAGGGGATCGCTGAAGATATCGATGACATGAATGACATTATTGACCAATTCATCGATTATGTTCGGTTGGATCAGCAGGAAAACTCCAGCAAAGAGTCATTGAACGAGTTGCTGGAACAAACCGTGGCTAACGTTCCGGATTCCTGGCAGAAACAATTTCACGTTAATTTAGGCCGTTGTCCGCGTATCCAGTTGCGGCCGTTGTCGATCAAGCGCGTGGTTATCAATCTGCTCGAGAACGCTGAGCGGTATGGTAATGCCAATGTTTGGATCGAATCGGGCTACAACAAGAAACGCCGTCAGGTTTGGTTTTCTGTTACCGATGATGGTCCCGGCATCCCGCCGGAACAGCAACAGCAGTTATTCCAACCGTTCACTCAGGGTGATAAAGCGCGCGGCGGCGTCGGCTCGGGGTTGGGGCTGGCGATCATCAAACGCATTGTTGACCGCCATGACGGCACTATCGACATGGAGAATGTGCCGGGTAAAGGTCTTAAAGTTACCGTTCAGTTACCTCAACGTAGTTAAAGTCGATTGATGCCGTTTAGCGCGGCAACACGATAGGCCTCGGCCATGGTCGGGTAGTTGAAGGTGGTATTAACAAAGTAGTCGATGCTGTTACCCCCGTTTTTCTGTTCCATGATCGCCTGTCCGATGTGAATAATTTCCGAGGCCCGTTCACCGAAGCAATGCAGACCCAGCAGTTCTCGGGTATCGCGGTGGAACAGTAGCTTTAAACAACCCACATTGTTACCCGAAATTTGTGCACGAGCCAGATGCTTGAATTGCGCCCGGCCAACTTCATAAGGCACTTTGGCCGCGGTCAGTTCCTCTTCCGTCTTACCGACGGAACTGATTTCCGGAATGGTGTAGATGCCGGTTGGAATATCACTGATAAGCTCTTCATCGCAACGGCCATTAAGAATAGCGGTGGCGCAGATGCGTCCTTGATCATAGGCGGCGCTGGCGAGACTTGGATAACCAATGATGTCGCCCACGGCATAAATATTGTCGACGCCCGTGCGATAATTTTGATCCACTTCGAGTTGTCCACGATGATTCGGTTTAAGACCGACGGCATCGCAATTCAGCGCTTCAATATTACCGGATCGGCCGTTGGCGAATAATAAGCAATCGGCTTTCATGATTTTGCCCGACTTGGTTTTCAGCGTAACGCCGTCGTCATGGCCGGTAATGCTTTCATATTCTTCGTTGTGACGGATCACCACACCATTGTTACGCAGGTGGTAACTGAGCGCATCGGAAATCTCAGCATCCAGAAACGACAGCAGCCGATCGCGTTGGTTAATCAGATCGACTTTAACACCCATACCACGAAAGATACTGGCGTATTCGCTACCAATAACACCGGCTCCGTAGATGAGAATGTTTTTGGGATCCTTATCCAGCGAGAGCACGGTATCTGAGTCGTAGATGCGTGGGTGCTTAAAATCAATGTCGCCGGGGTGGTATGGACGAGAGCCTGTGGCAATCACCACTTGCTCAACATTAAGGTAGTCAAAGGAGCCGTCATTTTTGGTGACTTTGATGCGGTTGGCGTCAACGAACGAGGCTGAGCCGTGAATCACGGTAACGTCGTTGCGCTGATAAAACGAACTGCGCAGTTTAACCTGTTTACGAATAACGCCTGAGGCATAATGCAAAATCTGCGAAAAGGTCATGCCACTTTGCCAGCCAGTACCGGTAAACAGCGGGTTATTGTTGTACTCAATCAGGCGACTGACCGCATGACGGAGCGCCTTCGACGGGATGGTTCCCCAGTGCGTGCAGCCACCGCCAATGGACTGGTGGCGTTCAACAACAGCAACTTTCTTACCGTTTTTTGCCAGTTGCATCGCAGCACCTTCGCCGCCCGGACCGGTACCGATAACAACAACATCAAAATTGGTTTCAGTGGCAACTTTTTTACCCACAGAACTTCTCCAGCCGATTTTACGAAAATTGCTGATAGATTAGCATTGCCTCAGGGTAACGTCATCAGCACATAGATCTAAGTCTTAATTGCTACTGTTTTCTGTCTGCAGAGGCGTTATAGTAGAAGCTGATATTCATCATGGTAGTAACGCATTATGGCATCTCGACAAGTTCCTAAGGTATTGGCACGGAAAGTCGTCGCGCAAAGCCGACTGTTAAAAATCGAAGCGGTGGACTTGCGTTTTAGTAACGGCGAACAACGACAGTTTGAACGTATGCAAGGTAGTGGCCGAGGTGCGGTGATGGTGGTGCCGTTTATCGATGATGAAACCATGATCTTAGTGCGGGAGTATGCTGCCGGGCTGCACGAGTATCAATTGGGCTTCCCTAAAGGCTTGATTGATCCGGGCGAGACCCCCGAGCAGGCGGCACAACGAGAACTCAAAGAGGAAATTGGCTACGGCTGTCGGTCCTTACAGCGCTTGACCGAGGTCACCATGGCGCCGCAATTTTTTCAGGCTAAGATGACCTTATTTGTGGCTGAAGACTTGTACTCCGAAGCGTTGCCGGGAGATGAACCCGAGCCGCTGGAAAAAGTGCCGTGGAACATTAACGAGGTCGAGAAGCTGCTGGCGCAACCGGATTTTAGCGAAGCGCGCAGCTTGACCGCACTGTTGCTGATGTTGCGAAATAAAGGACGGTAAACACATGCTGGATACCCTTGCTGGTATTGCCCGGGAAGCGGGCGAACGTATTATGCAGTTGTACGAACGGCGCGACTATTCCACCTATCAAAAGCCGGATGAATCGCCGGTTACCAGTGCCGATATGGCAGCAAGTGAACTCATCATTGACCGTCTGCAGCAGGTGTATCCTGATATTCCGGTATTGTCGGAAGAAAGCGAACATGAAAGTTATCAACAGCGACGTGGTTGGCAGCGTTATTTTTTGATCGACCCGATTGACGGCACTCAAGAATTTATTTCCCGATCGGGTGATTTTGCCGTGAACATCGCGCTGGTGGAAGATAATCAGCCCACGCTTGGGGTGATTTTTTGGCCGGCGGGTAACAGTCTGTATGCTGCCAAACGCGGTGAAGGCGCTTATAAAACCACGACGGCAGGCAGTCAGCAAATTCGGGTGCGGGCGCTCGATGATCCTCAGTCCGATCCCATCATCATCGCAATCAGTCGTCGCCAGCCACGCGCTCCGGTGCTCAGCCGCATTCAAACGGATCGCGAGTTGCAGCCATTACCCGCTGGCAGTTGTTCGTTAAAAGCCTGTTTTATCGCCGAAGGAAAAGCCGACTGTTTCCTGCGGCTTGGTCCGACCGGCGAGTGGGACACCGCCGCCGCACAAGTGATTGTTAGTGAGGCCGGCGGCACCATCGTCAACGAAAACTTTGAGCCTATCACGTACAATCAGACCGTTAGTCTGTTGAACCCCAACTTTCTGGTATTGGGCGACCCAAGGGTCGATTGGCAGAGCGTATTTATTGCTCGTCAGCCCCGTTTTCGTTAGCGCTCACTTGTTGTGGATCGACAATATCCACGCTTTCGTGCAGTTCGGAGTAAACAATAACGGCTTCGCCGGATTTAAGCTTATGGCGTAATTGTTCAACCTTGGCAGCGAAACTCAGTTCCTGCTCGCCGTAATCGGTGCCTTCGCGCAGTACCACCGACTCCAATAGGTTATTTAATGTCTTTGGGTCTAATTCCTGCCATGGAATTCGCATTAGCGTGCCTCCATTAGTTGATGCTGTAAGAAACCAATCAAGCGCTGTGGAAGCCAGCTTTGCCAGCGTCCGTATTTGCGTTCAACAAAGCCCATGTGACCACCATGATGGCTAACTTCGTAGGTCACGGCGGCAGACAACTCTTTTGCCGTCGGCACAACCGCAGCGCCCATAAAAGGGTCGTCATGGGCATGGATAATCAGAGTCGGAGTAGTGATATGGGCTAAGAACTGCCGTCCGCTGGCGCGGTGATAATAATCATCAACGTTTTTAAACCCATGCAGCGGCGCTGTGATGTCATTATCAAACTCAAAAAAGCTCTGCATCGGCGTGGTATCGACATTCGCCAGTGGGTGGTCGTCTGCAATAATGCCTTGTTCACGCTTTAGGCGAAATTTTTGTTTGAGCGGTGTCAGCAGGTAGCGCCGATAAATCCGCGATAATCCGCGATCAATGCGTTCTGAGCAACTGTGTAAATCCAATGGTGCACAGGCAATTGCGGCCGCTTGCAGATGTTGGCTAACGGAGTTGGCCAGTAACTGTGCCAGCATGTTGCCGCCAAGACTGAAGCCGGCGGTCAATAGACGCGCGTTGCCAAAACGTTGTTGTAACCAATCAATGACCGCGCTGGCGTCGCCGATATCGCCAGAGTGATAGGCGCGGGGGAGACGGTTCAGGCCCGACTTGCCGCAGCCACGAAAATGCATTACCAAGGTTTGCCAGCCCAGTGCGTCAGCGAGTTCCATGGTTTGCCAAATATAAGGCGAGTCAACGGAGCCCTCCAGACCATGAAACAACAACAAGATTGGTTTTGAGCTGCGGCGATCGGGTGGCCGTCGCCAGCACAGGTCGACGAAGTCACCGTCAGCGAGCTCAAACGGCTGCCAATGTCCTGACCATTGGCGCGGCTTAAACAGAATTCGCGGCGTCAGTGTTTGCAGGTGACGGTTGCTCAGCCCGAATGGGGCAACAAAGCTCGCGCTGTTCATATTGTATCGTGACTGTCGGCAAAGTGTTGCTGGTGTTCGGCCAACTCTTCCTCGGCGGCCATCCAGTCCGCCTCGGCTTGTTCCAGCTGTTGTTTGGTCGCTGTCTGCTGCTGCAGTAAATCCTGCAGTTGGGCTTTGTTCGCGTCATCATACAAACTGGCATCACTGAGTTGTTCATGCAACTGCTCAAGCTGTTGTTCCAACTGGCTGATTTCGGCCTCGCGCTGTTCAATCCGCTTTTTCAGCGGTGCAACCTGTTGTCGGAATTGCGCTTCCCGGCGTTTCTGCTCTTTACGGTCCGGCGCCTGCCGCTGACCGGCCGCCGGAGCCGACTTACTCTTACTGGCACTGGCCTGTTCCTGCAGCCAGCGATGGTAATCGTCGAGGTCGCCATCAAACGGCTGTACCTGACCGCCGGCAACCAGACAGAATTCATCAACGGTGGTGCGTAACAAATGGCGATCGTGAGCCACAACGATCAGTGCGCCCTGATAGTCCTGTAATGCATCAACCAGCGTATCGCGCAAACTCAAATCAAGGTGGTTGGTTGGCTCATCAAGCAACAGCAGGTTGGGTTTTTGATAAATAATAATGGCCAGTGCCAGGCGCGCTTTTTCGCCGCCTGACATAGGTTCAACCGCGCGTGTCGCATCGTCCCCGGAAAAACCAAACTTTCCGAGGAAGTCGCGTAACTGCTGCTCTGTGGCATGGCGATCTAAACGCTGCAGGTGTAACAGTGCAGAGGCCTGCATGTCTAACGTTTCTAATTGATGCTGGGCAAAGTAACCGATTCTCAGCCCCTGACTGACAACGCGCTCACCACCTAAAGGCGGAAGCTCGCCGGCCAGCAGCTTAATTAAGGTTGATTTACCGGCGCCATTGCGGCCGAGCAGGCCAAGCCGTGTGCCGGGGACTAAATTGAGCTTGATAGAGTGAAGTACAACCGTTTCATCGTAACCTGCCTGGGCGTCGCGTAGGGTCATTAAGGGGTTAGGCAGTTGCGGTGGCTCTAAAAAGCGGAACTGGATGTCTGACTGCGCTCGCAGCGGTGCCTGCGTCGGCAGTTTTTCGATAGCTTTTAAGCGGCTCTGGGCCTGCTTGGCTTTGCTGGCTTTATAGCGGAAACGGTCGACATAACTTTGCAGATGTTGACGCATCACCTGAGCTTTTTCGTATTGGCTCTGTTGTTGCGCCAGTTGTTCCGCGCGCTGAGCTTCAAACTGACTGTAATTCCCGCGATAAGCGTTAACCCGCTGATGCTCGATATGCAGTATGTCAGTACACACCTGATCAAGGAAGTCGCGGTCGTGAGAAATCAAAATCAGTGTGCCGGAAAACTGTTTCAGATAGTCTTCAAGCCAGAAAATGGCGTCGACGTCCAGGTGGTTGGTTGGCTCATCCAGCAACAACAGGTCAGCCCGCGCCATCAATGCTTGCGCCAGATTAAGACGCATTCGCCAGCCGCCGGAGAACGCCTTGACCGGATTCTGCAACTGCTCCTGTCCAAAACCAAGTCCGGCCAACATCGCGCTGGCGCGAGCCTCGATATCAAAGGACCCAATGGCCGCCAACTGATCGTGCAACTCAGCCATGCGGTGGCCGTCTTCGGCGGTCTCGGCCTGTGCCAACTCGGCCTGTAATTGACGAAACGGGCGATCACCATCGATCACGTAGCTTAATGCGCTTTGCTCAAGCGCCGGTGTGTCCTGGGCAACGCTGGCAAAACGCCATTTTGCCGGTACATGCAGTTGCCCTTCATCGGCTTGTAGTTCGCCTCTTAACAGGGCAAATAACGATGATTTGCCACAGCCGTTTTTGCCGACCAGGCCAACGCGATGCTGTGGAAATATTTGAAAGCTGCTGTCTTCAAACAGAGTACTACCGCCTCTCAACAAGGCGAGGTTTTCGGCTGTGATCATGGTCTGTTTATCGTTTGCCTACGTTAAGGTAGAATAGGCACAGTCTACCATTTTCGCGGATAGCTGACACAGGAGTCATTGTGGCACGACAGAAAAAACGCTTTATCGCAGGGGCAACCTGCCCCAAATGCAAGGCGATGGATACGCTCATGCTATTCCTCGAGAACGACGTCGAACAGGTTGAGTGTGTCGAATGTAAGCATCGCTTCAGCGAACCGAAGGAGCAAGGCGGCGGCAGTCAACGTCAATTTGATCAGGTCATCGGGGTATTTAAACCAGAATAAGCTGCGCCATCAGGCGTCGCGGGGTAACCCTTTTTCGACCGCTCTTACCAGCCGTTTTAACTGTTGTGTGGTTTTTGCCACACCACTACGTTGGCGCTCCAGTGCCCAGTCGATGTGCTCCTGAACCATGTCGCTGACTTCACCACTACGTTGTTCCAATGCTTCAATAATGGTGACATCGGCGTTGGCGTTTCCAAGTGCCACAGCAAGGTTGCGCAACCAGCAGTCAAAACCAATCCGGCGAATCGGTGAGCCTTCCAGCCGCTCCAGAAAGGTTTGTTCGTCCCATTGCCACAGGGTAAGTAATTCAGGGCTATGTAAATACTGGCGGGGGTTGAAGTCGGCCTCGTCGGTAAGCTGGGCATAGCGGTTCCACGGACAAATCAGCTGGCAGTCGTCGCAACCATAAATGCGGTTACCGATCAGTGGTCGCAGGTGTTCCGGAATCGCGCCGCGTAACTCGATGGTTAAATAGGAAATACAACGGCGCGCATCCAGCTCATAAGGCCCGACGATGGCCTGGGTCGGGCAAATGGTTATACAGGCGGTGCAACTGCCGCAGCCTTCCTCCACCGGTTGGTCGACCGGTAGCGGTAAGTTAATCAGTAACTCACCAAGAAAAAACCATGAGCCACTGTCTCGATCGAGGATCAGTGTGTGCTTACCGGTCCAGCCAAGCCCGGCTTTTTCGGCCAAAGGACGCTCCATGATCGGTGCCGAATCGACAAATGGACGAAAATCGGTGCCATCGAATGCGGCCTTAATTTTATCACCCAGCTGTTTCAGCCGTTTGCGCATCAGCTTATGGTAGTCGCGGCCTAGTGCATAGCGAGAGATAAAGGCTTTGTTGGAGTCGTTAAGCGTTTTCGCAAAGCCCGCTTCTACGGGCAGGTAATTCATCCGTACCGAAATGGCCCGCACGGAACCCGGGTGCAACTCAGCTGGGCGTGCTCTGAGCATACCGTGCCGTTCCATAAACTCCATTTCGCCATGATAGCCTTTATCCAGCCAGTCTTGTAAGCTAGCTTCATGACGACTCAGGTCTAAGTCCGCAATACCGACTTTTTGAAAACCGAGTTCAGCGCCCCAACGTTTTATGTCGGTCGCCAGTTGGGCCAGTTGTTGTTCGGTGAGCGGCTGCTTGGGCATGACTTACTCGCTTTTGGGGGCAATAATGTCAGAAACGGCAACAGTAAGTTTATCACAAAGTCTTTACCGTGCAGAACAGGTACGTGAAGGGGAACAGCAGGCGGCTGAGCGCAGCGGTTTGAGCATGCGTGCATTGATGGCCGCAGCCGGGAAAGCCGTGTTCCAGCAGTTACAGCAACAGTGCCACCAAGGAGCCCGAGTTGCGGTATTTTGCGGGGAAGGCAATAATGGCGGCGACGGCTATGTGGTAGCGCGCCTGGCACAGCAGCAGGGCTACCGGGTAAGCGTGTTCGCGCTTAAGCCGGATGCAGAGCTGCAACAGGTTACCAGCAATGATGCACAACACGCGCGTCAGGCCTGGCGCGACCTAGGTCAGCAAGAACACCGGTTTGACGAATTTGAGGCAACGCAGTTTGATATTGTGGTTGACGCGGTGTTTGGCATTGGCTTGAGTCGGCCGCTGGAAGGTCGGTTATTACGCTGGACGCGTGATGTTAATCAATCCGGGCTGCCGGTACTGGCGGTGGATATTCCGTCTGGTATTGATGCTGATACCGGTGCCGTATTGGGGGCAGCCATTAAGGCAACGCTGACCGTTACCATGGTCGCAATCAAGCGCGGACTCTACACGGGTGAAGCACCGGCTTTTGTGGGGCAACTGCAGCTCGCTGATTTGGGTGTCGGCGAGGCGTTCTTCAACGCGAATAAAGCCGATTGGAAGCTGGCAGGTTGTGACAACTATTATGACTGGCTCGGTAAACGACGGGTGAATGCCCATAAAGGTGACTTTGGTCATGTGCTGGTCGTTGGCGGGGGCGAAGGTATGCCCGGTGCTGTGATATTGGCAATGAAAACCGCGTTGCGCACCGGCGCAGGCAAAGTATCGGTTGCCTGTCACCCGGATAATGTCGGAGTGATTGCCGCGGCGCAGCCCGAGGCGATGGTTCATGGTATCCATGCAAGTGATGCATTGAAGCCGCTGCTGGCTCAGGCAACGGTGGTGGTGATTGGACCGGGCCTTGGTCAGAGCGAATGGGCCAAAGCCTGTTTTAACGAAGTCATTAATGGCAATAATAATGTCAAAGTGGTTGACGCGGACGGGCTGAATTTGCTGGCGCAATCGCCACAACGCTCGGATCGTTTTGTGTTAACCCCCCATCCCGGTGAAGCAGGACGTTTATTGCAAAGCTCGGCAAAGGACGTGGAACAAGATCGGTTTAGCGCGGTCGAATCACTTCGCCAACGGTTTGGGGGCCAGGTGCTGCTGAAAGGGGCGGGTAGCCTGATCAGCTCTGAACGTGGTAATTTCGTCATCGGCCGTGGTAGTCCAGCGCTGGCAAGCGGCGGCATGGGAGATTGTCTGGCCGGTTTGATTGGCTCACTGCTGGCGCAGAAATTGGCACCGGCGCAGGCACTCGTTGCAGGTGCCTATTGGCATGCAGTGGCGGGTGAAGAGGCCGGAAAGGATGGTGAACGCGGCACGCTGGCGACCGATTTGTTGTTACCGTTACGGCGCCTGGTGAACGGCCTGCCGCTCGAATAATTATTGATAGGATACGCAGTGACACGGCTTCAACGAGATTTAGCAAACGAACAGGACACACTGGCTTTCGCCGCGCGTTTTGCCGAAGCGATAAAACAGCCTGTGGTGATTTATTTACACGGCGATTTGGGTGCTGGCAAAACAACGTTTTGCCGCGGCATCATTAACCGCTTGGGGCATCAAGGGGCGGTAAAAAGTCCGACCTACACCTTAGTTGAGCCCTACCAGCTCAATAACTGGCGAGTGCACCACTTTGATTTGTACCGGTTGGCGGATCCGGAGGAACTCGAATACATGGGGATTCGGGATTACTTCGCCAATGACACGCTGAATCTGATCGAATGGCCTGAGCGTGGTGAAGGATGGCTTCCGCAAGCCGATATTGAAATCACGCTAAGCTATTATGAGCAGGGTCGTCGCATTATTTTGGACGCTAAAAATAAAGACGCAGAAGCGTTATTACAACAATTATGAATTACCGTCGTATTTTCGGGAATGTGTGGCAATCTGCGCTGGTGCTGATACTTACTTTGGCACCGGCGTTAGCCGCTGCCCAGAACAGCATTGAAAGTATCAGGGTATGGCCGTCGCCTGATAAAACTCGGATTGTCTTTGACTTAAAGAAGGCGCCGGACTACAGCTACTTTACACTGTACGGTAGCGACCCTTTACGATTGGTTATCGATTTTAGTAACACCAGCCTTAAGACGTCGCTGGACGAGCTGGGGGAAGATTCTTTGCTGGTCGATCTCATTCGTACCAGTACCCCAAAAAATAACAATGACACGCGCATAGTGATTGAGTTAGCGGCCAAGAGCGAACCGCAAATTTTCCCGTTGCCGGCGAACGAATCCTATCCGGACCGCTTAGTCGTTGATTTGCCGGGCAAGTCAGCGGAGCGCAGTGGCCCGGCCAAGTCCATCGCTGAATTAAAGGATCGTAAAGTAACCATCGCTATCGATGCCGGACACGGCGGTGATGACCCTGGTTCAATTGGTCCAAGCGGTACCTACGAAAAAACTGTGGTACTAAAAATCGCACGCGCACTGGCCAGCATGATTAATGACGATCCTGGTATGCAGGCCTATTTAATTCGTTCCGGCGACTACTATGTTGATTTGAACCTGCGCCCTCAAAAGGCGTGGCAGGCAAAAGCCGATTTTTTCGTGTCAATTCATGCGGATGCGTTCCGTACGCCACAGCCGCGCGGTGCCTCGGTGTGGGTGCTGTCGAAGCGGCGGGCGGATTCTGAAGTGGGTCGCTGGTTGGAAGGCACCGAGCGCAAATCGGAACTGCTCGGTGGTGCGGAAACCATTATTCGTGATACCGGGCATGAACCGTTTTTGGCGCAAACGCTGTTGGATATGTCGATGGACAGTTCGATTGCCGGCGCGTATTCGGCCTCTCGTTACATTATTGACGAGATGAGTCGCATCACAAAAATGCACAAAAGCAAGCCTCAGGCAGCCAGCTTTGCGGTGTTGAAATCGCCGGATAAACCGTCGTTACTGGTGGAAACCGGATTTATCTCTAACCCTCATGAGGAACGTCTGCTGAACAGTAACGGCCATCAGCAGAAACTGGCGCGTGCAATTTATAACGGCATTCGACAATATTTTGTCAATAACCCATTAGATAACACCTACCTGGCCAATCACGGCACCATCGAATATACGGTGAAGTCGGGGGACGCCTTGTCACTGATTGCTGAGCGTTACGGCACCACTGTGGCGGCGATCAAACGCGAGAACAACCTGAAAAGTTCGGTGCTGCAAGTCGGCCAAAAACTGACCATCCCGAGCCGCTGATGCCGATTCGCCAACTTCCTATCGAGCTTGCTAACCAGATCGCCGCCGGTGAAGTGGTCGAGCGCCCGGCATCGGTGGTCAAAGAGCTGGTCGAGAATTCGTTAGATGCCGGCGCCGACCAGCTGGTGATTGATGTCGAAAATGGCGGCATCAAACGCATACGGATTCGGGATAATGGCTGTGGCATCAGTAAAGACGAGCTGGCGTTGGCGCTGAGCCGCCATGCAACCAGTAAGATTGCCTCTTTAGATGATTTAGAGGCGATTCAAAGCCTCGGCTTTCGAGGGGAAGCCTTAGCCAGTATTAGCTCGGTTTCGCGGCTCAGGTTAACCTCTAAACCGGCACAGCAAAGCGAAGCCTGGCAAGCCTGGACCGCCGGTCGCGATATGGCGGTACAAATCGAGCCAGCGGCCCACCCTGACGGTACCAGCATCGATATTCAGGATATTTTCTTCAATACGCCGGCGCGGCGTAAGTTCCTGCGCACGGAAAAAACCGAATTTGCGCACATCGACGAAACGCTCAAGCGCATCGCTCTGAGCCGCTTTGATGTCGACATCACACTGAACCACCAGGGTAAGCGGGTACGCCATTACCCGCGCGTCAAAGCGACCGACGAAAACAGCCAACGGCGACGGGTGGCGAAGGTTTGTGGTGCAGGCTTTGCGGATAGTGCACTGGCAATATCAGCCAACGCCGAACCCTATCAACTGAGTGGCTGGATTGCACCGGCGGAGGCCTGCCGGCATCAGGCTGATATTCAGTATTGTTTTGTTAACGGCCGCATGATGAAAGACAAATTACTGAGTCATGCTATTCGTCAGGCTTACGAACGCTATTTATTGCCGGAACGTGTTCCGACGTACGTGCTCTATTTTTGCTTGCCGCCACAGCAAGTGGACGTTAATGTTCATCCGGCCAAGCACGAAGTCAGGTTCCATCAACAGCGGCAGGTACATGACTTTATCATGCAGGCGGTTGCCAACGCACTCAGTCAACAACCTCAGCAATCAGCGGATCAGACACCACCACAGGCACAAGCCGCAAGGCCGCAGCCATCGGGGGATGCTAAGCCAGCACATGGCTACCAGACCAAGACGTCCGCATTAAATGAGCGTTTGTCGGGGTATCGTGCAGGACCGAGTGTTTTGCCAAATGCCGCCGCCGTTGTCCGTCCGCGGGACGAATCGGAGCCGGCTGCTGTTGTTGAGAAAACGCCAAGTTGGCGCGCGTTAACGGTGGTTAGGCAACGTTGGTTACTAATGAAGGATGACGAGCAGGTGGCCTGGCTGGATTTACAAACGACGCAACGAAAGGTGTTGACCAGGCAGTTACAGCAGCAATTGCAGCAGGGCTTGAGTGGTCAACCGTTATTGGTCGAGGTGAGCGTTGATCTGAAACAGTTTGGCATTAGTCCTCAACAGGTGCTGGAGCAGGCCGATACCCTCAATCGCTGTGGCCTGAATTATCGATTAAAGGGGTCTCGTTTAGTGGTCGATACCGTGCCCTCGATGTTACGGCAGGGCAATGTTGCGCATCATTGTGTTGGTCTCATCCGCACCGTTCTGGAAACCCAGCAACTGGAGCAACTGGCTGCTTGGCTTGCCATGCGCGGACTCAACGAGAGCTATTCGTTAACTCAGGCTGAGTACTGGCTCAATCAATGGCAACAGCAGTTGGGCGCTGATCGCGGATTGGTGTATGATCTGGAGCCGCCCGCGGCAGCAACTGAGTAAGCAATGAAACCAAACCCTTTTGTGATCTGTTTATACGGCCCGACCGCCGCCGGTAAAACCGCGCTGGCGTTGACGTTGAGTGAGCAACTACCGTGCGAGATCGTCTCGGTTGATTCGGCGCTGATATACCGTGGTATGGATATAGGTACGGCCAAGCCTACGGCGCAAGAACTGAATCAGGTCCCTCATCATTTGATCGACATTTGTGACCCCGCAGAAAGCTATTCCGCCGCGGAGTTTCAGCGTGATGCAACGCAGTGTATTGAGGACATTCTCAGCCGCGGCAAGGTGCCATTATTGGTCGGTGGTACCATGCTGTATTTTAAAGCGCTGTTGGAAGGAATGTCGAAATTGCCTGAGTCGGATGCGGCGGTACGACAGCAACTGACCGACGAGTTGGCGCAGTATGGACTGGCGCACCTGCATCAGCAGTTAAGCCACATCGACCCGCCAAGTGGCGCTCGTATTCATCCTAATGACCCGCAACGAACGCTGCGTGCGCTGGAAGTTTACCGAGTGTCAGGAAAAACCTTAACGGAACTGACGCAAGCTCGGGAAGGCCGGTTGCCGTATCCGCTGTATCAATTTGCCATCGCCCCGCGCGAGCGTCAGCAGTTGCATCAGCGCATCGAGCAGCGTTTTGATGAAATGCTGGCGCAACCATTCGAAGCTGAAGTGCGTGCGCTGTATGAGCGTGGCGATCTGCATCCGGATCTACCGTCCGTTCGCTGCGTCGGTTATCGACAAATGTGGTCGTATCTTGCCGGTGACTATGATTATCAAACCATGCGTGAGCGCGGTATTATTGCCACCCGACAACTCGCTAAGCGTCAATTAACCTGGCTCCGGGGCTGGCCTGATGTGCAATGGTTGGAAACGGGCGCCACCGATCTGTCAACCCGGGTTGCCGCAGCATTACAGCAGCCGGCAAAAAGATTTCCTGACCAGCATTGAAGTTTTACGATCCGCCCATAGATAAGATTTATGTTGCAAAAATTAATGACTGGTCTAGGGTAGATGTGAGTCGTACTTGCTTGTAATACGACGCCTTTTTAAAAGACCTTGGATATAAATAACGAGAATAAGGAATCCAGCATGGCTAAGGGACAAACACTACAAGACCCCTTTTTAAACGCATTACGTAGAGAACGTATACCCGTTTCAATTTATTTGGTAAACGGCATCAAGTTGCAGGGGCAAATTGAATCCTTTGACCAGTTCGTCGTGTTACTGAAAAACACAGTCAGTCAGATGGTCTACAAGCATGCAATCTCAACGGTTGTGCCCGCGCGCATTCCACAAAATTATTTGCCTCAGCAGAACTCGCAGGATTTAGCTGACGCACCGGAATAATCACTTAAGCAGGAGGTCTCTCAAACTTGTTCGACAGATATGAAGGTGGCGATTACGCTATATTGGTCCATATGGACTTACCCGCCGAAGTCGACCGCGAAGACCTCTCGGAATTACAATTACTCGCCGACTCAGCAGGTGTAAAAACACTCGGCGTGGTGACTGCTGCGCGCAGTTCCCCGAGTCCAAAATACTTTGTTGGCAGTGGTAAGGCCGAGGAAATCGCAGAGCTGGTGAAGGAAACGCAAGCCAGCATTGTCATTTTTAATCACGCATTGTCTCCGACGCAGGAACGTAACCTCGAAAAAATTTGTCAGTGCCGTGTGCTTGATCGTACCGGCTTGATTCTCGATATATTTGCCCAGCGCGCACGAACTCACGAAGGTAAGTTACAGGTTGAGCTGGCGCAGTTGCGACACATCTCGACCCGGTTGGTACGCGGCTGGACGCACCTTGAGCGTCAAAAAGGCGGTATCGGCCTGCGCGGCCCCGGTGAGACCCAGTTGGAAACCGACCGTCGGTTGATTCGTGGGCGCATCAAAAACATTCTTAAGCGGCTGGAAAAGGTGCAGAAGCAACGCGAGCAGGGACGACGAGCCCGGCAGCGTGCAGAAATTCCGACCGTGAGCCTGGTAGGTTATACCAACGCCGGTAAATCAACGCTGTTTAACAAGCTCTGTAGCTCCGACGTTTATGCGGCAGATCAGCTGTTCGCCACCCTTGACCCGACCCTTCGAAAAATCGAGGTGGATGAGGTTGGCACTGTTATCCTGGCGGATACCGTTGGGTTTATTCGTCATCTGCCACACGATCTGGTGGCAGCATTTAAGGCGACCTTACAAGAAACACAAGATGCAACCTTGTTGCTGCATGTCGTCGATATTGCCGATGAACACCACGAAGATAACGTTGATCAGGTTACCGAAGTATTGACCGAGATTGACGCCGGTGATGTGCCGCAGTTAATGATTTGCAACAAAATCGATAAACTCGACGCCGTTACCCCGAAAATTGATCGCGATGATGAAGGCAAGCCGGTCAGAGTATGGGTTTCAGCCCAACAAGGGGAAGGGCTGGAGCTTATTCTGCAAGCGTTGCAGGAGCGGCTGGGTAAGCAAATGGTCGATTTGCGCTTAAAATTACCGCCGTCGATGGGTAAACTACGTGGTACATTGTACAGCCTAAACAGTGTCACGGCTGAGCACGTTGACGAGACGGGGCAACTGAATGTTGCGATAAAAATGTCGGTCGTTGACTGGCGCAAATTACAAAAGCAGTACGATTATCAGCTCGATCAGTTTGTAGATGGGCAAAGATAATTTAGACTGTTACTAAGATACAATTGGCGTATTTAAACTAAAGTGGAGTAGTCCATGGCTTGGAACCAACCGGGTAATGGCGGTGATAAAGACCGCGACCCATGGAAAAACCAAGGGGGAAATGATCAAGGCCCCCCTGATCTAGATGAAGCATTGCGCAAGCTGTTTGCGAAATTCGGCTTTGGCGGCAAAAAAGGCGGTGGCTCGGGCGGCAGCTCCGGGATTCCGGCAAAGGGCGTTGGCTTAATCGCTATTATCGCTCTGATTGTCTGGTTTATTGCTGGCTTTTACACCGTTAAGGAAGCGGATCGTGGCGTCGTATTGCGGTTTGGTAATTTCCACACGCTGGTTGAGTCAGGATTGCACTGGCGTCCGGTCTTTATCGACACCGTGGAACACGTGGACGTTAACAACATCCGCTCGGACAGCACCGAAGGCTTCATGTTAACGCAAGACGAAAACGTGGTCGTTGTGCAATTGGACGTTCAGTATCGCGTCGTCGACCCACGCAACTACTTATTTAACGTGGTTAACGCTGATGCTGTGCTGTCGAAAGCAACCGACAGTGCGCTGCGTTATGTTGTCGGTCATACCACCATGGATGAAGTGCTGACCCGCGGTCGTGAGGACGTTCGTGCGAGAACGCTGGAATTATTAGAGCGTACCGTCATGCCTTATGAAATGGGTTTGCAAATCGTCGACATTAACCTGTTGCCGGCACGTCCGCCGGAAGCGGTAAAAGATGCCTTTGATGATGCTATCTCCGCGCAGGAAGACGAAGAACGCTTTATCCGTGAAGCGGAAGCTTATGCACGTGAAGTCGAGCCTTTGGCGCGTGGTCAGGTTCGCCGTATGTTGCAAGAAGCACAAGCGTATAAGGAGCAGATTATCCTGGAAGCACAAGGTGAAGTGGCTCGCTTTAACGAGTTACTGCCGGAGTACAAACAAGCACCACAGGTAACGCGTGAACGCATTTATCTGGATACCTTACAAGATCTGTACAGCAAAACGCCTAAGGTGTTGGTGGATGTTGAAGGTAGCAACAACATGATGTATCTGCCACTCGACAAGATCCTGGAAAAGCAGGGACGTAACGTGACATCGTTCTCACCGTCGCGGGTACCGCTAGAGAGCTCGAGCAATAGTAATAACTCGATGAACTCAAATGAGGTAGGTACTGGCCGTTCGAGCAATCGTGGTGGAGGTCGAGACTAATGAAAAACCTAATTGCAATTATTGTTGTTGTGCTTGTTGCACTCGGCCTGTCATCGGTTTACGTCGTTAAAGAAGGCGAACGCGCGATACTTATCCAGTTTGGTAAAGTTGAGCGTGATGCCGAGACCGGCGAAGCCCGGGTATTTGAACCGGGTTTGCACTTTAAAATTCCGTTTATCGAAACGGTCAAACGCTTGGACGCTCGTCTACAGACACTGGATGGCGATCCGGATCGGTTTGTGACCAGTGAGAAGAAAGACTTGATCGTTGATACCTACGTCATGTGGCGTATTAACGACTTTTCGACCTTTTATCTGAGCACCAACGGCGGTAACAAGTTGCAGGCGGAAGCCTTGCTGACTCGTCGTATCAACAGTGGTCTGCGCAGCGAATTCGGTAGCCGTACCATCTCTGACATCGTTTCCGGTGAACGTGATGAGCTGATGCGTGAAGCCTTGATTAAAGGCGCTGAAAGCGCGAGTGACTTGGGTGTTGAAGTGGTTGACGTGCGGGTGATGCAAATTAACCTGCCAAACGAAGTCAGCCAGTCGATCTATCAGCGTATGCGTGCTGAGCGTCAGGCAGTGGCAACAGAGCACCGCTCTGAAGGTCGCGAGCAGGCGGAATTTATTCGCGCCGATGTGGATGCACGAGTCACCGTAATGTTGGCGGATGCCAAACGTCAGTCGCGTGAACTGCGAGGTGAAGGTGATGCACAGGCTGCTAAGATTTACGCAGACGCGTATTCTCAGGACCCTGAGTTCTTCTCCTTTATCCGCAGTATGGAAGCCTACACCAAGTCGTTTGAGTCCGGTACCGATGTACTGGTTCTGGACGGCAAGAGCGACTTCTTCAAGTACTTGCAGGACATGCAGGGACAGCTAGAAGACTAGTTCCTGGTCGAGAAAAAGCCCCGGTAGTGATTAAAAAATCACCCGGGGCTTTTTTATGCGCGTGTACAAAAGCGCCGCAACAGGTTAGAATTGCCGCGCTTTTTTTTTACGCGGGGCAAACATGAGTCAGAACGTCGTCATTCTCGGCACCCAATGGGGTGATGAAGGTAAGGGTAAAATCGTTGACTTGTTAACGGACAAGGCCACTTTGGTGGTGCGTTATCAAGGTGGACACAACGCCGGCCATACATTGGTCATCGACGGTGAAAAGACCGTCCTGCACCTGATTCCTTCAGGCATCTTACGTTCCAATGTGCAATGCATTATTGGTAATGGGGTGGTGTTGTCGCCGGAAGCACTGATGGAAGAAATGGCGATGCTGGAAGCGCGCGATGTACCGGTGAAAGAGCGTTTGCGCATCAGCGAAGCCTGCCCGTTAATTCTGCCGTTCCACATTGCGTTAGATCAGGCACGCGAAAAAGCGCGTGGCAAAGAAGCCATTGGTACCACCGGACGTGGTATTGGTCCTGCCTACGAAGATAAAGTAGCACGCCGCGGGCTGCGCGTTGGCGATTTGTTTAACGCGGAACGGTTTGCCGAAAAGCTCAAAGAGCTGGTCGACTTCCATAACTTCGCGTTGACCGAGTACTACAAGACCGATGCCATCAGCTTTGATGATGTGTTGCAGCAGTGCAAGCAGTTTGCTGAAGTCCTGAAACCGATGGTCGCAGACGTACCGGCGATTCTCGATCAAGCGCGCAAGCGCGGCGATAAGATCATGTTTGAAGGCGCACAGGGTACCTTGCTGGATATCGACCACGGTACTTATCCGTACGTAACGTCGTCCAACACCACCGCCGGCGGTGTTGCTACTGGCGCAGGTTTTGGTCCGCGTTACATCGACTACGTTCTGGGCATTGTCAAAGCCTATACCACCCGTGTCGGCAGTGGTCCGTTCCCAACCGAGCTGGACTGTGATGTCGGTGAACACCTTGGCGTAAAAGGGCATGAATTTGGTGCCACGACCGGGCGTAAACGCCGTACGGGTTGGTTAGACGTGGTGGCGATGCGCCGCGCCGTACAAATTAACTCAATCAGTGGTTTTTGCTTAACCAAACTTGACGTTCTCGACGGCTTGGATGAGTTGAAAATCTGTACGGGTTACAAGTTGGCAGACGGTTCCATCAGCGAATACCCACCGCTTGCCGCAGAAGATTATGATGTGGTTGAGCCGGTGTACGAAACGTTAAAAGGTTGGCAGCAAAGTACCGTTGGCCTGACTCAGCACAATGAACTGCCGCCGGAAGCGTTGGCCTACATTGCTCGCATCGAAGCCTTGACCGGCGTACCTGTGGATATTATTTCCACCGGTCCGGATCGCGCGGAAACGATCGTCCTGCGTCACCCGTTTAATTAACGCCTGCGGCGTCGGCCGTTTGCCCGTTCCGGGCGGCATTTTATCGCCTGCGGCGATGGCCGTTTGTAACCTGCCTTCGGCGGTTACGGCTATTTGCCGCCTGGGGCGGCGGCAAAACCCAAAGCGAGGGTGTTTATGTTTTCCCGCGCCGCAGGCGCAAAAGGCCGTACGCAAGCAAAGCGAGCGAACAAACAGCCATCGCCGAAGGCGATAAACAGCCATTGCGTAGCAATAAACAGCCGTGCCGGAGGCACAAACGGCCATCGCGGCAGCGATAAAATTGCTGGGATTTTGTGCGAAAAAGTCAAAAACTGAGCAACTGACCATAAAATATAAATTTTTTTGCGCAAAGCTATTGCACTATCAAAATTAGTACCATAGAATGCGCTCCACCTAACCGGGGTGCCGGCATAGCTCAGCTGGTAGAGCAACTGACTTGTAATCAGTAGGTCGGGAGTTCGACTCTCTCTGCCGGCACCAATTCAAATTGCATTTGGGAGGGGTTCCCGAGTGGCCAAAGGGATCAGACTGTAAATCTGACGGCTCAGCCTTCGCAGGTTCGAATCCTGCCCCCTCCACCACGCAATTTCCTTGGTTTTGAGGTGGCCCAAATAGTTCAGCGGGTGTCGTATAGTGGCTATTACCTCAGCCTTCCAAGCTGATGACGCGGGTTCGATTCCCGCCACCCGCTCCAAGCTACAATCCGTGCTGATATAGCTCAGTTGGTAGAGCGCACCCTTGGTAAGGGTGAGGTCGGCGGTTCAAATCCGCCTATCAGCACCATTTCTTATTTGGCCCATCTGACAAACCACCGGTCGTAAGGTAAACACCGAAAGAATTTTGTTAGAGAGGCTGCAATGTCTAAAGAAAAATTTGAACGTTCGAAGCCGCACGTAAACGTCGGCACCATTGGTCACGTTGACCACGGTAAAACTACCCTGACCGCTGCTATTACAACTGTTTTGGCAAAAGTATACGGTGGTGCGGCGAAAGACTTCGCAGCCATCGATAACGCGCCAGAAGAGAAAGAGCGTGGTATCACCATCTCAACATCACACGTTGAGTATGACACTCCAGCACGCCACTACGCTCACGTAGACTGCCCAGGACACGCTGACTATGTTAAAAACATGATCACCGGTGCGGCGCAGATGGACGGTGCAATCCTGGTAGTAGCAGCAACAGACGGCCCAATGCCACAGACTCGTGAGCACATCCTGCTGTCACGTCAGGTAGGCGTACCTTACATCGTAGTATTCATGAACAAATGTGACATGGTTGACGATGAAGAGCTGTTAGAGCTGGTAGAAATGGAAGTTCGTGAACTGTTATCAGAATACGAATTCCCGGGCGACGACCTGCCGGTAATCCAGGGTTCAGCCCTGAAAGCACTGGAAGGTGACGAAGAGTGGTCGAAGAAGATCATCGAACTAGCAGACGCCCTGGACAGCTATATCCCAGAGCCAGAGCGTGACATCGATAAGCCATTCATCATGCCAATCGAAGACGTATTCTCGATCTCAGGTCGTGGTACGGTAGTCACCGGTCGTGTCGAGCGCGGGATCATCCGCACTGGCGACGAGTGTGAAATCGTAGGTATGAAAGAAACCACCAAGACAACCGTAACGGGTGTTGAGATGTTCCGTAAGCTGCTTGACGAAGGTCGTGCAGGTGAGAACATCGGTGCGTTGCTGCGTGGTACGAAGCGTGACGAAGTAGAGCGTGGTCAGGTATTGGCGAAGCCAGGTACTATCACTCCGCACACTAAGTTCGAAGCAGAAGTCTACGTACTGAGCAAAGACGAAGGTGGCCGTCACACGCCATTCTTCAAAGGCTATCGTCCACAGTTCTACTTCCGTACAACGGACGTAACCGGTGCGGTAGAGTTGCCAGAAGGCGTAGAAATGGTAATGCCAGGCGACAACCTGAAATTCGTGGTAGAGCTGATTGCTCCAATCGCGATGGACGAAGGTCTGCGTTTCGCCATCCGTGAAGGTGGTCGTACTGTAGGTGCAGGTGTTGTATCTAAGATCATCGACTAAGCAGTATCTTGCGCCAGAGGCGCAAGCTACCGCTTGCTAAAAAAACCCGGCTTCGGCCGGGTTTTTTTTATGTCTGGCGTTCGCGTTGCTCACTTGCCAGGCACCGCTGACGCGGCTTGTCCGCGCGTGCGCTGCGCGCACTTGCTTTTTTTAACAGCAAGCGAGTGCGAAGCACGAGGCGCCAAGCAAGCGGCGGTTGGCCGCGCCAAGCAAACCGGCGCAGCCGGTGCCTAGCAACCGAGCGCAGCGAGGGCCAGGCGCGAACGAAGTGAGTGTTGCGCTTCGCGCAGTCTTAGGTATAATACCGCGTCCAATCCTGAGCCCTTACTTCGGCGCAGGACAGTATAGGGGCGTAGTTCCAATGGCAGAACAGCGGTCTCCAAAACCGACGGTTGGGGGTTCGAATCCCTCCGCCCCTGCCAGATTTTATGAAAGTTCGTTGAGCGAAACGGCTAGTCGCAATTAGGATTTTAGAATGAGCGCAAATAACGAGACGCAAAGCAGTTCCTTAAATAGCGTTAAATGGATCATTACCATCGCCTTGTTAGTCGTTGCTATTGGCGGCAACCATTATTACACGGAAGAAATCTCCGTGCTTTATCGTGCGATTGGTGTAGTGATTCTGGTTGGCTTAGCGGGCTTTACCGCAGCAATGACAACGAAAGGGCAGCAATTTCTGTCGTTTGCCAAAGAAAGCCGCACAGAAGTGCGTAAAGTGGTTTGGCCTTCGCGTCAGGAAGCCACTCAGACAACGTTGATTGTCGTTGTGGCGACGGTTATCGTTGCGCTTATCCTTTGGGGCTTAGACGGCATTCTGGTGCGCGTGGTTGGTTTCTTAACCGGATTGGAGATTTAATATGAGCGATACGAAGCGTTGGTACGTTGTACAAGCTTTTTCCGGTTTTGAGGCGCGTGTTGCTGAGTCGCTGAAAGAACACATTAAAATGCACGGCCTGGAAGACAAATTTGGCGAAGTACTCGTGCCAAAAGAAGAAGTGGTCGAAATGAAGGCTGGCGTGCGTCGTAAGAGCGAACGTAAGTTCTTCCCGGGGTATGTGCTGGTTGAGATGGTCATGGATGATGAAACGTGGCACTTAGTGAAAAGCGTACCACGGGTATTAGGATTCATCGGCGGTAGCAGTGAACGTCCTACACCGATTTCAAAGCGTGAAGCTGACGCGATTTTGGATCGCTTACAAGACTCACAAGACAAACCGAAACCGAAAACCTTGTTCGAACCGGGCGAAGTCGTGCGTGTTAACGACGGTCCGTTTGCTGACTTTAATGGTACCGTTGAGGAAGTCGACTACGAAAAAAGTCGCGTTACGGTATCGGTCTCTATCTTCGGTCGTGCAACGCCTGTAGAGCTAGAGTTCAGCCAGATCGAAAAAGCGTGAGTAAAAAATAGCCGACAAGGCATTGATCGTGGATGCGAATTCGCCTATAATTCGCGTCCTTTTTTAACGGGGAGCCGATTGAGTAATTTGACTCTGACAAGTTACGAGGCGTTACACCCACAACAGAGGTGATAATCATGGCGAAAAAAGTATCAGCCATCATCAAGTTACAGGTAGCTGCTGGTTCAGCTAACCCTTCACCACCGGTTGGTCCTGCATTGGGTCAGCATGGTGTTAACATCATGGAATTCTGTAAAGCGTTTAACGCACAGACCGACAGCCTGGAAAAAGGTGCACCGGTTCCTGTAGAAATTACAGTTTTCGAAGATCGTTCATTCACGTTCATCACTAAGACACCTCCTGCAGCCTTCTTGCTGAAGAAAGCAGCCGGTATCAAGAGCGGTTCTGGTCGTCCTAACACTGAAAAAGTGGGTACCGTTACTCGTGCGCAATTAGAAGAAATTGCGAAAGTGAAAGAACCTGATCTGACTGCCGCTGACCTTGACGCAGCAGTTCGTACTATCGCCGGCTCTGCCCGTGCGATGGGCCTAAATGTGGAGGGCTAATCAATGGCTAAATTATCAAAACGCGCTCGTTTGATCCGCGAAAAAGTTGAAGCCCGTGACTACGACGTTAACGAAGCAATCACACTGTTGAAGGAACTGGCTACTGCCAAGTTCACTGAAAGTGTTGACGTTGCTGTTAACCTAGGTATCGATGCACGTAAATCAGACCAAAACGTTCGTGGTGCTACTGTACTACCTAACGGTACTGGCCGTGATGTTCGTGTTGCTGTGTTCACTTCAGGTGACAACGTAGCAAAAGCACAAGAAGCTGGTGCAGACATCGTAGGTATGGAAGATCTTGCTGAGCAAGTTAAGAAAGGCGAGATGAACTTCGACGTTGTTGTTGCATCACCAGACGCGATGCGCGTTGTCGGCCAGTTAGGTCAAATCTTAGGTCCACGCGGCCTGATGCCTAACCCGAAAACCGGTACCGTAACACCAGACGTGGCAACAGCGGTTAAAAACGCTAAAGCCGGTCAGGTACGCTATCGCAACGACAAAAACGGTATCGTTCACGCGACCATCGGCCGTGTTGACTTCGATAACGACAAATTGAAAGAAAACTTAGACGCCTTGTTGGCAGCATTGAAGAAAGCGAAGCCTTCTTCTGCTAAAGGTGTTTACTTTAAACGCATCAGCCTGTCTACCACGATGGGTGCTGGTGTGAGCATTGACCAAGGCACGGTAAGCGCCGGTTAATTGCTGTAAAGGTTTGTGGGTTGGAGCTGCCGTGCCGTTGTCCAAAAGACAATGACACAAGGCTCTCATCCAAGACCGTAGGTGTACCGCGAGTATTTCAGTAGTATCGAATAGCGGCACTTAATTTCCTACGCAGATGGTGATATCCGACTCAGGCTCTCTGGGTAAGAGATTCACCGGGACAACGCGGTGGGGGTAACCTCACTTAACTTGTAACGAGGGACTTAGGTCCCGAATTTAAACGAGGTGATATCAGTGGCAATAGGTTTAGCCGGAAAGAAGGCCATCGTTAAGGAAGTTAACGAAGTAGCTTCAAACGCGCTAGCTGTCACCGTTGCTGAATATCGAGGCATCGAAGTTGCCGACATGACTGAGCTGCGTAAGAAAGCTCGTGAGCAAGGCGTATTCGTGAAAGTTGTACGTAATACTCTTGCAAAGCGTGCCTTCGAAGGTACTCAGTTTGACGACATGGCGGATGCACTTAAAGGACCTCTTATTTACGGCTTCTCTTTGGACGCACCGGGCGCTTCAGCTCGCTTGTTCAAAGATTTCGCTAAAGAAAATAAGAAACTGCAAGTGACGGCTCTGTCGATCGGTAATGGCATCATGGGTCCAGAAAAACTGGACGCAGTTGCTTCACTTCCGACTCGTGATGAAGCATTGGCTAAATTGCTCGCCACCTTCAAAGCACCTGTTAGCAAATTCGTTAGAACAGTTAACGAAGTACCTGCTAAGTTTGTGCGTACGTTGGCGGCAATTAAAGACGCTAAATAATACGTTGGTTTTTAAACCATTTTTTGTAATTATCAACCCAGGAGTTTAGAGTAATGGCTCTGACTAAAGACGATATCTTAAACGCGATCGCTGAAATGCCAGTTATGGAACTGGTTGAACTGATCGAAGCAGCTGAAGAAAAATTCGGCGTTGACGCATCTGCAGCAGTAGCAGTAGCAGCTGGCCCAGCGGCTGGCGGCGAAGCAGCAGCTGAAGAGAAAACTGAATTTGACGTAGTACTGAAAGGCGCAGGCAGCAACAAAGTTGCAGCGATCAAAGCAGTACGCGGCGCAACTGGCCTTGGCTTGAAAGAAGCTAAAGCTATGGTTGAGTCTGCTCCAGTAGCAGTCAAAGAAGGCGTAAGCAAAGACGAAGCTGAAGAGCTGAAAAAGCAGCTTGAAGAAGCTGGTGCGGAAGTTGAAGTTAAGTAATTTAACTTTAGCTCTACATCTGGCCTAGCGGCCTTAGGCTGGTGGTTAATTGACCACCAGCCTTTTCGCGCTTTAACGCTTGTATCATTTTTGCCCGTCGTTGGGATACAAGTTAGCGGTACAGAACAACGGGAACAACAGACTAACACTCTGTATTTAACCATCGAACCACTCGTTGGTTAGGGTCATCAATCAGCTAGCTGAGGAACCCCATGGCGTACTCCTACTCAGAGAAAAAACGTATTCGTAAGGACTTTGGAAAACGGCCACAAGTGCTGGAAGTCCCTTACTTGCTGTCAATGCAGCTTGATTCATTTAAGAAATTTATTGAAGTTGATCCAGAAGCTAACAATGGTCTGGAAGCAGCTTTTCGTTCGGTTTTTCCGATTGCCAGCTACTCAGGTAATGCGGAACTGCAGTACGTCAGTTACCACATGGGTGAGCCTGCGTTCGACGTTGAAGAATGTCAGATCCGCGGAATCACGTATTCTGCGCCACTGCGTGTGAAACTGCGTCTGGTTCTGTTTGATAAAGAAGCAGCCGCTGGAACAGTTAAAGACATCAAAGAACAAGAAGTGTACATGGGCGAAATCCCACTGATGACAGAGAACGGTACGTTCGTCATCAACGGTACCGAACGCGTCATCGTGTCACAACTGCATCGTTCGCCGGGTGTGTTCTTTGATCATGATAAAGGGAAGTCACACTCCTCAGGTAAAGTGTTGTATAACGCGCGCGTTATTCCTTACCGTGGCTCCTGGCTTGATTTCGAATTTGATCCTAAAGACAACGTATTTGTGCGTATTGACCGTCGTCGTAAGTTGCCGGCCTCGATCATTTTACGTGCACTAGAATACACAACCGAAGAAATCCTCGAGATGTTCTTCGAAACCACGTATTTCGAAATTCTCAAGACCAAAGTAAAAATGCAATTGGTGCCTGAGCGTTTACGTGGTGAAACCGCCAAATTCGACATCAAATCTCCTGATGGTGAGGTTATTGTTGAAAAAGGCCGTCGTGTTACTGCACGTCATATTCGCCAACTTGAAAAGCTTGAACTTTCCGAACTGGAAGTACCGGTTGAGTACATGGTCGGTAAAGTATTGGCTAAAGATTACGCGGACAAGAAAACCGGCGAAATCGTTGCCAATGCCAATGACGAGCTGACCTTAGAGCTGATCGCTAAATTAAGCGAAGCGGGCATCAAGAAAATTGAAACCCTGTTCGTCAACGACCTCGACCACGGTCCATACATGAGCGAAACGTTGCGTGTTGATAGCACAACGAACCGTATGGAAGCGCTGGTTGAAATCTACCGCATGATGCGCCCGGGCGAGCCGCCCACGCGTGACGCGGCTGAAGCCTTGTTCGACAACCTGTTCTTCAGCGAAGATCGTTACGATCTGTCAACCGTAGGTCGGATGAAGTTTAACCGTCGTTTGGGTCGTGAAGACCTGACCGGTCCAAACACCCTGACCAATGAAGACATTATCGAAGTGATGAAGAAGCTGATCGAGATCCGTAACGGTCTTGATGAAGTGGATGATATCGATCACTTGGGTAACCGTCGTATCCGTTCGGTTGGCGAAATGGCGGAAAACCAATTCCGCGTTGGTTTGGTACGTGTAGAACGTGCTGTGAAAGAGCGTTTGTCACTGGGTGACTTGGATAACACCATGCCTCAGGACCTGATCAACGCCAAACCAATCAGCGCTGCGGTCAAAGAATTCTTTGGCTCAAGCCAGCTGTCGCAATTTATGGACCAAAACAACCCGTTGTCAGAAGTTACCCACAAACGTCGTATCTCGGCGCTTGGTCCGGGTGGTTTGACGCGTGAACGTGCCGGCTTCGAAGTTCGTGACGTACACCCGACTCACTATGGTCGCCTGTGTCCTATCGAAACTCCGGAAGGTCCAAACATCGGTCTGATTAACTCGCTATCGACCTTTGCGCGCACCAATGAATATGGGTTCTTAGAAACCCCTTACCGTCGCATCGAAAACAGTCAGGTAACCGATGATGTGGTTTACTTGTCCGCTATCGAAGAAGGTAATTACGTTATCGCACAGGCGAACGTAGCGCTTGACGACGAAGGTAAGCTGGTTGAAGACTTGGTTCCTTGCCGTCACAAGAACGAATTCACCCTGGTCAGTAAAGAACAGGTTGAGTATATGGACGTTGCACCGCAGCAGATCGTATCGATCGCAGCGAGCATGATCCCGTTCCTTGAACACGATGACGCTAACCGTGCATTGATGGGTTCAAACATGCAACGTCAGGCGGTTCCGACGCTGCGTGCGGACAAGCCGTTAGTCGGTACAGGCATCGAGCGCACCATCGCCGTTGACTCGGGTGTTTGTGTGGTGGCTAAACGTGGTGGTGTGGTTGACTACGTTGACGCGGCACGCATCGTTGTTAAGGTTAACGAAGAAGAAATGGTACCTGGAGAAGCGGGTATCGATATTTACAACCTGACCAAGTACACCCGTTCTAACCAGAACACCTGTATTAACCAGAAGCCTACGGTTAACCCTGGTGAGCCGGTAACTCGTGGTGATGTACTGGCCGATGGTCCGTCGACGGATCTGGGTGAATTAGCCCTAGGTCAGAACATGCGCGTAGCCTTCATGCCTTGGAATGGTTACAACTTTGAGGATTCGATCCTTATTTCTGAGCGTGTCGCTCAGGAAGACCGCATGACCACCATCCACATTCAGGAATTGAACTGTGTGGCTCGTGACACCAAACTGGGTGCCGAAGAGATCACCTCTGATATTCCAAACGTTGGTGAATCAGCACTGAGCAAGCTTGACGAAGCCGGTGTGGTTTATGTCGGTGCCGAAGTTAAAGGCGGCGATATTCTGGTTGGTAAAGTAACACCGAAAGGTGAAACTCAGCTGACCCCGGAAGAGAAGCTATTGCGTGCCATCTTCGGTGAAAAAGCGTCTGACGTAAAAGACAGCTCGCTGCGTGTACCAAACGGCGTTAATGGTACCGTCATTGATGTACAGGTATTTACTCGTGACGGCGTTGAAAAAGACAAACGCGCTATCGCCATCGAAGAGATGCAACTGGCTAAGGTTAAGAAGGACTTAACGGAAGAGTTCAAGATCCTTGAAGAAGGTATCTATAACCGCGCCCGTAACCTGCTACTGGCCAATGGTTTTGATGAAGCTAAGCTGGCCAGCATGGATCGCAGCAACTGGCTGACGCAAGGTCTGAGCGACGAGAGCGCGCAAGAGCAGTTAGAGCAGATCGCCGAGCAGTACCAGCAGATCCGTGAAGACTTCGATCAGAAGTTCGAAACCAAACGTCGCAAGATCACTCAAGGTGATGACCTGGCGCCGGGTGTACTGAAGATCGTTAAGGTTTACCTTGCGGTTAAACGTCGCATCCAGCCTGGTGACAAACTTGCCGGACGTCACGGTAACAAGGGTGTTATCTCGACCATTATTCCGGTCGAAGATATGCCACACGATGACGAGGGTAATCCGGTCGACATCGTACTTAACCCATTGGGTGTACCGTCGCGGATGAACATCGGTCAGATCCTTGAAACTCACTTGGGTATGGCGGCACGTGGTATCGGTATCAAGATTGATAAGATGCTGAAACAACAGCGTGCGATGCAGGATCTTCGTGACTTCCTGCAGCAGGTCTACTCATTGGGTGATTGCCGTCAGAAGGTCGACATTGCGGAATTCAGTGATGACGAAGTGTTACGTTTGGCGAATAACCTGCGTGCCGGTCTGCCGACAGCAACACCAGCATTTGATGGTGCTGTAGAAGCTGAAATTAAGGAACTGTTGAAGTTAGCAGATATCCCTGAATCAGGCCAAATCACCTTGTTCGACGGCCGTACCGGTGAGCGTTTTGAGCGTGATGTAACGGTTGGTTACATGTACATGCTGAAGCTGAACCACTTGGTTGACGACAAGATGCACGCGCGTTCTACCGGTTCTTACAGCTTGGTTACTCAGCAGCCGCTGGGTGGTAAAGCACAGTTCGGTGGTCAGCGTTTCGGTGAGATGGAAGTCTGGGCACTGGAAGCTTATGGTGCTGCGTATACCCTGCAGGAAATGCTGACGGTTAAATCGGACGATGTGAACGGTCGTACTAAGATGTACAAGAACATCGTTGATAATAACCTGCAGATGGAAGCAGGTATGCCTGAATCCTTCAACGTATTGTTGAAAGAGATTCGCTCACTGGGCATCAATATCGAGCTGGAACAGGGCTAATACGCTGTTGCGGAATGAATTCGGGGAGTGCTCGCACTCCCCTGAGGTTTGAACTCCGACAGGAGATAAATCGTGAAAGACTTGCTTAAGTTTTTAAAACCGGCTAACCAGACAGAAGAGTTCGATGGTATTCGAATCCAACTGTCATCACCTGATATGATCCGCAGTTGGTCATACGGTGAGGTGAAAAAGCCGGAAACAATCAATTACCGTACTTTCAAGCCAGAACGTGACGGCTTGTTCTGTGCGCGTATTTTTGGTCCGGTAAAAGACTACGAATGTTTGTGTGGTAAATACAAGCGTTTGAAGCACCGTGGCGTTATCTGTGAGAAGTGTGGCGTTGAAGTTACACTGACCAAGGTACGTCGTGAGCGTATGGGTCACATCGAACTGGCCAGCCCGGTTGCACATATTTGGTTCCTTAAGTCACTGCCGTCTCGTATCGGTTTGATGCTGGACATGACGCTGCGTGACATCGAACGCGTGCTGTACTTCGAATCTTATGTGGTAACCGAAGGTGGCTTGACGTCACTGGAACAAGGCCAGATTCTGACCGAAGAAGAATACCTTGATGCGTTGGAAGAGCACGGCGACGAGTTCGACGCGAAGATGGGTGCGGAAGCCGTACTTGATCTGTTACGCGCCATCGACATCGATGCTGAGATCCAACAGCTGCGTGAAGAGTTGCCGGAAACCAATTCCGAAACCAAGCGTAAGAAAATCAGCAAGCGTCTGAAATTACTTGAGTCGTTCCAAATGTCAGGTAACAAGCCTGAGTGGATGATTCTGAAAGTATTACCGGTGTTACCACCGGATTTGCGCCCATTAGTACCGTTGGACGGCGGTCGTTTCGCGACTTCGGATCTGAACGATCTGTACCGTCGCGTGATCAACCGTAACAACCGTCTGAAGCGTCTGCTTGACTTAGCAGCACCTGACATCATCGTACGTAACGAAAAACGTATGTTGCAGGAAGCCGTTGATGCGTTGTTAGATAATGGTCGTCGTGGCCGTGCTATCACTGGCTCGAACAAGCGCCCACTGAAATCACTTGCCGATATGATCAAAGGTAAGCAGGGTCGTTTCCGTCAGAACCTGTTGGGTAAACGTGTTGACTACTCAGGTCGTTCGGTTATTACCGTTGGTCCTAAGTTGCGCCTGCATCAGTGTGGTCTGCCTAAGAAGATGGCATTGGAACTGTTCAAGCCATTTATTTACGGCAAACTTGAGCGCCGTGGCTTGGCAACAACCATCAAAGCCGCGAAGAAGATGGTTGAGCGTGAAACCGCAGAGGTTTGGGACGTTCTTGATGAAGTCATCAAAGAGCATCCGGTGCTGTTGAACCGTGCCCCAACACTTCACCGTTTGGGTATTCAGGCATTCGAACCGGTACTGATCGAAGGTAAGGCAATTCAGTTGCACCCATTGGTGTGTGCGGCCTATAACGCCGACTTCGACGGTGACCAAATGGCCGTTCACTTACCGTTGACGCTAGAAGCGCAGCTAGAAGCGCGTGCGTTGATGATGTCGACCAACAACGTACTGTCGCCAGCCAGTGGTGATCCGATCATCGTTCCTTCACAGGACGTTGTCTTAGGTCTGTACTACATGACCAAAGAAAAGATCAATGCCAAAGGCGAAGGCATGGCGTTTAAGAGCCCGTCGGAAGCTGAAAAAGCCTACCGTAACGGCTTGGTTGAACTGCACTCTCGCGTGAAGGTACGTATCACGGATACCACCATTCACGAAGACGGCACCAAAGAAACCAAAACGCAATTGCGTGATACGACCGTCGGTCGTGCATTGTTGTCACTGATCATGCCGAAAGGCTTACCGTTTGAGCTGATCGATCAGCCAATGGGTAAAAAGCCAATTGCTCGTATGCTAAACCAGGCATACCGTGATTTAGGTCTGAAAGACACCGTTATTTTTGCTGACCAGGTTATGTACACAGGTTTCCATTACGCAATGGTCTCCGGTGCATCGGTTGGTATCAACGATATGGTTATCCCGGATGCCAAAAAAGAAATCGTTGAAGCTGCGGAAGAAGAAGTGGCAGAGATTCAGGAGCAGTTTGAATCAGGTCTGGTAACCGCGGGCGAGAAATACAACAAAGTTATCGACATTTGGTCAACCGCTAACGAGAAAGTCTCGAAAGCGATGATGGACAACCTGTCGAAAGAAATTGTTATCAACAAAGACGGTAAAGAAGAAGAGCAGGCATCATTTAACTCTATCTTTATGATGGCGGACTCGGGCGCTCGTGGTAGCCCCGCACAGATTCGTCAGTTGGCCGGTATGCGTGGTCTGATGGCGAAGCCGGATGGCTCAATCATCGAAACGCCAATCGTTGCTAACTTCCGTGAAGGTTTGAACGTACTTCAGTACTTCATCTCAACCCACGGTGCGCGTAAAGGTTTGGCCGATACTGCATTGAAGACCGCGAACTCAGGTTATCTGACCCGTCGTCTGGTTGACGTTTCACAAGACGTTGTGATCATGGAAGAAGATTGTGGCACGTTCGAAGGCCTGATCATGAAGCCATTGATCGAAGGTGGTGACGTTGTTGAACCATTGCGCGAACGTGTACTGGGTCGTGTGGTCTGTGAAGACGTCCTCAAGCCTGGTTCTGATGAAGTGCTGCTGCCACGCAACACCTTGTTGGACGAGAAGAACTGCGACATCCTCGAAGAGAACTCCATCGATGAAGTTAAAGTTCGCTCGGTCATCACCTGTGACACGGACTTTGGTGTTTGTGCTCACTGTTACGGCCGTGACTTGGCTCGTGGCCACATGGTTAACCAAGGTGAGGCAGTTGGTGTTATCGCGGCTCAGTCCATCGGTGAACCGGGTACACAGCTTACCATGCGTACCTTCCACATTGGTGGTGCGGCATCACGGGCGACAGCAGAAAACAGTGTCCAGGTTAAAAACCCGGGTACCATCAAGCTACACAACGCGAAATGGGTTGTTAACAGCGATAAAGCGCACGTGATTACCTCACGCTCGACCGAGTTGACGCTGATTGATGAGTATGGTCGTGAACGTGAGCGCTATAAAGTGCCTTACGGTGCGGTACTGAAGAAAGGTGAAGGCGACGCAGTTGAAGGCGGTGAAACCGTTGCAAACTGGGATCCGCACACGCACCCAATCATTACCGAGGTAGAAGGTCGCATCAAGTTTGTTGACTTGATTGATGGTGTCACCATGACTCGTCAGACCGACGAACTGACCGGTCTTTCAAGCGTTGTTGTACTGGAAACAGGTCAACGTACCAGCGCCGGTAAAGACATGCGTCCGATGGTGAAACTGGTGGATGAGAAAGGTAACGACGTAAACATCGTTGGTACCGATATCCCAGCGCAGTACTTCCTGCCGGGTAACGCGATCATCAACCTGGAAGACAACGCCGAAGTGAAAGTGGGTGATACCCTTGCACGTATTCCGCAAGAAGGTTCGAAAACTCGCGACATCACCGGTGGTCTGCCACGGGTTGCTGACTTGTTCGAAGCGCGCCGTCCGAAAGAGCCTGCGATTCTTGCTGAAATCACCGGTACGGTGTCATTCGGTAAAGAAACTAAAGGTAAACGTCGTCTATTGATCACACCAACCGATGGCGGTGATCAGTACGAAGAGATGATTCCGAAGTGGCGTCAGCTGAACGTGTTTGAAGGTGAACACGTTGAGAAAGGTGAAGTTATCGCGGACGGCCCGGAAGCGCCGCACGATATCCTTCGCTTGCGTGGTGTTAGCGCGGTAGCAAACTACATCGTTAACGAAGTGCAGGAAGTTTACCGCTTACAAGGTGTTAAGATTAACGATAAGCACATCGAAACTATCGTTCGTCAGATGCTGCGTAAAGCACTTATCCTGCGCGCTAACGACACTAACTTGCTGGAAGGCGAAATGGTTGAAATGTCTGAGGTACTGGCAGCAAACGCAAAAGCCGAAGCAGAAGGCAAACAGCCTGCGACCTTCGAGCGTCAGCTGTTGGGTATTACCAAAGCATCACTGTCAACTGAGTCGTTTATTTCTGCGGCCTCGTTCCAGGAGACGACTCGTGTCCTGACCGAAGCGGCCGTTGGCGGCAAGAAAGACAGTCTGCGCGGACTGAAAGAAAACGTTATCGTAGGTCGACTGATTCCTGCCGGTACCGGCTATTCGTATCACAAGGAACGCATGCAGCGTCGCCTTGACGAAATGCAGGTGGTAGAAGAAGCGCCTAAGATGACGGCTGAAGAAGCAGAACAGCAACTGGCTGACGCCCTAAATGCGGGTGGCCAGAGCGATGATAGTGCAGAATAAAGCACGTTCTGTTTAGACAGCGTACAGAAGCCGGTACTGATATCAGTACCGGCTTCTTTTATATAGCCTTGACAGGTGAAAATATGACCATTAAAATTCCCGCTCCCGATTTTCGGGATCTGATCGTTAATGGTCAGGATTTAGCGATTTTTCACGCACCCTCGTGCGCGCTAAAAAGCGACATCAACTAAACTAGGAGTAATGAATGGCAACAGTTAATCAGCTGGTGCGTAAAGGCCGTCAGAAGCCGGTTGTGAAAAGCAACGTTCCGGCTCTTGAAGCGTGCCCTCAAAAACGCGGAGTTTGTACCCGTGTTTACACCACAACCCCAAAGAAACCAAACTCTGCAATGCGCAAAGTTTGTCGTGTACGTCTGACCAACGGTTATGAAGTTTCTTCATACATCGGTGGTGAAGGCCACAACTTACAAGAACACTCAGTCGTACTGATCCGTGGCGGTCGTGTAAAAGACTTGCCAGGTGTTCGCTACCACACCGTTCGTGGTGCACTTGACTGTTCAGGTGTTAACGATCGTAAACAAGGCCGTTCTAAGTACGGCGCGAAGCGGCCTAAGTCTTAACGGTTCTCCGTTAGTAAGGCCAAACTTTGTACGTTTTGGGTAATACCCTGAATTAATCGGAGAATATTGAGATGCCAAGAAGACGCGTCATAGGTCAACGTAAAATCCTTCCAGATCCTAAGTTCGGATCCGAGTTGTTGGCTAAGTTTATCAATGTCGTCATGGTTGACGGCAAAAAAGCAGTCGCTGAAAAGATTATCTACGGTGCACTGGACATTCTGGCTGAGAAGTCAGGTAAAGATCATCTGGAAATTTTCGATGCCGCACTAGAAAACGTGCGTCCTACCGTCGAGGTTAAATCTCGTCGTGTTGGTGGTTCAACCTACCAAGTTCCAGTTGAAGTTCGTCCGGTACGTCGTAACGCACTGGCTATGCGCTGGTTAGTTGATGCAGCGCGCACCCGTGGTGAAAAATCAATGTCGCAGCGTCTGGCAGCTGAAATGCTAGATGCATCAGAAAACAAAGGGTCAGCTGTGAAGAAACGTGAAGACGTTCACCGCATGGCTGAAGCAAACAAAGCGTTTGCTCACTATCGCTGGTAAATTCACAGTTAACCGAGTAAGGAGTTTATTGTGGCTCGTAAAACTTCCATTGAGCGCTATCGTAATATCGGTATCTGTGCTCACGTAGACGCCGGTAAGACAACCACTACTGAGCGTGTGTTGTTCTACACAGGTCTGTCTCACAAGATTGGTGAGGTGCACGATGGTGCAGCTACCATGGACTGGATGGAGCAAGAACAAGAACGTGGTATCACTATTACCTCGGCAGCAACAACCTGTTTCTGGCAAGGTATGGACAAGCAGTTCCCTGAGCACCGTATCAACATCATTGATACTCCTGGGCACGTTGACTTCACCATCGAAGTAGAACGTTCTCTGCGTGTTCTTGACGGCGCTGTCGTCGTTCTGTGTGCATCTTCAGGTGTTCAGCCTCAAACAGAAACTGTTTGGCGCCAGGCGAACAAATATGAAGTTCCACGTATGGTTTTCGTTAACAAGATGGACCGCGCTGGTGCGGACTTCTTGTCTGTTGTAAACCAAATGAAAACGCGTTTGGCAGCCCAAGCGGTACCAATGCAGCTTCCAGTAGGCGCTGAAGATAACTTCCGCGGCGTTGTTGACTTGATCAAGATGAAGTTCATCAACTGGAACGAAGAAGACATGGGTACGTCATTCACTTATGAAGACATCCCAGAAGATATGGTTGATCTGTGTGAAGAATATCACGCAGAGTTGGTTGAAGCTGCTGCCGAAGCCAACGAAGAACTGATGAACAAATACCTTGAAGACGGCGAGTTAACTGAAGCTGAAATCAAGCAAGGTCTGCGTGCGCGTACTTTGGCGAACGAAATCTGCTTGGTAGCTGCTGGTTCTGCGTTCAAAAACAAGGGTGTTCAAGCAGTACTTGACGCTGTTATCGAATACTTGCCGTCGCCTACAGAAGTTAAAGCGATCCGCGGTATTTTGCCTGACGAAAGCGAAGGCATTCGTAAGTCGAGCGACGAAGAGCCGTTCTCGGCGTTGGCGTTCAAAATTGCGACTGACCCATTCGTAGGTACCTTGACGTTCGTTCGTGTTTACTCTGGTGTGCTTAATCAGGGTGACGGCGTTATCAACGCGGTTAAGAGCAAGAAAGAACGTGTTGGCCGTATGGTGCAAATGCACTCAAACAGCCGTGAAGAAATCAAAGAAGTGCGCGCTGGTGACATCGCTGCACTGATCGGTCTTAAAGACGTAACAACGGGTGACACGCTTTGTGATCCAAACAATCCAATTATCCTGGAGCGTATGGAATTCCCAGAGCCGGTTATCTCTGTTGCGGTAGAACCGAAAACCAAAGCCGACCAAGAGAAAATGGGTATTGCCCTGGGTAAATTGGCTGCTGAAGATCCGTCATTCCGTGTTAAGACTGACGAAGAATCAGGCCAAACCATCATCTCTGGTATGGGCGAGTTACACTTGGACATCATCGTTGACCGTATGAAGCGTGAGTTCAAAGTTGAATGTAACGTTGGTCAGCCTCAGGTTGCATACCGTGAAGCAATTCGTAAAGCGGTTGAAGTTGAAGGCAAGTTCGTTCGTCAATCAGGTGGTCGTGGTCAGTTCGGTCACGTTTGGCTGAAACTTGAACCGATGAAGATCGAAGAAGACGAAAACGGTGATGATGTCACTTACGAATTCGTTAACGAAATCGTTGGTGGTGTGGTACCAAAAGAGTACATCCCAGCTGTTGATAAAGGTGTTCAAGAGCAGATGGAACAGGGTGTATTGGCTGGCTACCCAGTATTGGGTGTTAAAGCGACTCTGTATGATGGCTCTTACCACGACGTCGACTCATCAGAAATGGCGTTTAAGATCGCTGGTAGCATGGCCTTCAAAAAAGGTGCATTACAAGCTGACCCAGTATTGCTTGAACCACTGATGAAAGTTGAAGTTATCACTCCTGAAGAATCTATGGGTGATGTTGTTGGTGACTTAAACCGTCGCCGCGGTCTGATCGAAGGCATGGAAGAAGCGCCAGGCGGCTTGAAAGCTGTTAACGCGGTTGTGCCTCTTTCTGAGATGTTTGGTTACGCAACTGACTTGCGTTCACAAACTCAAGGTCGCGCATCTTACTCAATGGAATTCTTGAAGTACGGTGAAGCACCAAACAACATCGCTGAAAAAGTGATGGCTGAGCGTAACGCTAAATAAGTAAGGTCTGGTCCGGTTTTTTACGAGACCGGACTTTTAACTTAAGTTTGAGGAACTATCATGTCTAAAGAAAAATTTGAACGTTCGAAGCCGCACGTAAACGTCGGCACCATTGGTCACGTTGACCACGGTAAAACTACCCTGACCGCTGCTATTACAACTGTTTTGGCAAAAGTATACGGTGGTGCGGCGAAAGACTTCGCAGCCATCGATAACGCGCCAGAAGAGAAAGAGCGTGGTATCACCATCTCAACATCACACGTTGAGTATGACACTCCAGCACGTCACTACGCTCACGTAGACTGCCCAGGACACGCTGACTATGTTAAAAACATGATCACCGGTGCGGCGCAGATGGACGGCGCAATCCTGGTAGTAGCAGCAACAGACGGCCCAATGCCACAAACTCGTGAGCACATCCTGCTGTCACGTCAGGTAGGCGTACCTTACATCGTAGTATTCATGAACAAATGTGACATGGTTGACGATGAAGAGCTGTTAGAGCTGGTAGAAATGGAAGTTCGTGAACTGTTATCAGAATACGAATTCCCGGGCGACGACCTGCCGGTAATCCAGGGTTCAGCCCTGAAAGCACTGGAAGGTGACGAAGAGTGGTCGAAGAAGATCATCGAACTAGCAGACGCCCTGGACAGCTATATCCCAGAGCCAGAGCGTGACATCGATAAGCCATTCATCATGCCAATCGAAGACGTATTCTCGATCTCAGGTCGTGGTACGGTAGTCACCGGTCGTGTCGAGCGCGGGATCATCCGCACTGGCGACGAGTGTGAAATCGTAGGTATGAAAGAAACCACCAAGACAACCGTAACGGGTGTTGAGATGTTCCGTAAGCTGCTTGACGAAGGTCGTGCAGGTGAGAACATCGGTGCGTTGCTGCGTGGTACGAAGCGTGACGAAGTAGAGCGTGGTCAGGTATTGGCGAAGCCAGGTACTATCACTCCGCACACTAAGTTCGAAGCAGAAGTCTACGTACTGAGCAAAGACGAAGGTGGCCGTCACACGCCATTCTTCAAAGGCTATCGTCCACAGTTCTACTTCCGTACAACGGACGTAACCGGTGCGGTAGAGTTGCCAGAAGGCGTAGAAATGGTAATGCCAGGCGACAACCTGAAATTCGTGGTAGAGCTGATTGCTCCAATCGCGATGGACGAAGGTCTGCGTTTCGCCATCCGTGAAGGTGGTCGTACTGTAGGTGCAGGCGTTGTATCTAAGATCATCGACTAAGCAGTATCTTGCGCCAGAGGCGCAAGCTACCGCTTGCTAAAAAACCCGGCTTCGGCCGGGTTTTTTATGTCTGGCGTTCGCGTTGCTCACTTGCCAGGCGCCTTCGGCTTGCCAGGCACCGCTGACGCGGCTTGTCCGCGCGTGCGCTGCGCGCACTTGCTTTTTTTAACAGCAAGCGAGTGCGAAGCACGAGGCGCCAAGCAAGCGGCCGTCGGCCGCGCCAAGCAAACCGGCGAAGCCGGTGCCCGGCAACCGAGCGGAGCGAGGGCCAAGCGCGAACGAAGTGAGTACCAAGGCGCTTGCGCTTCGCGTTGTGTTAGGTATTATGGTTGCGTCCTTGTTAATCAACGTTACGCCGTGAATCGATATATCCTGTCGTTATTAATCGTTTGTTCACTGTTTACCGGAAACGCCTTGTCTCGCGAACCGGTGTATGTGGCGGCCTATGATTTTCCCCCGTTTTTTTCTGGTACGCTCGAAACCGATGTCACCACGGAACTGGTTAATCTGCTTAACGATAATCAAAATGAGTACGAGTTCATCATTCAGGCGATTCCTCCCAATGGCCGTTACCAGGCGCTTTCCGCCGAGGGCTGTTGCGATGTTATTTTTTTCGAGTCATTACTTTGGGGCTGGCAGAACGCTCAAGTGGACGTTGCCACAACATTTCCGTTATTAAGGGGTTCTGAGCGTTTAGTGGCCAAGAAGGTTGCTGGCAGGGATCAGTCGTTCTTTGAAAATCTCGAAGGGCTCAAGCTTGGCGGTGTGCGCGGCTATCATTATCTCTTTGGCGGTACCGTGATGAACTCCGAAGAGGTTGCCAAACGTTATTCCATTTATCTGTCCGACTCCCGCATCACCAACTTACGAATGCTGATTGGCGGCCGTATTGATGCTGCCGTACTTAATGACGAACTGTTGAGTGCTCTGAAAAATTCTTCGGTTAACTATCTCGAGCAATTACTGATTTCAGATCGTGTCGAGAGTGAGTACGAACTCGGGGTGGTTGTAGCGACGGGCAAAGGCATATCCGTTGAAGAAGTACAGCGATTGGTTCGGTTGTTGTCACGTGATGAGAAGTTTAATCACCTGTTTGCGCGCTTTAACCTGCAGCGGTTTCAACTGTACCGCCGTTAATACACACTCAGGCCCAGGCGGTTGGCCAGTTCACGAACCATAAACATACCGCGGGCACTGTTGCCGTATTCGTTCAGTCGCGGACTCCAGGCGGCAATGACACCAAAATCAGGTACCACAGCGACAATGCCTCCACCGACGCCGCTTTTCGCCGGAACTCCCACGGTAAATGCGAACTCACCGCTTTGGTCATACATGCCGCTGGTTGAGAGCAGCGCGTTAATGCGCTGGGAATCGCGCTTTGACATAATGCTGTTCTTAGAAAAGGGGCATACGCCGTCATTAGCCAAGAACGTAAAGGAGCGAGCCAGGTTTTCACAAGTCATCGTTAAGGCACACTGCCAGAAATAATGATCCAGCAATTCATCAACATCGGATTCGATATTGCCGAAGCTCTTCATCAAGTGAGCTAATGCTGCGTTGCGGTGCCCATGGGCTTTTTCCGATAGGTGTACTTCATGGTCTGCATGCACCGATTCATTGCCGCAGAGCGTGCGTACCAGGCTTAAAACCGCATTTTTACTGGCCGAATAACGACTCACCAGAACGTCACTGACAAGAATGGCGCCTGCGTTAATCATTGGATTACGCGGGATGCCTTTCTCCCACTCTAACTGAACGATGGAATTAAAGGCCTGGCCGGAAGGTTCCATTTTTACCCGCTGCCACAGTTCATCGCCGAGTCGTTCCATGGCTAGCATTAAACCAAAGATTTTTGACACCGACTGGATCGAAAAAGGCTGCTGAGTATCGCCAACATTAAAGACTTCGCCATCCAACGTCGCGAGGGTTAGCGCACAATAGTCAGGGTTCACCTCGGCCAAAGCAGGGATATAATCCGCTACTTTGCCAGAGGTGATGGTCATGGCCTCATCGTATATCTCCTGCAACAACCGGTTAAGGTCGTCAGGTGCATGGATGTGTTGGCCACCACTAACTAAATCACGCGTCAAGAGGATGCTCCGGATGAGTGAGTGTTGCTAATCGTGAGCGTAAACCGTCGGTTAAAGCAATCGAGGTCTGCTCGCTGAAATCAAAATAAACTAACACGGTCTTGCCTTTGGCACAGAGTTCGTCTTTTTGCCAAATCTCTGTGCTGATATCAAAGGACGAACCGCCCAAACGGCTGACATAGGTCTTTACCGTTACGTTACTGCCAAAGAAGATCGGCCTAAGGTAGTCGACTTCCAGCCGAGCCACGATCAGGCTTTGAGTTTCCGGTGACATTTCACCGAAAAACTCAAATATCGGCAACCGGCCGGTTTCGATCCACATCGGTACCACCGTATTGTTGACGTGTCCCAGCGCGTCGGTTTCATAAAAACGAACTTTAAACTGTTCTTCTAACATCTTATGGCATCCTTGCTAGTTGCTTAATATGGGTTTCAAAAAACGCGCAGTGTGCGAACGCTCCACTTCACAAATCTCTTCGGGTGTACCCTGCGCAATGATTTCGCCGCCGCCGGATCCGCCCTCTGGTCCCAGATCAATGATCCAGTCGGCCGTTTTGATCACGTCCAGATTGTGTTCAATAACAACCACTGTATTACCATGGTCACGTAAGCGATGAATCACGGCAAGCAACTGTTTAATGTCGTGGAAGTGCAGGCCGGTGGTTGGCTCATCGAGAATATACAGCGTTTTGCCGGTATCCCGCTTCGATAATTCGCGCGACAGTTTCACCCGTTGTGCCTCACCACCCGACAGTGTAGTGGCAGACTGACCAAGTCGTACATAGGATAGCCCAACATCCATCAGCGTTTGCAGTTTGCGCGCAATGGCCGGGATGGGATCGAAAAACTCGCGGGCTTCTTCGATGGTCATATCCAGCACTTCGTTGATATTCTTACCTTTGTATTGAATATCGAGCGTTTCGCGGTTGTAACGCTTTCCTTTACAGATGTCACACGGGACATAAACGTCCGGCAGAAAGTGCATTTCAACCTTTATAACACCGTCACCCTGGCAGGCCTCACAGCGGCCTCCGCGGACGTTAAAGCTGAAGCGCCCGGGTTTATAGCCACGAGCACGGGACTCAGGTACCCCCGCGAACAATTCACGGATAGGGGTAAAAATACCGGTATAGGTGGCCGGGTTCGACCGCGGTGTGCGACCAATCGGGCTTTGATCGATGTCGACGACTTTGTCCAGATACTGCAGGCCGTCCACCTCGTCGTATGCAGCCGGTTCACCCGTTGTTGCACCGTTTAACTCACGATGCGCAAGGTGGAACAGCGTATCGTTAACCAGCGTTGACTTACCCGAGCCGGAAACCCCGGTCACACAGGTCAGCACGCCCAACGGCAATTCAAAGTCGACACCCTTCAAGTTGTTACCGCGTGCGCCTTTGATCACCAGTCGACGATCATCCGGTACGTGCCGTTGTGCCGGCACATCGATCACTTTTTTGCCGGAGAGGTAGTCACCGGTGAGTGAATCGCTGCTACCAATTATGTCATCGACCTTGCCTTGAGCGATGATTTCCCCGCCGTGAACCCCGGCACCCGGACCAATATCAATGATGTGGTCGGCCTGACGAATGGCGTCTTCGTCGTGCTCAACCACGATCACTGTGTTACCTAAATCCCGTAAGTGCGTGAGTGTGTTGAGCAAGCGTTCGTTGTCGCGCTGATGCAGGCCAATGCTGGGTTCGTCAAGCACGTACATCACGCCGACCAGACCCGCGCCAATTTGGCTGGCCAGGCGGATGCGCTGTGCTTCACCACCCGACAGCGTTTCGGCACTGCGTGACAGACTCAGGTAATTCAAACCAACGTTCACCAAAAAACGCAGTCGGTCATTAATTTCTTTCAGAATTTTTTCCGCGATTTGTGCGCGCTGGCCTTCTAGTTCGAGTGTCTGGAAAAAGCTCAGGGCATCGCCAATCGAGCGCTCTGCGACCTGTGGCAGCGTGGTGTCATTAATAAACACATGACGAGCCTCGGTGCGTAACCGCGAGCCATTACAGCTTTTACAGGGTTGTACCGCAATGTACTTGGAAAGCTCTTCCCGCACCGCCTGTGACTCGGTTTCGCGGTAGCGGCGTTGCATGTTCGGGATGATCCCTTCAAACGGGTGTTCACGCACGACTTTATCGCCGCGATCGTTCACATAAGTAAACTTAATCTGCTGCTGACCGCTACCGAACAAAATTTTGTGTCGTACGTCTTCATCCAGCTCGTTGAACGGCGTCGACAACTTAAATTCGTAATGCTTAGCCAGAGACTGCAGCATTTGATAGTAGTAGAAATTACGTTTATCCCAGCCCCGAATGGCGCCGCCGGTTAATGACAGCTCCGCGTTAGTGACCACTTTGGCTGGATCAAAAAATTGTTCAACGCCAAGGCCGTCACAGGTACCGCAGGCACCGGCCGGGTTATTAAAGGAGAACAGTCGAGGCTCTAGCTCTTGCATGCTGAAGCCGCAATGCGGGCAAGCGAAGTTGGCCGAGAACACCATTTCATCGTCATTGCCTTCCATCGGTGCAACCAGGGCCGTGCCGCCGCTCAGCTCGAGTGCGGTCTCGAACGACTCGGCAAGACGCTGTTCTAGCCCCTCACGAACTTTAAACCGGTCGACCACGACTTCGATGGTGTGTTTTTTCTGCAACTCCAGTGTTGGTGGATCGCTCAAGTCACATATTTCGCCATCAATACGGGCACGAATGAAACCTTGCAGGGCAAGATTCTCTAATACTTTTAGATGCTCACCCTTGCGGTTCTGAATAATGGGAGCCAGCATCATCAGCTTCGATCCCTCTGGCGCTGCCAGTACGTTGTCCACCATTTGCGAAACGGTCTGCGCCGCTAACGGCACGTCATGGGTTGGACAGCGAGGTTCGCCGACACGGGCGTACAATAACCGCAAATAGTCGTATATTTCGGTGATGGTACCAACCGTCGAACGGGGGTTGTGCGAGGTCGACTTTTGTTCAATCGATATCGCCGGCGACAAGCCCTCGATAGAGTCCACATCGGGTTTCTCCATCAATGACAAAAACTGCCGCGCGTAAGCCGACAGCGATTCGACGTAGCGTCGCTGGCCTTCCGCATAGAGGGTATCAAAAGCCAACGAAGACTTGCCCGACCCCGATAAACCGGTGATAACCACCAGCTTATTGCGCGGTATCGAGAGATTAAAGTTCTTAAGATTGTGTGTTCTTGCTCCGCGTACTTCTATGGTATCCATTCATTACTTCCTATTGGCTGCTGAACACATTATCGCACACCCAGCCGCATCTGGTACAATGCTGTCATTGAAGAATTCTAAAGCTGTGGTCGATGTCACAACAAACACTAAATCAAACGGAAAAACGAGCCGCTGTTGCGCTGGCATCCGTCTTCGGAATACGGATGCTGGGGCTGTTTTTGATCATGCCCGTGCTGGCAATTTATGCCCGTGACTACCCAGATTATAGTGCCTTCCTTATGGGTGCAACGTTGGGTGCTTACGGCCTCACTCAGGCTCTGCTGCAGATCCCCATGGGCATGTTGTCGGATCGTTGGGGCCGGCGTCCGGTCATTATCCTGGGGCTGTTGGTGTTTATCCTCGGAAGTGTGGTTGCGGCGCAGGCGGACAGTTTGCTTGGGGTCGCAATCGGGCGGGCTATCCAGGGCTTGGGTGCCGTGGCAGCCGCCATTTTAGCGCTGGCTGCTGACGTGTCGCGAGAACAGCAACGTACCAAAGTCATGGCGATCATCGGTATGTGTATCGGGCTCGCCTTTGCCGTTGCCATGGTGGCGGGTCCTTTGCTTGGCAGTTGGCTGGGTTTGGCGGGTATCTTTTGGTTTACCGCTGCAACCGGCGTGTTAGGCATCGTGGTATTAGTCGCCAGCGTGCCACAGGTGCAAACACAAACCGCACGACGAGATGCGCTACCCGTTGCATCCGAGTTGCGTAGCCTGTTAAAACATGGTCAGTTATGGCAGCTGAATGTCGGCGTTTTTGTGTTACATGCGGTGCTGACGGCTTGGTTTATCACGTTGCCGACGCAACTGCAGCAGGCCGGCTTTGAGCCAGCAACCCACGCCTGGTTTTATCTGCCAACATTGGTGGCATCAATTGCCGTCATGGTGCCCATGATCATTCGCAGCTCGCGAACTGATAATCAAGTGTTCTGGTTCCGATTGGCATTGCTGATGCTGTGCATTGGGGTGGCGCTGGCCGATATGTTGGGAGCTTCGGCGGTGGTGCTGGTGGCGGCGCTGGTGATTTTTTTCGCCGGCTTCAACTATCTGGAAGCTTCGCTACCGTCATTATTAACCCGTATTGCGCCGGCCGGTAGTAAAGGCAGTGCCAGCGGCCTTTATGCGACCAGTCAGTTTTTAGGTGCTTTTATCGGTGGCAGTACCGGCGGTTGGGTCTTACAAACATATCAGTCAACGGGATTAGGCATTTTATCGCTGACTCTATTAGGCTGTTGGTTAGTGTTAACCTTGTGGATGAAAAATCCGAAAGCGGTGACTAATGTGGCGCTGAACCTTGGTCATTTGGCGGAAACTCAGCGGAGTGAATTAAATCAACGGCTGTTACAAGTAACCGGCGTTGAGGAAGTTCGTTACGCATCAGATGACCAAATTAGTTATTTAAAAGTCGATAAAAAGCAGTATGATGAAGAGACCGTGCAAGGTCTCTTGCAAGCCCATGAACCGGCAAAATAACGACAATTTTAATTAATACGATAAGATTTAAAACAGGAGAAAAGCATGGCCAGTCGCGGTGTCAACAAAGTGATTTTAATCGGTAACCTGGGTGCCGATCCAGAAGTGCGTTATACGCAAAACAGCACGGCTATTGCGAATTTATCAATCGCGACCAGCGAAACCTGGAAAGATAAACAAACGGGCGAGCCGCGCGAGCAAACCGAATGGCACCGTTGTGTGGCGTATCGTCGCTTGGCGGAGATTGCCGGTGAATACCTGAAAAAAGGTTCAAAAGTATACGTCGAAGGGCGACTGCAAACCCGTAAATGGCAAGGTCAGGATGGCCAGGATCGTTACACCACAGAAATCGTCATTAACGACATGCAAATGCTGGATTCGCGCGGTGGTGCTGGCATGGGTCAGAACCAAGGTATGAATCAAGGCATGAACCAGGGCATGAATCAGTCTGCTCCGGCACAGCAAGGTGGCTATCAGCAGGGTTATCAACAGCCGCCGCAGCAACCAGCGCAGCAGCCACAGGGTGGTGGTCAGGCCCCGACGCCGGGTAATGCACCACAACAGCGCCCTCAACAACCATCACAACCTCAGCCGTTCTCGCCAGACTCGGCGGATTTTGACGACGATATTCCGTTCTAATTCGTCACAGATGATGACGGCATGAAAGCTCGCCCGGCAGCCGTGACTGCCTGGCGAGCCTCGTTAAACTGACGCTTATTCCTCGGTTAATCCAAACTTCGCGACCATCTTGTCAAAGTACGCCAGATTCTGCTTCGTGTATTCACGCTTTTCGGTGTAAGCACCGGGGTAGAAGTTCTTCTTGAAGCTGTAAGCAACCAAATCCTTCAGTCGGTGCAACGGAATATCAAAGTTATCAACCGCCAACTGATATTCGTTACTGACGGTGGTGCGCGAAACCAGCCGATTATCGGTACAGATGACGGTGGCCAAACGATGATCCAGCATATGGCGGAAGTTGTGATTCTTAATGTCGCCAATGGCAGGATTGGTCTGCAGGTTTGACGTTAAGCAGACTTCGATAGCGATGCGTTGGTCAGCAATGTAGGACGCCAGCTTTTCACCATAAGCTTTAGGATCGTTAATGCTCGGATCAGAGGTCATTTCCGGTGAAAATAACGAATAGCCATGACCCAGGCGATCGGCATGACACTGAGTCAGTGCCTCAAAGATACTTTCAGCGCCATAGGCTTCACCAGCGTGCACGGTTTTCAGTAAAAAGTTTTCATGGGCGTATTCGTAAACGTCTTTGAATTTACCCGCGGGATAACCAATTTCTTGTCCAGCGATGTCCAGCCCGACAATCGGTAGCCCTTCTTCGTCGCGCATACGGACACTGGCGCGCACCAGCTCCATCGCAGCGGTGCGAATAACTTGCATGGGTTCAAAGTCACGCAGGTGCTGGAACAGTTGGGTGTAGTAAGGGGAGAACCCTTTTTTGCCAAACATCCGCATGGCACAGTTAATGATGCCGTAATTAAAGGCCGGCTTGTCACCGCTTTTTACGTCCGGCTGTTGGTTATATTCGTCTTTGGCACGCTTTAAACCGTCATTGACGACATGCATGATGGTATCAAAGGTGACGCCTTTAGAGGGATCCATCAATAACTGGGGGGCAAACCTTACCTCAATATAAGTGACGCCCTCGTTTTGGTTGTCAATGGCCAGCTCGTACGAGGCTTGCTCCAGGTTTTCCAGATCCCGCAGTACCGCACAGGTGTACTGAAACCCGTTTAAATACTCACCGAGGTTATTGTAATGCGACTTAAATACCTGTTCGAACAGGCCTTCTTCCGTGTAACTGGGCAGTTCGACGCCGGAGCGTTTCGCCATATCCACCAAGCTGCTGGCACGTAAACTACCATCCAGGTGTAAGTGCAGATCGGCTTTGGGAATGGCACGGATAAATTCGGCTGGGTATTGCATATCACAGGCTCCTCGGTAAGATTTGCTTTTTATCATGATGACATAAAAACAATAATATGGCTTCCTTGTATTTTACCTACTCGGCGATGAATGCCGGTAAAAGCACCTCGTTATTACAGGTTGCGCACAATTACGAAGAGCGCAATCAGCAGGTGTTGTTAATGACCCCGGCGATCGATGATCGCGCCGGTAGCGGCAAAATTGCGTCGCGACTTGGGATAAAACGTCAGGCAATGAGTTTTGGCAGTGATTGTAACCTGGTCGATAAAGTGCTGGCTGAGCATCGGCGCACACCCATTGACTGTTTGTTGATTGACGAAGCACAGTTTTTAACCGAGCAGCAGGTTTGGCAGTTGAGCACACTGGTCGATCGTCATGACATTCCGGTCATGTGTTATGGCATCCGCACCGATGCGTTTGGTAATGCCTTCCCCGGCAGTGCCGTTTTGCTGGCCATCGCCGACAAACTGGTGGAGATGAAAACCATTTGTCATTGTGGCCGCAAAGCCACGATGTCGCTGCGCGTCGATGAAAATGGGCAAGCCGTTACCATGGGTCAGCAAATTGCTATCGGGGGAAATGATCGCTATGTGTCCTGCTGTCGCAAGCACTGGAAGGAAGCGATGGGACTGCGTTAATCGGCGTCGGGTTAGACAGGGCGCTATGCAACAGCATATAATTTCAGCCTAAGCTTTTACATTGACAACGAGATAGGCTCCCCCGATGCAGCAGTTAAACATAGCTCGACCTGACGATTGGCACCTCCATTTGCGCGATGGCGCATTACTACAAACAACGGTTCCGGCTTCCGCGCGGGTTTTCCACCGTGCGGTTGTAATGCCTAATTTGGTGCCGCCAGTGACCACGGTCGAAATGGCATTGGCTTACCGCGAGCGAATTATGGCGGCGTTGCCAGCGGAGATGACGTTTGAACCCCTAATGGCACTGTATCTGACTGCTGATACCTCGGTTGCTGAAGTGAAAAAAGCCGCGGCTGACCGCCGCATCATCGGCTTTAAACTGTATCCGTCCGGAGCAACCACTAATTCAGCGGCCGGTGTCAAATCGGTGGAAGCGCTGGCTCCGGTACTTGAAGCGATGCAGCAGCACGGGGTTCCGTTGCTGGTTCACGGGGAAGTCACCGATAAAGAGATCGACATCTTTGATCGCGAGCGCGTCTTCATCGAACGTCATCTGATACCGATCACTCAGCAGTTTCCCGGCTTAAAGCTGATACTGGAACACATCACGACCGGCGACGCCGTCGACTTTGTCAGTGAGGCCAATGAGAACGTCGCAGCAACTATGACCCCGCAGCATTTGTTGATGAATCGCAACGACTTGCTGGTTGGCGGTGTACGTCCGCATAATTATTGTCTGCCGATTTTAAAACGTCGTGAGCACCAGTTGCGACTGCAACAGGCGGCACTGTCGGGCAATCCTAAGTTTTTCCTCGGTACTGATTCCGCGCCGCATGTACAGGCGAATAAAGAAACCTCTTGTGGCTGCGCAGGCTGTTACTCGGCGCCGGCGGCGATTGAGTTATATGCCGAGTTTTTTGCTCAGCATCAGGCGCTCGACAAACTGGAAAATTTTGCTTCCGTATTTGGTGCGGCGTTTTATGGTTTTGAGAAGAATCAAGAAACCATCACCTTGTCGCAGTCGCCATGGCAAGTGGCGGCAACGCTGGATACTGCTGATGGCCCAATGGTGCCGTATTACGCCGGTAATACGCTGCAGTGGCAAGTTTCTGAATGAACGTTAAAGTTTATTGAAGAACCGCCGAGACTGGCCGATAGATAAAGTGTAACCTTTACTCAAGAACCATAACTCGGAAGATGCCGGATGAAGCTCATTCACAAACTCATCATCGCCTTTGGTGTGATCATTGTTGTTTTGGCAGGACTGATCGGCACGGTCGTCTATAGCGTTTCCAACATGGAACAAACCACGCAACGCGCTGAACATACTTTCACCGTCATCAGCGAGGCGGAGGATCTGGTTAAACACTTTCTCAATATTGAAAGTGGCCAACGGGGGTATGTCATCAGTGGTGAAGAAGCTTTTCAGCAACCCTATATTGACGGTAAAGAAGGTGTTGAACGCAACCTCAAATCATTACGTGAGTTGACCGCTGACAATCCGGAACAACAGCAATTGCTGCAACAGCTCAGCGAGGTCTACCAGCAGTGGTTGACCGAGGCGATCGACCCTCCAATTGATATTCGTACTCAATACGGACCGGGTGCTATGGGTCTGGATCAGGCCGCTTACCTTGTGAAGCAGGGGCGTGGCAAAGAAGGCATGGATCAACTCCGCGAGCTGATGGATCAGTTTATCGCGACGGAACAGCAATTGTTGGTACAGCGCTCTGCCGCGGCAGACAGTGCCGCGAAACTGGTTTATTCGGTCGTGGTGCTGGGTGGCTTGCTGGTCGCTGGGGTCGCGGTCGTGGCCGCACTCTTATTCCGACGTCAATTGGCGGGGCGCATTGAGGATGCCATGCGGGTGGCAACCACCATTGCCGATGGTAACTTACGGGCGACGATTGATGATAGCGGCCGTGATGAAGTGGCAGAGCTGTTGTCAGCGATGGCCACCATGCAGACACAACTGCGCAATATGATGGGTGAAATTAAAACCGCATCGTCGGAGCTGGATTCAGCCAGTAACTCGGTGGCCAGTACCGCCGAACAGTTATCAGCCTCGTCGAATGAACAAACGCGGGCATCAACCACGATTGCGACTTCGATTGAAGAATTGAGTACCAGCATCAACCATGTGTCAGAGAACGCCTCAGAAGCACGTGAAATATCTGAACAGTCCAGTAAAAACGCTGAACAAAGTGCCTCCGTTATGGAGCAGATGGTTGCCTCAATGAACCGCATCAGCGACGCTGTTCAGCAAGCGTCGGCACAGTTGGTTGAACTGGATAAACAGTCCGAGCAAATCAGCTCCATCGTTAACGTGATCAAATCGATTGCCGATCAAACCAATTTACTGGCACTGAATGCGGCCATTGAGGCGGCTCGTGCCGGAGAGCAAGGCCGCGGATTCTCCGTAGTCGCCGATGAGGTTCGTCATTTGGCGCAACGTACCAGCGAATCCACCGATGAAATCGAAGCCACGGTGGCAAAAATTCAGAGCGGCACTCAGGCCAGTGTTAAGCAAATGGAGCATGGTGTGCACGAGGTTGAGGAAGGCGTTGAGCTGGCTTCAATGACCGGTCAGGCGATTAATGAGATTCGCGAGAGCTTTGACCGAGTGTTGCAGGTGGTGCAGGACATCAGCGACGCATTGGGCGAGCAGAACGCCGCCAGCGATGAAGTAGCGCGTAACGTTGAGAGTTTCTCGGCAATGGCCGATCAAAACCAGGAAGCAACGGAACATACCAGCGCTACCGCACATCAATTACAGGAACTTGCCGGTAAATTGAGTCGGGCTGTAGGTCAGTTCCGTTTCTAGTCGGTTACTGAGTCTGCTAAGCGTCTGTAACGTATGGGCTATGCCGCTGTCATAGCCCTTCATTTTTTGTTGTTTTTTGTCGTTTTTTGTTCACTTGCTGAGCACATCTCTGGTATCATTTCCCGATAATAATTAGAAAAGGGTTAACGTGTGCTGATCGGAGCGTCCCGTGCGCGTTCTGGTAATTACCGGATAATATTACAACTTGGTGTAAAGCAGCTGCGACTCATGGTGTTGCGGCATACCGAAGCTGACCTGCCCGAAGTGGTTGTGAATGATTCAACCGACCTGTCCTCCTCCTCATTTGCTGACGCGCTACAACAATTTAGCGAAACCTACAGCAAGCTGGATCTAAAAAAAGCCGAAGTGACGTTAGTGCTGGGGTTAACTCGTTATCAGTCTGTGACCGTTGACCGGCCTGACGTACCGGCACAGGATATTGCTGCCAGCCTTGCTTTCCAACTGGGGGAGTTGGTCGATTTGGCACCCGAAGAGATGGTGACCGATTACTACGAACTGGCGTATCAGGCGTCCGGACAGGATAAAGTGGTGGCGGTGGTAGCAAACAAGGCGGAACTTAAGCAATGGACACACGACATTGTCGCGTGCGGCTGGGTGCCGGTTAAAATCAGCGTCAGCGAGATCGAATTAGCAACGTTGCACAGCCAGGCGGAGCGCGCGGAGTTGTGCTTATACCCATTACCCCGTGGCTATCTGGCGCAAATTTATCATCGCGGCAAACTGTGTTTTACCCGTGCGCTGAGTGGTTTACAGTCGATCCAGCACTACAGCAAAGAAGAGATTAAGCTCGGTGCGCTGGAACCTCTGGCAACCGAACTCCAACGCTCGATGGATTACTACGAAAGTCAGCTACGTCAGGCACCGGTAAAGACCATCAAGCTGGCATTGCAGCATTCGTTACTAGACGAAGTGACGCAGTCCCTGACGGAGTTGTTGGCGGTTGATGTGCAGCGCTACCATTACGAAGACTGGATGAGTGAACTGTGTGAGGGCGACTTTAGCGACCTCGATGCCTTTGCAGCCGCAAAAGTGGCCCATGAAGACTCGACGCAGGCGAAGGAGTCCTCATGAAGCAATCGATTAATTTACTGCGTGATGAACTCAAACCGATCGTACAACGGTTGTCGTTAAATCGGTTGGCATTGGTGACCCTGGTTTTGGCGGTCTGCGTGCTGACAGCGGTGCTGTACACCAGTCAGCTTCAACAGCAAAGCCGTCAGGCGCTGGCACAGTTGGAGGAACAGCTGGCACAACAAAAACAGCGCCGCGAGCAATTACAGCAACAGTTGGAACAACGTTCACCAAGCCCTGCCCTGACAGAACAGGAACAAGCCTTAGAAGCGGCAATAGCGGCACAACAACAGTTAAACCAACAGTTGGCAGCACAGCAATCAGAGCGGCAGATAGCGCCGGATCAGTTGATGCAGGAATTGTCACAAGTCAATATTGACGGCCTTTGGCTGACGGAGTTCAGCATTACGCCTGATGGGGTCTCGTTATCCGGCAAAATGATTCGGGCTAATTTACTCCCGCGCTGGATGCAACGGTTCCAGTCAATGCCGCTGCTGTCACAAAGCCATTTTGCGGTCGTCGATCTGGATCGCAACGAGCAGCAACAACAAACCTTTTCTTTAAATAATCAGCAAAGCCCGTCGAACGGTGATACGGTGAGTTATGGTGCGCCGGCTACGGGGACAAAGTAATGGATAAGCTATTGCAACGCTGGCATCAATGGGCGGAACAATTCGGCGAGCTACCTCGCGAGCGACGTGTGCTCATCGGGGTGGCCGTCTGGTTACTGGTTACCTTGCCGTTGTTAAGCTACCAGCTGTTGCCATTGCAAGCACAACATCAACGCAACCAGCAACAGTTGAGCAATGTTGAGCAACAGCTGGCGCAGCAACAGCAGTCAATCGATGTGTTGCAGCAGCAATTACAAGAAGACATTAATCAGCCACTGCGGCAACAAATTTCGCGCAAAGAGTCGCGTTTGATGTCATTGAAGGACGTGTCTGATGCGTACACCTTGCTGAATAAATCTGAGCGTCAACGGTTTTTGGAGAGCAGCTTACAGTACCCGGATGCGCTTCAGTTGGTGACGTTGGCATCGCAATCGCCACAGCCGATTGAAGCAGAAGATGGCACGGTGAGTCTGTATCGGCACCAGATTAATGCCACGTATCGGGGAAATTACACCGAACTGCGGTTGTTTTTTCAGCAGTTGCGTGAGTTGCATCCGGAAGTACAATGGCACCGTTTCCATTATCAGGTACTCGATTATCCGCAGGCAGAAGTCGATATCGTTTGGCAACTGTTAAGCGTTGATAAGGAGATCATTGGTGGCTAGAGGCAACAAACTGTACATCCCTTTGACACTAACGTTGATGCTGTCGACACTCAGCACCACCGCTGTTGCGACTGAAGATCCCACCCGTCCTTATGGTTGGCAACCGCAGGTTACGGCAACGGCCGGCGGTAAACCGCAGAAAGGGCTCGAACTGGACCAAATTATTGTGTTCGGCGAGCGCCGTTATGCCATCATCAATGGTCAACGCTATCAGCATCATGATGAAATCCGCGGGTTCAGAATTGTTGCGATTGAGAATCAGCGGGTGCGCTTGCAAAATGGTCAACAAGAAGTTGAGCTGACGATGTACAGCCGCGGTATTAAGCGTCGTAGTGGTCAGCAAGGAGAAATTGAATGAGAGTTGGATGTTTTATCATCAGTATCACCTTGTTGAGCTCAATGGCAGGCTGCGCTTATCAGCCGAACCAAGCGCCTCAGCAAGCCTACGAGGCGTTGGAACAGACGTCAACGGCTAAGCCGAACCCGCAGCCGAGCAATGACGATATTCCTGAGGCGGTTGCCGCCTACTTAGCACAACCGATCCAGGTCAGTCCGTCCGACACCAATAATCTGGTGGAAGAACAACGCTTTGTGTTGCAAGCGAAAGCCATGGATGCACGCGAGTTCTTTTACAGCCTGACGGTGGATACCCCGTATAACATCATCGTTCACCCCGATGTGGAGGGGGAAATCTCACTGGACTTAAAAGACGTCACTATTGATGAAACGCTTGCTGTGATCGAAGACACTTACGGTTATGAGATTAAGCAAACCGGCCGAATGGTCCAGGTGTTTCCAAGTGGGGTGCGCACCAAAACCTTTTCGCTGGATTACTTGTCCTTAAAACGGTTCGGTATGTCGCAAACGCAGATTACCAGTGGCGGCGTTAGCCAGAACGCGAATAACGGCAACCAAAACAACAGCAGCGGCAGCTTTAATAATTCCAACAGTGATTTTAATAATCCAGGGCTGTTGGGCGGAGGCTCCGGCAACAGCAATAGCTCAAACCAGCGGATGCAGGGCGGCAACGGAGCCAGTGTCAGTTCGCAGTCCGAAACGGATATCTGGGGCGAGCTCGAAAACATGATCAGCAAAGTGGCCGGCAACGGCAGTTCTGTGGTGATGTCACCGCAGGCTGGCATTGTTAGTGTTACCGCACAGCCGTCTAAGCTACGTGCAGTGGGTGAGTTTCTGGCCACGCTGCAAACGCGCCTGCAGCGACAGGTCATTCTTGAAGCCCGGATTGTTGAAGTGACACTGGCCGATGGGTTTGAGCAAGGCATACAGTGGAGCAAGCTGGATGAATTTGCCGATGGTTTGGGGGCGGGGTTCGATGTGAACTTTAATGGCTCAACCCCAGCAGACCTTGCCAGCGCCACGTCCAACGGCTTATTCGGGTTGCGCTTTAGCGACAATAATTTTTCCAGCTTCTTACAGCTGCTACAAACCCAGGGCTCCGTGCAGGTGCTGTCGAACCCTCGCGTCAGTGCATCGAATAACCAAAAAGCGGTCATTAAAATTGGTGAAGACGAGTATTACGTTACTGACGTTCAGTCGCAGACCAACACCACGGGCCTTAATGATGCGTTAACCAGCTCGGACATTGAACTGACACCATTTTTCTCCGGTATTTCGTTGGATGTGACGCCGCAAATCAGTGATGACGATGTGGTCACCCTGCATGTTCACCCGTCCGTGGTAGAAACTGCGGAGCAGGAAAAAGTCATCGAAATTGGCGATGAAACACTGCGCTTGCCGCTGGCACGCAGTAATATTCGTGAGAGCGACACCATTGTCCGCGCTCGCAACGGCGAAATTGTGGTACTGGGCGGTTTAATGCAAACCACCACCACCGAAGACATCGAGCAAGTACCGTTACTGGGAGACTTGCCGTTATTGGGTAACTTGTTTAAAAACCGTGCCAATCGGGTCGAGAAAAAAGAGTTGGTCATTCTGATCAAACCAACGGTCATTGGCGCGGATACGTGGCAACAGGAACTGGAACGTTCACGGGAACTCTTGAAAACATGGTTTCCTGATTTAACGGATTAATGAAAGCGGGTGTCGTCGGGATGTATTTGTATCACTATGGTCTGCAGCAGCTACCGTTCACAATAACGCCGAATACGCAGTTTTATTGTGATCTTAAAAGCCATCATCAGGCGGCTAAGGTGGTGCTGACGGCGCTGAAAACCGGCGAGGGTTTTATTAAAGTAACCGGTGAGGTCGGCACCGGGAAAACCTTGCTGTGTCGGCGGCTGCTTGAGGACATACCTGACTTTTTTAAAACCGCTTACGTGCCTGACTCCTACCTCAGCCCGGAAGAGCTGCGGCGAGCTATCGCGCAAGAGCTGGAAGTGGATACCCAGGCTATTGGCGGCGAGCATCAGTTAGCGCGCGCACTGCAACAACGCCTTCTGGAGATTAATCAACAGGGTCAGTCGGTGGTGCTGATCATTGATGAGGCACAGGCGTTGCCGGAAGAGAGCCTCGAAGCGGTGCGGCTGCTTTCTAACCTGGAAACACAATCCCGCAAACTGCTGCACATCGTGCTGGTTGGGCAGCCTGAGTTAGACGATCGAATGCAACAGCATCGGTTTCGACAGTTGCGCCAACGCATCAGCTTCTCCTACCAATTAACGGCAATGAACGCTGATGAAACCAGCGAATATATTGGCCACCGCATGCGCATTGCCGGCTATAGCGGAGCACCCATTTTTTCAGCCAAAGTGGTGGCTTCCATTTATGAATGCAGCAGAGGGATACCGCGGTTGGTTAACATGTTGTGCCATAAAATGTTGCTGCTGGCGTTTGGCGAAGGCCGCCATCAACTCACGCTGAATGATGTCAAACTGGCCGCTGCCGATACCGACGATGTCATCTACCGCAGTCGCCGTTATCGACTGTTCTTGTGGACTCTACTTTTTAGCGTTGGGCTAGTGGTCGCGTTAGGAGCGCTGTTTGTCGACTATCTGCCGTGGGAGTTACTGGGTTGAGTATTATCAATAAAGTATTGAATGACCTGGATAAGCGCAACCAGCACAATGGCTCGGGCGGTGGACATGGCTCAGCCGTTGCGCCGCCGAGCAGAAGCGGCAGCCGGCTGCTGTGGCTGTTGCTGGTCGTTGTGATGGTGACGGTCGCTGCTGTGGGCTATTACGTCTGGAATAACGCCTCCGTTTCGTCAACGTCTCAGGCTGCTGATCCGGTTCAGCAACCACCATCGCAACAGCCACAGTCCGAGCGGTCAGAGCCGGTGAAGGCAACAGCGTCCAAACCGGATACCGGGAGTGATAAACGCGTTGCCGAAGTGGCGGAAGAGAATGAAGCCGCGCCGTCGCGAGTTGCTGAGCTTGAATTACCCGAGCCTATTGCGGTTGAGCCAACCCCGAATGAGCAGCAACAATCAGACGACACGGCAAGCGAAAGCGAGCAACGCGCTAGCACTGGCAGCTTTAGCAAGCAAAGCGTACAGCTCACTGCCGCAGAAGTTGCCGAACGCCAGCGACAAAAAGCCGAGCAGGCACAAAAACAAGGGCTATTCACGGATGCTGCCAGCCACTACGAAGCAGCCCTGAATGCCCAGCCACAATGGCATGATGTGCGCAAAGAGTGGGCCGCGCTGGAATATGGCCGAGGGCAGACTACCCAAGCCCTTGCGATTTTGCGCGAAGGGCTGCAGCAGTTCCCGCAGGCGCATTCACTGCGACTGTTGGCGGCATCTATGCTGGAAAAACAAGCCCAGCCGCAGTTGGCTCTGCAGTTACTGGTACAGCATCAGCCTGCGGCGACGGAGCTACCCCAGTATTACCAGCTACAAGCCGAACTGGCGCAACAACTTGATGATAATGACGCAATGCAGCAAAGCTACCGCGCACTGGTTAACGCTCAACCGGATAATGGTCGTTGGCGACTGGGGTTGGCGCTGGCACTGCGCGAACAGCACCCACAGCAGGCATTGGCTGAATTTGAGCAGGCGGCCGCGCGGATCGAGCACACCCCGACGCTGAATTTTATTGCCGAACAGATCAAACGACTCAGGAGCCAGCATGCAACGTCCACGCCTTAAAATGCGCTTGGGTGACTTGCTGGTTCACGAGCAAGTCATTTCTGAGAAGCAACTGGATTCGGCACTGAAAGAGCAAAAGCAGTCCGGCCGTAAGCTTGGCGCAACGCTGATTGAACTTGGCTTTATCAGTGAGCAACAGTTAACGGAATTCCTTGCGCAGCAGTTGAAAATTCCGACGGTGTCGTTAAGCGATCAGAAGATCCCACAGCAGGTCGTTGAGTTGTTGCCCGAGGTACAGGCACGCCGCCACCGGGCGCTGGTTTACGAGGCTGATAACGGTCACGCCAAAGTGGCGATGAGCGATCCAGCGGATTTGGCCGCCATCGACCAGGTGAATCAACAACTGGCACCGCGAGAAGTGGATATTGCGGTAGTCGCAGAAACCGACCTGTTGCAGGCGTTTGACAGTCTCTACCGGCGCACTAAAGATATTGAAACCTTCGCCAGCCAGTTGCAGGACGAATACGAGGACACGGCTGAGTTTGAACTGGGCGCCCTGAGCCTCGACGAGGAAGGAGAGGATGCGACCGTCGCCAAGCTGCTGCAGTCCATCTTTGAAGATGCGGTGCAAGTGCGGGCCTCGGACATTCATATCGAACCCGACGAGAATATGCTGCGGATCCGTCAGCGGGTCGACGGAGTACTGCAGGAAAACATTCTTGATGAGACCAATATCGCCAGTGCTTTGGTGTTGCGCTTAAAGCTGATGTCAGGCATGGATATCTCAGAGCGCCGATTACCTCAGGACGGTCGCTTCAACATCAAGATCAAAAAGAAGAATATCGATGTGCGGGTATCCACAATGCCCGTTCAGTACGGTGAGTCCTGCGTTATGCGTCTGCTGGACCAAACCAGTGGCATTCTCTCGCTGGATCAGACCGGCATGCCGGAACCGCTGCTGAAGCGTGTTCGTGCGCTCATCAACCGGCCCCATGGCATGTTGCTGGTTACCGGACCAACCGGCTCGGGTAAAACCACCACTCTTTACGGCGCGTTAAGTGAACTTAACACCGAAAGTAAAAAGGTCATCACCGTTGAAGACCCGGTCGAGTATCGGTTGCCGCGGATTTCTCAGGTGCAGACCAGCAGTAAAATCGGTCTCGACTTTGCCCGGGTACTACGAACCACGCTGCGTCAGGACCCCGATATCATCATGGTGGGTGAGATGCGTGACCATGAAACCGTGGAAATCGGCTTACGTGGTGCGATTACCGGTCACTTGGTGTTGTCGACCTTGCACACCAACGATGCCATTACCAGTGCTATGCGCTTGATTGACATGGGCGCGCCTTCCTATCTGGTTGCTGCCGCATTGCGTGGCATTATTGCGCAGCGACTGGTACGGCGTGTGTGCGAACGCTGCGCTACGGATACGCCATTAGAGCCAGAACAGGAGTCGCTACTAGAACACCTCGAAAAGGGCAGCTCCGGGCATAGCTACAAAAAAGGTAAGGGCTGTCAGCATTGCAACCATACCGGCTACAAAGGCCGGATAGGTGTGTTTGAACTACTGGAAATGAACCGGGCAATGATGGATGCCCTGCGCATGAATGATACCCAGCGCTTTGCGGAAGCGGCCAACGAGTCCACTGGCTTTCGCTCGATGGCGTTGGTGGCGCTGGATTACGCCAAGCAAGGCATTACCAGTGTCGAAGAAGCGCTGTTCCTGGCTGAGAGTGTTGAGGACAACATTACCCCGGCGACGGTGGATACCGAAGCCGACGTAGAGCAGGCGGAGCGTTAACATGAAGTTTCGCTATCAAGCTCGTGACAAACAAGGCAAGTTGCAAAGGGGCAGCATTGAGGCGGCTGACTCACGGGCCGCCGCCAAAGCCATTATGTCGCGCGGTTTGGTCCCGGTACAGGTTGAGGCCAATACGGCTTCCGGAGCCGCTACGCCGAAAAGCAGTGGTAATGATTGGTTGCAGGTGTTAAAGGATGCGCTAGAACCCAGTGTTGAGCTTGATCAACTGATTATCTTCTGCCGGCAGATGTATTCGTTAACTAACGCCGGTATCCCGATTTTGCGGGCGATAGACGGACTTGCCGACAGCACCCACAACAAACGCATGAAAAAAGCGTTGAAAGACGTTCACAGTCAGTTGGAGCGCGGACGCACCTTATCCGCCGGCCTGTCGCAGCATAAAAAAGTGTTCCCTAAACTGGTGATTGCGATTGTCCATGTGGGTGAAAACACCGGTCAATTAGAAGAATCGTTTGAGCAGTTAGCGCTTTATCTGGAAAAAGAACAGGATACGCGTAAACGCATTAAAGCGGCGACCCGCTACCCAAGCTTTGTACTGATCGCGCTGGTTGTGGCGATGTTCGTACTGAATATTTTCGTCATCCCGACCTTTGCCGATATGTTTAGCCGCTTCAACGTCGAGTTGCCTTGGGCAACACGGGCGTTGTTAGGTACCTCCAGCGTTTTTGTCAATTACTGGCCGTTGATGCTGATGGCAATACTGGGCGGCGTTATCGGCATCCGCTACTACGTCAGTCAGCGCTCCGGACGCCTGTTTTGGGACAGTTTAAAACTTAAGGTGCCGGTGATAGGCAGTATTTTAGAGCGTTCAATGCTGGCGCGGTTTTCACGATCGTTTTCGGTGATGCTGGGGGCCGGAGTGCCACTGACCCAAGCCTTGTCGCTGGTAGCCGAGGCAGTGGACAACGCCTGGATGGAAAAGAAAATCATCGACATTCGCCGCTCCATCGAACGGGGCGACAATTTGTCACGTGCGGCCAGGCAGTCAAACCTGTTTACACCGCTAGTGATGCAAATGATCGTGGTAGGGGAAGAAACCGGACGCATCGATACGCTATTAAAAGAGGTGGCCGAGTATTATGAGCGTGAAACCGATTACGACCTGAAAACCCTGACGGCCCGCATCGAGCCCGCCATGATAGCGGTGGTCGCTGTCATGGTACTGATTCTGGCGCTGGGTATTTTTACCCCAATGTGGGACATGATGAGTGCTTACCAGGGGGGCTGATGAGCGCCGAAGAAAAGTCACGCTCACGGTTATTGCGCTGGTTGCAGAACCTGGTGGTGATTACGGTGATGGCGCTGCTGGTGATGAAGTTGCTCGAGGTGGGTATATTTAACGACCGCTGGGGCTGGCAGGCTGCTGAACGCGAGGTCGTGCAAAAGCGCTTTAATGAAAACGCGATGCTGGCGCGGACCGAATGGCTGCGGCAGGGAAAGCCTCCGCAAATAACGTTGCAAACGCAACGAGAGGACTTTCAGGTACGCATGAATCGGCAGGGATGGCCCGGCATCGACAATGGCTGTCTGCGGTTATGGCAAATGTTAGCCGGCGGACGTTTGCATCCGCGTGTCGAATTGCAGTCGCAGCAATGTTGGTTTTGGGTAGCTACGACAGACGCTGAAGAGACATTGCGGCTTGTTTATGACGCCCGCACAGGGCAGTTGAAATGATGACAGTTTGACCGTAATGACTATGAAACGTAAACATTACGTTATAGAATATTCTTACATTTTTTAAGGAAATAACTGATGGTTTCGGCAAAGCAACAATCAGGTTTTACCATTATCGAGTTGATCATTGTGGTGGTCATACTAGGGCTGCTTGCTGCCTCGGCCTTGCCGCGCTTTACCGACGTAACCGCCGATGCTGAAGACTCAGCGATCGAAGGGGTGGCCGGTGGCTTTGCCAGTGCGGTTGGTATCGCCCGCGGCGAGTGGGAACTGCGAGGCCGCCCGCGCGGCAATGACAGCAATGGTGCCGGCGCACAGGTCGAACTGGACTCGTTGCCGATTTATGTTGATGGCAACACCGGTTACCCGGTTACCGCACGAGGCGATGACAGCATTCACGATGCCAATTTAACCGGCGCCGATTGCGTGAGCCTGATGCAGGGCATACTGCAAGGCTCACCCACCGTCACCGACGACTATAATGGCTTAGGCGAAAATCGCTATTTCACCTACGCCACCCCGAATCCAGAACCCAGTATGGATAATCAGTTGTGTGTTTACTATCTGGCGAACACCATCAAAAACTTGGCCGCAGAACCGGCAGGTGAGGACTATCGCACCACCGGCAATGCCTTTGTGTACAACCCCAGAAATGGTGGTGTCACCGTGTTCAGTAATAACGATAACTGATAGCGTGGCCCGCGTTTAACGACTTATTTTTTAACTTAGTAAAACAAAGAGAGAGTACTATCATGCGCAATCAAAAAGGTTTCACACTGATCGAACTGATCATCGTGATCGTGGTATTAGGAATTTTGGCGGTTACGGCTGCGCCTCAGTTTATCGACTTTTCTAGTGATGCTCGGACGAGTACCGTTAAGGGCTTGAAAGGTGCAGTTCAAGCTGCCCAACAGACAATAAATGCACGAGCAGCAATCGATGGCGACTTAGGCGCTACGGGCAATGTTAATGGCGTTGACACTATTTATGGATATCCTGCTGCATCCGAAAGCGGGATCGTAGCAGCAGCACAGTTATCGACTATTAACGCTGTCGCAGGTCCTGGTGCAGATAGAGAGTCTGTTGACTGGGCTTTCACAGTAGTCGAGGATACTGGAGCAAATGGCGAAGACACAATTTACCTTTCACCGGTTGACTTTGCAGCTGTCGGGGCGGCTTTAGATGGTACCAACGGATGTTACCTTGAATACACTGAAGCTGGTCAAGATGGGGATGGTAACTTAGTACGGCCAGTGATCGAAGTTAATTCATCTGAGTGCTAAGTAACAAATGAAAGCCTTCACCCTAGTAGAACTGATTATCGTGCTAGTAGTGGTGGGCATTCTAGCCGTCAGTGCAACACCTTTGTTTGTGGGCACTGGCGGCGTTGAGAGCCTAAGTCTGCGTGAGCAGGCTGTGACGGTGTTACGAAACATTCAGTTGTCGGCGATGCAGGATACGACGTCAGGATGCCGGGTGGCGGTGGTTAAACCAACCACACTGGGCCGGCCGAATGAAGCCTGTGGGTCGGACGACCCAAATGACTATAGTCTGGCGACAACGGATGCTGAAGCGAATGACCGTATCCTGGACTTTGGTGCCAATACCGTGGCATTCAGTGATGCGGACGGCGCCTCGGTACCGGCGGCAATAAAGTTTGGACCATTGGGTCGACCGGACAATGTAAATTGCACCACGGTTTGCCGTATTGACTTTACCGAACCTCAGGGCACGGTAGCAAGCTTGTGTATCAATCAGGAAGGCTACATCAGCGCCTGTTGATGACTAACGAGCAGGAGGCCTATGGTAACGCAGCGCGGCTTTACCCTCATCGAAATCATCATTGGCATTGTTGTTATTGCCATTGTGACGCTGGTCGTCACCGCCGGTATGGGGCCTTTATTTCGACAATCGGTTGACCCCTGGCAACAAGTGCGGGGCGCTGAGCTCGGCCAGAGCCTGATGAACGAGATCATGGCGCGCAAATTTGATGATGCTAACACGGCCTCTTATCGTTGCTCGGCAAGTGGTCCGGAACAGTGTACCAATCCACCAAACCCAACCAGTGCTTCTTGTCCCGCTGTTGGAAACTCCCTTCCTCATATTGAAAATTCAGAAACACGGGACGAATTCGACGATGTCGATGACTTTAACTGTGTCGGCATTACTACCAATCAACTCAATAATATTTTTGGTGATGGCATTGATGTCGATTATTATCGTGGCTTTTCAGCAGAAATCCGCGTGTATTCCGTTGCTGATGATCAACTCAAGCAAATTGATATCGATGTGGTAACACCGCAAGGTGAGCGAATCGAATTTTCATCGCTTAGAGGAAATTGGTAATGATGCAGCGTGCGAAGGGCTTCACATTAATTGAACTCATTATTGTGATCGTGCTGCTGTCGATTGTTGCTATTTTTAGTTTTCGTTTTGTCGGGCTGGGTTCTGAAATGTTTGTAACCGGCGCCGATCGGGTTAAGTTGCTGGATCAAAGCCGCTTCACCATTGAGCGAGTGACCCGTGAACTACGTAATTCAGTGCCAAACAGCGCCCGCGTGCTGACTTCATCGGATAACAGCTTTCAGTGCCTCGAATTTGTCCCCATAAAAACCGCCGGTACCTATTATGGTGCGCCGTTTAGCAGCGGTGCCAATGGACAGTTTGAATTTGTGTCACTGGCAACAGAATGGGTTGATATTACTCCGGCCGATCGTCTCTTCGTGTACGCGACAAGGCCGTTCTATATCTATGACGATGTGGCGTCACAACGCTGGGCTGGCGTGGCAACCTCTACGCTTCGCGCCGGTGATACCACAGCAATAACGTTGCAAAGTGGTCAGTATTTTCAGGAACAGTCTCCGCGTCAGCGTATGTACGTTGGCGCGCCACCGGTGAGTTTCTGTGTTGACTCTGGTGGGCAACTCATTCGTTATCGCGACTACGGCTGGAATGAAACCCAAGTGAGACCACCTGCGAGTGCAGGAACGGTCATTGGAGAACGACTGGTTAATCTGCAGTTCTCAGGAACTCAGTTGCCCTTTCGGGTCGATGATGCGACGTTATTGCGTAATAATGTCATCCACGTTTTTCTTGAGTATCGCTCGGCATCCGCTGAGGCGTTATTCTTTAATCAGGAAATACAGGTACCCAATGCGCCATAGTACTCCGAGAATCGGTGCAAGGAGGCAAACCGGCAGTGCGCTGGTGGTTGCTATTTTCGTAATTGTAGTACTCGGATTATTGGTGTCTGTTCTGTCGCGTCTGGTTAGTACAAGTTCCGATTCGGTAGTCGTCGAAATCTTTGGGGGGCGTGCCTTTAACGCAGCGCAAAGTGGACTCCAACAAGCTACATTAGAACTTTATCCAGTTAGCGGTAATTTTACTGGTTGTACCGATGGTCAAACCTTTACTTATGATTTCAGTGCCCGAGGAGAGGGGCTTCAGCAATGTCGCGCCGAAGTGAGCTGCAAAGTATTTAATGATCAGAGTGCTAGCAACTATGATGAAAAATTTGCGACGCACTATCGACTAACTTCGGTAGGTTCGTGCCAGTCTGGAATAGGATATTTCTCACGTAAGGTCGCAATTGAAACTAGGAATCGACCATGAACATAGTAAACGCTACCTTACGGTTACTTTTCATAATAGCGTTATTCGCATCTTTTTCTAGTGTGGCGCAAAACAAAATAGAGTTGCTTCCTGATGATGCGGGGCGAAATGGTACGAGTTTCGCCAGTTGTGCTGATTTGGGAGTCCAAAGTGGGGTTCGAGTAATCAACTGCCCGAGTAATGTGAATCTCCCTAACGGCAATAATAACGCAGTAGCACTCAGTCAGGTTCCTCTGGAACTTCGCATTAGTGGGGATCTGAATTTGAACGGTGCAGATATCAACCCCTCTGGTTCTGCCAATGACTTAGTTCTCATTGTAGGTGGCAACCTCAATACTGGTAACAATTCGACCATCATCAATGCTAGCGTGGATGTGGGTGGAAGCATAAATGCGGGGAATAATACCGATTTAGCTGGCGGATTAGTTGTTACAGGTAATGTTACGCTTGGTCAGAACAGCAGCGTTAACGGGGACGTTGATATAACTGGTAATTTTACTACGGGCAATAATGTCACCATTAACAGTGACAGTAGTATTAGTATTGGTGGTAATGCAGTTTTTGGACAAAATAATGATATCAATGGTGATATAACTGCTACTAATGTAACGGTTAACGGCAGTAATACAGTACTGACAGGAGATATTACTGCTACTGGTAATCTCGTTAATACCGGTACCATTAATGGCAATATCAACGTTGAGGGAAATGTTAATAATAATGGGTCAGGCATCATTAATGGCAACGTTAATGTTGATGGAAATTTGCAAAATGACGGTGAAATTAATGCTGACTATGTTAACGCCCCCTGTGTTTCATCACCTAATCCTAATGCCTGTGGTAATGGTTCCATCGATGCGGATGAATTATGTGACATCAACGATAATGAGGGGCCATGCTTTGAGGGGCCAAGCTCAAATGATGCAGAATTAGTCGGTGACTGGCACTTTGATGAACAACAGTGGCAGGGTAACGAGGATGAAGTGCTTGATGCCAGTGGGAACAATAATCATGGTGAAGCGCTTGGAAGTGCAGATACCAATGGCTTTCTTTCTGCGATTGCTGGTACCGTTGGAACCTGCCGTTATGGCACCTTTGATGGTACCAACCAAGTGCAAATCCCGCGTTTGTCGGCGTTGTCTTCAGCAGATTCGGTCAGTGTTTCGCTCTGGTTCAAGGGGGGGAGTCAACGACAGGATCCGAATGGCAATAATGAGTCCTACCAAACATTATTGGTTTTAGGAGAAGGGCCGACCCTCGGTAATGAAGGGCGTTTCGAGGTCTATCGCCGTGCCAATGGTGGTGGCATGAACTTTGAAGTGCGAAATAACCAAGGCGATTTTTATGCCGTTGAGTATGGCGATCAGTCGCAAAACGAACCTCAGTTATTGAACGATGAGTGGCAACATTTTGCGGCAACATTTGACGCCAGCGAGGGTGAATTAAGGCTCTATATTAATGGTACAGAGGTAGCGGCCCGTACTATTTCATCCAATTTTAAATTGAATAACATTGGTGGTCAGCCGAATCTCTATATTGGTGGCCAGCAGTTCGGTACAAACGGTTTCGTCGGAGAAATCGATGAAGTAACGGTCGCGACCGGCGTGTATACGCCAGCGGAAGTTTCGGAACTGTATAATCGCACGCGCAATTGTGGTGCATCACAGATCTTGGCGCAATGTTCAGCGGTCTGGCCAACGGCATTTGATGATGCGGGTAATACCCAGCCGCAACCGTTTGAGTTACCCGATAATTCCAGTCAAAACCAATTACCTCAGCAGCTTCAACCGGTAGATTATTTGCGGGTAGGTGATTTTGGTGATGTTGGTGAAAACTACGACACTAATGGCGAAACCTCACGAGTCTATATCGACGGAGACCTAACGATACAATCAGGACGCCGGATCAATACATCGGGTGATCCGAGTGAACTGATCTTTATTATCACGGGCGACTTAACCATCGAACGAAATGTTCGCATTAATGGGTACATATACGTTCAGGGAAATCTTCGCTACTACCATGCCAACAATATGGACAATCGTATTGTGATCAATGGTGGACTCAGTGTGGGGGGAGTTTCGACGGCGCTGGATTCCTATCTAACTTATGGTCCCGATATCACTTATCAGCAACCCTCGACGCCACTCGATGGTGGACAGTTCTGTGCCGCAGAGCCGCCATCAGCACCACAGCCTCTATTGAATTGGCGTTTAAATGACGGCCCTTGGGGTGGTAGCGCTGGCGAAGTGTCAGACAGTAGCGGTAATGGCCTCAATGGTCGCAGTTATAATGGCGTAAGCTATCAGCCGGCCGATAGTGGCTCGGCCATAGTTACTGATGTAACCGGACTTGGTACCTGTGGTTACGGATACTTCCAGCGTAACAGTCAGCAGTACCTTGCAATTGAGGATCAGCCGGAGCTCGATTTGGATGATGAATTTACTATCGGTGTTTGGATAAAGCCAACGCAATTTCCAAATTCTGGATTGATGACCGTACTGTCAAAAGATGAAAATTATGAATTTCATGTTTTACCCGATGGGCGTATCAATTGGTGGTGGCAAACCAGCTCTGGCGCTGCGCGAGACTTGAACAGCACAGCGGCAGTACAGCGGGATCAGTGGAACTATGTTGCTATTCGATATCGCAACAATGAGCAGACGATTTTCATCAATGGCGTCGCATCTGGCACATCATCATACGGCGGCGGGTTAAGATTAAATAACGATCCGCTACAGCTAGGTTCGGATCAGAATACTTCCGGTCGATATTTCCAGGGTTACCTTGACGAACTGTCGATTTTTGCTCGTGCATTGACGCAGGCAGAAATTCAACAAGTTCAGCAACAAACGGTGCTGTGCGAAGGCGCTGCACCACAATGTTACACGTCAGCGTTAGACAGCAATGAAATTTTCGGCCAGGAATGGAGTCGTTCTAACGTTTCAGGCTCATTTCTACCCCAAATTGTGGACGGCAGAGCACGTTTGACTGAAGCGGAAACCAATCAATCAACAGCCATCACATTAAACGGCACGTTTCCCGCTGAGGACAATCTGGTTGAGCTGGAGTTTAAGCTATATGCCTACGGTGGTTCCGGTGCTGATGGCATTGCGGTGGTGTTCTCGGATGCCGAAGAGGAAGCCATTCCGGGCAGTTACGGTGGTTCTCTCGGTTATGCCCAGCGCAATAACGGCGACAGCGGTTTTAATGGCGGCTGGCTAGGCATTGGTTTTGACGAGTTCGGTAACTTTTCCCGAGCTACCGAAGGTCGAGTCGGTGGTTATAGTGATGGCTCTTTGAGGCCCAACCGTGTTGTGTTGAGGGGGGCCGAAGAGACCAACTATAACTACCTTACGGACTCAGGAGAGTTGTCACCGGGCATTGACGATAACTCCAACGCTGTTGGTCCAGGTCATAAATATCGTATTCGTATTGACTCAAGAACTCCGGGAGAGTCTATTGTCAGTGTCGAACGTGATATTAACGATGGGATGGGTTACCAACAAATCGTGCCGCCTTTTAACATCTACGACAACCAGTTTGGTCAACAACCTTATGTCCCGGAAAACTTTACCATCAGCTTTACCGGTAGCACCGGTGGCTCTACCAATATTCATGAATTTGATGACATTCAGGTATGCGCCGAAAAGGCGTCTTTTATTCCGACCGCGATAGACCATTACCGGCTCGAGTTTAATGCATCTGCGCTTACTTGTACCGGGGCTACCGTTACGGTTAAAGCGTGTGAAGACAGCAACTGCACGTCAACGTTTAGCGAAAGTAGTACTGTTGATTTAAGCCTCGCGACGGGAGCCGATGGTTGGAGTGAGAACCCGGTTATTTTTTCTGGAAGTGATTCGGTACAAGTTCAGAAATATACTGCCGGTAGCTACGAAGTAGCGATTGATTCTGCGCAACCCTCAGCAGATAACCCATACCGCTGTTTCGTTGATGGGAACGAGGAAAGCAACTGTCAGCTAACCTTTAGCGATGTGGGTTTTTTATTTACCGATGGTCCAGGACTGAACAATACTGAGTTCCCCAAGCAAGTGGCCGGGGAAACCTACGATAATTTGTTCCTTCAGTTAGTCGAGTTGAATACCAATACGCTACAGTGCCAAGCGGCGGCCGCTGATGTATCGATGGTAAGTCTACGACGCCGGTGTCTCGATCCGGGCACGTGCTCTGATACGGTAGAGTTCCCGCAGTCGAGTATGTCAGTCAGTTCCGGTGAAGGCAGTATTGATTTACCGGCCGATGAAAGTTATGTCGCACTCGCTGTGGATTTTAATAACAGCCAAGAGCAGTTGGCTTTAGATTATGGTGATGTTGGCGAAGTATTATTAACCGCCAGCGCTACGCTTCCTAACGGTAAAGCTATAGAGAACAGTAGTCCGTCTTTCGTGTGGCAACCAGCTGCAATTGGCGCCAATATAAGCAATCCGAACGAATCGTTCTCAACGGATATTATAGCTAGAGCAGGGACACCGATATCCGTTGAGTTGGCTGCATTAAATGCTGATGGTAGTGTCACGCCGAATTTTGGTAACGAGTCGCAGCCGGAACTTTTGCGTCTTCGGGGCAGTGCAGAGGTTAATCAGGTTGGTGAGGTAGTTGGTACGTTAGCAGGCGGAGATAGTTTCCCCCAGCCGGTAGATGGGAAAACCCAATCGTCAGAGGTGGTTTACTCTGAAGTCGGCTCCCCCGTATTTACTGCTGAAATTGCCTCAGGAGATTACTTGGCGGGTATCCATGCTCCGCAAGCAACTCCTACGCAAACGATAATGCCGGGGCGTTATATCCCTTACCAGTTTACTGTATCGAGTTCAGGGTTCGCTTCCACCTGTGAAGCAGGAGCCGGCTATTTTTACATCGGGCAACCTCAGTTGCTGGACAGCTCATCAGAATTTATCGCTGTTAATGCCGCTGGTGTGGTTACACGAAATTATGATTCCGATGTTGCAAACTATGTCCAATCTGGGGCGGGCCTAGAGTTTTATCCTTTTAATGACGGCGGTAATACACTACCGCAGCCTAGCGATGGACAACTTCTTGAGAGTGATGTTGCGCTGTATTGGGAACAAGGAAAGGGTAGGTTCCTGGCTACAGCAGAACCCCAAGTAACCTATGAAAGGACCGATCCGGCTCAACCGGAAGGGCCATACGATAGCTACCGACTGGGCGTGCAATACAACGACGGTGAAAACGGCAATTATTACTCATTGATTGATACATCAACGGTAGCCTTAAACGACAACAGCGCACCTCGCAGTTACTATCCATTAAATAATAATGCGATCGAGCTTAAATTTGCGCGTTTTGTTCTGGATAATCTGTTTGGGCCACCATCGGATCCGCTTTCTATACAAGGCCGTGTGGAAGTATGGGACGGCACGAAGTTTGTACATTACGCTACTGATAATTGCTCGAGCTTTAGCGCAAGCAGTGCGAATGATGATTTATTGGATAGTGATTATGACGCATTGCTTCAACCACAACTCGGTAGTGAGCAACTACTTAATGAGGGCGATTTATTTAATCCCGCGGAACCTCTGGACGAACAATTAGCCTGGTTAGAAGACGAAAGCCAGCCTGTATCAGGTGTTCAGCAGTTTATGTTTGAACTTGTTGTCCCCGGATACCTGCAGAGCGACGAAGATAATGATGGTGATTACAACGATAATCCTCAGGCGGAAGCAACCTTTGGTATATATCAAGGCTCCGATCGCCAAATCTACTGGCAGGAAGTTGGATGGTGATCGAATCTCACCACTTTGTCGTCATTATCCTACATTCCCTCTTGCGCTTTTATTGACAAGCACATAGCATAAAGCACAGTGATTACAAATGCGCGACGTTGACGAACGTTCAATAAAACTACAATAACAATAGCGCGGACGCAGCAACAGCTTACTGCCGCTGAGTTATTTTCAAGCTTGGAATGGGAACATGATGCGATTGGCTCGACTGGCCGTGATAATGGCCTCTACTTTGACATTCGCCTCGACAGCATTGGCTCAACAGGAGTCAGACGCAACGCAAATGTCTGTCGAAGAAATATCAAACCAAATTGCGACCTTAGAGACAGAATACGAAAATTTTTCTGATACCGTCGCGACCTTGCAGCGAGAAGAGCAGCAGCTAAGAGAGCAGCTACAGTCTCTGCGCGAGCGTAACAATGCGCTCGAACAGCAACGGCAGACGGCGTTGGAAGAGATGAATCACCGCTATCAGCAGTTGGTTGATGACCCCAGCATTGATATTGCTGGCGCTCAGGAAGCTTATAAAGAAGCGGTGATGGCGCATCAGCAAAATAAAGAAGACATTAAGACTCAGGTGCAACTGGTCAGTGCGAAAAGCCGTGAGGTGGAAGAAGCGCGGGTTAGCAAACACAGCCTGATTAATGAAATTGAAACGTTGAAAGATCAGCGCAACGTTGCCCGAGTTGAACGTTTACAGGAAGAGTTTAACCGCACGGGTGAGCTGGAAGTCAGCCAGTCCATCGTTTGTGACCGTCAGGAAACGCTCAGCCAGTGCGAAAACCGCGGTAAATTGCTGGCTAAACAGAAAGCGTCAAAGCAATACCTGGATCAGACCTTGTCGAATTTATCCGAGTCTCAGTTGGCGCGTGATAACCTTGACCGTGTTAGTCCAAACGTACAAATTCTCGGCTCAAAGACGGTAAGTGATGGCTTTAGCGGGCAGGGTAATTATGGCGTTAAAATGGGTGTTGAATTACGCGGACAATTGCCGCAGTCGCAGGCTTGTACGTTGCTTGATATCGACGTTCGGTACTGTGCGGTAAAGCGCAGTGAGAGTAACCAACCGGTTGCTGAAGCGCCGGTTGACAGTTCTATTATGCATCCGTTGACGATTCGTTCGAATGTCTACGACGACGAAGTGATCATTGATGGCGTGAGTTATGGTTCAACGCCTATCGAAGTGATGTTGCCGGGAGGTGAACACGAAGTCGAGGTGATTAAGTATGGTTACTCCGCGTTCACACAAACCATCAATTTAAAAGACGCTCAGTCGATTCGTGCCGACTTGGAAAAGTCTGAGTACTCATTTACGCGCGGTGAAAAAATTCAGGATATCTTGTTTCGGGATGTTCGCGGCCCGGAGCTGGTCGTTATGCCATCGGGCAATTTCAAAATGGGCGACTTAACCGGTAATGGTATGTCTAATGAACGCCCTGCGACGACGGAAACCATTGAACGTCCGTTTGGCATTACCGATACTGAAATTACCGTTGCGGATTTCCGTAAGTTTGTGAATGACACCGCCTATGTGACCGAAGCTGAGAAAAATGGCAGCTGTGCGGTGCTGGAAAATGGCATGCCGAAGTTTGATGATAGCCTGAACTGGCGTAATGCCGGTTTTGCTCAATCTGACGCTTCGCCCGTGGTGTGTGTGAGCTTGAACGACGCGCAGGCGTATACACAATGGCTCAGTCAGAAAAGTGGCTTTAGCTACACGATTCCTACCGAAGTGCAGTGGGAATATGCCGCGCGAGCGGGTACCGAAACCGATTTTTGGTGGGGCAACGACGTCGGTTTTGGTAAAGCCAACTGCCGTAACTGTGGCTCGGACTACTCCAATCAGCGTACCGCGCCGGTAGGCAGCTTTCAGCGTAACCCGTGGGGATTATTTGATACCGTGGGTAACGTCTGGGAATGGACGCTGTCTGACCAGAGCTCTGTCGTCCGTGGTGGTGCGTGGAATTTTGCACCCAGTTTAGCGCGAGTTTCGACACGGATGGAACTTCCGGCGGATTTCAGCTCTAATTATATAGGTTTTCGTGTGGTAAGAGCGCAGTAAGTACTGACTTGCGTTATCATTGCAGTTTTTAGCTTTTTAAGTAGGGATCTACCGCTTCATGTTTAAGAAAATTCGCGGCCTTTTTTCTAATGACCTGTCCATCGACTTAGGTACCGCCAACACATTGATCTACGTTAAGGACGAAGGCATCGTCCTGAATGAACCTTCTGTCGTTGCGATTCGTCAAGAGCGCTCGGGCGGTCCAAAGGCGATCGCCGCGGTGGGTGCGGCAGCGAAACAGATGCTGGGTCGTACGCCGGGCAACATTAAAGCCATCCGCCCGATGAAAGACGGTGTTATCGCAGACTTTTACGTGTGCGAGAAAATGCTGCAGTTTTTCATTAAACAAGTACACGACAGTCATTACTTTCGTCCCAGCCCCCGAGTATTAGTCTGTGTTCCTTGTGGCTCAACACAAGTTGAGCGCCGTGCGATTCGGGAATCGGCATTGGGTGCTGGCGCACGCGAAGTGTACCTCATCGATGAACCTATGGCTGCGGCTATTGGTGCCGGTTTACCGGTGTCTGAAGCGACCGGCTCAATGGTTGTCGATATCGGTGGTGGTACGACCGAAGTCGCCATCATCTCGTTGAATGGCGTTGTTTATTCGTCATCGGTTCGCATTGGTGGTGATAAGTTTGATGAAGCTATCATCAACTACGTACGCCGCAACTTTGGTGCGCTGATTGGTGATGCAACCGCAGAACGCATCAAACACGAAATCGGTTCAGCCTTCCCGGGCGAGGAACTGAAAGAAATCGAAGTGCGCGGTCGTAACCTGGCCGAGGGCGTGCCGCGTTCGTTCACGCTCAACAGCAATGAGATTCTTGAAGCGCTGCAGGAGCCACTGATGGGCATCGTCAGTGCGGTTATGGTCGCGCTGGAACAATCTCCGCCAGAACTGGCTTCGGACATTTCAGAGCGTGGCATGGTGCTGACCGGTGGTGGCGCGTTATTGAAAGATCTGGATCGTCTGTTGATGGAAGAAACCGGGATTCCGGTGATCATTGCGGACGATCCACTGACTTGTGTGGCCCGCGGTGGCGGTAAAGCGCTCGAGATGATTGATATGCACGGTGGTGACCTCTTTAGTTACGAGTAACAGAGCGATTTATGCAACCGATGCGAGGTGACCTAGCGCCAAGATGAAAACATTATTTGTCAGAGGCCCATCACTGTTATCCAGGCTAGTGCTCGCACTAGCCTGTTCGTTTTTATTGATCTTTATTGATCATCGCTTACAAGCGATGCAACCCGTCCGTTTGTTCCTTAATTCACTGGTCACGCCGGTACAATATTTGGCGATTCTGCCCGAGCAAATTTTGAGTGGCTTTTCGGAAAGCATTAAAACTCAGGATCAGCTCAGCGATGAAAACCAACGCCTGAAAAAGCAGTTACTGGAATTACAGGGGCAATTGCAGCAATTTCAGTTTATTACCAACGAAAATAAGCGTCTGCGCGAGCTGTTGGGTTCCGAACAAAGGGTTCCAAACCGGCGTATGGTTGCCGAGGTAATCGCTGTTGCATCGGAACCATTCAGTCAGCAATTAGTGATCAATAAAGGCACCCTGAATGGCGTCTACGAAGGTCAGGCGGTGCTCGATAACCGCGGTATCATCGGTCAGGTACAGGACGTCGGCAGCAATACCGCCCGGGTGTTGTTAATTTCTGACCAAAGTCATGCCATTCCGCTACGCTCGGAGCGCAGTGACATTCGCGTGCTGGCACAGGGCACCGGTGAGATTGGTCGCCTGCAGTTAATGTTCGTGCCCCACAGTACCGGCCTGAAGGAAGGCGATTTGCTGGTGTCTTCCGGGCTGGGCGGTGTCTACCCCGAGGGCTATCCGGTCGCGCGTATTCGTAGCATCGTGCGTGACGAATCGCTGCCGTTTGCACAGGTTCAGGCGGATCCTATTTCGGCTCTCGACCGTGTTCGAAATGTGTTGTTGCTGTGGCGCAGTGACGATCAACAGCAGCCCATCTATGAGGATCAGCCAGATGCTTAAGCACGGAACCTTTACGCTGATATTAACCTATCTGGTGGCGCTGGTATTGATGGTGATGCCGATGCCGGCAGCGTTTGATACCTTTCGTCCAGACTGGGTGACGCTGGTACTACTGTATTGGGTACTGGCGATTCCACACCGTGTGAACATGGGCACCGCGCTGATCCTGGGCGTACTCAGTGATATTTTGCTCGGCTCTGTGCTTGGGGTACATGCGCTTGGTATGGTGGTGGTTACCTATTTCGTGGCTCGTCATTTCCAGCGTTTCCGCAACTTCTCGTTACCGCAGCAGGCCATTCTGGTGGCGTTTCTGATCTTGTTAAAACGGATGATTGTGTTTCAGGCTAACGTGTTCATTCATGATGCTGAGTTTACCGCCAGTTACTTTTGGCCGGCGTTTACTTCTGCGGTCTTCTGGCTGTGGCTGTTTCCATTGTTACGCAAAATTCGTCGGCACTTTAAGGTGGCCTAATGAGGATTGTCCTGGCATCGGCTTCGCCTAGGCGGGCGCAGTTATTAAAGCAGATTTGCGCCCAGTTTGAGGTGTTGCCGTCACACATCGAAGAACGGCGTCATGCCGATGAAACACCGTCGGCTTACGTACAGAGACTGGCGCTCGATAAGGCGCGCTATGTTGCCGGGCAGTTGGACGACACAGCGCTGGTGATTGGTAGCGATACACTCATCGATTACGCCGGTGAGGTGATGGAAAAACCACTCGACAAGCCGCATTTTAAGCAGATGTTAGGACAGCTTGCCGGGCACGTACATCAGGTGCGTACCGCCGTTGCCGTGGTTGTTACTGATGGTCGGCAGATAAAGCGTGAACAGGTCCTGGAAGTGGTCACCGATGTCGAATTAGGTGCCATCAATGACCAGCAGTTAGAGCACTACTGGAATACCGGAGAGCCGCAGGACAAAGCTGGCGGTTACGCCATTCAGGGTGGTGCAGCGCGATTCGTGAAACGCATCAATGGCAGTTATACTGCAGTTGTTGGCTTGCCATTATATGAAACCGACCAATTATTGTCGGCCGTTGCGAACAGTTAAAGGGGAGCGCGATGAGTGTCGAAGTGTTGATGAATGTGACGCCCACAGAAAGTCGCGTTGTGCTCGTCGAAAATGGCATCTTGCAGGAAGTTCATATCGAGCGCCAGGTTAAGCGTGGCTTGGTAGGCAATATTTATATGGGCAAGGTGTCGCGGGTGTTGCCGGGGATGCAAGCCGCGTTCGTTGATATTGGGCTGGATAAGGCCGCGTTCCTGCATGCGTCGGATATCGTCACCAGTATTGATGGTGATGCCATTGAGCGCGCAGAACGCAGCGAACCCAATATTACCTCATTGGTCCATCAGGGGCAGCACATCATGGTGCAGGTGGTAAAGGATCCGCTGGGCACTAAAGGCGCTCGCCTGACCACGGATATCACACTGCCATCCCGTTATCTGGTGTTCATGCCGCAGAGTTCACACGTCGGCGTGTCACAACGTATTGATGACGCTGACGAGCGCGAGCGTTTGCGCAGCCTTGCCGAGTCGCTCAGTAATGAGGATGGTTATTTCATTGTGCGTACCGCCGCTGAAGGTGCCGAAGAGGCCGCGTTAAAGGGCGATGCAGAGTTTCTGACACGATTATGGCAACAAATAAAGAAGCGCAAAAAGGCGCAACGTAAAGTTGGCGTGCTGTATGAAGATTTAAACCTGTGTTGCCGGGTGTTGAGAGACTTTGTCGGCGAGCAGATAGAGCGGATCCGGGTTGACTCCCGAACCACGCTGGAACAGCTCAAGTTGTTCACCAAGGACTTTATTCCCGAACTCAGCTCGGTGCTGGAGTACTACACCGGTGACCGGCCAATTTTTGATTTATTTGATATCGAAAATGAAATTCAGCGTGCGCTGGACAGAAGGGTGGATCTTAAGTCCGGTGGTTCGTTGATCATTGACCAGACTGAGGCCATGACCACGATTGATATCAACACGGGGGCTTTTGTTGGTCATCGTAATCTCGAAGAAACCATTTTTAACACCAACATCGAAGCCACTCAGGCGATCGCACGACAGCTGCGGCTACGCAATCTCGGCGGTATCATTATTATCGATTTTATCGATATGCAGAACGATGAACATAAACGCCGTGTGTTGCACAGCCTGGAGCAGGCATTGGCAAAAGATCGGGCAAAAACGTCGATTAATGGCTTTACCACCCTCGGCTTAGTCGAAATGACTCGTAAGCGCACGCGCGAAAGCTTAGAACATGTCTTGTGTGGTGAGTGTCCGGTGTGCCGCGGTCGTGGTTCAATGAAAACCGTCGAAACGGTCTGCTATGAAATCATGCGCGAAATCGTCCGTGTGCACAAGGCCTATGACGCCGATAAATTTGTCGTTTACGCCTCGGCGGCGGTGAGCGAAGCGCTACTTAATGAAGAATCTCACGCACTGGCTGAACTTGAGCTGTTTGTTTCGCGTCAAATAACCATACAAACTGAAACGCTCTATAACCAAGAGCAATTTGATGTGGTGATGATGTAGTGTCCGCGAGTAAAGGTTTATTGTGGTTGTTGAACAAACTGTGGCTTTCACTTGCCATTGTTCTGGTGCTTGCGGCTGTGCTGATGAGTGCATTGCGCTATGCATTACCGCATATACCGGACGTTTCTGAACAATTGGAAGCGCAACTCGAAGCGCGTTTGCAGCAACCGATTGAAATTTCCTCGTTAGCGATGTCGTGGCACCGGCAAGGACCGGCGCTCGACGTAACCGGCATTCAATTGGCCGGACAAACCGATTCGCCGGTACAAGTGGATGTGGGTCAGGTATCGGTGGTACTGGATTTCTGGCAGTCACTGCTGCAGCAGCAATTGGTAGCACAGGAATTTATTTTAAATCAGGCGACCATCGACATTGATTTGCGGGGCTTGCAGGCGCAGGACAGTGAAGCGCTAAATTTAGACACGCTGGAAAGTCTATTTCTGCAGCAGCTCGAGCGTTTCTCATTAACCGAGAGCGAGCTCAACGTCATTAATCTTGCCGGAAATCGTCGTTCGATTGTGATTGAGCGGCTGTCCTGGCTCAATCGTGGTCGCCAGCACCAGGGGATTGGCCAATTCCGGGTGCGTGACTTTACCCGCAATAGTCTCGACTTCATCATCAAGCTGGATGGCAATGATCTCAGCACCGTCAACGGTCAGTTTTACGTCGATTCAAGGCAGATTGATATCAGCCCATGGCTGGAACAACAGCTGTCTAATGTGGATATCACCGAGTCTAAAGTGAACTTCACCAGTTGGTTGACGCTGGTCGACGGCAATATTTCCAGTGGTCTGCTGCAGTTGCGCGATAACGTCGTGGCGGCTCGTATTAACGAGCAAGATCTGCAGTTGCACATTGCGCAAGGACAAATTGCGATTCAGCCTCGCCAGCAGGGTTGGTTGTTGAATGTGTTGCCAATGACGCTGGAAATTAATGAACAGCAAATCGAGCTGCCGCTGATTGCCTGGCAAAGTAGCCAGCAACAACATCAACTCTCAGCACGACGTATTCCCATTCATGATCTGGCACCGTTCGTGCCATTACTATTGCCCGACACCCGCGGCGTAATCGAACAGCAAATCAATGCCGGCACCCAGGCTTTTGTTGACGCTAAGGTTATGCGCGACGCCGAAGGAGATTGGGACTGGCTGGTACACAGTGACAGTATTCAAAGTGACGGCGATGAGCAACTGCCGTCGTTTTCGCCGATAGCTGTTACCGTCGCAGGGCATAACGATGAGCGCGGTTATTGGTCGGCACAGGCCGATGAATTTCAGCTGTCCAGTAGCCGCTTATCGGACGCTGCAATTTGGCAACAGCAGGCGTTCAGCTTAACGGGCAACTGGAATCACGATGACGCTGGCTGGCAATTTGAATTGGGTGACGGACAGTGGCAGTTGGGGGATTTAGCTCTGCAACTTCAGGGTCGCCTTAAGCAAGTGGGTGATGACACCCCCAGCATTGCATTGTTAGCGACGGCTGAACAATCATTCGCGGTGGCTACAGCACGTGATTTATTGCCGCGTGCCATGGGCGAGGGCGTTCGCAACTATCTGAACGAATCATTAGTGGCTGGTGACATTCGTGGTCTGGAGGTGCTCTGGCGTGGCCCTCTGCAACACTTCCCCGATGATGACATGGCCGGCGTATTTAATGCCCGCGTTGACTTCGCAGGGTTGGATTATCAGTTTCAGGCCGATTGGCCGATGCTGCAGGACACGCCTCTACGGCTTGATTTTTACCAGCACGGGCTGTTTATGTTCAGCGACGCCGGTCAGCTTATGGACGTCACGGTGGACGCGGTCAGTGCAAAAATTCCCGATCTGACTGACGGCGGCCGCGGGCTGCAGTTGCAAAGTTCAGTCAGTGCGGAGGCCGGCAGCTTGAAACCGGTCTTTGATGCGTCGCCATTGCAGTCGATAGCAGAAACCTTAACTCAGGTGCAACCGAGGTCAGCGATTAAAGGTGACTTTCGCCTGGATATTCCTTTCGACGGCTCCCGGGATGTCGATGTGTCGGTGCGAGCCGATCTGGCCGGGCAAGCCTTTTATGTGACCGCGATCGATCAAAACTTTGCCGTGAAGCGTGGCACATTGATGATTGATAATGCGCAGGTAAGTACCCGTGATCTCATCATGAACTGGTACGGGCGTCCGATTAACACTGAAATTGTCGGCAATAACAAAGATGGTGACTACTTACTAACCGTTTCTACGGCGATTGATTGGCAATTAGAGCCATTACTGGAGAATTTACCGAGTGACGGTTGGCAGAAATATTTTTATGGTGCCATCAACGGTACCGGTGAGTTGGAATTATTATTGGGTGACCAAGTTAACGTCGACTGGACTTCACAATACGACTTGACCGGGCTGGAATCGAACTTGCCGGCACCGTTAGCGAAAGACTTTGGCGAAAACTGGCAGTTGCAGTTGAACCTGAGCGGAGACCCCGGGCAACTGCAACTGGACGTCAATGTCGACGACCGGTTGGACTGGTCCAGTCGTTGGCAACCGGGTGTTGCTGAATGGCAGCAGGCTAGCCTGGTGCTGGGTGAGCAACCCTCTTCGCAACGGGCAACATTGGCGCAGGGGCGAGGCGCCTTCGTGATCTCAGCGGTTTTACCCCAGGTTAATATTGGTGAATGGTACGATTTGGTTTATTTCATGCAACAGAGCGATGACGGTACCGATGATACCGCTGAAGGCTCGTCGATACCGCCGTTGGCGCCGGACTATATTACGGTTACAACGCCATTGTTGATGTGGGCCGGACAGCAGTTTGCCGACGCGGAATTTGAAATATGGCCTGACAATACGGTTTGGAATGGTCGAGTATTTGCCAATGATTTGGCCTTAGAAATCCGTATCCCGGAAGACTTTATAGAAAGCCCCATTGAAGTGGATGCGGATTTTGTACAGCTTTCCTCTGAGTTAGATGGCGGTACGGATAATCCCGTTCGCGAGTCGGAAGGCGAGTGGCAGTGGGTGACGCGGTTACCGGCCATTAACGTTAACTGTAAAACCTGTAAACTTGACGATAAGAGCTTCGTCGATGTGCGGGCGCAGTTAAAGCCGGTGAAAGGTGGGGTCGAATTATCAAACCTCAGCGCGCGCAGCAATAATTCACAAATCAATAGCTCTGGTTATTGGCTGGTTGATGATGGTAAGCCTCATACCCAAATCAGCGGCCAACTCAGCAGCGAAGATTTTGGTGATCTGTTACGAGAGTATGGGTTGGAAACGGCGATTCGCGACAGCGCTGCGGAGATTGAGTTTGGACTCAACTGGGACGGACATCCGCATCAACTGGATTTTGACAGCCTCGGTGGTTCGATGAGTTGGGAGTTAGGTCAGGGCTATCTTGCCGAAGTCAGCGATGGTGGCGCACGACTGTTTTCGTTACTGAGTTTAGACGGTATTTTGCGTAAGCTGACCCTCGATTTCCGTGATATCTTCTCTCAAGGTATGTTCTATACTAACTTGTCAGGTAGCGTGCAGGTGGCTAATGGTGTGGCGACCACCAACGATACCCAAATGCTCGGCTCGGCCGGTAATATGGAAATCAAAGGCACCACCAACCTGGTGACCGAAGAATTAAACTATCAATTGACCTACGCGCCCAAGGTGACTTCCAGCTTACCGGTTATCCTTGCCTGGATGGTGAACCCGCCCAGTGGACTTGCCGCCTTGCTCATTGATAAGGTATTGCAGGACGCCGAAGTTATTTCACAGTTACGTTATCAAGTGACCGGCACCATTAGCGAACCCGTTGTGACCGAAGTGGATCGCAACAGTCGCCCGGTTGATATTCCGGAGCTTGATATCCCGCAGGAGGACCAACCGAGTGAACCAACAAACGCAACCTCTGCTGACGGCGGTTCAGTTAAGTAGCCGCGAAACGCCCGAGCAAAACCTGGAACGTGTCGAACATTGGCTGCAACAGCTGCCTTCACAACGGCCACAACTGGTGGTACTGCCGGAGGCTTTTAGCTGTTTTGGCGCAGGCGATCGCGCGCAATTGGCGATGGCTGAGCCTGACAACGACGGCCCGGTGCAGAAGCGCTTAGCGCAATTAGCGAAACACTATGGGGTATACCTGATTGGTGGCACCATTCCGTTGCAGGCCGGTGAACGCTTTGCTGCTGCATCCCTGGCCTACGATCCGCAAGGCCAACGGATTGGTCGTTACGATAAAATCCATCTGTTTGATGTCGATGTCGCTGATAACACCCGTCAGTATCGGGAGTCCAAATGGACGAAACCGGGCGGCTCGATTGTTACCATCGACTGTGGCTTTGCTGTGGTCGGTATGGCGGTATGTTATGATGTTCGTTTTCCTGAGTTATTTAAGGCGCTGCGACAGGCCGGCGCCGATATTATTGCCCTGCCGTCGGCGTTTACTCAGGTGACGGGAGCGGCGCACTGGCACACGCTGGTGCGCGCCCGAGCCATCGAACAACAAGTTTATGTGGTTGCGCCTGGGCAGGTTGGTGAACATGCTAACGGCCGGAAAACCTATGGACATTCACTGATCGTCGATCCCTGGGGCGAAATTCAGGCCGAACGAGCGCAGGGTGAAGGGGTTATCAGTGCCCCGTTTGAGCGAGCTCGGCTTGCTGAGATCCGGCAACAAATGCCGGTGGCAGAGCAAAGTCGTTTAAAGGTCGCGTTAACGCAGTAATAAAGAGGTTTCATGACAAATAACAGTCAACCCTCACTGGCGTGGTTAAGCCAGTGGGGTATTGGTGAAGACCAACTCCAGGCCGCACTTGGCAAACTCTATACCGGCGACATTGATTTCGCAGACATTTATCTGCAAAACAGCGTCAATGAGTCCTGGGTGCTGGAAGACGGAATCATCAAAGATGGTGCTTACCATATCGAAACCGGTATGGGTGTGCGTGCAGTACACGGTGAAAAAACCGGTTTTGCGTACGCCGATGAGATAACGGAGCAGGCGCTTTCACGCACGTGCGAAGCGGCACGCGGTATTGTCCGACAGGGACAGAGTAAACAGGTGAAAGCACTGTCATCGCGTGCTATCACGCCGCGCTATCAAGGCATTAATCCGCTGACGTCGCTCAATGAAAGCGAAAAAATCGCGTTGCTTAAGCAAGTGGATGCGCACGCACGCGCGCAAGATCCACGAGTTTCACAAGTGGTGGTGAGTTTATCGGCTAGTTACGATGACGTTACGGTTGCCGCTACCGATGGTACCTTGGCTTCCGATGTGCGGCCGTTGGTGAGACTGAACTGCAGTGTGATTGCTGAACAGGACGGTCGCCGTGAGCGTGGTAGCGCTGGCGGCGGCGCGCGTGTCGGGTATGATTATTTTCTGCTGCAGGACGGTAAGCCTCGCTGGCAGAAATTTGCCGAAGAAGCGGTACGTCAGGCATTGGTTAATCTGGAAGCCGTGCCGGCACCTGCGGGGACGATGCCCGTGGTGTTAGGGGCCGGCTGGCCCGGTGTGTTGTTGCACGAAGCTGTGGGTCACGGGCTGGAAGGGGACTTTAACCGCAAAGGATCTTCGGCCTACTCCGGCAAAATTGGTCAGAAAGTAGCGTCGGAGCTGTGCACCATTGTCGACGACGGCACCCTCAGCGACCGTCGGGGTTCGATGACCATCGACGACGAGGGCACGGAAAGCGGCTACAACGTGTTGATTGAAAAAGGCGTTCTCAAAGGCTACATGCAGGACAAGATGAACGCGCGCTTGATGAATATGCCGTTAACCGGTAACGGGCGTCGGGAAAGTTACGCGCATTTGCCAATGCCGCGCATGACCAACACCTATATGTTACCGGGCGAACACGAGCCGGAAGAGATCATCGCCAGTGTTAAGCGCGGTATTTATGCGCCACATTTTGCCGGTGGTCAGGTGGATATTACCTCCGGTCAGTTTGTGTTTTCGGCGTCGGAAGCCTATTTAATTGAAAACGGCAAGATTACGACACCGATTAAAGGCGCGACGCTGATTGGTAATGGCCCGGATGCCATGTCTCAAGTGTCCATGGTCGGAAATGACCTGGAACTGGACGAAGGGGTTGGCGTGTGTGGTAAAGACGGTCAGAGTCTGCCGGTTGGCGTTGGCCAGCCGACACTCAAACTGGACGCAATGACGGTCGGCGGCACCGAATAACGGAGGATGAGCCGCTCAGCGGCTCATCAACTTACGCAGTTCGACAAAGATGCGACGCGATGCCATTGGCGGCTTATTGTGTTGCTGCTGTTGCAGGTGTTCAGCGTATAACGACAGCAACTGTGCTCGGTCAGCCTCGGGCTGCTGTTGGCACAGTTCATCAATAGCGCTGGCGCCCTCAGCCAGAATGCGGTCACGCCATTGCTCAATGTGATGAAACTGGGCGGTAGCCTGCTGGTGACGTCCTTGCAATTCGGCCAATGCCTCTTTAATTGGCTGTGGGTCACGCTGGCGCATCAGTTTGCCGATAAACTGCAATTGGCGACGGTAGCCTTCGTGCTTGTTCCGAATGCGTCGGGCCAGCAGCAAAGCATCGCGCAACTCGTCATCTAACGGGATGGTTTTGAGTTGGGTATCGGTCAACTGGATCAGTTCTTTGCCAAGATCCTGCAACGCGTCCATTTCGCGTTTGATCTGGGACTTACTGACAAACGACTCGTCGTCGTGTTGGCCATCGTTGGCATCAGAAGTGTGCTTGGTCATGAGTAGTGCAGTACACAGGTTATGAATGAAGACTAAGTTTAGCAGTTTTCGCTACCAAGCCGGTAGCGGTTTAAGGAGAGCTTTTTGAAATTACAACGCGAACAACTAGAGCAACAGCTTGGGCAAGTGAAGCAGGCCGTTTCCGAGGCGTTAGATATTGCTCGCCAGCTTGGCGCGAGCGATGCAGAATGTTCGATCAGCAAGAGCTCGGGAATTTCGGTGGGTACTCGCATGGGTGAGGTTGAAACCGTTGAGTTTAACCAGGATGGCGCACTGGGCATTACGGTCTACCGCGATCATCAGAAGGGCTCGGCGTCGACCACCGATTTGTCGACCGAGGCGATTCGTGCTGCGGTTAATAAAGCCTGCGAAATCGCCCGTCACACCTCCGCAGATCCTTATAACGGGTTAGCACCGAAGGAACTGATGGCGTTCGAATACCCTGAGCTTGAGCTTTGCCATCCGGGCGACCAAAGTCCCGAGTATGCTATTGAACAAGCGCTACGGTGCGAGCGACACGCGTTAACTCTGGATAAACGGATTATCAACTCAGACGGCGCCCACTATGGTTCACACAGTGGCTTTAAAGTTTACGGCAACAGCCACGGCTTTATCGGCGGTTATCTGCAGTCACGGCAGAATCTCAGCTGTGTGCTGATTGCAGAGCAAGACGGTAAAATGCAGCGAGACATGAGCTATACCGTCGCCCGCCGCACGGACGACTTGCTGGCCGCTGAACAGGTTGCTGAGCAAGCGGCCGAAGAAACGTTGGCGCGACTGGGTGCGCGTAAGATTGATACGGCGAAGGTACCGGTAATTTTCCGTGCCGACGTCGCGAGCAGTCTGTTTGGCCATATGATTGCCGCCATCAGTGGGGGCAACCTGTACCGTAAGTCGAGCTTCCTATTGGACGCGCTGGGAGAAACCATCTTACCCGAGTGGCTAACCATCACGGAAGACCCTCATTTGGTTGGTGGGCTGGCAAGCACGCCGTTTGATAATGAAGGAGTAGCAACTCGCAAGCAGGACATCATTAAAGCCGGCGTACTGCAAACTTACCTGCTGACCAGTTACGCAGCCCGAAAGCTGGATCGCACGCCTACCGGGCATGCCGGCGGTATCCATAACTGGCGTATGACCCACTCGGATAAATCGTTACAGCAACTGTGCCAGCAAATGGGTAAAGGTCTGCTGGTCACCGAACTCATGGGGCAGGGTGTGAACCTGGTGAATGGCGACTATTCACGCGGAGCCGCCGGTTTCTGGGTAGAAAACGGTGAAATACAGTATCCGGTGGAAGAGATTACCATTGCCGGTAACCTGAAAGATATGTTGCGCAATATTGTTGCTATTGGCAATGACACAGACACCCGGCACGCGCTGCATACCGGGTCGGTGTTACTGGATGAATTACGAATTGCCGGTGTTTAACGGTTAGGCGGAAAGCAACAACGTCGCGGTGCCAAGGAAGGCAAAAATACCGACAACATCGGTAACCGTTGTAAGAATGACCCCGCCTGCAAGGGCAGGGTCAATATTAAATTTCTTCAATATCATTGGCACCGTAACCCCGGCCAGCGCGGCTGCCAGTAAGTTCGCCATCATCGCGAAGGCGATAATGCCACCGACCAGCCAGCTCTGCATCCACAACGCCACAACGGCGGCTATCAAGACCGACCAGATAACGCCATTAAGCGCCCCAATCGCGAGCTCCTTACCGATAAGCCAACGTGAGTTACTGGTACCGATGTGGCCGAGCGCCATACCCCGAATAACCAGAGTCAGTGTCTGACTGCCGGCGATACCGCCCATGCTTGGGACGATGGTATTGAGAATGGCGAGCACTGCCATTTGCGCCAAAATGTCTTCAAACAACGAACTGACCATTGCCGCCAGTAACGCGGTCAGCAAGTTAACCGCCAGCCATACGGTACGGCGACGGGTACTTTTCAGTACCGGTGCGAAGGTATCTTCATCATCCTCAAGACCGGCCATGCTCAGCATCGAGTGCTGGGCTTCTTCACGAATGATATCAACCACGTCATCGATGGTGATACGACCGACCAATTGCTGTTCTGCGTCAACAACCGGCGCGGAAACCCAGTCAAAGCGTTCAAAAAGTTTAGCGACTTCGGTTTCCTGCATATCAACCGGGATACTGACCACTTCGGTCGACATGATGTCAGAAACGATTTTGCTGGGATCAACGGTAACCAGCCGCGCCAACGAGATTTCACCAATCAGTTTGTCGTTGCGATCAGCAACATAGAGCATGTCAGTGGCTTCGGGTAACTCACCCTTCAAGCGCAAATAACGCAGAACCACGTCAACGCTGACGTCGGCCCGAACCGTGATGGTGTCGGTATTCATGATACCGCCGGCGGTATCCTCATCATAGGACAGTGCCGTCTCTGCACGTTCGCGGTCGCGCTCGTCCATTGACTTAAGCACTTCCTGATAAACCTGATCCGGAAGACCACGAAGAACATAGGCAAGGTCATCGGTGTCCATGCCTTCGGTTGCGGCGGCCAGTTTCTCCGGCGCCATTTGCCGGATGATCGACTTCTGTACTTCTTCGGAGAGTTCTTCGAGGATTTCACCGTGTTCGTCAACATCGACCAGCTTCCAGACGATGGCACGGTTTTTCGGCGGTGATGACTCCAGTAACAGCGCGATGTCACAGGCCGGCATATTATGCAGCATACGGCGGGCAGCCACGTACATGCCGTCCGCCAGGGCAGCATTCACCTCTTGAATACGCTGCATTGCATATTCTTTATCGGTCAGTTCGGCGACCATGCTTATTCGTCTTCCTCAAAGCGCTGTTCAAATAACTCGGTAACGGCTGCCAACGCGGCTTCGGCCTCATTGCCTTCGGCATATACATTAACCGCTTTGCCTTGTTTACCGGCAAGCAGCATCAGACACATGACACTGGCTGCATCGACACGCTGGCCGTCTTGTTCAACCGCGATTTTGGCATCGAAACGCTGGGTAAGTTGCGCCAGTTTGGTGGCTGCGCGTGCGTGTAAACCAAGTTTATTACGAATGATCAGTGTTTTACAGAGGGTTGCCATTATTTTGTTATCTCACGGTGGCGCACTTGCACATTAATCGCCGTATGACGAAAACGTTCTGCCAACTGCTCGGTGATGTAAACAGAACGGTGCTGACCGCCGGTGCAACCTGTGGCAATGGTCAGATAGCTACGGTTGCTGCGCTGAAAATGTGGAATCCAGGTGGCCAGGAAGTTTTCCACCTGATGGATGTACTTAGCAACCAGCGGTTGTTGCCGGAAGTAATGCTGGACATCATCATCCAGGCCACTGAGCAGTTTGAGCTCTGGCTGCCAGTGTGGGTTTGGCAATATGCGCGCATCAAAGACAAAGTCGGCATCTTTGGGTAAGCCGTATTTGAAGCCAAACGATTGAAAGACGATGATGAGCTTTTTCTGTGCCCGCCCCAGCACTCGTTCGGCGACTTGCTCACTCAGTTGGTGCAACGACAAGTGGCTACTGTCGATGCGCCAGTTGGCACGCTCCATAATCGGCTCAAGTAGCTTGTGTTCAAGCTGTAGGGCGTCAGTGAGGGGCAGTTCTTTTTGTGACAACGGGTGTAGCCGGCGGGTTTCGCCGAAGCGCTGTAATAAGGTTTGGTCATCCGCATCAATGAACAAAATTTCCGGCTCGACTTCAGCCGGGAGAAAGTCCAGCGACTCGAGTAATTCTTCCGAATTTTCGGGTAAATTTCTTACGTCGATACTGATGGCAATGCGATCATATTGCGCCATTACGGCATGCACCAGCGTCGGTAACAAAGCGATCGGAAGGTTATCAACGCAGTAGTAGCCAAGATCTTCCAGAACCCGAAGAGCGATGGTTTTTCCTGAACCAGACCGGCCACTAACAACGATTAACTGCATGATCCGTCACTGTCCTCATTAACAAAAATGTCGTAAAGATCCTGGTCACTATGTGCCGCTCGCAGTGCGCGGGTACACACCTTATCATTCATGCGGCGTGCTACGGTGGCCAGCGTTTGCAGATGATTTTCGTGTTCAGATTCGGGTACCAGCAGGGCAAAAATAATGTCTACGGGCTGGTTATCTATGGCGTCAAACTCAATCGGCTCGGCAAGCGTTATCAACACCGCCACAGGCTGAGTTGCATTGGGTAAGCGACCATGTGGAATCGCAATACCAAGGCCAATACCGGTACTGCCTAAACGTTCGCGATTTAACAGGCTCTCAAAAATATCATGGCGGGTAATGCCGACCAGCTTGGGAGCCGCAATTTGGCTAATGGTTTCTAATAGCCGTTTTTTACTTGCGCCCTCGACTGCACACTTGGTGCAGTCGGGGCTTAACAGTTCAGACAGTTGCATGATTAATGTTTTTTCATTTTCTCTTTGTGTTTAATAACTTGCCGATCGAGTTTATCAATTAAACCATCGATGGCCGCATACATATCGTCGTGTTGGGCATCGGCAAAAATTTCGCCGCCATTAACGTGCAGGTTGGCTTCCGCGATTTGTGCCGTTTTTTCTACTTTAAGGATGACGTGAACATTGTTGATGTGGTCAAAGTGTCGCTCAAGTTTAGCGAACTTAGTGTCTACATAGTCACGCAGTGCGTCGGTAATATCGATGTGATGACCGGTCAAATTAATTTGCATAACGTCTTCCTTCTTGTTTCTATCACGATTAAAGCAGACTCTTGCGTTGGCTCGAGGACGGAATGTTTAACGACTCCCGATACTTCGCAATTGTCCTCCTTGCTACTTGGATTCCCTGGTCTGCTATGAGTTCAGCAATTTTGCTGTCACTCAATGGTTTAGCGCGGTTTTCCGCCGCCACTAACTTCTTAATTAAAGCACGAATAGCGGTACTTGAACACTCACCTCCTGCTTCTGTATTGACATGACTGGAGAAAAAGTATTTGAGTTCAAACACGCCCCGTGGGCAGTGTAGATATTTCTGCGTAGTGACCCGTGAAATAGTGCTTTCATGCATATCGACGGCTTCGGCGATGTCGTTGAGTACCATCGGCTTCATAGCCTCTTCACCGTGTTCAAAAAAGCCTTGTTGGCGGTGAACAATGCAGTGTGCAACCTTTAACAAGGTCTCATTACGACTTTCCAAACTTTTAATGAACCAGCGCGCTTCCTGCGTGTGCGATTTTATATATTGACTGTCTGCTGCGGATTTTGCGGCTTTACTTAAGGCCGCATATTCTTCGTTCACTTTTAATTTGGGTACGCTGTCGGGGTTCAATTCGACCACCCAGCGCCCTTGTTTTTTTACCACTGAAACGTCGGGTATGACGTATTCAACCGGCTTCTGCGCAATTTGTTCACCGGGGTGAGGATGCAATTGCTGAATTAATTGCATAATCTCTTTCAGTTGCCCTTCGGATAAGCGCATTTTGCGCAGGATGGTGCGGTAATCGCGGCTACCGAGCAGGTCCATGTGTTGCTGTACAAGCTCCAGCGCCTGTTCTTTGAGTGGTGAGTCTTCTACTTGTTGACGTAACTGAATGCTCAGACACTCGGCGACATCGCGGGCACCAACACCAACGGGATCAAAATGTTGAATACGCTTCAGCACCATCAGCACTTCGTCTTCACCAATGTCCAGATGCTGTAACGCGGCAACGATGTCGTCAACGGAGGAAGTCAGGTAGCCATTATCATCAATCGACTCGATAATGGCTTCGGCTATTTCAGTGTCCTCATCGGAAAAATGCGACAGTTGCATTTGCCACAACAGGTGATCCTGCAGTGACTCACTGGTTTCGCCCTGATAGACATCCATCTCGCCGTCATAGCTTTTACCGTTAGGGCTGGTAACCGATGTCGGAGTGGATGAGGTATAGGTATCATCCCAGCTGCTGTCGACCGGGAGTTCATCAGGGAGTTGATCTTTTTTCAGCACATCAGAGGTTTCCTGATGGCTGTCATCACGATGATTAGAGGTTTCTGGTGCTTCACCCTCGACGTCCTGATGGTCACCGTCAACTTCAAGCAGCGGGTTGTTGTCCAGTGCCTCCTGAATTTCAGCCTGTAGATCCAACGACGACAACTGCAGCAGGCGAATGGCTTGCTGTAGTTGTGGTGTCATGGTCAGCTGCTGACCGATTTTTAACTGAAGGCTTTGTCGCATTTATCTGACTCCCGGCTTCACGCTATGCTGCTTACAGTGTGAACTGCTCACCGAGGTAAACATCCTTAACCTGTTGATTTGATAATATACTCTCAGCATCACCGCTGGCAATCAATTGTCCGTGACTGACAATATAAGCATGCTCACATACTGACAAGGTCTCACGTACATTATGATCGGTGATCAAAACACCAATGCCACGTTGTTTAAGGTGCTCGATAATTTTCTTGATATCGAGTACAGAAATCGGGTCCACCCCGGCAAACGGTTCATCAAGCAGAATAAAGGTCGGGTCCGCCGCCAATGCGCGGGCGATTTCAACGCGGCGGCGCTCGCCGCCGGAAAGGCTCATGCCGAGGCTATTGGCGATGTGGCCGATGTGAAACTCTTCTAACAGTGCATCAACCTTTTCTTCGCGCTCTACTGCGGTGAGGTTTTTGCGAGTTTCCAGGATTGCCATCAGATTGTCGCGCACGGTCAGTTTCCGGAAAATCGATGACTCCTGCGGCAAATAACCGATGCCACGTCGCGCTCGCTCGTGCATAGGCAGCAGGGTTAAGTCGGTGTCATCCAGATAAATCTGTCCTTTGTCGCTGTTCACCAAGCCTACGATCATGTAAAAGGTCGTGGTTTTACCGGCACCGTTCGGGCCCAGCAGCCCAATGATTTGCCCCTGGCTGACTTCCAGACTCACGTCCTTAACCACTTGCCGGCGTTTGTAACTCTTTGCTAAATGACGAACGGATAAAGTAGCCATGAACTCAGTTGTTGCTCCCGTTTTTATCGTCTTTTTTCTTTTTCGGCGGTGTGAATATGGTGGTTACCCGGTTGTTTTCAGAACCTTCGCCACTGGCTGAAACGGTCTGCTGAGCCAGGTCATAGGTAATAATTTGCGCACTCGAACGGCTGGAGCCCTGCGAGACTTGAGCATTCCCCACCAGCTCCAGCACTTCACGTGCCTGATAGTAGGTAATACGGTCGGCCTGTGCACTGATGGTGGAGCCGTCGTCCAGTTGTTGAGTATAGGTCGCTGGATTTCCTTCCGCGATAAAGGTGTCCGCCTGTTGATCCGCATTTCGCAGAGCTTCGACACGATCGGCCTTAATTTCCAACGTGCCCTGTTTGACGGTAACATTATCGGTCAGCAGTAGCCGGTTGTTTTTGATATCCAGTTCTTCATGCCCGGCGGTTAATTCAATGGCTTTCGAGAAGTCCGCTTCGCCTTGCGCATAAACGTTCGCACTGACGAGCAGCATAACGCCACTAGCGAGGCTCAAATACGGTCTTAACATGTCGGTTTAGCTCCATTTTTTCGGCGTATAAGTCAGCTTTCAGACCATCGCCCTGAATCGTAAGTTGTGGCCCAAACAGGGTAACTGGATAGTCAGTGCGCATTGTTTCAGCGGCCATATCAATGACCAGATATTCCGTCACAACCCTTTGTATAGCAGTATCAGGCTGAAGCGACTTTATTTCAACACCACGCTCCAGGATCAGCGTTTGGTCGTCATAAAAAGTGCCTTGTTCAGCACTGATTTGCCAGGTCGCCTGATTGTCCTCGGTATACACCGAATAAACCGGCTGGGTTAACTCTGTCAGCCCGATTTGCAGGTAGTGTGCCATGGCATCCGCTTTAAGCTGGTGTGCCAGGTTTCCTTCCGACTCAAATAATCGGGTTTCCAGCCCCCGAGCGGTGAAATCGGGCTTCATGATTTGTGAACGTTGTTGGGCAGTATCTTCACCTTCGTCGATAAAAGGGCGCCAGACCAGTAACAGTCCCGCCCCGAACAGCAGTAGCAGAATGAAGGTGATGCGACGACTCACAGACTGATCCCCTCAGCACTGCGAAGCTGGCCACTGGCCAACAGTAATAAATCACAGACTTCGCGAACAGCACCGTGGCCGCCCGCGCACCGGGTAATATAATCAGCGCCTTGTTGCACGGCCGGGTGCGCATCATGAACGGCGATACCCAGTCCGGAACGTTGAATTAATGCCAAATCCGGAACATCATCGCCGATGTAAGCGACCTGCTCGGGGGTCACATCGAGTTGCTCAAGCAATTGCTGATAAGCGACGGTTTTGTCGGATTGTCCCTGAAAAATATGACCTACGTCCAGGTGCTTCATTCTGCGTTCGACGATAGCAGACTGACGGCCGGTAATCACGGCCGTGGTAAAGCCGGCGTTAACCAGTGCCTTCATGCCAAAACCGTCACGGGTATGAAAGGCTTTCAGCTCTTCACCGTCGTTACCTAAATAAATACGGCCGTCCGAAAATACCCCATCCACGTCGAGCACCAGTAAACGTACCTGTTGAAACTTCTTCAGCAGCGCCTGCTCGATATCGCCATACCAGGTATTAATCATCTCCATTGATTATCTCCTCAGACAACGCCAGCTTGTAGCAGGTCATGCATGTTCATTGCGCCAACGGGACGGCCATCCTCGTCAACAATGATAAGACCGTTAATTTTGCGATCCTGCATAATTTTTAGCGCTTGCGCAGCCAGCATATCGGCGTTCGCGGTAATGCAGGAACGTGTCATAACCTCATGGATACCGGTGCTGTGAACATCGATACGATTGTCGAGAATGCGGCGTAAGTCACCATCCGTGAAAATGCCCGCCAGGCGCTTGTTGTCATCGACAATTGCGGTCATGCCCAGGCCTTTGCGCGACATTTCTAATAAGGCTTCACTGATGAGCGCCGTTTGTTCGGTTACCGGAACGCGATCGCCGGTGTGCATAATGTCCTGTAGGCGTAGCAGCAAACGCTTACCCAGTGAACCGCCGGGATGAGACAAGGCAAAGTCATCGGCGGTAAAGCCCCGGGTTTTCAACAGAGCCACGGCTAACGCATCCCCCATAACCAGGGTGGCCGTCGTCGAGGCGGTGGGCGCTAAACCCAATGGGCAGGCTTCTTGTTCTACCTTAATGCAGACATGCACGTCAGCAAGGCGTGCCAACGTTGACTCGGGGTTGCCGGTCATGGCGATCAGCTTCACACCTAATCGTTTTATCACCGGTAGAATATTCAGAACCTCTGAGGTTTCACCACTGTTGGAAATGGCAATAACAACGTCGTTGTCGGTTACCATACCGAGGTCGCCATGGCTGGCTTCACCCGGGTGGACAAAGAATGCCGGCGTGCCGGTAGAAGCCAGTGTTGCGGCTATTTTTCCACCGATGTGGCCTGATTTACCCATGCCGATGACAATCACCCGGCCTTTGCAATCGAACATGATCTGACAGGCGCGATTAAATTGTTCGTCGATGTATTGTTTGAGGCCTGCGATAGCGCTTTGCTCGATCTCCAGCACATCGTGGCCGAGCGGGCGAAAGTCATGTGTGACTTGCTTCATAGAATCTTCCCAGCTTGTCAGTTTATGCGCTAATGATACGTCATTATCAATGGCTATGCCTACCGTGACGGAGCAGAGAATATTGCTTTTTTATTAAGAGTTAATTACTATACCAACTGGACGGTTAATAAAGTGGGCCCTAAATGAGCCCCGGGAAGCAGTAAATGGTGGGTCGGCCAAGCAATCGTGATGCAATTATAGACGCGGCAGAACAACTGGTTGCGGAGCAGGGGGCTGCGCATTTGACGTTTGATGCCCTGTGTCAGGAAACCGGTATCAGTAAAGGCGGTTTGCTGTATCACTTTGCCAATAAAAACGCGCTGTTAGCCGCTATGCTAGAGCGTATGGTGCAACAATTCGATGCCTTGCGTGCGCACTTTCGTGAGCAACTCGAAAACGATCCACGCCGTGAACTAAAAAGTATTCTATTAGCCTCATTAAACAGTGATGCTGAATGTGCACAATTGAGCAGCGGTATGTTGGCCGTTGCGGCAAATAATCCAGAACTGCTGGAGCCGTTACAAGAGCATGTCCGGCAGACCTTCGACGCGATAAAAAATGATACGCCTGATCCGCAGTTGGCGGAATTGTTATTCTTTTCTGTGCACGGTGCCCGTTTGTTTGAGCAACTGCAGCTTTGCCAGCATTGCCAGGCCGATCGCGAACAGTTTGCGCAGAAATTGATGACATTGGTTGATTCGATTAACTGATATGTTTTGCAACATTTTTACAGTTAGTGATTAGACGCTTACGCGCTAAACTACGTAAGCTTAAAGAAACGATAACACAGGAAGCACAGTGAGCAATTTTGTCGAGCTGAACAATGTGCATTTTTCACATGGCGAGCGTTCCATTTATGAGGGCTTGTCGTTAACCGTTCCGAAAGGTAAAACGGTCGCGGTAATGGGACCGAGCGGCATCGGTAAAACAACCTTGTTGCGACTCATTGGCGGGCAGCTAAAGCCGTCATCGGGAAGCATTAAGGTGGCGGATGTGGAAGTGCCTCAACTGGCAAGAAAACCGCTTTATGAATTACGCAAACGGATGAGCATGTTGTTCCAGAGTGGAGCCCTGTTTACCGATATGAGCGTTTACGACAATGTCGCGTTTCCGTTGCGAGAACACACCAACTTATCCGAACGGTTGATTCGCAGCATTGTCATTATGAAGCTCGAAGCCGTTGGTTTGCGCGGCGCCCGACACTTGATGCCGGCGGAACTTTCCGGCGGTATGGCACGGCGTGCGGCGCTGGCAAGAGCCATTGCGCTGGATCCTGATCTGATCATGTACGATGAACCGTTCGCCGGGCAGGACCCGATTTCGATGGGGGTGATCGTTAAGCTGATCAAGTCGTTAAATGATTCGCTTGGGTTAACCTCAATCGTGGTGACACACGACGTCGATGAGGTGCTGAGCATTGCCGACTATGCCTACATTATTGCGGACAAACGAGTGGTTGCAGAGGGTGAGCCCCAGGCATTGTTAAAAGATGACACCGCATTGGTTAAACAGTTCTTGCACGGTGAGGCCGATGGTCCGGTGGCATTCCACTATTCTGACGATGACTTTGCCAGTGACTTATTAGGAGGTCAGCGATGATCGAACAGCTGCGCCGAGTGGGGCACACGTCACTGAATCAAGTCGCTGGGATTGGTTATGCGTTAGCGATGTTGCTCAGTGCGATAATCGGTAAGCCGAACCCGCGCAAATCGTTTCCTTTGTTCATCAAACAGATGTACGTCGTTGGTGTCTTGTCGTTGCTTATCATCATTGTCAGCGGTTTGTTTATCGGCATGGTGCTTGGTCTGCAGGGCTATACCATATTGGTGGACTATGGTGCCGAGCAGAGTCTCGGACCGATGGTGGCGCTGTCGCTACTGCGCGAGTTAGGCCCCGTCGTGACGGCCTTGTTGTTTGCCGGTCGGGCGGGCTCGGCGTTGACCGCTGAAATTGGTTTGATGAAGGCGACCGAACAGCTATCCAGCCTCGAGATGATGGCTGTAGACCCGCTACGGCGGGTGGTGGCGCCACGGTTTTGGGCCGGTTTTATCAGCATGCCATTACTGGCGTTGATTTTTTCTGCGGTCGGCATCTACGGCGGTTACCTGGTGGGTTCCGGCTGGCTGGGTGTTGATGAAGGGGCGTTTTGGTCGGTGATGCAGTCGTCGGTCGATTGGTACGACGATTTATTGAACGGCATTATTAAATCCATCGTATTTGCATTTGTAGTGACCTGGATCGCACTTTACAAAGGTTATCGTGCCGTACCAACGTCTGCAGGTATTAGCACAGCGACGACTTCGACAGTGGTGACGGCGTCACTGGCTGTTCTCGGACTTGATTTTATTCTTACAGCTTTGATGTTTGGTGGGTAGAAACCATGGAATCACGTAAAACACAGATTTGGGTTGGCTTGTTTGTTGTACTTGGCGTACTTGCCTTACTTTTTATCGCGCTTAGAGCTGCCAGTGGCAGTGCCGCAACGTCGGGCGAAACGTATAAGCTCTATGCAAAGTTCGATAATATCGGCAGCCTCAAAGTGCGCTCGCCGGTAAAAGTCGGCGGGGTTGTTGTCGGACGCGTAAGCAACATCACATTGACCGGTGAATATTACGAACCCACAGTAGAGATGGAAATCAGCGCGGACTACGACCAGTTCTCTGAGACCAGCTCATTGTCGGTGCTAACGTCAGGCTTGCTGGGCGAACAGTACCTTGGTCTGCAACCGGGTTTTATTGATGACACCGTGGGCATGTTAGAAGACGGCGATACCATCAGTGACACGAAGTCAGCATTGGTACTTGAGCAGCTAATCGGGCAATTCCTGTTCAGCCAGGGTAACGATTAAGTTAAGGAGATAAACATGAAGGCATTAATTTTTTGGGCACTGAGTCTACTGATGATCGCTGCCCCTGCGTCGGCGCAAGTGATTAAAGACGATAACCCATACCGTTTGCTGGAGCAGGTGGCTGAAAAGACGTTCGCTCGTATTGCTGAGGAACGCGACCGGATTAATGACGACCCTAACTATCTAAAAACGGTTGTCAGAGAAGAGCTGATGCCTTACGTCGACAACATTTATGCGTCGAAAAAGGTGTTGGGCCGTTACTTTAAAGACACCAGCAGCGAGCAACGGCAGGCTTTTTACCAAGCTTTTACAGATTACATTGTTGCCACCTATGCCCGTGCTTTTACACAATATGACGAGTCAAAGCACGACGTTGAGTTCGTTAACCCGAAGAACGTTTCGCCGGATGACCGCGCGGTACGTGTCGAAACACGGGTTATTGAACAGGGTCGACCGCCCATACGGCTTGATTTCGCGGTACGTTATGACAGTGAAAGCGAGACCTGGAAAGCCTACGACCTCATTGTTGAAGGTGTGAGCCTGTTGCAAAGCAAGCAAAGTGAGATTTCTTCGGTGATCCGTGCCCGAGGCATTGATAACACCATCGCTTTGCTGAAAGACAAGGCAGAGCAACCCATCTCGTTGGACGACGAAGTAGACGTACCGGCATAATGGCGAGTTCACGCAAGTTAAACGGTATCCAGATCAGCTTCAGCGATGATCAACATACGCTGGAGCTGGCGGGTGCTTTGACACGAGAAACGATTCCGGCAATTTGGTCGCAGTGGCTAAGTGACGTCAATGGCAAAGCCATATCACGGGTGGATGTGAGTAAGGTTGACGCGGTAGATACTGCTGGCGTGGCATTATTGCTGGAAGTCGTAAAAGCGCAAAACGTCACGTCGATTGAATGTGTCGGAGCAAGTCAACAGTTGCAACAAATTGCAGCGGTCAGTGGCGTTGAGGGCGTGCTTTCGTTAAGCTAGCGTCCTGACACTTACACCTGCTGTAAAAAAGGTAATAATGATGGACGCAGAACAAATTGAAGGCTTATTAAAAGACCAACTGGAACTTGCCGAAGTGCATGTCCAGCTTGACGGTGCTAACGTAAACATCATCGCGGTAGGGGATGTGTTCGCGTCGTTAAGTCGGGTGAAACGACAGCAGTACGTTTATAATCCGTTAAAACCCCTGATTGCTGATGGTACCCTGCATGCGGTCTCGTTAAAGACGTACACGCCGGAAGACTGGGCTCGCGATAAAAAGTTAGTGATGCCGCAGGGTTAATGGTCAGCATGGATAAATTCGTCATCAAAGGTGGCCATCGCTTACAGGGCGAGGTCACAATTTCCGGCGCTAAGAACGCCGCACTCCCCATTCTGTTGGCAACGGTCGCCGTCAGCGACACCGTGCAACTCGATAATGTCCCGCAGTTACAAGATGTAAAGACCAGCCTGAAATTGCTGAAAACGCTCGGTATCGAGCACAGCGGACTCAGTGATGGCAGTGTGACCATCTCGCCAGCGTCATTGTCGACGACCGTGGCGCCTTACGAACTGGTTAAGACCATGCGGGCGTCGATTCTGGTGTTAGGTCCGTTACTGGCACGTACCGGAAAGGCAGAGGTGTCATTACCGGGTGGCTGCGCCATTGGTGCTCGGCCGGTTAACCTTCACATTGAAGGCCTGCGTCAGATGGGGGCGCACATTACCGTCGAAAACGGTTACATCAAAGCGGCAGTGAACGGACGCTTAAAGGGTGCCAATATCTTAATGGACACGGTAAGTGTTACCGGCACCGAAAACTTGATGACGGCGGCGGCGCTTGCCGACGGCAAAACCGTTATTGAGAATGCGGCTCGTGAACCCGAAGTTATTGATTTAGCCAACTTCCTGAATACGTTGGGCGCAGACATACGTGGTGCGGGTACCGATACCATTGTGGTGCATGGGGTCGAGAAGCTGCATGGTGGACGTTATGCGGTCATGCCGGATCGCATCGAAACCGGTACTTTCCTGGTCGCTGGCCTGGTAACCCAGGGCGACGTGACCTGTCGCAACACGAATCCTGCGTGTCTTGACGCGGTGTTGAAAAAGTTAACCGAGGCCGGTGCGAATATCGACAAAGGTGATGACTGGATTCGTATTCGTGCCAGTCATCGACCACAGCCAGTAACCATTATTACTGCGCCTCACCCGGCATTTCCAACAGATATGCAGGCACAGTTTTGTGCGTTAAATTGCATTGCCGACGGCAGTGGTTGGATTCGTGAAACCATCTTCGAAAATCGTTTCATGCACATTCCGGAGTTGCGTCGCATGGGTGCACAAGTGGAGCTTGAAGGTAACACGGCAATCAGTAAAGGTGTCGACCGACTGACCGGCGCTGAGGTGATGTGTACCGATTTACGAGCCTCGGCATCGCTGGTTATTGCCGGTCTTGTGGCGCAGGGCGAAACCGTGGTCGAACGCATTTACCACATTGATCGCGGTTACGAATCGATTGAACACAAATTGCGTCAATTGGGTGCGGATATTACTCGCGTCCGTGATTAACTAATTGGCCGGTGGTTCGGCAATCGTAACGGTGACGCTTTGCGGCTCACCGTTGCGGTAAAAGTCGATGACTACTGCTGACCCCGGCTTACTGTTTACGACCTCTTTCATGCCTTCCGATGCCGAGCGCACCGGTTTACCACCGATGCGGGTGATCACATCATTCGGCTTAAGGCCGGCAACGGCGGCAGGGCTGCCGGGGTCAACCGCTGTTATCTGAATGCCCTGTTGGGCAAGCCGATCACTGGAGTTCGGGTCGACACTGATACCAATCCAACCTCGCACCACTTTGCCTTCTGCGATAAGCGTTTCCATTACATCCCGGGCGGTACTAAAGGGAACCGCAAAATAAATGCCTTCAATGCCATCGCCAAAAGCGTTGTTAAAACGGGCGTTATTAATGCCGATCAGTTGCCCGGTTGAGTTAACTAAAGCGCCGCCGGAGGCCCCTTGGTTAATGACCGCATCCATCTGAATAAGGTCGGAATAAGAACTACGACTGACCCCAACGCGGCCACCGGTGGCACTGATGATGCCCTGAGTGATGGTCTGGCCAATATTATAGGGATTGCCTATCGCCAGCACGATGTCGCCAACCCGCGTCTGTGGATTTTCGGCAGTTGGTATCACCGGCAGGTTGTCGGCTTCTATTTTTAACACGGCTAAGTCGGTGTAGTAGTCGCTGCCGATAAGTTGGGCACCGTATTGACGACCGTCCTGCAAGGCAACCAAAATTTGATCAACATTATCGACCACATGTTGTGCGGTGAGGATATAGCCGCGGCCGTCCATAATAACGCCAGATCCTAATCGCCAGACACGCGAGGTACGTGGTTGAAAATAGGAACCCTCAATTTCGCCCAGGCTATAGATATTGACTACTGCCGGTGCTGCGCGGCTAACGGCGTCGTTAAAACTGAGCGCAGTTGCATTTTGATCCAGTGCGCCACGCGAATGATTGGACAGATAGGGGAGCAACAGAATCACGATGGCAGCAACGATTAAACCCAATCCAACCGACTGAAAGATAAAACGAAAGACCGATTGTGCTGCACTCATGATGGGGTTCCGACGCTATTAACAAAAAAGGTGACATCAGCTTATCACTGCTGTCACCTTTTTGTAAGCTTCTGACGTAGCTGACGTTAACCGGGGTTACGCAACACCAGGTACAGTGAGCTGTTGCCCCGTTGTACATTAAGGGCAACGACGCCAGCAGTGTCTTCAATGACACTGCGCAAATCGCCAACCGAGGTCACGATCTGGCGATTCACACCGCGGATGATGTCGCCTTCTTCCAGACCAATGCGAGCGGCAGGAGAACCCTCTTCGATGGCGGTAATTTCGATACCCGCCGGGTCACTTGAAACCGCCAGGGTAGCGCCTTCAAGTGCCGGATGAATAGACGATGCGGTCACTTCAACATCCTGGGCACCAAGCACAACGTCCACTTCTAATTCTTCACCGTCACGGACAATACCCAGGCTGATGGTTTTACCTTGCCCCATGCTGCTGACTAAGGCACGAAGCTCAGAGAACGAAGCAATGCGTGAGCCATTGACGGAAAGGATCACATCACCGGATTTAATGCCGGCTTCAGCGGCCGAGCCACCAGGAATGGCTTCTGCGACAAAGGCGCCGGTACTTGCGTCAATGTCCAGTGCTTTAGCGATGTCATGAGTGAGGTCGTGCCCGCGAATACCCAACACGCCCCGACGAACTTCGCCAAATTCGATCAGTTGCATAACCAGGTTGTTCATCATATCCGACGGGATCGCAAAGCCGATGCCGATGTTACCGCCGTTGGGGCCAAGAATGGCGGTATTAATCCCAATCAACTTACCGTCCAATGTGACCAGTGCACCACCGGAGTTACCGCTGTTAATCGCAGCATCGGTCTGAATAAAATTTTCCAGCTCTTCAATGCCGAGGCCACTGCGACCCAATGCGCTGACAATACCCGAGGTCACGGTTTGCCCTAAACCGAATGGATTGCCAATAGCGACGACGAAGTCACCCACGCGTAAATCGGAGGATTTGCCCAGCTCGATATCGGTCAGGTTTTCGCCGTTTTTAATTTTGATTAAGGCGATATCTGAACGCTCGTCGGTACCAATGACCTCGGCGTCAAATTCGCGGCCATCTTTCAGCGTCACCAAAATTTCGGTAGCGTCATCGATAACGTGGTTATTGGTAACAACATAGCCCTTTTCTGCGTCGATGATAACGCCAGAACCGAGCCCTTGGAACGGCCGCTCACGAACTTGTTCGCGCGGGGCATTGGGGCCAAAAAAGAACCGTAGCGCATCCGGAAGTCGCTGTCTGACTTCGCGTTTGCCTTTAACAGAAATGTTCACGACGGCCGGTGTCACCTCTTCCAGCATTGGCGCCAGAGTAGGGACTTCGTCGGATTTACCAAAAAACGGGATACTTGCTTGCGCAGTGGCCGTAACGCTGGCAACAGCAAGGCCAGCAGCGGCAATAAGAGTCAACAGTTTCTGCATAGTGTTACTTACTCCTCGGAATAGGGCTTAATTGCTCATCGAACAAAAACCAACTGTGCGTTCAGACCGCTGACTCGTTATATGAGTTCACTGGCAAAATGTTTCAAGATATTATTTTTTTAATCCCTTTCTGAGTGTTTGTCACGGCTGGACTCAAACAAACCACTGCGTTTTTCCGTGTAGTCACGAGGCGCTTGTTCAGCCGCGTCATCATTTTGACCCGAACGGTAGTCTTTATTGACGGTGTTGGCTACGCGCAACTGACGCAAAGTGTCCTCAGAGAAAAACGGTAAGTCGTCTTGTACGCCATGTTGCTGCAGTAACTCAGCGCTTTGATTCAGGTAATTTTGCAGTTTGTCCTGAGTTTCCGCCAATTGCTCGACCAGCGCATTCGCGGTAGCGAAATGCTCTGCGACTTCGCGCTGATAATCCGCCAACTGCTTCTGGCTTTGTTCAACCTGGCTTTCCAGATCGCCGTTGGTGCCGGAACTCAGCCAAAACTTAGCCACAAAAAAACCAATGATAGCGCCGACAATGACCAGTAGCACACCAATAATCCAACTCATTTTCTACTCCTGCGCAATGGGGGCATTGCTATTGATTGCTGAAAGTTAGCTTCATGATAAACTATCTGCTTATTTTAGGGTAATCGGATCTGAGGTTAAGTTGTAGTGTCCAGCCAAGGCTTAAGCCCAAAACAGCGGTATCAAAAAGACTTACAGCAAGACGGATTCAGCCACGATGAAGCGCAGGCGCATGCGGTTGAACAGCTCGAAGCACTCTATCAGCAACTGTTGCTGTGGCAGCGCCAGTGCCAGCAACCGTTTTGGAAGCGATGGTTCAGTGCGACGCCGAAACCGCCAAAAGGACTCTACTTTTGGGGTGGTGTAGGGCGTGGTAAAACGTATTTAGTCGATACGTTTTTCGACAGCCTGCCACTGGATAAAAAATGGCGCGTTCATTTTCATCGTTTTATGCATCGAGTGCATCAGGAACTGAAATCCCTTAAGCACCAGTCCGATCCGTTAGAAATCATTGCCGACCGCATCGCGGCGCAAGCTAAAATCATCTGTTTTGATGAGTTTTTTGTGCAGGACATAACCGACGCTATGTTGCTCGGCAAGCTGTTTGAATATTTATTTGAGCGCAAGGTCGTGCTCGTCGCCACGTCCAATATCGTGCCTGATGATTTGTACAAGAATGGCCTGCAGCGGGAACGTTTTCTTCCGGCTATCCGCCTGATTAAAGAAAACTGTCGTGTGGTTAACGTCGATAGCGGTGTGGATTACCGTTTGCGCACACTCAGCCGAGCGGAAATTTTCCACTCGCCGTTGGATCAGCAGGCTGACGCGAACCTGCAGCAGTATTTTTCGCAGTTGGCTCCGGAAAACAAAGACAGCTATGACGCCACCACTATTGATATTCTCGGCCGAGAGATCGAGGTGCGGGCAGTCAGTGATGATGTGGTGTTTTTTGACTTTAACGCAATCTGCAAAACGGCGCGCTCACAGAACGACTACATGGAAATCAGTCAACTCTACCACGCGGTGTTAGTCAGCAACGTCGAACAGATGGGTCGTGGCAGCGATGATATTGCGCGCCGTTTCATCGCCTTGGTGGACGAATTTTATGAGCGCAAAGTGAAACTTATCCTTTCGGCGGAAGTGCCCATTGAGCAATTGTACACCGAAGGTCAATTGAGCTTTGAGTTCAAACGTTGCATCAGCCGCCTGCAGGAGATGCAAAGCCAGCAATATCTTGCCGAAGAGCACAAAGCGTAGGCTAAATTTTCTGCAAAAAGTACGTGATCTTTAGCGCCATTTTTCCTATAATCCGCGCAGCCCACGTTACAGTCCATTGCGTTAACTTCGGTTAGGCAATGGTCGCAGCAGATAACTTAATGAATTTCCTCATTATTTTATTGTTGTGATTCGCGGGGAAGCCCGGAATTACTGTCCGTGAACTTTTTGATTTAGGTTTTTTTATCATGAAAACATTTGTAGCAAAACCAGAAACGGTAAAACGCGACTGGTATGTAGTGGACGCAGAAGGTAAAACTTTAGGTCGTTTGGCTACTGAAATCGCTCGTCGCCTGCGCGGCAAGCACAAGCCTGAGTATACTCCGCACGTAGACACCGGCGATTACATCGTTGTTGTTAACGCAGAGAAAGTTGCTGTAACCGGTAACAAAGCTCAGGACAAGATGTACTACTCGCACACTGGATTTCCGGGTGGTATCAAATCAATCAGCTTTGAAAAGCTGATTGCCAAGAAGCCTGAAATGGTAATTCAGAAAGCGGTTAAAGGTATGTTGCCTCGTGGACCACTAGGCCGTGCCATGTTCCGTAAACTGAAAGTGTACGCAGGTGCTGAGCACAACCATGTTGCTCAACAGCCGAAACAACTGGATATCTAACGGAGCAAGACTACTATGGCAGATAATCAATACTACGGTACTGGTCGCCGCAAAAACTCAACGGCTCGCGTATTCTTGCGTCCGGGTAGCGGCAACATCCAAATCAACAACCGCGCGTTGGAAGAATACTTCGGTCGTGAAACCGCTCAGATGGTTGTTCGTCAACCGTTAGAGCTTGTAGAAATGACTGAAAAGTTCGACCTGTACATCACTGTAAGTGGTGGCGGTACTACTGGTCAGGCGGGCGCAATCCGTCACGGTATTACTCGTGCGCTGATGCAGTATGACGAAGCGTTCCGTGGTCCTCTTCGTAAAGAAGGCTACGTTACTCGTGACGCACGTCAGGTTGAACGTAAGAAAATCGGTTTGCACAAAGCGCGCAAACGTCCACAGTTCTCGAAGCGTTAATTCAAGCTTCAACTGTACCCCAAAAACCCGGCATCGCCGGGTTTTTTTATGGCCGTAGCTCGCGCCTTTGGCGCGAGGAAATCATCGGTGCGTTTGGCGCACAGGTAAACCGGCTTGGCGGAGCGCTCACACCGGCGACTTTTTGATGTAACGCGACCCCGTCAGTCGGGGAACGCCACAAGTACGTCCCTGTAGGCTTGTTTGCGGCCATCCATGGCCTCCAACACCCCCGCCTGATCCAGCCCCCTGGAAGTCGAATAAAAGCGTTTTCCTGCGGCAGGCGGTTCGTTGCGCGTAACGGCATCTATAAACAACGCCGTGCCCAGCCTTTTGTCTTGTAAATTTTGTGGGTTTTCTTTATCATTCTAAGGCATTTTTTGTAATCCGTATGGCGGATAACGCAGCAGCTAATTCCCGATTCCGTGGCGATGCACCGCGGAGCGTCCAAACCTGGAGAATAAATGGATGAGCAATGCGCCTGTAGATAAAGGCCGCCGTCGTTTTTTGACGGTCGCGACGGGGGTTGTCGGTGGAGCTGGAGCAGCATTTACAGCTGTTCCTTTTATTGCTTCCTGGAACCCTAGTGCGAAAGCCAAAAACGCCGGAGCACCGGTCGAAGTAAATATAGCCAAAGCTGAACCGGGTCAGATGATCCGTGTGAAATGGCGGGGCAAGCCCGTATGGGTTGTTCGTCGAACCCCGGAAATGTTAGACGGTCTGGGTAAAATCGAAGACAACCTGCGTGATCCTAACTCTGAAGAACCGCAACAACCTCCTTATGCAGCGAATAAATACCGCTCTATCAAAGAAGAGTTTTTCGTTGCCGTTGGTATTTGTACCCACTTGGGCTGTTCTCCTACCTACTTGCCATCCGGTATGGGCGAACACGTTGAAGGTGTAGAATCCGGTTTCTTCTGCCCATGTCACGGTTCCAAATTCGATATTGCTGGTCGTGTTTTCCAAAGCGTTCCTGCGCCACTGAACTTAGTGGTTCCGCCTCATTACTACGTTGATGACAACACGATTTTGGTTGGCGAAGAGAAGGGGCAAGCGTAATGGCTAACAAATTTGTACAGTGGATGGATGAACGCATCCCAATGACCAAGACGTGGAATATCCACCTTGCTCAGTACCCCGCGCCGAAAAACTTCAACATGTGGTACATCTTTGGTGTGCTCGCCATGTTGGTATTGGTTAATCAGATCCTTACCGGTATCTGGCTGACCATGAACTACGTTCCCAGTGCGGAAGGCGCGTTTGCATCAGTAGAATACATCATGCGCGATGTTGAGTACGGTTGGTTACTGCGTTACATGCACTCAACCGGTGCCTCAGCCTTCTTCGTCGTCGTCTACCTGCACATGTTCCGCGGTATGATGTACGGCTCTTACCAGAAACCACGTGAATTGCTGTGGCTATTCGGTATGTTCATCTTCCTGGTGTTGATGGCAGAAGCCTTTATGGGCTACCTGCTGCCATGGGGTCAGATGTCATACTGGGGTGCGCAGGTTATCATCTCACTGTTCGGTGCAATTCCGGTTATCGGTGATGATTTAACGCTGTGGATTCGCGGTGACTACGTTATCTCCGGCGCGACGCTTAACCGTTTCTTCGCATTGCATGTTATTGCCTTACCGTTGGTGCTGGTGATTTTGGTGTTCTTGCACATTATCGCTCTGCACGAAGTGGGTTCTAACAACCCGGACGGTGTTGCCATTAAGAAGCCTAAGGGCTCCGTACCGGACGAAGAGAAGCCGAAGTTTAAGTTCCATGAGCGCTTCACGAAGAAATACGACATCGTTGATGCAATTCCTTTCTATCCTTACTACATCGTGAAGGATCTGATTGGTATCGGTATCTTCCTGTTCTTCTTCTGTTATGTGATTTTCTTTAACCCTGAAATGGGCGGTTTCTTCCTTGAGCCACCAAACTTTGAGCCGGCTAACCCGTTGAAGACTCCGGAGCACATTGCACCTGTTTGGTACTTCACGCCGTTTTACGCGATTCTGCGTGCGGTACCGGACAAATTGTTGGGTGTCATCCTGATGTTTGCAGCGATCGTTTTGTTGGCGCTGTTGCCATGGATTGACCGCGGTAAGGTTCGTTCAGTGCGTTATCGTTCGGTGTTACACAAGTTGAACCTGGTTAACTTCGTCATCAGCTTTGTGGTGTTGGGTTACCTCGGTACACAACCTGCAACGCCGGTAGCGACACTGTTTGCGCAAATCTTTACATTCCTGTATTTCGCGTTCTTCGTGTTCCTGTTCTTCTACAGTCGACGCGAGAAAACGAAACCGGTACCAGAAAGGGTGACGTCATAATGAAAAAACTGTTAATCGCTCTTATCACCTTGATCCCGTCGCTGGCATTTGCGGCGGGCCCAACTGTACCGTTAGATGAAGCGAAAGTGGATTTGCACGACAAAGCTTCTCTGCAGCGCGGTGCGCAGTTATACATGAACTATTGTCTGGGCTGTCACTCTCTGGAGTACGCTCGTTACAATCGCATGTTTAACGATTTGGAGATTCCGGAAGAGCTGGGTCAAAAGCACCTTCAGTTCACCGGTAACAAAGCAGGCGACCTAATCACCATTAACATGTCGCCTGATGCGGCCGGAAACTGGTTTGGTAACCCGCCACCGGATCTAACCAACGTGGCGCGAGTTCGCGGTGAAGATTGGATCTACACGTACTTGCGGTCTTTCTATAAAGACGACAGCCGTCCGTTTGGCGTTAACAACACCGTGTTCCCAAATGTCGGTATGCCGCATGTATTGGAAGAACTGCAAGGCTTGCCAGAGAAGACGTATGAAGAACGTCGCATCGATGGCGAAATGAAAGAAGTCTACGTTGGGATTAAAACCGACGGTAGTGGACGCTTAACTGAGAGTGAATACGATCAGGCCATGCTCGATTTGACCGCATTTTTGGTCTATATGGGTGAACCTATGTTGCTGGAGCAACGCCGTACCGGTTGGTTCGTCTTCGGCTTCTTGTTGGTATTCACCATTTTAGCTTGGCTGCTGAAGAAAGAGTTCTGGCGAGATCTCAAGTAATCAGTATGGTCAGGAAAAGGTAATTAAGGGTGGCTTGCCACCCTTTTGCCGTTGATATTATCTGGAGAAATAAATGGCGGTTGCAGCAAATAAACGTTCAGTGATGACGTTGTATTCGGGTCGGGATGATTTGAAAAGTCATCAAGTTCGCTTGGTCTTAGCCGAGAAGGGCGTAAGTGTTGAAATCAGTTACGTTGATGGTGATGAACGTCCGGAAGATTTGATTCAGCTGAATCCTTACCCTGATGCGACGCCGACCTTGGTGGATAGAGAACTGGTCCTGTACGATGCGCAAATCATCATGGAATACCTCGATGAGCGTTTTCCTCATCCTCCATTGATGCCGGTGTATCCGGTCGCTCGTGGCACCAGCCGTTTGATGATGTATCGCATTGAGCGTGATTGGTACGCGCTGGCCGATAAGATCCTCGCCGGCGACAACGCAGCACGGCAGGAACTTAAGGAAGGACTGCTGTCACTGGCACCGATTTTCGCTGATACGCCTTATTTCATGAGCGAAGAATTCAGCTTAGTCGATTGCTATATTGCGCCGCTGTTATGGCGTTTACCGGCCTACGGTATTCAACTGGAAGGTCAGGGCGCAAAAGACATTAAAGCGTACATGATTCGTGTGTTCGAGCGTAAAACGTTCCAGGAATCACTCACCGACGCCGAAAAAGAACTGGCACGCTAGTTCTTGCTCGCTACCTTTGGGAGGCGATGATGAAAGTGACTGATATGACCCCTAAGCGCCCGTATTTACTGCGGGCCTTATACGACTGGATTGTGGATAACCAGCTGACACCACATCTGGTGGTCGACGCTACGATTGTAGGTACTAAGGTGCCACAACAATTCGTCAACGACGGACAAATTACGCTGAATATTTCACCCAGCGCGGTTGTGGGTCTGCAACTGCTGGATGATGAAATACGTTTTAATGCGCGGTTTGGCGGTCAGCCAATGGAAGTGATCGTGCCGATGACGGCAGCGCTTGCCTTGTTCGCCCGCGAAAACGGTGCCGGGGCGATGTTTGAAGCCGAGCCTCAGCTGGATAAAATGCCATCTACGGATGACGATGCCGGCGACGCACCTGAGGCGAGCCCGGAGAAAAGCTCTACAACCCGTAAACGTCCTAATCTGAAAGTCATTAAGTAATAAAATAGGTGTTTAAGGCCCCGCTTAGCAAAACTCCGCGTAAACCCTCGCCCAATCGGGCGGGGATACAAGCGGGAACCGCGCAGCGGTTCTAGTCCGGTGTAGCCTGACTCTGCACATACTCTCTCAGTGTTTCAATAGTTGCCCCGCCTGCACTACAGGCAAAGTAAGAGCGTGACCAGAGCGCTGCGCTTTTGCTTTGCCGGGGTATGTGGGTATTGAGTATGCGTATCCGGCGAGATGAAACCGATTTCAGGTTGTTCACCATAACGCTGATCGCCAGCTTCGGGGGATAGGCTATCAGCAGGTGAACGTGATCCGCTTCAACGTCCATTTCCAGCAGGTCACACTCCAATTTCCCGCAAGCAGAATCAAACGCTTCACGTAGTTGCTCAATCATATAGCCGTTGAACAGTTTTCGCCGGTACTTGGTGGTAAAGACCAGATGCACAACCAGCTTGGTGACGCTGTGGCGTTTTCGGAGGTAATCTGCAGCAACGCTTTATTATGCATACTCACTTGAAGAGTGACCTTACTGGCTTATAATAAATGAATCATATCAATGAGCGCTGAAATGTTAAAGGCCACGAAAGTACGCATCTACCCGACACCTGAACAGGCGGAATTTCTCAACCGCCAGTTCGGTGCTACGCGGTTCGTGTACAACAAGGCGTTGCATATCATCAGCTCACAGTACAAACGCCACGGCCTGAAGCTCAAGGCCAAGAAAGACCTTAAGCCGCTGTTGGCGGTGGCGAAAAAGTCCCGCAAGTATCACTGGCTCAAGGATTTTGACTCGATTGCACTCCAGCAAGCGTGCATCAACCTCGATGAAGCCTTCCAGAACTTTTTTGACCCGAAGCTTCCCGCCCGTTATCCGAAGTTCAAGCGCAAACACGGTAAACAATCCAGCTACCACTGCATGAGTGTGAGTGCTGGTGAGAACTGGATCAAAGTGCCGAAGATGAAACCGATTAAGGCGCGGGTCCACCGTGAGCTGGACGGAAAGCTCAAGAGCGTAACGCTGTCGCGCACGGTAACAGGGAAATACTATGCCTCGCTGTTGCTCGAAGACGGCTTGGAAACACCTGCCCCATTGCATAGCGTTGATACCGTGCTGGGCGTTGATATGGGGCTCACCCATCTTGCTATCGACTCCGAAGGAAACAAGACGGCGAATCCCCGTTTCCTGAAACGCGCCCAGTCTAACTTGCGACGCAAGCAAAAGGCCCTGTCCCGGTGCCGGAAAGGCAGCAAAGGACGTACGAAAGCACGCTTGAAACTTGCCAAGGCGCATGAGCGCCTAGCGAATGCACGTGCGGATTTCCAGCACAACCTGTCCCGACAACTCATTGACGAAAACCAAGCGGTGGTAGTCGAGACCCTAAAAGTAAAAAACCTGCTGAAGAGCCGGAAGCTATCCAAGCACATCGCAGACGCAAGCTGGTTCGGCCTGATTCAGAAACTGGAATACAAGGCGAAGGAGCAGGGCAAACATCTGGTCAAAATCGACCAGTGGTTCGCCAGCTCCAGGACCTGCTCCTGCTGTGGGCACAAGGTAGACACCCTGCCGTTGTCGGTGCGTAACTGGTCGTGCCCTGCTTGTAAAGCAGAGCTTGACCGCGACATCAACGCCGCGGTCAATATCCGCCAGCAGGGTATTATCAAACTAAGAGCCGAAGGACTGTCGGTTCCTGCCAATGGAGGCTTGCGTAAATCCGGCCACGCGCCGGTTGCTGCCTGAGAAGTTGGAAGCCTCGCCCGGCAGGGCGGGGAGCAGTCACCGAGACGCCTTAAACGCTTTGATGACACGAGTTACACCTTTTACGTTGCGGGCAATGTCGACCGCGATGTTGGCCGAATCACCACCGACAATCCCCAACAAGAACACTTCACCATTCTCGGTAACCACTTTTACATCCGATGCATCGACCTTATCGTTCGCGGCGAGCTTCAGTTTTACCTGACTGGTAATCCAGGCGTCATTGGTCTGAGTAGAGAGGCCGGCCTGAGAGCTGATACGTACCTGGTTAAAAATGTTATCGATACCGTTAGTATCGCTAATGATGCGCTCGGCACGTTGACGAGCGGCTTCGTTCGGTACCTGCCCGATCAGTAATACATTCTGGTCATAACTGACCACACGTAAACGGTATTCACCTAATTGTTCGTCATTGCCAAGCTTAGCGTTGGCTTTCATTTCGATGGTCTGGTCGTCCAACTGGCTGCCGATAGTCCGCGGATCGGTTACCGAGCTAACGCCCAGTGCCGCTGCCCCGGTCGCAACCACGGCGCAACCATTCAAGGTTGCCAATAACGTGAGTGCCGTAGCAACTTGGGTAAAACGACGGCGTAAACAGGTTTGGCTAAGCTGTTGCATGATTAATCGTGCTCCTGAGGAAAAATGGTCTGTTCAATCAATTCGCATAGGCAATGGCTTATCAATAACTGTTGTTCAAGCACGCGCGCCGGATTCAGCGACGGTACCTGTATTTCCACATCATCCGCGCCAAGCAGACCCGACACCAGCTCGTTATTCTGTCCGGTTAAGGCGACAATGATCATTTCCCGGCTCAGTGCCACTTCCATGGTCTCGATTAACGTTTGGTCGTCACCGTCAGCTGCGGCAATCACAATCAAAATGTCATTACTTTGCGCCAGTGAAGCCACTTGTTGGTGGCCATAGGACTGTAATGGAATCGCCTGAAAAGCCGGCCGTTCCAGCTTCATTCCGCAATTCATTTTTTCAGCAAAATGCTGACTGAGCCAGGATGCCGACGCATTACCATGAACAAACAAACGCTGGCCATTGAGCAGACTATTGACCAACAGTCCGACAGTGTCTTCGATAACATCCGATAACCCTTCAACCGCCGATATTTGCGTCTGAATACTTTCGGTAAATACGGTTTTAACGCGCTCTGACTGCATGATTAAAAAGCATCCTTAAGCCAATTAATGGAAGCGTCGGGGCCGGTAATAGTGATCACATCAAAGCGTAACCTCAGCCGATGCTGATCCAGTCCCCGTTGCAGTAAAAAGTGTTGTGCTGTAAAACGAATTCTTCGACATTGTGCCGGAGTGATTTGTTCTAGCGCCGCTGCAAAATTCTCATCATGCCGGTATTTGACCTCGATAAATACATAGGCTTGTTGATGTTTTGCAATTAAATCGATTTCACCCCCCTCGATACGAAAATTACGTTCGACGAGTTGCAATCCTTGCTGCGATAAAAACGCGGCCGCGAGTTGTTCTGCGCGGTTTCCTTTGGCTTTTTTTGACATAGTTTACTTTAAGGGCTGAATGGCTTGCTCCTTAAAGATAGCCCAGTCGAGTTCTCTTTGTACGCGGTTAAATGCTATCGATAAACGTCCGTTAAATCCGCTCCACTGTGCGCCAGGGAATACATTAAGCGCCTGTGCTTTACTCACCAAATAAAGACTATCATGGCCCATGGCCAATAGTCGCGCTTCGTTAAAGCTCATGTCGGAGCGCAGTTCAAGCCACTGTTCGAGCGCCGAGCTTTGTTGATGAGCGCCGATGAGAAATGGACTGTCCGAGAACTGAACGCCGGACAAATCAGAATCACCGCCGCGGTTACTGCGTTCGTGCACCGAGGAACTGGCGTATACGGTCAGCGGTGGCGCAAAAGGCGACAGATTGACATCAATAAACGGCTTTAATAACCGCACCTGCGCCAAATTACCGGGTAAGTACACCGAGTCAACGTCAGCACGACTGCGCTCCTGCTCGTCGACAATGATTTTACCGGCCGCGATTTTGACCTCGCGGATACGCTGTTTACTCGCGCTGATACCGAGCAACTCCTCGACCACGGGTTGCATTTGCTCTTGCTCAGCATACCAGCCGACGGTCGCTGAGTGATCACTTACTTGCTGCAAACGTTGTTGAAAGTTCTCCACCATGCGGCGGCTGGAGCCGCTATTGGCGGCAAAAATCAACGGTGCCTGTTGCGACTGCGAGGCAAGATATTCAGCGGCCTGATGAGCCTCATCCTCCGGTGCCAGTGCAAACTGGATAATGGTATTGGTGGGTACCGTTGATAATACACCGTCGCTCTCATTCAGCATAAGATGAAAAACGCCGGGTAACGGGCGTTTCAGCCAGGCTTCAACGTTGTCCTTCAATAACGGTCCGATAACATGAGTGACGCCGGACTCGACAATTTGGGCGGCCTGCTGTTCGATGTCGGTACGGTTGGTGTCGATAAAGGTAATGTCTTGTTGCTGCTCTGCCGCTGCCATCAGTAAACCGTCGCGAACGGCTATGCCTTGTGCCTGATAGCGTCCCGATAACGGCAGTAGAGCGATAACCTGCTGCGGTGTTTGCCAGGACTGCTGTTGCCATTCGGTCACTAAACCATTGGCGAGATGATCCGGGTAGCTTGATTGCCAGCGGGCAAACCCCTCTGCCAGATCAATCGACTGTTGCTGGCTGTCATGAAACAGTTTCGCCAGCCGCCACCAACCGGCTATGGTACTGTTTGACGGCCGTTGCTGTGGCAGTTGCGCAGCGGGAACCTGACGTAGATAGCGCCAAATAGCGTCACGGCTTTGTTGTGCTGTCGCTTCACCATGATACTGCTCCGCTTCTATTTGTCGCACCACGGCTTGCCAATACTGATTTTGTTGAGCGTAGCTGAGCGCCAACAAGTTAAGCGCCTGTAGCCTTAAGCGCCGTTGTTGGAATCGTTGGGCGATGGGCTCAAGGGTGGTGGAAACCTGTTGCCACTGTTGCTGCTGTGCCAACCACTGTGCCTGAGCAAGACGGAACAGCGGGTAGGCGGACGGCGTCAGTTGCCGAGGACTGATTTGACTCAAAATTGCCGCGCTTTGTTGCCACTGTTCGTCGTTTTGAAACGCTAACGCAGCATGAATGAGCAAAGTTTGTTGTTGTGCCGTCGAGTCCGCTTCGCGGGCATCCGCCAGCCATTCAGCCGCAGCGCGTTGACTTTTTATCGTGTCGGTCAGCACTTCGTTGCCGTTGTCGGGAGCTGTCGCGGGTGGCACCGACGACGGCTGCTCGACCGAGCTGCATTGTGTGAGCAGAACGGTGCTCAGCATGGCAATGCCAGCTCGCATGATGCGAGTATAAACTGTACGACTGAATTGAATCGTCACGGAAACCTGTCCTCTGCCAAAGCCTGGCTGGTGATGATACTATAATGCCAAGGTTGATTGAAACAAACAAAGGCACACATGTCGTCCGCTGGTACTGTAAAAGAAACGAAAAACACAGGCACACTTTATATTGTTCCGACGCCGATTGGTAATTTGGGGGATTTATCGGAACGAGCCGTAGCGGTGCTACGCACGGTTGACTGTGTCGCCGCTGAAGATACCCGGCATAGCCGCCCGTTACTGCAGCAGGTTGGCTCTAAGGCTCGCGTCATTGCTTTGCATGAGCATAACGAGCAGCAGAAAGCGCAGACGCTGATCGAACAACTTGAGCAGGGACAGTCGATTGCATTGATCAGTGATGCGGGAACACCGTTAATCAGTGATCCGGGTTATGTCATGGTGCGCGCCTGCAGACGTCAGGGAATTCCGGTGGTCGCGTTACCGGGCCCCTGTGCGATCACCACGGCATTGAGTGGTGCCGGTATCGCGACGGACCGCTTCACTTTTGAAGGGTTTTTGCCCGCTAAGCCACAGCAACGGCGTAAGCAACTGGAGCTGCTAAAAACAGAAGTGCGGACATTGGTATTCTATGAATCACCACATCGCATCCTGCACACCCTGCAGGATATGGCCGAGGTTATCGGGCCAGAGCGTGAGCTAGTGCTGGCGCGTGAATTAACCAAGCAGTTCGAAACCTACTTGTTCGGTAACGCCGAACAACTTTTGCAGCGCTTGCATGACGACAGCAATCAGCAACGCGGTGAAATGGTGTTAATGGTTGCTGGCTTTCAGCCGTCGGAACAGACCTCTGACGAACCGGGAGCTGAGGCACAGAGAGCATTACGAGTGCTATGTGAAGAGCTGCCATTAAAGAAAGCGGCGGCATTAGTCGCCAAGCTCTACGATGAGCGAAAAAATGCACTCTACCAATGGGGTCTGAAAAACCTTAATAATTGATTGAGGTCTGTGTCGACAGGGCGTATGATTGCGCGCTTGGGAAGCCTGCCAGACAATCGCTGCTCATGCTTGCATGAGGGGAGGAAAGTCCGGGCTCCACAGGGCAGGGTGCCAGGTAACGCCTGGGCGGTGTAAACCGACGACCAGTGCAACAGAGAGCAAACCGCCGATGGCCGCTTGCGGCACAGGTAAGGGTGAAAGGGTGCGGTAAGAGCGCACCGCGCGACTGGTAACAGTTCGTGGCACGGTAAACTCCACCCGGAGCAAGGTCAAATAGGGGTTCTATGGCGCGGCCCGCGTTGAACCCGGGTAGACTGCATGACGATCAGGGTGACTTGATCGCTAGATGAATGATTGTCCACGACAGAACCCGGCTTATCGGCGGGCTTCCCTCCTTCTTTATGTAACCGTTCTCTCAGTTTCAGAAATACGTCCCAAATACGCCTCAATACGCCTCAATACGCCATTAGCCAAAATGCCTTTTGGCTTCAACGACTTGACGTAAAAATCCTGAAAATTTCACGAAAAGCCCAGTTTCCGCAAGGTTTTTAGCTTGACAGTGGGAAGTTTAACTACCTAGACTGTAACATTGTGGGGATTTGTGGATAATCGTGGATCAAAAATGATCAGGTGGGGATCATGTTCCGAGGGGCAACAACAATCAGTCTGGACAGTAAAGGGCGCTTAGCGATACCCGCTAAGTATCGTCATGCGCTGTCGATAGACTGTGACGGCAAGATGGTCTGCACGATAGATATCAAGCAGCCTTGCCTATTGTTGTATCCGCTACCGGAATGGCAAATCATCGAACGTAAGTTGACCCAATTATCCAGCATGAATCCAGCAGAACGCCGTTTACAGCGTTTACTGCTTGGCCACGCCGACGACTGTGATATGGATAAAAATGGCCGTTTGCTCATTTCTGCACCACTGCGGCAGCATGCCGGGCTTGATAAAAAGCTGATGTTGGTGGGGCAGTTAAATAAGTTTGAAATTTGGGACGAAGCCGCCTGGCATGACCAAATTGCGCAAGATATGGATGTTGAGCGTGAAGGCGATTTCACCTTAAACGAACGCTTGGAAGATTTCTCTTTATAATGACAACAACGACACCGCAACACGTTTCGGTGCTTTTAGAAGAATCCATTACTGCGTTAGTGATTGATCCGCAAGGCACCTATATTGACGCCACCTTTGGACGTGGCGGTCACACGCGTGCGTTGCTACAGCAACTCGGTGACCAAGGGCGCGTTATCGCGCTCGACCAAGACCCTCAGGCGATCGAAGCAGCCAGCCACATTGATGACCCTCGTTTTAGCATTATCCACACCCCCTTTTCACGCTTGGGCGAGGTGATTGAACAACAACAACTGACCCACCAGGTCACCGGCATTCTGTTCGACCTTGGCGTCTCCTCCCCACAATTGGATGACGCCGAGCGTGGTTTCAGCTTTATGCGCGACGGTCCACTCGACATGAGAATGGACAGTTCACAAGGCGAAACCGCGGCAGAATGGCTAAACCATGCCAGCTTTGATGACATCGTTTATGTACTGAAAGTCTATGGCGAAGAGCGTTTCGCCCGAAAAATTGCTCGCGCTATAGTCCATGATCGTGAGTTGGAACCCTTTACTCGCACGAAGCAACTGGCTGACTTGATTGGCCGCGTTGCGCCTAGTAAGGAACGTCATAAACATCCGGCGACGCGGTCGTTCCAGGCGATCCGTATTCACATTAACCGTGAACTGGAACAAATTGAAGCCGCGTTGGATGCTTCTTTGGACGCCCTGAAAGAAGGTGGACGGCTGGTGGTGATTAGCTTCCATAGTCTGGAAGACCGCATCGTCAAACGCTTTATGCGTGCTCACAGCCAGGGTAAACAAGTGCCGGCCGGGTTGCCACTGACCGAAGCGGAACTGAATAAAGATCGCACGCTGGCGCTGGAAGGAAAAGCCATCAAGCCGTCAGCACAGGAACTGCAACATAACCCACGGGCGCGCAGCTCGGTGTTACGGGTAGCGCGGAGGTTGGCTCATGGCTAAACCACGTTATCCGACATTACCGGTCATGCTGCTGCAGGATCTGCGCCGCTATAAATGGGTGATCGCGTTGATGTTGTTAGTGATGATGACCGCATTGAGTGTCATTTATATCGCCCATCAAAACCGGCAACTTACCGCGGCCAGAGATCAATTGCTCTCTAACCGCGACCTATTGGATCGCGAATGGCGACACCTGGTGATCGAGCAAAACTCACTTACCGAGCACAGTCGTGTCGAACGGATCGCGCAGGAACAGCTGGGTATGGTCGATATTACCCGCGAGCATGAGGTGGTCGTGCCATGGCAATAAGACCACAGCCAAAAACAGCGGCCAAGCGCAACCGTAAAAACAAACCGGCTGTCGGCACACAGTGGCGTTTTTATGTGGCGGTCAGTATTTTGTTCTCGGTGTTCAGTGTGCTGGTGGCGCGCGCCGCTTACATTCAGGTCATCAGTCCGGAGCGTTATTCATCGCAGGGCGATATGCGTTCGTTGCGCTCAGCCAGTTTGAGTGTGCAACGCGGCATGATCGTTGACCGTAACGGTCGCGAGTTGGCTGTCAGCGTACCGGTTGAAACCGTTTGGGCCGACCCGCAGCGTATTGCGGAAGCCAATGCACTCAGTGATACGAGACGCTGGCAGGCATTAGCCGAAACGTTTCGGATGAATCGTGAAGAATTGGTTAGTAAGGTGTCTGACCCCGAGCGACGCTTTGTCTACCTACAACGTAAAGTGACGCCCAGCGAGGCCGATTATGTGCGCCAGTTAAATATCCCGGGTGTCTACTTAAAAACCGAATCACGCCGTTATTATCCAACCGGCGAAATCAGCGCCCATTTGTTGGGGCTGACCAACATTGACGGGCAGGGTCAAGAAGGGCTTGAACTGCTTTATGATGAACATCTAACCGGTACTCCCGGTAAGCGAGTTTATCGCAAGGACGCGCAAGGGCGGGTTATTGAAGAGGTGAGTCAAACCGACGCTGAGCAACCGAAACAATTAACCCTAAGCATTGATCAACGGATTCAGGCGACTGCCTACACCGAGTTGAAAAAAGCCGTGCGCTACAATCAGGCAACCTCGGGTAGTGCGGTGGTCATCGACGTTGATACCGGCGAAATTTTGGCGATGGTCAATAGCCCGTCCTTTAATCCTAACAATCGTGCGGACCTGCAAAGTTACAAAATGCGCAACCGGGCGATTACCGACAGCTACGAACCTGGCTCAACGGTTAAGCCATTGGTGGTGTTGAGCGCGTTGGAAAACCGCTTGCACAAAGCCGGTGACACCATCGATACCAGCCCTGGCTGGCTGCGCATCGGCGGACGCCGGGTCAGCGATCCGCGCAATTACGGCGAGCTGAACCTGGGCGGCATTCTCGAGCATTCATCAAACGTCGGGGTTACCAAAATCGCCCTGGAACTGGGCGTCGACCCGTTGTTGCAAACCTATTTTGATGTCGGCTTTGGTAATGATACCGGCGTGTCGTTACTGGGTGAAAGTATGGGCATGTTTGGTAACCGCCGGCGCTGGTCAGATTTTGAACTGGCGACCTTGTCCTACGGTTATGGACTTTCGGTCACCACGTTGCAACTGGCGCGCGCCTATACCGCCATTGCCAGCGGGGGCATGTTGCGGCCATTAACGATTTTCCGGCAGGAGTCGCCGTTACCGGCCGAGCAGGTGTTCAGCCCGGATAATACCCGAGCCGTTATCCGTATGATGGAACGGGTGGTCAGCGAGGGAACGGCAAAAGAAGCGCAAGTGCCGGGTTATCGTATCGCCGGCAAAACCGGAACCACACGAAAAGCGACGGCGACTGGCGGCTATGGCGACGAGTATGTGGCGTTATTTGCGGGAATGGCACCGGCGTCCGACCCCGAAGTGGTGGTTGTGGTGACCATTAATGAACCCGGCACCGATGATTATTATGGCGGTACCGCTGCCGCCCCGGTATTTTCTTCCATTGTGGGTCAGACCATGCGGTTACTGAATATTGCGCCTGATAACCTGCACAACGAACCAATGAAGGCTGCCAGTGTGGGAGGGCCTGTGCCATGAAGCTGCAACACCTGTTACACATGGTGCACCAACCTTTGCCCGATGTTGAGATCAGCGGGCTAAAACTGGACAGCAGACAGGTCGCCAATGGCGATTTGTTTGTTGCTGTGCCTGGCTACTTAACCGATGGCCGGCAGTTTATTCGCCAGGCGTTGGACAGTGGCGCCAGTGCGGTATTGGCAGAAGCGGAAAGCCTGACGGTTGAAGTGCTGGAGGGTGTTCCGGTGGTAAAAATGCCCGCCGTAAAAGAACAGTTGTCATTAATTGCGGGCACCTTTTTCGGCCATCCGTCCCGCCATGCCAAGGTGATAGGTGTGACCGGCACCAATGGCAAAACGTCGGTGACTCAGCTTATCGCGCAACTGGCTAAAGCGATGGGGCATGAGGCTGCGGTCATCGGTACCACCGGCAGTGGCCTTATTGGTCGCTTGCTGCCGGAAAAACACACCACACCGGATGCTGTTACCGTTCAACAACGTTTGGCGACGATGGTGGCAGAAGGTGCGCAGTGGATTGCTATGGAGGTGTCGTCCCACGCGCTGGTGCAGCGACGAGTTGAAGCGTTGAGTTTCAGTTCGGTAGCGGTGACCAACATTAGCCGTGACCATCTTGATTACCACGGCACGATGGATAATTACGTGCGGGCAAAGTATCGCCTGTTCAGTGACTTTGACGCCGGGCACCGGATAATTAATGCCGACGACCACGCCTTAGAAAGCTGGTTAGAGGACTTCCCTGACAGCATCACAACCGGTCTGTTTGAACAACCGAATGGTCAGGGTTTACGCGCCGAGAATATTCGCTACAACGGCGACGGCACCCATTTCGATGCGGTTTGGTATCAACCGCAGGGTCGAACACAGCAGGTCGAAGTGCAGTCGCCACTGCTCGGCCAGTTTAATGTTTATAACCTCCTGACTGCACTGGCGGTAATGGTTGCTGAAGGCGTGGCGTTAGCCGATGCGGCGGCAGCATGCCAGCAGTTGCAACCGGTTCCGGGCAGAATGGAAGCGTTTCAGAACGAGCGTTCGGCGCTCATCGTCGTCGACTATGCGCACACTCCGGACGCACTGCAGCAGGTATTGCAAGCCTTACGCAAGCACTGTAAAGGCAAGCTCTGGTGTGTGTTTGGTTGTGGCGGCGATCGCGATCGTGGTAAACGCCCGCAAATGGGTCAGGTGGCGGCTGAATACGCCGACGAGGTGGTGGTGACAGACGATAACCCCCGCACCGAGCCGGCAGAACAAATCATTGCCGATATCTTAGCGGGTACTGGCAGCAAAAAGCGTACTCGGGTGATTCAGGGGCGCCGCGAAGCGGTGCTGGATACTATCGCCCGGGCTGAGGCTGATGATGTGGTATTGCTAGCCGGAAAAGGCCATGAGGATTACCAGGTGATTGGCACCGAGCACATTGATTATAACGAACGGGCGATTGTTGCCGACTGGCTACGAGGAGACAATCTATGATTACGGTCAGCTTGCAATGGATAGCCGAGAAACTTGGCGCCAAAGTGGTAGGGACGGATGACGCTGCCGGAATAATGATCAGTAAAGTAAGCACTGACACGCGCGAATCCATGGCCGATGCGTTATTCATCGCGTTAAAAGGTAAAAACTTTGATGCGCATGAGTTCATTGACCAAGCCGCTGCCCAGGGTGCGAAGGCGGTGGTGTGTCAGCAGCAAGTCGACAGCAACATACCGCAACTTATTGTTGAAGACAGCCGCTACGCACTGGGTCAGCTTGGTGCAGCAGTAAAAGCCGAGGTTGCACCGAAAACCGTCGCCATAACCGGCAGCAACGGCAAAACGACGGTTAAAGAAATGCTGGCCGCGATTTTATCGCAACGGCATAAGGTGTTAGCGACCCAAGGTAACTTTAACAATGACATCGGCGTGCCGCTGACGCTGCTGCGTATTCAACCCGAACACGAATACGCCGTGATCGAATTAGGTGCGAATCACCCAGGGGAAATTGCCTATACCACGGCGCTAACGCGGCCCGACGTTGCCATTTTGAACAATGTTAGCGCCGCTCATGTTGAAGGATTTGGTTCGATACAGGGCGTAGCTCGCGCGAAAACTGAGATTTTTCGGGGCTTACCGGATGATGGCCTGGCGATAACGACTCGCCACTCGGAGTTCTTGCCCTGCTGGGAGCGCAACCGCGAGGGCAAACGCTGGCAAACCTTTGGCTGGGATGATGCCGCCGATGTTTATGCCAGTGACGTACAACTCGATGCTGAAGGACGGCCAAGTTTTACCTTACATTTGTTCGATAACCAAGCACGAGTGTCGTTGCAACTATCCGGTAAACACAACGTGCTCAATGCGCTGGCAGCGAGCACTGCTGCGCACGAACTGGGCGTAGGCATTGTTGATATCATCAGCGGGCTCGAATCGGTGCAGCCCGTCGCCGGGCGCTTGACCACTTATAAGCTGAGCGATCGTATTCGTCTTATCGATGACAGTTATAACGCCAGTGTCGCCTCAACCAAGGCGGCATTGGAGCTGCTGGGTGATTACCGGGGTTACCGAATTATGGTGCTGGGTGATATGGGCGAGCTGGGGGCAGACGCTCGTGCCTATCATGAAGAAGTCGGCAGCCACGCGCTCGACTGTGGTATCGATAATTTATTTACGCTCGGTGTGCTCAGTCAAAGTGCCAGCGAAGTGTTCAACGGCCGCGGTGGCCGACATTTTTCTTCGGTGGATGATATTGTCGCCGCCATTTTACAGATCATTACACAACAAAGCCTGGAGCAGCCGGTCACAGTGTTGGTTAAAGGCTCTCGCTCTGCACATATGGAGCGCGTTGTACAAGCGTTAAAAGAGCAGATGCAGAAGCAAACACAAGAGGACCAGCACGCATGTTAGTTTGGCTTGCGGAATACCTAACCCAGTTTGAGAGCGCGTTTAATGTGTTCTCCTATCTGACCCTACGCGCAATATTAAGTGTGCTGAGTGCACTGATTTTATCACTGTGGTTAGGTCCGTGGATGATCGCCCGGTTACAGCGTCTGCAAATTGGCCAGACGGTGCGTGATGATGGCCCACAAAGTCACCTCAGTAAAACCGGCACCCCGACCATGGGCGGGGTGCTGATCCTCGTTGCCATTGTTGGCTCAAGTCTGTTGTGGGCGGATTTAGATAACCGCTATGTATGGGTGGTTTTGTTTGTCGTTATTGGTTTTGGCGTGGTCGGATTTATTGATGATTACCGTAAAGTGGTGCGCAAAGATCCAAAAGGCCTTATCGCCAAGTGGAAGTATTTCTGGCAATCCATCATTGCTAGCGTGGCGGTGGTTTACCTGTACTGGTCCAGCAGCCTGCCAAGTGAAACCGCACTGTTGGTGCCGTTTTTCAAAGAGGTTATGCCACAGCTCGGGCTGATGTATCTGCTACTGGGTTACTTTGTCATTGTTGGTACCAGTAATGCGGTAAACCTGACCGACGGGCTGGATGGGTTGGCGATCATGCCGACGGTAATGGTGGCTGGCGCACTCGGCGTGTTCGCCTACGCGTCCGGTAACATTAATTTTGCCGAGTATTTACAAATTCCGCACTTACCCTTGTCCGGTGAACTGCTGGTGGTTTGTGCGGCCATTGTTGGCGCCGGGCTTGGCTTTCTGTGGTTTAACACCTACCCGGCAATGGTGTTCATGGGCGATGTCGGTTCGTTGTCACTCGGTGCCACGCTCGGCACCATCGCCATCCTGGTGCGCCAGGAACTGGTGCTGTTCATTATGGGTGGCGTGTTTGTGATGGAAACCGTCTCGGTGATGTTGCAGGTTGGCTCCTACAAACTGCGTGGTAAACGCATTTTCCGGATGGCACCCATTCATCATCATTACGAATTAAAAGGCTGGCCGGAACCACGGGTGATCGTGCGCTTCTGGATTTTATCATTAATTTTTGTGCTGATAGGGCTGGCAACGCTCAAGCTGCGTTAAGCTTGGACGTGCCAGCACGACAAACGGAGTGCTGAAAAAATGTCGTCAATTGACTGGCAAAACGTAGAACAAATCACGGTACTGGGCTTGGGTAAGTCCGGCCTTTCCGTGCTGCGTTACTTGCAACGTCAGTTTAACAACGACATCAGCAACGGTACCTTAAGCATTAGGGCGTTCGATTCACGAGAGCAGGCGCCGGGGCGAGAACAGGCAAGTGCCTTGATCGGCGCAGAGAACGTGTTTTGTCGGCGTTGGCAGTTGGAAGACACGCTGGCGGCGGATGTACTGGTGTTAAGCCCCGGTATCGACGCGCGTGAAGAGCCTATCGAGCTGGCGATGCAAGCCGGCGTGATCGTCACCGGCGATGTTGAACTGTTTGCCCAGCAGGTGCGCCAGCCGGTGGTGGCGATTACCGGCTCTAATGGCAAGTCGACGGTTACCCGAATGGTAGAACACATTGCTCGACGCGCCGGTATCAACGCACTCGCGGCAGGTAATATTGGCTTGCCGGTATTGGATGCGCTGGCGCAAAACGCTGACGCCTATGTGCTGGAGCTGTCCAGTTTTCAGTTGGAAACCCTCAATTCATTGCGGCCAAAGGCCGCGACCGTGCTCAATATCAGCCCGGATCATATGGATCGTTATCCGAGCCTGGCCGACTATACGGCGGCGAAACTGCGCATTTATCAGGGTTCGGAGATACAGGTGCTGAACCGTCAGCAACCGGAGTGCTGGCCAACCCAGTGCAGCTCAACCTTACGCTTTGGTGATGACGATGCGGCAGAGTTTGGGCTCATCAGGCACCAGGACGAAACCTGGATTAGCTATCAGGGTAAACGTCTGCTTGGCGCTCATCAATTGACGGTGCAGGGCTTGCATAACTTGCTCAACGCCCAGGCAGCACTGGCATTAAGTTCAGCATTGGGTATCTCCGTTAATGAGGCAGCCCGTCATCTGGTCCAGTTTTATGGTCTCCCGCATCGTTGCCAATTAGTGACAGAGCGCAACGGTGTTAAGTGGGTGAATGATTCGAAAGCCACCAATATCGGAGCAACCGAGGCCGCCATTAAGGGTATGCGCCCGATTGTCGCCGGTAAATTGATTCTTATCGCCGGCGGAGAGGGCAAAGGCGCCGACTTTAGCGCGTTACAGGCAAGTTTGAAGCAGGTCGATGTGCTATTAACCATTGGCAAAGACGGGCCGGCCATTGGCGCATTATTCAATGGCTCACGGCAGTTACAAAGCCTTGACGATGCGGTAGCGTTGGCGTCAACCCTGAGTGAACCGGGCGATATGGTACTGCTGTCGCCTGCCTGCGCCAGTTTTGATCAGTTTGATAATTTTGAACATCGCGGTGACGTGTTCGCCCGGGCTGTGGAGGCGCATGATGAACAAAGCGCATGAACAACAGCTTGATCTGAATATGCAGACAACGTCGCGGAAGCCATTAGCGGCTACCTTGGCGTGGTTGTGGCCGGGCCACGCGAACAGTCTTTATGACCGCGTGCTGTTGACGCTGTCGATGGTGTTGTTGATTTTTGGTTTTATTATGGTGACCTCGGCATCGTTGCCCACGGCTGAAAAGTTAACCGGTAATCCGTTTCACTTTGCTATCCGCCATACGGTGTATGTCATCGCCGGTCTGATAGTGATGCTGGTGACGCTGGCCATCCCCACCCAGTTGTGGCAACGGCATAGTGGCAAGTTGTTGCTGACGGGGCTGGGCATGTTGGTACTGGTGCTGCTGGTCGGCCACTCGGTCAATGGCGCTCAGCGCTGGATAAAAATTGGACCGATCACGATCCAGGTCGCGGAACTGGCGAAACTGTTCTTTTACATTTATATGGCCAGCTATTTGTCACGGCGAGAAGAGGAAATCCGCGAGGCGACCAAAGGTTTTATTAAGCCGTTGGTACTGCTTTTTATCGCCGCAGTGTTACTATTGATGCAACCCGACTTTGGTACCGTAGCGGTGATGTCGGCGACCACCATTGCCATGCTGTTCCTGGCAGGCGCCAAACTGTGGCAATTTTTTGGTGTGTTTCTTACCTGCGTGCTGGCGCTGATCCTGCTTATCATCGTTGAACCCTACCGGATGCAGCGGATGCTGACCTTTTTAGAGCCGGAGAAAGATCCCTTTGGTGCCGGCTATCAGTTGATGCAGTCACTGATTGCCTTTGGTCAGGGACAGTTTAGTGGCCTGGGGCTTGGCAACAGCATTCAGAAGCTGCAGTACCTGCCTGAGGCTCATACCGACTTTATTATGTCCGTGGTTGCTGAAGAGCTCGGTTTTATCGGCGTAGTGAGCGTTATTGTACTGGTGTTAATGCTGGTCAGCCGGGCGCTAGTGATCGGCCGTCGCTGTTTGTTGATCAATCACCGTTATGGTGGCTACCTGGCGTATGGTATCGGCGTGTGGTTCAGTCTGCAGGCTTTTGTCAACATTGGCGTAGCCTCGGGAGCTTTGCCGACGAAGGGCCTGACGTTACCACTGATCAGCTACGGCGGGACCAGCCTGGTGGTGTCATCACTGGCAGTAGGATTGTTGTTACGCATCGACCATGAACGGCGTATGAGTGGCCGCAAAGTGGCGCCGCGGGGAGGTGCTGAATGACACGGGCGTTGATCGCAGCTGCCGGTACCGGCGGTCATGTCTTCCCGGCGTTGGCCGTTGCTAAACAGTTGCAGCATAACGGCTGGCAGGTGGATTGGCTGGGCACGGAAGAAGGTCGGTTGGAATCGCGGGTGGTGCCGGCCAACGGCATCAACTTGCACCGCATTGCGATGACCGGTGTTCGTGGACATGGATTGTTGCGGCTGGTGAAGGCGCCGTTGCTGTTGGCGTCGGCGGTACGCCAGTGTCAGCGCTTACTGAAGCAGTTGCGTCCGGACATCGTGGTGACCTTTGGTGGTTATGTTTGTGCGCCACTGGGGATTGCCGCCAAGTTAGCCGGTATTCCGTTGCTGGTGCATGAGCAAAATGCGGTGCCGGGGATGACGACGCGTTTATTGGCACCTATCGCGACGGTGGTAATGGCAGGGTTGCCATTGCGTAAAAAAGTCATCAAGCGCGCGCAATGGGTGGGTAACCCGTTGCGCCGTGACATTGAACAATTGGCACAACGGCCGTTACCGGATTCCGCAAGCGGCCATCCGATCAAGTTGCTGGTGGTCGGCGGTAGTCTTGGCGCTCAAGTGCTCAATGAGGTTGTGCCGGAGGCCTTACAGAATATCGAACAGCAGCTAACAGGCACGCATCAGTGTGGTGAGGGTAAAGCGGAGACGGTAACCGCACGCTATCAACAACTGAACCGTCAACCGTTGCAAGTGGTCGAATTTATTGACGATATGGCAGCGGCTTATGACGCCGCCGATTTGGTGATTTGCCGCGCCGGCGCACTGACTGTGTCGGAATTGGCTGCGCTGGGTAAGCCAGCCATTTTTGTGCCACTGCCACATGCGGTCGACGATCATCAAACGGAGAATGCGCGGGTGATGGTTGAGGCAGGCGCAGCGCGGTTGATACCGCAAGCTGAGCTGACTGCCGCCAGCCTTGCAAAGGAGTTGCAAAGTTTATTGCAACAGCCACAACAACTGTGGAAAATGGCGCGCTTCGCGCGCCAGTGCGCTCGGCCCGACGCGACCGAAGCAGTGGCGCAGTTATGTATTGATGCGGTCCGGAACAGGGCTGCATAGCAGGTGATATGAAATGACGATAACAGCAGCAAAAGAACAGCCTTTTACCATAGTGAACGTACCGGAAATGCGCCGGGTAAAACGTATTCACTTTATTGGTATCGGCGGTGCCGGTATGGCCGGTATTGCTGAAGTGCTGCTCAATCAGGGGTACCGCGTCTCGGGCTCTGATATTGCTGACAATGCCAATACCGCGCGGTTGACCCAGTTAGGTGCATGTGTCGTGTTCGGGCACGCGGCAGAAAACGTGGCAGAGGCTAGTGTAGTAGTGGTGTCGAGTGCGATAAAAGCTGACAACGCGGAGCTACTGGCGGCGCAGGAATTACGCATCCCGGTGGTACGCCGGGCAGAAATGTTGGCTGAGCTGATGCGCTTTCGCCACGGTATCGCGGTTGCCGGCACGCACGGTAAAACCACAACGACCTCGCTACTGGCCAGTGTGTTTGCTGAAGCCGGGCTGGATCCGACCTTTGTCATCGGCGGCTTGTTGAATTCTGCCGGCTCTAATGCGCGGCTGGGTAACAGTAAGTATTTGATTGCCGAGGCCGACGAAAGTGATGCCTCGTTTTTGCATCTGCAGCCGATGGTTGCGGTGGTGACGAACATCGAAGCAGACCACATGGACACCTACGAAGGTGACTTTAATAAGCTGCTGGACACTTATGTGGAATTTCTGCACAACCTGCCATTTTATGGGTTGGCCGTGATGTGTATTGATGACCCGGTGGTGGCGGAGTTGATTCCGCGGATTGGTCGGCAGGCCATTACCTATGGTTTTTCCGAGCAAGCGGATGTACGTGCAGTCGATTACCGACAAACCGCCGGGCAGAGTCGTTTTACGGTGCTACGGGACGGTCACGCACCACTCGAGGTGGTGCTGAATTTGCCTGGAAAACATAACGCCTTAAACGCGTTAGCGGCGGTTGCTGTGGCGACGGACGAAGGTGTTTCTGACAAGGCGCTGCAGGCGGCTCTGAACCGTTTTGAAGGGATCGGTCGCCGTTTTCAGCATTATGGCGACTTTGTCGCGCCGCAATGGTCGGCGCAGCAAAAGCAACAAGGGCATGTGATGCTGGTCGATGATTACGGACACCACCCGTCTGAAGTCGAAGCGACCATAAAGGCGGCCCGCGAAGGTTGGCCCGATAAGCGCCTGGTGATGGCCTTTCAGCCGCACCGTTATTCGCGCACCCGGGATCTCTACGAAGATTTCGTCAATGTGTTATCGCAACTGGATACGCTGTTATTACTGGAGGTTTATGGCGCCGGTGAAGCGCTGATCAGTGGCGCAGACAGTCGTTCGCTGAGCCGCAGTATTCGCCAGCGAGGACAGGTTGACCCGGTCTATGTCAGCTCGCCGGATGAGTTGGTGGATGTCATCGGTGACATTTTGCAACCGAATGACCTGTTGTTAACGCAAGGTGCCGGTAACATTGGAGCGCTGGCGAAACGCCTTGCCTTCGAGGTATTAGAAGTGGAGAGCAAAGCATGAGTCGCGCGGAATTTGGCAAGGTTGCTGTGATGATGGGGGGACATTCCGCAGAACGCGAGGTGTCACTGAAATCTGGTCAGGCGATCTTAAACGCGTTGCAGGCGCAGGGTATCGAAGCGGTTGCCTTTGATCCGGCACAACAGCCCTTGCAGGCGTTGCTGGAGCAAAACATTGACCGGGTTTTTATTGCCCTGCACGGCCGCGGCGGTGAGGACGGCAGTATGCAGGGTGCTTTGCAAACACTGGGCTTGCCATACACCGGAAGCGGTATTCTGGGCTGCGCGTTGGCAATGGATAAAGTACGTACCAAACAGATCTGGCAAGCAATGGGTTTACCGGTTGCCGACAGTGTCAGTGTCAGCCCACAACAACGGGACCAGATTGATACGCAACAAGTGATGGCGGATTTGGGGGGACGCGTGATCGTGAAGCCGGCCAATGAAGGTTCGTCGATCGGCATGAGTGTCGCCAATGATGCGGAACAACTGGCAACAGCGCTGGATATTGCGTTTCAATACGATCAGCAGGTGCTGGTCGAGCGTTGGATCGTGGGTAAGGAATACACGGTGGGTTTGTTAGCGGGCGAGGCGTTGCCGGTTATCCGTTTACAAACTCCTCATGAATTTTATGACTTTGCGGCCAAATACCAGGCCAATGATACCCAGTATCATTGCCCCGCCGGACTGAGTGCGGAAGACGAACAACACCTGCAACAGTTGGCTGTAGCAGCGTTTGCAGGACTGGGTTGTCGTGGCTGGGGGCGTATTGACGCCATGCGTGATGAACAGGGTAATTGGTATCTGCTAGAAGCCAACGCGGTGCCGGGAATGACCGAGAAAAGCTTAGTGCCAATGGCTGCTAAGGCGCGCGGAGACAGTTTTAGTACGCTGGTTGAAAACATACTGGCGCAAACGTTGGAGTCGTAATGGCAGCAAACGCCAAACGGCAGCCACTACCAAAATGGAATTTTTGGCTGGGTTTGCTGACCTGCGTGGCGACCGTGCTGGCGTTTATTATTGGCACTGTGAAGTTGATCGATGTGCTGAAGGATGAGCAACAGGTGCCGCTGGCGCGGTTGAACGTGCAGGGTGAACTGCGACAACTGACGCAGGCTGAGATCCGCAGTGCGTTAACGCAACAGCCTATGGGGAGCTTTTTTACCGCCGACGTGAATGTGTTGCGGGAGCGCGTCGAACAACTGCCCTGGGTGGCCAAGGCGTCATTACGGAAAGTCTGGCCGGATCGGCTGTCGGTGTATGTCACCGAGCGGCAACCGGTGGCGCGCTGGAATGGCGACCGGTTGGTGACTGCGGAGGGAATCGTATTCCGTGCCCAACTGGACGAAACGCAGTTAGCGCAGCCGCTGCCAGAGTTGTTCGGCCCGGAAGATGCGGTGTCAGCGACGCTGGAGCAGTTTAATCAGGTCCGACAGATGTTGCAGGTGAATGGCATTGAGGTGCGGGCGATGCGTTTAACCGAGCGGTTTGCCGTCAGTGTGATGCTGGCAGACCAGGTAGAGCTGAAGTTAGGTCGCGAGGCGACATTAGAACGAATAAAACGGTTCATTGATTTATTACCCAGTATCAATGAGCACAAAAACAGTAAGACTAAGGTGCTGGACACCGTCGATTTACGTTATGACACAGGTGCGGCAGTGAGTTGGCGCGAACCAGAAAATAAAGAGAGCTAAATCAGTATGTCGAAAGCTACAGAACGTCAAATGGTCGTTGGTCTTGATATTGGTACCAGTAAGGTGACTGCGCTTATTGGCGAACTGTTACCGGATGACGAGATCAGTGTCGTGGGCGTTGGCGTGACCACCGCTCGCGGGATGGATAAAGGTGGTGTCAACGATCTCAATTTGGTGGTGCAGTCGATTCAGCGCGCCGTTGATGAGGCTGAACTGATGGCCGACTGCCGCGTGGCGTCCGTCTTTCTGAATATTTCCGGACGCCATATTTCGTGTCAAAACGAAAGTGGCATGGTGCCGATTAACGAAGCCGAAGTGACTCAGGATGACGTGGATAACGTCATTCACGCGGCGCAGTCAGTGCCTATTGCGAAAGAACGTCGCATCCTGCACGTCCTGCCACAGGAATATGTGATTGATTCACAAGAAAGTATTCGCAGCCCAATTGGTATGTCCGGGGTGCGTATGGAGTCAAAAGTCCATATCATTACCTGCGCGAATGATATGGCCAAAAACATCACCAAAGCGGTTGAGCGCTGCGGTTTGCAGGTGGACAAACTGATTTTTTCTGCACTGGCATCGAGCATTTCGGTGCTCACCGATGATGAAAAAGATTTAGGCGTGGCTTTGGTGGATATGGGTGGCGGTACCATCGACATCTGCATCTACGCCGGTGGCGTGTTGCGGCATACGGCGGTGATTCCGGCCGCCGGTAACCAGGTCACCAGTGATATTGCGAAAATATTCCGTACGCCGACCAACCACGCTGAGCAGATAAAAACACAGCACGCCTGTGCTCTGCGACAGATGGTCAGTATGGAAGATACCATTGAAGTACCGTCGGTTGGCGGGCGTCCGGCACGCATGATGTCGCGCCATACGTTGGCTGAAGTGGTGGAACCGCGCTACCAGGAGTTATTTGAGCTGGTCCGCGATGAGATTGAACAAAGCGGTCTGGATGAGCAAATAGCGGCTGGTGTTGTGATCACCGGCGGTAGTGCAAAAATGCAGGGTTGCGTTGAGTTCGCCGAAGAGATTTTTCAGATGCCGGTGCGCATCGGTAAACCCCTCAATGTTAAGGGGCTAAAAGATTATGTAGAAGATCCGGTTTATGCCACTGCGGTCGGCCTGTTACGCTACGGGCAGGAGAGTACGACGGCAGTGCAAAAAGAAAGCACTAAAACTGACGTGATCGGTCTTTGGCAAAAAGTCCAAAGCTGGTTTAAAGGTGAGTTTTAACGCTGGGGTAGCACAATAAGAAAAGCAGGTAGGGAGAAATCTAATGTTTGAACTGATGGACAATTACGAAAGTGAAGCCGTCATAAAAGTGATTGGCGTCGGTGGTGGCGGTGGTAACGCCGTACAACACATGGTGAAAGAGTCGATCGAAGGGGTTCAGTTTATTGCAGCGAACACCGACGCGCAGGCTCTGCGTAACCACACCGCGGATGTCACCATTCAACTGGGCGGTGAAATTACCAAAGGTCTTGGGGCTGGCGCGAACCCGGAAGTTGGGCGGCAGTCAGCAGAAGACGACCGCGAAGCCATCAAAGCGCAGTTGGAAGGCGCTGATATGGTATTCATCGCTGCCGGTATGGGCGGTGGTACGGGTACCGGTGCCGCACCTGTAGTGGCAGAAATTGCCAAAGAACTCGGTATCCTCACCGTTGCCGTGGTGACCAAGCCGTTTCCGTTTGAAGGCAAAAAGCGTATGGCGGTTGCCGAAGAGGGTATTAATGCGCTGTCGCAAAGCGTCGATTCCTTAATCACCATCCCGAACGAGAAGCTGTTAAAAGTGATGGGCAAAGGAACTTCGTTGCTGGATGCCTTTAGTGCCGCCAATAACGTGTTGTTGGGTGCGGTTCAGGGTATTGCGGAACTGATTACCCGTCCTGGTCTGATCAACGTTGACTTTGCTGACGTGCGTGCGGTCATGAAAGAAATGGGTACGGCGATGATGGGCACCGGCGTTGCCAGTGGCGAAGACCGTGCTCAGGAAGCGGCGGAGATGGCGATCAACAGCCCATTACTGGAAGACATCGATCTTTCGGGCGCGCGTGGCGTATTGGTTAACGTAACGGCCGGCATGGATATGAGCATCGACGAGTTCGAAACCGTGGGTAATACGGTTAAAGCCTTTGCCTCGGATAACGCCACCGTTATTGTCGGAACCGTTATCGATACTGAGATGTCGGACGAATTGCGTGTCACTGTGGTTGCAACCGGTATTGGCGCAGAGCGTAAGCCTGATATTTCACTGGTTAACAGCGCTCAGAGCAATAAGCGTGAATCGAGCCAAGGTTATCGAGCGGATCTTGACCGCAGCGCCGCAGCACCGCGCTACGAAGAAGTGGAAGAGCCACAGGCGGAGACACATCAGGAACCAGCACGTAAGCCGGCTGCCAAAAAGCAGCAGGATAAAGAACTGGATTACCTGGATATTCCGGCATTTTTACGCAAACAAGTCGATTAGTGCTGAAAAAACAGCCAAAATTTGCTTGTAGCCTATCAAATGTCGTATACTATGCGGCCGCGCTGGCAATGGCCAGCGGCTAGTTGACGAGGTGAGTTTAGCTGATGGTAAAACAACGTACACTGAAACAAGCGATCTCAACCACGGGTGTCGGACTGCACAAGGGTAACAAGGTCAATTTGACGTTACGCCCTGCACCGGCGAATACCGGGCTGATTTTCCGCCGTGTCGATCTTGACCCGGTAGTGGATATTCCTGCGCGCGCTGATTGGGTGCGGGATACGCAATTGTGTACGTGTTTAATCAATGAGCAGGACGTCCGTGTTTCTACGGTTGAGCACCTGCTTGCAGCATTAGCCGGCGTTGGCATTGATAACTGCATTATTGAAGTTGATTCACACGAGATTCCGATCATGGACGGCAGCTCGCACCCCTTTGTTTACCTGCTACAAAGTGCGGGCATTGAGGAGCAGTCGGTGGCGAAGAAGTTCATTCGCATCAAAGCACCGATTCGTGTGGAAGAGGAAGATGGCAAATGGGCGGAACTGCTACCCCACGATGGGTTCCGCATCGATTTTGCCATCGACTTTAATCATCCGGCAATTGCAGAAACCGGTCAGCAAGTATCGATGGATTTCAGCAGCGGTGCCTTCATTAAAGAAATCAGCCGTGCGCGCACCTTTGGTTTTATGAAAGACATCGAGTATTTACGTAAAAACAATCTGGCGTTGGGCGGCAGCTTTGATAATGCCGTTGTGCTGGATGAATTCCGAGTGCTGAATACCGACGGCTTGCGTTACGACGACGAATTTGTAAAACATAAAATGTTGGATGCGATTGGCGACTTGTACATGTGTGGGCACAGTATATTAGGGCATTTACGTGCCTATAAATCTGGACACGCACTGAATAATCACTTGTTGCAAGCGATGCTACAGCAACAAGAAGCCTGGGAGTTCGTCACCTTTGACGAAGAGCAGGCGCAGTCACCTATCGCGTATTGGGCGCCCAGCCTGGCTTAAATTCTGTAGGTAGCCTGCACGCTTTGGCGACAGCGGGCTACCACATCTTCTCAGCAATCTTCAGTAACTCCGATTTCAACGGCTCCTGGCTGTTTTCCGCTAAACGTAAAATCCGCTCGCGTCGCGACTGTTGTTCTGTTGACGCCGTCAGTGCCCGGTCAGCACCGGGTTTAATCTTGACTTCGATCTCGTTAACCTCAATCATCGCATCTTGTTGGAAATGCGTTATAATGCGCGCTTGTTGAAATTTTAGCTGGGTAGCCCAGGTGGCGGCATCGGTTTCAACGATCAGCTTGCCATCACGAACATTCAGTAATTGGCAGTGATCCGACAGCGGCCTTTCGAGTAGGCGTTGAAACAAAAGTTGCCATTGCTTTAGTTGGACGGCAAACTGTGCATAGTGTTGCAAAGTTTGCGTTTGCGGCTCAACTCGAGTGCGTAGCCATTGTTTTGGTGTTTTTGGTCTGTTGTTCATAACCCGTGGTTTACCCCACAAAAGAGAGTATTCATGAGTTTATCAGTCTTTTACCGAGGCTCAAAAATACGTTTTGGTTTTCGCTTAACACGGCGCCGTATGTTGTCCTATGCAGGACTTTCTGCTGTGGTGGCGTTGGCGGCATGGTCGCCATGGGAATATCGCGGAATCGATCCGAACATCGCACAGCAAGAAATTACTGAAGAGCAACGCCAACTGGCATTGCAGGAAGCCGCAGTCGCCGAGTTGCGCACGAAAACGGAGAAAAAACTGGGCGCGATGACCGTGTATCTGGGCGAGCTCCGGGCGCAAGTGCGACGCCTTGATGCATTAGGTGAGCGGTTGGCGGAAAAGGCCAACTTAACCAACGGCGAGTTTAATTTTAATACTGACATCCCTCTTGGCGGTCCCGAAGCGACGGTGGCAGAACTGCCAAAAGCATCGGGCAATGACGTCTTGGCAGAGATCGATCAATTACTGAATCACATTGCTGACAAACAAAAACAGCTGTCGCTCCTTGAATCTGTGATGATGAACCACAATGTCAGTAATGCCAGTTACATTGCCGGGCGGCCAATAACGGAAGGCTGGCTGTCCTCGCAATACGGTGTGCGTAAAGACCCCTTTAATGGCACGCCGGCCATGCATAAAGGCCTGGATTTCGCCAGTTATGCCGAAGACGTAAAAGTGATTGCGACAGGCGCCGGGGTTGTTACCTGGGCCGGAGAGCGCTGGGGCTATGGTCAGTTGATTGAAATTGATCACGGTGGTGGATTGAAAACCCGCTACGGTCACAATGATCGCTTATTAGTTGATGTCGGTGACGTTGTCACGCGCGGACAGCCGATTGCGCAAATGGGCAATACCGGTCGTTCGACGGGGCCTCATGTGCATTATGAGGTGCTGCGCAATGGTCAACAAGTTGACCCGAACCAGTTTGTGTATCGCAAGCTAGACAACGATTGATCACCGAAACGTGCGAGTGACCTCGGCAGCGAGTGTCGCTTTTATTGTTCATAATTAATAACAGGAAATTCCTTACTCATGCTAGGCAGTTTGTTTCGTAAAGTATTTGGTAGTCGCAACGACCGTATTCTGAAGGCGTTGTTCAAGAAGGTTAATCAGATTAACCAACTGGAGCCGGAATTCGAGGCGTTGTCGGATGCAGAACTGAAAGACAAAACGGCCGAGTTTCGTAAACGTCTGAATGACGGCGAAAGCCTGCAGGATCTCCTGGTTGAAGCGTTCGCGACCGTACGCGAGGCGAGTAAGCGTGTCTTTGGTATGCGCCACTTCGATGTACAGCTGGTCGGTGGCATGGTGCTGGATGAGAACCGCATTGCCGAAATGAAAACCGGTGAAGGTAAAACCCTGACGGCAACACTGCCGGCGTATCTTAACGCCCTTGCCGGTAAAGGCGTGCACATCATTACGGTGAACGATTATTTGGCGCGTCGTGACGCTGAGTTCAATCGCCCGTTATTTGAATTCCTGGGTATGAGCGTCGCCTTTAATATTCCGGGCCTACCGCCGCAGCAAAAGAAAGAAGCCTATCAGGCTGACATCACTTACGGCACCAACAATGAATTCGGCTTTGATTACTTGCGCGATAATATGGCGTTTTCGCCGGAGGATCGGGTACAGCGGGAACTCTACTATGCACTGGTGGATGAGGTCGATTCAATCCTGATTGACGAAGCTCGCACGCCGTTGATTATTTCAGGCCCGGCTGAAGACAGCTCAGATATGTACACCAAAATGAATGAGCTGGTACCGCTGCTGACTCGCCAGGAAAAAGAAGACACCGAGGAAGAAAAAGGCGATGGTGATTTCACCATCGATGAGAAAGCCAAGCAACTGCATCTTACCGAGCACGGCCAGGAGCACATCGAATCGCTGTTGAAAGAGCGCGGTATGCTGGCCGAAGACGACTCCTTGTACTCCGCCGGTAACATCACCCTGTTACACCACATCAATGCGGCACTGCGGGCTCACCACCTGTTCCAGAAAGACGTCGATTACATCGTTAAAAACGGCAAAATTGTCATCGTTGATGAGCATACCGGCCGTACTATGGAAGGACGTCGCTGGTCTGAAGGTTTGCACCAGGCGGTGGAAGCCAAAGAAGGTGTTGAAATACAGAATGAAAACCAGACACTGGCATCGATTACCTTCCAGAATTATTTCCGTCTGTACGACAAACTGGCCGGTATGACCGGTACCGCCGATACAGAAGCCTTTGAATTCCAGTCGATTTACGGCCTCGAAACGGTGGTGATTCCAACCAACAAACCGATGGTTCGTGATGATCGCGCAGACCTTATCTATTTAACCGCGCAGGAGAAGTACGAAGCCATTGCCGAGGACATTGAAGAGTGTCGTAAGCAGGGACGTCCGGTGCTGGTCGGTACTGTGTCGATCGAAAACTCGGAACTGCTGTCGCGGTTATTGAAAAAGAAAAAGATTCCACATGCGGTGCTCAATGCTAAGTTCCACGCGCAGGAAGCCGACATTATCGCGCAGGCCGGGCGTCCGGGAGCGGTAACCATTGCCACCAACATGGCCGGTCGTGGTACGGACATCGTATTAGGCGGTAGTTGGATGGCCGAAGTGGAAAAGCTGGAAGAGCCGAGCAACGACAAGATTGAAAAAATTAAGCAGGAATGGCAAAAGCTTCATGACGCTGTTATCGAAGCCGGTGGCCTGCATATCATCGGTACTGAGCGCCACGAGTCGCGTCGTATTGATAACCAGTTGCGTGGCCGTGCCGGTCGTCAGGGTGACCCGGGTTCATCGCGGTTCTACCTGTCACTTGAAGATCCGCTGATGCGTATTTTTGCGTCCGAGCGTATGGCTTCAATGATGAAGCGCCTGGGTATGAAAGAAGGTGAAGCCATTGAGCACCCGTGGGTGACCCGTGCCATCGAAAACGCCCAGCGTAAAGTCGAAGGCCGTAACTTCGACGTGCGCAAACAGTTGCTTGAGTACGATGACGTTGCCAACGATCAACGTCGCGTGGTGTACGAACAACGTAACGAGTTGCTTGATGAAGGCGACATCTCAGAAACGATTCAGGTGATCCGTGAAGACGTTATTAACTCAGTGATTGATGAGTATGTACCACCACAATCACTGGCCGAATTGTGGGATTTGGCCTCGTTGGAAGAGCGCCTGCGTGCCGATTTTGATATCGATCTGCCGTTGCAACAATGGCTGGACGAAGACGATCATTTCCACGAAGAAGTGTTGCGCGAACGTGTGCTGGAAGCCTTGACCAAGGCTTATCAGGATAAAGAGCAGTTGGTTGGCGCAGAGGTGCTGCGCCGGTTCGAGAAATCGATCATGCTGCAAAGCCTGGACCAACACTGGAAAGAACATCTGGCCGCAATGGACCATTTGCGTCAGGGGATTCATTTGCGCGGTTACGCACAGAAGAACCCGAAACAGGAATATAAGCGCGAAGCCTTTGAGCTGTTCAGTGAAATGCTGGAGAACTTGAAGCTGGATGTTGTCACCATCTTAAGTCGCGTTAAAGTGCGTGCTCCGGAAGATGTGGATGCGGTGGATAAACAGCGTAAAGCGGCTGACAGCGCACCGCGTGAATTTAAACATGAGCAGGCCAGTGCCACCGGTCAGACGACCGACGGCAGTGCCGGCGAGCAACAAGAGCGTCCGGTGCAACGTGGTCAGAAAGTGGGTCGCAATGACGCTTGTCCTTGCGGCTCGGGTAAAAAATACAAACATTGTCATGGCAAACTGTAATTCATGAGTGACTCAGACAGTCAGCTCCCAACCGTACACGTTGCGGTTGGGGTTATCGAAAACGAGAACGGCGAAATTTTTATCGCCCAACGGCTTCCTGAGCAGCATCAGGGAGGCAAGTGGGAGTTCCCCGGCGGTAAAGTGGAAGCCGGCGAAAGCGTTCAACAGGCATTGACCCGTGAGTTGAAAGAAGAGTGCAATATCGAGGTTATCGACTGTGCTCCGCTGACGGTGGTCGAACATCAGTACCATGATAAACGGGTGTTACTGGATGTCTGGTGGGTATTGAAATACCGCGGCGAAGCGCGTCAGTTGGAAGGGCAGAAATGGTTGTGGGTTGATATCGCACAACTGGACGCGTTTCAGTTCCCGGACGCTAACCAACCCATTGTTGAGCGCCTGGTCGAGACGCTCAACAGTTATTAATCAATAAGCTTCATCATTACCGGGTTGCTGGTCGGGTATCACCGCCGGCTCACCCGGGATCGCTTTCTCTTCATTGGCCCATTCACCTAAATCGATAAGTTTGCAGCGCTCACTGCAAAATGGCTTAAAGGGCGATTTATCGGACCATTCTACCGTCGTTTGGCAGGTGGGACAGGGTACAGACGTGGGCATAGTTCTCTCTTAATCGTTTAGGTATTGGTGAGTAACGGGCAACGCGCAATCGCCAGTGGCACATTATCACTGACGGCGTCGGTTTGCTTGGCTTCGCCTTCGGCCAGCGTCATCAAGCGCAGCGTAAAACGCTGGCGGTGGCCGCTGATGACCGGGTAACAGGCATGTTCTGCTGCAATCTTGATGCGCAAAAGCGCTAATGGCTCACAGCTTTCCTGCCAAAATCCGTTATTTGCGACGACGTCACTGAATTGACCCTGCTGACGGGTTAATTCCAATTGCAGTTCAACCGCAGCAGCGATGGGGGCAAAACAGTCCAGCCACTGCTGCGCGTGTTGTTGGCGAGTAGCCGAAGGCTGTTGTAACCAAAGTTGTAATTGCGGTAATTCGAACAGTCCGGTCACTCCGGGTTGAGCAAACCGATTGCGGATACTGGCGAGAAACCGGTCATCCTTTATCAAACGTAATTCCTTCGGCACCTGTTGCAGATTGTCAGCCGCTGCCAGAACACTTTGCAGAGCACCTTGCAGTGCCGTCTGATCAATTTGCGGGTGTTGCTCCCAGCGTTTCATGAACAGCCTTTGCTGATCAAGGTCCTTGCTCAGTTCGGTGCGAATGTCGCTACGTTCAATCAATTCCTGAGCAGCAAACAACGCACTGAAGAACGGTTCCGGGTGTTCACCGAGCACTGCCAGTGCCGAGTGCAGCTGTTTAAAGCTGTGCTCGAGTCGCAAGTACGTACGAAAACGCTCCTGCAGAGGGTATTCATAGATAACACTGGATGGCAGTTGTTCGGGCATCTAGGCTCTCGTTTGGTTAATAGTGATTGTCGCCTATGATAACGGAATCGTGGTGGGGTGCAATGCCGACTCTGTTAAGAGCCTTTGGCCAACTGGCGATAACGTTTGTCCAATGCCGTCAACTGCTGCTGCAGATGGATCAGGTCGGCGTCATTGTGGACGATATCGTCAGCTCGCTGTAAGCGTTGCTCGCGAGTCAGTTGCGATGCCATAATGGCCTCAACCTGTTGCTGTTCACTGTTATCCCGCTGCATAGTGCGTTCAAGTTGTAAGGCTTCGGGAACGTCGATGACCAATACCCGGTTACAGTAGCGCTGCAGTTGGTTTTCCAGCAACAACGGGGCTACCAGCACCACATAGGGCGAATCGGCTTGTTGCAATTGAGCCAACAGCCGCTCTCGAATCGCCGGGTGCAACAGTTGGTTCAGCCATTCTTTCGCACGGTCGTCGTTAAATACGATATCGCGTAATGCACGGCGGTTGAGTTGCCCCTGCGCATCGATAACGCGCTCGCCGAAGTGCTCTGCAATGGCTGTTAAACAAGGGCTACCGGGTTCGACCACTTCGCGTGCCACCACGTCGGCATCAACAATGTCGATGCCCAACGAGGCGAGAAAGTCGGAGGCGGCGGTTTTACCGCTGCCGATTCCACCGGTTAGCCCGACCACATAGTTCGACATCAGGAATACCCCAGCCATTGCCAGTAACCGTGAAGCAGTTGCTCACCCCAGAAAAAGCTGATGAGGCCGCCGCCAATTAAAAATGGACCAAAAGGAATCGGCGCCGAATGCCCCCGTTTTATCATTGCAATGACCCCCACCACAATGCCGACCAGCGAACTGGCAAGAATGGTAACCGGCAGCAAACTGGCACCGGTGAAGGCGCCGATGGCGGCAAGCAGTTTAAAGTCGCCGTAGCCCAGACCTTCCTTGCCGGTCAGCAATTTAAATACCCAGTACACCGACCACAGACTCAAGTAGCCCGCGGCGGCACCAATGATGGCCTGTGAGGGGGTTATGCTGGCGGCATCGTGCAGAGACCATAACAGTCCTGTCCATAACAAACAGTAGGTTAATTGGTCCGGTAGCAATTGATGACGACTGTCAATAACGGTCATTACCACCAGCAAGGATGCAACAGTCACCACCACGGCAAAGGTTAAGCCTAACCCCAATTGCCAGGCGGCAAATGCAGCGATCAGGGTCAGCACTACCTCGACCAGCCAGTACACAATCGGAATCGATTCACGACAATGACGACAGCGTCCGCTGAGCATCAGGTAGCTGAGCAGCGGAATGTTGTCGTACCAGGCAATGGCTTGCTGACACTGCGGACAATGTGAAGGAGGATGTGCCAAGTTATAGCGATCCAGCTCTTTCACCGGTTGTCCGTTGAGTTCTGCACATTCACGTTGCCACTGCTGATGTAACTGCTTCGGCAGACGTACGATAACCACATTTAAAAAGCTGCCAATACTGGCGCCCAGTAATACAGCAACTAAAATCGCCGGCCACTGGCCTGCAGCGTAAAGACTTTCCATGGTATTTTCCTATTAGAACTGCTGTCCTATGTTAAATATTGGTAGATACATGGCCAGCAAAAGAGTGCCTATGATGCCGCCTAAACTCAGCATCAGCAAGGGCTGGATTAAACCTAAACGTTGCGCACACTGATGCGCAAAGCGTCTGCCGAGCTCGGCCGCCAGGCGCGTCATCATGTCATCAATCCGGCCGGTCTGCTCGCCGGTTTTTAAGTACGCGTTAATCAAGGTGTTGTCCAATCGTTGCTCTGCGATCGCAATAGACCAACTTTTACCCTGCTCGATGGCACTGCCGATAGCACCGCAGTCAGCCCGGGTGCGAAACCATGGACTACTCGCGGCAACCAGTTGCAAGGCCGCGGTTGCCGCCATTCCTGCCCGTAACAACAGACTCAGTTGGGCGAACAGCTGCTGCGTCCGCGCCAGCCGCAACAATGGTCCTACGATGGGTAAACGCAGCAGTAGCCGCTGCCACAGTTGCGGGTGATAGCGTCGTATGGCGCTGAACAGCAACACCGTGCTGACGCTGACGGCGAGCATCGTCAGGCCGTGTTGCTGCATCAGTGCCGATAATTGCAGCAGAGCTTGCGTCAGCATCGGCAGTTGCTGAGTCTGAAACAGTGCGGTGAATTGCGGTAATACCCAGACCAGCAAGACCACCGTAACCACGATGGCAACGGCAAAAATGGCGGCCGGATAACGGATGGCTTGTAGCAATAAGCGGCGCTGTTGCTGGCGTTGTTGATAATCCTGCACCATATGCTGCAACACCGTGGCGAACTGCCCGCTTTGTTCGGCAAGTTGTAAATAGCCAAACATGGCGGCAGGTAACCGTCTTGGCAGGTGATTGGCCGCCTTATGCAGCGGTAAACCATCGTCGACGGTGGCAATAAAGGTTGCGAAGCATTGCTGTATGGTCGCCGATGACAGCTGGGAATGGACAACGAACAAGGCCGCGCGCAAAGGCAGGCCACTATCGATGAGCAGCGCAAGCTGCTCAAAGGCGGCAATCAGCTGTTGCTGTTGAGACGGGGTAAAGTCGCGTTCAGAGGCTGACATTTTGCAGTCGTTCCGCTTGTTGTGCGGACGTCAACCTAGCTTCAACACAGGCTTGAGCATGCTGTTGTAACGTCGGCAGTTGTTGTTGGGATAAATAATCACGAATGCTGCCAGCCTGCACTAACTGCTGATGACTGGAACTGTGCCAGGGAACCACTTCAAACACCGCTAATTGACCAAAATAACCGTCATGGCAGTGCGCGCAAGCGCGCCCACCACAGTGTTGGCACAAGCGTCGCAGTAAGCGCTGACTGATGATAAGACTCAGCGCGGTACCGACATCGTTGCTGCTGACGCCCAGCGCTTGAAGCCGCTGTAGGCTTTCTAAAGCGCCGTTAGTATGTAATGAGGCCAGTACTAAATGGCCGGTCTGAGCCGCTTGTAAGGCAACCTGTGCGGTTTCTGCATCACGGATTTCACCGATCATCAGCACGTCCGGGTCTTGTCGGAGCAGGCTGCGCAGAATACGGGCAAAGGTAAGCTGTCGCCGGCTCTGCACCGGTACCTGATTGATGCCGTCACAGCGTATTTCGACCGGATCCTCGACGGTACAAATGTTCAACACCCGCTGATTTAAGCGCTGTAGCAGGCTGTAAAGCGTCGACGTTTTACCGCTGCCGGTGGGTCCGGTGACCAAAATCAGTCCTTGCTTTAATGTCAGTGCCCGGGTCACCTGCTGACGCTGCGCATCGGTCATGCCCAGTTGGCTCAGAGCGGTTACCTGCTGTAAGGTGCCAAGACAGCGTATCACCAGCTTTTCGCCATGCAGCACCGGACACGTGCTGATCCGGAAGTCTTGTGTGTGCTGGTCGTTCAGGGCAATGGAAAAGCGACCATCCTGCGGTTGTCGTTGCTCGCTGATGTCGAGATCGGCAATCACTTTTGCTCGCGCAATCAGTTGCCGGCCATGCTCTAAGGATAGGTGTTGCAAGGTCACCAGTTGACCCGCTAAGCGAAGCCGCAAGCGCAAACCCAGTGTCGTCGGCTCACAGTGAATGTCGGAAGCGCGCTGTGACAGGGCGTAGCGTAATAGCGCATCAAGCCATTCTGCTACGCTTTGCGTTTGGCAGTTAAACAGTACAGGAACCGTGTCGCTGAGCGCAATCAGGATGAGCTGTGACGAATGCACCTGTTGCCAGGCAAATTGTAATTGCGTCGCCCGACAGGACAGTGCTTCAGCAATAGCCAGTACTGCGGTGTCGGCCCCTTGATAAAGCAAGCATAACTGTTGTGGCGGACACTGCACCGCCAAAGCCAGTTGTTGTTCCGGCTCGAGCTGTTGCCGCGGCAGACTGACAAATTCACCGCCGATCATTGACGTAAATCTGCCTGGCAAGCCGCTACGGCTGAGCGTCCTGATGCGTAGTCTGAACAGCGGGTTATCCAGTTCAGCATGCCTTGCTGCAGTTGCGGACTTAACTCGACCACAACGGCCGTGTTGTCTTGAGTGACTTCGCGCAGTTCCAACTGAATGGACGCTGAATCAAGCACTTGAAAGTCGCTCAGCGAGTCCGGCAACGGCAGCGGAAGGTTTGGTAGCCCTCGTTGTCCAGGGCGGTTGCAGCGGTCGAGGCTGCCTTCAACCTGCCAACACAGCGCAATCGCCAGTTGCATCGGCTGCGCATGTTGTATTGCTTCAGCGGCTTTGGCGCGTTGGGTGTAATGATGGTAAGCCGGTACCGCGAAAGAGGAGAGGATACCGATAATGGCAACCACAACCATCAGCTCGATCAGGCTGAAGGCGGGTTTAAGCGCAGGGCGGGCGTGTGTTATGAGCATAGCGGTTTCCAATGATGAAAACCGCAAGCATGGTAGAGGCTGCTGTTACCGGCAACTCTATTGTTTCGTACGAGATCAGCTTATCCGCATGGACAAGTCAATGGCTTGCACGTTTTTGGTCAGTGCGCCGGAGGAAATGAAATCAACACCGGTGGCTTTCAGTTCATGCAGACGGGCATCCGTGATGTTGCCGGACACCTCCAGCTTAGCCGGGTGAGCATGTTGTTGATTGATGGCAACGGCGCGTTCAATATCAGCTAATGAAAAATTATCAAGCATGACAATATCCGCCTGAGCGTCGAGTGCCTGGGTAAACTCATCCAGGTTTTCCACTTCCACTTCGACCGGTTTATCGGCATGCAACTGACGCGCGCTGGCGATCGCTTTAGCGATACCGCCACAGGCTGCAATGTGGTTCTCCTTGATCAGGTAGGCATCGTACAAACCAATACGGTGGTTCTTACCGCCACCGCAACGAACGGCGTACTTCTGCGCCAGTCTTAAGCCGGGCAGGGTTTTGCGAGTATCGAGTAAGCGCGTGTTTGAACCCTCAAGTAAGGCGGTGTACTGAGCCGTTAACGTGGCGGTGGCTGCCAGCGTCTGCAGAAAGTTCAGAGCCGTGCGCTCGCCGGTCAGTAGCGAGCGGCTGGGGCCGCTGAGTTTGCACAACACGGTACCGGCCTTGACCGCCTCGCCATCGCTGACTTGCCAGTCAATGGCAACGCGCTCATCCAACTGTTGAAATACTTCGTTGACCCAGGCCACGCCGCACATGACCATGTCTTCGCGGGTAATAATGGTCGCATTGCTATGGCTGTCTGCGGCGATTAACTGTGCGGTAATATCGTAATCGGCATCGACCGCTGATAAGTCCTCCTGTAATGCCAGAGTAACTTGTTGTTGCAGCGATTGCAGTTCGGATTGGGACAACACTTCCATGACGACTTTACCTTTATCAGCACAATGACGATACTAGGGGGCAAACTTTACCTGTTTGCGACCGCGGTGAAAAGACATAGCATCAAAAACCATTGGCTGGAGAGCGTCGACCGACGACCCTCACCTCATTTCGATGAACGCCCCGACCCGGCGGACATCAGTTTACTGGTGATCCACTGTATCAGTTTGCCGGAAGGCGAGTACGGCACCCCCTTTGTTGAACAGTTATTTATGGGCACACTAAAACCAGCACCGGGTAGCGCGCTGGAACCGTTGATCGGATTAAGGGTCTCCGCACACCTCGTCATTCGTCGTAACGGCCATATCGAGCAATACGTTGGTTTTGATAAACGTGCCTGGCATGCCGGTAAATCCAGCTTCTGCGGGCGCAAGCGTTGTAACGATTATAGCATCGGCATAGAATTGGAAGGGACGGATAAAGAGGCTTATACTGAGGCACAATATCGACAGTTGGTCTCGGTGACGCAGGCCTTGATGCAGGACTATCCGGGCATTCGTTCAGGTCGTATTGTCGGCCATGAAGACATCGCCCGCGGACGTAAAACGGATCCGGGCCAAGGCTTTGACTGGACACACTTTCTGCAGCAACTGACTAAGGAGAGGATATGATCCTCATCGCACTGCTGATAGCGCTAAGTATTGAGCGTGTTACGCATCTACCCGCTTTCTGGCAGATGGATTTTCTGCTTGGCCGTTGGCTTGACTGGAGCCAGCAAAAACTCGCCGCGAGCCGTTACCAGCAGCAGCTACAAAAGCCATGGGTGCAAATGCTGTGGTTGTTGTTACCAGCGTTGGCGGCAGGACTATTGGTCAGTTGGCTCGACAATCTATTGGTGACCTTTATCGGTGGTATCATTGCCTTATTGGTGGCTTGTAGCTGTCAGCCGGCGCGAAACGCCTATAAACAGTATTTAAAAGCGGCCAACAAAGGCGAGCCAACGGAGCGGCAAGAACAGCAGTTGCAGGCGTTCGCCGGTCACGATGATACGCGTGCTGTTGAAGACACCGTATGCTGGTTAAACTACCAATATTACGTCGCTATCATTTTCTTTTTTGTGGTGTTTGGGGTTTTTGGTGCCTTAGCGTACGCTTCTATCCGCAGCGCTCAGGTACAGTATCAATCGCAATTTAGCGCGTTGCCCCTTGATCGCATCCGCTGGGCCGTCGACTTTATTCCGGTTCGACTGACCGGTTTGGGATTGCTGGTGGTTGGCCATTTTTCTCGCGCCTTGCCGGTTTGGCTGGCCTCATTAACCGACTTCAACCGTCCCAATGACCGGATTCTCGCAAACCTTATTGCTAAAGCGGAGGATCTTCCCCATCACCCGGATGATAAAACCGATGCGGTCACCGCGCAGTTGGGATTAATGAAGCGACAACAGTTGGTGTGGTTGTGTGTTATCGCGTTGCTGACGTTGTCCGGCGGACTGCATTAACGCAAATTATCATTCTGCGCAGGTCATACCAGACCAGAAAAAATTTGGGTTATAGGCCGTTATGGATTAAAATAACCGCACTGTTTGGTCAGACCAATTTACCTAACGATTTATCGAACTATCGGGAGAGTCGCGCATTTTGCCGTTTCAGCAAATAAAAGTAACGAAAATTTCCGACCAGATCGTTGCCGAAATTGAAGCGATGATCGTTGACGGGCGCTTCGTTGCCGGCCAAAAACTCCCGTCAGAGCGCGATCTGGCGCAGCAATTTAATGTGTCCAGACAATCGCTGCGCGAGGCGATTCAAAAGCTCGAAGCCAAAGGCTTAGTTGATCGTCGTCAAGGCGGCGGCACTTATGTTACCGATACCTTGAATGACAAGGTGACTACCCCTTTGTTTGAGTTGCTGGCGAAACATCCGGAGTCGCAATTTGACCTGCTGGAGTTTCGTCACGCCTTAGAGGGTATCTCATCGTTTTATGCGGCGTTGAGAGGAACCGATTCCGATCTGGATCGGATCAAACTGAGTATCAATAACATCATTGAATCACAAGCGGGTGATATTGATGCGCAAGTTGATGCGTTAGTGAGTTTTTACTTACGTATCGCAGAAGCATCCCACAATGTGGTGTTACTGCATGTGGTGATGGGAATGCAAGAATTGCTCGCGGAAAACATCAAACAAAATTTAGAAATACTGGCTCAAAACCCCGAGGTTATTGAGCAGCTCAATCAACATCGCTCCCAGATTGCTGCGGCAATTATTGGGGGGCAACCGGAGCAGGCGCGGGATGCGTGTCATCAACATTTGTCCTATATTGAACAGGCATTGTTGGAAATGACCAAGGAACAGTCACGCATCCAACGCTCGCTGCGTCGTTCCTGAATAACGTAACGGTAAGGAATAGCTATGAGTGAAGAATTAAACAAAGACGTTGACCAGCAGGAAACTCAGGAGTGGCTAGACGCTCTTGAGGGTGTGCTTGATGCCGAAGGCCCCGAGCGCGCCCACTTCTTGTTGGAGCAATTAATCGATAAAGCGCGCCGCAATGGTGCGTATTTGCCGTATCGTCCAACAACGTCATACCTGAATACGATTCCTGCCAGCCAGGAACCGACCATGCCGGGCAACCAAACCATGGAAGCACGTATCCGTTCAGCGATTCGCTGGAACGCCGTGATGATGGTATTGCGTGCCTCGCAAAAAGGCGAAGAGCTGGGTGGTCACATTGCTAGCTTTGCCTCGTCGGCGATGCTGTATGACGTAGGCTTTAACCATTTCTTCCGTGCGCCGAGTAACGGTGACGGCGGTGACTTCCTGTTCATTCAGGGCCATGCGTCGCCGGGTATTTACGGCCGAGCCTTTATTGAAGGACGTCTGACCGAAGAGCAATTAAACAATTTCCGTCAGGAAGTTGAAGGCAAAGGCCTGCCTTCGTACCCGCATCCAAACTTGATGCCGGACTTCTGGCAGTTCCCGACGGTATCTATGGGGCTTGGTCCGATTCAAGCCATTTACCTGGCGCGGTTCCTGAAGTACCTGACTGACCGTGGTATTAAAGACTGTTCAAATCAACGCGTATACTGCTTTATGGGCGACGGTGAAACCGATGAGCCGGAAAGCTTGGGTGCTATCAGCCTGGCAGCGCGCGAAGAGTTGGATAACCTGACGTTCGTGATTAACTGTAACCTGCAGCGCCTGGACGGCCCGGTGCGTGGTAACGGTAAGATCATTCAAGAGCTGGAAGGAACCTTCCGTGGTGCCGGCTGGGAAGTGATCAAAGTGATTTGGGGCCGTTACTGGGATCCGTTGTTGTACCGGGACACCGAAGGTAAGTTGCGTCAGTTGATGGAAGAAACCGTTGACGGTGACTACCAGAACTTTAAAGCCAAAGGCGGCAAGTACACTCGTGAACACTTCTTCGGTAAATACCCTGAAACTGAAGAAATGGTGGCGAACCTGTCCGATGAGGATATCTGGCGTCTGAACCGTGGTGGCCACGATCCGGTGAAAGTTTACTCGGCGTACCACAAAGCGGTGAACACCAAAAATCGTCCACAGGTGATCCTGGCGAAAACCGTTAAAGGTTATGGCATGGGCGCCGCGGGTGAAGGTAAAAACATTGCGCACCAGGTTAAGAAAATGGACATGGACGCGATCAAGCACTTGCGTGACCGCTTCAACATTCCATTCAAGGACGGTGAGCTGGAAGACCTGCCGTACTACAAGTTCGACGAAGACAGCGACGAAATGAAGTACATGAAAGAGCGTCGCGAAGCATTGGGCGGTTATATGCCTGTGCGCCGTGCGCAAAGTGACGTTGAACTGGAACTGCCTGCGCTGAAAGCCTTCGATGCGGTTCTTAAAGGTTCCGGCGATCGCGAAATTTCATCGACCATGGCATTTGTCCGTGTGCTGACGGCGTTGTTGAAAGATAAGAAAATTGGTAAGCGAATTGTCCCGATCATTCCGGATGAAGCGCGTACCTTTGGCATGGAAGGCTTGTTCCGTCAGGTGGGTATCTATGCACACCACGGTCAAAAATACACACCACAAGATGCTGATCAGGTTGCTTACTATCGTGAGGACAAAAAAGGTCAGGTTATCCAGGAAGGTATTAACGAACTGGGTGCGATGGCATCGTGGGTGGCAGCGGGTACCAGCTACTCACTGAACAATGAGCCGATGATCCCGTTCTACATTTACTATTCAATGTTTGGCTTCCAGCGTGTCGGTGACCTGGTCTGGGCTGCCGGTGACAGCCAAACTCGTGGTTTCCTGATTGGCGGTACCGCGGGTCGTACAACGCTGAACGGTGAAGGTCTGCAGCACCAGGATGGCCACAGCCACATTCTGTTTGGTACGGTACCTAACTGCATCAGCTATGATCCAACCTACGGCTATGAAATTGCGGTTATCGTACACGACGGTCTTAAGCGTATGTACGAAGACCAGGAAAACGTGTTCTATTACCTGACGGTAATGAACGAGAACTACCAGCAGCCGGAAATGCCGGAAGGAGCTGAAGAAGGCATCCTTAAAGGTATTTACGTACTGGACAACGTCAAGGCGAAGAACAAAGCCAAAGGCGATGTGCAGTTACTGGGTAGCGGTACTATCCTGCAACAAGTGCGTAAAGCCGCTGACATGCTGGCTGAGCAGTTTGACATTAACTCAACGGTATACAGTGTAACGTCGTTTAATGAATTGGCTCGTGATGGTCTGGACGTTGATCGCCACAACATGCTGCATGCCGATAAAGACAGTAAAGAAGCCTACATCACCAAAGTGATGAAAGACGCGAAAGGTCCGGCGGTAGCAGCAACGGATTACATGAAGCTGTACGCTGATCAGGTTCGTGCGTGGGTACCGACCTCTTACCGTGTGCTGGGTACCGATGGCTTTGGTCGTTCGGACAGTCGCAGCAATTTGCGTAAGCACTTTGAAGTAAGTCCGGAGTACATCGTTGTGGCGGCACTGAAAGAACTGGCTGATGCCGGTGATATCGACAAGAAAGTGCTCGCAAAAGCGATCAAAGACTTCGGTATCGATGTCGACAAAATCAACCCACGTAACGCATAAGGAGTACTGAGATGGCCGATACAATCGAACTCAAAGTCCCTGACGTGGGCGGTGAAGAAGTCGAAGTCATTGAATTGTTAGTCAGCGTTGGTGATACCGTCGAAAAAGAAGACGGTATTGTCACCGTCGAGAGTGACAAAGCGTCCATGGATATCCCTGCTTCAGCCGGCGGTAAAATCGTCGAGCTGAAGGTTAAGGAAGGCGATACCATCAGCGAAGGTGACGTGCTGGCGCTGGTCGAAGCGGCGGATGCGGGCTCCTCGGACGATGCCGACGAGGCAACCGAAGAGAGCACTGACGACACAGCAAACAGCGATGAAAAAAGCGACGATAAGGCTGAGGCAGAAAGCAAGGCTGAGCCAGAAGACGAAGCAAAAGAAAGCTCGGATTCTGACCGCAAGGCGAGCGCTGGCGAAGCCAAAGTGATTGACGTGGAAGTCCCGGATATCGGTGATGAAGAAGACGTCGAAATCATTGAAATCCTGGTCTCGAAAGGTGACAGCGTTGCCAAAGAAGATGGCTTGATTACGCTTGAAACCGATAAAGCAACGATGGATGTGCCGTGTCCTGATGACGGCGAGATCGTTGAGATGTTGGTAAAAGAGGGTGATAAAGTCTCGCAGGGGTCGGTCATTGCTAAGCTGAGAGTGGCTGGCGGTTCGGCGGACACTGCGGATGCGTCTGAGCGTTCTCAAGAGCAAACCACAGAGAACACAGAGAGCACCGAGAAAAGCGAATCGAAAGACAAGCCAAAACAAGACGATTCGTCAGACAGTAGCTCGCGTGCGACGCCAACCACCGAGCGTCAGCCGCCGGTACCGGATCACCCGACTGAGCGCAAAGATAAGCACGTCATTCATGCGTCACCGGCGGTACGTCGCGTTGCCCGCGAATTTGGTGTGGATCTGTCCCAGGTCAAAGGCAATGGACCAAAAGGGCGTATCCTGAAAGAAGACGTACAAGACTACGTTAAGTACGAACTGTCGCGTCCGAAAGCGGTTGCGGGTGCAACTGGCCAGGGCGGTGGCGGTCTGCAGGTCATCGATGCGCCAAAAGTTGATTTCAGCAAGTTTGGTGAAGTCGAAGAAGTGCAATTGTCGCGGATTCAACGTAAATCTGGCCCTAATCTGCACCGTAACTGGGTAACCATCCCGCACGTTACGCAGTTTGACGAAGCGGATATCACCGAGCTGGAAAACTTCCGTAAATCCGAGAACGAGGTGGCGAAGAAGAAAGATCTTGGCTTCAAGATCACACCGTTGGTGTTTATCATGAAAGCCTGTGCCAAAGCGTTGCGCGAGTTCCCGACCTTTAACTCGAGCTTGTCAGAGTCGGGTGAGTCGCTGTACATGAAAAAATATGTACACATCGGTATTGCGGTTGATACACCAAACGGCCTGGTGGTTCCGGTTATTCGTGATGTGGATAAAAAAGGCATTTACGAACTATCCGAAGAACTGGTTGAGATCAGTGCCAAAGCACGAGACGGCAAATTGAAAGCCGCTGACATGCAGGGCGGTTGTTTCTCTATCTCAAGTTTGGGTGGCATTGGCGGTACGGCCTTTACGCCGATTGTTAATGCACCGGACGTTGCTATTCTGGGGGTTTCACGTAACGAGATGAAGCCGAAATGGAATGGCAAAGAGTTCGAGCCGCGACTGATGTTGCCATTGTCACTGTCGTACGATCACCGTGTGATCGACGGCGCGGAAGCCGCGCGCTTTACCAGCTACCTCAGTCAGGTGCTGGGCGACATTCGCAAATTGGTATTGTAAGTCTCGTGCCAGTGGCACGAGCTACGATCATTTTGCACAAGAAATACGAAACAATTCGCGCTACAATAGCGCCACTTTTTAGCGTTGACTGACCTCGGCTGGTGGCTCAACCAGCCGTAACAAACAAGGGGTTAACATGAGCGACAAAATTAAGACACAGGTAGTGGTGTTAGGTTCAGGCCCAGGCGGATACTCGGCAGCTTTCCGTGCCGCCGACTTAGGCCTTGATGTTGTTTTGATCGAGCGTTACAGCACCTTAGGCGGTGTTTGCCTGAACGTTGGCTGTATCCCGTCAAAAGCACTGCTGCACATGACCAAGCACATCGAAGAAGCAAAAAATCTTGCGGCTGAAGGCATTGAATTTGGTGAGCCAAAAATCGACTTGGAAAAAATGCGTAAGCATAAAGAAAAAGTCGTTGGCCAGCTGACCGGTGGCTTAGGTCAGATGTCGAAAATGCGTAAAGTCAAAGTCGTTAATGGTTACGGCAAATTTACCGGCAGCAACACCATCAAAGTAGAAGGTGATGACGGTGAAACCACCGTTGAATTTGATAACGCTATCATTGCGGCCGGTTCACAACCAATCAAACTGCCGTTTGTACCGCATGACGATGAGCGCGTATGGGATTCTACTGACGCGCTGGAATTAAAAGAAATTCCGAAGAAAATGTTGTTGTTAGGCGGCGGTATTATCGCACTGGAAATGGGTCAGGTTTACGCATCGCTGGGTTCTAAAGTGGATGTTGTCGAAATGACCGACCAGCTTGTACCACCTGCTGACGCCGATATTATCAAGAGCTTCAATAAGCAAATCAAAGGCCGCTTTGAAAACATCATGCTGAGCACCAAGGCGACCAACGTTGAAGCCAAGAAAGACGGCATTTACGTGACCTTTGAAGGCAAGAACGCGCCAGAGAAACCGGTTAAGTACGACGTAGTTCTGGTTGCCGTTGGCCGAGCGCCGAATGGTAACAAAATTGACGCTGACAAAGCCGGTGTGAAAGTGGATGAGCGCGGTTTCATCAACGTTGACAGCCAAATGCGTACCAACGTTGACCACATCTTCGCCATTGGCGATATCGTTGGTCAGCCAATGCTGGCGCACAAAGCCGTACACGAATCTCACGTTGCTGCCGAGGTGATTTCTGGTAAGAAGCATTTCTTCGAGCCTAAAGTCATTCCTTCGATCATGTACACTGACCCAGAAGTAGCATGGGCAGGTGTTACTGAAAAAGAAGCGAAAGAGAAAGGCATCGAATACGATGTGGTCACCTTCCCTTGGTCAGCATCAGGTCGTGCCATTGCCTCTAATGCGCAACAGGGTATGACTAAACTGATCTTTGATAAGAACAACCGCATTATCGGTGGTGCTATGTGCGGCAGCAATGCCGGCGAGCTGCTGGGTGAAGTCTGCCTGGCCATCGAAATGGGTTGTGATGCCGAAGACATCGCTTTGACCGTGCACGCTCACCCAACGCTGCATGAGTCAGTCGGTCTGGCCGCTGAGATTCAGGAAGGTTCGATTACGGACATGCCGAATCCAAAGGCGAAAAAGAAAAAGTAACAGACTGTTACGTTTAATGAACGGTAAAACGGCCGCATTCATCGCGAATGCGGCCGTTTTTCTTTGCGTGTCGCGTAACAATGCGATAATTTTACAAAGTTGTCTAACATAGACTCAACCCCAAACTAAGGAGGCTGTTATGGCCAACGAAGGATACCACGAACCCTACGAGCTGTTATCCGACGAAACGCGTGACATGCACCGAGCCATCATTTCACTGATGGAGGAGCTGGAAGCGGTCGATTGGTACAACCAACGTATCGATGTGTGCAAGGACGAAGAACTTAAAGCGGTGTTAATTCATAACCGCGATGAGGAAAAAGAGCATGCAGCGATGATGTTGGAGTGGATCCGACGCAAAGATCCGAAGTTTGATGAAGAGCTAAAAGACTATTTGTTTACGGATAAATCCTTAAAACACGATTAGAACAAGAAAACCAGGGAAAACATAATGAAACTGAAATTAGCTACTGTCGCTGCCAGTGTATCAATGGCGCTGGCGTTGTCAGCCTGTTCACCACAACAAGCGCAAAATGAGAACAACCAACAGGCGAGTGCCGAGCAACAGCAACAACAACAGTTGTCGTCCGGTGTCTTTTTAGAGAACTTTGACCACAGTGTTAAGCCACAGAACGATTTGTATCGTCATGTGAACGGTGCCTGGATTGAGCGCACAGAAATTCCTTCCGATCGCTCTTCGATTGGTGCGTTCTACGATTTGCGTGAACAGAACCAGAAGCGCTTACGTGACATCATTGAAAAGGCCGCTAATTCAAACCCGGAAGCGGGTTCTAATGAGCGCAAAGTCGGTGATTTCTTCAACGCGTACATGGACGTCGAAACACTGAATGAGTTGGGTGTTAAGCCGATCCAAAGCGACCTAGATGCCATTGCCGCGCTGGACAGTCACTCTGCAGTCGCCGAACATATGGCGCGTTTCAGTCGCCAAAGTGTCTCAACACCGTTTGGCTTTTATGTTTATCCGGATGCCAAAGATCCGCAAGTCAATGCGATGTACGTGTCCCAATCGGGCCTGGGTCTGCCGGATCGCGATTACTACTTGAAAGACGATGAGAAATTCGAAGAATTCCGTAATGCTTACCAGGACTACGCCGCTGACATTCTGGCGATGGCCGGTGTGGCAGATGCGGAAGCGGCGGCAGAACGCATCCTGAAGTTAGAAACCCAACTGGCTGAAATTCAATGGTCACGGGTCGAAAGCCGCAATGCCGATAAAACCTATAACAAAAAGACCGTAGCAGAAGTTGCCGATATGCTGGGTGATTTTGATTTCTCGGCTTGGGTAGAAACGGCAGGATTGAGCGACGTAGAGGCTATGGTCATTCGTCAGCCGTCGTATTTTGAAGCGTTTGGTGAGTTGTTTACCGACGTTGATTTGCAAACCTGGAAAGACTATTTAAGTTTCCGCATGGTTAACGATGCCGCCCCCATCCTGAGTGAAGAGTTCGGTGAGCGCCGATTTGCCTTCTATGGCTCAACGCTGCGCGGTATCCCTGAACAAGAACCACGCTGGAAGCGCGGTGTTGACGCCACTAACGGCATCCTGGGCGAAGTACTGGGGCAAGTTTATGTGAAAGAATACTTCCCGCCGGAAGCCAAGCAGAAAATGGAAGTGTTGATCGAAAACTTGCGTGAAGCCTATGGAGAATCGATTCGCAACCTTGAGTGGATGACCGACGAGACCAAGGAAAAAGCCTTAGACAAACTGGCTAAGTTCGATCCGAAAGTGGGTTATCCGAACGAGTGGCGCGACTACAGCGATCTGCAAATTTCGGCAACCGATCTGGTCGGTAACTACAAAGCCTACGCAGAATTCAACTATCAGGAAGAAATCGCCAAAATCGGTGGTCCTGTTGATGAAGAAGACTGGGGTATGACGCCACAGACGGTGAACGCCTATTACAGCCCGGTACGTAATGAAATCGTCTTCCCGGCCGGTATTTTGCAGCCTCCGTTCTTTGATATGAACGCAGAAATGGCGGTCAACTACGGCGGTATTGGCGCGGTTATCGGCCACGAGATGGGTCACGGCTTTGACGACCAGGGTTCTAAATACGATGGCGATGGTAACCTGGAAAGCTGGTGGACCGATGCCGATCGTGAAGCCTTTGATGAGCGTGGTCAGCAGTTGTCTGAACAGTTTAGCCAATACGAGCCGATTGAAGGTCTGAACATTAACGGCGACCTGACGCTGGGTGAAAACATCGGTGACCTGGCCGGCTTAACCATCGCTTATGAAGCGTATAAAAAATCGCTCAACGGCGAACCGGCACCGGAACTGGATGGCTTTACCGGCGAACAACGTGTCTTTATCGGTTGGGCGCAGGTATGGCGTGGTAAGTACCGCGAAGACGCGATCCGCGAGCAAGTCATGAGTGATCCGCATTCACCGGCCGAGTACCGTGTTAACGGTACCGTGGTCAACGTTCCGGCTTTCTACGAAGCCTTTGAGGTGAAGCAGGGTGACGAGCTGTACGTGGCGCCGGAAAATCGCGTGACGATTTGGTAAGCGCTCTGTTAGACTAACGACTATGAAAACACTTACGGTTGTTTTGACATTGATTGTGGCGCTGCTGGCGGGGAGCTTTTCCTCGCCGGCAATGCACGCTATGCCAATGGCAGATACCGTAAGTGTTATGTCTCAGGAGGTCGGCGAATCGCATGACTGCTGTGACGAGGCCGAGCAAGCAACGATATCCGCCTCGTGCGAACAAGAAAGCTCATTTTGCCAGCATTGTGAACAACACTGTGCTGGCCAAATTGGCTTAGTCAGTTTACTGACCCAATTCCCCTCAACATCATTCTTTACCCTGTTTGAGCGTCGCGAGATGGCCCTCTGGCAGCGCAATGAACGTCTTATTCGTCCACCGAAATTGATGGTTGCATAACCCGAAGTACGTTTTTTATGCACAATCAGAAGGTGGAATACCATGCGAGTTTTATTGTTAGCGTTGACGCTGTTGGCGCTGCTTTCTACGGTTAGCGCGCCGCTTGCGTTAGCTCAGGACCACAGTCAACATCAGCATCAGCAAAGCACTGACAACGACCCCTTTAACGAGCAGGACGTGCAGTACGTCTGCCCGATGCACAGCCAAATCGTGAAAGATGAACCCGGTACGTGCCCAATCTGTGGCATGGACTTGGTTCAGAAGAAAACGGAAGCACGGCCGCAATCGCAGCAACCGTCCAATGACATGAGCGAGAGGTCAGAGTCGGATACGGATCGCTCGCGAGATTTTACGGTGCCGGTGAAACAGCAACAGGCGCTACGGGTAACGACCGCTGTGGTTGAACGTAAAAACGTCACCCCCAGTATCTCGGCGCAAGCACAAGTGAGCTGGCAACAGTCTGCCAAATACCACGTGCATGCTCGTGCAGAAGGTTGGATCGAAGAGTTATACGCCGACATCGAAGGCCAGTGGGTGGATAAAGGCGACAAACTGTATCGTGTTTACGCACCGGACCTGGTGGTGGCACAGGATGACTATCTGCAATTACTAAACTCGTTGGCGCAAGTGGGTAACTCGCAGCGTCAGCAACAGTTCAAGCAACGTGGCCAGCAGCGATTGCGGCTGCTGGGTATGACCGAGGCGCAGATCGCGCAATTGGAGAAAAGTGGCGAGACGCGCTACGAGGTGGATTATTTCGCACCAAAGTCCGGTTATGTGACGGAGCTCAATATCCAGCAAGGTATGTACGTTAATCCCGGACTTGAGTTGATGACCATCAGTGGTGACGAGCAGCTGTGGTTTATGCTGGATGTGCCGGTACGTTATGCCGATCAGCTCGCTGTCGGGCAAATGGTACACCTTAGCTCGGAACAAATTGACGGCCACTGGATGAACCGCATTGATTATCTTTACCCGCAAGTTGACCAGAGCACACAAACGATAACCGCCCGGGTTCCGGTCGATGCGTCCATCGATAACTTGCGCGAGGGCATTTGGGCGAGCGGCCGTATCGAGCTGGATACTATCGAGAACGCTTTAGTTATCCCGGTGAAAAGCCTGATCCAGACGCAAAAAAATAACCGTGTCATCGTGCAGACGAATGAACAGGCGTTTGCCGTGCGAAAAGTCACGACGGGTTTGCGTATTGGTGATGATATCGTTATCCGGGAAGGTCTTCAGGAAGGCGAGCGTGTGGTCACCAACGGCCAGTTTCTACTCGATTCGGAAGCGTCATTACGGGGCCTGCAGCCGGATGCTGAGGCAATGCCAGCGATGCAACATGACCACGGAGGCCACTGATGTTAACGCGGATCATTCAGGCATCGTTGCGTAACTCGATGCTGGTGCTGCTGCTTTTTGCAGCGTTAAGTTTTTTAGCCTGGAAGTCGTTGCAACAGACTAAGCTGGATGCGATTCCGGATTTGTCCGACGTCCAGGTGATTGTTAAGACCAGTTACCCGGGGCAGGCGCCGGCCGTGGTCGAAGAGCAAGTGACCTATCCATTGTCGAGTGTGATGTTGTCTGTCCCCAATACCAAGTCGGTACGGGGCTTCTCATTTTTCGGCGACTCTTACGTTTACGTCATCTTTGAGGAAGGCACCGACCCTTACTGGGCCCGTAGCCGGGTCATCGAATACCTGGATCAGGCGCAAAGCCAGTTACCAGAGGCGGTACAACCAAGCCTTGGACCCGATGCAACCGGGGTTGGCTGGATTTATCAGTACGCGCTGGTCGACCACAGCGGTCAACACAACCTGGGCGAGTTGACGCGTTTACAGAACTGGTTTTTGCAGCAGGAATTGCAGAGCGTTGAAGGCGTCGCGGAAGTTGCCCGGGTGGGCGGTATGGTTGAGACCTATCAGGTGGTTGTTGACCCGCGCACGTTGCACCAATATCAGCTGTCATTAACCGACGTTGAACAGGCCATACAGCAAGCCAATTCGGAAGTCGGCGGTTCGGTGGTCGAAATGGCCGAAGCCGAGTATATGGTAAGGGGTCTTGGTTACCTGCAGTCCATTGAGGATCTGCGGCAATTGCCGTTGCTGAAGGCTTCCGGCAACGACGGTGTGCTGCTACTGGAAGACATTGCCGATGTGCGGCTGGGACCACAAGTGCGACGTGGTGTCGCTGAACTTGATGGTGATGGTGAAGTGGTCGGCGGCATTGTGGTGATGCGCTACGGTGCTAATGCCTTGCAAACCATCGACAACGTCAAAGCCAAGCTCGAACAATTGCAGCAGGGCTTGCCGGAAGGTGTTGAGCTGGTGACCACCTATGATCGATCGGAACTGATACAGGCTTCCGTAGATAACCTGACCACCAAACTGATCGAAGAGATGGCGCTGGTGGCCATTGTTTGCGTCCTGTTCCTCTGGCATGCGCGTTCCGCGTTGGTGGCGGTGGTCAGCCTGCCGCTGTCGGTATTGTTGGCGATCTGGATCATGAATGGCTTGGGCATCAGTGCCAACATCATGAGTTTGGGCGGTATTGCGATTGCGATAGGGGCGTTGGTTGACGCGGCCATTGTGATGATAGAAAACGCCCATAAGCACTTGCATCATTACCAGCAACAAAATGACGATAAACCGGCGCAAGGTGCGCAACGCTGGCGTTTGATCACCGATGCCTGCTCGGAAGTCGGGCCATCGCTATTTTTCTCGCTGTTGGTGATAACCGTAAGCTTCATTCCGGTTTTTGCCCTCCAAGGGCAACAAGGGCGCTTATTCGAACCGCTGGCTTACACCAAGACATTGGCGATGGGTGCCGCATCGGTACTGGCAGTGACGTTGATCCCGGTATTGATAGCGTTACTGGTGCGGGGAAAAATCCCGGCGGAAACCGGTAACCCGTTGACGCGATTGCTGATTTGGCTGTATCGGCCGTTGCTGAACATGACGTTGCGCTGGCCCAAATTGCTGATTGTGCTGTGTATCGGCATCACGGCGTCGGCCTGGTATCCGTGGCAAAAATTAGACTATGAACTGATGCCGCCATTGTATGAAGGTGACCTCATGTACATGCCGACCACGTTACCGGGCATTAGCGTGAACGAGGCCAGTGAACTGCTCCAGCAGACCGATGCACTGATTGCTCAGCATCCGCAGGTAAAACGGGTGTTTGGTAAGATTGGGCGGGCGGACACAGCCACCGATCCCGCGCCGTTAACGATGATTGAGACCAGCATCACGTTAACGCCGGAAGAACAGTGGCCGGCAGGGAAAACCATTGATGACGTGATGGATGAGCTCGATGCGATGGTGCAGATTCCGGGTTTGACCAATGCCTGGGTGATGCCGATCCGGACGCGCATCGAAATGCTTGCTACCGGCGTTAAAACGCCGTTGGCGATCAAGGTAAGCGGTGCCGAGTTTGCCCGCATTCAGAAACTGGCGACCGACATTGAAGGGGTACTGGCGGAGTTACCGGAAACCGGCTCGGTGATCGCCGAACGCGCGGCCGACGGACGCTATATCGAAGTATTGCCTAAACTGCGCGAAGCGGCCCGATTTGGCTTATCACAGGCGGATATTCAGCAGCATTTAATGCAGGCCGTCGGCGGCAGTAATATTGCCACCTCGGTACAGGGCAACGAGCGCTTTCCGATTAACCTTCGGTACCCGCGCGAGACACGGGATCATATCGATAAGTTACGTGAGTTACCGATCCGCTCGGCTGACGGTCGTTGGCTGACACTGTCCGATGTTGCTGAGATTGATTTAACGTCCGGGCCGGCGGTATTAAAAAGTGAAAATGCGCGGCTCAGTAGCTGGATCTTTATCGAACCGGCGAAAGGCGTGACGGTCAGTGATTACATTGCTGCCGTCAGCGATGAGCTGGCGCAGTTGTCATTGCCAACGGGCTATAGCTGGAGCTGGACCGGGCAGTTTGAGTCCATGCAACAAGTCGAGGCGGATTTAAAAGAGATCATTCCGCTGACATTGGCCTTGATCGTGATTTTGCTCTACTTGACCTTCCGTTCGATGGGGCAGGCATTGCTGGTGATTGCGACATTACCGCTGGCGTTGACCGGCAGTTTATGGTTGCTGTATTGGCTGGATTACAACCTGTCATTGGCGGTGATCGTGGGCATGATTGCGTTGGCCGGGGTTGCCGCCGAATTTGGTGTGGTGATGTTGCTGTATCTGAATAACGCCTGGAAAGGCGTGGGTCAGCAGCGCCCGCAATTGCAGGCTGCGATTGAGGAAGGGGCGGTGTTGCGAGTACGACCTAAGGCAATGACGGTGGCTACCATTGTTATCGGGCTATTGCCGATCATGCTCGGCAGCGGTATTGGTAACGAAGTTATGCAACGGATAGCAGCACCTATGGTGGGCGGGATGATCCTCGCTCCGCTGGTATCCATGCTGTTGATACCGGCTGTGTTTTATTTACGCTGGAAGTAGCGCATGTTCACCGCGAAGAGCGCGGAGAGCGCAGAGGTTTTATTGTTAAAACATCAAAACCTTCGGATGTTATGAACAGCGGTGCGGGTGATGGGCACAAAACCCGTACCAACAACCAAACCCAAACAAACGGGTTTTCCATTAAAAAGGTTTTCTCCGCGGTTCTTAGCGCGCTCAGCGGTGAGAAAAAACACTGTGTTCACCGCGGAGGCCTGTCTACTATAGGATACAGAGCTGGTGTAGTTTGTTTTGATCCAGATCAATAGTAAGGTTTTTATGTAAATAAAATTCAATTTAAATTCAACATATTATCCATTTGTTATAAAAAATCTTCATTTTCTTACTGGCGGAATCGCAAATTGCTGATTAATATTTCGTCACCTGAAGGCACTAACGGTGACTTCAGGTAAGCCAAACCCACCGCGAGGTGGGGACGGAAAGCCACGGGTCTCAGAGTATTCTGAGTCGTTTCTAAGATAGCCGGGCTGCGAAAATTAGGATTTCGCAACAATGAAAAATTCAGTAAAAACACTTATCGCTGTTAGCTTACTCACCTCCACCGCAGCGTTAGCTGAACAGATGGATATGAATAACACCGACACCACTTCTTTCTCTGTCAATGGTACCGTAGAAAAAGTGTGTAAAGTCGATAACAGCAGTGGCCCATCAAAAACTATCGCTTTGGATGGCGTTGCTACCGCAGGATTTGGTATCGGTTTCTGGTGTAACACCGCAGCGATGCCAACCATCACCTACAGCTCTCAAAATGGTGGTGTACTTGCCCTTAACAACGATCCACAAGCCGGCTTCATTCCATACACCATGGATCATGGCGCTGCAGTAGGTGTGTCGTTGACTTCTCCCTACTCAATGACTGGTAACGGCAACATGGTAGGTAACAACACCAATGGTGACCTACACCGCCGGACATTGACTGTATCTCCTGCTCCAACAGGGTATGAGCGTGCGGGTGACTACAGTGACACAATCACTGTGACTGTCACACCAAACTAATCCGTAATAAAGCCATCGCCCTCGGGCGATGGCTCTCGTTTTCCGCCAAAATAAGAAAAAAACCATGCTAAAAAAATCATTGTTCGGGTTGCTCGTGCTCACCGCTTTATTGGTGAAAGCCTACGAGGTTGAGCCGATGATAGCTGAAATTCTGGCAAGCAGCGGTAACAACCGGGTCACCTACCGTGTGGCTAATCCAAGTGACACCACGCTGGCACTGGAAGTGGAAATCTACAAACGGACGTTCGATGAAAACCAGGCCGAGCAGTTGGTCGAAACCGATGACATTCTGGTACTGCCGCCACAAACCGAAGTGAACGCCAAATCTTACCAAGTTTTTCGGGCGCAATTCATTGGTGACCCACGGATTGCAGAGACTCAATCCTATCGTATCGTGTTCAAGCAATTGCCGTTGAAGAACGACGCCGACGGTCAACCTGAGATTAATATGGTGTTTAACTTCGCCACCTTATTGTTTGTCAATCCGCAGCAAGGCATCGAAAGCCTGCAGCAACGTCTTGAATGTGACGCGCAGCAACACTGTGAGCTGGTATTGAGTAACGAAGGCAACCAAGTGGTTAACCTAAATGGCAGTGAGTTGTTTATTAACGATGGCGAAGAACGTGTGGTGGAGTGGACGCTGTATCGCGAGCTACTGCCAGTTTCTTATTTAATGCCATCACATACCATCCGGCTGGCGTTATCATCAATTCACGAACAAGGGACAGTTGAAGATGCGTTCATCCGCCTGGCTGACGATCGTTAGTGCATCATTTGCTGCTGCGGTTCCTGTTTGTGTCGCACAGCAATACGCTATCGATTTACCGGTTACCTACAATGAAAGAAACTTAAAAGATATCGCCGTCAGTATTCAATCCGGTGAGGTTGTCTCGGTGGTTCGGGACTCTCTGCTTGATTCGATGAAACGGTTGCTCAATGATGAAACCTTGCAACGACTCAGCACCTATGAACAGTCCATGATTCCACTGTCAACGTTGGAAGACAGCGGTATTTTTCTTACTTTTTCAGTGCAAAACATGAGCCTGACCCTGAAGCTGGCGGGGACGGCATTGCGTCCTACCGAGCTCGATTATGGTGGCCAAAATGAATTGGTATTACCCGATGAAACGGCATCCTGGGCAACATTAAACCGTTTTAATTTGTTAACGGAAACGATCGACTCCGATACCCAAGTTGCGCTTGAATGGCTCGGTAGTGTCAACTTTGGGGGCTATGACGGCGTCAATATGCGCTGGTCAGGGTTTGCTGACCGCGACAATGAGGGAGATAACACCTTCTATCGCGGCGAAATTACGCTTTATCACGATGATCCCGTCAAACCGATGCGCTACGAGCTCGGTGACTTAACCACCTTTACCAGTGGTCATGTCAGTGGTCTTAATATGGGCGGCATCGGCATTTCGCGTGCATACCGGGAACTGCAACCTCGTCGTGAAATCAGCCCGGGGAACACCCAACAGTTTTATTTGCCCTCCAGCGCCGATGTTGAAATCCAGGTGAACGGGTTCACAGTACTGCGGCAGCAGTTTAATCCGGGTCGTTACGAGTTGAATGATTTGCCGCTTACGTCCGGAGCAAATGAGGTACTGGTTATTGCTACCTTCGAAGACGGCACTACGCAAACGTTTCAGTTCGATAACTTCTACAGTGGTGCTTTATTGCGTAAGGGCTTGTCGGATTTTGCATTACGGCTGGGGTATGCTTCGGAGTTTGAGGAGTTCTCATACGATTATGAGGACGAATTAACCCTCTCGGGTTACTACGATTATGGTTTTAGTGATGCCTTTACTGCGGGTATCAATGCCGAACTCAGTAGCCTTGGTCATATTGCCGGAACTACATTGTCTTATGGCTTTAGCGTGGGGGTCGTTACCTTACGTGGGTCGCACTCGAAAATTGAAAGTTACGACGGCTATGCGGCCTCCATTGATATGGGTTTTTCGGTTTGGGGGAGTGGTTATAACAGCTCTCCCAACTTGCGTTTTAGTTATGAAACCCGGTCCGATTTTGCTCCAACCGTGGCAATGGTGCCATTGACACTATTGGACGATAAACGTTTTACCGCAGATTACAGCTATTATTTTAACGATGATCTGGATCTCACAGCCAGTGTTTCGCGCTATGAAGCGGTTGATGGTACGGAAATAGACATTGATTCGCTGCGCATGAGTTATCGTCGTCGTGGGTGGCTGTTTAGCGCCGAGTACTACCGTAGTAACTTTATCGATCCGCTGACGCAGCAGCAGGATGGTGTGTTTTTCAGTATCTCCTGGAACGGCTATGACTCTCGCAGTCAGATCCGTAGCCGGGCGGAATACGATGATCGGCGGGAACAGACGCAACTTTCCTATGGCCGCATAAATCGGAACCGAGTCGGTAATTATGGCTACGAAATCTATGGCATTGATAATGCTCAGATCCGCGATATACGTGCCAGTGCAAGCTATACTGGTAATCGGGGTCGAGCTGAGTTGACGGCATCGCAACTGGAATTAGCGTCAGGAGCGAAATTTGACATTTATCGTACGGCACTGTCATCAACCCTGGGTATAGCCGATGGTCAGGTTGGTGTCGGAAGTATTGTCGAAACGCCCTTTGCGTTAGTGCGCAAGCACCATACGCTGGCGAACAGTACCGTGCAGGTAAACCCGGACTATCTGGGCGAGATTGAAGCAAAAGCGGGTGAAACCATAGCCGGTATGGTGTCACTTGGAGCACCGTTTAGTGAAACCAGTGTGTTGGTTAACGTGCCGGATGCGCCGCTGGGCTATAACTGGGGGCCTGGTTTGTATGACTCAAGCGGCGGTAGTACGACCGGTCGTGTTATTACGGTAGGTTCCGACGCGGCCTATTTGGTGCTTGGTTATATATACAATCATCTGGGGCAGCCGTTAAGTCTGGAACGGGGAGAGTTACGTGGAGAAGGGCGGGTGCTCGAAGTCTTCACGAATCGGCGAGGGCGGTTTGCGGTCGAAGGTATAGCGCCGGGTCGATACCAATTGGTGATAGGTGGCCTGTCCGCTGACGTTGTACTGACAGCAACAGAAGAGAATTTAATTGATGCGGGGGTTATTACCGTAAGTGAGGTGAAGCCATGAAGTGGTTCATGTTTATACTTGTGGGGGTGTTTGCGCTTAATGCGCAGGCCAATAGTCAATATCCTCACCAGTGTACCGGCGATTTTGATGTGCAAATCAATCAGCACAGTTCGGTGCGCTTTGATGATGAGATTTTATTGCCAATAAAGGTGCAGGCGTATCGGGAGGGAGGCCCGTGTATTGACACCCTGATTTTTGGGGCGGTGGACGCGGGCCCCTTTAAACTTAAGGGGGCTAACGGGGTTGAACTGGATGCAACGCTGCTTGATACCAACCGTAAGCCATTGCCGGTTCGTACGGTCGACGGCAGATTGTCATGGGTGGTTGATTACCATGGTCATCAGCGTCTGAACCTGTGGCTGCGCATTGACGGTCACCGGGTGATCACCTCCGGTACCTATTCTGCTGCGTTGATGGTGAGTTCTCGGGATGGTCAGCATAATTTGGTGCAAAAATACCTCGATGTTGGCTTTTATATGCCGGCAATGGTGAGCATTCATGTGTCAGACTCTGACAGCAGCGTGCAAGGCCACGGCGGACATTATCAGGTTGAATTGGGTAGTTTGAATGACGGTGCCCGCGCCGACTGGCGTTTGAGTGTGTTCAGCAACAGTCTTTACGACGTCACCATATTTTCTGAAGAGAAAGCACTGGTTCACCAACAGGACAGTGGGAGTCAGATACCCTACGAGATTTTATTCGATGGTGACCGTTTCTCGTCCAGCAGCATGTATCAGCGCAGTTACCAGCAGAGTTATTCGGGTAAGCGACGGTTCACGATGGGGGTGGTCGTCGATGATGTCAATTATCAGCGCGCGGGACGTTATCGGGATACGGTTTACGTTACCGTTACAGCGCGTTAAAACTTTTTCAGGAATGAAAAAAAGCGCCTTGCGGCGCTTTTTTCTTTGCGATGGCTTAGCTTACGTTATTAAGCCACATTAATGGTTGGAATGATGTTTGCCTTGGCCGCTTTCTCAGCGTCACGGAAAGCATCCATTTGATCAAAGTTTAGATATTTATAAACTTCGCCAGCCATTGAGTTAATGTCCTGTGCGTATTCCAGGTATTCTTCCGGCGTTGGTAGACGGCCAACAATCGCACCGACGGCAGCCAGCTCGGCTGAGGTCAGGTAAACGTTGGCACCATCACCTAGACGGTTCGGGAAGTTACGGGTAGAGGTCGACAGAACGGTTGAATTAGGTTCAACACGCGCTTGGTTACCCATACACAGTGAACAGCCCGGCATTTCTGTACGAACACCATTACGCTCGTAAATGTCGTAGTAACCTTCGGTTTCCAGCTGTGCTTTGTCCATCTTCGTTGGCGGCGCAATCCACAGACGAGTATTCAGAGGATCCGAGTTCTTCTCCAATAATTTACCCGCAGCACGGAAGTGACCAATGTTGGTCATGCACGAACCGATGAAGACTTCGTCAACTTTATCGCCGGCGACTTCGCTCAGGAACTTGGCATCATCCGGATCGTTCGGGCAGCAAACGATAGGCTCTTTGATTTGATCCAAGTCGATTTCGATGACTTCTGCGTATTCCGCATCTTTATCCGCACGAATTAAACTTGGGTTCTCCAGCCACTCTTCCATCTTACGCGCACGACGTTCAAGGGTACGGGCATCGCCGTAGCCTTCGTTGATCATCCAGCGCAGCATGGTGATGTTTGAACGCAGGTATTCTGCGACAGAATCTTCAGACAGGTTGATGGTACAACCCGCCGCGGAACGTTCTGCCGAGGCGTCAGATAATTCAAACGCCTGCTCAACGGTCAGGTGTTCAAGACCTTCAATTTCCAGGATACGACCCGAGAAGGCGTTTTTCTTGCCACGTTTTTCAACGGTCAACAAACCTTCTTTAATCGCAAAGGCAGGAATCGCATGAACCAGGTCACGCAGGGTAATACCCGGCTGCATTTTACCTTTAAAGCGAACCAGCACAGATTCCGGCATATCCAGTGGCATAACCCCTGTTGCTGCAGCAAACGCAACCAAACCAGAGCCTGCCGGGAAAGAAATACCCAGCGGGAAGCGGGTATGTGAGTCACCACCAGTACCGACGGTGTCCGGCAACAACATACGGTTCAGCCAGCTGTGGATGATACCGTCACCCGGACGCAATGAAACACCACCACGGTTCATGATGAAATCAGGCAGCGTGTGCTGAGTTTCAACGTCAACCGGCTTAGGATAAGCCGCTGTGTGACAGAACGACTGCATGACCAGGTCAGAGTTAAAGCCAAGGCAGGCCAGGTCTTTCAACTCGTCACGGGTCATTGGGCCGGTGGTATCCTGAGAACCAACGGTCGTCATCTTAGGTTCGCAATAGGTACCTGGGCGAACACCTTCCATACCACAAGCTTTACCCACCAGCTTTTGTGCCAGGCTGTAACCTTTACCGCTGTCAGCAGGCTGTTCAGGTGTCAGGAACAGATCGGTGTGACCCAGTCCCAGAGATTCGCGAGCCTTGGTGGTTAAACCGCGACCGATGATCAGGTTGATACGACCACCCGCACGAACTTCGTCAAGGATGACACGTGATGCGTAGTCGTATTCGGCGATCACCTCGCCCGCTTCGTTTTCGATTTTGCCTTCATAAGGGTAGATGGTAATGACATCACCCATGTTCATTTTTTCTACGTCGGCTTCAAACACCAAAGCACCAGCATCTTTCATGGTGTTAAAGAAGATTGGAGCGACTTTACCACCGATGCAGATACCGCCGGCACGTTTGTTTGGTGTACCCGGCATATCTTCGCCGATGTTCCAAAGTACCGAGTTGGTTGCCGATTTACGTGAAGAACCAGTACCGACAACGTCACCAACGAACGCAACCGGATGACCTTTTTGCTTCAGCTCTTCAATTTGCTTGCCCGCGTCAGTGATGCCTTCGCGCGGCATTTTATACATAGCTTTAGCGTGCAGCGGGATGTCTGGGCGTGACCAGGCGTCAGGCGCCGGTGACAAGTCATCGGTGTTGGTTTCACCGGTTACTTTGAAAACCGTCGCTTTGATTTGCTCCGGCATTTTGTCACGGCTGGTAAACCACTCACCCTCAGCCCACGACTCAACCACTTCTTTCGCCAGCTCGTTACCGGCTTTCATTTTTTCTTCAACGTCGTGGAACGCGTCGAACATCAAAATGGTGTGTTTTAATTCTTCCGCGGCCAAACGACCCAACTCGGCATCGTCTAACAGTTCCACCAAGGTTTCGATGTTATAGCCGCCGTGCATGTTACCCAGTAACTTAACGGCGTCCTGTTTACTGATAACCGGGCTTTGTACGTCACCCTTTACCAGCGCGCTTAAGAAACCGGCCTTAACGTAAGCGGCTTCATCAACACCCGGAGGCACGCGCTCTGCCAGCAGTTCGACCAGAAAATCTTCTTCGCCGGCCGGTGGATTTTTCAGTAGCTCAACAAGATCCGCTACCTGCTCAGCCGTTAATGGTTTTGGAGGGATGCCCTCTGCGGCACGTTCTTCCACGTGCTGACGATATTCTTTAAGCACTCGAATTACCTCTTATTTTGCTTACATCAATGGATGACAATTGCTCGATGCGGCGCATTATACGGAAAGCGCGGCTAAATTCCCATGTTATGGGGGCATTCAGGCAATAAATGCGGTGAATGGCTATTGTCAGCCGCAGTGATTGAGCGCCTGCTGCCAAAGGCTCTGTGCTGCTGGCCCCAGGGTGCGTGCGGCAGACCGAATCATGTGCACTTCCAGGTTAACTTGCTGGACAAAACCGGGGATCGAAATCTCATGTAATTGACCCCCGTCAAGATAAGGTCTGACCATATGTTTGGGAATGATACCCCAGCCCATACCGGCGAGAAGTAACTCCCGTTGGGTGGTCACATCATTAGCCTGAATACGGCGCTTACTGGGTAGCCGCAAGATGGCATCGACGCTGATCCCGACGTCCAGATTCTGTGGCAACAACATCGTGAGATTCAATAATTGCTGGCGGGTGGTGGGGCGCGTACCGATGCGTTTGACGAGGCTGTCCGCGATCACCACGATAAGTTCGAACGGCGCAATAGGTGTGGTCTCAAAATCACCGTATTGGCGGAACAGCGGTAGCCACGGGCAAATAGCGAGATCAACTTCACCTTCATTGACGCGGCGCAGACTGCGTAACTGCGATTCGCCTTCGATGCGGATTTCCGTGGCCGGAAAGTCGGTCTGCAAGGTGTCTATGTGTTGCAGCCAAAGACCGGCATCGCAGGTGTGGTCGTAGCATAACGTGATATGGGGCTCGGCACCTTCACGTAACCGTCCGGCCAGTGTTTGTAAACGCTGATGCTGGCGCAGCACCTCCTCGGCCTGGCGCAGATACTGCTGGCCGTGGGCAGTGAGCTTTAACCGGTAGCCACTGCGATCGAACAAGGCAAAACCGGCTTCCTGTTCAAGCTTTTTTAGTGCCATACTGATGGCTGACTGGGTTTTAAACAGCTGTTGTGCTGCTTGTTGCAGACTGCCGGTAGCGGCCACGGTCTGCATCATTTCCAAGTGTAAGATGTTCATAATTATTGAATAAGATGAAAATATTAATTCAATATAACTGTATTAGATTCTTGCTTAAACTAATACCATTAATTCACCGTTTAATACGCTGATGACTGCAACGGGGCTTGCTATGTACACTGGAAACTGGAAAACGCTTTTGGCGATAGGGTGGTTGTTGTTAACGGTGGCGGGTTGTTCCGACAACAGTGCCGCCGAAAGTGTGACTAAGCCTCCCCGGCCGGTAAAAATCGCCGAGGTTAAAGACGCGGCAGCGGTGCAATTGCGCCACTTTCCGGCGGTGGTGCAGGCATCGGAAGTGGCTCAGCTGACCTTTCGGGTCGGCGGCGAGATTGAGCAACTGCCGGTCAGAGCTGGCGCTGAAGTAAAGCAGGGTGACTTAATTGCGGCGTTGGATCCGACCGATTATCAGCTCGCGGTGGATCAGGCTAAGGCGCAATACGATCTCGCCTCATCGCAATATCAGCGCAATCAAAAGCTGGTGCAGCAAGGGCTCATGTCAGAAGCGCAGTTTGATGAAATAGAATCGCAGTTGGCGGTGGCTAAATCCAACTATGAAACCGCACAGGCGAATTTGAGTTATACCCGGCTGGAGGCTCCCTTTGATGGGATTGTGGCCCGTTTAGCCGTGGAAAAATATGAAAATATTCAGCCCAAGCAACCGATCGCGACGTTACAAATTGCCGATGCCATTGACGTTGCGATACAGGTTCCGGAAAACTTGTTTGCTCGCGTTTCCAAGCGCCTTGACTATGAACCTCTGGTGGCGTTCGACGCGGCGCCGGAACAGCGTTTTTTAGCGCACTTAAAGGAGTGGGATTCGCAGGCTGACCCGGCCACCAACACTTACGAGGTGGTGTTTACCTTGCCAAAGCCGGAAAACCTCAACATTCTGCCCGGCATGACCGCAACCGTTATCGTTGATCTCAATCAGGTGCTGCGACAAGTTCTTGATGGCGTTGTGATCCCGTCCTCGGCGGTGTTTGCTGACCCTCAGGGGCAGTCTTATGTGTGGCGTGTTAACGACGATATGACGGTCACTCAGGTCGCGGTCGAAGTCGGCAACATGACCAACAGCGGTTTGTTGATCAGCGACGGACTCAGCGCCGGTGAGCGTGTGGTTGCCGCCGGTGTGCAGCAATTACAAAACGGCCAGTCCATTCGTCAATGGAAGCGTGAGCGGGGGCTGTAATGAACATCGCTCAATACAGCATGGAACGTAAAACCAGTAGCTGGCTACTGCTATTGATTTTATTAATTGGTGGTATCGTCAGTCTGACGCAGTTAGGCCGGCTGGAAGATCCTAAGTTCACCATCAAGCAGGCGATGGTGATTACCCAATACCCCGGCGCATCGGCGCAACAGGTTGAGGAAGAGGTCAGTTACCCGCTCGAGAATGCGATTCAGGAACTCAGTTACGTTGATCATGTGCGTTCGATTTCCAAGCCGGGACTGTCGCAGATTACGGTGGAGATGAAATCGATTTACCGTGCCGATGACCTGGAGCAAATCTGGGATGAATTGCGCCGTAAAGTCGGTGATGCCAGCCGCCGTTTGCCGCCGGGCACTCAGCAACCGATGGTGCGTGATGATTTTGCCGATGTTTATGGGGTGCTACTGGCGATCACCGGCGAGGGTTACTCCTATCATGACATTGAACATTATGCGGATTTTCTGCGCCGCGAATTGGTGCTGGTTGAAGGCGTCGGTAAAGTGGTGGCAACCGGTGAGCAACAAGAGCAGGTGGTGGTTGAAGTGTCGCGGGCGAAACTGTCAAACGTGGGCATTCCTCCGGCTCGCATCGCCAACTTATTGACCACGCAAAATACGGTGGCCGATGCCGGTCGCGTAACCATCGAAGACGAAGCGTTCCGCATCGCCACCAGTGGTGAGTTTGAGTCGGTGGAGGAGTTGGCCAATTTAGTGATATCAAATCCCGGTGCCGACGAACGCATTTACCTGCGGGATGTTGCCGCAATCTATCGAACGGTAGAGGAAATTCCCCAGCAGGTGGTGCGTTTTAACGGTCTGCCATCGGTATGGCTGGGGCTGTCTTTTGCCGATAACGTGAATGTCGTGGAGGTCGGCGAGCGCATTCAGGCAAAGCTGGATGAGCTGAGCTATGCGCAACCCATCGGGATGCAGTTGGAACGCATCTACGATCAGCCGCATGCGGTCGAAAACTCGGTCAATGACTTTCTGCTGAACTTGGTCGAAGCGGTCGCGATCGTTATTATCGCGTTGCTGGTAACCATGGGGTTTCGCAGTGGTCTGTTGATCGGCACGGTATTGTTGTTGACGGTGCTGGGTACCTTCATCTTCATGAACGTGTTTTCGATCAACCTGCAACGGGTATCCCTGGGGGCGTTGATCATTGCGCTGGGGATGTTGGTTGATAATGCCATTGTGATCGCCGATGGCATTGTGGTGGGCATGCGCCGCGGGCAATCAAAACTGCAGGCCGCGGTGATCACCGTGAAACAGAATCAATGGGCGCTGTTGGGTGGTACGGTGATTGGTATCATTGCGTTTGCGCCGATTGGTCTGTCAGCGGATGCGACCGGCGAATTTGCCGGCAGTTTGTTTTGGGTGTTGCTGATTTCGCTGTTGTTAAGTTGGATTACGGCACTGATATTGATCCCATTTTTAGCGGACCGGCTGTATTCCAAAAAGGACATCAGTGGTGATGGTAACAGTGATGTCTTCGACCATCCGGTGTATCGCGTTTATCGACGTGTGCTGGAAGCCTGTCTGCGGCACAAAGTGTTTACCATGTTATTGATGCTGGCACTGTTGGTGGTATCCGCAGCCGGCTTTAAGCAAGTTAAACAAGCGTTTTTTCCACCGTCGACGACGCCGATGTTCTACGTTGACCTCTGGTATCCGCAAGGTACCGATATTCGCACCACGGCACAGGACTCCAAGCGCCTGGAACAATACCTGCTGGCGCAGCCGCAGGTGGTTTCGGTGTCCACAACCGTCGGTCAGGGCGCACCGCGTTTTACCTTGACCTATCTGGTCGAAAAAGCGTACGAAAGTTATGCACAGTTAATTGTGCGAGCTCAGGATAAGGACGCCATGGAGCAGATCATGGCCAATGTCCGTGAACACATCCGGGTCGCTCATCCTCAGGTGGAAGATAAACTGATTCGAGTCGAAATTGGACCGGCGACGCCGGCCAAAATCGAAGCGCGCATCAGTGGTTCAGAACCGGCAGTATTACGTGAGATTGCGACGCAGATCGAAGCGATTCTGGCCAAGGATCCGGGCGCCATGAATATTCGTCATGACTGGCGCAACAAAACTAAGTTGCTAAGGCCGCGTTTTGATGAGTCGGCGGCACGGCGACTGGGTATTACCAAACAGGACGTTAATGATCTGCTGCGGACCAACTTTGTTGGTCGCCAGGTCGGCTTGTACCGTGATGGCACCGATTTACTGCCTATTGTCTCGCGGGCTCCGGCCAGCGAACGAGTGGATCTGGATAACTGGCAGGAACTGCAGATATACAGTCCAGTCATGGATCGCTTTTTGCCGTTGGCGCAGGTGGTACAGCGCATAGACGTAGAGTGGGAGGACGCCTTAATTTTACGCCGTGATCGCAAACGCACGCTGACGGTGATGGCTGATCATGATGTACTGGGTGAGGAAACCGCCACAGCGGTATTTGAACGGGTCCGTCCGCAGATTGAGGCGCTGTCGCTGCCGCTGGGTTATGAACTGTCCTGGGGAGGTCAGCACGAGGCGTCAAATAAGGCTCAGACGGCGCTGTTCAGCTCGTTACCGCTGGGATTTTTGGTGATGTTTATCATCACGGTGTTGTTGTTCAATTCCGCTCGCCTGGCGGTGGTGTTGTGGACGACAGTACCGTTGTCGATTGTGGGGGTGACAGCAGGCCTGTTGCTGTTGGATAAGCCGTTTGGTTTTATGGCGTTACTTGGCTTCTTGAGTTTGTCGGGGATGCTGATCAAGAACGGCGTGGTTTTGCTGGAGCAGGTGAATGTTGAGCTGGGCGAGGGTAAACCGCCGCATCAGGCGTTGGTGGATGCGTCGGTCAGCCGCGTTCGTCCGGTTGCGATGGCGGCAGCAACCACAATTCTGGGGATGCTACCGCTGTTATTTGATGACTTCTTTGCCAGTATGGCGACGGTGATCATGTTTGGCCTTGGGTTTGCGACGGTACTGACGCTCATCGTGGTACCGGTGATGTACGCGCTCATCGCTTCACCCAAGCGCTAGGCGCCGCCGACGGCGTCTAGCGTTGCTGGTTGATCCAGTCATTGATGTGAGCCTCGAGAATGTCCAGCGGCACGCTGCCATTCTCCAGAATCGCATCGTGGAACTCACGCAGATCAAAGTCAGCCCCCAATTGCTGCTCAGCCTCGGCTCGTAAGCGCTTAATGGTTAACTCACCCAGCTTGTATGACAACGCCTGCGCCGGCCACGTAATGTAACGATCAATCTCGGTCGTTACGTTATGCAAGGACAACGCCGTGTTATTGGCCATAAACTCAATCGCCCGCTCACGGCTCCAGCCCATCGCGTGCATACCGGTATCCACCACCAGTCGCGCCGCGCGCCACATCTCATAACTCAGACGACCAAAGTTGCTGTAGGGGTCCTGATAAAAGCCCGCTTCCAGCCCCAGATACTCCGAATACAGCCCCCAGCCCTCACCGAAGGCTGAGATATAGGTCTGTTGACGGTATTCAGGTAACCCCTCCAGTTCGCCGGCCAGTGCATTCTGCAAATGATGACCCGGCACCGCCTCGTGTAAGGTCAACGCTTCCATCTGATACAACGGGCGACGGTCCAGGGCATAGGTGTTAACCCAATAAAAACCGGCGCGGTCATCGCGGTTGGTGCCTGAATAGCGACCGGTGGTGTATTTGGGTGCGATTTCTTCCGGCACCGGAGCAATACCATAAGGCTTGCGTGGCAGCGTTTTAAACAGTTTGGGCAGTTCGCCGTCCATTTTTTTGGCGATCCAGGCGGCATAGCGCAGCAATTCTTCTGCGGACTTTGGATAGAACTGCTCGTCGGTACGCAGGAAATGAACAAAGTCATCAAAGTCGCCGTCAAAGCCGGTTTCTTCGATCACGCGCAACATTTCAGCACGAATACGGGCAACTTCCTGCAAACCGATGTTATGAATTTCTTCCGCACTCAAGTCGGTGGTGGTGTAATGTTCAATGCGGTTTTTATAGAAGGCATCACCGTTTGGCAGCTCGCTGGCACCGACGGATTCACGAGCACTTGGTAAGTACTCACTGACCATGAAGGTAAAGTAATCGTCGTAAGCCGGCATGATTTGGTCATCAATGATGGTGGCGGCTTGTTGTTGTAAATCGGCCCAGGTGCTGTCATCAATAAACGTCGGCTGCTGCTGGAACGGGTCGTAATAAACGCTGGCTGTCGGATCTTGTACGATGTACGCAAGGATACTTTCTTCAAAGCCGGCCATGGCTGCTTTAGGCTGAGTATAGCCTTGCTCGATGGCCTGCCGCAGCCAGTCGGTCTGTTGCGCCATGTAACGTTCGATGGTGCCGAGTTTGGCAAGGTAGTCGCGATAATCCTGTTCGCTGTTAAAACGGGTATAGCCCGGCATAAACGCCAGTGAACTGTGAAATGAGCCCTCGGCGGTTAGCGGCATCAGGTGGGCATTAAACCGGTACTCATCGACACGGTTTTTCAATGCATAATGGATCATGGCGTGATTAATACGATCCTGCTTATCAAGCTGTGCGACATCGATGGCATCGAGTTGTTTAAGCCATGTTTGATGGCGCTCGAAGCGTTGCTTTAACGCGTCTGGCGACATATCCGGCAGCGCGGTTTTGTGTGGTGCCGAAAGTGCTTCCCAAATGGTGTCAGCCAATTGTTTAAACTGTTGAGTTTGTGAGCTGGCCGCAACCGCGCTATTGTTGGTCGTAGTCCGTTGATTTGGCGCGTCCGTCTGACTGGCACACGAAGTCAGTGACAGAACCGCTAAAGCAATGATCGTTTTGCGCATGATTTTTCCTTGCGAAGCAATATTAAATAAAGGCATTCTATAATGCCTGCAGTTCGCGGCAATGTAAAAGAACCGAAAAAGCACGCCAAATGTCTCAAACGGCGGCCTAAAAACAACAACAACGGGGTCAACTTTGCTAAAAGCACAATCCGGCGTTTGTGCCGAACCTAATCTGCATGGTTTAACCTTATTCTGCAACGTAATGACAGATGACGTTGATGCGGTGCGTGGCAAGCTGGCGCGCATTCCGGACATCATCAGCGAACTTGATGATCGCTTTTCCGAATCGATGCTGAACGGCTTTGTCGCCGTAGGGGCCGATTATTGGGATGTCGTCTATCCGGAGCAGAAACCGGTTTATTTACGCCGTTTCCCGGAGCTGTCGCAGGGCGACCGTGAAGCACCACGACAGCCTTACGACTTATTATTGCAGATCCGCTCCGATCGATTTGACGCCAATTACCTGGCCGGGCGAACCCTGCTCGAGTGGTTAGGTTATGATGTCGAAGTGGTTGAGCAGTTGCGTACCTTTCGTTATCTGGATGGCCGAGACCTGACCGGCTTCATTGATGCGCCCGATAATCCTCGGGGCTTACGCAAGCGCGCCGTTGCGCTGCTCGACCCAGACATGGATGCGGAGTTTGCCGGTGGCAGCTATTTGTTTCTGCAAAAATTTCGTCACGATCTCAGGCGCTGGGACCACCTCGGACCTGAACGGCAACAACAAATCATGGGGCGCGATAAAGTATCCGGTGAGCGCTTAGCGGAGGCCGAAATTGAAGGGGTTACACACGCCGCCAAAACTCGTTTGCTAGGCACTGACGAGCAACCGGTAGCCTTGTTACGACAAAACATGCCTTGGGGCGACCTGCGTGAACAAGGGCTGCTTGGCATGTATTTTAGCAACCAGCCCAAAACCGTTATCGATTGGCTTAAAGTACGCTACTACGAAGACGAACAGGGTCATTATGACCCTTTGCTGGACTACACTCAGGCCGTTACCAACGCCAGCTTTTTCGTCCCGTCCCCGGATTTTTTAAAACGTTATCGCTACGCGATACAGACCGAATCGCGTCAGGGTTCTGATACCACCGAATGAGTGGCAAACAACTCTTTGACTTTGGTCAAGGTAAAGTCAATTTCCGACACCTTTAACGGTGCAATAAAGATGGTATCGTCACCGGCAATCGTGCCCAATACGCCTTCTTTTTTCCCCACCGAATCCAACAGCCGCGCGATCAACTGTGCCGCGCCCGGGCTGGTACGGATGATCACCATCACATCATTATGCTGAATATCCAGTACAAGCTGATTTAATGGTGCTTTGGCTGAAGGTACGCTAATCTCAGCGGGTAAACAGTAAACCATCTCCTGCTTAGCATTGCGGGTGCGAACAGCGCCGTGTTTGCTCAGCATGCGTGAGACTTTTGACTGACTGACATTAGTGAATCCCTGTGCTTTAAGGGCATCGACAATTTCCGTTTGTGAGCCATAGCGTTCTTCTTTGAGTAATGCTTTGAACGCATCCAGTAAATCTGCTTTGGTCATAAGTCTTGTGTTCCAGGTTTGCGGTACCGGGTTGGTGGGTGACCAGCCGCGGCTAAATTTGTAATTTTAACCCTATTAGAGTACAGTTTTGCGCCAAATATTGCATAACTATTCTATGCTTATGCAGTACCTTATCAAACAGTCAAATGGAGTCTGAGATGAAAGTAGCCGTATTAGGTGCGGCCGGTGGTATCGGCCAGGCATTGTCATTACTTCTTAAAACTCAATTACCAGCAGGTTCTGAGTTATCTTTATATGACGTAGCACCGGTCGTTCCGGGTGTTGCTGTTGACCTGAGCCACATCCCGACCGACGTTAAAGTGACCGGTTTCGGTAAAGACGATCTGGCATCAGCGTTGGTGGGCAGTGACATCGTATTGATTCCAGCCGGTGTTCCGCGTAAGCCGGGTATGGATCGTTCAGACTTGTTTAACATGAACGCGGGCATCGTGAAAAACCTGGTGCAGGGCGTTGCTGATAATTGCCCGGACGCTTGTGTGGGTATCATCACTAACCCGGTTAACACCACAGTTCCTATCGCTGCTGAAGTACTGAAGCAAAACGGTTGCTACGATAAGCGCAAGTTGTTTGGTGTTACTACGTTGGATGTTATCCGCTCGGAAGCGTTCGTCGCGGAACTGCGTGGCCTTAACCCGGCTAACGTGACGGTACCGGTTATCGGTGGTCACAGCGGTACGACGATTCTGCCATTGCTGTCTCAGGTTGAAGGTGTTGAGTTTACCGAGCAAGAAATTAACGATCTGACGCATCGTATTCAAAACGCCGGTACCGAAGTGGTTGAAGCGAAAGCAGGCGGTGGTTCAGCGACCTTGTCGATGGGTCAGGCGGCAGCACGCTTCTGCTTATCGCTGGTGAAAGGCTTACAAGGTCAGGAAACCGTCGAGTGCACCTACGTTGAAGGTCCAGGTGACCACGCGACTTTCTTCGCACAGCCAGTACGTCTGGGTAAAAATGGCGTTGAAGAAGTGCTGCCTTACGGCGAGCTGAGTGCATTCGAGAAGCAATGCATGGATGAGATGCTGGATGGCCTCAAGAGCGATATTCAAAAAGGCATCGATTTCGTTTAATCGGGTGTCGCCAAAAAAACCGCGCTTCGGCGCGGTTTTTTTATGCCTGGCGCCGCCTGCGGCGGCTTGCCTGGCGACACGTGCTTCGCCGTGTCTTGCTCGGCGTCCGCTCCGCGAACTTGCCTGGCGCGCCGAAGGCGCTTGCAGCAAAGCGCCGTAACTTGCGCCTACGGCGCAAGGAGGCTTGTCGCGCCACAGGCGCGACTCGCTGGGGTTTACAAGCGCCTACGGCGCGCCCAGCAAGCGGGCGGAGCCCGCGCCAGGCAAGGTACGGCGAAGCACGTACCGCCGAGCAAACCGCCGAAGGCGGTGCCTAGCGCTTATTGTAAAAATGATGTAGCATGGCGCTTCCGTTAAATTTTGTAAAAACAGATAGCTACCATGGATATGCAGTCCATTAACGCGTTAGCCAAAGACGACATGCTTGGGGTTAACGCGCTGATCGGTGAACAGCTAACATCAGATGTTGCCCTAATCAACCAACTTGGCATGTACATCGTTAACAGCGGCGGTAAACGACTCCGTCCCTTGTTGACCGTACTCGCCGCCCGAGCCCTTGGGTATCAGGGCAACGATCATCAAAAGCTGGCCGCCATCATCGAATTTATTCATACCGCAACTTTGTTGCACGATGACGTAGTGGACGAATCCGAACTGCGGCGCGGACGCAAAACCGCCAACGCAGTATTTGGCAATGAAGCCTCAGTACTGGTGGGTGATTTTCTTTACACCCGTGCCTTCCAGATGATGGTGCAGCTGGACTCGCTGAAAATCCTCAGTATTTTGGCCGATGCCACCAATATCATCGCCGAAGGTGAAGTACTGCAGTTAATGAACTGCAATGATCCTGATACCACCGAAGCACGCTACTTTAATGTCATTTACGGCAAAACCGCGAAACTGTTTGAAGCGGCAACGCAGTTGGCCGGCATTTTAACCGAGCAGGATGATGATGTGACGGCGTCGATGGCGGATTATGGCCGCTATCTCGGTACCGCGTTTCAGCTCGTCGATGATTTGCTGGATTATACCGCGGATACCGCAACCATGGGTAAGAATGCCGGCGACGATCTGGCTGAAGGAAAACCGACGCTGCCGCTGTTGTACGCTATGTGGCATGGTGATGAAACTGAGCAAAATTTGATTCGCGCCGCGATCGAAAACGGCGACGGACGCGAGCATTTGCAAACGGTTTTGACCGCGATGGAGCGTACCGGGGCGTTGACCTACACCCGCGAAAAAGCGCTGGAAGCGGCACAACAGGCGCGCGACGCGTTAGCGGATATTCCAGATTCAGACTACAAACAGGCCTTGCTGGCGCTCGCTGATTTGTCAGTCAATCGTATCGCTTAACTCCACAACGCCTTACTGCGTTGCGCTTGGCGCGGGCTTTGTCCGCTTGCTTGGCGCTGCAAGCGGTGCTTGCAGCTTGCGCGGCGTTCGCTACGCGAACTTGCCCGGCGGCGCGAAGCGCCTTGCGAAAACGCCGTACCTTGCGCCTACGGCGCAAGGAGGCTTGTCGCGCCGCAGGCGCGACTCGCCGGGGGTTGCAAGCGCCTTCGGCGCGCCCGGCAAGCGGGCGGAGCCCGCGCCGGGCAAGACACGTGCGTAGCACGAGTCGCCAAGCAAGCCGCCGCAGGCGGCGCCAAGCGGAAATTACCGCTTGCGTTAATTTCCGCTTTTCAGTACAATTCGCGCCCTGATTTAAATTTGGATACCCATAAGGGTTGTGGAGATTACTATGTACGCAGTATTCCAAAGTGGCGGTAAGCAGCACCGTGTGACTGAAGGCCAAATCGTCCGCCTGGAAAAACTGGAAGCAGCTACCGGAGACGTAGTTGAGTTCGACCAGGTTTTGATGGTTTCTGACGGCAGCGACGTGAAAATTGGCGCGCCGTTCGTATCAGGTGGCAAAGTTAAGGCAGAGATCGTAAACCACGGTCGTGGCGATAAAGTAAAAATCGTCAAGTTCCGTCGTCGTAAGCATTCTCGTCGCCAACAAGGTCATCGTCAGTGGTTCACTGAAGTGAAAATCACTGGTATCAACAGCTAATTAAGGAGTAACGACATGGCACACAAAAAGGCTGGTGGTTCAACCAAAAACGGTCGTGACTCAGAGAGTAAACGTCTGGGTGTTAAGCGTTTCGGTGGTGAGTCTGTATTAGCAGGCAACATCCTTGTTCGTCAACGTGGTACTAAGTTCCACGCCGGCGACAACGTAGGTATGGGTAAAGACCACACCTTGTTCGCGACTGCAGAAGGCAAAGTTTCTTTCGAAACCAAAGGCAACAAAAACCGTAAATACATCAGTGTTATCACTGACTAATTAACGGATTGCCAAAGCCGCCTGCAATAGCAGGTGACTGATTACGGAGCCCCGCCTACAATAGGCGGGGCTTTTTCATATGTGCTAAGATTTTGTTCCAGGCATCCAAGCAAAGTAAGTTTATTCATGAAATTTGTCGATGAAGCAGAAATCCGCGTAGAAGCGGGCGATGGCGGTAATGGCTGTATCAGCTTCCGCCGCGAAAAATACATTCCTAAAGGTGGACCCGACGGCGGCGACGGTGGCGACGGCGGTGACGTATACCTTGAGGCTGATGAAAACCTCAATACGCTCATTGACTACCGCTTTGAGCGCTTCCACCGGGCACAGCGCGGTCAAAACGGGATGGGTAAAAATTGTACCGGTAAACGGGGCGAGGATATTACCCTGTTCGTACCACCGGGAACTCGCGCCACCGATCAGGACACCGGTGAGGTGCTTGGCGATTTAACCAAACACGGTCAACGTCTGATGGTGGCCAAAGGCGGTTTCCACGGCTTGGGCAACACTCGCTTTAAAAGCAGTGTCAATCGTGCGCCACGGCAAAAAACCGACGGCACTCCGGGTGAGATACGCAACTTAAAACTGGAGCTGATGCTGCTTGCGGACGTCGGTTTGTTGGGTATGCCAAATGCCGGTAAGTCGACCTTTATTCGTTCGGTTTCGGCTGCCAAGCCGAAAGTGGCGGATTATCCGTTTACCACCCTGGTGCCGAATCTCGGTGTGGTGCGTCCTGCCGCACACCAAAGTTTCGTGATTGCCGATATTCCGGGGTTGATCGAAGGGGCCGCGGATGGTGCCGGACTGGGTATTCAGTTCCTCAAACATCTGGAACGTTGTCGGTTGTTGCTGCACTTGGTTGATTTGGCACCTTACGACGAAAGCGATCCGGCCGAGCAGGCCCGAATCATTATCGAAGAGCTTGAAAAATACAGCCCGAAACTGGCCGACAAGCCACGTTGGCTGGTGATCAATAAGATCGACCTGGTACTGGAAGAAGAGCGCCAAGAGCTGGTTGATGCTCTGGTTGAGGAACTTGAGTGGGATGGCCCGGTCTATCAGATCGCGGCACTGGAAGGCCGTGATACTGATAAACTTTGTCGTGACGTGATGGCGTTTATCGAAACCATGCCATCACCCCATGAAGAAGCTGAACAAGCCACCGAAGCGGATCCGGTCGACTTTAAATGGGATAGCTACCATGAAGAGGCGATGGAACAGGTCGACGATGATGACGACGATGACTTTGATGACGACGACTACGACGTTGAGGTTATTTACGAGCGCTAGCCGGGCTCGCTGCGCTCGCGTTTTAGGCTCGCTGCGCTCGCGGTTTGGGCTCGCTGCGCTCGCGGTGTAGCTTGCCGCCTTCGGCGCAAGGGTTTAGGGCCTCCGGCCGCCACACCGGCGAAGCCCTAAACCGGCCGCAGGCCCCAGACCGGCCGCAGGCCCTAGACCGGCCGCAGGCCCTAGACCGGCCGCAGGCCCTAATCGAAACTGAGGAAATTCAATGAAAATATCACTGGTGGCCGCGATGGCCAATAACCGCGTCATAGGTAAGGACAATACCATGCCGTGGCACATACCCAGCGAGTTAAAATATTTCAAAAAAATTACCTTGGGTAAGCCAATTGTTATGGGTCGGCGGACATTTGAATCCCTTGGCCGTCCTCTGCCAGGGCGCAAAAACATTGTCCTTTCGACCCAGGCGAAACCGCCCGAAAGCCAAGCAGAACAAGTGGTTTGGGTGTCCGGTGTTAAGCAAGCCATTGCCGCTGCTGGGGCGGTAGACGAGCTTATGGTGATTGGTGGCGGAAAAATTTATAACGCGTTTTTACCCTATGCGGATCGACTTTATGTTACCGAAATCGAACTGAATGTTGCAGGCGATACATACTTTCCAGACTATCAGCAAGTCGGTGAATGGCAGGAAGTGGAGCGGCAATACGTTGCCGCCGAAGGCCCCGAGGTACCCGCTTATACTACTCGTATACTCGACTTAAAACGTTAGGTAAATGTTAACAAATCAAACACTTAAGCTTAAAATCGGACGTTGATGCGACGCTAAATTCGTAGTATTATTTTGATGAAAATTTGAGCGATTTAGTGATAGGGGTCACATAGATGAAAGCATTGTTATTAGGCTCAGTAATGGCAGCCGTGGCAGCGACTGGAGTAACCTTTTCAAAGAACGCAGAAGCCAATGAGCTGGCGTTGAGCCTTTGCACTTACGTACAAGGTGACGACACCATGCGCATGCGCAAAAAGTTGCGCGATTCACGCGTACGGATTCGCGACGTGTACTCGGGTATCCAGTGCAACGGTCAAAGCCTATTGCAATTCGCAATGAGTAATGGTTCGAGCGATGTCGGTACCTTTATTGTCGGCCGCCTTGCTGTTGATGATTTGAAAGCATCAGGCGACTATGAGTGGGCGCAGTCGAATGGCCACGGTGGTTCGGCTATTGCGCAAGCGATTAAAGAGCGTGCTGGTCTTTAACCGCGATTGATGACGAAAACGAAAAAGGCTCCTACGGGAGCCTTTTTCATATCTGTTAACAAATTATTCGATTAAAGCCGTTGCTAAACTTGCGTAGCAAAGTAACATTGATGCTTCTTAGCGTATCGACAGGGAATCACAATGCGATCAAGTTTGGCCATTATTTATGGTTTAGTGGGCATAGCAGGTGCCCTCAGTAGCCCTTTGTTCGCGTCTGACGACGTGCCGGTTGCTCACAGTGAGTCATGTTTTATTGACGGTGTCGATGAGCAACTCACCTGCGGTTATGTGCCGGTTCCGGAGAATTACCAGCAACCTGATGGTAAACAGATCGACATTCATTATGCGATTTTGCCAGCGGTAACCGAGGGTAAGCGGCCAGATCCTTTGTTAATACTCGCCGGTGGACCGGGTCAGGCGGCAACCGAGTTGGCCCCGATGATTGCAAAAATTTTTGAGCCGGTGCGCAAAAAACGCGATATTGTCTTGATCGATCAACGCGGCACCGGCGCCAGTAATCCGTTGCAATGCGAAGTGCAGCATGCGGATGAACTCATGCAGACCGACGATCCGGACAACCTTCGTAAGATGGCTGCAAATTGCCTCGCTAAATTGACGGATACCGATACGCTTCAATACACCACACTGAACAGCATTCGCGACTTCGAACAGGTTCGGAAGGCATTAGACATTGCTCGCTTTAATCTCTATGGCGGTTCGTATGGCACTCGGGTTGGGCTCAAGTATCTGCAGCACTATCCTGAGTCCGTTCGTACCGCGACACTTGACGCTGTGGCTCCTCCACAAGTGGTCATTGGCCCGTTCGGATTACACGGCAGTCTGGCGTTCAACCTGATGTTAGAGGACTGCCAAAAGCAACCAGGATGTGCCAGGACATTTCCTGATCTTACCGGAGATTATCAGGAAGTGATGAAGCGACTAGCGACAACCGAAGTGAAATTGGACGCTAACGATCCGCTGACAAATGAACCTATTGAGATGTTACTCACGCCGGGACGTTTTGGGTCCATTATTCGCTTGGCGCTGTATAGCCCGATGAGTCGCCAGTTATTGCCGTACACGATTCACCAGGCCGCTGTTGAAAACTATCAGCCATTACTGGGATTAATGGGCAGTACCACCGTTGCCGCGCAAAACTCAATTTATTTGGGTTTAATGTTATCGGTTGTGTGTAGTGAAGACTTACCGCGGGCCAGTGACGAGTTGCTGGCTCAGGATGCCAATAATGACTTTATTGGCGGCCAGACCGGCGAAGCGTTCAAAGCGCTGTGTTCGGCATGGCCGGCGCAGCCGGTTGATGAAAGCTGGGCCGAACCGGTGCAATCAGACAAACCGGTGTTGCTGCTGTCCGGCACCCAGGATCCGGTGACGCCACCACGTTGGGGTGATATTGCCGCCCGTACGCTACCCAACAGTAAACATTTGGTTGCGTCACATGCCAGCCACACGATTGCCAGTCACACCTGCGCTAATCGCATTATTGCTAAATTTATCGAAGCCGGCAGTGTCGAGTCGCTTGACGGCGACTGCCTGAAACAGCGCGTTGCTCAACCCTTTGTGCTTAACGTCAATGGGGAGGGGCTGTAATGATCAACGTGCAACGCTTAAGTAAATCTTTTAAAGAGGTGCAGGCACTGGATAACCTCAGCTTTAGTGCTCCCGACGGCCAGATAACAGGACTGTTGGGTCCCAATGGCGCGGGGAAAACAACCTGCCTGCGGATCATTTATGGACTGTTGAAAAGTGAGCAGGGTGAAGCCCTTATTAATGGTATTGACGCCAATCAGGATCCCATCAATGCTCGCCGCCAGATTGGTATTTTTCCGGATAAATTCGGACTTTATGAGCGCCTGACCGTGCGTGAACAGATCCGCTATTTTGCGCAGCTACATGGGCTGAGTGGTACGGAGCTGGAGCAGCGCACCGAACTCGTTATCAATCAACTGGACATGAGCAGTTTAGCGGACCGAAAGTCAGCCGGTTTTTCGCAGGGCCAACGCATGAAAGTGGCGTTAGCGCAAGCATTGGTGCATAACCCCAAACACCTGATCCTGGATGAACCCAGTCGTGGCCTGGATGTCATGAGTACCCGCATCTTACGCGATATTTTACGAGAGCAGCGAGCGCAGGGGACCTGTATCTTGTTCTCCAGCCATGTCATGCAGGAAGTCGCCGCGTTGTGTGATCGCGTGGTAGTGATGGCAAAAGGGCGTGTTGCTGCTGAGGGAACCCCACAGGAGCTGTGCGAATTGACGGGTGAATCCGCACTGGAAGAAGCCTTTGTTAAGATTATCGGTAGTGATGAGGGGATTGCAGCCTAATGAATATGACGGCACTGATCTGGCGTAAAGAATTTAAAGACGCCCTGCGTGATAAACGATCGGTTCTTGCGGCGATGTCTTACGCGTTCTTTGGGCCCATGTTAATGGCGGTGGCGTTTTTTTTCCTCATCAGCCAGTTGACCGATCCCTCCGACGTTGAAATCTCCATCGAAGGCAAAGAACATGCGCCGGAGCTGGTACAACACCTGCAACGGCAGGGAATCGTTGAGCGCCAACAACCCTGGCCGGACACCGTTACGCCGATTACACTTTCGATCCCGGCGCAGTGGGCCGAGCAAATAAAACGTGCCGAGCCGGTTACGGTAACGTTGCGCGCGGACTGGTCGGCACAGAAACAGCAAACGGAAATTAAACGGGTTGAACGGGCGGTGCAAGCTTATGCGGCGCAAATAACGCATTACCGCATGATACTGCGGGGGATCGATCCTCGCATGGCACAACCCATTAACCTCAGCAAACAAGATTTGGCAACGCGGGGCTCTAAAGCCGCGTTGATCATGGGCAGCGTGCTGGTGTTTATCATTCTATCGGTGTTTTGGTCCGGCATGAACGTAGCTATCGACATCAGCGCGGGTGAACGGGAGCGCAATTCGCTGGAGTTTCTGTTGTCGCAGCCACTCAGTACGCAGTCAATTGTCTGGGGTAAGGGGCTGGCGGCCACCAGTTTTGCGGTGTTTGGCGCGGCTCTCTCTCTGGTGCTGATACCCATTATTTTTAATTACGTCCCGTTGCAGGAAATCGGCATGAGCGTTAACTTCTCGGTGCCGATGATGCTACTGATGTTCGTACTGCTGATCCCTCTGGCGCTGTTGGCGACGGCATTACAACTGTTTGTTTCGTTCCGGGCAAAGAACTTTAAAGAGGCACAGACCTATATCAGCTTCCTGTTGATTATCCCGATGGCGGCTTCTTTCGGGGTCGAGTTTGCACGCCTTAAAACGCCGATTTTGTATTATCTGCCGCTCACCGGCCAGCATCAGACATTCCTGTCGCTGATCCGCGGCGAAGGGGTAAATTGGCTGGGGGCTAGCGTCAGCGCCGTGGCAACCCTGGTATTGGCGCTACTGATAGGGCAACTGATCGCACGGATGCTGAAAAGTGAAAAAACGGTATTTGGGCTGTAGCTTGCGCTTAATGCGCAAGCTACTCGGTCATCCGCGCATAATGGTAGAACGCCCATTGCCCGAGGCGACGTAAAGACGCCAACGGGAAGCGTTTAAGCGGCGTTTTGTAGTAGGGCAGGTCCGGCAGTTTATCACCCATGGCGGCCTCGGCCAGGCGCTGTCCGGCCAGTGCACTAAAACTTACGCCGGCGCCGCAATAGCCCATACTGGCGTACAAATTATCGCCAATCGCACGTACCCGTGGGTAGTCATCCAGGGATACACTCACCCAACCGCTCCAGAAGTGCTCCCACTTATGTATCGATCGCAGCGCTGGAAACGAGCGCTGTAAGGCGCTTAACAGGTGTTGTGCGTAAAAGGGGTCATCGGCATGGCGACCACGGATGGCTCCACGGCCTCCCATCAGTAACCGCTTATCGGGTAACAGACGGAAGTAATATTTCAACGTACGGGTGTCCATATAGGCGTGTTGTGACTGTAAACCACAGCCCCGCAGTTGCTCATCGGTAAGTGGCGGTGTGGTAATAATGCTCGACAACACTGGCAGTGAGCGTCCGCTCAGTTCTGTCAGTAACCGGTTGGCGGTATAGGCATTGGTACACAACAACAATTTATTGCAACTGATGTCGCCCGCTGAGGTGCTGACACGCCAGCCTTCCGCTAACCGTTGTATGTTGTTAGCGCTGCATTGCTCCACCAAATTGGCGCCGGCCTGAGCCGCCTGCTGCGCCGTAGTGGCGGCCAGCTTCAATGGATTAACCGTAAAGCAGTCATCAAACTTTAAGCCCGCATGGGCGTGTTGGCTGTGCAAATAATCCTGTAGGTCTCCGCCGTCGAGCCAGGACACCGGCTGCTGATAGTGCTTAAGGGTTTGAAATTGCTGCTGCAGTGTCGCCACCGCACGGGGGCGATGGGCCAGTTTAATGTAGCCACCGTACTGTGCGTCACAATGGTCGGCAGCGCCCTCAAGGCGTTGTTGAATCAGTTCCAGCGCCCGTTGGTGCTCATCAGCCACGGCACGGGCTACGGTTGGACTGAAACGTTGTTGCCATTGGGCGAGGCCGAGCCGTCCAGTGCTTTTCATAACGAAGCCCGCGTTACGGCTGGAGCAGCCCCAGGCTAGCCGGTTTGCGTCGATAACCGTGGTTTCGCGGCCATATCGTTCGGTTAATGTGATAGCCGCATTCAATCCGGTATAGCCGGCGCCAATGACCAGTACATCCGTGTGCTCCGGTAACTGACCGGTATGCGGCCAATGCACTTGGCTATGTGCCTCCCAGTAGCTGTTCGGCGAGGGTTGGTTTGACTCAAGCTGGGTATCGGAGAGCGGATCGTACATGCTCAGATGTCCTCAAACAGTAACACCATCTCACCCGCTTCGCAGCGGCAGGTACCATCACAGACGGGACAATAATAACCTTCCTCGATGGAGGCCTGGAGCCAACGGTCCGGATGACGGGTGATCAACTTGCCACCGCAACGGGAAAAGTATTCATAGGCGCTGTTACCCGGGCTCTGTAGCCAAATATGTGCCAGTCCGGCAGTGCAACCAAGGCGTTTGGCCTCGGCAATACTTTTCATCAGTAACTGTCTCCCGACGCCCAGGCCGCGTGCTTCTTCCGCGACGGCTGCACATTTAAAATAGCACATCTGGGTTGCCGGCACCGGCCACTGTTCCGGCGTACAGGCATCGTCGATAGGCCATTGTCCAGGAGCCAGAGTTAAGCGAATACCGAGCACCTCACCGTCGCGCTCGGCCAGCCAATTGAGCTTAATGTCGCCAACGCTGCCACCATCCAATAACTGTTGCAGTGAAGCGTTGTTCAGGTAATTATCGCCATGAACGCGATTCGCCAGATCAATAACGGCCGCCGAATCGGCAGCCGTTATTTCGCGGTAGGTTACTGAACCCGCCATTAGTAGCGATACTCATCGGTTTTGAACGGGCCATCCACATCAACGTGAATGTAATCCGCCTGCGCCGGGGTCAAACGGGTGATGACACCACCAAAGCCTTGCACCATATAACGTGCGACTTCTTCGTCCAGGTGCTTAGGTAACACTTCAACACGGAGGTATTCTTTTTGCTGTTCCAGCGACATATCGGCAAATTTTTGCTCAAATAAGTGCAACTGAGCCAATACCTGGTTGGCAAAAGAGCCGTCCATGATCCGGCTTGGGTGTCCGGTTGCGTTACCCAGGTTAACCAAACGCCCTTCGGCTAACAGTAACAGGTAATCGTTATCATCGTCGGAACGATAGATTTTGTGCACTTGCGGTTTGATTTCTTCCCAGCGCCAATTTTCGCGCATGAACTTGGTGTCGATCTCGTTATCAAAGTGACCAATGTTACAGACCACTGCCGATGACTTCAGTGCGGCCAGCATATAACGATCACAAACGTCCATATTACCGGTGGTGGTGACCAGCAGGTCGGTGTTTTCCAGCAGCGCTTTGTTGATGTTCTTGCCGCTGCCGTCGTTGATGCCATTGATGTAAGGAGAAACGACTTCATAACCGTCCATACAAGCTTGCATCGCACAAATCGGGTCGATTTCTGTGACTTTTACGATCATGCCTTCCTGGCGCAGGCTCGCGGCAGAGCCTTTGCCAACATCACCGTAACCGATGACCAATGCTTTTTTACCGGACATCAGGTGATCGGTAGAGCGTTTGATGGCATCGTTCAGTGAGTGACGGCAACCGTATTTGTTGTCGTTCTTGGATTTGGTGACAGAGTCGTTCACGTTAATGGCAGGCACGCGCAGAGTGCCTTTTTCCAACATATCCAGCAAACGGTGGACACCGGTGGTGGTTTCTTCGGTAATACCATGGATTTTTTCCAGCATTTGCGGGAATTTCTCATGGATCATCAGGGTCAGATCACCACCATCATCAAGGATCATGTTGGCATCCCACAATTCGCCGTCTTTGTGGCAAGTTTGTTCAAGACACCACTCATACTCTTCTTCGGTTTCACCCTTCCAGGCAAATACCGGAACACCGCGGGCTGCCATCGCAGCGGCGGCGTGATCCTGAGTTGAGAAAATATTACACGATGACCAACGAACCTCTGCACCTAACTCAAGTAAGGTTTCGATCAGCACCGCGGTTTGAATGGTCATATGAATACAACCGATAATACGGGCGCCTTTAAGGGGCTTGCTCTCAGCATATTTACGGCGAATCGTCATCAGCGCCGGCATTTCAGATTCGGCGATGGCGATTTCTTTGCGACCGTATTCTGCAAGACTAATGTCTGCAACTTTATAGTCAGTATGCTTCGGATCATTCAAACTCATAATAGCTCTCTCAATGTTAAAATAAGCGTTGCATCAGTTGCTGCTGGCGTTCTTTGCTCAGCCGTGCGCCAAACTCAGTAACCAGTTCAGCAGCGGCGTGGCTGGCTAAGCGACCGGCATCGGCTAATGACATACCCTGCGTCAGTCCATACAGCATAGCTCCGGCAAACATATCGCCGGCGCCGTTCGTGTCAATGGCTTTTACGGGAACGCCCGGAATATAGACTTGTTGCTTCTGATCAACCACCAGGGCGCCTTCTTTGCCCAACGTTATGGCAACCGTATCGGCGTGCTTAAGCAATGCCTTAGCGGCTGCTTCGGCGTCACTTTCGCCGGTCAGCAGTTCGGCTTCCTCGCGGTTACAGAACATCAGGTCAACGCCACCGTCGAGAATTTCTTCAATACCATCCTGGAAATACTTAACCATGGCCGGATCAGAACAGGTCATAACCAGTTTAGTACCGTTTTCACGGGCTACCTGCTTAGCGCGTTTTATCGCTTCACGAGCTATTTGTGACGTGATTAGATAGCCTTCGATGTACAGGTAACTGGCCGCGGCAATCGCTTCCTCATCCAATTCTTCTGTGGATAAATCAGCGGTTATGCCCAAATGGGTACGCATGGTGCGTTCTGCATCGGGCGTTACCATGACCAGACAGCGGCCCGTGGTTCCCGGGTTTTGCTGACGTTCAAGATTAGTACGAATACCGACTTGTTCTAGATCTTGGCGATAAAACTTTCCGGCTTCATCGTCTGCGACTTTGCAGCAATAGAAAGCTTTGCCACCAAACTGAGCAAAGGCTACCAGAGAATTGGCAGCCGAGCCGCCACCACATTGTTTTTTCAATTCGCCCAGCTTACTGAGTTCAGTAATGAGCTTGTTTTGGTCATCCTCTTCGATCAGGGCCATCATGCCCTTTTCTAAACGATGCTGCTGCAAAAAGGCGTCAGAGACTTCAAACTCTTGATCTACCAAGGCATTTCCAATGCCGATTACATCAATGGTCTTCATAACAGATTATGGTTGCTAATTAGGGCGCACAGTATATACGAAGTCGTGCTCAGGGTCGATAAATGAACAACAGTATGAGCGCAATCGTTACCAGCAGGATCAATGTTGACTGCCAGGCGCTCAACCAGAGGCGGTAGCGTGGGTAGCAGTATTCCGGGGGGCGTCCGGCAAAGCGTTGCCGCTGCAGACGTTGGCCGGCGACTTGTAATGGCCCGCCGGTACTCATGTTATATAAGCGGGCGAGCGCCTGTAACCAGCGTGCGGTAGGCCAGAGCCAGGCACTATTGTTATCGATTGGCTCATCCCGGGGACGGCGCCGCAGCGCGGCCAGCACCGAGGCAACCATGGCCAAGAGCAAGGTCACTGGGCCAATGGTAACCGCATAAGCAACGCGTACCGCCACGCCGAAGTGACGAAAGCGCGGCATGCAAACCGGCCATAACTGGTACAGCTCGGTGGTGACGCGCAATGCCAATGCCAGGATAGGGCCACCAAGTAGCCAGCCGAGCACAGGCACATAACGGTGCTCGATAACACTCAACGCGCGCAGCTCAAAGGTTGTTTTGAAAATGCCGTGCACGCTGAGGTTATTTGTATCGCGCCAGTCGGTGCGTGCCAGTAATGCCCGGGCTGCTCGCTTTTGCCCTTTGCGGGCCAGCTTTTCAACGCTATCCAATGTGTGCAGCAGATGCTGTTGACGCAAACAGCCAACTAACACCAGGGTTCCCAGCCATTGCGACAAGTCAGCGGCGTATACCACAATCGCGGTCGGCACCAGGGTTAATAGCAACAGTAATAGCAATGCAAGAGCACCGGCGAGGCGCTGTTGGGACGGCGCGTATCGGGATTGGTTAACCTTACGTTGCAGATAGTTGGCGAATAGCCGAAAAATAGCCACCGGGTGCCATTGTTCGGGCCATGGGAGCCAGCGCTCGATGGCGATAGCGATCAGCGCGAGCCCCCATGGCGAGGTTAAAATTTGCTGGATGTCATGCGCGTTCATGACCTCATTTTGCCGAAAGCCAGCTTAGGCGGCAACGGGAGATTGCTGGCCGTTTTGCGGTTGCTCGGTTTTCGGTACCGCCGCGCGGATGTGCTCGGCCTGACGGATTTTCGCGTGAATATAGTCGTGCAAGTCCGCTACCCGATAGCCAGGTTTAGCTTTAAACCGCAGGAACGGAAGTCCCGCTGCTGCCAGGGTATTTTTCAAAAACAGGTTGCGTTTTTGCTGTTGCAGGTTATTGGTTGCCGGTTCAAGTTCGATAACCATTTTAATTTGCATGGTTTCGATATCGCACAGCACGTAATCGAGAATCCGTTGGTTGGCTTTTGCCTGCGCGTCTTTCTGGACGCTGCCGGACACGCCTTTTTTGACGGTAACGATGTCACTTAAACGGACTTTGGTGAAGATGCGGAAGTCAGCGCCAACGGCTTTATCCAGTAATGTCATGAACTGCGCTTCCTGCGCGGTGCAAAGGCTGACATCTTTCAGTTTGTAGGGGTAGGGCGCGTAGTTCTCTGACATGCGGCTGGCGATCAGCGCTACAGCAATTAATACAACAACAAAAAGGAGTAATACGATTTCCATAACTCACCTCGGCAAAAATTTGACACAACAAACTTCGTGTCAAATTTAATGCAAAGGCTGTGCCAAGGGCTCGCTCCGCTCGCGGTTTAGAGCCTTCGGCCGGTTTGACGGGCGAAGCCCCTAAACCCTTGCGCCGAAGGCAGCAAGCTACACCGCGAGCGCAGCGAGCCTAAACCGCCCGAAGGGCCTAGGCCGCCCGAAGAGCCTAAGCCCGGTAGCCGCTGTCGACACCTTTGGTGGCGATGGCGACGGCGTCGTGCGCGTGCAAGGACTCGTAATGATTAACACGCAGCCAAAAATCTTTGAAAATTGGCATTTGGTTTAGCTGATGCTTGAGTCGGCGCGAGGCGTCTTCACAGAACATCAAGTTTTGACCATTTAAGCGCGCAAATTCTTGCTCGTCTTCACGTTTAACCGCAGCCTGCACCGGTGTCTTCAACGCACCTTCAACAGCATCAATCAATGCAACAATCGGAAACTCTTCCAGATCTTCGGCAAGCTTAACCTTAACTTCTGCCGTTGAACGTTGGCTGTGTGGCGTTGCAACAATACCTTCGGTAGAGCCAAGCCATTCGTGCAGCGTCGCTTTATCAATCACTTCTTTGTCGGCGAACTTTTCAACAAAAGCCTCTTGAATCAGTTGGCGTGCAAGCGCTGCTGAGCAAGGGCAAGTTGACGAATAGGGCACGTCGACCGCCAATTCGAGTGACAATTTGCCGGCATCATAGCGCCCGGTCAAACTCACCGGATAGGCTTTCCAGCCCTTCTTGCGGCTGATTAATGACTCGCGACGTAGGTGATATTCAAAATCAAACTTAATAAACGCTTGATTACTGATGTCACTGTGGCTTTCGATAAAGTCACGCAAAAGTTGCTTAAGCGACGAGTGGCTGAGTTCGCCCTCGGTGGAAAGCTGATCCAGTAATAAATACAACCGAGACATATGAATGCCTTTGGTTTTCGGATCTTTAAGGTTAACGAATGCCTCCACGTGCGCAGCCACTGGACGCTCTGCGGCGTCAGAAGCGGCGACCATAAGAGGCACTTCTATGTTGCTCATGCCAACCCAGTCCAGGGTACCTTCTGTTTGTGCCTGGCTCTGATTGGCTACGTCGGGCATGCTATTAGGCATTCGTTTTGAACTCCGATCGGTGTTTACTGTATCAAGCATAAATGTTGAATCCGCTAGTATATCGTAGATGCAGGGATCATTTCATTCCCGAACACAAAATTTAATCAGAAATAACCGATTATCTGAATCGGTTGACTGAATCAAGGTTTACGCACAGGATAAGCTTTTGGATTGTTATGGAGTTAAGGTATGGCCGAACAACAGGTTTTAGATACTGAGTTATTGAATCAGTATCGCGAGAGTTTGGGTGACGACGGGCTAAAGGCGACGTTGGCAACCTTTGATCAAATCATACAAAGTTACGCAAACTTACTGCATCAAGCGGCAAAGCAAAAAAACGAAGAGCAACTTCGCAGTCAAGCTCATAAAGTGAAGGGTGCTTGTAACTCCGTGGGTTTACTGCAATTGGCCAAGCTGATGGAACGGCTCGAAAAAGACGCGTGGGAATGGCCTCAGGCGGAGCGACTACTGATTGAATGGGCCGACTCGGTTATCCCTCACCGGCAACAACTCAATCAGTGGGTTGAACAGGAAGCTCACTGAGCTTCCTGAGTGACCTCGCCAATAAAGCGATAGCCTTCACCATGAATGGTGGTGATCAGATTCGGCGTATCCGGGTGCGATTCAAAATGCCGGCGAATACGACGAATAGCTACATCGACAGTACGATCATTCGGACGTAACTCGCGATCCAGCATACGCTTAACCAGGGTTTCACGGTCAAGGATGCGCCCCGGACTGGTTAAGAACAGCTCCAGTGCCCGGTATTCGCTTTTCGGTAGGCGGAACATCTGATTGTCCGGTGAATACAAACAACGGCTGTCGCTATTTAAGCGCCAGCCATGGAAATGAAACTGTACGCTGTTACTTTCGACCGGACTGCTGTTGCGTGATGCTTCGATGCGACGGCACAGATTGCGCACTCGAATGGTCAGCTCTTTCGGGTTGTAAGGCTTAATCAAATAGTCATCAGCACCTAATTCAAGCGCCAGCAAGCGGTCATCTTCGCTGTCGCGGCCGGTCAAAAAGATCAAACCGATGTTGTCGCGCTCGCGCAAGGATTCGGCCAATTCCAGACCATTTTTTCCGGGTAGATTAACGTCCATAATGACAACATCGATACGCTCCTGGCGCATGATGTTTTCCATTTGGAGGCCGTCAGCCGCATCAAATACTTCGTAATTCTCTTGCTGAAATAGGCGGGTCAATGTCTGGCGGGTAACAACCTCATCTTCCACAATTAATAGTCTGGCGTTCATAGTGTTCCGCGTTCCTGGCAAATTATTATAATTTAGCGCTTAAGAAAAGTTGTACAAATATTGACGCTATATTATGACTTTTGTTCAAAATTTTTCAAGCATATGGGCCGTTTAGTCGTCGATGGTTTCAATCGATTTTACTGACTGTACCACGCTAACCGGAAAACGCACGATGAACTCGACACCATGTTGCTCCTCGCTGAAGAAGTGAATATTGCCACCGAGCACCTGGGTAACCAGGTTGTAAACTAAGTGCAGCCCCAAACCGCTGCCGCCGGCGCCCCGTTTGGTGGTAACGAAGGGGTCGAATATTTTTTTGCGGATATCAAAAGGTACACCGTTGCCATCGTCGCGGTAGGTGATTTCAAGGTCGTCATCAATCAGTTCGAAGGAAATGTCGATCGTGCCGCTGCTTCTGCCGTCAAAACCATGCACCATCGAATTTACAATGAGGTTAATTAAAATTTGATTCAGTGGACCGGGCTTGGTAATCACCGACAAACCTTCCGCACAATGCACATGAATGGGGAACTTTTCTACGTCAAGTCGACGCGGTTTAACTGAGGTCAGCACATCACGCATAAAACTATGAATTTCGATGGTACGGTCGATTTCTGAGGATTGATCGACCGCGACCTGCTTAAAGCTGGTGACCAATTCCGCGGCGCGGTTAAGGTTGCGATAAATGATGGACAAGTTTTCGTCACAATCATCCAGGAAGCGGGCAAACTCGTTGGTTGAAATACGTTTTTGCTGGAATTTTTCCTGCATAACCGCCAACTTGTCCTGCAACAGTGTCGATGCCGTGACCGACAGACCAATCGGTGTATTGACCTCATGCGCAATACCCGCGACCATATCACCCAGTGAGGCCATTTTTTCGGATTCCACCAGTTGCCCTTGGTATTGATGCAATTGTTCGAGCGTAGCCAGTAATTCCTGATTTGATTCCCGTAGGGCTTTCGTGCGTTGCGTTACCTGCTGCTCAAGTTCCAGGTTCAACTGACTTGCTTCTTTTTCCGCGCGTTGTTGCCGACTAATTTGATGTTGCACACGTTCCAGCATAATGTTCAGCGACTGGCCCAAATCATTAAACTCGTCGAGCCTGGATTCCGGAATGCGCAGGGTATAGTTTTTATCCCGTGCCACCTGACTGGCGATATCAACGATATGTTCGAGTGGCTGAATCACACGGTGCCGCAGTTTTAAGGTCGCCAGCCAGCACACCAGTATGGTGATCACAAAGACCGCAATCGCAATCGCAATGGCACGCCACATAAACAGACGCACCTCATCATTGGAGCCGCGTAAATAAACATAACCGACAACGGAATCGTCGAGCAGAATCGGTTCTGCCACTTCCATATAATGCTCATTGATACGGGGTTCGCTGAGATGTTCAATTTTTGAGAACTTAGCGGGAATGGGTGCCAGACCTTCTTTGTTATAACTTGAAAAAAAGCTCAGTTCAGCACTGTTTGGATCGACCCGGTAAATATGGACATGCTGGACAAATGGACTGTTTGCCAGTGAATTGAGTCGTTGCGATTCTTCACTGTTGTCATTAAGTGCGACACTCTCACGGGCGTTGCCGGCGATAATTTTTGCATAAGAAGAAACACGCTTGAGCATCGATGACTGATATTGACTGACCTGGCTGACCACATTAATGGTGAAGCCAATACCCAGCGCGGTTGCCGTTACCAGTAACACTACGATAATGAGGCCGCGCCTAAGGGATATCGATTGCATGAATCTACACTAGCTCGCTGTTCAGTGAATAGTAATATGTTATCAAAGCGTTAACGTGACTGCACCTCATAATTACCGGCATACGACGATTGTGCCTTTATTTCCGTTGAGCGTGATAAACACAGAACTTATTGGTTTCAACGAGGCGTTCGCAATGACCAAAATGGGCTTCAATCGCCTCCGGCCAGGGCAGAAAGCGATTAGCCACCAAGTACAAATCGCCGCCTTTGCGTAATGCCTGATGAGCGTCACGAATAAATTGTTTAGCAATTTGGTAATCGGTTCTTAAACCGGTATGGAACGGCGGATTGCTGACAATGGTGCCGACGCCTTCAATGTCCTCGGGTAAGCCATCGTTGAGAAAAATCTCGGCATCGGCCGCTGCCAGGTTATGTTGTGCTGCCGCCACCGCCAATGGGTTAACGTCACTTAAATAAAGCTTTGGTTGTTGGCGCTTATGCAGGGTGGCCGCAATAACGCCACTGCCGCAGGCAAAATCAACGATGGGGGTTTTCAGTTGCTTGGGCAAATGCTCCAACAGCAGCCGTGTGCCGACATCCAGCCGTTGTTGGCTGAATACGCCGGGCAGGCTTTGTAGCGAAAACTGGACGTCCGTTAGATCCACGGCAACAGAGTGCATAAATTGATGCAGCTGCGGAGCCGTATGGGAAGCCTCTACGTGCGTTTCAAACAACTGACAATGGTTGCCCGATGCAAGTTTTTGGGGCGCACCGTAGCCGTCCGGAAGACGTTTAGCCAGCGACATGACGCCGCCTCTCTTCTCGCCGACAAGCCAGATTGGGCTGCCTGCGGGCAACGCCTGCAGTTGCGTTAAAATGTAGTGATTCAGCGTTTGCTCTTTGGCAACGACAAGCAGAGCCCCGCGATAAGAGGATAAGTCGGGTGGTTGTGCCTGACAAAATGCCCGTTGCCAATGTTTGGCATGGCCGGCATGGAAACACCAGGCATCCGCGTCCAAAAAGGTCAGCGCGTCGCCATCGGGATTAATCACTAGCATGGGTCCTGTGCGTTGTGATGGACTCCATGGTTGTTGAGATTGGCGTTGAAGTAATTTGGCTACAGCGTGAGAGGTCGATTCTGCCGACATAAGTTATCGTAATATATCCATTCGTAATTGATGATCCTGAAGCATAAACAGTGTACCACCGCGATGCTCTTTCATCTGCAAGTTTTTATTCTGATGGATAAATTTAACCCCGGGGAAAACCTCTTTAGCGGCGATAACTCTCAGGGTTGGATGTTGATCGGCGGACGCTTTGATGACGGCTATGTCGTCCTTGAGCGACTGCAGCTTACGCTGCTCGTGACGAATCGCTTTGATCAGCGTTCGGGTATGTTGAATACGCTGTTGCTCGTCTTCCAGCGCGTTACAGCGCGACAAACCCATTTTCAGTCGTTTCAGCTTTTTTAACGTCAGCTTTAAATTCTGTGTCAGACTTTGCAACGCATCCAGGGTGCTTTCGTCAGGAGGTGGTGGCGAGAGGATAAAGCGAGTTCGGGTGCCTGCTCTGGCGCCAAGCTGTCCGGCAAAAACCGGCGCGCAAGTTTCAAAGGTGCCGCCGATAATTTTGCCGCGGGCTTGTTTGTCATTTCCGCCAATTTCAGCCGGCCCAGCGGTGATAACGTGGCAATGGGTAAGTTGTTTATCGACAATAATACCCTGGCCACTTTCAAGGTAAGCGTACTGGGCGTATGCACACCAAATATTACCGGCGGCGGCGAGCTTGCTGCTTAACGTGGGGATAAAGTTTTCATTATCCAGCACCAACTGCTCATCTTCTTTGGAAATGTGCCCAATACAACCTTTGCGAATGGTAATGTTGCCACCGGCACTGAGCTCTGCTGAGTCTACGTAACCGGCTACGGTTATGTCCCCGGTGGCATTGACGCGCATGCCTTCGGTGACACTGCCGGAGATAATGACAGAACCTTTAAAGTCAACATGCCCGGTCGCGACGTCAACGGCTTTTAAGGTTAAAACATCATCGACGTTCGCCGAGTTATGAGTAAACCAAGGCATACCAACCTTGGTTGCGACCAACAAGTCCGGATCCTGGTCACTGATTTCTGTGCCCTCGCCGGCTGCTAAGGCAATGTCGTCGCCGCCCTCCGCCGGCAGTGTTTCACCTTTTATGGTGAAACCGTCACGGCCGCCTTCCGGCGGTAAGCGGCGCATGAGCGCATCGCCCTTATCCACCGTAATTTGTTTGCCAAGGTCACGCATATCAACGGTACCGTCTTCACGTTCCTGTGGCTTAAGAATGCGTTTACGGGCATCTTCAACTAAGGCTTCAAAACGCGCGTTTTTGCCATGAATGGGGGGGCGACCTTTGGCAATGACCACCTCGATGGTTGTACCGGCCGGAGCTTCGATGCAGTGTTGTAAGATTTGATTGATGCCGCTGCGTTGAATACCTCTGGAAATGCTGCAACTTTTCAGTTCGGCCAGCAATCGCGGTCGGGTAAGAGGCTCGCCACCCCAGGCCGACGTCACGGACGCGGTGGCTAACATATCGTCATCATCGATAGTTATGGTGAGTCTGGCGTCGACAATGACAGCGACTTCTTCACTGTAGTTGTCCTGAGATTGCGCTTGCCGCTGTTGCCGCCAGTCGTTGAAGTTTTTGGCAATGGTATCGAAACTGTTCCGATCCAACGGTTGCGCACTGGCAAACTCAGACAATTGGAAAGCCTGTTTTAAGCGCTCAGCTTTAATCGATGAATTGGATGCCGAAATAAACACATAAACATCGTTGCCATCGCGCTGAAAGCGTATGTTATCAGACGGCTTCGCAGACATAGACCCGTTAACTTGAGTAATCGTTATTGTTATATCGACCCAGTGTAGCGAAAATTAACAAAAATGTGACTAAAAATTTAACATCTCATTCGACGCCAGGTACTCTTCAATAACTTGTATAAGTGCTGCTAACTCAGTCGCTATGTTGCTTAACTCAACTTGTGCATCGGCCGTGCTGATGCTGGTCCAATGCTGGTAGCTGTCGGCAGCCAGTGTGCTCAGACGGATCGCACCAATGGTTGCGCATAAACCTTTGAGCGTATGCAATTCAAGCCTGGCCTGCTCTGGCGACTGCATTATAACGGCGTCGTCAAGGCCATTTTGGTACTGGGCTAGAAACTGTCGCAGCACCGCAAGGTAAATGCGGTGCTGGTTATCACAATGTTTAAGCCCTTGATCAAAGTCAATTAAGGCGTTCATAACGGGGTTTTGTTGTCGAACACTTCGGTGAATGAACCCACCACTTCAGTGGCTTCAGAGATTTCCTCTTTCTCGAACTGAGCAACGTTAAAAAGCGCCTCGCCTTCATTGGCTACCGGGATGTTGCTGCAGCCGATGATGATGCCACGCACCGGTGAGGAAATGATATCGGCCTCGCCCGCGTGCGGATTCACGCTGTGTGCCAGCACCTGACCTTTCTGAATGGTCTGGCCAAGCTCGACCTTACGCAGTACCAGGCCGTCCTTTTCCGCACGAATCCAGGTTGAGCGACGCGCAATTACTGGTGTGATGCGCTTACCACGGCGTCGGCCTTTGACCATCTTCAGATGCTTCATGACATTCTGTACGCCGATCACGCCGGCATTAATGGATGCGTCATCAAAGCGCAGAGCTTCGCCGGCTTCATAGAGGATCAACGGAATCCCCAATTCGTTGGCAAAGGCGCGCAATGAACCATCGCGCTCTTTCGAGTGCAGAATAACCGGTGAGCCAAAGGCCTTCGCCATGTCCAGCGCAGTGGCATTTTCCACATCGACACGTATCTGCGGCAAATTGCTGCGGTGAATGGCACCGGTGTGCAGATCAACGATGTGGGTACACTTCTTAACCAGTTCTTCACTGAACAAATAGGCCATTCGCGAACCCAGCGCTCCGCGCTCCGAACCGGGGAAACAACGGTTCAAGTCGCGTCGGTCCGGCAGGTAACGAGACTGCTGGATAAAACCAAAGAGGTTCACGATAGGGACCACAATCAGGGTTCCGTGCAACTGTAACGCATCGGTCTGATCGATGATCTGGCGGCAAATCTCGATGCCGTTTAACTCATCACCGTGGATTGCCGCGCACAACAACATCACCGGGCCTGGGCGGGTGCCGTGGAATACGTCAACACGTAAGTCCAGCGGGGCGTCATTGTACAGGCGCACCGCCGGGATCAGAATGTGTTGATGAGAGCCCGGTTCGATGCGTTTACCGGCCAGTTCAAAGGCTGCCATAACAGGCTTACGAGAGGCAGAACTTCTGTTCATTAACCGCGGCTCCCTTTGGTGCGCGTTTTATGCGCTTTGGCGTTGTTTTCCAGGAAGGTGATGATCTGGCCGGCGATGTCTTTCTCGGACGCGGTTTCGATACCTTCCAAGCCCGGCGATGAGTTGACTTCCATCACCAACGGTCCATGGTTAGAGCGCAGAATGTCGACACCGGCGACATTCAGACCCATGGTTTTAGCGGCTTTAATCGCGGTCTGGCGCTCAGCCGGCGATAATTTAATCAGGCTGGCACTGCCGCCCCGGTGCAGGTTGGAGCGGAACTCGCCTTCTTTGGCCTGACGTTTCATTGCTGCAATGACCTTATCGCCCAAGACAAAACAGCGAATATCGGCACCGCCGGCCTCACGGATATATTCCTGCACCATAATGTTCGCTTTCATACCCATAAAGGCTTCGATAACGCTCTCTGCGGCCTGTGCGGTCTCAGCCAGCACCACACCGATGCCCTGCGTACCTTCTAACAGTTTAATGACCAGCGGCGCACCACCAACCATATCAATAAGATCCGGGATATCCTGCGGCTGATCGGCAAAACCGGTGGTCGGCAAGCCAATGCCTTTCCGCGATAACAGTTGTAACGAGCGTAATTTGTCGCGACTGCGCGAAATAGCAACCGATTCATTCAGCGGGTACGTGCCCATCATTTCAAACTGGCGTAATACCGCGGTGCCGTAAAAGGTGACCGATGCGCCGATGCGCGGGATGACACAATCATAGTAAGGCAGTTCCTTGCCGTGACGGTGAATTGAGTTTTCTCGCGCGTTAATGTTCATGTAGCAACTTAACGGGTTAAGAACATCGACCTGATGGCCGCGCTCCCGTGCCGCCTCGACCAAACGACGCGTCGAGTAAAGATTGCTGTTACGCGACAAGATTGCAATTCGCATAGTTATTCTCCTAATAAGTGGGCTTGCGCAGGATTAACAATAAAATGCTGGCGCATGGCCTGACGGCCCAACAACATCCTAAATTTCATGGTGTCCCGGTTAGTTAACGTTAATTCGATGACCTGGTCAAACTGTCCTAGTACTAATCGTGTGCGAATGACGTAGCGTACTTCGGTATGGCCGCCGGAGTCTGTGACCTCGCGTTGCTCATAGACCGGGGCTTCAAAACTGTGTTCTTGCAAAGAGTCTTGTTGTGGGTGGACATAGACCTTCAGCCAGGTGGCACCGTCACGCTCGAAAGGTTCTAGTTTAAACGCGTGCAGACAGGATGTTTTGGCGCCCGTATCCACTTTCATATGGATGCGATCAATCCCGATATCCGGCAACGCGCCCCATTCCTTCCAACCTAATGTTTGCATGACAATCTCCTGACCGTTACAAAATAAATCCTGAGCGTGCTAAATACACTATTTTCAGATTAGCGCAATCAATTTATTTGTTGAACGGGTCGATGATCTCAAATGCTATCATAATCGTTTTACTGCTACGTGCGTAATTTGTGACGCCACGTTCGAGGAGGAATAATGGCGGCTTGCCCATCGTGTGACTGCGAGAGTCCGTTAGGTTTTAAAATTAAAATGGCGTTTCAGCCGATTGTTAATGTGCAGACCAAAGAGGTGTTTGCCTTTGAAGCATTGGTGCGTGGTGAAAACGGCGAGGGTGCCGGTGAAGTACTGTCGCGGGTGAACGATGCCAACAAATACACCTTTGATCAGAGCTGCAGAATGGCGGCCATTGAAACGGCAGCTGCAGTTAATCTGCCGTCAAAAGTCAGCATCAATTTTATGCCGAATGCCATATATGAACCCGAAACCTGTCTGGCAAAAACGTTGAAAACCGCACGAAAAACCGGTTTCCCGCGTGAAAATATTATTTTCGAAGTGACCGAACACGAAAAGGTGGAAAATCACGGCTTGCTGGTTGATGTGTTTAAAACCTACCGTGAACACGGTTTTTTAACGGCCATTGATGATTTTGGTGAAGGCTACGCCGGGCTCAATCTGCTGGCCGACTTCCAGCCCGATATCCTAAAAATTGATATGAAACTGGTGCGTAATATTCATCAGGATCGGATTAAAAAAGCCTTGTTTTCGGCGGTTCAGAAAGCCTCTCAAGAGCTTGGAATTATGTTGGTTGCCGAAGGTGTTGAGACTCAGGACGAGTATTTGTACCTCAAGTACAACGGTGTGGAACTGATGCAGGGGTATTATTTCCAGAAGCCAGAAATTGAAGCCTACTCCATTCCCACGTTCGACTGATGCGCTGCTACTCGTCTTCGCCGGCCGCCTCATTGCGGCTGGCCTGCAGTTTTTGAAGGTGAGCTTTAAATTCATAGACATCGCGGTCAAGCGCATTGGCACTGACATATAAGTCGTAACCCAACAATTCACGCAACTGTGCCATGCGAACCGCAAAGGACGCGATCAAACCTTTGTAAACCACCCCGTTGGGGCTGACATAACGGTCGGGAATATCGAAATACTGCGAGTAATCCGACTGGTCAGGGCGTTCATGACGTAACGCCATGGTCAGCAGTTGGCGCTGTTCAAACAACAGCGCCGACGCCAGCCGCGGCGATATCGACTGCAACACCTCATCAACATTGTGTAAGCGAAACCCGAGAAAGGGTGCGTCTTCCAAATCCAGAATGCGGGTTACACGTGGCACGTCATAACGGATGATATTATCCCAACTGATCTGCCATTGGCCGCGGCGATGCAGGTACGTCAGATGTTCGGGGGTGATGCTCAGTGACACCGGCGGTTCAATCAGTTTACCGATGCCCAGCAACAACAGGATCGCCGAGGTTGCGCCGATCACCACGGTAACGCCGCCGGGCACATCGTCCCTGACCAGGTGGATAAACACAATTAACGCAAACAGCAACAGCGCAAGCCCACAAAACGTGAGGGCATTGCGTTTGGCGTGAGGGGTCACATTAAACTGCATGAAATACCTGCCGGATGATTTGTTCGGTAAATGATGTTTTCAAATAAAACCCACGCGGCCTGACTTGGATAATACTCCCGTCAGGTCCTATCGCATCGGTTAACGCTGAGCCATCGGCTGCCTTCGGACGAATTTGTAACGCCACCCCCTGACGTGCGGTAATGTGCTCCACTTCGCCCAGCGCAATGCGATCCATGTGTTCTTCCCAGTCGCGTTGCAGCATTGACTCCTGTGCCGCGCTGGGTTGCCAGATAAAGGCACTGCCGACCACCCGGTCAGCCAAGGGAATTTCCCGGCGCCCGTCAATCGGCAACCATAATACGCATTGTAGCTTATTACGGACATTACTGGTCTGCCAGTTCACTCCGGCGAGGTCGGTTAATGGTGCGACACAGACGAAGGTGGTTTCCAATGGTTTGCCGTTGGCATCCACCGGTAAGGTTTTCAGTTCAATGCCCAGTTCCGGAAAGTCCTGTGTTGGCTTTGAGCCCGCCGTCGCACCGAGATAATGCTCCAGCAGCATACCAACCCAGCCTTTATCACGTCGCAGATCGTTGGGAATGGGCAGTTGCGCGGCAGCCGCAAGATCAGCAAAACGCTGACCGGCAAGCTCGCTGGCGCGGGCAAATAATTCATCAATACTGTGTGGACGTTGGGGTTTCAGGCTCATATTTAATAGCTAATCGTTTGCCCAAAGCGGGCCTTTATGGAAGAATCAATGCTAACAGAGAATAATTGAGGATGCTCGCGTGATAGATGCAGAAGGATTCCGGCCAAACGTAGGAATCGTCATCTGTAACGGGCATGGGCAGGTATTTTGGGCTCGCCGCATTAACCAGCACAGCTGGCAATTTCCGCAGGGCGGCATTGATGAGGGCGAGACCCCTGAACAGGCAATGTACCGAGAACTTTGGGAAGAGGTCGGTCTTAAGCCAGAGCAGGTAGAAATTCTGTACACCAGCCGTCACTGGTTGCGTTATCGATTACCCAAGCGGTTAATTCGGCGCGAACAACGGCCCATGTGTGTTGGTCAGAAACAAAAATGGTTCCTTTTGCGGCTGAAATGCCGCGAAGAAGATGTTGACGTGTTGAAGTCCGGACACCCTGAATTTGATGGTTGGCGCTGGGTGAGCTATTGGTATCCGGTAAGGCAGGTAGTTTCGTTCAAACGCGATGTGTATCGTCGTGTGATGAAAGAATTTGCTTCGCACGCCATGCCATTTAACGGAGGGGGACGCCCGCCGCGGCACTCCCGCGGTAACAAACGAAGACGGTAACTCATGCTCGTAACCTTGCAGCGCATTGTCGAAACAGTTAACAAGTCGCCGGATTTTAATCTCGCCTTGCGTGCGATGGTGGGTCAGGTGCGGGAAGCCTTGCAGACCGACAGTTGTAGCGTGTTTTTAGCAGACGACGATACACAACAGTTTGTGATGGCTGCCAGCGATGGTCTCAGTACCCGGCAGGGTGAGCAAGTTCGGGTGGATTTTGGCGACGGTATTATCTCGCTTGCGGCGCAGCGTGAAGAGCCGCTGAATATCGCGGATGCCAGTCAGCATCCGGCGAATAAAAAGCTGACGGAAACCAACGAATCCGAATATCGGGGCTTACTGGCCGCACCCATTATTCACCGCCGTAAGGTGCTCGGTATTATCGTTGTGCATCAGAGCGAGGCACGCAGCTTTACCCGCGAGGAAGAAGCCTTTGTCGTCACACTGGCGGCGCAGTTGGCGGTCGTGATTGCTCATGCCAGCGCCAAAGGTTTACTGGCCAATGAGAACTCGCCCTGGATCCATAGTCTGCAGGGCTTACCCGGCTCACCGGGCGTGGCGATTGGTGATGCCTTTGTGTCGCGCCCCGAAGTCAGTCTCAAGGAAGTCTCAGCGCAGCGCACCGACCGACCGCAACATGAAATTCGCAAATTTCGCCAGGCGGTGGCGCGTACCCGGGCCGACTTAAAGCAGTTGGCTGAGCGGATGTTGGGACAGGTCCCTGACGACACCCTATCTATTTTTGATGTTTACCAGAGCATGCTCGATGCCGCCAGTCTCGGCAATGCGGTTGAAGCGATGATTAACGAGGGTTGGCGTGCGCAAACGGCCCTCAAGCATGTGGTGGAACAGTTTGTTGATCAGTTTGAGGCATTGGACGATTCGTACTTACGCGAACGCGCAACGGATGTCCGTGATATTGGTCAACGGGTGTTACTGCACTTACAACAACGGCAGCGCAAGCCGCGGTTATTCCCGGCTGAAGGCATTTTGATTGCAGATGAAGTCACGGCGTCGATGCTGGCCGAATTACCCCAGGAAAAGATCGCAGGCATTATCTCGCTGCGCGGCTCCAGCAACTCCCACGCGGCGATCATGGCGCGGAGCATGGGGATTCCCGCCGTACTGGGTATTGACGACATTGAGTTGCACTTTTTTGCAGAGAAACAACTGATTGTCGATGGTTACACCGGCGAAATTTACATTAATCCACCGCCGCAGGTAAAAGAGCAATACCGTCATTTGGCGGAGGAAGAAGAAGAACTCAAAGAGATTGTTGCCCGGCACGCCCATCTGCCGGCACAAACGCAGGACGGCCAACGTGTCAGTTTGCATCTAAACCTGGGCCTTGATCTTAAACAACCGCATCTGAAAAACCTGAACATCGACGGCATTGGTTTGTACCGTTCGGAAATTCCGTTCATGATGCGTGATCAACTGCCGACCGAAGATGAGCAGGTTGAAATGTACCAGGAGGTGCTGGATCAGTTTCCGGATCAACCGGTAGTGATGCGGACCCTGGACGTCGGCGGTGACAAGCCATTACCTTACCTACCGCTGCAGGAAGATAATCCGTTTTTAGGCTGGCGCGGCATTCGCTTAACGCTGGATCATCCGGAAATCTTCCTGGTGCAGGTGCGGGCAATGTTACGGGCCAGTATTGGTCGCACCAATTTACGCATTTTATTGCCCATGGTGACCAGCGTTAGCGAGGTCGAAGAGGCGTCGCGACTGATCAAGCAGGCGTATTTTGAGGTGGCCGAAGAGCAGGGCTGTGCGGTTGGCGTCAATCTGGTACAGCCGCAGTTAGGCGTTATGATTGAAGTGCCGGCGATCATTTACCAGTTGCCGGCGTTGGCCAGTAAAGTGGACTTTTTCTCGGTCGGTTCGAACGACCTCACGCAATACTTACTGGCTGTGGATCGTAACAATCGCCGCGTGGCCAACCTGTACGATGCTTACCACCCGGCGGTGTTGGCAAGTCTTGATGAAATTGCCCGGCGTTGTGAAGAGTTAAGTAAGCCGGTCAGTGTTTGCGGCGAGCTTGCCGGCGATCCCGGTGGCGCGTTGCTGCTGGTGGCGATGGGTTACCGCCAGTTGAGCATGAACAGTTATAACATCGATCGCGTGCGCTGGATATTACGCAACGTACGCTCCAGCACGTTGCAGGTGATGCTGGCAAAAGCCTTGCAGGCAAGACACCCGGAGCAGATACGAAAAATGATCGCGAATAAAATGGAAAGTATTGGCCTTGGCGGCTTCGTCCGGGCGGGCAAATAATATGGACATAACCGTTTGGCTGTGGTGTCTTGGTGGTGGTGCGTTAGCTGGGTTACTGGCCGGGCTGCTGGGCATTGGCGGTGGCTTGGTGGTGGTTCCCCTGCTGATTTATTTATTGCCGGTGATCGGTGTGGCACCGGAACTGGTGGTACCCAGTGCTATCGCTACCAGCCTGGCGACCATTTGTATGACCACCGCTTCGGCCGCGTTGACTCACTCCCGTACCGGCTATCTTGAGCGATTTTGGCTGATACGGGTATTGCCAGGGTTGTCAGTCGGTGCGTTGTTGGGTGCGTTTTTAGTGACCGTGGTCAATCCAGAATGGTTAAAGCTGAGCTTTGCGGCAGTGTTGGTGATTTTGTCCATACGTATGTTACTGCCGGCGCCGGAAGGTGAACCGAAAACCAGTGTCTCAAAACGATTGTTGGCCATCGGAGCGGCGCTCATCGGCACCATTTCCGGGCTGGTAGGTATCGGTGGCGGTGCGTTGACGGTACCGTTTTTACAACGCGTAAGAATTCCGGTACGGCAGGCCATCGCCATATCGTCACTGGGCAGTTTTGTTATTGGCTGCAGTTCGGTGGTGATGTTTATCCTCAACGGCTGGTTGTCCGAGCAGACCAGTGGCCCCTTGGGGCTGATTAACCTGCCGGCGTGGATTGCGATTTCAATGGCTTCGGTGCTATTGGCGCCGTTAGGCGCCAAGCTTGCGCATCGCTTGCCAATCAAATTGATGCGACGTTTTTTGGCGGCCTTTTTGGTGGTCGTTGCGATTAACTTATTAATGAAGTAGGAGATGAATGTGCCCCCAACGGACTTTTGGCAATTTCCAACCATCGACCCGGTGATTCTGCATATTTGGGGTCCAATTGCTATCCGCTGGTACGGTCTGGCGTACATCGCCGGGTTTGTGTTTGCCTACTGGTGGGGCAGCCGTCAGGCTCGACGCAGTCAGCATTGGACTCAGGAACAGTTTTCCGACTTGCTGTTCTGGGGGTTTCTGGGCGTGATTCTGGGTGGCCGTATCGGTTACGTGCTGTTTTATAAATTTGCTGACTTTATTGATAACCCTCTGTTTTTATTCCAGGTATTTGACGGTGGAATGTCGTTCCACGGTGGCTTGCTGGGGGTGATCACCGCGATGTTCTGGTATGCCCGAGCGAAACAACGACCGTTTTTGCAGGTGGGCGACTTTATCGCACCGCTGGTGCCGATGGGGCTGTTCTTTGGCCGTTTGGGCAACTTTATTAACGGTGAACTGTGGGGACGCGCAACGGACGTGCCCTGGGCCATCGTGTTTCCAAGCGGCGGCCCGGTACCGCGCCATCCATCGCAGCTTTATGAGGCGCTGCTCGAAGGTTTGGTATTGTTTGCATTACTCTGGTGGTTCCAGCAAAAGCCTCGCGGCCGCGGAGCGGTTAGCGGGCTGTTTTTACTGGGTTACGGCGTCGCCCGTTTTACCGTCGAGTTTTTCCGTGAACCGGATGCGCACCTTGGGTTGCTGTCTCTGGGGATGTCGATGGGGCAATGGCTGACCTTGCCGATGATTTTGTTGGGTATAGGCCTGTTGTACGCGGCCAAGGGTAAAGAAAAGGTAGTGCAGCCATGAGTAATCGTCCGGAGCAACAGTATCTGCAGTTGTGTCAGCGTATCGTTGATGAGGGCGTTTGGGTTGAAAACAAGCGCACGGGTATTAACTGTCTAACGGTGATAGACGCAGACCTGAGCTACGATGTCGGCAACAATGAGTTTCCGCTTATCACAACCCGCAAGAGCTTTTATAAGGCGGCCATTGCCGAATTGCTGGGGTATTTGCGGGGGTACGACAACGCAGCGCAGTTTCGCGCGATTGGTTGTAATACCTGGAATGCAAACGCCAATGAAAATCAGGCCTGGCTGAACAACCCGAACCGCAAAGGCGAAGACGACATGGGGCGGGTGTACGGGGTGCAGGCCCGCCAATGGCGCAAACCCGACGGAACGCACCTCGACCAATTGCGCAAGGTGATCGATAACCTCAGTCGTGGTATCGACGATCGCGGTGAAATTATTACGTTTTATAATCCTGGTGAATTTGAACTTGGCTGTTTACGTCCGTGTATGCACACGCACACCTTTTCGCTGCTGGGTGACACACTCCATCTGACATCCTATCAGCGCAGTTGCGACGTGCCGCTGGGGTTAAACTTTAATCAGATCCAATGTTTTGTGTTACTTGCGTTAGTGGCGCAAATCACCGGCCATAAGCCGGGTAAGGCCTATCATAAAATCGTTAATGCCCATATCTATGAAAATCAGTTGCCGTTAATGCGTGACGTGCAACTGAAACGCGAACCCTACCCGGCGCCGTCGTTGCACATTAACCCGGACATCCGATCGTTGCAGGACCTGGAAACCTGGGTCAGCAAGGACGATTTTAACGTTCAAGGTTATCAATCGCATCCGGCGATAAAATACCCGTTCGCGGTATAGGAACCATCATGTCACTGAAGGTCACCATTTGCGATGACTCAGGGATGGCACGCAAACAATTGTTACGCACCTTGCCCGAGGACTGGGACGCTAAGGTGTATCAGGCCGCGGATGGCGAGCAGGCGCTAGCCTGTGTCAAAGCCGGTCAGGCGGATGTGTTATTTCTTGATTTGAACATGCCGGTAATGGATGGCTATCAAACCCTGGCGGCGATCCAACAACAGCAGTTAGAATCGCTGGTGATCGTCGTGTCCGGCGACATCCAGCCGCAGGCGCATCAACGGGTAACTCAGCTCGGTGCGATGGCGTTTGTGAAAAAGCCGATGTCCGGGGGTGAGTTGCGTCAGTTGTTACAGCAGTTCGGGTTGTATCAACCGGCATCAGGACACCTACAATTGGTGGACGAACGTCAGGCACAGCCGGAGAACGCGCTGGATGTTTATCGAGAAGTCAGCAATGTCGCGATGGGGCAGGCGGGCGACCATCTGGCGCGTATGCTCAACACCTTTATTGAACTGCCGGTGCCCAATGTCAATTTCATTGCCCCGTCCGAACTGCATATGGCGCTACAGGCTATTGATAACAGCGAACGTGTGTCGGCGATCAGTCAGGGCTTTGCGGGTAGCGGTATCTTGGGGGAAACCCTGACCTTGTTCAGTGATACCTCAATTGATGATGTTTGTCAGTTATTGGGTCATCAGTTAAGTGGCTCGATGCGACAACAGCGTATTGAGGCGCTGATGGATATCGCTTCCATTATTTCATCCGCTTGCCTGAACGGTCTTGGCCAACAGTTGCACGTCGAGTTTACCGCGTCACAGCCTGTCCTATTAGGTGAACAAAAAGCCATCAGTGAATTACTTGCCGAGTCCGAGCAACGTTGGCAGAACATACTCGCCATTGAAATTGGTTACACCCTTAAACAGCATCAAATCGGCTTTGACTTACTGTTGCTGTTCCCTGCTGATGCCGTCAAGGTACTCGACCAGCAACTGGCGCACTGGCTGGCCGGGCAGGAGGACTAAAATGACAGAGATGGATGAATTACACGCCAAAATGAGTATACTCGGCGCCATCGATGTGGGCATCGTGGTGCTGGATCGCGAATACCGGGTGCAATTGTGGAATGAATTCATGCAGAACCACAGCGGCCTGCGCCCCAGCCAGGTGCGTGACCAAAATCTGTTTAGCGTGTGTCCCGAAATTGATGAAGCCTGGCTCAAACGAAAGGTAGAACGGGTGTGGGAGCTCGACGCCCGGGTGTTTATTACCTGGGAGCAGCGCCCCTACGTGTTTCGCTTTCGTAACAGTAGGCCCATTACCGCGACCAGTGAATGGATGTATCAGAATATGACCGCGATTCCGCTGCATAACCCCCGCGGCGAGGTGTATCAGGTCTGTTTAATCATTTATGACGTCAGTGAGCAAGTACGTGAGCAACAGTAATCATCAGGCAATAACAGAAGCACAGGGTGGTATCCAGCGTGTCTATGGACGCCAGGCACTCACTCAGTTTCAGCAAACCCATGTTGCCGTGGCCGGCCTCGGTGGCGTCGGCTCCTGGGCGCTAGAAGCGTTGGCGCGAACCGGTATCGGTAAACTCACGTTAATTGATTTGGACGACGTCTGTGTCAGCAACATTAACCGTCAGTTGCCGGCAACCTTTGATACCGTCGGACAACCGAAAACAGAGGTACTGGCAGCACGCGTGCGTGCCATTAACCCGGACTGTGACGTGCGGGTTATCGATGACTTCCTGCTACCGGATAATTTTGACGAGTATCTGCAGGGCGTAGACGCGGTCCTGGATGCGATCGACAGCGTCAAAACCAAAGCCGCGCTGGTCGCCTGGTGCAAACGGCATAAGGTACGGATGGTGTGTTGTGGTGGCGCAGGTGGGCAAATCGACCCCACTCAGATCCGCGTGGCTGATCTGGCCAAAGCCAAGCAGGATCCGTTATTGGCAAAAGTGCGTTCGGATTTGCGCCGTAATTATGGTTTTTCTAAGAACCCGAAACGTAAGTGGGGAGTTGACTGCGTCTATTCGGAAGAGCAGTTGCGCTATCCGATCATCAGTGGTGAGGGTGAGGGCGAGGTGACGTTGCAAAAACCGGGCAGCGGCAGCATGCAAATGAACTGCTCCTCCGGCTTCGGCGCCGCCATGACCGTCACCTGCAGCTTCGCCATGCACGCAGTTGCTCTACTACTCCGGCGCTGCGCGCCTCCGCGCTAGGCGCGGCTGACAGCCGCTTGCCTGGCGGTGCGTACCGCACCTTGCTCGGCGTTCGCTGCGCGAACTTGCTTGGCGGCGCGTGGCGCCTTGCATCAAAGCCGTAGCTTGCGCCTGCGGCGCAAGTAAGCTTGTCGCGCCGCAGGCGCGACTCGCCGGTGTTGGCAAGCGCCTTTGGCGCGCCAGGCAAGGCACGGCGAAGCACGTGCCGTCAAGCAAGCCGCCGTAGGCGGCGCCTAGCTGGTGAGTTCACGCAGAGACTCAGCAACATGGCGCAAGAAGAATTCAACGTGCAAAGTCATTAAAGCCTCAGGAGCCGGACTATACCGATTCACGTATTCAGTTCATAAGTAGCCATCGGTTTAGCGAGCCGAAGGCGAGCGTACCGATCGGGGGGCGTCGAAGTCGGATGTTAATTTTTTAGCGACGTTACGCAGGCCGTTGCTGCGTGATGGGGTTAAATGATTTTCCAAATTCTCAGCCCGTAACAGCGCATCGAGGTCGAACGCCTGTATCTCTGCCAACGGTTGCCCATCAAGCCGCTGCTGAATCAGCGCCAACAACCCCTTCACAATCCGCGACGCACTATCAAAACGAATCACCACCGCATCCGGATTCGAGCTATCAACGTATAACCAGACCTTAGCCTCACAACCGCTGACCAGATGCCGCTCATCACGCGCATCGTCCGGATACGGAGGGAGGGTACGAGCTAACTGCACCAAGCGACGGTATTGTTGTTCCCAGTTCAATTCGTAAACTCTCCCTTACATCTGCGAAACTAAATTGTCGCATAACTTGTGAGATGGACGCTAGTTAAGGATAATAACGATAAATTAACAGCAAATCACAAGAGTAACTTTTTAAAAGTTCCAAACAAAAGGAAGTTAACATGAAGATACTTGTCGCGGTGAAGCGCGTGATTGACTACAACGTCAAAGTCCGCGTTAAGCCAGATCAGTCCGATGTCGATTTGGCCAACGTCAAGATGGCTCTTAACCCCTTCTGCGAAATTGCCGTAGAAGAAGCTGTTCGCCTAAAAGAAGCAGGCACGGCCGACGAAGTGGTGGTGGTTTCTATCGGCCCGAAAGCCGTCCAGGAACAATTACGTACTGCCTTGGCGCTGGGCGCGGATCGCGCGATTCAAGTTGAAACCGACGACATGCCGGATTCACTGTCGGTCGCCAAAATTCTTAAAGGCGTGGTCGACAAAGAAGGTCCGGATATGGTCATTCTTGGTAAGCAGTCGATCGATTCAGACAACAACCAAACCGGTCAAATGCTGGGTGCATTAACCGGTATGCCTCAAGGCACGTTTGCGTCAAAAGTCGAGGTCGGTGACGGTTTTATCAACGTCACCCGTGAGATTGACGGCGGTTTGCAAACCGTAAAACTGAACCTGCCGGCGATCGTAACCACCGACTTGCGTTTGAACGAACCGCGTTACGCGTCTCTGCCAAACATCATGAAAGCGAAGCGTAAGCCGCTGGAAACCATCAGCACCGACGATTTGGGTGTTGAGGTTAAACGCACCGTTAAATTGCTAAAAGTTGAGCCACCTGCGGAACGCAGCGCCGGTATCAAAGTGGCGGATGTGGATGAGCTTGTCGAGAAACTGAAAAACGAGGCCAAAGTACTATGAGCATTTTAGTGGTTGCAGAACACGACAATAACGCCGTTGATCCGTCGACTCTGAAGACTTTGGCTGCGGCACAGAAACTGGGTGGCGACATTCACGTATTGGTGGCCGGCAGCGGCTGTTCAACCGTTGCCGAAAACATCGCTAAAGCCGAGGGTGTGAGCAAAGTATTCCTGGCCGATAACTCGGTCTATGAACATCAACTGGCTGAAAACATCGGGGCACTGGTCGCTGAATTAGGCAAAGATTACAGCCACGTGCTGGCTCCAGCTACCACGACCGGCAAAAACTTCATGCCGCGTGTAGCGGCGCTGCTGGATGTGGCACAAATTTCGGACATCATCAGCGTTGAAAGCGAGGATACGTTTAAACGTCCTATCTACGCCGGTAATGCCATTGCCACCGTACAGTCGGAAGATGCGATCAAAGTGATCACTGTGCGCACCACTGCCTTTGATGCGGTCGCAGCAGAAGGTGGCAGCGCCAGTGTTGAGTCACTGGATATCGTGATTGACAACGACAAGTCAGCGTTCGTTGGTGAGCAGTTGGCTGAATCAGAACGTCCTGACCTGACCTCTGCTGAGATCGTGATTTCAGGCGGTCGCGGTATGCAAAATGGCGAAAACTTCAAACTGATCGAAGACATTGCCGACAAATTGGGCGCCGCAGTGGGTGCATCACGTGCGGCGGTCGACGCCGGCTTCGTACCAAACGATATGCAGGTGGGACAGACCGGTAAAATTGTTGCCCCACAACTGTACATCGCGGTGGGCATCAGTGGCGCTATCCAGCACCTGGCCGGGATGAAAGACTCCAAAGTGATCGTTGCCATCAACAAAGATGAAGAGGCGCCGATTTTCCAGGTGGCTGACTATGGTTTGGTTGCCGACTTGTTCGATGTACTGCCAGAACTGAGCAAAAAACTGTAATCTGCAGTAACGCTTCTCTGACGCCGCCTGAATCAACAACTTGATGAAAGGTGGCGTCATTTTCCTCACTTTTCGCCCCGATACACTTGCATATTTTTAACTCATCGGACATGATTCAGTCATAACCGCCGTAAAAGTTAAAAATATTAGGTGGCTCACAATGAAAAGAAGAACAACTATGCTAAAAAAATTACCTCTAGCGTCGGCCATTGCGCTGGCCTTTGCGTTGCCAACTCAGGCTGCTGACTTTGAAGTGGGTGATTTCGACATCAAGTTCGATTCCATCCTGTCCTACGGTGCCGCTTGGCGGATGGAAGATCCGGCCATGCACCTCATTCATCCGGGTAACCGCGCCGGTGGCACAGCCGGTTCCAGTGTCGGTGATGACGGCAACCTGAACTTTGAAAAAGGCGATCTGGTAAGTTCAGTATTTAAGGGTGTTCACGATTTAAGCATTGACGGCGGCAGCTACGGTGCCTTTTTCCGTTTCAATTACTGGTATGACTACGTGATTTCTGAAGAAGAAATGCCGCACGGTCATCCGGGTAACAACTACGTGCCTAACACCACCCTTAACGATGACATTTTTGATGACTACTCACAGGGTAGTGGTTTCGAAGTGTTGGATGCGTTTGTCTGGGCAAACTTTGATATGGGCGATATCCCGACCAGTCTGCGGGTAGGTCGTCAGGTGTTGAGCTGGGGTGAAAGTACCTTTGTCTTTAACGGCATCAATGACATTAACCCACTGGATGTTAACGCGGCGCGTCGTCCGGGTGCTGAAATCAAAGAAGCTCTGTTACCGGTAGGTATGGTGAGCATCAACATGGGCTTAACCGAAAGCCTGAATATGGAAGCCTTCTATCAATACGAGTGGGACAACACCAAGCTTGATGGTTGCGGTACTTACTTCTCCAGCGTTGATATCATCGGCGGTCCGGGTTGCGGTAAAGTGACCCTGAACCCACAGCTGGTTCCGGGAGATCCCAGCAGTTATCTGAGCGACCGTGAGTCGGTTGTATCGGGTGCCTACATTGGCTCCAACCCAACGCTTGATGCGTCAGATAGCGGTCAGTGGGGGGTTAACTTCCGTTATTACTCACTGGATTTAGACGCTGAATTTGGTTTGTACTACCTCAACCTGCACAGCAATACGCCGATCATTTCAGCGTATAACTGGACCGTCGATCCGGAACAGTACATGTCCGATGAAGATCGTATGAATCCAGGTTACACCTATGCGACACCAAACGGCTACCCCATCGACGGACCGCGTCTGGTGATCGAGTATCCGGAAGATTACAAAGTCATGGGTGCGAGCTTTAGCACCAACCTGGGCATGTGGTCTGTTGCCGGTGAATACAGCTTCCGTAAAGACGCGCCCGTGCAAATTAACACCACCGAAATTCTGACCGCCGGTTTGCGTCCGAATGTACCGAGCACCTTTGCAGATCGCGTGCAAACCACCGAGTTGGGTGGGCTTGCCAACGGTTATGACCGACTGGACGTCAGCCAGGCGCAGGCCAGTTTTGTGCGTTTCGTTGACCGTCTGTGGGGTTCTGACCGCATGACCTTCGTCGGTGAAATTGCGATGAACCAGGTACACGACCTACCGGGTCTGGAAGAACAACGTTATGGCCGTCTGCCATTATTTGGTAAGTGCTTACTGCCATCAGAAGTAGGGCCGGCCAACGCGGGCAACTGTGAAGGTTTCGTCACAGAAAACTCGTGGGGTTACCGCACCCGCTTCCAGTTTGAATACTTAAACGTATGGCAAGGCTGGAGCCTGACCCCGGTGGTTCAATTTAACCACGATGTATCGGGTTACTCACCAAACAGTAACTTTATCGAAGACCGTAAGTCGCTGGGTATTAACCTGACGGCCGACTACCTATCGACTTATAAAGTGAACCTGGGTTACACCACGTACAGTGGCAGTGACTATGATGCGACGACTGACCGTGATTTCGCGTCCATCAGCTTCTCATACGCCTTCTAACAAGGTTAGACTGCTTATGAGCTAACGGAAAGTCGTGCCTTTGGCGCGACTTTTTTGTTTATGGTAGCTTGCGCCTGAGGCGCAAGGTACGAAAACCAGGAGAGCAAGATGAAACGAGCGTTAACCGCAATAGCGGCATTGATGGTCTCTGCCACTGCATTCGCTGATGACCATAACACCTTTCAGTTAGAAGATGTTTTTACGCTGGAATATGCGTCTTCACCAACCATTCACCCCAGCGGGGATTACAGTGTTTTTGTGCGTCAGGCGATGGACATCAACAAAGACCGTAAGGTGGGTACGCTGTGGAAAATCCACGAGAATGGCGACTTGCGGCCACTGACCGGCGACAAAGCCAGTGAGAGCCAGCCGGTCTGGTCACCGGATGGGAAACGGCTGGCGTTTGTCTCAACCGCAACCGGTAGCCCGCAAATTCATATTTATTGGGTCGATAGTGGTGAGCATGCTGCGATTACCGACTTAACCCAGGCACCATCAAGCCTGAGTTGGTCACCGGACGGTAAGCAAATTGCCTTTACTATGTTTACCCCGGACGCCAAGCCGGCACCGGTTTCATTGCCGGGGAAACCACAAGGCGCCGAGTGGACGGACGCGCCGAAATACATCGATAAAGACAACTATCGCTACGATGGCGGCGGTTATGCCCGTGACGGTTATCAACACATTTATGTGGTACCCAGCGAAGGTGGTACCGCGCGTAAACTGACGAGCGGCGACTATAACCACGGTGGCGAACTGGCTTGGGCGGATAACGGCGAGGTCATTTACTTCTCGGCCAATCGCCGTGACGACGCGTTTCGTCAGCCAACCAACAGCGAACTTTATCAAGTGGCCGTCAATAGTGGCGAGATACAGCAAGTGACCGACCGCAAAGGTCCTGACCGCTCGCCTGCCGTATCGCCGGACGGCGAATACATTGCCTATCTGGGGAACGACGATAATGGCAAAAGCTTTCAGGTGACGCGGCTTTACGTAATGTCTGCTGACGGCAGCGACAACACAGTACTGACGGCGGATCTGGATCGCAGTGTCACCGGCTTTGAGTGGGACAGTGATAGCGATGGTATTTACTTCAGCTACGACGACCACGGCATTGGCTACCTGGCACGCACGGACCTGTCCGGCGATCACGAACAGCTGGCGGATCGTGTCGGCGGCTTGTCCTACAGTCGTCCTTATGGGGGTGGTGATTTCTCAGTGGCTGCCGATGACAGTGTACTGTATACCGTTTCGAACCCTCAGCGTCCGGCGGATTTGGCCTTATGGCAGGACGGCGACAGTCGTCAGTTAACGCAACTGAATGAGGATGCGCTGGCGCATAAACAGCTCGCGCGTGTCGAAGAAATTAACTATAAGTCCAGCGTGGACGGTCTTGATTTACAGGGTTGGATTGCCTACCCACCGAATTTCGATCCGAGTAAAAAATACCCGCTGATGCTGGAGATTCATGGTGGTCCGCACACTAATTACGGCCCGCGTTTTGCCGCCGAGATCCAGTTATTCGCGGCAGCCGGCTACGTGGTGCTTTATACCAACCCTCGTGGCAGCACCAGTTACGGTGATGAGTTTGCCAATACCATTAATAAAAACTACCCGAGTCATGACTACGATGACTTAATGGACGGCGTCGATGCGGTCATTGATAAGGGCTTTATTGATGAAGACGAGCTGTACGTCACCGGTGGTAGCGGTGGTGGTGTTTTGACCGCCTGGATTGTCGGCCATACCGATCGCTTCAAAGCGGCGGTGGTCGCGAAGCCCGTAATCAACTGGTACAGCTTTGTACTGACCGCCGATATGTATAACTACTTCTATCAGTACTGGTTCCCGGGGTTGCCATGGGATAACCTGGAACACTATATGAAGTATTCGCCAATAAGCTATGTCGGTAACGTGACCACACCAACGATGTTACTGACGGGTGAGAATGACTATCGCACACCGATGTCAGAAACCGAGCAGTACTATCAAGCATTGAAATTAGCCGGTGTAGAGACAGCGATGGTGCGGATTCAGGATTCAGGGCACGGTATTTATGCGCGCCCAAGTAACCTGATGAACAAAGTTGCCTACATCCTGCATTGGTTTGACAAGTACCGCGACAAGGATTAATCCCGCGTGCGGCAAAAACGGCGGTTTTGCCAGTAAAACCGCCACTGTTCGAGAAAGCGCCGCCAGGCGCTTTTATCTTTTAAGTGGCGATCTTCAACGTCAAGAATGTCACTGCCGTGCTGATGAGTGTTATCAACGCAGTAGGGCAGCAACCCCTGTACGTAACAGCCGGTTTCCCATTGCCACTGAAAATCAACATCAACCGGACGGAAAAATCGTTTACGAGCTAGCAATTTAGCCGCACCGGAGCGGCTTAAAATGTAGCCGCAGGCGCCCATCGGTGGTTTGTCGGTACGGTAGTCCACCAGCGTAAATGCGCCAACATCAGCCAGCTTATAATGTTGCTTGGGCTTAAAGGGTTGCGCTAATTTCAGCAAGTGCCAGTCGTCCGACAGTGTTGCAACGGCCGCGCCCAACTCGGCAAAGGCCGGACTAACCATAATATCGTCTTCCAGAATGACGGCCGCTTGCGCAGGGCTGTCGAGCAGTTGCTGCCAAGCCTTCCGGTGGCTCATGTAACAGGCGATTTCGCCACGCGTTAGTGACGCGTAAAAGCGCTGCCGATTGCGTTCGCTGTCATAGACACGATCAATCTCGGCATCGCTTAACTGACGTCCGTCAATCGCCGCGATCCGAGTAAAATCAACGCCGATACTGTGCAGTTGTTGGCTGGCGTGCTGTAGGCGTTCGCGCGAACGGTCGAGGTTAATAACATAAACGGGCAACATCATTTAGCGCTCAGATTTTTCGACATCATCACCGCGCTTGCGGCGGTATTCACGTTCGTAGAGCTTGGCTTCCGTCAGGAAAAAGTGGAAGGCATCAATATTGGCTTTGATAAAGCCCCGCCAGCCAGCCAGGAACATACGGCGAATGAGATAAAATTTAATGAACATCAGCGGGAAAATGAGTAATACCCGCGCCAGGCTACAGGTACGACCCTGTTCTTCGCGTTGTTTGGCTTTTAGTAACGAGTATTTGTTCAGTTTATCCATGTAACCGTGCGCTGAGTCATAGCCATAATGTTTAACATCAATGGGCAGGTGCGCAAGCGGTGGCTCGACCTCGATGTGTTCGTGCACTTTTAATGAGGTGTTCCAGCGTGACTTGGACTTGCGATAAACACGGCGGAAGCGGTGATGTCGGTGACCCGGTAGCGAGTGACCCATAAAAATATCGTCGTGCGCCAGATAGATGCCGTTGATGTCCCCTTTGGCAATGCGCTGCTGAATTTGCTCGAACGCCCCGTTGGGAAGCACTTCATCGCCATCCAGGTTAATCACCCAATCGTTACGACATTGTTCCAGCGCGAACGCCTTTTGCTTTGAATAACCAAGCCAGTCTTGATGAATGATACGAGCGCCATGCTTTTCAGCGATGGTGAGGGTATCGTCGGTCGAACCAGAGTCGACCAGAACGATCTCATCAGCGCCTTTCACGCTGCTAAGCACTTCGTCTAAATGACGACCTTCATTTTTGGTGATGAGATAAACACTGATTTTTGGTAACTCGGCCATGAAAGCCTCCCGTTAACTCGCGATGGCGTTAATGATATAGTTTTTTCTACGTATACGCATCAATCGGAATCGCTATGGGTGACTGGACAAAATTGCTGGCTGACGAAAAACAACAACCGTATTTTCAGGAATTACTGCACCGCGTTGCCCAGGCACGCGAACAAACCACCGTATACCCGCCGGCAGCGGATGTCTTTAATGCATTAAAGCTAACCGCGCCTGAACAAGTAAAGGTCGTGATTTTGGGGCAAGACCCGTATCACGGGCCTGGCCAGGCGCATGGGTTGAGTTTTTCGGTACCGGATGGGGTTAAGCTGCCGCCGTCGTTGCGCAACATACTGAAAGCCATTCAGGTGGACTACCCCGAACAGCCGCAGCCCGCGAACGGTGATTTGACGCGCTGGGCAAAGCAGGGCGTGTTGCTGTTGAATACGGTACTCACGGTGCAGGCGGGTAACGCTCACAGCCATGCCAACTGGGGCTGGGAGACCTTTACTGACCGGGTGATTGAACGGCTGGCGGCAGAACAGCAGGGCATTGTCTTTTTGTTATGGGGCGCGCATGCGCAGAAAAAGGCACGCCTTATTGATGGTAATCGCCACTGCGTGCTAAAAACGGTGCACCCGTCGCCGCTTTCAGCACATCGAGGTTTTTTCGACGCGCACCACTTCCGTAAAGCCAATGACTATCTTGTCAGCATTGGACGTGAGCCCATTCGCTGGTGACTCGCTCACCGTAGAGGTTTTTCACCGCAGAGGGCGCGGAGAACCGCAGAGAAAAGACTTTTAATGGAAAACCCAATTGGGTTCGTGGTTTTACCCTTAAAAACCTCCGCGCTCTCTGTGGCCTTAGCGGTGAACAGACGCTGTCGATGTTCATGAAAAATTGCGGAAGAGTTAACACGAGTGTAACAATTAGCTTTTAATCTGGAGCTCGCTGTGGTATCAAGGTGTTTGTGAATTTATTGTTATAAAAAGTGATAACAATTTTTTCACGTGCGCTAAGACCATAACTATAAAACTGAGAGGCAAGTATGGATCATTCAGAAGAGCTTCAGAAAGTCAGTGACAAGTCATCGAAGGGACGCGCAAAAAAACGCAAATGGCGTGAAATTGAACAACTAAAAGAAAAATATCAGTTACGGGAAGAACTGGCCGAAATGGATTATTGCTACGATCTCGATTTGGAAGAAATCGACCTGACGTAGGTCGCGCCCAGAGCGCGACCCATTATCTTTCGGAATGGCTTGCGCCATGGGCGCAAGTTACTCAGGCTTTTTGCGCATGACCGGCAGCATTTGCTTGAGCACTTTCGGTGCGCCTGCAACCACGTTACCGCTTTGCACGTAATTGTGGCCGCCGCTGAAGTCGCAGATGATACCACCGGCTTCGCGAATCATCAGTTCGCCGGCCAGCATATCCCAGGGCTTGAGACCCATTTCAAAGAAGCCGTCAAAGCGACCGGCCGCGACATAGGCTAAGTCCAGTGCTGCTGCTCCGGGGCGGCGCATGTCTGCGCAGTGTTCAAACAAGTTATTAAACATTTGCTGATATTCAGGCAGTTTGTGCTTGTATTTGAACGGAAAGCCCGTCGCTAACAACGCTCCCTTAAGCTCAACTTTCGGGTCAATCCGTAAACGGCGACCATTTAACTGAGCACCGGCACCTCGTGATGCACTGAATAACTCTTCGCGAATCGGATCATAGACCACGCCCTGTTGCACAGAACCTTTGTGCAAAAGCGCAATCGAAATACAGAAGTGAGGGATACCGCGCAGGTAATTTGTGGTGCCGTCCAGCGGGTCGATAACCCACTGAAAATCATTATCCGAGCCTTGTTGCTGGCCGCTTTCTTCCGCGATGATACCGTGTTCCGGGTAGGATTTACGGATGGTGCTGATGATTGCCTGTTCGGCGGCTTTGTCCATTTCGGACACCCAGTCATTCGGGCCTTTAGAAACCGCGTCGATGGGTTGCCCCTGATCAAATTGCTTAACAAGAATTTTGCCGGCTGCACGCGCTGCGCGCACCGCAATGTTTAACATCGGATGCATAATCAAATTACCTGTGCTGTCAAAGAACGTTGTGAGGATCACAAAAATCTGGTCGCGGATAATACCAGTATTGCGGTATCATGCACAACTTTTATTCAGCAACACTGTTGTGTGTCATCCGTTTTAATCGTTCAAGGGCATCATGTTAGATTCAATTCGTATCGTACTTGTAAACACCTCGCATACAGGCAACATCGGTTCGGTGGCACGGGCCATGAAAACCATGGGTTTAAAAGAACTGACCCTGGTTGATCCGGTGAACAAACCGGACAGCCACGCGTCCGCGTTGGCGGCCGGGGCGACGGATATTTTGGCCAACGCCCAAATCGTTGACACGCTGGAAGAAGCGATCGCAGACTGTGAGTTGGTGCTGGCGACCAGCGCCCGCAATCGGACCCTCGACTGGCCGTTGTTAGGTCCGCGCGATGCGGCCGCCAAAATGCTGGCCGAAGCACCAAAGCATAAAGTCGCAGTGGTCTTCGGGCGTGAGAACAATGGCTTAACCAACGAAGAGCTGCAACTCAGTCAGTATCATTTGCACATCCCGACCAACCCGGATTATGGTTCGTTGAACCTGGCGATGGCAGTACAGACGGTTTGTTACGAGCTGCGTATGCAACACTTGGAAGCGGCAGAAGGGCAGTCGTTATACACGCATACGGATGAGATTGCGGACTATCCCCGTGCGGAACAACTGGAAATGTTCTACCAGCACCTGGAGCAGACGCTCTACCATACCGGCTTTATTGTGAAGCAGCATCCGGGGCAGGTGATGACCAAGTTGCGGCGCTTATTTAACCGAGCGCGCCCGGAAGAAAGCGAAATCAACATCCTGCGCGGTATCCTCGCTTCCATTAAGAAATAACCGCTTGGCACAAAAAGCGTAACGTGCGCCACCGGCGCAAGAGGGCCAACGCGCCAAGCGCAACGCCCACGTCGCGCTAATACTTGACTATTTTAGTCGGGTAAGTAAACTTAAAAGTCCAGCTCAGCGAAGAGGATACAGAATCATGCGCCTGACATCCAAGGGCCGCTATGCGGTCACCGCGATGCTTGACGTCGCCATGTTTGCACAAAAAGCCCCGGTACCATTGGCGGACATCTCAGAGCGGCAAGGTATTTCATTGTCGTATCTCGAACAGCTGTTCGCGCGCCTGCGAAAGCGCAAACTCGTTCAAAGCGTCCGTGGGCCAGGCGGTGGTTACCAACTCGGTCGCCGTGCCAACGAAATTTCGGTCGGCGCCGTGATTGAAGCGGTTGACGAATCCATCGATGCAACCCGTTGTCAGGGCAAGGCCAACTGTCAGGGCGGCGAACGCTGTTTAACCCACTCCTTGTGGGAAGGATTGAGCGACCGCATCGCCGATTTCCTTGATGGTATCACGCTGGCCGAGCTGATGGCGTCACGGGATGTGAATGCCGTGGGCAAACGGCAATCATCAGAAAAGATTGAGTTAAACGTTATTTAGTATGTTGTTAAATTACGGTTCAGGAGTTTTTGCGTAGTGAAATTGCCTATTTATATGGATTTTGCGGCCACCACCCCGGTAGAACAGCAGGTCGCTGATAAAATGATGCAATTTCTTACCTATGATGGCATCTACGCAAACCCCGCTTCACGCTCACATCGCTATGGCTGGCAGGCTGAAGAGGCGGTTGATATTGCCCGTCACCAAGTGGCTGATTTGCTCAACGCAGACGCACGCGAGATTGTTTTCACCTCAGGCGCAACCGAATCGGACAACCTCGCGATTAAAGGCGTTGCCTACCAATTGCGTGACAAAGGCAAGCATCTGATCACCGTTAAAACCGAGCATAAAGCGGTGTTGGATCCGATGTTGCAACTGCAAAAAGAAGGATTCTCGGTCACCTTTCTCGATGTACAGGCGGATGGGCGTATTGATCTCGATGAATTGCGCTCGGCGTTACGGGAAGACACCACCCTGGTCAGTGTGATGCACGTGAATAATGAGCTGGGTGTGATTCAGGATATCGAGGCGATCGGTTCTATTTGCCGCAGCAATGGTACCTTACTGCATGTCGACGCTGCGCAAAGTGCCGGTAAACTGAGCCTGGATCTGAGTCAGCTTCCGGTCGATTTGTTGTCGCTTTCGGCGCACAAATTGTATGGCCCGAAAGGCATTGGTGCCTTGTATGTGCGGCGTCAGCCAAGAGTGCGGCTACAGGCGCAAATGCACGGTGGCGGGCATGAGCGAGGTATGCGCTCAGGTACCCTGGCAACCCATCAAATCGTCGGGCTTGGCGAAGCCTGCGCGGTTGCCGGAGAGCGACTGCAACACGATGCAGAGTACTTTGAGCAACTCCGTCAGCGGTTTTTAACGCCGCTACTGGCTGAGCCTGGCATCGATCTAAACGGCAGTGATGCGTTGCGGGTGCCGCACATCATTAATTTGCGCTTTGCGGATGTCGAGGGTGAGATTTTACTGATGTCACTAAAAGATCTCGCCATTTCATCAGGCTCTGCCTGTACTTCGGCCAGTGTCGAGCCGTCTTACGTGCTGAGAGCGCTGGGGCTGACGGATGAGTTGGCGCATGCCTCGTTACGCTTCAGCTTCGGCCGCCCAACGACGGAAGCGGAAGTAGACCACGCCGCCGAACACATCCTCGCGGTTTACCGAGCCCTTAGCACTTTCTAAGCGCTTGGCGCCGCCTCCGGCGGCTTGCCCGGCGGCACGTAGTTCGCCGTGCCTTGCTCGGCGCGGGCTCTGCCCGCTTGCCAGGCGCGCCAAAGGCGCTTGCAAACACCGGCGAGTCGCGCCGTTGGCGCGACAAGCATTCTTGCGCCGAAGGCGCAAGTTACTGCTTTTAGGCAAGGCGCTACGCGCCGTCTAGCAAGTTCGCGCAGCGAACGCTAAGCAAGCTGCTAGCGTAGCGAGCAGCGCCGGGCAAGCCGCCGGAGGCGGCGCCAAGCGCTAGGAACTAGCGCAGCAGCCCGGCAAAGGTCTTACGGAATTTCGCTAATTTCGGTGAAATCACCGCCTGACAGTACGGATTTTCCGGGTTTCGGTTAAAGTAGTTGGTATGATAATCCTCAGCCGGATAAAACACCTCCAGCGGCGACACCTCAGTTACAATCGGATCAGCAAAGGCACCCTCTGACTCAAGTTCAGCAATGATTTGCTCCGCTTCACGCTTTTGCTCATCGTCGTGGTAAAAAATCGACGTGCGATACTGCGTGCCAATGTCATTGCCCTGACGGTTCACCTGCGTTGGATCGTGCAACGTGAAGAAGATTTCGAGGATTTGACGATACGAAATTTGCTCAGGGTCGTAGGTTAACTGCGCGACTTCCGCGTGTCCGGTCTCACCGCTACACACTTGTTCATAAGTCGGATTTTCAGTATGGCCACCGGTGTATCCCGATTGTACATTGCTGATGCCCTTGACTTGCAGGAAGGCTGACTCAACACACCAAAAACAGCCGCCACCCAAGGTTGCTTGTGCCATGCTTATTACTCCTCTCGTCGTATAGACGTCTATATGGCTATATGTTTTTGCATCCTAACTTAGAATTTAAACAAAAACAATCAATCGCTATTCGATTTTTAATGCAATCTCCCGTATAATTCGCGCGGAAAATTTAATCACTGGTTTAATACCCTTTTTGGAGTAAAACAGATGGCTTTAGAGCGCACTTTATCAATCATCAAGCCCGATGCAGTTGCTAAAAACTTAATCGGTGCTATCTACAACCGTTTCGAATCTGCAGGTCTACGCATTGTTGCAGCTAAAATGATGCACCTGAGCAAAGAACAGGCGGAAGGTTTTTACGCGGAACACAAAGAACGTCCTTTCTTCGGCGCTTTGGTTGAGTTCATGACCTCTGGCCCAATCGTTGTTCAGGTTCTGGAAGGCGAAGACGCCGTCCGTAAAAACCGCGACATCATGGGCGCAACGAACCCGGCAGAAGCACTGGCAGGAACGTTACGTGCAGACTATGCTGAAACTATCGACGAAAATGCAGTACACGGCTCAGACGCTGTTGAATCTGCTGCGCGTGAAATTGCTTACTTCTTCAGCGACGAAGAAATCTGCCCACGCACTCGGTAAGATCTTAGCTTCGGCTTCGCTTCCGCGGAGCCGAAGTATTCCAATTTAACAGGAAATTTATGACCAATACCATCGACAAAAAAGTGAACCTTCTTAACCTCAACCGCGAGGGAATGAAAGAATTCTTCCGCGAAATGGGGGAGAAGCCATTTCGTGCCGATCAGGTGATGAAATGGTTGTATCATTTTTGCGTGGATGATTTTGATGAGATGACCAATCTCAACAAAAAGCTGCGGGAAAAACTCAAGCAAGTTGCAGAAGTTCGGGCGCCAGAAGTCCGCACTCAACAGCAATCCTCCGACGGCACCATCAAGTTTGTCATGACCTTATTTGACGGACAGGATGTGGAGACGGTATGGATTCCCGAGCGTGATCGAGCGACCTTATGTGTGTCATCGCAGGTTGGCTGTGCGCTGGAATGCACCTTCTGCTCGACCGGGGCGCAAGGCTTTAACCGTAATCTCAACGTTGCGGAAATCATTGGTCAGGTATGGCGCGTTAATCAACTACTCGGAGCCTACGGTAAAACCGGCATAAAACCTGTTACCAACGTGGTGATGATGGGGATGGGTGAACCGCTACTGAATATGAATAATGTTGTTCCGGCGATGGAATTGATGCTGGACGACTACGGTTTTGGTTTATCAAAACGCCGTGTCACGCTAAGCACCTCAGGGGTGGTACCGGCACTGGATAAACTGGCCGAACAAATTGATGTGATGCTGGCGATTTCGTTGCACGCGCCGAATGATGAGCTGCGTAACGAGATTGTGCCGATCAATAAAAAGTACAACATTGAACAGTTTTTAGCGTCGAGTCGCCGCTATGTTGAGCAATCAAAAGCGCAACACAAAGTGACCGTAGAATATGTGATGCTGGATCACGTCAATGATTCGACGGATCAGGCGCACGAATTGGCGAAAACGCTTAAGGACACGCCCAGTAAAATTAATCTTATTCCGTTTAATCCGTTCCCGGGATCGGATTACGGGCGTTCGAGCAACTCGCGCATCGACCGTTTTGCTAAGGTGTTGATGGAATATGGCTTTACCGTGATGGTCAGGAAGACCCGTGGTGACGACATTGATGCGGCCTGTGGTCAATTGGTGGGTGATGTGATTGACCGCACCAAGCGCATCCTCAAGCGCCAACAAGCGGCGCGCGGCGACGAGATCGCCATCGCTTCTAACAGCTAGGCGCCCCACAAGCTTACTGGCTCACCTTAGCGAGTCGTACCGAAGGCACGACAAGCTGCGCTGTTTTGAGCAAGCGCCTCCGGCGCGCCAGGCAAGCGGGGGGAGTCCGCGTCGAGCAAGGCACCGCGCAGCACGTGCCGCCAAGCAAGCCGCCGCTGGCGGCGCCAAGCGCGTAGCGCAAATAAGCAAAGGAATGCTGAAATGAGAATATGGATAGTACTCGCCGTAACCCTGAGCGGTTGTAGCGCAGCCCCCAGTACATCACTCAGCGATGCCGGCCAACATCGCCTCAACCTTGGCCTCGAATACATGAAACGCGGACACCTGGAACGCGCCCGCCAACATCTCGATAAAGCATACGCCGACGCACCAGGAGCAGAAGCCGTCATCATCGCCCTCGGACAATGGTATTTACACAAAGAAAAGCTCAATTCTGCGTTGCTACTTTACCAGCAAGCGTTATCATGGCAACCTATGAGCGGCGCATTGTACAACAATTACGCTATCGCGCTGTGCTTATCCGGTCACTGGCAACAAGCGCTGGTGATGTTTGACCATGCTCAAAGGTTACAGCAAGATGTTGCTGCCAACCGAGCACAGTGCTTAACCAGTCGCTGAGCCGAAGCGAGAGGGTAGCGTACTAACAGGGAACAACCCAGATATCATGACTGCTGATAATCAATCGAACGACACTGAGGAAAACGCGGTAGATAACAACGACGTAAAAGCCTCCGCGGAACAGCAGAAGGAACCTGTCAAAGGGCCTGGACAGATCTTAAAAGAGGCCAGAGAACGCAAAAACCTGAGTCAGCGTGAGGTCGCGGATCGCTTGCGGCTGCGTTTACAGATCATCGAATTGCTCGAAAACGATGAGTATGACTCGTTTTCAACACCTACCTTTATTAAAGGTTATTTGCGGTCCTACGCAAAACTGCTCGATGTCAATGAACAGGAAGTGTTTGCAGCCTACCGCAAATTAGGCATTAAAGAGCCTGACACGTCAGCCATGCAAAGCTTTTCGCGGCGCGTAAAACACGAAGAAAACGACAACCGTCTCATGCTGATTACTTACGCAGTAATCATTGTCGTCATCGGCTTAGTCATCTGGTGGTGGCAAGACAGTGACTTGAGTTTTAACAGCATCAGTGATGATGTGGAGCAAGCGGTTACAGAAACGGAAGTGCAGGAGTCGTCGCAGCCGCAACTGCAGTCACCGGCGACGTCGCAGCCAGAACCAACTAAAAATGATGAACAACCGTTGCTGGAATCGGAAGTTGAGGCCGACGATGTGAGTACCTCGTTGACCGCCAACGACCCGAATCAGTCGACCGCGGATGAGGCAGTAACCGTGTCCGAAACTGAGCAACCAGAAACGACGCTGGCGGCAGTCAACGAGCCGGCACCAGAATCAGGCGCGAGTGACGAGTCTGCCGTTGATGATGAACAACCGGCTACCGTCACCGATGATACGGCCAACGAGAGTGAGCTTGCAGACGTCAATGAACCGTCGCCGGCAGCCGACTCGGACGCCGACCAAAATACGTCACCACAAGCGCAACAGGAAGACACAGCTGCCAGCTTGGTGTTTCAGTTCAGTGAAGAGTGTTGGGTAAAAGTTGATGACGCCAACGGCGAAACTCAGGCGGTCGGTATCAAAGCCGCTGGTTATACTATGCAGGTGCCCGGTGAAGCACCGTTCTCGATTACCGTGTGTAAGCCAGAAGCGGTGACTATTACTTATCAAGGCGAAACCGTAGACTTGAGCAGCTTCCGACAGTCACGTGTTGCGCGTCTGACCGTACCGGCAACCAATTAATAGTGGATCTCTAAGCAGTAGGAATATCGATCTATGATGCACGAAAGTCCCATCAAGCGCAGACCCTCCCGTCGTATCTACGTCGGCGATGTGCCCATTGGTGATGGCGCTCCGATTGCGGTGCAGTCCATGACCAACACCGAAACCACCGATGTGCAGGCGACCTTAGCGCAAATTCAGGCGCTGGCCGACGCGGGAGCGGATATTGTGCGTGTTTCGGTACCCACGATGGAGGCCGCAGAAGCGTTTAAAGCCATCAAGCAGGGCAGTCCTGTGCCTTTGGTAACAGACATCCACTTTGACTATCGCATTGCTTTAAAAGTGGCGGAATACGGTGCCGACTGCTTGCGCATTAATCCCGGCAATATTGGCCGCGAAGATCGTATTCGCGCGGTTGTTGACGCCGCCAGAGATAAAAACATTCCTATCCGAATTGGTGTTAACGGTGGTTCGCTGGAGAAAGACCTGCAAGAAAAATATGGTGAACCAACGCCCGCGGCACTGGTTGAATCGGCGATGCGGCATGTCGAGATTCTCGATCGACTTAATTTCCAGGACTTTAAAGTCAGTGTCAAAGCATCCGATGTGTTTCTCGCGGTTGATTCTTATCGCTTATTGGCGAAACAAATTGAGCAACCGTTGCACTTGGGCATCACCGAAGCGGGCGGCAAGCGCAGTGGCGCGGTCAAATCATCCATCGGTCTGGGTATGCTATTGGCCGAAGGGATTGGCGATACCTTGCGGGTGTCATTAGCGGCGGATCCCGTCGAAGAGATCAAAGTGGGATTCGATATTCTGAAATCGCTCAGGATCCGGTCCCGTGGCATTAACTTCATTGCCTGCCCAAGTTGTTCGCGGCAGGAGTTTGATGTGATAGCAACCGTTAACGAATTGGAACAGCGGCTTGAAGACGTTACGGTGCCGATGGATGTGTCCATTATCGGCTGTGTCGTCAACGGCCCGGGGGAAGCCCTGGTTGCCGAAGTTGGGTTGGCCGGTGCAAAGAATAAAAGTGGCTTGTATATTGGCGGCGAACGGCAAAAACTGCGCCTCGACAACAAGGACCTGGTGGATCAACTGGAACGTCAAATCCGTGAACGCGTTGCCCACGTCGAAAAACACAAAATTGACGTAAAAGAAATCGGTTAACGCGTTTTACCCGCTGTCATAAAATCCTTATAATACGCGCTCGTTTTTTGAGCCTTTGTTTTTATGGCTCATCGTGTACGTAATGACCATCGGCAACAGATAGCAACCAAGACGGAAGTAACAAGCGTGGCAAAATCCATACAGGCAATTCGAGGCATGAACGACCTGTTACCCGACCAAAGCCCAGCCTGGCAACAGGTTGAGTCGATTATTCGTCGAGTGGCAGCAAGCTACGGCTACAGCGAAATTCGCATGCCGGTACTTGAGCAAACCGCACTGTTTAAGCGCTCTATCGGTGAGGTGACCGATATTGTCGAAAAAGAAATGTACACCTTTGATGACCGCAATGGTGAGAGTCTCACCTTGCGTCCTGAGGGTACGGCAAGCTGCGTCCGTGCCGGTAATCAACATGGGTTGTTGTATAATCAAATTCAGCGACTTTGGTACATGGGGCCGATGTTTCGCTATGAACGCCCACAAAAAGGTCGTTATCGGCAGTTTCATCAGTTCGGTATTGAAACCTTTGGGCTACCTTCAGCGGATGCTGATGCCGAAGTTATTCTGTTGTCAGCGCGGCTGTGGAAAGCCTTTGGTATCGCCGATCAGGTTGAGTTGCAGTTAAACTCGCTGGGATCGAATGAAGCCCGCGCGCGTTATCGCGATGCTCTGCGTGAGTACCTGGAGCAATATAAAGAGCAACTGGACGAAGACAGTCAGCGTCGGTTGGACAGCAACCCGTTGCGTATTCTTGACAGCAAAGACCCCAATACACAGCAGCTATTGGAAGAAGCGCCGCGTCTGTCAGAGTACTGGGACGATGAATCCCGGGAGCACTTTGAGCAGTTGCGTGCATTGCTGGACGAAGCCGGTATTCGCTACACCCTAAACGAGCGTTTGGTGCGCGGACTGGACTATTACAACCGCACAGTGTTTGAATGGGTTACCACCGCCTTGGGCGCTCAGGGTACCGTCTGTGCCGGTGGCCGTTATGACGGCTTGGTAGAACAACTTGGCGGTAAGCCAACGCCGGCTGTTGGTTTCGCGATGGGCATGGAACGGTTAGTGTTGCTGTTGCAGGAACAAAATAAATTGACGCCAAGACGTGCGGTGGATGCTTATTTAATGCCGTTAGGCGACGCTGCGGAACTAAAAGCAGCGGCGATTGCCGAACAGCTGAGAGATGCACTGCCGGAGTTGCGGCTGGTGACCCACTGTGGTGGTGGGGCAATGAAAAAACAAATGAAAAAAGCGGATAAATCCGGTGCGGAAGTCGCCCTAATTATCGGCGAGAATGAGCTGGCAACGCAGCAAGTAACGGTTAAACCGTTACGCAGCGAGGCTGAACAAATTACTTTAAGTCACGCAGAACTTATTGACCATCTGCGGCCATTGACGCAAGCGTAAGAGGTGATCCTGTGGATCAGAACGAAGAACAACAAGTCGAACGAATTAAAGAGTTTTGGGCCGAACACGGCAAAGGCATTATCGCCGGTGCGGTGATTGGTTTTGGCCTGTTTTTTGGCTGGCGCTATTATGACCAAGCACAGATTGATGCGGCTAACGCAGCTTCAGCAGGTTATCAGCAAGTGGCCAGTCAGTTACAGGCAGACGCCGATAACGCAGTGGTTAACGCGCAACAATTTATTGATGAGCACGCCGGTTCACATTACGCGCACCTTGCCGCACTGCAGTTAGCTCAACACGCCGCCAGCAATGGCGATCTGGCGACGGCGGTGACCGCACTGCAACAGGTGGTCGGTGAGAGCGACGATAACAATCTGAAAGCGGTTGCCAACATCCGCTTGGCACGGGTTCTGTTAGCGCAGCAGCAATACGAGGGTGCTCTGGCCGCCGTAACAACGGCGATGCCAACGGCCTATCAGGCCGCGGCTGCGGAACTGGAAGGCGACATCTATGCTGAACAGGGTCAGAATGATGAAGCTCGCGAAGCTTACCAGCGTGCGCTTGCCGCTGAGGGTGAAGCGCTGACTCCGGCACTGGAACTTAAACTCAACAGCCTGGCTACGTCATAATGCATTTGCTTAACACGTTAAAAAAGTCCGCCTCGTTACTCGCGATTGCCGCACTAGCAACCAGCATCAGCGGTTGCTCGCTGTTCGGTGATGATGACGAAGAAATTAAGATTGCACCGCTCCAGCCGATTAACGAAAACCTCAATGTTTCCGTTAAGTGGGAGCGCTCCGTTGGTGATGGTGTAGGAGAGTTTTTCTCTCGCCTTAACCCAGTTGTTGCTTACGATAAAGTGTATGCTGCCGATCGTCAGGGCACGGTTGTCGCGATGAGTAAAGACAACGGCGAAACGCTGTGGGAAGTCGAGTTGCATGACCTCATCGAAATTAACGAAGCGTCTGATGAGGGTTGGTTCAGCGGCATTCTGTCATCACCATTCCCGGCGCGCATTTCCGGCGGTCTGGTTGCAGCTTATGACAAGCTGTTTTTGGGCACCGAGAACGGCGATTTGATAGCGTTAAATGCCGAGACCGGTGAGTTGGTCTGGCATGTCGACGTTGGCAATGAAGTAAACTCTGATCCCGCCGTTGGCGAAGGACGAGTCGTCATTCACACCACGGGCGGCAAAGTCATCAGTTATGATGCCGAAAGCGGTGAGCAACAGTGGCAGTTTGAATACCAGACACCTACGCTAACCTTGCGTGGTTCATCGGCGCCGACCATCGCCAGTGGTGGTGTGATTGTTGGTGACAGTAATGGTACCGCGTCAATCCTCATCGCTAATAATGGCCAGCAGGCGTGGACGCAGAGTGTTGGCACGCCAAGCGGCGCGACCGAGCTCGAAGCATTGGCCGATATCGACGCCAATCCGGTTGTGGTCGGTGGCGTGATATACATGATCGCGTATAACGGCGAACTGGTGGCACTGGAATTACGCAGCGGCGAGGTACGTTGGAAGCGTGACTACAGTGCGTTCGAGAATATGCTGGTGCGCGGTGGACGCATTTATTTGACCGACTACCAAAGCCATCTTTATGGCTTGAACCAGGAAGGCGGCATTGAGTTGTGGAGCAACAACGAAATGTTTGGCCGTAAATTGACGGGCCCGGCATGGCATGATGGTTTCGTCGTTGTCGGTGATCTGGACGGTTACTTACACTGGTTGAATCCAACCGATGGCACTATTGAAGGTCGCTATGAAGTCGGCGGTGATGGCATTTTTGCGCAGCCGGTTGTGGATGGAACAACCTTATACACACAAACTCGCGACGGCGATATTGTGGCAATTGAGATAAATTCAGGAAGTTAAACAAACATGTTACCTGTTGTAGCCCTGGTAGGGCGCCCGAATGTGGGGAAATCCACATTATTTAATCGTTTAACCCGCAGCCGGGATGCACTGGTAGCAGACTTTCCCGGCCTGACCCGCGATCGTAAGTACGGCCAGGCCAACTATGATGGATATCAATTCATTGTCGTGGATACCGGTGGTATTCACGGGGATGAAGAAGGCATCGATGAGGTAATGGCAAAGCAATCGCTGCAAGCCATTGAAGAAGCCGATGTGGTGTTGTTTTTGGTGGATGCCCGTGACGGCGTGACCGTCGGCGATCAGGCCATTGCGGATCATCTGCGCAAAAAACAGCAGCAGAAAAAAGTCTACATGGTTTGTAACAAGATCGACGGTATCGATGCCTCAACCGCAATGGCTGACTTTTACTCACTGGCGTTAGGCGACCTTTACGGTATTGCCGCTGCTCACGGACGTGGTGTTGAACAGTTGCTGGAAAGCTGTTTTAAGCCGCTGGCTGAGGACTACCCGGACGTTATAGTCCGTAACGACGAAGCGCCGGAAGATCTTGACCACGATGAAATCGACTACGATGCGTTACCGCTGAAGTTGGCCATTGTCGGCCGACCGAACGTGGGTAAGTCAACGCTTACTAACCGTATCCTTGGTGAAGAGCGGGTGGTGGTTTTTGATATGCCCGGAACCACTCGCGACTCGGTGTATATCCCGATGCAACGGGATGAGCGCGAATACGTGCTCATTGATACCGCTGGTGTGCGTCGCCGGGGCCGTATCGATGAGGCGATCGAGAAATTTTCGGTGGTGAAAACGTTGCAGGCGATCGAAGAAGCCAACGTTGTACTGATTGTCATTGATGCGCGCGAAACCATCACCGACCAGGATCTTAACCTGATTGGTTTTGCCCTCAACGCCGGCCGTTCAATCGTGATTGCGGTGAATAAGTGGGACGGTTTAGAGCAGGATCACAAAGAAGAGATTAAGCGTGAGTTAGATCGTCGCCTCGGCTTTGTTGATTTCGCGCGTTTACACTTTATCTCGGCGCTGCACGGCACCGGTGTCGGTCACCTGTTTGAAAGCGTTGAAGAAGCTTACAGCAGCGCCACACAGCGGGTGAGTACGTCTAAACTGACCAAGATCATGGAAATGGCTCAGGAAGAACACCAGCCACCGTTGGTCAGTGGTCGTCGTGTGAAACTCAAATACGCGCACGCCGGCGGCTACAATCCCCCGCGTATCGTTATTCACGGCAACCAGGTCACCAAGCTGCCGGGCTCATATCAGCGTTATTTGACCAACTACTTCCGTAAAGCCCTGGGTGTGATGGGCACACCGATTAAGATCGAGTTCCGCGAACCGGTTAACCCGTACGAAGGTAAGAAAAACCAGCTGACCCTGTCTCAGCAGCGCAAACGCCGCCGCTTAATGAAGTTCATTAAGAAGAAAGGCTGAGGGTTCTCACCGCAGAGGGCGCTGAGAACCGCAGAGAAAAGCTTTTTAATGGAAAAGCCAATGGGGCGGGTGGTTTTACCATAAAAAAACCTCCGCGCTCTCTGTGTTCTCAGCGGTGAAAGACTTGCGCCGCAGGCGCAAGCTACGCGAAGTCGGATTCTTTGAAGCGGTATTCTGTCAGGCAATAGTCGCAGGTCATGACGATCTCGCCGTCAGTCTGTAAAATCTCTCGCAACTGCTCGACCGGCACGCTGGCCAACGCATCCAGCGTCCGCTCGCGTGAACAACCGCAGACAAAGGAAACTTTCTGAGCCGGATACAGGTGCACCGTTTCTTCGTGGTATAAGCGATGCAACAGCTGTTCTGCCGGCAGCGAATACAACTCCTGTTCGGTGATGGTATCGGTTAAGGTGGCCAAGTGTTCAAACCCGGTCATGTCTTTACCGGATGCCGGCAGCCGTTGCAATAACATACCGGCCGCATGTTCGCCGTCGGCGTGCAACCAGATTTTGGTGGCCAGCTGCTCGGATTGCATAAAATAATTTTCCAGCATTTCGGCAATTGAGTCGGCGTCTGAACTGGTAACGCCCTGATAACGTTCGCCCTGTTCCGGCTCCAGGGTAATAACCAGCTCACCTTTACCAATCATGCTGCGAATATCCGTCGCGGTGATGTCACCACGAACGCGAGCAATGCCGCGCAACTCCTGGTGATGGTTACCATTAACCGCAATAAAGTTTAGCGGGCCGTTGCCCTGCAGTTGCACAGCGATGTGGCCTTCAAACTTAAGTGTTGCGGTCAGCAGTGACACCGCCGCCATCATTTCACCGAGCGCCTGTTGTACCGCCGGTGGGTACTGGTGGCCGCGGATCAGGCTTTGATAACTGCTGGTTAACTGCACCAACTCACCGCGCACATCCTGGTCAGCAAAGGTATAACGCACCAGTTGGTCGGTCGGGTATTCGATAGTTTGCTCGGTCATTGCCCATCACCTTCGTTTCGTTGTCCGTCTTTCATTCTGATCAACTGCCGCCGCTGCTTTTTGTCCGGACGGCCTTGTGGGTGCGGATTATACATGGCATTGAGTTTTCGTGCTTGCGCGTTTTGCTCGCGTTGCTTGATGCTGCTCTCGGTTTCGCGATAAAGCAGCTGCGCTTCGCTGGCGCCGCGGCGCTGATCACTCAAAGCAATTACTTCGACTTCTTTACTGTCAAAGCCTTGTCTAAGTTTCAGCATCGCGCCAATTTCCACCGCCTTGGAAGGCTTAGTGCGCTGGCCATTGTAGTGAACTTTGCCAGACTGAATCATCTGCCTGGCAATGGCCCGTGTTTTATAAAAACGCGCTGCCCAAAGCCACTTGTCTAAACGTATTGCGTTTGCTGTTGTCATAAAGTTGCAATCAAATTACCATAAACTGTGTTAATCGATTGTTGGCTCTTGCACGGAGAGCTAGAATGCGGTTAGCTACACAAGTCTAACAAAACTATAATGATAAAGTGACCTAAATTGTCTTACCTAAACGGCTTTCGCAGCAATAAATGGGCATCGCCCTCACGGCTGATATCGCTGGCAACCATCGCTATCTGGCTGCTGGTGGTGATACTGCTAGCGCAGTTAACCTGGTGGTTGGTGGCTCCGGCCGCGCCAACGGGCGGCACATCGGCACCGTCACTACCGTCAAGCTACAACGCGGCAGAAGACACCGCGGTCGATATTGCCGCTCTGCAACGTCTTAACTTGTTTGGTGAAAGTTCGCAAACCTCATCGACAACGCGTCGTGATGCACCGAAAACCTCATTGAACATCCGTCTGGTAGGGGTATCGGCCAGTTCCAACCCGCTGCGTTCTGCGGCTATTATTGAACAGGCCGGTCAACAACAGACTTATATCGTCGGCGACAAGCTTGGCCGTAGCGGTGTGACCGTTGAAGAAATCTATGCTGACCGGGTATTGTTAGACAACAACGGTCGTATAGAAACGTTGCAACTCGAAGACATTGGCGAGGATCGGCCCGCGTTGTCGCTGATTGTTGAACAGCCGCAGCAAGAGGCGACGGAAGCCGTCCCCGAACAAGACCTTGAGCAGGCCGTTGAGGAGATTAATGCGGATCCGCAGTCGCTTACCGATTACGTGTCGATAAGCCCGGCCATGGATAACGGTCAACTGATAGGGTACCGTCTGGAAGCAGGACAAAAGCCGGAACTGTTTCGTCAGGCCGGTTTACAAAACGGCGACCTTGCCATTGCCATTAACGGTTACGATTTAACCGATATGCAACAGGCAATGCAATTAAGTAACGAATTAACCACGCTGACGCGCGCCGACATAGAGATTGTGCGCGACGGTCAACCGATGCAGCTCACCATTGAGCTTGCCAACGAACAGGACAACTAACTATGGCAGTTCACTCTCGTGGCCCCAAAGTCTGGTTAAGCGCACTTGCGCTGGGTATCGCTTCGGCGGTGTTGGTACCAACGCCCGCTGCGATGGCTGATGAATACGCCGCAAGCTTTAAAAACACCGACATTAATGAATTCATTCAGGTGGTTGGGCGTAACCTTGGTAAAACCATCATTATTGACCCTAACGTGCGCGGCAAAATTGACGTTCGCAGTTATGACGTCATGAACGAACAGCAGTACTATCAATTTTTTCTGAATGTGCTGGAAGTTTATGGGTTTGCCGTGGTGGAGATGGATTCTGGCGTACTTAAAGTTATCCGCGACAAAGATGCTCAGCATGCACCGTTACCGGTGGTGGCGGGTGAGCAACAGCAACGTGGTGACATGATGATCACCCGTGTGGTGCCGGTGGAAAACGTTTCCGTACGAGAGCTCGCGCCCTTGTTACGGCAGTTAAATGATCAGACCGGTGGCGGCATGGTGGTCAGTTACGATCCTTCTAACGTGATCATGATGACCGGTCGGGCAGAAACCATTGGCCGCCTGGTAGAAATCATCGAACGCGTCGACCAGGCCGGTGACCAGGACGTCGATATTATTGATTTAGAGTATGCGTCGGCGAATGAGTTGGTTCGCATCGCCCAAAGCTTATTTGAAAAAAGCGCCCAGGACGGCACACCGACCTTGCTGATTCCAAAAATCGTTGCCGATGAGCGCAGTAACAGCGTCATTGTCAGTGGTGAGCCGCGTGCCCGTTCGCGGGTGGTGAAGCTCATTCGTCAACTGGATCAAGACCTCAAGACCGAGGGCAACACACGCGTCTATTATCTGAAGTATGCGCGTGCTGAAGAAATGGTTGAAGTGCTGGATAACGTCAGCCGCTCGATTCAGGCAGAAGTTGAACAACAGCAGGGCAGCAATACCGGTGGTCGACGCGCAGGTGGTGGTAACAACACCGTCAGTATCAGTCCCCATGCGCCGACCAATGCCGTAGTTATTACCGCCGAGCCGGACATGCTGGCGTCACTGGAAAACGTCATTCGCGACCTTGATATCCGTCGGGCTCAGGTACAGGTTGAGGCCATTATTGTCGAGATACTGGAAGGCGACAATGTCGACTTTGGTATTCAGTGGATCAGCGAGGATGGTGGCCTGGTGCAGTACAATACTGGTAACCAAGTGCCGATTGGCGCGTTAGCTGCAGGCGCTTATCAGGCGCAGCCACAAGAGGGCACCACGGTGATTTCCGAAGGTGGTGCGGTTACCCAAAACCCGGACAAGCCGGGCGATATCAGCTTGTTAGCAGAGTTGCTGGGTAGTGTTAACGGGATGATGTTCGGTACCATTAAGAACGATTGGGCGGCCGTGGTGCAGGCGATTTCGCAGGATACCAACTCCAATATTTTGGCAACCCCAAGCATCGTAACCGTTGATAACGAAGAAGCCAGTTTCCTCGTGGGTCAGGAAGTGCCGACCATTACCGGCTCAACGTTGGGCGGTGATAACGAAAACCCATTCCAGACCGTCGATCGTCAGGAAGTGGGTATTAAGTTAAAAGTGACGCCGCAGATCAACGAGGGCGATGCCGTACAAATGCTCATTGAGCAGGAAGTCTCCAGCCTAAGCGGAGCAACCTCGGTGGACGTCATTGTTAATAAACGTGAACTGAAAACCACGGTGATGGCCAATGACGGTGAAACCATTGTGCTTGGCGGCCTGATTGACGAAGACGTGCAGGAGTCGGTATCAAAAATTCCGTTGCTCGGCGACATTCCGATCCTGGGTAAGTTATTCAGTTCAACCTCAACCTCGACCCAGAAGCGCAATCTTATGGTGTTTATCCGTCCGACCATCGTGCGTGACGGCAGCAAGCTGGCGGAAATCAGTCGCGGTAAATACAACTACATGCGGGCTTTGCAGCTTGACCGTAAAGCACGCGGTGTGGATTTAATGCCGACCAAAGAAACCCCGGTAATGCCAGAGTGGGACGGTGAGCTGACGCTGCCGCCAAGTTTTGACGAATACATGGATAACAAAGAAAAGTCGGTGCAAGATAAAGGTCAAAATAATGACTGAAGCCAGTGCCATTGCAACCAAACGTTTGCCCTTTAGTTTTGCCAAACGCTTCGGCGTGGTGGTGGAGCAGGGCGAGCACCCGACCGTACATTGCCGCGCCGGCGTGGCGGCGGAAGCGTTGCTGGAAGTCAGACGTGTGTTGCAACAGCCCTTCCAGTTGCAAGAACATCCGGAGTCGGAGTTTGAGACACTGTTAACCCAAGCGTATCAGCGTGACTCCTCCGAGGCCAAGCAACTGATGGAAGACATCGGCAACGAATCGGATCTGTTTTCGTTGGCCGACGAGTTACCGCAAACCGAAGACCTGCTGGAAAGCGAAGACGATGCGCCAATCATTAAGTTGATCAATGCCATGCTTAGCGAAGCCATCAAAGAAGGGGCTTCGGATATCCATATTGAAACGTTCGAGAAGCAACTGACCATTCGTTTCCGCATCGACGGTGTCTTGCGTGAAGTGCTCAAGCCCAACCGCAAACTGGCGTCGCTGCTGATCTCGCGGATTAAAGTCATGGCGCAACTCGATATTGCCGAGAAACGGGTACCGCAGGACGGCCGTATTTCGCTATTAATCGCCGGTCGGGCGGTGGATGTGCGGGTATCGACCATGCCGTCTAACCACGGCGAGCGGGTGGTACTGCGACTGCTGGATAAAAACAATGCACGGTTAAACCTCAAGCAACTGGGGATGACCGAGCATAACCGCGGTATTTTCTCGCAGCTCATCCATAAGCCGCACGGCATTATTTTGGTGACCGGACCGACCGGTTCTGGTAAATCCACCACGCTCTATGCCGGCATTACCGAAATCAATTCAAAAGATCGCAATATCCTGACGGTTGAAGATCCCATTGAATATGCCATCGAGGGCATTGGCCAGACTCAGGTTAACCCTCGCGTGGACATGACCTTTGCCCGCGGCTTGCGTGCGATTTTGCGACAAGACCCGGACGTGGTCATGGTCGGCGAAATCCGTGACGTCGAGACCGCACAAATCGCGGTACAGGCATCATTAACCGGCCACTTGGTGTTATCGACGTTGCACACCAACACCGCTGCCGGCGCCATTACCCGATTGGAAGATATGGGCGTTGAACCGTTCTTGTTGTCGTCCAGTTTACTCGGGGTATTGTCGCAACGTTTGGTGCGTACCCTGTGCCCGCAGTGTAAGCAGCCCCATCAACCGGACGCTGAGGAACGACGGATGCTGGGCACGGTTGACGACGACGTCGTGATTTATCGCGCCCAGGGGTGCGAGCACTGCAACCAAAGCGGTTACCGGGGGCGTACCGGTATCCATGAGTTGATCGTGGTCGACGACACCATTCGTGAGCTCATTCACAACGGCCACGGCGAGCAGGCGATTGAAAAATACGTGCGCCGGAATACCCCCAGTATTCGTCGCGACGGTATTGATAAAGTGCTGGCCGGACAGACCACTCTCGAAGAAGTATTGCGCGTAACGCGTGAGGAGTAAGCGCTAGTGGCGGCATTTGCATATCAGGCACTGGATGCCAAAGGGCGTAAAAAGCGCGGTGTTATCGAAGCCGATACGATGCGCCAGGTACGACAGCAACTCCGTGATCAGGGACTGATGCCGGTCGAGGTCGAGCCTGCCTCAGAAAAAGAGCAACAACCGGGTCAGACGACCTCGCGCTGGACCATGGTGCGCAAAGTCAAAGCACAGGATTTGGCGTTGATCACCCGCCAGCTCTCGACGCTGGTAAGTTCAGCATTACCGATTGAACAATGTTTGTTGGCGGTGGCGGATCAAACCGAGAAACCGCGCCTGAAGAAACTGCTGATGTCGGTGCGCAGCAAAGTGGTGGAAGGTTACTCGTTGGCCGAAGCGATGGCTGATTACCCCGGCGTGTTCGACCATTTGTACACCGCCATGGTGGCCGCGGGTGAGAAATCCGGTCACTTAGATCAGGTATTAAATGAGCTGGCGGACTACACCGAACAGCGTCAACACATGAAAAGCCAGTTAACGCAGGCGTTGATTTATCCGTTGATGCTGACGCTGGTTGCGATTGGCATCGTCGTGTTTCTGTTGGTGTCAATTGTGCCGCAAATTGTCGAAAACTTTGCCGATATGGGACAAACCCTACCGGGCACAACCTTATTTATGATCGCAATTTCTGAGTTTTTGCAGAACTGGGGCCTGTGGTTGCTGGTCATACTTATGGTCATGGTCGTTGGTTTTAAGCAATGGCTGCGAAAAGACAACAACAAGCGCTGGTATCACCGCAAGTTACTTAAACTGCCGTTAATCGGGAAAGTCATCCGCGGCGTCAGCACCGCACGCTTTGCTCGTACGCTCAGTATCTTAACGTCCTCGGCCGTGCCGCTGCTGGATGGTTTGCGCATTACCTCAACGGTAATCGGTAATCTTGCCATTCGTGATGCCATCGACGATGCCGCAACACGAGTGCGCGAGGGTTCATCGCTGCGGGCGGCCTTACAGGAAACCGGTTTGTTCCCACCGATGATGCTGCACATGATAGCAGCCGGGGAAAAATCCGGTGAACTGGAACAAATGCTGCGACGCACAGCGGATAACCAGGACCGTGAGTTTGAAGCGCTGGTGCAAGTCAGTTTAAAAGTGTTTGAACCGGTACTGATTGTCACCATGGCAGGTATCGTGTTCTTTATTGTATTGGCTATTATTCAACCCATTTTGCAGTTAAATCAGAGTGTAGGACTTTAATTATGATGTACAGAACAACAGCCCAACGGGGTTTCTCTTTGGTTGAGGTGATGGTCGTTATCGCCATCATCGGTATTCTTGCCACCATGATCCTGCCGAACGTGTTAGGTTCGCAGGAGCAGGCAAACAAACAGAAAGTGACTGCGGATATCGTTGCACTGGAAAATGCGCTGGCGCAGTATCATTTGGACAACGGCATGTTCCCGACCACAGAGCAGGGTCTCGAAGCCTTGGTACAACGCCCCAATATGGATCCGCAACCACGGAATTACCGTAACGGCGGCTACATCAAACGCTTGCCACAGGACCCTTATGGCAACGACTACCTGCTGTTGAACCCTGGCGAGTATGACGACGTCGACCTGTTTTCGGCAGGCCCTGATGGTCAACCGGGCACAGACGATGACTTTGGCAGTTGGATGATTGGTCAGGACGAACAAAACAACTGATCGACTCTCTGATGCAACCACGGCGCCGCAATAATGGGTTCACTCTGGTCGAAATGCTGCTGGTCATGGCCATTATTGGCATGATAGCCGGTACGGTTGCCTTTACTCTGCCTTCTTCATCCGCTCGAGATAAATCGCCGCAGGACATTGCGGTTACCTTAAAAGAGCAACTGCAGTACGCCCGTGAGTACGCGATGGTAAGGCAGCAGCCCTTGGGCTTAGTCATGGACGATGACGGTTATCAGTTTGTGCACTGGTACGACAATCAATGGCAGCCGCTTAATGCCAGAGGCTTAAAAGCCGTTAACTGGGATGAGCGTCTGCGCTGGCAACTGCAACCGCTGGAAGGCAACCTGGTGGCGCAGGAAGAGGCGGCGCGCGATTTGTTGTTTCAGCCCGATGACGATAATGACGAACAAGAGGACGAGCAGCCACAGCCGCAAATACTGATCTTGCCGAGCGGTGAGATGACGGCCTTTTCATTGGCGTTGGATAAGCCGCAACTGGCACGCCGGGAGCAGCGTTGGTTAATTGCACAAAGTGCCTGGCAAGTCAGCATACAGGATGAGGCCAGTGTCGATGCGAGTTACTGAGCGCGGCTTTACCCTGGTTGAAGTGATGGTGGCCATCGCCATTTTTGGTACCGCCGCGCTGGCGGCGGTCAATGCAGCCAGTGGCCATTTGAGCAGTATCAGTCAAATTCAGCAAAAAACCTTTGCCCAGTACGTAGCATCCAATCGCCTGACCGAACTGAGTCTGTCGCGGCAGTGGCCGGTTAAGGATAAACAAAGCGGACAAATGCAACTGGCGGAACAGGACTGGCGCTGGCAACAACAGGTGGTTGAAACGGTTACACCGGACGTGGTGGCGGTCACGGTGACCGTCACTAAACCCGGCAGCGACGCGCAACTGGTTCAGTTGACCCGCTATCTGCGTCGCCCGGATGCGGCCGCTCAGAGCGATGCGAATGGAGTCGGACCATGACGCAACAACGGGGCTTTACCTTGGTTGAAGTGTTGGTGACCATGGCCATTTTTGCATTGCTGGGAATCGGCAGCTTTACCGTGCTGGATCAAATGAGTAAAACCAAGACGCAGTCAGAGGCAGCGCGTGAGCAACTGCAACAGATGCAGTTTGGCTGGCTGATGATCGAGCAGGATCTGCGGCAGTTAGTGAATAAACCAACGCGGCCAAACGGTACCGAGGTGGTGCGCCGTTATGTCAGTAACGACGAGCGGGTAACTGAGTCTGACAGTGGCGTGCTGGCGCTGGTCAAAAGCGGCTATGACAACCCGGGCTTGTTATTGCCGCGCTCAGAGTTGCAGCCGGTCATTTATCGGGTTCGCGACGGTGTGTTAGAGCGGGTCAGTTTTCCTTACGTGAATGACCGCTCGGACGAACCGGTGGTACAACCGTTAATGAACGATGTTGAAGCGTTCAGTGTGCGGTTTTTCCGCGATGACGCCGCCGGTGACCAGCAGCAGCTACAGAATCAGGGCATCCGCGCTGGCTGGCAGGGCAGTTGGGATACCGAAGGCGATGTGCCCAAGGCCGTTGAGGTCACCATCAACAGCAAAGCCTACGGTGAAATTAGCCGACAGTTTTTAACGGCGGCAAGCACCGCAGTCAGCGTCAGCGATGAGGACAGCGACCAATGATGGCGAGGCAGCGTGGCGCGGCGTTAATCACTGTGATGCTGGTGATTGCGATTGTTTCAGTGATTGCGGTCAATTTGGGCAGTAGTCTGCAACGTCAGGTCAGTCGCAGTGCCAATCTGCAACAGGCCGAACAAAGCTACTGGATGTGGCTGAGCGCGGAAGATGTGCTGGCGGAAGTGTTGCAGCTAGAGCTGGAGCAGAGTGACGGTATTGTCCATCGCCAGCAGAACTGGGCGACCAAGCAAGGGCCATTTCCGGTTGCCGGCGGACAAATTGCCGCCGATGTGCGGGATTTGCGCAGTTGTTTTAATCTCAACAGCCTGGTACCCGGAGGCGAGCAGGAACTGCAGGGGGAACGCCGGCGTCAGCAATTTCGGCAGTTGCTGATGGCTAACGAGGTGGACAGTTATCTGGCGCAACAGCTTACCGATGCCCTTATTGACTGGATTGATGAAGACACTCGCTTGAGTGAAAACGGCGCCGAGGATCCGGACTATGAATCCTTGCCGCACCCGTACCAAGCCGCCAACAGTCCATTACTGGACATCAGTGAACTCAGGCAGGTGCGCGGCTTCAGTGCCGACATTGTGGCGAAGATTAAACCACAGGTGTGCGTCATTCCGGGCAATAGCGAACTTAAGTTAAACATTAACACAATGGATGATGAGCATGCTGCGTTGTTGGTCGCGCTGACCAATGGCGCGCTGGATCTAGCCGGTGCGCAGCAGGTTCTGGCAGGTCGACCTGAAGGTGGGTATGATGATCGCGAACAGGCCCTAACCGAGGGGCCGCTGGCCGGCATTAAAGATCAAGACGGCAACCCGCTCGATGAGCTGGTGGTCACGAGTCAGTATTTTCAATTATTGGCGTACATTCAATGGGGCGAGGTCGAAACTCGGGCGCGCTCTGTCATGCAAGTAACGCCAGAATCGGCCCGGGTCATTTACCGGGCGATGGGAGAATAACAATGCAAGAGCGACTGTTTATCCGGCTACCCGCCAGTAGCGGTAAAGAAACGGCAGTAGCCGATGCGGGTAAGGTAGTCTGGTTTATATGGCACCAGGCGCAACAGGAAGTGATTGCCAGTGGCGAACTCGGTTCGCCGGCGGAACTGTCGCAGTTGCAGCAGCAGGCCCGTCGTTGCGAAACCACGGTAATGCTGCCGGGTCAGGACGTGTTATTAAAACAGGTTGAGTTGCCGGCCGGCAGCCGCCGTCATCTCGATCGCGTGATTCCTTATGCACTGGAAGAAGAGCTGGCAAGTGATATCGATGAACTGCACTTCAGTTGGCCAGCCAACGTCAGTAAAGCCCAGAGCAGTATCCCGGTTGCGATAGTCGCGCGCAGTCGCATGAGCTGTTGGCAGAATTGGTTAAAAGAGGCGGCAATTGATGCCGACCACTGGTACCCGGAAACGCTGTTACTGCCGTACAGCGAGAACCACTGGAGTGCCATTCGTGTGGGTGCTGATGTGGTGGTTCGCACGGGGCCGTGGCAGGGCTTCAGTATCGAAGCCGAGGCCAGTGCCGCGCTGATGCCGGTGATCGTGGCGCAATGGCCGGCGCCGTCGCTGATCGACCATTATGGCGACATCGACTGGCCGCAACCGCCATCACCCATGCAAGCGGCGGATATTGAAGTGCCGTTGAGTATTTTTGCACGTGCCGGCGATACCTTAGAACTTCGTCGTGGCGAATTCGCGGTAAAACGCAAGCGCGTTGATAGCATTCGCTGGAAGCCACTCGCGGTTGCCGCGTCGGTAGCGCTGGTGGTCGCCGTCGGCGGCAATTTATTAAGAGCCTATCAATTGTCGTCAGAAGCCGATGCCTTGCAGTTGCAGGCTGAGCAACGCTTTTTAGAAGCCTTTCCCAATAAAACCCGTATCGTTAACTTGCGTGCACAATTGCAACAGGAGCTGAACCAACTCGGTGCCAGCGGTGCTGAGCAGGCATCGGCTCTGGCATTGCTGGACAGTCTGCAACCGGCTTTTGCTGATTTACCAGAGATGACGCTGGAGTTGTTGCGCTATCAGGACGGCGAGTTGAGACTGCAGGCATTGGCGCAGAATTTTTCTCAGTTTGAACGCTTTCAGCGTGCTGCTGAGCAGGCAGGGCTGCAAGTGCAGCAGGGCGCATTGAATAATCGCGGAAATCAGGTGGCCGGTTCACTGACAATCGCACGAGGAGCTCAGTCATGAAGGCGTTTTCAGGTATGGCGCAGCAACTGCAACAACACCCGCTGATGCAGCGAGCGCAACAACGCTGGCAGCAGTTTGCGCCGCGCGAACAGCGGCTGCTGCAGGTGTTGGCCGCTGTGCTGGGTGTGGCCGTGGTATACTTCCTCATTTGGCAGCCCAGTCAGCAAGCGCGGCTGCAGGCCGAACAACGGTTGCAGGCGCAACAGCAACAACTGTTGTGGGTGCAACAGAACATCGCTCGTTACGAAGCCCTTGCAGCACGTCAGCAGGAGCGGGTAGAACCCGCATCCGGCTCGTTAACGCAACGGCTCAATCAAGCTGCGGAAGCGCAGGATATTCGCTTGGCGCGCATGCAGCCGCAGGGCGAGGGTATGGTGGTTAGCGTCGATGAAGCCAGTTTCGCTCAGGTCCTGCAATTGGTTGCGCAACTGGAACAACAGTATCAACTGCGGGTGGAAACGCTGGATGTGGCACGCCTGGATACCCCGGGTCAGGTCCGGGTAAGACAGTTACTGGTAATGGATAATTCATGAAACGTTGGTGGTGGTTACTCGTTGTTTATGTCGTCGCCCTGGTAGTGATGCTGCCGGCTAAGGTCATTTATTGGTTGCCACTGCCGCCGCAGGTGTCAGTCAGTCAGGTGTCCGGCAGTCTCTGGCAGGGTAATATCGGTGCGCTGCAGATCCAGGGGGTGCCGCTGACGAACGTGGGTTGGAATTGGCGTGTCAGCAAGCTGCTGACGGGACAACTGAGTATCGATGTGACGGTGCCCGCAGCCGCCGGTAACCCTTTAACAGTCAACGGCACGGTGCAAGCGGGGCTGAGCGGTGTGTCGGTCGATAACCTCCGCTCAAAGGGTGATCTAGCTACCCTGTTGCAATTGTCGAATACCCGTCTGCCACTGACCACTCGTGGCCGTTGGTCAGTTAATGTCGACGCTTTCGCGGTCAGCGATCCAGGACCGTTAAAATGGTGTAACCAGTTACGAGGTGATGCGCAGGGGCAGGATATCCAGGTGCTGGTCAACGGTGTCTGGCAAAACCTTGGCGACTTTCCGGTGGGTCTGAGTTGTGATAATTCCGGCGCCGTGGGGCTTTCCATGAACGGTAATAACAGCCTGGGATTGGCGTTCGACGGCACCGTAAATAGTCAGGATATTCGCATCGCTGGTACCGTACGGCCTAATCCTCGTACCCCCGAAGGGCTGGCCAAAATGCTGCAATACCTTGGTCAGCCGGACGCGCAGGGACGATATCGTTTTTCGCTGTAATTGCCCAAATGCGCATTTCACGCTAAATTGAACAGACACTCTGCAACATAAGGAATTACTCAATGCAGGCCATCATTGACTGGATTAACGAAAACCAGGGCATGTTGATTGAATACAGCATTAAAGTCATCATAGCCATTGTCATTCTCTTCGTCGCCAAAATTGTCGCGAACGTGGTTACTGGCACTATGCGTAAAGGTATGGCGAAACGAGAAATGGACGGTGCCGTGATTGGCTTCCTGTCCGCCATTGTGAAGTCGATCATTTTTATCGCCGCATTGCTGGTGGCGTTGAATCAGGTGGGTGTAGAAACCACGTCGTTTATTGCCATTTTAGGTGCGGCCGGTTTAGCCATTGGTTTGGCGTTGCAGGGCTCGTTGTCCAACATCGCCTCCGGGGTGTTGCTGATCATGTTCCGCCCCATGCGAGCCGGTGAGTACGTTGAATGTGGCGGTACCGCAGGCACCGTCGAAGAAATCAATATTTTTCAGACCATCCTGAAAACGCCGGATCGCAAAGTGGTGTATGTGCCCAACTCACAGGTTATCGGTGGCACCATCACCAACTACAACCGTGAAGATCTGCGTCGTATTGACCTGGTGATCGGTGTCAGTTACAGCGCCAACCTGCAGCAAACCAAACAGGTGTTGATGGATGTTATTACCAGCGACGAGCGCGTACTGACCGATCCCGAACCGAACGTGCGGGTGAGTGCACTGAACAGTTCATCGGTTGATTTTATCGTGCGCCCATGGACCAAAACCGAAGATTACTGGCCAACCTACTGGGATCTGCTGGAACGCATCAAAGACCGTCTTGATGAGGAAGGCATCGGCATCCCGTTCCCGCAAATGGACGTGCACATGCATAAGCCTTAAAGGATCGTAGGTCGTGCCTTTGGCACGACCCCGATGTTGGCCTTGCGCCAAAGGCGCAAGCTACGGTGCCAATGCGTTGTCCAAATCCTCGAGGATGTCATCGATATGCTCGATACCGACACACAAGCGGATGGCTTCGGGTTTAACACCCACCCGGGCCTGTTCTTCCTCACTCAACTGGCGGTGCGTGGTTGACGCCGGATGACAGGCCAGGCTTTTAGCATCACCAATGTTAACCAGACGCTTGAACAATTTTAGCTTGTCGTAAAACCGCACCCCGGCGTCAAAGCCGCCCTTAATGCCAAACGTCAGTAACGACGCCGGCACACCGCCGCTGATGTACTTACTGACTCGCTCGTTGTCCGGATGATCAGCACTACCGGCAAAATTCACCCAGTCCACCGCATGGTGTTGCTGCAGAAACTCCACCACGCGCACCGCATTCTGGCAGTGACGTTCCATCCGCAGCGACAACGTTTCTAAGCCCTGTAACAACAAGAACGCGTTAAACGGTGACAGTGAAGCTCCGGTATTACGCAGCGCAACCGTACGTACTCGGGCAATAAACGCCGCTGCTTCAAAGGCATCCGTGTAGACAATACCGTGATAGGCTGGCTCAGGACTGCTGAACTGAGGGAAGCGGTCTTTGTGCTTAAGCCAGTCAAAACGACCGGAATCGACAATCAAGCCACCGACCGAGTTACCGTGGCCGCCGATGTATTTGGTCAGCGAGTGGACAACAATGTCGGCACCAAAATCAATCGGCTTGCACAACACCGGTGTCGCCACGGTGTTATCGACCACCAACGGCACCCCGGCCTGATGCGCGACTTCGGCCAGGCCTTCGATATCGGCGACGTTGCCAGCAGGGTTACCGATGGTCTCGCAGTACACCGCTTTGGTGTTGTCATCGATAACACGGGCAATGTCCTCGGGCTTGTCACTGTCAGCAAAGCGTACCTCGATACCAAACGAAGGCAGCATGTGCTGGAACAGCGTATAGGTGCCGCCGTAAAGCTGCGGCGTCGTGACAATATTGTCGCCGTGTTTAGCCAGCGTAATCAGCGCATACTCGATCGCCGCCATACCCGAAGCTACTGCCAGCGCCGCAATCCCGTGTTCGAGTTCGGCAACCCGCTGCTCCAGTACATCGTTGGTCGGGTTCATGATGCGCGAGTAGATATTGCCGGGCACGGCTAAATCAAACAAATCCGCACCATGTTGCGCGTTATCGAATTCAAACGCGACGGACTGATAAATCGGCGTCGCCACGGCTTTGGTGGTGGGATCCGTTTGGTAACCGTGGTGGATGGCCAGCGTTTCGTCTTTCATAAAGGGTTCTCCGTAAGTTCTAATCGGGATGTTTTTAACGGTGGAATAAAATGCCTAAGCGGCTGCTGATAATCAGCAACGTTCTTGATAAAGCCATCGTGACCATAAGGCGTCTCGATGGATAAATAACTGTGACAATGGGGTAATAAGGCTTCCAGCTCCGCCACCAGTGCCGTTGGCGCAATACTGTCCGAGGCGAAACCAATCACCTGAACCGGGCATGAAATGCGTTTCGGATCGACTTGATAATCGTTCAGTGCCGGTGTTAGATGGGTAAATAAGGTATTGGCCTGGTTGCCGTGGCGACGAAGTAAACGTTCACCCTGCGCGAGTACATATTGGAGCGCGTCATCGCTGTTGGCAAAGCGTTGCTCAAATTCGTCGGCACTGCGGTAGGTCAGCATGGCCAGCGCCCGCGCCAGAATCACGCCCTGCTGCGGACTTTCTGCATGCTGCAGTAACAGTTGCTGGAACGAACGCAACAACGCCGACTGAATCGAAGGTTTATGCGCGGCACCGATAACCGCCAGTCGGCGAATGACCGGCCCATGTTGTTGAGCCGCTGCATGCAGGCCCAGCACCCCGCCAAACGAACCACCGACCCAGGCTTCGACGGATTCAACCCCCAGTTGCGTGAGGGCGTCGGTATAGGCCTGAGTATGTTCGGTAACCGTCAGTGGCTGCGTCGGCGTGTCCGAACCACCAACACCGCCCAGATAATCAAAGCTGATCACCTGCACGTCTTCGGCCGGCGCGAACACGTTATACAGCGACTGCCACCAGCCGCTGCCATCCAGCCGCCATAACTGGCCGGTAGCACTGATACCGCCCTGAATGACGATCACCGGGGCATCAGCACGACCATTATCAGCCGCGTAGCGAAACCCTTTCACGCGACCAAAGCGGGTGTTTGTATAAAATGAACGACCAACGGGTAATACCATATCAACTCCTCACTATCCGAACCCGCAAGATCGCAAATAGATTTCTAGCTGTCAAGAAGTTTAGACGTCCAAAAGGCTTGCGCCAAAGGCGCAAGCTACAGCGAGCAGCAAGCGCCAAAGGCGCGAGCGCAGCAAAGCAGCAAGCGCCAAAGGCGCGAGCACAGCAAAGCAGCAAGCGCCAAAGGCGCGAGCACAGCAAAGCAGCAAGCGCCAAAGGCGCGAGCGCAGCAAAGCAGCAAGCGCCAAAGGCGCGAGCACAGCAAAGCAGCAAGCGCCAAAGGCGCGAGCACAGCAAAGCAGCAAGCGCCAAAGGCGCGAGTACAAACCGCAAGCGCGAAAGCGCGCCCAGCAAGTTCGCGCAGCGAACGCCAAGCAAGGCGCAACGCGCCGCCAAGCAAGCACCGAAGGTGCGCCAAGCGCAATTTTCGCACACGAAAATTGCGCAGAAGAGCTTGCTTAAAATGACGTCGGTATGTATAATCCACGCGCAACATGAATCCCCCTACGGAGTGTTGCAATGCTGCGAATCGCCCAAGAAGCTCTTACCTTTGACGACGTCTTACTCGTCCCCGGACATTCAACCGTTCTGCCTCATCAAGCCGATCTGCGCACCAAATTGACGCGCGGAATTACCCTGAACGTGCCTCTGGTATCAGCGGCGATGGACACCGTCACCGAAGCCCCATTGGCGATCGCGCTGGCGCAGGAAGGCGGCATCGGTTTTATCCACAAAAACATGACCGCTGAGCAGCAGGCTGCACACGTTCGTAAAGTGAAAAAATACGAAAGTGGCATGGTCACAGACCCGGTTACCATTCACCCTGACACCACCATCGGTGAAATCAAAGCATTGACCGCTGAACATGGCTTTCAGGGCTTCCCGGTGATCGAGAAAAACGGCGATCTGGTTGGCATCGTGACCGGCCGTGACACCCGTTTTGAAGACGATGACGCTAAGCAGGTAAAAGACGTCATGACCGGTAAAGACCGTTTGGTCACCGTGCATGAAAGCGCTGAAAGCGAAGAAATCCTGCAGTTGATGCACCAGCATCGCATCGAAAAAATTCTGGTGGTCGATGATGCCTACAAACTGAAAGGCATGATCACGCTGAAAGACTTTGAAAAAGCCGAGAACAAACCCAACGCTTGTAAAGACGAATTGGGCTCCTTGCGTGTCGGCGCAGCGGTCGGCGTTGGACCGGGTACCGAAGAACGCATCCAGTTGCTGGTCGAAGCTGGCGTTGATGTTCTGCTCATCGATACCTCACACGGTCATTCTCAGGGCGTGATTGATCGCGTTGCAAAAACGCGTAAAGACTATCCAAACTTACAGATCATCGCCGGTAACGTAGCAACCGCAGCGGGTGCTAAGGCATTGGCAGAAGCGGGTGTTGACGCGGTGAAAGTGGGGATTGGCCCGGGTTCAATTTGTACCACTCGTATCGTCACCGGTTGCGGCGTACCACAGATTACCGCCATTGCCGACGCGGTTGACGCCCTTAAAGGTACTGACATTCCGGTGATTGCCGACGGCGGTATCCGCTTCTCCGGCGACATCGCCAAAGCCTTGGTGGCAGGCGCGCACTGTGTCATGGTGGGTAGCATGCTGGCCGGTACCGAAGAATCGCCGGGCGAAGTCGAGCTGTATCAGGGCCGCTATTACAAATCCTATCGTGGAATGGGTAGCCTGGGTGCGATGAATCAGCGTAACGGCTCTTCAGATCGCTATTTCCAAAGCTCGAACGAAGCGGAAAAGCTGGTCCCCGAAGGTATCGAAGGTCGCATCGCCTATAAAGGACCGATTTCGGCCATCATCCATCAGCAGATGGGTGGTGTGCGCTCGGCCATGGGCTTAACCGGTTGCGCCAACATCGAAGAACTGCGCACCAAGCCGCAGTTTGTCAAAGTGACCGCGGCCGGCATGGGTGAATCGCACGTCCATGATGTGCAGATCACCAAAGAAGCACCGAATTATCGCAGCTCTTAAGTAGCGCCTTTTTATCCGACAGGAAACGAAAAACAGCATGACTCAAGACATTCATGATCATCGAATACTGATTTTAGACTTCGGCTCTCAATACACTCAGTTGATTGCGCGCCGTATCCGTGAAATTGGCGTTTACTGCGAGCTGTGGGCTTGGGACGTTGACGAACAGGACATCCGTGACTTCGCCCCGAAAGGCATCATTCTGTCCGGTGGTCCGGAAAGTGTGACCGAGCAAGGTTCGCCACGCGCACCGGATTACGTATTTGAAGCCGGCGTGCCGGTACTGGGTGTGTGCTACGGTATGCAAACCATGGCGCATCAGCTGGGTGGTTCGGTACAGGGGTCCCTGGAGCGCGAATTTGGTTACGCGCAAATCGAACTGGTCGAGAAAAGCCCGTTGTTTGAAGCCATTGAAGATGCGGTCAGCGAATCCGGTGCGCCGTTGCTGGATGTCTGGATGAGCCACGGCGATAAAGTCGATGCCATCCCGGCAGGATTCCACACCGTGGCCAAAACCTCGTACTGCCCGTACGCCGCGATGGCGGACGAAGAGCGTCGTTTTTACGGCGTGCAGTTCCACCCGGAAGTGACGCATACGCGTCAGGGTATGCGTATGCTGGAACATTTTGTCAGCGGCATTTGCGGTTGCGAGAAAAACTGGACACCAGAGCAAATTATCGACGATGCGATTGAACGTATCCGTGAGCAGGTTGGCAGCGATAAAGTCATTTTGGGTTTGTCCGGTGGTGTTGACTCCTCAGTCACGGCGATGTTGCTGCATCGCGCCATTGGCGAACAGCTTACCTGTATTTTTGTTGATAACGGTTTGTTGCGTTTAAACGAAGCCGAACAGGTGATGGAAATGTTCGGCGACCATTACGGCCTGAACATTCTGCCGGTGAAAGCCGAAGATCGCTTCCTGGATGCGCTGAAGGGCGAAAACGATCCAGAGAAAAAACGTAAGATCATCGGTAATACCTTTATCGAAATCTTCGACGAAGAAGCGGCCAAACTGACCGAAGTCGACTGGTTGGCGCAGGGCACCATTTACCCCGACGTCATTGAGTCAGCCGGCTCCAAAACCGGTAAAGCGCATGTGATCAAATCACACCACAACGTCGGTGGTCTGCCGGAAGACATGAAGTTGGGCTTGGTTGAGCCGTTGCGTGAACTGTTCAAAGACGAAGTACGCAAAATTGGCTTAGAACTCGGCCTGCCGTACAACATGCTGTACCGTCATCCGTTCCCGGGACCGGGTTTAGGTGTACGGGTACTGGGCGAGATCAAGAAAGAGTATTGCGATTTACTGCGTCGGGCCGATGCCATCTTCATCGAAGAATTGCACAAAGCCGACTGGTACCACAAAGTCAGTCAGGCCTTCGCGGTATTCCTGCCAGTGCGGTCGGTAGGCGTGATGGGCGATCAGCGCAAATACGACTGGGTTATCGCACTGCGAGCGGTAGAAACCATCGACTTTATGACCGCGCGCTGGGCGCACCTGCCGTATGAGCTATTGGAGAAGGTATCCAACCGCATCATCAACGAGGTCACCGGCATTTCACGGGTAACCTACGACATCTCCGGCAAACCACCGGCAACGATTGAGTGGGAATAACCAACGATTGGTAGCGTGCGCCTTTGGCGCACGAATATTCAATCTTGACCAATTCGCTTGCGCCAAAGGCGCAAGCTACTCGGCTTTCGCCCTCAACTCACCTTTCGCTAAACGAATAGCCAGCTCGGTGCCCGGCGGTGCTTGCTGGCTGTCGCGTATGACGTTGCCGTTGTTATCGCGAACGATAGCGTAACCTCGGTCGAGGGTGTTGAGTGGGCTGACAATGTTCAGTGCTTGCATCAAGCTGCGCTGCTGCTCTGTTTTCTGCTTCAACAATCGCTCAATTGCTGGGTTTAACCGCTGTTGCACATCACTTAATCGACGCTGACAACGATCCAGATCCTTCTGTGGATGTAATGCTTGTAGGCGACTTTGGAAATAATTCTGGCGTTGTATTAAGCGCTGCAACTGAACCTGCATGGCACGCGTTGCGCGCGCCTGCAATTCGTCCGCGCGCTGTGCCTGTTGTTGCAGTTGGCGCTGCGGATGTTGCTGTTGCAAACGCACCTGCAGGTGTTGAAAGCGTTGCGCGCTGTGCGTCAGTTTACGTTGTTGTGCCAGCATCAGGCGTTGCTGCAGTGACTGCAACTGCTGCAGCGTCTGACTACGATCCTTGGTGACCACCTCGGCAGCTGCTGACGGCGTGGGGGCGCGCAAATCGGCGACAAAGTCACAGATGGTAAAGTCGATCTCGTGACCAACGGCGCTGATCACCGGCATCGGCGCATCGACCAACATTCTCGCTACCCCTTCGTCGTTAAAGCACCAAAGATCCTCGATGGAGCCACCGCCACGGCTGACAATCAGTACGTCGACCTCGTTTCGGACAAAGGCGCTGTGCAGCATGTGTTTTAATTGTGGAATCGCGGCTTCACCCTGAACCGCACTGGGATAGATGATCACTTCAACGTTTGGGTCGCGCCGTTTCATCACCGCCAGAATGTCCTGAATGGCGGCACCGGTCGGTGAGGTGACCACGCCGACCCGCCGAATGTCCGTCGGCAGCGGGCGTTTGCGTTCATTGGCAAACAGACCTTCAGCAGCCAGTTTCACTTTCAATTGTTCAAATTGCTGTTGCAGCAGACCCTGACCGGCATCTTCGATGTGTTCAACAATCAGTTGGTAATCACCGCGAGGGGCATAGACAGTGACCCGTGCCCGCACCAAAACCTGGACACCATTCTGCGGCCGGATCTTAGCGCGTTGATTGTTGCCACGGAACATCGCACAACGGATCTGTGCTTTGTCGTCTTTAAGGGTAAAGTACCAATGGCCGGAACCCGGCGCAGCAAAGTTCGACACCTCACCCACCAGCCAGACATTACCAAACTGCTGCTCCAGCGCCAGACGGATGTCGTTGTTCAGTTTCGAAACCGAGTAAATGTCCATATGAATTGCACCCTGTTCGGTAGCGTGCGCCTTCGGCGCACGGGCTTGCGCCAAAGGCGCAAGCTACAGCTCGATATCCACCCACACCAACCGGTGGTCGGAGGATGCGCCGCGCTCGGCCATTAAGCGATAGCCTTGCTGTCCTTTGATAGGCCAGAAGACGCCGGCGTCGTTAACGGTTAAGTCCGTTGAAGGTAGCACATAATCAACGCGCTTGCGCCAGGCGGCGGTGTGATACTCAGCGCCATCGATATCCGGAGAATGACGTTTACCGCCTTTACTGGTCGGCGCAGGATCCTTCACGCGGGGGTGCTCAAGCAGTTGCTCAATGGCACCATCAACGCCGCCGGCGCCCGGTGCCGCATTAAGATCACCTAAGATGACAAAAGCGGCATCAGCGGCTAAACCGCCACGTACGCCATCGTCATCGTAAATGTAGTTATCAGCACCTGGTGTGAGATAGTCACGGATTAAGCGAATTTCATCAAAGTTCTTCATACCGTTACGGTTTTCCGGACCATCGAAACTCGGCGGTGTTGGGTGCGCAGCGAGTAAATGAATACGGCGTTCGCCGACCTGAACCGGCACATCCCAATAGGATTTAGAGCTTAATGGGAACTGTGCCATGACCTCGTCGGAATACCAGTTTTCAGCGGTCAGTTCGCCGGCTTCATTAGGTACTTTGGGGACATGATGGCCGGGCATATCGCGCCATAAGAAATGTTGGAAGGTGCGCGCGTCATCGATAGCCAACGGATATTTCGACAAGATCACCATGCCGTACTGACCCGGATACCAACCAAAACCCCAGGCATCATTACCACGGCCAGTGGCTTCACCGTCGCGGTTAAGATCAAACGCCGATGGCACACCGGTATTAACCGGAGCGGTGTAAACATAAGGGTACTCAAGCGGCTGCAGACCGTTCTGCGATGCGCCCAGGTAGTCACGCAGGAACACATCAATGCCGCGTTCGCGCTCGACATAATCAAACTCGTTCAGTAGCACGATATCCGGACGTACACGCTGCAATATCTCAGCAATGCCGGCAATTTGTTCATTGCCGTTGGCCAGTTGCGCCGGAACCGGAGACTCCGTGACCGTGGGTAATTGTTCATAATCGACATAATTACTGGCGTCCATACTGACATTAAATGTCGCTATCCGGACGCGATCAGACGCAAACGATGTAGAAGAAACCATGAAAAGTGCTGCCAAGAGAAAAAAGTTAAAACGCATAAAGCCCATGAGTACGCCTTGTGAGGGGAAGCTACGACAAGTTTTTACAATAAAGGTTCAATTGGCACTAGGCAAGCGTTGCTTAATTAATTAAAATGCGCGCACAAATTGACACATTAATGTCATAAAACGGTATCAAAAGCTTAATGATTTCAACCGCTCCATACACAGCGACGAACTCTTACCACACCCGCGAAGCCTGTCTCGTTGTCAGCTTTCCGGTGGCTAATCAGTTGTTGTGCCGCGGTTCCTCATCTTTTCGGGGAAAACGAAATTCACGATTTGCTGTTTCTATCTCCCCTGCTGTATTTAGAATAAATCCCAAGTTTTTCAAAGCTTTCATCAATTTGTCATCTTTACGCGATATAAACCTTCGCTCGTTGCTTTTTGTTTTAACCCTCAATCGAAAACCAGGAAATAACTCATGACGTTGAATTTTAAAGTGAGTCGCCTTTCGGCTGCGTTAGCGCTAGCTGTTGGGTTATCGACCAGCGCTATGGCGCAGGACACTTCATCTGTTGTACGTGGTAACGTAGTTACAGCTTCAGGCGAAGTTGCCGCTAATGCACGTGTTGAAATCATTCACATTCCTACCGGAACACGCTCTGTTGCGACAACCAACGAAGCGGGTGCATTCTCTAACTCAGGCCTGCGCGTTGGCGGTCCTTACCTTATCGTTATCGAAGGTGAGAACGGCCGTAAAGTATACGAAGACGTATACTTGTCACTAGGCGAACCTTTCCGTATCAATGCTGAGCTTGAAGCTGTTGATATGGAACGTATTGAGGTTTCTGGTTCTGCGATCATCGGCTCGTCTAACAGCGGTAGCAGCAGCTACTTCGGTGAAGACGATATTGCAAACACGCCAACGTTTAACCGTGACTTGAAAGAAGTTGCACGTTTAAACCCATACGTAAACCTGTTGTCAGGTAGCGAAACACCAATGAGTATTGGTGGTGCTAACCCACGTTACAACAGCGTCTCAATCGACGGTGTTGGTGTGAATGATGACTTCGGTCTGAACGGCAACGGTTACCCAACGCAGCGTTCACCGATTTCTATCGACGCGGTTGAGCAAGTCGCTGTAGACGTCGCTCCATTTGACGCGTCAGAAGGTGGTTTCTCAGGCGGCCGCATCAATGCAGTAACCAAATCAGGTACGAACGAATTCCACGGTTCATTGACCTATGAGCGCATGAGCGACTCTCTCGCAGGTGACCCTAAAGATCCTGAAGATGGTGAAGAATTACCCCTGGACTTTGAACGCGATACATATAGCCTGGCGTTAGGCGGACCGATTGTTAAAGATAAATTGTTCTTTTTCGCGAACTACGAAAAATCGGAAGAACCTGCGCAAATAGAATTTGGCCCGGCCGGTGCGGGCGCTGCTAATGACAGCGACGTAACACTGGATCAATATAACGACGTTAAGCGCATTGCAGATGAAGTTTATGGCGTTGACATCGGTAACTGGGACACTATCCAGGACACAACCAACGAAAACTTGTTGTTCAAGTTGGACTGGAACATCAACTATGATCACCGCTTAGCCTTTACCTACAATCAGACTGAAGGTAACAACGTTCGCGGCCGTAGTGGCTCGTCACGGTCATTAAGTCTAGACACCAACTGGTACAACTATCAGCAAAACATGGATCTTTACCGTGTTTCATTGTTCTCAGATTGGAGCGGTGACCTATCCAGTGAGTTCTATGTTAGCCAAAAATCGGTAGAATCTTTGTCTGGACTGATTACCAAAGACATTGGTGAAATCAGCATCCGAACCGGCACTGGTACACTGGTCTTCGGCCCAGACTCAAATCGTCATGCTAACCACTTAGAAACGGATAACCTGAAAATTGGTGCTCGTTTTGATTATTTGATCGGTGACCATGAAATTGAATTTGGTGGCGAATACGATCGTACTGATGTATTCAACGTATTTGTGCGCAACTCATTAGGTTCATGGACATTTGATTCAATCGACGACTTTGAAAACCGTGTTGCTGACTCGTTTGATTACGAAAATGCTTATACAAATGACGCAACCGATGCGGCTGCAGACTTTGAACTTGGTCAGTGGAACTTATACGTTCAAGACAATTGGTATCTTAACGATACGATGGAGTTAGGGTTAGGCCTACGTTATGAACGTTATGACGTCAGCGATAAACCAACACTGAATCCAAACTTTGTTGACCGTTATGGTTACAGTAACCAAGAAAACCTTGATGGTATTGACATCTTCCTACCACGCGTTGATTTCAAATGGTTCGCTACTGACCAAATGGTTGTGCGTGCAGGCGCAGGTCGCTTCTCGGGCGGTCGTCCTAATGTTTGGGTTTCAAACTCGTTCTCAAACGATGGCTATACGCTGGTTCAGTTTAACCGTAGCGAAGTTCCAGAAAGTGAATACCTGACCAACGTTGACATTGCAAACGTGCCTGAAGCGGTTCGCAACGCGATGTATGCAGGTGACGGTTCTACCAACAGCATCGATCCTAACTACGAAATCCCGTCTGATTGGATTGCTCGTGTTGGTGTAGACTATCAGTTTGACGTTCCGGGCTTTGGCGATAATTACAATGCAACGGCAGAAGTCATGCGCAAATGGATGACTGACAACAGCCAGTGGAAAGACATTTCTCGTTGCAAAGCAGGTGAGACTGCGGCCGGCGTTAACGTCTATGAGCCATGCGATCCAAACGCACCTGAAGGTCACTACGACCTGCAGCTAACCAATGAAGATCCTTCAGGAAAAGCTTGGATTGTTACCACGTCACTGTCTAAAGAGTGGGACAACGGCTTCAATGCATACGCTGCATATACCTATCAGGATATTGAAGAAGGTAACCCAGGTACATCATCTACAGCGACCTCAAACTATCAGTACAACGTTGTTATTGATCGTAACAAGGCGCTGATTGGCACAGCTGACTATGAAGTAGAACATAGCTTGAAAATTGCTCTGGGCTACAGCAAAGAGTTCTTTGACGGTTATGCGTCTAAGTTCAACTTGTTCTTCCAACGTCGTTCAGGCACAGCCTTCAGTTACACGCTGGGAATGCATGACGACCGTGATTTCGGAGACCAGGATTACTTCGATCGTTCTGATGCGTACTTAGTTTATGTGCCAGGCGGTGAGAACGATCCTAACATCAGCCCTGAAAGCGGTCTGAGCTATGCTGAAATCATGGATTTATTCGGTCAAGCTGGCATCGACCAGTATGCTGGCGGTTTTGCTCCTAAGGGTGCTGGCCGTTCACCTTGGATTACTTCGATGGACTTCCAGTTCCAACAGGAAATTCCTGGACTTATGGAAGGTCATAAAGGTACGTTGTATTTCACAATCAACAATTTACTTAACCTGATCGACAGCTCGAAAGGTCAAGTATTGCGTCAGCGTTATACCACTAAGCCAATCGTTGACTTCGGTGGCCTCGATAGCGAAGGTCGTTATATCTACGACCCAGTTTACGGCGGTTTTGATAACCGTAACTGGAGCTCTTTCGAAGCAGAAGAGTCAACTTGGCGTGCTAAAATTGGTGTTCGTTACACCTTCTAAGTTTAGTTACGTAAAACCATCAAGCCGCGTTTTTAACGCGGCTTTTTTTTGCTCAAATTTGGAAAAGAGTTCACAAACTTGTCATAAATCGACTATACCCTGATATGTGTTCAAAAAAACAACACTAGGGATGAACGAATATCATGTTTACGTTAACTTTCAAACGCACCGCGATTGCTGCGGCTGTTGCCATGACCTTGTCAGGCGCGGCTGTCGCGCAAGACACCTCATCTAATTTACGTGGTTCGGTGGCAACCGAGTCGGGTGAAATTGTCGCCAATGCAACCATCCAACTGCGTGACGAACGTACCGGTACGACACGTACCTATACCACTAACGAACAGGGCGCTTTCTCGGCACGAGGTCTCAGTGTCGGTGGTCCTTACACCATCGTTGCAGAAGGTCCTGGTGGCCGTCGCGACGTGATTGAAAACATTTATCTGACACTGGGTGATTCCGAGTCCATTCGTGTGGTGCTGGAAGCGGATATGGAAACCATTTCAGTGACCGGGTCTACCATGGCGAATTCGCTCTACGGCAGCAACAGTCCGGCGGCCAATTTTAACTTGAGTGACCTGGAGAACCTGCCGGCCATCAACCGTGACTTGAAAGACATCGTCCGCGTTGATCCCCGTGTTTACATTGACCAAAGCTTTGGTGATGGTATTCAGTGTGTCGGCGCAAGCCCGCGTTTTAACAGCTTGACGGTTGACGGCGTACGCATGAACGATAACTTCGGCCTCAACTCGAACGGTTACCCAACCGAACGTATGCCGTTCTCCTACGATGCCATCGAGCAGGTGGCTGTAGAATTTGCGCCCTTTGATGTGCAATACGGCGGGTTTACCGCGTGTAACATCAACGCCGTAACAAAATCGGGTTCTAACGAATTCCACGGTGGTTTCTTCTACGACTACACCAACGAATCTATGATCGGTGATGAACTGGAAGGCACTAAGCTGGAGCAGGCCGACTTTGAAGAAGACCGTTATGGCTTCACTTTGGGCGGCCCGATCATTGAGGATACCTTGTTCTTCTTCGCCTCTTATGAAAAATTTGAAGGCGCGGATAACTTCGATTTTGGTCCGGCCAACAGTAATGCAGCTACGGTCGTTAACGGCGTCAGTCAGGAGCAATTAAATCAGATCGCACAGATCGCTCGTGATGTTTACGGCTATGACGTCGGCGAACCACTCTTGTCGTCGCCGGTTGAAGACGAAAAAATGTTGCTGAAGCTGGACTGGCAAATTAACGACGCCCACCGTGCCTCAGTAACCTACAACTACAACGAGGGCTCGTCAGTCACACCATCAGACGGTGGTAATGCGTTCGAATACGAATTCTCAAACCATTTTTATAACCGTGGCGCTGAGTTCACCTCGTACGTTGGTCAATTATACTCTGACTGGACCGACCGTTTTTCAACCGAGTTCCGGGTCGGCTATTCAGAACTCGATAACCTGCAGGAAACCATTGGTCCAAAAGACATCGCCGACTTCCAGATCAATACTCAGTTTGATCACGACAACAACGGTACGCCATCATCGGCCACCGTTTATTTTGGCGCCGATGACTCACGTCAGGCCAACGATCTTTACTATGAAACCATGTTCTACAAAATGGCGGGTACCTATTTTGTCGGTGACCACGTCATTTTTGGTGGCTTCGAGCGCGAAGAGCTCGACATCTTTAACATGTTTGTGCAGCATTCCCGCGGTGGTGAAATTGACTTCTACTCGCTGGAAGACTTTATTAACGGCGATGTCGGCCGTTACTACTATGGCTCGGGTACCGGCACCAACAACCCACGTGATGCCGCCGGTGCGTTCAAATACGCCACCAACACCGCCTACTTACAGGACGAGTACTATTACGCGCCGATGGACATGACCATCACCATGGGTTTCCGTTACGACTGGTACACCAGCGACGACTACCCGCAGGAAAACCCGAACTTCGTCCAGCGTTACGGTTTCACCAATGCCTCGAACCTCGACGGCGAAGGCCTGTTCCAGCCACGCATTGGCATCAACTGGAATGTCAGCCCGTCACTTGAAGTTCGTGGTGGTATTGGTCTTTACTCCGGTGGTAATCCCAACGTGTGGTTGGCCAACAACTTCCAGCAGGATGGCATCAGCCAGACTCAGGTTTCTCTCAGCGGCTTTAACTTGTTCGACGTACCACTGAGCGGCGAAGGGCGTCCGGGCTATGATGCACCGGCTGAGCTGGTTGACGCGGTAACCAACGCGACCAACGATTCAGCGGTCAATGTGTTGGATCCTAACTTTGACATTCCAAGTGAATGGAAGTACGCGCTCGGTGCAACCTACACCTTCCCGGACGAATACATCCTGATGACGGATTTCATGTACACCGTTCGTAAAAACGAAGCGTACATCAAAAACATCGCCGTTGAGCAGGTTGGCACGATGGCCGACGGGCGTCCAATTTACGGCGAACGCGAAGCGGGTCGTTCTGAAGACTTGATGTTAACCAACTTAAGTGATGACACCAAAGCGTTCTCATTCTCGACCGCTATCAGCAAGAGCTACGACTTCGGTCTGAGCGGCTCATTGGCGTATGCCTTCACCGAGTCGGAAGATGGTAACCCAATGACCAGCTCAGTGGCGTACTCAAACTACGCGAATTTCGCCACGGACAACTTTAACAATCCGTCTGCGGCTACCTCGAACTACGAGATACCGCACCGTTTTACCTTGCGTTTAACCTATCAAAAAGAATTTTTTGACGGGCTGAACACCACGGTGTCACTGTTTGGCTCTGCCAACAAAGGTCGTCCATACAGCTATGTGTTCCAGAATACTCCTGACCAGCCGGCGATTCAGGGTCTTGATATCGCCGATGATCGTCAGTTGCTGTACGTACCGGACGGTGCAGACGATCCGAATGTCGTATTTACGGACAACTTCGATCAACAGGCCTTCTTTGCATGGCTGAACGATTCAGGTTTGGGCAAGTACGCCGGCGGTTCAGCCGAGCGCAACGCCCAGTACAGTTCCTGGTGGCATAAATTAGACCTGCACGTTTCACAAGATCTGCCGGGTTTAATGGAAGGTCATAAAGCTAGCCTGTTCTTTACCATTGATAACCTGACCAACTTACTGAATGACGACTGGGGTGTTCTGTATCAAGCAGGCTTCCCGCAGTATCAGGAAGTGGTATCGGCGTACCGTAATGAACAGGGTCAGTATGTATTCGACCAGTTCTTAGAACCGAATGTTCAAAGTCGGGTGTCGGGTCCATCACTATGGACAGCACGCATCGGCGTCGAATATAAGTTTTAATCGCACGGCGCGTTGCGCCGCGCTTGGCGCCGCCTTCGGGCGGCTTGCTGGGCGGCCCCGCTCTGCGGGGCCTTGCTTGGCGTTCGCGGTGCGAACTTGCCTGGCGCGGCTGCGCCGCTTGCTGGTTTTGCGCCTTGTCGCCTTCGGCGACTCGGCGCTTTGCCCTTGCCGCTTTGCGGCTCAGGCGTTGTTTTTTCCCCTTGTCGCCTTCGGCGACTCGGCGTTCTGCCCTTGCCGCTTTGCGGCTCGGGCGTTGGTTTTTTCCCTTGTCGCCTTCGGCGACTCGGCGATTTGCCCTTGCCGCTTTGCGGCTCGGGCGTTGTTTTTTCCCTTGCCGCCTTCGGCGACTCGGGGTTACGTAGGTCGTGCCTTTGGCACGACTTTTATTTTTAGATAATACAATTGAAAGTTTACTTTTTGGACTTGCTTCAACAACTCTTCGCATACATCATTACTGAAATATCCTAACTTTTTTGCAATCAATAACTGCGTTTCCAATTCGGCATTCGACGCCTTGGCGATACTTAAAAAACGATTTTTTTCAACCTCACTATCCCGCGTCATCCCCTCAGCAATATTCGACGGCACCGAAATCGCCGAACGCCTTACCTGATCAGCAAAGGCATAATTCTGGCAAGACTCCACCAACCTCAGCACCTCAACCGCAATCTCCAACGCCCCCTGCCAAACCCTTAGATTTTTATAACTCACCAACCGCCCTCCATGGCAAAACAAAAAGTATAGCCCAACAACCCAACACCCGAGCCGCAAAGCGGCAAGGAGGAAACCAACACCCGAGCCGCGTAGCGGCAAGGGCAAAGCGCCAAGTCGCCGAAGGCGACAAGGCGCAAAACAGCAAGCGGCGCAGCCGCGCCACGCAAGTTCGCATCGCGAACGCCAAGCAAGGCACCGCGAAGCGGAGCCGCCCAGCAAGCCGCCCAAAGGCGGCGCCAAGCGCGGCGCAACGCGCCGCGCTAGAAAAACCAAGAAAATTCCGATAACCTCAGCACATTATTCAATAGAGAAATGACCCATGGAACTGACCTGGACAAGCCTGCTGCCATCGCTACTGGCGATCATTTTTGCCATCATCACACGCAAAGTACTGCTCGCCCTGATCGGCGGCATTCTGCTCGCCAACATACTCCTGTTTTGGCCCCACAGCAGTGACATCAGCGAAGGCGTCCTACTCAGCTCCTGGAGTACCCTGGTCGACCCCGGCAACATGCTGGTCTGGTTCTTTACCCTTGGCATCGGCGCCTTGTTTGGCGTCCTTGAAAAAGGCGGAACGTTTAAACAGTTCGTGCTAAAACTCGAACAAAAACAATGGGTTGAATCCAAACGCCGCGCCCGACTTATGACCTGGGTACTCGGCGTTATCGTTTTTATCGAATCCAACGTCACCATCATGATCTCCGGCACCACATCCCGGCCTATCTACGATCGACTTGGCATTTCGCGCGAAAAACTGGCTTATATCGTCGACTCCACCTGCGCGGCGATCTGTATTCTTATCCCACTCAATGCCTGGGGCGCCTTTAATCTCACGTTGATTGCTAATCAAGGGGTTGAGCAGCCGTTGCTGGTCTTTATTCAATCCATTGCCTTTAACTTTTACGCCATCTTCGCGGTATTGCTGGCGCTGTTTGTGGCATGGTTCGACTGGAATATCGGCCCGATGAAGGCCTTTGAACGTAACGCTAAGCCCAACCGCGTAACCCAGCACACTTGGTCCGATGGTCCTGATGAGGAAGCCAGCTTTGGCAAAGGCACGGCGGTGGTGTTGCTGAGCCTGATAGCACTAGTGGTAATGGTGCCGGTGATGCTGTTGATAACCGGTAACGGCGTGCTGGTTGAGGGCGATGGCACGCTCAGCGTATTTGTTGCCATCTATATTGCGTTGGGGCTGGCAATGTTGGGGACGTTGCTTACCGGCTCGGCAGGTGCGGCTAAGATCGTAACCAGTGCCTTGAAGGGAGCCTGGAATATCTTACCGCTGGCGGTCATTCTTTGGTTATCCATAACGCTTGGCGGGCTAACCCGTGATCTGGGTACCGGTGAATTTCTGGCGTCGGTGCTGGACGGCAGCGTTAGCGTGTGGATGTTGCTGCCGCTGATTTTTGTGTTGTCGGCCATCACCGGATTCTCGATTGGTTCGAGCTGGGGAACCTTTGCTATTATGTTGCCGCTGGCGATTCCGATAGCCATGACCCTGGGGCTACCGGCGGCACCGTTTATCGCCGCCGCGATTTCGGGGGGAATCTTTGGCGATCACGCGTCACCGATATCCGACACGACGATTATTGCCTCGATGGCCAGCGGCACTGAACACATCGATCACGTGCGCACCCAATTGCCCTATGCGCTATTGGCCGGCGCAGGCGCCACCATCGCCTACGCCATCACCGGCGCGGTGATGTAGGTCGCGCCTTTGGCGCGACACTAGGGTGCAAAAAGAGCAAAACTCTGAACCGCAGAGGTCAATGTTTTAAAAACATGCGCCAAGGGCGCACGCTACGGATAAGAAGATGAATCAAGACGAAATCTACATGCAGCGGGCGCTGGAGCTGGCGGCAAAAGCGGCGGCAGAGGACGAAGTGCCGGTAGGAGCCGTGCTGGTGGTTAACGACGAAATCGTTGGTGAAGGTTATAACCAGGTCATCACGCTGTCCGACCCGTCAGCGCACGCTGAAGCCCAAGCCATCAGAGCCGCCGGCAAAGCCATCGACAACTATCGGCTGGTTGACTCCACCCTGTACGTGACACTCGAGCCCTGTGCCATGTGCGCCGGATTAATTACCCACGCCCGCGTTAAACGGCTGGTGTTTGGTGCCACCGATCCTCGTACCGGTGCCGCCGGCACCGCCATAGAAGTGCTCAATCACGCCTCCATGAATCACAAAGTCGACGTCCAGGGCGGTATTCTCAGCGACGCCTGCGGCGACATCCTGCGCCAGTTCTTCCGCGCCCGCCGCTAGCCGTAGCTCGCGCCTTTGGCGGTAGCTTGCGCCTTTGGCGGTAGCTTGCGCCTTTGGCGCAAGTTGGCCCTAAAGCAAGCCCGCTTCTGTCAGAGCTCGAGGGGGGTGACCAGGAACCGCCACGAGCACATCCGTGTGGGCTTGTTTCCGGCCATCCATGGCCTCCAACATTCCTGGTCACCCCCCTCAAACTCTGACGCGTTCTTACTTTGCGGCCAACTTGCGGCGGTCGTGATAAGTTGTTCGTAAATCGCCTGCGGCGGTAGCTTGCGCCTTTGGCGCAAGGGTGGGCCCTAAAGCAAGCCCGCTTCTGCCAGAGCTCGAGGGGGGTGACCAGGAACCGCCACGAGCACGTCCGTGTGGGCTTGTTTCCGGCCATCCATGGCCTCCAACATTTCTGGTGACCCCCCTCAAACTCTGACGCGCGTACTCACTTTACGGCCAACTTGCGGCGGTCGTGACAAGCAGGCACAGGATTTGTTGCTCCCGCGGCAGGGGGTGTCGAAGGCCAGGGATGGCCTGAGACAAGCGCACACGGATGTGCTTGTAGCGTCCCCCTGCCGCGGGTGCAACAGAGCCTGTAAAGCCTGCTTGTTACTACCGCTGCCCTTGCGCCAAAGGCGCAAGCTACCCTTGCCAATCGTTGATTGCAGATTTGTTGTTTTCCCCCTAAGATGATTGCAGATCATCCAGGGAGAATAACAATGAAAAAGCTCTTACTTGCGGCGGCCATTAGCGCCGTTTCTTTTGCGGCTCCTCAGGCTGCGGCACAGCAATCACCGGTTGCCATTGATGACACACTCGAAGCAAAAGTCATCGAATGGCGTCGTCATATTCACGCCAACCCGGAACTCGGTAACCGTGAATACGAAACCGCTAAATACATCGCCAATCATCTGCAATCGCTGGGGCTGGAGGTGAAAACCGGTATTGCACATACCGGTGTTGCCGCGTTGCTCAAAGGCAACGGTGATGGGCCAACCATCGCCTTGCGGGCTGATATGGACGCGCTGCCGGTAACGGAAAAAACCGATGTACCGTTTAAATCGACCGTTACGTCAACCTACCGTGGTAACGACGTTGGCGTCATGCACGCCTGTGGTCACGACACCCACGTTGCCATGCTGATGGGCGCAGCCGAACAGCTGGTGAAAATGAAAGATCAGCTTAACGGTAACGTACTGTTTATCTTCCAGCCGGCAGAAGAAGGCGCCCCGGAAGGTGAAGAGGGTGGTGCCGAACTGATGCTGGAAGAAGGCTTGTTCACTAACGTATTCCCAGGCTACAAGCCGGAGCGCGTATTTGGAATCCATGTTTGGGGCGGCTTCCCGACCGGTCACATCGGTTATCGCAAAGGCCCGCTGATGGCTTCGTCTGATAAATTTGAAATTAAGGTTAAAGGCGTTCAAACCCACGGTTCACGGCCTTGGGGTGGGGTTGATCCTATTGTGACGTCAGCGCAGATCATCAACAGCTCGCAAACCATCATCAGTCGCCAGTCTGACATCACCAAAGCGCCGGCGGTGCTGAGCTACGGTATTGTTGAAGGCGGCGTTCGCAACAACATCATTCCTGACGAAGTAACCATGATAGGTACTATTCGTAACTTCGATATGGACATTCGTGCAGACATCCACGAAAAGCTTGAGCATACCGCTAAGCATGTTGCGATGGCTAACGGCGCTGAGGCCGAGGTCAAGATTGACTTGGGGTATCCGGTAACGGTCAACAACCCGGAGTTGGTCGAGGAAATGTTGCCGATCACCAAGCGCATTGCCGGTGCGGATAAGGTGCGTGAAGTGCCGCTGGTGACCGGGGCAGAGGACTTTTCGTTTTATGCACTGGAAGTACCGGGAATGTTTGTTTTTCTCGGGGTAACTCCGCCGGATCAGGACATGGACGAAGCGCCGTCTAACCACTCGCCGTATTTTTATGCCGATGAGGACGCACTGCGCACCGGTGTCGACCTCTACGTCAACTGGGCACTAGAGTCCATGTAAGAACGGTATGTCGCGCCTTGGGCGCGACACTACCTTTTCACCGCAGAGGGCACAGAGAACGCAGAGGTTTTAATTTTAAAACGAATAGCTTCCCGTACCATATCACCACCGGTGCTGGTGACGGGCGCTTGGCCCGCCCTCAAAATCAAAGCCGGAACGATTGGGTTTTCCATATTAAGAGGTTTTCTCCGCGCTCTCAGCGGCCTCTGCGGTTTAATGGTTAAGAACGTGCGCCAAAGGCGCACGGTACGTCCTGATCTACGTCAACTTCATCCCTGATAACACCTAATTAACGTTTTTTTAACGTCAAACCTCTAGTAAATTACTAAGTCCACATTTTGTACAGGGTTATTAGGGGACTCTTATGCCTACGCCAAAACAGGCAACAGTTACCGGTGTTGAACAAACCTTTTCGGCACGCGCAAACATCCTGTCGACAACGAACCTAAAAGGCCAGATAACTTACGTTAATCAGGACTTCGTTGACATCAGCGGTTTTCAGCGTGACGAGTTGATTGGTCATGGCCATAACATCGTTCGTCATCCCGAGATGCCGAAGCAGGCGTTCAAGATGCTCTGGGATAACCTCAAGCAAGGTCAGTCGTGGATGGGACTGGTGAAAAACCGCTGTAAAAACGGTGACCACTACTGGGTTGATGCCTTTGTTACCCCCATTAAAAACAACAGCAAAGTTACCGAATATCAGTCGGTGCGGCGCAAAGCGCAATCGATTTGGGTAAAGCGGGCAAGCGACATCTATCGGACACTCAACCAGGGGCGGCGGGTGAGGAAGCTTGCTGATGCCATGCCAACCCACATCCGGCTGTTACTCAGTGTCCTGCTGCCTTACTTTATCCCCGCTGCCAGCCTTATTATTGCCCCGTCGTTAGCCATGTTTAGTTTGAGTGTCTTAGCTGCGGTCTGTTTATCGATTGTGCTCGTCATTATGACCTGGCAACCCTACCGTGAGGCGATCAGTAAAGCGAAAGACGTGATTGATGATCCCGTCGCGCGTTACATCTACACCGGCAACAATACCGAGGCCGGCAATTTATTGCTGGCGCTGAAAAAATTGGAGGCTGAAAATTCGGCACTGATTGGCCGTATCCACGACACCTCACTGGCCTTGTCCGATAGTGCGTCGAGCCTTAGCAGTGCGGTTATGCAGTCGGAAACCGGCAGTAAAAGCCAGCTACAGCAGACCGACGCGGTGGTGACAGCGCTGGAACAGATGCAGCACGGCGCGCATGAAGTTGCTAGTAGTACCCGGCAAACCGCGGATGCCACGCAACGCGGGTTACAAACCGCCGAAGATGGTCAAGCTGTGATTCAGGCGACCGAACAGTCAATCCAGCAATTGACGCAACAACTGCAACAGGCGTCATCGGTGATATCGACGGTTTCGCAGCGCAGTCAGGACATTGAACAAATCCTTGATGTCATCCTTAGTATTGCCGAGCAAACCAATCTGTTGGCGCTAAATGCTGCTATTGAGGCTGCGCGCGCGGGCGACTCGGGGCGTGGTTTTGCCGTGGTTGCCGATGAAGTGCGCTCGCTGGCAAACCGCACGCAGGAGTCAACGGCTGACATCCGCGGTGTTATTGAGCAACTGCAACAATCGGTGCAACAGGCAGTGACCACCATGCAACAAGGGGAGACGATGGCGGCCGATAGTGTTGAGAGCAGCCAACAGGCGGCACACTATTTAACCACCGTGGTGGACTCCATCAGCCGCGTTAGTGCTCTGACCGAACAGGTTGTCAGCGCGGTAGAGCAACAGCAACAGGCCTGCGACAGCGTACAGGACTCGGTCGCCGGTATCCGCGCCAGTGCGCAGGAAAATCTTGAGGCGGTTCAGCTCAGTCGCGAGGTCAGCCATCGCACGGTCGAATTTGCCAATCAACTGGACAAACTCACCCTTCAATTTTGGGAAGCACAACAGGGCGTTGCGCATGAAACAGCTCACTAACTCGGCATCAAGTTTGTACTCACTGGCCGATTATATCGACGATCCCTATGAGTCGATCAGTATTGATTTACTGCAACATTTTCTGCGCGCTCTGGATTACAGCGCCATTGTCTCGATCACAGATCGGGATGGTGTGATTACCTATGTCAATGAACAGTTCGTTCGAATCAGTGGCTATGAGCGCAGCGAGCTGATTGGGCAAAAGCACAATGTCGTTCGCCATCCGGATATGTCGCTGCGGGTGTTTGAACAGCTGTGGCAGACGATCAGTAACAGGAAACCCTGGCGTGGCCTGATAAAAAATCTGCGCAAAGACGGTAGTGCTTACTACGTTAAAAGCGTCATCCTGCCGGTGCTGGATGACAACGGCGAGATCACTCAATTTCTGAGTATTCGTAATGACGTCACTGACATCATAGAAGTACGTCACCAGTTAAGGGAGCAGCTAACCGATGATCTCACCGGGTTGCCTAATCGCATGGCGCTCCTTAATGAACTGAAAGAATGCAAAGTGGGGGCGGCCGCGGTGTTTGACCTTCGCAACTTCAAACTGTTTAACGACTACTGGGGGATCGACATCGGTGATGTCTATATCCGCAAGCTGGGCGAGCAATTTAAGCTATTAGAGCAAAGCTACGAGGTAAAAGTGTATCGCTTAAATGGCGCCTGTTTTGCGATTCGGCCCCGCCAGCGCCTGCAAAAGCACGAGTTCTGCCTGATGGTAGAGCAGGTTAAGTACGAACTCGAACATAAAGACATTCTGTTTAATGACATTGACTGCGATATTCAGTTAACCGTCGGTATCGGTATTTCACCGAGCCGGGCGCTTGCTTACGCCGAAAGCGCGGTGGCTGACTCCAAAGCTAAGTTTTATGGCCGAGCGGTGGTGATAAAAGATGGCAGTGACAGTGGTGATAATGCCTTCTGTTGGGTCGAGGAAATCAAGGAGGCGCTACGGGACGGCCGCTTGCTCGCTTTTTTCCAAAAGATGTGCAGCGCTAAAGACCCAGGCACCGGTAACGACAAATACGAAGCACTGGCACGGATAAAACTGCGCAATGGCCGCGTGGTTTCGCCGTTGGAATTTCTCGATCACCTGAAAAAGACCCGTTACTACGCCGAACTGACCAAAGAAATGGTCGTTCGCGCACTGGAATTTGCCGGCCACAACCGTTGTAAGGTGTCCGTTAACTTATGTATTCAGGATATTTTGGACACCGACACCGTGGCTTTTATCGAACAGCAATTACTGCACTATGGTGGGCAGCGCATTATTTTTGAAATTACCGAATCGGAGGCGGTGAATGACTTTGCCCGGGTCAGTGAGTTTATCGACCGTGTGCGAACGTTCGGCGCGACCATCGCCATCGATGATTTTGGCAGTGGTTATTCCAACTTCGTTTATCTGGTGCAGCTAAAGCCGGAGTACATAAAAATTGATGGCTCTATCATCAGCGGCATTGTCGATAATGAGCAAAGTTACCTGGTGACGAAAAGCATTGTCGATATGGCTCGTAATCTTAACATCAAGACCATTGCTGAATTTGTCAGCAGTCACGCCATTTTAGAGCGCCTTCGCCTGCTTAATGTGGATTTCTTACAAGGGTTTTATTTGCATCGGCCGGAATTAAGCTAACGTGTACGATGAATAATAAATGAAATTTTAACATTTAATGTTGCACTTTATCGTACATTAAAATAGTCTTGCAAACGTAAAAGTTTGTAAAGAAACAGTAAAGCAGGGAAGCCCCACATATGCAAGGTGAACCGTCGTCATCGACCGCAACCGATATCGCCGCTAACTCGGCGCAGCCGCCGGGATTCTGGAAGAAACTGGCACGTATTATTGTTACGGTGTCGTTACCGCTCATCGCCATGGGGCAATGGGTCGACACGCGGGATCTACTCATCGACACTTACCAGGGATTCATCACCCACTTCACCGATGAGGTCGAGTTGGAGATGCTATCCGAAGTGCGGGTTGGTGGCAACCTAGACTATCTCGAACAGGTGTTCGGTGTCGCGAAGCTGATCAAGAGCAGCTCGCTCGAAGCCGATACGCAATACCGCTATTACCAACATCCCAAATTTATGCTGACCCTGGCGGTTCGTCAAAATCAGGTAACCGGCTACACCGTCACCTCGCTGCGGCCTGCATTTCATCCGCCGATTACATTTTCAGACTTAACGCTGGGTGAGCAAAGCTTTGCTCAGATGCAAGACTTTGCCGGTGTGTTTACGGCCGATGCCGCCAACATTCATTACTACATGGAACAAAGACAGTTGGCGCGCGAAGGACTGTTCTATAACCGTTATCTTGCATATGTCGAGTATGGAGCGGAGCACCGCGATTCTGAGCGCAAGGTACAACCCATCGCAGAAACCCTTAACCGCATCAGTGACGCCTACGCCCTGGACGATACCGAGCTGTTGCGCACGCAGTTAACCCAGTTACGCGAACAGCAGCGCCCAAATACCTATGTATTAGGCCGGTTAAGCCTGGAGCAGGCCGCAGAAATGGTGCTGACGCGGTATGAGTTTAATGCCTATTTTGGCCAGGAGAGTTAATCGATGATACGCCTGAAAGCTTTGTTAGTAGCAGTCGCTGTCATGGCAACCAGCGCCTGCAGTACCAGCGCAGCCATCGCGCAGGACTGGTGGAATTCGCCGCCGGTGGATGATGAACAATACTTTTATGGGCTGGGTGAAGGATATACCAAGCAACAGGCGCAGGAACTGGCGCTGAATAACATTGCCGGCAAGTTGGGCACCACCATCGCCTCGGAAATGAGCCGCAATACGCAGGATATGTCAGGCATCAGCGCGGATGATATTCGCCGTACCATTAAGACCCAGGTTGCCGATATGCAACTCGGTTATTACAGCGTTTTGCGTACCGCTGATGAAGGTTCGGGTACTCGCGTACTGGTGCGGCTGGACAAGCAAAAACTGGCTGCAGACTGGCAGCGCCAGTTAAAAAATCAAAAGGCGCTTATCGTACCGCAAATCCAACGCGGCCCGGCGACAACATTAAACGATTACCTACAACTGAAAGACGTACTGTTAAAGGCTCAGCAGGCGGACGTATTGGAAGCGCGCCTGACCGGTATCAGCGACCATCAGGCTGGTCCTAGCTTATATCAGGCGGTCAGTGGATTACTGGACAAGAGCACCTTACGTATTGGGATCAAAGGTGAGCTGCCACAGGTCAACGAAGTGTTGGAACTGGAACTGGCGGAGCAGGGATTGCCGATTTGTCGCAGCAACTGCCCAACCTGGATAGAACACTCGGCCACTATCGCTCGCAAAGAGATGTTTGGTCAGTATGTGAGTGAAATGAACCTGAAGTTTTCCGTTACCGAAGGCGGTCAGCTTCTTAAAACCAAAAGCTGGAGTAATAAAGTGTCGTCGGTGAGCAGCAGTCGTTCTGCTGACCGGGGAGCCGTCACGACAGCGCTTAATAATCTAAAGGAAAGAGGTCTTTGGATAACCTTAGGCTTTGAAAACTTAAATTAGGGAATCGTTATGAAAAACCTCATTAAAGCAACCGCAATCTCAACACTGGCCTTGGCTCTAACGGGCTGTATGAGTTCGGGTCCGAAACCAGCGGAAACTCGCGTCGTCAACTTTCCGGACGCACAAATTATGCCGACACCAGAACAGGTAAAAGATCCCGGTTATCGAGTGGTGGTAACTCCGGTTGAGTATAACAGCGGTGTACCGAGTAGCTTTGCTGAAAAAGTCTACGGTGACGTAGAATCTATGTTGCTGCAAGCCGGTAACAAGGTCATCGATCGTGACTTAGCTAAACAGTTGCAACGTGAGTTGATGGTAGCTGAGGAAGAAGGCCGTTATAACACCCAAGGCGTGCTGGCTGCTGATATTGCGGTGATGGCAACTGTACAGGATGTGGGTGTTGGCTACGACTTTACTGAACGTCGTACATACGAGGATGATGGCGAAACGAAAGTTTCTCCGGCACACTGTGATTACACCGCTACAGCTGCTGTCGATGTGAAAGCTTATTATTTGCCATCGATGAACCCAGTTGGAACATGGAAGTTTGAAGGTCGTGAAACCATGAGCAGCGAGACCAGCAATAGCCGCTGCCCATTATCCGATACCGCCGCAGCCAGCCTGATGAGCTCAGCGACTAACGATGCGGTAGAAAGCAATATGCACAACTTGTTGACGCCGCTGGCACCGAGCTTCTATGTATTAGAGCGTCGTGATGGTGAAAAGGGTACTATTTTCCGTACTAACCTGGGTACTTCAAAAGGTGCTAAAGCAGGTGCTGCCGTAAAATTGTTCAAGCTGGAACGCATCCCGGCAGACGAATACAATGATGAAAAAATCACTCGTGTTGAAATCGGTGAAGGTGAGATCATTGAAGGTGTGAGTACCGATATGTCATACGTATACGTCAGCGACAAAGAAGTGGTTAATAAAATTCGCCGCGGCCATGTCGTTCAATTGCTGCACTCCGAGTGCGGTATTGGTGAAGGCGAAGCTTGGATACCAGGCTTGTGCTTCAATAAAATCATTAAATAAGTGAGAAAAATGATGAAAAAGTGGTTAATCACCAGCTTATTCGTCACCGCTGGCGCACTCTCCGGGTGCGCCAGTAATGGTGGTGAACCAGTAAGCTATGACCCTTGTGTGTTTCCGGACGCTCCTGACCATAAAGCACCAGGCTGGATTTGTGAACAGCCGGTAAAAGATGTGTGGGTTCAGGCTGTCGGTTTTTCACCGAAAAAATCGGCCGGTCCGGGTTTCATGAAAGACGTGGCCGCGCAGGAAGCTCGTAATCGTCTGGCACAAAACTTTGCTCAGCAGATCGCGTCCGAGTACAAACGTTACACGGCCGATAAAACCACCAATGGCGAAAATGTCAGTGTTGACGCTATTGAACAGACCATGCTGAGTGAACTGGCAATGAACGTGGTTTATAGCCGTATTTATCGTTCACAAACCAGCCCTAACGGTGGTGTTTATGTGTTGGTAGGCTTAAACGAGGCCGGTTACAAAGAAAACGTTGACCGCTTGTTTAATAACCCGATTGATCCGGAAAACCCGGAGTTGTTCCAGCAGTTTTTGATTGATAATTCGAAGTCAAAACTCGAACAAGTCAGAGAAGAGCTATAACCATGAACTATTGGTATCTGGGAATCAGCGCAGCGACACTGATGGTGGTGTCTACGCCTGCGACAACGCAGTCTTACGAAGCGTTTAAACAACAGTATCAGCAACGCTATACGGACTACCAGGCTGAATACTTAAAATCTTACGAGTCGTTTAAGCAACGTGTGACAGCGCAGTGGGGTGATAAGGCTGAAATCTCAGATGCTGATACGTACGTGCATTACTCCGACGATTTGCAACAAAAAACGGTGATCGATTACGCCGATAACAGCATTGTGGTTGAGCGTTTAAGTGATGATGCTATCGACATCAAGGAGGTCGAAGCACTATTAACCGCCTTAAGTGAAACGCCGGTAACAGAGCAGGCAAAACGCGATCCAATCCTACAGTCTATTCCGGTTGCTAATGATCAAACGGTACTGGCCAGTTGGGTGCCTGAATCTGATGTCGATGACATACTGCAACAGGCAACCATCGAAGCCAGCGAAGATCAGGCCGAAGTGCCGGCTGAAGTTGTGCAGGAAACCATCGCCGATGTTGAATCGGAACAACCGGCAACGACGGCACCGGAAAACGTTGAGCAAGAACAATTACCGCCACCAACGGTGAAACGCATTCAACGGATGACGATTAGCCTCAACAGCGGCAGTGTGTATAGCCAACGGGCAAAACCTTATATGGAAGATGCTCGCCAGGTGGTGACGGAATTGAACCTGCCGTTTGCGTTGCTCATGGCGGTCATGCAAACCGAGTCGAGCTTCAATCCACTGGCGCAGTCACCCATTCCCGCTTTTGGGTTGATGCAAATTGTGCCCAGCACCGCCGGCCTGGATGTCAATCGCCTGGTTTATGGAAAACAGCAGCCACCGAGTGTTGATGTATTGTTTGAAGCGTCACAAAACATGCGGTTTGGTGGAAACTACCTGGCCTTGTTGCGGGATCGTTACCTGAAACAAATTGAAAACCCTGAAAGCCGCCTTTACTGCATGATTGCGGCATATAACACCGGCGCCGGCAACGTGGCAACAGCGTTTCATCCTCGCGGTGAAAAGAGTGTGCAAGAAGCTATCGACGTGATCAATCAGATGACGCCAGAGGCAGTTTATCAGCGGCTGGAAGAAAAACTTCCTTACCAGGAAACTCGTGCTTATATGGGTAAAGTTCGGGCGGCCATGGAGCACTATCAGAGTATTTAAGGATAAGATAACTTGGCATCGATTTAAGACCGCCTTAAAATGACCCTGTCAGTTCATTAATAGGAAGCGAATGCCAAGTCTATTTGTGCGTGTTGTTCTGTGGCTCTTATGTGTGGTGACGCTGGTCGCCTGCAAGCCCCAGCAGGTCCCCGACAAGCTGACGGTCGTTAAAGAACGTCAGGTGTTGCGGGTCGGTACATTGATGAATCCGACCAGCTACTATTTTGATCACGATCGCGAGCAAGGTTTTGAGTATGACCTAGCCAAGCGCTTCGCCGATCGGTTAGGTGTTGAGCTGCAGATGGTGCCGCGCTTTGATGTGAATGACCTGTTCACGATGTTACGACGTGGTGACGTTGACATCATTGCTGCCGGTCTTGACCGAACCTCAGCACGCGCTACGCTGTACCGCTTTGGCCCTCCGTATGACATCATCAGCCAGAAACTGGTGTTTAAACAAGGCTCCCGCCAGCGCCCGCGGGATTTACAGCAAGTCACCGACGGTGAGATTGTGGTTGTCGAAGGCAGCTCACACCATGAATACCTAAAGGCACTGGGCGAGAGTATTCCCGGTTTGCAATGGCGCGCGACCCGTGACCACGATGCGGTGGAATTACTTCGTATGGTGGCCCGCGAAGAAATCGACTACACCATTGCTGACAGCAACCAATTGGAAGTGCAACGCCGTGCTTACCCCGGTTTGAGTGTCGCCTTTACCCTTAAACACGATCAGCCGGTCGCCTGGGCCCTGGCGCAAACGACGGATGACTCACTGTACAGCGCTGTTATTCAGTATTTTGGTGAAATTCGCAGCAGTGGGCGCCTAGCCTATATCAAAGAGCGCCACTTTGGCCACGTCAAACAATTTAACTACGTCACCACCAGCCTGTTCATTGAGGCGGTAAAAACCACGCTACCTAAGTATATTGATGTATTTAAAGAGCATGCCGGCACACTGGACTGGCGGCTATTAGCCGCGATTTCTTATCAGGAGTCGTTATGGAATCCACGGGCGGTATCGCCAACCGGGGTGAGGGGGATGATGATGCTGACCTTGCCGACAGCCAAGGCGATGGGGGTGAAAAGCCGTCTTAATGCCGAGCAAAGCATTCGTGGCGGAGCCCGTTATCTGGAGCGGATGATGCGGCGCATTCCGGCACGCATACCCGAACCAGATCGCACCTGGTTTGCATTGGCCGCTTATAACATTGGCTTTGGACACCTCGAGGACGCGCGGGTACTGACGGAACGTCAAGGCGGTAACCCCGATCGTTGGCTGGACGTTAAGCAGCGGTTACCGCTGCTGCGCAAGAAGGAGTTCTACCGCCAGACCAAATTTGGCTTCGCCCGCGGCGACGAGCCAGTCACCTATGTTGGCAATATCCGCCGTTTTTATGACACGTTAAAGTGGCTCGACGAACAAGGACGCTTATAACGCACCCGCGCCTTTGGCGGAGTAGCTTGCGCCTTTGGCGCAAGTTAAGGCACAATACCCCCGAACCCACACGTAGGAGCCAACCATGCGCCGAATCCGTAAAACCGCAAATGACGCACGCCGCCGCGCGGTCATCCGTAAACGCCGTAAACGCATCACCGAACGCCGCGAAAAATGGTTCCGCATCGTGCAAAAAGGCGGCAATCCAAAAATCGATTGAGGCTAGAGCGCAGAGACAAGCGGTTCACCGCAGAGGGCGCAGAGAGCACAGAGTTTTTTTTAAGGTTAAAACACCAAAGCTCACGGATGATATAATTGGTGGTGTTACTGATGGGCACAAAGCCCATTCCAAAACCAAACTCGAACAATCGGGTTTCGGGTAAGAAGGGTTTCTCCGCGGTCCTCAGCGCTCTCCGCGGTGAAAAAACACCGTGTTCACCGCAGAGGGCGCAGAGAGCACAGAGTTTTTTTAAGGTTAAAACACCAAAGCTCACGGATGATATAATTGCTGGTGTTGGTGATGGGCACAAAGCCCATTCCAAAACCAAAACCTGAACAAATGGGTTTCGGGTAAAAAGGGTTTCTCCGCGGTCCTCAGCGCTCTCCGCGGTGAAAAAACACTGTGTTCACCGCAGAGGGCGCAGAGAGCACAGAGTTTTTTAAGGTTAAAACACCAAAGCTCACGGATGATATAATTGTTGGTGTTGCTGATGGGCACAAAGCCCATTCCAAAAACAAAACCTGAACAAATGGGTTTTCCATTAAAAGTATTTTCTCCGCGTTCTCAGTGCTCTCCGCGGTGAAAAAACTTAGCGGTAAAAAACACAATAAACGAGGGTGGATGAGTTATGGATAACGACGCTTGGTACGTTTTAAAAAGCAAACCCAGACAGGAAGTCCGGGCAGTACAAAACCTTGAAAACCAGGGTTTTGAAGCCTATTGCCCGCAATTAATGGTGGAAAAAATCCGCCGTGGCGTGCGCCAAAGAGTCCTCGAACCCATGTTCCCGGGCTATCTTTTCGTGCACCCCGACAACCTCATCGAGCAATTTTACAAACTGCGCAGCACCTACGGCGTCGCCTCAGTACTGCGTTTTGGCGACAATATTCCGCAAATACCCGACGAATTTATCCAGCAGCTCAAGCAATTGGATAAAGGCGAAGATACGCTGGCACCCAAGGTTGGCGACAAGGTCGAAATAAAATCCGGCCCCTTCAAAGGCTTCCTGGCAAAGGTCATTAAACTCGACGGCGAATCACGCTGTTTCGTCATGCTTGAGTGGATGCAAAAAGAAGTTACCGCGACCTTTAGTTACAGCGAACTTGCTCTCTAGGCTCGCTTTGCTCGCGATCCGGGCGCTTCGCGCGGGATAGGGCTGCGCCGGTTTAGGCTTCGCGGTTTAACGGGCGAAGCCCCCAAACCCTTGCGCCGAAGGCAGCAAGCTACACCGCGAGCAAAGCGAGCCCAAACCAGCCGAAGGCTCTAGGAATTCCATTAATCCATGCTTTACTGTATACTTCGCACGCAAAAATTCCCCAGCGTTTGGAGACAGCAAAGTGGAAATCTTTCGTGGTGCACCGGCATTATCCGCCTTTAAAATTACCAAGAAACTCGAACAGTTAAAGCAGGCGGGGTTGCCGGTCAAAGGGCTCTACGCCGAATACCGACACTTCGTAAATCTACACTCACCGCTCTCAGACGCCCAGCGCGATACCCTCACAAAACTCTTAACTTACGGCCCGGATGCCGGCGAGGCACAGTCCCACGAGGATGGTTGCAACTATCTATTGGTTACCCCTCGTCTGGGTACCATCAGCCCTTGGGCATCTAAAGCGACCGATATCGCGCATAACTGCGACTTGAAGAACGTCCATCGTATCGAGCGTGGTATTGCCTATTTCCTCGAGGGGGATTTATCCGGCGAAGAGCAAAAACAGGCCGCTGCGCTGTTGTATGACCGTATGACCGAGTCCGTGTTGTATCACGAACAGGACGCGGAAAAGTTATTCGAGAAGCATGAGCCAAAACCATTGTCCAGCGTAGACATCCTGGCCGGCGGCCGCGCGGCACTGGCTGACGCCAACATCAGCCTGGGCTTGGCGCTGGCCGACGACGAAATTGATTATCTGGTTGAAAACTTTAAAAAACTCAACCGCAACCCGAACGACATCGAGTTGTACATGTTCGCGCAGGCCAACTCAGAGCATTGCCGACACAAAATTTTTAACGCCGACTGGACCATCGACGGTGTCGAACAGCCGAAGTCGTTGTTTAAAATGATCAAAAACACCTATGAAGTAACTCCGGATTACGTATTGTCGGCGTACAAAGATAACGGCGCCGTGATGGAAGGGTTCGACGCCGGCCGTTTTTACCCAACCCCAGTAGGTCGTGCCTTTGGCACGACAAGTCGCGGAGAAGGCGCGACCTACTCGTACAACCACGAACCCATCCACATTCTGATGAAAGTCGAAACCCACAACCACCCGACGGCCATTTCGCCGTATCCGGGGGCAGCAACGGGCTCCGGCGGTGAGATTCGTGACGAAGGCGCTACCGGTGTCGGCTCCAAACCTAAAGCCGGATTGGTCGGTTTCAGTGTTTCTAATCTGAACATCCCGGGCTTCAAGCAGCCGTGGGAAGAAAACTACGGCAAACCGGCGCGCATCGTTACCGCGCTGGACATTATGCTGGAAGGTCCGCTGGGTGGTGCGGCATTTAACAACGAATTTGGTCGTCCGGCACTGACCGGTTACTTCCGCACCTTTGAACAGACCGTCAACAGCCATAATGGCCGTGAGATGCGCGGCTATCATAAACCGATCATGATCGCCGGCGGTTTGGGTAATATTCGCGAAGCGCACGTGCAAAAGGGCGACATCCCGGTCGGAGCCAAACTGGTGGTATTGGGTGGTCCAGCGATGAACATCGGCCTGGGCGGCGGTGCTGCCTCATCGATGGCCAGCGGTGAATCAACCGAGGATCTCGATTTCGCTTCGGTGCAGCGTGACAACCCGGAAATGGAACGTCGCTGCCAGGAAGTCATCGACCGCTGCTGGCAGCTCGGTGCGGACAACCCCATCGCCTTTATTCATGACGTTGGTGCCGGTGGTTTATCCAACGCCATGCCGGAACTGGTCAGCGATGGCGGCCGTGGCGGCAAGTTTGAACTGCGTGACATTCCGAACGACGAACCGGGTATGACGCCGTTGGAAATCTGGTGTAACGAGTCGCAGGAACGTTATGTGATGGCGATTGCGCCGGAAAATCTGCAGCGCTTTGAAGACATCTGTGCCCGCGAACGCGCGGAATACGCCGTTATTGGCGAGGCCACCGAAGAGCTGACCATTTTGCTCAACGACGCTAAATTCCATAACCAGCCGATCGATCTGCCGCTGGACGTGTTGCTCGGTAAGCCACCGAAAATGCATCGCGACGTGCAAAGCAAAAAAGCCGAGGGCGAAGCGCTGACACTGGACGGAATTAGCCCTCAGCAAGCCGCAGAACGTTTGATGCGGTTGCCGGCAATTGCCGAGAAAACCTTCTTAATCACCATCGGTGACCGCACCGTTACCGGCCTGGTTAACCGTGACCAAATGGTCGGTCCGTGGCAGATCCCGGTGGCTGATGTGGCCGTTACCGCACAAAGCTACGATACCTATCACGGCGAAGCCATGGCGATGGGTGAGCGCACGCCGCTGGCATTGCTGAACTACGGCGCATCCGCCCGGATGGCAGTGGGTGAGGCGTTAACGAACCTTGCCGCTGCTGATGTTGGCCATCTGCAACGCGTGAAAATGTCGGCCAACTGGATGGCGGCAGCCGGCCACCCCGGTGAAGATGCTGGCCTTTATGAAGCCGTGAAAGCCGTCGGCGAAGAGCTTTGCCCGGCGTTAGGCATCACCATCCCGGTCGGTAAAGATTCAATGTCGATGAAAACACAGTGGCAGGAAGACGGTGAAGATAAAGCAGTAACCGCACCGATGTCGCTGGTGATCACGGCGTTTGCGCGGGTCAATGACATTCGTAATACGCTCACACCGCAGTTGCGCCTGGATAAAGGCAAGACCCATTTGTTGCTGGTGGACTTAGGTAACGGTAAAAACCGTTTAGGCGCCTCGGCGCTGGCACAGGTGTTCCAGCAGTTCGGTACTGAAACGCCGGATTTAGATGACGCGGGCGAATTTAAAGCTTTCTTCGAAACCACCCAGGAACTGATCGGCGAAGGTCGTATCCTTGCCTATCACGACCGTTCCGACGGCGGCTTATTCACCACGGTGGCCGAAATGGCGTTTGCCGGCCATTGCGGTGTTGAGATTGATCTCGACGACGCCGCCAAGGCCGGCGGCCGTGCGCTGGGGCGTGATTTTGGCTCGACCACCGAAGATGCCATGAAGTTGCTGTTCTCAGAAGAACTCGGTGCAGTGTTGCAGGTTACCGACGAACAACTTGAGCATGTGATGAAGGCGTATCACATCAACGGCATCGGTCATTTGGTTCACAACATTGGTCAGCCAACCGAGAAAGATGAGTTGAGCTTTACCATCGACGGTAAGCAAGTACTTACTGGCTCGCGCACCCATTTCCGTACTCTGTGGGCGGAAACCACCCATCAGATGCAGCGACTGCGGGATAATCCGGTCTGCGCCGATGAGGAATTCCAGCTCAAGCAACGTGCTGACAACCCGGGCTTGCAGGCGGATCTGACCTTTGATGTACACGAGGATATTGCGGCGCCATACATCAGTAAGGGCAATGCCCCACGCGTAGCGATTTTACGTGAGCAGGGCGTTAACTCTCACTATGAGATGGCCGCAGCCTGGGATCGTGCCGGTTTCGAAGCCATTGACGTGCACATGAGTGACATTCTCGCTGGCCGTGTTGACCTCAAAGATATGCAAGCGCTGGCGGCCTGTGGCGGCTTCTCATACGGTGACGTACTGGGCGCCGGTGAAGGCTGGGCGAAGTCGATTCTGTTCAATGCCCGCGCCCGCGAGCAGTTCCAGGCGTTCTTTGAACGTAACGACACGCTGGCACTTGGGGTTTGTAACGGTTGTCAGATGCTGACCACGTTGAAAGAGCTGATACCTGGAACCGATCATTGGCCGCGGTTTGTCACCAACCGCAGTGAACGTTTTGAAGCCCGTTTCAGCCTGGTGGAGGTAGCCGAGTCCAATTCAGCGTTCTTCAGCGGCATGGCCGGTTCACGGATGCCGATTGCGGTGTCGCACGGTGAAGGCCGCGCCGAGTTCAAGAACGCGGCGCAGCAAAGCCAGTTAGAAAATGCCGGTCAGGTGGCCATGCGCTACATCAATAACTGGGGCGAAGTCACGGAAAGCTATCCGTGTAACCCGAACGGCAGCCCGAATGGCATTACCGCGGTGACCAACAGCGATGGTCGAGTCACCGCCATGATGCCGCACCCGGAACGCGTATTCCGCACCGTCGCCAACAGCTGGCACCCAGACGAGTGGGGCGAAGACAGCCCATGGATGCGCCTGTTCCGCAACGCCCGGACCCTGCTGTAGGTCGTGCCTTTGGCACGACACCTTTCCTCGATGCTTGAGATACGTGCGCCAAAGGCGCACGGTACGTCGTGCCTCTGGCACGACATCTTTCCTCGATGCTTGAGGATACGTGCGCCAAAGGCGCACGGTACGTCGTGCCTTTGGCACGACATCATGTGTCACCCGAACGCGCACGGTAGGTTGATAAAAGTAAATTTCCCGTAAACCCCTTTGTGAAAAATCAATTTCATGGTAATACTATGTTACACTTTTTTGATTATTCGCACGGGAGGTTACCATGCGTTTCTCTAAATCACTCATTGCACTTGCACTGTCCACCACACTGGCTGCTTGCGGCGGCTCCGATTCATCCGATGACAACGTGTCCAACCCACCGCCAGGCGATGACAACAGCGGCAGCTCAACCACGGTTTATACTGAAGGCGTGATAACCGGGTTTGGTAGTGTGTATGTAAACGGTCAGCGCTATCGCTCAGAGAACGCCAACATTGCGACCGGCAATAATCCGGCGGCAACAGAAGGTGATCTTAAAGTCGGTATGGTTGTTTCACTGGCGGCTTCCTCCTCTAACAATGGCGAGGACCCTGAAGCCACCGATATCCGTTACGAAGAACATTTGCAAGGTCCGGTCAGCTTTATTGACCGTGAAGCCGGCATTATTGAAGTGCTTGGCCAGCAAGTCGTCTTTAATGACTTAACCGAGTTCGACGAAACCGACGCCGATACCCTGGCGGTAGGGGATATCATCGAAGTGAGTGGTTACATCGATGACAACGGCGATTTTTATGCGACCCGTATCGAGTTGGAAAACGACGAAACGGAAATGAAGCTTAAAGGCACCGTCAGTGCGCTCGACACCACAGCACAAACCTTCATGCTCAACGAACTGACCATTGACTACAGCAGTGCCGAGTTTGATGACATGACGGCTGACGATCTGGAAGATGGTCTGTACGTTAAAGTCGAAGGTGAAGCGTTTGATGCTGAAACACAGACCCTGGTAGCGACCGAAATTGAGAACAAAGATCGTGAATTTGACGACATCGATGATGCCGACGAAGTAAAAATTGCCGGTATCGTCAGCGGCTATGATGAAACCGCAGGTACCTTTGAGGTTAACCGCTATACCTTTACCGTAACCGACGACACCGAATTTGAAGACGGCCCGGCCTCGCGCCTGACCAACGGCGTGCGGGTAAAAGTCGAAGCGGAATACGACGGAGAGCAGTTAAACGCCAAAGAAGTCGAATTTATTGCTAAGGAAGCACGCCAGAAGACCGAAGGTCAGGTCACCGCCGTCGATGCTGACGCGCAAACCTTCGTGGTTAACGACATCACCTTTGTTGTTGACGAAGACACCAGTTACCTCGATACCTCCGGTCAGGGCGCACGTCAGTTTAATTTTGACGGCATCGCCGTTAACGACTGGCTGAAAGTATTGGCTGTGGTCAACGATGACGGCGAATATCTGGCGCTAAAAATTAAACGCGCAGAAGAAGACGACCGCGAAGGTGAAGTCAAAGGCATTGCCAGTGATGTAACCGTCGACGGCATGACCGTCGCCGGCATCAGCGTCGCATTTGCTGACAACACCGAGTTTGAAGGTGACGATGAAGAACTGACCGTTGAGGAGTTTGTCGCATTGTTCAGCGCTGAAACCGACATCGAAGTCGAGGTCGAAGGTGACTACGACGGTGACGTCTTGGTAGCCCGCGAAGTCGAAATCGAAGCAGACGATGAAGACGATGAAGACGAAGATGACGACAATGGCGCGGATAAACGCGGCAAAGCCGAATTTGAAGGTTCCGTAGAGTCCATTGACGGCGACAGCGTCATCGTTAACGGCCACGAGTTACGCTTCACTTCAAACAGCGAATTGGAAATCGACGGTGAAAGCGCCACCTTAGAAGAATTTTTCGCCGCCCTCGAAGTCGGCTCCATCATCGAAATCGAAGGCGTCTGGCGCGAACAAACCTACATCGAAGTACAAGAAGCGGAATTGTAGGTCGTGCCTTTGGCACGACATCTTTCCCCGATGTTGAGATACGTGCGCCCAAGGCGCACGGTACGTCGTGCCTTTGGCACGACTCGTTTCCTCGATGTTGAGATACGTGCGCCCAAGGCGCACGGTAGGTCGTGCCTTGGGAACGACTTTATTTCCTAGATGTTGGAGATACGTGCGCCCAAGGCGCTCGCTACGTTGTGCCTTTGGCACGACTCGTTTCCTCGATGTTGAGATACGTGCGCCCAAGGCGCACGGTACGTTGTGCGTTTGGCACGACATCTTTCCCCGATGTTGAGATACGTGCGCCCAAGGCGCACGGTACGTCGTGCCTTTGGCACGACTCGTTTCCTCGATGTTGAGATACGTGCGCCCAAGGCGCTCGCTATTCGTCATAAGAGGCGAAGTTGTCTATCGTCCAGCTTTCATCAATATATTGCCAACTGTCAGGGTACCGTCCACTGGCAATACCTTTCCTGAGCGTCGAATAAGGCCAATCTACCGCCCTTTTAACATAACCGTGCTTAACAGGGTTAAAACAGCAATAAAGAGAGTACATATAAAGCTCTTTCTCATTACGAATCATATGATCATAAAACCTGTTATGCCAAAGACAGCCCTGACGACGTTTATGTTTTGAGACATTACTTTGCCGAAGATAACTAAACTCTGGCAGAGCTCGAGTCGTGAGTGACTTAATCTTTCTTATGCGTGTATCAAAACCAGCGTCTTTGACACCAATTAACAGGTGCATATGGTCTGGTAAAACTACCCACGCCTGAATTTCAAATGGATGGCTTTTAATCGTTGTTTTTACTGCATTTCGGATAGCATCGATGACCGCCGGACGTGTTAATAAATGTCGGCGGTCTTGGGTGGATACAGTAATAAACGCGTAGTGGCTTTCTGTAAAATATCGCCGCACATTCTTCATGTAACACTCCTTTGCATTCATTCCATAATCCGTGCGCCCAAGGCGCACGGTACGTCGTGCTTGGGATACGCCCTCGTGATTTTGCAAAACCTTTACGCCCCCAACCCTAGCCGAATTCAGCCAAAGTGCCATACTGAGATCACGTATTTCACAGGAGGCAGTAACATGAAAAAGTTAATCGGATTAACAGCAATTTTGGCCGTAAGCATCGCGGCGACAGCAGAAGCTCAAGACCGCACTTATGTGAGCGGTGGTTACAATGACTTTGGTGATTCAGACTTTTTTATTAAGGCGTCGCGCCAGCTGGATCGCAATTGGGTCGTTGAAGCAGAAGCTTTTGATCTCGGCGATGTCGGTCTTCGTGCAGGTGGTCAGTATTTGATCACGAATTCACCGGTATTTATCCGTGGCGGTGTAAGCCATTATGATTTTGGTCGCAGCGACGACACCGGTGCATACGCAGGTATTGGTACCGAACTGCCATTGAGTACCCAGGCCAGTGCCATGTTTGATGCCAGTTACGATACTGCGCTCGATGGCTATGCTTCAGTAGGGGCATCGGTGCGTTATAACTTTGACCAGAACTTTGCCGCCGATGTCGGTTTCCGTGGCAACTTTGATGATATCGACAACGAGTTCCGCGTCGGTATAACCTACAAATTCTAGTACGTCGTGCCTTTGGCACGACCTCATGTCCTCGATGTTGGAGATACGTGCGCCGAAGGCGCACGGTACGTCGTGCCTCTGGCACGACTGCATTTCCTCGATGCTGGAGATACGTGCGCCAAAGGCGCACGGTACGTCGTGCCTTTGGCACGACATGATTCCTCGATGCTGGAGATGCGTGCGCCAAAGGCGCACGGTACGTCGTGCCTCTGGCACGACTGCATTTCCTCGATGTTGGAGATGCGTGCGCCAAAGGCGCACGGTACGTCGTGCCTTTGGCACGACTTCATGTCCTCGATGCTGGAGACACGTGCGCCATAGGCGCACGCTACTGTACCATGAGTCTTGGTCCTGCGATTTCCTGAGATTTGTAATTGCGCAGTGCGCGAACCATATTGTTGTAGGAATCCAGGAACGCGGCGGAAATCACTTTTCCTTCTGGGGTATCCGTGTAACCGCCGGCACCTAATCCCAGCCCCCAGAATCCAGCGAAGCCACCGAAATCATAGTTCTTGGCGTTGCCGGTCGCGGCTGAAACCTGCACACCGGAGCGGTTATCAATCAGCATTAGCGTGGTTGATGCTTCATTAGCCGAAAGTCCCCCGGCGACTAAACCTACCCAGCCGCCGAGCAGGGCGCCTGCCTTTTGTGTGCCTTTTTCAGAAAACTGAATTGACGGGGTGACGGTATAGTCGGCGGATACCAACTGGCCTTTGCCGAAGTTACTGCCGGCGCGCAACTCGCCGCTGTCCATCAATGCTCTTTCGGCGCGCATGGCGGCCATTGCTTTTCCGCGTTCGACAATCACAAAGCAATTAGATTGCTGGATCATGAGTCGAATCACAGGCAGGGTAGAGCCGAGCTTGGGGTAACGGCTTTGATAGTCCCGCCACCAATTGTCCTCGGTATCCTCAAATACCGATAGGGTACCCAGTGGTGCGTCGCAGCGCTCGAGTTCTGAATTAGCGCCGCTGGCGGATGCGCCGCCGGCGCCGCCACTGGTGGTCATGCCACCGCTACCGCCGAGCTTTGGGGTGGTGCTGACGCAGCCGGATAGGGCGATTGTGATGACTGCTGCTAGAGAGACGACTTTTGTCTTGAACATAGACCTTAACCTTTTCGTAGGTCGTGCCTATGGCACGACTTGGTGTTTGATACGTGTGCCCCAGACACACGTTGCGGATATTTAAAAATCGAGATTAAGGTTTATTCATGAGAGCAAGGTTTTCCAGCTGCGTTGTAGGACAAAGAGTTTAGGAACTTGAGGGATGGAAACGTGCGCCGAAGGCGCACGCTACGTCGTGCCTTTGGCACGACCTGATTCCTCGATGCTTGAGGTGCGTGCGCCAAAGGCGCACGGTACGTCGTGCCTTTGGCACGACATGATTCCTGGATGTTTGAGGGTACGTGCGCCAAAGGCGCACGGTACGTCGTGCCTTTGGCACGACATGATTCCTGGATGTTTGAGGGTACGTGCGCCGAAGGCGCAGGGTACGTCGTGCCTTTGGCACGACCTGATTCCTCGATGCTTGAGGTGCGTGCGCCAAAGGCGCACGCTACGTCGTGCCTTTGGCACGACCTGATTCCTCGATGCTTGAGGTGCGTGCGCCGAGGGCGCACGGTACGTCGTGCCTTTGGCACGACATGATTCCTGGATGTTTGAGGGTACGTGCGCCAAAGGCGCACGGTACGTCGTGCCTTTGGCACGACATGATTCCTGGATGTTTGAGGGTACGTGCGCCGAAGGCGCACGCTACGTTAGAGGCGTTTTCGCAGCCCTAACAACGCCAGCAAAATAATCAGCCAGCCGCTGCTGCCGCCGCTGGAGCCGCCGTTGTCCGGTTCGGTGACCGGTGGTGGCTCGACCGCTGCGGCTTCTGCACTAAACTCAAACGATGCCGTATCGCTGGCGCCGGATGGGTCGGTAACAGTCACTTCTACGGTGTACGAGCCCTCTTCATTGGCGGTTACGGTCAACTCATCGGTATCCGTGCCGGATAAGGTCAAATCGTTACCGGAAACCTGCTCCCAGGAGTACGTCAATTCGTCACCGTCGGGGTCGGAAGCTGAAGCACTTATTACCAAGCTGTCCCCAACCTCGACAGTCGAGCTGTCGGCACTGACTGAAACCGTTGGTGCCTGGTTGACGCTACCGCCGCCACCATCGCCCTCAGCGACGGTTAGATCCAAAGAATAGACAATCTGGCCACCGTCAACATAATCCAGCGCTATCTGAAACTCGTAGTCATCGGCATCCAGTTGCCCCAAGTTAAACACAAACCGGTTGCCGTCCTGTGACTCGGGCGTATCGTAAACAACGTCTTCGGCCCCGGGGACTAAACGACGGATCTCCAAGGTGTCCCAGAATGAGTTATCCTCAAGATCGGCGAGGGTAACTTCCAGCAAGATATCAACCCCTTCAACCAACTCCGACAACACTTGCACGTCTTCAACACGGTTGCCATCTTCGGCGTAGCCGCTCAAGGTTAAGGTAACACGCTGGTCGGCGCGGTCACCCCAACGAGCAATCAGCTGCCAGGTGCCGTTCGCATCAATATTAACCGGGTCACCTTGTACCTCGATAACCCGTTGATTGGCCGTATCACCTTCGGTCACCGTGTATGAAAAATTCGGTAAAGTAATATCGCCGGCCTGCTCAACCGTTACCGTCGCATCCGCCGGAAGGTTATTCAGCAAGGCTGAAATTTCGTAGGGTTGTTCGTCCAGCAAAAATTCACCGTCTTCGAAAAAGCCATAAGGCAGGCCTTTGCCTGGTTGTTCTGGGTCATCGGTCACCCAAACAACGGACGCTACGGCGTATTCATTGTAACGGGTGTCGACCAGCGCCAAGGGTAAATGAAAGGGGTTACGCTGGTCGTCAGCCGCCAGTTCCAGCGCGATTTCTGCCGGGGATTTAATAAAATTCAGCGTCGCCGTACGCTCGCTACCGCTACCACTGATACTCACATCAAACCACTGTTGTGCCTGCGCGATGCCATCGGCCAGTGCCGGACGGCCGCCCGCTGCGTCGTTAAACAACGCCAGTGCGATGTCGCTGTTAGCTACCGTATCGTCCGATACAATAAAGTCGATGGTTTGCGCCAGACTGCTGTCGTACACCCACAGGCTGTTATTCTGCACCAACAGGTAGGCAGGCTGAGAGCCACTTTGATCAATATTAGCCTGGTATTCAGCCACCGGCCGATAACCGGAATTGGCGGCGTCCGTCGCTTCCAGCACACAGGCGCGCAGCGTTGAGCTGTCACTTAACGAACCGCTGGCAACACCGCTACTGGCATCGGTGCCGTCGGCAATTTGCGCGGCGGTGAAAAAGCGGTTGTCATTACAGGAGCGGTCAAGCAGCACGTAATCAAGGTTGTCGTTGGTGGCAAAACTTAACACCCCGCCACCGTCGCCGGCGGGGGTCAGGCTCATACCGGTATAATCCTGAAGGCTCGAGTAGGCCACGGCCCAAGGTAGCGTCAGCGCTAAACCACGGCTGGCGTCGGCGGATTCGGTGACTTCGGCCGGGGCGCCGGCCGATTCACCGTCGATGACCACATCCGGGTTGGAATAAATCGGCGCAGACTCACATTCAGCGGTGGCAAATACGTCGGTGCAACTGCTTTGATACGCCATGGTGGTGTAAAACTGGCCTTCGGGCTCGATGTAACCGTAAGGAACATGATTATCAAACGACTCGCCGGCACCGTCTTCGTTGTTGGCCAGGGTGTAACGGTCGTGGTACAGACCTAAGTTGTGGCCGAGCTCGTGCGCAAAGGTACTGTTCCCCAAACAGCCGTAGTTGGTGTAAGCCACCTGAAAATCCAGCGAGGTCGAGTTAAATTCGTTATTCAAATCGATATCATTGGCAACAAATGCCTGTCCACACACCTGGTCGGTGATACCGATGTAATGCACAACGTCAGCGTCGTAGATGTCTTTAAGCCGTTGCACTTCGCCACTGGCGACCAGTTCATCAAGGATATCCTCGGTCGGCGAGTTAATGTAGCGGTCGGTGGTGCTTGGCAGGTTGATCGCGTGAGTTGCGGCCAGATTGTGCTCAAACGGCAACTCAGAGTTACTGAAAATGGTCTGGGTGAGATTCATCGCCCCCTGCAAATCGGTTTCGAACTGACGGCCAATCATATTAACCCGTGCCGGCAGCCGCGGATCAAACAACACCAGTGTGTCAACGCTGTTAAGCCCGTCGTCGATCGGAGCGGGGGATAATTGAGGTTGGGGACTCGTGCCGGAGGCACGAGCTACCCCAGAGGTACCAGCTACGCCTTCGTACCTCGTGCCTTCGGCACGAGCGGTCGAATCAACATCCACAGAAGGCTGCAGCGGCTCTTTCCGTACCCCATTCACTGTCTTTATTTCGGAACCGTTGTCGGACTGATAAATCTTCGTAATGGAACCATCGGCATGTTGCAACACCGTCAGAGTGACATCCGGCCCCTGTTGGACAAAACCGCGGTAGGCGTTTTTACCATTTATCTGGCGTAGTGTCTCCAGAACCAGAAAGCCACGCTCGGGCAGACTGCTGTCCGCAATTTTAAGCGTTTGACCGGCAACGTTCAGAGTAGAACCGACAATCAAATTACCCTGAGTCATCATCGAATGAACATCGGGGTACTGGGTTTCAGCTGCCGCAGGCAATGCCAGCAACGCAGCAAGCGCAAAAGGTTTTAATTTCATACAAAGGTACCAAATGAGATGTTGAGTTGTTAACACGATTTAAACATTTTATTGCGCAGCCTGCAAAGAGTCTTATTACCTACAATTTAAACGCGATTTACATCAGAGATTGGTGCATAAAGCAAAGGCGCATTAACAAAAAACCGCTTGCAAATCTGTGTCTTCCCAGCTAACGTACAAAGTAATCAGCCACAGGCATGTGGTTTGATTGGCCAATCGAAAAATGTACGCACATTGAGGTGTAAGTATGAAAAAATTAACAGCATTATTTGCTGCAGCGTTATTAGCTGCTGCTCCTGGTGCAATGGCGCAGGACGAAGGCGCCGCTGGTACAGCTGGCGGTTCTACTGCAGCTGGCATCGGTGGCATGAGTGCTGCAGCTATCGGTATCACTGCAGTTGCTGCAGCGGTAGCGGTAGCTGTTGTCGCTGACGGCGGTTCTGATGACGGTAACGTCACACCAGATCCAGATCCGGATCCAGAGCCACCAACAACAACCACATCTACAACCACTAGCACGAGTACTACTACAGTTACTCAGTAAAAGTGCCGTGAACGGTTGTAAAGATCAAAGCCGTCTCTTTTTAGAGGCGGCTTTTTATTTTATACTGCGCCAATACGCTCAGTCAGGACAACAATAAAAAATGCTCAAACGCCAACTGACCTTATGCGGACTCATGTTGTTACTTACCGCCTGTGGTTCACGTATTGATTCCATGCAACAAACCATCGAACACGCGGTTTTTGGTCCGCCGGACATCGAACTCACCAGCGAACAGATTAAGCAATATCGCTATCCGATACAGTATTTGCGTTTAGATAACGGGCCGCAAATTGTGCTTGGTCTGGCGTTTGATGATAAAGGACTGTATAAGTGGCAATCCGGCGCCGGTGAAATTCTAGTAACCCAACGCGGCCGAGCGATTCAGACGCAGGGAGTGGCGCTTAATCTCACTCATGTTGCCGGTATAACGAATGATCCGCTGCTATGCCTTACGGCCCTAGAGGATGACTGCTCGTTATCCTGGCAGGGAAGAGTCACCATTGGCGAAGGTTTTCATCAGCAAACCATGGCGTTTAACGGCCGTTTCACCCAACAAGCGGAGGAAACGGTTCGCCTGGGTAACGGCAAGACGGTGCAAACCGAACATTGGGTCGAGCACATGACCAGTGCCGACGGCCAGCAACACTGGCGCAACCATTTTTGGCTGGAACAACACAGCGGACGGGTGGTTAAATCCAGGCAGACCCCGCACCCTGGCTGGAAGTCGCTGCAACTGCTGGAAGTGAAAGCCTACCGCCCGGATCTAACGCCGACCCCAGCGAACCCGGGGCAAGGAGCGCAACAATGAATCGCTGTTTAACATGGCTGATGGTGTTTGCGGCAATCCTGCCGCTGTGGGGGCAGGCACAGTCGTTCAAGGTAACCGTACACTACCCGGGGCTGGAGCGGGCATCGCAAGAACTGTTGTTTGAACAGCCAACGCGGTTGGCTGATGTCGTACAGGCCGCCGTAGCCGGACTCGATAAACTGGCGTTAACGCAGATTCGCTGGTCCAACGCCAAAATCAACACCCCCGAATTGCAACAGCAACTGCAGCAACAACGGCAAGGGGTATTGACGCAATTGCGGGAACTGTTGGAATACTGGGAAAAACGCCAGCAGTACGCCATGGTCAACGGCATCAAACGACTTGCCGATGACATTCGGCGTTGGCCACTGACGGCGACCTACCAATTAGGCATTGCGCCGGACTTGTTGCGTACCCGACTTGACGATAATGTGTTGCTGTCAAACGCGTTATCACCGTCCTACACATTAATACTCCCGGCCGTCGAGCCTGAGGCTCAGCGTTTAGGGCTTGCCGCTGATGAACCAGCCGCAGATGGGCTGCACCGCTGGGCGATTGCGGCCAACGGCGAGATCGCGGAAGTTGCCATCGGCTATTACAATCAGGCACTCGCCAGCGACTGTTATGCGGTTGCACGTCGCACCCCGCTCAGCCTTGTGTCAACGGGGCCATGTCACCTGTCGGCGTCGGTTCAGGCACATTCCCTGGTGGGGTTATCCTATCGAGCCAGAACCGGCCGCTTTGCCGAACTGAACAAAGACATTGCCGTACTTGCGGTGTATCTGACAAGGTATTCTAATGATTAAACAGCGCGTTCTCGTCAGCACCCTAAGCATCGTGACCCTTGGTTTGTCCGTTTGTGCTAAGGGGCAAGATTTGGATCCCGTGGTTGCGTCACAGCCGACTCAATCCGACGTAGGCGGTGTGGGCCTGTTGCAAATGCCGACCGCGCGGATGGCGCCGGTCGGCGAATTCACCGCAAGCTACTATGATAACGATGAATACCGCCGCATGGCATTGTCAATGCAGCTGTTCCCGTGGCTGGAAGCCACCATTCGCTATAACGACATTCGTACCCGTTTATACAGTTCATCGCCCGGCTTTAGCGGTAATCAAACTTACAAAGACCGGGGCGTCGACGTAAAGCTGCGGTTGCTACAAGAGAGTTACTGGCTGCCGGAACTGAGCATCGGCCTGCGCGATCTGGCCGGCACCGGTAAATTTGCCGGCGAATATCTGGTTGGCAGTAAACGTTTCGGCCCTGTTGACGTCACCCTGGGGGTGGGCTTTGGCTACCTTGGTAACGCAGACGACTTTGCCAATCCGTTTTGCGAAATCAGCACGGAATTTTGCCAAAGAGGAACTGGCACATCCGGACGCGGCGGTGAGTTTGAAGTCGACGACTGGTTCAGCGGTAATGCCGCTGTGTTTGGCGGGCTTGAATACCAGACGCCGTGGCAGCCGCTGCGCATCAAACTGGAATATGACGGCAACGACTATCATGACGAGCCCTCCGGAACCCCGGTATTGCAGGATTCGCGCTGGAACTACGGGGTGCATTATCGGGTCAGTGATAACGCCAACCTGCAGCTCAGTTACGAACGCGGCAATACGCTGATGTTTGGCTTTAACCTGCGCACAAACTTTAATACCGTAACTCAGGCCAAAAATACCCCCCCCATAGCGGCGCCCGAGAACCCACCGGTGGTCGCAGTAAACGAGCTGGATTTTAAAGACATTGCCTTGTCGGTATATAACCAATCCGGCTTTTATCCGCGTAAGATTGATATCAGCGATAACGGCAAAGTGGTGACGCTGTACGGCTATCAGGGCATGTATCGTAAGCATAAAATGGCCATTGATCGCGCTGCCGCGGTGCTGGCCAATAGGCTGCCGGTAACCGTAGAAGAATACCGTTTTGTTGATGACGTCTGGGACATGCAACTGGCGGAAGTTCGAGTTGATGCGGCTAAATACAAGCGGGCGTTTTATCGCGCCGATTTTACCAGCCGTTATGAAGACTCTTACAAACTGGTCGAGCCATCGCGGCAGCCAGCAACCACGGCGTACCAGTATCAACGTCAGCTCGGCTGGCCCAACGTTGGGCTGCGCCCCTATCTGGAGCAGGCGTTTGGTAGCCCGGAAAACTTTTATATGTATCAGCTAAGGCTGGATGCTTACGCCGACTGGGTCGTCAGCGACAAGCTGCTGCTTAACGGTATTATCAGCGGCAGTTTACTGAGCAATTACGATGACTTTAATTTCCTGGTGGATAACTACAACACCGACGTCCCTAGGGTGCGTACCTACGTGCGCGAATACGCGACCCAGTCGGACATCTGGCTGAATAACCTGCAGGCAACCTACTTTGAACAACTCGGTGATAACTGGTTTGCCTCCGCTTACGGGGGCTATCTTGAGCGCATGTTTGCCGGGGTCGGCAGCGAATGGCTGTATCGCAAAGTTGGCGCTAAATGGGCGGTCGGGGTGGACATCAACTACGCCCGTCAGCGCAGCTTCGAGTCGCACTTTGGCCTGCGAGACTATGACGTGGTAACAGGGCATGCAACAGCATACTGGCAACCCTCGTTCCTCAAAGGCACCTTATTGAAAGTCGCCGCCGGACGCTTTTTGGCCGGGGACAAAGGCGTGCAAGTTAAGTTCGAAAAACAATTCGACTCCGGCATCATCGTCGGAGCCTTTGCCGCGCGCACTAATCTCTCGGCAGAAGAGTATGGCGAAGGCAGTTTCAGTAAAGGGTTCTACGTCAGCATCCCGTTCGATCTGTTCCAGATGAATCACAGTGCCGGCCGCGCGCGCGTTGGATGGACACCGCTGACCCGCGACGGCGGTCAAATGATGGGCCGCAGTAATCGGTTATTCCCGCTGACCGATGCCCGCGATCGCTATTATACCGAGTGGTAAAGTCGGATGTTATAACGTGAATCAGGCGCGTCTTCTAAACGCCTAGTTTTTGCGCAATCCCGCATCAATTAAGCGTTGCACACTAACCATCGGCCGCGATAAACTACGTGCTTGGATAAATTTTATAATAACTTCTTAACGATTACCGGTTATTGGGAACCGCAACCCAAGGGCGGTAGCGTACCCAAACCAAAATTTGAGGGAAACACCGTGCTCAGCTTAACCATGCGCTTTAAGCAGCTCATTAAAACCGTATCGATCTCGCTATTTTTTGCTTTTGTTGTCGCCTCATCCAGTTATCTGCCTACTGTTTACGCACAACAATTGAGTCAGGATCAAATTGAGCAGTTTAAACAATTACCGCGAGCTCAACAGGAGGCGCTGGCGCGTCAGTACGGGGTGGATCTCGATACGGTATTGTCCAATGGCAGCAGCCGTCAGGGGCAACAAAAAACCAGCACCGGTGTAGAAACGTCGCGTCGTTCGTCCGCTGATAGCCCGGGTAACCCAAACCGACCCATGAACGAGTTGACCCCTGCGGAGCTGAGTGCGCGTCTGTCGGCAGAGAACGAAGAGTTACAGCCTTTTGGTTACGACGTGTTAAAAGGTAAACCCTCCACCTTTTCCCCCCTTAGCAACGCCCCGGTGCCGAACGACTACCTGATCGGCATCGGCGATACCCTGCGCGTACAACTGTACGGCAAAGAATCAGCCAGTTATACCTTGCCGGTAGACCGTGAGGGCTACATCAGCCTCACTGATCTTGGGCCGATTCAGGTGGCCGGACTGCGATACAGCGAAGTGCAGGAGCTGATAAAAGCTACCGTACAGGAGCGCATGATCGGTGTTCAGGCTGCGGTATCGATGGGCGACATTCGCTCGATGCAAGTGTTTGTGATTGGTGAAGCCGAGTTGCCGGGGGCTTATACGGTCAGCTCATTAACCACGGTAAGTCAGGCATTAGTGCAAGCCGGAGGTATCTCCGAGATAGGCTCGCTGCGTAACATTCAGGTAAAACGCAATGGCAAGCTGGTCACCGAGTTCGATCTTTACGACCTGTTGATGCGCGGTGATAACAGCAATGACGTAACCCTGCGCGCCGGCGATGTCGTGTTTATCCCGGCTCGCAAACCACTGGTGAGTGTCAGCGGGGCGGTGGTACGTCCGGCTAAGTACGAAGTGAGCGAAGGCGAAACGCTGGCCGATGTCATCGATTTTGCCGGTGGCCTTAAGGCCACCGCCTACGCCTCTTCAGCGCAACTACTGCGCTATCGCAATGGCCAGCGCAGCGTGCAGACCGTGGATTTACACTCGGAAGAACGCAGCCAGCCCATCCAGGGCGGCGATCACCTGAATATCGGAGCGATCGGCGATGACATTTCGGATGGCATCATGCTGGTGGGAGCGGCGGCACTACCGGGTTATTATCAATACTCTGATGGTATGACCATTAACGACGTACTGACGGATGTGAACACGAGCTTACTGCCAATCACGGATCATCATTACGGACTGATTGTGCGTAAAAAGCCGTCCACGCAAAAAGTAGAAGTTTTACAGTTCGACGTGGTGGATGCCATTAACGGCGCGACCGATGAAAACCTGGCTCTACAGCCACAGGATAAATTGGTGCTGTTCAGCCGCTACGAATCGGCGCAGGCAGAACGCAGCCAGTTAAAAACGTTGCTGCGGTCAGAAGACGAGCGAGCACGCGAAGAGCGTGAGAAGGTGATTGACGCGTATCGACAGCAGTTTTTTAGCCGTTTAGTGGGTAAAGACGTCTCGGTGGATCTGGACGACGACATCAGAAGCCTGGATATCAATCAGCTAGAAAGCGATGTACGTAGCTTTTTCGATAAGGCAGACAATAATGACCAACGCCCAGAATCCTATTACTCGCGTTATTCACGCCACCATTTGTTGCAACCCATCATCTACGAACTGCGTAACCAGTATTCCGAAACCGGCAGTTTATCGCTGTTTTATATTGATGGTGAAGTGCGCTATGCCGGCGTCTATCCGTTACCAAGTAATGGTTCTGTGGCAACGGCCATTGATGCGGCGGGTGGCTTAAGAGAATCAGCCTATCTGCAACGGGGTGAAATTACCCGCACCGTCATCAGTGCTGGTGAAGCGACGACCGACTACGTTAGGTTTAATCTGGGTGAAATATTATCCGGCGAAGAGGACGTTAAACTGTCGGGGCGCGATCAGATTAACATCTTAAAAATACCGTCCTGGCAAAACACCATCCAGGTAACCTTAGGCGGCGAAGTGCAATTCCCGGGCACTTATAACGTACGTCGCGGCGAGACTCTGCAGCAACTGGTAAAACGGGCAGGCGGGTTAACCGAATACGCGTTTGTGCGCGGAGCGGTGTTCACCAGAGCCGACTTACGCCGCACCGAACAACGTCAGATAGAAGCGTTAACGCAGCAACTGCGCCGAGAAATGGCTTCCAACATTTTGACCGATCAGAGCACTAATATTGCCTACTCTGATCTGCAACAGTTGCTGGACGATATGGCCAATATTGAAGCCGTGGGCCGACTGATCATCGACCTGGAAGACGTGTTAGCATCCAGCAGTGCCGCGACTGATGATATTCAGCTGAAAGACGGCGACGCACTTTATGTGCCGACGGTGAAAGACACGGTAAGCATTATCGGCGAAGTGCAATTGGCCAGCTCGTATCGGTACGATCCTAACCTTGGCTTGCAAGACTATCTGGAACGCGCCGGTGGTTTGCGGCAGAAGGGCGACGACGAGCGCATTTACGTGATAAGAGCCAATGGCTCAATCGAGGTGCCTAAATCCACCTGGTTCTCGGCCAACAACCTGGCGATACGCCCCGGCGATACCATTGTGGTGCCGCTCGACTCACAATACATGAGCAATATGGAACTGTGGAGCACCTCCACCCAGATTATCTATCAGGTCGGCGTAGCCCTCGCCGCGCTATCCAACCTATAACAAACACATAGCGTGCGCCCTAGGCACAAACCCATAACACACACGTAGCTTGCGCCTCCGGCGCAAGCCTGTAACAAACACGTAGCTTGCTCCTCTGGCGCAAGCCTGTAACAAATACGTAGCTTGCGCCTTTGGCGCAAGCCTGTAACAAATACGTAGCTTGCGCCTTTGGCGCAAGCCACTAAAGGCAAAAAAATCAAAACCATGGACCAAACACAACACCCTCAACCCGCAGACGACGAAATCGATCTACGCGAACTGTTCGGCATCATCTGGCAAGGCAAATGGTGGATCATCGCCATCACCTTCGTATTTGCCGTCGGCTCAGTCATTTACGCACTAAGCCTGCCGAACATCTACAAAGCCGAAGCCACCCTCGCCCCCACAGAAGAAGCCAGTGGCGGAGGCCTGGCCAGCATGGCCGGACAACTTGGCGGCCTAGCCAGCTTAGCCGGCGTTAACCTCGGTAAATCCGGAACCGACAAAACCACCATGGCCATCGAAGTACTCAAATCCCGTGCCTTCTTGACCGAATTCGTAAAAAAATACGACATATTACCCGAACTGATGGCGGTAAAAGAGTGGTCACCAAACCAAGGCTTGGTATACGACCAAGATCTCTATAATCCCGATATCAAGGAATGGGTGCGAGAAGTAGCCCCCCCCAAACAACCGAAACCAACAAGCTGGGAATACGTCGACGTTTTTCGGAAAGAAATTCTGGCAGTCGATAAAGATCAGGAAACCGGGCTCGTGAGGATATCGGTAAATCACCAATCTCCCGAGTTAGCCCAACAATGGGTAGAATGGCTGGTAACCGAGGTGAACAACCACATGCGCCAACGGGATATTGAAGAAGCACGCCGCAGTTTGGAATACTTGAATAACGAATTGCAAGACACTTCCCTCAGCAATATGCAGCAAGTGTTCTATCAGTTGATAGAAAAACAAACACAAACCATTATGCTGGCAAATGTGCGACCTGAGTATATTTTTCAAACACTTGATCCCGCCGTTGTACCAGAACAAAAAGCCAAACCATCGCGGGCACTAATATGCATTATTGGTGCCTTTTTAGGCGGTGTTTTAAGCATCGGCTTTGTATTAGTAAGAAACCTATTTCGTTCGTAGCTCGTGCCTCGGCACGAGAACAATGTATTCGTAGCTCGTGCCTCGGCACGAGATAAACGTAAATAAAAAAGCTAACAATCTATGAAAATTCTAGTAACCGGTGGTGCCGGATTTATCGGCTCGGCTGTTATTCGGCATATCATCAATGATACTAATCATACGGTCGTCAACGTTGATAAATTGACCTATGCAGGCAATTTAGAAAGCCTGGCATCAGTCAGCGATAGTAACCGTTATGCATTCGAACACGTCGATATTTGCGACGCTAATGAAGTAAAACGAGTATTCGAGCAGCGTCAACCAGATGTTGTCATGCACTTAGCGGCAGAGTCTCACGTGGATCGCTCCATTGACGGCCCCGGTGAGTTCATGCAAACCAACATTATTGGCACTTATACGCTGCTAGAACAGACAAGAGCCTACTGGCAAAACCTGCCGGAGAATCAAAAGGCGACCTTTAAGTTTCATCATATATCGACCGATGAAGTGTATGGTGATTTACCGCATCCTGATACACACGAAGGTGAGCTACCGCTATTCACAGAAACCACGGCCTACAAGCCCAGCTCACCGTACAGCGCTTCAAAAGCCAGCAGTGATCATTTAGTTAGGGCGTGGCACCGCACCTATGATTTGCCAACGGTTATCACCAATTGCTCCAATAATTACGGCCCTTATCACTTCCCTGAAAAGCTCATCCCTTTAATGATTTTAAATGCCTTAGAAGGCAAGCCGTTACCGGTTTATGGCAAAGGCAACCAAATACGCGATTGGCTGTATGTGGAAGACCATGCTCGCGCATTAGTAAAAGTGGCCACAGAAGGCAAAGTGGGCGAAACTTACAACATTGGTGGGCATAACGAAAAGCAAAACATTGAAGTGGTCACCACCATTTGCGACATACTCGATGAGTTAGTACCCATTAACAGCTCGTATAAAGACTTAATAACGTACGTTGAAGACCGCCCCGGCCATGACATGCGCTACGCCATTGACTCAACAAAAATTAAAAACGATTTAGTCTGGGTGCCTGAAGAAACCTTTGAGTCGGGTATTCGTAAAACCGTGCAATGGTATTTAGAGAATCAAGAGTGGTGTCAGCGAGTGCAGGATGGAAGCTACCAACGAGAGCGATTAGGAAGCGCACAGTCAGGAGAAGTAAAATGAAAGGAATAGTGTTAGCGGGGGGATCAGGGACGCGTCTATACCCAATAACAAAAGGTGTGTCGAAACAACTATTACCCATTTACGACAAACCAATGATTTACTATCCGCTGTCAGTATTAATGCTGGCGGGTATTCGTGAAATCCTCATTATTTCCACACCAGAAGACTTACCAAACTTCGAAAAGCTTTTAGGTGATGGCTCTCAGTTTGGTATAGAGCTTAGCTATAAAGAGCAACCAAGCCCTGATGGTTTAGCACAAGCTTTTATTATCGGAGAGGAGTTTATCGGTGATGATAGTGTGTGCTTGGTGCTTGGTGATAACATTTTTTATGGACAGGGCTTCAGCCCTAAACTTCAGCATTCAGCAAAACAAACATCGGGTGCAACAGTTTTTGGATACCAAGTAAAAGATCCTGAGCGTTTTGGTGTCGTTGAGTTTGACGAGAATAAACGAGCTGTTTCAATTGAAGAGAAGCCTGATAACCCGAAATCTAATTATGCGGTGACTGGGCTTTATTTTTATGACAATGAAGTGGTAAAAATAGCGAAAGAAGTTAAACCTTCAGCTAGAGGGGAGCTCGAAATTACCAGTATAAATGAAGCATACCTTGAGCGAGGGGAGTTAAATGTTGAACTGTTAGGCCGGGGTTTTGCTTGGCTTGATACTGGCACCCATGAAAGCTTGCTGGAAGCAGCTCAGTTTGTAGAAACTATTGAAAAGCGGCAGGGGTACAAAATTGCCTGTTTGGAAGAGATAGGCTACTTACAAAACTGGCTGAGCTGGGAGCAAGTGCAAAAGGCTGGGCTTGATCTGCGGAAGAACGGTTATGGTCAATACTTACTAAGCCTTAAACCAAAGACGTCGTCAAAATGATACCTGTAACTAAACCTTACTTACCCAGTCGTGAAAAATTCGATAAATACGTTGACGGTATTTACGAACGAGAATGGCTAACGAACAATGGTCCATTGGTTCAAGAACTGACTAAACGACTAGAAGAATATCTGGGCGTAGAGAATTTATTGCTCGTTTCTAATGGTACATTGGCATTGCAAATCGCTTATCGAGCTTTGAATATCCCAGAGACAGTCTGCGGTAAGCCGGCCGAGGCAATTACTACGCCATTTACCTTTGTAGCTACATCCAGTTCACTGAAGTGGGAAGGTATCGAGCCAGTTTTTGCAGATATTGATCCTGATACTTGGTGTTTAGATCCTAACAAGATTGAGCCTGCAATTACAGAGCAAACTAAAGCAATAGTTCCAGTGCATGTATTTGGGAATGCTTGTGACGTGGAAGCTATCGAGGAAATTGGTAATAAACACAACCTAAAAATTATTTACGATGCAGCGCATGCCTTTGGGGTTAATTATAAAGGTGAGAGTTTATTGAAATGGGGTGACGCTGCTACGCTTAGCTTTCATGCGACTAAGGTTTTTCATACCATTGAAGGTGGTGCTATTGTTTTTAAGCGCAAAGAAGATTTAGACAAAGCAAAAAAATTAATTAGTTTTGGTATTACAGGATCAGAAACAATAGACGAACTTGGTATTAACGCCAAGATGAACGAATTCCAAGCAGCCGTTGGTTTAGCAATATTAGACGATATAAATAATGTAATAAAAAAAAGGAAAGACATAAAAGAATACTATAACGATAAGTTGCTTGATACTTGTGTATTACAAAAAATGCATCCTTTCATAACGAGTAATGGAGCCTATGTTCCAGTTATTCTAAATAGCGAATCGGAGTTAATGGACTTACTGTCCTATCTTAAAGTTAATGGTGTTACAGCACGTCGTTATTTTTCGCCTTCTTTGGATTCACTAGTTTTTATTAATAATATTACTATTAATAAAATTTCTCGAGATATATCCAAGAGAATTATGTGTCTTCCTATCTATGAATCCCTAGATTATGAGATTGTTGATTTAATAATAAGAATCATAAAAAACAAAAATGGTAGTTAGCTATGGCTTTTTTAACTCAATCAGAATTAAATGAAATTGGTTTTAAAAGTTTAGGTTCAAAAGTATTAATTTCAGATAAAGCATCTATTTATAATCCAGCAAATATTTCAGTTGGTTCAAATGTAAGAATAGACGATTTTTGTGTCATCTCGGCAGGTGTGGAAGGAATAAATATTGGTAGCAATATTCACATCGCGGTGTTTACTTCGATAATCGGTGCAGGCAAGGTAACTCTCTCAGACTTTTGCAATATATCTTCTCGTGTAAGTATTTATAGCAGTAATGATGATTACTCGGGCCAATCGATGACAAACCCAACTATTCCAAATGAATACAAAAACGTGCGCGTTGCACCCGTTTATGTTGGCCGTCACTCAATTATCGGTTCAGGAAGTGTCATTCTTCCTGGTGTAACTTTGGGTGATGGAGTTGCAATTGGTGCGCTAAGTCTTGTAAACAAAAACTGTGAAGATTTCAAAGTCTATTCTGGTGTTCCTGCGAAATACTTAAAAGAAAGAAAAAAAAATTTGTTGAAATTAGAAAGGACTTTTTTGAGTAAATCATGAGAATTCTACATTTGGCAACTGATGATAAGTTTATAGATCATGCAAGTTTATTGTTTGAGGAAGCCTTCCCTGGATCAAATGATATATACGTTTTTTCAAGATCGAGAAGCCTTAAATATGTAAAGCTTGCTGTCGATAAGATAATTAAGCCAAATAGAATATTGAAAAATCCAACTCTCAACGCTCATGACTATGCTGAGTATGATGTTGTAATTTTTCATTCATTAAGCGAATTGTTTTTCTCCGAGATTTTTTCAGTTCCAGAAGAGATTCCAACAATATGGCTAGGATGGGGTTATGATTATTATAATCTAATCACCTCGCCGGAATCGTTGCTTTTAGCAGAAACCCAAAAAGTCACAGAGAATGCCAGAATAAAAAGCTATGTCTCATTCATAGCAAGTAAAGTTAGAACTATACTTGAGAAACTTAAAGTAAATAAAACCAAAATCGATGCGATTGAAAAAATTACCTTATTCTCACCAGTACTTCCTCAAGAATATGATTTAGTTCGTAGCTCAAGAAAATGGAAGAATTTTCCAGAATATTTGCAATGGAATTATGGCACAATAGAAGATAACTTTATAAGAGGTTATGAAAATACCGAGGTTGATTCAAATTCAATTTTAGTTGGAAATAGTGCTTCTTCAACAAGTAATCATTTAGAAATCTTTAACTTGCTTAGAAATCTAAACGTCTCTGACCGATATATTGTATTGCCTTTGAGTTACGGTAATAAAGGCTATGGTAGTAGAATAAAAAAAATGGGCTACGATTTATTCGGAAGAAACTTTGTACCTTTAATAGATTTTATGGCGATTGATGATTACGTACAAGCTATCAAAAAATGTGGTTTTGTTATAATGAACCATAAAAGACAACAGGCTGTTGGAAATATCGTGATAATGCTCTATTTCGGGGCTCGCATCTTCCTTAGAGAAGAAAATCCAACTTATACTTTTTTAAATGAAATCGGGGTAGTGCTGTCCTCTGTTCAAGAACTTGAGAGTGAACCATCTTTAATCGATACTCCTTTGTCCTCGGAGGAAAAAAAGAATAATCGACAACTAGTTGTCGACTACTGGTGTCGTGAAAAGGGGATTGAAAGAACTAAGAATATAGTGAAAAGAGCTTTATTCTTAAGTCGACAGAATCATAATCTGGCAAAAACTCGGGCGTAGATATTTAAATTGACACCAAGAAAAATCGTTAGTTTTGCAATAGGTCCTGTCAGCGGGGCCCTCTTCGGGCTTATAACCCTACCTTTAGTCACTTGGTTTTTTGCCCAAGAGGATGTCGGACGTCTGTCGATGCTTCAAGTGACTCTAAGCTTTAGCGTACTTTTATTCAGTCTAGGACTTGATCAGGCGTATGTGAGGGAGTTCCACGAGCGAAAGGATAAACCAGCACTGCTTAAGCATGCTGCCTTACCAGGATTTTCATTGCTTACATTTACTATTGCGGTTTTATTATATTTCGGGGGGTTAATTTCAGACTTATTGTTTGAAGTTCCTGCGACCCACCTGAGCTTGCTGGTTACACTTGCTTTATTAGCCAATTTTACGTCGCGTTTTTTATCGTTAGTTTTGCGCATGAACGAACGTGGACTGGCGTACTCGATGAGTCAGCTTTTACCAAAGTTATTACTCGTTATTCTGATTGGCTTATACGTATTGTTGGATGTTAAAAAAAGTCTAACGAACTTGGTTGTCGCAATGACGGCTTCTGTTGTAGCGGTTACAATGGTGTTTGCTTGGAATACACGAGCAGAATGGCTAAAAGCAATACACTCGTCTTTTAATTGTATCGAAGTTAAGTCGATGCTTAGATTTGGACTTCCTTTAATATTTGGTGGGCTTGCTTTTTGGGGGTTAACTGCTTTAGATAAAGTGTTTCTTCGTACACTTTCAAGTTTTGAAGAGTTAGCTGTTTATTCTGTTTCAGTTAGTTTTGCTGCCGCCGCCACTATATTTCAAAGTGTTTTTTCCACCGTCTGGGCGCCGACGGTATACAAATGGGCAAGTTCAGGGCAAGGTCTTGAGAATGTTGAAAAAACAACTAGGTTTGTTCTTGCTATTGTTGTGCTCGTATTTTGCTTCGCAGGACTCTTTTCTTGGATTGTGACTTACTTTCTGCCGCCAGAGTATGATGCAGTGCAATGGATTGTAGTTTCATGTTTAGGTTATCCCCTACTTTATACACTTTCTGAAACCACGGTAGTCGGTATAGGTATTTCAAGGCGCAGCTCCTTTGCAATGCTAGCAGCACTATTGGCGTTTTGTGTAAATATTATTGGGAATTTATTACTCATACCCGAATTTGGTGCTGAGGGTGCAGCTGTTAGCACATGCATATCTTTCTTAGTATTTTTCGTGTTACGCACAGAGTTCTCAATTCATCTTTGGCGAAAAATGCCTAGGACTATAGTTTACGCATATACCTCTATTATTGTTCTGCTAGCCTCTATTTTTACATTATATGGTAATGAATTGGCAGAGATTATGATAATAGGTTGGATCATTGTAATTCTAGCTAGTTGTATCAGTTTCAAACGCGAGTATATAGCAACTTTCAAATTTGTTCGCGGCAGAACCAAGTTGAATCTAGATGGTACTAATAGCTGAAACACCAGTTTTAACCTGTTGCAATCGCAGAGATGAGTTTCCATTACTTCAGCCTTGTTGTTAGTTGCCAATTTGACTATTAATAAATAGCGGGCGGTATAGGTTGATTTATGCCACGTTACTCCGAAGAGCGTAAAGCAGCAACACTTAAAAAATTATTACCACCACAGAGTCGCTCTGTAAACTCTGTTGCTAATGAGGATGGCGCCAGCCAGCACACCTCGTATCTTTGGTTAAAACAGTGTCGTGAGCAAGGAATTGCAGTGCCTGGATATCAGATTAAGATTGATAACTATTCAGTTGAAGAGTAATTAACCATCGTTATCGACACGATTTGCTTGTTAGAAGCCGAACTATCGATCTATTGTCTGGAAACGGATAATTTATCGAGAAGGAAAATAGTAGCGTACGGTTTGCCTGAAGGGCTTCGGGCGCACCGCTGAAAGTGAGCGCCAGGTCAAGCAAGAGCGTAAAAAACGGCCAAAAAAAATCAAGAAGCTTAAAGCCAAGGTTCGTTGTTAAGCGAGCCTATAAGCCTATCCGATGACCTTAACGAGCGACTAATGACGGCGCATAGCCCTACTGGGAAGCTCACGTTCGTTATTTAAATAAACCAAAGCACGTTAAAACGCTGGGCTAATCCGGAGCCGGATAAACGCCCTACACCAGCGCTATTTAAACAGCTCCGGCAGCTGAGCGAAGACGAAGAGCAGCGTATTCTGACGGTCTGTTACTTACCGCGGTATGCGGATTGACCTGCCTTAAAAAATCGCACCGTTACTGGCCGATAAAGGCGTCTTCTGGCATCTGTACTTAATATTTGATATTTACAGCCACAAAATTTTCGGCTGCGAAGTCCATGGAAAAGTATTCGGTGAACTGGCAGAACAATTGGTTGAGCGAACTCTGTTCCGTGAGGGCTGCTGACATAATCCGCCGGTACTGCATCTCTAGATGACGGAGCGCCGATGATCTAGTTTACATGGAAATTAAAGTTAACCTGTCCGCTTATTGCTATGTGGCACAACTTGGCGTGCGTGAGTAACGATAATTCGTATACAGAATCGTTGTTCCGGACCGTAAAGTACTACCAAAATGGCCGCGCAAAGGGTTTAACTCACTTATGTACGTAAGGCAGTGGATAATGGAACTCGTTAACGTTTACAACGAGCATAATCTGCACAGCGGTACTAACCTCGTGACACTGGGTATATCTGAACCGTTACAAAGATAACGCCATATTAGCCAACCACGCCTCATTATATGAGCAGTAAATACGCAGCCGCGCGGGCCGCTGATAAGTCAGCTCCAGAGACTGGACTCTCGTTGGTCGCGTTGCGCTGAATTCCTCCAATATCAAGGAAAATAAGCATAATACCGCTTTTCTTTAAAACAGGTTTTTATGGAAAACTCGGTTGAAAAACATCAAAGCAAAACGATGCATTGTTATTGCCGCTGATAGAAGAGTCGTAAGATTATTGCGCAGCGCTTACTTAGAAAGAAATTTTAAAACCAGCTTTGTAGTCGATAAATAAAACTCGTAAATTCAGTTTTTTTTCGATGAATCCGGTTTGATAATTGCTTCGGGTGCCTTATCAATTTTCTTTCCTAAACTAAGGAGATGAAGTGAATAAAGAAATTGTTTATCTAAATGATGTGGTTTTCTCTCAAAACTCAGGAGAGCTGACACACGCAGTTGGTTTTTTAAAATCTTTAGCAAGAAAAGATTATAATATAATGTTTTATACAATTAAAAAAAACAAAACAAAACTAGCAAGCTTGGAAAAATATAAAAATATCAAGATTAAATATACCCCGTTTGTTTTTAATGTTGTTTTGTCACGTGTTTTATATAATGTAATCTGTCTTTTCATTTATAATTTTAGCATGTGTAAATTTTATATAAGACTTACAAACTATAGTCCGGTTCTTCTACTTAAAGTGTTGATTATAAGAAAAAAATGTTTTGTTGAGGTTAATGGTGTGTCAGAAATTGAAAGCAAGGCTGGCTATTCATTATTGCTGAATAAAATAATTTCAAAAATCAATTTTTTTATGTGTCGTCAAGTAAAAAGCGTTATTAGTGTTTCATCAGGAATAACAGAATATTTAAAAGATGTTTATAGTCTGGATAGGGTTTTAACAATCAATAATGGCACAGAACTTGTGAAAAAGGACCTAAGCGTCCGTAAAGACAATGACGATTGGAAAAATATTGTTTTTATAGGTAATTTCGCAAAATGGCAAAACTTTCAATACTTAATTGACTGTGTGTACAGCCATAGAAGCTTCCTTCTGAAGAAAAAGATTAGGTTTAAACTCTACGGAACCGGTAAGAGCTTTAATTTTTTGGAAAAAGAAATTAATTTAAAAATGCTCAGTGATTTGATTTTTCTAGAGGGTAAAATACAAAGGAATAAAATTCCGGAGGTATTAAATATCGCTAATGCTGGGTTGCTCATAGATACTAGATTCTATAAAGAAAAACCCCTCTTTTCACCTCTAAAAATGTATGAGTATAACTCGTTCGATTTACCAACCTTTTTTGTTTCTCCTTACTCATACCCTAAACTGCAAGATAAGGGTTTTTATATACTTAATTTGGATGATTTCAAAGATATATCTTTATTTCTGAATAATGAATTTAACCTAGAAAGTTACCGAAGAACTTGGGACGATGTGGTTAATGAATTTATCTGGCTAAATGAAAACTTCTGATGTTTACCCTTATTTCCTTTTCAACCGTCTTATTCGCAATTATAATAAAAAGGAATGTCTGGTTTTATATTGCTTTATTTGGGTTTTCATTAGTTGTGCTTTCATTTGCTCTTGATGGGGTATGGGAGGGGGCAATATGGCGCAGTATGTATGTGTACGACAGTGTGGAAATGTCTTTAAAACTGGTTTTTTACTGGTTTGTGTATTTTATGGCTTTTATTGTTTTTTTTCTGAATCTATCTAATAAGAAACAACCAAATTTTTTTTACACGCTCAGTGAGACACAGGTTGGCTATGCCGTATACATAACTTCATTCATAGCTATTGGTGCAGCTTTTTATAATCTCTCACAAGCGCCTTCTATAAGTATATATCTGACAAACTTAAGAGAGTGGGAAGCAGGTTTTGGGAAGAATGTAATAACAAATTATCTGTATTTTCTGCACTTGTCGGCACTCACCTTTTTCGCTTTAATTCTTGGATATAGAAAATATAATCTACTCGACATTTTTATTATACTTCTTTTGTTTTTAACTACGCTTTTTCATGGGATCAAGTTTACAATTATACATGCTTTTATATATTTTATTGTTGCTCGCTTTGTTGTTAAATCTGAGAAGCTTGAAAAGCCTGAAGTTATAATTGGATTAGCCCTTGTTGCGTTGTTAATTGGATTTTTTACTTTTGGTAGAGGAGGGGGGGTAGGCGGCTTTGTTGATTATATTTTAAGCGCGTCAGTTAACTCATTCTACGTAATAAATAGATCGGAATTTTATGATATTTCTTCTCTTTCAGTATTTAACCCACTCTCAATTTTAAATATTGATAGGGCTTACCAACGGCTTATAGAAAATACGCTTGAAAGCACTTCAGACGGTGGCTTTATTTTAAACCCAAAATATAATTTAGAGCACGCGATATCAAAAGTAGGATTTGCATTTGGGTTTGGAACTCTGGTTTACGCATTCATATTTGCACGTATTATTAACTGGTTTAGAAGCCTAACGGTAAAGTCGACTTTTTCAATATTTTTATTTTTAATTACAGTTGATTCGGTTTTCTTCCTTTATACAGGGTTCGAATTTTATAAAACAAAACTTTGGTTTGTAATGTGTTATTCTATATTTATTGTTTCTTTTATACGGTTAATTAAAAATAAGAATATAAAACATCCTGGACTTTAACCGTTAAAATATAAAGGCTACTAGAGTTGTCCAAGAGTAAAGGTCAATTTTATAATCAGAAAATTAAAGGTTGAAGCCGTAATGCAGATGTCTGATTGCGTTGTTCTTTTTTTTGAAATTGCTGTTCGTGCTGTAAGCTTGTCAATTAACCTTAATGCTGGTGGTTTAAGCTCTTAAATATATTAAACACTATCAATCCTTCTAGAAAATAGCTACGTGTAGAAAAACTTTAATCTCAGCTAAAACGTGTTAAAAACTAACTGAATATATTATTGTATATAAGCTAAAATAGAATTTGTAGACCGTTAAAATGAGATAGATTTTAGCTGTGACCTAAAAAAACATTTACTTTCTTCTGCGCGTATCTAATATTGAAATAGATATATGATGCTTTATAGGTTTGGGTAAAGATGTCTTTAAACTACCTTTCGATATAAGAAGCAAGACTTTTTACTCAGTAAGACTCTGCAGTAGCCTATGTTGGCACTTACGGCAGTTCAAGAGTCGACAAGGTTTTCTTAATGTAGCCTAAGAAATTCAGCGCTCGTCTCTTTGCTTAGAATATTTGGTTCAATAAACCCAGCACTTAAACTGGTTATCAAGCCTGACACATAAATGAGGTGCGTATAGCTGCGTTTCTGAAAATGTTTTAGAGCGTCAGTTTAATCCTGTAATGCCAAATGATTTGTGGGTAGGCAACATGAGCACTGTCTGTAAGAATGAAGTTTTTTGTTTATGCAGCAACCATTAATAAATTGCTCTCCGGAAGTGCGGAGGCTGGTCAATGAATGGAAATATGGGTAGTATCTGTCGCTCATGCGAACTTGCAGTCTAATGCCGTCGATGGGGCGATGGACGAGCAGTCACGATAACACCCTTGCTGAGAGGCTTTTTGTCTCCTTTAATAAGCAGATTATCCGAAAGAAGAGTTACTCTAACTTGAATTGTGTTAAGGCTGAAATCTTTAGTTTTATTGAGATTTTTACAAAACTAAGCAGCGTCGTTCTTACGTGAGCGGTGTTTTTCCTAGCGATTTTCAAAATCTAAATACTGTCTAGTGAGCGATGGCTGGGAAGTCCAGTTCTATAATATTTTATGGTTTTAACTTTTGCTGTGTACTTTTAAAGTCTTGAGAATAATATGGCTACACAAAAATCTCTAACAAATTCAAAAATGAGAGGTTTATCGCAAAGAAAAATAGATTGCTCTTTGGAATTATTTGAAACTCCTTCTTAGTTTACTGGTAGTCTTTTTCGACTATTGGTTGTTGATATTCACTCTTAGTTGAGTAGATCTTCGAGATATACTTTGTTTCTGATATTAAAGAGGGTCTACTTTACATTGTATTGCTCTATTTTTAAGATTTAGCATTGTCTTTTAACTACATAAGTTAACATTTACATATATACTGGGGCGATTTGTGAAATCGGTTATTATAGTTCAAAATATTTTGTCTACTGTATTGACATTTAGAAAGGTTTATATTTCCAGGCTTTTATCAGAAGGTTATACTGTCGTTGTTTTAGCTCCTTGCGATAATAAAGAATCAAGAAGAAGATTGGTGGCCATGGGGTGCATAGTTCCAGAGTTGCCTTTGATAAAAAATATTTTTCTTCGTTCTTTGTTGTTAAATATTGCTCTAATAAAATTTAGGATTAAGAACTTTAAGAATCGCCATTGCATTTTTGTTTGCCACTTTATATCTACCTATCTCCTTACTTATTTATCTACTTTATTTTTAGGTAAGAGATTGGTTCTGTATGTTGAGGGGCTCGGTAGTTTATTTGCAACGTCTAAAGTTAGGCAGTGGTGTTTGAGGAGGCTTGTTAGTCTTAGGTCTAATAATGTTTTAACTTGTAATAATTATGAAGCTAAAATAATCGGTGTTTCTAAAGAAAATATAACAGGTGGAGTTGGGATTGAGCTAGATAAATTTGCTTCCAGTACCGCTTTTAGTAAAAGAGAAATACTCAGAATCGGATATGTAGGCCGCCTGGTTGCTGATAAAGGGGTGTTCGACGCGGTTACGTTCTTTAGATATATAATTAATAACTATCACTCAGAAGCAGAGTTGCATTTTATTGGCGATGTCTATCCAAAGAACCCTAGCTCATTGTCCCAAAAAGATATAAAAGAAATAAAGGAAGAATTTCAGGATAAAGTTTTTTTTCACGGTTACGTGGACAATCCTGAAGAGCATTATAATAATATTGACATACTTGTGCTTTTTTCTAAATGTGAGGGCTTTCCAGTTTGCGTAATGGAGGCGGCAGCTTGTAGTGTACCAAGTGTTGTTTACGACGTTCCTGGTTGTAGGGATGCTGTTATCAATAATATTACAGGTATAATTGTTAATAAAGGTGAAGTCAAAGATGCCGCCAGAAAATTTATGGACTATTGGAATAATGAAAGCAGATTCTTAAAAATGAAAGGCGCATGCTTTAACCTTTCAAAAGAGAATTTTGATGCTAATGTTAAGGCAAAGCAGCTTGTCGATTATTTAGAGAAATGCTTGAAGCTAAATGCTGATTGTTGGATTTTATAAGAATCTAATTTACATTACAAAAGTAATCATAATAATATCTTTTTTGCGGATATGAATACGATTATATCTTTCGGTTGAACATGTTTTAGCTATTTAGATTCTACTCTAATAAACTAAATTGTATAAAGAGGTTAGTTAGTGAATCAATCCACGACACTTGTAATAATATTTTTGATTGCATTGCTAACGTCAGCTTTTCTTAGTCGCGCGTTGATTCCAATTGCCCATCGTTACCGGTTACTCGACATACCCTGTAGCCGCAAGCAACACAATGGGAGTATTCCTCTTGTCGGTGGTATTTCTATCTTTATTACCACGGCAGTCATGTTACTCGGTTTTATCAGCACAGAGGAGGGCGCTAGGCTGTTTGTTGTGGCCAGTGCACTCATGGTCTTTATTGGTGTGTTGGATGATAAGCATGACTTGAGTGTGCGGCTCAGAATCGTTGCACAATTACTGGTTGCGTTAATTATTGTCTTTGGTGCAGAAACCTACATTACCAATTTAGGCAACCTGGTTGGTTTGGGTGATATCAAACTGGGCGTATGGGGTATACCTTTTACCTTGTTGGCTATCATGGCCGCCATGAACGCTTATAACATGGTTGACGGTATCGATGGTTTGCTCGGCGGATTATCATTTATTAGTTTTGCGGCCATAGCTTTCCTTGGTTATGCTCACGGTAACGACTTTGTTCACACCACCAGCATGGTTATCGCTGCCGCATTGATTCCGTTTATCGCACGTAATACCAGTTTCCCCTTTAAGAATGTTCGCAAAGTGTTTATGGGCGATGCCGGTTCCATGTTTATTGGTCTTGCCATCGTCTGGCTACTGACACTGCTAACCCAACCCTCGTTACAAACCAATGAATCTACTCCGGTAAGACCCGTCATCGTATTGTGGTTTATCGCCGTACCGTTAATGGACATGCTCGCTATCATGTTCCGCCGTACAGCCAAAGGACAGTCTCCCTTCAAACCTGACCGTAACCATCTACACCACATTTTTATGCGGGCAGGTCTCACCTCTCGTGAAGCTTTACTTTTCATTTTAAGTATTGCGCTGATAAAAGCATTACTTGGTATTGCGCTTGAGCTGTTTTACGTGGCCGACTGGATTGTACTGGGTTTATACGTATCGGTCTTTGTGTTTTATTGTTATCTGATAAAACATGCCTGGAAAGTGGTCACTTGGGTAAAACGGCGGTCAAAGCCTGAAACGAAAGTAAAGGATTAGTTGCAGTGAATCATAACGTACTCGTCACCGGCGGAGCCGGCTACATCGGTTCGCACACCCTTGTCCAATTACTCGATGCAGACTACTCGGTTGTTGTTTTGGATAATTTTTCAAACAGCTCCAAAGAAAGTCTTAACCGTGTCGAGAAAATCACCGGTAAACGGATTACCCTTGTGGAAGGTGATATTTGCGACAAAACCTGTTTGCAGGAGCTGTTTAGCCAACACTCGATAGGCTCAGTGATTCATTTTGCCGGCCTAAAGGCCGTTGGTGAGAGCGTAGAGCAACCTTTGCGTTACTATCAAAATAACGTCAGCGGTACCCTCGCGTTGTGCGAAGTAATGGAAAACTTTGGCGTTAAGAACATCGTGTTTTCATCATCAGCGACCGTATACGGTGACCCTGAGACCGTGCCCATTAATGAGCAATCACCGGTAGGCAACACCACCAACCCGTACGGCACATCAAAGTACATGGTTGAGCGAATTCTTAGAGATCTTTGTGCTGCCGACTCCGGCTGGTCAGCTGTGGTATTACGCTATTTTAACCCCGTTGGCGCACATAAATCCGGGCTCATCGGCGAAGATCCAAACGGTATTCCGAATAACCTGTTGCCCTACGTGTCGCAAGTGTCTATAGGACGGCTTGAACAGCTCAGTGTCTACGGCAACGATTACCCAACCAGCGACGGCACCGGTGTACGTGATTATATTCACGTCGTTGATCTGGCCCGCGGTCACCTCGACGCATTAACGCTGATGGAGCAGAGCGCTCCGGTTGGCTTTGATGCGATTAACCTCGGTACCGGGCAAGGTTACTCCGTACTTGACGTCATATCCGCGTTCGAACAACAAAGTGGTAGATCAGTACCATACCAGGTTGTTGAGCGTCGACCCGGCGACATCGCTGTTTGCTATGCCGATCCGGATTATGCACACAAACGACTGGGCTGGAAAGCCGAACTCGGATTAGATGATATGATGCGAGATTCGTGGAACTGGCAATTAAATAACCCCAATGGCTACAACGTAGACTGACTTGAGCCTAAGGCACAAGCTACTGGTATCAATCATGATGAATAGATACAAAAAGGACTTTCCCCATGCCGCTGATTTCTAGTAACACCCTGCATTTGGACACCAGTTACCAGTACCAGAGTACAGAAGCTTTGTTTGATGAGTACTTTGGCGATGAAGGCGGTACGACAAAACAAAGTTTAAGCGAGGCGATTAATCTGCTCATGCGCGGTGAGTACGTTAATGTGTCCGAGCAGCGTAATGTCACGCATCCGCAAACGCGATCTTATCATGCTGTGGTAACGGCTAACCGCCGTGACACCCGTTTTGCCGACACAGTGCGTAAACTGCGCTCGGGTAACTGGTTTGGCGCTACCGGCAAGCCGATAACCGCTGTTGTTAATATCGGTGTGGGTGGCTCCGATCTTGGCCCCAACATGGCCTCGTTCGCGCTAAAAGAATTTGCTGATGACCATCAGAGCCATAGCTTAAACGTACATTTTGTCTCGTCCATGGACGGTGGTCAGTTGTACGCGGTACTGCCAATCATCGACCCGGAAACCACCGTTTTCATTATTGCGTCTAAGTCGTTTTCCACCATCGATACACTGGCTAATGTTAATACCGTCCGTGAATGGATAAAACCGCAACTTAATCAAGAGCAGTGGTTGCAACACCATGTGATCGGGGTGTCGTCCAACGCCAAAAAAATGGGCGATTACGGCATACCCGAGGCACATCAGTTTACCTTTGGTGAAGGGGTTGGCGGGCGTTACTCGTTATGGTCTGCGATCGGGTTAAGCATCGCGCTCAGCTGCGGTCTACACACTTTCGAGCGGATGCTGGAAGGCGCCAAAGCCATGGACGATCATTTTGCCAGCGCCCCGGCAAGCAAGAACCTTCCACTGGCATTGGCACTGCACGGGATTCATAACCGCGAACAGCGCGGCATCAACAACCTGGCGATACTGCCATACGATGGTCGCCTGCGCATGTTGCCTAACTATCTGCAACAGCTCGACATGGAAAGTAACGGCAAACAGGCCAGCGCCGATAATCATGCCATTGATTACCCAACCGGGCCTATCATCTGGGGTGGGTTTGGGCCGAACGGACAGCACGCATTCTTCCAGCACCTGCATCAGGGCTACGATGACTTTGCCGCTGACTTTGTGCTGGTGCTTAAACGCAACGCGCCTACCTTTAACAGTGCCGTTGCCGCTAAGCTGGCCGAACAGCAACAACTGTCGGTGGCGAACTGTTTAGCCCATCGCCGGTTAATGTGGTTTGGTGCCAAAAACACCGAATCACCCCGCGATCATTACCCCGGCGGACATCCGTCCAACCTGTTAATGATGGACGAGCTTACCCCGGAAAGCTTTGGCGAATTGATCGCCGCCTATGAACATAAAGTGTTTGTACAGGGCGTCTACTGGAAGTTAAACTCGTTCGATCAACCCGGTGTGGAAAAAGGCAAAAAAATAGCGCTCGACGTGATGGGTAGCCTAAACGGTGATGCCGATACCGCGTTTGATGAATCAACCGATGCGATTATTCGTCGTTACAGAAATATGTGATCTGTCGGTCGTGCCTATGGCACTCTGAACATTATACTTGCGCCACAGGCGCAAGCTATGGACAGAATGATGATAATACTTGCGCCAGAGGCGCAAGCTACGGACAGAATGTTGATTATACTTGCGCCAGAGGCGCAAGCTACGCTTTCGAAAGGATGAGGTAATTACGTGAGAATTGCAGTAGCTGGAACAGGTTATGTCGGGTTATCCAATGCGGTGTTACTGGCGCAACACAATGAGGTAACGGCGGTTGATTTAAACCTAGAAAAAGTGACCGCGGTTAACGAGCGCCGCTCACCGATCGTGGATGATTACATCCAGGACTACCTAACCAATAAACCACTGCAGCTAACCGCAACCAGCGACGGCGACAGCGCATACCGCGATGCCGAGTATGTTATTATTGCCACCCCGACCGATTACGATCCGGTTACCAATTACTTTAATACCCGCAGTGTCGAAGCAGTTATTGAGCAGGTACTTAAGGTCAACCCGGATGCGGTGATGATCATCAAATCGACCATACCGGTGGGGTATACTAAACAGCTTCGGCAAAAATACGGCAGTAACAACATCATCTTCTCGCCAGAGTTTCTGCGCGAGGGCAAAGCGCTGTACGACAACTTGTACCCGTCACGGATCATCGTCGGTGAACGTTCGGAGCGAGCAGAAACCTTTGCCAAGTTGTTACTGCAAGGGGCCTTGGTAGACAACGTACAAACGCTGTTTGTCGATTCGACCGAAGCTGAAGCGATTAAGCTGTTTGCGAACACTTATCTCGCCATGCGCGTGGCCTACTTTAATGAACTGGATTCCTATGCCGAAACCCACGGCCTAAACACCAAACAGATCATTGATGGTGTATGCCTGGACCCACGTATCGGCGACCATTATAACAACCCGTCGTTTGGGTACGGGGGCTACTGCCTGCCAAAAGACACCAAACAACTGCTGGCCAACTACGAAGACGTGCCACAAACGCTGATCCAGGCGATCGTCGATGCCAACCGTACCCGTAAAGACTTTGTTGCGGGTAAAATTGTTGAGCGCAACCCCAAACGCGTTGGCATTTACCGCCTGGTGATGAAGCAAGGCTCGGATAACTTCCGTGCCTCGGCAATACAAGGCATTATGAAACGCATCAAAGCCAAAGGCATCGACGTAATTGTGTACGAACCGGCGCTGAAAGAACCGCATTTTTACAACTCCCAAGTGTATACCGACTTTGACGCCTTTAAACGTGACGCGTGCGTAATTGTTTCTAACCGCATGGCACCGGAGCTGGAAGACGTCAGCGACAAGGTTTACACGCGGGACTTGTTTGGCAGTGATTAGTCGTTCGTGCCTATGGCACTCTGAACATTACGCTTGCGCCAGAGGTGTAAGATACAGAAAAGGGGTTCAATGCTCACTGATAAAAAGCTAACGCACCTAAAAGCACTGGAATACGAAGCCATTCATATTCTGCGTGAGGTCGTGGCTGAGTTTGATAACCCGGTGATGCTGTACTCGGTGGGCAAGGACTCGTCGGTGTTATTGCACTTGGCGCGCAAGGCGTTTTACCCCGGGAAGATTCCGTTTCCGTTGCTGCACGTTAACACCACCTGGAAGTTTCGCGAAATGATCACTTTTCGTGATCGCATGGCGGAGCAACATGGCTTTGAACTTATCGAGCACATCAACCCCGAGGGTCTGGAAAAAGGCATCGGTCCGTTCACGCACGGCAGTGCGTTGCACACCGATGTAATGAAAACCCAGGCATTAAAACAAGCGCTCAATAAATACCAGTTCGATGCCGCTTTTGGCGGGGCCCGCCGCGACGAAGAAAAATCGCGGGCTAAAGAACGGATGTATTCGTTCCGCGACAAAAACCACCGCTGGGACCCGAAAAATCAACGACCTGAACTGTGGAATATTTTTAACGGCAACGTACACAAAGGTGAGAGTATTCGGGTGTTCCCGCTGTCTAACTGGACCGAGCTGGATATCTGGCAGTACATCTATTTAGAACACATCGATATTCCTCAACTGTACCTCGCCAAAGAACGGCCGGTGGTTGAACGTGACGGTACCCTTATCATGGTTGACGATGATCGTATGCCGTTGGAACCGGGCGAAACCCCGCAGATGAAACGGGTGCGCTTTCGCACCTTAGGTTGTTATCCACTGACCGGCGCGATTGAGTCCAACGCCACCAGCCTACCCGAAATCATTCAGGAAATGTTGCTGACCAAAACCTCGGAACGTCAGGGCCGTGTCATCGACCACGACAGTTCCGGCTCCATGGAAAAGAAAAAAATGGAGGGGTACTTTTAGTACCGGGCATGTGAATGAGTCACACTTCTGCGCTGATCGATAACGACATTCTTTCCTACCTCCGGCAGCACGAACGTAAGGAATTGCTGCGCTTTATCACCTGCGGCAGTGTTGACGACGGCAAAAGCACGTTGATTGGCCGATTACTGCACGACAGTAAGATGATCTTTGAAGATCAGTTAGCGGCCATTACGGCGGACAGTAAAAAAGTCGGCACCACGGGTGATCAGGTCGACCTTGCGCTGTTGGTTGATGGCTTACAGTCCGAGCGCGAGCAGGGCATTACCATCGACGTTGCCTACCGTTATTTCTCTACCGATAAACGCAAGTTCATCATTGCCGATACCCCTGGTCATGAGCAATACACCCGTAATATGGCCACCGGCGCGTCAACCTGTGATGCAGCCGTTATTCTGCTAGACGCCAGTAAAGGCGTGCAAACCCAAACCCGCCGCCACAGTTTTATCTGTTCATTGCTGGGAATAAAAAACATCATCGTTGCCGTTAACAAGATGGATTTGGTGGATTATTCCCAACGCGTGTACAAACGCATTCAAGCCGATTATCTGGATATGGCCGGTGCACTGAATATCCCCAACATACGCTTTGTGCCGGTGTGTGCGCTGAACGGCGATAATGTCGTTAACCGTTCGGAAAACCTCAGTTGGTTCCGTGGCTCGACATTGATGCAATACCTCGAAACTATGGACGTGCAACGCGCGGTCAGCCACTCGGAATTTCGTTTTCCGGTGCAGTACGTTAACCGCCCTGACTCGACGTTCCGTGGCTTTGCCGGAACCATTGCGTCGGGCGCGATTGCCGTGGGCGATACCATACGAGTATTACCGTCCGGTAAGATATCCACGGTTAAGTCGATCGTCAGTTTTGACGGCGAACACGCCTCTGCCCAGGCACCGGCTGCGGTTACGTTGACACTGAACGATGAAATCGACGTCAGCCGTGGCGACATGATCGTAAAAAAAGACGCGTTGCCGAATGTGTCGACACGTTTTCGCGCCAAACTGGTGTGGATGAACGATGACCCCCTACAAACCCACCGCGAATACTACCTAAAATTTAACAGCAAGCTAACCACCGGAGAGGTGGAAGACATTCAGCACCGCATTGACGTTAATACCTTTGCCGAGCACAAAGCCGGTGAACTGGGGTTAAATGAGATCGGTGAGGTGGATGTCCGGGTGACCGAAAAGGTGATGTTTGATGATTATCAGAGCAACCCGAAAACGGGCGCCTTTATTGTCATCGACCGTTTTACCAACATGACGGTAGCCGCTGGTATGATTGAGCAGGCCTTGTCCGACTCGGACGAAAGCCGTGGCGACAAACACCAGTACAGCGAGTTCGAACTGGAGCTGAACGCTCTCATCCGCAAGCACTTCCCGCATTGGGAAGCCAAAGACCTGCTGAAGTAGCTCGCGCATTTTGCGCAAGTTACGGTGTGTGGTTAAAACAGTGAACCGCAGAGGGCGCGGAGGGCCCAGAGAAAAGACATTTAAATGGAAAGCCCAAAACAAAAGGGGGTCCACTTTTAGACGCTTTCCCTGCGCCTCCCGCCAGTTTCATCAGCCCTTATGGGTATCAAACCAATCTGATGGTGTTTAATGCCAGCAGCTATCGCCTAAAACATTTTTTATACAGCGGTGTACCGATGGCCGTGGTGTATTTGCTGATCACCATCACCACGATTGGCTATTTTTATTTACTGTAACGACACAGAGTGAATGATGAGTGAACCTATTGTCTGGCACGAGGCCAGTGTCAACCGCGCTGAGCGCAGTAAAGCCAAAGGGCACCGCCCGGCGCTGCTGTGGTATACCGGGTTCAGCGGCTCGGGTAAGTCGACCATTGCCAATGCGGTGGACCGCAAGTTATTTGAATTGGGCTGTCACACCTATTTGCTGGACGGTGATAACGTTCGTCATGGGTTAAATAACGATCTGGGTTTTGGTGATGAAGATCGGGTGGAAAACATCCGCCGCATCACCGAGGTTGCGAGGCTGTTCGTGGATGCCGGGCTTATCGTGGGGACAGCGTTTATTTCGCCGTTTAGGGCGGACAGGGCGCAGGCGCGGGCGCTGGCGGGTGATGCGTTTATTGAGGTGTTTGTCGATACGCCGTTGGCTGTCTGTGAACAGCGAGACCCCAAAGGGTTGTACAAGAAGGCGCGAGCGGGTGACATTCCGCATTTTACGGGGATTTCGTCGCCGTATGAGGCACCGGAATCGCCGGAGATTCACCTGCGTACGGGGGCGTTGAGTATTGAGGCTGCGGCTGAGCAAGTCATCGACTACCTACGCCGCCAGGGCTTTATCTTTGAGGGTGCTGAGTAGGCAGAGAGCGCGGAGGTTATTCACCGCAGAGGGCGCGGAGAGCGCGGAGTTTTTTATTGGAAAACATAACGCCGTGATTCTTTGGTGACAATGGCAGCGGTGCTGACGACAAGCACCACGCCTAATCCCACCCAAAAACCCTAACAATTGGGTTTCCCATTCAAAGTTTTTTCTCTGCGGTTCTCAGCGTCCTCTGCGGTGAAAAACATATTCATTAAGGAATTTGTTGATGCTGAAGGAATTGGAACAGATCGCGCGTGATGCTGGCGCGGCGATTATGGAGATTTATAACAGCGACGATTTTGATGTGCAGTTGAAGGGCGATGACAGCCCCCTGACTAAGGCCGACCTGGCCGCACACCGGGTGATTGTTGACGGGTTAAGTCAGCTGAATGAGCAGTATCCCATTTTGTCTGAAGAGTCTGCTGATATCAGCTGGGATAAGCGTCAGCAGTGGCAGCGTTACTGGTTGGTTGATCCACTGGATGGCACCAAAGAGTTTATCAAGCGCAACGGCGAGTTCACCGTCAATATCGCACTGATTGAGAACGGCGAGCCGGTTATGGGCGTGGTGTATGCGCCGGTGCTGGATGCCATGTATGTGGGCGACCGTGATAATGGCGCAACGTTAAATGATACCCCGATTCAGGTCGAGCAAAATACGCCTGAAACGTTGCGTATTGTTGGCTCGCGTTCACACGCTTCGCAGGAAACCACCGATTGGCTGGAGCAACTGGGCAAGCCTTACGAAATGGTACCGATGGGCAGTTCGTTAAAAATTTGTCTGGTAGCCGGGGGGAAAGCCGATATCTACCCGCGCTTAGGGCCAACCTCGGAGTGGGATACCGCGGCCGCGCACGCCGTGCTTAATGCTGCCGGTGGTTCCATTACCACCGTCGACGGTGAACCGCTGCGTTACAACCAGAAAGACTCCTTCCTGAACCCGTACTTCATTGCCCGGTAGGTCGTGCCTCTGACACGACGCGGAAGTTGTACCGTGCGCCAAAGGCGCACGGTACTGCAATCCTATTTGCGCAGATAGGGAATAAACATCAGTAGTGCCAGCGTGCTGACAAATAGCCCTGAATGCGAACCAGTGGCTAAATAGGACAGTACTGCGTAGTAGACAACATCAAACAGTAAATACCCCGCGAACACACGCTTAAACCAGCTGCTGCCGCGCCAGACAGCAACAATCAGTGCCAACTGCAGTGGCACGAATAACATCAGTTTCCAGCCCCATGTACCGATGAACGCACTGGCGAGGCTGTCGGTACGCTCACTCAACGGACCTAACAACGCGTCTTGGTAACTGTGAGCGAACTGTATATCAAACATAATCCAGTAGAAAAACGCGACGGTGTACGCCAGATTGAGCAGTAAATACGCGCTAATGGTTTTCTTTGGTGCTGACGGTTGAGTCGCTGTCTCATGACTTTGCGTAGCCGCCCTTGTCGCTAACACCACCACTGCAACCAAATAGAATACTTCGGTCGCAATATATAACCCTCCTGCGAATACCCCCACGTTATCTTTCCGCGCAAAAGAGTAATAGGTTGCCGACAGGTTGTCCGATAAACCGGCTAAGTGCAGCAGGCTGATGAGCATTAGCTCAGCGTTGTGCAGGAAATCACTCACCCATTGCATCGGGTAGATGAACCAGTCAGCAAAGTAGATGGACGAGAAGGCACCAATGGTGACAGCAAGACCCAACAAAGCCATCATCCCGCCCGCAGGTGGTAAGCGACCGGTTAGCGTGGTGTGCATAGCGATCATGCGCTAAGAAATCCTTAAGTTTTTGTTTTTAAAAACTATACAGACCCTTTTGTGGTTCGGCAACTTTGTGGTTTGCGTGTATTGAGCGGCCTCCGCGGTGAGAAGGTCTTTTTTGTTCACCGCGGAGGGCGCGGAGAGCGCAGAGTCTTTTAATGGTAAACACAAACCCTGACCGATTGGGTTTTCCATTAATAAATGGTTTCTTCGTATACTCAGCGGTGAAAAGGTCTTTTTTGTTCACCGCGGAGGGCGCGGAGAGCACAGAGTCTTTTAATGGTAAACACAAACCCTGACTCATTGGGTTTTCCATTAATAAATGGTTTCTCCGTGTACTCAGCGGCCTCTGCGGTGAGAAAGCTCTTTTGTGTTCACCGCTGAGGGCACGGCGTTTATATTGAGTGGTCTCTAGAGGCGTTGACTGTATCTGCGCATACCATTGAAAATGGGTTCAGCAATAAAACTGGGGAACGACTCAGGTAAACCGCAACTAACCTGCTCTATGACACTCTCCGTCCTTGCAGCCATATCGTCTAATATCTCGTTCATGGAATCTTGGCTGAAACCAACCTCCCTAGCGGTTGCCAGGAAGTGCTCTCGACGAATCATTCGACATTCATACTTTCTTCCTTGGCTGCCCTTAAGCGACATGGCAAGCTTCAGATCTTTTTCGTGTAAACCCTTTTTATTAATAGCTGGAAACGCCGACAGGATATCGTAGAGTGGCGTTAAGCGATATCGGTTTTCACGTTCGATAAAAACAGAAAAGTTTTTGGCATGGCCGTCAGTCGCACCTAACAGCCAAAATAAAACTTGCGCACGCATGAAGGTGTAACGGTCCTCAATAGGTTTAACTGACCCTAGCAGCTCCTTCATAATCTGCGAAATTGCCGGACCGCCATCGGTTTCATATTTTCTTGCCGGTGATGTACCAGTGGCCTGGCAAAATCCTCTTGCGGAAGACGTATTATCCACGACCCGTCTGGGCTCTGTTTACGGTCAAAACGCTCTACGGCAAGCGCTTTTGTGTCATCAGGAGTAATGATCTCGCAATTTGCGGCTTCAAACCCATAAGCTTTTGCAATCTGCAGACACAAATATTCGTTCTCAACGCTATGTCTCATGTCAATAACTCGGTCATGAGACTGTATCTCACCGATGGGTAACTTGATTATGTGCGTTGTTGGTGTCGCGTCATGTGGCAAGAACCACTGGCCGTTATGAAATAATAAAGCTGTTTTCTCCTGGGCCCCTGCAAGAGAAATGCGAAAATCCGCTTCATCTTTTAACATACCCAGCGGGGTTTTAGATTGATATCCCCTCAAGATTTTCGCTAGTTGCTTTTCAGATAGCGGGCTTAGGTCAATGCGCTTCACATTGGGTGGCTGTGCCTTATGAGGTAACAGTTGTATAGCGCCAACACAGTCGCGGCCGATTTGGGTTAATATATCAAATGGCTCACTAGAGTCGGCTTGAAAACGCGCAACGATGCGTTCTCGAATTTCCCGGGAGTCGGGAAGTAGATTGTCAAAATAATTATAAACTTCTGGCCCCGAATAGGGCTTGCTTCGAAGCGGCAGCGAAAGTGAAATACTGCGACGCCCCGGCGACTTTAGCCAGCTTTCATCATATTGAAATGTATTTGCCCCACTGCGGCTACGGCCGTACTCCCCCACTTTTAGCCCGTTCATGTAAACATCGAGTTTATCCATTGTTTACCACTCTTCCGTCCATTCTGATGAATCGCCTTGGCTTCCGGTATCTCGTGTATCTATATCGACTTTTAAATTAAGCGCGGCCAGAATCTTAAAGAAGGTTTCTAGCTTGCAGGCTTGGGGTTTATTTTCGAAATCCGATACTGTGGCGACACGGATCCCCACAAGCTTTGCAATATCGGACTGAGTGAGACCGCTTTTACTGCGGTAGTCCTTGATAAACGCGCTTAGTTGCTCAGGTCTTGTGATATTCATGGTATTACCCGGATAGTGGCCGTTCAGTTTGGATTTTTAGTATACGCTATAGCGTAATAAAAGCAAATATACTCTATGGCGTATACTGTAAAAATATACGCTATAGAGTAAGACCAATTGAGACGGCTTGTTACAATAATTTAACAGTTGCTGTGGCAAAAACATTAGCAATTTCGCCGTAAACCCTCGCCCAAGCGGGCGGGGATATAAGGCGATTGAGGCGAGGCCTCAACGTCCTTGACAAGCAAAGCTATATCAGGAGAATACTGGTTATCTATACAGTTGCATGATTTAAATGTTAAGAGCGACAAAAGTACGCATTTACCCAACTCAAGAGCAGGCTGAGTTTTTAATAGCTCAGTTTGGCGCTGTGCGTTTCGCGTACAACAAGGCTCTGCATTTAAAGTCTCATATGTATCGCAAGCATGGTGTCACACTGAATCCAAAAAAGGATATAAAACCACTGCTTGCAGTTGCTAAGAAATCACGAAAATACCACTGGTTGAAACAATATGATTCAATCGCCTTACAGCAGGCGGTCATCAACCTTCACCAAGCCTTTGACAACTTCTTCAACCCGAAGTTAAAAGCCAAATTCCCGCAATTTAAACGCAAGCACGGCAAACAGTCGAGTTACCACTGTGTGGGTGTTAAAGTGCTGGATGGGGCTGTTAAATTGCCCAAAATGCAGCCTGTAAAGGCAAATATTCATCGTGAAATTACGGGTGCAGTAAAAAGCATTACTGTCAGTTTGAGTAAAACAGGTAAGTTTTACGCATCAATTCTTGTGGATGATGGAGTCGAAGCGCCTGCATTACTTCACACTGTAAGCAAGGTTATAGGTGTTGATTTGGGGCTGTCTCACTTCACCATCGAATCAAACGGCAGAAAGACTGCCAACCCTCGATTTGTAAAACGCGCTGAGAAAAATCTCAGACGTAAGCAGCGCCAGTTGTCTCGTAAGGCTAAAGGGAGCGCCAACCGAGCAAAGGCTCGTTTGTTGGTTGCAAAATGCCACGAAAAAGCAGCAAACGCTCGTGCCGACTTTCAACACAAACGCTCTCGAACTCTCGTTGACGAAAACCAAGCGGTGATAGTTGAGACATTGAAATCGGCCAATATGATGAAAAACCGTAAACTGGCAAAACACATAGCCGATGCCGCATGGCATAGCTTTGTTGCGAAACTGGAATACAAACTGAAAGAGCAAGGCAAATACCTAGTCAAGCTCGACCAGTGGTACGCCAGTTCTAAAACATGCCATTGTTGCGGTCATAAAATGGAAGAAATGCCCTTGTCTGTTCGAAAGTGGGATTGCCCCTCATGCGGAACGACGGATATAGATCGCGACTTAAATGCCGCCTTCAATATCCGTGATAAAGGCATTCTGGAATTAAAGGCGGCTGGACGGTCGTCTCTGCTTATGGAAGCTGCGTAAGCCTCGATACTATCGAGCAACGGCTAATGAAGTAAGAAGCATCGCCTGATAAGGCGGTGAGTAGTCACGCAATATTTTCTACGTAGATGATTACCTGTGAGCAGCTCTTTTGTGTTCACCACCGAGGGCGCGGAGAGCGCGGAGGTTTTTATTGGAAAACACAAAACTCGACCTATTGGGTTTTCCATTAATAATCTTTTCTCCGCGTACTCAGCGGCCTCTGCGGTGAGAAACGAAGGCTCGGCGTTCTTTGATCTCATGAACTCTTACTCCCGTACCCTAAAGGGAATTCAAATTAACAAGGAGTAAGTATGAGCAAGTTTGCAGATTTTACCGCTCCGGGGTTAAACGCCGAGAAAGCAGAGAACGTCATTAGTTTACTCGATGACCGCATGGTAGCCTTGATTGACTTACAACTGACGTTAAAACACATCCACTGGAATGTGGTGGGACCTAATTTTATTGGCGTTCACGAAATGCTCGATCCACAAGTGGATTCGGTACGTGAAATGACCGATACCATCGCAGAGCGCATTGCAACGCTGGGAGGCGTGCCTTTCGGTACACCGCAGTCTATTGTCGAGCGCCGTCGTTGGGATGATTACTCTATCGGTCGAGGGCTGGTGACCGAGCACTTAGCTGCGCTGGATAAAGTGTATGACGGTGTTAATAGCGATCACCGGCAGGCGATGGAAAAACTGGCCGAGTTGGATCCTGTCTCGGAAGATATGTTGACGGGGCAACTGGCGGAGTTGGAGCAGTTCCAGTGGTTCGTCCGCGCCCACATTGAATCGGCTTCGGGGGAGCTCAGCAGCCATTAAGTGTGCTGAGGGCACTGTTCACCGCTGAGGGCACGGAGAGCGCGGAGGTTTTTATCGGAAACCACAAACCCTGACTCATGGGTTTTCCATTAAAAAGGTTTTTCTCCGCGTACTCAGCGGCCTCAGCGGTGAGAAAGGCAGACTGACTTGCGCCAAAGGCGCAAGCTACAGGGTTTTGAGGAAGCTGAGCAGGGCCTGGCGTTCTTGGTCGCTGAGCTCAAAAGCCACCAATAACTCGGTGGTTTTTGGGTAGTACGCCTCTGGCGGCAAGTTCTTTGGCCGACGTGGTCGCGCGCCGCCATGCTCGTACATCCTTACAATCCCCTCTAACTGAGTAAACAATCCATTGTGCATCCACGGCTTGGTCAACACCAAGTGTCGTAGCGACGGCGTACGGAATGCCCCCATATCCTTGTTCAGACCTGTCACCTCATAACGTCCGAGATCTTCGAACTTACGCCCGAAATAGTGCAGACCCATGTTGTGAAAGCGCTGATCGGACAACAGTGGGCCGTTGTGGCATTTCACACAGCCCGCTTTGGTCCGAAACAAATGCAACCCCAGTAACTGCTCGTCCGACAGAGACTGCCGTGCCGTTGACCAATCCTCTGCCGCCACCGCCAATAAAAAACGATCCAGCACCTGCTCCTTCGGGTCATCCATCAGTGAGCGCTGAAACTCCGCCAACGCCTTCGCCAGTAACGACCAATCCAAATCAGACAAAGAGGTATTCAGCCCCTGTAACAGCGGCCGGTAATCTTCCGCCTTGCGCACCCACTCAACAATCGCTTTAGGACTGTGTGCCATTTCCAGCGGATCCTCCACCGGCATCACCGCTTGCGTTTCCAATGACGATGCCCGGCCGTCCCAGAAAAAATGATCCCACAAATGCGTATTGAGCAGCGCCGGTGCATTCCGGCGGCCTTCCTGATCACGCACCCCCAGCGAGCGGGCGCGCGGATCCGCAAAGGCGTGGCTGGCGAGATGGCAGGACGCACAACTGACTTCGGCCGTTTGTGATAAGCGCTTATCGTGAAACAGCTTCTCGCCTAACTCCACCAAGGGATCATCAAGAGCGGCCCGCAGCGGGTGCGGATCCGGCAGCGGTGCCAACGGCTGCGCCTCCTTGGGTAAGGCCGGCCACTGTGCTTGCGGCCGCAGATATTGCTGCCACAATGCTTCCGTCGATGGGTCTTCGTCGCTTCCGGCATGAGCAAACGGTGATAACAGTGCGAACGCCAACGAAAGCATTGCCCTCCGCGCAATCGACATTACCATCGGTATTCCGCCCCCAACCAGAAACTACGGCCGCTTTCCAGCCCTTGCTGACCTTCGGCGACGGAATAGGTGCGCTGATTGAGCACATTGTCAATTTCCACACTCAGGGTCAGCGGCCGCGCCATTAGCTCCAGCTGATACTGCACATTGGCACTGACCATGGTACGAGCCGGGCGTTCCGCGTCCTGATACACCGGGTATGCCAGTTCAACGTCCTCGCACTGCGTACAGAGCTGATCACGCTCAGCAAAATACCAACTGCCGGTGTCCACCGCACGTGTGTAGTCGCCCTGATAACTCACTGTTAGCGAGCTTCTCAGCGCATCGCTCCACTGACTGTGCACCGACAGACTCGCCACCAGCGGTCGACTGAAATCCTCGTTTAAACGGTTCAGATCATCCAAACTGATGAGCTGATAACGGCCATTACCCGTGGCACTGAGATACGCCACAATTTCATCTTCAGGCACCGAGTCCACCGAGCGGTCATAGGACGAACTGGAACTGAGGTTTTCGCTGTGACTGGTGTGCAGCCAGAACTCATGTTCATTCCATCGATACTGATACGACAGCGTCAACCGTTGGTACTCGCCGCTGCCGGCATTAGTGGCGGTTATGTAGGTGATGCCGTCCTGCTGTTGCGTGCTGCCGCGAGCCAGTTGCTCGCGTTGCCAGCGTTTTACCCCTTTAACCGACAGCACTCCACCGAACAATCGTTGCTTAAAGGCCAGGCTGAGTTCGTCGTTGTAGGGGGTACTGACGTCCTCAAACTGATAGCGAAACCGTTCCGCCTGTGCTGAGGTTGCCCAGTTGCCAACTTGTCCCTGGCTGATGGGACGAAACTGAGTCAGATAAGGGCGCCGCGCTTCACGCAGTTTGTAAGTGACCAGGTTGGCCGAGTAATAGCGGTTAGCGCCGGCAATTAAACGGGTTCCTGCAAGCGGTTGATAACCCAGTTGCAGCCGCGGTGCGACATCGATATTGGCGAGAAAATCGTTGTAATCGGCTCGCAGTCCGAGGCGCAGATCCCAATCGTGCCAGCGGATTTGGTCATCGGCGTAGACGCTGAACTCGTTCATGGTCACTTCGATGTTCTCGATTGGGTAGACGCGACGATAGCGGAAGAACTGACCGCGTTGCAGCAGATTGTCCTGGTATGCCTGCAGATGCTCAGGGTTGGATAAGTCGATGTTGCCGCCCAGCTGAGCCGCCAGTTGCTCGAGTGGCATCGCCAGTTGCTGCTCAACACAGTCCAGCGTTTGGCCGTTACAGTCGATGTTGGCGTCACGGAACGGTGCGTTATAGACCACGGCGGTACTGCTACGATTACGCTCGATGGTCAGCAGGTTAGCGCTGGCGCCAAGGCTGAGTTCGTGGCTGGCCGCGCCGATATCAAAGGCATCACGGTTAAGGCTGATGCGGGCGCTGAGATCCTGCTGGGTTTTATCCAAATCGCCGTAGCCGCCTTCGATGCTTAAAGCTTTATCACCGACAAAAGTACCCCAGTCTTTGCCCGCTGCGCGGAACCAGGGACGGTAATAATTGGGCGCCTGCCGGCTGTTTTCACTGAACGAATAGCCCAGTCGGGCGGTGCCTTGCCAGCGTTGCCATTGTTTTTCGGCGCTGATGCTGAGTTGGTGGCCACCACCGTCCTGGGTATAGCGGGAATCTTTGACGTCCGTTAATACATAGTCGCCCTGATAAGGGGAATAGGACGCGCTGACGCTGATCCGATCGAACAGTGCCTCAGCGCCAGGGGTATAGCTGTACTTAAGAAGGCTGGAGAGTGAACGGCGCTCGGTTTGCACTGGTTCGAACAACGAAATTTCACCAATGGTGGAGGTGGTCTGATTCACCGAGGCAAACAGTGCGTGTTCGTCGTTTAGCGGTAATGCGACGCTGAGACCTAGTGTCTGTTTGGCGAAGTCGGGGATCTCAATGTCATCCTCCCGTTCGGCCTGTTGTTGCAGTTGGTCGTCGGACAGCGTGCCACGCAAGTCGTAGTACCGGTATTCATTCCAATCGCTGAGCGAGCGGCGGTAGCGCAGACTGACGCTGGGTTCCTTAAAATCGCTCAGCTGACGCGCCTGAACATCGACCACGCCGCCGCTGAAACCGCCGTAGGAGGCCGGGATATTGCTGTCAAACACCGTCACTTGTTGCACAAGTTCTTGGTTAATAAACTGGTTTTGCGGGTGTCCCTGTACGTCATTCACGGATGCTGTGGAACGCGATGCGGCTGCCGGGTCGATGCGTGAATTGTTGGCCAGACCGTCAAAATAAAAGCCGGTCTGCCAGGGTTGGGCGCCGGAAATCGAAATCAACTGACTGCGGATTTCCTGCTGCAGATCGATGTTGTAGGCCTCTTCTGACACTTGCACGCCGGGTAGGAACGTCAGCATATCGGTGATGTTACCGTTGCCCTGGTTGCGAAACGTCAGAAACTCGCGGCTTAAATCATAGCGGCCGCTGAGCGAGAGGGTTTCAGGAAACCAGCGATAGCCCAGTACTTCGATGCGCTCATCGACGTCGACGTTAGCGTCAGGTTGTTCGTTCGCATCGGTGTCGGTCTCGGCGGCCGCACCGAAACTCAGTGCGGCCGCTAATGTTAACGTTAAGGTGGCGAACAGCGATAAGCTACGCATATCAGACTCCGTCGTCGGCGCTTAGCGGTGCCGGGTCATCCTCGTCGACAATGCCGTCGTTATCAGCATCGTTATCGGCGCTGATGCCACTGGCTTCGATGGCTTCGTCCGTAGCTTGTTCGGCGAAGAAGTTGGCCAAACCATCCTGGTCGGTGTCGACGCTGGCAACTGCGGTTGCTGGGAAGTCATCCTGTTGTGCTTGTTGCAGGCTGACGGTTGCCAACAGTTGCTCGACTTCGGCGGCACCGAAGCTGCTCAGTTGCGCGAGACGCTCAGCGTCCGCGTAACGACGCTGTGCACTGAGTGCCGTGATGACGTCCTCGGCCGTGCTGACCTGTGCAGCCGCCGGTAACTGTTCGAAGCGGTCAATCAGTTCATCACTGAGGGCGGTGGTCAGCGCGTCAAAACGAGTCAGTAGCTGCTGATAGACTGAAGCTTCCAGCTCGACGCCGACGGCCGCGCGCACCTGTTCAATCAGTGACGGCCGCTCGAATACGGTTTCGTCGTCACCGTCTACCGCGGCGATCACGCTAAGGTGAGCGGCTAAGGTATTGACGGCGCTCTCGCTGAGTTGTGGATAAGCGGGGTGCTCGCTGTCGCTCCAGCGCTGTTGCAATGGTTCCAGTAACGCCAGCATTGGCTCGAACGCGGCCGCAGAACCATAAGCACGAGCTAGGCGCAGCGTCAGCGGCTCCAGCGTTTGCCATTGATCATCGGTTTCCGTCGGTAATTGCTGCAGTGCCTGTTGTGCTCGATCTAACTGCGCTAATTGCCCTTCGCTATCGCCGACAAATTGATACAGATCGGCGATATCGATGTATGCTTCAATTTGATCAGCGGCGGTGATGATGACCCCGTCGGGTTGACCAAACAGCTTGTCGGCGATGGTGTTGCAGGCGCTGATGATGGTGGTGTTCAGATCCGCTGCTGTGCTGTCATCGAGGCTCAGGTTGGCTGCGTACTGCAGGTATTTAAGACACCCGCGGGTACTGGTGGTGTACAGGCGCGAGGTTTGTTCCGCCAGATACGCGTCGCTTTGCATCAGCGTAATGCCGGCTTCGAGCATGGCCGCGGCCGCCTGCTGATAGTTCATTTGTGCCAACAAACCACCGGTATAAGGTGAATTCGCGGTACGGCCGGAAAACGCTTCCTGACGCCCGCGCAGATCGTCGGGGTAGGCTTGTTCAATCAGCGCGATGGCCTGCTCGATGTCGGCGTTGCTGCCGTCACCGTTAAGAATGGTGGCCAACGCCCGTGCTTCGTTCACATTATCCTCAGCGCGAGCCTTACTGCGGCTGTCAGCGGGGATCAGTGCCAGCGGCAGGTTTTCCAGTTCGGGATACAGTAACGCGAAGTAGCGCGCGGCCTGCACCAGCGGGAAGTCGAACTCCTGCAGTGTTACGTCTGCGTTAGGTTTGGCCGGGTAGCTGTAATCCGGGTCATAATCGGCGTCGGTGTAATAGGAGAGCGTCCATGCCAGCAACTCCTTGGCGGCTTCGAACTCGCCAAGAGTAAGAAAGTAATCCAGCGCGAAGCTACCATACAGCGGCGCGAGTTGGTATTTGATTTCACCGGCGTTATCGCCGTTTCGTTGGATCTGATAACCAGTTTGGCGTACCAATCGCGAGACGTTCTCAGCGGCCGCGAGGGCGGCATCAAAGTTAGCCTGGCTGCGATCGTCGACATAGCGTTGGATCAGTGCCGCGGCGTTGTTGCGGTAGCTGGTGACGATAAAGCCGAACTCGGTGCTGTACTCGTTATCGATGCCACCAAGCTCAGTTGCCAAGGTGTCAAGAAACGCAATGATGGGAGCCGCGCCGCCGCTGTCATTGGCGTCGTTGAAGTCGTTGATCAGGCCGAGCAGAAATTGGCTGTCGGCCGGGCGCAGGTTATTGATGCCGTTGTCAGCGATGTAACTTTGGTATTGCTCAAAACTGCTGAGGCGTCGTTGCCGTGCCTGATCGGTTTGGTTAAAGCGATCGTGGGTCAGAGCCAGGGTGCGGAACGCTTCGGCTTTACCCTGCTGTGAGTTGATACGGTTGTTGATAATTTCATTCGCCTGAGTTGCCAGTGCTCCCTGCTGGTAGCCGCTGGCCAAAGCGATGAGCGCCGGCTGGGCGATAACGTCGTCGCTGAGTTGCGTCAAACGCTGTTCCGCGGCGTTGAGGTGCGATTGCGCAGAGCGATAATAGTACGCGGCTTTCTCGCTGTTGCTGCTGTAGGCCGGGATCAAATCGACGGTAACGTCGACGCTGACGGTGCCGTCGCTGGCGCTGACTACAAAGTTTTCGGCGGGTAGGCTGAGTTCGTCGAGGGTATAGTCAAACACGCCGTCACTGCCAAGCGCGATGGTGCCTTTTTCAGGTTGAGTTGCAACGCTGAGCGAAACGTCGTCGCCGTCGACATCAGTGACTTGCAGCTCACCGCGGTAGGTCTGCTCATCGATAAGGCTGATGCGGGTGCTGGTGACTTCTGGAGCGTCATTAACGGGGGTGACGGTAAAGCTGAGCTGGTAACGGGTGTCGCCGGCTTCGACGGTGGCGCTATCGCTGCCGTTATAATTCTCGTCTGGGGTGTAGGTGACACGTTGATCGGAGACACTGATACTGCCGTTGCTGGCGTCACTGATGACGATGGCGGTGCTGGTAAACAGAGTGTCGCTTTGCCACTGCGTGTCTTCGGCCAGGCTGGCGCTGATTTGTTCCGTGCGGATGTTATCGCCGTCACTGCCGCCCCCGCAGGCGCTGAGTGTGAGAAGGGCTGTAGTTATGAAAGAATATTTGAAAGTTCGCATGTAAAGCTCCGGTCATTCAATTTGGGCTGGATCATAATGCGAACTATTCCCATTTGCAACAATTTGAGGGCGCGGAGGTTTTTCACCGCCGAGGACGCGGAGAGCGCGGAGGTTTTTATTGGAAAACACAAATCCTGACTCATTGGGTTTTCCATTAGAAATGTTTTCTCCGTGTACTCAGCGGCCTCAGCGGTGAAAAGCTTTTGTGCTCACCGCCGAGGACACGGAGAGCGCGGAGGTTTTTATTGGAAAACAAAAACTCTGACTCATTGGGTTTTCCATTAGAAATGTTTTCTCCGCGTACTCTGTGGCCTCAGCGGTGAAAAAGTTTTTGTGGCGTGGAGTAAGCGGTTGACTGTTTGATGACAAATTAACCGGCATCTGCTATAACATCTAAACGCTTATTAATTATCAATGCATAAAAGCCTGCATAAAACATGAGTTTTAATAGTAAAAAATATATATAACAATGATTTATATATAAAAATTATCCATGCATTTTCGATGCAAAATTCGTGTTTTACGAGTGCTGTCCTGAGCTATTCAACCAATGTCTGAACTTGATAACAACATAGTATTAACATTAACGTCAGGGCCAATGTCGGCGGCTCAGATTGCTCGTATTTTGGGTGTTGATGCGACAACGGTGTCGCGGCGGCTGGGTCGTTTGGGTTCACAAGTACTTAAAGCCGGCCAGGGGCGTGCGACGCGCTGGGCTCTGCGGCGCAGCTTACCGATGCTCCCGGGGCATTCTGTATTGCCAGTTTACCGGGTTGATGCTAACGGCAAAGCGGAGAAAATGGCTTTGCTCAATATCGTTCATCCTGATGACAGTTACTTGGTGGAATATTTTCGAGCGAATGATGCTAGCGGTAAGGTACTGTCGGAGTGGAAGTTCTATCAGCCTTTGCCGTGGTGGTTGTCCGACATGAGACCACAGGGGTTTCTAGGACGTTCTTTTGCCAATCAGTTGCGGAGTCAAGGCGAGTTATTGGATGCTGACCCCAGTAAATGGTCGGAAGATACGACGCTGGCGGTGCTGGCGAAGTTTCCGCAGGACCATGTTGGTAATCTCCTGGTCGGTGATGTGGCCTATTCCCGGTGGCTAGAGAGGCCACAAGATATGGCCGTTAGCGATGAGCAAGCGGCCATCAAGGCGGATGCTATAGCGCGTGGTGAGCATTTTGATTCATCGGCTAAAGGTGAGCAGCCTAAGTTTGTTGCAACCCTCGATGAGGGTGAATGTATCGTTAAATTCTCTGGTCGGGTGATGCAAACGGAGCTTGATTCCGTCGCTAATCGGTGGGCGGATTTACTTAATGCAGAAGCACTCGCGGCGGCTGCACTGAATACCGTCATCGCCGATGTTGCTGCTCATAATCGCGCGTTCAATGTTGATGGACGAACGTTGCTTGCCTCTCCGCGGTTTGATCGTACTGGGCAGGGTGGGCGCGTCGGGGTTATATCGTTTGCGAGTTTGGACTTAGAGTTTGTCGGGCGGGCTAATGGGCATTGGCCTGATGTTGCCGACGTTTTGTATCAGCAAGGGGTTATTACCGAAAATGCGGTGATCCGGTGCAAGGTTGCTTGGGCTTTTGGTCAACTTATTGCTAATTCTGACATGCATTTAGGTAACGTTTCAGCGCTCAATTCTGGTGGGCGACCTTATGAGCTGGCGCCGATCTATGACATGCTACCGATGCATTACTCGCCAACCTCGGCAGGAGATTTACCCTCGGAACCGTTTAACATTCGTTTTCACCCGAATGTTCCAAAGATATGCTGGCAAACCGCGCAAGTCGCGGCCGTCAAGTTCTGGCATAGCGTGTTAGAGAGTGGTGTTATCAGCAGCCATTTTAAGTATTTGGCTGCGCAGCAGCTGCAAGTGGTTACGGACTATGCGGGGACGATTGAGCGGATGGCATAAACCCAGTCTGCTTACCGCTGAGAGCGCGGAGGTTTTTATTGGAAAACACAAAACCCGACCGATTGGGTTTTCCATTAGAAATGTTTTCTCCGTGTACTCAGCGGCCTCAGCGGTGAAAAGAGTCGTTGCGCTGAGCAGATTGACTTGCGCCAAAGGCGCAAGCTACGAGATCAGTGGTCGATTCGCAGCGACTAATGGCGTTTTAATTTACAGGTCTAACCTGTTAGCCTATATGTAATCGCTTACATCGAGCTTGAAACACTTTGTAACAATCCGTGTTACAAATTTTTAATAAAAGTTAATAGAATGTGTCTTCAGAAATGTTGATGCCGCGTTAAAGGCGCGACATCGTTATCGCTTGCACCGTTGGTGCAAGTATAAAAACAACAAGAAGAGGACATTATGGCTCGAAATACCTTTAAGCTGACGGCATTGTCGGCGGCTGTACTCCTGGGCTTGACTGCCTGTGGTGGTGACGGAGACACCAACTTTGCTCCGGACGTGAGCGCACAGAACATAAACGGTGGGCTGCAATGGGTCCCCGTAACCGGTCAAGTGACCGCTACCGATGCGAATAATGATTCGTTATCTTTTTCAGCAAGTGTCGTGGCTTCTGAAGGAGGAGAAACCCCCGGAACGGTTTCTATCGATGGTAGTGGTCACTTCTCTTACGTTCCTCTGACAACCGAACCTGCAACCATTAATATTTCTGTCAGTGATGGCACGGAAACGACAACGGCACAGGTGCAGGTAACTGGCATTGCCGGTGACCCGCTCACCTATCAACAATGGCACCTGCGCAATACTGGGCAAAAAGCCTATGCGCAAAGTGAAGAATTCCTGACCTTCCTGGTTGAAGTTTTAGGGTATCCGGAAGATTTGGCGCTTGAACTTTTCTTTGACGAGTCTGTGTTCCAGGCTGGTGAAGACATGAACATCGTCGAAGCGCATGCTCAAGGCGCGTTTGGACAAGGTATGATGGTTGGTGTTATCGATTCGGGTCTGGAAATCAATCACCCGGATTTACAAGCTAATATTGCGGCGAATAAATCACTCAACGTCATTCCGAACGCCATGAATAAAATGGACCCAACCAGCGCCTCTCAAATGGGTGATCATGGTACCTCGGTTGCTGGTCTTATCGCGGCCGTCGCGGGTAACGACGAGGGTGGCCGAGGTGTGGCACCAATGGCGAAAGTCTTTGGTATCAACTATTTAGGAGGCCAGGGTACACAAACCATGTTGAACGCCGGTTTGTCGCACGGCCTGCCAGGCAGTGGCATTACAGAGAGTGACCCGGTTATCGCGTACAACCGAAGCTACGGAATTTCCGTGCCGTTTGCCCTGTACTCATCGGCGACCGATGAAGCTTTCGAACAATACGTTATGCTGGGCTTACGTGACGGCAAGGGTGCGCTTAACGTTAAGTCAGCAGGTAACTCGTTTAACGACACCGGTAGTGCAGGTTACTTTTCTAATATCTGTGACGCGACGGGCGCCATCAGCCTTGGTTTGAGTTGCCTCAACGGTAACTTTGATCCGTCTAATGCCAGCTTCTTTACGACCACCGTTGCCGCAGTTAACTCGGACGGTAACCACACCAGTTATTCTACCGCCGGTTCTAACGTGTTTGTTTCAGCACCTGCCGGAGAATATGGTTATGCCGCTCCTGCTATGGTAACCACAGACCAGTCGACCTGTTTACGCGGCTATTCAAGCTTCCCGCGTCAGGACTCAACGGACGCTTCGACCGGTATCCCTGGCTATTTCGCCGGCTTGTATCCGTTTAACGCGCCGGGTCACCCTGAGAACCCGAACTGTAATAACACCTCGACATTCAACGGTACGTCTTCTGCGGCGCCTAACGCGTCGGGTGTTGTTGCGCTGATTGGCTCGGCCAATCCGGACTTGAGTGCACGTGAAATCCGTCACATTCTGGCGAATACATCTACTCAGGTTGATGCGGATGATGCCGGTGTTGTTTTACCGGTGGGCGACGGTGAGTTTGTCGCTGATGCGGGCTGGGTAACGAACGCAGCAGGCTACAACTTTAACATTAAGTACGGTTTTGGCCGCGTTAATGCCGGTGAAGCCGTGCGGATGGCGAAAGAAATGTCGGCCGGCAGCATGGGGCCATTAGCTTCAACGGGTTGGTTGGACGTATCACCGGAAGCGCCGATTGAGATCCCGGATAACAACGCTGAAGGCGCGTCGTACAGCTTTGAAGCGCCGGCTGGTCTGGTACTGGAAGGTTTACAGTTCCGTCTGACCGTAGCGAACGATGACTTTGCTGGCTGTAGTCTTTCTACCGCAGGTAATGACCTGGCGGTTGAAGTGACGTCACCTGCAGGCACGACCACGCAACTGCTGACTGGCCGCCAGGCAATCAATGTTGGTGCTGATGGTTGGTGTAGTGAGTACATTCTGGAAGACAGCGTGTTCCTCGCTAACGCATTCTACGGTGAAGCGTCAGGTGGTGAATGGACTGTTCGCTTGGTTGACACCAACGGCAGCGACCTGGTTGCCGATGGACGCGCACTGGGCGGTTCAGCACAAGCAACCTTTGCAAACAACAGCACACCGTCACGCCTTGAAGCGATTCAAGTTCGTGCCTTCGGTCACCAATAAGAGCGTCAGGAGAAAGACATGAAATTAGTAACGTTATTTGCACTGGCAGCCTCTGGTCTGATTGCGGCAAGTGCCTCTGCACAACAATTACCAACTCCGAAAGTTGGAGAAACTATCGATAATCCACAATTTATTGGCGGTGATCGTGACTACAAGGGTTACCAGTTCACTAAGTTACCTGAGCCACGCGCAGGCGTTGACTTTTCTGAGCGTTCAGGTGAGCAATTATTGGCTGGTACCGAAATGGTCAATACGCTGTCGGGTAAAGAAGCATACGTTTCAGGCATTGTCTCCGTGCTGATGGATGGCACGGATATCGATGCGCTGGCTCAGCAGTTCGGTTTGACCGTTGAACGCCTGTACGGTCGTCTGAACCTGGCGCTGCTGCGTGCCCCAGAAGGCACTGAAATGTTGCAGCTACGCCGCGACATGATGGCGTTTACCGGTGTTAACAACGTCGATATCGAAATCGTTGAAGACATTCGTGAACCGCACGTGATTAAGTAGGTCGCGCATTCTGCGCGACAAATAAAAACGCCCTCCGGTCTTGGAGGGCGTTTTTTTATGCCTAATGGTACGCCGCGCCTTTGGCGCGACTATCTATGCCATCAGAATGAATAACTCACCTTCGTGTAAACAAAGCGGCCGCGTGGGTTATGCACACTTGGTGCATAGCCGTACAGGTCGTTGTTAAACGCTTCGGGTGGCTCTTCGTCGAACAGGTTGGTTGAACCTAAGGTTACACGCAGTTCCGGTGTTACGTCGTAGTAAGCCTGTAAATCGACCAATAATTGGCTGTCGACGATACGGGTTTTCGACGCTTCAACGTCAGCAGGTGCCTGATAGTCCTCAAACTCGCCGATGTAGTTCAGGTTCAGGTTGACACCGAAGGTATCACGAGCCCATTCGGCACGGCCGGTCCAGCGGTGCTCCGGGTACTCGTATTCGCCGGCGTAATCGATACCGTCTTTCTCGAACTTACTCATGTAAGACCAGTCAAGACCCAAGCGAATGTTGCCGATGTCCTGCAGTTCCCAATTGTAGTTCGCGGATAGGTCGATACCGGCCGCTTCCTGGCTGGATAAGTTAACGTAAGTGTTGTACAGCACCGCTAACTCACCAAGTTCGTCACCCGGTAACGGTGGGCGGCGTTCGCAGATGGTGCTGTTCTGATCGCCACAGTGCTCCGCATAGACGTTTTCAAAATCGTTCTGAACAATTTTGTTGTCCTGCTCGATTGACCAGTAGTCAGCTGATACATCAAAGGCGTCGGTTACCTGCCAGATACCACCGATGTTGTAGTTTGAAGATTCTTCTGGCTCAAGGCCGTCAGAACCTGAGAAGACAATGGTGTAATCCAATGGTACACAGCTTTCGCCGTCCGCTTCACAACGATAGGTATCGGTGAAGAACGTTGATACCTGCGACGGACCTAAACCAATTTGTGCCAATGACGGTGCGCGGAAGCCTTCACCGTACGACGCACGCAGAGTGACATTGTCCGACGGACGCCATTGCAGTTTTGCCTGTGGATTAAAGGTAGAACCAAAGTCACTGTAGTCATCGTGACGACCGGCAACGGTTAGCTCTAGTTGGTCAGTCAGCGGTACCAGGAACTCGACATAAGCGGCCCATTGATCACGCGCTGCTTGTGCCTGAACGGATTCGGTACCAAAGATCAGCCCGCGCTGGAACTGGTCGTCCGGCTGGTCGAAAACGTCTTCTTCACGGTACTCAAGACCTGCAGCCATTGAGATCCACCGATCGCCCCACTGGAACGCTTCGCCGGCAATGCTGGCATCTACAGCGGTCAGGTGTGATTCACCGCGACGCACCAGCGAAGTGGTGATGTTGTTGATGACTTCCGGATCGTTAACGGTGCCGCCGAACGGGTTGTAGTTACCAAGATTAATTTGCTCCTGCAGGAAGTCTGTACGCACCCAGCCTTGCTCACGCGAACCGGTTTGCATGCCTTCACTGCGGCCTTTTTGGTAAGAAACGTCCCAGTTCCAGCCATTCAGATCACCGCGTAAACCGGCGATAAAGCGCAAGGTGTCAGACTCGACGTCCCAAATACGCGCACCGGCATCAACGGTACGGAAGAAGTTAATGTCGACGCGCTCGCCCCATGGGTTGTTCGGGTGATCGGCCGGTACGTATAGTCCAGCGTCTGCATCCAGTGGCGTTGGCGCACCGCCGGCCATCGAACGGTTATGCTGTGCTGCGATTTCGATGTAACCTTCAACGTTGCGGCTTAGCTCGCGGCGTGACTGAATGATGGCACCAACACGTTCTGCTTCCGGGAAGATTTGTGCGTAGGGGCCATAGTCAAATACGCAGCGGGTACCAACCAGCGAATCAGGTGGGCAGTCCGGATCTGGCTGCTCGGCACCGTCGACAATAAAGCTACCCGGGAAACCGCGTGATGAGCGGAAGTCGTTACCACCGTATGGCGCTTGGTTAGCAGTACCGTTGCGGCCAAATTCAGCACCGAAGATGGAGGTGTTTTTCCAGTAGTCCATGATGATGGTGGTGTTGCCTTTGTCGTCCCCGGTACCCCACACCAGACTCATGGTCGATTCTTCATAGTTGACGTCACCGGTGGTACCGCCGTGACTGACCGACAGCTCGGTACCAACGAAGTCATCACGCAGGATGATGTTGACAACACCGGCAACGGCGTCAGAACCGTAAATGGCCGATGCGCCATCCTTTAAGATATCGATACGCTCAATGGCGGCGACTGGGATGGTGTTGATGTCGACGAAAGAGTTCGCAACGCCTTCGGCAAATGATGAAACGGCAACGCGGCGGCCGTTCAGTAACACCAGCGTTGAATCGGCGCCAAAGCCACGCAAACTGATGGCGGCAGAGCCGTTGGCGGTGGTGTCCTGACTGTTACCCTGGGTTGAGAAGGTGCCCACACCGGCCGATGGCAGGCGCTCGAGCAATTGTTGCAGGTTGTTAAAGCCGGAGGCTTCAATGGCTTCGCGGTCAATCACTTCAACCGGCGAAGCGCCTTCCATATCGGTACGGTTAATCCGCGAACCGGTAACCTGAATACGCTCTAAGCGTTCGTCCTCGGCTTGTGCCTGATCCTGTTGTGCGTAGCTGACCGGAGACGCAAAGACCGCCCCGATAGCCAACGCGCACAACGAATATTTGAATGTGCTTTTCATTGTTTTTGTTCCCTGTGATTTTTATAAACAACAAACGGCTTGTCATTTTAATGACACATTCTTTATTACACTTAATTAACACCTGATCAAGATCATATCTTGTTAGTCATACTAAAGTTGAACGTCTAATCGTTCTTGGGTCTGCGACGCTCCAGACCTTTGGCGGGTTTAGAGCCTTCGGCTGGTATGGGCGCTTCGCGCGGTGTAGCTCGCTGCCTTCGGCGCGAGGGTGTAGGGGCTTCGCCCGTCAAACCGCGAAGCCCTACACCGCGAGCAAAGCGAGCCCAAAACTCGTTTGTCTTGCGGCTGTAACATTCCCGAGGTACGATCGTTGCACATTTATTGTGGAGAATTTCTGACATGAAACGCACTCTTCTTGCGGCGTCAGTTGCCTTGCTGTCGACCGCAGCAGTGGCTGATGACCACCAAAAACCGAACATTATTTATGTCATTGGCGACGGTATGGGGTTTGAATTCATCAGCGCCTACCGATACGCGATGTCGGATTTGGAAACTAAAAACATAGCACCGACACAGTTTGATGATGTGCTGACCGGCGCGGCGACCACTTACCCGGAAGACGATACCTGGGTGACGGATTCGGCAGCAGGCGCCACGGCGCTGGCGACGGGTGAGAAATCGTACAACGGCGCCATTGGTATGGATAACGACAAAACCTCACTGAAAACCGTGATGGAATACGCCAAAAACAACGGTTATATGACCGGTTCGGTATCGACGTCACAAGTTAACCACGCTACGCCGGCCTCGTTTTTCTCGCACCACCCGTCGCGTTACGAGTACAACGAAATCGCTGATTTGATGGCACAACAGTACATCAAGAATGAAGCATCCTATGACGTGCTACTTGGTGGTGGTCAGCAATACTTTGTGCGTGAAGACAAAGATTGGGTGTCGTTGCTGGAGCAACATGGCTTGCAGGTGATTCAGGACATGCAGATGCTGGATCAGGTTGAGCAGCCGCCGGTGATGGGCTTGTTTGCACCTAAAGGTTTGCCGCACGCCATCGATGAAGGTAAAGACTCACTTGCGCGCATGACCTCAACCGCGCTGCGTCTGTTGTCAGCAGACGATAAGCCATTTGCGCTGATGATTGAAGGCAGTCAAATCGATTGGTGTGGTCACGCCAACGACATCGCTTGTGCGGTACACGAAATGGACTCCCTGAACAAGGCGCTGGAAGTGGTGGATGAGTTTATTAAAAATAACCCCAATACCTTGTTTGTGATGACCGCCGATCACTCGACCGGAGGCCTGACGCTGGGGCGTGACGGTGAATATGCGTGGTACTCAGACCGGGTGATGGCGATTGAGAGTTCGATTGCGACAATGCGCTCTGAGCTGCTGGAGATGGACGCCGACAAGTGGGCTGACTACGTTGCCGATAAAGTGAACGTTGAGCTAACGCAGGAGTACGTCGATGAGCTGGCGTTGGCGGCTGAACAGCAGGGCGAAGATCGTGAAGACGCGCTGCACAAAGCCCTGGTGTACATTACCGGCGACATTACCGGCACCGGCTGGACCAGCAGCGGCCACACCGCCGTTGACGTACCCATCTTCGCCCGCGGCCCACACGCCGAGCAGTTCCGCGGTTACATGGACAACACCGACATTGGTAAGCGTTTGATCGAGATCGTACGGTAATGACAGCGTCGCGCAGAATGCGCGACCTACCGTAGCTTGCGCCTTTGGCGCAAGCGGCTTGGCAATTAAAACCTGTTTCCTGCCGTTAAGTTGAGTTAGTATCTGTAAAAACGCGACTAACTCTAACTTAACAAATGAATAATCCCAAGAGCCTAAGCTCTATCAAGTTAATCAAAGAATTTACCCGCTTTAAAGCGTTATTGCGCGAGAAACCTGAGGCGACCATTGATGACGTGCTCGACGTACTGGCGGTCTTTGATGTCTATGAACCGGATATGTTTTTATGGTTAGAACAGGGGATTGATTACGGTAGGCCCGATCAGCGTGAATCCTTGTTTCAGGCGTATCAACAGCTAGACCGCGAAATGACCTTGCCATTAAACGAAGCGGTAACGGCGTTTTTCAATATCCTCGCAGAAGACGGCCAAACTGAAACGATTGCGCCAGAGTATGCGAAAACCCTCGACGAGCAGTTGGTGAAAGCCATCGAATGGGCAAAAGAGTTTAGCAGCCCCGACTTACTGACCCTGCAACAGCAAACCCGCGACGTGATTAAACGCATCAAAACACGCATAGTGGGTCAAGATGATGCCGTTGAACAGCTGGTCAAAACCTACTCAAGCCAGCAGGTCAGTCGTCTCGGTCAGCGGCCCCGAGCCGCAGCATTGTTGGTTGGGCCGGCACAGAGTGGTAAAGGTTTTTTAGCCCGCGTGCTGGCGTCAGAGTTGGCCGACGAGGACAATCCTCGTCCGGTTTTCGAGCTCGATTTAAGCTCCCTGCAAAGTGCCAACCAAAGTGCGCAAATCGATGGCAATGAACCAACCTACAGCAATGCCAGACCCGGCAAGTTGACCAGTTTTGTGCGGGAGAACCCGCGCGCGGTGGTGGTCTTGAAGAACATGGATATGGCCGAGCCCAATGTGATTAGCCGGCTGGCATCCATTTTTACCGATGGCGTATTGGTGGATCAGTTTGGTTTTTTCAAAAACAACGACCTGGAAGCGGAGCAGATTGCGCCTCCTGAAGTGGATTTTTCGCGCACACTGGTCATTGCGACCACCAGTTGCGGGCAGCGTTTGTATGACGATCGTATGTTCTGGCAAACCTACAGCGACAACCGAGCGCAGGCCATTTCTTTGTTAACCTCGGAAATTCGGGCTGAGCAGAGCAGTACGCGCAAGGCCGCCGCAACCATGTTATCGATGTTTGCGGATAGTGACGTGATTCCGTTTAAACGTCTCAGCGGAGCTGATTATGAACTGATTTTTACCCGTGCAGCTGCGCAGTTAGTTGACGACTTTACCGCCCGCTACGGTATCGATATTGAGCTTGAAGCTAATGATACGCAAGGTCTGAGTCGGCTGTTGATAAGCCGTGACTTGCCGCACGTATCGCCGCAGGCGGTCAGTACCATATTAGAAACGGAAATATTGCAACTGCTGCTTGGCAATGACGAGATTGCCTTGCAGGGTATCAAGCGTGTGCACATCGCACTGTCTGAGCGTAGTCGAGAAACGGCGCAGCTCATTGAACAATGGGCGGATGGGGCAGACTGGCTGGAACAGTTGCTGCGCCGTAACCAATACCTGTCGTACCACTGGGCTGTCAGCGTCGATGGTAAGAAGTTGCACCTGACCTTAACCGATGCGCTACTCAATAAGCACCTGCAGGTACAGGATATTCGTGGCAGCGGCGCAATCAGGCTGGAAATCCCAGACGTCAGCTTCGCAGACATCGCGGGGCATCATGCGGTGAAAGAGCAGCTTCAGGACGTGGTCGACTTGTTACGTCACCCGGAAAAAATTTCACAGTACGGCGGTTCGGTGGCAAAAGGCATGTTGCTCTGGGGCGTGCCGGGTACGGGTAAGACGATGCTGGCCAAAGCGCTGGCAAAGGAAGCGGAGTTGCCGGTCATCAGTCTGGTCGCCACCGAGTTTAGCGATGTTGAGACTACCCGTGAGGTTTTTGCCCGAGCCCGCCGCTATGCCCCGAGTATTCTGTTTATCGATGAACTTGATGCCGTTGGTAGCCGCGACAAGAATGGCCATCCGGCACTGATTAATACCTTGCTGTCTGAGATTGATGGCTTTGATACCAGTCTGCACGAGCCGGTTTTTATTATCGCCGCCACCAATCTGCCAAACAGCATTGATCCGGCTTTATTGCGGTCGGGGCGTATCGATTTGCACATCGAAGTACCCAACCTGGATCGTGACGCACGTGCCTTTTTTATCGATAAAATCTTGTCGTTACCGGTAGCAGAACCTGTCGATCGTAATGCGCTGCTGGATTTAAGTTCGGGCATGACCGGTGCCGACTTAATGCGCACGGCCTCGAAACTGGCCGCTCATCTTGCCAGCCATGAAGGGCGGCAGTTGTCTGAAAAGCACATCATAGAAACCTTGCATCAACACCGTTTTGGAGAAGTGAGGACAGTGCAGCGTTCCCAGCAGATCCGAGCATTAATTGCTTATCATGAAGCCGGTCATGCGGTGGTGTCGTCAGTGCTTAATCCCTCCAAAACCATCACGACCATCAACACACTGACGCGCAAAAACATGGAAGGTTTTGTGGCCTTTAACGGTGATTACGACAGCAACCCGCAACGTCGGGTAACCTACACCGAGTGTCTGGAAGATATTGCCGTTTACCTTGCCGGGCGGTTATCCGAGCGGCAGTACGCGCCCCGCCTGGAGCCGTGTGCGGGTGCCAGTGACGATTTAGCGAAAGCGACCCAAATCGCCGAATACGCGATAACCGAACTGGGGCTGGACGCAGAACTTGGTTCCTTGTCGTTGCGCGATCTGCCCGGTTATTACCGTGAGGCATTTACTGACAAAGTGGTTACGCGACTGCATCACTGGTTGCAGGAAGCCGAAGCGCTCTGTCAACAAACCCTTGTTGAGCATTGGAGTAAGGTCGAAAAGGTCGCCAATGCATTAATGGATCAAGAGATCATCACCGGTCGCCAGTTTTATCAACTTATCGAGGATTAACGCTATTATGTCATATACGTTGCTAGCTTGGCTGGCGGGCATATTTGCAATAACGACCCTGGTGCTTGCCTTGTGGGGCGTAGCGCAACGCCGTCAGCGTCTGGCGTTGAGCGCAACCAACCCAACCCCACAATTGGCGACACGCTCGCTCATCGAAACCGCCATCGCTGTGCAACTTGGGCAAGACCCTAGCGGAGCCGTAGTGTTTATTGACATGGACGACTTCAAGCCAATTAACGACCAGTTCGGTAAAAACGGTGGTGATAAGGTGTTGGCAACGGTGTCATCTCGATTAAAAACCTTCTTTGGTGAGCATGTGTATGTTTGCCGTTATTGCAGCGACGAATTTATCGCCTTCATTCCTTCGCAGGTTGTCCCCGCTGAACTGCTGGCGGACTATCTCGAGCGGCTACAGGCAACTCTGTCGAATGACTTTACGCTAATGAGCCGGCCCATGTCGCTGACCGCCAGTATCGGTTACTACCGGCTGAGCTCTGATACTGAGAGTCCGACCCAGGCTATTCAGGCCGCTGACATTGCCATGGGCGAGTCTAAGCGTCAGGGCGGCGCCAAAGTTACCGAATTTAGCGACGCACTGTGGCAACAGTACCAGCGGGAACTGACGATAAAAACAGAGTTACAATTAGCACTCAATAACGAGCAATTGGTGATTTTCTACCAACCCATAGTCGACTGCATCAGCCACGATATTGTCGCGGTCGAAGCGCTGGTTCGATGGCCAAAAGATAGCGGCTTCGTAGCGCCGTCCGAGTTTGTTGCGGTTGCCGAGCGGTCACGACAAATCGTCGAACTCAATCAATACATACTGCGTCAGGCGGTCAAGCAATTTGCCGCGCTACCCGGCAACATTCGGTTATCGGTTAACATTCCCGCCAGTCAACTGCACGCCACCGATTTAGTCGCTGACGTAAAAGAGCTGCTCGAGACCACGGGTTTGCCGAGCCAACGCTTGTATCTGGAACTGACTGAAACCGAATTGGTGACCGATTCCGCGCATGTATTGAATCAGTTGCAGGCGCTGCGCGCGTTGGGCGTTGGCATCGCGTTGGATGACTTTGGCACCGGCTATTCAAACCTTCAGTATCTAAAGCAGTTGCCGGTGGACATCGTCAAATTAGATCGTTCGTTTATTGATGATATTGGCGATAAAGCCGCCGATAACCAATTGACCGGCTCGATTTTGGACATGCTTCGTTCACTGGATAAATACTTGATCGTCGAAGGCATCGAAAATTTACAACAAGCCGAATACCTGCGCACATTTAATGTTAACGCCCTGCAGGGCTTTTACTTTCATAAACCGATGCCGTTGGAGGCCCTGCGGGCGGTGTAGGGTCGCTGCGCTCGCGATGTAGGTGTTGCGAGCGCCGAAGGCGCAAGCAACAAACGGCGATGGCCGAAGGCCGAGCCCAAACCGCAAGCGCGACAGCGCGCCAGGCAAGCAACGCGCCAAGCCGCGCAGCGACAAGCAAGCGTAGCGCCCAGCGCGAGCGAAGCGAGTGCGTAGTAATATTTCTGTCATCTGTTGGGCCTTTTGGTACGTTACTCTATAGAGAAGTTTTTTTGAGTTGTAGGTCGCGCCTCCGGCGCGACATTTCAATGTTGTAATAGCTTGCGCCACAGGCGCAAGCTACGACTTTGGGCGTGGTGGCATGAAGTTTTATAATAAAGAACTCAGTTGGTTATCGTTTAATGAACGTGTGTTGCAGGAAGCGGCTGATGAGGCGGTGCCGGTTATTGAGCGGATGCGCTTTTTGGGCATTTTTTCCAGTAACATGGACGAGTTTTTCCAGGTGCGGGTGGCAGACGTACGCCGCCGTATTTTCTTTAGCCAGTCACCGCAGGAACGTCGCGAGCAAGAACAATTGATGGCGCAGTTGCAGATTAAAGTGAACGAACTGCAACAAAAGTTCGATGACATTCTGGCCCGCGTCATCGTTGCGTTGCGGGAGCATCATATCCATCTGCTCGAACCCCAGCAGCTCAGCGCCGATGAAAAACAACGGTTGAAATTTTTCTTTATCGAAAAGGTTCGTCGCCATGTGGTACCGATCCTGGTCAACGATAAAATCAACCTCGCAAACGCCATTCGGGAAGACGAAAACTACCTGTGCGTTGAGATCCTCAACGATAAGTGCAAATGCTACGCGCTGATCGAAGTACCCGCCGATGATATGGATCGCTTTATAAAACTGCCGACCCATGGCCGTTCACGGGATCATAAGGTACTGTTTCTGGACGATATTCTGCAGCTCAATCTGGATGAGCTGTTCCGCGGCATTGTGCCGTTTAAACGGTTGCGGGCGTTCTCGTTTAAAATGACCCGTGATGCCGAATACCGGCCGTCGGACGATATCGAGCAGAGCATTCTGGAGCGCATGGAAGAGGGCCTTAAGCAACGGATTAAGGCCGATCCCGTGCGTCTGGTGTACGATAAAAAAATGCCCGACGAGATGCTGGTGTTTTTAAGCGAAAAGTTGAACCTGAACCGTTTTGACTCGCTGGTCGCCGGTGGTCGTTATCGTAATACCCGTGACTTTGCGAAGTTCCCCAACTATGGCAAAACCTCGCTCGAGCACCCGCGTCAGCCAGCGCTGCTGCATCCAAAGTTTTTCCACCACGACAATGTGTTTGATGCGGTGCGTAAGAGCGACATTTTACTGTATTACCCCTATCATCGCTTCGCCCACTTTACCGAGTTTGTGCGCCAGGCCGCTTATGACCCTAAAGTAACCCGCATCGCCATTTGCATCTATCGGGTCGCGCCGAATTCACGGATTTTGCACTCGCTCACCGATGCCGTGCAAAACGGCAAGCACGTCACCGTGATGGTCGAGTTGCAGGCACGTTTTGATGAAGAGGCCAATATCGAATGGGCGAAAGAGCTGACCGAGGCCGGCGTGCACGTCAGTTTTGGTATTCACGGCTTAAAAGTGCACTCCAAGCTGGTGCTGGTGCACCGTCAGGAGGGCATCAGCGAGCGGCGCTATGCGGTGATCGGTACCGGCAACTTTCATGAAGGTACCGCGCAGGTGTACACCGATTTCAGTCTGTTTACCTGTGCTAACGAACTGACCGCTGATGTTGAGCGGGTGTTTCACTATCTCGACCAGCCCTACCGACAGCATCGCTTCCGGGAGCTATTGGTGGCGCCGGTTAATTTACGCCAGCGTTTGACCGACTACATTGACTATGAAATCGAGCAAGCGCAGCTGGGTAATCCCGCTGAGATTTTTCTCAAGGTGAATAATCTGGTCGACGACAGCTTGATCGTGCAGTTATATCGTGCGTCACGGGCGGGGGTTAAGGTGCGCGCCATTGTCCGTGGTATGTGTGCGCTGCGGGCTGGTGTAAAAGACCTCAGTGAAAACATCGAGGTGCGCAGTATTGTGGATCGCTACCTTGAGCACCCTCGGGTGTATTACTTTGCGCACGGTGGACAGGCGGAGGTGTTCATTGCCTCCGCTGATTTGATGACCCGCAACCTCGACTTCCGGGTTGAGGTCGCGGCACCGGTGCGTGATAAGGATGCCCGTACGGACGTGATGCAGGTGCTCGAGTTGCAGTGGCGTGACCGGGCGAAAGCTCGTCTGATTGATGCCGAGCAAACCAATCCCTATGTGTGCGATTTGAATCATCGCCAGCAGTCGAGTCGCCGGCGACGGTTACTGCGCTCACAAACGGCGATTTACCGATATTTTAAACGGCGGGGCAAGGATTATGACAACATCGACTAGCCCAACGGCTAATGCAGTGCCGCAGTTTGCGGCGTTAGACCTTGGCTCGAATAGCTTTCATTTGATCATCGCGCGACTGGTGGAAGGCCAGTTGCAACCGATTTTTAAATTTAAACAGCCGGTGCAACTGGCACAGGGGCTAAACGGTCGCTATTTGTCCGACGCCGCCATTGAGCGCGGTGTCGAAGCGCTTAAGCAGTGTGCGGCGAGGTTGGAAGGTTTTGATCCGGAAAATGTCAAAGTGGTGGGCACCCACACCTTGCGACGGGCGAAAAACCGTAAACAGTTTCTGGCGGCAGCAGCGCGGGTGATGCCGTATCCCATTGAGGTGATTTCCGGCCGTGAAGAGGCCCGCCTGATCTATCGGGGGGTCTGCGAAACCATCGCCGAAAAAGGCTCTGAGCTGGTGATCGATATCGGCGGCGGTAGTTCGGAATTTGCCTTTGGTAAAGACAAAAAAGCGCAGTTCCTCAGTTCTCGCAGTGTCGGCAGTCTGGTGTGTTCGGAGCAGTTTTTCGGGGACGGCAAGCTTACCGCCAAGCGGTTTGAAAAAGCCGTTGTGTATGTTCGCCAGCAGGTTGAGCCGGTCGCTAATGGACTTGCCGGCTACACCATTCAGTCGGTGTTTGGCACCTCGGGTACCATCAAGGCCATTCATCAATGGGTGGTTAAACGTGCCGGCGAACAGCCACTGGGATTAACGCTGGCGCACCTGTATCACTGCCGCGATGAATTGATCGCCGCCAAGCACCTGAGCGATTTGCCGACCGACATTATTTCGGAGGATCGCAAGCAGTCGATTGCCGGCGGTGTCGCGGTGCTCATCGGTGTGTTCGAAGAACTCGGCATTGAGCGTATGCTGCCCCATGATTCTGCATTGCGCGAAGGGGTGTTGTACGAGTTGGCGCAGGAGGTGTTAAGCCATCAGGACGTGCGCGAGCGTACTATCTCCAGTTTGGCGCAGCGTTATTCAGTCGACGGCGCGCAAGCCGACCGGGTCTGGCGCACGGCTTATCAGGTGTATCAACGTGCTGCGGCGTTGTGGCAAATTGATTCACACGATTTAGAACTGTTGCTTGAGGGCGCCGCGAAGCTGCACGAGGTGGGCCTCAGCATCAGCGCCAGTGGCGTGCAGAAGCATTCCGGCTACATTCTTGCCAATGCCTATATGCCGGGCTTTAACGCCGAAGAGCAACGCTTTTTAGCCACTGTGGTACGGTTTTTCCGCAAAAAAATAAAGCCGGAGGAGCTGCCTGAGCTGGCGTTGTTTGAGCACAGTCAGTTGTTGAAGCTGATGATCATTCTGCGTTTAGCGGTGATCATTAACAGTGATCGGCAGGATCGGGAGCTGTTGCAGGACGTCAAAGTCACCGCAAACGGACTGACGCTAAAACTGACCAAAGCCGCCCGTTTGGATTCGGTGCTGCAAGCGCAACTGGCCGACGAAGCCAAAACCCTGGGCAAGTTGGGTTATCGGTTGACTTAGGGCCTTCGGCCGATCTAGGGCCTTCGGCCGGTTTAGACTCGCTGCGCTCGTGGTGTAGCTTGCTGCCTTCGGCGCAAGGGTATAGGGGCTTCGCCCGTCAAACCGCGAGCAAAGCGAGCCTATCCCGGCGAAGCCCTAAACCGCGCGAAGCGCCCAAACCGCCGGAGGCCTAAGCCGCCGAAGCGCCTAGGCCAGCCGAAGGTCCGGAAGGTTTAGAAGCTATACATCGCCATCAGTTGCAGGCGGTTTAAATCACCGTCGACGCCGGCTTCGGTTTCGCGGTTTGCTTGTGAAATTTCCGCACCGAAGGTCAGGTTAGACGCTGGTGAATACATCAGGTTGAACGCCAGGCGTTGGGTGTATTCGGTCATGTCACCAGCCATACCCAACAGTGCGTCGTCGTTATCGGCCCAGCCGCGTGAGTAGACCACGTTTGAACGCAGTTTCTCGGTCCAGAAATGGCGGTAAGCAAACGAGATACCGGTAGAATCGATGGTTTCCAGACCACCGTCAGCGTCAATGTAAGCGCCGTTCCAGGTGTTCAGACCCAGATAGCGGCCAAGGCCAGAGCCGGTAGTGATTGACGCACGGATGTCGTCCATACCAAAGCTGTATTTCGCGCCTAAGCTAACACCGTAACCAAAAGCCGTTTCATCGTCGCCGCTTTGTGCCACATCATAAGTTAACTGGCGCAATAACGCGGATGCCTGCCATACCAGGTTGTCTGCTTTACCGGTGTACTTAAAGGTGACGTCCGGCATCAAACCGTCGCTGGATACGATACGGCTGCCGCTTTCGTCGGTCACTGTCGTTTCCGGGTTTTCAAGAGACGCACTAAAGCCACCGGAGGTGTAACGGATCTGCGCTTGACGGTTAAACACGATACCATCAGTGATACCGATAAAATCGACCGATTCTGCCAGAATGTTCAAATCCTGGAAGTTTGACCAGGTTTGACCAAAGGTCCAGTTACCGTATTTGATGAACGCATGGCGCAAACGCGGGTTGTAGGAGTTAGAAATACGCTGGTCGCCGTCCGGCGTCAGCATAAAGTCCATTTCGATATGGCCGGTCAGGGTTTCACCGTTATCCAGTTCGGTTTTGTTGGTAATAAAGAAGCGTGACTGACGTGCGTGAAAATCAGTTGCCATGTCATCGCCGTCGCCACCGACCGGCGTCAGGCTGGGAATGTACTGCTGGCGAGCAATGCTACCACTGTCCGGTGCCGCACCGTCGGCATAATCCGATACCATCATGTCGAGTTTAACGAAACCACCAAACGTGAACTCTGAGTCCTGCGCCTGAGCGCCGAAGCTGGTGACGCCCATCACTGCTGCTGCCGCAGCCGTAAGTAAGAATTTGTTCTTGTTCGAACTTGAAGCCATCGTGTGTTCTCCCGTGTCAGCCAAGTTTTTAGTGCTTAAGATAAGCTTTATAAACGCCATTAATTCTCGTTAATTGTTCAAATTTTCGCAATCTAGACTATGGTCTAATAGTGTTCAGCCCAGGTATTACGTACAAAAGATGCATCATGCGAATAAGGAGGAAGTGGTAATGTCGCAACTCTATAAAGTGCCGGATCACATTAAGCAAACTGCAAAACTTGATAACGACAAATACTTAGAACTATACCAACAGTCCGTCGACGACCCGGAAGGGTTTTGGCGTGAACAAGGTAAACGCATCACTTGGTTCACTCCTTACACTAAGGTCAAAAATACGACCTTTGAACCGGGTAACGTCAATATCAAATGGTTTGAGGACGGTACCTTAAACGCTTGTTACAACTGTGTCGACCGCCACCTCGCGGATAAAGCGGACAAAACCGCAATTATCTGGGAAGGTGACGACCCGAGTGTAGACAAACACATCACGTATCGCGAGTTACATAAAGAGGTATCCCGTTTTGCTAATGGCCTGAAAAAATTAGGTATTGGCAAAGGTGACCGTGTGGCAATTTACATGCCGATGGTGCCTGAAGCCGCCTATGCGATGCTCGCCTGTGCGCGCATCGGTGCTGTGCACTCGGTGATCTTCGGTGGCTTCTCGCCGAACGCGATTGCCGACCGCATCAATGACTGCGGTGCCAAAGCCATTATTACCGCCGACGAAGGTCGCCGCGGTGGCAACACCATTGGGTTGAAGAAAAACGTCGATGCTGCGCTGGATGATGACGCCTGTCCGACGTTAGAGCACGTCATTGTGGCACAAGTGACCGAAGGTCAGGTGAGCTGGACCGAAGGCCGCGATGTCTGGTGGCACGAACTGGTTGCTGACGTCAGCAGCGAATGTCAGGCTGAAGTCATGGATGCCGAAGATCCGCTGTTTATTCTGTATACCTCGGGTTCAACCGGCAAGCCGAAAGGTGTGGTGCACACCACCGGCGGTTATATGGTGTATGCATCGATGACACACGAGTACGTGTTTGACTGCCACGATGAAGATATTTACTGGTGTGCCGCAGACGTCGGCTGGATTACCGGTCACTCGTATATCGTTTATGGCCCGTTTGCAAACGGTGCAACTACGGTGATGTTTGAAGGGGTACCGACTTATCCGGGCGTTGGCCGTATCGGCGAAATCGTTGATAAGCACAAAGTCACCATTTTATACACCGCACCAACGGCGATTCGTGCGCTGATGGCAAAAGGCGATGAAGCGGCGAAAACCTCGAGCCGTGACAGCTTGCGCATCATGGGCAGTGTGGGTGAGCCGATCAACCCGGAAGCCTGGGAATGGTATCACCAGCGCATTGGTAACGGTAAGTGCCCAATCATGGATACGTGGTGGCAGACCGAAACCGGTGGCATCATGATCACGCCACTGCCGGGTGCGACGGATCTGAAGCCGGGCTCGGCAACACGTCCGTTCTTCGGGGTGAAACCGGCGTTGGTGGATAACGAAGGCAATAAGCTGGAAGGCGAAGCCGAAGGTGGGTTAATTATTGAAGACTCGTGGCCGGGTCAGATGCGTACGTTGTGGGGAGACCACGAACGCTTTGAGCAAACGTACTTCTCGACCTACAAAAACGTGTACTTTACCGGTGACGGCGCGCGTCGTGACAGCGATGGCTATTACTGGATCACCGGTCGTGTGGACGATGTCCTGAACGTTTCCGGACACCGTCTCGGTACTGCTGAAATTGAAAGCGCGCTGGTTGCTCACAAGGCGATTGCCGAAGCCGCTGTCGTCGGTTATCCGCACGATCTGAAAGGGCAGGGTATCTACGTTTACGTGACGCCGGTTGAGGGTGTGGAAGTGACCGACGAGTTGACCAAGGAAGTGCGTAATTGGGTGCGCTCCGAGCTCAGCCCAATCGCCACGCCGGATCTGATCCATTGGACCAGCGGCATGCCAAAAACCCGTTCCGGCAAGATCATGCGTCGCATTCTGCGTAAGATCGCCGCCAACGAGTTTGACAGCCTGGGTGACACCTCAACCCTCGCCGATCCATCCGTCGTCGACGACCTCATCGAAAACCGCAAAAACAAGTAGCGCGTGCCTCCGGCACGCCTCGTGCGCTGCCGCTTGCGCCTTTGGCGCAAGGGGAGCGCTAGTAACAAGCAGGCTTTACAGGCTCTGTTGCCCCCGTGTCAGGGGGACGCCACGAGCACGTCCGTGTGGGCTTGTTTCCGGCCATCCATGGCCTTCGACACCCCCTGACACGGGGGCAACAAACCCTGCGCCTGCTTGTCACTACCGCAGTAATTTGGTCGTAAAGCGCCTTCGGTCGTAGCTTGCGCCTTTGGCGCAAGGGGGCCGCAAAGCAAGCCCGCTTCTGTCAGAGCTCGAGGGGGGTTGACCAGGAACCGCCACGAGCACGTCCGTGTGGGCTTGTTTCCGGCCATCCATGGCCTCCAACATTCCTGGTCAATCCCCCTCAAACTCTGACGCGTGTTCTTACATTGCAGCCAACTTGTCACGGCTGCCGGCGACTTGCGCCAAAGGCGCAAGCTACGGGCAAAGGTGCAAGCTACCATTCGAAGCGTTGGCGGAACTCCAGGTGGAACAGGCGGGTGGGGCCGGCGATAAAGGTTGGGTTGCCGAAGCTGCCACCGGTGTTACCAGCGTCGACCAAGTAGTCTTTGTCGAGCAGGTTATTGCCTTTCAGCACTAGGCTCCAGCCATTGCTGTCGTCATAAATGCCGACGCTGCCGTTTATCAGTGTGACGGCGTCTTCTTTTATCGCCAAGCCGGCAATAGGCGCATTTGCTGGCTCGAAGAAGATTTCCGAACGATACGTGGTGACCAGTGAGCTGCGCAGCATCAGGTTCGAGTTAATCGGCACGTCAAACAGCAGCCCTAGGCTTGAAGTCCATTCCGGCTGCAGGCGGAAGCGGTTGCCTGCTAACTGGCCGTTGTTGGCATCATCATCGATCTGCGCATCGAGGTAAGCGACGTGACCAAAGGCCTCCAGCTGTTTCGAGAAATAGGCCGTGAACTCGGTTTCAATTCCCCAGTTGGTAGCGTCGCCGGCGTTGTCGGTATAAAAATTACCGGCTTCATCTTGCAACGTCACCTGAAAGTCTGAATAGTCCTGATAGAACACCGACGCACTGTATTGCAACGCATCCGCCCATGAGCCTTTGACACCGGTTTCATAGTTCCAGATCGATTCTTCCGGGATTAGATTGGTTGCGGCAACGACGTCACCATCATTGTTGCGCGTTGAGCTGACATCCACCACAAACGAACGCTGGCCTTTTGATACCGTGGCGAACCAGTTGGTGTCTTCGTTAACTTCATACAATGCATTGAAACGCGGCAACAGCGCGTCGTTGGAACCGCTGCCGGAGAGTCGCTGTCCGTTGGTTGATACGACCGGTAGCAGTGGCTGTGTTGGTTGGCCCAGTAACGTCAGTAACTGACTGTTTGGCATGGTGGCGGCAAAACCACTGTCGCGATCTTCGTCGATATAACGTAAGCCGGCGGATAACGTGACGTCATCGGTCAGGTCGTACGTCACATCAGCGAAGGCCGACCATGAGCGATTATCACCATAGTTTACATAGTTGCCCTGGTAAGGAAGCTCGCTAAGCGCGCCGCCGGTCAGTACCGGGGTCAGCTGGTTTACGCTGCCATCGGCATTAATGCAGGGTAGGCCGCTGCCCAGCGCTCCAATGCAGTTAAAGTAGATGGACTCTTCAGTGCTGAACGGCACCCGTTGAGAACCGTCTTCCGTAAAGTAGTTCACGCCCCACAGCAGGAACGTATCGTCCAGGGTATGGCTGAAGCGAAATTCCTGACTGAATTGTTGCCCTTCGGCATCTTCAGCAAATTCCAGGAACCACGCCTGGGTGCCGTCAGCGTCGAAGACTTCCAGCGAGTCAAATTCACGATAACCGCTTACTGAGGTAAAGGTCGTCTGCGGACTCAATTGCCAGTCGAGGGTTAAATTGACGTCGTCGATGGTACGTTCCAGCCCCAGCTTGTCATCGCCCAATACGCTTAGCGAGTATGGACTACTGGTCATTTCAACAAAACTGAACGGGCTGGTGTCACCCCCGGTGGGGGCGTAGATACCGTTTTTGAAAGACGTTCCGGTGTCGTTGTTGTCCTCGTGGCTGTAAATCAAGTCGGCGGTGATCGCAGCCGTTGGCTGATAGCGCAGTGACAGTCGCAGCCCAGTTCGCTCGATACCGTTCATGTCGTCTTGATTGGGCGCGATATTGTCGATGTAACCGTCACGTTCTCGGTAGCTGAACGCCAGCCTGCCGCTGACTTCATCACCGGCCAGGTTCAGATAACCGTCTGTTCGGCGTTGCCCTTCGTTGCCGGCGCCAACAGCAATCTCGGCGCTGTCGAAATCCTCCGGTTTTTTGGTGATCACGCTGATGGCACCAACAGCCGCTGCGGTACCAAATAATGTGGCCTGCGGCCCTTTCACCACTTCCACCCGTTCGATGTCAAAGAGTTCAAAATAGGAACCCCGCGAGCGCGATACATCGACGCCGTTGTAATAAATCGAAACCCGCGGTGATATTTGTGACGAACCGCTGTCCGACGTGATCCCACGGATGACAAAGCCGGGGTTATTCGGACTTTGCTCTTGAATCACCAGCCCCGGGGTAAGATCCGACAGCATGTCTAATTCGTTCAGCCCAAGCTCCTGCAGCCGCTTGCCGTCAAACGCGGAAATACTAGCGGGTACCTCGTCTATTGATTGACTGCGTTTCTGCGCGGTCACTTTGATACGTTCGAGATTGTCATTATCAGCCTCATCCTGCGCATGGCTAAGCGCCGGCAAACTGGCAAAAACAGGCAGCGCTAAAATCAGCGCACGGGTAACATAATTGCGGGGGAAGTTCACTTTCATCGTCTTGACATCCTGAGTCCTGGCAAAGATGTCAGCACTCTAAAACCCAACCGTGACGATTTAACGCCAACTCAGTGACAAAACAACGAAACAATTATTGCAGTAGCTTGCGCCTTTGGCGCAAGGGAAGCCGCAAAGCAAGCCCGCTCCTGTCAGAGCTCGAGGGGGGTGACCAGGAACCGCCACGAGCACATCCGTGTGGGCTTGTTTCCGGCCATCCATGGCCTCCAACATTCCTGGTCACCCCCCTCAAACTCTGACGCGCGTTCTTACTTTGCGGGCAACTTGCGGAGGTCGTGACAAGCAGGCACAGGATTTGTTGCTCCCGCGGCAGGGGGTGTCGAAGGCCAGGGATGGCCTGAGACAAGCGCACACGGATGTGCTTGTAGCGTCCCCCTGCCGCGGGAGCAACAGAGCCTGTAAAGCCTGCTTGTCACGGCTGCCGGTGACTTGCGCCAAAGGCGCAAGCTACGGCCGAAGGCGCAAGCTACCCGGTGTAGCGGCTGCTGTGGGTGGCGGCGAGTTGGTAGTTTTTTGATTTTACGGTATCGACGAAGCGCCACTGGTTGTTGATGGCGTCGCGGTTAATGGAGGTTACCATGTAGCCGCGTTGATGCAGGTTGGTGTACTGCAGATCGTCGATCAGGGTCGGCAGGGCGGCGGCGAGTTGTTTGGCGGTGTCGTCGTCCAGGCCGAGGTAGGATTCCATGCCCGGTGATGACACTGAACTGGTGGCAAATTCGACGCCGACTTCGATACCGTCGCGGGTTGTCAGCCGGCTGTGCCAGGCGTTGTGGGTATCTCCGGCCAGCACCACCAGCTTTTTACCCATCCGTTGTGCTTGTTGCAAAAGAACCTCGCGCTCGACCGGATAGCCGTCCCAGGCATCCAGGTTGTATGGCGTTAGGGTATCGATAAAACGCTGTTGTTCGGCGGTTAGCGACTGCCCGCGCTGGCGCGCCTGTTTGAGTTGTGCCGCTTGCAACAACTGCGGTGCTACTTTGCTGCGATCCTGGCTGCCAATGATCGCCGCAGGGAAATTCATGCGTGCCATTAACAGCTGTTGCCCTAATAATTGCCAGCGGGCGTCAGAACCTTGCAATTGCTCGATCAACCACTGCAATTGGGGCTTGCCGAGTAGACTGCGATCACTGGCCATGGCCGCTTGAAACCCCTGACGATCAAACTCGCCAGTGGCAGGATCCATAAAGTCGGCGTACGCCAGCTGTTTTTCACGGCCAATGATACGGGTGTCCAGCATGATCAGGTGGGCAAGTTCGCCAAAGGTAAAGCTGCGATAGATTTGCAGATTGGCGTCACCTTTGGGTGGGCGAATGGGCAGCCATTCATAGTACGCCTGAATCGCCGCGGCCCGACGTTGATAAAAATCGCCCTCGGTTTCTGGTTGATGGTTTTGCGCACCGTCGAGGTAAGTGTCGTTGGTAATCTCATGATCGTCCCAGACCACGATAAAAGGCGCATGAGCATGCAACGCCTGTAACCCCTGGTCCTGGCGATACAAAGCGTAGCGGCGACGGTAATCCTGCAGGTGGATGATTTCTTGGTCGTTATCAGCGGGGAAGGTTCGCCCAAGTTCTACGGCGTCGTCATAACCATAACCGCCGGCGCCGTATTCATAGATGTAATCACCGAGGTGTAATACCACATCGATGCTGTCGTCCTGTGCCGCATGGTGGTAGGGATTGAAAAAACCAGCCGGGTAGTTGGAGCAGGAGAAAACGGCCATGTTCAGGCTATCGATGCCGGTTTTGGGAATGGTATTACCGCGCCCGACCGGCGAGGTTTGTTCAGCACCGAGAAAGCGATAGTACAGGGTGATACCGGCGGGAAGCTGTTGCACATCGACTTTAACGGTAAAGTCACGATTTTCCTGAGCTACCGCCGTCCCCGAGCGCAGCAGTTGCTTAAATTCCGGGTCGCGTGCCACTTCCCAACCGACCCGAGCGCTGTTGTTACTGCGATTTTGCGGTACCGCACGAGTCCAAAGCATCAGCGCCGAGGTGGTGGGGTCACCACTGGCAACACCGTGGGTAAACTGCACATGGTCCGGGCGTTTACCGCCGCTGAGCGAACTGCAGCCGCCAAGCGCTGTTGATACCGTTACCGCAGCACTCGCACCAGCAATGAGTTTCAGAAATTGACGACGATTCACCGGTTTCATGGGGCTATCCTTTTTCCAACAAAATAATCACTACACTAAAACGCTTGCATGACAGAGGTGTGACAAAACCATCACAGCCGTGGCTCGCGTCTTTGGTCGTAGCTTGCGCCTTTGGCGCAAGGCCGCAAAGCAAGCCCGCTCCTGCCAGAGCTCGAGGGGGGGACCAGGAACCGCCACGAGCACATCCGTGTGGGCTTGTTTCCGGCCATCCATGGCCTCCAACATTCCTGGTCAACCCCCCTCAAACTCTGCCGCGCGTTCTCACTTTGCGGTCAACTTGCGGAAGTCGTGACAAGCAGGCACAGGATTTGTTGCCCCCGTGTCAGGGGGTGTCGAAGGCCAGGGATGGCCTGAGACAAGCGCACACGGATGTGCTTGTAGCGTCCCCCTGCCGCGGGGGTAACAGAGCCTGTAAAGCCTGCTTGTCACGGCTGCCGCCCCCTTGCTCCAAAGGCGCAAGCTACAGCCAAAGGCGCAAGGGGAGCCATTCACTTTACGGCCTCACTCCCCGTCGTTGGCTTGCGTGCGCGGCTTAAGTTGGGTAGCTTATAGCTAACGAACCGAGTATAAGAATAATTATGGCTAAATTTTTGATCGCGGATGACCATCCGTTGTTTCGCGAAGCGCTGCAGGGAGCGCTGGGGAATCATTTTGAGGAACTGACGCTGCGCGAGGCTGAGGATTTGGACTCGACGCTGGCGGCGCTGAACGAGGATGACGATGTCGACTTGTTGTTGCTGGACCTGCATATGCCCGGCAGCGGTGATCTGTACGGTTTGATTCGGGTACGGGAAGACTTTCCGTTGTTACCGGTGGCGATCATCTCGGGCTCAGAAGACGCATCAATTGTTGCCAAATGCATTGGCTTTGGGGCGTTGGGATTTATCCCTAAATCGCTGTCATCGGCAAAAATTGCCGAAGCGATCGACACCATTTTACAGGGCGATACCTGGGTGCCGGAAGAAACCCGTGGTCGTCTGGATGGCATTACCGATGAGGATCAGGAACTGGCGCGTAAGGTGTCGGAACTGACGCCGCAGCAATACCGGGTTTTGCATTTCTTGCACGAAGGGCTGTTGAACAAACAAATTGCCTACCAGTTGAATATTACCGAAGCCACGGTGAAAGCACACATCACCGCCATCTTCCGTAAACTCGGGGTATACAGCCGTACCCAGGCAGTACTCGTCGCTGAACGCCTGCAGTTGTAACTCGTGCCCCGGGTACGGCGGAGAGGTTATGCTTAACTTGCGCCAAAGGCGCAAGCTACGAAGGATGGATAACGAACAATGACGTGGATTTTGGTGCTGGCTTCGCTGTTGTATGTGGTGTTTTTGTTCACCATTGCCAGTTGGGGCGACCAGAAAGATTCCTGGGCCAATCGGCTCAGCCATCGGCCGTTTGTGTACGCCATGTCACTGGCCATCTACTGCACCTCCTGGACCTATTACGGCGCGGTCGGTAACGCCGCCAATGAGGGCTGGGCGTTTTTTCCGATCCTGCTTGGCCCCATTCTGTTGTTTTTATTCGGCATCAAGGTGCTGGAAAAACTGGTGTCGGTCAGTAAACAGCAGAACATCACCTCGATTGCGGACTTTATCTCTTCCCGTTATGGCAAAAAACGCCGGCTCGCGGTTGTCGTTACGACCATCGCTGCGCTGGCCATCGTGCCCTACATTGCGCTGCAATTGAAAGCCGTAGGGTTAAGCTTTTCGGTGCTGACTGAAAACGATTCGGTGGTCAGTGAGTTTTCACTGAAGGAGCTCGGTGCGGCGGCGCTGATGGCGCTGTTTGCGATGTTGTTCGGTACCCGGCATGTCGAGGTGACCGAATACCGCAGCGGCATGATTCTGGCGATCGCGGTGGAGTCAATGATAAAACTCGCAGCGCTGGTGGCTGCCGGTATTTTCGCCTGGGAATTGATCAGCACCGACACGCAGTACCAAATGGTGCAGACCTTCGGTTCGCCGGAAAAACCGCAATGGAGCCTGGCTGCCTTTGGCGAGTTTGAGTTTATCGTACAAACCTTTATGGCCGCCGGTGCCATTCTCTGTCTGCCACGTCAGTTTCACGTTGCGGTGGTGGATAACGTTAATGTTAAACATTTAAAAACGGCACGTTGGGGCTTTCCCCTGTATCTGGCGGTCACCGCGGCTGCTATCGTTCCGATTGCGGTAGCGGGTACTTACTTTCTACCGGTGGGCTCTGATGGCTCGACCTTTTCGCTGCAGTTACCCTTGCTGCAGGACCAGTTATGGTTGTCGTTGGTGGTCTTTATCGGCGGTATTTCGGCGGCAACGGCGATGGTGATCATCGCGTCGGTTACCTTAAGTACCATGGTAACCAACGACGTCATTATGCCGATCCTGCTGCAACGGGAATCCCGGCTACCGTTAAAAGAACGCCGCCGCGAGTATGACCGAACCTTGCTGAAATTCCGCCGCTGGGCGATCGCCGTGACCATGGCGTTGTCATTTTTGTGTTACTACTTCTGGGCCTCCCGTACCGACTTGGTCAGTATCGGTCTGTTGGCGTTTTCATTGGTGTTGCAGTTGCTGCCAAGTTTGCTCGGCGCTCTGTATTGGCGCAAAGGTCATGCCCGCGGTGTTTATGCCGGGTTGGCGGCCGGATCCATCGGCTGGGTGGTTGCGGTACTGGTGCCGTTGTACTCGACCGCGACGGCCACGGACGTTGAAATCATAACGCGCGGGACGGTGATTTCGCTCAGTATGAATCTGATTGCGTATATCGCCTTCTCAATGATGGCGCAGCCGCGGCTGGTCGACCGCATTCAGGCGACGGCCTTTGTGAAACCGCGCGCTGAACTGCCGGATAATAACCTGCACAAAAATCATCACGCCACCAACGCCGATATGATGTTGCTGCTGAAAACCTTCCTCGGCGCCGAGCGGGCTCAACAACTGATGTCTTATTATCAGGCGCCGGACGAGAGTCAGTCGTTGCGGGCCGAAGCGGTGGCTGACCGGGCGCTGATCCAGTACGTTGAACGCGCCATTGCCGGGGTATTGGGCTCAGCTACCGCGCGCTCGCTGATCCAGGCTGCGCTACGAGACAAGCAACTGAACCTGGAAGAAGTAGTGCACTTTTTTGATGACACCACTCAGGCGTTGCAGACCCAGCAGTCGATTTTGTTCAGCTCGCTGGAGAATCTGGCACAGGGCATCAGTGTGGTCGACAACGATCTTAAGTTGGTGGCCTGGAATGCCCGCTATCTGGATTTGTTTGATTACCCCGAGGGCATGGTCAAGCCGGGTCAGCCGATTGCGACTTTGATCCGCTACAACGCAGAACGCGGTGAGTGTGGCCCCGGCGATATTGATGAATTGGTCAGTAAGCGCTTACGTTACATGCAGATGGGCTCACCGCACCGCTTTATCCGCCGCCGCGCCGATGGCCGGGTTATCGAGATGGTGGGCAATCCATTGCCCAGCGGTGGTTTTGTGACCAGTTTTACCGACATCACCGAACACGTCGAAACGCAGCAGGCGCTGGAAGATGCCAATATTGATCTGGAGCAGCGGGTGGATACCCGTACCCAGGAGATCCGTGAGATCAATCAGGAACTGACGGCGGAGATTGATCGCCGTCGTGAGGTCGAAGAGCAACTGAAAAAAGCCAAAGCGGAAGCGGAAGCCGCTAACGCCTCGAAAACACGCTTCTTAGCACTGGCCAGCCACGATATTTTGCAGCCACTAAACGCAGCCCGGCTGTATTTGTCGGCCATTGACGAGAAGGAATTATCCGAGCGCAACCTTGGCCTGGTTGGCAAGTTAGACACCGCTCTGGGCTCGACGGAGCACTTATTGTCGACGTTGCTGTCGATCGCAAAAATGGATCAGGGCGCACTGCAGCCACAGTTTCGTCATGTCCAGCTCAGCTCGATTTTGGCGCCGTTGGTTGAGGAATACACGGTGTTGGCCGAGCAGCGGCAATTGCAATTCAAGGCGTTTTTTAACGATCGTCCGGTGTACACCGATCCGACGTATTTACGGCGTATTGTGCAGAACTTTTTATCCAATGCGATTAAATACACGCCTAAGGGTAAGGTCTTGCTGGGCGTGCGCAAACGCGGTGACTACCTGCAGATTGCGGTGTGGGATACCGGTCCGGGCATAGCGGCACAGCAACAGAACAAAGTTTTTGACGCGTTTTACCGGATCCAGAATCAGAACGTTGAAGGCGTTGGTCTGGGCTTGAGTGTGGCACAACGGATGAGCGAACAACTCGGCTGTGAACTGCAGATCGCCTCGGTCGAAGGCAAGGGCTCGTGTTTCTCGGTGACGGTACCCCTGGGCAACGCGGCACAGGTGGTGCATAAGCCTCAGTATAAAGCCGATGAAACACCGACCACCGAGCTGACGTTACTGGTGGTGGATGATGATCAGGAAAATTTAAACGCAGTCAGCGCATTGCTGGAAAAATGGGCATGTCGTGCGGTTACCTGCCGCAGTTATGCGGAGGCGGTTTCTTATGCACAAGCGCAACCGGCGGTGGACGGCCTGCTGCTCGATTATCAGCTGGGCGAAGGCAATGGTTTGGCGTTGGTGCACGAGCTGCGGCATATCTGGCAAACGGACAACCTACCGGGAGCGCTGGTCACGGCAATGCGTGATGATAATGTGAAAAAAGCAGCCCGACAGGCAAAACTGCACTTCCTGCCCAAACCGGTTAAACCGGCATCGCTTAAAGCCCTGCTAAAATATATATCCTCGCGTTGATATTGTATGTCGCTGCGCGACAAAACAGGCGAGTGGCGAAGCCACAAGCCACCCAGTTTTTGTTTAGCAAGGCGAGTGGCAAAGCCACAAGCCGCCCAGTTTTTGTTTAGCAAGGCAAGTGGCGAAGCCACAAGCCGCCCAGTTTTTGTTTAGCAAGGCGAGTGGCGAAGCCACAAGCCGCCCAGTTTTTTGTTTAGCAAGGCGAGTGGCGAAGCCACAAGCCACCCAGTTTTTTGTTTAGCAAGGCAAGTGGCGAAGCCACAAGCCCCCAGTTTTTTGTTTAGCAAGGCAAGTGGCGAAGCCACAAGCCCCCAGTTTTTTGTTTAGCAAGGCAAGTGGCGAAGCCACAAGCCGCCCAGTTTTTGTTTAGCAAGGCGAGTGGCAAAGCCACAAGCCCCCAGTTTTTTGTTTAGCAAGGCAAGTGGCGAAGCCACAAGCCGCCCAGTTTTTGTTTAGCAAGGCGAGTGGCAAAGCCACAAGCCGCCAAGCAAAGCGCGCAGCAGCGCGCTGCCAAGCAAGCCGCCAACGGCGGCGCCCAGCAAGCCCCGCAGGGGCGCCAAGCGCACCCAAAGGGTGTGCTCTTAGACCAAAGTCCAATTCTTTTTATTAACAACCCCATCTACATTTGTTAGCGAACAACAAATCACGTTCGACAATAACTATCAACAAACAAGAGGGGACGTTTATGGCATTTAAAAACGAAAGTGATGCCAAAGCGTATTGGAAAGAGAACCTGGGCTTAATGCTAAAGCTCCTGGTTGTCTGGTTTATCGTATCCTATGGCTTTGGAATACTGCTCGTGGACGTGTTGAACGAAATCACATTCTTCGGCTTTAAGCTGGGTTTCTGGTTCGCGCAACAAGGCTCCATCATTACCTTCATCGTGCTCATATTCATTTATGTACGGAGCATGGCCAAACTCGATAATAAATACGAAGTTCACGAGGACTAGTGCGCTATGGATATTCAAACGCTCACATTTATCATTGTCGGCCTGACCTTCGCGTTATATATCGGTATCGCAATTTGGTCTCGTGCCGGATCAACCAACGACTTTTACGTAGCCAGCGGCGGGGTTAACCCCATTGCCAATGGTATGGCAACCGCGGCGGACTGGATGTCGGCGGCTTCTTTCATCTCAATGGCGGGAATCGTCGCATTTGCAGGCTATGACGGCTCGGTTTACCTGATGGGGTGGACCGGTGGTTATGTACTGCTGGCGATGTGTCTTGCACCTTACCTGCGTAAGTTTGGTAAGTTCACCGTGCCGGACTTTATCGGTGACCGCTACTATTCACAAACAGCACGTACCATCGCGGTACTCTGCGCGATCCTGATCTGCTTTACCTACATTGCAGGCCAGATGCGTGGTGTTGGGGTGGTGTTCTCGCGCTTCCTGGAAGTCGATATCGCTACCGGCGTTATCATCGGTGCCGTGATCGTATTCTTCTACACGGTATTGGGTGGTATGAAAGGCATCACCTATACACAGGTAGCGCAATACATTGTACTGATGTTTGCTTACATCGTTCCGGCGATTTTCCTGTCACTCTTGATCACCGGTCACGTGCTGCCGCAAACTGGTTTCGGCGGTACCATTGCCGATGGGGTACCGGGCTCCGGACAGTTCCTGCTGGAACGACTGGATGGCTTGTCGGTTGAACTCGGCTTTGCCGAATACACCGAAGGTGTGCGCAGTAAAGTGGATGTGTTCTTTATTACCGCTGCACTGATGGTCGGTACCGCGGGTCTGCCACACGTTATCGTGCGCTTCTTCACCGTTCCGAAAGTACGTGATGCACGCCGTTCAGCGTTCTGGGCTCTGACCTTCATCTCAGTCGTTTACCTGACTGCACCAACCATCGCTGCGTTCGCCAAAGTGAACATCTTTAACACCATTAATGGTCCTGACCTACAGGGTGTTGAATATGAAAACGCACCAAGCTGGATCAAGAACTGGGAAAAAACCGGTCTGATCACCTGGGAAGACAAAAACGGCGACGGCAAGATGTTCTATTCGGGCGATGATCGCAACGAAATGACCATCGACCGTGACATCATGGTACTGGCTAATCCGGAAATCGGCGACTTGCCGGCCTGGGTAGTGGCATTGGTTGCTGCCGGTGGTGTTGCTGCCGCGCTGTCAACCTCCGCAGGTCTGTTGTTGGTTATCTCGACCTCGGTTTCGCACGATTTGCTGAAACGAAACTTGATGCCGAACATTACCGACAAGAAGGAGCTGTTCTACGCCCGACTGGCGGCGGCCATCGCGATATTTATTTCGGTCTACTTTGGTATCTACCCGCCCGGCTTCGTGGCGCAGGTGGTGGCCTTTGCCTTCGGCTTAGCCGCAGCAAGCTTCTTCCCTGCGATCATTCTGGGTATCTTCCATAAACGCATGAACCGTCAAGGTGCAGTAGCGGGTATGGTTGTCGGTATTCTGTTTACCTTCTCGTACATCGTGTTCTTCAAGTTCATCTCGCCTGAACTGAACACACCGGAGTACTGGTTCTTTGGTATTTCGCCGGAAGGTATCGGTACCTTGGGTATGATCATCAACTTTGTGGTCGCTACCATTGTCCACAAAATGACCGGTGATGCCCCTGAAGACATTCAGGAGCTGGTTGAGTCAATTCGCTACCCGAAAGGTGCTGGCGCAGCGACTGACCATTAAACGTATCGTGCGCCTTTGGCGCACTTTACCTTCCCCACATATTATTCGTAACGTGCGCCTCAGGCGCACGCTGCGTTTTTACCCACCGATATTTTATTTCAACCGTATTGTATATTTCCGCTTCTGGTCTACTGTTTAATTAACAACAAAACAGACTATGGCGGGTGCATTGTGGTAGTTAAACGACGGATTCTCTTGGTGTTTGGTACACGGCCCGAAGCGATTAAAATGGCGCCGTTGGTGAAAGCGCTGAAAGCCGATGAACAATATGATGTGCTGGTTGCCGTTACTGCGCAGCATCGACAAATGCTCGATCAGGTGCTCAGCTTGTTTGATATCGTGCCCGACTTTGACCTGGATATCATGCGCGCGAACCAAGACCTCTTTGATATCACCGCAGCGGTATTGCTGGGGATGCGACAGGTGTTGAACGATGCGAAGCCGGATTTAGTATTGGTTCACGGTGATACCGCAACAACCTTTGCCGCCACGATGGCTGCATTTTATGCTCGTATTCCTGTGGGCCATGTCGAAGCGGGTCTGCGCACACACAATCTCATGTCGCCCTGGCCGGAAGAAGCGAATAGGCAGTTGACCGGACGTTTAGCGACTTACCATTTTGCGCCAACCGAACGAAACAAGCAGGATTTAATGCGTGAGGGAATTGCCGCGACGAATATTGTGGTTACCGGCAATACGGTGATTGACGCGTTGCAGTGGGTTACAGCAAAAATTGCTGGTTCAACGCAATTAAAGCAACAAATACGACAGCAATTAATGGAAGCCGGTTTGCGGATTGATCCACACCAGCGTCCGTTTGTGTTGATCACCGGTCACCGGCGGGAAAATTTTGGTCAGGGTTTCGATGATATTTGTACCGCCATTAAGCGACTTTCTGAACGCTTTCCAGAGGTAGACTTTATCTACGCGGTGCATTTAAACCCAAACGTGCAAAAGCCTGTGCAAGCGATGCTGAGTAACATTTCTAATGTTCACTTAATCAAGCCGTTGAGCTATGAGCCGTTTGTGTATCTGATGGCGCGTTGCTACTTAGTGTTGACTGACAGTGGCGGCATCCAGGAAGAGGCTCCGGGGCTGGGTAAACCCGTGCTGGTGATGCGCGATACCACCGAGAGACCTGAGGCTGTTGTGGCAGGGACGGTTAAGCTGGTTGGTACAAATCCTAAAGCGATCATTGATCACGTTAGCACGCTGCTGACGAGTCCCGAATGTTATGCCGATATGTCACGCGCGCACAACCCGTACGGCGACGGGCGCGCCTGTCAGCGAATTATTCACTTTTTGTTAATGGCAGATAGCGTAGCGAAAAAAATGCATCCGAATCTGTTGCTGCAGCAATAGCTGCCTCTATGTCAGTATTAGAACGAGGAGCAAAGGTGCCTGACTGGTATTCAAACAGCTCTCTGATCACTGCCGTTTGCGTGGGTATGGCCTTTAGCACGCTAGCTCGTAGTGTCGCCGCTACGGCTTGAGTGCCAACACCGTCCTGATGCAGCAGACGAATGCCTGATTGTTGCAGTTGTAAAAGCTGTTTACGATAGTGCTCGGGACTGACTTTACCGCTATAAAAGGTGCTCACGTAGATGGGGGTACTGAGCGTCTGTTGCCATTGTGAGAAGGTGCGCGTAACGTGATTCAGGAAGTTTTGGTCAGACAAGGCGGAATCATTAAACTCGCCGGGAAAATAGTATCCGTCAACATGGATATTCAATGCGTTAGTTAGGTTGCTCAGCTCATTCAGCCAGTCTTTGTTTTGTTGAATATAAGCTTGAAAATACCGACTGTCGGCGCTTTCATTAATGAACTCAAAATACTGACTGTCTGCGTCTAAGCCGATAATCAGTTCAAAGTCCTTGTCCAACCATTTAAGCCGTCTTAATAGCCAATTATCGGGGAATTGGAATCGATGATTATCGTGCCGTGTCCATTGCACATAGACGCGGCGGATGCCAACGCGCTTTAAATAATCAGTAAGATCGAACCAGTAGGCATCACTGAGATAGGCATCTTGATGCAACGGTTGGAAGAAAATGCCTTTCTCCCAACCGTTGGTGGTATCGGCGACACTGCTGGCGCAGGCGTTTAGTAATAGAGCGCAAAACGCAGCAGCAAAGCATTGTCGTTTTCTTTTGAAATATCGCTGTTGATAACGTACTGCCATTCTAATGATGCCTCCAGAAATACGTTATAACCTCGGTAGCGATTTTTCCCCCAACGGGAGCGGCTACTGATACCGAGACCGGCACGCGTGTCTGACAGTGTCGATTTCGCTAACGTGTCATTGGTTAACTGATACTGCACAAACGGATAGAAACTACCCTGATAAAACAACCGCTGACGACCGGCAAAATCATAACTCGGTTTGTAGCGGGCGTAACCACCGTAAGTTCCACTATCAATGTAGTATATGGCATCTAAGAACAGACTTTGCGAGGGCCATAAATGGTCTTGTGACCACGATTTTGCCTTAGCCATGCTTTGTAGCGGGTCGTAAGAAGCGCGGATGTAGGTACGTGAATTGTCACTGTCGAAGTTGTGTCGGATACCGAACCGCGCAACGGCTTGTTGGTCGCTCCAGGGGCGCCAGGCTAAGTGAAAATCAAGCTCCTCATTGTCAAAAAAGGTGTTTTCGCCACCGGAAAGCGTTGCGACAGCCAGACTTATGTCGGATCCAACGCGGTTGTCGTAGTTAAGATTGTAGCTGACCTCGGCGTTCAAAAAATAGTCCGCTTGAAAGTCATTGGCCGTGACTACTGACACCGCAGAACTGTCACCAACCCAGCCGGCTAGTGTTACGCCCCAGGGAGAGTCGACTTCTTGGTAGAGTTGTTGTGCTTTAGCGACGTCTTCATGTTCTGTTGTCTGAACGTGGTTAAGGCGTTGTTCGAGGCTGTTAGTCAGCAGTTTTTTTGCTTCCGTATCTTTATCGATATAAAGGTTAGCGTAAGCAGCTTGCTCCAGGTTGGCGGTTGTTTGTGTGCCGCTGTCGTTATTAAAGGCGACGTTAAATTGCCGAGCGGATGCGACAAAGTCTCCCTCGCTGTAATAAAAATAAGCTTTACGAATGGCGGTTTCTGCGACTCGGTCGTAAAATTGGTCGGCGATGGCAAACAGCTGTCGTTGCTTCTCTTTATTGTTTTGTTGTGCGGCTATCGACAAACGTGCGTCAACCAATAGCCACTGTTCCTGCCAGTCTTCGATACCAACGATAATGGCATCGGCTTGTTCGTAGTCCTGCTGTGCAATAAGCAGAAATGCGGCTTCTGCCTGCTGACTGGCAGGCCGCTCTTCAAGGTTCTGCAATAATCGCGCGAGTCGTTTGTCGATGGCCGCTTCACAATTGAAGGTGATCGCATCTTTCGACGCTTCCGATACGGTTGCATAGAGACTCATTGCCTCACTGCAGGCGTTATTTCTCAGCAAAGCATTAACCAAAATATCACTGGTCGGATCGAGGGATGCAAAAAGTGAGCGCTGTTCAGGAGTCAGTGAGAGTACCTGAGTATCAATGATGAATTGCGCTCTCTCGCGCAGAGACGTTGAACGGTCGAATAAATCAGGCTGTTCGTTAAGCGCTGCGGAAATTAATGCCAGTGCGCGTTGGTATTGCCCCTGTTCGGTCAAATAGTAGGTGGCAAGTTCAAGGTCGGAGGGCACGTTTGAAAGTTGCCAATTCGCCACCACGACATCACTGGCATCATCAACACGCTGCTGTTGTTTTAGCGCTGTTGCTAATACCCTTCGCTCGTTGGCGGTCAGTTGATCCAACGGAAAAGGTGACAACAACGCGACCAACCGAGACCAATCTTTGCTGCTGTTATAGTGATCTACTAAGGCCGAACGTTGCGTCTTTATCAGCTTCTCGTCATCGAATCGTTTGTGCGCCAACGTTTCATACATCCGGTTTTCAGTTAACAGCAGTAATTGCTGCTTAGCATTTTCAGCGGTAACCGGGCAGTTGGTGAGCGTTTCTCGAAGCGCGGCGGTTTGCCCAAGCTCGTGTTGCTGCTGCGCTCGTTCGGCACATGACAGATCGGATTGCGCTAACAACTGTTGTGAGATGACCTGATCGCCAAGCGTACGGGCGACCGTGTAAAGCCTGGCGACTTGTGAAGGCGTCAACGAGTTGTTATCGATATAGGGTGCCAATACGGTGAGCAAACTCTGATAATGACCGCGTGCAACCATTCGCTCGATAATGTCGTCGATAAGCCGGGGACGGAGCTCAGGCAGTCGCTTCAAGGTCTGCTGAATTTGATCAAATTGTTGTTGTTCGATGTAAGCCATGAATAGTGCACGCCATTCGGGATAGTTACAGCTTCGTGCGGAACAAATTCGTTGTTGGTAGCGAGACACGGCGGTGCGGTCACCTTGTTGGATAAATCGTTGGTTAAACAGTATCGCTGTATCGCTAGTGACTAACGTTGCCGGGATCAACTCATAAAGCGCTTTTAATTCGCGGTTGGTTAGTTGTTGGTGGTTGAAGACAAAGAAGCGAATCAACGCGTCACGTTCAGCAACAGGTAATCGACTGGCAAGTTTGATCATATCTTCCGCGCCGGTCGATGCTCTAAGTGCATATTGCTTGTAGGCTTCTGCCGCTAAGTCGGTTAACTCGGCATCGTCGGGAAATTGAGCGGCAACCTCAGCCGCGCGAAGGTAACGCTGTTCAAGTAACAGGAGGTTGGCATGATAGTGTGCCAGCGGCCGGTAGAGTGGAATGGCTTCGCGTGCTTTTTCAATTTCGACAATAGCGTCGGCGATACGATCCTCGGCGACCAGCCGATAAGCCATGTCGACCCGAGGATAGGCTTTAAAGCGCTGATATTCTGAAAGACCGCTGAGTAACTCAGTGGAATTTTGAGCTGCGTTTACCGGGGCCAGTAACAGTGCAATAAGTGCTGGCAAAACAAGACGTTTGGTGATCATAGTAGAACGTCTACCGGGCAGATCTAGGGTGCCGTTCATAACGGTTATACTCCCGCCAATAGGTTGAGTCGACGGGCTTGCTCATTCAATGCAAGATCGAGTTGGTCCTGTTTGAGCCAGCCGTGAGCAATTAACAGATCACCAAACCGGGTGGTTGGTTCGCTGTCGTAATAATCCAGTTCCGCCTGTCGTAAGGTTGCTGGCGCAATAAGATTCATATTAACCAGAATCTGCCCTAATGATTCATTGACGGCAAAATAGGTGTCCTGGTCGGGTTGCTGTTGCGCGCGCTGTTTGACACTCTCATCATTGAGATACCAGTAGCGCAGCCCAACACTGACAGCCCCCGGCTGTGATATCACGACGTTGATTGATGTTTTGGTGGCTCGGCGCAAACTCGCAAGCGCAACTTTGCTCGGTTCGTTTTCCGATGCCACAGTCAGCAGGTTTTTCGACGCATCATAGGCGACCGGCAGCACCCGATACATCAGTGCTTTGCGACCCGGAATTTTCTGTATTAAGTCGCTACTGAGCTGAAAAGGGTCGACTCGCTGAAACGAGAGGCCGCTGGTCTGAGCAATCAGTTCACCCAGCTGTCGCGGTGAAAGGATGTGTTCTTGTATTAAGTACGCGCCGAGCCGCATTCCCAAGGGTTTACTGATTAACGCATCGGTTAGTTGCTGTTCGGTGAGCAGGTTATGCTGCAGCAGCAGTTCACCGATGACACGTTTTTTGGCATCCAGGACATGAGGGAAGTCATGCTGTGTTTTATCCCACGCTACCGCTGAACCTTTTGCCAGGATAACCAGTTTAATGGCACGCAGTACGGCAACGAAATTGATGACATTAGCCCACACCATGCGCAGGATTGAGAGGAATCCCTGTGTCATACCGTAAAACTGTGTGGTAAAAATAAAGCGCTGAATAAGACGGTTAAAAAACATCAATAAGTTGGCGCTTAATAACACCATCACGATCACATCGTCGCTGAAGATCGAGAGAAAACGATAGGCGTCAGGAACCCAGGCTTGATAGGCGTATATGATCACCAACTGAAAGAACACCAACATGGCTAGAAAGCTGACGATATTGGCAATAACTCCGCGGCGGTCGCGCCAAAGAAAATAGTTAATGTGAAAGTCTTTGCTCCAGCGATGCGTTCTGAAGCCTTGAAAGACGATGCCGACAATCCAGCGTGACTTTTGCCGCACGGCATGTGTAAAGCGACTGGGGAAATATTCTCTCACACAAATTACCCGATGCTCGCGGTCGTGCACAAAGTGGTGTTTTTCTCTTAATGAAGCATCTTCGGCTTCGGCAGAAAACCGAACAAAAATTTCCTTCATGCCCCATTTTTTAAGCCGGAAGCCGATATCGTAGTCTTCAGTCAAAGAACGGGTATCAAACGCAACGCCGTCACCTTCGAGTAAAAGCTTCATGATCGCTTGGCGGCTAAAACAGGTGCCGACTCCTGCCGACGGAACTTGTCCGGCAATTGACTCGCGGACCACGACGTCCTTGCCATGCAATTCGGCAAACTCATCAATGTAATGCGCCGCGGTAAATTGATACCAGTGCTTGGTGTATGGATAAACCGGGATCTGAATCAGGTCTTTGTTTTTGATGAGTAAATAATTAAATAATCGTAACTCAAGTGGCGAGATCATATCCTCGGCGTCGTGCAACACGAACCCTTTAAATTCAAACTTGTTGATCTGCTCAAATTCCATGATGGCTGCAATAATGTTATTAAGGCAGTCTGCTTTTGACGTTGGCCCCGGCAACGCACAAATAACTTTGTGCACGTTGTCGTAATTACGACAGACTTCATCAATATCAGCTTGGGTGGCTGGATCGTTGGGGTAAGTGCCGACAAAGATTTGATAGTTTTCATAATCCAGGGCTTTAACGGCAGCATCGGCCATTGGCCCGACAACGCCAACTTCTTGCCATGCAGGCACTAAGATCGCTATTGGTTTTTGTTTGGGCACAAACAGATCGCTGGGATCAGCATGTTTAAATTGGGTATATATGGTGCGGTTACGGCGCAGTTTTCGTAGCCAGTAATAGGCATCGATAAACAGATCGTCCAGACCAAATAAAAACAACACAATGAGTAGAAAAATGCTGATAAATTTCAGCACGTAAAGATAGTCAATGAATAGGTCGAGCATGATCAACTCACACTGCAAAATAGAACCGTAAATAAAGTTATGTCATGATTCTGAAAACGTCCATGTATCGGCAATGTTTTTTTAATATTTTTTATATTGTTTTATGTGAAACTGTGATTTAAACCTCAGGTTTAAATCACAGTGTTAGGGAGCAAGCCATGGAGCCGGATAAATTTTTGACCGACTGCCCGCCCTTTGACGGGCTGGAGGCCGAGCAGCGGCAGTGGGCAGTATCGCAATTGCAGTCGGTCTATATGAATGAAGACAATTGTAACGATATCCTGCGACAGATGCGTCCCGCGTTGTTCATTGTCCGCTCCGGAGTTTACGATTTACGCGGCAGCGACGGGCGTTTAATTGAACGGCTTGAAAGCGGCGACTTGTTCGGCTTTCCATCACTGTTGACCGGCCGCGAGATTGTCAATCGCTTGACGGCGATTGAAGATGGCATTGTCTATGTGCTGCCTCAGCATGCGTTTGATCGTCTGCGTAATGCCTCCAAACAATTTGAACAGTATTTTATTCGAGCCCATGGCGAGCGGTTGCTGACCGAAAAGGGCGGCAGTAATGACGGTAGCAGTGATGACTGGACCGAGCAGACCGTCGGGTCGGTGGTGACCATGGCGCCGGTCAGCCTGAGCAGTGATACCTCGATACAGGACGCCGCAAAAGTCATGTCCGAACACGGCATCAGCTCGGTACTGGTGGTGGATGACGGGCAACTGGTGGGGATTTTAACCGACCGCGATTTGCGCAACCGGGTGATTGCTCAAGGGTTGTCTTATGAGGTGACCGTGGCCGCGGTGATGACGCAATTGCCGGAGTCGGTCGAAGAGAGCCGCTCGTTGTTGGACGCGCTAACCACGATGACGGCCAATAATGTTCACCACTTGCCGGTGGTAAACAGTAACAATGAGCCGGTGGGTATGGTGACGGCGACCGACCTTATCCGCCAGCAACGCAGTGAGCCGGTCTACCTGATCAGCGCCATTCGTAAAGCCGAAAGTCGTGAGCAATTGATTCAGGAAGCACAGAAAGTACCCGAGTATTTAAAAACCTTCGCCAACCGCGTGAAGCGCACCACGGTGGTCGGCCAGTTAATGGCCTCGCTGACCGATGGTATGACCCGTCAGTTAATCCAACTGTATGAAAAAGATTACGGCGTAGCACCGGCTCAATACAGTTGGTTGGCGTTTGGCTCGCAGGGGCGCGAAGATCAGACCTTAAGCTCCGATCAGGATAATGGGTTACTGCTGGCTAATGGCCTTAGTGATAAACAAAAAGACTGGTTTAAGGGGCTCGGCGAATATGTTTGCGAAGGGCTACATGAATGCGGCATTCCGTTGTGTCCGGGCAATATCATGGCGTCCAATCCGGATTGTCGGGGAACCACCGACGAGTGGCTGGCGAGATTTCGTAATTGGACCCAGAGTCCGACGCCGAAGGCACTGATGTATTGCCAGATATTTTTTGACAGTCGTGCCGTGGTCGGTAACAACCGTTTTTATCAAAACTACCGTGAACAGGTTGCAAAACTGGCGCAAAATGAGATGTTTCTCGGCAATCTGGCGATTTTGGTCAATCGTATTTCAGTGCCTTTGGGGCTGTTCAACCGGTTTCGAACCGAAGATACCGACGAGGGCGATACCATTGACATCAAGCGCTATGGCATTGCCCTGATTAATGACATCGCGCGCATTTACGCGTTGCAAGCGGGCTTTACGATGCCGAGTACGCCGGCGCGGCTGAAAGCACTGGAAAACAGTAAGCTGCTGAACCGGCGCGACAACCAGTCGTTGCTTGAGGCGTGGCAGTTCCTGACTCAGCTCAGGTTGAATCATCAGTTGGCGGTGTGGGATACGGACAAACCGAAGAACGCACTGGATCCCGATGAGCTCAGTACGCTATCACGACGTCAGTTAAAGTCGGCGTTTAAGATCATTAAAGAAGCCCAGCAGGGTGTCGGTCTTAAATTCAGTCGTCAGGGTTATTAGTCATGGGTAAACTTCTCGGTGCCTTAGCCGATTGGTATCAACGCCGGCAACAACTGCAAAAGCCCTGGACGCAGCAGCGCTATGTCGCGCTTGATATTGAAACCACTGGGTTGGATCCCAAAAAGCACCAAGTACTCTCCATTGCCTGGATGTCGATAGAACCGCCGGTGATGCATACCGGTAGTGCTCAATATCATGTGTTTTCTCATGGGCAGGAACTTGAGCTAGGTCAAAGTCCCACCATTCATGGTTTGACACGACAGGATTTTTTGCACAGTTCAGAACCACGACAAACTTATGCGATGCTAAGCCGAGCCTTGTCTGGCGCGGTATTGGTGTGCCATCACAAAGGCATGGATTGGCGTTTTCTGAAGCACATTGAAAAACAGTATTTTGTAAATTTCAGGCCGTTGGGCATATTTGACACGCTGGCTTTCGAAAAAAATAGCATGTTCAAAGATCTAAGTAACCCGCCGCAAAAGGGACAGCTAACGTTAAACGCATGCCGTTTGCGCCATGGACTACCAAACTATACATCCCATCATGCTCTAACGGATACGTTATCGTGTGCTGAACTATTTTTGGCACAAGCTTTTAAGTTTTCCGGAAATGACGCTACAACCCGAGAATTGATTGATTTTGCTCGTTAATTCTATCAGCAACATCAGGTTTTCTCAGAAGTTTTGACTAACAATTGACTAAAAGTAGTGAAAATCTGTGTTTTGATGTTGTACAAGCAAGGTAATTTGAAACTGACTAAGCAACAAGCGGTGAGCGTTTGCCTAGAGTGTTATGCTAAAAATCTATTTAATGTTTTGTTTTTATTGTAATTATTGGGTGTTTTTCAAACATAAAAAGAAATAATGAATAAAGAAGAGTAAATGTATACAGGTATCGCTGAAACGCTTTTGGAATAAGGATTTTGTTAACAAAAATAAAACATATGTTGGCTTTTCGTTCAAAATCAAACCAATGCCGTTTTTTTCGAACAAACCGTTTACATTAAGTCGATAGGTTGTTATTTTCTATCGCCATAGCTTGGCTTAGAAAGAGCAGGCTTGTTATAAGAAAAATACCCCAGGGAGATGATAATAATGAAACATCTAGCTTTTCGTAAAAGCTTAACGGCAGCAGCAGTTGCGGCGACTTTAAGCTTCCCAGCGGTTGCACTTGCGCAAGATGCACAAGAGGCAAATTCTGGTGAAGAAAAAAGTGTTGAACGTATCGAGGTTACAGGTTCTCGTATCAAGCAAGTGGATATGGAAACCTCTTCACCCGTTACGGTTATCACTGCAGAAGACATTGAAATTTCAGGTGAGCCAACAGTAGCTGACGTGCTTAATAATGCAGCCGTAAACAGCTTTGGTTCTTGGCGCGGCGTATCTGGTTATGGTTCTGGCGGTAGCGCGACGAGCAACGTTAACATGCGTGGCTTAGGAGCAAACTACACGTTGGTACTGTTAGATGGCCGACGCATGCCTGGTACCAGCTCGAGCTCAGGTGCTGCTGCGGACACGTCGCGTATTCCAATGGCGATCGTAGAACGTATTGAAATTTTGCGTGAAGGCGCGTCAGCGGTTTACGGTTCTGACGCTGTTGCCGGTGTCATCAACATCATCACCAAAAAAGACTTCAATGGCCTGAAGTTTTCTTACGACCTAGAACGCCCAAGTGTAGAAGGCGGCGACAGCGATCGTTTTACCGCAGCAACTGGCTTCTCAACGAACAAGGGTAATATCACCTTTACCTTTGAAAACTACCGTAGCGACGCCGTTTTTGACCGTGACCTTTGGAAGTTAGACGATCCAACATACGGTGCTTATTCTTCATTCAGCGCAGTACCTAATGCAGCTGGAGCAAATCAATACTACACTGCAGACTTTTGTGAAACTGCGCCTAATACTGTTCCAAGCAGTGATGGTCGTTGTCTTTATAGTTATGGCGAAGTCACCAAGTTCTATGGTGATGTAGAGCAAAATTCAATTTTGTCTAACTTTAACTATCAATTGACCAACGACTTACGTTTCCGGGGCCGCGCAAGTGCATCAATGTCACAAACTGACACACGTTATGCGGGAACGCCGGTATCAACTACATACCCTGTAATGACTGCAGACAATCCAATGAACAACACGGGTGAAGACCTTACGTTGTTTATGCGTTCTGCTCAGATTGGTGAGCGTGACACACGCACCGAAATTAACAATGTTGACTTTTTAGGTGGACTTATAGGTTTCATCGATATTGGTAATGGTGTCGATTGGGAATTAAACGGCCAATATAGCAAGTCAACTACACGGTCATTTAACTCTAACTTAATCAATGACGTGACAATGCAGCGTCTGATTGACAGCGGTGAATACGATATCCTTAACACCACTGACATGAGTTATGAAGACTGGAACTCGCAAATGACTGACCTGTATAGCCAGGCAGCTCATACTGGTTTATACCGTGCCGAGTTTGATAGCACACAAATTGACGGCTTTGCGTCTACCTTGTTGTTTGACAATGGTGACGTATCGATGTCAGGTGTTATTGGTGCTGAGTACGAGAAGATTGAATTTACTCAACAGAGCGATCCTCAATCTGCGTCGGGCAACGTTTCCGGTGGTTCAGGCGGTGATGACGTATTCGCTGACCGTGACCGCACCTCAGTATATGCAGAATTGCAAACTACACTGCCATTCGACATTGACGTGAACGCGGCCGTTCGTTACGACGAATACGACCAGTCAGGTGATGTTGGCGCACAAGTTGTTAGCGGTACCTTTGATAACGTATCTCCTCAGTTAGGTGTTGCATGGCGTGCAACCGATTCGTTGTTGTTACGTGCGAGCTGGGGTGAGTCATTCCGCGCTCCTAACATGGGCGAAATGTTCTCGTCACAAGCACTTAGCTTCGAAACCGCTGTTGATACACTGTGGTGTGATCAGCCACAAAACTCTGACCCAGTTTACTGTGCTGAATCAGGTACTCAGCACAAAACTTGGTTTGGTGGTAATCCAGATCTGCAGCCCGAAGAAGGTGACTCTTTGACCTTGGGTGGTGTTTACAACATCACAGAAAATTGGTCAGCGGAACTGTCTTACTACGACATTTCTTTGGACAATAAAATTGAAGCCGTTAGCGTTTCTCGTTTGCTAGCTGAAGAACGTGAAAACGGTATTGGCTCAAACCCTGCCGTCGTGCGTGATCCAGCAACGGGTAAAATTGACGTGATGTATAGCTTTGACCAAAACATGGCGAGCCTTGAAACGTCTGGTTTTGACTTCAAAACTAATTACAACCTAAGTACTGCTTACGGTGACTTCGGTGTTAAAGGTGAAGCAAGTTACGTTCGTGAATATGTTGAGCAAACAACTCCAGAAGCGGACCCGTTTGACTATGCTGGCCTCCAGGATTTCCCAGAGCTGCGTGCTAATCTTGCCGTAGATTGGAAATACGAAAACTGGGGCGCTGCGTGGGCGACGTATTACATTGGTCCACAAGATTCTGGTAACGAAGAATACGGCGTAACGTATTTGCAAGATATCCCAAGTTACGTTAAGCATAACGTTCAGGTATCGTACACGCATGCTTATGATGGCCGTATCACTTTAGGTGTTAACAACGTATTCGATAAAGAAGGAACGTCTTGGTATGACGGCTTCCGTGATTATCGTGACGTGAGCTGGACATTGTACGATGTATTAGGTCGCACAGTATTCTTGAAGTTTGAGCAATCATTCTAAACTTTAAGTTATAATGTCTTTAATCAAAACCGCCTCCTTTGGGGCGGTTTTTTTATGAATACGACAAAAAGGCGACAAGGTGCTGGTTATTTAGTTCAACATACTTACAACAATTTGATCGCATAAGCGTTACAAAGTGTTTACATTAAAATAACTTCTTGCTAACTTTTAATCATCCACAGTTATTGTGGGTGATAACAATAAATGTTCCGGGGAGTTTTAACTCATGAATAACACGACATTTCGCAAAAGTTTGCTTGCGGCAACTATCGCGGGGGCTATCAGCTTCCCAGCAGTTGCGTTAGCGCAAGATAATCAAGAAGACGGTGCTCAAGAAGACGTTGAGCGTATTCAGGTAACAGGTTCACGTATTAAACGTACCGATATGGAAACGGCATCTCCTGTCGAGATGGTTTCCTCAGAAGAAGTAAAAGCATCAGGTTATACCCGTGTGGAAGACTTGATGGCAACATTACCTCAGTTAGAAACTGCAGCGCAAAACTCGTTTGTTGCTAACGGCGCAGCGGGTGTTGCTAACCTTGACCTTCGTGGTTTGGGTGCTCAGCGTACCTTGGTACTGGTTAACGGCCGTCGTTTACAGCCAGGTGGCGTATACTCACAGGCTGCTGACGTCAACCAAATCCCGACGGCTTTGATTGAGCGTGTCGAAGTGTTAACCGGTGGTGGTTCTTCGGTCTACGGTTCCGACGCGGTCGCCGGTGTTGTTAACTTTGTCATGAAAAAAGACATGGAAGGCTTTGACGTTTCTATTGGTACGTCAGGCTACCAGCATGACAACAGCAACGACTACATGCAGGGCTTGATGGACGAAGCGGGTTACGACTATCCGACCGACGGTTCAGGCATTGACGGTAAGACATACACCATCGACGTTTCTGGTGGTAGCTTGTTTGCTGGCGGTAAAGGTAGCGCGACGTTCTACGCGACGTACCGTACCAACGAAGAGTTACTGCAAGCTCAACGCGATTATTCATCCTGTGCTTTGAACGGTGCGGGTACAACATGTGGTGGTTCTGCAACGGCACCGGTACCTAACTTCTTCATTTCTCCAATCGTTGGTGGCGCGGCTGACTTTGACCAAGAAGTGTTCTGGTCATTAACTGAAAACAGCACCTTTGAACCTTTCAGTGACAACGTTTACAACTATGCGCCGATCAACCACTTCATGCGTCCAAATGACCGCTACACGTTTGGCTCATTTGTTAACTACGAAGTGAATGATAATTTCCGCCCATATTTGGAAACCAGTTACATGCAAGACCGCACCGCTGGTCAGATTGCGCAGTCTGGTGTGTTCTTCCAAAACTTCGTCTTTGATATTGACAGCGACGTTTTCAACGACGCACAACGTCAACAGTTCCGCGATCAGTTTGGTAGCGATACTGACCAAATTTTGGCTTACATCGGTAAGCGTAACGTTGAAGGTGGTCCACGTGTAAACAATCTGGAGCACAACTCTTATCGTATCGTTGCAGGTGCCAATGGTGCCTTAAGCGGTATGTGGGAATATGATGTGTCATTCCAGTACGGTGCGACGTCTTCATCGTCTGTTTACATCAATGACTTATACGTTCCACGCATGGCTCAGGTGCTGGGTGCATCAGGTGCTGACGCTTGTACCGGTGACTGTATTCCTTATGAAGTATTCACCTATCAAGGTGTTACTGAGGCAGCGGCACGTGCTCTAGGTGGTACAGCGGCTCTAACCGGTTTAACAACTCAGCGTATTATTAACGGCTATGTTACCGGTGAAACGGGCTATAGTCTGCCGTCATCAAACTACAACATCGCGGCAGTATTTGGTGTTGAAAACCGTGAAGTTGACTTCGAACGTGTGGCGGATGAAGTTTACCAAATGGGCGCGCTGTCCGGTCAAGGTGGCCCGACTAACAGCTTAATCGGTGGTTATAACGTTTCTGAAGTATTTACTGAGATCAACATTCCAGTAGTAGAAGACGTGAGCTGGGCAAACAGCTTAGTACTTGACTTGGGTTATCGCTACTCAGACTACAACACCTCTGGCGGTGAACCATCGTACAAATTTGCCGTTGATTGGCAAGTTAACGATGATTATAAGGTTCGTGGTACGTTCAACCGTGCAGTACGTGCACCAAACGTAGCAGAACTTTTTGCTGAACAGGGACTTGGCCTGTGGTCAGGTGTGGATCCATGTGCAGGTGATAGCCCTGAGTACACGCAACAGCAATGTGCGCTTACCGGTATGAGTGCGTCACAATACGGCAATGTTGCGCCAAACCCAGCTGGTCAGTACAACGGTGTCTTTGGTGGTAACCCGGATCTAGACCCAGAGCTGGCAGATACCGTTACGTTCGGTATTGTTGGTAACCCTTTAGACAACTTTAACTTCTCGATTGACTACTGGGACATCGAGATGGAAGACCGTATCGGTACCATCTCTGCCGAACTTATTGTCCGTCAGTGTGCTGAAACTGGCGATGCGCAATACTGTGATGCAATCACCCGTAGTCCAGCTGGTGACTTGTGGCGTGGTACCAATGGTTTTGTTACTGCAACCAACGTCAACTTGGCGCAGTCTAAAAACACCGGTATCGACGCAAACTTCAATTACAACACCGAAATCGGTGGTGGTCAGTTAGCGGTCAGCTTAACTGGTACTTACTACATGACCAAAGAAGTCACCACGGTTCCTGGGTTGGCAGGTACGACGTACGACTGTGCTGGTATCATTAGCTCAGACTGCTTCCCACAACCTGAATGGCGTCATTCAATGAACTTCAAATACAGCACCGGCGACTGGTGGACTGTTGGAGCTAAGTGGCGCTTTAATGGTCAAGTGGACTATGACGGCTCGACTGACCAGCTAATTGGCGACGGTCTGGCTTCTGTAAGCTACTTAGACTTGAACGCAAACTTCGACGTAACAGACAACATCTCCGTTCTGTTCGGTATGAACAACGCGTTGGATAAAGAACCAGAAATCGTCGGTGACGTGAACAGCCTGAACGGTAACACTATCCCTGGTTACCACGATGCGCTGGGTCGTTATGTGTTTGGTAGCGTAACGTTCCGCTTCTAAACTCTCAGCATTATTATTCTTGTGTACTAAAGGCGGCCTCCGGGCCGTCTTTTCACATTCTAATAACAGCTGTTATTAAATAATAAAACATTTGAAGACTAAGTGCGCATTGAGGCCAAAAAGTGGCCAAGAAACTCAAAAAACTCCCCGATCAGTTGAATTCGGTACTTGCACCGAGTAAAACAGTTGCGCTTGTTTTAAGCAAAACTAACAAAAAGACGTACCAGGGAGTTTTCTCATGAAACGTAGTACCTTCAAAAAAGCCTGACCGCGGCTGGGATCGCGACGACTTTAGCAATTTCGCCGTAAACCCTCGCCCAATCGGGCGGGGATATAAGGCGATTGAGGCGAGGCCTCAACGTCCTTGACAAGCAAAGCTATATCAGGAGAATACTGGTTATCTATACAGTTTCATGATTTAAATGTTAAGAGCGACAAAAGTACGCATTTACCCAACTCAAGAGCAGGCTGAGTTTTTAATAGCTCAGTTTGGCGCTGTGCGTTTCGCGTACAACAAGGCTCTGCATTTAAAGTCTCATATATATCGCAAGCGCAGGATTACGCTGAACCCCAAAAAAGACATAAAACCGCTGCTTGCCGTTGCTAAGACATCACGAAAATACCACTGGTTGAAACAATATGATTCAATCGCCTTACAGCAGGCGGTCATCAACCTTCACCAAGCCTTTGACAACTTCTTCAACCCGAAGTTAAAAGCCAAATTCCCGCAATTTAAACGCAAGCACGGCAAACAGTCGAGTTACCACTGTGTGGGTGTTAAAGTGCTGGATGGGGCTGTTAAGTTGCCCAAGATGCAGCCTGTAAAGGCAAATATTCATCGTGAAATTACGGGTGCAGTAAAAAGCATTACTGTCAGTTTGAGTAAAACAGGTAAGTTTTACGCATCAATTCTTGTGGATGATGGAGTCGAAGCGCCTGCATTACTTCGCACTGTAAGCAAGGTTACAGGTGTTGATTTGGGGCTGTCTCACTTCACCATCGAATCAAACGGCAGAAAGACTGCCAACCCTCGATTTGTAAAACGCGCTGAGAAAAATCTCAGACGTAAGCAGCGCCAGTTGTCTCGTAAGGCTAAAGGGAGCGCCAACCGAGCAAAGGCTCGTTTGTTGGTTGCAAAATGCCACGAAAAAGCAGCAAACGCTCGTGCCGACTTTCAACACAAACGCTCTCGAACTCTCGTTGACGAAAACCAAGCGGTGATAGTTGAGACATTGAAATCGGCCAATATGATGAAAAACCGTAAACTGGCAAAACACATAGCCGATGCCGCATGGCATAGCTTTGTTGCGAAACTGGAATACAAACTGAAAGAGCAAGGCAAATACCTAGTCAAGCTCGACCATTGGTACGCCAGTTCTAAAACATGCCATTGTTGCGGTCATAAAATGGAAGAAATGCCCTTGTCTGTTCGAAAATGGGATTGCCCGTCTTGCGGAACGACGGATATAGATCGCGACTTAAATGCCGCCTTTAATATCCGTGATAAAGGCATTCTGGAATTAAAGGCGGCTGGACGGTCGTCTCTGCTTATGGAAGCTGCGTAAGCCTCGATACTATCGAGCAACGGCTAATGAAGTAAGAAGCATCGCCTGATAAGGCGGTGAGTAGTCACGCTTCCCAGCATTGGTAGCTGCACAGGACAGTGGCGCAGACGACGTAGAACGCATTCAGGTAACGGGTTCTCGGATCAAACGTACGGACACAGAAACAGCAAGCCCTATCACCGTTTTTGACGCAGAAGCGATCGAAAACTCTGGCTTCACCACCATGGAAAAGTTCATCCATAACATTCCTTCGATGAACGGTGGTTACAACGGTTCAAACACTAACAACGGCTCTGTAGGTTACGCTTCAGCTAACTTACGTGGTCTGGGTTCAGCACGTACCCTGATCCTGATCAACGGTCGTCGTTACGCTTCAGGCGATTTGAACTCTATCCCAATGGCATACATTCAGCGTGTTGAAGTATTGCGTGACGGCGCCTCAACCATTTATGGTTCTGACGCGATTGCCGGCGTTATCAACTTCATCACCAAAGACGATTTCGAAGGCGCTGAGTTCTCAGCTCAGTACGACCTGACTGGTGAAGGTGACGGCGAAACCACCAAAGTATCGGGTGTTATTGGCGCAACCAGCGACAAAGGTAACGTAACCTTAGCGCTTGAATACCAAAACCGTAACCCAATCTGGCAGGGCGATCGTGACTTCTCGAAAGTTCCTTACAGCGAGTCTGGCGGTGAGCTAGTACCCGGTGGTTCTTCAACTATCCCTTACGGTAACTGGTCTGCACTAGACCCAGATTCACAGTACAACTCAGGTAACGCAGGCACCAGCTTTGTTGTTGATCCGGTCACTGGCGAAGTTCGTCCATACAACGGTCAGCAAGACGCGTACAACTTCGCCCCTGCAAGTTACATGGTAACGCCTCAGGATCTGTTCTCTATCAATGCCTCAGCTAACTACGAGCTAACTCGTGACCTGACCGCATTCATGGAAGGTGGTTTCACTAACCGCCAATCAGACCAGTTGATGGCTGCAGAAGGTACGTTCTGGGGACCAACCGTTGCGGCTGATCACCCAAACAACCCTATCGGTGAAGAGCTGGTTATCTACCGTCGTCTGGCAGAAACCGGTGGCCGTTCATTCACTCAGGACTTCTCTGATTACCGTATGGTATTCGGCCTTGAAGGTTACCTGGACAACGGTTGGGCGTGGGACGTTTCTTACAACTACTCACGTTATGTTGACAGCCGTGTAGAATACGGTCGTTCAAACCCAGAGCGTATCGGCACCTTGTTGGATCCAACACTGTGTGCGGCAGACGAAGAGTGCCCTGGTGTATGGAACCCGTTCCAGGAAGGTACTTTCACACAAGAATTCCAAGACTACGCAACCATTCCAAACTCGCCAGTTGACCGTGCGACGACTAAGCAGTTGATGGCTAACTTAACCGGTGATACTGGTTCATTAAGCCTGCCTGCGGGTCCAGTTGCATGGGCATTTGGTGTTGAGAAGCGTTGGGAAGAGTACCAGAACCAGCCTGACGGCGGCGCAATCTTAGGTCAAATCTACAGCGTTGCAGCTGAACCAACTGAAGGTTCTTATGACGTTCAGGAAGCGTACGTTGAAATCAACGCACCGTTGTTGGTTGGCTTGCCAGGCGTTGATCGTCTTGACCTGTCAGCAGCCGTTCGTCGTTCAGACTACGACTTCCTTGACGCTCAAACCACAACCAAGTTTGGTTTAGAGTACGTACCGACTGACGGTATGTTGGTTCGTGCAACGTTCGCGGAAGGTTTCCGTGCACCAGGTATCGGTGATTTGTACTCGCCACAGGTAGAGTCTAACATCAGCTACACCGATCCGTGCATTAACTACGCGAACAGTAACGCGAGCGAAACCGTAAAAGCGAACTGTGCCGCAGAAGGCCTGCCAGGTGACTTCAACCTGGATAACAACCAGTCTTCAACCCTGGTTGGCGGTAACCCGGATCTGAAACCAGAAACGTCTGAAAGTTTCACCATGGGTATCGTTTATCAGCCTGAGTTCATCGAGAACTTCAGCGTCGCCGTTGACTACTACGACATCGAAATCGAAGACGGTTTAGGTGCACCAAGCACTTCTGCGATTATCTCTGAGTGTTACAACAGTGATAACTTCAGTGCTGCGTCATGTGACCTGATCTTAGGTTCAGAAGCCGTAGGTCGTCCGGGTTACTCAGGTTCTGATTTCCGTGACTCACAAGGTTACATGGCGGGTATCTTAGCGGGTACAGCGAACATCTCTACCTTCACCACTTCAGGCCTTGATTTCGACATCAACTGGGCATCTGAGCTGGGCGACGGTATGTTCAACCTGCGCGTTGACGGTACCATCCTGGATGAGTACAAGTACCTGGCACAAGAAGGTGCACAAACGCTGGAGCTGGCGGGTAAATTCGGTGCTGACACCAACTTTGGTGGCCGTGTTGCTGCGTTCCCAGAATTGCGCACTAACTTGACCATGGGCTACCAGAGCGGTGACTTCGACTGGAGCTGGATCACTCGCTTCCAGGACGGCGTAACCGACATCAACTACTCAGAAGACGATCTGTCTTCAGAAGTTGGCAGCTACGTTTATCACGACGTTCAAATGAGCTACTTTGTTAACAACACGACCACCTTTACTCTGGGTGCACGTAATTTGTTCGATAAGCAGCCTCCATACGTTACTAACAATAACGATATGAATACCTTGAACTCTTCTTATGACACAGCTGGCCAATACTGGTATGCTCGTGTTGGAGTTAAGTTTTAATCGATAGTGATTAACGATGAAAAACCCGGCTCCGGCCGGGTTTTTTTTGTCTAACAGATAGCTAAATAATAATAAACTGGCGTAAGGAAGTCGTATTATGTCAAATAAACAAAATCCATGGTCCGTGTTCTGGCAAAAGGGCGCATTTGCGGCATTTCTGGACGAAAAATCGACGCTGCAAAATTATCAAATGCGTAAGTTTTGGTTTGAGCGGATGGAAGAAACAGAGCCGAAGCAACCGATTCTGGATGTAGCCACGGGTAACGGTATCGTGCCGCAGTGGCTTAGTGAATTCGCTGACAAGAAAGGTAAGAAATTTGATCTGATTGGGGTCGATTCGGCCGTGATCAAACCGGCTAACGACAAGCTTAAGCTGCACGGCGAAACACCTTACGAGCGCTTTACCCTGCCGTCGAATAAGAAGTTCGGCACCATCGTGTCCCACTATGGGCTGGAATACGGCGATATGGCAAAAGGCTTACCGCACCTGCATAAAAACCTTAAGCGTGGTGGCATGGTTATCGCCCTGGTGCACTCGGAAGACTCGGTTATTGTGCAAACCAGTCGGAAGGTTTATGAGCTGTTACCGACGCTGATAAAACACCTGAAAAAGTCGGTCGAGCCTTTGTATACGGCGATTTTAAAAGCAGCCGGTAAGCCGTTGCCAAAAAATGCACAAATTGCCCAGCAAAAGCTTAACCAGCTTGCCGCAAAACATCGCAACGATGCGGCCTTTCATCGCACCAACTTCGTCCCGGCTGTACGTCACATTTTACAAGCTGCCGGGCAGGGTAAAGCCGCCGAAGCTAACCACGTTTTCAACGATTATTTAAGCAATTTGAGTGATCACAAAGCCCGACTTACGACCATGGTTAAAGCGGTTGAACAGGCAGGCAGCGGAGAACAACTAAAACAGCAGTTTGAAGCAGCAGGTTTTAAAGATGTGAAGGTCCAGTCGGTTCAGTTTCCGGAAACAGGAATCGTCGGACAATGTGTACAAGCTTGTAAATAGATTGAAACAAGTGTTGCAAAACTGTTGTAAAAAGTTTGAAAATATGTTTTTCTTCTTGCTGAGAGCGAACTATAAGTATGGTCGCTCTGCATAATGACCGGTTGTTATGAAAAGAAAAAACTAGACAACTGGAAAATAAAAATAAAATATTCAGGGAGACTGAACATGAACGAACAGTCATTATTGGCTCGTTCTATAAGAACGATTTTGTTTGCAGGTGTGAGCTCAGCATTCTTTGCGGTTCCAGCAATAGGGCAGGAGCAGCAAGTTAACAAAGAGGCTGAGGCTGAAGAGGAAGTTGAACGTATCGAGGTAACAGGATCGCGGATTGCGCGACCAGAGTTAGCACAAGCAGCGCCTTTATTGAGTCTAGGTGAAGAAGATATCGAACGGTTTGGTACTCCCGATTTAGGTTCGATACTTGCTGAGTTACCGGCGATCGGTGCAACCGATACAGTAATCGGTAACCGCGAGTCAAACGCAAGCGCAGGCGTAAGCTCTGCGGACTTACGTCGCTTAGGCGCTGCCCGTACTTTGGTTTTGGTTAATGGTAAACGTCATGTTGCCGGTCAGCCCGGGTCTGCACAGGTTGACTTGTCTAGTATTCCTTCAAGCATGATCAAGCGTGTTGAGGTCGTTACTGGGGGCGCATCTGCTATTTATGGTTCGGATGCAGTATCTGGTGTTGTTAACGTCATACTTAAAGACGATTACGAAGGATTGGAATTCAGCGCTACCGGCTCAGGCTCAACTGAGGGTGTTGGCGCAAAGTCACACCAGTTTACTATCCTTGGTGGTGGTGACTTCATGAATGGTCGTGGGAATGCTACATTTTTTATGACGCAAACGCGACTTCAACAAACAATGGAAAATGATATCCGTCAGTTCGAACGCTGGGGTACAATTCTTAATCCAGAAGACACTGGTCGGTTAGATGGTATTCCGGATCGCCTTTTTGTCCGTAACGTTGGCTCTGAAATGATTAACCGGTTCGGTGTAATTAATCCTTTTGGAGGTGGCCCACGCTATACCTTCCAACCTGATGGTAATCCGATTCTGCAGCAAGAGCGTGATGGAACAAACAGCTTTGCATTTGGCAGTTTTCCAGATGGTTGTGACACCTGCTTCTTTGGTCAAGATTACGTGAACTATCAGCCTGATGTGCGTCGTGAGACTGTTGGCTCTACGTTTAATTTTGATTTCAACGATTATGCACAGTTCTATGGTGATTTTAAGTACTCGCGTGCTGATGTCGAGCAACAGTTCCAACCTTCTTTCAGGTTTGGTAATATTACAATTGATGTAGCAAATAACGCCTTTATAGACGAAGCTCTTCGTCAAGAGCTGCTCGACAATGGCCAATCATTTGTCAGTATGGCTAAGTTCTTCGATGAATGGGGCAATCGTTCTGCAGACAATGAGCGTCAGACTTTCCGAGTGGTTTCAGGTGTTAAAGGTGCCGTACCATTAGGAAGTACTTTTTTAGATTACGATTTCTATTATTCTTATGGGGAAACATCGAATAAACGTCAGACGTTGAATTCACTTATCCCCGGTAACTTTGCCGCAGCAGTTAATTCTGTGATTGATCCAGAAACTGGTGAAGCTGTATGTGCAGATCCATCCCAAGCAGACGTTAATCCGCAAAACTGCGTTGCTTATAATCCGTTTGGCTTTGGCCAAGCATCACAAGAAGCAATTGATTATGTGTCTGCTGACGTAACTCGAGAAGACAAAATTACTCAAGAGTACTTGGGAGCCTCATTTGTAACGGATACTACGGGGATGTTCGAACTTCAGGGTGGTCCAGTAGATGTTGCATTCGGTTTTGAGTATCGCGAAGAAACATCAACGACCATTACTGACGAGTTCACTCGTCGTGGGTTGACTCAGAACGCAGCTACTCCAAATGAGTACGGTGAGTATGATGTAAGTGAGTTTTTTGCCGAAGTTAATCTACCTATTTTGCGCGACCTAGATTTCGCAAAAGAATTAAGCATTGATGCGGCATTTCGCACGGCCGACTATTCTCATGCTGGTACAGCTGATGCGTGGAAAGTAGGGTTGGTTTATCGTCCTATTGATGATGTGCGCTTACGTGGAACATTAGGACAAGCCGTTCGCGCTCCAAATATCACTGAAGCATTTAGTCCTCAGTCTCCAGGCTTTGCTAATGTTTCAGACCCGTGTGATGCTGATAATATCAATCAAAACCCTAATCGGGCAGCTAACTGCCAGGCATTAGGGGTGCCTGAGGGCTTTCAGGCTAATGACAACGTAAGTATCGAGCTAATCTCAGGTGGTAATCCTGATCTTGCTCCGGAGGAGTCGGATTCGATGACCTTTGGTATCGTGTATACTCCATCGTTCCTTGAGAACTTCTCAATTACTGCTGACCTTTATGACATTGAAATCTCAGACGCGATTACCTTTATCGGTGCACAAACCGTCGTAAATAACTGTGTTGACTCAGAGGGAGGCCCGTCAGGAACATTCTGTTCTCAGGTTGACCGTGATGAGCAAACTAACGATATCACACAGGTACGTTCCGGCTATCTGAATGCTGCTGCACTCAATACTCGCGGGGTAGAAGTCGATATTAATTATCGTACTGAATTGGAACAGTACAATCTGCCTGGCTCATTGTCGGCTAACTTATTTATCAACCATCTAATTGAGCTGGAGTCGTTTGAATTCCAAGACCAGCCGGAATTGAATAACGATGAGGTTGGAGAAGTGGGCGATCCAGAGTGGCAGGCGCGTATGTCGTTGACATATCGTCTGGATGACGTGTCGGTTAACTGGTCATCACGTTACCTAGATCGTTCAGCTCTCTTTGACGTAACTGAACGTCTTGAAGCTTATGAGAACGTCTCTCCTAATTACGTTGGTTCTATTGTGACTCATGATGTTTCTGCGAGTTACTATTTCAGCGAGAACTTCAATGTAAACGCGGGTATTCGTAATGTGTTCGACAAACTTCCTCCAGGTTATACGGGCAATCCGCTTTATGACCTTGTGGGACGTCGAGCATATGCTGGTGTTCAATATACATTCTAAATTGGATGATATCGGACGATAAGCCGATGTCAGACAGCAAAACCCTCGCTTCGGCGGGGGTTTTTTATTGCCTGCACGCTACACTTTAACGCTTTATATTGGTCAGGAGTTACTGTGACAGTCCCCAAATCCGTGCTTTATAAAAACTCACTCGACGCGCTTGTCACATATTCTGCTTTTCGTGTTTTCCTTCCCTACCATCCTGTAGAAACGCTAATGGAAAGGGATGGGCCATTTAAAGCTATGAAACGAGTGTTTCCTGTTCGCTCTGTCGGTAAGATCGAACTTGTACCACTGGAAGAAATTCGCTGGATCAAGGGTGCCGCGAACTACGCTGAGATCCACGCACAAAACGGTAAGTATATGCACCGGGAAACCTTGCATAACCTGACCCAACAATTGGATCCTTCGATGTTTTTACGCATTCATCGTTCAGCGATCGTAAACCTGAATCATATTAAAGAAATCAGCAGTGAGCTGGGGCGGTTTTCGCTGGTCACTCTGCGTGACGGTACCGAATTAAAAATCGGTAACGGCTATCGCGACACGCTTTTCTCAGCCCTAAACCTGTGATGTCGAGTACGTCGTGCCTTTGGCACGACACAAAAATTCCCCTCAATTATTTACCTCGACGGCCGATAACAGCGTAACAAGGCATTAGCGGAGAAGTTTTATGTTACGCGCGGGTTTATTGCTGCTGACATTGGTGTTGAGCCCTTTGGTAGCGGCTCATAAAGCCAACACCTACGAGGGCGTGGCCGATGATTTAGCGGAGCAACTGGTGGTGCAATTAAAGCGCCAGGGAGCCGATGACGGCTTTTCACAATTGGGATTGACGCGCTGGGTGATGGCGGACTCGCTGGCGCTGCCGCATCCGCACGATTCAGTCACAGGCCTTAGTCATCAGCTGAGTGAAAGCCTGTACACTCACCTGCAGGAACGTAACGTGCGCTTAATCGACTATCGGGCTCAGGATTATGTGAGTTTGTCCAAGCAGGGCGCCACATTATTGACCCGCGATCCGCAACGACTCAATCAGCAACCGTTACTGGACTGGGTGCTGGTGGGTACGATGGCGCCGGAGCAGGGGGGTGTCATCGTTAACCTGCGGGTTATCGACCGCACATCACAGCAGGTGCTGGCCTCAGCCAATCGCTTTGTACCTAAGCACTTGTATGCCGATAACCGCCGTAGCGAGATGGTTGGCGGCAAACTGCAACGTAATTTTTAAGGGGACCGCGATGAAACACTACCTCTGCATCGGTTTGATCAGCGCGCTGGTGTTGGGCGGATGTACGGTGCTGCCGAAGCCGGATGCCAAAGCGCGCTTGTCCAGCTACGAAAAGCCGTATCAACAACCGGGCAGCTCGCAATACGCCAGTGATATCGCTCAGCAACTTGTACACCATGCTAACGCAGATTTATCGGCGGCCACCATTGGCGTTACCACCTTCAGTAACGTGACGTCTGATTACAACGAAGGAACACCCTTTGCGCAAACCCTGGCTCAGCAGTTGATGACCGAAATGCATCGTCAGGAAATGCCGTTACTGGACTTTAAAACCACCGACTTTATTCGGGTAACCGCCGATGGCGACTTTGCCTTAACCCGCGATTACCTGGAAATTGATGAAATTTTACCGGTTACCCATGTGGTGGTGGGTACCTGGGCTCAACACCGTGCCGGTGTGATGGTTACCGCGCGACTGGTGGATATTAACAGCAAAGACGTGGTAAGCGTGGCACAGACCTTTGTGCCGCAGCAGGTGGTGCGACAATTGAGTGAACAGGGCGAAAAGGCCATTATTCGTAAAGCACCGTAGATCTCGCTTTATCAATTAAGCGTACCTATACTGTTGAATAACAACACATTACAACAATAGGTACGCTATGAAAACGTTGCAAAACTTGTTTATCCTGCTGGGCTTTTTGTCCGTCATTGTGCTGGCTGTGTCCGGGCCTCTTTATCAGTCTGAGTTGATCAGTTTAGGAACCGCTTTCTTGTTGTTGCGGTATGCGGCTTACGTGGCAGCCGCCACCGTCGTCATTAATGTTCTGTTTTTTATTTTTCGTCGCCCGGCCGGTGCTCGAGCCGGTGCTTCGGTGCTTTCCGTCATTGCCGCAGCGATTGCGTTTTACCTGCCGTTCAGCCAATACCAAACGGCCACATCGGTACCGCCCATCCATGATATTTCGACCGACTTGGTTAACCCTCCGCAATTTGAGGCCATTGCGCCATTGCGTGCGGATGCACCAAACCCGGTAGAATATGCCGGCGAGGAAACGGCAAAGCAGCAACGTGAAGCCTACCCGGATCTGCAGACCTATACCACCGCTGAAGACGTTAACGCGGTGTTTGCCAAAGCTCTGCAGGCGGCCAACGACATGGGCTGGGAAATTGTTGAAGCCAACGAAGACGAAGGCCGTATTGAAGCAACCGACACCACCACCTGGTTTGGCTTTAAAGACGACGTGGTCATCCGTATCGAGTCGGTAGACGGCCAGACCCATTTGGATATCCGCAGTAAGTCCCGCGTCGGTCGCAGCGACGTCGGTAAAAACGCCGAACGCATCCGTGAGTTCTTAGCCGCATTGTAGCTCGTGCCCGCTGTAGCTCGTGCCTCTGGCACGAGCCTCACTTCTCAGTCGCGCTGTAAGCGCGACCTACTGTTTAAATTCCAGTTGTAGTCGGTGTAGCGGATGGCAATATCGGTTTCTGTTAAGCGCTGACGCTGCTCTTCGTTATCCGCTAAAGCCTGTGCATATTGGCGCATATACTCACGAACGCTTGCCTCGTTGACTTGCTTAAAGTCCTCAGCATACCAGTCAAAGATCTTCGATAAATACAGACCCCGGTCGTCGATGCCGTTTTTGTTGCGATCGCGTAAAAACGACACCATTTGGTCGTCGAGCTGCTGCTCAAGTTTGTCGCCAACAAACGCCTCTGCTCGCAGTTTGGGACAACTGACGGCGGCACAAACAAGTGCCGCATGAATGCGCGGCTCGTCAAAGTCGACACGTATCTTTTCGTGTTCTAGCCAATCCAGCGTGCGTTTCTCGCCCAATAAGGTGAAGAATTCCTGTTCCCAGGGGCTGGTAAAAAAGCCCCCTAAATCCCTGATGGATTCAGCATTGCCGGATTTAAACGTATGAAAGTTTTCGATAATTAGCTGTAGGGTAAAGGCGTTATAGGCGTTGATTAAAAAGGCTAATTGCTGGCTGTCGCTCCACTGTTGATATTGTTTCTCTGTTACTGCTGACAGCATTCTCAGGTAGCTGTTTAATGGTTCGGGTGCTGATGCCAAAGTGGCGTAGTCGACCGCAGACTTCAGGCCTTCATTATAAACCACCACATGCTGCTGCAACACCTCAGTAAAGCGCTGATGCTGGAGATCAAAGGTTTGGCTTAGTGTACTGGGCGTCACCAGAATAAGAATGAGTAGTAGGTAGCGCATAGAAATTAGCATCTCCGGTCGGGATGGTTCTGTACAGCCTCGCGGTTTGGGCGCTTCGCGCGGTGTAGCTCGCTGCCTTCGGCGCGAGGGGATAGGGCCTGCGGCCGGTGTGGCTTTGCAGCATGCCCCCCAAACCCGCGAGTGCGAAGCACGAGCCCATACCGCGAGCGTAGCGAGCCTATTTGAACTTCTGAAACGGCTCATCAATTGGCGTTTGCGCGATGGCATTGGTGTAGTTGCTCATGGTTTTTTGCGCAATCCCCAAAATAACCTCCAACACGTGGCGGTTGCCGTAGCCTGCATCAAAAAATGGGCGTACGTCGGTTTCCTCCACCTGACCACGTTTTTCCAGTACCGCCTCGGTAAAAATACGCAGTGCTTGTAATTTTGAGTCGTCAAGCGTTTCGCCATTTTTCAACTGCCGCGTAATCGAGTCATCCGCACCCATCTGCTTGGCAATGGCCGTATGAGCCGGTACGCAATAATGGCAGCTGTGGTAAACGTTAATGGTTTGCCACACCACAGTTAGTTCGTTTTCATCGAAGCTGCTGTTAGCAAACAGTTCGTGAGTTGTCTGATAGGCTTTTAATAGCCCTGGCGCTTCTGCCATCACCGCATGCAGATTCGGGATCATGCCGAAAGATTTCTCAGAGTCCTGTAACAGTGGTTTGCTCTCTTCGGGAGCTGATGTTTGGTCATGCAGTTTAAAGTCGGCCATGGAGCCTCCTGTAAAATAGAGTATGTATTCAAAGCATACGCAATGACATACAATTTTGTTCTCTTGAACGATAATCAACATCCAAAATACCAATGAGTTACGTAAACCAATGACGATGTAGGCTTTGCGGTATAGGCGCTTTGCGCGGTGTAGGCTCGTGCTACGCACTCGCGGTTTAGGCGCTTCGCGCGGTGTAGCTCGCTGCCTTCGGCGCGCGAAGCGCCCAAACCAGGATCAATCGATAGGATAGTGAAGTGAAGAAAACGATTATTTTTGCCTTAACAACCATCCCGCTGGTAGCCCCGGTTATGGCGCAAGAGCCGATGGAAGTGATTGAAGTGATGGGGCGTGACAGCGAGCGGTTGTTGTTACCCTCAGAAGACGAGACTGAAGGGCTGTTTGGTCTGGCCGAGAGCCTGAAAGACATTCCCCGTGCTGCGACCGTCATCAATGCGTCATTGATGCAGGAAGCGGCCATCGACGATTTACACGATATTGCGCGCTTTGCGCCGAACAGCTACGCCGCCGCCGGTTTTGGCAACCCGTCACTGCCAACATTACGGGGTCAGTTGGGTGAACTGTTTGAAGCCGGCATGCGTCGTCAGGCCGGTAATAATGGCCTGGGCATTCCTATGTCGTTTAATGCCATTGAAGGGATTGCTGTGGTAAAAGGCGCGCCGCCGGTGATGCTCGGCACCACCCAGCGGGTTGGTGGTTTTGTTAATCTGCAGCCGAAAACCGCTAACGTCAACCGTCAACACAGCCGACTGGCCGGAGAGTGGGGTCAGTGGAGTCAGTACCGCTTACAGCTCGACCACAACGCGGTGTTAAAAAGCGACGAGCAGGCTCTGCGGGTAAGCGCCGAGTACATCGATGAAGACAGTTTTTATGATTACCATCATCATCGCAGCGATGATTTGCTGGTGGCTTACCAGTGGCAGCCTAATAACGACACCCAGTTAGATGTGGCATTGGAATACTATGATGTTGCCTGGACCGACAACGCGGGTATTAACCGGCCAACCCAAGGGTTAATCGATAATAACCTATACATTACAGGTCAAGGCGTGCAACCGAACGGGTCAACCGTGCCAGGAGCGGGAGCCGTGATCACTCCAACTGGCGAAGTACGCATTGATCGCAGCAACACACTGACCGATCCACTGGATACCAATACCGCTGAAACCACTTTGTTGCACGCAAAATTACAACATTATTTCAGCGACGATCTGGTGCTGGTAAACCGCACTTATTATCAATATTTAACGCGCGAAGGCATTAATCAGAACAGCTTTGTCGAGATCATCGATGCGGCACATACCTTTGAAAACCGCACCGAACTGCACATTAATAACAACACTGTTGTCGGCGCTAATTTACGCGTCAACGATGTGCTGGGTTACAGTCAATTCACCACCGAAGCCGACAATCCGATCGATTTGACCGGGCCATTAAGCAACCGCCGTATTCCGCTGACCGACGCGCAGCAAGCACGCTTAATCGAGTTGCGGCCGGGAGTGTTTGTCTCGCCGGGGGCGCAGTATGATGTAGACGGTGACGGTGTCGGCGATTTTAACCTGTCGGATACCACCGACTCGACCAGCTATCAATGGGGCGTGTTTGCCCAGCACGAGCAAGCCCTTAGCGAACGTTGGCGAGTGACTGCCGGTGTGCGCGCCGATTATTATGACGTGGAAGCTGAAGATCCGCTGGCGCCTGCCGGGGTGGCGGCGAAAAGCGACAGTTACAGTGACTGGCTATCGGCATTAAGTTTATCGACACAGTATGACTGGACGCCGGATTTAACCCTGTATGCCACCGCCTATAAAAGTGATTCGACTTCCAATTCTATGGCCGGCGGCACCGTGCTCAATGCTGCCGGTGTCATTGATGAACAGAACTTTGCCACCGAAAACGAATTGTACGAAATTGGTTTGAAGTACGCGCCATCCGATGCTCGCTGGTATGCCGATGCAACGCTGTTTGACCAAAGCCGCAGCCTGCGTAATCGTGACGGTTCCAATAGCGGTATTCGTACCGAAGGTATCGAAGGCCAATGGCATTTTGCCGCGGACTCGTATTGGGTAACATTGGCCGCAAGCTATATCGATGCCTACTGGGATAATTCAGCGTCGTCACAGGGGACACGACAGGTGGCTGATGCCTTTGACGATTCACGCCCGGATATTATCGAGGGCACCGGTGTGGGCTCACCAAATTTCACCTTGTTCCCGGCATCGACTCAACAATTGCAGGGTATTCCAGAGGTGCAGGCGTCACTTGTGGCGGGCTGGTCGGTCACGGAAAATTGGTCGGTGGGCGGTGATTTAAGCTACACCAAGCACTTTCCGCTGGATTTTCTGCAAACGGTGTTTATCCGCGACCAGCATACTCTCAATGTGCACACACAATACCGTGTGACGCCGCAACTGACCGCTCGGCTGGATGTATTTAATGCCACCGATCAGGATAACTGGTCACCGGTATTCGAGGGCGGCTACTTTGGCGCCACGCTGGCGTTTCCATCGCAGCCCGTGCACGCTCAGTTAAGTGTGCGTTACGCATTTTGAGGTTAGTTTATGTCATTTAAAAAGCTGTTGTTATTACTGCTGATCGTCGCGCTGTTTATCAGTGCATTTGTGTTTGATCTGACACAGTATTTGTCTTTGGACGTATTGAAAGAGCAGCAACAGCAGCTTAATTCGTTGTTTGCCCAGAACCCTTTCGCAACCTTTGCGATTTATTTTGCGATTTACGTTATTTCTACGGCACTTTCGCTGCCCGGTGCGACGGTATTAACATTAGGTGCTGGCGCAATATTTGGGTTTGGCTGGGGTCTGCTGTTGGCAAGTTTTGCTGCCTCCTTTGGCGCCTTTTTATCGTTTTTAAGTGCGCGTTTTATTTTGCGTGATTGGGTACAGGCTAAATTTGGCGAGCGGCTGGAGGCGATCAATCGCGGTATCGAGCGTGATGGTGCGTTTTACCTGTTGAGTTTACGGCTGGTCCCTCTATTCCCGTTTTTTGTCATCAACCTCGTCATGGGGCTCACGCCGATTAAAGCCTGGACCTACTATTGGGTGAGCCAGGTGGGCATGTTGCTGGGCGCGGCCGTTTACATTAATGCCGGCACTCAGTTGGCGCAGATCAATAGCCTGGGGGATGTCGTGTCGGCGGACCTTATCGGTGCCTTTGTATTGCTCGGTATTATGCCAATTGTCGCTAAGTTTATTCTAAGCATCGTCAAGCGGCGGAAGGCATTTAAAGGCTACCACAAGCCGAAATCGTTCGATAACAATATGGTCGTTATTGGTGCTGGGTCTGCCGGGTTAGTCAGTGCTTACATAGCGGCGGCGGTGAAAGCCAAAGTCACGCTTATCGAGCGCGACAAAATGGGCGGCGACTGTCTGAATACTGGTTGCGTGCCGTCGAAAGCGCTGCTGCATGTCGCTAATGTCGCCCAGCAAACCCGTAACAGCGAACATCTTGGGGTCAAGGCTGATAATGTGCAGGTTGACGTTAAGCAAGTGATGCAACAGGTACAAGATGTTATCGGTAAAATCGAGCCCCATGATTCGGTCGAGCGCTACGAAAAACTCGGTGTTAATGTCGAACTCGGCAATGCGCGCATCGTATCGCCATGGGAAGTCGAAATAACCCAAAATGGCGAGACGAAAACCATAACCACCCGCGCTATCGTGGTTGCGACCGGGGCGCGCCCGTTAATCCCGCAATTTGAAGGACTGGATAATGTCGATTACCTGACTTCCGATAATGTGTGGTCGTTGCAGGAATTGCCTAAGCGATTGCTGGTGCTGGGTGGTGGGCCGATTGGCTGCGAACTGTCGCAGGCCTTTCAGCGGCTCGGCTCACAGGTCACCCTAGTGGAGATGGCGGATCGTATTTTAAGCCAAGAGGATCAGGACTCGGCCGAATTGTTAGCTCAGCAGCTACAAAGGGATGGTATTGACTTAAAAACCGGTCACAAAGGCAAGCGCTTTGAACAGCACGACGGCGAACATGTATTGGTGGCCGAATACAACGGTAAAGAACAGCGGATACCGTTCGACCGAGTGTTGATAGCACTGGGCCGTCAGGCCAATGTTAGCGGTTTTGGCCTGGAAGCGTTGGGCGTTGAAACCGACCGTACCATTAACACCAACGAGTTGCTGCAAACCAATTACCCAAACATTTACGCCTGTGGCGATGTGGTTGGTCCCTATCAATTTACCCATGTGGCGTCACATCAGGCCTGGTATGCTGCGGTAAATGCGTTGTTTGACCCGTTTAAGACCTTTCGTGTTGATTATTCGGTCATCCCCTGGGTAACGTACACCTCGCCGCAGGTGGCGAACGTTGGGCTGACCGAACAGCAAGCGCAACAACACAATAAACAATATGAAGTGACGACTTATGACATCGGTGAGCTGGATCGGGCGATTGCCGATGACAGTGCCTACGGTCGTGTTAAGGTGTTGACCGTGCCGGGCAAGGATAAGATTTTGGGCGTGAATATTGTCGGACCTTATGCCGGGGAGTTGTTGGCAGAATACGTACTGGCCATGAAACACGGCATTGGTTTGAACAAAATTTTGGGTACCATTCACAGTTACCCAACCCTGGCCGAAGCCAATAAATACGTGGCCGGCGAGTGGAAACGTGCGCATGCCCCGCAGCGGGTGCTGAACTGGGTCGAAAAATTTCATCGCTGGCGCCGGAGCTAACATGAGAGGTTGGTTATTGTGTTTGATCGTTATTGCGAGCCTGTTGCCCGCCGTCAGTCTGGCACAGACGCAAACCGTGTATTTTTACGCCTGGGGCGGTAACCCGGCGGTCAATGACTATTTGCGCTGGGCTGCAAGCGAGTTGCGTCGGCAGGATATCGAGCTGCGTCATGTCAAAGTCGCTGACATTGCCGAGGTGGTAAAACAACTGACGGATGGTCGTAGCAATGCCGATTTGTTGTGGATTAATGGTGAAAATTTTCACGCTTTAAAGGCCGCAGGGAAGCTTTACCCAGTCGCTGATAAGGTCAGCAATCTAAGTCAGGTGAGCAATGAACTGAACTGGCGCACAGACTTCGGTGAGCCGGTTGACGGCTTGGAAGTACCCTGGGGACTTGGGCAATTCTATCTGTTGAGCTGCAACGAGTGCCTTATCGGCGATGCCGTATCGGCCGAACAATTGCTGCTGTACGCTGAGCAACATCCCGGCACCATCAGTTATCCAAAGCCTCCGGAGTTTCACGGTACCACGTTTCTAAAAGCGTTATTGCTGTCGCTGAGCGAAAACCATGAGCCGTTCCAGCAACCGGTGACTGAGGTCGATGCCGATGCTTTAACCCGACCGCTCTGGAATTATCTCGAGCGATTGCACCCCTTGTTATGGCAACAGGGTGAAAACTTCCCTGCTTCGGCCGCTGAAATGCAAAACTGGTTTGCTAATGGTGTCTTACATATTGCTGTAAGCTTTAACCCGAACGACGTTCAGACGCTGGTGAATCAAGGCCGGATTCCGGCGCAAACGCAGCGGGTGATACTCGGTGAGGCTGCCATAACCAACCATCATTACCTGGCGGTGCCGACAACGGCGAAAGCGAAACCGGCTGCAACTCAAGTCATTAATTTTCTGCTGAGCGAGAAAGCGCAGCGTCGTAAGGCGCAACTCGACGGCTGGGGCGATCCGGCGGTAATCCGTTTGAGCGCTGATGACGAAACCGAGCGGTTACCGGTGGCGGCCGATTTTCATGCCAGCTGGCAAGCGTATCTGGAGCAGGCGTGGTCAGAGCGCTTTCAATAACGGTACTACTGCTGCTGGTCGGGTTACCGTTGCTGGCGGCGTTGCCGGCACTGCAGTGGCCGTCCGCGATGACACTGGCGCCGTGGCTGAAGGCGCTGATGCAAACGTTGTTGGTGACGTTACTGAGTACCTTGGTGGTGACCTGGCTGAGCCTGTCGGCGGCGCGGACGTTGGCAACAAGCCGATGGTTCAGTGCACTGAGTGTGTTACTGGCGACTCCGCATGTTGCTTTCGCGGTTGGTGTGATGTTTTTGTTCAGTCCCAGTGGTTACCTGGTGCGTGTTATTGATGCCCTGAGTGGTTGGCTACCGGTGCCGGCAAACGGCTGGCCCTTGCCGGAAAAGTCACTGCTCACGCTAACCGTCGTGCTGGTGCTGAAAGAACTGCCCTTTCTGCTCTTGATGATCGCCACCCAGCGTAAACAGTTGCCGCTACAACGCTGGTTGCTGCAGGCTCAGAGTCTGGGCTGGTCGGCAACCCGAGCCTGGTGGTGGCTGATTGTTCCTGAGCTGTTGCAACGGCTAAAGCTGCCGCTGGCGGCGATCATTATTTATACCGTTTCGGTGGTTGATATCCCTTTGTTGCTGGGGCCTAACGCGCCGGGCTTACTCGCGGTGGTTGCGTTTGAACAACATTACCAATGGGCGGATACGGAAGCGGCGGCCATCGGCGTATGGCTATTGATCCTGGCCGGTGCGGTGTTGCTGCTGGCGGCGACGGTTACGGTAAACGGCTATCAGCGACTGGCGGACCGCGCCCGGCAAGGTCTGGTGAAAACCACGGCTTCGCGCTGGCGCCGGCTACTGGCCGGCGGTGGTCGCCTGATCACCCCGACGCTGGTGATAGTGTCGTTATTGGTGGTACTGGCACTGTTGCTGCATAGCCTGGCCGGCAGTTGGTTCTATCCGGCGCTGTTGCCACAACAATGGCAACCGCAACGTTGGTTGACAGAATGGCCCTATCTGGCGCCGTTACTGTGGGACACATTCTGGCTGGCGTTGCTGACCGGGCTGTTATCCGTTGCCGCTGCGGTTGCGGTACTTGAGCATCAGCGGCAACGCGGACAACGGCAGCTCAACGTCGTACCGCTACTGCTGTTGCTGCTACCACAACTGGTACTGGTGCTGGGCTGGCAACGCCTGCTGGGGCAGGGTTCGGAGGGTCCGCTGTTGCTGTGGGCGCATGTCGCGTTCGGCTTCCCTTACGCCTATCTGGTTCTGCACGGCGCTTGGGTCAACCTGAGTCAACGCTGGCTTTATCAGGCACAAAGTTTAGGCTACAGCTACCGCCGAGCCTGGTTTACACTGGTGCCCGGGATGATGCGCGGACCGTTATTAACCGCGTTTGCCATCGCCTTTTCGGTGAGTATTGCGCAATACCTGCCGACACTGTGGCTGGCCGGCGGCACCGTGCCAACCTTAACCACCGAAGCGGTCAGCATTGCGTCCGGCGGCGACTGGCGGCTGGCTTCGTTGTACGCGCTGATGCAGGCGCTGTTGCCGCTGCTGGTGTTATCGCTGGTGATGTTCATGCAAACCCGACAACGAGGTACCGATGTCAGTTACTGATGCCTTACGAATACGTTCGCTGATGATTACTCGTCGCCAGCAACCGTTGGTCAGCATTGACCGGCTCGACGTTGAGCCCGGCGAAATCGCCACGCTCATCGGCCCCAGCGGCAGTGGTAAAAGCACCGTGTTGCGCTGGATATTGGGCGAACCATTAACCGATTTCGACGCCAACGGCGAACTTTGGCTGGGCCAACAACGTATTGATGAGTATCCCATTGAGCGGCGACGTATCGGACTCATGTATCAAAAGGGCGACTTATTTCCGCACCTTAGCGTGCTGCAAAACCTGATGTTTGCGCTCCCACGCGCAAGCCGCAGTGAGCAACTGCAACGCGCCGCACACGCGCTCGATGCGGTCGGGCTACAGAGCAAAGCTGAGGCGATGCCAGCCGAACTCAGCGGTGGAGAACAAGCGCGCATCGCGCTGGTGCGCTCGTTACTGGCCGAGCCGCGTGCGATTTTGCTGGATGAACCTTTTTCGGCGCTGGATACCCAACTGCGTCAACAAATTCGTGACTGGACCTTTGCGCAAATAAAGGCCCGTAATATCGCTGCGGTATTAGTCACACACGACCCGGCCGATCACGGTGACGGCCCGTTGCTTGAACTGGGGAAACACAATGATTGATCCGCTGCTGACACCGGTAACGAGGCAGTTGCTGCATGCGCCCGCCGGCTGGCTTATCCGCCGTAACATCAATGCTGATCAGGTCACCCTGGGCGGATTTTTTGTCGGTTTGCTGGCGTTGCCGGCACTGGCCTGGGAGTACTACACGCTGGCGCTGTTGTTAATTCTGCTGAACCGGCTCGCCGATGGGTTGGACGGTGCGGTGGCACGACAGACAAGACTCACCGATGCCGGTGGCTATCTGGACATCGTGCTGGATTTTATTTTTTACAACGCCGTGGTACTGGGCTTTTTAATCGCGGACGTATCGCAAAATGCCATCGCTGCCGGGGTGCTGATGCTAACCTTTACCGGTACCGGGTCGACCTTTCTGGCGTTTGCCGGTGTCGCTGCCAAGCGCGGCATTGATAATGTCAGCTACCCAAACAAGTCGCTGCATTATATGGGCGGATTAACCGAAGGCTTCGAAACCATCGTCGCCTTCATTGCCTTTTGCGTATGGCCGCAGCACTTCGCAACGCTTGCCTACGTGTTCGCCGCGGCTTGCTGGATAACCGCCATCACACGCTTGTGGAGCGGCTACCGAACATTGAAAATGATGGATAAACATTAAGCTGCAGAGGTTTTTCACCGCTGAGGGCGCTGAGAACCGCAGAGAAAAGACTTTTAATGGAAAACCCAATGGGTTGGTTTTTTTGTTGGGTTGATGCTGTGTGCCTGTTGTCACCACCGCGGTTGATATCATGAGAGGGGCTGGTGGTTTTACAATAAAAAAACCTCCGCGCTCTCTGTGCTCTCTGCGGTTAAAGGGTTAAAGGGTTAAAGGGTTAAAGGGTTAAAGGGTTAAAAGGGGTTAATGGAAACGATAGTTCGACTGACGATTTTTGTGACGGTGCTGGCGTTGATGATCGGCTGGGAGTTGTGGCGGCCGAAGCGACAGTCACGCTATACCCGTTGGCAGCGCTGGCCGGCGAACCTCGGCATTGTTGCCATTGATACACTGATCGCGCGTCTGGCGGTACCCGCAGGGGTCGTCGGCGCGGCGGTATGGGCACAACAGCAGGGCGTGGGCTTGTTTAACGTCGTTAGCTGGCCGCTCTGGCTGGAAGTAGTACTCAGCTTCTTGCTTTTCGATATCGTCATTTACTGGCAGCACCGCGCTTTTCACCGCATTCCCATTTTATGGCGTTTGCACCGGGTGCATCACGCCGATCCTGACTTTGACGTCACCACCGGCCTGCGTTTTCATCCGCTTGAGATCCTCCTCAGTCTCGGCATCAAAGCGGCGGCTGCCGTTGCCCTCGGCGCGCCGATATTGGCTATTATCGTATTCGAAGTGGTGCTGAATGCCTGTTCCCTGTTTAACCACGGCAATGTGGCGTTGCCACCGAAATGGGAAGCGCGGGTAAGAAAAGTCTTAATTACGCAGGAATTGCATCGCATCCACCACAGCAGCGTAAAGCAGGAAACCAACTCCAATTATGGCTTTAGCGTGAGCTGGTGGGATCACCTGTTTAACAGCTATACCGACCAGCCCAGCGCCGGTTCTGACCACATCGACATCGGCCTCGAACACTATCGGGACGGTAACTTGACCACGCGTTTGTGGGGGCTTTTACGGATTCCTTTTAAATAATGGCGTTGCCGCACCCCGTATAAATAGGCTGGTCGGACTTTCTATTTTTTATGCTTTATGGTAAGACTCGTAAACGAAATGTTAACAATATGAGTCGTTTAGCATGGAAGATAAAGCGGTACGGTTAAGGAATAACGTAAAAGTCATCGGAACCGGGTCGCCGACGCTGCTGTTTGCGCACGGCTTTGGCTGCGATCAGAGCATCTGGCATCAGGTTGCGCCTGCATTTCATGACCGCGCTACGGTGGTGACCTTTGATTACGTCGGCAGCGGTGATTCTGACCTGAGCCAATACGATGAACAGCGTTATCAGTCGCTCAGCGGCTATGCGCAGGATTTAGTCGACGTCGTTAACAGTCTCGAATCCGAGCACCTGATCCTGGTTGCCCACTCGGTCAGCGGCAGTATCGCAACCCTTGCCTATCCGGCCATTCGGCAACGGCTTAACCACATCGTCATGCTTAACCCGTCACCACGTTATCTTCACGATAAACCGCATTATCAAAGCGGCTTCGACCGCGAGGACGTTGATCAACTGATGGTCATGATGGAACAAAACTTTTTTGCCTGGGCGCAGGGTTTAGCACCGCAAGTGATGGAAAACCCGGAACGCCGTGATCTGACCGAACAGCTGACGCGTCAGTTTAGCGCCGGTGAACAGCGCATAGTACGGGCGTTTGCGCGGGCGACCTTTTATTCCGATGTGCGCGCCGAACTGGCGCAGGTTGATTGCCCGGTAACCGTGGTTCAGGCCAATAAAGACATCGTGGTACCGCAACGGGTGGCGGAGTACACCGTGGCTCAGTTGCCTAAGGCCGAGCTGACGGTGATAGATGCCAGGGGACATTACCCGCATGTCAGCGCACCGGCCCAGGTGATTGCGCAAATCGAACGAGTGCTCAACCAGGCTACGGTGCCCTTATGACCGATTACTTGACCGACTGGCCTGGTTTGGCCGTGCGGATAGCGCTGGACGGGCGCATCATGCATGAGCTGAGTCCCGAGTTTGCGGCGTTGCTGAAACGTACACCAGAGCAACTCATCAATACCAGTCTGGACAATGTTCTAACCGCGGCCTCGCGCCTTTACTACTTATCCGCCATCGACATCAAGCTACGTCAGCGCCAGAACTGCGAACAACAAACCTTATATTTGAACACAGCTCAAGGCTGTCGGCCGTTTATTGTGTCAGCACACCCGCAGGATAACGACACCGCATTACTGATACTGATGCAGGCCGATCAACATCTGGCGCTGCAACAGCAATTGATCCAGGAACGCAAATACACCGAAAGCCTGAACCGGGAACTGAGCCGGCGGGAGCAGCACTTACGGAATGAACGTAACAAGCAAAAAGCGCTACTGGAAAAGCTCGAAAACACCAATTATGAACTGCTACAAACGGAGAAGCTGGCGGCGCTTGGGCAACTGTCAGCGGGTATTGCCCACGAAATCAACAACCCGGTCGGTTACATACAGTCCAACTTGAACAGCCTCAGTCATTATGTGGAAAAACTGCTCAAGGTACTAACGGATAACGCTGAGGGTCTGTTAAAGCAACGACTGCAACAGGAAAATTTCGAGTTTATTGCGGCTGATTTACTGGATTTGCTGCAGGAAAGTCAGCAGGGCGTCGCGCACATCACCTCAATCACCTCAGCGCTGACGCAGTTCGCGCGGGCGCCCGGTAACGTCGAGCAATGCAATGTGCACGAACAGATCAATACCACCTTGCGGGTGCTGCATAATGAGATTAAAAACAAAGCCCGTATCCAACGGGACTTTAATGGCAGTCCGCTCAATATTGCCTGCGATCCGGCTCAGTTTAATCAGGTGATGATGAATCTGCTGGTGAATGCGCTGCAAGCAATCAATCGATTTGGGCAGATCACGATCCGTACCGGTGTCGTCGAGCAATTTGTTTACATCGAAGTAGCCGATAATGGCGAGGGCATGAGTGAAGAAACCCGCAAGCGCGCGCTGGAACCATTTTATACCACCAAGCCCGAAGGCGAGGGCACGGGTCTCGGTCTGGCACTGGTTTATAACATCGTACGCAGACACTTGGGTAAATTAACCATCGACAGTGACGTCGGTAAGGGAACATGCATTGGCGTGTGGTTCCCGTTGGCACAGGAGTGTAATCATGGCAAACAACTCGAATAACGGCATAAACATCGTCGCACGCGGTTACTGGTTTGCACTAACCTGTCTCTGTTCGGTCTGGGGCGGCTTGTTAAGTTTTGGGCTGACCCTGAACTTGTTCAGTGTATCCAGCCGCTTATCCCTGACTGACGGTTTGCTAACGCTGCTGCTGGCGGTATTGGGATGGGCGCTGCTGCTCAGTTCGCGGTTGCGGATACGATTAACGGCGATGCGACGCTGGTTCTGGCGAGGTCTGGCGCTAATCAGTGCGGTTGCATGCGCTGCGTTTTTGTACCAAGGATTAAGCTCAGATTTGCTGATTTACCGCGCCGTTATTTCGCTACAACTGGCACTGGGGTTTTGGTTGCTGCCTTACCTGAACAGTGGCTACAGGGATCAGCAGGACAACATCTGGTTATGGGTTTACCTGACGCTGGCGTTATTGCTGGCATTTATCTGGCTACACGTGGTAAACCAGCCGTTGCAGGGGAGTGACGGCTTATACGACTCGTTGCCCGGAGTGTTTCTGGTGATGGCGTTTGCCGGCCTTAGCCTGATTGAAATCATGCGACAACTGTTGTTGGCTTATGTCACGCTGCTGCACTCGCGTCGGGCCACTGATGTGGCGATGAATGATCGTCTAATGAGTTTGCCATTGGCGGCGTTGGTGGTGCAGAGCGATGGAAAAATCGTTAACAGCAATGCGCTGGCGGAGCGCTGGATTGCGGCGCAGAATAGTCGTCTGCCCGGCCGCAGTATCGACTGCTGGTTGAGTGATGCCGACTGGGACGTCTTACGCCAGCAACTAGTGCAGCAACAACCCTCCGATCGTAAGCCGATGCGCTGGCACGGCAGTTGGTTAAGCGACGGCGTGAAATTACCGGTAGAGCTGTTGATCAAACGCTACAACGGTCATTGGTTAATGATCGTGAACGATCGTACAGAGTATGCACAGATCGAAGCGGAACGTGACCGTGCATTAAGGTCCCGCGACAGTCTCGCATACATTATTGATCAGCATTTACAGGAACCGGTTCAGGTGGTGCTGACACAACTGCAACAATTCGACAGCAATGTCGAGCTGGATCCGCAGACGACCACTCTACTGCAACAAACGCAAAGCAGTATTCGCCACTGGCAGCGCTTGCTGCAGGAAACCCAGGCTTATGCGTTGTTAGACAATCACCAACCGCAACAAAGACGCTGTGACTTAAATGAAATCACGCATCAGGTGGCGCTGGAATACCATGAGCGGCTGCAGCATTTGCGGGCAAATCTGGACATACAGGTTGCCGAGAGCGCGACGGGAGATGCCGGGTTGTTGTATGAGCTGGCCAAACAACTCATCAGTAACGCGATCAAATTTAGATCGCCGACGCGGCGACTAAAAATCACTGTCTACACCCAGTCTGTCGGCAACGGTAAAGTTGCCTGGTGCTTTGCCGATAACGGCAGGGGCATGAAAAACCAGCAATTAAAAAGGATGTTAAGACCCTTTAACCGCGGTGATGAAGCCGATGCCGAGGGCATCCCAGGCAGTGGCATGGGGCTGGCTCTGGCAGAAAAAATAGTTGACATACATCACGGAAAACTGATGATAGAGACCGCTGCAGAACAGGGCTGTGTGATAAAGGTCCTGCTGCAGCAGGCCAACGACGGGACAAAAAATGACTTCTGATACCTTGCTACTGCAGTTACTCGAAGATATGCCGACAGCTGCCTTACTGGTGACGCTGGAACGACGCATTCTGTATGCGAACCCGGCGGCTGAGAAACTGCTGCAGCAAACCGACAGCGAACTGTGCGACAAAATTCTGCCACTGCAGTTAACTGAAGACGCGTTACTGGGTAACACCGGACAGCTGGAATTACCCAATGGCAAGCAATTGCCGGTACGACATTTTAACGTTCCCACCGTCTGGCATGGCAATACCGTACGGATGGTGCATTTAGAGGATGTTTCTGCCGTGCAGGGGCTGCAACAGCAATTGTCGGACCTGGTCAATTATGATGGTCTGACCGGCCTGCCGAATCGCGGTTTGCTGGAAGATCGTCTGAAACAGGCGTTTTCGTTCGGACAACGTAATAAAGGGGTATTGGCCGTTGTATTTTTTGATTTGGATGGCTTTAAACCGATCAACGACACGCTCGGCCACGAACTCGGCGATCGCCTGCTAAAGCAAGTGGTTGAACGGCTGCGGTCCTACATTCGGCCGAGCGATACGCTGGCCCGTCTCGGCGGGGATGAGTTTGTATTGATATTGCCGGATCTGTCGCATATCGGTGACGCCGCGGCGGTGACTGAGCGCATGTTGCAGTCGGTAGCGGAGCCATTCGAACTCGACAGCAACGAGCTACACATCAGCGCCAGTGCCGGTATCGCCACCACCGAGCTTTATGATGAAGATCCGCTGCAGTTAATCCGCCAGGCCGATATGGCCATGTTCGAGGCCAAGCGCCGGGGTCGTAATCAGTACCAATGGTTTGACCAATCACTGGATACCCGCACGGTAAAATCGCTAAAAATTCGTAATGCACTGCAGTCCGGCATTGAGCAAAAGCAGTTTGAACTGCACTATCAGCCGCAGTTCGATCTGCATAATAACGACGTGGTCGGGGTCGAATCTCTGGTGCGCTGGAATCATCCCACCATGGGCATGATTTCGCCGGCCGAGTTTATCCAGATTGCCGAAAATACCGGTGAAATCGTGCGTCTGGGGCGCTGGATCTTGCGGCGTGCCTGCAAGGATTTCGTGCAATTGAAGCAACAGATGCCAAACAAGGCAACGGTATCGGTTAATATCTCGGCAATCCAGCTACTGCGCCATGAATTCGTCGACGAAGTGGCGCAGGCATTGCGTGAAAGTGGCCTTGATGCGCGCCACCTGGTGCTCGAAATGACGGAGTCGGTGTTGGTTGAATATCCACAGCTGATCAGCGAGAAATTGGCGAAATTGAATCAGCTTGGTGTCAAACTGGCGCTGGACGACTTTGGTACCGGATACTCCAGCCTGAGTTACCTCAAAGACCTGCCGGTTAGCTGGGTTAAGATAGATCGCAGTTTTATCACCGAACTCACTCACGACAGCCGTGACGCGGCCATTACCGAAGGCATCATTTCAATGGCTCATCACCTGCAACTGGAAGTGATGGCGGAAGGTGTGGAAACCACCGCCCAGCGGGATTACTTGCGGCGCAGCGGTTGTGATGCCATGCAGGGCTTTTTGATGGCTAAGCCAATGCCTAAACCGCAACTGGACAAGTTTTTGAGTCAGTATCAGGCATCCATCAGTACCGACGAGCCGAGTTCAGAAGCGACCGTCATGATTGTTGACGACGAGGAAAACGTGAATAAGTCTTTGCGGCGCTTACTGATGCGAGATGGCTATCATATTTTGACCGCAAACTCGGCCAATGAGGCGTTTGATTTATTGGCCCAGCATAACGTGGACGTGGTTATTTCCGACCACCGTATGCCGCAGATGCAGGGTGTCGAGTTTTTGACCCATGTTCGTTCCATGTATCCAAACACACAACGTATTGTGTTGACCGCTTATCAGGACGAAGAGGCACTGGCGCGGGCGCTGAACGAGGGTGAGGTATTTCGTTTTTTGACCAAGCCCTGGGATGATGAAACCATCCGCCAATCCGTAAGAGCTGCGTTGCAGGGATAACGTTGAGCGGCGCGAGCTTGCCCAAGGCCGTGGCTTTTTGGCATAATCGGCGCCGGCAAGTTCCCGTAGCTCAGTAGGATAGAGCAGCCGCCTCCTAAGCGGCAGGTCGCAGGTTCGACTCCTGCCGGGAACGCCAGTTATCGGTTATTCCGCCGGTATAACCCAATCGTTGACCTGGACATTGGTAAGAATGCCCGGGCCGGACAGCTCGGCCACCGCGGTGTTGTGCTGAACCTGGGTGACTTCTACGGTAAACTCACTGACCTGCCATTTCTGCCGATAAATCCCTTCATTGTCGACAAAGTTAGACGGGTGAATAATTTTTAGCTGATCGCCGACGCGAACGCCGTGGTGTGAGCCTAAGTTAAATTGCACCTGGTTATCCTGTTGCCATACCACCCGACCACGAGTCGGTTTGCAACGTAACTGTTCACGAACGCCAGCGGCGAGATCTTCGATGCCGGTCATAAGTGCAGCGCCAAACGGGCGATCCCAGAATTCGCTGGCGGCAACATCAACGGTTTCATTACGCTGATAATTCCAGCTTTCGACGTCGCTGACCCGCGCCCGGGTAAGCAGTTCGCCGCTGCTGGCGTTAAGCAAATACAAGGTCAGTGCGTAGTTACGGCGATAATCAGAGTCAAACAAACCCCAGCCGCGCTGCTGTTCAATCATGGATAAATCATCAAACAGTCCGAACACTACATACTGACTGTCGTTTGCCTTGCCAACCTCGCGTGCCATGGCGCCTAACTGCTCCAGGTTAAGCTGGCGCAGAGCGTTGGTTAAGCCGGTATTCCGTGACAAGGTATGGCTGACATAAATGCGATCGCTGCGTCTGGAAATTTCCCGGGTCAGTCGCTCGGCGCTGACTTTCCCCAACTCCCAGATCTGTCCAAAAGCACCGTGTTCACGATTACTGAGTTCGAACGGAACCACGGTCAGAGCAATCTTATATTTATCGCCGCGACAGGTGTTTTCGCGATTCCAGATCTCTGCCTGTAATAACACCACCAGACGATCACCCTGGACTTCCTCGCGGATAATACTGACGCGTTCGACGTCACCGGTTGCCGACACCTGGGTTTGATTGGTGCTGAGTACGCCATCAACAATGGACTGGACACTGGAAATTGAACTGCCGGTCATGAGCAGTGCCTGCTGCAGCGCATTTTCAATGGCGCGTTCGCGCGCCGCATCGGTGTCACCGTTAACAATGCGCGCGCTGCCCTGGGCTTCCACCACACGGGCGTCGGCGCTGACGGCTACCAACAGTACCAGTGAAAAAAGAATGAGTTTCCAGTTCATGCATTACCTGCTTGGCGTTTACGTGTTTAGGCGGTTATGCAAGTACCATTCCAGTCGGATTCATGACACTGTGTTAATAGTACACAACGCGCTTAATTTTCTGCTGGCGGCTGGTGCTTTGGTAGATGCGATGAACTTTTTCGAAGTCCAAGCGCAGCTCGGTGGCGTAGTATTCACCGACGGTGTAGGTGCGAACCACTTCGGCACCGCGAATCACGCCATCAACCGATGACTGAAACGTATCGTTGGTCAGCGCCCAGTTTTGTACCGAACTGCCGCCGGCAATGCGTTGCCCATAAACCTGTTCTGCCAGTTCCCGATAAGCCGCCAGTTTGGACGCGCGCATCGCAGCCAAATCTTTATGTTGCTGGCTGTCTCCCGGTTGTTCGTCAATCGGCGCATAACCAACCGCCGTTAATACCGGAAATTGATCCGGCGTTTCGGTTTCCCACTCAACGTGTTGCTGATCATACGCCAGATTATAATAGGCGCTGCAGCCCGACAGCAGTAAAGCAGACGCAAGTGCAAAGGTGACCGCTAAGTGTTTCATGACAACCTCATTATGGATTATGCCGATACCTCGTTTGATACTTTGTTTAACGGCCACAGCGCGCAAATCTTTAACCTTTTAAAGGCTGAACTGCTGTAACAACTGAACCACCATCGGGTGTTGAAACGGCCGTTTCAGGGTGATGGCATAGAATTGCTCGTAGACATTCGGCAACTGCAGATAACGACTTAGCTGGCCACTGTTAAGCTCATCCCTTACCACCACGTCCGGAATCACTGCCAGCGCGCCGGTATCGCGGGTCAGCAATCGCAACATGGCCATATCGTCGGCTTCGGCCAGCACAATCGGCTGCCAATTGTATTCCGCGCTGAGCATGTCAAAGGCCAGCCGCAGCGACAGGTTTTCCGGTGGTAAAACCCAATGCTGCTTGACCAGCGCCGGTGAATTGAGTTCGGTTATCGCCCGTCCCGGCGGCCCAATCAGCGACACCGGCTGACGTGCCAGCAAACGACTCTGCCACAGTTGTTTGTCACTGCCTCGCACATTGGTGTTGGCCAACGCGATGTCAATTTGGTGATTGGCCAGTTCATTAAACAACTGATCCGGGGTCATCGAATGCAGCCGATAGTGCACCTCTTTTTGGCTAACCAGATCATTAATAAAAGCTTCAACAAAGTTACGCGACATGGTCGAGGCATGGCCAATACGGATGATCGCCGGCTGATCAGAGGCACCTTCTTTGAGCTGTTTCACTAAGCTCTCGCCTTCGGCGAAGATCCGGTCGGCGTGCTGCTTGGCAATATGGCCGGCCTGAGTTAACACCAACTGGCGGCCACGGCGTTCAAACAACGCCATGCCAAACCAGTCCTCCAGCTGTTTAATTTGTGACGATAACGCCGACTGCGACACGTGCAGCTTTTGTGCGGTCTGGGTCAGATGACCGCTGGCGGCCACGTGCCAAAAGTAATAAAGGTGTTTGTAATTCATCCGGGCTCACTCACTGTTCTATAAAAAAGAACAAAACGATATTTTATATCTATTTTACTTAATTTAGCACCAGCGCCAAACTTAGCACAATCCAATTCAACAGGAAGTACTATGTTCGACTGGCTGACAATCTCCGGCATACGACCCGTGTTGCTGATACTGGTGGGAGTTCTGGCAATGGTGGTGCTGCGTTACTCGTGGCGCAACTTCCGTCTCGACCCACGCCGCAGTGTGTTTATGCGTTATATGACCTTGTGTCTGACCGCGGTGGTGGTATTGATCCTAAGCAACCACATGTTGCTGTTCTTTGCCGCCTGGGTGTCCATCAGCTTACTGCTGCATCAATTGCTGATGTTTTATCCGGAACGCGATCGTGCCGTACTGGCCGCGCACAAGAAATTCATTTTGGCGCGTTGCTCAGAAACCTTTTTAGGCATCGCTCTCGTGTTGGTGTACTGGCAAACCGGCACCGGCTATCTCGACGCCGCGTTGGCGAGCATTTCGCAGCAGCCGGTCGGTCTGCTGCAGCATGCCGCGGCGATCGCACTGGTGATGGCGGCGTTAATCAAGTGCGCGCAACTGCCGTTGCACGGCTGGCTGATCCAGGTGGTGGAAGCCCCCACGCCGGTGTCGGCACTGCTGCACGCCGGAATCATCAATTTGGGCGGACTGCTGCTGTTGGTCACCACCCCGGTCTGGAGTGTTTCCACCCCGGCCATCTGGCTGTTGTGTCTGGTTGCGGTGGTGTCGTGCTGTCTGGCGGCATTGATCATGGCCACCCGCATCAGCATCAAAGTACGTCTGGCCTGGTCGACCAGCGCCCAGATGGGCCTGATGTTGCTGGAAATAGGCTTGGGCTACTATGACCTGGCGCTGCTGCACCTGGTTGCCCACTCAGTATACAAAGCCCATGCGTTCCTGTCAGTCAGCGAAGTCGCTTATGTTAAACAATCCGAAGCGCGCTCGCTGCCGCGGGTGGTGGTGGTATTTTTCGGCTTTCAACTGGCGTGTCTCGGCGCCGCGCTGTTGCTGACCGGCTCGCCAAAGTGGCTGCCGTCGGCACTGCTGGCGATGGTGCTGGCAACCATATGGATGAACCTCAATCGCTGGGGATGGCGTCTGTTGTTGTCACTGGCGCTGCTCAGTGCCTACGCGCTGTTGGTTTGGGCCGCCGGTAATGTGATGGACAACCGCAGCATTGACCTGGCTCTGGAGCTTGCCGTTGCCGGTATCGTTAATCTGTTTGCCATCAGTTACTGGTTAATCCATCACACCCCGCAGTACGCCATCAGCCAACGTTGGTTTATCAGCCTTAACGCCGGTTTGTATCTGGACGAGTGGCTGACCCGATTTGTGCTGTGGCTGTGGCCAAGCCATCCGATCCACTATTACCAGTCTCGCAATAACGTCGCGGTAAAAGGAAAGTTGTATGAGCAAACTCGCTAACCAGGCTCAGTTGGCGGTCGCCCGCGTGGCACCGCAGTGGCCGTTGCCACAATGGGTGGCGGTTAATCCGCTGTGGGAATACCGTCAGCAGCCATTAACGGAAGTTGCTGCGCAGTGGCGCTACTGCGGCAACGTCGCTCTGACCATGTCACCGGAGTTCTACCAGCAACACTATGAGCAGGGTGCTATCGAACCGGCGCTGGTGACGGATGACATGCGTCGTCAGCTAACTCAGTTGTCTGACACGCCGCGCTGGCAGAACATCAGCCATTTGGTGGACCGTTATCAACAGCGCCGTCGCAAAATGCTCTGGCACGATGAAGTGGTGTTTCAGATCAGCCAAAGTTGCGGGCTGTTTATGCAGTTTCCCCGGCGCTTTCAGGGGCAGGGTAAGGACAGTTCGCTGTACCAGCATTGGTTGACCATTTCACGTGCCGACCGCGGTATTGAAACCCTGATGGACGAAGCAGACCTGAACGAATTGTTTGCCGAGCTACCGGACAGTCCCGAGGCCTTATTTGAAGCTTGTGAGCAGCTCTGGTTTGGTAGCGCACCGAGCGCTGCCGCTGAACACTATTGCCAGGCGCTGATCATTGACGTGCTGGGCTGGGCTTCGGCACTCAGTTATCAGGATCGTCAGCACGGCAGCCAGTGGCTACTGGAACTGCTGGCCATCCGCATGGCCTGGGATTATCTGCTGTGGCAACTGGCAGATCGCACCAATCAGGCGGTGTTTGAACCCATTAAACAAGACTTTGAACAGCAACTGCGTGACAGTGATGACGCCGTTGCCGCCATCATTGCCCAGCAACAAAGCCTGTGGCAGTGGCAACGCGCCTACGAGCGGTCACAGCTCAGTGCGCTTAAATTTAAGCCGGCGGCAGACGCCGACCGTAATGATTCGCCACAGTTGCAGGCTGTGTTCTGTATCGATGTGCGCTCGGATCGTTATCGCCGGGCATTGGCACAGGCCGGTCGTGAGCACGGAATGACGGTCAACAGCAAAGGCTTTGCCGGTTTTTTCGGGGTGCCGTTGGGACGTGAACAGGGCGACCAGCAAATACCGCACGTACCGGGGTTGTTACAGCCAAGCTTTTTTGTCCGTCAGCAAAGCCCGGATAAATCCTTTAAAGACTTGCTGTCGCGCTCGTTTAACAGTCCGGCTTCTATGTTTACCGGCGTTGAGGCGCTGGGGCTGGCCAAACTCGGCGAGCTGTTAAAAGGCATTAAGGGCTCGCTCGATACCGCTCAGTTTGATGCCGATGCGGAGATTTATCACAACGGCCGCGCCGTTACCTGCGAGCAACTGGCCGAGCTATGCGCACAGGCGCTGACCGGCATGCAGTTTACGCAGTTTGCCGAGCACGTGGTGCTGGTCGGTCACGGTGCTAAACACAGCAACAACGCGCAACGGGCCGGAATGAACTGCGGTGCCTGCGGCGGCCAGACCGGCGCACTGAGTGCCCGGGTGTTGTGCCACTTACTGAATCAGTCGGCTATCCGCCAGCGCCTCAGTGAGCATGGCTTCGCCATTCCGCAGGCGACGCAATTTTACGCCGCGCTGCACGAAACCGTCACCGACGACATCGTCTGGTTGTCCGAAGATGTTCCGGCGCAGGTCAAACAAACCTTTGCCAGCGCATCGGCACAGTTACAGCAACAGCAACCAAACCGGACTACGCGGGCCAATCACTGGGCGGAATTGAGGCCCGAATGGGGATTGGCCGGTAACCAAGCGCTGTTTTTCGGCAACGCCGGGCGCTTAGCCGACGACGCGGTACAGGGGCGCAGCTTTCTGCACGACTACGATGAAGCATTAGACGCCGACGGTTCGCTGCTGACGGCGCTGCTGTCCGCACCGGGACTGGTTGCTAACTGGATTAACTGGCAATACTACACCGCCGTCACCGACCCGCTGCGCATGGGCAGCGGCAACAAACTGTTGCACAACCGGGTGGCCAATGACATTGGCGTGTTCGAAGGCAATGGTGGTGATCTCCGCCTGGGGCTGGCGTGGCAATCGGTGCATGACGGCAGCGATTACGTGCACAAACCGGTGCGTCTGAGCGTCATTATAGAAGCGTCTGAACCCCGTATTCATAAAGCGCTGGCGCAAGCCGGTGACTTTAATCAACTGTATCAAAATCAATGGATTGACGTTTATCGACTCAACCCAAGAGGTGAGCTATGCCGACTACAACATCAGTAACGAGCCAGAAAACCGTCACGGAAACCACCTGTTTTCTGATGAAAGATTTGTACGACTGTGTGCGTAACCGGCCGTTCAATAAACCCTTTACGCTGGTGCATGAAGACGGCAGTGTGGATAAAGGGCTGAAAACCGAGCAGGAGATGAAAGAGGTGTTGTGGCAACGGCAAAATCCGTTCTTGCAGCGCCCGGTTACCTTTAAATGCTAGCGGATTTTACCCTTAGCGTTATAGGTCAGGCTGTCCTTTCTGGCATTGGAAAGGATGGTCTGTTTTAGCTGTTCAATACTGTTTAGGGTGGACTGGACAACCCGCTCGTTAACCGCGTTTTGCGCTTTAATGCCGGTCAGTTGCTGCTTAATGTCGGCCACCTGTGCAGCCAGTTGTTCGTCGTCCTGCAACAGATTGGACTCAGGGTGCTCGCGTAAAGCCGCATCCAGTTCGCTGACTTCAGCCAGCTGCTGAGCTTTCTGCTCTGCCAGCTCCGCAACGCGGCCGTGTTGGCGTTCTACAATGGCTTGTAATTCCTGCTGTTGTGACACAGCAAGGGCATCTAGCGAGTCAGCCAGTTGTTGTAGAAGCTCATGTACCGGTGTTGCGGTCGTTGACATTGATACTCCGTCGGCCTCGATTATTCGTCGCCGTTGGTCTGGCCACCGAACAGGTCGCCTTCAAATTCGGCCAGTTTCGACGCTAACCGCTCAACATCGACTTTATACGAGCCGCTTTCAATTTGCGCTTTGATGCGGTCAACTTTGGCTTGATCGATGCCGCTGCTGCCCATTGCTTTTTCTTGTAAACGGCTCAGCTGCTGCGCTTCTGAGGTCAGCGACACCGAGTCACCGCCGCCACTTTTGGCGGGTGCCGGGCTATTACCCGCGGTGCTACCTGCATCGACCTGACGATTAGTCTTAGTGTCGATGTTGGTGTTTTTTAAACCGTTGTTGTTGATATTAATTGGCATATTCTCTCGCCTCGCTAGATAGAAGTTCTCGTGCCCTTATCGGCTCTTTGCGAGAAACCTTTAATTTTTTTGTGCACTTTCGTTGTTGCCGTTTACAGTTGCACCGTCACTTCGTTTAAACCGGTCACAACCGCTTCTAACGCCTTGTTAGAACGTACGTTTTCAACCGTCACTGATTCACCTTTAAGGCCGTCGGCCAGTGCCTTTCCGGTCGCGGTAATACGCAGTGATTTATTTTTGGCCACTATTGTAACCTTTTCCCCTGAACACACAAGACAGGTATCGCTCGCTTCGATCGGTTGACCCGAGCGAATGCGCTTTTTAATGCGTGCACCGATCAGGGCTTTAGCGTCGGTAAATACGTTCGAGCGAATGCGGTTGATGTCCACTTCGGTGGTGGTCAAATCCGCCTGGGTCACCAAATGACCCGGTGACATCGGTACTGCCGCAGTAATCACCGGCTTATAGCGGTAAATTCGCACCGGCACATAGGTGCGCCAGGCGGTCGGTGCCGTGCATTGAATCTCGACGGTGGTGTAGCTGTCCAGGCCCGAATTGGAGGCAAAACTAACTTGCGGCTGTGAAGCGCAGGTTTTTGCCACCATGCGCGGATCCAAATTGTTGGCGACGATATCCACCCGACCGTTATCCGGTTTAATCACCTGAGCCTGCACAAACTCGTGTGCAAGCGACTGCAGCGCTTTATGATCAAAGCGCTGCGTCGGCTGGTCTTGATCATTCGCAAACGCATTTGAATGAACTATGATCAAAAACAAACTGATTAATAAGCTATTGCGTATTATCATAGTGTAATTCCACTAAGGTTTAATGGTTTTCTGCCGACACATCCTGTACAAAGGAAGAATGTGTAAAGCGTCAACTTTTTGTCGATGACGTCGCGGCACAAAGAACGATTAATAACGAAGCAAAGAGTGTGCCAACAGGCAGGAATGTCACCCAGGGCATGCCAGTAAAGGAGCGAACATGGCCAGTATTCTGGACTCGGTGAATCAACGCACACAAATGGTCGGCCAAAACCGGTTAGAGTTGTTATTGTTCAGACTCTCCGGTAAACAGCGGTTTGGCATTAACGTGTTTAAAGTACGCGAAGTACTGCCATGCCCCAAGTTGACCGCCATGCCGCACCGCAATCGTCTGGTGCGGGGCATCGCTCACATTCGCGGTCAGGCCATTTCAATCATTGATTTAAGCATGGCGACCGGTGGTCCGGAAATTACCGATATTCACAACCGCTTCATTATTATTGCCGAGTACAACCGTACCGTGCAGGGCTTCTTGGTCGGCGGCGTTGACCGCATCATTAACATCAACTGGGAAGAAATCCTGCCGCCGCCGCGCGGTACCGGGCGGGATGCCTACCTGACCGCAGTCACCGAAATCGACAAAGAGCTGGTTGAAATCATCGACGTTGAGCGTATTCTCGCCGACATTACCCCGGTTAACAGCGACATCAGTGAGGAAGTCGCGAATCAGCCGATCAATGTTGCAAAAGACAACCTCACCATTCTCATTACCGATGACTCAGCCGTAGCCCGCGGACAAATCAAGCGGGCCTTGCAGTCCCTTGAAATACCGTTGGAAATAAAGAAAAACGGTAAAGAGGCTCTCGATTGGCTCAAAGAAAAAGCCAAAGAAGTCGACGGCGACGTGCATCCGCACGTACCGGTCATCGTTTCCGACGTGGAAATGCCGGTCATGGATGGCTACACGTTAACCGCAGAAATCAAAGCGGATCCCAAATTAGCAGGCGTTCATGTTATTCTGCACACATCATTAAGCGGTGTTTTTAATCAGGCCATGGTAAAAAAAGTTGGCGCAGACGATTTTATTGCCAAGTTCCACCCTGATGAGCTGGCAACCGCCGTTAAAAAATGGCTTAATGCAACAGCAGACATCGAAATTGAGTAACGGCAACTATGCCGTTGAATAACAAGAACAATGCAGTAGAGAAACGTGATCAATAAAGAACTCAGTCCGGCAGAATACCAGGAGTTTCGACAGTTTTTAGAGCATCAGTGCGGTATCGTACTGGGTGAAAATAAGTTGTATCTGGTTAAAAGTCGTCTCAGTCCGCTGATGACGAAGTTCAATATTGACTCGTTGTCTGAGCTGGTTAAAAAATCGATGAAAATCAGCGAGCGGGCACTGCGCGCCGCCGTCATCGATGCCATGACCACCAACGAAACCCTTTGGTTCCGGGACACGTATCCGTTTGAAATTTTGGCCAACCGGGTGTTACCGGAATTTAAGAATAACTCCGGCCCCGTCAAAATTTGGTCATCGGCCTGTTCATCCGGGCAGGAGCCGTATTCAATGGCGATGACTTACCTGGAGTACAAAGCCAAAAACCCCGGCGCCTTAAAAGGTGGTATCCGCATCACCGCCACCGATATTTCCAATAAAGTGCTGGAACAATGCGCCATCGGCGAGTACGACAGCCTTGCCATAGCCCGCGGCTTATCCGCCGAGCGGCAAAAGAAGTTTTTCACGGAAGGCAGCAAACCCGGCTCGATGAAGGTTAAAGACGACGTAAAAAGTTTCGTCCAGTTCCGCCACCTCAATCTGCTCGACAGCTACGCGCTGCTCGGTAAATTCGATATCATCTTTTGCCGCAACGTGCTGATTTATTTTTCTGCTGACGTAAAGCGGAAAATTATTGCCCAATTCCGGCAATCGCTTAATCCCGGCGGTTATCTTTTCCTCGGCGCTTCTGAGTCCATCTCTGGCCTCACCGAGGAATTTGAAATGATCCGCTGCAACCCGGGAATTATCTACAAAAGGCGCTGACGCGCCTTTCGCCTGGCGCCGCCGCTGGCGGCTTGCTTGGCGGCCTCGCTTCGCTTGGCCTTGCTCGGCGTGCGCTACGCACACTTGCCAGGCGGGGCTATGCCCCTTGCGGTAGGTCGCGCCTTTGGCGCGACTCATCGGCTTGCGGCAAAGGCGCAAGCGACGGAGCCCAAGTTGGCACGATCTCTGCATCATCTCCCACATCGAACCAACGGGAGACGAAAAAATGGCACTTTCCATGGACAAACTCATGGGCATTCAGCAATACACGCTGGGCGTACGCACTCAGCGTGCGGAGATGATTGCCAACAATATCGCTAACGCTGACACCCCCGGCTACAAAGCCAAAGGCCTTGATTTCCAGCAAGCACTGAAACAAGCACAGCGGGGCATGGACAGCTATAAGTTAGCGCGTACCCACGAAAAACACTTCAACGTCGAAATCAAACCCACCGGACAAGAAAAATTCCGCGTACCCACGCAACCCGATACCGGTGACGGCAATACCGTTGATGTGCAGTTGGAACAAAACTTGTATGCACAAAACGCATTGGAATATGAAATGACCATGAACTTTCTCGACGGCCGCATCAAAGGCGTCAAGAAAGCGTTAAGTGGCCAATAGGCGAGGTAAGCAACGATGAGCTTATTTAACATTTTCAACATCAGCGGATCGGCAATGAGTGCGCAGTCAGTGCGCCTCAATACCACCGCCAGTAATTTGGCGAACGCCAACTCCGTGAGTAGCAGCGTGGAAGAAACCTACCGCGCCCGCAACCCGGTCTTTGCAACCGCATTGGCGGATGCCGGCGGTAACTACCGTGGTGACAGCCTGACCAATCAAACTCAGGCCGGGCAAGCCGCTGGTGTCAAAGTAAAAGGCATTGTTGAAAGCCAAAAACCGCTGCAAATCGAATACGCGCCAAATCATCCCATGGCCGATGCAAACGGTTACATTTACCGCTCAAACGTCAACACCATGGAAGAGATGGCCAACATGATTTCCGCTTCGCGTTCCTATCAGACCAACGTGCAAGTAGCGGATACCGCGAAAACTATGACCCAGCGTTTACTGCGCCTCGGTCAGGCCTAACAGGAGATAACCGATGGAAGGCGTAAGCAATAACTCCTATATCGATAACTTACGGTGGCAGAAGGAAGAGCAAACGAAGTATGCCGATCCGGATGAAAACCAAAAGCTTGAGCAGGAAGACTTCTTCAAACTGTTAACGCAACAGTTGAACATGCAGGATCCGACCAAGCCGGTGGAGAACGATCAGATGATCGCTCAGATGACTAGCTTTACGATGGCTGAGGGCATTACCGGGTTACAGGAACAGTTCACCAAGTTCACTGAAAATATGACCTCGAACCAGGCTCTGCAGGCATCAACGTTGGTAGGTCGTAAAGTCTTGGTACCTACGTCAACAGCATCACTTGAACCCGGTGCCGGCGCATCGGGTATGATTGCTGCTCCACAAACCGCTCAAAATGTGCGCTTGAGCATAAAGGATGAGACGGGTGCTGTGGTGCGAACCATTAACCTGGGTGATTTGCCTCAGGGAACAAAAGATTTTGAATGGGACGGACTGGATGATGCCGGCAATGAAGTGCCGGCCGGCAAATACAGCTTTACCGCCAATGGCCGAGTCGGCAACAGCAGTGAAGAGCTCCCGTTACAAATGCACGCCACAGTTCAAAGCGTTAGTACCGGCGGCGACCGCGGCATTGTTTTAAACCTTAAAGGCTTAGGTGGCATCAATTTTGCTGATGTCACAGAGATTGGATAATTAGTGAGGTGACTTATGTCATTTAATATTGCACTTAGCGGCATCAACGCATCACAAAAAGATCTTGATACCACCGCCAACAACATTTCGAACGTTAAAACGACGGGTTTTAAACAGTCCCGCGCAGAATTTGCTGACGTTTACGCAACGAGTATTTTTAATGCCGGTAACACAAAAGTAGGTGACGGTGTATTAACATCGCAAGTTGCTCAGCAGTTCAGTCAGGGAACACTAGACTTTACTGATAACTCGTTAGATATGGCAATCAGTGGTAACGGCTTTTTTGCCACGACCGATGATCTGGGTTCGCGCGATATGACCTATACGCGGTCAGGCGCTTTTAAACTTAATGATGATAAATTCATTGTGGATAACCAGGGCAATTACTTGCAGGGCTATCAGGTTGACCGTAATAGTGGAGCAACCACATCGACAAGTTTAGCGACTACCCAACCTATTCGTATCCCAGATGTAGCTGGCGCGCCTCAAAGTACTAATAACGTATTTACTGCATTTAATGTTGACGCGCGGGTTGCGACGATTGATGGCACAGCGACACCGTTTGACCCTAACGATCCGTCTTCTTATCACAGTTCCACATCGGCGACTGTATATGATTCGTTAGGAGAGTCACATGTACTTTCCACCTACTATGTGAAACGTGCGCCAAACTCTTGGGATATTTATGCGACATTTGACGGTCAGCAAATTGACTTAGGAACAACGCCTGGGGGCACGCCATCTACAGCACCGTCAACGGACAACTATGATGGTTTGAATGTTAGCTTTTTAGGTAACGGCGAACCTGATTTGGCGGCGGGCGAGCAGACTTTTTCGCCCGGAACACTTGACCTGAGTGGCTCCGGCCCGTCTGGTCCCTATTTAGATAATGGTGCTACGGCACAAACGATACAGTTTAATTTCCAAGACCAAACCGGAACCACAACACCAACGCAGTTTGCGTCGGACTATGAGGTAACGTCACTGGATCAAGATGGAACAACCGTAGGCCGACTGACCAATGTTGATATTGGTAAAGACGGTCTAATTGCCGCTACGTATTCAAATGGTGATGTTCAGTACCTCGGGCAAGTTGCACTTGTACGCTTTGCTAATGAGCAAGGTTTGACTCAAATCGGTGGAACCAAATGGCGTCAGAGTCTTGACTCAGGCGAGGCTCTGGCAGGTGAAGCAAATTCCGGTACTTTTGGTTCAATTGAAGCCTCCGCACTGGAAAACTCCAACGTCAACCTGACCAAAGAACTGGTGGACTTGATTTCAGCACAACGTAACTTCCAGGCCAACTCGCGTTCGCTGGAAGTGAATAACACGCTGAACCAGACGATCTTGCAGATCCGGTAGCTCTCGCTTTTAGCGCGAGGGCTTTCGGCTGCGCCGATGCTTTCTTCGGCTACGCGATGCTCTTTGCGACTTCGTCGCGGCTGTTTGTGCCTGCGGCACGGCTGTTTATCGGCTTGCTTCGCTCGCCGATGGCTGTTTAAACATAATGAGGGGCTTGCATTCGCAAGCCCTTTTTTTATTTCTTGCGCTAAAAGCGCAAGCTACTGACACTCCGTAGCTCGCGCTTTTAGCGCGAGGGCTGTATTCGGCGGAGCCGAAAACAGCCGCCACGCAGTGGCCAAAAGCCGTGCCGCAGGCACAAACAACCGCCCGTAGGGCAAACGACCGCGCCGAAGGCGCATGTTGGCACGATGTCTGCATATATCCGACCAAGACGACAAATTTTTGGCTGGAGGTCAGCGATGGACAAAATGCTTTGGATTGGAATGAGCGGCGCAAAAGAAAACATGAACGCCGTCGCCTTGCGCGCCAATAACCTGGCAAACGCCAACACCACAGGGTTTAAAGCCGACTTACAACAAGCTCGCTCCATGCAAGCGTTTGGCGAAGGCTTACCAACCCGCGTGTTCTCGATGACAGAAAGCCCGGGGCAAAACTTTGCCAGCGGCGCACTGCAAACCACCGGCCGTAATCTTGATGTTGCCATCCAGGGGCAGGGCTGGATTGCCGTACAAGACGAAAACGGCAACGAACGCTACACCCGCAATGGCAGTTTAGAAATCGGCCCCGACGGCATGCTGAAAAACGACCGCGGACAGCCGGTTATGGGCGATGCTGGCCCCATCTTTATTCCGATGCCCGTTGATAACCTCACCATCGGTGCCAACGGCAATATATCCATTCGCCCACAAGGCGCACCGGAAGACGCCATGGAACTGGTTGACCGGATCAAACTGGTTAACCCACCCAACGGCAACATCAAAAAGACCAACGACGGCTTGTTTGAGCTGAAAGACGGACAACAGGCCATCGCCGATGCCAACGTAAAACTATCGATAGGCGCGCTGGAAGGCAGTAACGTTAATGCCGTCGAAGAAATGACCCAAATGATCGCACTGCAGCGCCAGTACGAAATGAACGTAAAAATGATGAAAACCGCCGATGAAAACGCCCAGCGAGCTGAATCGCTGATGCGCATCAGCTAATCGGCCGGTAGAGGAGCAACACCATGAACCCAGCATTATGGATCAGTAAAACCGGATTGGACGCGCAGCAGCGCGACATCTCGGTTATCTCAAACAACCTGGCTAACGCCAGTACCGTGGGTTTCAAAAAAAGCCGCGCGGTGTTCGAAGATCTGCTGTATCAAAACATCAACCAGCCCGGTGGCCAGTCAGCGCAAGACGTGGAATTGCCGAACGGTTTGATGATTGGTGCCGGTACCAAGGTGGTGGCCACGCAAAAATCACACACCCAGGGTAACGTACAAACCACCGACAACTCACTGGATGTGATGATTTCCGGCAAGGGCTTCTTCCAGATCCTGATGCCTGACGGCACGGTTTCTTATACTCGCAACGGCCAGTTTTCATTAAATGAAGAAGGGGAAATGGTTACCTCCGGTAACGGTTACCCGCTGGAGCCGGCGATTCAGATCCCAGAAGATGCGATTTCGGTCAGCATTTCTCAGGAAGGCGAAGTAACCGTGCGACAGCCGGGCAATGCCGATAACGCGGTTGTCGGGCAAATCAACTTAGCCAGCTTTATCAATCCAGCCGGTTTAGAACCCATCGGCCAGAATCTGTATAAAGAAACCGCAGTCAGCGGTGCGCCGTTAGAGGCAGTGCCGGGCGTTGATGGCATGGGCACGACCATTCAGGGCGCACTGGAAAGTTCGAACGTTAACGTAACCGAAGAACTGGTTAACCTGATTGAGTCGCAACGGGGCTACGAGATGAACTCGAAAGTGATTTCGTCCGTTGACCAGATGCTCAGTTACATCAGTCAGCAGCTTTAAGATAAACGGAATAGGTGATGTTATGCGTATTGCAGCGTTAATTTTAGCAAGCCTGGTGATGGCCGGTTGTGCCTCGAACCAACCCAAGCCAATGCCGGATGATCCGATGTACGCACCGGTGTTACCCGAAGAGCGGGCGCAACCGGTGGTACCAAACGGTTCCTTGTTTCAGGCGCAGTACGCTGACAGCTTGTATTCTGACATTAAAGCGCGGCGTTTAGGCGATATCATTACCGTTAGCTTGCAGGAACGCACCACCGCCAGTAAATCGTCATCGACCGAAACCACCAAAGACAGCAACACCGAATTGCCGTCGCCGCAGTTGTTTGGTCGCGACGTCAGCATCAACGGCAATCCGCTGTCGGCCAGTTTTGGCGGCACCCGTTCGTTCAGCGGTGAAGGCGATGCCGATCAAAGCAACCAGCTGAACGGCGAAATCACCGTTACCGTGATAAAAACCCTGGCTAACGGCAACCTGATTGTGCGTGGCGAAAAGTGGATGCGGATTAACACCGGCGATGAATACATCCGCCTGACCGGCATGATCCGGCCGCAGGACATCAGTGCCGACAACACCATTCCGTCAACCCGGGTAGCCAACGCGCGGATCGAATACAGCGGTACCGGCACCCTTGCCAACGTGCAGGAACAAGGTTGGTTAACGCGCTTCTTTAACAGCCCCATCTGGCCGTTCTAACGGAGACCTGAACGATGTTACGTTGCATAAAGTTTGTCGTCATTGCAGTGAGTCTGGTGTCCCTGGTATTACCGGCACAGGCTTCTCGCATTAAAGACATCGCCTCGGTAGAAGGCATTCGTGATAACCAGCTGGTTGGCTACGGCCTGGTTGTGGGCCTGCCCGGTACCGGTGAACAGACACCGTTTACCGACCAGACCTTCCGCACCATGCTCGGTAACTTTGGTATTAATGTACCGGCCGGCGAGCGGCCAAAAATTAACAACGTCGCCGCGGTAGCCGTCACCGCCGACATTCCGCCGTTCGCGAAGCCGGGTCAAAAGATTGACGTCACGGTATCCTCGGTGGGCAGCGCCGACAGCCTGACCGGCGGCACCCTGATGCAAACCTTTTTGAAAGGCGCTAACGGCGAAGTCTATGCGGTCGCGCAGGGTAACCTGATTGTCGGAGGCCTTGGTGCTGAAGGCAACGACGGTTCACGGATTGTGATTAATACCCCGACCGTTGGCCGCATCCCAGGCGGTGCCACCGTTGAGCGGGAAATCCGCACCTCTTTTGGCAGCGGCGACTACTTTACTTTTAACCTGCATCAGTCCGATTTCACCACCGCCAAACGCGTCGCTGAAACCATCAACGGTTTGGTCGGTGAGGGCACAGCACAACCGCTGGATGCCACCTCAATTCGGGTTCGTGCACCACGGGATCTGGGCCAACGCGTCAGCTACATGTCGACATTAGAAAACCTCGAAGTGGAACAGGCTCAGGGGGCCGCAAAAATTATTGTTAACGCCCGCACCGGTACCGTCGTGGTCGGACAAAACGTTGAACTGCGCCCGGCCGCCGTCGCCCACGGTAATATGCAGGTGACCATTGCCGAAAACGTTCAGGTCGATCAGCCGAACCCGTTCGGCGACGGTGAAACCGTGGTAACCCCACAAAGCATCATCGATGTGCAGCAAGACGATGCCCGCATGTTCGTGTTCGAACCCGGCACCACATTGAACGACCTGGTACGGGCGGTAAACCAAATCGGCGCCGCACCGGGCGACATGATTGCGGTGTTAGAAGCATTGAAGCAAGCAGGAGCGATTTCCGGTGAGCTCATCGTTATTTAATACCGACGCTGCGCGGCTGTTTGAACTTGCGCCAAAGGCGGGTGTAGGTCGCGCCTCTGGCGCGACGGGTGCGGTGCTGGACAATCACTCGCTGGACGCGCTGCGTAAAGAAGCGTTCGGCGACAATAAAGAACAGGCGCTGCGCGCCGCGGCACAGCAGTTCGAAGCCATATTTTTGAACATGGTGCTTGGCAGCATGCGTAAAGCCAACGACGTGTTTGCCGAAGGTAATATGCTCAACAGCCGCTACGGCAATATGTACCGTGATATGTATGACCAGCAGTTGACCTCGGAATTGTCCTCGCAAGGCTCACTGGGGCTGGCCGACTTGATGGTCAAACAGTTAAGCGGTCAGGCCGGCCTGAACGACGCCCAGCGCTACGGTGCCAATTTAGGTGAAGCGCGCATGGCAAGTAATCCGAAAAGTCATGAACCGGTTGCAACACAAACCCTGTCCGACCAGGGCGGTATCGATGCCGGCTTATATTATGGTAACCAGCGCGTTAACACGGCCAAGCTCAGCGATAGCGAAGCGCGGTTTACTACGCCGCAGGACTTTATCGACGCGATCAAACCGCACGCCGAAAAAGTGGCGGCAGAGCACGGTCTTAATGCCGATGTTCTGGTGGCTCAGGCGGCACTGGAAACGGGCTGGGGCCAGCGTTTAATCCCGGGCCGTCACGGTGGTTCGAGTAACAATTTATTTAATATCAAAGCCGATCAGCGCTGGAACGGTGATAAGTCGCATGTCGCGACATTGGAATTTGACGGCGACGTGGCGAAAAAAGAACGCGCTGCCTTCCGCAGTTACCAAAATGTGGAACAAAGCTTGCAGGACTACGTTGAGTTTATTAAAGGGCATCCGCGCTATCAGCAGGCACTGCAAGTAGCGGATAAACCGGTAGAGTACGCGCGCCAACTGCAACAAGCCGGCTACGCCACCGACCCGCAGTACGCGGATAAGATCCAGGCCGTAATGAATCGGCTAACACCGTAGCTTGCGGCTTCGGCGCAAGAAAAAAAACCGGCAATTTTTTGCCGCCCGGACTAAACCTTTAAACGCCACGGCCGATAACAGAGCCATGAGCATTGGGGAGTAACGAATGAGTTTCGACTTATTAAACATTGGTAAAAACGGCATACTGTCGCATCAGCAAAGTCTGCAGACGACCGGTCAGAATATTAACAATGCCAATACCCCAAGCTATGTGCGTGAACGTACGGAGTATTTGGAATCACAATACGGTGGTTTAGAGCGTGTCCGCGTACAGCGGATGATCGATGAGTTTGCGAATCGCCAGTTGCGTACGGACATCTCAAAAGTCAGTTTTTACGAAGCAAACCTGCAGCAGGCTGAGCAACTCGATACCTTATTAGGTGACAGTACCACCAACGTAGCTTCGTCTATCGAAAACTTTTTTAACACCCTGCAGGACGCAAATAACGATCCGGGTTCTGTAACTGCTCGCCAGTTGGTACTAGCGGAAGCAGACGGTATGGTTACCAAGTTTAATGATTTCTCTTCCTATCTGAACGATCAAAAAACCATTATTAATGAGCGAGTTAAATTATCGACGGATCAAATTAACTCACTCGCTGAGAATATCGGTAATTTGAACGAACGAATTTTTGCTTCGAAAGGCGGAAATAACTCTTTCGGTGATACTAATGCACTGCTTAACCAACGGGATGAAGAACTGCGAAAGCTAGCCGAGCTGGTTGAATTCAGTGTCGTCGAGCGGGACAACGGAGGGCTAAGCGTTAACTTAAAAAATGGTCAACCGCTGGTTTTAGAAGACGGTCGTTTTAATTCGGTGGCAGCAAAGAATAATCCTAATACTGAGCGGCTCGAGTTTGTGTTACAAAAGCAACATGGCAGCGGTTCTAAAAGTGAGTTTTTAGTGCCGGCGGATCAAGTGGGTGGCTCCGTTGGCGGTTACCTTGAGTATCGCGATACGGTGTTGATGCCAACCCAGCGACGCTTAGGGCAACTGGCCGTGCGTATTACGGACAGTTTAAATACTCAAAACCAGAAAGGTCTTGATTTAGATAACCAGTTGGGTCGGAAACTATTTGATTTAACCCAAACGCAAGCATCAGGCTTGGCGTATGAGCAAAACACTGGCTCTGCAAACGTAACCATGTCGGTACTTGAAGGAAATAGCGAATCTTTTCCGTCGGAAAATCTGCAAGTGACTTATGATGCTGCCGACAATGAGTACGATATTGTCGCTGTTGACAGTACCGGGGCGCCCCTTGAAGGCGCTGAGGTTGTTAGTGTCTCGCTGACCGGCGGCAGTGCTGATGTTGTGCGTTACGGTGTGCGTTTGGACGTTACCAATGCAGCTGGTGCGGCAGATGGCGACCGGTTCTTAGTTAAGCCCGCTGAAAGCGCCGCGAGCGAGATCGAACTGGTCGTACGCCGTCCGGAAGATTTAGCGCTTGCGAGCCCGGTGCGTGTTACTGATGATATCGATAATACCGGATCTGCCACGGCTGAATTAAGTCAGATTAATGTACCGGATGAATATTACGACACCACCAATAATACGTTGTTGGGCTCGGCTCCGGCCCGTGTGGAAATTACGGGAAAAAATGGCAACTTGTACGATTTGGAGTTGTTTGACAAAGACGGTAACTCGTTGGGAACCCTTATTAATACCAATGATTTAACTGATATAATAGGTAAAATCGAAGGAGGCGATCCTGACTATGACATCAGTATCGTCGGGGAACCGGCGGTAGGAGATGAGTTTACTATTGCCTATAACGAAAATGGTTTTGACGATAACAGCAACGGCCAGAGGTTGACTGACCTGCAGCGTCAGCAATTGGTGCGTCGGGACGGCGCTGAAGACTATGAACCTACCATGACCTTCAATGAAAGTTACGGCCGGCTGGTATCGGACGTCGGTAGCCGAGTAAGTCAAACTCGTGTATTACGCGACTCTGCGGAAGCCATCAAAGGCCAAACCGAAGCGTTATATGAATCAAAGTCTGGCGTTAACTTAGAAGAAGAAGCAGCCAACTTAATTCAGTATCAACAAGCGTATACAGCATCGGCCAGAATTATCACCACATCGCAAACGATTTTTGACACGTTGTTGCGGTCATTGGGTTAACAGAGGTAATTAACTATGCGTTTAAGTACCAATTTATTCTATCAACGCGCCCAAGATAGCTTGACCTCTTCTCAATCGCGTTTAGATAAAGTTCAACTGCAATTGACAAAGCAAACGCGCATCCTGAGTCCGGCTGATGATCCAATCGGTAACTCTCAGGTATTAGCTTTGGATGAAAAACTCGCACAAAATGCGCAGTTTGACCGTAACTCTGTGACACTCGAAAACAACCTGCGTCGCGAAGAAAGCGTACTGTCGAATATGGTGGATTTTATTCAACGGGCTCGCACACTCGCCGTGAATGCCGGTAACGGTAGCCTTTCCGAGGATAATCGAGAGTCGATTGCACTTGAGTTGCGCAATATTGAACAGGCGATGTTTGACCTTGCAAATGCGCAGGATGAATCTGGTGAGTATATCTTTGCAGGCTTTCAGAACCGTATTCAGCCGATGGAATATAATGACGCTTCTCGGTCATACAGTTATCGCAGCGATGACGGGCAACGTAACATTCAGTTATCGCCGAGCCTTTATTTACCGGCTGGTGATCCCGGCAGCAAGGTTTTTGGAACCTTATCGAAACGGCTTGATGTCGAGTTCACCGCCGGTCAGGGATTCGTTGACGAACTGAAAGCGAGCAACATTGATGACCTGGATACGTATTGGGATTCGGCAAATCCTGATACTCAATCGGCTACTGTTCAAATTACAGCAGGTAATAATTTCCAGGTTGTGAATGCTGGAGGTGCTACATTAGCTTCCGGTACATACACTCCCGGTATGGAAATTGAATTTGAAGGAATCTCAATAAAGACTTCTGAAGATATGGGAGTTGGTGATCAGATAGACTTGAACATTGGAGAACCAGTGTCACGGAATATTCTGACCCAAATAGGTGACTTGGCCGCTTCTCTTGAGGGCTCTGCCGATAATACACCAGAATATTTTAGAGAAGAAATAGCGAGTTCACTGACTGCGTTCGATGAAGCGATTTCTAGCTTGACGAATACTCAGGGAAAAGTTGGTGCGCGATTGAACGTTCTGGAAAATACTAAGTTGAGTAACGCTGACCTGGAGATCGTAAACAAAAAAGCTCGTGCCGATATCTCGGATGTTGATTACTCAACAGCTGTAACTGATCTGATAAAAAACGAAACCATCTATTCTGCGGCACAACAAGTGTTTACCCGCGTGTCGCGTTTGAGTTTATTTGATTATCTATGATATTGGGTCTCGCGTCTTTGTTCTGTAACTCGCGCTCCTAGCGCGAGTTGTCTTTTTACCAAAAAAATTAAAAAAATCCTAAAGCTCCCTAAAACCCTGCCGATATGATTCACGAGAGGAAAATTTAACCAGGCGAAACACGAAGCCAAAACGATTCCTCCAGCTTGGCAACAACGATTGAATCCAAGCTTAGGCTAGAAAACTGAGGAGCATTATTATGCCATTATATGTAAACACTAACGTCAGCTCATTGAACGCACAGCGTCAGCTGATCAGCTCAGGTAACTCGCTTGACCAAGCATTCGAACGTTTGTCGTCAGGCTTCCGTATCAACAGCGCATCTGATGACGCTGCTGGTCTACAAATCTCAAACCGACTTGACTCACAGGTCAACGGACTTAACCAAGGTAACCGTAACGCGAACGACGGTATCTCTCTGGCTCAAACCGCTGAAGGTGCGTTAGACGAAATTACTAACAGTTTCCAACGTGTCCGTACACTAGCTCAGCAGGCTGCTAACGGTTCTAACACTGATGAAGATCGTGTGGCAATTCAAGAAGAAATTGATGCCCTAATGACCGAAGTTAACCGTATTGCGAGTGATACTACTTTTGGTGGTCAAAACTTACTAGATGGTAGTTACTCAGCTAACTTCCAAGTAGGCGCCGATGCTAACCAGACTATCGGTATTACCATGACTGAGGTTGGAGGATCTGATGCCTCAATCAGCGCAAACAATGGCTTTACTTTATCGGGTATTGCCGGAGTTGCGTCTGTGGTAACTGGTGACCAAGTTTCAACTATTGTTGGCTCTGATTATGCTGCGGATGCCGATAACGCGACTTTCGCTAGCATGTTTGTATCAGGTACTATTTCTGTAACGTCAGAAGCTAATGCTCAGGTCGTTTTAGCAGGTATGGACTCACTGGTTGCGGTAGTTGATAAGAAACGTGCTGAGCTGGGTGCGACCCAGAACCGTTTCCAATCAACGATTCGTAACCAAGGGAATGTTTCTGAAAACCTGAGTGAAGCAAAATCACGTATTAAAGATGCTGACTTTGCGGCTGAAACTGCAAAACTGACTCAGGCTCAGATTCTGCAGCAGGCTTCTCAGACTATCCTTGCGCAGGCTAACCAGCGTCCACAGGCTGCCCTGCAGTTACTTGGATAATCTCTTCCGAGATAATCAGTTTACGCTTAAAAACTGGAGCTTTTTGGCTCCGGTTTTTTTATGTTTAAAAAAAGTACAAAAAATTCTAAAGTTTCTCTCAATGGTTTCCGATAACAAACAAGGATAAATGTTTTAAGCTCATTTTTGTGCTTAAATAATGAAAACGGAATAATGGTGACCATTATGGCTGAACTAAAAATTGATAGTTCTCCAGTTGCTTATAATGCATTGTCAGAGAAAAGCTTTCCCTCGCAAGAAAAGAAAGAGAAGGTCATTGATACTGTTCAGCAAGTTAAGCAAGAAGAACAGGTAAAGAGAGAAGATTCCAAAAATGATAAACAGTCCGTAGCCGATGTTGTCGAAGAGATGAACCGCTCTGACGCAATTCGAAACACCAGTCTTCAGTTTATTTTTGAGGAAGAGGGTGAACCGCTAGTCGTCAAAGTTATAGATAAAGAGAGTGGAGATACAATTCGGCAAATTCCATCTGAGCTGGCGGTGAAACTTTCTAAAGCTTTGGATGAAATGGCCGACAAAGAGGCTGAGCGTTCGGGGTTTTTGCTCGATCAGAAGATTTAATTTAGCGAGAGAGGAGAACTACTATGCCCTTATTTTCATCAGCAGGTGTAGGTTCTGGTTTAGACCTTGAGTCTATTATCAAGTCGACAGTAGCAGCTAGTGACCAGCCCAAGCAAGTTCAATTTGCCAAGGCAGAAAGACGCTACTCTACCGAGTTATCTTCATTAGGGTCGGTAAAGTCTGCTCTCTCTAAATTAGACGATGTTATGGCTAAGTTAGCGAACCCTGATGAGTTTGCGAAGCGGACAGCTACTATTACGCAGCCTGCATCGGGTGACATTATTTCTTTCTCTGCTGGTAACGAGGCCACTTCTGGAACTTTTGATATTGCAGTTAATCAGCTTGCTCAAGGCTCCCGAGCTGTTTCGACCGACGGTGCATTTACCTCAGCTGATGATGTGATTACCTCCCAGGCAAGCACGTTAACTTTTGGGGCTGGAACAGAGAGCTTTTCAGTATCAGTAGATGCCAATGCCACACTCGAAGATATTCGTCAGGCGATTAATGAATCAGCCGATAATTTTGGCGTAACCGCGAATATTATTAATACAGGTAGTGAGGCGAAGCTGGTTTACAACTCAGAAGTGACGGGCGCTGGTAATGACCTAGAAGTGACTAACGATAATGCAGAACTAGATGCGTTGTCGACAGTAGCTAATGGCGGTGGTGCCGGCGGTATGACAATTGCAGCGGGCGATGAAGCAATGGATGCTGAAATAGTAATTGACGGAATTGTCGCCACAAATAGTACTAACACCTTTAAAGATGTGATCCAAGGATCCACGGTAACAGCCGAAGCAGTAGGTGAGGCCGGTGAAAATGCAGTAGTAGAGGTTGGGCGTGACAGAGAAGGTGTGACTAAACTTGTCGACGAATTTATTAAGAGTTACAACACCGTAATCGATGTAATGAACAAAGCAACTGCTACAGGCGCTCCCTTGCAAGCTGACGCGACAATGCGTGGGCTGGAGCGGCAAATGGCAAGCACGTTAACCAGCAAAGTCGCTAATGCCGGTGATTTTGAGACTTTATTTGATATTGGCATTAGTATGAATGACGAAGGTAAGCTGGAAAAAACAAATGTCGTTCGTAGCTTTGATGAGGCACTTGATCAGGATATTGATTCCGTTGCTAAGGTTTTCTCCAGCGCCGAAGGTTTTGCTAGTCAGTTTGAAGGATTGATGGATAACTACATTGACTCGCGAGGTGCTATCACTTTTCGTGAGAAAGCACTGAACGAAAACTTGGATCGTCTTGATGATTCTCGCGAGTCCCACCAATATAGAATGGAGCAGTTAGAGGCTCGGCTTCGCGAAAAGTATACTGGTTTGGATACGATGTTGGCACAAATGCAAAGCACTCAGCAATATTTATCTGCTCAGCTTTCAAACCTTCCTGGTTTTGGTGGTAAAGATTAATCGAGCGTTGGAGGAGTAGAAATGAATAAGAAGTTAAAAGGTTACACCCAAGGTTCATTAAGGGCTCGGGTAGCGGGCGCAGACCCTTACCAGTTGGTGCAAATGCTGATGGCCGGTGCAATTGAAAACATTAGCTATGCAAAAGGCGCTATTCAGCGTGATGATCTGGAAAATAAAAGCGTTTATATTAGTAAAGCTTTAGCCATTATTGAGTCTTTACGAGCCAGCCTTGAAATGGATAATGGTGGCGAAGTTGCTGAAAATCTGAACGATTTGTATTTGTACATGACTGAAAGGTTGTCTGATGCATCGGTAAGTAAAGATGTAAATGTTTTGGATGAAGTAAGCAGTCTGTTAAAACAAATAAAGTCAGCGTGGGATGCTATTCCGGTGTCAGAGCGCACAGTTGCCGTTAGTCAATTAGAGCAAGCTCAGGCGAGTGGTCTGTAAAAATGACAGAAGACCTAAGCAGTCTATCGCTCGAAAAGCTTCTGCTTAAGCTGAAAGACGAGGAGCTTAGCGAGCGAGAGTGTTCTGTTATCATGCAATGCTTGCCTGACAAAATGTCAGCGCTGATGAGCAATGATGAATTCACGGACGAAGAGAAAGGTAATACTATTGTCAGTTTTCAACGGGCAATAGAGCCACATAAACAGAAATTTGAGCTTGAGCACAAAGAGGCTCGGGAAGCTCTTACGAAGTTAAGTACCGGCAAAAAAACCATCCGGAATTATCAAGATATTAAGCCGGAATAACGTTGCTTAAACATGCTTTTCATCGTACGCTTGGTGCTATAACCCGTTAGTAAGACTCAGCATGAAGTCAATAGAAGAACAACTTGCCAAACTCATTAGCTCTGCGGAAACTCTAAAAAAATTATTTGAGCGCGAACAGCAGTTTGCACAACACGCAGAAAAAAGGTTTGTAAAAAATTTACAAGCATTTCGTGAATATTATCCTCAAGTTGCTGACTCAATCGAAGCGTATAAATCAGATAATCCTTTAGAATTATTTGTTACTAAGACGGGGCTTGGCAATATTCGTGAGCGTTCCTCTGGAATTCCAATATATGGCGATGATCCAGAGGCTCAAGTTGAAGAGCAGGTTAATCGTCAGTTAAGCACGCCTCAAGTTAATCATATTGATTTTTCTGAATTTGGCAGCGCCCCAGAGGACGATGAACGCGTACATGTTCGATATATTAGAAAGTTAGGCCATGTAGTTAAAAACTTAGGACAGACCGAAAAGCTAACATCTATTGGCGAGTATTTCCCTACAGCCGTGATTTTTGGGTTAGGCTTGGGGTATCACATTCCTAAACTGGTTAGCCGAGTAAAATTTGATTACGTTTACATAGTAGAGCCAGAATTCGAACACTTCTACCTTAGCCTGTTCTGTACTGACTGGGCTGCAGTACTTGAACAAGTCAATGAGCATAGGAGCGTACTTGTCTTTCATTTAGGCGCCAGTTACCAGAACTTTATTGACGATCTTTATGCGGTTAGTAAGGAAGTGGGTGCTTACTCTTTGACAAAATGCTTTTTATACCGTCATTTTGATACCCCGTCAGTGAATGAATTGATTAAGCAGTTTGTTGAGCGATTATTTGAAATCCATGGAGGTTATGGGTTTTATAATGACGCAACAACTGGACTGGCGCATACGGTTATAAATGCAGAGCGAGGTTTTAATATGTTGGCGAGGTCAGCGTTTACCAGCCAACGTTACGGTCGTTATCCTATCTACATTGTGGGTAATGGACCATCTCTGGATGCCTCCATGGATTTTATAAAAGAAACTCAGGATCAAGCGATAATTATTGCTGCGGGGACAGCGCTGCAGACACTCATGAAGAATGGGATTACACCAGACTTCCATACCTTGGTAGAGCGACCATATACGACCTACGAAGCTCTTATCAATACTCAGCCAGAGCAGGGTTATGATAAAGTAAATTTGTTAACCATGACGCTGATTTATCCAGAAGTGACTAAGCTCTACAATTGGGTTGGGATGGCTGGGAAAGGCAATGAAGCAGCGACTGCCTTTTTGAATAAATGCATGCTAGCAAAACTGCGTATAGGCATTACAGGGCTTCCTTTTAGTAATCCTATGGTATCCAATGCGGCTTTATCTTACGCAGTGAGTCTGGGATTTAAGCAACTTTATATGTTTGGTGTCGATAACGGTTATGCCGACGACGGACAACATCACTCTAAGCACAGTGATTATTATAAAGGGAATTTAAAAAAAGTCGTTCAACATGAAGCTAAGATTGAGTTGAAAGGTAACTTTGGTGGTACAGTCAAAAGTACCAACCTGTTAGCCATCTCATCCCAACAGATGGGCCGATTGCTGGGCATGCCTAATCTGGAGTCTGTTGAGTGTTATAACGTGTCAAACGGTGCTCACGTTGAACATGCTCTGCCACTTCGCCCCGAACTGGTATTGCCTGATTTCCAGTCAGTTAACAAAGCCGATGTTATTCAGTTCATAAAGGAACAACAGTTCCAGAGTATACAAGTTGATGACTTTGAAGAGCGAATAGATTTCAAAGTGTTTTCTGCAGTTTGTGACGATTTGATTGAAATTGGTGAAAGACCGATTCAGTCTCGCTCAGAAGCAACGGATATACTGCGGCGTCAATCAAATTACCTGAAGGCGTACTCGAAAACCGAATATGAATACATTTACCATATGTTATCCGGCGAACTCTTATATTTTCATTGCCCAATGCTGTCAGTCTTGTTTAGTAAGAATGAAGAGGCTGATTGTCTGGAAGCCTTCCATGAGTTAATGGCGTTATGGATCGCATTTTTACAGGAAGTAAAACAGACATTCCATGAAGACTGGCGAACGCTATGTGATATTCGATTATAGGGTAAAGCCATCATCAATGGTTAAATTGGTTCCGTTGATATAATTAGCTTCGTCCGATAGTAAAAAAGTAATGCTTCCGCAGATGTCTTTAGCGCTTAGCATTCCATGACCTAAGGTTTTACTTTTATAAGCGTTTAGGAATGTTTCCGGTTGACCGTTCTCGATGCCACCGGGGGACACACAGTTCACGCGAAAGTCTGAATCGTTAATGTATTTTGAAAAGTATTTGGCCAGATGAATTAATCCAGATTTAACGGCTGCATACTCTACCGGCATCGTCATTGACGTTCCCTCGTAGATTGAAAAGTCTGGAGCTTTAATGCCATAAATAGAGCTTAAAAGTACAACCGATAGTGGTTTTTGTCGTGACTTAAAGTGTCTTGCTGCGAGCTTCAACAAGCTAAAACAGGAGCCCAACTGGAGAGCAACATTTTCATTGAATGAGGAGGTGGAGACTTCCAGCGCATCGGTACCATATTGACTATTTCTTGGGTAAGCGCAATTTACGATACCATCAATATTAGGGTATTGAGTTAGTAATTGCCCTATATCGGTTTCCGAAGTGATGTCACAAACGTGGGTGATGACTTTAGCAGAGGTCGACTCATCAGAGGTTATGTCTGCGGCAATAACTCGCCCGTTTTTCTGAGCAATGTGTTGCACCACAGCCTGACCAATAAGGCCTTTTGCCCCCAGCACTAAGATTGTTTTTCCTGACAGCATTAGGTTTGCTCCGTCATTAACAGCTCTGCAAATTTAAAATCGATAATATCATCAATATCAACGGCCCGCTCTCTGGGCACTTCTATTGCGGTGGCTTTACCGTCAAAGAGTCCTTTTGCGTTCAACACAAAATCTGTCGTTGCTGCATAAACACAAGTTGTTATGTTGTATGCTTTAGGCGCATCCTGGCGTCGAATAATTTTGTTTTCTGAGTCAATCATTAATCTCGCATATTGCTCATCATCTAAGGTGACCATATTAAAACAGGGATGATGATTAGAGGGGGTAACCGATAGGCAGATATCCGCATCGGACTGTTTTAGTCTGAAGATAGCTGAATTAACATCAGCAACAGTCGTTAAGGGACTTGTTGCCGGCAGACTGACAAATGTTTCGAAAGCTCCCGTATGCTGCGTCACCCAGGTTATGGCATGCTGCCAGGATAGCCACTCCGGACTTTCATCAGTGGCAAGTTCTTTTGGACGGTCAATAACTTTAGCTCCGCCTTTGCGTGCAACATAAGCGATATCGACATCATCAGTTGATACATAGATGTCATCAATAAGCTCACTAGTCTGAGCGCAATCAATTGAATATTGAATTAAAGGTTTATTACACAGTGGCTTGATATTTTTTCCCGGAAGCCCTTTAGAGCCCCCTCGTGCAAAGACGAAAGCAATAGTTTTAGACATTTTGGGCGCGCTCTCTAATACGTTGAATGATGTGTAAAACCTCAAGTCCTTCGTTTAGGGTAACCGTGTTTTGCTTTTGAGCGGTGAAGTCACTGAGCATATCCAGATACATATTGTTCTTGTCGTACTGGTAGCCATCAAAGAGAGTCTTAACGCCGTTAGCATCAAATTGAGTGATAGTGTTGGCTATCAAGTCCCACTCGATTCGCGCTTTTTCGGCAATGATAGTGCATTTTCGATGAGGTCTTTTTTGTAACAAGTCTAGGTGAACTGTGCCTATTGCGTCATTTTTCAGTTTTATCTGGGCATCGACAATTTCTTCAACGTTGGTCTTTAGCTCTTGTGAGCAACGTAGTGAAGCAGACAAAACCTGATCGACCCCGAACAGCCAATTGATGTAATCGAGTTCGTGGCTTAGTTCGTTTAGTGCGCCGCCGCCCAGATCTGAACGTGCCGACACTGATTGAGTGTAATCGGTGTCGGGACGCCAGTCGGGCAGATACTGACCGACTTCTGCGTTGACGTTGTATATTTGACCTAGTTGCTTCTGCTCAATTAACTGTTTCATAAATTGAGCAGAAGGCAGGTACCTCAAACAATATGCGACTCCGACCAATTTATTCTTACTTGAGTTCAACGAGTCGATGAAATGCAGGCCATGAGCGTAGTCTTGCGCCAGCGGCTTTTCGACTAGCGTTGGTATATTTAAATAAAGACAATGACTGGCGTGCGCTATATGAAAATTAGCGGGTGAAGCGACAATAGCAAGCTCAAAAGAGGAATCCAGTTCTTCAAGCGTAATTAGAAGATCCGCATCTGCCGGGCACGATGTGTTGCCACTGCCGGAACGGATAGCGCAGACCGTCACTTTAGGGAACAAATTTTTGATATTACGCATATGGCGTTGCCCAATATTACCGCAACCAATAACTGCCGCTTTCTTCATATTATAAATCCAGATTGATAATATCGAGCTGCGCTCGTTTGTAGTCCTCAATACGGCCTATATCCAGCCAGTATTCACGTACCGGATACATGACAACATCCTTTTCTTGTTCAATGGATGACTCAAGTAGTGAGGGCATATCGATGTATCTGTTCTTAGACACCGACCGTCTTAACTCTGGGCTGATAATATAAATACCAGCGTTAATAAAGTAGTGCTCCACTGGTTTTTCTTGCATGTTAATAACTTTATTGTCTTTTCCCTGAATGACCCCAAAGGGTACTTGATATTCGTAGTCCCTGACGCACATAGTGGCATGAGCTTTTTGTTTGTTATGAAACTCTAAGACTTTTTCAAAATCGACATTGGTCAGGACGTCGCCATTTATTAAGAATAAGGGGAGGTCGGGGACATCATCGGGCAATAATCCTAAAGCACCGCCGGTCCCTAAAGGCTCTTCTTCATGTACGTAGGTAATATTCACTTTCCACTTTGAGCCATCGCCAAAGTAATCCCTTATCATTTCAGGTAAGTAATGAGTGGAAATATAAAAGTTTTTAAACCCAGAGCGAATAAAGCTGTTAAGGACAATTTCCAGTATCGGTTTGTCACCCACTTTAAGCAGAGGTTTGGGGCAGTTATCGGTTAGTGGGCGTAAGCGGGTACCAAAGCCACCGGCCATTATAAAAACCGGGTTTTCATAGGTTCTGCCTGAACCGGTTTTGTTGAGTGTTTCCAGCCCAACAACCTTTCCTTTTTCAAGCAAAGGAATTGCTAATAATCCCTTGGACTCCATGAGTTTAACGGCGTCTTTTCTGGTGACACTTTTGGGAGCAGTCACGGGCGTTTTGTTCATGACATGCTCGACCGGAGCATCGAGACCGACACCTTTTATTAAATGTCGGCGAATATCACCATCAGTTACTACACCGACTAAGTGTTCAGTATCATCAATGACTAACGCAATTCTTAAAGCTGCATTATCGATTACTTTGAGTGCTTCAAGAATGCTCTGATTAGACTTCAATAAAATATTATGCCAACGGTAACTCATCGCTTTTCCTTTATTGGCGTAACGGTCATTTTTGGAGCGTAAACTATGTGGTTATCGGGTATCGATTTATTCACTGTCGCACCAGCAGCAATAATAGAGTTATGACCGATAGTGAGCCCCTGAATGATGTTTGCACCTGTACCAATGTGCACGTTATTTCCAACATTAACACCGCCTGATAGATTAGCGCCAGGCGCGATATGACAATTCTGTCCAACTGTTACATCGTGCTCAATAATAGCCCCGGAGTTGATAATACTGTTCTCTTTAATTAAAGCTCCTGAGTTAATAATTGCTCGGGGGAGAACCTGTACACCAGTGTTTAACGTTGCATTATCAGAAATAATGGCAGAGGGATCGTTTATTGACATAAAGTCGTATCCCCTTGTTGCAAAAAACTGATATATCTCCTGCCTTTTGTGATCATAGGGGAGGCTGCCCAGGCCATTAATTAGAACGACATCATTTGTGTCAAAGGTTAATACATCGTTGTCGCTTTGGAGCCACTGTAGTTGCTTAAAAGCAGCTTCGAGAGGCTCAGGAGAAACCACCGCAAACAAGGAAATATTGTTTCGGATGCACAGATCCAGGCAGACACTTGCGTGGCCACCGGCACCAACGAGTAAAACTTTCTTGTCACTCAAAAATGAGTTCTCCGGCTTCATAATCCTGTGTACAAATTTTGCCCTGAATATTCCAGTAGTAGACTGGGGAGAGTCCTCCGCCAGGTCTTTTTACGGCGATATCCTCTTTAGTAAAGACTTGTCCTGCTTTTAGTCTGCGTGCCGCGACTAAGCTTCTGCGAGCAACCGGTTTATTGTTAATCTCACTTTTTGTCGGGCGTTTTATACCGTCACCAAGAGCTTTCTCTACCGTCCTAATTGACGCCACCATTTGTTTCAACTGTTCAGGTTCCAGTGACGCTTTGTGATCCGGACCCTCTAAATGGCGATCCAGAGTGAAATGCTTTTCGATAATGCGTGCGCCTTTTGCCGCTGCGGCAATGGGAATAATAATACCGTCGCTATGATCAGAGTATCCAACAGGAAGTTTGAACGCCTGATGGATCGTATCCATTGCGTTTAAGTTTATCTCATCGAAAGGCGCGGGATACTCCGTGGTACAGTGCAAAATAGTGACTTTGTCCTGCAGCACTCGTTGCCCTTCAGAAGAGGCATAAGCGGCTTCAAAATCTGTTAGTGCAGGTTTTTCTGTTGTTTTATCGAGATAGCCAAAGGCAATAATGGCCAATGCGGTTTCTATTTCAGCCAGGGTTGCCATACCGGTAGAAACAACTAAGTCACATTGCGTTCGCGCGTGGGCCAGCAAAAAAGGCGCATTGGTTATCTCGCCTGATGGCACTTTCAGACGTTTTAGCCCTAAGTCATTGACTAGAAAATTGAGGCTCTCATCATCAAACGCGGTAGAAAGGAATTCTATTCCCAATTCGTTGCTGTACGCCACTAGTTCATAATGCAACTCAGGCGCTAACTCGAGTCGTTTGAGCATGTCATATTGGCTTTCTTTCTTGCCTGTGTTTTCGGTTTGGTAGTTTGCTTGCTGCGCTTCTTTAGTCACCAGTTTGTCGGCTTTAAATGTTTGAAATTTAACGATATCAGCTCCCGCATCTCTGGCTGCTTTTATTAGCTCTCTGGCCAGTCCCGGGTCACCATTATGATTAACCCCGGCTTCTGCAATAATGAGGGTCATTGGCTCTCTCCAATATCGTAAAAAATCTTCGTTCTATTCAAATTAGCAGACTTAAGAATGTCAATGATTTTACGGCTGGCGTTGCCTTGTCCGTAAGGGTTATTGATATTTTCACCGAACTCCGTAGTAACAGCTCTATCTATTGCGTTTACGATAGCATCGTATGAACCTTCGCAATGAAGGACACTTTCCGCTGCTAAGCGGCCCAACTGGCGCTGACCTATATTGACAGTCGGTGTACTGAAAGAGGGGGCTTCGATAATTCCACTCGAAGAGTTTCCGATTACTGCATTAGCATGTTTAATAGCGCTTAAGTAACGCTGCTGACCTAATGATGGAATGGCAATAACGCGATTTTCATTTGCATCTGCATATTGCTCAATAAGCGGAATAATTTGTCGTCCGCCATCGTCAGCATTCGGATAAGTGAAAATGACGTCAAACTCAGGATAGTTATCCAGAGCTTGAGTCAAGTTTCTGAAAGTTTCAACCGGCGGTTCGTCAGCTAATGTTACCGGATGGTACGTGACAACGAAGAAGTCCTGGCGCAACTCAAAGCTAAGGGAGTTGGCAAGCTCTTTGTGATCTAGCAGCTTTGTGCGTGCTATGTGATCTAAGCCGAGTGCGCCAACATTAAAAACGCGATCAGGTGTTTCGCCAAGCTGAATGACTCGCTTTCGGTATTCTTCCGTCGCAGTAGCATGCAGATAACTTAATTTGGTAATGGCATGGCGAATAGCGTCATCATAGGCACCTTCGGTAATTTCACCACCGTGAATATGCAGTATCGGTATTCGCATTAACATAGCAGATTGGGCTATTCCTAAAGCTTCATAACGATCGCCCAGAATAACCACAATATCAGGCTGTAGTCTGGTCAAGGCATCGGCGTAACCGATAATACCCATGCCAAGGCTTTTAGCGGTACCCTGTGCAGTATCTGAGGAGAGCAGCATCTCGACTTTTTCATCAATTTTAAAACCATCTTGTTCAATGTGCTCCGCGGTATAACCGAATTCCGGTGATAAGTGCGAGCCAGACGCTATAACCTGCAAATGAAATGCGGGGTCTTCGCGTAAATCGTGAAGCAGCCAGTATAAAAGTCCGTAATCAGCGCGGGTTCCGGTAAAAACGGTCACCTTCATTGGTCACCCCTCTTTAAAATGGGTGAACTTGGTATATTCACCAAACGGGATTGTATATCCTCTGATACCGTCAGCTTACCACGTGGGCAATGCTCGAACATGGGAAGTCTATTCATTAAATGCCATGCTGGACGACACATAATCCCAGCGTTATTTTGTTCTTCAATGACAGCATTGCGCAGGTCACTATGCTCACACAAAATAGCATTTAACCAAAAGTTGGAGCGACACTCTGAAGGTTCATCGATAAACTGGAAACTGGAGCTTTTAAAGAACGCCTTGTATTGTTCTGCAAGTTCACGTTTTTTCTTAATAAATGTTTCCAGATGCCTCATTTGTGCGCAACCTAAAGCTGCATTAAGGTTTGGCATTCGGTAATTAAAGCCCGGTTCGTCATGATAGAACTCGTAGGGATGAGCAGCCTTAGCTGTTGTCGTTATGTGCTTTGCTCTATGACCTTCGGTTTCATCGGCACACAGCAGCATACCACCGCCGCCGGTGGTAATAATTTTGTTGCCGTTAAAGCTCAGAGCTGAAAAACGAGCTTTAGTTCCAGTGTGCTGACCCTTATAAAATGAGCCTAAACTCTCAGCTGCATCTTCTACCAGCTCGATGTTCCACTTGTTACATATAGCCAGTAATTCATCTAATTGAACCGGGTGCCCAAAAGTATGCATAGGAACGCAGGCACGGATTTTTCGCTTAGACGTTTTGTGAACGCAATTTTGTCCATCTGTTATTGCATGTTCTTCAAGAAAGGACTCAAGTGCAATAGGGCACATTCCCATGGTTTGATAGGCCACATCGATAAAAATTGGCTCAGCCCCCATGTGATGAATTGCATTGCAGGTTGCGACAAAAGTCAGTGCCTGAGTAATGACATAATCACCGCTCTGAACACCCGCCATATATAGAGCGGCGTGAAGAGCTGCGGTACCATTGACTGTTGCTATTGCTCTATGAGCTCCGGTAAAAGCCTCCACTTGGTTCTCAAAACTAGTGACGTACTCACCGACGCTGGAAACAAAGGTGCTTTCTATAGTCTCGAGAACATTTCGTTTTTCCTGTTCGCCAAAGGTTGGCGCATGTAAGGGAATAAACTCATTGGTCTGGTAGAGTGACCGGATAAACTCGCTGAGTTGAGATGCCGTAGGTGACATAAGACTAATTCACATTTTACCGTCGAGGTACTTGCCGGTTTCTTTATGATCAAAGTTTGGCAGCAAGGTACAGAAGAGATCAACTACATCCTGTTTGTTCCAGCATTTTGAATGCTTGAGTTTAAGGACTTTGTCTTCAAAGTTTTTCAGTAAATCAGATGAGTAATTCAGCTCATTCTTAACCACACCAATATTGTGAAAGCGGTTCATGTCGATAGTTTCATCTTGAGTGAAAAACTCTTCAAAGTCTTTTTCTCCGGTGGTGTCACTTCTCGTAAAAAGGCATGGCCACTGGCCTTTTTCTGGTAATGTTAAAGCCAGAGCTCTTGCTTCATCTTCTGACTGACACAGCACGGGTTCTAAGCCTCTTTGCTTTAAGTATTTCTCGGCAATTTCAGAAAAAGTAATCAAGTGTAGAGCTTCGCTCAGCTTTGGAAAGAAGATGTCTCTGTTTTCGCCGAAAATACAGGACATAAGACATAATTCGCCTGACTCTCTCGGAGTAACGAAATAGCGTTTAATGTCGTTGGGCGCAACAATCGGCTGTCTTTTCTGAATGCGTTGATTAAAACCATGCAAAAGCGAGCCGTCTGAAAAGGCGACATTAGCGAAACGAGCCGTTGATATATCTATTTGTTCACCGCGCTTCATTAAAAACATTTCCATGATTCGCTTTGATGCGCCCATCATGTTGACTGGGTTCGCTGCTTTGTCAGTCGAAACACAGAAATACTTTTGGCTGCCATTTTTTATCGCGTGCTCAATGGTTTTGTCGGTATTGAAGATATTGACGTCTAGCATTCGCATTAATGTGAATGGGTCTTTTTCACTACGAACATGTTTTAAAGCCGATAAATTGAGGACATAGTCATACTGCCCGTAGTGGTTCATTAAGGCATCGAACTCCAATGAGCCAATATCCAGAGCGAAGGTTTTAAAGTCGCCATTGATATAGCCCAGCGAGCTACGGACATCTCTGACAAGTTCAACTAAGTTGTTTTCACTAATGTCAACGACATGAATTCGTTTAGGAGAACGTTTGAAAATTTCTTTAACAACCGATTGCCCAATTGAACCTGCGCCACCCAAAACAAGGAAACTGGAAGAAGAAACTCGTTCGCAAAGTTCCGTTTCATGATTTAGAATATCGCCAGAGAACAGCTCTCGATCGCGACCAATTAACGATAAAATATTATCCACGTTATGTATTTTATGAGTCTGAATTGGTTATAGATTGTAATCGGCAGAGTATGCTATGTCTTGAGTTAATGCAATTCAAATGGGTAGTTTAAGTGGGTGGCGGTTGTTAGTTTTATTTCAATAAAAACAAAGAAACCGACCTAGAGGTCGGTTTCTTTTATCCCTACGCTAAAAAGCCTAGGTAAGTAATCTTTAAAGCGCTTGGATCTTAGCGTTCAAACGGCTCTTGTGACGTGCCGCTTTGTTTTTGCTGATCAAGCCTTTAGTTGCGTAACGATCCAACAGAGGGGTTACGTTTTTCAGTGCTGCAGTTGCAGCTTCTTTGTCTTTGCTCTCAATCGCAGCGTTTACGCGCTTGAGGTAGGTACGCATCATTGAGCGACGGCTTGCATTGTGGCGGCGATTTTTCTCGGCTTGGATCGCACGCTTTTTAGCAGACTTAATGTTAGCCAAGGTGAACTCCTAAAATTCGTTAACTTACGCTTGTCTTGTAAAGGCCGCAGATTATGCCTTTTCTGTCGGAAAAGTCAACAGCCTTGGGATAAAAAAGATGGTTTTTTGCGGACTGTCTCCGCGGGTGTTTGCACCTTCGGTGCGGCTGTTTGGGCCTGCGGCCCGGTTACTTGTTGCTGCGCAACGGCTGTTGTCGGCTTCGCCGAGGCTGTTTGCCGCTTCGCTTGCCGGGGACGAAATACTATTTGCGTCACCCAAACAGCAAAAGGCTAAGCATCTAATTGTAAAAGCAAAGCAAATTTGCGATATTTCCCACACAACAAATGCCATAATTTTCCCGGCGAGCGAAGCGAGCCGAAAACAGCCGCAACCGCCGAAGGCAGGTTGCCAACAGCCGCGCCGCAGGAGCTAACAGCCGCTGCGCGCGTAGCAAGCAGCAAACAGCCGTTGGCGAAGCCAACAAAAAGCCGCGGACAACGTCCGCAAACAGCCGCGCCGAAGGCGCAAATAGCCGTCGCAAAGCGACAAAGGATTGTAGTGTCAAAATCGTTGCTCAAATCCGGATTCATCGTCAGCTTTATGACCCTCATCTCGCGGGTTCTCGGGCTGGTGCGCGACGTGGTGATCGCGAACCTGATGGGGGCCGGCGCGGCGGCGGATGTGTTCTTCTTTGCCAACAAAATCCCCAATTTTCTGAGACGGTTGTTTGCCGAGGGCGCCTTTGCTCAGGCGTTTGTGCCGGTACTGACCGAATACAAACAGGGGCGGGAACTTCCCGAGCAGCAACTGCTGATCGCGCGGGTGTCCGGCACCCTGGGTACCATCATCACCGTCGTGACGTTGTTTGGTGTGATCGCGTCGCCGGTGGTGACCGCGCTGTTCGGTATGGGCTGGTTCCTGGACTGGTGGCACGACGGCCCGCAGGGACATAAATTTGAGCTCGCCAGCGACTTGTTGCGCATCACCTTTCCTTATTTATGGTTTATTACTTTTACCGCGATGGCCGGGGCGATCCTCAATACGCTGGGTAAATTCGCGGTGGCGGCGTTTACGCCGGTGTTTCTTAACATCGCCATCATAGCGGCGGCGATTTGGCTGGCACCCAACCTCGAGCAGCCGGAATATGGGCTGGCGTGGGGTGTGTTTTTCGGTGGTCTGATCCAGCTCTTATTCCAAATCCCGTTCCTTAAAAAGGCGGGACTTTTGGTCCGCCCACAATGGGGCTGGAAAGATCCCGGCGTGACCAAAATTCGCAAGTTGATGCTACCGGCCATCTTCGGCGTGTCGGTCAGTCAAATCAACTTACTGTTAGACACCTTGATTGCCAGCTTCCTGATGACCGGCTCCATCAGTTGGCTGTATTACTCCGACCGGCTCTTAGAGTTCCCGCTCGGATTGTTCGGCATTGCGATTGCGACGGTGATTCTGCCGGCGCTGTCCTCACGGCATGTGGATAAATCGCCGCAGGAGTTCACCAAAACCCTCGACTGGGGTATCCGCATGGTGCTGATCCTCGGGGTGCCGGCGATGGCGGGTCTGTTTTTCCTGGCCGAGCCGATGTTAATGGTGTTGTTTATGCACGGCGCGTTCTCACCGGACGATGCGCGCATGGCGTCTTACAGTCTGATGGCATACTCCGCCGGTCTGCTGAGTTTTATGCTGGTTAAGGTGCTTGCTACCGGATTTTATTCGCGTCAGGATACCAAACGCCCGGTAAAATTCGGCATCATCGCCATGGTTGCCAATATGGTGTTCAACATCGCGCTGGCGATCCCGTTCAGTTACGTCGGGCTGGCCATGGCGACCGCCGCTTCCGCCGCCATCAATGCCGGTTTACTCGGCTTTACGTTACATAAAGAAGGGGTGCTCAAAGCCCAACCCGGCACCTGGCGTTTTATCATCCAGGTTATCCTCGCCACCGCGGCGATGGTCGCCGTCATTTTGTGGTTCAGCCCCGCCACCGAAGCCTGGCGCACCACCTCCGTCATCGAACGCCCCTGGCTACTGGCCCAGGTCATCGGCCTAGGCGCCGCTACCTACCTCGCCACCTTGCTCATCACCGGCCTGCGCCCACGACACATCGCCGGCCACCGGTAATAGCGCCTTCGGCGCGGTTGTTTGTTGCTGCGCAACGGTTATTTGCGCCTGCGGCGCGGCTATTGGCAACCTGCCTTCGGCGGTTGCGGCTGTTATCGATTCGCTTACCACGGCGTAGGTCGCGCTTTCAGCGCGACTAGGTCTGGGAAAGGCTGTTAGTCAGGCGGTGTAATGAGATTTGAATTCGGGTGTTGGTGTTTTGCCACTGCTTTATGTCCGGATGGGTTAACCAGTTTAAGTCTTTGCCGATGGCTAGTTGTGTTTCGAGTTCCGCACTCGACCCGATGGCGTAAAACAGGATTCTCCGCCGGTCCGCCATCGTGTCCCTCACCATGGCTTCCGCTATATTGCTCGGAATCGACAGCGCTGAACGACCAATTTGGTCTCTAAAGAAATAGTGCTTAGAGTCACTGACATGGCGCAAAACAGCGGTTGCCAGCGCCATCGACTCTTGCCAAACCCAAAGTGTGTGATAGTTCATCGCTTCACCCAAATGACAAAAGCCTAGCAACTCATTCTAAAAGCAAAGCAAATTTGCGATATTTCCCACACAACAAATGCCATAATTTTCCCGGCGAGCGAAGCGAGCCGAAAACAGCCGCAACCGCCGAAGGCAGGTTGCCAATAGCCGCGCCGCAGGCGCCAACAGCCGCTGCGAGCGAAGCAAGCAGCAAACAGCCGTTGGCGAAGCCAACAAAAAGCCGCGGACAACGTCCGTAAACAGCCGTGGTTTCACGCCCAGGTTTCGGTTATAATCGGCGCTTTCTCAAACACTCGAAAAACAGGGTACGGACTCGCCCGTCATGGAACTGATTCGCGGTACACACAATTTACGTGCAGAGCACCGGGGTTGCGTATTAACCATCGGCAACTTCGATGGCGTGCATTTAGGCCACCAGGCGGTACTGCGGCAGGTGCGGGCGAAGGCTGAGGCGTTGGGCGTGCCGTCGGCGGTAATGACCTTTGAACCCCAGCCACAGGAGTTGTTCCAGCCGGAGCAGGCGCCGGCGCGCTTGACCAACTGGCGCGAAAAGTACCTGGCGCTGCGTGATCAGGATGTTGATCGCCACATCGTTATCGAATTTAATAAAAAATTCGCCAGCCAACCGGCCCGCGAATTCATTGAAAAGACTCTGGTTGAAAAACTCGGTGTGAAGTTTCTGGTGGTCGGCGACGACTTCCGTTTTGGCTACAAGCGCGAAGGCGACTTCAGCCTTCTGCAGCAAGCCGGTAAAGAGCTTGGCTTTGAAGTGGTCGACACCCGCAGTTACCGCCAGCAGCAACAGCGGGTCAGCAGTACCGCCATTCGTAAAGCGTTGGCAGAGGGCGACTTTAAAAACGCCGAAGCCATGCTCGGCCGCCCTTATCAAATGCAGGGTAAAGTCGTACACGGGCGCAAAAATGGCCGCACCATCGGCTTTCCCACTGCCAACATCCCGTTAAAACGCTTAAAAAGCCCGCTACACGGCGTCTTCGCGGTAACGGTAACCATAAGTCGTGCCGAAGGCACGACCTACGACGATACCGATGTAGGTCGCGCCTTCGGCGCGACAAACAGCCGCGACGCAGGCGCAAATAACCGTTGCGCAGCAACAAACACCCGTGCCGAAGGCACATACCACGGCGTCGCCAACCTCGGCACCCGCCCAACCCTGAACGGCGACGAAGTCCAATTAGAAGTGCATTTATTCGATTTTTCAGGCAACCTGTACGGTCAACGAGTCACCGTCACACCGGTTGCTAAACTTAGAGCAGAGCAACGCTTTGCCTCGTTAGAACATTTGAAACAACAGATAGAAAAAGATGCCGCTCGCGCTAAACAACTGTTGGCTCACGAAGCCGAACGTTAGCGTGATGTCGTTATAACTATGCGGAAATGGAAACAGTGACCCATGAGTGAATACAAGCATACGCTAAACCTGCCGGAAACGGCGTTCCCGATGCGCGGTAACCTGGCGCAGCGTGAACCGAAAATGCTCAAAGACTGGTACGCCGATGATCTGTACGGAGCCATCCGTCAGGCCAAACAAGGCAAGCCGAGTTTTATTTTGCACGACGGCCCTCCGTACGCGAACGGCAAAATTCACATTGGTCACGCCGTTAACAAGATTCTGAAAGACGTTATCGTGAAAGCGAAAACGTTGAGCGATTTCGACGCACCCTATGTACCCGGCTGGGACTGTCATGGTTTGCCGATCGAACTGCAGGTTGAGAAAAAACACGGTAAACCGGGCCAGAAACTGAGCCTGGCGGAGTTCCGTGAAAAATGCCGTGAGTACGCGCAAACGCAAATCGATCAGCAACGCGACGACTTTAAACGTCTGGGCGTGTTGGGTGACTGGGATAACCCGTACCTGACCATGAACTTTAAGCAGGAAGCCGACAGCGTTCGTGCACTCGCCAAAATCATCGAAAAAGGCCATATGCACCAAGGCTTCAAGCCGGTGCACTGGTGTACCGACTGTGGTTCGGCGCTGGCTGAAGCCGAGGTTGAGTACAAAGACAAAACCTCACCGGCGATTGATGTAAAAATGCCGCTGGCGGCCACCGAAGAAGCGCTGACCCGTTTCAGTACGCCGGAAGGTCATGCCGGTGAAGGCAAGCTCAGTATGGTTATCTGGACCACCACACCGTGGACCATTCCGGCTAACCGCGCGGTGACACTGGCGGAAGGGCTGGAATACGCGCTGGTACAAATTGAGCAGGACGACGATCGCGAAGCCGAGCGCGTCATCCTCGCCAGTGACCTGGTCAATGACTGTATGGATCGCTGGGGCATCAAGCATTATCACAAGCTGGGCTTCAGCACTGGTAAAAAGCTGGAAGGCCTGCAACTGAATCATCCGCTGTTTGATTTTAACGTGCCGGTGATTCTCGGTGACCACGTCACGACCGAAAGCGGTACCGGTTGTGTGCATACCGCGCCGGGCCATGGTGTGGACGACTTTTTGGTGGGTCAAAAGTACGGCATCGAGGTGTATAACCCGGTGGGCGACAACGGCGTTTATAAAGACGACACGCCGATGTTTGCCGGTCAGCACGTATTCAAAGCCAATCAGCCGATCATCGACGCGCTGCGCGATGCCGGTAACCTGATGCACGCGGAAGCGTACGAGCACTCGTATCCGCACTGCTGGCGTCACAAAACGCCGATCATTTTCCGGGCCACACCGCAGTGGTTTATCAGCATGGAAAAACAAGGCCTGCGTCAGCACGCACTGGAACAGATTAAGCAGGTCGGCTGGTTCCCGGAGTGGGGTGAAAGCCGTATTGCGTCGATGGTTGAAGGCCGTCCGGACTGGTGTATTTCGCGGCAGCGTACCTGGGGTAACCCGATTGCGGTGTTTGTTCATAAAGACACTGAAGAGCTGCACCCGAACACACTGGAGCTGATGGAAAAAGTCGCGCAGTTGATCGAAAAAGACGGCGTGCAGGCGTGGTTCGATTTAGAGCCGGAAACGCTGCTGGGCGATGAAGCCAAAGATTATCGTAAAGTCACCGACACGCTCGACGTGTGGTTTGACTCCGGTGTGACCCATCACTGCGTACTGCGTGAGTTCAAAGGCCTGAGCTGGCCGGCGGATCTGTACCTGGAAGGTTCGGATCAGCACCGTGGCTGGTTCCAGAGCTCATTGGTGACCGGTGTCGCGATGTATGACGAAGCGCCTTACCATCAGGTACTGACGCACGGCTTCACCGTCGACGCTAAGGGCCGTAAAATGTCCAAATCCATCGGTAACGTGGTGGCGCCGCAGGATGTGATGAACAAACTCGGTGGCGATATCCTGCGTTTGTGGGTGGCGTCTGCCGATTACTCCGGCGAGATGACGGTATCGGACGAAATTCTCAAGCGTTCAGCCGATGCGTACCGTCGTATCCGTAATACCTCGCGCTTCCTGCTGGCCAACCTGAGTGGTTTCGACCCGGCGCAACACCGTGTCGCGATGGCCGATATGGTCGAGTTGGATCGCTGGATTGTCGGCCGTGCAGCTGACCTGCAGAAGCAACTGGTGGAGCATTACAATAACTACCAGTTCCTCACGGTGGTACAAAAGCTGATGCATTTCTGCTCCATCGAACTGGGCAGTTTTTACCTCGACATCATCAAGGATCGTCAGTACACCGCCAAGGCCGACAGCTTAGCGCGTCGTTCTTGTCAGACCGCGCTGTATCATATCGCTGAGGCGCTGGTACGCTGGATGGCTCCGATTTGCAGCTTCACCGCGCAAGAAATTTGGGAACTGTTGCCGGGACAACGTTCTAAGTATGTATTTACCGAAGTCTGGTATGACGGTTTTGCCGAGTTTGCCGGCGTTAAAGACGAAGAAAATCAGTTCTGGATGCAACTGCTGGAAGTCCGTGACAGTGTCAATCAGGCGCTGGAACAGGCGCGTCGTAACGACGTCATCGGCGGTTCGTTACAGGCGGAAGTGACGCTGTTTGCGGACGACGCACTGGCGGCTAAACTGGCGCGCCTGGGTGATGAGCTGCGGTTTGCGCTGCTGACCTCGGAAGCGACGGTAAAACCGTTAGCCGAAGCGGATGCTGAATCGTTAAAAGCCGAAAAACTGCCACTGGCGGTCAGTGTTGCTGCGAGCAACTACAAGAAATGTGAGCGTTGCTGGCATCACCGCGAGGAAGTCGGCACCATCGACGGCCACGACGATTTGTGTCAGCGTTGCGTAACCAACATTGACGGAGAAGGTGAGGAACGTCGTTTTGCCTAACGAGATGCTAAAAAAACGCGCCTCCGGGCTGCGCTATCTGTGGATAACCGTGCTGATGGTGATCGTCGATCAGATCACCAAAGTGTGGGTGGCCGCGGAGTTTGAACTGTACGAAAGCCGGGTAGTGATTGACGGCTTGTTTAACCTCACCTACGTTCACAATTACGGCGCTGCGTTCAGTTTTCTGAGTGACGGTGGAGGCTGGCAACGCTGGTTCTTTACCGTCATCGCCATCGCCATCAGTGCGGTGCTGCTGATCTGGCTGCGCCGCAACCCGGTAAATTTCTGGCGCCAGAATCTGTCGTTCGCGTTGATTTTATCCGGTGCTATCGGTAACGTCGCCGACCGCATGATGTACGGCTACGTCATCGACTTTTTGGACGTGCACTATCAGGGCTGGCACTGGCCGGCCTTTAACGTCGCCGATATGGCCATCACCATTGGTGCGGCATTGATGTTATTAGAAGCCTTCGTGGAGAATCGTCGTGACGATACCGAAGCGGAGCGCGAGGAGGGTAAGAAGTAGTATGAGTCGTTTACCCATCGAAGATGGTCGCGAAGTGGTCATGCATTTTACCATCAAGCTGTCGGACGGCTCGGTCGCCGACAGCACCAAGATGTCCGGTAAGCCGGCGAAATTTCGTATGGGCGACGGTAGCCTGACGGAAAACTTCGAAGCTTGCCTGATTGGCCTGCGTGCCGGCTCTAAGCGTGAATTTACGCTGGAACCTAAAGACGCTTTCGGCGAGCCGAACCCGGATAACTTTTATTACGTGGACTCGTCTAAGTTCAGTGACGAAACCAAACCGGAAGTGGGTGCCATTCTGGCCTTTACCCAACCGGACGGTACTGAGCTGCCGGGCATTGTCCGCAAAATCAATGGTCCAACCGTTACCATCGATTTTAATCACCCGCTGGCCGGCCAGACGGTGATTTTTGATGTCGAAATTATCAGTGTTGAGCCTTAATGGCGTTAATCGCGCCAGTTGCTGAAGGCTCCGGAGGAATTATGCAAATACTGTTAGCCAACCCACGCGGGTTTTGTGCCGGTGTTGACCGCGCCATTACCATCGTTGAACGTGCGCTGGAAATTTTTGAACCGCCGATATATGTGCGCCACGAAGTGGTGCATAACAAATACGTGGTGAATTCATTAAAAGACGCAGGCGCAGTATTTGTCGAAGAGCTGGACGAAGTGCCTGACGACGCCATTGTCATTTTCAGTGCGCACGGGGTGTCGCAGGCGGTACGTCAAAACGCCAAAGACCGTGGTCTGAAAGTGTTTGACGCCACTTGCCCACTGGTGACCAAAGTGCATATGGAAGTCACCCGTGCCAGCCGCAAAGGGCATGAGTGCGTATTAATCGGCCACGCCGGCCATCCGGAAGTCGAAGGTACCATGGGCCAGTACGCCAATCCTAACGGTGGCATGTACCTGGTTGAATCGCCGGACGATGTGGCGACGTTGCAGGTGAAAGATCCCGACAACCTGCATTACATGAGTCAGACCACGCTGTCGGTCGATGACACTGCGGATGTTATCGACGCCTTAAGAGCGCGCTTTCCGAACATTCAGGGACCGCGCAAGGATGATATTTGCTACGCCACCCAAAACCGCCAGGACGCGGTACGCGAACTGGCCGGCGAAGCTGACGTGATGCTGGTGGTCGGCGCCAGCAACAGTTCAAATTCAAATCGCCTGCGCGAGTTGTCGGAAAAAATGGGCACTCCGGCCTATTTGATCGACGACGCGAGTTGCATCGACCGCAGTTGGCTTGACGGCAAACAACGCATCGCCGTCACCGCCGGCGCTTCAGCTCCGGAAGTTTTGGTGAAATCAGTCATCGACCAATTACGCGACTGGGGCGGCGAGACCGTCACCGAACGCGAAGGCCGAGCCGAAAACATCACCTTCTCCATCCCGCCGGACTTGCGCCCGTAGCTTGCGGCTTTCGTAGCTTGCGCCTCTGGCGCAAGAACTCTTTGCCGCTGTAGCGGCGGCTAGTTCTGCCTTTACCGTGTCAGAATAAACCGCAGGCTATAGGCGTCAGCGGATAGGGTTAGAACAGCTCGGTGCGCGTCGATGACATCGAGTTGCCAGTCTATTTCCATTGCTTCAACTGAAACGCTACCTTCACGCCATTGCGCTGCGATATCGGCATGTAACGTCATCATGGCTTCGACCCGCTCCGCTCGTTGTTGCACCTTAAGTTGTGTCGCCAGGGCGGTTTGTAGTGCATATAAACTACTGGGGAGCCACAGGGCGAAAATCGCGGCGGCTACCAATACCTCCAGTAGTGAAAATCCATCATTCCTTTTCAAGCTGCGCATAATAGGCCTGCTGGCGCACAAATTGCTGCTCGTTACGCTGCTTGAGTAATAGCCACTGCCGGTGTTGTTGCGCCTGCAGCGCCTGTGCCTGAAACAGCAACCCTGCCAGCGCCATCGAGCTGAGCGCGGTGAGCGTCACCACCGTCATTAACACTGCCAGCCCGCGCTGGTGACGAAGATTAGCGCGCAACATGCAGAACCACCTCGCGCTTAAAGGCATGATAACTGTCATCGCGCGGCGACTTAGCTGTCAGTGCCAGCTTAAGTAACGCCGCCGCAGCGGTTGGGGTTAACTGCATAACCAGCTCGTCGACGGCAATATCATGGTAATGGCTCAGACTTTGCCAGCCACGCTCAGGGCAATGAGGGGCGAGGGTGTGGCGCTGTACCTGACGGTTTTTAACCCGATAGGCTAACAGCCGGCCGTCGTGCTGTGGCAGCAAATAGCAACGACCGCTTAATGCGATGGCGTCGGGGTTGGCATTGGCAGCATCTTGGGCGATCTGTTCAATCAGTGACTGTGCTGTTAAAAAAGCCTTGGTCGATTCGCCTGACCCCAGTTGCTGGCCCAACTGCCAGGCCCAGGTCTGCTGCACCGCGAGCACCACCAGCAAGCCCAGCGAAGCGGCGACCATCATTTCCAGTAAGCTCGCTCCGTTCTGACAACGCCTTAACATGGCCGCAACCCGCTAAGCCGTTGCCCAGCCGACTGACAGCGACGAATCCGGCCAAGCCCGCTGATAATAATCTTTACTGCATAACCGCCGTTACGCAACTCCAGGCTGCCGGCCCGGGCAAAACCGCTGGCTCCTTCAAAACTCAGCGGCGCACCGGCATAAAAGTTATGCGTCAACAGCAACCGCGGCGGCAGCTCCGTTGCCAACGACGCCAAATCCACCGTAACCGAACGGTCTTCAGCCATCGCAAAAGCCTTACGTTGTTGCAGTAACAACATCACCCGTTCACTCCATACCGCCATCTGCACCCGCTCCGAGGTCTGCTGTAACCCCGGCATCCCCGCCGCCAGCAAGAACGCCACCACCACCATCGACACCAATAACTCAAGCAAACTAAAGCCCATCACAACACCGCCCAAAACCACCCAGTTTAGCCACCTTGGGCCAAACGCCCATTGCACGGTAACGGATAAATTCGTACGCGATATCGGCTTCGATGGGCCCGCCGTCAAAAGCCTCGGCGAAGCCGAAAAAAGCCGTGCCGAAGGCACAAACAGCCGCGCGAAGCGCAAGCTGGCATGTATCTTGAATAAACAACCCCAGATTCAAACTTTTGACGCGAGAAACGAAGTATGGCGAGTGGTGCGGAACGGCTTAACAGCGTAAAAGCATTTGCACAGAATAACTCCTATTTAATCAAAGGTTTCGGTACCCCCCTGGCGGTGATGGCGATACTGGCGATGGTGGTGTTGCCGATCCCGGCGATGATCCTGGATATATTATTCTCGTTTTCCATCACCCTGTCGCTGGTGGTGATGCTGGTTGCGGTTTATACCCAGCGACCACTGGACTTTGCGGCGTTTCCGACGGTGCTGCTGATCGCCACCGTCCTGCGCTTGTCGCTCAACGTCGCCTCCACCCGTATTGTATTGCTCGAAGGTCACAACGGTCCGGGCGCTGCCGGTAGCGTTATCGAAGCCTTTGGTAGCGTGGTGATCGGCGGTAACTACACCGTCGGTTTGGTGGTGTTCGCCATTCTCGTTATCATCAACTTCGTGGTTATCACCAAGGGTGCCGGACGTATCTCTGAAGTCACCGCACGTTTTACCCTTGACGCCATGCCGGGCAAACAAATGGCCATTGACGCCGACCTGAACGCCGGTTTGATCAACCAGGAAGAAGCCAAACAGCGTCGTCAGGACGTTACCCGCGAGGCGGACTTCTACGGTTCAATGGACGGTGCCAGTAAATTCGTTAAAGGCGATGCCATCGCCGGTATTCTGATCCTGCTGATTAACATCATCGGCGGCTTCCTGATTGGGATGATCCAACATGGTCTGAGCTTCGGCGAAGCCATCGAGGTTTACACCCTGCTGACCATTGGTGACGGTTTGGTCGCGCAAATCCCGGCACTGTTACTGTCGGTTGCCACCGCTATCATCATCACCCGCGAAAACGACACCAAAGACATGGGCGACGCGGTGGTGTTTCAGTTGGTCGACAACCCCCGTGTCCTGGTGATTGCCAGTGCCGTGTTGTTTGCGCTGGGCGTGATCCCGGGCATGCCACACCTGGCGTTTTTAAGCATGTCGGCGGTACTGGCCGGCGCCGCTTACTTCAAAATCAAGAAAAGCGAAACTCAGGAAGGTGAGCTGGTCGAAAAAGAGCAGCAGGAGCAAAAACAACAGCAAGTCCAAAAAGAGCTCAGCTGGGACGACGTGCGCCATGTCGATACCCTGGGTCTGGAAGTGGGTTATCGTCTGATCCCGTTAGTCGACAAGTCGCAGGGCGGCGAGCTGTTGTCGCGCATCAAGGGTGTGCGTAAGAAGCAGTCGCAGGAATTCGGCTTTCTGGTACCTTCGGTGCACATTCGCGACAACCTCGATTTAGGCCCGAACAGCTACCGCATTACCATGATGGGCGTCACCATGGGCGAAGCCGAGATCCGTCACGACTGGGAACTGGCGATTAACCCGGGTCAGGTGTTCGGCGAACTGGACGGTGAAAAGACCAAAGATCCGGCCTTTGGCCTGGATGCGGTGTGGATCCGCCCGGAACAGCGTGAACACGCGCAAACGCTGGGTTACACCGTGGTGGACGCGGCGACGGTGGTGGCAACTCACCTAAGCCAAATCGTCACCAACCACGCGTCACAGTTGCTGGGTCACGAAGAAGCGCAGGAACTGCTCGATCGCCTTGGCCGCAGCCATCCGAAACTGGTCGAAGGGCTGGTACCGGATATGCTGTCGCTGGGCAATTTTGTCAAAGTGCTGCAAAACCTGCTCGATGAGGGCATCGCCATCCGCGATATGCGTACCATCGTACAGACCCTGGTGGAATACGCACCACGGAGTCAAGATCCTGACGTTCTCACCGCCGCCGTGCGCATCGCCCTGCGTCGTCTGATCGTGCAGGATATCTCGGAGGGCGCGCCAGAACTGCCGGTTATCACGTTAGCACCAGAGTTGGAACAGATGTTGCATCAGTCTTTGCAAGCCGCCGGTAATGACGGTAATCAGCAAGGTGCAGGCATCGAACCCGGCCTTGCAGAACGGTTACAGGAATCATTACGCGACGTACATCAGCAACAGGAAATGAACGGAGAACCGTCGGTGTTGCTGACCTCGGGGCTACTGCGCTCGACCATGGCACGCTTTGCCCGTCACGCGACAGATGGCATGAGAGTACTGAGTTATCAGGAAATCCCCGATGATAAACAAATTCGGATCGTCAGCTCTATCGGTGGAAACCAAACCGTGGGCCAGAATAGTTAGGATGGGAGTCGCTTGTGAAAATTAAACGCTTTTTTGCCGAAGATATGCGCCGCGCATTGCTGCAGGTAAAAGAAACCCTGGGCCCGGACGCCGTGATCATGTCGAATAAAAAGGTCAACGGTGGCATCGAAATCGTCGCCGCCGTCGACCCCGACGCCCAACAACCCGAACCTGCACCAGCACCAGAGGTTGCGACTGCGAAGCAGGAGCCCACCCCAGCCAGCTCCCTCGCCGAACTCCTCCAACGCCAAGCAGCGAGTGCCGAAGGCACAAGCCACCCCGTAGGTCGCGCCTTTGGCGCGACAGCAAGCGCAAGTGCCGAAGGCACAAGCGCGCCAAACCAGCAAGCAAGCGACGAAGGAGCGCGCGCCCAGCAAGCGGCAACGCCGCGCCAAGCAAGCCCACAGGGCGCCGAGCAAGCCCCGCAGGGGCGCCAAGCGCTCGGGGATGACATCCCCGAGCACGTCAGTGGCGGCAGTGCTGCTGAAATCGCCGAATTAAAAGCCCAGATCCGCGGCATCAAAGACCTGTTGCAACATCAGCTAAGCGGCCTGATGAAGCAAGAAATCGAGCGCGAAGAACCCATCCGTGCCATGCTCACCAAACGTTTGATGGGCATGGGTCTGAGCGAACGCATCGCCGATCAGATCGCCTGTTTCATTCCCGAAGGCGGCGAAGACGACGACAGCTGGGAGCAATGCCTGCAATTACTGGAAGGTCAGCTCAATACCACCGCTGACGATATTTTGACGCGTGGCGGCGCGGTGGCCTTGGTAGGCCCGACCGGTGTCGGCAAAACCACGACCATTGCCAAGCTGGCAGCACGTTACGCGCAGCGTCACGGCGCTGACAAAGTGGCGCTGATCACCACCGACACCTTCCGTATTGGTGCCAGTGAACAATTACAGACCTATGGACGTATCCTGGGTTGTCCGGTAAAAATTGCCAATAACGCCAAAGAGTTGGCCGATGCGTTACTGACGCTGCGCGATAAATCACTGATCCTGATCGACACCGCCGGCATGGGCCAGCGTGATAAACGCCTGAACGACCAACTGGCCACGTTACTGCACAATAACCGTCTGCGTATTCGCCCATATCTGGTATTATCAGCAACGTCACAAACGCAGGTACTGAATGACGCCGTCAAACAGTTTAAAACACTGCCGTTAAGTGGCTGTATTTTTACCAAACTGGACGAATGCCTGAGTCTGGGTGAGAGCATCAGTGTTGCCATCGAGCATGGCATGGCGGTAAGTTATCTAACCAACGGCCAGCAAGTACCGGAAGACATCAAAGTGGCGGACGCCCATTTTCTGGTGAACGAAGCTGAGCGCTTGTATGACAAAAGCATTTGTTCGAACATGACAGAGATGCCAAAATCGTACTGGCACACGAGTATTAACTAAAGAAGTAGCGCGCACATGGATCAAGCAAGTGGCTTAAGAAGAATGAAACAGTCAAAGATCAAAGTAATTGCAGTCACCGGAGGCAAGGGCGGCGTGGGTAAAACCAACGTGTCGCTGAATATGGCGATTGCAATGGCGCAGCAGGGTAAGCGCGTCTTGGTCTTAGACGCCGATCTGGGGTTAGCAAACGTTGACGTCATGTTGGGCCTCAGAGTGCGTAAAAACCTTTCTCATGTGCTCGACGGTACTGCCGATTTGCGGGACATCCTGGTGGAAGGGCCGGCGGGCATCCAAATCGTACCGGCCACTTCAGGTACGCGCACCATGGTCGAGTTGACCGAGCGTGAAAACGCCAGCCTGATCCAGGCATTCAGTGAGCTTCAGGGCGATTTTGATGTCTTGATCGTCGATACCGCCGCCGGTATTGGCAACACGGTGGTCAGCTTTGCGCGGGCATCCCAGGACGTTATCGTGGTGGTCTGTGACGAACCGACGTCAATTACCGATGCGTACGCGTTGATGAAAGTATTGAGTCGCGACCAGGGTGTGTTTAAGTTTAAGGTGGTTGCCAATATGGTACGCAACCTCCGTGACGGCCAGGTGCTGTTTAATAAATTGACAAAAGTCACCGATCGATTTTTGGATGTCGCGTTAGAATTGTCCGCTATTATTCCGTTTGACGAAAACCTGCGTCAGGCGGTCAGAAAGCAAAAGGCGATGGTCGTGGCGCACCCGAAATCACCCGCATCGTTGGCGATAAAAGCGCTGGCGAAGAAGGCCCTGGGCTGGCCAATCCCTGCCCAAGCAGGTGGCCACATGGAATTTTTCCTTGAACAATTAATAACTTCTGCCGATAACAGATCTAAGCAGGATGTTGCCAATGAATAAAGCAGCTGTGTACAGTGCGCATGCCGACAACCGTCAGGCCATTATCGAGAAGCATACCGGTCTGGTTAAGCGCATTGCGCACCACATGATGGCGCGATTGCCGGCCAGTGTGCAAATCGACGACCTGATCCAGTCGGGCATGATTGGTTTACTGGAAGCGGCACGAAATTTTGACGGCAGCAAAGGGGCCAGCTTTGAAACCTTTGCCGGCATTCGTATTCGCGGTGCGATGCTTGACGAAATTCGCCGGGGAGACTGGGCGCCGCGCTCCGTACACCGAAACCATCGGCGGGTACTGGAAGCCATTCGGCAGGTTGAGAACGAAACCGGCCGTGATGCCAAAGACGTAGAAGTAGCGGCACAATTGGAGCTGTCGCTGGACGAGTATCATGCTATCTTGCGTGATGTAAACTCGGGACGCATCATCGGTATTGAAGACCTCGGGGTGTCAGAAGATGCGATCATACCCGAGCAGGTAACCGGCGCGCATTACGAGCCGCAACGGGATGTCGAGAACGATGCCTTTCATCGGGCGTTGGCTGAAACCATTTCGTCATTACCTGAACGTGAAGCTTTGGTGCTTTCGTTGTATTATGATGAAGAACTGAACTTAAAAGAGATTGGCGAAGTACTCAGTGTGAGTGAATCGCGAGTCAGTCAAATTCATAGTCAAGCCATGCTGCGCCTTAAGTCGCGTATGCAGAGTTGGGTTGAATAATTTGTGGTAATCGAGAGCCTCAGTGGAGGGAGCTTTGGATAAAAATATGAAAATTCTTGTTGTTGATGATTTTTCAACAATGAGACGAATCATCAAAAACTTACTGCGCGATTTGGGCTTCACCAACATCCAGGAAGCCGACGACGGTAATACCGCGCTGCCCATGTTGCAACAAGGTGACTTTGACTTTGTCGTAACAGACTGGAATATGCCGGGTATGCAAGGCATCGATTTGCTCAAAGAGATTCGCAAAGACGATAAATTGTCACACCTGCCAGTGTTGATGGTAACGGCAGAAGCCAAACGCGAGCAGATCATCCAGGCCGCACAGGCCGGCGTCAACGGATACATCGTGAAACCTTTTACCGCTGCGACGCTAAAAGAAAAACTCGATAAGATCTTCGAACGCATTAGCTAACAGGGCGAGCTATCATGACAGAGCATGCCCACGACATTTCGTTAGAGCAAGCCAAAGAACTGGTTGCCTTACTGGAAGCCGGTCAGCAGAAACGAGCCAACGAAATGCTCGACGAAGTGTACAATCGGCGCAACGACAAACTGTTTACTTCGGTAGGACAGTTAACGCGTGACCTCCACGAAGCGCTGCAGGATTTTCAGTTGGACCCCCGCATTGTGCAACTGACTGAAGACGAACTGCCCGACGCACAGAATCGTCTGCAATACGTCATTCAAAAAACCGAAGATGCCGCCAACCGCACCATGGATGCCGTGGAAGCTTGTTTGCCGATGGCAGATGACATGCATCAAAAAATCGAGCAATTAATGCCGAAATGGCAACAACTTATGGACAATAACATTGAGTTGTCTGAGTTTAAGTCGTTGTGCCACGGCGTTGACGACGTACTTAGGTCGTGTGGGCAGAACATGCCGCAGATCCACGGCTTGATGACGGAAGTATTAATGGCTCAGGATTATCAGGACATTACCGGTCAGGTCATCCGCCGTGTCATCCAGTTGGTTGAGGACGTCGAAAAGAACCTGATTGAGTTACTGAAGCTGTTTGGCGACGAAGCGAAAAAAGGTGCTAAGAAAGCGCCGCAAGCGGCCGATAAAAGTCAGGCAGAAGGACCCATTATCGACGCCGATAAGCGCGATGATGTGGTGTCCGGTCAGGACGATGTTGACGATTTATTGTCGAGTTTAGGATTCTAGGAGCAGCGATTGCATGAGCTTTGAAATGGACGAAGACATTCTGCAGGATTTTTTGATAGAAGCCGGGGAAATCCTCGAGCAACTGTCAGAGCAATTGGTAGAGCTTGAAAACGATCCTGAGAATTCAGATTTGCTGAACGCCATTTTCCGCGGTTTCCATACCGTTAAAGGTGGTGCCGGCTTTTTGAACGTGCACGCGTTAGTGGACACCTGTCATGGTGCCGAAAACGTTTTTGACACCTTGCGTAATCATCAACGCCGTGTCACTTCAGAGCTCATGGACGTCATTTTGCAGGCGCTGGACACCATCAACGCGCAGTTTGCTCAGTTGCAGGCGCGCGAAGAGGTTGAAGCTGCCTCTGACCAACTGCTGCAGGCTTTGCACAAACTCAGTGAACCGGAATCGGCCGACGAACACGACGCTGCTGCCGCTGACACCACTGAAGAAGCTCAAGCGCCCGCAGAGCCGGAACAGCCGGAACAACCGGAAAGCGAAGCCAACGACGGTGGCATCGACGAAATTCAGGAAGACGAATTCGAAGCCCTGCTCGACGAGCTGCACGGCAAAGGCAAAGCGCCAACCAAAGCCGCCTCTGATACGGCTCGTGCCTCTGATGTAGCTCGTGCCTCTGATGTAGCTCGTGCCTCTGGCACGAGTAAAGACGACGACGAAATCACCGACGATGAGTTCGAAGCCTTACTCGACGAACTGCATGGTCAGGGTAAAGCCCCAACCAAGCTAGACGCCAACAAGCCGGCCCCGGATACAGCCCGTGCCTCTGGCTCGGGTAAAGACGACGACGAAATCACCGACGACGAGTTCGAATCCTTACTTGACGAACTCCATGGCCAGGGCAAAGCCCCAACCGCCAAACCAGGCGAAGCCGCTAAACCCGCCGCAGGCTCCAAACCCGCCGCAGGCGCTAAACCAAGCGAAGCTTCCAAACCCGCCGCCGGCGCCAAACCAGGCGAAGCGTCTAAACCCGCAGCCGGCGCAAAAACACCGCCGCCACCACCGGCAGAAACCACGGTCCGCGTTGATACCAAACGCCTTGACGAAATCATGAACATGGTCGGCGAACTGGTGTTGGTGCGTAACCGTTTACTGAGCCTCAGCAATAACGACGATAACCAAAACGCCCAGGAAATGAGCAAAGCCATTTCTAACCTGGACGTGGTAACCGGTGACTTGCAGGGTGCGGTGATGAAAACGCGTATGCAGCCGATTAAGAAAGTCTTCGGCCGCTTCCCGCGAGTGGTTCGCGACCTTGCGCGCAGCCTGAAAAAAGAAATCAACCTCGAGATGTATGGTGAAGAAACCGATCTCGACAAAAACCTGGTTGAAGCGCTTGCCGATCCCTTGGTGCATTTGGTGCGCAACTCGGTCGACCACGGTATTGAAATGCCGGATGAACGGGTTGCCAAAGGAAAGCCACGCCAGGGTACAGTAACCTTGTCGGCGTCGCAGGAAGGCGACCATATCATGCTGTCGATCAAAGACGACGGTGCGGGTATGGACGCTGAAAAACTGAAAAGCATTGCCATTAAGCGTGGCGTACTGGACGAAGACAGTGCCGCCCGCATGAGCAATGAAGACGCGTATAACCTCATTTTTGCGGCCGGTTTCTCGACCAAAGAGCAAGTGTCTGAAGTATCCGGTCGCGGTGTGGGCATGGACGTTGTAAAAACGAAAATTGCCCAGCTCAACGGTAGCGTTAAGATCAATTCAGAGCTGGGTAAAGGTACCGAGCTGCTGATCAAAGTGCCACTGACGTTGGCCATTCTGCCAACCTTAATGGTGGCGGTGAAAGATCAAACCTTCGCGCTGCCATTAGCGGTCGTCAGTGAAATCATCGACCTCGACATGAAGCGTACCAATACCGTCGATGGTCAGTTGACGCTGATTGTCCGTAACCGCGCGATACCGCTGTTCTTCCTCGAGCACTGGCTGGTGCGCAACCCGGACCGCTCAAGCCGTAACGAAAACGGTCATGTGGTGGTGGTACAAATCGGTAATCAGCAAGTCGGCTTCGTGGTCGATGCACTGATTGGCCAGGAAGAAGTGGTGATTAAGCCGCTGGATAAATTATTGCAGGGCACGCCGGGGATGGCCGGAGCAACCATCACCAGTGATGGTGGTATTGCCTTGATCATCGATGTACCGAGCATGCTCAAGTATTACGCCAAACGTTAACGGATAACCCTCCTGATGACAGTACGAGTTCTGGTGGTAGATGACTCGGCGTTTTTTCGCCGCCGAGTCACTGAGATCCTCGAACAAAACAGCCGACTGGAAGTGATCGGCTCAGCCAACGATGGCCGCGAAGCCGTCGACAAGGCCAAGTCACTCCGCCCCGACGTGATCACCATGGACATCGAAATGCCGGTTATGAACGGCATTGATGCGGTCAAAGAAATCATGCGTTCGGCGCCGTGCCCGATCCTGATGTTCAGCTCACTGACTCACGAGGGCGCCACCGCAACATTGAATGCGCTGGAAGCCGGTGCCGCCGATTTCTTACCGAAAAAGTTTGAAGACATCGCCCGTAATCGCGACGAAGCGGTAAAAACCCTGCAGGATCGCGTACTGGCCATTGCTCAGGACAGCTCGGCACGTTCCACCCGGGCAGCAACGCCGACGCGACCGACGACCGACCCACGTCCCTCAAGCCGTGATGTCAGCAGCCATCGTGATACCAGCAGCACGTCATCGTCGGCGCTGGATCGCATTCGCCAGCGCAGTGAAGAGCGTCAACGTCAGCGTGAGCAGGCCACCGCGCCAAGCGCGCCGGCGGCGACCGGCAATCTAACCATTAACCGCGCTTATCAGGTGCTGGCGATTGGTACCTCAACCGGTGGCCCGGTGGCGCTGCAAAAAATTCTGACGCAATTGCCGGAGAATTTCCCGTACCCGATCCTGATGGTGCAACATATGCCGGCGGCTTTCACCAAAGCCTTTTCGCAGCGCCTCGACGGGCTCTGTAAAGTGCGCGTGAAAGAAGCGGAAGAGGGCGATGTGTTGCGCCCCGGACACGCGTATCTGGCGCCCGGCGGCAAACAGATGATCGTCGATGGCTCGGCCAGCAGCGCACGCATTCGTATCAAAGAAGACAACAGCGGCCGGATCACCTACAAACCCAGTGTCGACATTACCTTTGCCAGCTTATCGAAATTGTTCGGCGGCAAGGTGCTGGGCGTTATCCTGACCGGCATGGGAGCCGATGGACGCGAGGGTTCACGAATGCTGAAACAGCAGGGGGCCACCATCTGGGCGCAGGATGAAGCCAGCTGCGTGGTGTACGGTATGCCACAAGCGGTCGCCAGTGCCGGTATTTCGACGCGCAGTATCAGCTTAAATGACATGGCCCGCGCCATCTTAAAAGAGGTTGGATACCACTGAGCATGATCGTATGGACCGTCGCGAACCAAAAGGGTGGTGTTGGTAAAACCACCACCACGGTTGCCCTGGCCGGACTGCTGGCTGAGCGGCAACAACGCGTACTGTGCATCGATACCGACCCGCATGCGTCACTGACTTACTATTTTGGCTTTGATTCCGAAGAGCTGCCCGCCAGCGCCTATGATGTATTCTCGGCCGGAAAAGCCATTACCCGTGAACAGGTCAAACAGGCAATTCTGCCCAGCGAAGTAAAACACCTCGACGTGATGCCGGCCACTATGGCCCTGGCCACGCTGGATCGTAAACTCGGCACGCAGGGCGGCATGGGGCTGGTGTTAAAACGCGCGCTGGCGCTGGTCGCCGACGACTACGATTACGTACTGATTGACGTGCCGCCGGTGCTTGGCGTACTGATGGTTAATGCGCTTGCCTGCTGTCATCGGGTGTTGATCCCTATGCAGACGGAGTTTCTGGCTCTAAAAGGGTTGGATCGGATGATGCGCACACTGTCCTTGATCCAAAAATCCCGCGGCCACGGTTATCGCTACACCATCATCCCGACGCTTTACGACAAGCGCACACGAGCGTCACTGGATACCTACAAAAAGCTGGTGGAACGCTATGGCAATTCGGTCTGGAATGGCATGATACCCATCGACACCAAGTTTCGTGACGCCAGTAATGAACAACTGCCACCGTCGTTGTATGCGCCTAAGGCTCGCGGTGTGTTAGCCTATCAAAGTTTGTTGACCCATTTACAACAGTTAGCACAGCAGGACACAGAATGAGCGGCAGCAGCGATAAAGCCATGATGGAATACCTCAACGCCTTGCTTGAGGAAGAAAAAAAGCCTGTCGCCGAGTTCGACCACGAGCCGGTCAAACAACTGCTGCAAAAAGCGACACTAACGCGCGAAGCGCCCAAGCCGGCAAGTGAAGCAAGCCCTACACCGCGCGCAGCGCCCAAGCCGGCGAGCGAAGCAAGCCCCGCACCGCGCGCAGCGCCCAAGCCGGCAAGCGAAGCAAGCCCCACACCGCGCGCAGCGCCTAAACCGGCGAACGAAGCAAGCCCTAAGCCCGACGCCATGCAGGAATACCAGCAAGGTGACTTCCAGGCGTTGTTCTTCCGCGTCGCCGGGCTCACTTTGGCGGTACCGTTAAAAAGTCTCGGTGGTATTCACACGGTCGGTAAAATCAGCCCGCTGATTGGCAAACCGAAATGGTTCAGAGGCATCATGACCGAACGTGAAGAAAAACTGCAAGTGGTCGATACAGCTAGATGGGTAATGCCGGAAAAATTAACCCCGGAGCTTGAACAGAGTATCGACTATCAATATCTGATCACGCTCAACGACAGCCCCTGGGGGCTATTATGCGAAGAATTGGTTGACAGCGAACCGCTGCACCCGGATGCCATCCAATGGCGTAAAGGTGTCAATGAAAAGCGCCCATGGCTCGCCGGTGTGGTACGCGAACGCATGTGTGCATTGCTCGACGTCAATGCATTGATTACACTGCTGAATAACGGTTCAGGACACATTCAAAAATAACCCGGAGGCCGCGCCCTGGCGCGACCACAAAATATCGGAGCAAAAGCATGGCGACGGAAACTCGAAACGTAAAAAACACGCGTAAAAACAGCGAAACAGACGCAAACGACGAAGTATTGCAATGGGTAACCTTTCAGCTCGATCAGGAAACCTACGGCATTAACGTAATGCAGGTGCAGGAAGTCTTGCGCTACAGCGAAATCGCCCCGGTCCCCGGCGCGCCAAACTATGTGTTGGGTATCATCAATCTGCGCGGCAACGTCGTAACCGTGATCGACACCCGCCTGCGCTTTGGTCTGCCCCAAACGGAAGTGACCGACAGCACCCGTGTGGTCATTATCGAATCGGAAAAACAGGTCATCGGCATCCTGGTGGACAGTGTAGCCGAAGTGGTTTACCTGAAAAAATCAGAAATTGATACCGCACCGAACGTCGGTACCGACGAAAGCTCGCGCTTTATTCAAGGCGTCAGCAATCGCGATGACGAGTTGCTGATCCTGGTCGATCTGGACAAAATGCTGACCGACGATGAGTGGGATGAGATTTCCCGTTTGGGTTAACCAATGATGCTCTCGACGCCGTTGATCATCGCCGTGATCGCGTTAGTGCTGGCGCTGCTGGCACTGACCGCGGTGATTGTCACGTCGCGCAAACAGGCTGAGCTGATTGAACGTCAGCAACAGCGGCTGATGATGCTAACCGAAACCGCGGCTGACGTGCTGGCCCTAAAGCAACAACTGGAACAACAACCCAGTCATGTTGACTATGCCCAAACCGAACAACTGCAACAGAGTCTTGAATTAAGCCTCAAGCAACAACTGGACGCGCAAAGCGAGCAACTGCAGCAGACAGTGGCACAGCTCCAGCAAGAACAGCAGTTGTTAGAGCAAAAACTGCAGCAACTGGCGGAGCAGGATCCGGGCGCAAAACTCTATCAACGCGCGGCCAAACTGATTGCCGATGGCGCCACAGTCGAAGACATCATGCAGGAATGCGACTTACCCCGTGCCGAAGCGGAGTTGCTGGTGGCGATGCGCAAATAATCCCGTTACGCCTCCCATGATGCGGGAAACTTGCCGTCCAGCAGATAGGCAAACGCAATGATTTCAGCAATGATGATGTACAGATCGCGCGGAATTTCTTCACCCACGTTCAGCCGTGCCAGCGAATCCGATAATAACGGATCCTCGTGCACCATCACGCCATGCTCTTTTGCCACCGCGATGATTTCTTCCGCCAGTTCATCAAAGCCCTTAGCGATAACCTGCGGCGCATTGACGCCGTCATAAGAAAGTCCGATCGCTTGTTTCGATTGCTTATCGCTCATACCGTCACCCGAATAATGCCGCTTTGTTGTGTGGCCAGCGTATCAGGTACTTTGCCTTTTTGTACCGCCAGCTGAATACCCTGCACCTCAAGACTGGAAAAACGCTCGGCCAGCTTTTCGATGTGTTTTTCCATTGACCGCTGCGCGTGGTCCGATTCAGTGTAAAAATCCACCCGCGTACCAGCAGGGTGATAGCGGCCTTTAACCAGCAGCGGTCCGTACTGTTGCAATTCAAAACGCAGGGTAAACAGCCACAGTGTGCGGCCCGGTTCACCGTCTTTCGGTGGCTGCTGCTCGCGGCGGATTAATAGCTCATGTTGCTGTTGCTGCTGTTGTGCGGACGCCGGTAGCAGCACAAAGTACTCCGGGCTGCTGGTACTGGTTTCGGCCAGCCGCGCCTGACTGGTCTGGGCGCCGTTAAGTACCGCCGTAAACAGCTGCATCAGCCGTTGCAACTGCGTTTGTGGCAATTGCTGTAACAGCTGATTGATGCGATCGCGCACTTCACCGGTAAACTGCGGTTCGTTGGGGCGCTGCGCCGCCGGGCGCAGAATTTCATCCAGCAATGCCTGCGTCAAATGATTGGCGTTATGCTGTTGCAACGCCGACGCCGCGGCACCTGTTGCCGACGGTGTCGGCGCCTTTTGTAAGGTCATACCCAATAGCATCATCAGCATTTTACCCAGCCCACCGAGTTGCTGCTGAGCTTGCGCGGCCACCGGTTTGGCTGCAAACCAGTCGTTAACCCATTGTTTCAGTTGCTGCGGCTGCTGCATGGCCTCCGGCGGCGGCAACTGCTGTACCACGGCCCGCAGTAACCGCGTCAATGCCTGCTCAGGGCTGGCCGGCGCTGGCGCGGCCGTCGACATTGACGGCTGAGGCTGCGGCGGTAGCGAGCGAAGCAACTGTTGTAAGGCCTGTTGAAACTGCTGAGGGGTGATTTGGCTCGCCTGTTTCAGCATCAGCCCCTGTTGTGCGGGAGCCTGGCTGATAGGAGCCGGCGCAGGCGGCGCCGTTGCTGCGGTTGGAGAACTGGACGGGCTGGTCACTGAGGTGGCCGTGTTCAACAGCGCGGCCGCCACCGGCCGCGGCAACTGTGTCAGCGGTAGCGACAGCGTAACGGGTTGCTGCGGCGCTTTGGGGCTGACCAATTGTACCTGCAACAGCGCCTGTGACTGCGACGGCGGTTGCGCGCCCGCTCCGGTTGCGGCGGGCGGAGTGGTTGACAGCGGATTTTGTACGACCGGCTGTGCCGATGGCTGGCCCGTCGTTGCGCCCCGCGCAGCGGGCAATACCGCTTTTACCAGCAGCAACAGTGGTTGATTCTGATTCGCGGGCGGCAATTGTTGCAACTGCCGCTGTTGCGGCCGGTCAATGGCTATCGGCAGCGTCAGGGTCTTGCCGTTAAGGTCAAGGTTCAGCAGTACCTGTGGTGGACGCTGCAGTGCCGCGTTAGCCGGCGTCAGTGTGATGGTCACCGGCAATACCGGCAGCCGCGCGGCGGTTGGCACATCAGCCGTCGGTGTCGGCATTTGAGTCACCGGCGCGTTGCCGGCCGCCCGTTGCAGTACCTGCATCAGCACCTTGGCCGCGTCGGCATCGACGACACGGGTCAGCTGCTTAAGAACGCCCGTAGGCAGTGCCTGAGTATCGGCTTTGCCCGACGTATTCAGCAGATTTTGCAGTAACTGATTCAGTTCCATTTCAGCGTCATCCCCCGGTGACAAAGGTTACCGTTTTCGCGTGGGTTTACATGGTATTTTCGGCAATAACTGTGGTAAACTCGAGCCAATTTACGTATTTCTTTCACACTTTGATGTTTGGGTGTTGGATTAACCATCGATGACACAGTCCACGAACACGGCTATGCCACTATTACACGCCGACCGTGTAAGCTCAATTCGCAGTGGACGCGTATTGTTCTCGCAGTTGCAACTGGCCGTTCAGGCCGGCGAGATCTGGCAGATCAGCGGTGCCAACGGTGCCGGCAAGTCAACCTTACTCCGTATGTTGGCGGGGTTACTGGTGCCGAACGAGGGCGAAGTCCGTTTTAACGGCCAGCCGCTGCACCGGGTTCGCGACGACTATCATCAACAGCTGTTATACATTGGCCATAAAGCGGCCGTTAAACCCGAACTCAGTGCGCTCGAAAACGTGTTCTGGCAGCGCCGGTTGGGGGGCGACACCACCGCCACCGCCGAGCAAGCGCAGGACTGGGATGTCCTGGAACAACTCGGTTTGTTGGGGCTGGAAGAAGAAATGACCGGACGGCTGTCGGCCGGACAGCAGCGCCGCGTAGCACTCACCCGACTCTGGTGCAGCACCGCCAGCTTGTGGATCCTCGATGAACCTTTTACCTCACTGGACGTGGACGGCATTGCGCTGTTACAACAACGTTTTCTGCAGCACCTCAGCCGCGGCGGCAGTATCGTCATGACCTCTCATCAGCCGCTGACCGACACCCAGTTGCCACTGCAGCAACTGACACTCAACAGCGCCCGGGCCGAGGTGTTGTTATGATGAACTCCTGGCAGTTATGGCGGTCGGTATTAGTGAAAGATTTGCGCATTGCCGCACGACGGCGCTCTGACGCGCTCAACCCGCTGTTGTTTTTGTTAATGGTGGTGACCTTGTTCCCGCTGGGGATCGGCCCCGGTCCGGACATTCTTGCGCGCATTGCGCCGGGTATCATCTGGGTGGCGGCACTGTTGGCAACCCTGCTCGGTCTGGATCGGCTGTTTAAGGACGACTACAACGACGGCTCACTGGAGCAGTTGTGTCTGTTGCCGCAACCGTTGGCTTTTACGCTGACCGCCAAAGTGGCAGCGCACTGGCTGTTAAGCGGACTGCCGCTGGTGATCCTGTCGCCGGTGCTGGCGTTATTACTGAATTTACCGCTGGACGCCTGGTGGGCACTGGCACTGACGCTGCTGCTGGGCACCCCGGCACTGAGTGCACTGGGTGCTATCGGCGCCGCGCTGACCTTACAGTTGCAACGTGGCGGCTCGCTGGTCAGCTTGATATTATTACCGCTGTTTATCCCGTTGCTGATTTTTGCAACCTCGGCGGTGGAAAACGCCGGCATGGGCCTGGCGGTGCAAGGACAATTGGCCATTTTGGCTGCAATCTCCGTATTAACGGTAACCCTGGCGCCGCTGGCGATGGCGGCCGCTGTCAGAATGAGTATGAATTAATATGTGGCGATGGTTACACCCTTACGCAAAACCTGAAGCAACTTATCGTTTGGTCGACAAACTGCTGCCTTGGTTCGCGGCGTTAACCGCGGTGTCACTGCTGGTCGGTATGGTTTGGGGGCTGGCGTTCGCACCGTCGGATTATCAGCAGGGCGACAGTTACCGCATTATCTACATTCATGTGCCGTCAGCGATTTTCTCCATGGGAGCCTACTTTGGCATGGCCGTGATGGGGGTGATTGCGCTGGTCTGGCAGATCAAAACCGCAGAATGGTCGATTCCCGCCATTGCGCCGGTCGGTGCCGCGATGACCGCCATTGCCCTGTTTACCGGCGCCATCTGGGGCAAGCCGATGTGGGGCACCTGGTGGGTATGGGACGCGCGGCTCACGTCGGAGCTGATCCTGTTGTTCCTGTACGTCGGTGTAATGGCGTTGTATTACGCCTTTGATGACCAGCGCACCGGTGCGAAAGCGGCAGCCATTCTGGCCATCGTCGGGGTCGTCAACCTGCCCATCATTCATTATTCCGTCGAGTGGTGGAACACCCTGCATCAGGGCGCGACCATTACTAAATTTGAGCGGCCGTCGATAGCGACCAGCATGCTCTGGCCGTTGCTCATCAGTCTGCTCGGCTTCATGCTGCTGACCATCAGCCTGGTGATGATGCGCTTTAAAAACGAATTATTACGCCATGAGTTACACCGGCCCTGGGCGCAGCGCGTACTGGGCACGGCGGAGGAGTCACACTAATGGCTTTTGACAGTTTTCAGGAATTTGTACAGATGGGCGGCTATGGCTTTTACGTCTGGTTGTCGTTCTTTCTGACCTTTTTGGTGATTGCCGGTGTCGCACTGGATGCGCTGATCGGACGTCGCCGCCTGCAACGACAAAGCAGAACATTGCAGCGTCGCAGGCAGCGTTTGTCCAAACGTCAGCAACGGCAATCGTCGCCGGTTGAGGAGTCGAAGCGATGATGAACCCACGCAGAAAAAAACGCTTAACCTGGGTGATGCTGTTGGTGGTCGGGGTATCTGTGGCCATCGGGCTGATGCTGTTTGCCATGAGCCAGAGCATTAACTTATTTTACACGCCGTCCGATTTCGTCGAAGTCGAGGAAGGCAAACAACCACCGACCGTTGGCCAGCGCATGCGCGTTGGCGGCATGGTGGTAGAAGGCTCGGTTAAACGCAACCGTGACACCCTCGAAGTGCGTTTTAACATCACCGATACCGGCCCCGAAATCACCGTGCTTTATCAGGGTATCCTGCCGGATCTGTTCCGCGAAGGGCAGGGCATCGTTGCCCAGGGCGAACTGATTGAACCGCGGGTACTGCGTGCCAGCGAAGTGCTGGCCAAGCACGACGAAGAATACATGCCGCCGGAACTGGCCGAAAAAATGAAAGGCATCAAGCACGTTAACCCGAATGCACCGGATGCCTTTAAACAGACTTCAGACGGAGAGTCGCAATGATTGCCGAAGCGGGACATCTGAGCATCGCCATCGCGCTGGCGTTTTCGGTCTTGTTGGCCGGTTACGCCCTGTACGGTGCCTGGCGCAGCCACGGTGGCGTGATGAGTTACGCGCGACCGCTGGCGATAGGGCAGTTTTTATTTACCGCCATCGCTTTTGCGCTGTTGGTCGCCGCCTTTGTGTTAAACGACTTTTCAATTGCCTACGTGGCCAATAACTCCAATACCGCGTTACCGGTGCATTACCGGGTAACCGCCGTATGGGGCTCGCACGAAGGCTCGTTTTTATTGTGGATGTTGATGCAGTCGGGCTGGATCGCCGCAGTGGCGCTGCTGTCCCGTTCAATGCCGTTGCCGATGGTGGCGCGGGTGCTGGGCATTTTAGGGCTTATCAGCATCGGCTTTTATCTGTTTATGCTGACGGTGTCTAACCCGTTTGATCGCAGTCTGCCGATGATCCCGGTGGATGGCCGCGACCTGAACCCCTTGTTGCAGGACCCCGGCATGATCATTCATCCGCCGTTGCTGTACATGGGCTATGTCGGCTTCTCGGTGGCCTTTGCTTTTGCCATTGCCGCACTTATCTCCGGTAAGCTGGATGCGGCCTGGGCGCGCTGGTCGCGGCCGTGGACGTTGGCCGCCTGGATTTTCCTCACCCTGGGTATTGCCATCGGCAGTTGGTGGGCCTATTACGAACTGGGCTGGGGTGGCTGGTGGTTCTGGGATCCGGTCGAAAACGCGTCCTTTATGCCCTGGCTGGTCGGCACCGCACTGCTGCATTCACTGGCGGTTACCGAAAAACGGGGCAGCTTTAAATCCTGGACCGTGTTACTGGCGATTGCTGCGTTCAGCTTAAGCCTATTGGGTACCTTCCTGGTTCGTTCCGGCGTACTGGTGTCGGTACACGCGTTCGCCTCAGATCCAACCCGTGGCTTGTTTATTCTGGTGTTGCTGGCGGTGGTCATCGGCGGCTCACTGGCGCTGTACGGTATGCGCGCAGCACAAATGCAGGGTTACAGCCGCTACGACGTTAATTCCCGCGAAGTGATGCTGCTGGGCAACAACGTGTTGCTGATGGCGGCCATGGTGGTGGTGTTGCTCGGTACGTTGCTGCCGTTGGTGCACAAAGAGCTGGGAATGGGCAGTATTTCCATCGGTGAACCCTTCTTTAACGAACTCTACAGCTATCTGGTGGTGCCTTTCGCGCTGCTGTTGGGGGTCGGTCCGCTGATGCGCTGGCGCCGGCAGCCGTTGCAACCGCTGCTGAAACCACTGGGTTTATGTCTTGTATTGGCCTTGGCGCTGACCTTGGCGCTGCCGCAAATTTGGGCGGACGAATTGCCGCTGTGGGCGGCGATCGGCCTGTTTTTGGCGTTCTGGGTCGCGCTCACGACCTTCACTGAGGTGCAACAGACGCTCAAACAACGTAAACAGGGGCTGGCCGGTATCACCCGCATTCCCGGCAGTCACTGGGGCATGGTCTTAGGTCACCTTGGTTTCGCGGTGATGCTGATTGGCGTGGCGCTGGTATCTCATTACGAAACCGAGCGCGACGTCGCCATTGCACCGGGACAAACGGTGCAAGTGAGTGGTTACGATCTGACCTTTAAAGAATTGACCCATTTTGAAGGGCCGAATTACCAGGCCGATCAGGGCGTGTTCCAGTTGCATCAGGACGGCGAGCTGGTGACAGAGGTCGTCAGTGAGAAACGTTTTTATACCGTACAGCGGATGAGCATGACCGAAGTCGGTCTGGACGCCAGCCTGCTGCGCGATCTTTACATTGCCATGGGTGAGCCATTGGACGATGTTGCCGATGCCGATCAGCCCTGGGCGGTACGTTTTTACGTAAAACCTTTTGTGCGCTGGATCTGGCTGGGTGCCATCATCATGGCGATTGGCGGTGTGTTTGCGATGGCTGATAAACGCTACCGTTCACGCAAAGTGAAAGCGGACGCGTCAACGGCTAAGGAGCAACAAGCATGAGCGAAACACAAAACAAACGCCGCTGGTGGGTGTTGTTTGCGCCATTGGTGGTGTTTGCGGGGCTAGTGGTCTTTCTGTTAAAAGGCTTAGGCAGCGACCCAACCCGACTGGAATCGGTGCTGATTGATCAGCCGGTACCCAAATTTGAGGCCGTTGACCTGTTCAATACCGACAAGGTGTACAGCGAAGAGGTGCTCAAACAGGGACCATTGCTGATGAACGTCTGGGCAACCTGGTGTCCGACCTGCCGTGCTGAACACGAGTTTTTAAACCAATTGTCGGCGCAGGGGATTCCGATTGTCGGACTGAATTACAAAGACGATTCACGGGCCAAAGCCATCGACTGGCTGAACACCCTGGGTGACCCTTACACCGTTAATTTGTACGATCCAGAAGGCAACGTCGCCTTTGAATTTGGTGTCTATGGTGCGCCGGAAACCTACTTTATCGACGCCAACGGCACCATTCGTTACCGCCATGTTGGTGACGTCAACGAACGCAACTGGAACAACAAACTGCAGCAGATTTATCAGCAACTGCAACAGGAGGCCGCGCAATGAACCGCTGGTTACTGTGTATAGGTGCATTATTGCTGAGCTTTAGTGCCGCATTGCTGGCGCAGCAGGTGACCTACGACGGGCACGAGTTCGACAACGAACAGCAACGGCGCACCTACGAAGCCTTGATTAAGGAACTGCGCTGCCCTAAGTGTCAGAATCAGAACATTGCCGATTCTAACGCGCCGCTGGCTGAAGATATGCGCGAGCGGGCTTATCAGATGGTGATGGCAGGTCAGTCAAAACAGCAGGTGATCGACTATATGGTGGCGCGTTACGGTAATTTTGCCCACTACAAACCGCCGTTTAACGCCTTCACTGCGGTGCTCTGGCTGGCGCCGCTTGTGATCGCTCTGGCCGGTATCATCATTGCACTGCGGTTGTCCCGCAAACGCAGTCAGCCGGTTGCGCTGAGTGACGAGGAACAACGTGAACTGGCGCAGTTAAAAGAGAGGTCAAAGCATGATTAAGTTAGTGCTGACCCTGGCGGCGTTAGTGATTTTAGCCGTCATCGTGGTGTTATTGGCGCGGCTGTTTCAGCGCAAGCAGGATATCCGCCGCGATGCCGAAAATCAGCAATGGTATCAACAACGTCTGCGCGAACTGGAAGACGATAACGACAACGGTCGACTGAGCGCTGAAGAGTATCAACAGGCCAAAGTCGAACTCGATAAGACCTACGTCACCGACAGCCGTAACATCGAAGACGAAGTACGCTGGTTACCGGCCAAGCCCTGGTTACCGATGTTGCTGTTGGTGGTCATTTCAGTGGGTTTTTATGCCGGGTTTGGTAGCTGGTCATTGCAGCGTCAGGCAGATCAGGCGTTGCAACAATTACCCGAGTTGGGCAAAACCGTACTGCAGGAACAACAGCAGGTTGACGCAGAGACGTTGTCGACATTTGCGCTGGGACTGCGACAGAAACTCCAACGCCAGGGCGATGACCCCATTGCCTGGTGGATTTACGCCGGGCTAATGACCGATTTGCAACAGTTCGATCAGGCCAACAATGCCTTCGAACGCTCACTCAAGCTCGATCCGGATCGGGTTGGCACGTTGATCAGCTACGCCCGTTTTCTGCTCCAGAACGGCGGCGCTGACGCGAATCAGAAAGCGGCACAGTTACTGGCACGGGTGTTAAGGCTAGAGCCGTCGAATATCGACGCCTTGTCACTCAGCGGTTTTGTCGCGTTCGAAAACGGCAATTATCAGCAGGCCATTAATGCCTGGCAGCAGTTGCTGCAGTTAACACCGGACGGTGCCGCGCGCCGCTCGGCGGTGGAACAGGCCATTGCCGATGCCGAACAGCGCATGCAGCAGGACGCTCAGCAGTTAACGGTGACGGTAGAGGTCAGTGAATCGCTGCGCGATCAGATCCCGGCAGGGGCAACCTTGTTTGTTTACGTGACCGCGGCTGACGGCGCACCAATGCCGGCAGCGGTAAAACGGGTACCGGCCAGTTCGCTGCCGGTTACGGTAACCCTCAGTAACCGCGATTCGATGTTGCCGGACTACCGCATGAGCTCGCTGTCACAGTGGAAGGTACAGGCACGGGTATCGGCGGATGATAAAATCGATGCCGCCGCCGGTGATCTGAATGCCGAAGCTAAGGTTATTAAGGCTAAAGAGTCCGCCACGGTTACTCTGCAACTGTCCGAGCAGACCGTGCAGGAAAAGTAATACAGGCTTCATTCAACAAGGGAAACAAAAGAACACATGCAGAAGACGTATTTGCAAACGAGCGGCTGGTTAAAAGCACTCACCGCGGTATTGGCGATGGTGGTGTTGAGCGGTTGTTCATCAACGCCGGACGATCCCTACGCCGACAAACGTGACCCCTTTGAGGACGTTAACCGGGTGATGTGGGATTTCAACCAGGAAGTTGATGAAGCGGTCATTAAACCGGCGGCAGAAGTTTATAAAAAAGTCCCTGAACCCATCCGCACCTCGTTGCACAATATGTTTGAGAACCTGCAGGAACCCTGGTCAATGGCCAATAACCTGTTACAGGGTAAGCCGACCGATGCGGCGGTAAGCGCCGGGCGGTTTTTCTTTAACACCACCATTGGTCTGCTGGGTCTGCTTGATCCGGCCACTGAGATGGGCTTGACCAAACGCGAAGAGTCGCTCGGGCAAACGTTGGCGGTGTGGGGCGTCCCCGATGGTCCTTACCTGATGCTGCCGATTGCGGGGCCGACGGTTCTGATCGACCGTGGTACCGACTGGGTGGACGGCAATTACTTCCCGTATACCGAAATTGATACGGACTGGGATATCCCCCGTTACACCGTAAAAGGTCTGCGTGCGCGGTTGAGTCTGAGTAAGCAGGAGCAAATGCTGGAGAACTCACTGGACTCCTATACCTTTGTAAAAGAAGCCTATTTTCAAAACTGGCGCTATCAGGTGTACGACGGTAACCCACCACCAGAAGAAGACGAAGGTAACGAATCGTTCGACGATTTCGAAGAATTCGAAGAATTTTAATCATTTCGTGACATTGACGGTTCACTCATCCTGAACAATGCTTAAGGAGCGGTTACGGATATGAGGTGAACGGTCAATGTCGCAAGCAAAGGTGTTGGTCATCGAAGACGATGTCGTATTTCAGGGCCTCGTCAGCACCTACCTAAAACAATTAGATTACGATGTGCAGTGTGCGACACGTGGCGAAGAAGGCATCGCTCTGTGCCGCCGACGGCTGCCCGATATTATCCTCTGTGATTTACATTTACCCGACGTCAGCGGCTTGCAAGTCATTGAAAATCTGTTAAGCAGCGCTGCCGATCTGCCCATTATTGTGGTTTCCGCCAGCGAGTCGATGAACGATATTCGTGATGCGGTGCGCCTCGGAGCCTGGGACTATCTGGTGAAACCGCTGGACAGCCTGGCCATTTTAAATCAGTCCATTCAACACTGCCTGAAGCGCTATCAGTTGGAGGAAACCTATCTGCACGATCGTTGGGAGCTGGATGACCACATCGAAGTGTTGTATCAGGATGATGCGCTGGTTAAACGGCTGACCAACGAGCTGCTGCCGTCCGGACCATTGCAAATTGGCGGCTATCGGCTCGATTTTACCCTGCAGTCGCAGGAGCCCAACGCCTGGATCGATTTTCGGCCATTGACCGACGGTAATGTTCTGGTGTTGATGGCGAGTCCGCAAAATGCCACGGATCAGGCGTTGATCCCGTTACTGGTTTTTAAAACCTTGCTGGATCCTTTGTTACGTCAACACTTGTCCGGTCATGACGATACCTTATTGCACCCGGAAAAGTTATTGCAGCATTTGAACACCGAGCTGTGCCATTCGCGCATTCGCACGGCGTTTGATGTCTGGGTGGGCGTGTTAAATACCCATTCCGGTCAGTGGCAGTGGGCGCAGGCCGGCGATCGCATTCATTCCGAGCCGCAGGCCCGTCCGGATCTGGCGTTGGGCATTTGGCAGCATGCTAACTTTCACTGCAGCCAGCTCACCGAGCGGCAAAAAATACACGCTCGGCTACCGCAGGGGGCAGAGGTTATGATTCAGCTCGAGACGCCTCAAACTGACGAATAGCTTTATCGATGTAGGGCAGGCTCATATTAATATTAATCGGCTGGGTAAAGAGGGGATAACCAATACCCGCCGCGAGTAATGCCGGTAGCTTCCACCAGCCGGGCACATCAACAATGGCATAAAACACCACACAGATAGGAACCAGTTTGGCCAGATTACAAATCAACCGCCGTGGTACCGGCATAGCTTCCTGCGCGGCCGCCATAATGGCCGCCCGTTCGACAAAGGAATAACCGCTGAGCTGAGGGATTTTTTTAGTAGAAAAATAAAACGCCATGATGACCTGCTTTAGCCTGATTGCCTTTAGATTCAACGTGTATAGCCTAAACGAATTTGCATTATAACAGCTATTCGCGGTATAAACGTGGCCGAATTTTAGAATTTTAAATATAGGTAAAGAACATGGAAAAACAGCAGGTCAAGAAAGTCGTCATCCCGGTTGCGGGGCTTGGAACACGGATGCTGCCCGCGACGAAGGCGATCCCAAAGGAAATGCTGCCGTTAGTTGACAGACCTTTGATCCAATTTATCGTGGAAGAATGTGCCGCCGCCGGTTTAACCGACGTGATTCTGGTGACCCATTCCAGTAAAAACTCCATCGAGAACCATTTTGACACCAGTTTCGAACTGGAAACCACGCTCGAGCGGCGGGTAAAACGTCAGTTACTGGAAGAAGTTCAGGCGATTTGCCCGAATGGCACCACCATCATGCACGTACGTCAGGGCGAAGCGAAAGGCCTTGGTCATGCGGTACTGTGTGCGCGTCCATTGATTGGAGACGAGCCGTTTGCGGTGGTGTTACCGGACGTATTGGTTGACGAAGCCAGCTGTAATTTAAAACGCGACAACCTGGCGGAAATGAAACGCAACTTCGAAGAGTCGGGCGCCGCGCAGGTTATGGTGGAAAAAGTGCCACGGGAAAGTGTCAGCAGCTATGGTATTGCCGACATTAACGGCGCGGACTTAAAGCCGGGTGAACAGGCACCGATCAAACAGCTAGTCGAGAAGCCGGGCGTTGAAGAAGCTCCATCGGATTTGGCGGTGGTTGGCCGTTATGTGTTCCCGAGAGAATTGTGGCCGCTGCTGAAGAAAACGCCAATCGGCGCGGGTAATGAAATTCAGTTGACCGATGCGATGGCGATGTTGCTGGAAGACAAGCCGGTTAATGCCTACTACATGAAGGGTCGCAGCCATGATTGTGGCAACAAGTTTGGCTACGCAAAAGCGTTTGTTGAGCACGCTTTACGTCATCCGCAGCTTGCGGCTGACATGAAAGCTTATCTTAAAACCCTCTGACAGCTTGGTTCCTGCCGTCGCGCCAAAGGCGCGACCGACTAGCCGGCGGCAGCTTTGGCGGTTTCGATCTCCTTACCCATGATAAGATCCGCCAATTGCCGCGCGCAGGGGCCGGTTTGTTCGCCCTTGGGCAACACCAGGTACAGGCTGCCTTTGCGGCAGGTACTGCCTTCCAGTTCCAGCTTGCGCAATGCGCCTTTCTTCATTTCCCGTTCGGCAATGTACGGCGGCAACCAGCAAAACCCGAGTCCGGAACGCACCAAACGCAAGGCTTCGTCAAAATGACTGACGGTCCAGCGCTGTTCCGCTTTTAACCAGCCCTCATCTTCCTGAGGATTAACCGCAGTATCGCGAATAACGATTTGTAGATGCTGACTCAGCTCTTCCTGCTTGATCGGTTGTTCCAGTTGCGCCAGGGGGTGAGAGGGGTCGCAGACCAGATCCATGACATAATCATCAATCGGCTCGCCAATAAAGCCCTTAGGGACATGGTGAGTAATGACCACATCCGCCGATTTTTCCCGAATGTGCTCCAGCGTACCGGTTAACACGGTGTCTTCAATGGATAACCGGCTACCGCGGCTAAAATCCTGAAATTTGCGCAGCGCCGGGATCAGCGTGGAGCGGTCAAACACCATTTCCAGCGCCAGTTTCACTTCCGGCTCCCAGCCCTGTTCCAGATTGTGTGCCAATTGCTCCAGCTCCTGCGCGGTCTGGGTCAACTGCCGGGAGCGTCGTAACATCACCTCGCCGACGCTGGTGAGCACCGCTTTACGGCCCTTCACCTCGAGCAGTTGTACGCCAAGAACTTGTTGCAGTTTGGCTACGGCGTGGTTTAACGAAGACTGACTCTTATTGAGTTGCTCGGCTGCGTGAGCGTAGCCGCCACAGTCGATTACGGCCTGAAAAATCCGCCACTGCTCTAAGGTGGATTTTGCTCTGTAATGTGCCATATCGGTATTGATGCCGCCTTTTATCAAGAAATTACTGAAATAACTTATGTCCTCGCCGTAAGAATGGCGCGGATCGGTGCTTTGTACCCTTCAATAGTCATTTTGTGGTCATTTGGATCAAGAAAGTCGGCTAAAGATTCTCCTCGCATCCAATCCGTTGCCCGTTGCTCCTGCAGCGAGGTGGTGTTGTGATCGACCACCTCGATGTCAGTAAAACCGAGTCGTTGCATCCATACCGCCAGCGCTTTGGCACTGGGCAGGAACCAAACGTTGCGCATTTGTGCGTAGCGCTCACCCGGCATCATTACGGTGGTTTCATCGCCCTCGACGACGATGGTCTCCAGCACTAGCTGGCCGCCGGGCTTCAACAGGCCTTTCAGTTGCTGCAAAAACTCCAACGGTGAGCGGCGATGATAGAGCACGCCCATGCTGAACACGGTGTCAAAGCTGTTCAGTTGCGGCATCTGTTCAATCCCGACCGGGAAAAAGTGGGCGCGCTTGGCCAGTGCCGTCGGCATGTATTTTTTAATCGCCTGAAACTGGGTTAAAAACAACTCGCCCGGATCAACCCCCCAGACATCCGCTGCACCGGCTTCCAGCATCCGCCACAGGTGATAACCACTGCCACAGCCGACATCGAGCACCTGTTTGCCCTGCAGTGAATTAATGTGTGGTGCAACCCGTTGCCACTTCCAGTCCGAGCGCCACTCGGTATCGATGTTCATGCCAAACAGCTCAAACGGGCCTTTGCGCCAGGGGCACAGTTGCATTAACAAGCCGCGCAGTTGCGCCCGCTGCGAATCAGTCGCTTGTTGCGCGCGACCGACGGTGACGGTATCGCCAAGGCTGACATCGTCGTCACGCTCAATGCTCAGAGACGGCAGTTGTTTCAATACTCGCTGCCACTTACGAAAGTCACCGTGCGGCTTATCGGTAAATTGCCGTAGCTGTGCCGGCAGCGTCTCCAGCCAGGCTGCATGAGGGCTATCAATCAAACGCGCCAACGAAGCATTAAACCAATCCATTATTCGGTACCCTTAACCGCCATCATCGCGGCAAAATTAAAACATTGAAACCAACAACCGTAGTGGGCAAAACCTGCCTCTTCAAAACGCGCAAAATGGGTCGTCATGGAGTCAATCTTCATGACGTTTTCAATGGCCGCCCGTTTTTGGCTGATTTCCAGTTCGCTGTAACCGTTGGCACGTTTAAAATCATGATGTAGATCAACCAGTACATCGGCGATGTGTGGGTCTTCGGCGACGATTTTTTCGGCAATGAACAGCACACCGCCGGGCTTTAATCCGGAAAAAATGCGCTGAATAATCTGCTGACGCTCTTCACGCGGCACAAATTGCAACGTAAAATTCAGCACCACAATAGAGGCATCCTCGATGTGGGTTTCACGAATGTCCTCGCACCGCAGCGTTACCGGCAGTTGGCTTTTAAAGCCCTGCAAATGCAGTTGCGCGCGCTCAATCATGGCGTCGGAATTATCGACGGCAATAAGCTGAACCTGCGACGCCTGTTCACAGCCTTTACGCAGCGCAAGCGTGGCCGCACCGAGCGAGCAGCCAAGGTCATACACGTTGGACTGCGGCTGGACGTAACGCTCAGCCAACTGTGGCAACGTCTGCAAGATGCTGGAATAGCCGGGCACCGAGCGGTTGATCATATCGGGAAAAACTTCGACCACCTGCTGGTCAAAGCGAAAATCCGAAACGCTCGGCAGCGGTTTAGAAAAAATTGTGTCGCGATGGTTCATAAATAGCGTTACTGTCCGATACTTTAGATGAATAATAAACGGGTTGCTTACAATAGTTGTAGTTTACCGAACCTGCTGGAGATAATACACCGAATGAAACGTCAATGGTTTCTATTACTCTTAATACTGACCAGTGCAATAGCCACCCCAGCGTTAGCGACGGAAGAGGCTAATGACTGGCTGGTTGACCATCCGCAGGTTCGGGTCGGAGTGCCGGACGATTTGGCACCACTCATCAGCATCAGTAATGACCAGGCGCGTGGCTTTGACGTCGACGTATTAACCACCATTACCGCCGGTGTACCGATCGAGTTTGCCTGGACCCCTTGCGGCAGTTGGTCGCAATGTCTGGTTGCACTAAAAAACAAAGAAATCGATGTACTGACCAGTATGTCGTACTCCACCGAGCGAGCGGCGTACACCAGTTTTACTCAGCGTTACTGGACCATGCCCTGGGCGACCCTGTCGCTGGTGACCGAAACCGGTGCCAGTGAGCGTGAAACCGACGTCAATCAGCTGCGTGGTCGGCAAATTGGTGTTACCGAGGGTTACAGCGTGATCCCCATGTTGCGTAATATCGAGCAAACCGAAGTGGTTGAATACCGTTCACTGACCGACGGCATCGAAGCGCTGCAACGATCGGTGATAGATGTCTATGTCGACAGTCTACCGATTGTGGTTGATGAATTGCAGCAGCGGCCGCTGGTCAATGCGCAGCTTACCGTTTTAAGCGGCGCGCCGGGAGAGGACCTGTTCATCGGAGTGCGCAGTGACTATCAGCCGCTGGTGGTGATTCTTAATGAAGGTATCGAAAACCTCACCGCGCTGGAGCGACAGCGCCTGCGTCGCAAATGGTACGGCTACGAGTTACAGCGTGGCTGGAGTGACCAGGAACTGCTGAGTCTGGGGTTAAAAGCGGGTTCGGTGGTGGTGCTGCTGATTGCCGGCGTCGCTTTCTGGAACAGCCGCCTGCGCCGCGAAGTAAAATTGCGTAAAGCCGCCGAGCGACGCATACGTTACGTTGCGACCCATGACGAATTAACCGGGCTGCCGAATCGTAATCTGTTGTCGGATCGGCTCGAACAGGCGATTCTGCAACATCAGCGCAGTAATAAAGCCTTTGCCATGATGTTCCTCGATCTGGACGGTTTTAAAATCATTAACGACGACTTCGGCCACGAATACGGCGACGAGCTGCTGGTGCAGGCCGCACAGCGTCTGACCGGGTTATTGCGCAAGTCGGATACGGTATGTCGTTACGGCGGTGACGAGTTCGTGGTGTTATTACCCAGTACCAATAACGTCAACGCCGCACTGGCGGTCGCACGTAAATTGGTAGTGCACCTGGCGCGCCCCTATAAAGTCAAATCGCAGACCCTCGATGTCAGCGTCAGCATCGGCGTGGCAATGTTCCCGAAACACGGCGTCGACGAGCAAACCCTGCTGCGCTCCGCCGACAAAGCCATGTACGCGGCAAAAGCCGCCGGCAAAAACGACGTTCGCATGGCCGGATGACATTCCGTGCCAGTTCGCTATAATGTAGCGCTTCATTTTGACAACATCCAACCAACGCCGGTAGTAGGAAACGTACATGCGAACGCATTATTGTGGACAAATTAACGCAGAATTAGCAGAACAGCAGGTCACTCTGTGTGGCTGGGTTAACAAACGTCGCGACTTAGGCGGATTGATCTTTATCGATTTGCGTGACCGCGAAGGGCTTATCCAGGTGGTGTTCGACCCGGATCAGCAGGCTCTGTTCGAACAGGCTAATAAATTGCGTCAGGAGTTCTGCGTTCAGATCAAAGGCAAGGTCAACCGTCGTCCTGACAGTCAGGTTAATAAAAACATGAAAACCGGCGAGGTTGAGTTGCTGGCGTCAGAGCTGAACATTTTAAGCCGCTCTGAACCGCTACCGATCGATTTTAACTCGCAGGTCAGCGAAGAAGCGCGTTTGCGCTACCGCTACCTCGATCTGCGTCGCCCGCAGATGAACGAAAAACTCCAGTTTCGTGCGAAAGTCACCAGTGCTGTGCGTCGCTTCCTCGACGACAGTGGCTTTTTAGACATCGAAACGCCGATGCTGACTCGCGCTACACCGGAAGGCGCGCGCGACTATCTGGTGCCGAGCCGCACGCACAAAGGCCGCTTCTTTGCGTTGCCGCAAAGTCCGCAGTTGTTTAAACAGTTGCTGATGATGTCCGGTTTCGACCGTTACTATCAAATCGTAAAATGCTTCCGCGACGAAGACTTACGCGCCGATCGTCAGCCGGAATTTACCCAGATTGATATCGAAACCTCGTTCATGACCGCGGAGCAGGTGATGGAAGTCACCGAAAACATGACCCGCGAGCTGTTCCAGTCATTGCTGGGCGTTGATCTTGGCCAATTCCCGACCATGAGCTGGCACGAAGCGATGCAACGCTACGGTTCGGACAAGCCGGATCTGCGTAACCCGCTGGAGCTGGTTGACGTTGCCGATCTGCTCAAAGACGTTGAATTTAAAGTATTCTCTGGCCCGGCCAACGACGAGAAAGGTCGCGTTGCGGTTATCCGTCTGCCGGAGCAGGCCGATAACGTATCGCGCAAGATGATCGACGAATACACTAAGTTTGTCGGTATCTACGGCGCTAAAGGGTTGGCCTGGGTTAAGGTTAATGACCTGTCTCAAGGCCGTGACGGGCTGCAGTCACCGGTCCTGAAATTTTTACCGGATGACGCTCTTAACGCGATTCTTGAGCGCACCGGCGCGCAAACCGGTGACGTGCTGTTCTTCGGTTCCGACAAAGCCAATGTGGTGGCCGAATCGATGGGCGCACTGCGGTTGAAACTGGGTGAAGAATTTGGCCTGGTCAGCGACGAGTGGAAACCGTTGTGGGTAGTGGACTTCCCGATGTTCGAAGAAAACGACGACGGTTCGCTGGCGGCGTTGCACCATCCGTTTACCGCACCGGTCAATGTCACGCCGGAAGAACTCAAAGCCAACCCGGCACAGGCACTGTCGAATGCGTATGACATGGTGCTGAACGGCGTCGAAGTCGGCGGCGGTTCGGTACGTATCTTTGACAACGCCATGCAACAGGCGGTGTTCGAAGTGCTCGGCATTGGCAAAGAAGAAGCGGCCGAAAAATTCGGCTTCCTGCTGGAAGCGTTGAAGTACGGTACACCACCGCACGCGGGTCTGGCCTTTGGTCTGGATCGTCTGGTGATGCTGATGGTCGGCGCAAGCTCCATCCGTGACGTGATTGCCTTCCCGAAAACCACCACCGCCGCCTGTGTGCTGACCGACGCACCGGGGCTGGCGAATCCGGATGCATTGCAAGAACTGGGTGTTAAGAGTACGGTTGAGGATAACCAAGAGTAAACACAAAGGGTGAACTATGGCAGGTCATTCTAAATGGTCCAACATTAAACACCGTAAAGCCGCGCAGGACGCTAAGCGCGGCAAAATCTTCACAAAACTCATCCGCGAAATTAATGTCGCCGCCCGCGAGGGCGGTGGCGATCCGGAAACCAATCCGCGCCTGCGCGCCGCCATTGATAAAGCGCTTTCCAATAACATGAAACGCGACACCATCGATACCGCGATCAAACGCGGTACCGGTGAAATGGAAGGCGATAACGTTGAAGAGCTGACCTACGAAGGCTACGGCCCCAATGGTGTGGCGATTTTGCTGGAGTGCATGACCGACAATAAAAATCGCACGGTGTCGGAAGTGCGTTACGCGTTCAGCAAGCACGGCGGTAACCTGGGCACCGACGGCTCGGTGGCGTACCTGTTTAATAAAAGGGGGGTCATCAGTTTTAGTAACGACGATTCCGCTCAGCAGGTGACCGAGGAACAGCTGATGGAACCGGCGCTGGAAGCCGGCGCTGAGGACATCGTCAAACACAGCGACGGCAGCCTTGAGGTGATGACCACACCGGAAAACTTCGGTGCGGTTAAGGATGCGTTGGATGCGCGCGAGTTGCACGCGAGCAACGCCGAAGTGACCATGGTACCGGACACCAAAGTGGATTTGGATGAGGACAGTGCGCGCAGTTTCTTAAAACTGCTGGATGCGCTGGAAGACCTCGATGATGTGCAGAATGCGTATCATAACGCGGACATCTCGGACGAGGTGTTGGCGAATCTAAACGACAGTTAATACAACCTCTCACTGAGCGACCTGACGCATGAGCATCATTCTGGGCATTGACCCGGGTTCCCGGCTAACCGGTTACGGCATTATTCAGCGCCACGGCCGCCATTTGCATTATGTCGCCAGTGGCTGCATTCGGGTTACGGGAACGGCAGCGCAGCCGCTGACGCTGGCGGAAAAGCTGAAGCGTATTCACAATTCGGTGGCGGAGCTGATTACGCAGTTTCAGCCGGATGAATTTGCGATTGAGCAGGTGTTTATGGCTCGTAACCCGGATTCGGCGTTAAAGCTGGGGCAGGCACGGGGTGCGGCGATTGTGGCGGCGGCGTGTTGTGATCTGCCAGTGGCGGAATACAGCGCGCGTTCGATTAAGCAGGCGGTGGTGGGCACCGGTGCGGCGGAAAAGGAGCAGGTACAGCATATGGTGATGGCGTTGCTGAAACTGTCCCGCCGGCCTCAGGCTGACGCCGCCGATGCCCTCGCTGTCGCTATTTGTCACGCCAATACCTCCCGCCGGTCCGAATTAATTCCTCGGGATATCAACCATCACAGGTTTTAAAGAATTCAACGTCAAAAACCTTTGAAACCTGAAACGCCAGCATTTCCTGGGAACCTAAACAGATCGTCGGTAGCCGTCGGTTTAGTGAGGCGTAGCCGAACGTACCGACGGTCCGAGGCGTAACCCCGCCTAGCGCCCCCGAATACCCAATGATATGATATCGCCATCACCAATAAAAAAAGAACACCAATGATTGGACAAATTTCCGGCAAGCTTATCGCCAAACAGCCTCCTGAAGTGCTGGTCGACGTCAACGGCGTTGGTTACGAAATACAACTGCCAATGACCTGCTTCTACGCACTGCCGGCACTTAACGAAGCCGTTACCCTGGTGACTCACTTTGTGGTGCGCGAGGACGCCCAGTTATTGTACGGTTTTAATAACCAGAGCGAGCGCAGCCTGTTCCGGTTATTAATCAAAACCCAGGGCGTTGGCCCCAAACTGGCGCTGGCCATCCTCAGCGGAATGAACGCCGACGAATTTGTCTGGGCGGTGAATCAAAACGACGTCAGCCGGCTGGTAAAACTGCCCGGTGTTGGCAAGAAAACCGCCGAACGGCTGGTGATCGAAATGCGCGACCGCCTGAAAGACTGGCAGGGCAGCAGTACACCGGCGACCGACGCCGCAGCCATTGACGCGGTCACCGCCGATTCCACCTTTGTACACCCGGCCGATGCCCGCGCCGACGCCTTGAGTGCCTTGCTGGCGCTGGGTTATAAACCGAATCAGGCGGAAAAAGCGCTCTCTGCGGTGTATCAGCAGGAGTTAACCAGCGAAGAGCTGATCAAAGCCTCGCTAAAACAACTGGCATAACGAGAACACCATGATTGAAGCCGACCAAATACCGAGCCATCGCATCGTCGAAGCCGCGACTCAGGGCGACGACGAAGCCATCGATCGCGCCATTCGCCCCAAAGTGCTGACCGACTACACCGGTCAGAAACACGTCGTTGAGCAAATGGAGATCTTTATCGAGGCCGCCCGCAAACGACAGGAAGCGCTCGATCATCTGCTCATTTTTGGTCCGCCGGGGCTGGGTAAAACCACACTGGCCAACATCGTTGCCAATGAATTAAACGTCAACATTAAAACCACCTCCGGGCCGGTGCTGGAAAAAGCCGGTGACTTAGCCGCGCTGCTGACCAACCTGGAACCGCACGATGTGTTGTTCATCGATGAAATTCATCGCCTCAGTCCGGTGGTGGAGGAGATCCTTTACCCGGCGATGGAGGATTACCAGCTCGACATCATGATCGGTGAAGGGCCGGCGGCGCGCTCCATTAAACTCGATTTGCCGCCGTTTACACTGATCGGTGCCACCACCCGTGCCGGTGCGCTGACGTCGCCACTGCGGGATCGCTTTGGCATCGTCCAACGGCTGGAATTTTATAACGTAGAAGAATTGACCGACATCATTGAGCGCTCCGCCAAGTACATGAACATGGTGATGAAGCAGGGCGGCGCCCGTGAGATTGCCCGCCGTTCGCGCGGCACCCCGCGTATTGCTAATCGGTTGTTGCGACGGGTTCGGGACTACGCCGAGGTGAAAGGCAACGGTGAAGTCGATGAAGCCACCGCCAACGCCGCGCTGACCATGGTCGACGTCGACCAGGCTGGTTTTGATTACATGGACCGCAAATTGCTGCTGGCGATCATGGAGAAATTCCTCGGTGGTCCGGTGGGGCTGGATAACCTGGCGGCAGCCATTGGCGAAGAGAAAGACACCATTGAAGACGTGCTCGAGCCGTATTTGATCCAACAGGGCTTTCTGCAGCGCACGCCCCGGGGTCGCATGGCAACACCGCGCGCTTATCAGCACTTTGGTTTAAAGCCGGAAGACAAAACTCGGTAAATGTTCTGTAAAAAATAGCCAAAAAAAAGCCCGCACATAAGTACGGGCAAACAGAACAACAAGAAGGAAGTTAAAAAAATCCAGGGAACCAAATCAAAAAAACTCAGAAATAGTGACAACCAAACTCTGTCTCTTCGATTTGATGGCTATTATACGGCTAAATTGCGCTGTATCAAACAAGAAAAATTGCACTTTCAAATTAGTTTTAGTAATCCGACTGTTGTAACAAACGGTGAAAAAAAGACCAACATTTTTTCAACAAACGAAAAAATTCGTTAAAAAACAACTATCTGAATTTTAATTGTTTCAATTTTGTCATAAAAAAAAGTCTGCTGAGAAATTGCTCAGTCCAACTTTTAAAGGCTCCGGGAGCAAATATGACAAAGTTGTCATTTTTAGGGGTTTTGTCCAATATGAACGAGCACTTTGAGTGGCCAATACGGGTTTATTACGAAGACACAGATGCTGGTGGTATCGTTTATTATGCGAATTATCTCAAATTCCTTGAGCGCGCCCGCACCGAATGGTTAAGGTCTTTAGGGATTGAACAGGACAGCTGGTTAGATCACAATAGAGCCTTCGTCGTCAGACAGGTGGAACTGGACCTGCGCGAAGCGGTTCGTTTTAACGCTGAACTGACGGTCACGGTTAAGGTCGAACAGCTAAAGCGCGCCTCCATCGTTTTTACCCAGCGGGTGTTGGGCAAACAGGGGCAGCTGCACTGCCAGGCAACGGTAAAAGCAGCCTGTGTGGATAAGCAGGCGATGCGCGCGGTTGCCATGCCAGAGCCGATTCATACGGCGATCAGCGCGGCACTGGGCTAAACCAGCCGGACGAAATAACGAAGTGCCTAAGTAGCACGCACAACGGTCACAACAGAGGGTTACATAGCGTGGAAACAGAATTATCCTTTATTGATTTGTTCTGGCAGGCAAGCCTGCTGGTGAAGTTGGTCATGATCATGCTGTTGGCCATGTCAGTATGGGGTTGGGTGCTGATTTTCCAGCGTAAAAAGGTGATTGCCACCGCCAACAAAGACGCGCTGAAGTTTGAAGATCGTTTTTGGTCCGGTGTCGATTTAGCACGTCTGTATCAGGAAATTTCAGCCCGCGCAAAAAATGCCAAAGGCATGGAACTGCTGTTCCACGCCGGCTTTAAAGAATTCGCGCGCTTGCGCAATCATCAGGGCTCTAACCCGCAGGCGACCGTTGAAGGGGCGTTCCGCGCGATGCGCGTTGCCCACGCGCGGGAGTTGGAAAAACTCGAGAACAACCTGGGTATTCTGGCCACCATCGGTTCGATCAGCCCTTACATCGGCTTGTTTGGTACCGTGTGGGGGATCATGAACGCCTTTATCGCCCTTGGTGCAGTTGAACAGGCCACGCTGGCGATGGTAGCACCGGGTATTGCCGAGGCTCTGATCGCTACGGCCATGGGTCTGTTTGCCGCGATTCCGGCGGTCATTGCCTATAACCGCTATGTTAACCGGGTAGAAAAGGTCGATAACCATTACATGAACTTCATCGACGAGTTCATTGCCATTTTGCAGCGTCAGGCGCTGGCACAAAGTGCTAACGGTAACAGCAAAAGCGAGGACCCTGCGCTATGATGGTGATGCCGCGCAAACGCCGTAAGCCGGTCGCGGAAATTAACGTCGTACCCTACATCGACGTGATGTTGGTGCTGTTGATCATCTTTATGGTAACGGCGCCGCTGATCACGCAGGGCGTTAAGGTAGAACTGCCAAAAGCGTCCTCGGAACCGCTGGCAAAAGACTCTAAGCCACCGTTGGTGGCCTCGGTAGACGCCGAGGGGAATTATTATCTCAATCAGAACACCAACCCGGACCAGCCGATCAGCGCGCAGGAAGTGGCGACGTTGGTGGCCGCACAGTTGCAGGTCGAGCCGGACACACCGGTAATGGTCAACGGTGACGGGGCGGTGTCCTATAACCAGGTGGTGCAACTGATGGTGTTACTGCAAAAAGCAGGCGTGCCCTCGGTTGGCCTTATGACAGACTCTTCGGAAAATTAGTTGTGGCGAAAAAAGTACCAGGCACAGACAGTATTACTTTACCGCTGGTTTACTCCATCGGCATACACCTGGCCATTGGTGCGGTGTTGTTATTCAGTTTTGAATTCACACCAAAGGAACCAACACCGATGGAAGTGAGTCTGAGTGAATCAGAGTTCCAGCAGCAGCCCGACGAGGTGGTGCAGGCGGTATCGGTGGATAAGGCCGCGGTTGAACAACAGGTCCAGCGCATCAAAGAGCAAAAAGAAGCCGAACGCCGTGCCGAACAACAACGCATTGCCGAATTAGAACGCAAAGCGGAAGACGCTCGTAAAGCGCGTGAACGTGAAGAACAGCGTCGCCGTGAAATCGAGCAGCAGCAGGAGCGCGAACGTCAGGAAGCCGCAGAAGCTCGTCGTGCCGCCGAACAAGCCCGTAAAGAAGCGGAAAAACTGGCGGAAGAACGACGTAAAGCGGAAGAAGCCGCGAAAGCAGCAGAAGAGCGCCGTAAGGCCGCTGAAGAAGCCGAGCGTCGGGCGGAAGAAGAGCGCAAACGCCGCGAGGAAGAACGTAAACGCCTGGAAGAGGAGCGTCGTAAAGCGGCTGAGCGAGAAGCGCAACTGCAAAAAGAAATGGAAGCCGAGCGTGAGCGCCGTGCCGCCGCACGTCGTCAGCAGATGCTCAGCGAAATCGAGAAATATCAGGCGCTGATCCGACAGACCATTCAGCGCAACTGGAACGTCGACGAGTCAATGAGCGGTAAGTCCTGCGAATTGACCATCAGCGTAGCGCCCAGTGGTTTTGTGAAAAGCGTGACCACCGGCGCCGGTGACCCGGCGGTGTGTCGCTCAGCCGAAAATGCGGTGTTGAAGGCAACCACTTTACCGGTGTCGGAAGATCCTGAGATTTATGAACAAATGAGTACCATCAAACTAACTGTTAAACCGCAGTTGTAACTTAAGGTGAACCATGAAAAAGCTGTTAATCAACACATTGTTGTTTTTCTTCGTGCTGACTGCCAGCGCCCGAGCCGGCGTCCTGGAGATCGTCATTACCGAAGGTATGGACACCGCCAGACCGATTGCGGTTGTACCTTTTAAATGGCTGGGTGACGGCCCGGCTCCGGGTAATCTGACCGACGTCATCGCCGCCGACCTAACCCGCAGTGGTAAATTTAATCCGATCCCGCAGTCGGCAATGCCACAGCAACCGGCGAACGACGGCGAGCTGGATTATTCCGCCTGGGCGAAACTGGGCGTTGAAGCGGTGTTGATGGGCACCATTGAACCCTATTCGGTCGACCGTTACATGGTCAAATTTCAGTTGGTGGACGTGCTGCGCGGACAAATCACCGGCGGTAACGCGCAAATGCTGCGCGACGGTCAACTGGTAAAAAGTAACGACCACATTCTTGATGCCCGTAGCTCGGTCATCGACGGTGATCAGTTCCGTCAGTACTCGCACCGCATTTCGGACGTCGTCTACGAGGCCTTAACGGGCGAACGCGGCGCGTTCATGACCCGCATCGCCTACGTTACCGTCAATCATGACGACCAGTATCCCTACAAACTGATGGTCGCGGACTACGATGGCGCCAATGAAAAAATATTACTGCGTAGCCCGGAACCATTGATGTCACCGTCGTGGTCTCCGGACGGCAATAAGTTGGCTTATGTCAGTTTCGAGAACGAAACCGCAGAAATTTTCATTCAGGACATTTACACGACGCGTCGGGAAAAATTAACTTCGTTCCCGGGCATCAACGGTAACCCGGTATTCTCGCCGGACGGTAAGAAAATGGCGATGGTATTGTCGAAAGACGGCAACCCGGAACTGTACGTGATGGACCTGGCGACTAAAAACTTGCAACGTGTGACACGGAATCGTACGATTGATACCGAGCCTAGTTGGACGCCTGACAGTAAATCGCTGGTATTTACGTCAGAAAGGGGTGGCAGACCACAACTTTATAGCGTAAATTTAGATTCAGGTCAGGTACGCCGGTTAACGTTCGAAGGTGAGCAAAACTTAGGTGGTACAGTTGCGCCAAGCGGTGATTCGATGATTTTGGTCAATCGCACCCGCGGCAACTATCACATCGCTCGCCAAGAGTTTCCACGGGGTACCATGCAAGTGCTGACCAAAACGTTTTTGGACGAATCGCCAAGCATTGCGCCAAACGGCAGTATGGTGATTTACAGCACGACCCATAATGATAAGCAGGTGTTGGCGCTGGTATCGACGGATGGTCGCTTTAAGGCCCGGTTACCGGCATCGGATGGTGAAGTTAAGTCGCCGTCCTGGTCACCCTTTATGTAGTAATTTGCAATACAATAAACCACTTGGTTTGACTCGAAAATATAAGGATTAAAAGGATGCAGCTGAACAAACTCTTAAAAGCTCTGGCAATTGCTGTACCAATGGCAACTTTGGCCGCTTGTAGCTCTAACCAGTCTACTGACGCCGGTGCAGGCTCAGGTCAGCAGACTAACGAAGCGTCTGACCAGGACTCAGGATCAGGTGTTCAGGTTGGTGCTGCGGACCGTCAGAAGACACCTGAAGAAATCCGTGAAGAGCAGATGGAAGCGCTGCGTAAAGAGCACATCGTCTACTTCGCATTTGATAAATCAAACATCCAGTCTGAGTACGCTGAGTTGTTAGCTGCACACGCAGATTACCTGGTGAAAAACCCGAACGTTAGCGTCGTTATCGAAGGTCACGCCGACGAGCGCGGTACACCTGAGTACAACATCGCGTTGGGCGAGCGTCGTGCCAAAGCGGTTCAGAGCTACCTGGAAAACCTGGGTGTTCAGGACTCACAAATCTCAACCGTATCTTACGGTGAAGAAAAGCCGATGGTTAATGCCTCTACTGAGAGCGCATACGCGAAAAACCGTCGTGCCGTTCTTGTTTACTAATCACTGTTAGTAGCCGTATTCAACGATGTTGAAAAAAACGCTTATTGCGATAGCGATACTGGTGCCGGGTGTTTCACTGGCACAGGCACCAGTGTCTAGTCTTTCCGACTCAGCAGGCTCGCTGGAACAGCGCCTGGCTACCATCGAACGAATGATGGAAGCCCGCCAGGGTGCGCAACTCGAGATGCTGAATCAACTCAATAACCTGCAGCAGGACGTCGCTGAACTGCGCGGTATCACCGAAGAACACGAATACCGTCTAGAGCAGTTACTGCAACGTCAGCGCGAGATCTATCAGGAAATCGACCGCCGCTTCAGCCAACTGAATAGCCAGGGCAACAGTTCAGGCAGTAATTTCAGCACGGCACAGCAAGTTCCGGTCAATACCGATTCCGGTAGCTCGTCGTCTAACGGTTATTCGTCAAACCTTAGCGAAAACGATGCCTACGATCGGGCCATTGCATTGGTGCTGGAAGACAAGCGCTACGATGCGGCGATACCGGCGTTTGAGCAGTTTGTCGAACAGTTCCCTAACTCCAGTTATCTGCCTAACGCGCATTATTGGTTAGGTCAGTTGCAGTTTGCGCAGCAGCAATACGATGCCGCCAAACAGCATTTTGAAACGGTGGTTAAGGACTTCCCTGAGAGCAACAAACGCGCGGACTGTATTCTGAAGCTGGGTGTGATTGCGTCAGAGCAGGGTAAGTCGGCCGATGCTAAGCAGTATTATCAGCAAGTGGTGGAAGAATACCCGGATAGTACTGAAGCAAATTTAGCCAAACAGCGTCTTAAGTAGTAACAGTTAGGTAACAACTGCTGGCGAAATAAGCAGTCGAACAAAAAACTGAAATTATCAGTTGCATCACAGCGTTATTTAAGTAAACTATGCCGCCGTTGCCAAGGAGAAAAGCGCAGTCTTTTCGGTACTTGTAACCAAGTTATTGGCAGCGGCGTTTTAAATGTGGGTTGTTAGCTCAGTTGGTAGAGCAGTTGACTTTTAATCAATTGGTCGCAGGTTCGAATCCTGCACAACCCACCACGTTCTCTTCAAGTGTAGTTTGTGCGGCTGGCACAAGAACAAATCTGAATATGGGTTGTTAGCTCAGTTGGTAGAGCAGTTGACTTTTAATCAATTGGTCGCAGGTTCGAATCCTGCACAACCCACCATTTCCCTTTATCAAGATTCCGCTTAAGCCTTTAGCGCTTGGCACCGCCTTTGGCGGTTTGCCTGAAGCTGCTTGCTGCGCTCGCAGCTAGCTCGGCGCGGTCTTCGCCCGCTTGCCTGGCGCGCCAAAGGCGCTTGCAAACACCTGCGACAAGCCTCCTTGCGCCGTAAGCGCAAGTAACGGCTTTATGCAAGGCGCTTCGCGCCGCCAGGCAAGTGGGTGAAGCCCACGCCAAGCAAGGCACTGCGAAGCACGTGCCGCTAAGCAAGCCGCCGCAGGCGGCGCCAAGCTGTAAACCCCATTGAAATCCGCTATAATCAACCCAACGTATAGATAACACCCGAAACAGCGATGTAGGTAGTATGTCAGCAATTCAGACCCTAGATACATTGGATTACGCTTTTCCGGCCAAGCCGAAGCCATTATCCGATGAACAAAAAGCACAATACCGTGCCAAGATTAAAGAATTATTACAGCAGCGTAACGCCGTGCTGGTCGCGCACTATTACACCGACCCGGAAATCCAGTCACTGGCTGAAGAAACCGGCGGTTGTGTTGCCGACTCACTGGAGATGGCGCGTTTCGGCCGTGATCACGAAGCACAGACGCTGATCGTTGCCGGCGTTCGCTTTATGGGTGAAACCGCAAAAATTCTGACGCCGCAGAAAACCGTGCTGATGCCAACGCTGAAAGCCGAATGTTCGCTGGACCTGGGTTGCCCGCCGGATAAGTTCTCGGCGTTCTGTGATGAGCATCCGGACCGTACCGTGGTGGTTTACGCCAATACCTCGGCGGCGGTAAAAGCCCGTGCCGACTGGGTAGTGACCTCCAGCATGGCGCTGGAACTGGTTGAGCACCTGGACAGTAAGGGCGAGAAGATCCTGTGGGGGCCTGACCGTCATCTGGGTAACTACATTCAGAAGCAAACCGGTGCCGATATGGTGATGTGGCAGGGTGCGTGTGTGGTGCATGACGAGTTTAAAGCGAAAGCGCTGCTGGATCTGAAAAAAGTCCACCCGGACGCGGCCATTCTGGTACACCCGGAATCGCCACAGAACATCGTTGATATGGCCGATGCGGTGGGCTCAACGTCGCAGTTGATCAAAGCCAGCCAGGAGTTGCCGAACGATACCTTTATCGTCGCCACCGACCGCGGTATTTTCTATAAAATGCAGCAGTTGCAGCCGCACAAGACCTTCCTGGAAGCGCCAACAGCCGGTAACGGTGCCACGTGCCGCAGTTGTGCACACTGCCCGTGGATGGCCATGAACGGCCTGGTTGCGATCGCCGAAGCGTTGGAACACGGTGGCGAAAGCCACGAGATTCATGTCGATGCAGAGCTGGGTAAGCAGGCAATGATCCCACTCGACCGAATGCTCGCCTTCAGCGCCACCCTGAAGTAGGTCGCGCCTTCGGCGCCCTCTGCGGTGAAAAGATCTTTTATGTTCACCGCAGAGGGCACGGAGAGCGCAGAGGTTTTTAATTTTAAAACGAACAGCTTCCCGGACCATATCACCACCGCTGCTGGTGGTGGGCGCTTGGCCCGCCCTCAAAACCAAAGCCAGAACGATTGGGTTTTCCATATTAAGAGGTTTTCTCCGCGCTCTCAGCGGCCTCTGCGGTGAAACGTTTTAACAACGTGCGCCGGAGGCGCACGCTACAGGGCGTTCAAATGCGCGGCGGCTTTTTCCATCGGTTGTGCCAGGCCTTCAACACGGAACGACACGCGGCCTTCGCGGTCCAGTACCGTTACCAGATTACTGTGGTCAAAATTGCCGTCGTCACGCTTGCGGTAACGCACCCCCAGCACCGTCGCCAGACCACGAATGTCGGCGTCATTACCGTGCAGGAATAACCAACGGTCGTTGTCCAGCCCATAGTTCTCGGTATAGGCGCGCATCACCTCCGGCGTATCCCGCTCACTGTCCAGACTGACCATCACCAACCGCACCTGCTGTTGCAGTTGCGGGTCCAGTAACTGATACAGCCGCTTAACGTCATTCACCAGCACCGGGCAGGCGGTGGTGCAACTGCCGTAAAACAAGGTAACGATGGCCGGCTGGCCCTGTAAATCCCGTAACGCCAGTGACTGACCCAACTGCGTCGTCCACTGACCCTGTAACTGATACACCGAATGCTCCGCCATCGGCTCGGCCGCCTGCGGATGCTGGCTGTGATGCTGATGATGGCTATGATCCTGCGCCATCGCCGGCGCCAACAGACTCAGTGAGGCCGCAGCGGCCCATAGTAAGGTTTTCATGGTTCATTCCTCTGGTCGTAGGCGCAACGAAAACCGAGCGTACTGGTGGTGTTCTGCGCGGCGTAGTCGCTGCGTGATTGATAACGAAAGAAGGTGGCGTAATTGGCCTGATTAAACTTCGCCAGAAAGCGCGCGCTGTCGCCACAGGATCCGGACAGCACATCCACCTCGTCGCCACTTTGAATCAGCAGTTGGAAATCTTCCACCCACTCGTTGATGCGGCCATGCATATGCGCCAACTGCTGAGCATCGGCAGCCACCGGCTGCTGTTGCGACGCGCCCGGGTTGGAATACCAGGCAAACAACTGGCGCGCATAATCCTCATCCGTTAAGCCCTGTTGCTGGCGGTACAGCACCGAGGCGTATTCCCATTCGTTTAACGTCGGCAGGCGTCCGCCCTGTGCCTCACAGTAAGCCCGCGCGGCAAACCAGGACACATAGGTCACCGGTGCATCGTGCTGTTGCTCGGTTATCACCGTGTCGGCCGGCCAGTGCGACAAGTACGAGCCATCGTGAAACAACGCGGCAATGTTACCGCGTTGCCAGTCGGGCTGTGCCTGCACAAACGTTAAAAACTGATGGTTAGTGACCGGGGTGGCATCCAGCCAGAACGTCTCCACCGCAATCGACGGGGTATCGCTGTCGAGCAATACCGGCGTGTCAAACAAACCGCCGGGTATCTTTACCGGTTCGGCAGCACCCATTACAGGTGCTGCGAACGCCACGGCACATAACCCTATGCCCAGCCACTTCATCATCGTTACCTCCTAGTCTTTGCGCGGACCGGCAATTAAGGCACCGGCAGCACCGCGTTCCGCATCGGCAAACTCATGGTCAACCAGCTTATAGACGCCTTCTTCCGGCACGATAAAGTCCATGGTGGCGCTGTTGCTGGCACCCAGCAGCACGGTTTGCATGCCGTACCATTCGTTGCGCGGATCGCCTTCGTACCAGACGCGGTCAAAAATGGCACCGATCACGTGGAAGCTGGAAGTACCTGACGGGCCGGCATTCAACACATGCAGACGCACGCGGTCACCTTCGTTAGCGCGCAGCGGGGTATCGCTCAGCGCACCGACATGGCCGTTAAAGGTGACATGGCTTGGGTCACGAGCCAGTGCGGCACTGTGGTTGTAAATGTACTGACCGTTCATTTCTTCCAGATAATGCTCGGACTGCACCAGCACGTACTCGTGGTCGACATCGTCATCGGTCGGATAACCGTCTTTCGGTGACACCACAACGGCGCCGTACTGACCCATCGCCGTGTGCATTAACACGCTGGAGGTACCGCAGTGATACATATAAGTGCCCGGGTAGTTGGCGATCCATTCAAACTCGATGGTTTCGCCCGGCGAAATGGTCCGCCATTTGTCTTCGGCCGCTACCGTACCGCTGTGGAAGTCCATCGAATGCGGCATTGGGTTAACCACCGGCTTGTTGTTCTGATACAGGTTGGCCTGCAATTGGCTGAAGAACGGGGCGCCGTCTTTCACCGGCTCGGTGATCACCACTTCTTTGTCGGAGCGGTTTTTCATTTTGAACACCACGCGGTCACCCTCGCGGACGTGCAACACCGGCCCTGGTACGGTACCGCCGAAGGTCCATGCGGAATAGCTCACGCCCGGTGCGACTTCGACCTGTTGTGAGAACACATCAACGCGCACGTCGTGGGTTTTATTACCGACATAATCCAGTTTCGCCAAATGGGGTACCGCGGTTAAATAGTCACCTACCACCGCCGGGCCATTGTAGTCTTCGCGGTAAACCTTGGCTTCCGGTAAACCGTACACGCGGCCGTCGATGACGTATTCGCTGTCGTGCACTAAGGTCGGCTTGCTGTCATTGGCATAGCTGGCTGGAACAACGGCTGCCAGTAACGCAGCAGTAAGAGCGGATAAAGCGATTGTTTTCATGATGACATTCCTTTCGTCGTTGAAAAAATAACCAAAAGTTGATTTAGCGCAAAGACGCTACCGCGCCGGCATCGGTTTTTTCCTGGCCACCGGCTAAGTCCAGATTGATGTAGTTGGCAATGGCCGCCACATCGTCATTGCTGAGGTAGTTCATTGGCGGCATAAAGCCGTTGTAAGTAACACCGTTAACCTCCAGCGCACCGGACTTACCTTTCAGCACCGCGTCGATGATGCGTTGTGGCTGATCGACCAGGTTGGGGTTACCGGCCAGCGGCGGGAACACACCGCTCAAGCCTTTACCGCCGGCCTGGTGACAGGCCTGACAATGCTTGGCAAACAGCGCTTTACCGTCGGCAGCGGCAGCCGGTGCCGGCAGAACCGTAAGCAGGCCCATGGCGCAGACAGAAGCAACAGCAAGAAAGCGAAATAATTTCGGAGATTGACTCATGATGACACCTTTAAGGTTGTTCAAAAGATGTCATTAAAATGACGCCGTTATGCGCATTTGGCGAGTGAAATGAAGGAGTATTCCGGGGCTACTCCCAAGGGGATAATGGCGATTATTCAACAAATCTATTACATTTAACGGCTTTCGCATGATAATCTAGCTTAAATGAATAATCATTCATTGGAGCTTTGTATGAGTTTGTATCAGCATGACGACGTGCGCGATAACTGCGGCTTCGGTTTAATTGCCGACATCAACGGCGCCGCCCGTCATGACCTCATCAGTACCGCCGTAACCGGACTGGACCGTATGCAACACCGTGGCGGTATTGGCGCCGACGGTAAAACCGGCGACGGCTGTGGGCTGTTGCTGCAGATGCCGGAGCAGTTTTTCCGCGATTACGCCAAAGCCCAGGGGTGGGGACTGAGCAAAAAGTTTGCTGTCGGAACGGTGTTTTTTGCCCGCAACCGTGACCAGCGCGAAGCCGCCCGTACCCTGATCCAACAGGAATTGCAGAAAGAAACCCTCGAAGTAACCGGCTGGCGTAAGGTGCCGACCAACAACGACGTGCTCGGTGAGGGCGCCAAACAATCAGAACCGGTGATCGAACAGGTACTGGTGTCGGCGCCGCCGGGGTGGCGTAAAAAAGACATCGAACGACGGCTGTACATGGCCCGTCGCCGCGTCGAAAAGCACATCAGCGACCCGGATACCCTCTACATTGCTTCGCTGTCCAGCTTGTTGCTGGTTTACAAAGGGCTGATGATGGCCGGTGATCTGCCGCGCTACTTTCCGGATCTGGCCGATCCGGCGTTAAAAACCAGCATTTGTCTGTTTCATCAGCGCTTTTCCACCAATACCCAGCCGCGCTGGCACTTAGCACAGCCGTTCCGCTTTCTTGCCCACAACGGCGAAATCAACACCATCCGCGGCAACCGCCAGTGGGCGAAAGCCCGCGCTTACAAGTTGCAGACCCCGTTGTTGCCGGATTTACAGGACGCTGCCCCGATCGTGGGCATGAGCGGCTCCGACTCGGCGTCACTGGATAACATGCTGGAATTGCTGCTGGCCGGCGGCATGGACTTGTTCCGCGCCATGCGGTTGCTGATCCCGCCGGCGTGGCAGGGCGATAACACCATGAGCGAAGAAATGCGTGCCTTCTATCAATTTAACGCGCTGCACATGGAACCCTGGGACGGTCCGGCCGGGGTGGTCATGAGCAACGGTCGGCACGTCGCCTGCTGTCTTGACCGAAACGGCCTGCGCCCGGCGCGCTATGTACTGACCAACGACGGGGTACTGACCATCGCCTCGGAAGTGGGCATCTGGGATTACGACGAGCGCAACGTAAAGGAAAAAGGGCGCCTTGGTCCCGGCCAGATGATGGCGGTGGACACCTACACCGGTCGCATTTGGTATAACCAGGCCATCGAAGACGAATTAAAGGACCGCCACCCCTACCGCCAATGGCTGGATCAGCACCGGCGCACGCTGTTGCCGTTTGAACGTTGCAGTGCCGATAAAATCGGTGTGCGCCTATACGACGACAAAATGATGAAGGTGTTGCACAAAGCCAACCTCTATACCGAGGAAGAGCTGCAGCAGGTGGTCGCGGTACTGGCCAAAGACGCTCAGGAAGCGGTGGGTTCGATGGGCGATGATACCCCCACGGCGGTGCTGTCGCAGCAACCGCGGCTGCTGTACGACTTTTTCCGTCAACAGTTTGCCCAGGTGACCAACCCGGCCATCGACCCGATTCGGGAACGTCACGTGATGTCGCTGGCAACCATCATCGGCCGCGAGCACAATGTGTTTAACGAAGCCTCCGGTGACGCCGACCGGGTGGCGTTCGAATCGCCGATACTGATGTACACGGACCTCAAGCAACTGCGCGAAATGGACCCGACCCATTACAAACACAAAACCCTGTCGCTGGCGTTCGGTGCCGGTCAGGAAGGGCGCGCCGATGACTTACAAGGTGCGGTGACGCAATTAATTGAAAGCGCTATCACGGCGGTTCGCGACGAGCAGGTGGTCATCGTGATACTTTCCGACCGCGATTTGCAGCAAGGTCAGTTAATGATCCCGGCGGCGATGGCGGTGGGCGCGGTTCAGCAGGCGCTGGTGGATAACAACCTGCGCTGTGACTCCAACATCATCATCGAAACCGCCAGTGCCCGCGATCCGCACCACATGGCAGTGTTGCTGGGACTGGGCGCGACCGCGGTGTACCCGTATCTGGCCTATGAAACCGTCGAGCAACTGGTGCAACAGCAGCGGCTGGATCTGGAACTGCAGCAGGCGCTGATCAATTACCGCAACGGCCTCAATAAAGGCTTGCTGAAAATTCTCTCAAAAATGGGCATTTCCACCATTGCCGGTTATCGCGGCGCCTCGCTGTTTGAGGTGGTCGGCCTTGATCAACAGGTGCGTGAGCTGTGTTTTGCCAACGCCCCGGCGCGTATTGGTGGCGCGACCTTCAGCGATCTGCAGCAGGATCTGCAACAGGTGTATCAGCGCGCCTGGCTGCATCGAAAACCGCTGCCGCAGGGCGGTCTGCTCAAATACGTCCACGGCGGTGAGTACCACGCCTACAATCCGGATGTGGTGATGAGCCTGCAGAAAGCCGTCGCCAGCGGCAATCAGCAGGACTACGACACCTACGCCAAACTGGTGAACGAGCGCCCGGTCACCCATCTGCGCGATTTGCTGGCGCTTGATCGCAGCGCCTGCCAGCCGATTGAGCTAAACCGGGTAGAGCCGAAAGAACAGTTGTTCCAGCGTTTCGACACCGCCGCCATGTCGATTGGCGCGCTCAGTGCCGAAGCCCACGAGGCGCTCGCCATTGCCATGAATAAAATCGGCGGCCATTCTAACTCCGGCGAGGGCGGTGAAGATCCAAAACGCTTCAACAGCCTGAAAAACTCGCGCATCAAACAGGTTGCTTCGGGTCGTTTCGGCGTTACACCGCATTACCTGATCAATGCCGACGTGATTCAAATAAAAGTCGCCCAGGGCGCCAAGCCGGGCGAAGGCGGTCAGTTGCCGGGCGAAAAGGTCACCGCGGAAATCGCGAAACTACGCTACGCGGTACCGGGCACCACGCTGATTTCGCCGCCACCGCATCACGATATTTATTCCATCGAGGATTTAGCGCAGCTGATTTTCGACCTCAAACAAGTCAATCCCGACGCGTTGGTCAGCGTTAAGCTGGTTTCAACACCGGGTATTGGCACCATCGCCACCGGTGTGGCCAAAGCTTATGCCGATCTGATTACTGTCTCGGGCTACGACGGCGGCACCGGTGCCAGTCCGTTGACCTCGGTAAAATACGCCGGTTCGCCGTGGGAACTGGGGCTGGCCGAAGTGCATCAGGCACTGGTGACCAATAACCTGCGCCACAAAATTCGCCTGCAGGTGGACGGCGGCTTAAAAACCGGCGTCGATATTGTCAAGGCGGCCATCCTGGGTGCCGAGAGCTTTGGCTTCGGTACTGCGCCGATGATCGCGCTCGGGTGTAAGTACTTACGTATCTGCCACCTGAATAACTGTGCCACCGGTGTGGCGACGCAGGACGAAACTCTGCGCAAAGAATTTTTCCGCGGGCTGCCGGAGCGGGTGATTACCTTGTTCGAATTTGTCGCGGAAGAAGTGCGTCAGATCCTCGCCGAACTCGGCCTTAGCAAACTGACCGACGCCATTGGCCGTACCGACTTGCTCAAACGCCTGCCCGGCGACACCTTGCGTCAGCAACAGCTGGATCTCAGCCCGCTGCTGGCGGCGGCCGGCAGCCGTTCGGCGCACAGTCTGTATTGCAGCGAAAGCAATCCGCCGTACGACAGCGGCGCTTTAAACCAACGGCTGCTGGCGCTGACGCAGGATGCCATCGAGCAGCGCAGCGGCGGTAGTTGGTCATTGCCGATCCGCAATGACGACCGCTCGGTCGGAGCGCGGGTGTCCGGCTTTATCGCCTCACGGCACGGTAACCAGGGCATGGCCGCGGCGCCCATCACTCTGGACTTTACCGGTACCGCCGGGCAAAGCTTCGGTGCCTTTAATGCCGGCGGCCTGAAGCTGCGGCTAAGCGGCGACGCCAACGATTACGTCGGTAAAGGCATGGCCGGCGGGCTTATCGTCATTAAGCCAGCGGCCGGTGTGCGTTACCTCAGCCAACAGGCGACCATCATGGGTAACACCTGCCTGTACGGTGCCACCGGGGGTAAACTCTACGCCGCCGGCTGTGCCGGAGAACGCTTTGCGGTGCGCAACTCCGGTGCCACCGCGGTCGTGGAAGGCATCGGTGACAACGGCTGCGAATACATGACCGGCGGTATCGTCGTTGTGCTCGGCAGTTGCGGCATCAACTTCGGTGCCGGCATGACCGGTGGTTTCGCCTATCTGCGCGACAGTGACGGCGATCTGCACCGCCGTCTGAACCACGAACTGGTGGAAGCCGTAGCTGTTGACGCCCCCATCATCAAAGAACATTTACGCGGTTTGATCCACGAACACCATGAAGCCACCGGCAGCGCTTATTCGCAGCAGTTGCTGCAGGATTTCGAACACGTGGTCAGCGAGTTTTACATCGTCAAACCGAAAAGTGCCAACATTAAGGAGTTACTCGGCCATCGTGCACGCTCCACCGCAGAACTACGGGTCGAGGTGATGTAATGAACAAGAACATCTATCAGTTTTTAGACGTACAGCGAATCGATCCGCCCAAGCACCCGGTTGACGAGCGGCGCATCGACTTTAAGGAAATCTACGAGCCAATGTCCGAACGCCAGTTGCAGGGTCAGGCCGACCGCTGTCTGGACTGCGGCAACCCCTATTGTGAATGGCAGTGCCCGGTACACAATTACATTCCGCAATGGCTGCAACTGGCCAACGAAGGGCGGGTGCTGGAAGCCGCCGAGCTGATGCACAAAACCAATTCGTTACCGGAAGTGTGCGGTCGCGTCTGCCCGCAGGATCGCCTCTGCGAGGGTGCCTGCACACTCAACGACGGTTTTGGTGCGGTCACCATCGGCAGCATCGAAAAACAAATGGTGGACGAAGCCTTTGCTCAGGGCTGGCGGCCGGATCTCTCCGAGGTTGAGCCGCGTCCGGAAAACGTCGCCATCATCGGTGCCGGCCCCGCCGGACTCGCCTGTGCCGACGTATTGGCACGTAACGGCATTAAACCGGTGGTGTATGACCGTTACCCGGAAATCGGCGGCCTGCTGACCTATGGCATTCCGCCGTTCAAGCTGGATAAGTCGGTGATGACCTTGCGCCGCGAAATTTTCACCGACATGGGCATCGAGTTTAAGCTCGGTGTCGACGTCGGCCAGGACCTCGATTTTGCCGACCTGCTGCAGCAGCATGACGCGGTATTTCTCGCACTCGGCACCTACAAAGCGCTGGACGGTCGTTTGCAGGGGCTGGATACGCCCGGTGTCTATCCGGCCTTACCGTTTTTGATCGGCAACACCCAACGCTTACTGCAACAGCGAATGAGTGAGTACCCGCTGATTGACGTCAACAACGAGCAGGTGGTGGTGCTGGGCGGCGGTGATACCGCCATGGACTGTGTGCGCACCTCTATTCGGCAGGGCGCCCGCTCGGTGGTCTGTGCCTACCGCCGCGACGAGCAGAACATGCCCGGTTCGCGCCGTGAAGTGCAAAATGCCCGTGAAGAAGGCGTGCAGTTTGAATTTAATCTGCAACCGCTGGAAATCGTGAAAGGCGATGATGGCCGTGTCAGCGGCGTGCGCATGGTAAAAACCGAACTGGGACCGGCGGATGAAGACGGTCGGCGGCGGCCGCAGCCGGTCTCCGGTTCCGAATTTGTGATGCCCGCCAGCGCCGTCATCATTGCCTTTGGGTATCAGCCCAACCCGCCGGCGTGGCTGGCCGAACACGGCGTTAAGCTGAGCGACTGGGGCACCGTCATTGCCACCGGCGACAGCGAATTCGGCATGCAGACCAGTAACCCGAAAATCTTTGCCGGCGGTGATATGGTGCGCGGCGCCGACCTGGTGGTCACCGCCATCGCCGAAGGGCGCACCGCCGCCGAAGGCATCCTCGACTGGCTCGATCAGGCACCGCGCTAAGTCATTGCTATTGCCCCGGCTTTGCGCTATTTTCGGGGCATGAACATATTAGCGATTGGTTACGGCGACATTGCACAACGTGCGGCGCGGCTGCTGACAGCAGACGGACATCACGTGGTGGGCGTTTGTCGCCACCCTGACAATAAACCGCACATCAACGGCGTCGAGCTGATCGCCGCCGATGCCGGTAACGAGCAGGATCTGAAAAAACTGCTCTACCGGCGCGAATACGGTGCCATTCTGGTGACCCTGACGCCGTCGGAATACAGCGCCGAAGGCTATCGTCAGGGTTACGTGGTGCCGTGCCGGCATTTGCAGCACGTCATCAACGGGCTGGACTACTCACCGTATATCATTTATCTGTCCAGCACCGGCGTTTATGGCCAGCAGCAGGGCGAATGGGTGGACGAAGACTCGCCGACCAAGCCCGCCAGCGACGCCGGTAAGATGCTGTTGCAGGCGGAGCGGCTGATCGCCGATTTACCGGTTACCAGCACCATTTTGCGCTGCAGCGGTATTTACGGCGAGGGGCGGGACTTTCTGCTGCGGCAATTGCAACAACACAACGTGACCCTGCGCGACAGCTGGACCAACCGCATTCATCAGGACGATGTCGCGCGCTTTATTGAGTTCATCGTTAAAAACCCCGAGAAACGCGCGCCGCTCTACCTGCTCAGCGACGACGCCCCAACCAAACAGTACGAAGTGTACCAATGGCTGGCGCATCAACTGCAACTGGAAGTGTCCTCCGAGGTTGAACCGGGGCCGGGACCCAGAGGGTCCAAACGTTGCAACAACAAAAAACTGCGGGCCAGCGGTTTTAGCTTAAAACATCCCGACTTTAAAAGCGGCTACCAGGCAATGCTCAAGGATTCACTGTAGCGTTTATCCCGCCTACTGTTGCGTCTATAACTTTTATTAAAAATACGTCTTAGTACGGATTGCTATTAGGCCTACAGCCCAATAGGATTGCCGCAATGCGGTAATCTGGAGCAGTAGGTCATGCGACTGAATAAAACCTTTTTAGCCTCTTATGCGCTGACCGCGGGCGTGCTCACAACACTGCTTGGCGTGATAGGCATTGTTGTTTCCTTTATTACGCCACTGTTCAATCAGCTGCCGCTGTTCGACTTCTTTTCGGCGTTTACCGGTTTGCTGGTCGGTGGCGCACTGATTGCCGGTACCCTCAACATGCGTGCCTTACTGCGTCTGTGCGGTGCTCTCCTGCTACTGTATTCGCTGATGATGCTATTCGGTGTGCTGCGCGATATCGACCCCGGCTACCATCAAATCCCGCCGTTAATGGCGCTTAATTTGGGCGTGCTGTCATTAAGTTTCCTCTGTTACCGGGCGTTTAAACACTGCTGGATGATCTGCGTGCCCAGCGCCTTATTCTGTGCACTGCTCGGTGTGTACTACGTGGTCAAGCTGTGGGCCTTCAATGACATCGTATCCGCGCAGTCGAACCTGTTTGAGGTGTCGGTGTACGGGCTGATGATGGTGGTCGTTGGGGTGACGCCGCTGCTGTGGCATAAAATCGACGTCAGAAACGCCCGCCTAACCTGGCGCGCCAGTTCGGCAGCCATCATCGCGGTTTGTACCTGCGTGGCCGGCCTGTGGTTTTATCAGTCTGGTTCATTACTGCAGTCGCTGGAGCAGCGCGGCCGGGTGTCGGCCGAGCAGACCGGGCGCGCGATCAATACCGCGTTCACGAACCATTACGGCACCCTCAGTCGGTTGGCGGAGCGGGTTGTCGCAGCGCCACAACCGCGTTTTAACACACTGGTCGAAGAAAGCCAGCGCTTGTACGACGACTTCCCGCTGCTGGATGCGGTCATGTTGTTACAAGGCGATGACATTCGTTGGCACAGCGGCAGTAAAGCCGGTGCCAATTATGAGCACATCATGCAGCCGGAATTTCAGACCTGGCGGTTAAACCTCAGCGACCAAATCAGCATCGAGAACAGCTCCAACCGTCAGCATCGCAGTGTGGTGTTGGGGTTCCGGGCGGACGACGCGGGCGACCCGCTGCAGGCGTTGTATTTCTTTGATATGGAACTGGTGCTCAGTAAGTTATCCGGTGGTATGGCCGATGAATACAGCAACGTCATCCGGTTGCGTAATGACACCCTGTTGTCCACCCGGGCGTTACCGGACAACAGTGAGGAACTGGAACGCATCATCAACGACAGTACCGTGGTGGTGGAATACGCGTACAAACTCAGCAACGGTTACCCGTTGAGTCTTTATGCGGTATTGACTGACTACAGCAGCTTTCTACAGTCAATTCGGGTAAAACAACTGGTACTGTTAGCCGGCGCTATTTTTGCCACCATCATGGGCTTTGCACTGGCCAGTAACCGCCGCATTAAAGAGCAGGACGAAACGCTGACCAACCTTGCGACACGCGATGACGTAACGCAGCTGTACCGACGGCTGTTTATCGAAAAGCGCATCAACAGTTGCATGCAGGAATACGAGCAACCGGGTTGGGTGTTCTTTATCGACCTGGACGGTTTTAAACCCATCAACGACAGCCTTGGGTTTCGCATCGGTAACCTGGTGCTCAAGGAAGTTGCTCTGCGCTTAAGCGGTGACGCCGGTAAAGGGGTGTGGTTCGGGCGTTTCAGCAGCGACGAATTTATTGTTTTTGTCGAACATCGCGCGCGCTTTGACAGCCAGATTTACGCCAAAAACCTGCTGATGCGGGTGCGCGAGCGGCTGGTCATCGAAGAATTCTCGCTGTCGCTGACCGCCAGTATCGGCATTTATAAAATCGACAACTCTGAGCTCGACGCCAGTGAGGTCATCCAGCGCGCCGATGTTGCCATGAGCAGTGCCAAAGCCAGTGGCGGCAACGGCTATCGCACCTACCGGGATTACATGGCGCGCCATTACGAGCAAGCGCTGATGTTGCGTAACCAGTTACAGGACGCACTCGATCAGCGGCAAATCACCGTGCATTATCAGCCGATCATTAATGCCGCCAGTGGCCGTATCGAGTCGGTTGAGGCGCTAGCGCGCTGGCAGCGCAGCGACGGCCATTGGGTGTCACCGATGGTGTTTATTCCCATTGCCGAACAAACCGGGCAAATCATTCAGTTGGGCCGGCAAATTCAGGAGCAGGCGCTGCGGGAGATCAAACCGCTGTGCGAAGCCTATGGCGTATCGCTGGCCATCAATCTGTCATCGCAACAGTTTCAGCATAAAGCGGTGCTGGCAGAACTGAACTCGCAAATCGAGCACGTGAAATTCCCGTACGACAAGCTCCATCTGGAGCTGACCGAAAGCATCGCCTTAACCGACTTACGGCTGATCAGCGACAAACTGGCACTGCTGCGCGAGCGCGGCGTGAAAATTGCCATCGATGACTTTGGTACCGGTTACTCGAGCCTGGCGTACATCAGCAAACTGCCGGTCGACATCATTAAGCTGGATCGCATATTTACCCGCGAAGTAACGTCGGCCAATGGTCATTATCCACTGCTGGAGTCGATCCTGAGTCTGCTGAAGGCGGTCAACAAACACATCATCATCGAGGGCATCGAAACCGCCGAGCAAAAAGCCTTTTTCAGCAAGAAAGGCTGTGATGCGATGCAAGGGTATTACTTCAGTAAGCCTTGCGACCTGGCGAGTCTAGAAAAGAAAATGACGTCAATTGACGTTATTAAGTAGGGGTCACTCGGCGACAACGAACCATTATTGCATTATAAAGCTCATTTGATTATGTTGCCCTCGTGTTAACAGGAGGGTTGAAATGGTCAATGGATTGAGCATGCAGAAGCTGGTTAACGAGCTGAAAGGGAACGTTCATTCAAGTCGTTTTGAACAGCTGTTCAGCGAAAAAACCGAGCGCCTCAGCGGGCCGCAAAAACTGCAACTGAAACTGCGTCTTAACGAGTTAACTAAGCCCGCCACCGAAACCATCGATCTGCGCCGCAAAGTGCCGGGGCCGGTGGAGGTTTACCCGTATCATGGACGAACGCACTTCCTCGATAACGACGCCAGGAAACTGTTCACCGAGGGCCTTCGCAACAACTGCGGCATTTACACCGTCGAAACCTACCGCCGCATCATGCAGTACGTGCGAGAACAGCAGCAAAAACGCATCAACAAACAGCGCGCCGACCATGACGGCAGTAAACTGGGCAGTTTCGTGCTGGGGCGCTATTACCGTCGCAGCGAAGAGCGCATGAACTTCGTCACCGATGTGGTGGTAAAAACCACCATCGACGGTAAGCCGGCTAAATTCAAAGCGGTCACCGTTGATATCTCATTGCAGGGCATGCAATTGAAGCTGCCCGGCACCATCCCGGTGCAAAAGCTGCAGCAGCAACGGGTGTCGGTGTACCACACCGGGCTGGCCTCCGAGTTTGTCTTTAACGGCACCCGCGCCTACGAATACCAGGTGCTCGGTACCCACAAAAAGGATAACCACAACTATTTACGACTGCGGCGGCGGGCGCTGGCCGGTGCTGATGCCCTGGATAAACTGCTCAGCGGCTTGCTCAACGGCTACAAATACCGCTACAAGGTGAACGTTGATCACGTCATCCACTCGGTTCGCTCGAAAGGCCATGAAATGCAATGGCTGCAGGCGCAGCAGGGCATTCCGCTGGTGTTTAACGGCATGCCCGAAAAAGCCGCCTACGCGATAAAAACCCAGAGCAACCAGGATCTGCTCGAGCAGATTTGCCGCCAGCAGCCGTTGCTGTTTAATGGCCTCATCAACGAACGCTGGATACGCCTTAAACTGGCTAAGCTAAGAGGCCAGAGCGAGCAGACGCGGCTGCAAATACCGTTTTACTTTGTGCAGCTTCCGGTTAAAGGCGTATTGCGGCAGTTTGCCATCCCCGGCTCGGCCATGCGTCAGCAGCCGGCGATAAAAAACATCCTTGCCGGATTAAGCCGCGCCGGCTATCCGGTGCTGTCGCTGGTGTTAAGTGTTACCTATAGCCACATCGACAAATTCTTTGTCGGGCTACTGTCCGAGTTGGAGCTGCCGGCCTGGAAAACGGTCAAAAGCGCCGAGCTTAAGCTGGCGCCACTGCGCAACTACCAAATTTTTACCCAGGGCGTAAAAGCCACCAAAGTGGTCAGCGAACACCAGCGTTTGATCCAGCTCTATACCCAGTGCGGCCTATGCAATGCGCTGTTTGTGCATCAGGACCAGCATCTGCAACGCGACATCGGGCTGGCGGCGCTGATGCCGTTTAAACACGGGTTACCTAGTTGGTTCCAGAACCCCGAGCTGTGGCTGAGCAAAAGCCATAAGATCCTCGGCGGTGAAAAGTTCGAGCAGGAGTTGCTGCAGCGCCTTAACGATCTCAAACCCAGTGACAGCGCCAAAACCAAAACCCTGTTGCTGCGCCTCAGTCAGAGCGACGGTGATGAGGAACCGACCGTCAACGGTCGCTGGTTAAGTGATTTTGTCAGCTTTAACGAAGCCAGCCTGTACATGCAAAAACTCTATCAGCAGAAAAAGCTGTTGGCGGTAAACGTCGAGCTGTATCGCTGCAGCCGGCCGGCCATCAAAGTTTTGCGCGACGATCTAAACTACGTGCAAAGCTATCTGCCGCACCGTGCCAAAACCCTCGAGCGGCAGATCAAGTCCATCGACGCCGTCATCGGCGTGCAGGATGTGACAGCGCCGTTGCTGCGACTGGCCATGAGCGCGTAAGAAGCTTTTGTTTACTGGTCTTTTGGGTGGTTTTCTGATTATCGATACAACAGTGTGGACAAAACTTAGCATCATTAAACGTACTTTTGGCTAATTCAAGGGCGTGAAGTCCTGAATGGATATCGGCTAACCGCATTGGCATTTTTGCTTGTTTAACGAGCCGGCAAGTTGCAGTATGAATAAAGCGAGTTGGTATACCATTATCCGCCAATCCTGCGTTTATCTAATACTTCAGCATATTCAGGTTGAATCTCATAACCGATTTCAGTAACTCTATTTAGTTACTTTTAAGAGTGTTGATTAAACATTAAACGGTAGGTTGGCTATGGCGACGCCTCTTGCGGCGGTGATTACCGGCGATATTATCGGTTCGCAGCTTTAATTCGCTTAACCTTATTGGCCGAGCAGGTGGGTGTCCGCCATAGTATCGCTGTGGGCGCCATCGATAAACTCCGCGACAACGTCAAAAGCTCAACCGGCGATGCTTTTGTCCGCTCTGGGAATCGGTTGGAACAAATGAAATCCGAGTTGTTTCAGTTTTCCTCGTCGCAACCTGAGTTAGAGCGGCATCTGAGCGTGACCATTAAGCTGTTTGATGCGCACCTGTCGTCGTTAACCAAAACCGAGGCACTGGTACTTTGCTGCTATTTGTCCCACCCTGATGAACCGCACAAGTCGCTGGCCGCGCGGCTTGGCAAAAGCCGGGTGAATACCACCAAGTTGTTAAACGCCAGTGCCTACAACGCCGTTGACGCCTACCTGACGTATGCCACGGCGTTGATCCAACAGGGCAACGCTTAATCTTCCTCAAACGCCTCGACCAGTGAGCGGAACTCCCGCAGCCGGGTTTTGATGGCTTTGACTTCGCCTTCGGTGTCGCGGCTGAGTTTGTTGGCACCGCGAACGTTGTCGTTTATCGACATCATGCTTTCTTTCACTTCCGATACCGCGCTGGTGTGCTGTTCGGCGGCTACCGCGATTTGCGTCATGCGGTCGTTGATGGCGGTCACGGCTTCGGACACTTCATACACCTGTTGTTCGGACTTGCGGCCTAATTCGCCGCATTCTTCGGCCAGTGTGCGCTGTTGATACATCTTCTCGCGCCAGGCACCCATGGCGGTGGTCATGCGATTAACCGTTGCTTCGATTTTATCCACCGCTTCCTGCGTTTTCTGCGACAGCGACCGGACTTCGTCGGCAACCACGGAGAAGCCGCGGCCATGTTCACCGGCGCGGGCACTTTCGATGGCGGCATTTAACGCCAGCAGGTTGGTTTGCTCGGCAATGGCGTCAATCTGCTCGCTGACCTCTTTGACCGAATCGGCGTTGCGCGACAGCTCTTCGGTTTGTTCGGCGCTGCGTGATACTTCCTCAACCAGGGTAGAAATTTTCTTGCTGCTGTCAGAGATAAAGCGCGCCGCGCTTTTGGTTTGCTCGCTGACTTCGCCGCAGGCGTTGGATGAGTCGTTAGCGTTCAGAGCGATTTCATCCACTGTCTGACCCATTTCTTCCATCGAGGCGGCGATCTGGTCGATTTCAGCAACGGTTTTTTCGGTGGCATCGGCGGTTTGCGCGGCGTTTTCTGCGGTGGTGTTAACGGATTCCGCCAGCACTTTGTTGCCTTCGTCCAGACGCGAGGTGAGTGCCAATAGCGACGAGTCACGCAGGGCGAGTTCGTACATGGCTTTACCCAGCGGTGATTCGCTGCCGAATATTCGGTGCTGGCTTTTGGCGGTGGCGCCGTCGGCCTGATCGAGGGCTTTTTCCCAGTGTTTATTACTGCGCAGCTTCAGCAGCGGTATCAAGGCCGCAATCAGTACCGGTATAAAGGCCAGCGGATGAATGAGCAGTGACGAGGCTACTGCTACGACGGCTACCAATGCCCGCAGTAAGGGCGTTTCCAGCCGGCTGTAAAGGGCCTGGCTTTTACTGCGATAGACCTGACTGGCCTTTTCCGCGTGTTCCTGCTCGGCTTTGTACATCAGCCATTGGCTACCGGTGACTTTACCGCCACGGAAAATGGCGCGCACCAGCACATCAAACCAGACGGTGCCGCGGCCGGGAACTCGAAAGGGAATAATGGCACGCCACGGCACTTCGCGGCTTAGCGAGGTTTTAAGTTCGTCGAGGACGTAGTCGGGCAGTTGGTCGGTGTCGAGTAGGCTGTTAAGGGGTTTTTTCAGCAGGGAGGCTTTATCCGTTTGCATTAACCCTTGTATGTTTTCCGGGCAGTAGGTCAGTTGATTATTCGTATCAAGGCTAAAAACAAAAACCGTATCCTCATCCCAATTGATGTGGTTATTCATAGTGTTGGCTTCCAAGTTTGTACTGGTAAACGATGAATACTTGAATAAACGCTACACCTGTTTTCGATTAAATCAACTGTAATATTCTAGTAATTAGAACGTTTAAAAACAGATTTTTCGCGACAAGCCTTGTGTGCGTTGGGGTCTGGACTTGCTGATTATTTACGTCGACTGACGTCATATTTCATCTGGATTACTTAAACTTCATACAGTTGTTAACAAAAGTCAAGTTATGACTTGCGCCTAAGGCGCAAGCTACTGCGATGAGGTAACTTGCGCGGCGGGCTTAAGCTACGCATAATCGATTGCACCTTGTATAAGAGAAAAGGCAGTTAATTATGCGTTATTTAAAGAACCTGGCTATTGCGGCGAGCTTGTCGTTAAGCCTGCCGTTGACGGCATCGGCGCAGGACGCGCTGACCTATAAAGACCAACAAAAACTCCATGATATCGCGGCGGCGGTGCAGGCCGACCGCATCGAGAAGGACATCGAAAAGCTGGTGTCTTTTGGTACCCGCCATACCCTTTCTGAAACCGAATCCGACACCCGCGGCATTGGCGCGGCACGGCGTTGGATCTACGAAGAGTTTAAGCGCATTTCCGCCGACTGCGGAGGCTGCCTGGAAGTGATGTACGTCAGTGACATCATCGAAGGCGAAACGCGCATCCCCGAAGCTACCGAAGTGAAAAGCGTCATTGCTATTCAGCGCGGCAAGACCGACCCGGGTCGTTACGTGTTGATGTCCGGTGACATTGATTCGCGCGTCAGTGACGTGATGGATTACACCTCCGACGCTCCGGGTGCTAACGACAACGCTTCGGGCGTGGCCGGCACGCTGGAAGCGGCTCGGGTTCTGTCGCAGTACGAATTTGACGGCTCTATCGTTTACGCGGCGTTAGCCGGCGAAGAGCAGGGCCTGTTCGGCGGTAAGATCCTGGCCGAGAAAGCCAAACAGCAGAAGTGGCGTATTCACGCGGTGCTGAACAACGACATGATCGGCAACATCGAAGGCATTAACGGGGTGATCAACAACACCACCGCACGGATTTTTGCCGAAGGTACGCGGATGGATGAAACCGATCGTGAAGCGACGATGCGCCGCTTTTACGGCGGTGAGGTCGATTCACCGTCGCGTAATGTGGCCCGTTACATCGATTTAATGGCGGATCGCTACATTCCGAACCTGGACACCATGATTGTTTATCGCCTCGACCGTTTTGGCCGTGGTGGTCACCATCGCCCGTTTAATGATCTGGGCTATCCCGGTGTGCGTATTATGGAGACGAACGAAAATTACTACCGTCAGCACCAGGACTTACGTACCGAGAACGGCATTAAGTACGGTGACACCATCGACGGCGTTGATTTTGATTACGCTGCCAAGCTGACTGCCTTAAACGCGGTATCGCTGGCGGGCATGGCCTGGGCGCCGGAGCCACCGCAAAATGTGGATATCGAGGGCGCCGTACAGCCATCGACCACACTGAAGTGGGGCGACGTGCGCGGACAGGACAATCTGGCCGGTTACAAGATTTACTGGCGTCTGACCTCGGAGCCGCAGTGGCAGTGGAGCCGCTTTGTCGGAGACGTGAATGAGTTTACGCTGGAGAATGTGGTGATTGATAATTACATTTTCGGAGTGGCCAGCGTCAGCAAGGACGGTTTTGAGAGTCCGGTGGTGTTCCCGGGACCCGCCGGTGAGTTCTCGATTGACTTTGAAGGAGAGGGCGATCAGTAATACTGAAAGCACGTTTCTACCGCTATCACGCGAGTGCACCGTCGGCTTTGAACTGGAATTTTCCGGGCTGTCGGTGCAAAGCACACTTGATACCCTGCAACAGCAGTTGCAGGGTCAAATCCAACGCGTATCGCTGGCCGAACGCACCATCACCCATTCCGAGCTTGGTGAGTTTCAGATTGAGCTGGACTGGAGCTACCTGAAAAAACTGGCAAAAGAGCAAAGCGAAAGCGGCGAAAAAGCCTGGCTGCAGGACTTGCAGCAACTGGCGGAGAAAGTGGTGCCGCTGGAGGTGGTGTGTCCGCCGTTAACGCTGAGCCAGTGTGAACATCTGCCGCCGTTAGTGGACGCCTTGCGCCAGGCCGGCGCGCGCGGTACCGATGAGAGCTGGATTGCCGCCTATGGCGTGCACGTAAACGCCTCGGTGCCGATGAACGACGACGGCCATATTGAACCTGAGGTTATCCATCGCTATTTGCAGGCCTACGGGCTGTTGCAGTGGTGGCTGTTTGATGCTCTGCAGGTGGATACCACCCGCAAAGTGAGTCCTTACATTGATAAGTATCCGGAGCGTTATCTGCGTTTGCTGATGGCGCATGAGTCGGTAACCATGCCGCTGCTGATCAGTGATTATCTGGAGCATAACGCCTCACGAAACCGCGCGCTGGATATGTTGCCGCTGTTTGCGCACATCGATCCGGACCGCGTGTTTGAGGTGGTTGGTGACGACAAAATCAACTCCCGGCCGACCTTTCATTACCGCTTGCCGAACTGCCATATCGAGCAGCCGGACTGGAATCTGACGGATTCCTGGAAAGGCTGGTGGGTGATTGAGCAACTGGCCAACGATGAACGCGCGCTGGCTTATTGGCGCGATGAATTTCTGGCGTTGAGCCGGCCGCTGATGGGGGTGGCCGAAACCGACTGGAAGCGGAGGATGCAGGCATGGCTGACCGACCGCGGGTGGTGGTAACCGGTAACGCCCGGCGCTGGTCGCCGTCCTGGTGGTGCACCTGGTTGGCCTTGCGGCTACTGGGCGCGCAACCGCTGCGCGTGAGTGTGCGCCACAGTCTTAGCCCGAGTGATGACATTGATGCCGTGATCATTGGCGGCGGTGATGACATCAGTCCCTCCCATTACGACCAGCCGCCGGAGCACGACGGTGAATACGACCCCGAGCGCGATGAGCTGGAGATACGCTGGATTAACTGGGCGCTGGCCGAACACAAACCGCTGCTCGGCATCTGCCGTGGTTCGCAGTTGATCAATGTGGTGTTAGGCGGCGCATTGAACCAAAATATCCGCCAGTTACGTAAATTGACCTATAACCGTCCGGGGCTGTTACCCACCAAACAGGTGCGGCTGGCCGATGACGCGCGGCTGGCGGCCATTTGTCGCAAGCCAAGGTTACGGGTTAACAGCCTGCATTCGCAGATTGTCAGCAAAACCGGCGAAGGCATGACCGCCGTCGGCTGGGATCTCGACGGTTTTATTCAGGCGTCCGAGCATAAGCAACGTGACGTAATCGGAGTTCAGTGGCATCCGGAGTATTTGTTTTATGTCCCGAGTCAGTTACGGCTTTTTCGCTGGTTGTTGGGTTGTCGTTAGTTTACTGCTCGTCAGTTGCTCGACGCCGGGCTATCAACCCAGTAAACCCTGGCACACCGAACGTGGTTTTAAGAACTTACACGCCGAAAAAGAAAACGGCTTTTTTGATTATTGGTACATGCGCTGGTTCAGCGACGTCGACTGGCAGGATCAGGCCGAGCAAGCGCATTTGATCCCGACCGCCGAACCCAACATGGACGCGATTGAAGCGCCCGACCCGGACGTGCGTCAGGTGACCTGGATTGGGCATTCGACCTTTTTGCTGCAATATCAGGGGCTGACGGTACTGACCGACCCGATCTTCAGCGACCGCGCGTCGCCGGTGAGTTTCGCCGGGCCGACCCGGTTAACGCCGCTGCCGTTGCCGCTGGAGGCGTTGCCGCCAGTGGATGCGGTGGTGATTTCCCATGACCATTATGACCATTTGGATGAGGCCAGCATTAAGGCGCTGGGGCCGGATGTGCATTACTATGTGCCGCTGAAACTTAAGGGCTGGTTTTTAGAGCAGGGCATCGAGGCGGAGCGGGTGACCGAGCTGGACTGGTGGCAAAGTGCCAGTGACGGCGCGTTAGCCGTGCACGCCACACCCAGCCAGCACTGGTCCGGGCGCAGCCTTTGGGATCGCTTCGAAACGCTGTGGGCCAGCTACGTGATCGACATCGGCGACTGGCGGCTGTGGTTTGGCGGCGACACCGGCTACAACGAGTTTCAGTTTAAGGACATTGGCGAACGCTTTGGGCCGATCGATCTGGCGTTAAACCCGGTTGGTGCGTATTTGCCGCGCTGGTTTATGGAAATGCCGCACGTTGACCCGTATCAGGCTACGCTTATCCACCGCGATATCGGCGCCCGGCAAAGCGTTACCATGCACTGGGGCGCGTTTCAGTTAGCCGCCGAGGGCATTCAGCAGACGCTGGATGATATCGAGGCAGCCCGCGAAAAAAGTGGCTTGTCGCCGTCGGAGTTTCAGGTGATGGCGGTGGGGGAAACCAAATTCTTTTAACTTTTTTTGATCTAATCTGCACCTAATTCGGTAAAACACTTCGTTAATTTAGAATAATCAATCAAGTTCTGGAGTTATTGATGACCATTGCCAACCGACTGTACGCGGGTTTTGCCTTTATTATCCTGCTGTTAGTGGCCACCACCATTATTGGTACGTACCAGGTAGATGAGATAAACACGACGTTGACGCGCGTAAACGATGTTGGCAGTGAAAAACAACGTTATGCGATTAATTTTCGCGGTTCGGTGCACGACCGTGCCATTGCGCTGCGTGATTTGGTGCTGACCGAACGCGAGAGCCAGCGCGATGAGTTTCGGGCGCTGGTGGATGACCTGAAAGCCGACTACGCCGACGCTGAACGCGGCATGGCGGAGATATTTTCTAATCCCAAATACGTCAACAGCCAGGAGAAACAGCTGATAGAACGTATTGAGGAAATCCAGCAGCAGGCGCTGGCCACCACCGTCGAAGTTGAACGCTTGCTCGCCAATGGTCAGCGTCAACAGGCGCAGGACTATGTGCTCAGTGATTTATCACCGGCCTACGCGGAGTGGCTGAATCGCATTAATGATTTTATTAATTATGAAGAAGCGGCCATTGCTGACGGGGTAGACTCGGTGCTGGAGCGCAGTAACAGCTTTACGACCTTGATGTGGATTGTCACAGTGTTGGCTATTGTTGCCGGCGCCGCGGTAAGTTTCTTTATCGTGCAGCGGCTGACCCACACTATTGGTGGTGAACCTGAGGACGCCGTTGAGATCCTTGAGCGCATCGCCGACGGTGACCTGACGGTGTCGACCCGCTCTAAGTACGAAGGTTCGATGATGGCGCAGGTAAATCGCATGGCTCAGCAGTTGCAGCGCTTGGTCAGAGAAGTGTCAGAGTCGTCGGAGCGCTTGCTCAGCTCGTCAAATGAACTGTCGGAAACGGCCCGCAACAACTCCGAACTGGTGATTAACCAGCAGGACGAAACCACCCAGGGCGCCGCGGCGATTAATCAGATGTCGCAGACGGTCAGCGAAGTAGCCCGCCACACCAATGAAGCCGCGCAACTGGCGGATGAAACCGACCGTGAAACCCAGGCCGGCAGCCGTGAAGTGGAATCGACCATTCGTTCGATTGAGTCGCTGGCGCACGAAGTGGAAAACGCCGCGGTTGTGATTACCCAGTTAAGTGACAACACCGAAGAAATTACCAAAGTGTTGGAAGTGATCGAAGGCATCGCCGACCAGACCAACTTATTGGCACTGAACGCCGCCATCGAAGCCGCCCGCGCCGGAGAGCACGGCCGCGGCTTCTCGGTGGTTGCCGACGAAGTACGCGCGCTGGCGAACCGCACGCAGGAATCAACGCGCAGTATTCAATCGTTGATTGAAACCATGAAAGGCAGCGCCGGCGAAGCCGTCACCGTAATGGACCGCGGCCAACAACAAGCCGCCGACAGCGTCGAACAAGCACGCCGCGCCGGCAAATCGCTGCAGACGGTTAATGAATCGGTACAGCGCATGACCGATATGAACGCCCAGATAGCCACCGCAGCGGAAGAGCAAAGCTCCGTCGCCGATGAAATTAACGAAAACTTCCACAAGATCACGCAAGCCACCGAACAGTCCGCCGCCGGCTCCGAGCAAGTCAGCGAAGCCAGCCGCGAACTGCACGAACTGGCAAAACGCCTAAGCGAACGCGTACATCGCTTCAAGGTCGCGTAAATCTGCATAAGTTTTACGCGAATGATCTGAAAGCACTTGATATAACGGCCCAAAACCCCTAGTATAGCGGCCGTTCCGGAGAGGTGTCCGAGTGGCTGAAGGAGCACGCCTGGAAAGTGTGTATACCGAAAGGTATCGAGGGTTCGAATCCCTCTCTCTCCGCCAAGATTCCAAAAACCGCCCCCGTGGCGGTTTTTTTGTGTCCTCATATTGGGGTAATTTCGCGGGCGATCGATGCGGCTTTTGGAGGCGGGAATGCTTTTGGCCCCGATCGGCACGCGGCTGCGCCGCTAAGCCGATGGGTACCCACGATATGAATGGGTTTTGTGGCATTGCCGGGATTTCGCATTGAATACGCCCTTCGCATGAATTCGGTGGGATTTTTATGGATCGCGGTCGCATGCCGCGGGCGGATGATGCGGCTTTTGGAGGCGGGAATGCTTTTGGCCCCGATCGGCACGCGGCTGCGCCGCTAAGCCGATGGGTACCCACGATATGAATGGGTTTTGTGGCATTGCCGGGATTTCGCATTGAATACGCCCTTCGCATAAATTCAGTGGGATTTTTATGGATCGAGGTCGCATGCGGCGGGCGGATGATGCGGCTTTTGGAGGCGGGAATATTTTTGGCCCCGATCGATGCGGCTTGCGGAGGCGGGAATATTTTTGGCCCCGATCGGCACGCGGCTGCGCCGCTAAGCCGATGGGTACCCACGATATGAATGGGTTTTGTGGCATTGCCGGCCCCCCCGCATTGAAAACGCCCTTGCACGAATTCAAAACATGGCACCGAAAATATCCCCAAATCTTTTGCAAATCGTAGGTAACCATCGGCTTAGCGAGGCGGAGCCTCGCGTGCCGATCGGGGCGGAGGGCATTCCCGCCTCCAAAAGCCGCATCGATCGCCGGCCGCATGCGCTCTCGATATCAAAAAATTCCCGCGCCCGAATCCGCCCCCGATATCGAAATAATCCACGCCCGAATTCATTCCGGATATCGAAATGATCCGCGCCCAAACCCGCCCCCGATATCGATAAAATCCGCGCCCAAACCCGCCCCCAATATCAACCCCCCCAACAATGTGCCGATGTCGTCGGGGATTTTGGGATATTTTTGGCGGCGGGGGGTGTGGGGTTGGTCTTTAATGGCGGGATGACGATTTGGAAATTGCGAAAATATTATCCGGCCGGTCTGTATTTTATCACCATGAATACGTTTGAGTGGCAGAAGGTGTTGATTGAGCCGGAGATGTTGGCGTCTTTGCGGCGGGCGGTGGCTTTGGCGAAGGGGAAATATCCGTTTGAAAATCATGCGTGGGTGGTGATGCCGGATCATATGCATTTTGTGATCCGCACTCATCACGTTGAACTGGGGCGTTTTATTGGTTGTTTTAAAAGCCATATGACGCGTGATTTCTCGCAATTCTCTTATAAAAACTACAGCCTCAATAACCACTACAAATGGCGTCGGCGGGCGAAACGGGGAAGGCTCTGGCATCTGCGGTTTTACGACCACCGCATTACCGACCAACAGGATTACGAGCGGTGCGTAAAATACTGCCTCTACAACCCGGTCAAACATGGCTATACCGCAACCGCCTGGGATTGGCCTTATTCAACGCTGCGATCTTACATCAAACAGGGCAAGTACCCTGAACGCTGGAAATACCTGACCGGACAATGACAACTCTGGCGATCCGGTCTGATACGCGGGGAACCGCGGTTATACATTTTGATTGTTATTGTTTAGACAGCTTGTTAATATTTCGTTGTTCATGTCATTGAGATATGAGCGGAAAGCTTTTTCAAGGATGAAACACACAACAGCATGTTGGTTTGGTTGACTCTCCCCCCGTCACGCATCCTTGATTCCTTTCCAATAAAAATAATAAAACAGGAATCAAATCATGAAATCGATAAAAGCGGTGATCGTAACGTCGGCGTTGATACTGGCTGGCTGCGCGACGATAGTTGGTGATAGAAATCAGTTGATTCCGATTTCCAGCACCCCGGAAAAAGCGGACGTAACTATCATTGATGAACGGGGCAACACGGTATTTTCGGGAAGAACGCCAACCACGGTTACGCTACAAAAAAGTGACGGCAGTTATTTTGGTGGCAAAACCTACAGTGTTCAAATTCAAAAAGCAGGGTATTCCTCACAAACCATCACGGTAACTTCCAGCCCCAACGGTTGGTACCTTGCCGGCAACTTTGTTTTTGGTGGGTTGTTAGGCTGGCTGGTGATCGATCCATTGACCGGAGCGATGTACAATTTGTCGCCTGAAAACGTCAATGGTCAATTGGCTGGTCAAAACGCAAACAACGACGAATCAGCAAACGGCATTTCCGTTGTGTTGCTCGAAGATGTGCCCGCGCCACTCCGAGAAGGGCTGGTTGCTCTTCACTGATCACTTGCGGTGTGCACCGTAAAAATGCCCGCTGAGACGTGGGCATTTTTATCAGTCTTTGCTAAAAAACGCTTCTTTATTGTTGTAAACTCAACACCTTACTCGACGATGTTAGGCGCGACTTATGTTACCGGGCAGCAGTGATTTTTGGTTTTTGCCGCTTGGCGGTACCGGTGAAATCGGTATGAACATGAACCTGTATGGGCATGCCGGACAGTGGTTGATGGTGGATTGCGGACTGTCATTTGATGAACCGCTGACGCCGGGGGTTGAGGGGGCGGTTAACCATGAAGTGGTGGCGCCGGACCCGAAATTTATCACTGATAACCTCGACTTACTGGCGGGTTTGATCATCACCCACGCGCACGAAGACCACATCGGAGCGGTGGAAGACCTCTGGCCTCGACTAAAATGCCCGATTTACACCACGCCCTACACCGCCGCGGTGTTGCGTCGCAAACTTGGTTACACGCATTTTGCCGATAAGGTTCGCATCATCGAAGCCCGCGATGGTGAGCAATTGACCATTGGTGAATTTGCGGTCACCTGGATACGCCTGACGCATTCTTTGCCCGACCCATACGGCTTATTGATTGAAACGCCGGTAGCCCGGGTTGTGCACACCGGCGACTGGAAAATCGATCGTGACCCGGTGATTGGCGCGCCCATTGATGCGCGGGCGTTGCAACGACTGGCTGAACAGCCCATCGACGCGCTCGTCGGCGATTCTACCAATGCGCTCAAGCCGGGTTGGTCGGTGTCGGAAGCTGAGTGTTTTGACGGCCTGCTGGCGGCAACCCAAAAAGCCGCCGGGCGCGTGGTGGTTGGCTGTTTCAGCAGTAACATCGCGCGGTTAGTGACGTTAGCGCGGGTGGCACAGCGCACCCGCCGCCGGCTGGCGGTATTTGGTCGCTCGCTGGAGCGGCATGTGGCCACAGCCCGGGCTTTTGGGTTATGGCCAGAAGAGTTAGAGCTGATCACTCACCGCGACGTGGGTTATCTGCCGCCTGATGAAGTGATGGTGGTGGCAACCGGTTGTCAGGGTGAACCGCGTGCGGCACTCAGCCGGCTGGCGAACGACAGCCACCCGCAATTGGCACTGGATAAAGGCGATACCGTTATTCTGAGTGCGATGGTGATTCCGGGTAACGAAGCCTATGTGCAGGCGCTGGTGCAAAAGTTTCATGGCCGCGGCATTGCGGTGATTCAGAAAGACGACACCGAGCTGCCGATCCACGCTTCGGGGCATCCAAATCAGGAAGAATTGAAGCAAATGTACCGTTGGCTGCAGCCGGCGATGGTGATACCAACCCACGGCGAGGCAGCACACCTGCAAAAACACGCAGAGATCGCCCGTGAGGTTGGGGTACGACGCACCTTAACCGGCCGCAACGGCGACCTATTTCGCATCGCGCCCATCCCCAGCATCCGCCGTGCGGCGGTTTACACCGGGCGAATTCCGATCGCCCGGTAATTCTGCACCCACCCAAACCTGCGACCAAGGTCGAATTCCAATTTATTTGCCGGCGCCTATGCTGTTATCAAGTTGTTAACAAAGAGTTGAGGTTGGTGTATGCAGGCTTATCATGAAATTTATGCGGAGGCGCAGCAGGATCCGGAAGGCTTTTGGCTGGAGCAGGCGCAGCGGCTGGCGTGGTTTAAGCAACCAACGGTCGGGGCGACGTTAAAGAAAAACGGCATGGCGGATTGGTTCCCCGACGGTGAGCTGAACGTCAGTTATCTGGCGCTGGATGCTCAGGTTGAGGCCGGCCGTGGCGAGCAGACCGCATTGATTTATGATTCGCCGGTTACCGGTAATGTGCAAACCTACAGCTATCGAGAATTGCTGGATGAGGTGGCGAAGTTTGCCGGGGTTATTCAGTCGATGGGGGTCGGCAAGGGCGATCGGGTGATCATTTATATGCCGATGATCCCGCAGGCGGCGATTGCGATGCTGGCTTGTGCGCGGGTTGGTGCGATCCACTCGGTGGTGTTTGGCGGTTTTGCCGCGCACGAGCTGGCGATCCGTATCGACGACGCGGAACCGGCACTGTTGCTGACCGCGTCTTGTGGTATCGAGGGTAAGAAAACCCTGGCGTACAAACCGATCGTTGATAAAGCCTTAAAAGAGGCGGAAAAGCCGCCGCAGAACGTGATTGTATTTCAGCGTGAGCAGGAAACCGCGACATTGCAAAGTGGCCGCGACCACGACTGGCAGCAGTTGATGCAGCACGCTGAGCCTGTCGCGGCGGTGCCGGTGGCATCGACCCATCCGCTTTATATTCTGTATACCTCCGGCACCACCGGGCGACCGAAAGGTGTGGTGCGGGATCACGGCGGTTATGCCGTGGCACTCAACTTCTCCATGAATTATGTTTACGGTCTGCAGCCGGGCGAGGTCTTTTTCACTGCTTCCGACGTCGGCTGGGTTGTGGGCCATTCTTATATTGTGTACGGGCCGCTGATCTTTGGCTGCACCAGCATTCTTTATGAAGGCAAGCCGGTGAATACGCCCGACGCCGGTGCGTTCTGGCGGGTTATCGAGCAGCATAAGGTGACCGCGGTGTTTTCAGCTCCGACGGCATTCCGTGCGATTAAAAAAGAAGACCCGAAAGCGGACTATCTGAAACGATACGATATCGGCTCGTTGCAGCGCATTTACATGGCCGGCGAGCGGTTGGACCCTGCTACTTACGAGTGGACCACCGAGGTTACCGGGCGACCGGTGTATGACCATTGGTGGCAGACTGAATCGGGCTGGCCGATGTGCGCCAATCCGGTTGGGGTGGGCGCAACGCCGGTTAAACCGGGCTCATCGAGTCTGCCGGTGCCGGGTTATGAAATTGCCGTGCTGGATACCGCCGGTAAGCCATTGCCCGCCGGAGAAGAGGGGTCGATTTGTGTGCGCTTGCCGCTGCCGCCGGGCTGCCTGCCAACGGTCTGGGGCGATGAGCAACGCTTGCGCGACAGCTATTTGAAAGCCTTCCCCGGCTATTATTGCAGCGGCGACGGTGGTTACATCGATAAGGACGGTTATGTGTTTATTATGGGACGCACCGATGACGTCATTAATGTCGCCGGGCACCGCCTTTCGACCGGCGAAATGGAAGAAATTCTGGCGGCCCATCCGGCGGTGGCGGAATGCGCGGTGGTCGGTACCCCGGACGACTTGAAGGGCGAGCTGCCGATTGGGCTGGTGATCCTGAAGAACGAAGCGGATATCGACCCCGGGCAACTGCAAAGCGACCTGGTACAGACCATTCGCGATAAAATCGGTGCGATTGCCTGTTTGAAAACGCTGTATGTGGTGCCGAAACTGCCGAAAACCCGTTCCGGCAAGATTTTGCGCCGGCTGATCCGGCAGTTGTTGCTGCGCGAGGACGTTGCGATTCCGTCGACCATCGATGACCCCAACAGCATTGCGGCCATTCAGCAGAGCATTGAGCAACAAAGCAAGGCTAGCCATCGATAACAGTAACAGGGTAAAATGCGCCTTTAACTAAACGGAATTCAAAGGGTTATTAATGGCGTTATCGATTGTCGCAGTTATCGTTGGGTTAGCGGTACTGGTTTGGAGTGCGGATCGTTTTGTTGATGGTTCGGCCGCCGTTGCTCGTCATTTGGGGATGCCGCCGCTGATCATCGGTATGGTGATCATTGGGTTTGGTACCTCGGCGCCGGAAATGGTGGTGTCGGCACTGGCGTCATTGGACGGCAGCCCTGCGCTGGCGCTCGGTAATGCCTATGGTTCTAACATCACTAACATCGCGCTGGTGTTGGGTCTGACGGCGGTGCTGGCGCCCATTACGGTGCAGTCCGGTGTGATCAAACGCGAAATGCCGGTGCTGATTTTGATCACGCTGTTCAGCGCGGTATTGCTGTGGGACTTTAACATCAGTGAACTGGAAGCCTGGTTACTGCTGGCGATTTTTGCGGTTTACATGGGCTGGTCGGTGTACCTGGGGGCTAAGGGCAAGGAAGATACGCTGGCGGCTGATTTTACTCAGGAAATCGATTCGCATCCGATGGCGATGAAGCCGGCCATCATTTGGCTGATTATCGGTTTGGTGCTATTGGTGCTGAGTTCGCGCGCGCTGGTTTGGGGCGCGGTGAATATTTCGCAGGCGCTGGGTGTGAGCGATTTGGTGATTGGTTTGACGGTGGTGGCGATAGGTACGTCGTTACCTGAGCTGGCGTCGGCGATCGCGGCGGTGCGCAAGAACGAGCACGATTTGGCGCTGGGTAATGTGATTGGCTCGAATATGTTTAATACGCTGGCGGTGGTGGGTATCGCCGGTGCGATTCATCCGGTGTCTCTGGAACCGCTGGTGCTGTACCGGGATTGGGTGGCGATGGCGGCGCTGACGCTGTTGCTGTTGTTGTTCTCACTGCGCATCAATCGCATTGGCCGGATTAATCGTATTCACGGTATTTCGTTCTTGGCGATGTACGTGGCTTACTGTATTTACCTCGTATCGACGGGCTTCGCCCCGGCACTGTAGCTTGCGCCGTTGGCGCAAGGTCAGCAACAGGTCGTGCCAAAGGCACGACCTATAGCTTTTCCAAGCACTATTGCAAACTATTCGCATTTACGCTATTCTAGCTTTTAACGTAGAGAGGTGAATGCGAATGTATGTTTGTTTGTGCAAAGGCGTGACCGACAAAACCATCAAAAAAGCCGTCGCCTGTGGTGACGTCGACAACATGCGTGACCTGCGTCAGCAGTACGGTGTGGCGTCGCAGTGCGGATGTTGTAAACAGTGCGCCAAAGATGTGCTCAACGACGCATTGAGCGAACGCACAGAAAAACCCCAAACCGACTTGGCTTTTCCCGCTAAACATCCTCAAACGGTGTGCTACACTTAAGTTAATTTCTTCCATGGAATGACTTAAGGAGTGCACACTCTATGAAAGGTGATGCAAAAGTTATACAGCAGCTGAATAAGGTGCTGACCCTCAAATTGACCGCCATAAACCAGTACTTCCTGCATGCCCGCATGTACCGCAACTGGGGCTTCGAAAATCTCAATAAAGTGATCTACAAAGCGTCCATCAACGAGATGAAGCATGCGGATGAGGTCATTGAACGGATTCTGTTTCTGGAAGGCATGCCAAACCTGCAAGAGCTAGGCAAGCTGTTTATCGGTGAAGATCCGCGCGAAATGATCGAGCTGGATCACAAGGTACAGTTTCAGGACGTTAATGCGATCCGCGACGCGGTAAAAGTGTGCGAAGAGCATCAGGATTACGTCAGCCGCGATATGCTGAACCACATTCTGGACAGTCAGGAAGAGCATCTGGACTGGTTAGAAACGCAAATCGATCTGATGTCGCGTCTGGGTAACGAACTGTATTTACAATCTCAAGTAGAAAAAGGGGAGTAGTATGAAGGCTGATAATAACGTTGTTGAGCAGTTGAACCGTTTGCTGGCTTTCGAACTGACTTCCATTGACCAGTACACCTCGCATTCGCGTCAATACGAAGACATGGGTCTGATGAAGCTGTACGAGCGCATCAACCATGAAATTGACGACGAACGTGGCCATGCCGATTTACTGATCCGCCGCATTTTGTTCTTAGAGGGCAAGCCCAACATGAGCAACCGCGAGCCGCACACCATTGGCTCAGACGTTCGCGAAATGCTGGAGAACGACCTGCAACTGGAATACAACAACGCGCGGACGCTGCGTGAGGTTATCCAGTACTGCGAAGAAGTGCGCGATTACGTAACCCGCGACATGCTGATTGGCATTTTGCGTGATACCGAGGAAGACCATGCTTACTGGTTGAAAATTCAGCTCGGCCTGATGGACAAGCTGGGCGAGGAGATTTACCTTCAGAGCATGAAATAATGTCCTTTATTATTGATGCCTGGGACTTTAACCAGCAGCCGCCGGTTCGGGTTGAGGATTTAACCCATAAACCGCAGGTGGGTTGCTGGTACCACCTGCAGCGCGATACCGAAGGGCTGCAGGATTGGTTACGGCAGGCGGAAATCCCCGAACCGCTGATTGACGCCATGACCGAAGAGGACACCCGGCCACGCTTTCAGCGCCTGAAAGAGGGTTTTGTGCTGTTGTTGCGGGGCGTTAACCTGAATGAGGGAGCGGCGCCGGAGGATATGCTGAGTCTGCGTATTCTGTCCTACAAAGGCGTGGTTTATACCTTCCGTAAGCGGCCGTTTAAGGCCATTACCCATATTCGTCACAGTCTGGAAAAGCAGGATGGCCCGGAGAGTTTAAATGACTTTTTGGTGCACCTGGTTGAGCAACTGAATTTACGCATCGAAGATGTGATTGATGCGGTTGAAATCAAGATTGAGGACATGGAAGCGGAAGGCTATGACAACACCGCCGGTCAGCAACAGGAACTGAGTCGTCTGCACCGGCGTTTGTTGCGGCTGAACCGCTTTGTACGGCCACAGTTGGCGGCTCTGGATAAGTTCACCACCGAAAGTGAGCGGGTGATGGACAATGAGATGCACCAGTGGCTGCTGAATGAACGGGATACCACCCAGCGTTTGCTCGAGCAGATTGATTTGATGCTGGAACAATTGTGGATGCAACGGGAACTGCTGCAACAGGCGGTAGCGGAGAAGATGAACCGCAATACCTACTGGTTGTCGGTGATTGCGGGGGTGTTCTTACCCTTGAGTTTTCTGACCGGTGTGTTCGGTATCAACATCGGTGGCATGCCGGGGGTGGAAAATGAAGATGCGTTCGAAATTTTCACCTACGCCTTGATCATCATCGCGGTGATTGAATTCCTGCTGCTGCGCCGCCTCCGGTTCTGGTAATCGCAAACGCCCGTAGGTCGCGCCTTTGGCGCGACACAATACCGGCGGTGGACTTGCGCCAAAGGACCGTAGGTCGCGCCTTTGGCGCGACACAATACCGGCGATGGGTTTGCGCCAAAGGACCGTAGGTCGCGCCTTTGGCGCGACACAACACCGGCGTTGGACTTGCGCCAAAGGTCCGTAGGTCGCGCCTCTGGCGCGACACAACATCGGCGATGGGTTTGCGCCGAAGGTCCGTAGGTCGCGCCTTTGGCGCGACACAACACCGGCGTTGGACTTGCGCCGAAGGTCCGTAGGTCGCGCCTCTGGCGCGACACAACACCGGCGTTGGACTTGCGCCGAAGGTCCGTAGGTCGCGCCTCTGGCGCGACACAACATCGGCGGTGGACTTGCGCCAAAGGCGCAAGCTACGTCTGGTTCTGGTAATGCGCGACACAATACCGGCGTTGGACTTGCGCCAAAGGCGCAAGCTACGTCTGGTTCTGGTAATGCGCGACACAACACCGGCGGTGGACTTGCGCCAAAGGCGCAAGCTACGCCTTGGTGGTGTTTAATCGGGTAATTCGCAAAGGTCGGAGTCGAACACCACCAGGTGGTCGAAATCGACGTCGATGCCGACCTGAGTACCGTTTCTAAGCGCCTGATGCGATGGCCCTACGGCCAGCACCTGCGAAGTGTCCGGCAACTCCAGCGTGTACAGATAGTGCGAACCACGGAAACCGCGGCCGGTCACGATCGCGGTTAATTTACTGTCCTTTTTATCGGTGATCAGCACATCGTCCGGGCGCACCAAGAACGTCACGTCATGGTCACTCTGGTCACACAGAATTTCATGGTCAATCACGCCGAAGGCACAGTGCAAGCGGTGCTCGCGGATCTGCCCCTGCAACAACACACCACGGCCGATAAAATCCGCCACCAGTTGATGTTCCGGCTCGTGATAGAGCTCGTACGGCGTGTTCCACTGCAATAACTGCCCGGCGTACATGACACCCGCCTTGTCGGCCATGGCAAAGGCTTCCTGCTGATCGTGAGTCACCAGCAATGCGGTGATGCCTTCTTCTTTCAGTAACTGACGGACATCCTGTGCCAGCAATTCGCGTAATTCGGCATCAAGACTGGAGAAAGGCTCGTCCAGCAGCATCAACTGCGGTTTAGGTGCCAGTGCCCGGGCCAGTGCCACGCGCTGTTGCTGGCCACCGGATAATTCGTGCGGGTAGCGTTTTTGATAACCGCTTAAATCGATGCGCTGCAACAACTCCTTGATGCGGGCGTCTTGCGCGCTGGTGCTCAGGTGTTCGATACCAAAACGGATGTTGTCGGCGACGTTTAAATGCGGGAACAATGAGAAATCCTGAAACATCATGCCGACTTTGCGCTGCTCGGTCGGTAACGACAACGACGGCGACGAAACCACATCACCGTGCAGTGAGATTTCGCCGGCGCTGACCGGATTAAAACCGGCGATGGCGCGCAGTACAGTGGTTTTACCACAGCCCGACGGCCCCATCAGACAGCCAATATCACCGGGCTCCAGCGCAATGCTCAGCTGGTCGACAATGCGGTGGCCGGCTAATTCGATGGAGACATTGTTCAGGTTTAATAACGCGCTCATTTACTCTCCCGTTTTTATGCTTTGGGTTTTTAACGCCCGCGATAACATCATCACCGGAATTAAGCCCACGGCAACGATCATCAGTGCCGGCGGTCCGGCGTCGGCAAGACGCTCGTCGGACGCCATTTCGAACGCCCTTACGGCCAGCGTATTAAAGTCGAACGGCCGCAGCACCAGCGTCGCCGGCAGCTCTTTCATGACGTCCACCAGCACCAGGATCAGCGCCGCCAGAATCGAACTGCGCAGCAGCGGCAGGTGTACCCGCCATAAAATACGTCGCGGCGACGCCCCCAGCGTACGGGCGGTGTCGTCCATCTGCGGGGTGATTTGTTCCAGCCCCGAGCTGACGGTCTGCAACGATACTGATAAAAAACGCACGCTGTAGGCGAACAGCAGCGCCACCACGGTGCCCGACAGCAGCAGTCCTGGATTGACATCAAAGGCCCAACGGCTGAAATCGATGATGCGGTGATCCATCCAGGTCAGCGGTGACAGCAGGCCAACGGCAATCACGATGCCGGGGATGGCATAACCCAGTCCGGCCAGACTGACCGCCGCGCGCAGTGGCCGGGTCGGGTGGCGACGGCGGCCGTAAGCCAGCCACAGCGCCAGTAATACGGTAATAGCCGCGGCCATCAGCCCCAGCCAGAGGGTATTAAAGGTCAGTTGCCAGAAGCTTGGCTGAGTCCAGACTTCGGCGCGTTCAATGGACCAGATGACCAGCTCGATGGCAGGGATGATAAAGCCTAAGACAATTGGCAACCAGCACACCAGCGAGGCCATCACGGCGTGGCGTCCGCGCAGCGGTTTGCGCATCGAGTCGCCGTCGCTGCGGCGTTGATAGAATTTCGCCCGGCGGCGGGAATAGCGTTCAACCAGGATCAGCGCCACCACAAACAGCAACAAAATAGCCGCCAACTGCAGCGCACCCTGGGTGTCACCGATGCCGTACCAGGTTCTGAATATGCCGGTGGTAAATACGGTGACGCCAAAGTATTCCATGGTGCCGTAGTCGGCGAGGGTTTCCATCAGCGCCAGGGTGACGCCGGTGGCGATGGCCGGCCGCGCCAGGGGCATGGCCACCCGCCAAAAGCTTTTCCAGGGGCCGGCACCGAGGGTTCGGGCGCTTTCAAAGGCGGCGGTGGACTGCTGCATAAAAGCCGCACGGGTGATCAAATAGACGTAGGGGTAGAGCACCACACAGAGCACGAAGATGGCGCCGGGCAGGCTGCGAATGTTGGGAAACCAGTACTCGCCTAACTGCCAGTCAAACACCGAGCGCAGTGCTTGTTGCACCGGGCCGGCGTAGTCCAGCAAGCCAGTGTAGGTGTAGGCGGTAATGTAAGCGGGCATGGCCAGCGGCAGCAACAGCCCCCAACTGACCCAACGCCAGCCGGGAAAGTCGAATTGCGATACGCACCAGGCGGTGCTGACACCTAAAACGGTCACGCCAATGCCCACCGAAACCAATAGGATCAGTGAATGGCTGACGTATTCGGGGATAACCGTTTGCCACAGATGGGCGAGGATATCCCATTGGGGATTTAACAAAGATAGGGCGACCACAATCAGTGGTAGCCCTATCAATGCCGCAACGCCGAACAACAATAACGGGCCGCGGGTCATTCGCAATTCTCCTTGAACGTGCAATTTCTAAGGACTTATCTCCAGCCGGCGCGGTTCATTAAGCGCACAGCTTCGGCGTTGTTCTCGCCCAGTATGTCCATGGAAATATCGTCTTGCTTGAAGTCACCCCATTGTTGCAGAGTCTCGCTCCAGGCAACACCCTCCCGGACGGGGTACTCATAGTTGGCTTCAGCATACCATTTTTGTGACGATTCTGAGAGTAAAAACTCGATCAACTGCTTGGCTTCGTCGATGTTTTTCGCGTGCTTGGTGATGCCGATACCAGAAACGTTTACGTGGGTACCGTTGCTTTGCTGTGCCGGCCAGAAAATCTTCACCTTTTCGGCGGCGGCTTTTTCTTCGGCGTCGTCAGAGTTCAGCATATGACCAAAATAGTAAGTGTTTGCTACGGCGATATCGCAGACGCCAAATGCTACACCTTTGATTTGGTCACGGTCACCGCCGACCGGCTGACGGGCAAAGTTATTGACCAGACCTTCGGCCCAGTCTTCGACGTTTTCCGCGCCGTGGTGTTCAATCAGAGCAGCAACCAGTGACTGATTATAAAGGTTGTTCGATGAACGGATGCAGATGCGATCGTTCCATTTTTCGTCGGCCAACGACAGATAATCGTTGAGTTCGGCCGGATCGACTCGCTCCGGCGAATAAAAGATCGGGCGAGCACGTAGGCTCAGGCCGACCCAATGGTCGTCACTGGAACGAAAGTGTTCAGGTACAATGGCGTTAATTTTTGCCGACGATACGGTCTGGAAGACATCAGCGGATACGGCACGGTGCAGGGCGCCGGCGTCAACGGTCAGGAACAAATCGGCGGCGGTGTATTCACCCTCTGACTTTAAACGCGCCAACAGCGCATCGGAATTACCGGTCAATAAATTGACCTCAATACCGGTTTTTTCACTAAACTGATCGAGTAATGGTTTAATCAATGCTTCTTTGCGCGATGAGTAAACATTAACCTCTGCGGCACTGGCAGCGACCGGCAATAAACTCGTGACAACGCTTGCCAGCGCCAGTACTGTGGTTAACTTATTGAATTTTATTGCCATAGAGAAACCTCTTACTGATAATTAGCGTATAGAATTTGATAGTTCGAGTAGGCTATCACATTATCAACTTAATGATAGCTATTCTCATTTGTGTTTTGACGAAAGTCAAGAGCTTTACATGGAGCGTGTATGTCTGAATTGTCCCTGCTGGCCTTAATTGGGGTGCTGTCGATTTCGTGTCAGTGGCTCGCGTGGCGTTTAAAGACGCCGGCAATCTTACCGCTATTGGTGTGTGGCCTTATTATTGGCCCGACGTTGGGCTGGCTGAACCCGGATCAGTTGTTTGATCAACTGTTGTTTCCGCTGGTGTCGCTGGCGGTTGCGGTGATCCTGTTTGAAGGCAGCTTAACGCTTAAGTTTGACGAAATTCGTGGCCATGGCCGCATGGTAACCAACCTGGTCAGTGTCGGTATGGTGGTGACCTGGGTTGCGATTGGCGTTGCCACGCACTTTTTAATGGGCTGGGAATGGGAATTGTCGGCCTTATTTGGGGCGCTGGTGGTGGTGACCGGGCCAACGGTAATTCAGCCGATGATACGGTCTATCCGGCCGATCAATAAACTGGCCAATATCCTGCGCTGGGAAGGCATTATTATTGATCCTGTCGGCGCGCTGTTAGCGGTATTGGTGTATGAGTTCATCATTGCCAGCCAGGATGTGGCGTTTTTACACGCCATGCAGGCGTTTGCCAAAACCATCGGCATTGGCTTTTTCTTTGGCTGGGTGGCGGCCAAATTACTGGGGCTGGCGCTGGGTCGCGGTTGGTTCCCGCATTATCTGCAGAACGTGGCCACGCTGACCATCGTACTGGGTGTGTTTGCGCTGTCGAATGCGATTCAGCACGAATCGGGGCTGCTGACGGTTACGGTGATGGGGATGGCGATGGCCAATACCAAAAACCTTAACCTGGATGAGATCCTTGAGTTTAAGGAAACCCTCAGCGTACTGTTGATTTCGGCACTGTTTATTATCCTTGCGGCACGACTGGACTTTGCCCAGTTCGACGCGCTGGGTCTGCCGGCGGTGGTGTTACTGGCGATTATTCTGTTTGCGGTGCGGCCGTTGGCGGTGTGGCTGTCGGCGATAGGCACGGAGTTGCGCTTTAAGGATAAGGTGCTGCTGTCGTGGATTGCCCCGCGCGGTATTGTTGCGGCCGCTGTGTCGGCACTGTTTGCGTTAAAAATGGAACAGTCCGGCTGGGATGGCGCCGAGTCGATAGTACCGCTGGTGTTCCTGGTGATCATGACCACGGTGGTGCTGCAGAGCCTTACCGCCAAACCGCTGGCGCGATTACTCGGACTGATTGAACCACCGGCACGGGGCTTTTTGATCTTCGGAGCCAACCAAATGGCGCGGGCGGTGGCCAAAAGTTTGCAGGAACATGACATTCCGGTGCGCCTGGCTGACACCAACTGGGAGAACATCCGCATGGCACGGATGGATAACCTGCCGGTGTATTTTGGTAACCCGGCCTCTGAGCACGCTTCGAATAACATCGATTTGACCGGTATCGGCCAGTTGTTGGTGATGTCACCTTACAAACAGCTGAACCCACTGGTGTCGGTGTACTATCAGGACTGGTTCGGCAGCCATAAAGTGCATGGCCTGAACAGCGGCGAATCGGATTTTCGTGCCAGTCACCAGTTGTCCGAGGCTTATAAAAATACCCTCGACCTGTTCGGTGAAAGTGTGACCTATTCGAAACTGGCGAGCCTGCACTTTCAGGGCGCGAAGATGAAGTCGACACCGATTACCGAAAACTTCAGCTTCGAGGATTACCAGCAGCAGTATGGCGCTCGGGCGGTACCGATGTTTGCGCTGGATGATCAGAAGAAAGTGCATATTTTCAGTACCTCGCGCGAGCTTAAACCGATGCCGGGCTGGGTGATTATTGCGATGATATCGCCGGAAAAAGATGGCGACGCTAAGAGCAGCAACGCATAACCGGGTCGTCTGTCCTGACTGTGACCGCTTGGCGGATGTTCCGGTAACATCCGCCGAACCTTATACCTGTCCCCGTTGTGGTCATGGTCTTGGCGGTGGCAAAGCGGTTGATGAAACCACTACTTTAGCACTGGCATTGACGGCGCTGATCCTGGCGCTGGTCAGTCTGCTGTTGCCGTTTGTCAGCTATTCTGCCAACGGCGTATCACAAACCATGACATTGCTGGACACCAGCACCGAACTGCTGCATTTTCACGAACGCCTGCTCGCCATTCTGGTGTTGTTCACGGTGTGGGTGATACCGGTGCTGTATTTGCTCGCGGTGTTGTGGATTTTTAGCCGATTGTTGCTGCCGGGCGCGCTGGGGCCGGTGACGCTCTATTTTATTCGCACGGTGGTGCAGTTGCGGGTATGGATGATGGCCGATGTGTTCCTGCTGGGAGCATTGGTGTCGTTGATTAAAATATCCGGGCTGGCGGCGATTGACCTGGACAGCGGCTTTTACACCTTTATCGGCTTTGTGGTGGTGTTGCTGCTGACCGGTGATCGCGTCAGTCGTTATCAGTTGTGGCACCGTCTACCGCACGACAACGCACCGCCGTCGCAGGTGGGGCGTGATGCAACGGCCCAGCAACGGGTGGGTTGTGTCTGTTGTCAGGCCCCCAATACCCTGACCGCGTCGCGGTGCTGGCGCTGTGGTGAGAGCATGCGTTTGGCGCGCTGGCGTGGCTGGCGCTTAACCACGGCGCTGTTGATTGCCGCCGCGTTATTGCTGATCCCCGCCCACCTACTGCCGGTGATGGAGACCACGACACTGGGGCGCACCCAGCCCAATACCATTATTGGTGGGGTTATTGAGCTTTGGCAAAGCGGTGACGCGCCTATTGCGATTATTGTGTTTGTTGCTAGTTTAGTGATACCGGTGGTGAAAATTTTAACCTTGCTGGTGTTGCTGTGGCTGGCCGAGCGACGCAGTGAAACACGAACCAAACAACGACTATGGCTGTACAAAGTGACGGACTGGATTGGTCGTTGGTCGATGATCGATATTTTTGTGGTGGCGGTATTGGTGGCGCTGGTACGCAGCGGTCAGTTAATGTCGGTGTACCCAGGTAATGCAGCGCTGGCGTTCGCGCTGACGGTGATACTGACGATGCTGGCGGCGATGACCTTTGATACCCGTCAGTTTTTTCGCACCATCGATCGAAATCAAGAACAACAGGAAACAGCAATCGAATGAGCCGAAGTGCAATCAAGAATCTGATCTCGCCGATTTGGTTAATTCCTTTACTGGCGTTGGCGGTGGCGTTATGGATGGTGTGGCAGGAAAGCGCCGGTGCCGGCCCGCAGGTGCAGGTTCTGATCAGTGATGCCGAGGGGCTGGAAGCCGGGAAAACACCGGTGCGGGTGCGCAACGTCGACGTCGGGCTGGTCAGCGAAATCAGCCTTAATGACGACATGAGTGCGGCAGTACTGACCATTGATATGAATGAAAATACCCAGCGCATGCTGGCGGTCGACAGTGAATTCTGGGTGGTTAAGCCGCGGATCGGACGGCAGGGAGTAAGTGGCCTGTCGACGTTGTTATCGGGAGCCTACCTGCGTTTACAACCCGGCAGTGCCGAGCAGACGACGACCCGTTTTAAGGCGCTGGAGGAGCCGCCGGTGACGCCACAGCAGACGCCCGGCCGTCGTATTACCCTGACCAGTTCGGTAAACGCCGCCGTGGTGGTGGGGGATTCGGTGCAATATCGCGGTGTATCGGTGGGACAGGTCGAAAAAGTGGCCTTTAACGTGGATAACCGCACCATGGAATATCAGGTGTTCGTCGAGCAACCTTATGACGAGCTGCTGACCGAGAACACTCGCTTCTGGTTGCAAAGTGGTCTGTCACTACGCTGGAATGCCAGCGGTCTGGATGTATCGCTGGGGTCGTTTGAGTCGTTGTTGGGGGCGGGGATCAATTTTGGTGTGCCGGAAGGGCAGCCGAGTGGTGAAAAGATTGCCGAGAGCCGCACCTTTGAGCTGTTTGCCAGTGAAGAAGCCGCTCGTCAGCAGGGTTTTGTGAATGGTATTGATTACGTGATTTTACTGGATGAGTCGGTGGCCGGGCTGGAAGAGGGAGCGCCGGTGCAGTTCAAAGGGGTACGAGTGGGTACGGTATTGAAAGTGCCGCTGCGCTGGAACCCAACCGATGACGACCAGGCACCGCTGAAACAGATCCCGGTGCTGGTTCGTTACGAACCCGAGCGCATGGATGGACTGGTGCCGGATACGCGCATTGAGTATTGGCGCGAACGACTGCCGGAACTGTTTGAACAGGGTCTGCGGGCGAATATTCGCGCCTCGAATCTGCTCACCAATACCCTGTACGTGGACCTGCGTTTTTATCCGGAAGCTGAAGCCGTTGCCGAACAGGAGTTTGCCGGCTATCCGGTGCTACCGTCGATGGTGAGTGATTTCAGCCGGCTGGAAGAAAAACTGAATCAGTTACTGGATAAATTTAATGGGCTACAGTTGGAAGCCAGCCTGAATGAGTTCAGTGAGGCGATGACGGCGACCCAGACCAGCGCCGAGGAAATTGAGGCACTGGCACAGTCGGTGGCCGAAATTGTGGCGCAACCGGGGATGCAGGAGCTACCACAGTTGTTGCAGCAAAACCTGGTGCAGTTGCAGCAACTGTTGGACAGCGTTGACGATGGTTCGGCGACGCGGCGTCAGTTACACCGCTCGCTGAGTAATATCGAGCAGTTAACGCGGGATTTAAAACCCTTTATTGAGCAATTGCGTGAACAGCCGAACTCACTGATTTTTGCCCCTGAAGAAACCGCTGATCCGGAGCCAAAAGCGAATGATTAACATGACCTTAAAAGCAACTGCGGGTGTGCTGCTGGCACTAACACTGAGTGCCTGCGGCAGCGTGCCGCAAACGCAGCGCAGCGATTACCGGCTGCCGATACTGAATCAGGCAACGGAGCGTTTTTGTCCGGCGTCGGCCCGCCAGGTGGTGGTCAGCGACCTTATGCTCAGCGACGGTATTTTATTGCAGCGCAGCGAAACCCGCATTCATGCGGCCCGCAATCATCGCTGGAGTGGTTCGCTTGAGCAACAGTTGCAGCAAAGTGCACAGCGGGTGTTGAATCAGCCGCATTGTGACGGCCAACTGGTGATTACGGTGATGGATTTTTACGGTGATAATCAGGGCCATGCGGTGGTCAGCGGCCACTGGCATTATCAGCAGGGCGAACAGCAGTTAAGTGGTTCATTTCATCAGCGCCAGGCCTTACAGCAGGACGGTTACGACGCCCTGGTAAGCGCCCTTAACCGCGCCTGGAGTAAGACGCTGAGCGATATTAAAAGCGCCATTCCCAACTGAGGTGGGCGCCAAGCTCGTCTTGCTCAACGAGTTCACGGTCGTTGTATTCAAAACCTATGTTTAGTAGACCAGCCAACAAAGGCTGGCTCCGTTCAAGCAATGCCTGGGTATGTGAACGGCCATCAGTCAGCTTAGAGTGAGAAAACTGAGCCGTCCAACCACTTCCATCAATGGCATACAGGCGATAACTCAGTGACAGAGTTTTACTGTCCGGGGCAAATGATGAGCCTAAATTACGTTCATAATGCTGATAAATGAGTTCGCTCGGCATGCCATTAATACGCTGGTAAAAACTCATGCTTTCACTGTCAGTATATTCAGCGATAAGTGTATGGCGCATTTCTTGAGTACTGAAAATGGAGTGGTTGAATTGCCACTCACCACCCATAGTAAACGCTGGATGCTCACCATCTTGCAACTGTCCGTCAAAAGCAACTTCAGTGTATGCGGCAAAGTGTTGTTCACCCCAGCTCCAGCCTTTGCGTAAGTCAAAACTCACCATAGTATTGGCAGGAATTGTAAAATCATTGGCGCTAGTCACTTCTGCGCTGTCTTGATGTATGACACTGACCCCTCCAGTCACGGCCCAATATAATTTGGTTGCTGCGCGAAAACCTAAAAGTTCGCGAGATACCTTACTTCGAGCAACCTCTGTTTTGTTTTGTCCGATGAAGGCACTGATATGGAGTTGATTAATACCGACGGGAGCAAAATCGGGACTGTAGTCTAGTCGTAGCTTGTTGACCGGGCGGGCGTTGGAGGACATTAACAAACTGCTGTGTTGTGCAGGTCCCCACCATAAAGGTAATGCGTCTAAACTGACACTGAGATCACCGAAATTGTAAGCTAGATAGCTGCCATCAAAAGTCTCTTTATTTGAACCTTCAAATGTCTCCCAGCGATGATTTATCTGTATTTTAGCTGCGAAACGTTCGCCCTTAAAATGACGAGCGATACTTAAGTTGCCGCGCTCCTGTATGCTACGCCCGAATCGATTAATCCAAGGGTCTTCACTATTAACTTCGACTTTTAGGTAAGTTTGAGGCCCGTGTTCGGCGTTGTGCAGGTAGTGACGAACCTGTCGAAATGCCAGCAGTTGAGTTTGGTTTAATTGCTCCTTGTTAATAGACTCTAACTCTAACAGAAGTGCCCGCCAAGGGGTTGGCCATTGTTGTAGAGGAGTATTTATATAACCCGCATTTACCAGCACGTTAAGGCTATTGCGTAAATCTACGTTATCACTATTGATGTAAACGGATGCATCACTTTGCGGTGTTAAAACACCGAACCCCGTAATCAGTAGTATTGCGGATAACAGCGACTTACGCACGATGATTCCCTTTTATTTAGAAGTATAATGAACTCATATATGATGCCAGAAGCTAGCGCTGATAGACAATCCTATAATTTACCGGTGTTGCTCTGCTAAACTACGGGCACATGTTGAAGACTATTTTTAAAACACTAAGAGAGCGCGGCGTGAAGAAATCGTATTTTGTGCTGTTGTCTGTTGCCTTGGCGTCGTTGCTGAGCGCTTGTGAACCGGCGTCCGAGCCGGCCGCGGAACAACAACTGGAAACCACCATGCAGCAGTTGGATCGGCAATTATTGCCGAACGACGAATGGCAGCTTAGTGCGGCAGTGATTGAACTGAGTTTTTGTCGCAACCCGGTAAACGAAGCCTTGCTGGCATCGGAAATGGAGTTGAATAACTGGCGTTTAACCGGTGATGTGACGGCGTTTCCACCGTATCGTAAAGACGGCTTGGCGGCGTTGCAGGAGATTTTGGCGAATGAATCCTTTATGTTGTGGCAAACCGACGGGTCGGTTAGTGCGCAACGCTACCGGATTGTAATGCCGGCGGAGCTGTCGCGCGGCGATGTCGCCGAACAGGTGTTCCCGGCCGTTGCAACGCTGGCAGCGCAGCGGGTGATATGTCACACAGCAGTGGTTGAACAATAAAACGGGGTGAACAGTATGAAGATGGCAGAACAGATTGAACAAAAATTACGGCAGGCATTTGCGCCGGTGCACGTGCAGGTCGACGATGAAAGTTACATGCACGCCAGCGGCCCGCACGCCCAGTCACATTTTAAAGTGACCTTGGTCACCGACCAGTTTGCCGGCAAACGCCTACTGCAGCGCCACCGCGCAATCAACCAACTGCTGGCCGACGAACTGCAACAAATCCACGCCCTGGCACTGCACACCTACACCCCCGACGAATGGCAAGGCCAAGCCCCCGACTCCCCGAATTGCATGGGCGGAGGGGGTAATTGCCTGGGATGGGGCATTCCCGCCTCCGGGGGCCGCATGGATCGCCGGCCGCATTCGCCCTCGATATCGAAATAATCCGCGCCCAAATCCGCGCCGATATTGAAAAAATCCGTTGGTTCGCATTGAATCCCCGCGTGCATGAATTCGGGGGTGGGATATTTCCGGATCGCGGTTGTATGCGGCGGGCGATCGATGCGGCGTTTGGCGGTGGGAATGCTTTTGGTCCCGATCGGCACGCGGCTGCGCCGCTAAGCCGATGGCTACTTACGATATGAATGGGTTTTGTGGTATTGCCGGCCCCCCCGCATTGAAAACGCCCTTTGCATGAATTCAAAACATGGCATTGAAAATATCCCCAAATCTCGTGCAAATCGTGGGTACCCATCGGCTTAGCGAGGCGCAACCTCGCGTGCCGATCGGGGCGGAGGGCATTCCCGCCTCCGGGCGCCGCATCGATCGCCGGCCGCATTCGCCCTCGATATCAATCAATTCCCGCGGCGGAATTCATCCCCGATATCGAAAAATCCGTTGGTTCGCATTGAATACCCGCGTGCATGAATTCGGGGGTGGGATATTTCCGGATCGCGGTCGCATGCGGCGGGCGGATGATGCGGCGTTTGGCGGTGGGAATTCTTTTGGTCCCGATCGGCACGCGGCTGCGCCGCTAAGCCGATGGCTACTTACGATATGAATGGGTTTTGTGGTATTGCCGGCCCCCCGCATTGAAAACGCCCTTGCACGAATTCGGTGGGATTTTTTATGGATCGCGGTCGCATGCGGCGGGCGGATGATGCGGCGTTTGGCGGCGGGAATTTTTTTGGTCCCGATCCATGCGGCCTTCGGAGGCGGGAATTCTTTTGGTCCCGATCGGCACGCGGCTGCGCCGCTAAGCCGATGGCTACCTACGATATGATTGGGTTTTGTGGTATTGCCGGCCCCCCGCATTGAAGACGCCCTTTGCATGAATTCCGATGGGGATTTTTTATGGATCGCGGTCGCATGCGGCGGGCGGATGATGCGGCGTTTGGCGGTGGGAATTCTTTTGGTCCCGATCGGCACGCGGCTGCGCCGCTAAGCCGATGGCTACTTACGATATGAATAGGTTTTGTGGCATTGCCGGCATCCCGCATTGAAAACGCCCTTTGCATGAATTCAAAACATGGCATTGAAAATATCCCCAAATCTCGTGCAAATCGTGGGTACCCATCGGCTTAGCGAGGCGCAGCCTCGCGTGCCGATCGGGGCGGAGGGCATTCCCGCCTCCCGGAGCCGCATGGATCGCCGGCCGCATGCGCCCCCGATATCGAAATAATCCGCGCCGATATTGAAAAAATCCGCGTTCCCATCGCCCCCAAAAATCGCCCCCAGATCGTGGGTACCCATCGGCTTAGCGAGGCGCAGCCTCGCGTGCCGATCGGGGCGGAGGGCATTCCCGCCTCCGGGCGCTGCATGGATCGCCAGCCGCATGCGCCCTCGATATCGAAATAATCCGCGGCGGAGGGCATTCCCGCCTCCGAGCGCCGCATGGATCGCCGGCCGCATTCATCCCCGATATCGAAAAAATCCCGCGGCGGAGGGCATTCCCGCCTCCGGGCGCTGCATGGATCGCCATAGGCAAAAAAATGGTATGATCTGTTAAATGCTAAGAAACCGCTACAATAAGAGCAAATTCAAAATAGGGAACCTCTAACATGGTGATTAAACCAAAAATTCGTGGGTTTATTTGTACTAACGCGCATCCGGCTGGTTGTGCGGAAAATGTTCGTCGTCAGATTGAGTGGGTGAAGCAACAGCCGCGGGTTGAGAATGGGCCGAAGAATGTGCTGGTGATTGGCTCGTCGACGGGTTATGGGCTGGCGTCGCGGATTACTGCGGCGTTCGGTAGTGGCGCTCATACTTTGGGTGTTTGCTTCGAAAAAGAACCGACTGAAAAACGTACGGGTACGGCCGGTTGGTACAATACTGCGGCGTTCCATGAGCAGGCTGCGGCTGAGGGTTTGAACTTCCATTCCATTAATGGCGATGCGTTTTCTGATGAAATCAAGCAGCAAAGCATTGACTACATCAAAGCCAATATGGGCAAAATTGATTTGGTGGTGTACAGTCTGGCGTCGCCGAAGCGTAAGGACCCGGAGAGTGGCGAGGTTTACAGTTCGGTATTGAAGCCGGTGGGCAAGCAGTACACCACCAAAACCTACAATACTGACCGCGATGAAGTGCACGAAGTGACGCTCGACCCGGCTACGGATGATGATATTGCCAACACCGTCAAGGTGATGGGTGGTGAAGACTGGGAGCGTTGGATCAAGCAACTGCATGATGCCGGCGTATTGGCGCAGGACTGTCAGACTACTGCTTATACCTACATCGGCAAAAAGCTGACCTGGCCAATTTATGGTCACGCCACCATTGGTCGTGCGAAGGAAGACCTCGACCGTGCCTCCAGTGAGTTGGATAAAAACTATCAGGACATTAACCTGAAAGCTTATGTATCGTCGCTTAAAGCGCTGGTTACACAAGCCAGTTCGGCGATTCCGGTGATGCCGTTATACATCTCGCTGATTTATAAAGTAATGAAGGAAGAGGGCACGCACGAGGGTTGCATTGAGCAGATCTATCGTTTGTTCACGGAAGGCTTGTACGCGCAGAACCCGGAACTTGATGATGCCGGCCGTTTGCACATGGATGGTTACGAAACCAACGATGCCACGCAGGCGAAGATCGAAGCGCTGTGGGATCAGGTCACACAAGAGAACTTTCATGAGCTGGCTGACTACAAAGGCTACCATCAGGACTTCCTGAATTTATTTGGGTTTGGCTTTGATAACATTGATTATGATGCTGACGTAAATCCAAAAGTTAACTGGTAAGCGCACCTGAAAAAGTGTTAAAATCCGCCCGATAAGTGTGGAATACGTTTTTAAGTTACGGAGTCTGGTGGTCGCGTAGGCGTTGCCATGCTCGGTAACTTATTGATTTTTCAGGTTTCCAGCCCTTACCGGCTGGTTGTGATGAATCTTCCCTAACGAGTAGTGCAAACGCATATGATTACTATCAAGAAAGGGCTGGATATCCCGATTAAGGGAGCCCCCCAGCAGCAAGTATCCGACGGTAAGGCCGTGACGACGGTCGCTACCCTTGGAGAAGAGTATGTCGGTATGCGCCCGACCATGCACGTTAAAGTTGACGAGCGTGTGAAAAAAGGTCAAGTGATTTTTGAAGACAAAAAAAATCCGGGCGTTAAATATACTGCTCCTGCAGCGGGTGTTGTTAAAGACATCCCGCGTGGCGAACGTCGCGTATTGCAAGCAGTAGTTATCGAATGTGATGGCGAAGAGCAGATCACCTTTGATAAATTCGACAGCGACAAGCTCGACTCTATCGGTCGCGACAAAGTTCAGGAAATTCTCGTAGAGTCTGGTCAGTGGCCAGCGCTCAGAACCCGCCCCTACAGCAAGGCTCCGGCACTTGACGCAGAAGCTACGGCTATCTTCGTTAATGCGATGGACACCAACCCGCTGTGCATGGACCCAACGTTGTTCATCAACGAACACAAACAAGCCTTCATCGATGGCTTGAAAGTGTTGTCAAACCTGACCGACGGAAAAGTTTTCGTGGTTAAGGCGGGTGATGCAGAAGTTGATACCGGCGATGCGAAAGTACAGCTGGAATCCTTCGGCGGCGTGCATCCGGCTGGTTTGGTCGGTACTCATATGCATTTCTTGCATCCGGTTAGCCTGAAGCGTCCGGCGTGGCACATCGGCTATCAGGACGTAGTCGCCTACGGTAAATTGTTCACCACTGGTGAAATCTTCACCGATCGGATGGTGGCGGTTGCCGGTGAATGCGTAAAAGAACCTCGTGTGTTGCGTACTCGTATGGGTGCCAACTTGCGTGAACTGACTGACGGTGAGCTGCAAGGCGATAACTACCGTATTATCAGTGGTTCAGTGTTAAATGGTCACAAGGTGGACGACGCGCACCAATGGCTGGGTCGTTTCCATACCCAAGTCAGTGTTATCCCTGAGGGTAACCACAAAGAATTCTTCGGCTGGTTGCGTCCAGGTTCGGACCTGCACTCGGTTACCCGAGCTTATGCCGGCCACTTCAATCCGAAGAAGCTGTTCAGCATGACCACCTCACTGAACGGTTCGTCTCGTTCGATGGTGCCAATTGGTAACTATGAGCGCGTGATGCCGTTGGATATCGTACCAACGCTGTTACTGCGTGACTTGTTGTCAGGTGATACCGACGAAGCTCAACAACTGGGTTGTCTGGAGCTGGACGAGGAAGATTTGGCATTGTGCACCTATGTTTGCCCTGGGAAGTACGAGTACGGCCCGGTGCTGCGCGATTGTCTCACTAAGATTGAGAAAGAAGGCTAACCATGAGCTTGAAAGATACACTCGAGCGTATTGAGCCGCAGTTTGAAAAGGGCGGCAAATACGAAAAGTGGTACGCGCTGTATGAAGCAGTAGCCACTATCTTTTACACGCCAGGTACGGTGACCCAGTCACGCACGCACGTTCGTGACCGCATCGACCTGAAGCGCATCATGATCCTGGTTTGGATGATGACCTTCCCGGCTATGTTCTGGGGCATGTATAACGTTGGTAACCAAGCGGCGCTGGCGCTGGCAGACGGTTATCAGTTATCTGACGCCTGGCAGGTGGGCTTGTTCCACTTATTGGGTGGCGATCTTGGCGCTGACGCCGGCTGGGGAACTAAGATGTGGTACGGTGCCTGCTGGTACCTGCCGATCTACGCGGTGACCTTTATTGTCGGTGGTTTCTGGGAAGTGCTGTTTGCGTCAATTCGTAAGCACGAAGTTAACGAAGGCTTCTTCGTGACCTCGGTACTGTTCTCATTGATTCTGCCGGCGACCACGCCACTGTGGCAGGTTGCTCTGGGTATCACCTTCGGTGTTGTTATCGGTAAGGAAATCTTCGGTGGTACTGGCCGTAACTTCCTTAACCCGGCACTGACCGGTCGTGCGTTCCTGTACTTTGCTTACCCGGCAAGTATGTCTGGTGACTCTATCTGGACGGCGGTCGATGGGTTCTCTGGCGCGACTAACCTGGGTAAAGCGGCGCTGGGTAATCTCGATTACGCTAACACGGAACTGTGGTGGGACGCGTTCCTGGGTAACATCCAGGGTTCAGTCGGTGAAGTTTCAACGCTGATGATCCTAATCGGTGGTCTGGCACTGATTTACTTCCGCATCGCCTCATGGCGCATCGTTGCTGGTGTGTTCGTAGGTATGGTGCTGTTCTCCGGTCTGCTGAACCTGATTGGTAGCGACAGCAACCCAATGTTTGCGATGCCGTGGTACTGGCACTTAGTACTGGGTGGTTTTGCGTTCGCGATGATGTTCATGGCGACCGACCCGGTTTCTGCGTCATTCACCAACAAAGGTAAATTTGCATACGGCCTGTTAATTGGTTTCATGACGGTGATGATTCGTGTCATCAACCCGGCATTCCCGGAAGGTATTATGCTGGCTATCTTGTTCGCGAACGTCTTTGCACCGTTGTTTGACTACTTTGTAGCACAGGCCAACATCAAACGGAGGTTAGCACGCAATGTCTAAGAAGAATGAAAGTCTAGGCAAAACCATCGGTGTGGTGCTGGCTCTTTGTTTGGTGTGTTCGATTCTGGTTGCTGGCTCAGCGGTTGCGCTGAAGCCACTGCAGGAAAAGAACGCGGCGTTGGCTATGCAACGTAACATTCTGGATGCGGCCGGTATTTTAGAACCGGGTATGGATATCCCTGCGGTTTACAACGAGCGCATTAATGCTCTGGTTGTCAGCCTGAAAGATTATCAAGTACAGCAGGACGTTAATCCTGCGGAATTTGATAACCGTAAGGCAGCAGGCGACCCGGACACCAGCACGCGCTTGCAAAAAAGTGAAGATATCGCAGGCATCGGTACCATGGAAACCATGACCGAGGTATACCTGGTTATGGACGAAAACGGCAATCGCGACGGTGCGGTACTGCATATTCGTGGCCAGGGCCTGTGGGGCACCATGTACGGGCTGATCTCGTTGGAAGACGATCTGAACACCGTACGTGGCGTTAACTTCTATGAACATTCTGAAACACCGGGGCTCGGTGGTGAAATCACTAACCCTAGCTGGGTGAAAACCTGGGAAGGTAAAGAGCTTTTCGGTGACGACGGCAATGTGAAGTTTGACTTGGTTAAAGGTGGCGCAAGCAATGAGCATCAAGTTGATGCCCTTTCAGGTGCAACCCTAACCAGTAACGGCGTTGACGCGCTTATCGACTTTTGGATGAGCGACAAAGCTTACGGTCCGTTACTCGCTAAACTTCGCAAAGGAGAGCTGACCAATGGCTAGTGCAAAAGAAATGAAGTCCGTTTTATTCGGACCGATCTTCGCGAATAACCCCATTGCGCTGCAGATCCTCGGTGTCTGCTCAGCACTGGCGGTAACGTCTAAGATGACCAACACGCTGGTTATGTGTATCGCACTAACCGCGGTTGTTGCGGCATCAAACTTTTTCATCTCGATCATCCGTAACCACATTCCTTCGAGTGTGCGGATTATCGTGCAAATGACCATCATTGCGAGTCTGGTTATTGTTGTTGACCAGGTGTTGCGAGCCTACGCTTACGAGATTTCCCGTGAGTTGTCGGTATTCGTTGGTCTGATCATCACCAACTGTATCGTTATGGGCCGTGCCGAGGCTTATGCGATGAAGAGTACGCCGTTTATGTCCCTACTGGATGGTATCGGTAACGGTCTGGGTTACTCTATCGTATTGTTGGTGGTTGGCTTTATCCGTGAGCTGTTTGGTTCAGGTAGCTTGTTCGACGTACAAATTCTGCCACTGGTGTCAGAAGGTGGTTGGTACGAGCCGGTTGGCTTGTTGCTGATGCCGCCAAGTGCGTTCTTCATCATCGGCGGTTTTATCTGGGTACTGCGTACCTTCCGCCCAGAACAAGTCGAACCTAAGGAGTAACGGCCATGGAACAATATATTAACCTGTTCATTCGTGCGATTTTCATCGAAAACTTAGCGCTGTCGTTCTTCCTGGGAATGTGTACCTTTTTGGCGGTGTCCAAAAAGGTTAAAACAGCCTTTGGTTTGGGTGTAGCGGTTATCGTGGTACTGGGTATTTCAGTACCGGTTAACAACTTGGTTTATCACAACATACTGGCGCCGGGCGCGTTGGATTGGGCGGGCTTCCCTGATGCGGACCTGAGCTTCCTGCGCTTCCTGACCTTTATCGGCGTTATCGCGGCTCTGGTGCAAATCCTTGAGATGGCACTGGATAAATACGTACCGGCGCTGTACAACGCGTTAGGTATCTTCCTGCCGCTGATTACCGTTAACTGTGCCATCTTCGGTGGCGTGTCGTTCATGGTTGAACGTGACTACAACTTTGGCGAGTCTGTGGTTTACGGTATCGGCAGTGGCGTGGGCTGGTGTTTGGCGATTGTTGCCTTGGCAGCGGTGCGCGAGAAACTGAAATACGCTGATGTACCGGATGGTCTGCGTGGTTTGGGCGCGACGTTCATGTCAGTAGGTCTTATTGGTTTGGGCTTTATGTCGTTCTCCGGCGTATCTCTTTAACCAGTGTGTTGAATCAGTAAACGTTAAAGGTACGAATCGATGGATATTACTCTGATAGCGCTCGGTGTAGGGATGTTTACCATCATCGTACTGATTTTGGTGGCGATCATCATGGTCGCTAAATCAAAGTTGGTACCGCAGGGCGATGTAGAAATCCTGATTAATGAGGACGAAGAGAAGAAGATTGTTACCCAACCGGGCACCAAACTGTTAGGTGCACTGGCGAACGCGGGTATCTTCGTATCGTCTGCATGTGGTGGCGGTGGCTCTTGTGGTCAGTGCCGGGTTACGGTGAAAGAAGGTGGCGGTGACATTCTGCCAACCGAGCTTGACCATGTGACCAAGCGCGAAGCGCGTGAAGGTGTGCGTCTTTCTTGTCAGGTTAACGTCAAGCAAGACATGAAAATCGAGCTTCCGGAAGAAGTCTTTGGTATCAAAAAATGGGATTGTACCGTTAAGTCTAACGACAACGTTGCAACCTTCATCAAAGAGTTCGTGGTACAGCTGCCGGAAGGTGAAGAAGTGCCTTTCCGTGCCGGTGGTTACATTCAGATCGAAGCTCCACCGCATCACGTTAAGTACAAAGATTTTGATATTGCGCCAGAGTATCGTGGTGACTGGGAACGCTTCGGCTTCTTAGACGTCGAGTCTAAAGTTGACGAAGAAGTGATTCGTGCGTACTCAATGGCGAACTACCCGGAAGAAAAAGGCATCATCATGTTGAACGTTCGTTGTGCGACTCCGCCACCGAACGATCTGAGCTTGCCGGCGGGTAAAATGTCATCGTACATCTTCAGCCTGAAGCCAGGTGATAAAGTAACGATTTCTGGTCCGTTTGGTGAATTCTTCGCGAAGGATACTGACGCCGAAATGATCTTTATCGGTGGTGGTGCTGGTATGGCGCCGATGCGTTCGCACATTTTCGACCAGCTGCGTCGTCTTAACACTAAGCGTAAGATCAGCTTCTGGTACGGTGCACGTTCACTGCGCGAAATGTTCTATGAAGATGACTTCAACATGCTGCAAGAAGAAAACGACAACTTCGAGTGGCACGTGGCGTTGTCGGATCCTCAACCCGAAGATAACTGGGATGGTGATACCGGCTTTATCCACAACGTGTTGTATGAGCGTTATCTGAAAGATCATGAAGCACCAGAAGATTGTGAGTTCTACATGTGTGGTCCACCGGTCATGAACGCGGCGGTCATCAACATGTTGCACGAGCTTGGTGTTGAAGATGAAAACATCATGCTGGACGACTTCGGTGGTTAATGCATGATGGCTTTTAAACCATCCGTGGTCGCTAAATGGTGGCTAGTCCTTTTGGGACTAGCCTTTTTAGTGTCATGTTCGGACGCGCCAAAGCAAATTCGTTTTAGTGGCGATACCATGGGAACCACCTACAGTATCGCGCTTTACAGTAAAGATCCGCGCCATACCCAGGCAGAGATTCAGAAAAAAGTCGAAACCGTGTTGGCGCAAGTTAACGCGCAGATGTCGACCTATGATCCGGACTCGGAACTGTCGCGTTTCAACCGTCACGAATCGACCCAACCGGTGGTGATCAGCCGTGCGCTGGAACGGGTTATCGGGCGGGCGTTAGCGATCTCTGAACAGACTGATGGTTTGCTGGACGTTACCGTCGGCCCGCTGGTGAATCTGTGGGGCTTTGGTCCACAGGCAAAACCGGAACAGGTGCCAACGGCAGAAGAACTGGAAGCGGTACGGGATTATGTGGGTTACCGCAAATTGCGCATCGAAAATCATCAGTTGACCAAAGCGCATCCTAAGGTATACGTCGATTTATCAACCATCGCTAAAGGCTATGGTGTGGATCGTGTCGCTTACCTGCTGGACGATTTGGAGATTACCCAGTATCTGATTGAGATTGGTGGTGAGATCCGCACCCGCGGTGGCAAGCCGGACGGTCAGCCCTGGCGGCTAGCGGTTGAGAAGCCGGTTTCTACGGAACGATCGATTCAGGAAATTGTCTCATTTAATGAAGGGGCACTGGCCACTTCAGGCGATTACCGTAATTTTTATGAAGAGAACGGACGTCGTTATTCACACATTATTAATCCGTTAACAGCCGAACCCATTCAGCACAATTTGGTGTCCGTAAGTGTCTACACCGACGACTGCATGTCGGCGGACGCTTATGCAACCGCGTTGCTCGTGATGGGAACCGAACAGGCAAAAGCGTTTGTGGAAAAACATCAGCTCGCGGCGTTATTGGTTTACAAAACTGATGATGGCTTTGGTGAGTGGGTTAGCCCGGCGTTTGAGCCGTTGTTATCGGAGCAGTGATTAGGAGTTCTCATGCAAACCTTTCTTTTGGTACTGGCGTTGTTTTTGATCGTCGTAGTGATTATGGCGGTCGGTTACATTGTACAGCGCAAGACCATTTCCGGAAGTTGCGGTGGTATCAGTTCATTGGGTATGGAAAAAGCCTGTGACTGCGATGATCCGTGCGACAAGAAAAAAGCGCGGATGAAAAAAGAGCAGCAGTGGAAAGAAAACCAAATCCATTGACCACAAAACGTTATAACGATATAACTACCCTCAATCATCGCCGTAAATGCCGTATTGGGGGTAGTCATGAATCCACTTGAGTTACAGCCGGACAGTCAGGAAATCTACTTAGACTGCAACGCCACCACACCGGTTCTTCCCGATATTGCCCGCTCGGTGTCACACACCATGGAAGCCATTTTTGGCAACCCCTCCAGCAGCCATATTACCGGCCTGAAAGCGCGTTACATTTTGGACACGACTCGCCAGCAGGCGCGAGAGGCGATTGGCTCCTTTAACAGCAAACTGATTTTTACCAGCGGCGCGACCGAAGGTATTCAGACCGCGGTGGTGTCGGCGATTCGTGCCGCCGTGCAGAACCCCGACCGGCCACGGCAATACTTGCTGTATGGTGCAACCGAACACAAGGCGGTGCCCCAGGCGCTCGCCCACTGGAACGAATTACTGGGCTTAAACGCCGAGTTGCTGGCCATTCCGGTCGATCAAAAAGGGCTGCTGGATTTAGATTTTATTGCCGCGCACGTGGCGCAGGCAGCAATGATTTGTACCATGGCGGTGAATAACGAAACCGGCGTAGTGCAGGACTTAAGCCGTTTAGAGCAGGTGATCCGTCAGCATGCGCCAACGATTCCGTGGATGGTTGACTGTGTGCAGGCGCTGGGCAAACAAAACCTTGAGCTGGACAACACCAGCATTGATTACGCGCCATTCAGTGGTCATAAGCTGTATGGCCCGAAAGGCATTGGTTTTATGGCGATCCGTGACAGCGCGCCCTTTACGCCGCTGATCATCGGCGGCGGACAGGAGAGCGGTTACCGCTCGGGCACCGAAAATTTGCCCGGCATTGCCGCGCTCAATGCGCTGTTTGAGGTCATGAACGGTGAACACAAGGGCTTTGCCTCGCACGCGACGCTGACGGCCTATCGGGAGCAACTGGCGGCGGCACTGAAAAAGGCGTTCCCCGGCGTGGTGTTTAATAACGACTTTGCCGTATCGGTGCCTACCACCTTGAATTTTTCCGTTCAGGGGGTCTCTTCACGTGACATCATGGACGTGCTGGATGCCTGTCATATCCGCGTTAGTTCAGGTTCGGCTTGTAGCTCGAAAGTGACCCGCAGTTTTGTGCTGGATGCCATGGGGTTGCCGTCCTGGCGCAGCGAGTCGGCGATCCGGATGTCGTTTGGCCCGGCCACCACCCAGGCCGAGATTGATGAAGCCTGCAAACGCCTGCAACAGGCCGCAGACGCGCTACAGCAGTCGTGCCTGATTGTGGCGGATACCAACGACGACAACGACAGTTTGCTGGACGGCGTGGTGCAACTGCGCTACGACGACAGTTGCAGTTATCTGCTGATTGATCGGGCCGCCAAAGAAATGGTGGTGATCGATCCGCACCCGGCTTTGGCCGGGCGTATCGAGAACATCGCCCGTTGTCAGCATTATCAGGTACCGGCGGTGTTGAGTACCGCCGCAGAAGGTGAGTGTGCCGATGCGGCGGCGCTGTTGCGCGATATGTTACCGCTAACCAGTGGCGACAGCGATTTGTTTGGCTGGCCAACCGCCGCGATTGCCCAGTGCGATGCCATCCCACAAGAATGTCAGAGCGGTGTTGATGGCTGTCTTAATATCGGCGCCCGGCGTTTGTTCCGCTTCGGCAGCCGGTTACCGGTGTATCTGCTGAGTGAACCGGTGGCGGAGCGGCAGGCACTGCATGTTGATTTTGCCTTTATCGGCAAGGACATTGCGCGGGAGTCTTTGTGTCGCTGTCTGGGTGAGCGTACGCTCATCTGTGCCGGCTATGATCCGGACTCTCAGTTGGTCACCCGATTGGACGACCGCGCCGTAGCCGTGCCGCAGACCGGTATCGATATCGCGATTGGTGACGAAGATTTCTGGCGCCGTGAGGACGTCATTATCATTGACGTGCGTGAACGGCAGGAGCATATGGTGGATGATTTGCCGTGTTGCGCCCAGGTGATTAACGTCCCGCTTACGCAGGTGGTGCAGTTCATTCACGATAACAGTGAGTTACAGCAGCGTGAACTGATCTGTGTGTGCCGTTCGGGTAACCGCAGCGGCGTTGTTGCCAACGCGCTGCGTCGTCATGGGTTTACTAAAACCCGACATCTTCTGGGCGGTCTGGCTCTGGCTTCCAAACAAGCTTAGCCACAAAGCCTTCTTTGCCAACCAGCCAACAACTGATGTTGCCATGGCACTGGACGTTCCAGACATTGGCATCGGTGAGGCTGAACCATTGGCTGCTGGGCACGTGATAAGCGGCTGCGCCGGAAGGGTTTGAGGTGAGCAGCCAGCGGCCATTGTGTTCGACCACACTGAGACTGTACAGCGCGCCTTGCAGGGGAGGTTCCGGCAGCGCGTTGAATTCATTGCCGTCGTAAAACCACAACCGCTTGCCTTCGTCCTCGGCGGGATCAATGTGACCACCGGCGATATAAAACTGCTCATCATCAAGCGGCCAGACTGCAAAGATACCGGCGTTAGGCCCGGCCTGCATCGGGCTGTCGATGACGTCAAAACGGATACCGAATCCGCCTTTGCGCAAAACTCGCGCGGTATCCGCGTTGCCGGTACCGACTAACCAGGTATCGTTATTAAAGCGCACACAGCTGCCACTGGAGGCGAAACCGCCCTCGTTGGACTGCGGCTTTTCGCTGATTGCACTGTTGGCTTTAATCCAGTTTCGGCCGCTCGGACTGCGCACAATGCGCCACTCATCGCCGACGCTGTCACCAAATACCCAGGCTTCACCATTGGGCGAAATGCCCATGCAGTTCAAGAAGGTATCGGCTTCGGCGCGGTAGCGCATACGCCAATTGGCGCCGCTGTTGTCGGTAAAGTAAACTTTCGACTGACCGTCATCGCCGATACTCAGTACATACGCCTGACGATTGTCGATGGCTTCAATATCCCGAAATTGCAAATCGTCCTGGCCTGGCTGACTGTAACGCCAGCTCGTGCCGCCGTCTTCGCTGTGCGCCACCTGCCCATTTTCGCCGGATAACCAGATCGTTGACCGGCTAACGGGGGCAACGCCTATCCAGAGTTGTTTCTCAACATTGTCGAACACTTCAAGTTGTGGTGGCTCTACCGCCAGCGCCGGAGCGCTGAGTGCGGACGATGCCAATAACAATGTAACGAAATGGCGTTTTATGTGCATAGACCAACCTTGGTGGTGGCGACGCGCGCTATTGCGCGTCGAAACAAATGTTATTGTCTTTTGTACTATCATCGCCCATCAGATACAAATAAGTCGGCATCAGATCTAACGGTGTTTTGAGCTGTTTTGGATCTTCTGCCGGATAGGCTTTTGAGCGCATACTGGTGCGGGTTGCCCCAGGATTGATGACGTTGGTGCGAACCGTGGTGGTGTCGTACTCGTCAGCAATCACCTGTGCCATACCTTCTGTCGCAAACTTCGACACCGAGTAGCTGCCCCAGTAAGCGCGCCCGTTACGACCGACGCCTGATGAAGTAAAGACCAGCGACGCCTGCGGTGCCAGTTGCATAACCGGTAACAACGCCTGGGTCATCAGCATCGGCCCGGTAACATTGACCTGCAACGAATCGCGGAAGTCGTCTTCCTCGATGTGGGTAAACGGCGACAGAATACTGAGGATGCCGGCGTTGTGCAGCAATCCGTCCAGGCGTCCGAACTGTTCTTTAATGGTGGCGGCCATGTCCTGGTAATTTTGTTTGCTAGCGCCTTTTAAGTCGAGCGGAATAATCGCGGGTGTCGCGCCACCGGCTTGTTCAATTTCATCATAGACCGCTTCCAGCTTGGCCACGGTGCGACCGAGGAGAATGACGGTAGCGCCATGTTCCGCAAACGACAGCGCCGCCTGACGGCCGATGCCGTCACCGGCGCCGGTAATAAGAATGACTTTGTCCTTCAGCAGGTCAGGACGCGCTTGGTAATCGTGTACAGTTTTGATTTGCATATTTATCGTTTTCCATTGGACTGTTAGCGTCAGTGTAAGCTATTGTACTGATATTCGGATAACTTCTCAGCAAACGAATAGAAATTCCGGAAAAAGCCTTTTATCTTAATTCATACAGGTGTATAAAAATCGTTAAGCGAAGGCTTCATAATAAAAATGTAAAAAAGGACTGGGGAATCCACATGAAAAAATTATTACTCCCATTGGCGATTGGATCAGCACTAAGTCTGGTCGGCTGTGGTAGCGGTGATGAAGCACCGTTGACAGAAGAAGAAATTAATATTGCTGCAACGCGTGTTCAGTTTGATCCTTCTAACAGCATTATTCCGGCGCCAACCAACGTGTTGTTGAGCGGTACCGTTGATGGCACGCTGAATATCCCGGTTGCAGACCCAAGCGACAGCAGTGATCCACAAGTGGCTTTAAATGGCCTTGACGGCTGGGGTACACACCCGACCATGACCTTTAACTTCTCATTGCCGCGTGATGAAAATGGCGACCTGATAGCCGTAGCAGCAAGCAGTGTCGAAGCGCAGGGTGCGATTCGTGTGTTTGAAACCATTCAGGGCGGCTCGGACGTAAGCGCCGAGTGTGCTGCAGCGAGCCCGGCGGCGGCTTGTGCGGTAACAGCTGAGCTGACACACGGTGTTGACTTTACCGTATCGGCGGTTGATGAAGACACTGTTGCGGTGGTACCGCTACGGCCGTTAAAACCGAAAACTGGTTACATCGTGGCATTAACCTCGAACATTCAGGACGAATTGGGTCGTGATGTTCATCCTTCACAAACTTACACATTGATGAAACGTCCGGCTGACAGCGATCCGGTATCGTCAGATCCGTCGGCGGTGTCGCTGCAGCGCTTAATCAACAGCTATGAAGGCGCTCTGGCGCAGTTTGGTGTGGATGCCGAAGACGTGATTTATGCGTCCAACTTTACCACCCAGTCGGTCGGTGATGTGCTGGGCGCAACTAAACAGATGCTGGCCTTAAGTGCGGCGGGTGTGGATACACCTTGGTCACCGGAAGTGCCGGTTATGCAGGCTGCTCCACAAGGTTATACGTTGGACGTGGTGCTGCAGCAGAACGGTGTCACCGATCCGGCGGCGCTGGCTGCGGCTTCGGCAGCGCGCGTGTACGGTGGTCAGGTTAACCTGCCTTACTATTCACCGTTGCCAACCGCTGAAAACCCAACCGCGCCGATTGACGGTCGCTGGCAGGCAGCCTGTGACAGCCCGGCATCGATTTTAGGTGCGATTGAACAGGGTGTTATTGATCCTGCAGGTGCGGGTATTCCGGCTGAAGCGCTGGAGGATCCAAGCTTGCTGTTGCCACCGAATAACTGTTTCGACTTCCCGGGTGTGGATAACGAACGTCACTTAACCAAGTACAACCCGGTTCCGGCCATTCAGGGCACACAAACGGTACCGGCGTTTATTACCATTCCGGATCTGGCGACCGTTAACGCGATTCGTGCTCAGCGCGGCATGGCGGAACTGGAAGCGGTCCCACAAGGCGGCTGGCCGGTAGTGATTTTCCAGCATGGTATCACCGGTGAGAAGACCAATGCCGCAGGTATTGCCGGCTCATTGGCAGCCGCTGGCTTTGCCACCGTGGCCATTGACCATCCATTACACGGTGACCGTGCCTTTGGTGCGATTGACGCATCCAGTCCGGCTGGTGTGACGGCGTACATGAACCTGGCTAACCTGCTGGGCGCTCGAGACAACATTCGCCAGTCGATTGCTGATCTTGTCGGCTTGCGTATGAGCCTGAATAACTTCATGGCAGCGGACGGCGCACAGCTGAACGGTCAGGACGTGCACTTTGTCGGTCACTCGCTGGGCGCGATTGCCGGTGTTGGCTTTACCGCGTTGGCGAATACGCCATTGTCTAACCCACAACTTGAGCCGTTAAGCCCAATGTTTGAGGTGCAGGCATCGTCGTTCGGTATGCCGGGCGGCAGCATTGCCAACTTCTTGCTGGCGTCAGGTTCTTTCGAAGTGCCGGTTAAGAGCCAGTTGCTTTACTCAGCCAGTGCAGAGTTTGCCGAAGTGGTTAACGCACAGGCGGAAGCGGCCGGTGTGACGCCGGGTGGTGAAGGCTTCAGCGAATTGCTGGCACAGGTGTACACGCAGTTTATCGATGGTGCATCGGATGCTGAACGTGCGCAGATTAATGCGACCTTTGAGCAGTTTGCCTTTGCTGCGCAAGCGGTGATTGACTCGGCGGATCCGGTGAACTATTCGGCGGGCGTTGTGGCGACCGAAACGCCGGTTCATTTAATCGAAGCAGTGGGTGATGCAACCATTCCAAATGCGGTTGCGGGTAAACCACTGGCTGGTACTGAGCCATTGATTGGTCTGATGGGCCTGCCTTCGGTATCGGCTACGGTGCAGTCCGAAGACGGTAATCCGGTATCGGGAGCGGTGCGCTTTAGTGCTGGTGACCATGCGTCGTTGGTATCGCCGGAAGCGTCTGCGGCGGCGACAACCGAGATGCAAACGCAGATTTTCAGCTGGTTTGGTTCGGATATGCTGATGCTGCCTGTCACTAACGAAGATGTTGTTCAGTAGCAGGTAAGGCGGTGTTCCGCCTTACCCGCTTGGCAAAAAGGTCAGCTTCGCTGGCCTTTTTTTGTTTGGCGCGGGCGGTGCCCGCTTGCTTGGCGCCCTGCGGGCTTGCTTGGCGGCTTGTGGCTTCGCCACTCGCTTTGCTTTTTTTAGGTGTGCTTGTGGCTTCGCCACTCGCTTTGCCACTTGTCCGGTGGTTTGGGGCTACAGCGGTGCGGAAAAGTGCTAGACTAAAGCGAACTGTGGAATGTAGGAGTGGGTATGGAATTTTTAGCCGATGTCGGCGGATTTTTGTTAAAAGCAGCCATTATTGTGTTCGCTTTTGTGGTGATCACCGGTGTTATTGCTCAGGCTGCGCAAAAGCAAAAGAAACAAAAAGGCGAATTGGAGGTTACCCATTTGTCGCGAGAGCTGCAGGAAATGCAGGATGCCTTACAGATGGAGCTGTTGGACAAAAAGGCGCGCAAAAAAGCGGAGAAACTGCTTAAAAAAGCCCGTAAAAGTGAAGAAAAACACGATAAACGTTTGTTTGTGATCGACTTTAAAGGATCTTTGGATGCCAAGGAAGTCGACAGTCTGCGGCGTGAAGTGAACGCTATCCTGAGTATGGCAACCGACAAAGACGACGTGCTGGTGCGGCTGGAAAGCGGCGGTGGTGTGGTGAATGGTTATGGGTTAGCGGCGGCGCAGTTGCAACGTTTACGTGAGCATGGCATGACCGTACACGTGGCGGTGGATAAAGTTGCGGCCAGTGGCGGCTACATGATGGCCTGTGTTGGTCACAAGATTTACGCGGCGCCGTTTGCTTTTATCGGCTCCATTGGTGTGGTCGCGCAAATTCCTAACGTGCATCGCTGGTTGAAGAATCATGACATTGACTTTGAACAGATTACCGCCGGTGAATTTAAACGGACGCTGACCATCTTTGGTGAAAATACTGAAGAAGGGCGCCGTAAGTTTAAAAAGGATTTGGAAGCCATCCATCACCAGTTTAAGGAGTTCGTCCAAACCAACCGTCCGCAACTGGATATCGACAAAGTGGCAACCGGTGAGGTGTGGTCAGGACAACAGGCGAAAGAACTGGGGTTGGTGGATGAGATCATCACCAGTGACGCCTGGTTGCTGAAACAGCTGAGTGAACGCGAAATCCTGAAGCTGGAATACAGCGTGAAGAAACCCATCAGCGAACGTTTTGCCAAAGGTGCGGCGACATTAATCCACACATTGAAGACCTCGTTTGCCCGCTCGGATGTGTAATTCATCGTATCATTAGCCCACACAACGGTTTGGCGCTAGCGCGGCTAGCGCCTTTTTGCTAGGCTATGGCGATTATTTTGGGCTTGACTGATAAGACGCTAACTATAAAGGACTCGTATGAGTGATAAGAAAAAACTTAGCCTGACCGCGCGCATTGCCATTGGTATGTTCGCCGGTATTATCCTGGGGCTGGCGCTGCGTTACCTGGTAGGTGAAAGTGCCTGGGTTGATAGTTATCTGACGAATGGTCTGTTTAATATCATTGGTCAGATATTTATTACCTCATTAAAAATGCTGGTGGTGCCCTTGGTGTTTGTGTCGCTGGTGGTGGGTACCTGCTCACTGAGCGACCCGAGCAAACTCGGCCGACTGGGCGGTAAAGCCGTCGGTTTGTATTTGATCACCACGGCTATTGCCATTTCGATTGCGATTTTCTCGGCCATCCTTATTCAGCCGGGTTCGGGTGTCGAGCGCGACTCTAACGCCACCTTTGAGCCCTCGGAAGCGCCGTCACTGTCGCAGGTTATCATCGATTTGTTCCCGGATAACCCGATCAATGCGATGGCCGAAGGCAACATGCTGCAAATCATTGTGTTTGCGTTGTTGTTCGGTATTGCGATGGCGCTGGTTGGAAAACCCGGTGAGCGCCTGAAAGGCTTTTTTGACGACTTTAATGACGTCATCATGAAGCTGGTGGTGATTCTGATGAACCTCGCCCCCTACGGTGTGTTTGCGCTGATGGCGAAGTTGTTCACCGAAACCGGGCTGGGCATGATTGCCGGGTTGGCAAAATACTTCTTCCTGGTACTGGTGGTGCTGATCATTCACGGCTTGGTGGTGCATCCATTCCTGCTGAGCGCCTTAGCGCGTGTTAAGCCGGGCATCTTCCTGAAGAAGATGCGTGACGCGCAGCTGTTTGGTTTCAGTACCGCATCCAGTAACGCCACCATGCCGATTACGCTAGAAACCGTTACCAAACGTCTGGGCGTTAAGAACAGCGTCGGTTCCTTTACCGTACCGCTGGGTGCCACCATCAATATGGACGGCACCTCAATCATGCAGGGTGTGGCGACGGTGTTTATCGCGCAGGTTTATGGTCTGGATTTGTCCGTGGGCGACTATCTGATGGTTATCCTGACCGCGACACTGGCGTCGGTAGGTACCGCAGGTGTGCCCGGCGTTGGTCTGATCATGCTGGCAATGGTATTGCAGCAGGTCGGGTTACCGGTTGAGGGTATTGGCCTCATCATCGGTGTTGACCGCTTGTTGGATATGACCCGTACCGCGGTTAATGTGACCGGTGATGCGATGGTAAGTTGCGTTGTGGCGAAGTCGGAAGGTGACTTTGACGAGGACGTTTACTACGATCGCGAAGCGGGTAAAAAACTCGAAGATCTGTAGGTCGCGCCCCGGCGCGACACGCTTCCGGCGGTACGCATCGGAGTTATGCGGCCGCCGGTTTAGCGGTGCAAAGCGGACCACCGAGCCAGCTAATTTAGTCATATTCCATTCCTGCCTATTATAGATTAAATCGTTCGTTCGCTTCCTTATGTATCGGATTTATTATCGACGCCATCATGGTTTAAGAGGTGGCGACGATGGCGATACAGCAGTTACCCATCATTTCGTACAAACAGTTAGACACGCAAGCCGAGCGCGAACGGTTGCTCTGGGCCGCCAGTGAGGTGGGCTTTTTCTATCTGGTCGAGCACGGCCTTTCGGAGGCTGATTTGGACGCCGTGTTACGCGTCAGTCGGCGTTTCTTTGCATTATCACAAGCGGCCAAAGAGCAAGTCAGTATGGCCTATTCGCCGCATTTTCGTGGCTACAACGCGGTTGGTCAGGAAGTCACGGCCGGTGCCGTTGATATGCGCGAACAGTTTGACTGGATGAACGAAGAGCCGGCGCCGAAGCAGCTACAGTATGACTGGCAGCGGGTGATCGGGCCGAACTTGTGGCCGGCGGCGTTGCCGCCGTTGCGGGAACAGTTACTGAGCTTAACTCTGCGGCAGACAGAGATAGCCGTTACCTTACTGCGGGCGTTGTGTCAGGCGCTGGGTGTCGCATGGAATGCGTTGGATGACAGTTTCCGCGACGGTCCTTACACCCACTCGAAAATTATCCGCTACCCGGGCACGGAAGCCTCCAGCCAGGGCGTTGGTGCGCATAAAGATCCGGGCTATCTGACGTTTGTGCTGCAGGATCAACAAAGCGGTCTGGAAGTGGAACATCAGGGTGAATGGCTGGACGTCGAGCCATTGTCCGGTTCTTTTGTGGTGAACATTGGTGAGCTGCTGGAGCTGGCGTCTGACGGTTTTCTGCAGGCCACCAACCACCGCGTGCGCGCGCCCAAACCGGGTACCGAGCGCTTTTCGGTCGCTTACTTTATGGCGGCACAACTGGATGCCACAGTGCCGGTACTGGATTTACCAGCCGCGATGAAGGCGAAATCAAAAGGCGTTTCGACCGATCCAAATAACCCACTGCTGTCGCAGGTCGGTGAAAATGTGCTCAAGGGCCGGGTGCGATCGCACCCGGATGCGGGGTCGTTGAGTTAGCGGTTTTACCCGTTTGGGAAACTGGACAGAGTTGTCAGAATTAGCGTATTCGCGTAATCTTACCGTTTTATACGGAAGTAAAAAAAACGTTATGACGAAGTGCCTTACTGTGGCTGTAGTACGCTTCAGCATCCTCCTTATAGTATTGTTCAGCAGCTTTTCCGGCAATGCCGAGAGCAACCTGTCCACTAAAGAATTTTCACGCGTCGCGCACAATATTGCTGCTCGCCAGTCATCGATTTATCACATAACAACGGATAGCAATGGTCTGCTTTGGCTGGCAACAGATACCGATGGTATTTTGCGCTTTGATGGCAAGCAATTTGTGCGCTGGACCGACAGTGTTCTTAGTACTGAACAGTCCGTCGATTTTTCTAAATTACGGATTGATAACGATAACATCTGGGCTGCAACTTGGGGGCATGGTCTCGTGGCCTGGAATTCAGCGACACAGGCGATGACGCAATTTAAGGCTGGCAAAAATAGCGGGTTATTAAAAAATAACCGAGTACAAACATTGTATATAGACCGTCAACAAAGACTATGGGTAGGAACGTTGAACGGTCTACAGTATATCGATATCGGCACGAGTAATAGAAATGCGGGTTCTCTACAATTTATTGATGCTGAACATCCGTTAAATAACCTCAGAATTTGGTGGATTACGGAATCAGAACGTTGGCTGTGGATTGCCAGCTCGCAAGGTTTGTTCCGAGTCGCCCAAGATCTATCAAGCTGGACGCGCTACTACATCGATGCAGATAACGTTGGTGAAAATCGCGCTAACGAAGTAAGGACTATAGAACTCATTGGAGATACGCTCTGGGCGGGCACAGACCATGGCCTGTATTATTTATCTGAAAATAGCCGTGCTTTCCAAGCCGTTAAAAACAATGACGATGTTTCTTCAGTCAATTTAAGGGTTAACGATCTCGTGCTGGAAACCGGTTCCGATTTGGAACCAACCTTGTGGATAGGCGCCGGTAACGGTCTGTATCAGTTTGATTTAAATAAAAAAGAGTTTGTTAAACAGGGTGACGATTGGGCAACTTTACAAAATATCGATGTGAGGTCGCTGCATTTGGATGAGAACAACACTCTGTGGGTCGGTACACGTGGTCAGGGGTTGTTTAAAGGGATGACACTGAGTCAAAACTTTGTCGACCCGTTGGCGATGAGTTCACTAGGTGCAGCAAAGGCTCCGGTACAGGCGGTTCATTATGCAAGTGATGATACGCTTTGGTTGGCCAATGACGAGGGGATCTTTAAACGCCGGTCGGACCTTAAATATTGGGACTTTTACCCATTCCCGGAAGCATTGGGCGTACGCAAAGTTGACGTGCTTTATGCTGATCGTTCTGGGGATTTGTGGATTGGTACGAATCAGACCGTTATCAAAACGTCCAGCGACACCCCGGAGTTGATTCGTAACACAGCAATGAATGAACATTTGGGTCTTGATGAGGCAACGCTCACAGCTATTCATGAGATGAAAAATGGTGATATCTTGCTCGGTATTTGGGGCCGGGGCGTTGCCCGCTACGATCGCGAGACAGCAACCTTTTCCTGGCAGAGCCGCACCTTTGACGAATTGCTAGGTGACCAAGCGTATTCTATTATCGATACGGAAGGTTCGGGCATTTATATCGCAACACGTTATTCTGGTTTAATAAATTTGTTTAACCAGGAACGGGTAAAAGGCGAGTTTAATGATCACACGCTCACGTGTGCGTATGCCACTGACCCAAATTCAATTTGGCTTTGCAGTGATAACGGTATCTGGAATTATCATTTTGAAACGGGGGCTGTCCTACACTACACCGAGTCCGACGGGTTGCCCTCTAACCGGATACTGGGTATGACCGATGATGACCACGGAAACCTATGGGTAATTAGTCTGGGTGGCTTAGCCCGAATCAGTATTTCATCTGGCAAAATAATTACTCTCGGAAAAGCAGATGGACTGTCCACTGCAAACTTTCTGGAGCATGCTATTGACAGTTCAAGTGATGGTGAAGTCACGTTAGGAAGCCTGGAAGGTGCTATCAGTTTCCAGCCTGAATCCCTCAACATCTCCGAGATAGCGCCGAAGGTTGCACTGACCGGTATTGTTGTAGACAACAAAAACATTACGCGAGAATTTGCATTAACAGCCAGGGAGATACTGTTACCAGATGATTTTCAAGCGTTGCGGTTATCATTTGGTGTTACAGACTTTAGGACACCGGAGAAAAATGCGATTCGGTATCGGTTATCGGGTGTCAGCGACTCCTGGAGTCACTGGATGTCGAAACTGTCAATTGATCTTAACTCGTTGGCACCAGGCACTTATGAGTTATTAGTAGAGGGTAGAAACAGTCAGGGTACTGAGAGTGATAAACCACTGCGCTTGAGGATTACTGTTGATCCCCCCTGGTGGTACAGCTTTTGGACATTATTTTTTGCTAGTACCGGTTTTATCTTATTAATTTATATCGTAAGTCGGGTGAGAGTTAAAAACCTGGAACGCGTTAACCGTAAGTTGCAAGAGCAGATAGCCTTGCACACTCGTGAACTAAAGGTTGCAAACAAAAAACTACAGACCTTATCAGAAACCGATGCGTTAACCGGACTGCTTAACCGCCGCGGCTTTGAGAACCGTTTTAATCGATTACTTGAAGACTATCGTAGTTCTGACACACCTATTAGCTTGCTGTTGATTGATGTCGATCACTTTAAGCAATTCAATGATGACTTCGGTCATGAGATTGGCGACGTCGCCCTTAAAGTGGTCGGCGAATGTTTGATGACTTGTTTTAGGGATCGAGACATTATCGCCCGCTGGGGGGGAGAAGAGTTTACCGTCGCGCTACCGGAGCTTGCTTTCGATGAAGCAACGCGAGTTGCTGAACGAGTTAGGGAAAAGATAGCAAAGCAGGAGATTGACAATGCCGGTGAGCGTTTAAGCTTGACGGTAACCATTGGAGTCAGCTGCTTTGCTGCGCGCAACGCTGAATTGCAAACCTGGTTAAGTGTAGCGGACGATGCGTTGTACCAAGGCAAGCGCCAGGGCAGAGATCAGGTTGTTGGCTGATACAGTGAGCTTGCGCCAAAGGCGCAAGCTACGATCAGTTTAGACGGGGAGACCCGAGTGAAATTTAAAATCGGTGTCCGGCTGCAGGATAAGATCGCGTTCAATGGCACCGAAGAAATTAACCCGGTCACTGATGTCTTCATCGGAGAACTGTTGAGCCAGGGTCAGATAGTCCTGGTAATGGCGGGCTTCGGAACGCAGTAACGACACATAAAACTGCCCCAGACGTTCATCGACATAGGGCGCGATGGCGGCAAAACGTTCGCAGGAACGCGCCTCGATGTAGGCGCCGCAAATCAATTTGTCGATTAACGCCGCCGGCTCGTAAGTGCGCACGTGGGTCAGTAGTCCCCGGGCATAACGGCTGGATGTGAGCTTGTCGTAGTCAATGCCGAGCTGTTGGGCAATTTCCAGCACCTGATAAAAGTGATGCAACTCTTCTTTTATCAGCAGCACCATTTTATCAATCAACTCCTGGCTGTAGGGCCGATCGGATTTCGGCACCATGCGCTTATTGAGACGGTTATGCTGAGCCAGGTCGCGCCAGTCGCCCACCATGCGGTAGGTAAAATCTTCATAGGGTTTGAGCCACGCCAGCAGCGCATTACCGCTGTCTTCGTCGACCGCGTAGCGGCGGATCAGCAGCATCGCACTCTGCGCCGCCTTTAATTCGCACACCATATGATCGCGTAACAGCACCGGCAGGCTTTCGGGTTGTTTTGCCCGTTCCAGCCAAGCTTCGGGCGTACGGCACTGTAAGAAGGAGTTTATCGGGGTCAGTAACGATTCGATGTCGTCGTGGGACAAGCGATGGCTCATACGAAAGTTCAGTTGGTGTTGATGAATGAGCCGCTATTTTACGCCAATAGCGTGAAAAATTGAATCTCAGCGGCATCGGTTTCCGTGCTTATTACGTATTGTTAACAAAGTGTTTGTTTTGTTAAATAAAAGATCTTGACAGGTTAAAAAATGTTCTCAATAGTAGAGGCTAAGGTGAATTTTTACTCACTTGTGCGCTCAAACAGTGAGAAGCACGTAATAACAACAAGAAGCCGTTATAACGGACAGCGATGATGACAGTCGTTACTGTGATCAGCATTATGGGAACAACAAGGGCGGCAGAGCCGCGTTAAATGGGGAAGTCAATTATGATACTGAATCACATCTGGGGTCTATACGCTCATCCAATGGAAGAGTGGAAAACCATTGACGCAAAACGGGAAAGTATCGTTAATTCGTTAACGCATATTTTGTTTGTCGCAATTTTACCCTGTGTTGCCGCTTACTATGCGTCGGCACACATCGGTTGGAGCGTGGGCGCCCGCGAGTCTATTTTTCTGACGCAGGGCAGTGCGGTGATGCTTGGGGTTGCAATGTACCTTGGCATTATTGCTGCGACCTTTGCTTTGGCTTACTTAGTGTACTGGATGGCGAAGACTTTTGGCGCTGATCCGAGCTACACGCAATCGCTGGAGTTGGCGGCTTACACCGCGACACCGGTGATCATGTCCGGTATTGCAGCGCTGTACCCTGAACTCTGGTTCGTGGCGTTGATTTTCTTAGCGGGTGTGGCGTATTCGGTATATCTGCTGTACGCGGGTATTCCGGTGCTGATGCACATTCCGGAAGAGCGTGGTTTCTTGTACGCCAGTTCGGTGGTCACTGCCGGTCTTATCCTGATGGTGATCCTGATGGTAACCACGGCAATTCTGTGGACCAACGGGTTTGGTCCGACGTTTATGTCTTGATGTTCATGTCGCCGATCGGGCCGGTCGGCGAATTGACGTTTTGGCCCGATCGGTGGATTGACGTTTGTTCCCGATCGGTGGATTGACGTTTTGGCCCGATCGGTGGATTGACGTTTGTTCCCGATCGGTGAATTGACGTTTGGTCCCGATCGGTGAATCGACGTTTGTTCCCGATCGGTGAATTTACGTTTGTTCCCGATCGGCACGCGCGATTGCATCGCGCTAAGCCGATGGCTACTTACGATCTGAACTTTCGTAGCTTGCGCCTCGGGCGCAAGTTACCTCTTCCGGTATCTTCTGACAATCTCTCGTGGGTGCGCCTCGGGCGAAAGTTACTTTTTGTAGATGCCTGAATATCGTTTGGGGTTGACTATTTTTTGGGCGTCGTACCAGTCGCCCAGTACGATGCGTTGGGCTTTTTGGCCGTTGGCGTAAAAGGCGTGGATGGCGGCGCGGTGGGTGTGACCGTGGATCAGTCGTTGTACCTGATGTTTTGCCATGACGTCGAGCACGGCCTGGTGTTGGGCATCCATCTGCCGCAACCGCTGTTGGCTCAGGTTGGGACGTTTTGAGGCGGAACCGGCGCGGAGTTTGCGGGCGATGCGCATACGCAGTGACAACGGCAGGTGACGCAGCACAAATTTACTGATCGGGTGTTGGATGATGGCGCGGTAGCGTAGGTAATCGACATCGTCGGTACAGAGGGTGTCGCCATGCATTAACAGCACAGGTTCGCCATCCAGCTCAATCACGGTTTCATCAGGCAGTATGGTTAAACCGACCTCATCGGCAAAGCGCTGACCCAGCATAAAGTCCCGGTTTCCGGGCATGAAGAACACATCCACGCCCGCCGCACTTAACTGCCGCAACTGGGCTTTGATGTGCGCGGCAAAATCACTGGGATCGTCATCGCCTAACCAGGCGTCGAATAAATCTCCGAGAATATATAGCGCATCGAGGTGTTGGTGTTGCTGACAGAAGTCGCTGAACGCGGCCGTGATGTCTGGCCGCGCCGGCGATAAGTGAAGATCAGCGATAAACGCAGTCGTCATGACAACGCTTAGTCGTTGATGGTGACTTTCTTGATGACCACATCTTCAACCGGTACGTCCTGATGGAATCCAGCAGAACCGGTTTTAACGCCTTTAATGGTGTTAACCACATCCATTCCGTCCACCACTTCGGCAAACACGCAATAGCCATAGCCATTCGGTGTTTCGTTCTGGAAGTTCAGGAAGCTGTTGTCATTGACGTTAATGAAGAACTGCGACGATGCGGAATGAGGATCCGGCGTACGCGCCATCGCAACCGTACCGACGGTATTCGGCTTCGCGGTTTTGGCTTCGTTCTCGATATTGTCACGGGTTTCTTTTTGCTTCATGCCTGGCTCAAAGCCACCGCCCTGAACCATGAACCCATCGATGACCCGGTGAAACAGGGTGTTATTGTAAAACCCGTCACGAGCATATTTCAAAAAGTTTTCAACGGTATTCGGCGCGGTGTCCTGATGCATTTCCAGCGTGATGTCACCGTGGTTTGTGTGTAATACAACCTGCATATTGGTATCCTGTAACAATGACTAAACCGGGCGCTAGTGTACCAGAGCGTTGCGTTCAGTGGTATCATTAGTGCTTTAACCGAATCTTATCAACCATCGAAAAAAGGAAGCGCAGCAACCATGGCACTGACACTGTTTAATACCCTGACTCGTGAAAAGCAGACGTTTACGCCGCTTAACCCCGGCAAAGTGGGTATCTACGTGTGCGGTGTTACCACTTACGACTTCTGTCACATTGGCCATGCGCGTACCTATGTGGCCTTTGATGTGGTGGTGCGCTATCTGCGCAAATTGGGGTACAGCGTCAAGTACGTTCGCAACATCACCGATCTGGACGACAAAATTATCCGCCGGGCGATGGAAAACGGTGAAGATTTCCACGCCGTGACCGAGCGTTTTATTGCGGAAATGCATCAGGATTTCGATGCCCTGAACCTGCTGCGCCCGGACGTTGAGCCGCGGGTCACCGAACACATGGACCAAATCATTGCTATGATCGAGCGCTTGCTGAGCAACGGCCACGCCTATGTTGCCAGTAATGGTGACGTGTTGTTTGATGTGTCCACCTTCGCTGATTATGGCCGCCTCAGTCGTCAGGACTTAGAGCAACTGCAGGCGGGCGCCCGGGTCGAAGTGGACAACGCGAAAACCGATCCACTGGATTTTGTGTTGTGGAAGAAAGCGAAAGCCGGAGAACCGAGCTGGGACTCACCCTGGGGACCGGGCCGTCCGGGCTGGCACATTGAATGTTCGGCGATGAATAAAGAACACCTGGGTGAAACCTTTGATATCCACGGCGGAGGCTCGGATTTGACCTTCCCGCACCATGAAAATGAGATTGCGCAAAGCTGCTGCGCTAACCAGTCAGACTACGTTAACTACTGGATGCACAGCGGCATGGTGCAGGTTGACGACGTTAAGATGTCAAAGTCGCTGGGTAACTTCTTTACCATTCGTGACGTGCTGAACGCTTACGACGCCGAGACCGTGCGTTATTTCTTGCTGTCGAGCCATTACCGCTCGCAGTTGAACTACACCCAGGACAATTTAGAGCAAGCGCATGCCGCGTTGGAACGTTTGTACACGGCGTTGCGCGGCATTGAGCCGGCAGCGGTAAGTGCGGAATTGCGTGATCCTTACTGGCAGCGTTTCAGCGCCGCGATGAACGACGATTTTAATGCGCCGGAAGCCATGAGTGTGCTGTTCGATCTGGCCCGCGAGCTGAACCGTGTCCGTGACAGCCAGCCGCAGCAGGCGGCACAATTGGCCAGTGTGCTGAAAGAGCTGGCTGAGGTGCTGGGCTTGTTGCAACAGGCGCCGGAGCAATTTCTTCAGGGCGACAGCGACGATGTGGCATTGATCGAGTCGCTGATCGCCAAACGTAATAACGCCAGAGCAGAAAAAGACTGGGCGGCAGCCGATGCAGCGCGTGATGAACTGACCGCGATGGGTATCGTGCTGGAAGACGGCGCTGACGGCACCCAGTGGCGCCGCAGCTAACACGCCCTTAACCGGAGGTAAAAGAATTATGGCATTTGCACAATTACACTGCGTGGAATCACTGGCGCAGGCGAAAGAAAACCAAAACGTCGATGCGCTGATCGTGATCGGCCCGTTTGACCGCATCGACGATACCGAGCTTAGTGAAGCCATTCGTGGGGCTCAACAGGCTGACCAGCGCATTGGCAAGGAAACCTTGCTGTTGTTGCAGGACGGTGTGCCGGGCAAGCGTCTGGTGCTTGCGCCGACCGGGCCACTGAACCGTGACTATGATGACGTTCGTCAAATTTTCGATGCCGCCGCTAAAGCCGCTAAAATGGCGCAGGACGCCGGCGCCCGCCATCCGGTGCTGATGCTGAATGCGGTTAATACTCAGGACGAACGCTATCAGAACGCGCACCTGGCAGCCTATTTGGGTGTTTGTCAGGCGCTGTATCAGCCGCTGGAAGCGCGCGAAGCGCTGGGCGAAGATGACATTGAGCCGACCAAAGACGTGACCCTGGTCGGTGCGCTGAACCGTGACTGGGCAATGGCGTTGGAAGCCGGTAAACGGGTGGCCCGTGATCTTGCCGGAACCGAGCCAGAGCGCATGGCTCCGCTGCGTTTTGCCGAGTACTGCCGACAAGCGTTTGCACACACGGCGGTTAAAGTCACGGTGATCGACGATTATCAACAACTGCAGCATGAGTACCCACTGGCGGCTGCCGTCGGGCGTGCGTCGATGGACGTAGAACGTCACCGTCCCTGCGTCATTCGACTGGAGTACAAAGGCAGCAAGCCCGAGCGCACGGTGATGTTTGCCGGTAAAGGGATTGTTTACGATACAGGTGGTGCGGATCTGAAAACCGGTGGTCACATGGCCGGCATGAGCCGTGATAAAGGCGGTGCGGCTGCGGTGGCGGGTTTTGTTAAAACGGTTGCTGAAGTACAGCCGGAACATCTGCACGTGATCGCGGAAATTGCCGCGGTGCGCAACAGCATCGGCGCCGACGCTTTTGTGGCTGATGAAATCATTACCGGCCACAGCGGCAAACGGGTACGCATCGGTAACACCGACGCGGAAGGGCGCCTGGCAATGGCTGATTTGCTGTCGCATCTGCGTGAGCAGGCCGCCGCCAGTGAGTTACCTTGTGATCTGTTTACTGTGGCGACCCTAACCGGCCATGCGGCCTTGGCAAAAGGTCCGTACACAGCGTTGGTGCCAAACGGACCGGCGCGTAAAGCACAGCTGGCTCAGCAGTTGTTTGAGGTCGGCGAAGTGTTTGGTGACCCGGCAGAAATTTCCTGGTCGCGGCGCGAGGATTTTGACTTCGTTAAAGGCCGCACGCTGTGTGATGATCTGCTGTCATCAAACAACGGACCGTCAGCAACAACCGCCCGTGGACATCAGTTCCCGATGGCGTTTTTAAGCGGTGTTGCGGGTCTTGATGAGCATGGTATTGCCAGTGATAAACCGCTGAATTATGTCCATGTTGATATTGCTGGCAGTGGTGTTGAGGGCGGTGACTGGCAACACGGTAAGCCGACGGCGGCACCGGTCACGATGCTGGCCGCGCAATACCTGCGGAAATAATGGCTATTTGCCCCTTACGGCGCGGCTGTTAGCAACATCGCTGCGCTCGTTGCGGCTGTTTGTGCTACGCATGGCTTTTACTGCCGTCAGGCAAACAACCTTAGCGGCCGAAGGCACGCTAAAAACAGCCGTCGCGAAGCGACAAGTAGCCGCAGCGCAGCTGCAAAAAGCCGGCCGAAGGCCATTCATCTTAATGTCATAAAATCGGCTTAAGCTGTTCTCATCGCAACGATGAGGACAGCCCCATGTTGAATGTAGAAGACGTTGTAAAAGAGAGCCTGCCGCGGATCCATAACAAACCCTGGCTGGCCAAACCCACCACCTGGTTTTTACGCAACCTCCTGCACGAGAGCGATATCCGCGATTTTAGCCAACGCTATCCTGAACTTAACGGCATTGATTTTGTTGAGCAGGTGTTGGACTACTTTAACTTTTCCTACGCCTACCGCAGCAGCGAGCTGGACAACATTCCCACCCACGGGCGGGTAGTGATTTTTGCCAACCACCCGATCGGTTCATTGGACGGGCTGGCGCTGTTGAAACTGGTCAGCGAAGTGCGGGCTGACGTTAAGATCGTTGCCAACGATTTGCTGATGAAACTGGAACCGTTGCAGTCGATGTTACTGCCGGTACGCGTGTTCAACGGCCAGAGTTCGCGTGACGACATTCGCAATATTCACCGGCATCTTGAGGCCGAGGGTGCGGTGATTGTGTTCCCGGCGGGCGAGGTTTCACGACTGCGGCCGCAAGGGGTACGCGACACGCGCTGGCAACAGGGCTTCTTAAAGCTGGCGAAACGCTGTGAAGCGCCGTTATTACCGATCCGCCTGCACGCGCATAATTCAGCACTGTTCTATACCGCCTCGATGGTTTACAAACCGTTGGCAACGTTGTTGCTGGTCAAAGAAATGTTCCGCCAGCAGCGCAAGCACGTCAGTTGCCGGATTGGTGAACTGATCCCATTCAAAGCGTTGGACGCTACACGGTTATTGCCGGTAAAACAGCAGCTCAAGTTACTGAAAAAACATCTGTACCGATTGGGCACCAAAAAAGAGCTGATTTTTCCGACGCAGACCGCGATTGCCCGGCCGGAGCCGCGCCAAACTCTGAAGCAGGCCATCGAAGCCTGTCAGCAACTTGGCACCACGCCCTGCGGTAAACAGATTGTGTTGTATGAATTTTCCGGCAGCTCGCCGATTCTGCGCGAAATTGGTCGTTTGCGGGAAGTGGCGTTTCGCGCCGTCGGTGAGGGCACCTGGCAGCGCCGTGATCTGGATGATCACGATCGGTATTACATGCACCTGATCCTCTGGGACCCGGCGGATCTTGAGATTGCCGGTGCATACCGGCTGGGTGACTGTGCACAGATCCTGCAGAAGGTCGGCTCAGATGGATTGTATACGCAGGCGTTTTATCAGTTTGATAAAGCGATGTCGGATATTCACGCTGAGGGTCTCGAACTGGGTCGTTCCTTTGTTCAGCCGCGCTATTGGGGCAAACGCAGTTTGGATTATCTGTGGATGGGCATTGGTGCGTTGCTGCGCGCGCGACCGCAGTACCGTTATCTGTTCGGCTCGGTCAGTATCAGTAATGCCTTGCCGGACCCGGCGAAAGAGGCGTTGGTGACCTTCTACCGGCATTATTTTCCGGCGCAGCAACCCTTGGCTGTGGCCAATCACCCGTATCAGCCGGACGCGCGGCATTTTCGTTTAAGCGGCTGCTATGAAGAAGACTTCTGCGATCTAAAAAGTTATCTGGCGTCGATGGGCACCGCGGTGCCGACGCTGTATAAGCAATATGCGGATTTATGCGAGAAGGGCGGTGTGCAGTTTTTGGCGTTCGGGGTGGACCCGGATTTTTCCAATTCAATTGATGGTTTAGTGCTGGTTGATGTGACTAAGCTGAAGGCCAAAAAACGCAAACGCTACTTGTAGGTCGCGCATCCTGCGCGACGGCTATTTGGCCCTCCGGACCGGCTGTTTTTAGCGAGCCTCCGGCCGCTGAGGCTGTTTGCCTGACGGCGGTAAAAGCCGTGCGTAGCACAAACAGCCGCAACGAGCGAAGCGATGTTGCAAACAGCCGTCGCGAAGCGACAAAAAGCCGCAACGCAGTTGCAAACAGCCGCAGCGCAGCTGCAAACAGCTGTTACTCCTGGAACTGCTTACCGAAGTAAGAGTCTTCCAACCATTGTGGGCGCTGGTCCGCGTTAGCGATTTCTTTGCCGATTTCGAAGTTGATGTTGGTGAAGCGTGCGCCCGCTTCGTAGTTCACATCGTGTACCTTCAAGTCATCGCTTGGGCGGTGGTAATGTTTCGCAAAGAATTTACCCCAGACTTCGCCACCGTCTTCGCCTTCGGTGCGAGAGGTAAAGCCAGTCATCAGGAACACCGCCGGAATGCCTTTTTTCACCAGGGTGTAATGGTCTGAACGGGTAAAGATCGCCTGTTCAGGCATTGGATCCGGGCTTTGCTTGGTATCGTATTTTTCCGCGGCCTTGGTTACCGTGTCACCCAGTGTTGAGTGCGAAGCACCAAAGGCGATGACGTCGGCAAAATCGTACAGTAGCACCGGCATATCCAGGTTTACGTTAGCGACGATGCTGTTTAACGGTACGGTTGGGTTGTTGGCGAAGTAATCGGCGCCAAGCAGGCCTTTTTCTTCCGCGGTTACCGACAAGAACATGATTGACCGTTTGTTGTCGATACCTGACTCAACAAACATACGCGCGGTTTCCAGCATTACAGAAACACCGGAGGCGTTGTCCATGGCACCGTTGTTGATGGTGTCATCACTGCTCATGTCTTTCACCACACCGATGTGGTCTGAGTGCGCGGTGTAAACGACGTACTCGTCTTTCAGGTTCGGATCGGTGCCCGGTAATACCGCTGCCACGTTCGGGCTGCTGGTTTCTTCGTGGGTCGATTCTTTCACCAGTTTCACCGAGCCGTCCAGTGCGAAACCTTTTGGTGAGAAGTTAGGATCTTCCTGAATTTGTTCAAAAATGGTGTCCAGCGCTGTGGGCGCATTGGCAAACAGTTTTTGTGCCGGCTCATCGTCGAGATACGCAGAACCCATCAGCTGTTGTTCCTGACCCTGCGGCAGGCCGTTTGGACCGATCCAGGTCATGCGAGGCGTTTTGGTGTAGTAAACGCTGGTTTCGAACTTACGCACTTCTTCACGAACCGGGGTATGCAAGGTAATGATACCGACGGCGCCTTTTTCACGGGCGATGTCGTTTTTAATGTTGGCCAGGTGAGCGCCTTCTTCGCTGGGCAGGTTTTCCGGACGGCCGGTCAACATCACTACGATTTTACCTTCAACATCAAGGCCTTCGTAGTCGTTGAGACCAAATTCCGGGGCTTCCATACCGTAGCCGACAAACACCAGTGGTGCGGTCACTTCAGTGCGTTCGCTGTAATGGCTTGGACCTGTAATAAATTCTTTACCAAACTCAAAGCTCATCTCTTCGCCGTCGCGGGAATACACCATTTCGGCGCTATCGGCGACCAGCATGCTGGTGCGGAACGGGATGCGTTGATAGTAGGTGCCATCTTCGCCTGCTGGTTCAAGACCCAGTTGTTTGAATTCGCTGACGATGTATTTCGAGGCGATTTCGTGTCCTTCGCTGCCGGTTTGACGACCTTTTAAGTCATCACTGGCAAGAAATTCTAAATGCGCGCGGATGTTTTCCTGTTGCGCACTGACGCTGACATTTTTCGCAGGAGCGTCCTGCGCGCCACAAGCGGCGAGCGTTGCCGCAACGGCGGCGGGTAACAGCAGACGAGTTAACTTCTTCATGGTGTTCTCACAACGTATTGTTATTAAAAGATGTTGATTTAGCTTTGCCAGTGTACCTCAGCTATCCGTTCAGCACTAGCCGCAGGTGAACCTAAGAGTGTTGCAAATCGTAAACAGCAAGTGTAATGTTATATTATTACATTGAGTCGGTTAAGCAATGAGAAGGACAGTATCGTGAAGTTGAATGCCATTACCTTGAGTGTTTTAAGTATGACGGCCTGCGCTGCGAGCGCCCAACAGGCCGCGGAAACCACACAGCAGCCGGTGGATGAAACCATCGTTATCCGTGCGAATCCGTTGAATAAAACCGCGCTGGAGTCAACTCAGCCGGTTAACATCATCAGCGGTGATGAGCTTAAACAAAAGCATTCGCAGACGTTGGGTGAAACGTTGGCGCTGGAACCGGGTATTAACAACACCCACTATACCGCCGGTGCCGGTAGCCCAATCATTCGTGGCCTTGACGGCCCGCGGGTTAAAGTGACGCAAAATGGTCTGGACAGCGGTGACGTTTCGCGCGGCAGCCCGGATCATGCGGTGACCACGGAAACCAGCAGCGCTGAACAAATTGAAGTGTTACGCGGTCCGGCTACCTTGTTGTACGGCAGTGGCGCCATTGGCGGTGTGATTAATGTGGTCGACGGACGCATTCCGGCGGAACCAGTGTATGGTTTAAGCGGTAACGCGAACCTTCGTGGTGCTACGGTTAATGACCAAAAAGAGGCATCTTATAACATTACCGCGGGTAACGGAAGTTGGGCGTTTTACGCGGATGCGCATTATCGCCGTGCAGATGATTTTGAAACACCGACGTTCCTTAACGACGAAGGCGAAGTGGTTGATGTTGTCGAAAACAGCTTTGCCGATTCTGACGGTGCCAGCCTGGGCACTTCATACCACGGTGACTGGGGCTACTTTGGCGTGAGCTACGAAGCGCTGAACATGCAATACGGTATTCCCGGGCATGCCCATGAAGATCACGGTCATGAAGAAGAGGAAGAGCACGAGGACGAGCACGGAGCGCTGGAGGAGCATGACGAACATGATGAGCATGAGGGCGAAGCGCTGCCGTTTGCCGATCTGGAGCAGCAACGCTGGCAGTTCGCCGGCCAGTTTAATGCGCCGCTGCAGGGGTTCGAAGCGCTGGAGTTTCGTGCCGGCCTAACCGACTATCAGCACAGCGAAGTTGAAGGTGACATCCTTGGCACCCAGTTTAAGAATCAGCAAAAAGAATTGCGCGTGATCGCCAAGCATGAGCCGTTAGGCGGCTGGAGTGGCGCTCTGGGTTATCAGTGGGACATCAGTGACAAGCAAGCCTTTGGTGCAGAAGCCTTTACGCCGGATACCTCACGCCGTTCGCAAGGCGTATTCTGGTTGGTGGAACAGGAATTTGGTGACCATCACGTGGATTTGGGCGCACGCTACGAGCGCACCACATTGGCCAGCGACGACGTACGCCTGGATACCTTCAACTCGGTATCAGCGTCGGCCGGCTACCTCTACCACTTTGATAAATTCAGTTCGGTATCGGTTAATTTGAGCCATGCTGAGCGTGCGCCGAGTGCTACTGAAGTGTTTGCCAACGGCGAGCATTTCGCCACCCGCACCTACGAATTAGGTACTTTCTACGAGTTGCATGCGGAAGACAACGGCGAATATCACATTGAAGAAGCCGGGCACGCGCTGAATACCGAAACATCGAACAACATCGACGTTGGGTTTCACTACGAAAACGAACAATTGCACGCCGAGTTAAACGTGTTCTATAACCGCGTTGACGACTTTATCTATGAGCGCTTTACCGGCATCAGCAGTAACTTGTTGCACACCGACGAAGGTCATGAAGAAGCTCACGAGGAAGGCCACGAAGAAGGCCACGAAGAGCCGCATGACGAGCATGATCACGGCGCTGAAGAGGGCCTGCAAGTGGTGCAGTTTGCGCAGACCGATGCCGAACTTTATGGCTATGAACTGGATCTGAGCTACCGCATCGACGATCAATGGTCGTTGCACGGCTTCAGTGATTACACTCGTGCGAAGCAGCGCGGTGGTGATGACTTGCCGCGTATTCCGGCGCAGCGGATCGGTATCGAAGCCCGTTATCAGGCTCAACAGTGGGATGCGGCGCTGGGCTATACCCGCTACCTGGAACAGGATCGTATCGCCACCAACGAAACCGTCACACCAGCGTTTGGGTTGTTGGATGCGCGGTTGAATTATTACCCGCAGTGGCTGGCGCAGTATGGTGCCACGGTTTATCTGAAGGGTGAGAACCTGACTAACCAGTTGGGTCTGGTACACAGCTCGTTTTTGAAAGACGACGTGCCGATGGCCGGACGTAACCTGCAATTAGGGGTGTCAATAAACTTCTGAAGCGCACCGTTAATCGCAGCGTAACAGTATAACGCAGCATTATTTGGTATGCTTGCACGTTATCAATATGAGCAACGCTTTGATAGCAAGCAAGGACACCCGATATGCTGCGTTTTTCTATGCTGGCTGCGGCGGTTACCGCGGTATCAGCAAGTTTATGTTCAACCCCGGCTGCCGCTGAGCAGCTGACCATCGAACGAATTTTCTCGGCGCCGGCACTGTCCGGCGAATCCATTCGTGCCTTACGTTTTGCGCCGGACGGTCAGTCACTGACCTATCTGAAAGGGCGTGATGACGACGCCAGTCGTTATGACCTTTGGCAGTATCAAATTGACTCCGGTGAACACCGTCTGCTGGTGAATTCCGACAGCCTTTATTCGGGCCCGGAGAACCTCTCCGACGAAGAAAAAGCGCGGCGTGAACGGCTACGCTTGAGTGGTTCGGGGATTGTTTCCTATCAATGGTCGGCGCAGTCCGACGCGTTATTGTTCCCGCTTAACGGCGACGTCTATTACTACGATTTAGCGCAAGGCAAAGCGCGTCAGATTACCGATACTGAGGCGTTTGAAACCGATGCGCGGCTATCGCCGCAGGGCAATTATGTGTCCTTTATTCGTGAGCAAAACCTGTACACCGTGCATCTGGACAGCGGCAAAGAGCAGGCGATCACACACTCTGGTGGTGGTGCTATCAAATTTGGCATGGCGGAATTTGTCGCACAGGAAGAGATGGATCGCATGACCGGTTATTGGTGGGCGCCGGATGAGTCGTCATTGGTGTTAACCAAGGTTGACGAAACACCGGTTGACATTGCCACCCGCAGCGAAATCTATGCCGACCGTATCGATATGATCGAGCAGCGTTATCCGTTTGCCGGTACCGACAATGTCGATATTGATCTGGGTTGGGTGAAACTGTCTGAGCGTGAACAGAGCCTGGAGTCGACCATTCAGTGGCTGGGTTTGTCCGAGTTAGGGGATGGCTATCTGGCGCGGGTTAACTGGATGAACGACGGCAAACGTTTTACTTACCAGTGGCAAAGTCGCGATCAGCAAACCCTGGAACTGCGGTTGGTGGAAACCGAGGCGCTGAAGCAGCAAGTGCTGATCACCGAAACCAGCGACAGCTGGGTGAACATCCATGATGATCTGTACTTTTTGAACGACAACAAACACTTTGTCTGGGCGTCTGAGCGCAGTGGCTATAAGCATTTGTATCTGTATCGCGTGGACGGCAGTTTAATTCGTCAGTTAACCGCCGGTAATTGGGCGGTGGACGAATTGGAAGCCATTGATGAGCAAACCGGTGTGATTTATTTTAGTGGTCGTCAGTCGTCACCGCTGGAACGTCACCTGTACCGTAATCAGCTAAACACCGGTTCGCCGGGCTCGCCAAGCCGCATTACCGAGCGCGAAGGCATTCACAGTATTGTATTTGCCAGTGATGCACAATCTTACCTAGATACCTTTGAATCGCCTGAGCAACCGCCGCAGGTGAGCTTGCACGGACCGACCGGGGAACGACTGGCGTGGTTGAATCAGAATGAAATTAACAAAAACCATCCGCTGAAGCCGTATTACCGGGACTGGTTGTATCCAGACTACGGCACGCTGGAAGCTGATGACGGCCAGACGTTATATTATCAGCTGACCAAACCGGCCAATTTTGACAGTCAGAAGCAATATCCGGTGATGGTATACGTTTATGGCGGCCCGGGCGTGCAGGTCGTCGATAAAGGCTGGGGTAACCTGTTTGTGCAGTACATGGCACAACAGGGGTACGTGGTCTTCAGCCTTGATAACCGCGGCTCAGCCAATCGCGGCAAAGCCTTTGAAGCGCCAATTTACCGCGCTATGGGGGAGCCGGAAGTGCGCGATCAGATGCGTGGTGTCGACTACTTGCGCACGTTGGACTTTGTCGACCCGGATCGGATCGGCATCTATGGTCACAGTTACGGTGGTTACATGACGTTAATGTCGATGTTTAAAGCGCCGGATTATTTTGCGGCGGGCGTATCGGGTGCTCCGGTTACCGACTGGGCGTTGTATGACACGCACTACACCGAACGTTATATGGGCATGCCACAAAACGGAGACGCTTACCAGAATTCGTCGGTGTTTCCGTATGCGGAAAAGCTGCGGGGCGACTTGCTCATTTATCACGGTATGGCCGATGACAACGTGCTGTTTACCCACAGCACCAAGTTGTACAAGCAGTTGCAGGATAATCGCCAGCAATTTCAGATGATGAATTATCCGGGCAAAAAGCACTCGCTGAATGGCACTGCGACGAAAATTCACCGGCATCAGCTGATCCACGACTTTTTTCAACAAACGCTTAAAAAATAATGCGTTATACTTAGCGACTCTTTCACTTAATTTGTTAAGGAGTCGCTATGCGTTTTCTTTCCCGCCGCCTGGTTATGCCCAATGACCTTAACTTTGCCGGCTCTTTATTCGGTGGCCGTATTCTGGAATGGATTGACGAAGAAGCCTACATCTTCGCCAGTTGTCAGTTGGAAGCCAAAAGCCTGGTCACCAAGCACATCGGTGCCATCACGTTTGAAACCTCTGCGTTCCAGGGGGACGTGGTGGAATTTGGCCTGCAGGTGAAAAAAGCCGGCCGCAGCTCACTGACGATTACTTGTGTGGTGCGTAATAAACACACCAAACAAAACATCTGTGTGGCGGACGACATTGTCTTCGTTCACATTGATCCTGAAACTCGCCAGCCGACTCCGCACGGTAAAACCAAAGCCGAGCTGGACGAAGCTAAAATCGACGTTTAACGCGTCGGGGTTCGCCTTAAATCGGCGAACCCGGAGGTAATGGATGTGGCTGGTAATTGGCTGGCCACGTTCCTTCATCTAAGTAAGTCTGCAACTGCTGCGCTAAGGTGTTAGCCAGGCCGTTATCGCTGTTGTTCAGCTTTTGTTGCTGAGTTTGCAAGGCACGGCGCAGTGTCAACGCCACTTCTGGTGCTAACTGTTCATCCTCCAGCGCTTTCACCATCGCATTAAAGGCGGTGCTCAGCAGCCGTTGCCGCAACACATCATCTGGTTGTTGCTGCCAGTCTTCCAGTACCACTGCGGCGACCTGATTGAACAGCGCGGCTGCCGAGGGGACGTCGCTGTCGCGGGCGTGCTGTTGATGCAAGCGGTTAAGGCGGGCACTGTCAAACATTCGCGTTAAGCTAAAGTGCGCGGCGCTGGCTGCCCAACTGACCGGATCCGGGATCAAACCGGTACGGCCTTTAAAGCGCTCGCGGTTATCAGCGGAACCATACGCCAGAGGGACCATCAATTGTGCAACCTGCTGCGGCAATTGCAGTTGTTCGGCACGAATGGTTCTCAGCAGTTGCTGTAACGCGCGTTGCTGGTTAGCGGCGCCAACCGGCTGGTAGTTTTTCGGCGCGCTGTCGTTCATGTAATAGCGGTAATGAACACCGCCGAGCACCTTAACCGCGGCTTCGGTCTGGTAGCGGTGCAGCAAATACATGGGTACCAGCACTTCCTGCAAGTCGCTGAGCGGCGCGTCAGCAGGCAGTTGGCTCTGACCAAAGTTTTGCAAAACTTGTTCGCGCACGGTCAGAATCCGCTGCAGTTCGGTCACCGGGTCGGCACCATTGTCCCACAGGTGAGCGGTGGGGTGCGCGCCGCTAACGGGGCGGGCGTCGCGGTCGGAAATAAATTCGAGCCCCAGTTGCTGGTTTTCGGCCAGAATACGTTGCAACTGTTCTGACTCCGACGGCATACCGCCAAAGTCACTGTAACCGTAGGCAATGACTTGTTTGTCCCAATCACCCAAACCGACGTCGTAAGCCTCTTGCAGGCTCAGCGTGCCGTCAGTGGTGAGGGTGACCAGCGGGTGCGGGTAATCCATCACGGAAGCCCGGTCCTGCGGTGATGCGGCAAAGTTATGGGCGATACCCAGGGTGTGGCCAATTTCGTGGGCGCTGAGCTGGCGGATACGCGCCAGAGCCATGGTCTCGATGGTTTCCTTCAACTCGGCGCGGTTATCGCGATGAAATGGACCGAGCAGGCCTTCGGCGATTTTCATGTCCTGACGAACGCGCAATGAACCGAGTGTCACGTGACCTTTGATGATTTCGCCGGTACGCGGGTCGATCACCGACGAACCATAGGACCAGCCACGGGTGGCACGATGCACCCACTGGATGACGTTGTAGCGTACGTCCATCGGGTCAGCGCCGTCCGGTAACACTTTGACTTGAAACGCGTTTTCGTAACCGATGGCGTCAAACGCCTGTGCCCACCATTGTGCCCCTTCAAGCAATGCGCTTTTCACCGGCTCCGGTGCGCCCGGATCCAGGTAGTAGACAATAGGCTCACGCGCTTCACTGCGGGAGGCGATAGGGTCTTTTTTGTTGAGCCGGTGACGGGGGATTACTTTGGTTTCCAGATCACTGCCCAGCGGCGCGGAATAGTCGACAAAGGTTTCGGCCCAAAAGCCGCTGTTGGGATGGAAAGCTCGCGGCGTGTAGTTGTCGTCCGGCAGGCGGATGAAGGAGTGATGCAGGTGCAGCGTCAGCGCATTGCTGTCGGCTGCCACCTGACGCAGATAACGGCCGTTGCCTTCACCGGTAAACGTGACTTTGGCTTCGAGCTCGGTGTTATCGACAAAGGCTTTACTGCGCGCCGGATAAATCACCGAACGGCTGCTGTCGACGCTAAAGCTACCCTGGTTGGTGGATTTCAGCCGCTGACTGACGCCGTGGACATCGGACAGCAAATACGGGGTGTAATCGATCAATACCGAATTGCCGTCGTCGGCGCGCGCGACCACGTTAAAGCCATACAGTGCGCTGTCGGCAAAGGCTTCGTTGACGCTGTCGCGTTCGGCCTGGTTACGGCTGCTGGCGCGAAACCCGGTGTTATGCGCTAACAATAAGGCTTTGTCGCCTTCGACATGAAACGACGCTAACTGCGTCTGGCCAAGTTGACCGCGATCCAAACCGATGTCATTGGAGCCAAGCCCCCACGGCAACGAGGTTTGAAAAATAAAGGCGTCACCATCGACCGGCACCTGCAGGTAAATTTTGCCGTTGTGCTGATCGTGGTAAAAGGTATAAAAGCCCTGGTGTTGTTGCAGCGACTCGGTAAAACTTGCCACCGTCGGGACGTCAGCGTCTGCGTCAACGGCCGGCACCCAGGCGAGGCTTAGGATGAGTAGGGTTAAACTAATAACGTGCCGCATAACGGGTTCCTTATTATTATTCCAGTTGTTCTGCGATTTCTTCCAGCAATTGAGTGGTCCACTGTTCGATGCGCTCATCGGACAATTCATACTGTGAATCTTCATCCAGCGACAGTCCAACAAAATATTGCTGATCCTCGGTCAATGCTTTTGACGCAGCGAAGTCGTAGCCCTGGTTGGGCCAAAAGCCAATGCGTTTACAATTTTTGTCGGCAATGGCGTCATGCAACATGCCAAGGGCGTCCTGAAACCAGTCGGTGTAGCCTTCCTGGTCGCCCATACCGTATAGCGCAACCAGCTTGCCGTCCAGGTTAAGCGGCGTAATGTCGTCCCAGTGGCTTTCCCAGTCTTCCTGCAGCTCACCGAAGTCCCAGGTGGATATCCCGAAAATCAGAATGTCAAACTGCTCGGCTTCGGCCAAAGGGGTGTCTTTGATGTTGTAAAGCGACACGATGTCGGCGCCAATCGCCTGCTGAATTTTCTCCGCTGCGATTTCGGTATAGCAGGTGGTTGAACCATAAAATAAACCGATTTTTAGTGACATAGGCTAAGACGTCTCCTGTCGGATCGACGATAATGTTCGTGTAGGTGCGGATGCATTGTAACAAAAAGCTGGTTAAAATGGCCGCCAACTTATCATGAAAAGGATACCTTATGTCGCTTAACGTCGTGGTGGAACAACTGGAAGCCGTATTTGATCAAGCCTATGTCGACGGCACCGATGATGAGCTGTTTGCCAGTGGTTATTTGCGCGGACACTTTGATTTGGTGATTGCGAAAATGGAAATGAACGGAGAAACCGATCCGGCGTTGATCATGCCGCACCTGCGTGCTGCGGTTGAGCAGGCAAAGCATGAACTGGCGCCTGCGGATCAGGCGCACGTGCAAAACCTCATGGCGAAGCTGGAAGGCGTCTGAGCCGTGGCCGCGATTAGCGTGGTGTCAGCCGCGCTAACGCATCGCTGGATAATGGCTGCAGGCCGCCGGTAATTTGCGCGGCAAGCACCTCGGCCAATACTGGCGCGGCGGTCAGGCCGCGCGAACCCAACCCACTGCAAACATACACCTTATTGGCGACGAGCCCGGCCATCGGCTGGTGATCGGGGGTAGTGGCTCTTACACTGACGCGCGAAGCGACGTGTTCAAGCCCCGCGGCCCATGGTTGTTCGGCGCAGTCGGCAAGACTGGCCTGATTTTGCTGGTCATCTTCGCTACGCACATCGGTGCCGTCATCGCCGCGGTTGAAAGTCGCGCCAATACAATGCAGGCCGTTATCGGCCGGCACCATATAGCCTTTGTAGCACAATACGGTGCGCAACGCGGTGGTTGCCGGAGTAGCGCGAACCAGACTGATTTGCCCGCGTACCGGGTTCAGTGACGGCCGTTCGCCAGTGATGGCCTCCACCAGCGCAGCGCTGTGATGACCACAGGCGATAACGGTTGGGGTATGCGGTTGGACATCAGCAGGTTCAAACTGGGTCTGTTTGAGCTCGGCAGCAGCGCCGTCAAACAACGCCTTAACCAGTGGTGCCGGACGGAGCCAACCGGCTGCCGGGTACAACAGGCTGGGTTGACCAATGGCCAGGTTAGCGGCGGCATCGGCCTGTGCGGGTGTTTGCAGAGAGACGGTCTGCTCACTGTAAAGGCCGCTGGCAATTTTTTCCGCACGTTGACGGCGCTGAGGGTTAAAACCCGGTTGCATCACGCCACTGTCAAACCAGTGTTGATGACGCCAGGGCAAATAGTAACTGACTGCGGTGCTGAAGGCCTGCAGATAAAATTGACTCAGCGGCGTGGTTTCGGCGTGCAACAAGGGATACACCGCGCCCTGAGGGTTGCCCGAGGCGCCGTCGGCAATGCCGTTGCTGACCACCTTAACCGGCACGCCCCGGCGCGTTAGTGCCAGCGTCAGAGTTGCGGCCGCAATGCCACCGCCGACAACGGTAACGGCGTCGGTGCGCAGCGCTTGCTTGCACGGCAGTTGCGATTGCTGCGCCTGTCCACACAGCATCTCGCGCTTACGACCGAATCCTTTGACCTTTTCAACGCTAAAGCCGGCGGCCTGTAGCCCTCGCTTGACCACGCCGGCGGCTGTGAAGGTTGCATAACGGGTGTGTTGGTGAGCGCTGGCGGCCATCGCCTCGAACAAAAACGGCTGCCACATTTGCGGGTTCTTTGCCGGCGCGAAGCCGTCCAGAAACCAACGGTCAACCTGTCCCCGGGCCTGCTCGATAAATTGCGGCAGTTGATCCTCAATATCACCACACCAGAGGTCCAGTGTGACCCGCCCGTCGGCCAGACACAACCGGTGACAGCCTTGTTCTGGCGAAGGATAGACCGCAAGTAATTGATCACACAAGGGTTGCAGTTGCGGCAGTGCCTGATACGCTTGTTGTAACTGCGCGCGGCTGAGCGGAAACTTTTCAAAGCTGACAAACACCAGCCGGCAACTGGCCGGTGCGTGCTGCACGAAGGCCTGCCAACACAGCAAAAAGTTTAAGCCGGTGCCAAACCCGGTCTCTGTCACCACATATTCATAATGTTGCGGTAGCTTGGCAAATGCCTCGGGTAATCCATTGTGTTGTAAAAACACGTAGCGTGACTCATCAATGCCGCTGTCGACGGAAAAGTAAATGTCGTCAAATTGGTTCGATACGGGCACGCCGTCGCTGTTAAAGTGGATATCCGCCGTTGAATTCATTTAGCTAGCTCATGGAATCTGTCATAATGGACGCTATAATAACAGCCAATGGGTACAAATCGGTAGACAAAGCAGACCACCTGATGGGATTAGCTTCGTTACCATAGGCGTCATACTAGCGAACAGTTTAAGCATTTTAATTACTTCAAGTTAAACCAAAGGCGCAGCAGCGCCGCACAGGAACACAGAATGAAAAGAGCAGTGATCACTGGACTCGGGATTGTCTCGAGCATCGGCACCAACCAGGAAGAAGTGTTGGCATCATTACGCACCGGCAAATCGGGGCTTGAACGCTCTGAATCTTTTGCTGAAATGGGACTACGCTGTCAGGTCTGGGGCCCTGTTCGCCTCGACGTAAAAGATCATATCGATCGTAAGGCGTTACGGTTTATGGGCGACTCGGCCGCTTATGCCTACATCGCCATGAAACAGGCAATTGCCGATGCCGGCCTGAGCGATGAGGAAGTGTCAAACCCGCGCACCGGTTTGGTGGTGGGTTCGGGCGGCGCTTCCGGCGAACATCAGGTTGCTGCAGCCGACACCTTACGTGAGAAAGGCGTCAAACGTGTGGGTCCTTACATGGTTCCGCGTTGCATGGCGTCAACCACCTCAGCGTGCTTAGCAACGCCGTACAAAATTAAAGGCGTGAATTATTCCATCAGCTCAGCCTGTGCGACTTCAGCGCACTGTATCGGCCACGCGTTGGAACTGATCCAGTTCGGTAAACAAGATCGTGTGTTTGCCGGTGGCGGTGAAGAGTTGCACTGGACGCTGGGTATGGAATTTGATGCGATGGGCGCGCTCAGCACTAAGTACAACGATACACCGGAAAAAGCATCACGGACTTACGACCGTGACCGTGATGGTTTCATTCCGGCCGGTGGCGGCGGTATTCTGGTTATCGAAGAACTGGAAGCGGCAAAAGCCCGTGGCGCGAAAATCTACGCCGAAATCGTCGGCTATGGTGCAACCTCGGACGGTTATGACATGGTGGCGCCGTCAGGTGAAGGCGCAGTGCGTTGCATGAAGATGGCGATGTCGACGGTCGATACCCCGATCGATTACCTGAATACCCACGGCACCAGCACACCGGTAGGTGATGTGAAGGAACTGGAAGCCATCCGTGAAGTGTTCCCTGAGCAGACGCCGATGATCAGCGCGACCAAAGCCATGACCGGTCACGCATTGGGTGCTGCCGGTGTACATGAAGCCATTTACTCATTGTTGATGATGAAAAACGGCTTCGTGACGCCAAGCATCAACATCGAAAATCTCGATGAAGCGGCGGAAGGCATGAACATCGTGCGTGAGCCAACCGAAGCAAAACTGAAGACTGTGATGTCGAACAGTTTCGGTTTCGGTGGTACCAACGCGACGCTGGTGTTGCGTGAATACAGCGAATAATTCACGTTTAACGCGAATTCGTTAACGTGCAGATTGTCGCAGACCAAAACATACCCGCATTGTCGTCATTACTGGCGGATGCGGGTTCTTTGTCTTTGTACGCGGAGCGACAGCCGCCGGCACATTTGCTAGCCGAGGCGGAGGTGTTGCTGGTGCGCTCGGTGACCCGTGTTGATGAGGCCTTGCTGGCGCAGGCACCACGACTTAAGTTTGTGGCCACCGCAACCATTGGTACCGAACACCTTGATTTGGCGGCGCTGGCGGAGCGTGGCATCGCGGTGGCCAGTGCGCCGGGTGCGAATGCGGATTCGGTGGGTGAGTATGTACTGACCGCGGTGCTGGCGCACTATCAGCGCCGGCAGCAGCTAGCGACATTGGCGGATAAAGAAGTGGCGATCATCGGCGCCGGCAATACCGGGCGCGCTGCGGGCCGGCGTCTGGCCGCGCTGGGTCTGACGGTTCACTATTATGATCCGCCGTTGTTGCAGAAGGGGGCCGTGCCACCCGGGCTGGAAGTGCACGATCACTGGCAGCGGGTACTGAACTCGGACATCATCAGTTGTCATGTGCCGCTGGTGACGGCAGGCCCTCACCCCACCCATCATTTATTGGATATTGAAGCCCTGCAGTCGCTGCACAGCGGACACTTGTTGATTAATGCCAGCCGCGGAGCGGTGATTGATAATCAGGCATTACTGACTTGTTGTGAACAGGGTGATTGTCCGGGCCTGATCCTGGACGTGTGGGAAGGCGAGCCAGCCATTGCGGTGGCGTTGCTGGAGCACGTTTCGATTGCCACGCCGCACATTGCCGGGCACAGTGCCGAAGGCAAAGTCGGTGGTGCATTGAAAGTGGCCGAAGCCTTGTACGCGTTTTTGCAGCGGCCGTTTACCGCCGACGCTGACAGCGTGTTGCCGGCCTGCCCATGGCCGACCTTTGACGCAACGCAGATTGCGTCGCTGGAGGATTTGGCGGCGCTGGCACTGCACCGTTACGATATCTGGCGCGATGATGCCCTGATGCGCAGAGACGGCGGCACCGCGGCCGGCTTTGATCAATTACGAAAACAGTATCGTAAAGATAATCCACGCCGACAGTTCAACAATCAACGTATTGCGTGTCATAATAGTCAGCAGTTTGAACAATTTTTACAGTTGGGCTTTAACGCCGTCAGGGCGCAGTCCTAGCATAATACAGGAGTTACTATGTCTGAAGGTTTTCGCGTTGCCGTTTTAGGTGCCACCGGGTTGGTGGGTCAACAGATGATTGAGATCCTGCAGCAGCGAAAATTTCCTGTGAGCCAATTGTTTCCGCTCGCCAGTGCGCGTTCGGCCGGTGCTACGGTAAAGTTCGGTGGCGAAGACATCGAAGTACTCAACGCCGAAGAGTTCGACTGGAGTGAGGCTGATATTGGGTTTTTCTCAGCCGGTGGCAGTATTTCCCGCGAATTTGCACCTAAGGCCGCTGAAGCCGGCTGTGTGGTGATTGATAACACCTCAGAATTTCGTTACGAAGCGGACATCCCGCTGGTGGTGCCGGAAGTGAACGGTTATGCGTTGGCGGACTTCCGTAATCGCAACATCATCGCCAACCCGAACTGTTCAACCATTCAGATGCTGGTGGCGCTAAAGCCATTGCATGATGCGGTTGGTATTGAGCGCATTAACGTTGCCACCTACCAGTCGGTGTCCGGTGCCGGTAAGGAAGCGATGGAAGAGCTCGCCAAGCAAACCGCCGAACTGTTAAACGGCAAAGAGCCGACGGTGGCAAACTTCAGCCGTCAGATTGCCTTTAACTGCATTCCGCAAATTGATGTGTTTATGGACAACGACTACACCAAAGAAGAAATGAAAATGGTGTGGGAAACCCAGAAGATACTCAATGATCCGACCATTCGCGTGAATCCGACCGCGGTGCGGGTACCGGTATTCTTCGGTCACGCCGAAGCGATTCATATCGAAACCCGTCAGCCGATTACTGCTGAGCACGCGAAGCAGTTGTTGCAGGACGCGCCGGGAATCACTCTGCTGGAAACCCGGGAAGAATTCCCGACTCAGGTTGGCAATGCCGCCGGTCACGATGAGGTCTTTGTTGGCCGTATTCGTGAAGACATCAGTCATCCGCAGGGTTTGAACTTGTGGGTGGTAGCCGACAACATTCGCAAAGGCGCCGCGACTAACTCGATTCAAATTGCTGAGCACTTGATTCGCGAATATTGGTAACGGGTTGTTGAAAAGAGTGTGGTAAAAAGGCGACGCTTATGTCATAAAGTTTTTATGATGGACGCCGTTAATAATAACAGCAAAGCGCGGGCAGAGATTAAAGGATGAAGATAACCAACATTGGACGCACACATCGAGCAACGATAAGACGCCGGTTAATCAGCGGCTTACTGATAGGCCTTATCAGCGTCCCCCTTGCGCTTGCTGCAACCCCTGTAACGCCGTTGCAACAGGACGGCGTTATCATCAAAGGCGAAAAAGGCTCGGAAGCTACCGATGTCCGTGAGGGGCAGGAACGCTACGGCCCAATCACTTCTGCTGACACCTTGTGGGCGATCGCCCGCGAGTATCGCCCGCACTCCAGCGTTACCCAGTACCAAACTATGGTAGCGATTGCCCAGGCCAATCCGCGCGCCTTTGTCGATGGCAACATCAACCGTATGCTTGACGGTTTTTACCTGCGTATCCCGAGTCTGCAGGAAATCCGCATGATCAACCCGGAAACGGCGCGGCGTCGGGTGCTGGCGGATCAACAACTACAATCACAACAGCAACGTCTGAGCGAGGCCGAAACGGAAACCCGGCAAACGCGCGCGGAACAGCAGCAGGTGCTGAACGAAGCCCGTGAGCGAGCGGAGCAGGTGATTGAAGAGGTTGAACAACAGCAACAACAGAGCTTTGCGGAGTTGCGCGCCGAAGTGAATCAATCGTTGCAGGCGGTGCAACGGGTTTATGACGAAAACGAGGCGATTCAGCAGCGGCTGGATAACCTTGCTGAGCGCATTGACGAGTTGTCGGCCGGTTTGCAGCAGACCGGTGAACTGGAAGAACAATTTAATCAGCTACTGCAACAGCAGCAACAAATGCTGGCAATGCAGCAGCAGGAACAGGTGACCGAAAGCAGCTCCGGATTCATGGAGTGGTTGAAGAACCCTCTGAATCTGGCGTTATTGGCGATACTGCCGGCACTGCTGGTGATTTTCGCGCTGTACTTCTTTGTCTTCCGCCGCAAGCCGGAAGTTGAACAAGAGGACGTGCCGGCGTCGAAGAAGGTCGAAGAGCTGAACGATGAAGAAGCGTCGAAGGCACTGGATCGCGAACTGATGGCCGGCGGACAGGACAATGCTGATGACGGACTGTTTAATCTCGATGGTGATGCATCAGCCGATGATGACGATGAGCTCGGCGATGATTTGAGTGCGCTGGAAGCGGAACTGACACAAACCGGTCAGTTGGGCGATGACGATGACGACTTTAGCATTCGTCTTGATGACGAAGACGATGAAGACGAGTCAGCGCAAAACCAGGACAAAGACAGCGCTCAAAGCGCTGATGATGAGTTAGCGGATGAAGATGCTGACCTGTTGCCGACGGATGACGACGATGTGGGTCAGGCTGATACGGATGACGATGAGGGCTCGAGCGAGTTGTCTCAGGAAGAGTTGGATCGGTTGTTCTCGGAGTCGGATGACGACGATGAACCGGCGCTCGATTTGTCATTGGATGATGATGACGATGACGCGGCGACAGAGTCCGATGATGAAGAGGAAGCGCAGGCTGACGCGGAAGCTGAGCAAGAGGCTGAGCTGGAATCGGAACCAGAACCAGAGACAGAGCCGGAATCAGAAGCAGAGCCCGAGTCTGAACCAGAACAAGCACCCGAGTCGGAGCCAGAGTCAGAATCTGAGCCAGAATCTGAACAACAACCGGAGCCGGAAACCGAATCCGAGCCTGAGCCAGAAGCCGATGACGAGCCAGATGCAGCCGCTGAGGGTGAGCAAGAACCTGAACAGCAACCTGAGCCTGAGCCAGAACCAGAATCAGAACCAGAGTCAGAGCCCGCCGCTGAAGCGAGCGCTGAACCTGAATCGGATACCGATGAGCCAGCAGACGATGAAAGCGACACAGACACGCCGACGGAAGAGTATGAAGATCCGGATGCCGCTGACGAAACCCTTGCTCAGTTAGGCATCGAAGAGGGCGATGAAGAGGATCCGGACGACGCGGACGGCGAGGACCTGGACAGTTTGCTGCAGGCGTCAGAAGAGCTCGAGTCAGAACTGGGCGACCTCGATGATATCGAGGAAGAGCTGCCGGAGGACGATGAAGCCCTTGAGCAAGCCGAGCAACAGGCCGACGAGGATTTGGACGCGCTGTTTGGTGACGACAGCACAGCCGCCGAGCCAGCGTCAGAACCAGCGCCACAATCAGAATCAGAACCAGAACCAAAGCCACAGTCCCCGCCGGAAGCGACGGGTGAAGAACAAACAGACGACGACGGCGGTTATCTTGATATTGATTCACTGATGCAGGACGCCGACGATGGTGATGGCGACGACAGTGATGAAGACAAGTACGATGCGGCCAAGGTCGAAGAGTTGCTGAACGACGAAGAGTTGCAGGATTTTAATGGTGATGAAGAGCCGGACTTTGATGAAGAAGCCTCGGCACAACTGGATTTAGCCCGTGCCTATATCGATATGGGTGAAGAAGGCGAAGCCCGTGAGATTTTGCAGCAATTGATTGATAACGACGACGAACGGCTGGCAAAAGATGCCAAAGCGTTGTTGTCGCGGATAGACTCATAACTTTATTCGTAAGGGTGCGGTATGCGAATTGCGCTGGGTCTGGAATATGACGGAAGCCGGTATTTTGGCTGGCAACGTCAGCAGGAAGTCGATACGGTTCAGGAGCGGCTGGAAAAAGCACTGAGCAAGGTCGCTAATGAGCCGATCGAAACGGTCTGTGCCGGTCGTACTGACGCCGGTGTCCACGCCACCAATCAGGTGGTGCATTTTGATGTGTCGCAGGAACGTCGGGCGGCGGCCTGGACGCTTGGCGTTAACAGTAACCTGCCGGCTGATATTGCGGTACGCTGGGCGCAACCGGTAGCTGATGATTTCAGTGCCCGTTTTAGTGCAACCGCACGTCGTTACCGCTACATTATTGCCAATACGCGTCTGCGTCCGGGTATTCACAGCCACGGCGTTAGCCACTATCATCATCCTCTGGATGAACAGGCTATGCAGGCGGCGGCGCCGGCGTTGCTGGGTGAGCACGATTTTACCAGTTTTCGAGCAGCCCAATGCCAGTCGCACTCGGCGCATCGTGAAGTTACCCACCTGAGTGTGACGCGGCGTGGTGATTTTATTATCGTCGATATCAAGGCGAACGCCTTTTTACATCACATGGTACGCAATATTGTCGGTAGCCTGATTGTTATTGGTCGGCATCAGCAGCCACCGGAATGGTTGGGTGAGCTGCTTGCCTGCCGTGACCGTACCCAGGCTGCGGCTACCGCCAAGCCCGGCGGCTTGTATCTGGTGCAGGTCGATTATCCGAATGAACTGCAGTTACCCACGCCGGAGCCGGGGCCATTATGGTTTGCACCCTAAACTGTTATGACCTCTTTGCTTGACCGAGTTGTGCTACCATGTAAGCTATTCAACAAATACGACACTGAGTGCAAAAGCAAACATCTATGAGCTGGATTGAACGAATTCTTGCCAAGCCGAAATCGAATAAACGTAAAAACGTCCCTGAGGGCGTTTGGAGTAAATGTTCGGCTTGTGATGCGATCATTTATCGCAACGACCTTGACCGTAACTTAAGCGTTTGCCCGAAATGTGATCATCACATGCGGCTGACCGGCCGTGAGCGGCTGAAATTGTTTTTAGACGAGCAAGGGGTAACCGAAATTGCCGCCGAGCTTGAGCCTAAGGATATTCTTAAGTTTAAAGACTCGAAGAAATACAAAGATCGCATCGCGGCTGCACAAAAAAGCAGTGGCGAGAAGGACGCTCTGATCGCTCAGCGTGGCACCGTACAGGGCGTTCCTGTGGTGGCCGTGGCGTTTGACTTCAATTTTATGGGCGGTTCAATGGCGTCCGTGGTTGGCGCTAAATTCGTTAAAGCGGTCGAAGAGTGTCTGGCACATCGACTGCCGTTGGTGTGCTTTTCGGCCTCCGGCGGTGCGCGTATGCAGGAAGCCTTAATGTCATTGATGCAAATGGCGAAAACGTCAGCCGCACTGGCCCGCATGAGTGAGGAAGGACTGCCCTATATTTCGGTACTGACTGACCCAACCATGGGTGGGGTTTCAGCCAGTTTGGCGATGTTGGGCGATATCCATATTGCCGAACCAAAAGCGCTGATTGGTTTCGCCGGTCCGCGGGTTATCGAGCAGACCGTGCGTCAGACGTTGCCGGAAGGGTTCCAGCGCGCAGAATTTTTGCTCGAGCATGGCGCCATTGATATGATTGTCGATCGCCGCGAAATGCGTGCGACCGTTGCTCGCTTGCTGGCGAAAATGATGAAGTTGCCATCGCCGGTGAGTGCAGAGGACGACGACACTGCGCCGTTAGTCAAGGCCTAAGCAAAAGGGCGTAAGTATGTCCCCAGGGAAGACCATCACAGCGCCGGGTAAGGACTCGGCGCTAAGCGACTGGCTCAATTATCTTGAGCACCTCCACAGCACGGAAATAGACCTTGGCCTGACTCGGGTCGCGCAGGTTTACCAGCGTTTGTCTCCATCCTCATCGGCGGCTAAGCCGGCTCGTTATGTCATCACCGTGGCCGGTACCAACGGTAAAGGCTCTACCGTCAGTTATCTTGAGCACATCCTGCGCGATGCCGGTTATCGGGTTGGGGTGTACACGTCGCCGCACCTGGTTGACTACCGGGAACGCGTTACCATTGATGGTGACATGCTGAGCGAGCAACAGCATGTACAGGCCTTTACCGCCATCGAAGCGGCGCGTGGTGATACCTCGTTAACGTATTTTGAATTCGGCACGTTGGCGGCATTTTGGTTGATGCAACAGCAAGCGCTGGATGTTGCCATTCTTGAAGTCGGGCTAGGGGGGCGTCTTGATGCCGTTAACGTGGTTGACCCTGACGTTGCGGTAGTGACCAGTATTGGCATTGATCATATTCAGTTCCTCGGTGATAACCGCGAACAGATCGGGCGCGAAAAAGCCGGCATCGCACGCGCAGGTAAGGCGTTAATTTGCGGTGATAAGCGCCCACCGAAAAGTATTAAAACCGTTGCTGAAGAAGTCGGCGCAAAACTGCGACAGAGTGGTACTCATTTCGGCTACAGTGAAGCGGACGGTTGCTGGCATTATCGAGGTATCGAGTCGAACCTGTTGCAATTACCGTTGCCGCAACTACCGCTGATGAATGCGGCGACTGCGTTAGCGGCGCTGGAGTCGTTACCGCTGGCGGTCAGTGCCGATGCGATACGCTCGGGGCTGCAGCGCGCGCAGTTGATGGGCCGTATGCAACAATTGAGCTATGGTGGTTGCGATGTGCTGCTGGACGTGGCGCACAACGCGCACGCGGCGGAGTATTTGCTGCAAGTATTGAATAAGCGTTACAAGCAGCGGCCGATCGTTGCGGTGGTGGGAATGTTAAAAGACAAAGACCACAATGCCGTTTTTGCACAGCTGCAAGGTCGCATTCAACGTTGGTATCTGGGCACTTTGAGCGAACCGCGGGGTAACCAGGCGCAGGTTCTGGCGCAGGCGCCGAGCCTGCAGGAAAGCCACGCCGAGGTGCAGTGTTTTGACCAGGTTGAGCAGGCGTTTGAACAGGCCATCGTTGATGCTGCAGCAAGTGCAAACGAAAAGCCGCTGGTGTTCGTATTTGGCTCGTTTTACACTGTTGGCAGAATTAATCAGCGAATAAGGAGCTAAGTTTGGCCAGCCCACTACAAAATCGATTGGTTGGAACCATCATCTTAGTCGCACTTGCCGTCATTATTTTGCCCGATGTGCTCGACGGCGAAAAAGCCGAAACGGTCGAAGAATTCGAAACCATTCCTTTGCAACCGGAACAGGAAGTAGCGCTGCAGGAGCCGCAGCCTGTGCCTGAGGAAACTCGTGCGCGGTTGCAGCAGAACGATGCCGAGAACGATGAGAGCGAGCTGGAAAAGACCGCTGACACGGCACAGCCCATTAATAATGACGACAGCGCCGCAACGCTTCAGGCACCGCCGCGAGAGCCCAAAGAGTTTGCCGCGGACGGCGAAGCTTACGTTATTCAGCTTGGTGCCTTCAGTAACGCCGACAGCGTCAATAAATTAGTGGTGCAATTACGGGATAAAGGCTATGCGGCCTACAGTGAACGGTCCGGCCGTTTGACCAAGCTGATGGTGGGGCCGGACACCTCGAAAGCGGAGCTGGAAAAACAGTTGCCGGCACTGACCAAACTGACCGGACTTAACGGTAAAGTGCTCAGCTACAAACCTTAACGAAAAAAAGGCACATTTTTGCCTGGTTTCTGTTAAAATTCGCACACTTTTTGACGGGCTAACGAGTGCTTATGCTCTGGATAGATTTTTCCATAATTGGCATCATCGCGATATCAACGCTGGTCAGCTTGGTTCGCGGCTTTATAAAAGAAGCGGTATCACTGGTCATTTGGGTTGCGGCCTTTTTTATCGCCAGTCAGTTTTATCAGGATCTGGCCGTATACATTACCCAACTGCAGGACCCCATGCTCCGTAACGGAGCCGCTATCGCCATCCTTTTCGTTGTTACCCTAATCCTCGGCGCCATCGTCAATTACATTTTATCCAAATTGGTTGAACATACCGGACTATCCGGCACGGATCGCGTGTTGGGACTGGTGTTTGGCGCCTTACGCGGCGTTTTAATTGTGGCCGCGCTGTTGTTTTTCATGGATTCGTTTACGGGCTTGTCCGACAGTCAATGGTGGCAAGATTCGGTCCTGATCCCGCATTTTGGCGTGTTCATTCAGTGGTTCTTTGAATATCTCGAAACAAGCTCTAGCTTTTTAGTCCCGAAACCCGTTTAAGAGGTCATCGTTTTATGTGTGGTATTGTTGGTATCGTTGGCAAGCAGCCCGTTAACCAAGCGTTGTATGATGGTTTAACCATGCTCCAGCACCGTGGTCAGGATGCCGCCGGCATCATGACGGTGGATGAATACAACACCTTGCGTCTGCGCAAAGCCAATGGACTGGTTCGTGACGTTTTTCATACACGCCATATGCACCGTCTGGCCGGCAAAGTCGGTATTGGCCATGTGCGTTACCCAACCGCAGGCAGCTCAAGCTCGGCGGAGGCTCAACCGTTTTACGTCAACTCGCCTTTTGGCATTGCCATGGCTCATAATGGCAATTTGACCAATGCCGCGGACGTGCATAATCATTTATTTAAAACCGCGCGTCGCCACATCAACACGACGTCGGATTCCGAAATCCTGCTCAACGTTTTTGCCAATGAACTGGATAAAAACGACAGCCTGCGTCTGAACGATGATGATATCTTTCGTACCATTACTGCCGTGCACCGCAAAATCCGTGGTGCCTATGCCGTGGTAGCCATGATTCTCGGACATGGCCTGGTCGCGTTCCGTGATCCCTGGGGCATTCGCCCGCTGGCGTTAGGTAAACGTGAGACCGAAGACGGTGATGAGTACATTGTCGCTTCAGAAAGCGTTGCTATTGACGGTACCGGCTTTAAATACGTGCGTGATGTTGAGCCAGGCGAGGCGATCTACATCACTAACGACGGTAAATTGTATTCGCGTCAGTGCGCGGATAAGCCGAAGCATTGCCCGTGCATTTTTGAGTATGTTTATTTTGCTCGTCCGGATTCCTTTATCGACGGTATTTCGGTGTACGCGTCACGGGTTAATATGGGTCGTAAACTGGGTGAGAAAATTAAGCGGGATTACGCCGATCTGGACATCGATGTGGTTATTCCAATACCGGAAACCAGCAACGATATCGCGCTTGAAATTGCCAGTGCGCTGGATTTACCGTACCGCCAGGGTTTTGTTAAAAACCGCTACATCGGCCGTACCTTTATCATGCCGGGGCAAACTCAACGACGTAAATCGGTGCGTCGTAAGTTGAACGCCATCAGTGCCGAGTTTAAAGGCAAGAACGTGTTGTTGGTGGACGATTCTATCGTGCGCGGAACGACGTCGGAGCAAATCATTGAGATGGCTCGTGATGCCGGGGCAAAGAAGGTCTATTTCGCCTCAGCAGCGCCGGAAATTCGTTTCCCGAACGTTTATGGCATTGACATGCCAAGCGCCAACGAACTGATTGGTCATGGCCGTGAATCGATCGAGATTTGTGACATGATCAAAGCGGACGGATTGATTTATCAGGATCTGGAAGACCTGGTAGCGGCTGTTGGTCAGGAAAACCCAAGCATTCAGCGCTTCGAAACGTCGGTGTTTAACGGTGAGTATGTGACGGGTGATATCAGTCAGGATTACCTGGATCAGTTGGATGCGGCGCGCAACGACACGGCTAAAGCACAGCGTGACGGCAGTGAAGACGCCAACCTGGAACTGCACAACGACAACGATTAAACGCTGCGCGGCAGACGCCGCCTAAGGCGGCTTGCCGGGCGGCACGCACTTCGGCGTGCCTGGCCTGGCAAGCGGGCGTAAGCCCGTGTCTAGCGTTGGAACGCGTAGACTGAACCCAGTTTCAGGATTTGCGTCAGTTCGTCCAAGGCGGCGCGTGACTCCTCCAGCAGAGCCGGATCACGAAGATCATCCACCGCCAACTCGTCGCGGTAGTGCTTATTAACCCACTTATTAAGGCGCGCAAACAGCTCGTCAGACATCAAACAGTTCTGGTTGGCCGCACCCAGCTCTTCGTCATTTAACGCCACACGCAGACGCAGACACGCCGGACCACCGCCATTGCGCATACTCTGCTTAACGTCAAAGAATTCTACCCGCTGGATCGGACCACCACGGCTGACTAACGAGTCGAGGTACGCCTTAACGCGCGGGTTCTCTTCACACTCGGTCGGCGCGATGATGGTCATCTTGCCGTCTGGTGGCGTGATCAACTGAGTGTTAAACAAATAGGTGCTGACCGCGTCTTCGACGCTGACGTCGGCCGTATTGACTTTGATAAAGTGTAATTCACTGTCACCAAATTTCTGCTGAATCTCCGCCAGTTTGGCTTCGGTGTCGGCAAATGCCTGCTCGTGATAGAACAGCACGTTCTGATTGCCGACGGCAATCACGTCGTTATGGAACACGCCCTGGTCAATCACATCCGGGTTCTGTTGGATAAACACCGTGTTGTCCTCTGACAGACCGTGCAGGCGGGCGATGGCTTCACTGGCTTCCAGTGTTTGCCGAGCCGGGTAACGCTTTGGTGCCGGCTTTGATGAATCAAAGGCATGTCGGCCATAGACAAACAACTCGACACCGGCGTGGCCGTATTCACGACACAGACGGGTGTGGTTGGCGGCGCCTTCGTCACCAAAATGCTCGTTATCCGGTAAGTGCTTATGATGATGGAAGTAACGTTCGTTGCTGAACATCGCCTGCAGGATACGACCGCTGGTTTGCGGCTCCAGCGAACGATGGAATTTATTGGTCAGGTTGGCCGGCGTAAAGTGCACTTTACCGTTGGCCGTGTCTGCGCTTGGCGATACCGTTGCCGCATTGGCGGTCCACATACTGGACGCGGAACAAACCGCCTGAAAGATGGCCGGCGCTTGTGTGGCCGCTTTGTACAACACTTCGGCGTCGGTGCCGGTAAAGCCGACCCGGCGCAATGCATAAACGTCAGGACGTTCCTGCGGCGCCAGCACACCCTGCTTCATACCCATGTCGTGCAGCGCTTTCATTTTCTGCAGTCCCTGCAAGGCAGCATCCTTCGGGCTCGACGATGATTTGGCATTGGCCAATGAGGCAACGTTGCCAAATGACAGGCCTGCGTAGTTGTGTGTCGGGCCGACGAGGCCGTCATAGTTTACTTCAAAATGTTGCATGGTCACGTTCAGGCGCTCCTGTAATAGTGCGTCGAATTGATCGGATTGACGCTATTATACGTTGTTAAAGCTAGCTTGTAAGCCTTTATTTTTGCGGGCTTTGGCTTAACGCAGCCAAGCTGACTGTTTATGTCAGTTGTGCGAATTTTTATCAAATTGTCGGACAATGGTTGTTTCTGCCAGCAATTACCGATATACCTAAAAAAAGGAAATACTGACCAAGTGACAGTTGTAATCACGTCGTCGAATACTTATATCGTCGGTCATACATTATCAAGAGAAGCATAAAATCTATGGCGAAATCGCTCGTTATTGTCGAGTCCCCGGCAAAAGCTAAAACGATTAACAAGTATCTGGGTAAGGACTTTGTCGTTAAGTCCAGTGTCGGTCATGTCCGTGATCTGCCCACCAAAGCGGTGGAAAAAGTACCGAGCAAACCGGCTGCAGAAATTCGTAAGATGGCACCGGAAGAAAAAGAACGCTATCAGAAGCAGCGCGATTACAAACGCCTGATTGCGCGTATGGGTATTGATCCCGAGCACGATTGGGAAGCCCATTACGAAGTGCTGCCGGGCAAAGAAAAAGTGGTCAAGGAACTGCAGCAACTGGCGAAAAAATCCGATGCCATCATTCTCGCAACGGATTTGGACCGCGAGGGGGAAGCTATTGCCTGGCACTTAAAAGAACTGATCGGGGGTGACGATAATCGTTATCAGCGAGTGGTGTTTAACGAGATCACCAAATCGGCGATTCAAGAAGCCTTTAAGCACCCGGCAGAGTTAAATACGGCGCGGGTTAACGCGCAGCAGACCCGGCGTTTCCTCGACCGGGTGGTCGGCTTTATGGTGTCGCCGTTGCTGTGGAAAAAAATTGCCCGCGGACTGTCGGCCGGACGGGTGCAATCCGTCGCCGTGCGGCTGGTTGTAGAGCGTGAACGCGAAATCAAAGCCTTCGTCCCGGAAGAGTACTGGGATGTGTTTGCCGATTTAATGACGCCGTCGAGTGACGAACTGCGCATGCAGGTGGCCAAAGAACAGGGCAAAACCTTCCGTCCGAATAACGAAGCGCAAACACAACGCGCGCTGGAGGCGTTAAAAGACGCCAGTTACCAGGTTATTGCACGGGAAGATAAACCAACCAGCAGTCGTCCGTCAGCGCCATTTATTACGTCAACGCTGCAGCAGGCAGCGAGTACGCGACTGGGTTTTGGTGTTAAGAAAACCATGACCCTGGCACAACGTTTATACGAAGCCGGTCACATTACCTACATGCGTACCGATTCAACGAACCTCAGTGCCGATGCTGTTGCCTCCTGCCGGGCGTTAATTGAAGAACAGTTTGGGAAAAATTATCTGCCGGAGAAGCCCAACCGCTATGGTTCAAAAGAGGGCGCTCAGGAAGCTCACGAAGCGATTCGTCCATCGGATGTGGCGGTGAAAGCCGAACAGTTAAAGCAGATGGAACGTGACGCACAGCGTCTGTATGAGCTGATTTGGCGGCAATTTGTGGCGTGCCAGATGGTACCGGCGAAATACACCAGCACCACTCTGACGGCACAGGCCGGTGATTTCGAACTTAAAGCCCGCGGTCGGGTGATGAAATTTGCCGGTTGGACCAAAGTGATGCCGCCGTCCGGTAGCAAAAAAGACGGTGATCAGATTTTGCCGGACGTCGACAAAGGCGACACCCTGGACCTGCAGAAACTGGATCCGCAGCAACACTTTACCAAGCCACCGGCTCGATACAGCGAAGCCTCGCTGGTTAAAGAGCTGGAAAAACGGGGTATTGGTCGTCCGTCAACCTACGCGTCGATCATTTCGACGATTCAGGATCGCGGTTACGTAAAAGTTGAGAACCGCCGTTTTTACGCGGAAAAAATGGGTGAGATCGTTAACGATCGACTGATCGAAAACTTCACCGAGTTGATGAATTACAACTTTACCGCCGAGATGGAACAGGCGCTGGATGATATCGCCGCCGGCGAACGAGACTGGAAACAAACGCTGGATTCGTTCTATCAGGACTTTAAAGAGCGTCTGGAAAAAGCCGAACTGGAACCGACCGAAGGGGGTATGCGCGGCAATCCGCCGGTGCTGACCGACATCGATTGTCCGAAGTGCGGCCGCAAGATGGGTATTCGTACCGCGTCGACCGGGGTATTCCTGGGCTGTTCCGGCTATAACCTGCCGCCGAAAGAGCGCTGTACACAGACACTCAATCTGGTGCCGGGGGAGGAAGCGGTTAAAGTTTCCGATGACGATGAGGCCGAAACCGAAGCGTTACGGGCGAAAAAACGCTGTCCGAAATGTGGCACCGCCATGGACAGTTACCTGATTGACGAGAAGCGTAAATTGCACGTTTGCGGTAATAATCCGACCTGTGACGGTCATCTGGTTGAGCAAGGCTCGTTCCGCATCAAAGGCTATGATGGTCCAACCATCGAGTGTGATAAATGTGGTGCTGAAATGCAGCTTAAATCAGGGCGTTTCGGTAAGTACTTTGGTTGCACCAACAGCGACTGTAAGAACACCCGTAAGTTGTTACGCAACGGTGAGCCGGCGCCACCGAAGGAAGACCCGGTGCCGTTACCGGAACTGCCGTGCGAAGATTCCGATGCGTATTTTGTTCTGCGTGACGGCGCTTCGGGTATCTTTTTATCCGCCAATACCTTCCCCAAATCGCGTGAGACCCGCGCGGTGACGGTGAAAGAACTGGCACGCTTTAAAGACCGTTTGCCGGAGAAGTTTAAGTATCTGGCCGAAGCACCGCAGGAAGACGATGACGGTAACGATGCGATTGTGCGTTTTTCGCGCAAAACCAAAGAGCAGTACGTGGTTACCGAAATCAATAAAAAGCAGACCGGCTGGAAGGCGTTTTATAACAACGGTCGTTGGGAAATCGATAAAAAGTAGTCAATTTCCTACAGCCTGTGTCGGTGTTTTCCACTAGGCAGTAACGGATCTTCTTTCTACAGTTGACGGGTGTCAGGAAGACACTGTCAACGGGACAAGGAGGTCCAATAATGTCGCAACGTGTATCCCTCTCTCAACTTTGCAGTTGTTGCATTATGTTGGCATTTCCGGTCGTCGCTGCGCCGGCAGCGGCGACCGAATTAGCGCCTTGCCAGCCACTGCAATTAGATGCCTCAGCTACGCCACATCAGACCACGGCCGTAACCACACCCGCAGACGTTGCGATGCAGTTGCAACGCGGACAACTAGAACCACAAATTCGGCAGTTACTGCGTGAACACCTGGCCATCAAAGTGCTCGATTGGCAGGCGTCCCCGCATCACCAATGGCCAACCGAACATACGGTTCGCGCCGGCAGTTGGGCGGAAGTATTACGGCGTGTGCTGCAGCCATATCATTTACAGCTCGTCATGCACCCCAACCACAGCGCCGTGGTGCGCTATCGAGACGCTGCTGCACTATGACGGTGTCGGCACGCCTGCGCTGCGCTTTGCCGATGCTGAGTGGGTTGCTGCTTAGCGCTTGTGTGCAAAGTCCGCAACAATTGCTGCAACGAGCGGATGCGTTACAGCAAACAACCCATCAACAGTTGGCTGATCGCTATCCCTACCAGCGTTTACCGACGCCGCAGCAAACCGTTGTGGTCAGTGACGAGTTTTATGTGCCGGCGCTGGATCAAGCCAGCGTTGACAAGCCGGCCTGGTTTAGCCAACAGGTGCAGGCGGATATGCGCGGTATAACGTTGCTCGAAGCCTTGCAACAACTCCTGTCCCCGCTTGGCGTGCGGGTCGTGGTGGCCGACGAAGTGGATACCGATGCGTTGGTGTTTGCCGATCACCAGGGTACGGTGGGGGAGTTGTTAGCCTGGATTGCCAATGCGCATCAATTAATCATTGAACCGTTTGCGGCCCGCGCCGAAGTAAGGCAGTTGGAGGTGCGTCGCTTTGATGTGTCGTTTTTATCCGGTGACACGCGCTTTATGCTGGGTGATCAGGGCCAGCGCAACAGGCCGCATCAGCGTGCTGAAACCGTTGCCGGACTGGTGCCACAATCACAACAATATTTAAATTTTGCCTCCGAGCAGTTATCGCTGTGGCAGGACCTTGAGCGGACGCTGACGTTGATGCTGTCGGAGCGGGGCGAACTATCGATCAATCAGAGCTCAACCTCGGTAGTGGTTAAGGACACGCCTGCCGTGATGGCGTCGGTGGCTGACTATATTGCCGATCTGAACCGACAGTTAACGCAGCAGGTCGCGATTGACGTGCAGGTGATCGAAGTGACCTTTAACGACCGTGAGCAATACGCCATTGACTGGCAGCTGCTGCGGCATATCGATGGCATCGGTCCGTTAACGGCGGCCGCCAACACCTCCGCCGCTGCGGTACAGTCAGTGTTATCGTTGGGACTGCAACGTGACAGCGGTGCTTTTCGTGGCTCGCAGGTATTGATCGATGCGCTGCAGCAGCAGGGCCAGGTGCGCATCAGCCATCAGCCGCGGGTGCTGACGTTAAACAATCAGGTGGCGCGTATTTTGGTCGAGGACGAAACCAGTTATTTAGCCTCGGCCGGTTCAACCAGCACCCCTAACGTCGGTACCGAACAGCTGTTGCTTCCCGGGCGGGTGACGACCGGCTTTGAATTGTTTTTGCTGCCGAAAATTCAACAGCAACAGGTGATCCTGCAATTGTCCTCAAGCCTCAGCGCATTGAAAGGGCTGGATACGGTGTCTTCCGGTGAGCAGCAGATACAAACACCGCGCACATCGCGGAAAACGTTTTTTCTCAAAGCCATGGTCGGCCATCGGCAAACACTGCTGCTGTCGGGGTTACAACAATCGCGCAGTGAGCACGGTGAACAGCGTGGCTTATTCAGTTGGCTGGCAGGCGGCGACGTTCAGCATGCACTCGGCAACAGCGAAACGCTGTTGCTGCTAACGCCTTATATTGTCGGGGCCGAACACTGATGCATCTGGCGATAGGTTTATTCCGTGAATGCTGGGGCATTCGCCAGCCGCCGCTGAAGGCAGTCAGGCAGAGAGCTGAGCAGCTCGGTTATCACTATGCACGACTGTATTTTGTCGGCGGCAACTGGTGGCTGTCGCTGGCAACCAGCGAATGTTGTGACCTGGTAATGAGTGTCTCCGCCGAACTCGATCAACACAGTGATTGCTGGATTTTGGTCAAGCATGGCCAGGGGCCATTGCTGATCCATTGGCATCAGGGGCAACTGGTTCGAGTGTGTCAGCAGCCGTTGGCCGCGTGTGTCGAGGAGTTTCAACAGCAGTGTCGTGACCGGGCAGCGGCGCAGTGCCTGCAACATGGCTGGAATGAGGAGTTACCGGCGCCATGGACGGACGCCGGGCAAGTGCCGGTGAAATTTCGTCACCAGCGATTGCTGGCACTGGAGCAGTTACATTACCTGCCGAACTACCGGCGTCGCCGCCGGTTGCGCCTGACGGCAGCTTTGTTGCTGGTGGTTGGCGGTGTGGCCGTTGGACTTTGGTACGGCTGGCCGACTAAACCGGCGATGGATCATGATGCCGACGCCACGGCTGTGGCGGTACTGTCATGGCTGCCTGCCGGACAGGTGATGACAGCGCTGTTACCCGTTGCGGAGTCTCGTTGGCATGGCCCCTGGGAACTTACCGGAATAACGCTTAGCGGTGCCTCGTTATCGTTTGAATACCGTGGTCATGCTCCGCTCGCTCTGCATTCTTTACAGCGCACCGATGCGGTGGGCTGGCAGACCGCATCGCAACGGATGCCGTTGACGCGCCGGCAACAACTGTCATTAACGCTGCAACGGCGCACGCAGGCTGAGGCACCAACCGTTTCTGAGTTACACGGTGAAGCATTGTTGCTGTTGGCGGAGCAGCGGCCTGGGCTATCGTTGTCGCAACAAGGACAGCAACTGATCCTGCGTTGGCAAAACTGGTCACTGGCACAGCTTAATGAATTGATACAGCGGTTGTTGCCGTTAGCCCTGCACAGCGACTCGGCGTCGCTGCAGGCGGTCGGCAAAGGCTGGAATGGAGAATGGGTGTTAACCACGACAGGGAAGGTGGTGCAATGAAGAACAACAACCGCTCAATGCCATTGGCGCTGCTGAGCATATACAGTGTGGCAGCGTCAGCACTGCCGTCACCGCCGCAATCGACGGTCGATGTGCAGGCACTGAATCAACGTTATCAGCAGGTGCAGTTACAAATCCAGCAACAGCAGCTGGACAATGAATTAGCACAGTTGCAGTTACAACACGCCGAACTATTACAGCAATTGGCTGAACTTAATGGGCGCACTCAATCGCCGCAGCAAGCGATTGCGCCGGCGCGACCCCATCAACTGGTCAGTACGGTCCGTTTTACGGGCCTGAGCTTGACGCGTTATCAGGTCAATCAACAGCCGCACTGGCATCGCAAAACCTTACCCGCCGTTGGAGAACCATCATGGCCGAAGCGCTAGTTGAGAGCAGTGAGCTACAGGGGTGTGTCATTCCGCCCTCGATTCTCAGTTATTGTCTTGAATTGTCGGAACGCTGGCGCAGTAATGCTCAGCCGGAGCTGGCCATTCTCGCAACCGAAGCCGGCATGCTGGTGTGTTCTCCGGCGGTGCCGCGGCAGGCGCAACTGGAGATGAATAACGTTAAGCAAATGCTGCAGGAACGGTTGCAAAAGCCGGTGGTTACCGCATTTGCCAGCGCCGCGAATATTCGCTCGTTGTTGGACGAGGCCGAGCGCGAACATGGTGGGGACGGTTTACTGAGTCAGCCGAACGGGCAAATGAATACCACTCGCGCACAACAGACCTTAACGGATCTGGTGAGCGAAGCACTGGCGATGCAGGCGTCAGACATTCATTTGCGGTTTACGCCGGTACGGGCGGTGGTTAATTTTCGTGTCAAAGGACGCCTGATCGGGGCTCGGCACCGCAGTCGGGAAGCCATGGTGGAATCCATTGCGGCGGCGCTGAATACTTACAGTAATGATTATCGGGAGGTGTTTAATGAAGACAGTTGCGACAGTGCCAGTATCGAACTGCTGTTGCCGGCGACCGCCGAGCACGAAGCGCAGCGGGTTCGTTTGCGGTTACAGAAGTCACCGATTAATCATGGCTTTGCGGTGACCCTGCGGTTATTGCCGGAACAGCAGCAGGCGCTCAGTTTGAGCCAATTGAATATGGCCGCCGATGTGCAGGCCGGGATCCACGAATTGATCCGTCACCGGCATGGGTTAATTTTAATCGTTGGCGCCACCGGTCATGGCAAAACCACGACGCTGGCGGCGGTAAATCAACTGTTTGGGGCGGATCGGAAAATCATTTCACTGGAAGATCCGATTGAAATTGTTCAGCCGGGGGTGGAACAACGTTGGGTCGATGGACAATCCGAGCATTTTTCAGAGCACATCAAAATTGCCCTACGGGAAGATCCTGATGTGATTTCGATCAGTGAAATTCGCGATGCGCAGACTGCCCAAGCCGCTTTGATGGCTGCCTTGACCGGGCATCTGGTGACCGCAACGTTACACGCTCATGACTGTATTGGCGCGATTCAGCGCCTGACCAACCTTGGTCTGCGCATTAATGAACTGATTGCAACCGGTGTGTTGCAGGGCATTATCGCACAGCATTTGGTGCACCGCGGAGCGGAGTCGCTGCTGGTTGCCGAATATGTGTTGATGGATCATCCGGCGCGCCGTTTTCTCCGTCGCGAGGATTACAGTGGCTGGCGAGACTACTTGTGTCAGCAGGGCTGGCAGTCGATGGCGGCACGCTGGCGTGCACAACCCGGCGCTCGCGGCAGCTTGTCGGAACCGGCGCAAGTGTATCAGTACCAGCCCGAGGGCCCTCGTGCCTGCTAAATCGTCGTTGTTACTGCGTTGGTCGACAACTCGGCAGTGGCAATGGGTGGAGGATTATTGCCTGTGGTTGGAGGATGGCTGCAGTCCGCTCCAGGCTGCGCAGGCAATGTGTTTGAGTGCGCAACAGTACGGTTTGGCGGCGGAAGCGCGGATGGCCGAACGACTTTATCAGTGTCTGCGCAGTGGTCGCCCCATGATCAGTGGCTTAAAAGACTGCCTGAACCCTGAATTATTACAGGTTTTCGCGCTGGGACAGCAGAGTGACTGTTTGACCGATTTGCTGCATGGTTACCGCGACTTTCAGCGACGTCGTTATCAGTTACAGCTCAGCCTCTGGCGGCAGCGTCTGTACCCGATGTTTGTGCTGGCGCTGGTACTGACGGCAACGCTGGCGGCAGGGCAATCGTACTTGCCTCGGCTGCTGGCGCACGCAACGGTGCCGGTGGAGCACTGGAGCATTAACGTGGTGCTGTCGCTGGCCGAATTATTGATGCAGTGGGGTGTCGTGTTGCTATGCACGGCGGTCGGGCTGTGGCTGTTTTATCGTTGGCTGGGGCGCCATTGGATAGCGCCCTGGCGCTGGCGACTGGAACGATTGGGTTTGTTCGGCTACCAACGCGCCATGAGCGCGGTCTGGGTGACGCAGATGGTGGCGTTACTGTTACGGCACCGACTGAGTCTGCAAGACAGCCTGCGGCGTTTGCAGCCGCTGTCAAACCCATATGCCGGGTATCATCTGCAATGTATGGCAAACCGGCTGGCTCGCGGAGAACAGCATCTGTCGCAGGTGATGAGCACCGGGCTGCTGACACCGGAGTTATTATTTCGGTTACACAACAGCGGTCACAACGGCGCCGCCGTTGACGGCCTTTGGCGTACCGCATTGCGTTGCGATACCAGTATTCGGCGACAGTTGTTGCGACGACAATGGCTGACGTTGGCGTTGCTGTATGGGGTTATTGTTGCGCTGTTATTGCTACTGTTGCAGGCGGGTGGGCAAACGATGATGGCCTTACTGCAATGACAGGGACGGATTTATCAACAAGGAGAGTAATGATGAAACGAGTGATACAACGTGGGTTTACCTTTATCGAGGTGTTAGCGGTTTTGAGTATTATCGCTATCGCCACCCTGGGAACGCTGGTGCTGCGTGATTGGGCGGTGTCCAATTCGCGCATTTCAGAAGCGAAAAGCATGATCACGACGCTGCAATCGGGCGCGCAAATGTGGCGACCGAATACGGGCGTCTATACCGGTATCAGTATTACCGAACTGAGCGCTATCGGTGCGGTTCCGGCGACCTGGGGGAATGGTGTAGAGAAAAACCCCTGGGGTGGGGATGTAATGATTGGCCCTGATACAACAGTACCGACACAATATATTGTGAGATTTACAAATGTTAACTCTGATGAAGAAGGTGCCCGCTTGGTTAAAGAATTATCTGACCAGACTGTAGTTTCATCATATGCAGCAGGTGATTTTACAGCTACTTTCAAGGGCTAACATGCCCAACCAAGGCATGACCTTACTATCGGCTGTCGCGGCATTGGCAGTGGCCGCGACGCTGTCATTGAGCTGGTTTGCCCTCTGGCAACAGCAACAGGCGTTACAGCAGGTACAGGTGTGGCGGCTATCGATGCTGCAACTGCAACAGGCGCAACGCAACTTTTACCGCCTGCACGGACGTTTTGCCGACAGCCAGAGTGAATTGGTCAGCGCCGCTTTGTTGTCGCAGTCATTGGTGTTCCCGGATACCGGTGGTTGGCAGTTTGAAGCCGATCAACATCGTCTGATCATGCGGGCTGAAATCCATCGACCGTCGGTGACCTTGCTGATGAAAGACTTTAACGATTATCACTGGCAACCGCCGCTATTGAGCGTCAAGGTCATTGGTTATGTTGCGCCATAGATTGTCGTCATTGCACCGACAACGAGCTCAGGCGGTGACCGAGTTTGTGGTGGTATGGCCAATCATTTTATTGGCTATTTGTTTTATTACTCAATTGCTGTGGCTGTGGTGGGCTCAGCAGACATTGCATACGGCAACCCAGTATGCCGTCAGGGTGGGGGCCATCAATCACGGCAACCAGAGCAAAATGCGTAATATGTTGATTTTGGGGATGGCCGGTGTCAAACCACAACTGCAACACAGTGAAGCCGTCGCCGCAGCGACCGAAGCGGTGGTGGAGCAAGGGATTCATTATGCCCTATACGGACGGTTAAAGGTATTGCAACCGACCAAGCAAGATTTTCAGCGGTTTGCCGAGCGGCGCTGGGATAATGAACAGCGTCGTTACATCAGGGAAATTGCCGTTGATCACTATGCGGCCCGTCAGGCTCAGGAGGACTCCGAAGCATGGGCCAAGGCACGGGTACTGCGTATCGAAACACAATGGTGTGAAGATTTAACGATTCCGTTGGTGGCCGAATTTCTGGGGCAGCTTGCGTTGTGGCGGGGTAACTGCGTGCTTGGCAACGGTCAGGGCCGACCGCAGTGGCCGCTGAGCAGTTCGGCACAACACGAGATGCTCAGCGGCTATCGCCGTTAGTCGTGATAATCGACGCAGGCCTGTAAAGTGTTCTCAATCAGCGAGGCAACGGTCATTGGTCCGACGCCCCCCGGTACCGGCGTTATCCAACCGGCTCGTTCTGCTGCGGCGGCATATTCCACGTCGCCGGTGAGACGGCCATCAGGAAGACGATTCATACCGACATCAATGACGATGGCACCGGGTTTCACCCAATCACCGGGAACAAACTCAGGTTTGCCCACCGCAACCACTAAAATGTCGGCGCGGCGCACGTGTTGCTCAAGGTCGTTAGTAAAACGGTGACAGACTGTGGTGGTGGCACCGGCCAACAATAGCTCAAGGCTCATTGGACGGCCAACGATATTGGAAGCGCCGACCACGACCGCATTTAACCCGTGCAAATCGATCTGGGTGCTTTCCAGCAGGGTAATAACGCCCTTGGGTGTGCAGGGGCGCAGCGCCGGGATGCGTTGTGCCAATCGACCGATGTTATAAGGGTGAAAACCATCGACGTCTTTGTCCGGACGGATCCGTTCAAGAATTGGCGTTGCATCAAGTCCGGCCGGTAACGGCAACTGCAAAAGGATTCCATCGATTTGCGGATCGTCATTCAATTGGTCAATCAGCGCCTCAAGCTCTTGTTGTGAGGAGGAATCCGGTAAATCATAATCAAAGGATTTGATGCCGACTTCCTCACAGGCGCGGCGTTTATTGCCGACATACACTTCGGAGGCGGGATCTTTGCCGACCAGAACTACGGCGAGCCCCGGCGCGCGCAGGCCACTGTTGATACGTTCACTGATTTGCGACTTTACTTGTTCTCGAACGGCGGCAGCGATTGCTTTACCATCGATAATTTGTGCGGGCATGTGTCGGTTATTCCCCAAGCTAGATGATGAGTGTTTGGTCTGGCGTTATAGTGTACGAGTTTTGCGATGCCTTGTCACTGTACGATAGTACGGCAAAAGTGACGGCTTTTTGAGTGATAATGTGCTAAAAATAGACAGCTTGTTGCAAAAGTAGCCACTCAGTCATTGTTTCGCAAAAAATGTTTGACGCTGACAATCGCAGCAGGTAATATTCGCCCCCGTTGTCAGCCAGCAAGCTGATAACACGCTTTTATGAAAGTTCGGCGAGTAGCGCAGCTTGGTAGCGCACTTGGTTTGGGTCCAAGGGGTCGCTGGTTCGAATCCAGTCTCGCCGACCATTTATAAAAGCAGGCGGTTGCAGGAAAAGTTCGATATGCGCCCGTAGCTCAGCTGGATAGAGCAACGGCCTTCTAAGCCGTCGGTCGCAGGTTCGAATCCTGCCGGGTGCGCCAGAACGCGCCAAACAAAAGTCTATCAGTGGTGGGTGTAGCTCAGTTGGTAGAGCCCCGGATTGTGATTCCGGTTGTCGTGGGTTCAAGTCCCATCATCCACCCCACTTCTTTTTTCCTCCAGTGAACAATCTAGGTTTTCGGCGAGTAGCGCAGCTTGGTAGCGCACTTGGTTTGGGTCCAAGGGGTCGCTGGTTCGAATCCAGTCTCGCCGACCATTATTGTTACTGCGGTTATCTGATCGTCTGCCGATTTATTTGCGTATCCCCTCATTACAACTAGACTTAACGTCAGAATCTTTCTTCGCTAGTGTACATTATTGGAGGTCGCAATGGCTGATTATGAAACCTGTTTGCGCAATCCCGCGGGTACGTTCGGTGAGCCTGAAAATGTTCTGAAGCGTGACGATCTGAGCAAAGAACAGAAGCTCGAAATCCTCAAACAGTGGCGTTACGATGAATACGAAACGGAAGTTGCTGATCAGGAAAATATGCGCGGCGATAAACCGGATCGACTGGGTGAAATCAATAACCTCATCTTAAAATTGGAACAGTAGCGTGCGTTTTTAACGCACGCCCGCCAGCTTTTTTCCTCTTAGCCTCTCGACTCGCGTCGGTTACCTCGCTATAATGCTGCGTCATTTTTAAAGGTCAACGCCGTTGTGGTGCCCACATCTTTTGATTAGCATTTGATAACAAAAGGGGCGCACGACATTCATTGATTGAAACCGAGGTAATGAAGCAATGCAGGTTTCTGTAGAGACAACTCAAGGTTTAGAACGTCGCGTCACCATTTCGGTACCGGCGGATACTATTGACAACGAAGTCAAACGTTTACTGAAAGAAGAATACCGTCACCGTCGTGTGAACGGTTTCCGTAAGGGAAAAATTCCTCCACACGTGCTGCAGAAGCTGTTTGGTCGCGAAGCTCGTTCGCGCGCGGCATCGGGTGTGATGCAAAGCAAATTCTACGAAGCGGTCATGCAGGAAAAATTAAACCCTGCCGGCGCGCCTGCTATCGAACCTAAAGTGAATGAACCGGGTAAAGACCTTGAGTTCACTGCGACGTTCGAAGTGTATCCAGAAGTTGAAGTGAAAAACCTGGATAAAATCGCTATTGAAAAGCCTGCGGTTGAAGTTACTGACGAAGACGTCGACAACATGCTGGAAACGTTGCGCAAGCAACACGCTGGCTGGAAAGAAGTTAAGCGTAAGTCGAAGAAAGGCGACCGTGTAACCATGGATTTTGTCGGTTCAATTGACGGCGAAGAATTCGAAGGCGGTAAAGCCGAAGACTTCCAGCTGGAACTGGGCGAAGGCCGCATGATTCCTGGCTTTGAAGACCAAATCAAAGGCATCAAAGCGGGCGAAGAAAAGACCATCGAAGTGACGTTCCCGGAAGACTACCACGCGGAAAACCTGAAAGGGAAAGACGCGCAATTCGTGGTTACCGCGAAAACCGTTGAAGAACGTGAACTGCCAGAACTGAACGACGAGTTTGTGGCGTTGTTTGGCGTTAAAGAAGGCGGTGTTGATGCGCTAAAAGCTGAAGTGCGTAAAAACATGGAACGCGAACTGAACAATGCCGTTAAAGGTAAGCTGAAAGATCAGGTGCTGAAGGGTATTGTTGAGCATAACGACGTTGAGTTGCCAAAAGCGATGATCGACCAGGAAATCGACGCGCTGCGTAAGCAGGCTGCACAACGTTTCGGCGGCAACCCAGAGCAAATGCCTGAATTGCCGGCAGAACTGTTCGAAGAACAGGCAAAAGAACGCGTTAAAGTTGGCTTGTTACTGGGTGAAGTGATTCGCCAAAACGAAATGAAGCCAGATGACGAAAAAGTTGACGCCATCATTGCGAACGCGGCTTCTGCGTACGAAGACCCTGAAGAAGTGGTTGCGTACTACAAGTCGAACAATGACATGATGCAACAGGTTCGTAACCTGGCCTTGGAAGAGCAGGCAATTGACTACGTGATGTCGCAAGCAAACGTTTCTGAGAAAGAAGCGAGCTTTGACGATATTATGAACCCAAAGCAGTAAGATCAAGACGGAATCCTTGACGGACTCCGTATCTGCTTGGTTTAATGGCTCGTATGACCTCATACGAGCCATTTTTATTTCAGGAGCATTAAATTAATGTCGAGTGATATTCAGGACCCAATGGCACAGCTTGTTCCAATGGTGGTCGAACAGACTTCTAAGGGTGAGCGTTCTTACGATATTTATTCTCGTTTGTTGAAAGAGCGGGTGATTTTTTGTTGTGGTCAGGTCGAAGACCATATGGCCAATTTGATTGTGGCACAGCTGTTGTTCCTGGAGTCGGACAATCCGGATAAAGACATTTATCTCTACATTAACTCGCCGGGTGGCGTGGTAACGGCCGGTATGGCGATATACGATACCATGCGGTTTATCAAACCCGACGTCAGTACCGTGTGCATGGGGCAGGCTGCCAGTATGGGCGCTTTCCTGTTGGCCGGTGGTGCTAAGGGCAAACGCTATTGTCTGCCGAATTCACGGGTAATGATTCACCAGCCGTTAGGCGGTTTCCAGGGCCAGGCTTCGGATTTCGAAATTCACGCCAAACAGATCCTCGATCTGAAAGAGCGCTTAAACCGTATGTTAGCGGATAATACCGGACAGGATTACGAGAAAGTGGCGCGCGACACCGATCGCGATTACTTCATGGCGGCACAGGAAGCCGTAGATTACGGTCTGGTTGATGGTATTTTGAGCCAGCGTGGCGAAGAGCAGTAGGAGAGAAGCATGACTGATAAAACCGAAGGTGAAGGCGATAAGCCGCTGTATTGCACCTTTTGCGGTAAAAGTCAGCACGAAGTTAAAAAGCTGATAGCCGGGCCGTCAGTGTTTATTTGCGACGAATGTGTGGATCTTTGTAACGATATTTTGAAAGAAGAGATCCAGGACATCGCGCCGGCGGCCGCAGAAGATAAACTGCCGGTACCGAAAGAAATTCGTGCCAACCTGGACGACTATGTGATTGGCCAGGATCGTGCCAAACGGGTGCTGTCGGTGGCCGTATATAACCACTACAAGCGCTTGCGTAACAGTGGTAAAGGCAAAGAGCCAATTGAACTGGGTAAAAGTAATATTTTGCTGATCGGTCCGACGGGCTCGGGTAAAACCTTCCTCGCCGAAACCATGGCGCGTTACCTTGATGTGCCGTTTACCATGGCGGATGCGACCACCCTGACCGAAGCCGGTTATGTGGGTGAAGACGTCGAAAACATCATTCAGAAATTGTTGCAGAAATGCGATTATGATGTGGAAAAGGCCGAGCGCGGCATCGTCTACATTGACGAAATCGATAAAATCTCGCGCAAGTCAGATAACCCGTCGATTACTCGCGACGTTAGTGGCGAAGGGGTGCAACAGGCGCTGTTAAAACTGATTGAAGGGACGGTAGCGTCGGTGCCGCCACAGGGTGGTCGTAAACACCCCCAACAGGAATTCTTGCAGGTCGACACCTCGAAAATTCTGTTCATCTGTGGTGGTGCATTTGCGGGCCTTAGCAAAGTCATTGAACAGCGTCTGGCGACCGGCACCGGCATTGGTTTTGGGGCCGAAGTGAAAAGTAAGAAGCAAGCCGAAGAAGGCAAGGTGATTGCTCAGGTTGAACCGGAAGACCTGGTTAAATACGGTTTGATTCCTGAGTTTATCGGTCGTCTGCCGGTGGTTGCGACACTTGATGAACTGGATGAAGAAGCTCTGGTGCAGATTCTGAAAGAGCCGAAGAACGCACTGACCAAGCAATACGCGGCATTATTTGATATGGAAGGTGTTGAGCTGGAGTTCCGTGATGACGCCTTGCGGGCTATCGCTAAAAAAGCGATGTCACGCCGCACCGGCGCACGAGGCTTGCGTTCTATCGTCGAAGATGTTCTGCTCGGTACCATGTATGAACTGCCTTCCATCGAAGGGGTTGCTAAAGTGGTGGTGGACGAATCGGTAATTGCCGGTGAGTCTGATCCAATCTTGATCTATGCTAATCAAGGTAAGGATAAACAGGCCTCGGGTGAGTAAGCCGCTGTTTTAGCGCAAAATGTGTGCAAAAAAGGGCCGTATGGCCCTTTTTTTCTGTCAAACATTGAACTTTGCCGTTGAGACCGCATATAACAGTTATAACCAAGGTCGGGAGAAATTAATGAGCGAAGAACGTACAGAACAAATGACCATGCCTGTTCTGCCGTTACGAGACGTAGTGGTGTACCCCCATATGGTGATACCACTGTTTGTTGGCCGCGAGAAGTCGATTCGGTGTTTGGAAGCGGCGATGGATGCGGACAAGAAAGTGTTTCTGGTAGCGCAGAAAGACGCTTCGGTCGATGAACCTGCCGAGGACGATATTTATCGTGTCGGCACGGTAGCCACGCTGTTGCAACTGCTGAAACTGCCTGACGGTACCGTTAAGGTGCTGGTAGAAGGACAGCAGCGTGCGCAGTTGGATGACTTACAGGATGATGACGATTTCTTTAAAGCCAGCATCCATTATCTGGCCTCAGAAGAGTTGCCGGAAAAAGAACAGGAAGTGATGACCCGTTCGGCGATGAATCAGTTTGAAGGCTATGTAAAGCTGAACAAAAAGATTCCGCCGGAAGTGCTGACCTCGTTGTCGGGGATTGACGACTGTGACCGCTTGGCCGATACCATGGCCGCTCATATGCCGTTGAAGTTAGCGGACAAGCAACACGTACTGGAAATTACCGATGTGCGTGAGCGGGTGGAATACCTGATGGCGCTGATGGAAGGTGAAATCGATATTCTGCAGGTTGAGAAGCGCATTCGCAGCCGGGTTAAAAAGCAGATGGAGAAAAGCCAGCGCGAGTATTATCTGAATGAGCAAATGAAAGCCATTCAGAAAGAGCTCGGTGAAGGCGAAGACGGCGTTGACGAATTTGAGCAGTTACAGAAGAAAATCGATGCCGCACAAATGCCGGCGGAAGCCCGTAAAAAAGTTGAAGCGGAGCTGTCGAAGCTGAAAATGATGTCACCGATGTCGGCGGAAGCAACCGTGGTGCGTGGCTACATCGACTGGATGGTGTCGATTCCGTGGAAGAAAAAATCGCGCATTAAGAAAGATTTGGCGAATGCCGAGAAAATTCTTGATGCCGACCACTACGGTCTGGAAAAAGTGAAAGAGCGCATTATCGAGTACCTTGCGGTACAACAGCGCACCAGCAAGGTGAAAGGCGCTATTTTATGTTTGGTAGGACCGCCGGGGGTGGGTAAAACCTCGCTGGGACAGTCGATTGCCAAAGCAACCGGCCGTAAATATGTGCGCATGGCGTTGGGCGGCGTTCGCGACGAAGCTGAAATTCGCGGTCACCGACGTACTTACATCGGCTCTATGCCGGGCAAATTGATCCAGAAAATGGCCAAAGTGGGTGTGCGTAACCCGCTGTTCCTGTTGGATGAGATCGATAAGATGTCCGCTGACATGCGCGGCGATCCGGCTTCAGCGTTGCTGGAAGTATTGGATCCTGAGCAAAACGTTAACTTCAACGACCATTATCTGGAAGTCGATTACGACTTATCGGATGTGATGTTTGTGGCGACCTCGAACAGCATGAACATTCCGGCGCCGTTGCTGGACCGTATGGAAGTGATTCGCTTGTCCGGTTATACCGAAGACGAGAAGCTGAACATTGCCAAACGTCACCTGTTACCGAAACAAATCGAACGCAACGGCTTGAAGCAAAAAGAGATTACCGTTAAGGATGATGCAATTGTCGGCATTATTCGTTACTACACCCGCGAAGCCGGTGTGCGTAACCTCGAGCGTGAACTGTCACGTTTGTGCCGTAAGGCGGTAAAAACGATTTTGCTGGATAAGTCGATTAAGCACGTAGAGATTTCGCAGGATAACCTGAGCGACTTCCTTGGTGTGCAACGCTTTGACTTTGGTAAAGCGGAAGAAGCCAATCAAATCGGTCAGGTCACCGGTCTGGCGTGGACCGAAGTCGGTGGTGATCTGCTGACCATCGAAGCGACCAATGTGCCGGGCAAAGGCAAAATCACCTCTACCGGTTCCTTGGGTGACGTCATGCAGGAGTCGATTCAGACCGCGCTGACGGTGGTTCGCAGCCGTGCCGATAAGCTCGGTATTGCCGATGACTTCCACGAAAAACGTGATATTCACGTGCACGTGCCAGAAGGGGCAACCCCGAAAGACGGCCCCAGCGCTGGTGTGGCGATGGTGACGGCCTTGGTGTCGTCGTTGACCAAGATTCCGGTTAAATCGGAAGTGGCGATGACCGGTGAGATCACGTTACGCGGTGAAGTACTGCCGATCGGTGGTTTGAAAGAAAAACTGTTGGCGGCGCATCGTGGTGGCATTAAACACGTGTTAATTCCGAAAGACAATGAGCGTGATCTGAAGGAAATTGCTGATAACGTTAAGAAAGATCTGACCATTCAGCCGGTGCAATGGATTGATGAAGTGCTGGCTGTGGCGTTGGAAAAGAACCCAATGTCGAGCAACTAATACAAACGTCGTATAGCGTTTGAGCTGGAAAACGGCAGAATGCGGTCTATGGCATAGAAATACGCCTGTAGGCCGCATTTTTTCGTTAAAAATATCGAAAAAAGGGTTTTCAAACGTAACCACTGTGGTAGCCTAACTGTGAAAGCTAACACCGGCCTGAGTAGTTGCCGGGCGGCTGGACAGAAAAAGTTCGGATAGTATGGTGTTGAACATTTAAATTAAGCTTGATATAACAATTTCGGCCCATTTAAAAAATCCGAATGGAACCACGGAAATTTGATAATAACAATCGAAGGGGATGATACTGTGAACAAGTCTCAGCTAATTGACAAAATCGCGGCAGGTGCAGATATCTCTAAAGCTGCTGCTGGTCGTGCACTGGACTCAATGATTGATGCAGTAACCGAAGCTCTGAAAAAAGACGACCAGGTAGCCCTGGTTGGTTTTGGTACATTCAGCGTACGTGAGCGTTCTGCGCGCACGGGTCGTAACCCACAAACGGGTGAAACCATTCAAATCGCTGCTGCAAAAGTACCTTCTTTCAAAGCCGGTAAAGCTCTGAAAGACGCAGTAAATTAATTAAGGCGCTAACGCGCTTTTTTTATAAAAGATTTTGAATCAATAATAACCCGGAGTCTGTGAACTCCGGGTTATTTTTTTGTCGAAAGGGTGAGTTTTAGTGCGGTTTCGCTATAATGTGCCGTCGATAATTAAACCACGAAGGAAGTTCTGATTATGTTAGAGCGGATACGAGAAGGATCGCAGAGTTTTGCTGCGAAAGCCGTTCTGGTGCTGATAATTTTGACCTTTGCGCTAGCCGGTGTAGGTAGCTACGTAACGGGAGGCGCGGACACTACGGTTGCTGAAGTTAATGGCGCCGAGATTACCCAGACGGAATATGACCGAGCTTATGAAAATGAGCGTAGCCGTTTGCAAGAGCAATTCGGTGATATGTTCGATGCCATCAGCTCGGACCCGGGTTACATGAAAACCGTACGTGCCAATGTGATGAATCAGTTAATTGAGCAACGCTTGCTGATTCAGTACGCGCAGGATCATGGCATGCGCATTTCGGCCGCTCAGGTTAAGCAGGAAATTCGTGATATTCCTGCATTCCGTACAGCCGGTCAGTTTGATAACGACGTTTATTTGATGGCGTTGCGCAATGCCGGTTATACGCCGGAAAGTTTTGCCAACCTAATGCAGAACGATTTGCTGCGTAATCAGTTGCTCCAGGCACTGGCAGGCAGTGAGTTTGCCCTCGATTCAGAAATTCTGGCTATCCTGCGCTTGCAGGAACAGACCCGCTCAGGTGGCTACCTGGTGGCTCGCAACGCCGATTTCATTGATCAGGTGGAGCTAAGTGAAGAAGAAATCACTCAGTACTATGAGAGCAACAGCCAGGCGTTTCAGGCGCCGGAGCGCATTAAGGTTGAGTACGTCGAGCTGTCCAAAGCCGACCTAATGAGTGATATCGAGATTGCTGACGAAGAAGTGCGGGCATTCTACGATAATCGTATCGACCAGTACCGCACCGAAGAAGAGCGTCGCTTATCTCATATTCTGGTGGAGCATGGCACCGAAAACGCGGAGCAAAAAGCGCAACAAGCGTTAGCCGAGTTGCGTGACGGCGCTGACTTTGCGGACGTCGCTCAGACGTATTCTGACGATACCTTCTCAGCCGAAGTCGGCGGCGACCTTGAATGGGTTGAGCGGGGCATGATGGATGAAGACTTTGACCAGGCGGCGTTTGAACTGGAAAATGTCGGTGATGTTTCTGACGTAGTCGAAACCAGTTTCGGTTACCACATCATCAAGCTTACGGATTTGCGTCCGGGCTCAGTGACTCCGTTCGAGGAAGTTGCAGACGAGGTTCGCCAGCAGTTGGTCGAGCAACAGCTTGAAGACCGCTACTTCCAATTGCAGCAGCAACTGGCTGAGGTCAGCTTTGAACAGCCTGATACATTGGCACCGGCGGCAGAGGCGATTGGTGAACAAGTTCGCACCACCGATTTATTTGCCCGTAACCGTGCGCCGACACCGCTCAGTGATGATGTTATTCTGAACAATATCTTCTCTGAGAATCTGATTGATGAGCGTTTAAACAGTGACATCATTGAAACCTCAGACGACCGCTCGCTGGTTGTGCGGGTTCTCGAACATGAGCCACAGCACACCCGTGAGCGGGCTGAAGTGCGTGACCAAATCGAGCAACAGCTGCGTACTGAAAAGGCTCAGCAAATGGCTCTGGAACAGGCACAGCAGTGGCAACAGCAGTGGGCTGAAGGCGGCAGTGAGTTGGATGACCAGGTAGTCTGGTTTGACAGCATTACTATGAACACCCAGGAGCATCCACGTGGTGTCGTTCGCAACGTGTTTCAAATGGCGCCTAACGCGGGCGATGAACCGGCAATGAAAGCGGTCGAGCTGAGTAACGGTGATGCTGTGGTGATTGCACTGACTCAGGTTACCCCTGGCAACGCGGAACTGGACGAGCAGGCCGATCAGATTCGTCAACAGTTAAGCAATCGTCAGGCGCAGGTAATACTGCAAGCCTTTATCGATACCCTGAAAGAAGATGCGGATATCACTCGTAAAGATATCTAAGTTTGATGGTCTAGAGGCTGCGCCCGGTTTGGGCTCGGCTTCGCTTTCGCGGTCTAGGGGCTGCGCCCGGTTTGGGCTCGGCTTCGCTTTCGCGGTCTAGGGGCTGCGCCCGGTTTGGGCTCGGCTTCGCTTTCGCGGTCTAGGGGCTACGCCTGTTAAACCGCGAAGCCCATCCCGCGCAGAGCGTCTAAACCGCGAAGCCCATCCCGCGCAGAGCGCCTAAACCGCGAAGCCCACCCCGCGCAGAGCGCCTATCCCGCGAAGCCCGTTAATAAAGCTCTGGCAGATCGTTGCGTTGTTTCGGCTTGGGCTGATTGTCCAGGGCTTTGCGCAGGCTTTGATAAAGCGCTTTACCGCCGGTCCATTTGGGCTTGCTGGCACTGAACAGTGACTGCTGCAAATCATTAAGCTGTTGTTGCAGCTCTTGGTCGACCTGATTGCCATGGGCCAGCCATCTTGCCAAATCACCCAGCGCGACCAGGCGCTTGTCAAAACGTTGCTGCGCCCATTTGCGCAAAAACTCATCGGCCTTGCGGGCATGGTTGTCGGCGCAAGCTTTTTGGAAGTTCCGCCACTGCTGACTGCTGGTCAGCGGTTGTTCGGTGTTTGCCTTGGCTTGCACCTTTAACGGCCGCTGTTTTCTGCGGCGCCAGAAAAAGGCCAGGTTACCCAGCAGTGACAGAAACAACAGCAGCGCTAACACGGTTACCAGACGCTGATCCGCGAGGGCACTGACGTCAGGCTGAGCTTGCGGCTGTTCGCTACTCTGCGGCGAGGCTTCCGGCTCGGGCTTAGGCTGCGCCTGAGGCTCTGCTTTGGGTTGTTGCGCCAGTTGGTTGGCAACCCCTTCCACCGTCAGTGTGACGGGGTCGGTACGCGCGACATCGGCCTGATCGCGCTTGGTGTTGAACCAAGGTACGCTGACCGACGGCAATTGCAACGAGCCGGGCTGATTGGGGACGACCGCGAAGCTGACCGTTTTCTGAGCAATGGTCACGCCATTGCGAACGTACTGGTCGGTTTCGTCGTTATCGGGATAGACCCGCACGGAATCCGGAAACGCCGGCGAAATCTCCGGTAACTGTTCCGGCTTTACACCGACGGCGGTTAATTGATAGCGAATGGTTAAGGGTTCACCCACCTCGATGGTGTCGGCTTCCGGGCTAAGCGTCTGTGACAGCGTAACCAGTTCACTCGGTAGCCAGGCTCCCTGCCAATTGGCCGGTATCGGCTTAACCGTCAGTTCGATGGTCTCGCCGAGGGTGCTCACCGGCTGGGTGTTAGAGAACGACGAAAAGATAGAGCGCTGACCTTCCGCGTAGACTTCGCCATCAAAGCGCGCGCCTTTAATCTTAAATGTACCGGATTTGTTGGGGGTTATCTGGAAAGTGCGCTGGTAAATCTTATAGCGGCGGCCGTTGATCATCTCGGACGATTCTTCGTCTGAACCAATTTGACGAATATCGGCATTTTCCATCTGCGGTGGTACCAAATTGCCTTTATTCAGATCAGCGGCCAGATACAGGCGCACAATGTAGGTCAGCGGCTGTTGCAAAAACACCGAATCGCTGTCGACGGTGCTTTCAATAAAGGCAATCTTATCAGAGCGCGCGCTGGTATCGCTGCCGGCCGCCAACACTTCAACCGTAATGGGTTTCGACTTGGCGCCATCCATCATAATGGCCGGGATGGTATAGGTACCGGGTTGTTCCGCAATTAACACCGTGGTGAAGCGGGTCAGCTTATTCAATTCGCCGTTCATAATCGAGGTTTGCCGGCTCACTGAGGTGCGTCCGACCATAAAGTCGCTGAGCAGTTGCTGCGGCTGGAAGGCACTATTACCGACGTCGTCATTAAAGGTCACCGTTAACACGAAGGATTCGTTGGCAATGACCGGATTTTTGTCAACGGTTGCCTCAATTTCAGTGACATCGGCGTAACTTGCTGCACTGAAGACCACCAGTACAACCATACAAACACCTTGTATCCACCTTACCATTTTCGCTCAACTCCCTCAGGTTGTGATGCGCGGCGCTGGTTGCGACGCTGACTTTCCAATAGCATTTTATTGCGCAGCAAGATACTGGGATCATCAGGGATACGTTTCATCCACTGTTCCAACTGTTGGGCTTTTTCCGGGTCAATATCGTCGCGGAATTGCGTTTGCTGATTACGCTGCCGCTCGGCCTCGGTGTTCTGTGGTTGCTCGCCTTGCTGTGCCTGTTGCTGCTGCTCGGATTCGTTTTGTTGTTGTTGGCGTTGTTGCTGTTGGTCGCCATCGCCTTGCTGCTGACCCTGAGGATCCTGCTGCTGATCGGCTGAATTATCCTGTTGTTCGGCGTCCTGCTGGCCGTTGTTTTGGTTTTCGCCCTGATTTTGGCCTTGTTGATCACGGCTGTCATCCTGTTCACCGTCGTCACCTTGTTGGCCTTTTTGTTCGCCGTCCTGTTGCTTTTGCTGTTCGAGCAACTGCTCCATCAGCGCTTTATTTTCTTCCGCTTCGGGCCAGTCACTGCGGCGCTTCAATGCCTGTTCATAGGAATCCCGGGCGGCTTCAAACTGTTGCAACTGAGCCAATGCATTACCACGATTGTACCAACTTTGGGCGCTATCAAGCTGGGCAAAACGATCGACAGCGGCCTGATAATCCCCGGCACGATAATAGGCCACGCCCTGGCGGAAGGGCTGCTCACTTAACTCAGCGGCTGCCTGATACTGCTCCTGCTCAAGTAATTGTTGCGCCTGTTGCTCCTGATTCAGCCACCAGCCCGGCGCCGCGTCCGCTTGCTGGGTGGCAGCGTAAGCACTGCCGCTCGACAGGCTCAGCGGTAGCCAACCAGCCAGCAACAGCCAACTGCCGAGGCTGCCGCCGCGTCGCCAACTGAACAACACCAGTGGGATCAGCAGTAACGCCAGTAACGGACCATTATCGCGCCATTGGTCGCCTTGCTGTTGTTGGTCGGCGTCTTTGCCTTCACGGGTTAATGGCGGCTGGTTGACGAGCGCCGCAACATCGTCGTTATCACGGCGCACAGTTTGATAAATACCGCCGGTAAGGCTGGCGAGATCTTGCAACCGGGACGGTGTAAGCTTGGCGATGACCGGCTGATTAAAGCGGTCTTTTAGCAAACTGCCATCGGCGGATCGTACCGGCGCACCGTCGGTAGTACCAATACCAAGAATCGACACCCGATGGGGTTGCTTGCGCAAATAACTGCTCAGCGCATTCAGTTCGCTGGTGGCAATGCCGTCCGTCAGCCAGTAGATGTCCCCCTCGGCGTAACCGGCGTTGGTCAGCAGTTCGTCCGCAAGCTTGAGTGCCCGCAGCGGCTCACTGCCGGCATTAGGCATGATTTGCGGCGACAACGACGGGATCAAATTCAATAAGTTATTATTATCAGCGGTCAACGGACTGATGGTAAAAGCGTCGTCGGCGTAGGCGATAAGACCGGTGTCGCCATCAAGACCGGATTTCACCAAGTCCATGGCTTTAAAGCGCAGTTGGGTTAAACGATTTGGCTCGATGTCCTCCGCCAGTAGCGATGGCGACATGTCCATGATCACGACCTGACCGGTTTCCAGTTGATAAACCGGTTGTGGTAAACGTTCCCAGGTCGGGCCGGCAAGGGCGGTACTGCTGATCAACCAGAACAGGCCGAGTCGATGGGCCGACCACGATGACTGTTTGCCACCGGAATTAACCAGCACGTGGGCAAGATGTTGGGGCAGCCATTGATGCCAGCCAGACTGCGTTTTCTGCATCACCAACAGGCGCCAGTAAAACAGTGCCAGCGGCAGCAGTGCCAGTAACCACCAGGGACGAAGAAAATGGAAATCAGCCATGACGAAACCTCCACGGGCGATAGTGGAAGAGCGCAATCACTACCATCAGTAGCAGCGCACCGGATAACGGCCAAAAATACAGCGCCTGACGAGGTCGTAATTGCTGCGGGGAACCGGCGATGGGCTCGAGCTCATCGAGCAGTTGGTAAATTTGTTCCAGTTCTTCAGTGCTGCGTGCGCGGAAGTAACGGCCACCGGTGGTTTCAGCAATGCGTTGCATTAGCGGTACGTCCAGATCGCGGCTGGGGTTAACCCGGCGCTGACCGAAGAAACTGTCGACAACGACTTCTTCGGCGCCCACCGCGATGGGGTAAATGCGAACATCAAACGCATCGGCTAACTCCAGTGCCTGATCCGGTGTCAGGTTGCCGGCGGTATTCTGACCATCGGTTAACAGCACCAATACCCGGTTGGTTTCGTCTTTACTGCGAAAGCGTTTAACCGCCAGGGCGATGGCATCACCAATCGCGGTGCGCTCGCCAACCAGTCCCAGCACCGATTCTTCCAGCATTTGCCGGACGGTTTCACGGTCATAGGTCATTGGGGTTTGTAAAAAGGCGGTATCGGCGAAAAAAATCAGTCCCAGCCGATCGCCTTCGCGACGGGTGATAAAGTCACCCAATACTGCCTTGACCATGGTCAACCGGTCGACACTGCGGTCATTAAGCTGCATGTCCGCAATTTCCATACTGCCGGAGAGATCCACCGCCAGCATAATCTCGCGCCCCTCAGAGCGCACCGGCAACGGCTCACCGAGCCATTGCGGCCGTGCACTGGCAGCGATGAGCAAACACCAGCAGAGCGTCAACAGCGCCCACATCCAGGGCTTTGCGCGCATGCTTTGTTGAGTATTGGATAAGCCATTCAGCGACGGAATGCGGATCGCCGACAACGTTGGTGAGCCGGCCGGCAGTAAATAGCGGACCAGCCAGGGTAACGGCAGCAGCAAAAACATCCAGGGCCAGGCAAATTCAAACATGACGGCCACCTTTACGCGCTTGGCGGGCGTGGCGGTGGGCATGACGAATCCATTGTTCGGCGAACTGCTGGTAGCGGCTGATTAATTCGCCCTGCGCCGGTTTATAAAATAAGGCGTCACACTGTTGTAGCAGGTCATTATGTTGTTGCGCGTTGGCACCCATAAAGCGCAGCCAATCCTCACCGCTGAGAGCGGCAATCTGCTGACGAGGGTAATAGGCCAGTGCCACCCGTTTACAGAGTAAAGTGACATCACTGGCCGATGGCTGTTGCAGTTGTCGTAATTTCGCCAGCGCCAGACGTTGCGGGCGGCGGATACGATAACGCGCATGCAGCCACCAGAGCAGTCCTAGCACCAGTGCCAACAGTATTATGCTGATGGCAATAACCGGCCACGCCGGTGGGCAGATGCTGGCGGCACCGGGTTCAACAATATCGTTTAGTTGTTCTAAAGACGCTTGCTGCATCAAAAACGTTCACCTTATTCCTGTGTTGCTAACGGAGGTCGGCCCATTGCTGTTCCAGCGCCTGGGCACTGCTGACATAACTGATCCGTAAGCCATGCTGTTCAAATTGTTGTTGCTGATGATGCCGGCGCTGCTCGGCGGTGTTGTGATAGCGTTCGCGCTGACGCTTGTCCGCGAGGTTAATTTGCGCCTGTTGTTCGCCGTCAAAAACGGCCAGTGCCTGTGCTGAATAACCTTGTGGCAGTTCGCACTCCATGGGGTCATAGCTGCAGAAGCAACGCACGGAGTTACGCTGATTTAGACGAGCCAGTGGCTCCAGAAGTTCATCGTCGAAATGCTGGAAATCACTGATGATGTTAATCAGGCTGCCCGGTTTAACGAGTTTCTGTAAACGGTTAATGGTGTCGGCCAGTGGTGCAGGGTGCGGGCGCTGATGCTGTTGCCAGCGGTTAAAACTGTCCTGGTGCACGTCCAGCAGACTGTGCAAAAAGTGCAATACTCCCGCCTGACGTGCCGCCGGCTTATGTTCGCGATGCAACCAGCCGTTACTGATGATACCGCCGACCCGGTCACCACGCTGCTGTGCCTGCCACGCCAGCGCTGCGGTCAAATGGCAGGCCTGCACCGATTTAAACAGCAATTGACTGCCGAATAACTGCGTCAGAGCCAAATCGGTCACCAAAAACACCGGTCGCTCTTTTTCTTCGCGGTACAACTTGGTGTGCGGTTTTCCGGTACGGGCAGTCACCCGCCAATCGATGGCGCGAATGTCATCGCCCGCCTGATAATGGCGCACTTCATCAAATTCCATCCCGCGGCCCCGGGTTTTGCTTAATAAGGGTCCGCTTTGGCTAATCGCCGGCAGGTTACGTTTGTGACGGGCGATGGCCGGCAGCCGGGTACGGTAATACAGCAGCTCCTGCATGGTCGGCTGGAGGCCGTCACTGCGCAGTTTCTCTAACCAATAACGTGACTGCTCTTGCGACAACATACTAAGGAGCCGGTACCAGTGAGACGATTTTATCGATGACCTGATCCTGAGTGATGCCGTCGGCTTCGGCCTGGTAGCTGATGATGATGCGGTGGCGCAGACAGTTGTGCAACACGCTGTTGATGTCGTCCGGCGTGACAAAGTCGCGGCCGTCAAGCCAGGCGCTGGCGCGTGCGCAGCGCTCCAGTGAGATGGTGGCTCGCGGGCTGGCGCCGTAGGCTATCCAACTGGCCAGCTCAGCGTCGTAATTGGCCGGCTGACGGGTGGCAATAATCAGTTGCACCAAATAGTGTTCCACCGCCTCGTCGAGGTATATCTGCATCACCTGTTGGCGTGCGTCGAACAACTGCTGCTGAGTGAGCGGCGTCGGCATGGCCTCTTCGCCCTCAATGACCTCGCCGCGGTTGAGGCGCAAAATTTGCTGCTCGGTTTCGGCATCCGGGTAGTCCAACCGCAGATGCATTAAAAACCGATCCAACTGCGCTTCGGGCAACGGGTAAGTACCTTCCTGTTCCAACGGGTTTTGCGTCGCCAGTACCATAAACAGCGGTGGCAACGGGTAGCTGCGTTGGCCAACGGTGATTTGTCGCTCCGCCATGGCCTCAAGCAATGCCGACTGCACTTTGGCCGGGGCGCGGTTAATTTCGTCAGCCAGAATCAGGTTATGGAACAACGGGCCCTGTTGAAACTCAAAGGTGCCATTTTCCGGCCGGTAAATGTCCGTACCGGTCAGGTCGGCCGGCAACAAATCCGGTGTAAACTGTACGCGATGGAAGTCACCTTCAATGCCTTTTGCCAAAGCCTGTACGGCACGGGTCTTGGCCAAACCGGGAGGTCCCTCTACCAGCAGATGGCCATCGGCCAATACCGCCAGCAGCAAATTGCGGGTAAATTCGGGCTGACCGAGCACCTGCCGATCGAGAAACTCATGCAATGCTTTAAATTGTGACGCAGCCATGGGACTCCTGTTGTACCTGTTATCAATGCCTACCTGTGCTATTTTGAGGGTAGTCTTTTGAGTTTTAAAGTCATAGATAGTAACACTTTAAACAAAACGATGGTTTTAATCTGCACGATAAACGGCTAGAATTTGTAACAAAATCTATTGTGGTCAGACCAGTATTGGCCGTCATTCATATAATGGAGAAAGCATATGGCAGCAACACAATCGTTGCGCACCCCCAGCGGTGACCGAATTGCCATTGTGGCAGGGTTGCGTACACCTTTTGCCCGTCAAGCCACTGACTATCACGGCATACCGGCACTCGATCTGGGTAAAATGGTAGTGCAGGAGCTGATTAATCGCACCGGAATCGAACCCGGACTGGTAGAGCAACTGGTGTTTGGCCAGGTGGTGCAAATGCCGGAAGCACCTAATATTGCCCGCGAAATCGTCCTTGGCACACAGTTGCCGGTCGAAGTTGATGCGTACAGCGTCAGCCGCGCTTGTGCAACCAGCTTCCAGACCACCGTTAATGTGCTGGAAACCATGATGGCCGGCAACATCAGTGTCGGCATCGCCGGCGGCGCGGATTCCTCTTCGGTGCTGCCGATTGGTGTGAGTAAACGTTTAGCCCGAGCGCTGGTCGATCTGAATAAGGCCAAGAGCCTTGGACAACGCTTCAGTATTTTGCGCCGTCTGGGTCTTAAGGACCTGTTACCGGTGCCCCCTGCGGTGGCGGAATACAGCACCGGTTTGAGCATGGGGCAGACCGCTGAGCAAATGGCGAAGTCGCATGGTATTTCCCGCGAAGCGCAGGATCAACTGACGGTGGAGTCGCATCAAAAGGCGCACCAAGCGTGGGAAGCTGGCTGGCTTGATCAAGAAGTGATGACCGCCTATCCGGAACCTTATAAGAAACACATCAGCCGCGATAACAATATTCGTGGTGACAGCCAAATCGACAAGTTGGCGAAATTGAAGCCGGTCTTTGATCGCAAACACGGTACCGTAACCGCCGCCAACAGTACACCGCTGACTGACGGGGCATCGGCTGTCATGCTGATGACGGAAAGCCGCGCCAAAGAGCTGGGCTACGAGCCCTTGGGCTATATTCGCAGCTACGCCTTCAGCGCCATTGGGGTTGAGCAGGACATGCTGATGGGGCCTTCTTATGCGACCCCCATCGCGTTAGATCGTGCCGGCATGAAACTCAGCGACCTGGACCTGATTGATATGCACGAAGCCTTTGCCGCACAAACACTGACCAACATGAAAATGTTTGCCAGCAAGCAGTTTGCGCAGGACAAACTGAACCGCAGCGAGGCCATTGGCGAAATCGACCCGGCCAAGTTTAATGTGTTAGGCGGCTCGATTGCCTATGGTCACCCCTTTGCTGCTACCGGCGCGCGGATGATCACGCAAATGATTTACGAATTACGTCGCCGTGGCGGCGGCACCGCACTGACGACAGCCTGTGCCGCCGGTGGACTGGGCGCAGCGATGATTTTGGAGAGTGAATAATGAGCGAACAGAAAGCCTTCTCACTGGACATAAAGGACAACGGCGTTGCGGTGATCACCATTGATGTGCCGGGCGAGTCAATGAACACCCTCAAGGATACCTTCGCGGACGAAGTCGGGCGACTCATGAACCGGCTGGAGGGCGATTCGGACATCAAGGGCGTGGTGTTTATCAGTGGTAAGCCGGGTTCCTTTATTGCCGGCGCTGACATCAACATGATCAACGATTGTGAAACCGCTGCCGATGCCGAAAGTCTGGCCCGCAAGGGGCAGGCCATGTTTGATCGCATCGAGCAGCTGGAAGTACCGGTCGTCGCGGCCATCAACGGTGCCTGCCTGGGTGGCGGTCTGGAACTGGCGATGGCCTGTCATGTCCGGGTTTGTTCGGATAATCCGAAAACACAACTGGGTTTACCGGAAGTGCAACTGGGTTTACTGCCCGGTTCCGGCGGAACGCAACGGTTGCCGCAATTAGTCGGTGTTCAGCAGGGCATCACCATGATGCTGACCGGTAAGCAATTACGGGCGAAACAGGCGCTGAAAGCCGGGTTGGTGGATGAAGTCGTGCCTCAGTCGATTTTGCTCGACGCGGCGATGAAACACGCGTTGTCGGCTAAGCCGAAAAAGAAAAAAGCGCCCCTGAAAGGCATCATTAAAGTGCTGGAAGCTACCGCTTATGGGCGTAATATTATTTACAAGAAAGCGGCTGAACAGGCACAGAAGAAAGCGCAGGGGAATTATCCGGCGATCGATAAGATCATCGATACCGTGCGTATTGGTGTTGAAAAAGGCCGTGAAGCTGGACTGGACAAAGAAGCACGCAGCTTTGGTGAACTGGCGATGACACCGCAGTCGTACCAGTTGCGACAAATCTTTTTTGCCACCACCGAGATGAAAAAAGAAACCGGTGCTGACGGTGTTAAGCCGGCGGAGATTCATCGCGTTGGTGTGCTTGGCGGCGGTCTGATGGGCGGCGGTATTGCTTACGTGACGGCGGCTAAAGCGGGTTTGCCGGCACGCATTAAAGACATCTCCCACGAAGGCATCACTCATGCACTGCACTACAGTTATGAGCGTTTGAACAAAAAAGTAAAACGCAAACACATGCGCCGTGCGGAACTGGAAAAAACCATGTTGTCATTAAGCGGCACCCTGGATTATTCCGGTTTCGAACGGGTGGATGTGGTGATTGAAGCGGTGTTTGAGGATCTGGAATTGAAGCAAAAAATGGTGGCTGACATTGAGCAGTACGCCAAGCCGGAAACCATTTTTGCGACCAATACCAGTTCGTTGCCGATTACCCAGATTGCGGCGAAAGCGCAGCGTCCACAAAATGTGATTGGTCTGCATTACTTCTCACCGGTGGATAAAATGCCGTTGGCAGAAATTATTACCCATGAGGGGACCTCACCGGAAACCATCGCGACGACCGTCGCGCTTGCCAAGAAACAAGGCAAAACGCCGATTGTGGTTAAGGACGGCGCCGGTTTCTTTGTTAACCGGATTCTGGCTCCTTACATGAACGAAGCTGCACGACTGGTGCTTGCCGGTGAGCCTATCGAGCACGTCGACAAAGCGCTGGTGAAGTTTGGCTTCCCGGTCGGGCCGATTACGCTGCTGGATGAAGTGGGTATTGATGTCGGTGCGAAAGTGGCGGCAATTTTGCGCAAAGAGCTGGGTGAGCGTTTTGAACCTCCGGCGGCTTTTGACAAGCTGATTGACGATGAGCGCAAAGGCAAAAAGAACCAGAAAGGTTTTTATCAATACGGTAAAGGGGTAAAAGGTAAGCCGGTCGACAGTTCGGTGTATTCGTTGTTAGGCATTGAGCCGAAACAAAACCTTGACCGCGAAGCCGTGGCGGAACTCTGTGTGTTGCCGATGTTGAATGAGGCGGCCTACTGTCTGCAGGAAGGCATTATTCGCAGTGCCCGCGACGGCGATATCGGCTCAGTGTTTGGTATCGGCTTCCCGCCGTTCCGTGGCGGTCCATTCCGTTATATGGATGAGATTGGCATTGGTGCGCTGGTTGCCAAACTGAAGACCCTGGCAGAACAGCGCGGTGATCGTTATCAACCGGCACCACTGCTGGTGGAAATGGCCGAACAGCAACGTCGCTTTTACTAAAGCGACGGTTGCTCCTGATGTTGCCCGATGTAGCGGATGAACGCATCCGCTTGCATCGGTTCGGCATAGTAAAAGCCCTGAATATACTCACACCGCAGAGTTTTTAAGATCTCCAGTTGGGTGCGCGACTCAACCCCTTCAGCAACCACTTTTAAGCCCAGGTTATGTGCCATTCCGACAATCGATGCAACCATGTTGCGATCCTTGTCATCAGTGGTGATGTCATCGACAAAGGCTTTATCAATTTTCAGGGTGTGCAGCGGGAAGCGCTTTAAATAAGCCAGCGATGAATAACCGGTACCAAAATCGTCCAGCGCCAGTTGCACGCCCATATCCGCAAGGTTTTCCAGCATGGTAATGGCTCGTTCCGGATCAGCCATAACCATCCCTTCAGTGATTTCGAACTCGATATGGCGTGGGTGCATATTTTCTTCTGCAAGTATCGACTCGACCTGAAACGCCAGGCTGGAGGTAGAGAACTGGCGTGCCGACAGGTTGATCGCTACGTGACGCGGTGCGCCGGCCAGCTTCAGAAAGGTTTTCATGTCGCGGCAGGACTGCCGCAACACCTGCTCGCTCAACGGCACGATCAAACCGGTTTCCTCAGCCAGCGGAATAAAGTCGGCTGGGCTGATTACGGTGCCATCTTCACGGCGTATTCGTGCCAGCGCCTCAATGCCGGCAATATGCTGACTGGCCAGTTCGATTTTCGGCTGATAGAACACTTCCACGCGCTGCTCACGTATGGCGCTGCGCAACTCGTTTTCGATTTGCAGGCGACGAATCGCATTTTCGTTCATGGATTGGCTGAAAAACTGGTAGCAGTTGCCGCCGCGTTGTTTGGCATGATACATCGCGGTATCAGCCTTTTGTAACAGTTCCTGAGAGGTGTGACCGTCGTGAGGGTAGAGCACAATACCGATGGAACTGCCGATCACCACTTCGTGCTGCTGGATGTTAAAGGGTACTGCGATTTCGGTATTAATTTTCGAGGCCAGCACACTGATGGCGTTGATTTCTGTGGTGTCTTCAACCAGCAAGCCAAACTCATCGCCGCCAAGCCGGTAGAGGGTGTCCTGACGCCGGCCAATGTCGGTTAATCGTTCGGCCACCCGGCACAACAGCTCATCACCGACTTCATGGCCGAGCGAGTCATTAATCTTTTTAAAGTCGTCGAGGTCAAAAATGAGTAGCGCATGCGGTACTTTCTTGCGCACCAGGTTTGAGTGACTGACCTGAAAGTAGGAACGGTTGGGCAGCCCCGTGAGACTGTCGGTATTGGACAGCCGGCGCAATTCGTTTTCGGTGTTGCGGCGTTCGGTAACGTCCGAGAAACTGGCGACGATAAGTTCGATATCGCCATTGTCGTTGTTGACGGTATCCAACGTCAGTTCCATCTGAAACTCGCTGCCGTCGGCACGAATATCGGTCACTTCGCCACGCCAACTGCCTTCTTTAAACACGTCACGTTTAATTTGATCGATAAAGTTTTGCTCATAAGCCTGCAGCGTAAAAGGTTGCTCCAGTATCTGTTCGCGACTGTAGCCGGTGATGGTTTCAAAGGCTTTATTGATCTCACGTTTGCGGAAAAAGCGGTCAAAAATACAAATGCCGTCGGAGATGTTCGTGAGTGACAAAGCCAGCATATTCAGGCGTTCTTCACTGCTTATCATGCCGCTGATGTCAGTGATGGCGCCTTGCACCCGGCGAGGTTTACCCTGTTCATCGCGCTCGGTAACTTTGCCGCGATCCATAATCCACAGCCACTGACCCTGGTTGTCCAGCCGGTAGCTGCACTCAAACATGTCTTTACTGCCGTCGACGATGGCACTGAATTCTTCTTTGACGCGCTTGAGATCCTGCGGATGGATATTGGCAGCGGAACCCGCATAACCACAGCGAATGCCATCGATAGGGAAGGCTGGGCAGTGGCGCCAGATGTTGTGACGAATTAACTCGCCCTCGCTAAGATGCCATTCCCACAGTTGCGCACCGGAGCTTTCTACCGCTTGTGCCAGGTGTTGGTGGCTGGCTGACAGTTGGTCACGTTGCCGGCATAAATGCACAAACCAGCGTCCGCTTAGCAGCAGTAATCCGGCCACCAATAATGCATAAACGCCGTAAGCCCAACTGCTTTGCCACCAGGGGCCGCTGACACTGATATCTTGTTGGTGGCGAATGGCCCAATCATTACCGTCAACGGATGCCTGAATCTGAAGCGTGTATGAACCGGCTGGTAAATGGTTAAATGAAATTGGCTGTAACGGGCGCGATGTGTGTTGCCACTCATCCATTAAGTCGAATAAGCGAAACCGGTACTGCATACGCTCCGGTTCCGGAGCCAATGGACTGACAAAGTCCAGGTACAATGTTTGTTGCTCGAACTCGGTGGTAACAAACAGCGGTTTGAGTTCGTCATTGCTGCCGCCCCGGGACAGTGGCACCTGCTCAACGACGCGGAAGAACTCATCCACCGCAACGGCATTATGCTTATCGGCTATCCAAATTTTACTGTCGTGTACGGCGATACGTAGGTTTTCCTGTTCGAAGAAAGCCTGATTATCGGGCATCCGCCGCCAGCGCTTTTCAGCGATATCAAAGATCAGCAAACCATGCTTCTGGTCGACCACAAACAGATGTTCGGCGAACAGTTCCGTTTGCATCACATTGGGTGGCTGTGTCAGAGGAAGGGGATGTACTTCTTTAATCTGCTGTTGTTCAGGCTCGTACTTCAGCAATCCCAGTTCATTGGTAAACCACCAGAATCCCTCATAGTCCTTGGTCGCGCTGGTATAGTCGTTCAGTGTCGACGGCAACGACAGGGTATTCAGCTCATTGCTCAAACGAATATCCAGTAGCTTTTCAAAGTTGAGTGCCGACCGCGGTTTCGAAAATTGGTACAAGCCCCCGTTGCCGGCACCGACCCAGAGCCGTTGCAGGTGATCAACCGTAAAGGCATTAACCTGCAGTAAAGGGGGCAGAGATAACGAATGCTGACGGCTGAGATAGGCCGGCTGGCGCGAGAACGTTTCCAGTATTTTTATGCCCTGACTGGTACCCAGTAACAGATGGCCGTTATCGACATAGGCTAAACTGCTGATGGGCGTGCTGTTATCAAGATCGGTGGCATTGTCCAGTTGTTGCAACAGTCGAAAATCGTCGTCAAGAATGAACAGTCCCCGATCATGAGCGAAATAAATCCGATCAGCACGCTGTAAGATGTGATTGAAGCCCGTGGCCGGCAACGGGTCAGTGATCGGGTTTTGCTGACTGACTTTGAACACATCAAAGCTGTTGCCGTCCCAGACATACAGGCTGCCATCCTGCTCACTCAACCAGATCCAGCGTTTGCCCATGTGGATATTGGTGATATTGGTCAGCGTATCGCCGTTGTAGGACAGTGTGACGGGCGTGGCTGTTTTGGTATCCACCCGCCATAAACGACTTTCCGATAAAAACAGCAAGTTGTCATTAAAGTCAGCGATGATTTTGTTAACGATCGGTGGTTGTGGGCCGTTAACGTTGTCAAATTTAGGGTGGCGGTAGAAGCGGTTCTGCTGATAGTCAAAATAAGCCACACCCCGTGCCGTAGAAACCCATAATTGCTTGTCGTTAAACCACAGATCGAGAATGTTGTTGCTCGGCAGTTGGTGCGGTTGCCGGCCGGTCATAAAATGTTCGAACGAGACACCGTCAAAGCGTTGCAGGCCATTGCGAGTGGCTATCCACAAAAAGCCGCGACTGTCCTGCAACAGGTCGGTTACGGTATGGCTGGTCATGCCCTGGCTGATGGCCCAATGCCGTGATTGCGCCAGCGCCCCGGGCGGCGCAGCACTGGCACTGTTCAATATCATAGTGAGGCCGGCTAAGAGAGCGAACCAATAGGTAACTTTCACGGTAAAGATAATGTCCTGATGGGAGGCCGCTGGCTTGCGGCTCTTATAATTTGTTAATTTAAGGTTAAGCTAACCAAAAGCAAAAATAATGTAAAGCGATTCTAGCCGCTATCGGCCTTGGTTTGAATATAAAGCCGAACCGGTTGCTCAAACAATAACCGCTGGCTATACGCGAGCCAGTCGTCGAGCTGCCAGTCGTCAAGTGCGCGGATAAGTTGATCGGCACGATCGAACTGCGTATCGCCTAATTGAATGGCACCCCATAGCCGTTGACTGCGAACCCTCAGACTGCGATCGGTCACTGATAACTGCTGTCTTAACACCGATTTACTGTGTGCCCAGGCTTTTAAGCTCATTTCGTTCAGGTGTTCGAAACACAGCTCAAGAGCTTCGCTGATCTGGTGTTGCAAATCGTCTTCACTGACGTTGGGTGATTGCACGAAAATAATGATGCCGGGCAAACGCTGCAGCGCAAAATACTGGCTGCCGGCCATGTAGCCCAGTTGACGTCGGGTGCGCAGCTCATCAAACACAAACTGATGGATAAGTTGTTGCAACAACATCAAGGCGACCTGCTCGCGCGGCGAGTCGGACGCGCCCTGAACATATTGCAAAGCCGCTTTGTCGTTGTGTTGCATTGGCACTGCAATCGGGTTGGCTGCCCGCTCGATGTCCAGCAGCCGTTTTATGCGTTGCTGAATTGGGGCTTTATTAAGGCCGTTGCTGCCGGTGTTGGCCTGAATCAACTGAGCCAGTTGCCCGGCGTGCTGTTGTTGCCAGTCGCCGTGCATAAAACCGGTGACTCGCATGGGTTTAAACAAGTTGGCAACGATGTGTGAAAAATGCGTATAACTTAAACTTTCGCAGGCAGCCGCCATGTCGCTGAGCCGGTACAGGCCTTGCTGCAACAGTAGGTTCAGCTCTGAGAACAACAGGTTTAGCGGCTGATTCTGATGGGCCGAATGCCAGTTGTTGACCAATTGCTGGGTTACCGCTTGCCAGCGGCTGCGATCGAACTTTACGGTTTGCGCCTGACGCATTAAATAACTCAGCAACGGCAACTGGCCTGCCGACAGCCCGGTGGTATGAATGGTGATACCGGTCTGGGTCGGATAAATATTAAAATGCAGGCCGGCAACTTCGGCGTCATACAAGTCTTCATTGAGGGCATCAATCATCAGTTCCGCCCATATTCTTGAACAGGCAAAATTGAGCGCTGAAGCGGTGACCTGAGGTGCCTCTAAATTAAGGTAAATGTGGCCTTTTGGAACCCTGAATTCTTGATCCTGAAGGTGCCACAGAGTGAGCTGGTCATTATCAATAAGGGCGCTCGGGCGTGTCTGCTCAGCTTCCAGCGGGTAAGGCTGAAAGTGCTCGTTAAGGAAACGGTTCTGCCGCGGCAGTTGGGCGCAGAAGCCGTCGGCGGGCGCCTTCAATTGAGCCACCTCGTCGGCTTGTAACGGACGCATGCTGTAGGGCGTATCGTATAACAACGTCAGCTTATTGGTGTTAGCCTGGGCACTGATCAGAGTGATCCGGGCGCGTTCCGGTACCATCAGGTTGAGCAGTTCATTGGCGCGCATATTATTGAGGCAGTCCATGCGGTAATCGCCGTAAATGATGTCCCGCTCAGGGTAGTGGTGCGCGTTCACTGCAAGTTGCGAGACCAGTTCGCCGACCGGTATCGGTTCCTGAAATTTAAAGCTCAGCTCGGTACTCAGGCGGCGTTCTTCGTAGCGCCAGTCTTCAATACCTTGGTCCTGTATCAGCCGGATGTAATTAAACACCCACTGGGCGACGCTAAGGGCATGCTTCTCACCACGTTCGGTCAGCTGTATGTTGATATTAAAATCTTTAAAATTACTGCCACTGATACCGCCGCCGGCTGACAGACTGTTGATCCAGCCGCGATTACGTAGGCAGGAGAACAAACTTTGCGGCCCCTCGTAGCCGAGAATATGTGCGATAAAACTGGTGGTTTTATGGGCATAATCATCGTCGATAGCCGGTAGCGGCAGGGTGATGATCAGACGACGAGCGGGCTTAACCGGTTTAACCTCCAGTTTTACACCGAGCTGATCAGGTCGGTACAACGGCGCTAACCCTTTTTTGGCGGTTGTCATCTGAGCGCTCGACGGCAGTGCCGAGAAATGCGTTTCAGCCAGTTCCGCTAACCGCTCGAGCGATTGTGGCCCGGCAATGACAAGGCGCAGATTGTCACTGACATAATGCTGCTTGAAAAAACGCCGAAGTTTGTCCTGCAGCGTACCGTGCTTATCGTCTTTGAGGGTATTTAAGTTGCCCACCGAAAACTGACTGAAAGGGTGTTTTGGGTTACAGGTTGACTTGTGCACCTGATAAAGTCGTCGCAACTCGTCTTGTTGCTTAAGGCGAAACTCGGATTCAATGGACTGGCGTTCTTTATCTATCCATTCCTGTGCCAGCAGGGGCTGTTGAAACATGGCGGCAAAGTACTCCAGCGCGCGTTCCAGCGCACTGGCCTGGCAGTCGAAATAAAAGTTGGAGTATTCGGTTCCTGTCCAGGCGTTTTGTTGCCCACCATAAGCATTTAAGAAGTCGCTGAAGGCCGACGGCGAAGGAAAGCTTGAGTTGCCGAGAAACAGCATATGCTCAAGGAAGTGAGCGAGACCCTGAGTGTGTTCAGGGTCGTCAAAGTGACCGGCATTTACCGCCAAGGCCGCGGCAGCTTTATGACTGCCGGGGCAATGCACCAGCAACGCCTGTAAATTATTCTCTAAGCGGACGGCGCGGTAGTCCCTTTTGTCCCTGGGACTGCGGACAATGTGGACGACCTCGTCATCGATAGAAGAGCTCGCCATCGACGGGGGTTCCTTATTCGTCTAACGGAGTATCAAATTCTTCAGGTTCTTCAAAATCCCCTGACATCTGCACCAGTAAACCTGCATTAAAGTCAAGAATCAATTCCTTTCGAAAGATTTTGCCACTGTTTGGATTCATTTCGTACAGATAGACCCAACGATCACTATCGAAGGCATTTTGTGCAACAGGGCGGCCTAATACATAGGCAACCTGCTCTTGGGTCATACCGACACGTAACTTGTCAACATCCCGTTGTTCCAGGTAGTTACCCTGTGGAATGTCAATGCGGTAAACCATCTCATTGAGTGTTGAGCAGCTACTTAAGCCAATGACAAGTGCTGTAGCGACAGATAATTTTGATAACGTGCTTTTCATTAACGACCCACGTGGTTTTGTATAAATGTGTTTATGTGAATGCTTACGCGTCGATGATAAACAATCATAACCTCAGTTACCAGCGTATCCGACGCGCCACCTCAACAGGCAAGCATTTCTTTTGCGTTGGCTTTGGCTAAATCGGTCACTTTATCACCGCCTAATAAACGTGCTAATTCGATAACGCGCTGGTCGCTGTCCAATGCCGTAACCTGAGTTTCGGTTTCCTGACCATTGGTTTGTTTCGCCACCTGCAACTGTTGATGCGCTTTTGCTGCAACTTGCGGTAAGTGAGTGACACAAATGATCTGGCACTGCAGCCCCAGTTCTCGCAGCATAGACCCCACAACCGCCGCGGTTGGCCCGCTGACACCGACGTCAACTTCGTCAAACATCATGGTCGGAACGGTTTGCTGGGTAGCGCTCATCACCTGTATGGCAAGGCTGATACGGGAAAGTTCACCACCGGAAGCCACTTTGCTCAACGGCTGCAGTGGCTGGCCGGGGTTTGCGGTGACCTGGAACTGCACCTTATCGGTTCCTTGCGCGGTGGCCGGTGCACTCTCCTGGTGTTCCAACATAATCTCGAAGCGGCCATGAGGCATGTTCAACTGCTGCATCGCCTGGGTGATTTTTTCGCTTAACTGACGCGCTGCACGTACGCGGCTGTCGGATAATTGTTTTGCCTGCTGACGATATTGCTGGCGCAGTTGCTGACGTTGTTCGGCCAGTTGCTCGCCAGCTTCATCATTGGCTTTTAACTGCGCCAGTTCTTGCGCTAAGCGCTGGTGTAGCTGATACAGCTCAGCCGGTGCACACTGATGCTTCTTGGCCAACTTGAGTGCCTGTGTCATGCGCGCTTCAAGTTGTTCCAGTTCACCACCGTCGAGGGTCATTTGATCTTGGTAATGACGCAGCTCCAGCGCGGCTTCTTCGATATGCACCATGGCTTGCTGCAGTAACTTATCAATATCACCGAGCTGAGCATCCATGTCGGCCGCTTCCTGCAGTCGTGATGCAGCACTTTGTACCAGACCGTTGGCGTTATTGTGCTCACCTTCGTAGAGTGCGTTAAGGGCGAACAGACTGGCTTCTTTTAACGTGCGGTGGTTAGACAAACGCTTATGGTCGGCTTCCAGTTGTTCAAATTCACCCTCCGCCAGGGCAAACTCGTTCAGCTCCTGTACCTGATACTCAAGCAACTGGCGCTGTGCCTGTTGATCCGCTTTGGCCTGCTGTTGCTGGCGGTAGTTTTTTTCGACCTGCGCCCATTGTTTATAAAGGTCACGGGTTTGCAGAAGCAGTGACTGATGACGGGCATACTGATCCAAAACCTGTAGTTGATGCTCATCCTTGCTGAGTAACTGATGCTCGTGCTGGCCGTGAATATTCACCAACAACGGCGCCAAGGCTTTTTGCATCGACAGCGGCACCGGAGAGCCATTTATCCAGGCTTTTGAGCGGCCGTCTTTGTTGATCACGCGGCGTAACAAACATTCGCCGTCGGCATCCAGTTCGTTGTCCTTTAACCATTCGGCCGCGGGGCTGTCGTCGGCCACCACAAAACAGGCACTGATTTCGGCTTTGTCGCAGCCCGGACGCACTAAACTGGCCTCTGCGCGACTGCCGAGGCACAGACTCAAGGCGTCCAAGGCAATGGATTTACCGGCACCGGTTTCCCCGGTAATGGCGGTCATGCCGCGGCGAAACTCGATATCGAGTGATTTTACGATCGCAAAATGGCGGATGTGTAGCTCGGTTAGCATTGCAAACCTCCAGAACCACTGATGATTTATACAGTTTATACAGTAGTTATACAGTAGTTTTCAGGAAATGCAATGACCCTGCGCTGATTTTTTGTGCGACTTGTTAAAATAAACGGCTACCCCAGCCCAGTTTGTTACGCAACACATGGTAGTAGTTGTGTTCGACGGGGTGAATCAGCGTCAGGGTTTTCTTATGTTTACTGATGACGATGTCGTCGCCGGGGTGTACCGCCATGCGCACATGGCCGTCACAGCTTATCTGCAGTAAGTCGTTGTCGTAGGCGGCGCGTAAACGCACTTCGGAATTGGCGTCTATGACAATCGGACGGCTACTGAGGGTGTGCGGGAACATCGGCACCAGCGTAATGGCATCAAGGTTGGGGTGTAAGATGGGGCCGCCGCCGGACAGTGAATAGGCGGTCGAACCGGTCGGCGTCGCGATGATCAAACCATCAGAGCGCTGGCTGAAGACGAAGTGGTCATCGACATACACTTCAAATTCAATCATGTGGGCGACTTTGTCCGAGTGCAGAACCGCCTCATTAATGGCTGAGCCCTGGCCGGCAACATGACCGTTACTGAGCACCTCGGTATTGAGTAAAAAGCGCTCTTCGATGGAGTAGTCGCCGGCGAGTACTGCCAACAAGGGGGTCATTACCTCATCGGGGTCGAGGTCGGTAAGAAAGCCCAGATTACCGCGGTTAACGCCGATCACACCCACATCGTATTCGCACAGCACCCGCGCGGCGCCCAGCATATTACCATCGCCGCCGACCACAACGGCAAGATCGGCCCATTCGCCCATCTCGCTGATGGTCATGGTTTGTACTTTATGACCACTGCCGATCTGCTCGGCGCAACGGTTTTCGACGGCGACATCATAGTCACGGTGCGTCAGTGCGCTTAACAGGGTCTCCAGAGTTTGACGGGCACCCCGGTCATCGATTTTGCCCAGTAATCCAATCTTTTTAAATGGCTGTTTTGTCATGCTGTAATGTCTACCAAAGCCCAACTGTTACTGCTGCTAACGCTACGTTGCTTTAATTTTTTAATCAAGAGCAAAACATGACTTGAATGTTGAATTCAGCGTCCCCATCTCTCTGTGCATTGATGAATACATGTTTAGCTTATAGAGAGTGGCACTATGACGGATAAAAAAGCACAGGCAAACGCCGAGCAGTATCAGCAACAAGCGGAACAGGCAGCAAAACAGCAAGCTGCTGAAGAGCAAGCGCAGGAGCAGGCTGAGCAGACCCTGGCCGATGAGGGGCAGGCGGAAACTCAGGATCAGACTGCAGCAACGGCTGATGCCGAAATGGACCGCATCGCTGAACTGGAACTGGCGTTGAGTAAAGCCGAAGCTAAAGTCAATGAGCAAAAAGAGTCGGTATTACGCACGCAGGCGGAAATGGAAAACGTTCGTCGCCGCGCCAGTCAAGACGTCGAAAAGGCGCACAAATTCGCGCTGGAAAAATTTGCCAATGAACTTCTGACCACCGTTGATAATCTCGAACGTGCACTGCAAGCTGCGGATGGCAAAGAAGATTTGGATAAAAACTTTCTGGAAGGCATCGAACTGACCTATAAAAGTCTGACCACGACGCTGGATAAATTTGGGGTAAAAGCCGTCGGTGAAGAGGGCGAAAGCTTTAACCCGGATCTGCACCAGGCAATGTCAATGCAGGAATCGGAGCAACATGACAATAACACCATTATCGCGGTGATGCAGAAAGGTTACGAGCTTAATGGGCGCTTGTTGCGACCAGCGATGGTCATGGTAGCTCGTAACCAGCAGGGTAACGTCGATACCAAAGCATAAAAAAATAGGTCATGGGCTAAAAAAATAAGGTATCTCTCCAGAGTTTTGTGCTAACTTAATGAGTTATCGCGTTGTCGGCGATAACAAAAATAATAACTCTGGGGAGAGAACCATGACAAAGAATCGGATGCCAAAAATGGCGAAAAGCCAATTGGCTATAGCGATTGCGTGTGTGTTTGCATCAGCGCCGGTGTTGGCTCAACAAGAAGAGCAACAACAAACCGAGCAACAAGCTGAGCAACAGCAAGAAGTTGAACGCATTCAGGTTACTGGTTCGCGTATCCGTACCGACGGTATGGATGAGGCGACGCCAGTACAAGTTATTCAGGCTGAGGATGCCATCACTCAAGGTTTTACTAACCTGGGTGATTTACTGCAGTCGAGCACCATCGCAGCGGGCTCGGGTCAGGTAACATCAGCGATTTCTTCGGCGTTCGTGGCCGACGGTGGTTCAGGTGTTAACACCTTATCACTGCGTGGTCTGGGCGCAAACCGTACACTGGTCTTGCTGAACGGCCGTCGTGCCGGTCCTGCAGGTACGCAAGGTGCGGTTTCTGCATTTGACTTGAACGTTATGCCGTTGGCGGCTATCGAACGAATCGAAATTCTTAAAGACGGTGCGTCGTCACTGTACGGTTCTGATGCGGTTGCCGGTGTGGTTAACATCATCACCAAAAAAGGTGATGCAAGCTCTGTTGACATCAACATGAGCCAGCCAATGGACGACGGCGGTGAGACCATGCGTCTCAGTGCAACGTTAGGTCGTACCTACGATAAAGGTTCGTTCCGTGTGGTTGCGGACTACAACCTACAAAAAGAATTGGCCAACGGTGACCGTGACTTCTTCCAGTGCGGCCAGCGTTATGCGTTTGATCCGGAAACCGGCGAGCGTACTGATAACGTTGACCCACGCACCGGTGACTATCACTGTTCTGACCTGCCTTGGGGTCACGTCTGGATATACGATTACTCAACCGGCGGTTTGGTAACGACCCGTGCGCAGTATGACTACGACGGCGACCTTGGTAACTACATTCCGCGCTTTAACCAGGATCCAAACAGCCCTGATTACATGGCGACAGAGCCAGGCTGGCCTGAAGGCTGGTATCAGGTTGGTTATGACAATGCTTCAGATGCGGTCGATAACCAGGATCACCCGTTCCAGGATCGCGAATCACTGATTCCGCGTCAGGAAAAAATTACCTTGTACGGTCAGGGTGACTACCTGTTGACTGACGACGTTACCCTGTACGCCGAGGCGTTGTTAAACCGTCGTACGACCGAAATTAACGGCTACCGTCAATTCTGGTCATACAAATACAACGAGAACTTCTATGCCGGTGATCCGCTCAGCGAAGGTTGGACGGGCGCACAATGGCTGAGCCCAACGCCAATCACTGACCATGCCGACGATGAAATCGTGGTTGATTATCGCCGCTTTGTGGTGGGCGCTAATGGCTATCTGGGTGAATGGTTCTGGGACTTCTCGATTCAGGACAGTCACAGCGACGGTGATTACACCAGCGACGTCATTTATGATGACGCAATCAGCCCGTATAACTTTGCTTCAGGCTCATGTGAAGGCACGGTCACTCCGGTACGCGGCGTCGACTGTGTGGACGTACCATGGCTGGATCCGGACTTCCTGGCCGGCGACATCCCACAGAACGTGAGAGATTTCATGTTCGGTCGTGAAACCGGTAATACCGTTTATAAGCAGCGTACCGCTGAAGGTTACTTCTCTGGTGACTTGATGGAACTGCCTGCGGGTATTGTTGGCGCAGCCATCGGTGCACAGTATCAGACCGACGAAATTGTCGATACACCGGCAGAAGTTACCCGTATCGGTAACGCCTGGGGTTCATCAAGCGCCGGTATTACTCAGGGTAAATCAAACTCGCGTGCGGTATTTGGTGAAATTCAAGTCCCTGTGTTGGCGGACTTACCGTTTGCCGAGCGATTGGACTTCACGGGTTCTGCGCGTTGGACTGACGTTTCAACCTACGGTAGCGATACGACTTACAAAATGGGCCTGAACTGGTTAATTGGTGAAGGTTTCCGTATTCGTGCAACTCGTGGTTCTTCGTTCCGTTCACCGGCATTGTACGAGTTGTTCCTAAACTCACGGACGTCATTCCCGTCACAGCGTTCGATCGACCCTTGTGTTGATTGGGCTAACCAGCTTGAGCAGGGTAATATCAGCCCGACGCTGGCCGCAAACTGTGAGGCTGATGGCCTGCCGGGCGATCACGTTGCCGGTTCAATCAGTGCGACGTTCTTTGAAAGTGGCGGTGCTGAGAACGGCATCAAAGCGGAAACGTCAGTATCTGAAGTTATCGGTTTTGTCTGGATTCCCGAAAGCGTCGATTTTGCCTTCTCAGCTGACTATTTCAACATCGAAATCGATGACGAAGTAACCAGTCTGAGTCCTGCGAATATCGTTTACGGTTGTTACAACTCAGAAAACTTTGCCTCTGAGCCGCTGTGTGAGCAGTTCACTCGCGATGATACCGATAACCGTATTGACGAAATCTTCGGTGGTTATCTGAACATTTCTGAACAGATCAACCGTGGTATCGACTTTAACGTCAACTATCGCACGGCAACGCCAATTGGTGACCTGTCGTTCCGTTACGAGCACACGGTACAGATCGAAGCTTCACGTAAATTGTTACCAACCAGTGACCCGGTTGATTACACGGGTGAAATTGGTAATCCTAAGCACGTGGGCGTGTTAACCACTGAGTTGCGTTACAGCGACTGGACCTTTAACTGGACCGCTCGTTACATCGGTGACGGTGACAACTATGAGCGTTTTGGTAATGGTGAGTTCGACAACACGGCAAGCTATCGTGGTGAAGAGTCGATTGTTAAGCTAGATGTACCATCGGTGTTCTACCATGCGTTCTCAGCTAACTACGACTTCGACAACGGCTTTAGCACAACCGTCGGTGTGGCTAACGCCTTTGATAGAGAGCCACCATTAATTACTGGTATCTCTGGTATCACCACTCGTCGTGGTAACTCAGCTTTCTACAGCCAGTATGATTGGCTTGGACGTCGTGTGTTCTTGAATTTAAGTTACGACTTTTAATCGATAGACCGCGTCAATAGAGAATAAAATGCCGACACTTTGTCGGCATTTTTTCTCGTATTTTTGACAGTGAGAGAAACATCATGCCAACGGTAAAAGCCAAACCCGACACTCTGAATGAAATCAACAAACGCTTTGAGCAAAAGCCGCTGACACACCCCGTGTTTTTAAATTCGGTACCCAAGTGCGGTACCCACTTAATTCGCAATATTTTTCGTATGTTCGTGATGGTTGAACAGCAATATCACGACACCTTTATTCAATACCCTAACCTTGGCCAGCATTTAAAAGCCTTTCAGGCAATTACGCCGCGCTTGAGCTGGGGCCACTTACTGTTTTCGGACAATTCCGCCATTGCCACCGCCGATGCTGTGAAACTGATCATCGTGCGGGATCCCTACGATTGGGTGCTGGCGCGGGCACGGTTTTTCTTGTCCGACAATTTTGATGCCAACCTGGAACACTTAAAAACCGGTGACATCACAACAGACCAGCTACTCAATATGATGATTTTTGGGATTCACCAAAAAGTACCGACGCTCAGCGAGATTTATACCCATAATGCGGTGTCGTGGCTGGCTGAAGACATAAAACTGGTGCGTTACGAAGAGTTGGTTAAGCACTTAAAGCAACTGGATACGGACGAAGCTGAAGCGTATTTTACCGACTTATTAACGGTAACCGGCTGGAAATCGCTACCCGCAGACTGGCGTGAACGCGTACAGTTAGGCGCGGATCGGAAACAAAGTGGCACGGCACGGGAAAACCTGCAAAACGTCGCACTGGAGATTCCGGATGAGCTGCCGCAACGACAAAAAGCCATGGTGGATTTTGCCGTACCAGGACTACGACGTCTGCTCGGCTACGAGTAACACCTGAACGCCTACATAGAGTAAAACGTACTATGCAGAATAATAATAAAAAAACGCAACGTGTGGTTATTGTCGGTGGTGGCTCCTCGGGTTGGATCGCCGCCGCCTACCTCAACGGCGCCCTGAATCAGCGCGGTGAAAAACCACGGGTTGATATCACCGTTATCGAGTCGCCCGATATTCCTCGTATTTCGGTCGGTGAAGCAACCATCCCCGCGATTCAGCATGTGCTGTCGGTTATCGGTCTGAACGAAGCTGAATTTTTGCAGCAAACCGACGCCACCTTCAAGCAGTCGATTAAGTATTGCAACTGGGTCAAGAAGGATAACACCTTCTATCATCACCCCTTTTCCAGTATGCGCGTACAGCCGCTTGATTTTGCGGCGCAGCGCTGGCTTGCCAGTGATCGCAGTATTCCGTTTATGGAAACGTGCTCAGCGCAGCCAATCATTTGCGAGTGGGGGTTGGCGCCTAAGATGATGGGTGAATGGCGGATGGGGCCGCCGCTGACTTATGCCTACCATATGGATGCGCAAAAATTTGCCGACTATTTACGGGACTTTTCTAAAGCTCGTGGAGTACGCCATATTGCGGCCAATATGACCGACGTGTCATTGACCGCAGAGGGCTCGGTGAGCTCGGTAAATACCGATTGCGCCGGCGAAATTGAGGGTGATCTGTTTATTGACTGCACCGGTTTCCGGGCCAAACTCATTGAAGAACAGTTACAGGTAGGATGGGATGACTGCTCGCAATGGCTGTTGTGTGACCGAGCGGTTACCATGCATCTGCCCTATGATCGCTTTTACCCCGGTGAAGTAAGACCTTATACCACGGCTACGGCATTATCCAACGGCTGGGTGTGGGACATTCCCATGCAGTCACGTCGGTCAGTCGGGTACGTACACAGCAGTGCCTATATTTCTAAGCAAGACGCAGAAGCCGAGTTAAGAGCCTACCAAGGGGGCGACAGCAGCAGCCAAGACGTACGTTTTATTGATTTCAAAGTCGGCCGACGGCGCCAGAATTGGGTCAATAATGTGGTAGCGGTCGGTTTATCCGGCGGCTTTATTGAGCCGTTGGAGTCGACCGGCTTGTACTTGAGCGAACTGGGCGTAGTAGCGCTGGCGGAATATTTCCCTTGGCAAGCGTCGTCGATGCAAGCGATGAGTGAGCGTTACAACCGGGTATTGCAGAATCGTTATTATGAAATCCTGGATTTTATTAATATGCATTACTGCCTGACTCAGAGGGACGATACCGAATTTTGGCGTGAAGTACGTAAACCACAACGCATCAATCCCCGTCTGCAGCAAAAGCTGGCGTTATGGCAGCACAAACCGCCGACATTCCACGATTTTCAGGATCAGTGTTTCGGTAGCCCTACCGCAGCCGCCACCACGCTCAGCGGTGATGCTCGCGCGCCGATCGATACGGCGGGCCTTTGGAATCACGAAAGCTATCAGTGCATTTTATACGGTATGCATTATGACGGCTCGTTCAGTAAGGGCGATCAACCGCCGCGGGTACCCAAAGCCATTATTCAACGATTGCAGATGGCACGGCAGATGTTGCCTCCGCACGCCTACTGGTTGCAGCAAAAAGTGGGTATGGCAAACTACGCAACCGCTCATCGACCACCAGGCTGGGTATAATTTCTTATGCTTCGGCCTTGTGTTCGCAAAATTTATCCCCATCTACGGTAGCAACGCAAACTATCGGCAACAGAAAAATTTTTGTTCAGAGTTGAAAAGCTTAATCGCTGCCCCCAACTCTCAGGTATCCGATAAACATCAGAAATTTTTAGTGGAGATGAATTATGGGCAAGACTATTGGTATTGACTTAGGTACAACCAACTCTTGTGTGGCTGTACTGGATGGCGGTAAAGCACGCGTAATTGAAAACGGCGAAGGCGACCGCACCACACCTTCGGTAGTAGCATTTACCGACGACGGCGAAATTTTGGTCGGTTCACCGGCAAAACGTCAGGCGGTAACTAACCCGAACAAAACCTTATTTGCGATCAAACGTTTGATCGGTCGTCGCTTCCAGGACGAGGAAGTTCAGCGCGACATCGGCATCATGCCTTACAAAATTGTCAAGGCCGATAACGGTGATGCGTGGGTAGAAATTGATGGTGAGAAGAAAGCGCCGCCACAAATTTCTGCAGAAGTATTGAAGAAAATGAAGAAAACCGCCGAAGAGTTCTTGGGTGAAAAAGTCACCGACGCGGTTATCACAGTACCTGCCTACTTTAACGATGCTCAGCGTCAGGCAACCAAAGACGCCGGTAAGATCGCGGGCTTAGAGGTTAAGCGTATCATCAACGAGCCTACCGCTGCGGCCCTGGCTTACGGTATGGACAAGAAGTCCGGTGATAACGTCATCGCCGTTTACGACTTAGGTGGTGGTACCTTCGATATTTCTATCATCGAGATTGATGAAGTTGAAGGCGAGCACACGTTCGAAGTATTGGCGACCAACGGTGACACGCACTTAGGTGGTGAAGATTTCGATAACCGCCTGATCAACTACCTGGTTGAACAGTTCCAGAAAGATCAAGGTATCGACCTGCGCAAAGATCCGCTGGCGATGCAACGTCTGAAAGAAGCGGCCGAAAAAGCTAAGATCGAGCTGTCTTCAGCTCAGCAAACCGAAGTTAACCTGCCTTACATTACGGCAGATAACACCGGTCCTAAGCACTTAGCGATTAAAGTAACCCGTGCGAAGTTAGAATCACTGGTTGAAGACCTGATCAAGAAGTCACTGGAGCCGGTTAAACAAGCATTAGCAGACGCTGATCTGTCGGTAAGCGACATCAACGACATCATCATGGTCGGTGGTCAGACACGTATGCCTAAAGTTCAGGCGGCGGTAACCGACTTCTTTGGCAAAGAGCCACGTCGTGACGTTAACCCGGATGAAGCGGTTGCTATGGGTGCTGCGGTACAGGGCGGCGTGTTATCAGGTGACGTTAAAGACGTACTGTTGCTGGACGTGTGCCCGCTGTCGCTGGGTATCGAAACCATGGGCGGCGTCATGACTAAGCTGATTGAGAAAAACACCACGATTCCGACCAAAGAATCGCAAACGTTCTCGACAGCAGAAGACAACCAGTCTGCGGTAACCATTCACGTGCTGCAGGGCGAGCGTAAACGTTCTGCCGACAACAAATCGTTGGGTCAGTTTAACCTCGAAGGTATCCGTCCGGCGGCGCGCGGTGTCCCGCAAATCGAAGTCACCTTTGACATCGATGCGGATGGTATCCTGCACGTATCGGCGAAGGACAAAGATACCGGTAAAGAACAGAAGATCACCATCAAGGCGTCTTCTGGTCTGGACGAGTCTGAAGTCGAAAAAATGGTTAAGGACGCTGAGGCACACGCCGAAGAAGATAAGAAGTTCGAGGAAATGGTACAGGCACGTAACCAAGCGGATGGTTTGGTGCACGCGACCCGTAACCAGCTTAAAGAAGTCGGTGATGCCTTAGCTCAGAACGACAAAGACGCGATTGAGAAAGCCTGTGAAGAGCTTGAACAAGCGGCTAAAGACGGCGACAAAGAAGCCATCGAAAGCAAAACTCAGGCGCTGATGGAAGTGTCTCAGAAGCTGATGGAAGCGGCTCAGCAACAGCAAGCTCAGCAAGGAGCTGAAGGCGCTGCCGGTGGCGAGAAGTCTTCGTCAAAAGCGGATGATGACGTTGTCGACGCTGAATTTGAAGAAGTCAAAGACGACGACAAGAAGTAAGCACTAAGGCAACTTCACTAATCAACACGGGTGTTGCCGCAAGGTAATGCCCGTGTATTCGTATCAGAGTAGGACAGAAGACGTAACACTATGGCGACACAAGATTTTTACCAAATTCTTGGGGTCTCAAAAGACGCCAGCGAACGGGACATCAAAAAAGCGTATAAGCGCATGGCGATGAAATACCATCCGGATCGCACCAAAGGCGACAAAGACCTCGAGTTAAAATTTAAAGAGATCAAACAAGCCTATGAGGTTCTGACCGACCCGCAGAAGCGCCAGATGTATGATCAATATGGGCACGACGCGTTTGAGCAGGCTCGTCAGGGCGGTGGTGGCCCGGGCGCCGGTGGATTCGGTGGCGGTGCCGATTTTGCTGATATCTTTGGCGATGTGTTTGGTGACATTTTCGGTGGCGGTGGCGGCCGCCGTGGTCAGGCTCGGGCGCAACGCGGTGCCGACCTGCGCTATAACCTGGAACTGTCGCTGGAAGAAGCGGTACGCGGTAAGAACGTAGAACTGAAGATACCGACCCTAGTCGAATGTGAGGACTGTGACGGCAGCGGTGCCAAAAAAGGCACCAAACCAGAAACCTGTAGTCATTGTCACGGTGCCGGACAAATTCAGATGCGACAGGGCTTCTTTGCAGTGCAGCAGGCCTGTCCGCACTGTCGTGGCAAGGGGACGGTGATTAAAGATCCGTGCCGCAGCTGTCATGGTCAGGGTCGGGTTGAGAAGACCAAAACCCTTAATGTTAAGATCCCGGCCGGCGTTGATACCGGTGACCGTATCCGTTTGGCCAGTGAAGGTGAGGCGGGCGAACACGGCGCACCAGCCGGTGACCTGTACGTGCAAGTACATGTTCGCGAGCACCCAATCTTTGCTCGTGACGGTAATAACCTCTACTGTGAAGTACCGGTCAGCTTTACCAAAGCGGCGCTGGGTGGCGACATCGAAGTGCCGACGCTGGATGGTAAAGTCAAACTGAAAGTACCGAAGGAAACTCAAACCGGTAAACATTTCCGGTTACGCGGTAAAGGCGTGAAATCGGTGCGCACCGGTGCGGTGGGAGACCTGATTTGCAAAGTGGTTATCGAAACCCCGGTTAATTTATCCAGTAAGCAGCGCGAAATGCTGGAAGAACTGGAAAAGTCGATGGGCGAAGGTGATGAAGCAGCCAAGTTTCGCCCGAAAGAAAAAGGCTTTTTCGACGGCGTAAAGCAATTTTTTGATGACTTACGCGGATAAATTGGCTTTACTGTAGAGTAGGTCACAATCAGGAGATCACGTATGCGCTTACGCACCGTTGCAGCTTCGCTGCTTGCGACACTGGCTTTGGTCAGTTGCTCGAAATCACCGACGGGTCGCTCACAGCTGACTCTGATGCCGACGCAACAACTGGAGCAGATGGGCGACCAGTCCTATCAGCAGATGAAGCAAGAGTTAGCGATTAACACCGATGCCGCGACCAATGCCTATGTGCGTTGCGTGGCGGATGCGCTGATCGAAACCCTGCCGCAGCCTTATCGCAATGCCGATTGGGAAGTCACGGTGTTTGCGGACGACGCAGCCAATGCGTTTGCCTTACCGGGCTACAATATTGGCGTCTACGACGGTCTGTTAAAGGTTGCAACCAATCAGCATCAACTGGCCGCGGTTATTGGCCACGAAATTGGCCATGTCATTGCTGAACACAGCAATGAGCGGGTGTCCAGTAACATGATGGTCGGTCTGGGACTTCAGGTCGGCGCCATTATCGCGGACACGCAACTGGATTCAGAAAACGCAGCGCTGGTTATGGCGGCACTGGGTATTGGTGCGCAAGTGGGCATCCTGTTGCCTTATTCGCGCACCCATGAGTCTGAGTCAGACCGACTGGGACTGGACTATATGGCCGCGGCTGGTTTCCGCCTGGAAGAAGCCGCTCAGCTCTGGCGTAACATGGCTGCTGAGGGCGGTGCTAATCCACCCGAGTTGCTGTCAACGCACCCGGCACCATCGTCTCGCATTGAAGCGATCAACAACTACATTCCACAGTTAACTGTCGCGAATAAAAGCCCGAATTGCCGTCGGTAATTCGGGGCATATCATATAGCCAAATCATCTTTCGCGTTCCATAAAGCGGCGTAAACTATGCCCTTTTATTGATTTTGCGGGGTTGTATGCTTAAAGCGTGGTTCGCGATTCCTTTTTGGCAGCGGGTTTTGGGCGCCTTTGCCCTGGGCATGTTAATCGGTGCGCTGGCGCCCGAAGTAGGGGTTGCGCTAAAGCCGCTCGGTGATCTCTTTATTCGAGCCATCAAGATGTTGGTTGCGCCATTAATTTTCTGTGCCATTGTCAGTGCCATTACCGATCTGAACGATGGCCAGAAACTCGGCCGACTAGGGGTCAAGACCATTGGCTTGTTTATGCTGACAGCGGTGATCGCCAGTGCTATTGGCCTGACGCTGGCATCGCTGATTGATATGAGCCCGGCAACCACGCTGACCGCTACCGAAACCACGGAACGACAGATACCATCGGTGGCACAGGTCTTTCTCAACTTTGTGCCGACGAATCCGTTTGCGGCTCTGACCGAGGGCAATGTACTGCAAATTGTGGTGTTTGCTGCGGTGGTAGGTATCGCCATTCAGAAACTCAGCGGTAAAGCGGAACCTCTGCGTCAGACCATCAAATCGGGCGCGGAAGTGATGTATGAAATTACCCGTATGGTGCTGCAGTTAACGCCGATCGGCGTGTTCGGTCTGATGGCCTGGGTGATTGGTGAATACGGCTTTGCCAGCTTGCTGCCGTTGGCGAAATTTGTTGGCGTGATTTATCTTGCCGCGGCGGTTCATATCATTGTTGTGTACGGTAGTCTGGTACGCTGGTTTGGCAAGTTAAGTCCGCGCGAATTCTTTAAGTCGGTGTTTGATGCTCAGGTTGTGGCTTTCACCACCTGCAGTTCATTTGGCTCGTTACCGGCCGCGCATCGAGCGGTGACCGAACGTTTACGGGTGTCGAAAGATTACGCCTCATTTGTGTTGCCACTGGGCGCCACCATTAACATGGACGGCTGCGGCGGGATTTACCCGGCCGTAGCGGCCATTTTTATTGCCAACCTTTACGGCATTCCGTTAGAGTGGTTTGATTACGCGCTGATTATGATGACCGCCACGCTGGCCTCCGTTGGTACCGCCGGTGTTCCGGGCACGGCTCTGGTGATGTTAACGGTAACACTGAATGTGGTTGGCCTGCCGCTGGAAGGGATCGCCTTTATCGCTGCGATTGACCGGATTATTGATATGGTCAGAACGCTGACCAATGTTACCGGCGATATGATGGTCGCCCGGGTGGTGGCACGCAGTGAAAACTTATTAACCGAGGAGAAAGCATGAAGGTAGGGGTTATTGGTGCATCGGGACGCATGGGACAAGCGGTGATTGCCGCGCTGCAGATGTCATCACAGCATTCCCTGAGCGCAGCCATTGTCAGCGACAATAGCGCCCGGCGTGGCCAAGCGGTAGCGACAACGCATTATCAAACGCTGGCAGAAGTGCAACAGCAGCCGGATGTGTTGATCGATTTTAGCCTGCCGCAGGCACTTACCGATAACCTTGACTATGCGCTACAGCACCAGTTACCGCTGGTGGTCTGCACCACCGGACTGGATGCGTCGCAACAACAGCAACTTGCGGCGGCGGCGCAACAGATTCCGATCTTGTATGCGCGCAACACCAGTGTTGGCGTTGCCTTGCTAGAGCAATTGGTGGCGCTAAGTGCAGCAGCGCTGCCGGATGCGGACATTGAAGTCTTCGAGGCACATCACAAGCACAAAAAGGACGGTCCGTCAGGCACTGCACTGGCGCTGGGCGAAGCCGCAGCTCGTGGACGCCGCCAGCATTTTGACGACATCAATGCCGGCGTTCGCGGTAACGGTGAACGCCGAGATGGCAGTATTGGCTTTTCGGTGCTGCGGGCCGCCGATATTGTCGGTGAACATCAAGTGATGCTGGCGCAAACCGGCGAGCGAATCGAGCTGAATCACCGCGTTAGCGATCGCAGCATATTTGCCCAGGGGGCGCTACGGGCGGGCGCCTGGCTGGTCGGACAGGCCCCGGGACTGTATAAAATGCAGGATATCCTGAACTTACAGGAAACCTTGCAGCGGTTGCTTGACAGTGAGTCCGGCGAATAAAGCGCTGGACGAAAAGTGAAAAAATTCGTACAATAAGTGCAATTTGCCTAGCGGAAGTTTCTAGGCAGAGACTGCGCGGTTCAAGACCTTAAACGGGGAAGTCAACATTGTATTGATTCACCCGTTTTTTTATGTACGGAGGTTGCCCTTGAGTATTTTAGCGAGTCAATCCGCTAACCGAGCAATACTGGTTCTAGCTGATGGTACCATTTTTCGCGGTACCGCCATTGGAGCCGAAGGCTCCGCGGTCGGCGAAGTTGTTTTCAACACGGCCATGACCGGCTACCAGGAAATTCTCACCGACCCATCTTATACTGAACAACTCGTTACCCTGACTTATCCCCACATTGGAAATACCGGTACCAACGACGAAGACGAAGAGTCAGATGCCGTTTGGGCAAAAGGCTTAATCATTCGTGATAACGCATTAAAAGCCAGTAATTTCCGTAAACAAGAAACACTCAACGAATACCTTCGCCGCCACAATGTGGTTGGAATAGCCGATATCGATACTCGTAAGTTAACCCGTATTTTGCGCGAAAAAGGCGCTCAAAACGGTTGTATCATGGCTGGCGAACTGGATGACGCCAAAGCGCTCGAATTAGCCCAGCAGTTCCCGGGGCTAAAAGGCATGGATTTGGCCAAAGAAGTCTGTTGTAAAGAGGTTCAACCCTGGGTTGGTGGCAGTTGGAAACTCGGCGAAGGGCACACCCAACCGGAGCAGTCAAAATACCATGTGGTGGCATACGATTACGGCGTAAAGCACAATATCCTGCGCCTGCTTGCTGACCGCAACTGCAAAATCACGCTGGTACCCGCACAGACGCCGGCCAGTGAGGTGTTGGCGATGAATCCGGATGGTGTATTCCTGTCCAACGGTCCGGGCGACCCGGAGCCTTGTGACTATGCGATTAAAGCCATCCAGGAGTTATTGGACAACAACATCCCTATCTTCGGTATCTGTTTAGGCCACCAATTGTTAGGCCTGGCCAGCGGTGCCAAGTCGGTGAAGATGAAACTCGGTCACCACGGTGCTAACCACCCGGTGCAGGACAGCCGTACTAAGCGGGTGATGATCACCAGTCAGAACCACGGTTTCGCGATCGATATCGACACCCTGCCGGATACCCTGGAAGTGACCCATGTGTCGTTGTTTGACGGCACCTTACAGGGCATTAAGCGCAAAGATAAACCGGCGTTCAGTTTTCAGGGACACCCGGAAGCCAGCCCGGGACCGCACGATGCGGCCGAACTGTTCGATCAATTCATCGAGCTCATGCAACAGCGAGTGCAGGCGACAGCCTGATTGAGTACAGGAAAAGGATAGAGCGAATTTATGCCAAAACGTACAGACATTAACAGTATCCTGATTCTTGGTGCCGGTCCGATCGTTATCGGTCAGGCGTGTGAGTTTGATTACTCCGGCGCTCAGGCTTGTAAAGCATTACGCGAAGAAGGCTATCGGGTCATTCTGGTTAACTCCAACCCGGCCACCATTATGACCGACCCGGAAATGGCCGATGCCACCTACATTGAGCCGATCCACTGGGAAGTGGTGGAAAAAATCATCGAGCGGGAAAAACCGGATGCCATTTTGCCGACCATGGGTGGACAAACGGCACTGAACTGCGCCCTGGATTTGGACCGCCACGGGGTACTGCAAAAGTACAACGTGGAAATGATTGGTGCCAACGCTGACGCCATTGATAAAGCAGAAAACCGCGATCGCTTTGATAAAGCAATGAAGGCGATTGGTCTGGAGACGCCCAATGCGGAAATGGCGCACAGCATGGAAGAAGCTTTTGATGTGCTCGACCGACTCGGTTTCCCGTGCATTATTCGGCCATCTTTTACCATGGGCGGAAGTGGCGGCGGTATCGCCTATAACCGCGAAGAGTTTGAAGAAATCTGCCGCCGCGGGCTGGATTTGTCACCGACCAACGAATTGTTGATTGATGAGTCGCTGCTGGGTTGGAAAGAATACGAGATGGAAGTGGTTCGTGATAAGAACGACAACTGCATCATCGTCTGTACCATTGAAAACTTTGACCCTATGGGTATCCATACCGGCGACTCGATAACCGTGGCACCGGCACAAACGCTGACCGACAAAGAATTTCAGGTGATGCGTGATGCGGCGATGGCGGTGTTACGCGAAATTGGCGTGGAAACCGGTGGTTCGAACGTACAGTTTGGCGTTAACCCGGATACCGGCCGTATGGTGATTATCGAGATGAACCCTCGGGTATCACGCTCGTCTGCGCTGGCCTCGAAAGCGACCGGCTTCCCGATTGCTAAAGTGGCGGCCAAGTTGGCGGTGGGCTATACCCTCGATGAGCTCGACAACGAAATTACCGGCGGCATTACACCAGCGTCCTTTGAACCGGCACTCGACTACGTGGTGACTAAGATCCCACGCTTTAACTTTGAGAAATTCGCCAACTGTAACGATCGTCTGACCACACAAATGAAATCGGTCGGTGAAGTGATGGCGATAGGCCGTAACTTCCAGGAATCCATGCAGAAAGCCCTGCGCGGGTTGGAATTGGGGGCTAACGGCCTCGATCCGATCATTGATATCACCGCCGACGATGCCCGCGGCAAAGTGATACGCGAGCTAAAAGAACCGGGTGCCGAGCGCATCTGGTACATCGCTGATGCTTTCCGTATGGGCATGAGCGTGCGTGAAGTGTTTGAGCTGACCCGCATTGATGAGTGGTTCCTGATCCAGCTGGAAGAATTGATCCTGCTGGAACGAGAAATGGACGAATTAGGTCTGGCCGGATTAACCCCGGACGTAATGACCGCACTCAAACGCCGCGGTTTTTCAGATAAGCGCATTGCCGATGTACTGCATGTGAGTGAATCGGAAGTGCGTAAAAAACGTTATGAGTTTGCCATTCATCCGGTTTACAAACGGGTTGATACCTGCGCCGCAGAATTTGCCTCCGGTACCGCCTATATGTACTCAAGTTATGATGAAGAGTGCGAAGCGCAAGTGTCGGATCGTGAAAAAATCATGGTCATCGGCGGTGGTCCTAACCGCATCGGCCAGGGTATCGAGTTCGATTACTGCTGTGTCCATGCGGCCCTGGCGATGCGCGAAGACGGTTACGAAACCATTATGGTGAACTGTAACCCGGAAACCGTTTCAACCGACTACGACACCTCAGATCGACTGTATTTTGAACCGATTACGCTGGAAGACGTGCTGGAAATCGTCCGTATTGAGAAGCCGAAGGGTGTGATTGTTCAGTACGGTGGTCAGACGCCACTGAAACTGGCGCGTGAACTGGAAGCGAATGGGGTGCCAATCATCGGTACCTCACCGGACGCTATTGACCGTTCAGAAGACCGCGAGCGCTTCCAGGCGGCGGTTCGTCGACTGAATCTGAAACAGCCGGAAAACGCAACCGTGACCGGTATCACTCAGGCGCTGACGGAAGCTAAACGCATTGGTTATCCGCTGGTGGTTCGACCGTCGTACGTGCTCGGTGGCCGGGCAATGGAAATCGTTTACGACGAGCAGGATCTAAACCGTTATCTGACCGAAGCGGTTAAGGTATCCAATGAAGCGCCAGTATTGCTGGACCGCTTCCTCGACAACGCGATTGAAGTGGATGTTGACGCCATTTGTGATGGCGAAGACGTGCTTATTGGTGGCATCATGCAGCACATTGAAGAAGCCGGCGTTCACTCCGGTGACTCGGCCTGTTCATTGCCGCCGTATTCACTCAGCGATATTATTCAGGCGCAACTGCGTGAGCAGATTCGTAAACTGGCGTTCGAGCTTAATGTAAAAGGCCTGATGAATGCCCAGTTTGCGGTTAAAGACGATGAAATTTATCTGATCGAAGTTAACCCGCGTGCAGCCCGTACAGTGCCGTTTGTGTCGAAAGCCACAGGTGTGCCGCTGGCAAAAGTTGCTGCTCGTGTGATGGTCGGTCAAAGCCTGAAACAGCAGGGCTATGTAAAGGAAATCATCCCGCCGTATTACTCGGTCAAAGAAGTGGTGATCCCATTTGCAAAATTCCAGGGTGTGGATCCTATCCGCGGCCCGGAAATGCGTTCAACCGGCGAAGTGATGGGTGTTGGTGAGAGCTTTGAGGAGGCCTACGCGAAAGCGAATCTGGCCGCCGGTGAAGCACTGGCTAAAAAGGGTAAAGCACTGATTTCGGTTAAAGACAGCGACAAGCGACGGCTGATGGATTTGGCCCGTGGTTTACTGGCGCTGGGCTTTAAACTGGAAGCAACGCGCGGCACCGCTAAAATGTTAGCGGAAGAGGGCATCGACTGTTCAATAGTGAACAAGCTGCAGGAAGGCCGGCCTAATATTGTTGATGCCATCAAAAATGGTGAGTACAGTTACATCATCAACACGGTTGAAGGACGTCAGGCGATTGAAGACTCTGTCTACATTCGTCGTGAGGCGCTGTTGAATAAAGTGATTTATACCACCACGTTAAATGCTGCGTTTGCTACCGTTAAAGCGAACACAGCAGATGACCGGGCGCGGGTGAGCTCGGTGCAGGAACTCCATAAAAGGGTAGAGCTAGTATGAACCAGATTCCAATGACGGAACGCGGTGCGCAGTTATTGCGTGATGAACTCAAGCGCTTGAAAACGGTCGACCGGCCGCGCATTGTTGAGGCGATTGCCGACGCACGCGAGCACGGCGACTTGAAAGAAAACGCTGAGTACCACGCAGCACGTGAACAGCAAGGGTTTTGTGAAGGGCGGATTCAGGAAATTGAATCGAAGCTGTCCAATGCCCAGATCATCGATGTCACCAAAGTACCGAATAACGGTAAAGTGATTTTTGGTGCGACGGTCACGGTCTATAACACCAAAACCGACGAAGAAGTGACCTATAAAATCGTTGGTGACGATGAAGCAGACATCAAGTCTAACTTGATCAGCGTTAATTCACCGATTGCACGCGCACTGATTGGTAAAGAGATTGATGATGTTGCGACGGTGACCACGCCAAACGGCGAAGTTGAATACGAAGTGGTCGAAGTTAAATACATTTAATGATATTTATCAATAATTTAGTTAAAAACCAGCGCTTCGGCGCTGGTTTTTTTATGTTTACAGCAAAATCAGATTTTTGCGCATTGTTTCCTAAAAATGTTTTTTGTATAACTAATCCCGTTTTTCGTCTTATTCGTCCTAAATGAGGTATGGAAAGGAGTCCATTTATGGAAACGGCATTTTATCCTTACAACGCGCTTGCCGAAAATCTGACGGTGACAGACTGCATGCACCGATTAAAGCAAGTGATCAATGCATCGACCATCAAAGAGGTAGTGGCCTGGTTAGGCGTAGATTACTCGCACTATAAAAACTGGAAACATCGACGGATTATCCCGTACAGCCTGATCGTGCCAAAACTGTTGCAGGTGGGTTATTCCGTTGATTGGTTGTTCGCTCCCGGCGTTAAGCTGTTTTACCCGAAGCCATTATTGAGTTTAAGCGACAGGCCAGCGCAGGTGATTGAGCAGCAAATTGAGTATCGCCGTTACACCAAAGCGATGCAGAAAATTGAACCGTTGCTCAAACGCAATCGGTTAAAGAACATTGAACACAACCGCACGGAATTATTGAGCGCGTATCTGCATTCCTACGAAGGATGGATGAGCCTGGACAGCTCGTTGTCGTTTATTGCAAGAGCAACGGCGATCGAGCCTGTGCCCGCGCCGCTGCCATTGTCAGTTGGCTAAACTCGGAGTTATGCTTTCGGCAGATGGATTTTGGGTTCTTCTGCCGCGCGGTACAACACCAGCGTTTTACCAATAACCTGAACTTGCTCTGCGCCGGACTCAGCAACAATCGTTGCGATGATTTGCTGGCGCAATTCACGCTCTTCTTCTGGCACTTTCACTTTAATTAACTCATGATCGTTCAATGCCTGATCGATTTCAGCCAGTACGCCTTCGGTTAATCCGTTAGCACCGAGTAACACCACCGGTTTTAACGGATGTGCTTTACTTTTTAGGAACTGTTTTTGCTTATTGCTTAATGACATTAGATAATACCGTTCTTTTGACTTGAATTTTGCCTATTGTAACGCCATCTACCGTTAGCAGGCCAGAAAAACAAAGGATATCCAGTTGTATGGCAAAAAAACGCAGCTCCAGCAGTCGCCGCTGGCTTGACGAACACTTCAATGATCACTTCGTGCAAAAAGCGCAGAAGAAAGGTCTGCGTTCGCGTGCCGTCTTTAAACTTGAAGAAATTCAACAACGCGACCGCTTGATAAAGAAAGGTCAGACGGTGGTTGACCTGGGCGCCGCACCGGGCGGCTGGTCACAGTACGTGGCCGATTATTTTAATGGTGATGGTCAAATTATCGCCTGTGATATTTTACCGATGGACCCAATCGCCGGCGTCGATTTCTTGCAGGGCGACTTTCGCGATGAAGCGGTTTTGCAGGCACTACTGACCCGAATCGACGGTAAAAACGTAGATGTAGTATTGTCGGATATGGCACCTAATATGAGTGGTAACGACAATGTCGATCAGCCACGCGCCATGTATTTAGTGGAGTTGGCGTTGGATATGTGTCATCAGGTTTTGAAACCCGGCGGCTCTTTTGCGGTCAAAGTATTTCAGGGACAAGGATTTGAGGAGTTCTTAAAAGATGTTCGTGCCGCCTTTAAAACAGTAAAAACACGCAAGCCCGAGTCATCCCGTGCACGCTCCCGTGAGGTGTATCTGGTAGCGACGGATTACAAACTATAGTACCCTGTCAAAAGGTATAAAGATTTCAATTTACACTAGAGGTAATAGGCTTTGAGCGATATGGCAAAAAATCTCATCTTGTGGCTGGTAATAGCCGTTGTGTTGATGAGCGTTTTTCAGAGCTTCAGTCCGGGTGAAACCTCCGGTTCACAAATGGCTTACAGTGAATTTGTCAGCCAAGTGAATGACGGAAATATCCGCCGTGCAGACTTTGGCGAAGATGGGCGCACCATTACGGGTATGACCAATAATGGTCAGACATTTAAAACCGTGGTTCCAACACAATACGATCCGAAAATTCTGGACGATTTGCTGGCGAATAACGTGCAAACGCAAGGTACTCCGCCGGAAGAGCCGAGTATCCTGACCTCTATCTTTATTTCGTGGTTCCCGATGCTGCTGTTGATTGGTGTATGGATTTTCTTCATGCGTCAAATGCAAGGCGGTGGCGGCCGTGGTGCCATGTCGTTCGGTAAGAGCAAAGCGCGGCTGATGAACGAAGAGCAAATGAAAACGACGTTCAAAGACGTTGCTGGCTGTGACGAAGCAAAAGAAGAAGTGGTGGAACTGGTCGACTATCTGAAAGATCCGTCCAAGTTCCAGCGTTTAGGCGGTAAGATTCCGAAAGGCGTGCTGATGGTAGGCCCTCCGGGTACGGGTAAAACCTTATTGGCGAAAGCCATTTCCGGTGAAGCCAAGGTGCCGTTCTTCAGCATCTCAGGTTCGGACTTCGTCGAAATGTTCGTCGGTGTCGGTGCATCTCGTGTGCGCGACATGTTCGAACAGGCGAAAAAATCAGCGCCGTGCATCATCTTCATCGATGAGATCGACGCGGTCGGTCGCCAACGTGGTGCCGGTCTTGGGGGTGGGCACGATGAGCGTGAACAAACCCTGAACCAAATGCTGGTCGAAATGGACGGCTTTGAAGGTAACGAAGGTATTATCGTGATTGCCGCGACGAACCGTCCTGACGTTCTCGACCCTGCGTTACTGCGTCCCGGTCGTTTTGACCGCCAGGTGGTGGTTGGTTTACCAGACGTGCGTGGGCGTGAGCAGATCCTGAAAGTGCACATGCGTAAAGTGCCGCTGGGTGACGACGTTAAGCCGGAACTGATTGCACGGGGTACCCCGGGTTTCTCCGGTGCCGACCTTGCCAACCTGGTGAATGAGGCTGCCCTGTTTGCTGCTCGTGGCAACAAACGTGTGGTTAGCATGGAAGAATTCGACAAAGCGAAAGACAAGATCATGATGGGCGCAGAACGTCGCTCAATGGTTATGACCGATGATGAAAAGGCGATGACAGCCTATCACGAAGCCGGTCACGCCATTGTTGGCCGTCTGGTGCCGGAACACGATCCGGTCTACAAGGTGTCGATCATTCCGCGTGGTCGGGCTCTGGGTGTTACCATGTACCTGCCGGAACAAGATCGTGTCAGCCACACCAAGCAACATCTGGAAAGCATGATCTCCAGTCTGTTTGGTGGCCGTTTGGCGGAGCAACTGATTTACGGTGCTGATAAAGTCACCACCGGCGCTTCCAACGACATCGAACGTGCGACAGAAATCGCCCGTAAGATGGTGACGCAATGGGGTCTGTCGGAGAAAATGGGGCCGTTATTGTACGCAGAGGACGAAAATGAAGTGTTCCTCGGCCGTTCAGTCACTCAGCACAAGCACATGTCAGACGATACTGCACGTGCGATTGATGAAGAAGTTAAGGCTGTTATTGATACGAACTATCAACGGGCGAAAAAGATCCTGGAAGAAAACATGGATATCTTACACGCCATGAAAGACGCCTTAATGAAGTACGAAACCATCGACGCCGATCAGATCGACGACCTGATGAACCGTCGCGACGTTCGCCCACCAAAAGGCTGGGACGACTCACGCGATGACGGTGGCGACACCGGCGGCGGCTCCGCCAAGGCTGACAACACCGAAGAGCGCCCGGAGCGCCCAATCAATGTTGAAAAGCCAGGCGACGCAACGTCATAAACTGGTATCGTTAATAAAAACCCGCCGCTGGCGGGTTTTTTGTGGTTGAGGACTTTTGGCTGACGACCCGGGGGAAGGAGTGGCAGGATTATGGCAGGCAATTGACCCACCCCTAAGCCAAGGGACGCCCACAAGTACGTCCCTGTAGGGCTTGACTGGCGCCATCCATGGCGCCAGACACCCTTGTCTTAGGGGGTGGGTCAATTACCTTATTGCCATATTCCTGCCGCTCCTCCCCCGGGGTCAATACGGCGGTAACGGATAGTTAGTCTACGGTTGGTCGGGTGAGTAGCGGGCGCGGTGTTGGTTGCGGCGCCATTCAGGGGGTGTTGGAGGCCATGGATGGCCGGAAACAAGCGTACACGGACGTACTTGCAGCGTCCCCCTGAATGGCGCCGCGACCAACACTAACAGCCCGCTGCTTACCCGACCAACCGCAAGCCTGAGAACGATAAGGAAGCTTCGATGAGCAAACAAACTAAACCTTTGAGGGTGATGGGAATTTTGAATGTGACGCCGGATTCATTCAGTGATGGCGGGCGTCATCATACGGTGGCTAAGGCGGTCGATCATGCGGCGCGGTTGCTGGATGAGGGCGCGGACATTCTGGATGTTGGCGGTGAATCGACGCGGCCGGGGGCTGAGGCAGTGGCAACGGAGGAAGAGCTGGCGCGGGTGATTCCGGTGGTGGAGGCGATTAAGCAACGTTTTGATGCCTTTGTTTCCGTTGATACCACCAAAACGGCGGTGATGCGCGAGAGCATTGCGGTGGGTGCGGACATGATCAATGACGTTTGTGCGTTGCAGCAGCCGGGGGCTTTGCAGGCGGTTGCGGATAGTGAGGTTGAGCTGTGCTTAATGCACATGCAGGGCGAACCGCGCACGATGCAGCATGAGCCGCGTTACGATGACGTGGTCTGTGACGTGAAGGCGTTTTTGCAACGGCGGATTGCGGCCTGTGAGGAAGCGGGCATTGCGCGTCAGCGGCTGTGGCTGGACCCTGGTTTTGGGTTTGGTAAATCGATGCGCCATAACTATCAAATGTTGCAACGTTTGCAGGCGTTTCACGAACTGCAACTGCCGCTACTGATTGGTATGTCGCGTAAATCGATGATTGGTCATGTGACCGGACGGGCGGTTGATGAGCGCTTAGCGGGGAGTATCGCGGCGGCAACTATTGCAGCCCTCAAAGGAGCACGTATAATCCGTGTTCACGATGTTAAGGAAACGGTTGATGCGATGAAAGTCGTGGCAGCCACACTCGAGGGAGACTATTTGTGAGCGAACGGAAGTATTTTGGCACCGACGGTGTGCGCGGACGCGTTGGAGAATTTCCAATTACCCCGGAATTTGCGGTAAAACTCGGCTGGGCAGCCGGGCGAGTGTTGGCGGCAAAGGGTACACGTAAGGTATTGGTTGGTAAGGATACCCGTGTCAGTGGTTACATGCTTGAGTCGGCGCTGGAGGCGGGACTTGCGGCGGCCGGGGTCAATGTTGACTTTCTCGGGCCGATGCCGACGCCGGGTATTGCCTATTTAACCCGTACGTTCCGTGCTGCTGCCGGTATTGTTATCAGTGCATCGCACAACCCTTATTACGACAATGGCATTAAATTCTTTGCCGATAACGGGCACAAACTGCCGGATGCGACTGAGCTGGAAATCGAACGATTATTGGATCAGCCGATGGAATGTGTCAGTTCGGAGCATTTAGGTCGTGCAAACCGTATTGCCGATGCGGCGGGTCGTTACATTGAATTCTGTAAGAGTGTGTTCCCGTCTGAGTTGTCGTTACAAGGGTTACACATTGTGGTGGATTGTGCTCATGGTGCGACCTATCACATTGCGCCAAACGTGTTGCGTGAACTGGGCGCACGGGTTACCGAGATTGGCACCAAACCCGATGGCATGAACATCAATAAAGACTGTGGCGCGACGTCGTTGGACGCGCTTCAACAGGCGGTATTGGATAACAAAGCGAATGTCGGTCTGGCACTCGATGGTGACGGTGATCGCATCATGATGGTAACAGACAAAGGACGTGTTATCGACGGTGATGAGATTCTTTATATTCTGGCGGTGACGGCGCAGCAGCAGGGGCAACTGCAAGGCGGCGTAGTTGGCACTCTGATGACGAACTTTGCGTTGGAAAAAGAGTGCGAGCGGCGGAACATTCCGTTTGTTCGTGCCAAAGTGGGCGACCGTTATGTGATTGAAGAACTGGTCAAACGCGATTGGTATTTGGGTGGCGAAAATTCAGGTCATGTCATTAATCGTCAATACCACACCACCGGTGATGGCATTATTGCCGGCTTACAGGTACTGGCGGCGATGCAGTTTGAAGGCAAATCGTTACATGAGCTGAGCCGTGATTTTAAAAAGCTGCCGCAGGTGCTGATTAATGTGCGCTTTAACGCTGGTGAGCAGCCGCTGGAATCTGACACCGTACAGGCCGTCGTCAATGAAGTCGAAACCGCGCTGGCCGGTAAAGGCCGGGTGTTGTTGCGTAAGTCGGGTACTGAACCTCTGATCCGGGTCATGGTCGAAGGAGAAGATGAGAAAACCGTGCGGACGTTTGCGCAGCAAATTGCGAACGAAGTGGAAGCGGCTACAAATTAAACACTTGAGCGGTTGCAGCCGAAATGCCGCTTGTATCTTCACGCGGCTTCGGCTACTATTCCCGCCGCTCTAACGAAGGGAGTTTTAATGGCCAACGCATCCTTAGTGATTGGAAACTGGAAGATGAACGGTAACGCGGCATTGACACGCTCAATGACCGATGCATTGCGCTCTGCGCAGCAGCCGACTGATTCGGTTAAAGTGGTTGTTTGCCCTCCGTTTACGCTGTTAGGCGAACTGACGCGTCATTGCTACTACGATAACATCGCGGTTGGCGCGCAAAATGTAAACGCCAACGAAAATGGCGCGCACACCGGCGAAGTGTCGATTGAGATGCTGAAAGAACTGGGTGTGGAGTATGTGATTATCGGTCATTCTGAACGTCGTGCCATGTACGGCGACAGTAATGACGTTGTCGCGGCGAAGACAGCAGCGGCAACCGCCGCGGGTTTGCAAGCCGTGTTGTGTGTTGGCGAAGACAAACAGCAACGCGACGATGACAAGACCTGGCACGTTGTTGAACAGCAACTGCAGGCTGCCTGCGAGCAACTGAGCGCTGAGCAGGCGACCAAGCTGGTGGTGGCTTATGAGCCGATTTGGGCCATTGGTACCGGTGAAACGGCAACTCCCGCGCAGGCAGAACAAATTCATGCACAGATTCGTGCGTGGCTGACCGAGCGATTTGCCGCGGTTGGCGAAAAGATAGAAATACTTTACGGCGGGTCTGTAAAAGCGGATAATGCCGCCGAATTATTTGCGCAACAACATATCGATGGTGGTTTGATCGGAGGCGCGAGTCTGAAAGAAGACCAGTTTGTCGCCATCGTTCAAGCAGCACAAGGGTAAGTTATTATGTATGAAGTGTTATTAGTCGCCTTTTTGGTGGTTGCCATTGTCCTGATTGGTTTCATTATGATCCAGCAAGGCAAAGGTGCTGACATGGGTGCATCGTTTGGTTCAGGCGCTTCCAATACGGTATTTGGTTCGTCCGGTTCGGGTAACTTTTTAACCCGTACGACGGCAGCTCTGGCGGTTGTCTTTTTTATTCTGAGTCTGGTGTTGGGTAATTTATCGACCGACAGTTCAGATGCGGGTGAAGACTTCTCTGACTTGTCAGTACCGATGGAAGAGCAGGCTCAAACGCCAACCGAAAAAGACTCTGGTTCAGACGTACCGCCGACCAATTAATCGGCAACAGTTTACGCGGATGTGGTGGAATTGGTAGACACGCTATCTTGAGGGGGTAGTGCTTTCGGGCGTGCGGGTTCAAGTCCCGCCATCCGCACCAAATTAAGTGCTTTAGCACTTGAAATAAATAAGAAAATCCCTATAATATGTAGCAAGTTTCGGACGCGGGGTGGAGCAGTCTGGTAGCTCGTCGGGCTCATAACCCGAAGGTCGTAGGTTCAAATCCTGCCCCCGCAACCAATTTTAACAAAGAAGTGCGTATCGCTGCGGTTAAGTGCCCAGCCGATAAGAGCCAGGATTAGAAAGGTGGCTCCGCTTTTGTTAAAATAACTGACAAAGGGTCCAGTGTTTAAAAAGCCCCGCAGCAGCTCGGGGCTTTTTGCTATGTGGCCTTAGCTATCTCCGGATAGCCAGAACACTGGGCGCTTGCGCCCTTTTTTTGTTTCAGGAGGCAGTTTGGCAAGTTTACAAGAACGGTTAACCGATATGATTCGTCCCGCGGTAGAAGCGTTGGACTATGAATTGTGGGGTGTAGAGTTCGTCCGTGCGGGCAAGTTTTCAACATTACGGGTATACATCGACAGCCCTGACGGTATCGGTGTTGATGATTGTGCTGATGTCAGTTATCAGGTCAGTGCGCTACTGGATGTCGAAGATCCGATTAATGCGGAATACAACCTGGAAGTGTCTTCTCCGGGGATGGAACGACCGTTTTTCAGCGCCGAGCAAATGCAACCTTACGTCGGCGAGACCATTGCGGTTGAACTGAACGTGGCGCAACAAAACAAACGTAAATTCAAAGCGCAGTTGGAAGCCGTTGAAGGCGACCAACTGACGTTGTTAGTAGATAACGAAACGCTTCAGGTGAGCATGCGCGATGTAAAGAAAGCTCACTTGGTTCCAACATTTGATTAAAGGATTGCGGTGGCGAGGCAGCACTCATGAGTAAAGAAATACTGTTAGTCGCAGAAGCGGTATCGAACGAAAAAGCAGTACCGCGCGAGAAAATTTTTGAAGCGTTGGAGTCGGCTCTTGCGCATGCAACAAAGAAAAAATATGAAGGTGACATTGACGTTCGTATCGACATTAACCGCCAGACCGGTGAGTTTGATACGTTCCGCCGTTGGTTAGTGGTTGAAGACAGCGACGAAGGGTTGGAACATCCGTATCGTGAGATCAGCCTGTCGGCAGCACAATACGAAAACCCGGAAATGAAAGTCGGCGATTATGTGGAAGAGCAAATTGAATCGATTCAATTTGACCGTATTACCACGCAGACGGCGAAACAGGTTATCGTACAAAAAGTCCGCGAAGCTGAACGTGCTCAAGTTGTTGACGAGTATCGCGATCAGGTCGGCGAAATGGTCAGTGGTATCGTTAAACGCGCTAACCGCGAACACGTTATCCTGGATTTAGGCAACAACGCCGAAGCCATCATTTACCGTGATGAAATGCTACCGCGTGAGTCGGTTCGCCCAGGCGACCGTGTCCGTGGCCTACTGTATGACGTTCGCCCGGAAGCGCGTGGCGCACAGTTGTTTGTCAGCCGTACCCACCCGGACTTCCTGATGGAACTGTTCCGTATTGAAGTGCCGGAAATCGGCGAAGAAATGATCGAACTGAAAGGTGCGGCTCGTGATCCCGGATCACGTGCTAAAATTGCGGTTAAGAGTAACGATCGCCGCATTGACCCGGTGGGCGCTTGTGTTGGTATGCGTGGCGCGCGTGTGCAGGCGGTCTCCGGTGAACTGGGTGGCGAACGTGTTGATATCGTATTGTGGGATGATAATCCGGCGCAATACGTCATTAACGCCATGGCTCCGGCTGAAGTCGCATCCATCGTGGTTGACGAAGACGCTCATACTATGGACATCGCCGTGGCGGCCGATAATCTGGCACAGGCCATCGGTAAAAGTGGTCAAAATGTCCGCCTGGCCAGTCAGTTGACCGGCTGGACGTTAAACGTCATGACCGAAGCAGAGTTCAATGAAAAGAACGAAGCTGAAGCACAGCGTTTGCTCGACCTATTCATGAATAACCTGGGTATCGATGAAGACTTCGCCAGCGTACTGGTTGATGAAGGTTTCTCGTCGATGGAAGAAGTGGCTTACGTTCCTGTTGCCGAGTTCCTTGAGATCGAAGGCATGGACGAAGACATTGTTGAAGAATTACGTGGCCGTGCCCGTGCCTATTTGACAACCAAAGCGCTGGCTGATGAAGAGTCGCTCGAATCAGCAGAGCCGGATGAGTCACTATTGAACTTAGAGGGTATGGATCGTCACCTGGCCTATGTACTCGCCAGTAAAGGCGTTGCAACGCTGGAAGACCTGGCTGAGCAGGGCATTGACGATTTAGCCGATATAGAAGAACTGGATGAACAGCAAGCTGGCGAATTGATCATGAAAGCCCGCAATATTTGCTGGTTCAGCGAAGAACAGTAACGATCAGCGGAGGTACAACAGACTATGGAAGAAGTAACGCTCGATAAGCTGGCCAAAGATGTCGGTACAACAGTTGATCGTCTGATTCAGCAATTTGCTGAAGCGGGCATGAAAAAAACGCCGGGTGACACGGTCACCGAGGACGAAAAACAGAAACTGCTGGTACATTTGAACAAGCAACATGGTGGCGGCGGTTCTGCGCCAAGCAAAATGACATTGAAGCGCAAGACCAAAAGCACCTTGAACGTCGGTGGCAGCGGTAACAAATCGGTACAGGTCGAAGTACGTAAAAAACGGACTTACGTAAAACGTTCTGCGGCGGAAGAAGAACAACGCCTGGAAGAAGAACGCCTGCAAGCCGAGAAAGAAGCCGCTGAAGCAAAACGCCGCGAAGAAGAGCAGGCTCGTGAAGAGCAAGCGCGTAAAGAAGCGGAAGAAAAAGCCAAAGCAGCACGTGAAAAAGCGGAAAAAGAAAAAGCTGAGAAAGAAAAAGCGCGCAAGGAAAAAGAGAAAGCGCGTCAAAAAGCTGAAGCTGAAAAACGTGCCGCGATGACCCCTGAAGAACGTGAAGCCGCCGATAAAGCGAAAGCCGAAGCGGAGAAGCTGAAACGTCAACAGGAAGAAGAAGCTCGTAAAAAAGCGGAAAAAGAAGCAGAGCGTCAGGCTGAAGAAGCCCGTAAGCTGGCTGAAGAAAACGCTAAGCGCTGGGAAGAAGAAGAGAAAAAACGTAAAGAGCAGGAACAGCAGGACGTGCACTTTACCACCTCATCAACAGCCCAGGAAGCGGAAGACGCGCAGGACTTTGACGAAGAGCGTAAGAGCCGTCGTCGCAGTAAGAAAAGCCGTCGTAAAGAGGAAGAAGCGGAAGAGCGTTCACCGCGTCGTGAAAAACGTCGCAAGGGTGGCCGTCGTCCGTCGACCTTACAGCAAGGCTTTAACAAACCTGCACAGCCGGTTGAACGCGAAGTCCGTATCGGTGAAACCATCAGTGTCGGTGAATTGGCGAACCGCATGGCTGTGAAAGCCAGCGAGCTGATCAAAACCATGATGAAGATGGGTGAGATGGTAACCATCAACCAGATTCTTGATCAGGAAACCGCATCGTTGGTGGTTGAAGAACTGGGCCATAAAGCGATTCTGGTGAAAGACAACGCACTTGAAGAAGAAGTGTTGTCAGACCGTTCAGAAGGTGGTGAAGAAGCACCGCGTGCGCCGGTGGTTACTGTTATGGGTCACGTTGACCACGGTAAAACCTCGCTGCTTGACTATATTCGTAAAGCCAAAGTGGCGTCCGGCGAAGCCGGTGGTATTACTCAGCACATTGGTGCTTACCACGTCGAAACCGATCATGGCATGATCACCTTCCTGGATACCCCGGGTCACGCCGCCTTCACCTCGATGCGGGCACGTGGTGCCGGTGCCACTGACGTGGTTATCCTGGTGGTAGCCGCTGATGACGGCGTCATGCCACAAACCAAAGAAGCGGTACAGCACGCCAAAGCGGCCGGCGTTCCCATTATTGTTGCGATCAACAAAATGGACAAAGAAGAAGCCGACCCGGATCGCGTTAAAAACGAATTGGCGCAGCTTGACGTTATCCCGGAAGACTGGGGTGGTGATGTGATGTTTGTGCCGGTATCAGCGCATTCAGGGATGGGTATCGATGACTTGTTGGAAGCGGTTCTGCTGCAATCCGAAGTCCTTGACCTTAAAGCCGAAAACACCGGTATGGCATCGGGCATCGTGGTCGAATCACGACTTGACCGTGGCCGCGGTCCGGTAGCCACCATTCTGGTACAGCGCGGACTGCTTAAGCAGGGCGACGTGGTACTTTGTGGTCTGGAATACGGTCGTATCCGTGCGATGCGTGACGAAAACGGTAAGGACATTAAAGAAGCCGGTCCATCGATTCCGGTTGAAATTCTGGGTCTTTCCGGTGTGCCGCAGGCCGGCGACGAAGCCACTGTAGTTAAAGACGAACGTAAAGCCCGTGAAGTTGCTAACTATCGTCAGGGTAAATACCGTGATGTGAAACTGGCGAAACAGCAGAAAGCGAAACTGGAAAACATGTTTGCCAACATGGAAGAAGGCGACGTTTCTGAATTGAACATCGTGCTTAAGTCGGATGTTCAGGGCTCGCTGGAAGCCATTTCTGATGCCTTAACCAAGCTGTCAACCGATGAAGTTAAGGTCAACATCATTGGTTCCGGTGTCGGTGGTATCACCGAAACCGACGTTTCACTGGCCAGCGCATCGAATGCGATCATTGTTGGTTTTAACGTCCGTGCCGAAGCCGCTGCGAAGAAACTGGTCGAACAGGAAAACGTCGACTTACGTTATTACAGCGTCATTTATGACCTGATTGACGAAGTTAAGGCGGCCATGAGCGGTATGCTGCAGCCTGAATTCAAGCAGCAAATCATTGGTCTGGCCGAAGTCCGTGATGTGTTCAAGTCACCGAAACTGGGTGCCATCGCGGGTTGTATGGTAACCGAGGGTGTGGTGAAACGTTCAGCACCGATTCGTGTCCTGCGTGATAACGTGGTGATTTACGAAGGTGAGCTGGAGTCACTGCGTCGCTTTAAAGATGACGTTCAGGAAGTTCGCAACGGTATGGAATGTGGTATCGGTGTTAAGAACTACAATGACGTTAAAGAAGGTGACCAGATTGAGGTCTTCGAAACCGTTCAAATCGAACGTACGTTGTAATTAGGCGATTCGCCATAGGATAGTTATGCCGCAAGATTTTAGCCGTACAGAGCGAGTAAGACATCAACTGCAACGCGAGATTGCGATGATACTGCAACGCGAGGTGAAAGACCCTCGCGTGAGTATGGTCACGGTGTCGGATGTAGAGGTGTCACGCGACCTTGCGTACGCCAAAGTGTTTGTAACCTTTTTTAATGATGACAGCGATCAAGTTAAACAAGCCGTTAAAATACTGAACGAAGCAGCGGGTTTTATCCGCTCGTTGTTGGGTAAACGGATTAAGGCGCGGGTGGTGCCGGAGCTTAAGTTTCATCACGATACCTCGTTAAACGAAGGTATCCGCATGAGCAAGTTAGTTGCCGAAGCCCGCAAGCGCGATCGTAACGAGCCATCAGAGGACTAGCACATGGGCAAAGCAAGACCCCGTAAAGGGCGTCCTGTTAGCGGTGTGGTGCTGTTAAATAAAGCGAAGGGCATGAGTTCAAATCATGCCCTTCAGCGTGTTAAGCGCCTGTACAACGCACAGAAAGCCGGTCACACCGGCGCATTGGACCCGCTGGCAACCGGCTTATTGCCGGTCTGTTTGGGCGAGGCCACCAAATTTTCGCAGTATTTGTTGGACGCCGATAAAGCGTATCGGGTGGTCGCCAAATTAGGCATCAGAACCACCACCAGTGACGCTGAAGGTGACGTAGTAGCGACAGCTGAGGTGACGGTTACCGAAGCGCAGGTACGTGACGTGTTACCGACGTTTATCGGTGAGCAACAACAAACACCGTCGATTTATTCGGCGCTAAAGTACGAAGGGCGACCGCTGTATTATTATGCCCGCCGTGGCATTGACGTCCCCCGTAAAACCCGCACTATTCACATCCACCAGATTGACTTTATCGCCCTCAAAGGCGATGAACTGGAGTTGCAGGTGAGTTGTTCGAAAGGGACCTATATTCGAACCCTGATTGACGATCTGGGTCAGGTATTGGGGTGCGGTGCTCATGTCGCGCTTTTGCACCGTAATGGTGTGGCCGAACTTGACGCAGAACAGATGCTGACGCTGGAACAGTTGGAACAGCGAGACAGCGACGCTGAACTCGATGCCTTGTTGCAGCCGGTGGATTGCCTGTTGTCGGCGTTGCCGCAACAACGCATTGTTCGGCAACAAGCACGGGCATTACTGCACGGCCAGCCGGTTGCCAATCACACCGACTTAGCTGAAGTGGGTGATGAATGCCGAATGGTGGCGCAACGGATTGACGGTGGTGATGCCTTCATTGGTGTGGCGGCGTTACGGAAAGACGGACAGTTTTGGCCAAAGCGGGTACTGGCGTTGGCATTTTGCGATTTACAGCTGGATGATTTGCAGTAAATCCGCGCTGCTGTTATTGATTTTACCGTTAAGCGCTATATAATACGCGCTCGGCTTGCCGCTGAATTAGTGATCGGAGGCAAGATATTTCTAAAACCAGGAGTACATTATGTCACTAACTGTGGAACAAAAAGCAGAAATCCTTAAAGAGTTTGGTCGTAGCGAAAATGACACCGGTTCTCCAGAAGTGCAAATCGCACTGCTGACCAAGAACCTGGCTGAGCTACAAGATCACTTCAAAGCGCACAAAAAAGACCACCACTCACGTCGTGGCTTGTTGCGTATGGTTAGCCAGCGTCGTAAATTGCTGGACTACCTGAAGAAGAAAGATCAGTCGCGTTATGTTGCGATCGTAGAAAAGCTCGGCATCCGTCGTTAAGACAGAAGTTAAGCAGATTTCTAAGAAAGGGCCGTCAGGCCCTTTTTTATTGCCTGAAATAGCGCTCAAGACCATGCTTTTTTACCGTTTTTTTAATCAAAGGGTCTTAATTTTGTCATTGATGCCTTATACTATGGCTCGAGTAAAAAAAGAGAGAAGACGAGTACCAATCCGGGTGCTCACATTCAGTAAGGTAAAGGAAAGCAAATCGTGAATCCGATAACTAAACAATTTCAATACGGTCAGCACACAGTCACTCTAGAAACCGGCGTGGTTGCACGTCAAGCGACTGCTGCCGTAATGGCAAGCATGGATGACACCACTGTGTTGGTGACCGTAGTGGCGAAGAAAGAAGCCAAAGAAGGCCAGAACTTCTTCCCGCTCACCGTAAATTATCAGGAAAAAACTTACGCCGCCGGTAAAATCCCGGGTGGCTTTTTCAAACGTGAAGGGCGTCCAAGTGAAAACGAGACCCTGACATCACGTCTTATCGACCGCCCAATCCGTCCGCTGTTCCCTGAAGGCTTCATGAACGAAGTACAGGTTGTCGCTACTGTGGTTTCTGTGAACCCACAGATTAATCCGGACATCGTTGCGCTGATCGGTACCTCCGCGGCATTAGCTATTTCTGGTGTGCCGTTTGACGGTCCTATCGGTGCGGCTCGCGTTGGCGTTATTGATAACGAATACGTCTTAAACCCAACCATGGACGAGCTGGAAAAATCCAAGCTGGATCTCGTGGTTGCCGGTACCGAACAAGCCGTACTGATGGTTGAGTCAGAAGCTCAGTTGCTGTCTGAAGACCAAATGTTGGGTGCGGTTGTTTACGGTCACGAACAAATGCAAACCGTTGTTTCTGCCATTAACGAATTTGCCGCTGAAGCCGGTAAAGAAAAATGGGATTGGCAGGCACCTGCAAAAGACGAAGCGTTGCAGGCTAAAATCCGTGAATTGGCCGAGCAGGGCATTGGCGAAGCTTATCGCATCACCGACAAAGCCGAGCGTAAAGGTAAGCTTGACGAAGTTAAGCAGGCGATGACCGAGCAGTTGCTGGCAGATGACGAGAACGTTGATCTTGAAGCGGCCGGTGAAATCTTCCACGACCTCGAGAGTGAAATCGTTCGTAGCCGTATTATTGCCGGCGAAAAACGTATCGACGGCCGTGACCCGGACATGGTTCGTGCCATCAGCGTTGCCACTGGCGTGCTACCTCGCACCCACGGTTCGGCCTTGTTTACCCGTGGTGAAACTCAGGCATTGGTTACCGCGACTCTGGGTACAGAACGTGACGCACAGATGATCGATGAGCTGACGGGTACCAATACCAGCCGCTTTATGTTGCATTACAACTTCCCTCCATACTGTGTGGGTGAGACCGGCATGGTCGGCGCGCCGAAGCGTCGTGAGATTGGTCATGGCCGCTTGGCGAAACGTGGTATTCAGGCCGTTATGCCAAGCCACGAAGAATTCCCATACACCATCCGTGTGGTATCAGAAATCACCGAATCGAATGGTTCCAGCTCGATGGCGTCTGTCTGTGGTTCATCACTGGCGTTAATGGATGCCGGCGTGCCGATTAAATCTTCGGTTGCAGGTATTGCCATGGGTCTGGTGAAAGAAGGCGACAAGCACGTGGTACTGTCTGACATCTTAGGTGATGAAGATCACTTGGGTGACATGGACTTTAAGGTTGCCGGTAACACCGATGGTATTACGGCCTTGCAGATGGACATCAAGATTGACGGCATCACCCGTGAAATCATGGAAAGCGCTTTGGCTCAGGCAAAAGCCGCTCGCTTGCACATCCTTAAAGTAATGGATGAAGCGATTGGTAGCCATCGCGAAGAACTGTCCAGCTACGCACCGCGTTTCAGCACCATCAAGATTGATCAGGACAAGATCAAAGACGTGATCGGTAAAGGCGGCGCGGTAATCCGTGAATTGACGGAATCCACCAACACCAACATCGAGATCGGTGACGACGGTACCATTAAAATTGCCGCCAGTGATCAGGCCGATGCCGATGCCGCGATTGAGCGCATTAAGCAACTGACTGCCAACGTTGAAGTGGGCAAAATTTACCAGGGTAAAGTGGCTCGTATCGTTGATTTCGGTGCGTTTGTTACGGTATTACCAGGTAAAGATGGCTTGGTTCACATCTCGCAAATCGCCGAAGAGCGTGTTAACGACGTTAACGAATACTTGAAAGTCGGTGATGTCGTGCCGGTTAAAGTATTGGAAATTGACCGTCAAGGACGTGTTCGTCTGAGCATGAAAGAAGCGGTTGAGAAGAAAGAAGAAGCGCCTGCAGAAGCGGAAGCGACCGCATCGAATGGCGACAACAACGACGAATAATTGTTGTTGAAGGAAAAACAAACCCCGCTGAGTGCTAGCTCAGCGGGGTTTTTTTGTGTTGTAATAGCCATTCACAGAGATAAGGATTCGATATGCAATTACGGCGTTGTTTGGCGGTTACAGGTTTATTCAGTGTACTTCTGACAGGGTGTGCGATGTCTCCCGGCGGCAGTTCCGATGCGATGACGCATTTGGTGATTGCGGAGCCTGAACGCGCCGAGTTTCGTTATGAGATCGAACTGGCGAAGTTAAATCAGATGCTGCAACAGGAACTGGATGCAGAGCAACTGGGTTTTGCCTATTACCGGCGTGGTGCACTGTACGATGCTCTGGGATTGCGCACCCTGGCGCGTATGGATTTCACCCGTGCCATTGATTACCAGCCGCGCTTAGCCGATGCGTACAACTTTCTCGGCATTCAATATACCGAGTTGGAGGAATTTGATTACGCCTATGAGGCACTGGATTCGGCCATTGAACTCGAACCTGAGCATCCTTATGCGTATTTAAACCGTGGCATCGCGGAATACTATGACCGCCGCAATAAGTATGCAATTGATGACTTACAACAGCATTTGGCGATGGAACCCGCTGATCCCTATCGGGTATTGTGGTTGTTCCTGGCCGAGCATCGCGCCGATCCCGAGCAGGCGTTGATGAATCTTAGCAGCAATGCCGCGGCTATCGACAGCGATGATTGGGCCATGGACTTGGTGCGGCTGTACCTTGGCGAGCTCAACGAAAAAGCCTTTCTTGCGCGCATGACCGATAATCTCCGCGACGATGAAACATTGACCGAGCGGCTGTGTGAAGCTTATTTTTACCTGGGTAAGTATCAGCAGATGCAGGGCAACTGGGCGCGTTCGATGAACTATTTTAAACTGGCGCTAACCACCAATGTGTATGAATTTGTTGAACATCGCTATGCCAGAATTGAACTCGAGCGCAGCCGGGAGCAACTGAAGACGCCATGAAGAAGGGCTGGCGGCCACTGTTGATGGTTTTCTGCCTGTTGTTAACGGCTGACAGCCAGCCAACACGGCAGCAACAACAGTGGTTTGCCAGTTTTGCCAATGATCCTGCGGCGCAGCATCAAACCGCGCTAACGTTTTGGCAGCAAGGGCAAAAGAGTGACGCCTTGTATTGGTGGCAGCGCGCGGCTCAGCGGGGCTCACAGGGTGCCTTGCAGTCCTTAACCAAGCACTTTCCACAGCAACGTCGCAAATGGCTGGTGTTGGCGGCAGAGCAGGGCGAGCCGGCCGCGGTAAGAGCGCTGGCAGCGCGGCAATTGCGTCAGCCGGGGATAAGCTGGTCGCAGTGGCAGGCGCGTTGGTTACAGCCGCGCTATGAGTTTTTGCAGGAGTATGAGCATCTGCGCAACCGCAGCGCCGACTGTCAACAGCAGGTCACGGTGGTGGCCGGCTCTAACCGGCAAAAAGCACGCTATGTGCAATTGCTGCGCGACGTACAGGCAATCGAACTACCCACCGCGCAGTGGTGTTTTGAATGGCAACTGGATGCTTCGCTGCAGTGCACAGTGGACGACGCTTCGCAGCGCGCGCAGTGCGCGACCTCGACGCCGCAAGTGGCGGAACAACGCTATATTGTGTTTGCGGCGGCGGGCAAATCTTCCGCACACGGCAACCGTCTTACCCTGAGTGAACACAGTGATCGTGCGGTTCTGGCGCACGAACTGGCGCACTGGCTTGGTTTTGCCGACGAATACCCGATGTCAAAACCTCTGGCGGAGCATTTTTGTCAGGGCCGCTATGACTTTCGGCCGCTAAATCTGGTAACGACCACAGCGCGAACCCTGACCACCGCTGAACTGAAACGGCTTTGGCAGACATTGCCCTGGCGCAGTGCGGTCGCTGATTGGCGGCAATTGGCCCAGCGAGGTGCGGACGGACGCTGGCAACTGGGCAGTGATTCAGAGGTTATTGGTTTACACCCGGCAGCCACTTGCGATGCCGTCGATGGCGTTTACGCGTGGAAGCCGCTGGCTCAGCAAACGCCGATGGAGCGGCATCAATTGCAACAGTGGCCGGCGCTGTATCAGCGCCTTGCAACTCAGGCTTTAATGGCTAATTGAGCCAGCATCAGTACCGGACACAGTAACGCGAAAAACCACACCAATGAGCGCAGTTTATCGGCGTTGAGCAAATACAGCACGTGGTAGGCTACCCTTAACACAATGAAGGCAACGGCGAGCTGTATAGCGCGCTCACTGACCTGGTCGGTGGCGATGGTAGCCAATACCGCTGCCGCGTAGAGGGGGAAGGCTTCATAGGCATTGTAATGACCGGCAACGGCACGGGCGCCGATACCGGTCAGACGTTGTTGCTGAGCACGCGGGTGCTTATTGTCGTAACCCCGGTCGCGGTTTTGAAAATAAACCACCGGGGCTTTCGCTAAAATGGGCAGTAACCCCGCTATCAACAAGCACCAGAGCAACACGTTCATGGTTTAACGTACCGTTTCGCCGGCGGCCTGCAAATCCGCGTGATAAGACGAACGTACCAGTGGTCCGCTGGCGATGTGGCTAAAGCCCATCTCAACGCCGGCAACACGAAGCTCTTCGAACTCATCCGGGTGGACATAGCGGTCTACCGGAATATGGTGACGGCTTGGCTGCAAATACTGACCAATGGTGAGCATATCGCAGTCGTGTTCACGCAGATCGCGCATCACTTCCAGAATTTCTTCTTTGGTTTCACCCAGACCGACCATTAAACCGGATTTGGTACGAACGTCCGGACGCGCGGCTTTGTAATTTTTCAGCAGGTCCAGTGACCATTGATAGTTGGCACCAGGGCGCGCCGCTTTATACAGACGTGGCACCGTTTCCAGGTTATGGTTAAACACATCCGGCGCTTCTTTGCTCAGAATATCCAGCGCCACTTGCATCCGGCCGCGGAAGTCCGGCACCAGAATTTCGACCTGAATACCGTCACTGTGACGGCGAATTTCGCGCACACAGTCGGCGAAGTGCTGAGCTCCGCCGTCACGCAAATCATCACGGTCAACGGACGTGATCACCACGTACTTAACCTTCATGTCGCGAATGGTTTTGCCCAGTTTTACCGGCTCTTCCGGATCCGGCGCTAATGGCCGGCCGTGAGCCACGTCACAGAATGGACAACGGCGCGTGCAAATATCGCCGAGGATCATAAAGCTGGCTGTGCCGTGATTAAAACATTCCGGCAGGTTAGGGCAGGAGGCTTCCTCACAGACAGAATGCAAGCCGTGGCTACGCATCGCCTGCTTAATTTCATCAATGCGTTGGGTATTCGAAGGCAGTTTCACCTTCAGCCAGGACGGCTTGCGCAACATTTGATCGCGCTCAGTTGGTACGATTTGTACTGGGATCAGTGCCATTTTGTCGGCATCGCGCATTTTGACGCCGGGTTCTACTCTAACTGGCTTTGACATAATCTTTTGCGAGTCCTGTTTGGTGTTGAGTATTTTGGTAGCCAATCCGTTTGATAAAATGATTGACTACCACCTCTGCCGCCTCGTCGAAGCTATTAGGTCCGCCAAGGTCGCGGGTCTGAACCATTTTTATTCCAGTCAGACCACAGGGGTTAATGCGTGAAAACGGCTCCATGTCCATATTGACGTTCAGAGCCAGGCCGTGGAAGGAACAGCCACGGCGAATGCGAAGGCCTAATGAACAGACTTTATCACCGTCGACGTATACGCCCGGCGCATCACGGCGGGCATTCGCATTGATGCCATAATCCGCAAGTCCGTCAATGATGGTATTTTCGATGCTGTTGACCAGTTGTCGAACGCCCATACTCAGGCGACGGATGTCGAGCAGGAAGTATATGACCAGCTGGCCGGGGCCGTGATAGGTCACCTGACCGCCACGATCAACCTGCACCACCGGAATATCGCCGGGAGCTAAGACATGCTCCGCTTTGCCTGCCTGCCCCTGGGTAAATACCGGGTCATGTTCAACAATCCACAGTTCATCGACCGTATCGGCATCACGCTGATCGGTAAATTCTTGCATGGCATGCCAGACCGGTTCGTAAGCTTGACGACCGAGTTGGCGAATGATTAATTGTTCGGGCATGGTGTTAGTATATCGCAGTTGGACGGGGCACGGCTAGAGCCTTATTAGGCTCTAGCGTTATAAGACATAGCGGACATCTTCGATGTCGGCCAGGGAACGGTAGAGAATCTCGATATGTTGTTGACTCTCAACCTTTACCGAGACCGAGACCGAGTGATAATTACCCTTACTGCTCGGTTTTACCGAGGGGCTGTAATCGCCCGGAGCATGTTGCTGAAGTACTTCCACGACTTGATCGGGAAGGCTTGGTGTCGCCACCCCCATCACTTTAAAGGTAAAGTGGCAGGGGAAGTCGACCAATTCGTCAAAGCGTGTCTTTTGCATCTGTTAACGACCTCATTCTTCCGAAAACTTACGCTTAATATAGTCCATTGCCTGCTTAAACAAACCGCCTTCCTCGACCGCTTGCAGGGTGACTAACGGGAACGATGCAACGTCTTCGCCACCCAGTTGTAGATAAACCGTACCAACGTTTTCGCCCTGTGCCAGCGGCGCCTGTAACTCTTGGTTTAACTCAAAGTTGGCGTCCAGTTGATCACGCTGACCTTTAGGCAGGGTAATGACAACGTCTTCGCTGATTCCGAGTTCGACCTGATCGATATCGCCACCCCAGATGCGGTGTGATACAAAACTTTCACCGGCTTCATAGGCGGTGATGGTTTCAAAGTAACGGAACCCGTAGTTGAGCAGTTTTTTGCTTTCTACCTTACGTGCCTGTTCGCTGCTGGTGCCCATAACCACAGAAATCAGGCGCGTGTCACCTTCAACGGCGGAAGTCACCAGGCTGTAGCCGGCTTCATTGGTATGGCCGGTTTTGATGCCATCGACGTTAAGGCTACGATCCCACAACAATGAGTTACGGTTGTATTGTTTAATGTTGTTATAGGTAAAAGACTTTTCGGCGTAGAGCGCATACTCTTCCGGAGTATCCTCAATCAGCGCGCTGGCCAATGTTGCCATATCACGGGCAGACACGTATTGCTCTGGATCAGGCAAGCCGTGGCTGTTGGCAAAGTGACTGTTGGTCATACCCAGTTCCTGCGCGTAGGTATTCATCAATGACGCAAAGGCATCTTCGCTGCCGGCGATGTGTTCTGCCATGGCCACGCAGGCGTCGTTACCGGACGAGATGATGATGCCTTTATTCAGATCCGCAACAGAAACCTGTTTACCCACTTCGATAAACATTTTTGATGATTCCGGGAAATTTTTCGCCCAGGCGTTTTCACTGATGGTCACTTGATCCGCCGGGCTGATACGGCCTTCCTGAATTTCTTTACCGATGATGTAGCTGGTCATCATTTTGGTCAGGCTGGCCGGCGGCAACGACTCGTCCGCGTTTCCCTGCGCCAGTACTTTGCCGGTGGTGTGATCGATCAAGATGTAGGCCTTTGCGTTAACCGCCGGAGGATCGGGTACAAACGATTGCGCGTAAGTGACCGTGGAAACCGCCAAAACAACGGTGGAGACAAAAGCAGAAACTAATTTATGCATGGGCTTTATCATCTTTATTTATCGGTTAAGAGCACGAAATAATTTTGACCGCGGAGTATACCACTTCTGCGCCTTGGCGTCAGTTTGCTATGGGCTAATTTGCGTGCTTTTAACACGAAAGGCCCGTGGAAACCCCTGCGATCTTACGCGTTGTAAGGTTCGGTTTGCCTGTGCCTGTGGATAAGGCCCAAGCAACAGTTTGTATAGACCATTTTTTTGCTCAGTAGTTGCAAGCTTTTGCCAGTCTTGCGGTAACTCAGCGCTGATTTTCTGCAGCTTATCGGGATTGGAGGAAGCAACCAGTTGGATATAGTATTCGTGCCCTTGTAAGGGGGACTTAAATTCGATGGCCTCGACCCGTACCGGCGCCGTGCCGGTATCGAGCATATCGAGCTTATAGGCGGCAGCAAAAGACAGATCGATGACCCGTTGCGGATGGAAAGGGCCGCGATCATTTACCCGCACCACCACGGATTTGCCGTTTTCTAAGTGTGTTACGCGCACGTAGCTGGGCAGCGGCAGATGCTTGTGGGCAGCGGTCATGCTGTACATATCATAATATTCGCCATTTGAAGTTAAATGGCCATGAAACTTATTGCCGTACCAGGACGCGATGCCGGTTTCGGTAAAGCCGGCCGCGCTGTCCAATACCTGATACTGCTGCCCTAACACCTGATAATCGGCGTTGCCCTGTGGACTCGGTGGTTCTGGAACCGGAATTGCGTCCTGCAGTTCCGCCGGCGTCGGTAAGCGCGTCGGTGCGCTGTCATGGCGTTGGCTGTAACGGCTTTGGGTCTGGCTACAGCCAGCCAGCAACAAACACGATAACAGACTAACCAGGGCAAGGGTACGCATCATCAGTCCTTACGGTGCTGTTGGCGTAACTGCTCGCTCAGCTGATAGGCGACCATGGCGTAGAGCGGGCTGTGGTTATAACGGGTAATGGCGTAGAAATTATCAAAACCAAGCCAATATTCGTAACCGTCTTCGGTTTCAAACTGCAACACTTTAACGGCCTGCTCGCCGTCATAGCTGGCGTCGATCTCTAACCCGGCCTTACGCAGTTCCGCAACTGTCGTATCAGGTTTCATGCCGCTGCTGGCTACGGCAGCCCAATCTTGCTGCTGATTGGGTTTGTGAGCAATAGGCTCGCCAGCCTGCCAGCGGTGTCGGGCAAAATAATTGGCGACGCTACCGATGGCATCGACCGGGTTGCTGATGATGTTACGCTTGCCGTCGTTGTCAAAATCAACCGCGTAATGGCGGTAGCTCGATGAAATAAATTGACCAAGGCCCATAGCGCCTGCATAAGAGCCTAATTGTTCTTTCACCGGCCATTGTTCGGCCTTCGCCAGCCGCAGGTACTCACTCAGCTCAGAGCGAAAAAATTTTGCCCGTGGCGGGTAGTGGAAGGCCAGGGTGTAAAGTGAGTCGAGCACCGGATACTTGCCCAGGTAGCTGCCGTAAAAGGTTTCGATGCCAATAATGGCGACAATAATCTGCGCCGGTACACCAAACTCCTGCTCAGCACGTTGCAGTGTTTGCTGGTGCTGTTGCCAAAACGACAGTCCGGCGTTAAGCCGCTTGTCGGTGAGGAAAATAGGATAATACTGATACCAGGGTTTGGCTTCCCATGGACGCTGAATGGCTTCCAGCACTTGTTCGTTTTTCTCGGCCTGAGCCAGCCAGCGGCGAACTTGCTGTTCGTCCAGCTGATGTTGTTCAACCTGTTCCTGAATAAAGGCTTCGACGTTAGCATCTGTTTGTTGAGCCAGGCTTAAACTGCTGACCGACAGCAGGGCGGTCGCCAGCGCGGTGTTCTTAAACCATTGCAGTGCGCACATAATCTTTTCCGTTGTTATTATTGGTTGATGATCAGTCGGTGATGAGTGGCTATCGACATCAGGATGCCAAATCCGGCTAAAATCGTCACCATCGATGTACCACCATAACTGATTAACGGTAAAGGTACCCCGACCACCGGCAGTAATCCAGAGACCATGCCAATATTTACAAAAACATACACGAAAAAGGTCAGCGTTAGTGCGCCCCCCAGCAACTTGCTGAAGATATCTTGTGCACGCAGAGAAATGATTAAGCCGCGCATGATAACAAAGCCATACAGCGCCAGTAATAATACCACGCCGGTCAGACCGAACTCTTCGCTGAACACGGAAAAAATAAAATCGGTGTGGCGTTCGGGCAAAAACTCCAGTTGCGATTGCGTGCCCTGGAGCCAGCCTTTTCCGTCAATGCCTCCGGAGCCGATCGCTATTTTCGACTGGATAATGTGGTAGCCGGCACCGAGCGGGTCGCGCTCCGGGTTGAGAAAGGTTAGTACTCGCTGACGCTGATAGTCATGCATCAGGTACAGCCATAATACCGGTGCGAAAGCGCCGACTAACGCCGCTGCCACGGCAATCAGACGCCAACTCAAACCGGCCAGGAAAATCACAAAAATCCCAGCGCTAGCGACCAGCAGTGAGGTGCCGAGATCCGGCTGTTTGGCGATCAGTAATACCGGTGCCAGTACCAGCCCTACGGCCAGCAACAGGCGCCCCAGCCGTGGCGGAATAGCGCGGCGATTAATAAACCACGCCAGCATCATCGGCACCGCCAGTTTCATCAGCTCGGACGGCTGAATGGTAACCGGACCAATGTCCAACCAGCGCTGTGCGCCTTTGCCGACTTCGCCGACCAATAACACGGCCACCAGCAATAACAGACCAATGCCATACAGAATGGGAGAGAATTTTTCGAAGAATCGCGGCGGTAATTGCGCCAGGATAAACATACCGACAAAGGCGGCACCAATACGAATGACCTGACGCATCACCAGATCCTCGTTTTCGCCACCGGCACTGTAAATCACAAACAAACTGATGACGGCCAGAGCCAGTAAGCCCAGCAACAGCGGACCGTCGATATGGAGCTTTTTCAGCAACGGGTTACGTTGGCGTTCTTCAGTCGTCAGCATTGGCCAGCCCCTCTTCGGTTACCAACTGATAGCGTTGGTACCAGCTATCCAGCATTTCCCGTGCCGCCGGTGCGGCAACACTGCCACCACCGCCAATCACGTTTTCCATCGCCACGGCAATCACCACCTGCGGGTCATCTGCCGGGGCATAGCCCACGTACATGGCGTTATCCCGGTATTGTTCGGCGATCTCTTCAGCCACGTATTCTTCGTCTTCGCCCAGGTTAACGACCTGCGCGGTTCCGGTTTTGCCGGCCGAACTGTAGGGAGCGTCTTCAAACGCTCGTCGTGCCGAGCCCTTGGCCCCCATATTAACGTCCTGCATTGCGTCTTTAATGACCTGCCAGTGGTTGTTGTCAGAAATCACCACCGGGCGTTTATAGCCGGGTTCAGCCGGGTCCAAATCGGTAATATTGCCAAAGCCGCGTAATAGGCGGGGTATCACTTGTTCACCCTCGTTGGCAATAGCGGCGGTTGCCGCGATCAATTGCATCGGTGTTGCCGTCCAGTAACTTTGGCCGATACCGACAGACAGTGTTTCACCGGCGTACCAGGGTTGATTGTAACGAGCTCTTTTCCAACCGCGGGACGGCATCAGAGCCGGAATTTCTTCATGGATATCGATGCCGGTTTTTTCACCAAAGCCAAATTGGGTCATAAAGCCGGAAATCTTGTCGACGCCAAGTTTTAACGCCAGATCATAATAAAACGTATCGCAACTCTCGGCGATGGCGCTGTTGATATTGACCCAGCCGTGTCCCCACGACAGCCAGTCCCGGTAGCGGCGGTCGACGCCTTTAATCTCGAACCAACCCGGATCCCAGATACGGCTGGTCGGGGTAATGGTGCCTTCTTCGAGGCCCAGCAGACCGATGTGTGGCTTAATCGTCGAGGCTGGCGGATAACCACCCTGAGTTGCACGATTCAGTAGCGGACTGTCTTTGGAGCGCAACAGCGACTGATAACGTTTTACACTGATGCCATTCACAAACCAGTTGGCGTTGTAACTTGGGGTACTGGCCATGGCTAACAGGCCGCCGGTTTTGGCATCCATCAGGATGATGGAACCGCGTCGATCTCCGAGAATTTCAGTCGCCTTTTTTTGCAGTTCAATATCCAGTTCCAGCACCACATCCTGACCGGGCGTCGGTGCCTCGGTGCTGAGGGTGCGCACCGCCCGTCCACGGTTGTTGACTTCAACGCGTTGGTAGCCAACTTCGCCGTGCAGTTCGCTTTCATAATACTTCTCGATACCGAGCTTACCAATGGTGCGGCTGGCCGCATAATTGGCCAGTTCACCGTCTTGCTTCAGGCGTTCAACGTCACGACGGTTAATCTTCGCGACGTAACCAACCACGTGCGTCAACAAATCATCGTAAGGGTAGTGTCGTACCAGTCGCGCTTCGATGCTGACACCGGGGAAACGGTGCTGATGAGTGGCGAAGGTGGCAACCTGTTGCTCATTGAGATTGTCCAGCAGGGTGACGTTATTGAACCGGCGCTGACCTTTTAAATTGCGCCGAAACTGCTCGAGGTCATCATCATCGATGGTCAATATCTGTTGTAACTCGGCAATGGTCTGGTCAAGGTCGTCAATTTCTTCGGGGATAACATCGAGACTGAAAATGGGGATGTTTTCCGCCAGCAGAACGCCGTTACGGTCATAGATTAGACCCCGGTTGGGCGCCAGTGGCAGCAGTTTAATGCGATTATCGTTCGAGCGCGTTTGCAGTTCGGTGTGTTCCTCTACCTGCAGGTGATAGAGGTTACCGATCAACAACATAAACACCGCCGTAATGATCGCGATAGCCACGAACACCCGGCGGGCAAAGAGATTAGATTCACCTTCTGTATCTCGAATCGGTGTGCGCGTTCGCATTAGGGCTTGCTGTTCCGATTATTCCCGATGGTAGGGATGGTTAGTATTTAAGCTCCAGGCCCGGTACAGGCTTTCAGCGACGATGACTCTCACCAGCGGATGAGGTAATGTCAACGCCGATAATGACCAACGTTGATCAGCGGCCTGCAAACAAGCATCCGATAACCCTTCCGGGCCACCTATCAGCAACGATACATCGCGACCATCCATTTGCCAAGCCTGTAATTGTTGAGCCAACTGTTGGGTGGTCCAGGCTTTGCCCTTAACTTCCAGCGTAACAATACGGTTGCCGCGCGGCACCGCGTTTAACAGTGCCTCGCCTTCGATATCGGTCAAACGCTTGGTGTCGGCCTTTTTGCCGCGTTTCTGCGGGGTGATTTCCTGTAAGCTCAGTGAGCACTCGTTGGGAAAACGGCGCTCATACTCTTTATAGCCTTCGGTCACCCAGGCCGGCATCTTGTTACCTACCGCCAGCAATTGAATCTGCACTTACTGGCTCCAGAGTTTTTCCAGTTGGTAAAAGTCCCGAATCGATTCTTGCATTACGTGTAAAACCACATCACCGAGATCGACCAGTACCCACTCGGACTGTTCGCCACCTTCGATGCCTAATGGCGGTAATCCGGCATGTTTGGCTTCGGTTGCAACGTGCTCGGCAATACTGCGCACGTGCGTTTTCGAGTTCCCCGAGCAGATCACCATAAAGTCCGCTACATCGGTTTTACCTTTTACATCTAATACTTCGATATCGCGGGCTTTCATATCTTCCGCTTTATCGATCACAAATTGGCGCAGTTGTTCGGCTTGCAATCTTGCTGTCTCCTTAGGTTTAACGTAACGCTCAGTTTAACAGAAAAGCGCGCCGTTGTACCAAGTAACTGGCGCGGCCGCTGGTCTTCGTTGCTAAGCGTTAACGATACAGTTGGTGTTGTTCAATGTAGTCAGCAACCGCAGCCGGCAAATCGCCGCGTTCGGCGGCGCGTTGTGGGTGCTCACGAATGGCGGTGGCAGAAACGTCGTAGCGAGGAGTATTGGCCAGGTAAATGGCGCCCTGTGGCTTATCTCGCAGAGCTTGCGGCTGCTGACACAGGCGTTCATTAATAAAGGCTAACAGCGACGGTGATGCTTGCTGCAGTTGGTAACCGGGACGTGGCATAACCACCAGGTGAGCCAGTTCAGTGAGCTGTTGCCACTGATACCACTGATCCAGTGAGACCAGCGAGTCCATCCCCATCACAAATAACAAGATGTCATCCGGGTAGCGCTGTTTAAAGCCCTGCAATGTTTTTACCGTATAGGATGGCGGCTCGGCATTTAATTCGAAGGCTTCGGCACATAACTGCGGATGCGCTTGGCAGGCCAGCTCAACCATCGCCAGCCGCTGCGCTGAACTTGCCTGCGGCTGCGGCCGGTGCGGCGGTACCGCATTAGGCATCAAGTGCAGACGGTCAATGTTCAGCTCCCTGAGCAGGGCTAAAGCGGTATTGATGTGACCGCAGTGGATCGGATCGAAAGTACCGCCAAACAGTGCCCGGATCATTGTGCCATGACCGCCAGTTGTTCGATAAGACGTGGTTGATGGGGCCCCTCACAGAGGAGTCCCAGGCAATGCATAAACAGGGTGTCGACCGGCTCGCCAGTGTCATTTTTCAGCGCCAGTTCAAGCCGCTGAATCAACCGTTGAGCCTGTTGCAGTGCCGTCCAGGGTAATCGCTGCGCGCGTTGTTGATAGGCCGGTTGTTGCGATGGCCAGATCATCTGCTGGCGAAAAATGGTGGCGCTGTCGAGTTGGCTCTGTTGCGCGGTTTTTACTTGTGACAGTGCCTGTACTTCGCGTTGCATGACCCACAACAGCTGATGCCGGTCGACGTCTTCTTCTAACAATCGCGCCAGTCGGTGTGCGGCCTGCTGCCAGTCGTTTTGCAGTAAACTGTCCTGCAGCGAAAACGCGTCAAAATGACTGACGTCCTGCATAAACTGTTTTACCGCCGCAACATCCAGCGTTTCTTGGGTATGCAGCAAGGACCATTTCTGCAATTCCTGATCAAGGCTTGCTAAACTGCCTTCAAACCAGTGCGCCAATAGATCCAGTGCATCACTGCTCAGTTGCAGCCCGTAGCGCTGCGCGCGCTGATGAATGAAGCGTGGTAGGCGGGCGCGATCCGGGGTTGGTGTGCGCACCAGCCAGGCATGTTGGCTCAGTGCTTTAAACCAGCGGCTGTTTTGCTGTTCTTTTTTTAGCCGGTCGCCGATAACCACCAGCAGTTGTTCGGCAGGGGGCTGCTGGGCGTATTGGGTCAGCGCGTCTGATCCTTCCCGGCCGGGCTTGTTATCATGCAGTTCCAGTTCCAATACGCGAAACTGGCTGAACAGACTTAACGACTGACCGCTGTCTTGCAACTGTTGCCAGTCAAAGTCATGTTGTTGTATCAGTCGCTGCCGTTCCAGTTCATCGCCAAAGCGTTGTTTTAGGTACTGGCGTAGCTCACTAAGGGCATCCTGCCGTAACAGCAGTTCTTCTCCAAACAGCAGTATTATCGCAGGCAGTGGCTGCCCGTTGAGGTGTTGTTGCAGCTGTTCAGGAAAGAGGGTTTTCATTGCTCGTTATCAGCGAAAGCAGTGATCATTTTACGCACCAGACGGCGCGCTGCATCGTCGCGCATTTCGGCGACCAATAATTCCCGTTCACGGGTCTTTGCCAACGCGAAGTTGGGGTCATCCTGATAGTCGCGGGCGACTTCAACATTGTCCTCGATGACCACTTCGCCGTCGCGAATGACCTGATAGTCTACGCGGTAAAGCAGTTCATATTCCGCCACCTGGCCGCTTTCAAACAGGCTCAGTGTGCGGCGATCCAGACGGTCAGAGAGGATCCGCAACTGCGCCACCCCCGCTTGATTGTGATCGACCAACTGAATACCCGCTGTCAGCAAACGCTGCTTAAGGCTTTCTTCCAGTCCCATCGAACTGACGGCCTGCAGATGCATTTGCTGCAGTGTCTGTGGCACCTGATAGTGGTCACGTAATTGAAAGCCGCACGCGCTTAGCCCGACCATGACGGTCAGGCTAAGCAACGCGGTTTTCATACCTCGCAATGACATCATCTTAACCGACAACAATGTTAAAGATTTTGCCCGGTACGTAAATTTTCTTACGTACGGTTTTGCCGTCGGTGTATTTCTTCACCGCTTCATCATTCAGTGCCTGTTCTTCCACCGCTTCGGCCGAGGCATCTGCCGGCACGGTTAGCTTCGCCCGTACCTTACCGTTTACCTGCACGACGATCAGCTTTTCGTCTTCAATTAAGGCGCTGTTGTCGACATCTGGCCACGGCGCAAAGTTCAGATCGTCCTGGTGACCTAATTCACGCCATAATTGCTCGGTGATATGCGGCGTAATCGGTGCCAGCATTTTAATCATGGCATCCAGCGCTTCGCCCATAACGGCGCGATCGGCTTCGCTTTCCAGCGGCGCTTTCTGCAGGTGATTCAGCAACTCCATGATCGCCGCAATGGCGGTATTGAAGTGCTGACGACGGCCCATGTCATCAGAAACTTTGGCAATGGTTTTATGCAACTCACGACGTAAATCTTTGTGCGCTTTGGTCAGCTCGTCTGACTGTGCGTAACCACCGGCCTGAATAAAGTCGTAAGTCAGCTTCCAAACCCGGCGCAGGAAACGTTGCGCGCCTTCTACACCCGAGTCCGACCATTCCAGCGTCATTTCCGGAGGCGCCGCAAACATCATAAACAAGCGCACCGTGTCGGCACCGTAGCGTTCAACCATGGTCTGCGGATCGATGCCGTTATTTTTCGACTTCGACATCTTGCTCATACCGGCAATTTGTACCGGCTGCCCGTCGTCTTTGTGACGGGCGGCAACGACGGCGCCTTTGTCGTCACGCTCTAGCTCAACGTCAAGCGGCGAAATCCACTGCTTACCGCCTTTCTCGTCTTCACGGTAATAGCTGTCGGCCAGTACCATGCCCTGGCATAACAGGCGCTTGAACGGCTCGTCGGATTCAACTAAGCCGGTATCGCGCAGCAGCTTATGGAAGAAGCGCGCGTACAACAGGTGCAAAATCGCGTGTTCGATGCCACCAATGTATTGGTCGACCGGCAGCCAGTAGTTGGCTTTTTCCGGATCCAGCATGGCGTCGTCGGTTTGCGCGCTGCAATAGCGGGCGTAGTACCAGGACGACTCCATAAAGGTATCAAAGGTATCGGTTTCGTGCTCTGCCGGTTGGCCGTTGTACTCGGTCTTGCGCCATTCCGGATCGGCTTTGATCGGCGACGTCACACCGTCCATAACCACGTCTTCCGGCAAGCGTACCGGTAACTCGTGTTCCGGTACCGCAACGGATTCACCGTTTTCCAGGTTCAGCATCGGAATCGGCGTGCCCCAGTAACGCTGGCGCGAAACACCCCAGTCACGCAGACGGTAGTTGACGGTACGTTCACCAATACCACGTTCTTCAATCACTTTGGCGATGGCATCAAAAGCTTCCTGCGAGCTCATACCGTCGTACTCACCGGAATTAATGACCTTACCTTTTTCGGTGATGGCAGCTTGTGCGATATCGCCTTCACCGCTGAACGGTTCGATCACAGCCGTGATGGGCAGTTGATACTTAGTGGCAAACTCCCAGTCGCGCTGGTCATGCGCCGGAACCGCCATAACCGCACCTGAGCCATAGTCCATCAGTACGAAGTTAGCGACCCAGATTGGGATCTCTTTGCCGGTTAGCGGGTGAATGGCACGCAAGCCGGTGTCCATACCCAGTTTTTCCATGGTCGCGAGGTCGGCTTCAGCAACTTTGCTGTTTTTGCACTGTTCAATAAATTCGGCCAGCTGCGGGTTGTTCTCGGCGGCCTGACGGGCCAGCGGGTGTTGCGCGGCCAGACCCATGTAGGTCACGCCAAACAGAGTATCCGGGCGGGTCGTGTAAACACTCAATGTGTCGCTGTGGTTAGCAACATCAAATTCAATCTGTAACCCTTCGGAGCGACCAATCCAGTTACGTTGCATGGCCTTAACCTGTTCTGGCCAACCGTCCAGTTGGTCAAGGTCACTCAGCAACTCGTCAGCGTAGTCGGTGATTTTAATAAACCACTGCGGGATTTCTTTTTGTTCCACTTTGGCGCCACTACGCCAACCGCGACCGTCAATAACCTGTTCGTTCGCCAGTACCGTTTGGTCAACTGGATCCCAGTTAACGGTGGCGTTCTTTTTATAGACCAGGCCTTTTTCGTACAGCTTAGTGAAAAACCACTGTTCCCAGCGGTAGTAATCGGGCGAGCAGGTTGCGATTTCGCGGGTCCAGTCGTAACCAAAGCCGAGGCTTTTAAGCTGCTCGCGCATGTAATCAATGTTTTGATAGGTCCACTTTGCCGGTGCCGTTTTATTCTGAATCGCGGCGTTTTCGGCCGGCAGTCCAAACGCATCCCAACCCATCGGTTGCAGCACATTTTTACCCAGCATGCGTTGATGACGTGAAATCACGTCGCCGAGGGTGTAATTGCGCACATGACCCATGTGCAGCTTACCGCTCGGATAAGGGAACATTGACAGGCAATAGAACTTTTCTTTGCCAGGTTGTTCTTTGACGTCGAAGACATGGTCTTGTTGCCAACGTTGCTGAATGGCTTTTTCAATCGCCGAGGGATTGTATTGTTCTTGCATAGTGTTTGTTACATCCGGTTAGCAAAAGTGGAGCAGGGCGTTAACTGATGGCGTACCACATCACCAGCATAATGACGATGCCGGCCAGGCCGAAGAAAATGTTTTCGAAACGCTGACGTTGAACGGCTTCACGATCGTTCACATCCGCGGGGATGAAAAACATAAGCCAACTGCTTAAACCTAAGCCGCCGGCAGCTACTAATACAGCAAACAATAACGCATCTAAGATGTTTTCCATGAGGTACATTCCTGTAAAAATAAAAACCGTGTTTATTGTACTGATTTTTGCCCGTGCTGACCACGCCTGTTGCGCGCACGATTGAGCAAAGGCAAAAGTCCGATGAGGGCAAACAGCAAACTGCCGCTGTGACCTAAACGTGCAAACAGCGTTTGCCCACTGACTTGCGGTACTTCAGCCGATACTGTGGTGGCGGAGAACTGCGGTGCCATAGCGAGAATGCGGCCGAATTCATCGGTTAGCGCCGAAACACCGTTATTGGTCGCCCGTAACAGTGGCCGACCCAGTTCCTTGGCCCGCATTTGCGCGATTTGCATGTGCTGCCAGGGGCCGTGTGAATCACCAAACCAGGTGTCATTACTGATGGTTAACAGGTAGTCGGTACCGGCATGCGTGTTATCGCGCACCTGTTCGCTAAAGGCAATTTCGTAGCAAATGGCGGTATTTAACTGGTGGCCGTTAGCCATCAGATTCGGCTGTTGGTAAGCGCCGCGACTGAACGACGACATCGGCAGGTTAAACAACGGCGCCAGTGGTCGCAGTAGTGATTCAAACGGTACATACTCGCCAATCGGCAGCAACTGATGCTTTTGATAGCGGTTACTGTGACCATATTGATAAGGCTGTTCCAGCGCCTGCTCGGCGTGTTCCTGACCGAGTACAATGACACTGTTGTAAAAATCATCGTTCAATTGTTGATAGTCGATGATGCCGGTGACCAGCGCTGCGCCGTTGACACTGGCTGCCTGATCAATATTGTACAGCACATCATCGGCATAAGGTTCGAGGGCGGTGATGGCCGATTCCGGCCAGACGATGATGTCATGCTGATATTGCGGACGGGTTAAATCAAGGTAGCGTAAAATATTCGGCCATTGTTGGTCGGCTCGCCATTTTAACGATTGCTGGACATTGCCCTGCACCAACAACACCGAGGTGCTGTCAGCCGCACGCTGCAACGGTTGCAATAGCGGCGACAGCCAGGCTAACACAATCAACACGACCACCAGTAAGGCATTGTGGGCACGTCGGTAGCGTAGCCCGGTGACTATCGCCAGCGCGATAAACCACAGCGCCACGGTAATGCCATATTGACCCACTGACGGAGCCAGCCCGCCCAGTAAGGCATCGGTTTGGGTGTAACCAAGTCCAAGCCAGGGGAAACCGGTAAATAACCAGCCGCGCAGCGCTTCACAGAGAAGCCAAATCAGCGGCAGGCTAAAACGCCATAACTCGGAGCGCTGACAGAGTTTGCGCCAGACCGAAAATGCCAGCGCCGGGTACAGTGCCAGATAGGCAACCAGCAACGCCAGTACCAGGACATTGGCAATGTCAGGCATGCCACCGTACTGGTCAATACTGACGTAGATCCAGCTGAGACCGGCAGCAAACCAACCAAAGCCAAACGCAAAGCCTCCGGCAAACGCCTGCTTGGGGGATAGGTTCCAGAGTAATGCCAGCGTTAGCGGCAGTATCCAGAACGGTAATATCGCGAGCTTGAACGGGGCATAGGCAAAGCACAAGGATGCGCCCAGTATCAGTAGCAGCAAATGGCGCAGCCACGCCGTTTGCTGCAGTTTACCGGGCAACGAGCGGATCACTCAGCTTTATCCTCGTCGTGCTTTTGCGTTTCCGGCAGGGTAACTTGCAGTTGCTGGATACGTCGTTTGTCGGCACTGGTCACCCGGAACACAAAGCCTGCTAAGGTGATTTCTTCACCCGGCTGTGGCAAGTGCCCAAACCCGTGTGCGACCAAGCCACCGACGGTGTCGTTTTCTTCGTCACTGAAGTCGCTGCCGAAGTAGTCATTAAAGTCTTCGATAGGAGTCAGCGCCTTAATCGAATAGCGGCTGGCGCTGAGGCGTTTGATGTTGGCCTTCTCGTCTTCATTGTGGTCGGTTTCATCTTCGATTTCACCGACAATTTCTTCGAGAATGTCCTCAATGGTGACCAACCCCGAGACGCCGCCGTATTCATCGACGACGATCGCCATATGGTAGCGGTTCGAGCGAAACTCTTTGAGCAACACATCAACCCGTTTGCTCTCCGGTACAATCACCGCAGGGCGCATAACTTCGGGTAGTGAAAAGCTCTCTTCATTAAAATTAAAGCCATAACTGAGCAGATCTTTCGCCAGTAAAATGCCTTCAACGTGATCTTTATTGTCGGTAACAACCGGGTAGCGGCTGTGCTGTGACTCGATCACAATAGGGAGAAAGTCTTCAACGGTTTGATTGATGTCGATGGTGACCATTTGCGAGCGTGGAATCATAATATCGCGAACTTTCAGTTCGGCGACATCAAGGACGCCCTCAATCATTTCCTTGGTATCGTTATCGATCAGGTCGCGTTCCTCTGCGTCCTGAATTAAATCGACAAGTTCTTCTCTGCTTTTCGGCTCCCCGGTGAAGACCTGTAGCAGCCGCGCCGCCCAAGACTTTTGAGAAGAGCCGTTGGCTGAGTGGGGGTTGTCGTCGCTCATCAAGCGTTTTGCTCCGTGTTAGTTGATACTTGGTATGGATCAGCGATGTTCAGCGAAGCAAGAATGTCTCTTTCCAATTGTTCCATCTGCTCAGCTTCATCGTCTTGTATATGATCATACCCCAGTAGGTGAAGCGTACCGTGGATCACCATATGCGTCCAGTGATCCAACAGTGCTTTGTGTTGTTGCTGCGCTTCTTCAGCAACCACATCGGCGCAAATAACCAAATCACCCAGTAACGGGATAGGTAATTGCACCGGTGCGTCAAAGGGAAACGATAACACGTTGGTGGCATAGTCACGGCCACGATAGGCCTTATTGAGTTGCAGACCTTCGTCTCTATCGACAATACGAATGGTCAGTTCGGCCGCGTCGAGCTCAGTAGAGGCGGCGCTGACAGCAGCGCTGACCCAGTGCTGCATTTGCTCGGCACTGGGCAGTTCGGTGGTCGTCGTTACGTTTATCTGGTAATCAAGCGTTATCGTCATGGGTTCTCTGACTGTCAAAATCGTCGTAAGCCTGGACAATACGCTGCACGACCGGATGCCGCACTACGTCACCGGCCTGGAAGAAGGTGAAGCTGATGTCTTCCACCTTACTCAGCACTTCGATGGCGTGACGTAAGCCGGAGCGTTGACCGCGGGGCAAGTCGATTTGGGTAATGTCGCCGGTGATCACCGCGCGCGAGTTAAATCCAATACGGGTCAGGAACATTTTCATTTGTTCCATGGTGGTATTCTGACTTTCGTCAAGAATAATAAACGCATCATTTAAGGTGCGACCGCGCATATAGGCAAGGGGGGCTACTTCGATGACGTTGCGTTCGATCAGCTTCTCGACTTTCTCAAAGCCAAGCATCTCAAACAGCGCATCGTACAGTGGGCGCAGGTAAGGGTCGACTTTTTGTGCCAGGTCACCGGGTAAAAAACCCAGTTTTTCGCCGGCTTCGACTGCCGGGCGTGTCAGCAGTATTCGCCGCACCTCCTGGCGTTCCAGCGCATCGACAGCACAGGCAACGGCAAGATAGGTTTTACCGGTCCCGGCGGGACCAATACCAAAGTTGACATCGTGCGCCAAAATCGCACGGACGTAATCGGCCTGGCTGTGGTTACGCGGCTTGATCAGCCCGCGCTTGGTTTTAATGTGGGTCATCTTTTCCGATGCCGGGTCACCGCTGTCCTGCTCCAGCACTTTGGCCTGCTGAATAGCGAGGTGAACCTGTTGCGGTTCGATGCTGCCGGCCTGGCCTTTAACGGTGGCTGTTTCGACGTAAAGATCGCGCAGAATGTTCTGCACCGCAGACACCGTCAGGCTGGAGCCGATGAGGCGAAAATGATGCCCCCGGTGGGTGATTTCGACACCAAGACGACGCTCAATGTGTTTGAGGTTGTCGTCAAAGGGACCGCAGAGATCGGAAAGCCGACGCAAATCCGCCGGCTCTAATTCAAACTCGAGTGTTTCAGTTCGTGGACTCAATCTATCCTCGTTTCATTGTGTGCATAAGCTATGACGCTTTCGGGGTTACCCGGGCAACGCCAAGTTCATCCGGTTCGTTGGCCCGACCGCGCTGTAAGATGGTTTCTGGTGCCGTATCGACGCGCAGACCCATGTCAGCTTCTTCACGCAGCAATTCGCCGCGCAGTGAGTTCGGTAATACTTCAGTAATTTTTACATCAACGAACTGCCCAATCATATGGGGCTGACCAACGAAGTTTACAACCCGGTTGTTTTCAGTACGTCCGGAAAGCTCCATTGGGTTCTTTTTCGATGGGCCGGTCACCAAAATACGCTGCTCTGTGTTCAGCATGCGGCGTGCGTGCGCCATCGACTGCTGATTAAGGCGTTGTTGCAATAACTGCAAGCGTTGCTTTTTGGTCTCTTCGCTGACGTCATCCGGCAAATCCGCGGCGGGTGTACCCGGACGTGCACTGTAGATAAAGCTAAAGCTCATATCAAAATCAACCGCCTGGATCAGATCCATGGTGGCTTCAAAATCGGCGTCGGTTTCACCCGGGAAACCAATAATAAAGTCAGAGGACATGGCCAGATCCGGACGCGCCTTTTTCAGTGCGCGGATTTTCGATTTGTACTCCAGCGCTGTGTGGCCGCGTTTCATCATCGTCAAAATGCGATCGGAACCGCTTTGCACCGGTAAGTGCAGGTGGCTCACTAATTCCGGAATGGTTTTGTAAGCCTCGACGATGTCATCGGTAAATTCCACCGGGTGCGAGGTGGTGTAGCGAATGCGGTCGATACCGTCAATGGCGGCAACCAGATGCAGTAATTCGGCGAAACGGCATACTGACCCATCAAAGTTTTCGCCACGGTAGGCGTTGACGTTTTGTCCCAACAAGTTGACTTCACGCACGCCTTGTTCGGCGAGTTGTGCAATTTCGTAAATAACATCGTCCACCGGTCGGCTGACTTCTTCGCCACGGGTATAAGGAACAACACAGAACGAGCAGTATTTAGAGCAACCTTCCATGATCGACACAAAGGCACTGGCGCCATCGGCTTTAGGCTCCGGTAAGCGGTCAAACTTTTCAATTTCCGGGAAGGAGATGTCCACCATGGGCTGATGATGCTCGCCAACTTGTTTGATCATCTCCGGGAGTCGATGCAAGGTTTGCGGACCAAACACCAGATCAACGAAGGGCGCGCGGGTGCGAATGGCGTCGCCTTCCTGAGAGGCAACACAGCCGCCGACACCGATCAGCAAATCGGGATTGTCTTGTTTAAGGTTTTTCCAACGGCCCAGTTGATGAAAGACCTTTTCTTGAGCTTTTTCGCGGATAGAACAGGTATTCAACAGGATTAAGTCCGCTTGCTCCGCTTCATCCGTGAGTTCATAGCCATGGGTTGCATTCAGCAGATCCGCCATTTTGGCTGAATCGTACTCGTTCATCTGACAACCCCAGGTTTTTACATACAGTTTTTTACTCATGGTCTCTCAATTCTTTCTCTGACGTGTGGCCTTAAAAAGGGCGCATATTTTACCGCGTATAAGGGTGGAAAGCCAACCGATATCGGTCAACTTTTACGCCGGCTGCGAATGGCAAAATAACCTGCGGTCATAATGATCAGGGTTCCCCACAACATATGCCAGTAGACAGCCTCATCAAAGAACCAGTAGCCAAGCATAGCGGCAAATATCACAGAACTGTAGGTAAACACACCGATTTTTGCCGCCGGCGCGATGGAAAACGCCTTTGTCATGGCCAATTGACCGTAAACCGCCAAACCGCCCATCAGCGCCAGTCCGAGCCAGTTTTGTGGCGGGATAGGTTGCCATAACCAGAATAAGGGAATGGCCGAGGCGATGGTGGCAAAGCCGGAAAAATAGAACACAATTTTGCTGGTTGATTCGGTATCTGACATACGTCGAATCACGGTTTTGGTAAAAGCCGCTAAGGCGGCGGCGATGAACGCTACGGCGACCACCGGCGAAATGTCACTGCCCATCGGGTCGAGGAAAATAAACACCCCGACAAAGCCTAATGCGATCGCCAGCCAGGTCTGGCGCGAAACATAATCGCGCAACCACAGCCAGCCGATCACCGGAATTAAAAACGGCGACAGCAGCAAGACCAGCGTTGCCTGTGCCAGTGGAATGGTGGCGATGGCGTAGAAAAATAGGTACATCGCGGTGATGCCGGCAATGCCACGCACCACATGCAGCTTCCAGCGTTTTGTCGTTAATGCCGCCGGGCCTTTACGCCACAACCAGGGCAGTAATACCAAGAATGCCAGCACATTACGAAAGAACACTAATTGCTCGAAGTTTTGTGTTGCCGACAGGTGTTTTACCAGCGCACTGACACCGGCAAAACTGGCCTCCGCTGACAACAAAAGCAGTGAGCCGATGAGTACCGATTTACTGGATGCTTCGCTGTTCATCAAGGTTCAAGCGGGCCTGATTTAAGAAATGAGTCACTATGATAACGGAAATTCGAGTCAATTTGTGGTATTTATACGGGCGTTCATGCGCAGTAACAGAGTAACCGGGGAGAGCCAGATGAAACATTATGTAATTAACGGCGGTGGCATGGTCGGTGCAGCAGCGGCATTGGCGCTGAGTCGTGCCGGCAACCGAGTTACTGTGGTGGACGCGCAGGCGCAGCCTGCACCGGGCGAGCACTGGGACTTGCGCATCTCGTCGGTTAATCAGAACCACTGGCAATGGCTGCTTGAACTGGGGGTCGGTGAAACCATTGATTGGCACAAAGTGCAACCTTATCAACAACTGTCGGTGACTACCCAAACGGGCGACGAACTGAGTTTTAGCGCGGCGGATGCTGATCTTGAGCAACTGGGGGTGATGGTTGAGAACAATAGCCTGCAGGCGGCGTTATGGCAGTGCGCTGAGGCCGACAGCCGGATTCGCTTAACAGCGGCCACCCGGATAGAGCAATTTCACCTGACACAGCAACGGCTGCAACTGAGTGGTGGCGAAACGCTCGATTACGACGTGCTGATCGGTGCCGATGGCGCCCAATCCGCGGTTGCACGCGCAGCGGCGATCGGTTATCGCGGTTGGGACTATGGTCAGCGCTGTCTGCTCGCCAACGTTAAGCTGCAGCGCCCGATTGCCGCGACCACCTGGGAAGTGTTCCGCCCCCAGGGGCCTTATGCGCTGTTGCCCTTAGGTGATAGCGAAGCTTGCCTGATCGATTATCGCAGTAACAGTGACATCAAAGCGCTCAGCCAGAATGCCGATACGTTGCAACGGGCATTGCAGGAAACCTTTGCCGCGCATATTGGCGACTTCGAACTGTTGCGCTACGCCAGTTTTGCGCTGCAACGTAAACATGCGTTGCGTTATCACCGCGGCGAAACGCTGGTGTTGATGGGGGATGCGGCGCATACCATTCATCCGCTGGCAGGGCAGGGCGTTAACCTGGGCTTTGCCGACGTTCGCTGTTACCTGGCCTGTGACGGCGATGTTGGGCGTTACCAGCGTGAGCGAGCCCGTGATGTGCAACGCACAATGCGCGCAATGGACTTGATTCACTGGGGCTTTCGCTCGCAAAACCCACTCTGTCAGCTTGGCCTAAAGGCAGCTTTTCGTGGCTTATCGTCCACCTGGCTGAAACAGCAAGTGATTGATTTTGCGATGCAAAAGGTGGAATAACGGGAAGGGCAAAAGACAGGCACAAAAAAACCACCTAAAAGGTGGTTATTTGTCGTTCTGCGTGAGCACCACGGGTTTTGTTTTATCAACATAACCTAATGGTGCGGAGGGAGGGACTTGAACCCTCACGTCCTTTCGGACACTAGCACCTGAAGCTAGCGCGTCTACCAATTCCGCCACCACCGCAGATTAAGTTAAGCTTGGCTGGGGCACCAGGGATCGAACCTGGGAATCGCGGGATCAAAACCCGCTGCCTTACCGCTTGGCTATGCCCCATCCAACTTAATACCGACTCACATTGTAGGTCTACAACGAACAGCTGATGGCTGGGGCACCAGGGATCGAACCTGGGAATCGCGGGATCAAAACCCGCTGCCTTACCGCTTGGCTATGCCCCAATTGTCAGCTATTCAAGAGAGATTGGTGCGGACGGAGAGACTTGAACTCTCACGCCGTGAGGCACTGGAACCTAAATCCAGCGTGTCTACCAATTCCACCACGTCCGCACAACAAGTGACAAAAGTTTGGTGGCTACGGCGGGATTCGAACCTGCGACCCCAGCATTATGAGTGCTGTGCTCTAACCAGCTGAGCTACGTAGCCTAAACTTTGTTGTGCATCTCTCTGTGAGTGCGGCGCGTATTATGCAAATCGCTTTGCCTACCGTCAACCTCTTTTTATGAAAAAAAGAGGGTTTTCGGCGCGACTGCTCAAAAAAACGCAAAAACGATGAATAAACGAACGAATCCGCAGCGCCGAGCCATTTACCAAGGCAATTCTTCACCGTTACTGTGGAAAAAACGACCGCTTTTTTCTATATCCAGTTCATCAATCCGCTGGATCAGCCGTTGCGCAGCTTCACTGGCGGAAATATCACCGCGATGGCCGACCATATCGGTCTGTACATAACCCGGGTGAAGCAATACGACCGCAATGCCCTGGTCTTTTAAGTCCAGCGCCAGTGATTTGCCGGCCGCATTGAGCGCGGCTTTTGACATGCGGTAGCCGTAGCGACTGCCAGAACCGTTATCGGCTATCGACCCCATGCGGCTGGTGATCAATGCGACCTTACTGCCGTCGTGCAGGTTATCGAGTAACGCTTCGGTCACCCGCAGCGGCGCGATGGCATTCACTTCGTACTGCGCGCGCAGGCTGCCTGCGTCGATCTCACCCAGTTCGTCTTTATTCAGTAAACCGGCGTTATTGATAAGAATGTCGACGGTGTTGTCGCCGATGCTTTCCTGCATGCGCAACAAGTCCGCAGCTTTGGTGACATCAATACCTTCGATGATGGTGACATCCAGCTCGGTCAATTGCTTTGAGTTATTGCGGCATACCGCCGTTACGTTATAGCCGGCGTCGCAATACTGTTTGGCAAATTGAAAACCGATGCCGCGGTTGGCACCGGTGATGACCACATGTTTCATACTACTCTCCTTGATTAACTCCGCCCTCAGTGAGCTTTTTCGGATCTAACAGACGCTCGAGTCTGGCGCGGTCGATGTCCGTCATTTGTTCGGCTACGTCAATGATGGCACGGCCTTCTTGATAGGCCTTTTTGGCGATTTCGGCAGCCTTGTTGTAACCGATAACCGGGTTCAGTGCGGTCACTAAAATGGGGTTTTTCGCCAGTGCTTCATTTAGCCGGTCCTGGTTAACGCTAAAGTCCGCGATGGCTTTATCGGCCAACGCCCGACAACTGTTGCTGAGCACGTCAATCGACTGCAGCAGGTTGTAGGCAATCACCGGTAACATCACATTCAGTTGGAAGTTGCCTTGCTGCGCGGCGGTGGTGATGGTGGTGTGATTACCGTTCACCTGTGCTGCCACCATCGCTACGGCTTCCGGAATCACCGGATTGACTTTGCCCGGCATGATGCTGCTACCCGGTTGCAAAGCGGTCAACTGAATTTCGCCCAACCCGGCCAACGGACCGCTGTTCATCCAGCGCAAATCGTTGCTGATTTTTAGCAAGGTGGTGGCCAGCGTATTGAGCTGCCCATGCAACTGTAAATTCAGTTCCTGACCGGCAATACCGGTAAATGGATTTGGCGAGTGCCTGAACTCGCTGCCGGTTAACTCACTCAGATGTTGGGCAAAAGCTTGGGCAAACCCCTGCGGTGCATTGATACCGGTGCCGATGGCGGTACCGCCCTGCGGTAATACCCGGCTGTGTTGCAGCAGTTGTGGCAGTTGTTGCGCGCTATGATCCAATTGCCCGGCCCAACTGTCCAGCTCCTGTGCCAGTGTCATCGGCATCGCATCCATTAAGTGGGTGCGGCCGGTTTTGACCACCTCACGCAGCGATACCGCTTTAGCCCGGATGCTTTCAATAAGATGCTTGAGCGCCGGTTGCAACTGCTGCTCGGTATTCAACACACTGGCCAGCTGAATGGCGGTCGGGATGACATCATTGCTGGACTGGCTCTGATTGACATGGTCATTCGGGTGTACGTCGACACCTTGCTGTTTGCAGAGGTTGGCAATCACCTCGTTGACGTTCATATTGGAACTGGTGCCGGAGCCGGTCTGAAAAACGTCGATCGGAAAATGTTCCCGGTGCTGTCCGTCGATCAGTTGTTGGGCGGCGGCAACGATGGCATCGGCCTGCGCCTGGCTTAAACTGCCGACCTCGACGTTGGCTTTAGCGGCGGCCGCCTTAACGTAGGCGATGGCGGTTATCATTTCGCTCGGCAGGGTAAGCCGACTGATGTTAAAATTGTCCACCGCCCGTTGAGTCTGAGCCGCATACAGGGCATGTTCCGGCACCTGTACGTCGCCCATGCTGTCGCGTTCAGTACGATATCCTTCCGTCATGGCGTGCACCTCCTTTAAGGTAAACGGCAAAAGTTTCGCTATAGGTATAACACACTACGCCGCTCATGGAGTGAAGATCACCGCTTGCGGCGCTTGCACATTCGGCCGCAACGGGTAATCTAGAACGATCGATAAAAAATAAGGATGAGCTTTTGACCTTACGCCACTTTTTCATTGTGTTGACGGCCTGTTCCGGTATCGCCGTTGCGGCAGCGACGGCTGCCAACGAAATGACCGTTAATATTGTCGATAAAACGGGCCAACCGCTCGCCAATGCAGTGTTGATGATTGATGATGGGCTGTTAACAGAAGCGGCTCGCAGTGAAGCATCGGCGCACATCATTGACCAGGTTGATCGTCAGTTTACGCCGTTCATGACGGCGGTAAAGACGGGCAGTACCATTACCTTTCCGAACAGCGATAATATTCGCCACCATGTGTACTCCTTTTCACAGCCAAAGCCGTTTGAATTAAAACTGTACGCGGACGGTGAGCGTCCGTCGCTGCGGTTTGAGCAACCGGGGCTGGTCACTCTGGGATGCAATATTCACGACCAAATGATTGCCCACATTGTTATCAGTGACCGCCGCACCGCCTTTGTCAGTGATCCGCGCGGCAAGATCACGCTGAGTCTGGCTCAGTCCGCGGCATCGTCGGTGTCGGCGACGCTCTGGCATCCGTGGCAGGGTGCTGATCTCAGTCACGCACGGTCGGTGCAACTTAATCCCACTGAGCAGCAGACATTACAACTTGAGGTAACGGCGCCGGCACCGCCGGAGCCGCCAAAATCGCGTTTACAGCAACGCTTTAACCGCACGGGTAATCAATGATTAACAGCTTTCGTACGCGTCTGATCGTTATTCTGCTGCTGTTGGTTGCCGGTGCCATTACGGTGTCACTGACGGCCATCGGCATTGCGGTAAAGCAACAAGTGCAGCGTTCTATTCAGCAGGAGCTGAGCGTCAGTGACCGGGTGTTTCGTGAATTGTTGGACAACCGCAGTGCGTTGTTAAAACAGGCGGCCGAAGTATTAACGGACGATTTTGGCTTCAAACGGGCGGTGGCTACCGGTGATCGCGACACCATTGTGTCGGCGCTGGTTAATCATGGTGAACGCATCGATACCGAGTTAATGGTGTTACGGGCGCCCGATGGGCGTGAAATCGCCGCAACCCATTCGTTGTCGGCGGCGACGATTGAGAACACGCAAAACGACAGCCGTCAGCAGCTCGCCTTGATCGAAGGCCAATTGTTCCAGCTGATTACTGTTCCGGTGAACGCGCCGCAACTGATTGCGCGGGCAACTCTGGGGTTTGCCGTTGATTCTGCGTTAGCGCAGCAATTACAGAGCCTGGCAAACGCCGACATCAGTCTGTGGCTGGAATCGACGCAGGGCATACTGGCTTCCAGCTTGAGTGAAGAGCAGCAACAGCAATTGCAACAGAATCTGGCCACTTCAACCGCGGTGGAACATTGGTTACAACAGCAGTCACTGGTGGGACAGGAAGCGCTATTGGTTACTGCCGATAATGAAACCGTGCATGTTCTGTTGTCGGCCTCGCTGGCGGAGGCGATGGCGGAATTCGAGCGGCTGCAGTTACAAATGGTCGTCATTGCGCTACTGGCATTGTTGCTGGCAACCTTGGTGGCGCTGGTGATGGCGCGCAGTGTATCACGGCCGCTGGACAAACTGACCCGTGCGGCCAAGCAATTGCAGCGCGGCGACTACAGTAAATTGCGGTTGGAGCAACGCGGCGATGAATTCGGTGAACTGGCGACGACCTTTGATTCAATGCGGGATGCGATTTCGCAGCGTGAGCAACGAATTTCCTTCCAGGCCACTCATGATCAACTGACCGCGCTGCCGAACCGACGCTATTTTGCGAAGCAGTTACAGGCGAAATTGCAGGCCGGGGAATCCGGAAGTCTGTTGTTGCTTAATATCCATCAATTTCGACGCTTAAATGACACCCTCGGGCAGCAGGTGGGTGATCAGGTGCTGCGGCAGATTGCCAACCGGCTCGGCTCCGTTAACGGCGTCAGTTTGCTGGCGAGGGTCGGCGGCGACGAGTTTGCATTGGTGTTGAAGCAGCCCATTGAGTCGGCACAGGATGCCTTTGTCGAGGATTTGCTGGAGCAGTTGCAAGCGCCGGTAAAAGTGGGTGAAAGCGACTACCCGGTCAGTTTTCACTGTGGGGTGGTGCGCTTTCCGCAGCAGGGAGACGAGTTTGATACCTTGCTGCGGCGGGTTCAAGTGAGCGCACAGCAGGCCAAACACGAGCAAACCTTTCTGTATTGCTACAGCAGTGGCCTGGATGAACAGCATTTGCGTCAATTGCATATTCTTGAGCAACTGCAGCAGGCAGTGGTGCGCGATGAACTGACGCTGCTGTTGCAGCCCAAAATTGACTGTCGCAGTGGCCGTACGATAGGCGCTGAATTGCTGTTGCGCTGGCATAACCAACAATTGGGTTTTGTCGGGCCGGATGAGTTCATTCCGTTGGCTGAGCAGTCAGGGTTGATAAAGCGATTGACGCGGTGGGTCTGTGAACGGGCGGTTGAGCTGCTGGAGCAACTGCCGGTAGACAGTGAACACTTTAGTCTCAGTGTGAACTTGTCGGCGGTTGACCTGCTCAGTGATGAGATTCTGGCGCTGATTGCCGACCTTGAGGTGCAGCGCCCGCAACTGAATCGCAATCTGGTACTGGAAGTGACCGAGAGTGCCATTGTCAGTGATCCAGACAACGCCATCGCCCGTCTTAACTGGTTACGCAATAAAGGCTACGGCGTATCCATAGACGACTACGGCACGGGCTATTCATCGCTGGCGCAGATGCGTCAGTTGCCGGTGACCGAACTTAAAATTGACCGTGCCTTTGTCCAACCGTTAGCCGACAGTGCGGTGGATCAATCCATTGTCCGCTCGACCATTCAATTGGCTCACGAACTGGGTTTGTACGTGGTGGCCGAAGGGGTCGAGGATGAACCAAGCTGGCGCTGGCTGCAGCAGCAGGGCTGCGATGAATTACAAGGTTTTTATTTCAGCAAACCAATATCAGCAATTGATTTTGCGCAACGTTTACAAGGAGAGGCTCATGCATAAATGGCGGGCGGGCATGGTATTGGTGGCGTTTACACTGGTGCCCGGTGTCAGTTTTGCTGACAGCGGTTCAAAGTTACTCGCCACCGGCGGTGCCAGCACCATCGAAGGTGCCGGTGGTGGAGGCATTGTGCCCTGGGCGACGTTAAGCAGTTACGCGGATGTCGGCGAGTGGGGGGCAACGGTTAACGTCAGCGAAGTGGCGGTTGATGACTTTCGCTTGAGCGTACAGGGCGCGAGCTTATCCTGGAACAACCGTGTTGAAGTGTCCTATGCCAGACAGACCTTTGATCTGTCGACCATCGGCGGCGAATTGGAACAGAATATTCTGGGTGTCAAAGCGCGGCTGTTCGGCGATTTACTCTACGGTAACTTGCCGCAGGTGAGTGTCGGGTTACAACACAAAAGCAACCAGAGCTTTGCGCTGCCATCCGCGGTGGGGGCCACCGACGACAGCGATACCGATTATTACCTGAGCGCCGCCAAGGCCTGGCTGGACGGGCCTTTTCACCGAACCTGGGTAGCCAATGTCACGGCGCGGCGAACGCGTGCTAACCAAATCGGCTTGCTTGGCTTTGGCGGCGATGTTGACGATTCAGCAGAGTGGGTGGCCGAGGCTTCGGTAGCGGCTTTTATCAACCGCTACTGGGCCGTCGGCGTTGAATACCGACAGAAGCCGGACAACTTATCCTTTGCCGACGAGCAGGACTGGCGTGATGTGTTTGTCGCCTATTTTCCATCAAAGCGAGTATCGGTCGTTGGTGCCTACACCGATTTGGGCTCGATTGCCGGGCTCGATGATCAAACCGGTTGGTATCTGTCATTGCAGGCCGCATTTTAAGGAGACGCTATGAAAGCACTGATGTTAACTGCCGCGTTATTGCTGACACCACTGGCATCGGCACAGAGTTTGTACGACCAACTGGGGCAAAAACAAGGCATTTCGGCTATCGTTGAAGAGATGCTTTACCGCGTTGGCGGTGACGAACGCATTGTGCATCACTTTGATGGGGTAGACATTATGCGGGTGCATCAACTGATCACCGAGCAGGTCTGCAACGTGGTTGGCGGCCCCTGTGAGTACAGCGGCGAAAGCATGCGTGTGTCTCATGAAGGTATGGGCGTTACCCACGCCGACTTCAATGCGTTGGTGGAACACCTGATCGTGGCGATGGAAAAGCACGATGTACCGGTGGCTGCCCAGAATCAATTGCTGGCAAAGCTGGCACCGATGTATGACGACATTGTTGAATGAGCATAAAAAAGCCGCTCGATGATGGAGCGGCTTGTTCGATAACTTTGGTACTTAAACGTTAAAGCGGAAGTGAATCACATCGCCGTCTTTAACGATGTATTCTTTACCTTCGAGACGCCATTTACCGGCATCTTTCGCACCTTGTTCGCCATTATGCGCAACAAAGTCCTCATAGCCAACCACTTCGGCACGGATAAAGCCTTTCTCGAAGTCAGTGTGGATGCGGCCTGCCGCTTGTGGTGCGGTCGCGCCCACTTTGACCGTCCAGGCACGAACTTCTTTTGGACCGGCGGTGAAATAGGTTTGCAGGTTCAACAACTCGTAACCGGCACGGATAACACGGTTAAGTCCTGGTTCGTCCTGCCCGATCTCAGACAGAAACTCTTCTTTGTCGGCGTCATCCAGTTCCGCAATTTCTGATTCGATAGCGGCACAAACCGGCACCACGACCGCGTTTTCTTTGCTGGCGATTTCGCGCACTTTATCCAGGTGCGGGTTGTTCTCAAAGCCATCTTCATTGACGTTGGCGATGTACATGGTGGGCTTGAGCGTCAGCAGGTTATACGAACGAATGGTCGCTAACTCATCTTTCGTTAAGCTCACCGAACGTGCCATTTCACCTTCGTCCAGTGCTGGCTTTAATTTTTCCAGTACGGCGATTTCGGCTTTGGCTTGAGCGTCACCGCCCTTGGCTTTTTTACCCAAACGATGCAACGACTTTTCGACCGAGTCTAAGTCGGCCAATGCCAATTCGGTGTTAATGGTGTCGATGTCGTCGGCCGGGTTGACGCCACCGCTGACGTGCACGATGTTATCGTCTTCGAAGCAGCGTACCACGTGACCGATGGCATCGGTTTCACGAATATTGGCTAAAAACTGGTTACCCAGACCTTCGCCCTGTGATGCACCCTTAACCAAACCTGCGATGTCAACAAACTCCATGGTGGTGGGTAAAAGCCGTTGCGGATTGACGATTTCGGCCAATTTATCCAGCCGCGGATCAGGCACAGGCACCACACCGGTGTTGGGTTCGATGGTACAAAACGGAAAGTTAGCGGCTTCGATACCGGCTTTGGTTAATGCGTTAAAAAGTGTCGATTTACCTACGTTAGGTAAGCCAACAATACCACAGCGAAATCCCATGATCTGTTAACCTTTCTGTTGTGGACGGTAGCTGTGCAGGCGCTGTAATGCCTCGGTCCAGCCTTGTTCCATTAATGTATCGATACTGCGACTGGCCTCATCGATGCAATCGTCGATCAGTCGCTGTTCTGTCGCGGGCGCTTTGCCGAGCACAAATCCGGTAACTTGAGACTTATGACCGGGATGCCCGATACCAATGCGCAGCCGCATAAAATCGGCACTGCCGATCTGCGCTATGATGTCTTTAATGCCGTTATGACCACCTGCACCGCCGCCTTTCTTGAATTTGGCAACACCAGGCGGTAAGTCGAGCTCGTCATAAGCCACTAAAATCGCATCGGCAGGAATTTTGTAAAAGTTGGCAATGTGTGCCACTGAAAAGCCACTGCGATTCATGAACGTTTGTGGTAGCACGATACGCAGATCGTGCGCACCTTGCTGATAACGGCCAACCCAGGCTTTGGATTTGTTATCGGGAGAGAGGCTAATGCCGTGTCGACGACAAAACGCTTCAACTAACCAAAAACCCGCGTTATGGCGGGTTTTTTCGTATTCGGGGCCTGGATTTCCCAGGCCCACTAATAGCTTAATGCTCGTTCCCATAGCAGGACGTCAGCTTACTCTTTGTCAGCGTCGTCTTTGCTTTTCTCGGCTGGGACGGCGTCAGCGGCTACGCTGTCTTCTTCGCTTGTTTCTTTCTCTACGCGTGGCGCAGTGATAGAAACAACCGCCTGGTCGTGGTCTTCGCCTTTCGTCAGCTCAACCAGTTCAACGCCCGTTGGCAGTTTCAGGTCAGACAGGTGCAGTGTGTCGCCGATGCTCATGTCTGCTACGTCAACTTCCAGGTACTCTGGTAAGTCTTTTGGCAATACCATGATTTCTACATCGTTAACGTGGTGAACAACAACACCGCCTTCTTCTTTAACGCCTTTCGCCGTGGTTTCGTTCAAGAAGTGCAGAGGCAGGTTAGTGTGCAACTTGTGACCTTTTTCAACACGTTGGAAGTCTAAGTGAGTCAACTTAGGCTTGTACGGGTGACGTTGCATGTCTTTCAGGATGGCTTGTTCTTTTTTGCCATCGATGTCTAACGTCAGGATGTGTGAATAAAAGGCTTCGTAGTCGGCCATGTTATTCACTTTGTTGTGGTCAAGTTCCAGTGCGACAGGTTCGCCTTTACCACCGTAAAGGATAGCTGGCACTTTGTCCGCGTGACGTAGGCGGCGGCTCGCACCTTTCCCCTTGTCCGCACGAACGGTAGCTTTGATTGTAAAGTCTAATTTAGCCATGATAGTGGGCTCTCATTGTTAATGTGTTAATTTGTCGTCACTCGCGACCAAGTGGCGACCCAGATACTTCAAAACCGACTCTTGAGCCGGTTTCAGAAGGCGCGCAATAGTACCACCGCAGCGGTACCATTGCAATGGCTTATGCGGTCTTACTGAGCGGTTTCACTCAGTAATCAAACATCGCCGAAATGGATTCTTCATTACTGACCCGACGCAGTGCTTCTGACAGCATGCCGGATAGCGTCAACTGGGTGACTTTACCGGTTGCTTTCATTTCTTCACTGAGCGGGATGCTGTCGGTAACGATGAATTCATCGATGTCCGATTCCATGATGTTTTTAACCGCATTGCCGGAAAATACCGGGTGAGTGGCGTAGGCAAACACGCGCTTGGCACCGTGTTGCTTGAGAGCTTCCGCGGCTTTACACAGCGTACCGCCGGTATCAATCATGTCGTCGACGATGATGCAGTCACGACCTTTAACGTCACCGATAATGTGCATGACCTGAGAAACGTTAGCGGATGGGCGGCGTTTATCAATGATGGCTAAATCGGTGTCGTCCATCAGTTTGGCGAATGCGCGGGCGCGCACCACACCGCCGATGTCCGGTGATACTACGGCAGGATTCTCAAACTGTTGCTTGCGCATGTGTTCCAGCAGTACCGGTGTACCAAACACATTATCAACCGGTACGTCAAAGAAGCCTTGAATCTGCTCGGCGTGTAGGTCAACGGTAAGCACGCGGTCAACACCGACGCTGGACAGGAAGTCAGCGACGACTTTCGCGGTGATTGGAACACGTGCTGAGCGCACGCGACGATCCTGACGGGCATAACCAAAGTACGGCATGACCGCGGTGATGCGTCCGGCCGACGCGCGGCGCAGAGCGTCAACCATAACGATAAGCTCCATCAGGTTATCGTTAGTGGGAGCACAGGTTGACTGCAATAAAAAAACGTCCGAGCCACGGACGTTTTCATTGATAGAGACACTGATTTCACCGTCGCTAAAGCGGCCGACGGAGGCTTCGCCCAGCTTAATATACAGGCGATCGGCGATCTTCTGGGCAAGTTCTGGTGTGGCGTTACCAGCAAAGAGTTTCATGTCAGGCACAACAAACCTCGACTAATATTGGGTTAATGTCCGGATAAGCGATGAACGGTTCTGGCCTTGCGCAACAAAACTTTGCAGGTCGCTAAACTGCTGTTGCGCGCTGAGTGCAGCATCTTGCGTGTCAAAGCGTGCAAATAAACACGCGCCGCTGCCAGTGAGCCGAGTCGGTGCGTATTGTAGCAACCGCTCGCGCAATTTGGCAACTTCGGGGTATAGAGCACAGACCACCGGTTCAAACACGTTGGCGGTGTTGTCCAGTGACCAGTCGTCGACGCTCAGTTGGACACAGTCGCGCTGTAGGTGCGGATGCTGGAACAGCGCGGCGGTCGCAATCGACACCTTCGGTTTTACCACCAGGTACCAGGGGGTTGCCGGTTCGACGTTAATGAACCGTTCGCCGACCCCTTCAGCAAAAGCCGCGTGGCCATGAATAAAAATGGGCACATCAGCACCCAGAGTCAGCCCCAGCTGCAATAACTCGGCCTGCGACAGCGGCTGCTGCCATAAGTGATTTAGGCCAACCAGGGTGGTGGCGGCATCGGACGAACCACCGCCGAGGCCGGCGCCCTGCGGTAAGCGCTTACTCAGCGTGATGTCAGCCCCAGTAGTGGCGAGGCCTTTCGCCGCGGCGGCCTGTTGCAAGGCGTTGGCGGCCCGAACCACGAGGTTATCGGCGTAGGCAACGCCACTGTGGCTATCCTGCAACTGGATGCGCTGATCCGTGCGCCGGGAAAACTGCAGTTGATCACCGTAGTCTAAAAACTGAAAAACCGTTTGCAGGTTATGGTAACCGTCGTGGCGACGGCCGACGATGTGTAAAAACAAGTTGAGTTTTGCCGGTGCCGGCAACGTCATGGTGTCAGTCTTGTACGGCGTCATTAGGTGCTAATTCCGGGCTGATTTGCCAATCATTTAACTGCAGTTTAATGCGTAACTGGTTGGATTCTAAATGAATTTGTTGCGGCAATAATTGCTCGCCGTAAAACCATTGCAGTGACCACAGTTGTCCGGCGGCGGTGTGCACGTCGGCCTTGGCGATGCGGCCGCCGGCAATAAAGGCGCGCTGTTGCAACGATGGGGTGACTTTACCCAATACCCATTGGCTCAGGGCATTAACCGGCAGTTTAAGGCCGAGCACCCGATGCAGCAGGCGCTCGGCTGAACGATCCTGATACTGTTCGCCGTCGGCGTTAAGTTGCGCGCCCTGCGGTGTGATGGTCAGGCTGGCCAATTGACCTTTTAACGGGTGTGAAAAGCGCAGGTTTTGGTGTTGGTCGGGTTGCCGCTGCCAATCCCAGTTAAGATACAAACCGTCGCGTTCATCGTTGGCTTTTTGCACGATCGCAAGCCGCGCCGATAAGCGCCATCGAAAAATTGAATCCAACCGCTGCTGGTGTTCTGTCACGGCGGCATAATCGGTATTTTCAAGAATCGTCTGTGGCGCCGGTGTGGGCATCGAACAGCCCGCCAGCATTAGTGCCCAAAAGCTTGTGACGGTGTAAAGCGAACGGCGGTAGAAAGCGGTTAACACTCGAGCTAATTCCTGACCAGTTAATCTCCTATTCAGTGGAACAGAAAGCGGCGCCACTTTCAATGATAAAGGCTTTCACGTACAATCGGCGCACTTATAACTGACCACGTTGAGATAACGAGTTTCTGCAGCGGATGACCATTTCAGCTCTGGGTATCAATCACAAAACGGCGCCAGTCGATCTGCGCGAGCGAGTTGCTTTTACGACCGAGCAGCTCGATTCGGCGTTGCAGGCCATCCGCCAATTGCAGGGCGTGGAAGAGGCCGTCATTGTATCGACCTGTAACCGCACCGAACTCTACTGTCAGGGTGATGTATCGGCCGATCTGTTGCTCGGTTGGCTGTCCGGCTTTCATGGACTGGCGCCGGATGCGCTGGCGCAGCACCATTATGCCTATGAAGACGAGCAGGCCATCAGCCATTTGATGTCGGTAGCCAGTGGGCTGGATTCGCTGGTGCTGGGCGAGCCGCAGATTCTTGGCCAGGTCAAGCAGTCGTATCAACTGGCCAAACGTCAGGCCGCGGTGGGCGGAATTCTCGAACGCCTGTTTCAGCACACCTTTCGGGTAGCCAAAACCGTGCGTAACGAAACCGAGGTGGGGCAGAACGCGGTATCGGTGGCTTATGCCGCGGTCAGTCTGGCTAAACACATTTTTGCTAAGCTGGATAAGTCCAGTGTGCTGTTGATTGGTGCCGGTGATACCTCCGAACTGGTGGCACAGCACCTGAAACAGCAAGGTGTGGTGGATATCACCGTGGCCAACCGGACGTTACAGCGCGCCAGTGAGTTGGCAGAAAAGGTCGGCGGTCGCGCGCACAGCTTATCCGAACTGGGCGAGTTATTGCCGAGCGCCGATATTGTCGTCAGCTCGACCGCCAGTACGCTGCCAATTGTCGGCAAAGGCAGTATTGAACAGGCGTTGAAAAAGCGTCGCCACAAACCGATGTTGTTGATTGATCTGGCCGTACCGCGTGATATCGAAGAGCAGGTCAACGAACTGGATGACGCCTATTTATACACGGTTGATGATCTGCAGAACATCATCAGTGAGAACATCAAGAACCGTGAGCAAGCGGCGCGTCAGGCGCAGGTGATCATTCAGCAGCAAAGCCGGGAATTTGGTGAATGGCTGAAGTCACTGAACAGTGTTGAACTGATCCGTGGCTACCGTCAACATGCCCAGGCCATTGCCGAACAACAGACCGAACGCGCCCTGCAATTGCTGGCGCAGGGCAAAGCACCGGAGCAGGTGATACAATTGCTGACCCATCGCTTAACGCAACAATTGACGCACCAGCCGACGCAGTTGCTAAAATTAGCCGGTGAACAGAATGATCAGAAGGCACTGGCGTTATTGCAACAGCTGGTGCCGGATACCACAGAACACAGTGAAAACAAGGATTAAAAACCGTTAATGAATCCATCCATTGAACGTAAGCTTGAGGGCTTACTCGAGCGTTATCAAGAAGTGCAGGCGTTACTGGGCGAAGCTGATGTGATAGCCGATCAGAATCGGTTCCGGGCGTTGTCGAAAGAGTATTCGCAGTTGGAGGAGCTGGTTGACAGTTTCGAGCAATACAAACAGGCACAGGCCGACCTTGCTGCAGCGCATGAGATGGCCAACGATGATGACGCCGAGATGCGCGAAATGGCGGCGGAAGAAATCAAAACTGGCGCAGCGCAGGTTGAGCAATTGGAGCAACAGCTACAAGTGCTGTTGTTGCCGAAGGACCCTAACGACGATCGGGCTTGCTACCTGGAGATCCGTGCCGGTGCCGGTGGTGATGAGGCGGCGATTTTTGCCGGCGACCTGTTCCGTATGTACAGCCGTTTCGCCGAAGCCAGTGGCTGGAAAATCAGTGTTGTGTCCGCTAACGAAGGCGAGCACGGCGGCTATAAAGAAGTCATTGCCCACATGAGCGGTGATGGCGTTTATGGCAAAATGAAGTTTGAATCCGGTGGTCACCGCGTGCAACGAGTTCCGGAAACCGAGTCACAGGGGCGTGTGCACACCTCGGCTTGTACGGTAGCGGTGTTGCCGGAAATTCCCGAAGCCGAAGCCATTGAAATTAACCCGGCGGATTTGCGTGTCGACACCTTCCGAGCTTCGGGCGCCGGTGGTCAGCACGTTAACCGAACCGATTCTGCCATTCGTATAACCCACTTGCCGTCCGGCGTGGTGGTTGAATGTCAGGAAGAGCGCTCGCAGCACAAAAACCGCGCCAAAGCGATGTCGGTACTGCAGTCGCGACTGCAGAAAATGGAAGACGAAAAGCGCCAACAGGAAGAAGCCAGCACTCGTCGTAACCTGGTCGGCAGTGGTGATCGTTCGGAGCGTATTCGAACTTACAACTATCCACAAAGCCGGGTCACCGATCACCGCATCAATCTGACCTTATACCGCTTGGATGAAGTACTGGCCGGTAGCCTCGATTTGATTCTCGATCCGATTATTACGGAGCACCAGGCGGATCAATTGGCGGCGTTAGCACAGGATCAGCACTAACCGATGAAAAGCCTTGCTGATGCGCAGGCGTGGTGCCAACAACAACTAGCCGACAGCGAAAGCCCAGCTGCAGACAGCCGGGCTTTGCTGTGTTTTGTGTTACAGAAAAATCGCACTTACCTGATGACCTGGCCGGAGCAACGGCTAACCGAGCAACAATGGCAGCAACTGCAGCAACTGGTGGCGAGACGTCAGCAGGGTCATCCGGTGGCTCACCTTACCGGTGAACGGGAATTTTGGTCGCTGCCGCTGGCCGTGAATGACAGCACTCTGATTCCGCGGCCGGATACCGAAACCTTAGTAGAGGCTGCGTTGTCATTGGAGTTACCCGACGACGCGCGGGTTCTTGATCTGGGTACCGGCACCGGCGCTATTGCGCTGGCGCTGAAATCGGAACGGCCGGCCTGGCAAATTACCGCGCTGGATAAACAGCCGGCGGCGGTGGCGCTGGCGCAACACAATGCAGCGCGCTTAGCGCTGCCGATTCAGGTGCTGCAAAGCCATTGGTTTGATGCCTTGCCGAACACAGCCGGGTTTGATTTGATTGTCTCTAATCCACCTTATATCGATGCCCACGATCCGCACTTACAGCAGGGCGACGTGCGATTTGAGCCACACAGTGCGCTGATCGCTGAGCAGCAGGGGCTGGCGGATATTGCGCATATCATTGAGCAGGGACGCTACTATTTACGTGAGCACGGCTGGTTACTGCTCGAACAAGGCTGGCAACAGGCGCCGGCTGTCGTTGAGCTACTGACGGAAAAGGGTTATAAACATATTAACCGCTGGACAGATTATGGTAACGTAGAGCGAGTCACGGGCGGACAGAAGGCAAGCTAGAGAGGGAATATTATGAGCAATCAGTTTATGTTTGCGGATGAACCTGGGCAGCAGACACCCAATATTCCGACGGAGAATTGGAAAATTCTTATTGTCGACGACGAGCCGGAAGTTCACGCAGTGACTAAGCTTGCCTTAAGCGACTTTAACTTTCTTGGCCGTGGGCTGGAATTTCACAGTGCATTTTCCGGGCAGGAAGCCTGCGAACTTATCGAGCAACATCCCGACGCGGCCATTTTGCTGCTGGACGTGGTGATGGAAACGGACGATGCCGGGCTTAAGGTTGCCCGCTATATTCGTGAGCAGGCACAAAATCATTACACCCGTATTATTCTGCGCACCGGTCAGCCCGGCCAGGCACCGGAACGCACCGTCATCGTCAATTACGATATTAACGACTATAAGTCGAAGACCGAATTAACGGCGCAGAAACTGTTCACAGCGGTGATGTCATCGCTGCGCTCTTATCGCGATATTATGTCGATTGACCAAAGCCGCCACGGACTGGAAAAAATCATCGCAGCGTCGTCGAACCTTTATGCGCTGCAGCCGATGAATAGTTTTGTCGATGGCCTGGTGCAGCAATTAAGCTGGGTGATCGGCGGCGCCCGCCAAACTCTGTACGCCACCGCCGATGCGCAGGGGCGCACCTATAAAGTAGTTGCCGCCTATGGCGAGGATGCTAACGTTGCCGTAGGGCAGACCTTGCGGTCGGTATTACCGGCCGAAGCACTGGCAGAATTGGATGACGTGGTCGCGAATCACGGCAGTTATTACGGCGATGACTTCGTCTTATTGTATTGCCGCAGCCACTGTCGGCCTTATGGCTCGGTGCTGTTTATCGGAGGCATTTCACGGCAATTGACCGAAGACGACCATCATGTTTTACAACTGTTTTCGGAAAATGTGCAGTTGGCGCAGGACAATGTGGTTTGCCTGGAAGATTCGGATCAGTTCTTAGCGCGCTTGGGTGATCAATTGATGGAGTTGCGCAGTGCCCGTTTTGCGGTCGACGAATTACCGCCGGCGGCGGCATTGAGTTATCAGGTCGCCGGACTGGTCAGCCCCGATAATGAGGCAAAAAATACCGCGCTGGCCTGGTTCCTTTATGAACCGGCCGGGCCGTTATTGCAATGCGCGCCGGAATCCGTTGCCGCCAACGAAACCACCTGTCAACAGCGGGTAGCGCGTTCACTGCGGGCTTTGGCGCATGGTCAGCATGTAGCAACACAGGTTGCGCACCGGGCGTTAATCGAACGCCTCGAACGTTGGGATGGTATGGGGCTGCCGGACGGTAAGCAGGGCACCGCCATCGGCACCAGTACGCAGGTATTGCTGCTGACGGAACAATTGCTCGACTGGCAACAACAGGGCCTGTCAGAAAACGACATCAAAACCCGTTTGCAGGCCGAGAAAGGACGCTACTACTCGCCGCAGTTTCTCGACGCCGTGGTGCCGGAACTGGCGCAGTTAATTAAACACTCATTTTAAGGAGAGCATTGTGTACGTTGCGTTTAAACATATGCACGTTTTGTTCGTGGTCATTTCGGTGACGCTGTTTTTATTGCGTTTTATCTGGAAACAACTGGACTCCGATCTATTACAAAAACGCTGGGTCAAAATCGTCCCGCACATTAACGACACCTTGCTACTGGCCAGTGCCATTGTGATGCTGGTGTTGACCCACCGTGCGCCCTTTGCCGACCCGTGGGTGACCGAGAAAGTGTTAGGGGTTATTGGTTACATTCTGTTTGGCCTGCTGGCACTTAAAGGCTCAAGCAAAGCCGTAAGTTGGATTGGCTTTATTGGTGCCTGTGCCTGGCTGGCGGCATTGTTTCATGTCGCGGTCAGTAAAATGCCGTTGCTCCTAAGTTAAGACAAAAGGTAAACATGCAGTATTCGTTTCTTCAGCAATGCGAACAGGAAGTTCTGCCAACCAGTGAAATACTCTGGGAAATCAGCCGTCAGCTTGACTTCAATGACGGCTGTTCTTTAACCGATTTTAGACAGCAACTGAACGACTTTAGCGGTTTTAGTGAAGACGCTGACGGGGTTCAGAAAGTCAGTCAGATCAGTGCCTATTTTTATCGTCAGTTAGGCTACAGTGACGCGCCGGAAACCTGGATTAAATCCAACCGTATTGCCATTGATCAGGTCGCCGCGTTCCGTACCGGAATCCCGCTGGTATTGGCGGTGTTGTTGCGGGAATGTGCGTTGCAGTATGGGCTCGATCTGCAGGTGGTGGATTTTCCCGGGTACCCGCTGTTAAAGCTCAACGATGACGACAATAAGACCCATTTTATCGATCCGCAGAATGGCCAGATGGTGTGCTACCAGGAGGTCATGGAACGCTTCGAAGACGTGATGGAAGGCGATGCTGAGTTTTGTTGGGAATGGGCCGAACCGACCCCGCAAAAGGCGTTGGTCGAAGCTTACCTGACCGAATTAAAGCATTGTCTAATGGCAGAAGCGCGGTTTGAAAAAGCCCTGCGCTGTGTGCAAATGCTGTTGACCTTGCTACCGGACGATCCGTATGAGATCCGTGACCGTGGTTATTTGTACGAAGAACTCGGCTGCCAGCATGTGGCCGTAGATGACTACCAATACTTTGTTGATAAGTGCCCCGATGATCCGAGTGCCGAACTATTAAAATTACAACTTGAGAGTTACTCAGGCCCTCACGATGTGTTTCACTAAAGGAGAGAGTTTATGCTAGCTGCTGCACCTGCCGCTGCTGAGACGACTGCGTTAATTACCAATGATGGTGTCATCACGGGCTTATTGCTTGCGATTCTTGGTCTGGTGTTTTATACCCATTCGAGTAAACATCCGGCGTTTGAGAAATTTTATAAATTTGTGCCGGCGCTGTTGCTGTGTTACTTCCTGCCGTCACTGTTAAATACCTTCAACATTGTTGATGGCAACGCCACCGCCGTTACCGACATCACCATGGACTACCTGTTGCCGGCCTGTATGGTGTTACTGACGCTTAGCCTTGACCTGAAGGCTGTGTTCGGACTGGGATCGAAGGCATTGATCCTGTTCCTGACCGGTACCGTCGGTATCGTTATTGGTGGACCCATTGCCCTGTTATTGGTGTCGTTACTGTTCCCTGAATTATTGGGGGGAGCTGGTCCTGACTCGGTATGGCGCGGGATGACGACCATTGCCGGTAGCTGGATTGGCGGTGGAGCTAACCAGGCGGCGATGAAAGAAGTGTATGAAGTCGGTGGTGATATCTTTTCCGCGATGGTCACGGTTGACATTATCGTGGCTAACTTATGGATGGCAGTGCTGTTGTATATGGCCGCTAACGCCAAACAAATTGATGCGCGCACCGGTGCCGATACCTCAGCCATTGACGCCATCAAGGCCAAAGTTGAAGCCTATCAGGCGGAACACGTCCGCAACCCGTCATTACGTGACTTAATGTTGATACTGGCGGTCGGCTTCGGCGTGGCCGGAGCCGCACATTTGTTGGCTGACTGGATCGCGCCGGCCATTGGTACGCATTTGCCGTACCTGCGCCGGTTTAGTCTCGATAGTCTGTTCTTCTGGGTGATTGTGCTGGCCACGGCCGGTGGTATCGCCTTGTCGTTTACCCGAGCGCGCAGCCTGGAAGCCGCCGGCGCGTCAAAAATTGGTTCGGTGTTTGTCTATATCCTGGTGGCCAGTATTGGTCTGCATATGGACGTCACTGCCATCGTCGACGCGCCCAAGTACTTCCTGATAGGTGCTATCTGGATGCTGGTGCATGCCGGGCTGATGCTGTTTGTTGCGAAATTACTGAAGGCACCAGTGTTTTATATGGCGGTGGGAAGTCAGGCCAATGTCGGGGGAGCAGCTTCTGCGCCGGTTGTGGCATCGGCGTTTCATCCATCGCTGGCCCCGGTCGGCGTGTTGCTGGCGGTAATGGGCTATGCTTTAGGCACTTACATGGCCTACCTTGCAGGTCAAATACTGCGTGTTGTTGGTAGCTAAATTAAGGAATGACCAAAACTATGATCACATCACTGACGCTCAATAACATCGAGATTGCAAACGACAAACCTTTTGTCTTGTTTGGTGGCATGAACGTGCTTGAATCTCGTGATCTGGCGATGCGCATCGCGGAGCATTACGTTCAGGTAACTGAAAAACTGGGCATTCCTTACGTGTTTAAGGCATCCTTTGATAAAGCCAACCGTTCCTCCATTCATTCGTTTCGTGGCCCCGGCCTGGAGCAGGGGTTGCGTATTTTTGAAGAGATCAAACGCGAATTTGGGGTACCGTTGATCACCGATGTGCATGAACCCCATCAGGCCAAGCCGGTTGCTGAAGTGGTGGATATTCTGCAGTTGCCGGCGTTTTTGGCGCGGCAAACGGACCTTGTGGTGGCAATGGCAGAAACCGGCAATATGATTAACGTGAAAAAGCCGCAGTTTTTAGCGCCGCACGAAATGAAGCATATTTTGAAAAAGTTCCGCGAAGCCAATAACGAGCAAGTGATGTTGTGCGAGCGCGGTTCTTGCTTCGGCTACAACAACTTGGTGGTTGATATGCTGGGCATGGATGAAATGAAGTCGATGGCGCCGGTCATTTTTGACGCCACCCACGCACTCCAGCGTCCGGGCGGCCGCAGTGATTCGGCCGATGGTCGCCGTGCTCAGGCCGCGCAACTGGCGCGTTCAGGGATGGCACTTGGTATCGCTGGGTTGTTTATTGAAGCGCATCCGAACCCAAACGAAGCGAAGTGTGACGGACCTTGTGCGTTGCCGCTGGATGCTTTACAGCCGTATCTGGAGCAAATGAAAGCGGTTGACGATCTGGTCAAGAGCTTTACCGAACTTGATACCTCAGCGTAACAGGCCATGATGCAACAAGCCTCCACCGTTGCTGACAACCGCTTGCGCCCACAGCAGGCGGTTAAATTATTGGCAAAAGCCATTGGAGCGCTCATCGCCATATTGTCATTGGCGTTACTGGCGCCTTTTGTGCTGGCGGTGTTTCATGGCGAGAAAGATCAGTGGACCTATTTAACGCTGTCGATCATCGGCCTGGTGTTGGGGCTGGTACTCTATTCGCAGAAGACCGGTGATGCTAAGCTCCGCGCGCGGCAGGTATTTTTGCTGACCACGCTGTGTTGGGTTTGCGCCAGTTTGTTTGCCACCCTGCCATTTATCTTCGCCCAGCCTTATCTGGATTTTACCAACGCTTGGTTTGAAGCGATGTCGGCCATCACCACCACGGGTGCCACGGTCATTGTTGGTCTGGATACACTGCCGAAGTCGGTGCTGTTGTGGCGGGGCATGCTGCAATGGCTTGGTGGCATCGGTATTATCGTTATGGCAATGGCCATTCTACCGTTCCTGCAGGTGGGTGGTATGCGTCTGTTCCAGGCGGAATCTTCGGATATGTCGGGTAAATTCCTGCCACGTTCAAGCCTGATGGTGATGGCCATTGGTAAGGTTTACCTGCTCCTGACCGCGCTGGTTATCGCGCTCTACGTAATCGGTGGCATGAACGTTTTTGATGCGTTCGTGCACGGCATGACTACCATTGGAACCGCTGGTTTCTCCAACTACGATGCGTCATTCGGGCATTTTGCCGATAACGCCTTTCTGGTTATGGTCGGTACCCTGTTTATGGTGGCCGGGGCGTTGCCTTTTGTGCTTTATATCCGCGCACTTAAGCAAGACTACGAGCCGCTGGTCAAAGACACTCAGGTGCGCGCGTTTCTGATCTTTCTGACGCTGGCGATTGTCGCCATCGCTCTGATTCAAATTGCCAAAGGCCGTGAGGTGGGGGACGCTTTCCTGCATACTGCGTTTAATGTGGTATCGGTGGTCACCACCACCGGTTATGCAACGGAAGACTACGGTCAATGGGGCAGTTGGTCGCTGATGCTGTTCTTTTACCTGATGTTTGTCGGTGGCTGTACCGGCTCGACCGCCGGCGGCATGAAAATCTTTCGGTTCCAGTTATCACAGTTGCTGCTGCGGCGTCAGTTCAGTCAATTGATCCATCCGAACCTGGTACAGGTACAAACGTATCAGGAACGGCGAGTTAATGATTCGTTGTTGGGTTCGATGGTGGCTTTTTGTTTCACCTATTTTTTATTGGTGGCAGCCATTGCCTTAGGTTTGTCACTGTTTGACCTGGACTTTCTGACGGCCATTTCGGGCGCGGCATCAGCGGTCAGTAACGTGGGGCCGGCGTTGGGTGACATCATCGGCCCCAGCGGCAACTTTCTCCCGTTACCCGATGGCGCGAAATTTCTGCTGATTTTTGCGATGCTTGCCGGACGTCTGGAAATCATGACAGTATTGATTTTATTCCATCGCCATTACTGGCGTCACTAATTAACGGGAGTGCTCATGGACGGTTGGCTGGCGGCATTACTGGTCAGTGGGTTGAGCGGCGCGATGACGGCGGTTGGCGCGGCACCGGTGCTGATCGGCTGGCGTCCCGATGAACGCAACACCAACGCCCTGTTAGGGTTCGCGGCCGGCGTGATGCTGGCGGCCTCATTCTTTTCGCTGATTGTACCGGCACTGGATATTGCCGAACAACAATATGGCAGTGGCCTGGTACCGCCGTCCATTGCGGTTGCCGGTATTATTATCGGCGCGTTACTGATTGGCGCGATTGATCGCAGTGTCCCGCATGAACATTTTGTCAAAGGTGCAGAAGGCCCGGTGGCGCGACGTTTAAGTCGGCTGTGGCTGTTCATTATTGCCATTACCATTCATAACATACCGGAAGGGTTGGCCGTGGGGATTACCGCCGCTGGCGGCGATCGTGATGCCACCGTTGCGATTGCTTCGGGGATTGGTCTACAAAACGTGCCGGAGGGTCTGGCGGTCGCGTTAGCGTTACTGGCACTGGGTTACAGCCGTTGGCAGGCGTTTGTGGTGGCAGGATTAACCGGTGCCGTAGAACCCCTCGGCGGTGTCATCGGCGGCTGGTTTGTCGGCATTGCCGAATGGTTTCTGCCGTGGGGATTATTGGTGTCTGCCGGTGCGATGATTTTTGTCATCAGCCATGAAATCATTCCCGAAACGCACCGCGAGGGTCACCATTCCCGTGCCAGCTTTGGGTTAATGCTGGGGTTGGTGGTGATGCTGTTTCTTGATGTATGGCTGGGTTAAGTCAAAACGCGGATAAATAGTTTCAGCGAACACTTGATCGCTGAAACGAACTGAATTAAATTAAACGCATGTTTAAAATATGCGTTTATACCTATGTCTGAAACGGTCACCCGAACCCGAAAATCAAAAACCTCTACCCAGAAGCGCATTCTCGATGCGGCGGAAACGTTGTTCGCGCGGGAAGGTTTCGAACAAACCTCATTACGCCAGATTACCCAGGAAGCGAACGTTAACCTGGCCTCGGTCAACTATCACTTTGGCTCAAAAAAGGCTTTGATTCAAGCGGTGGTGGCACGTTACATGAACGTGTTTATGCCGGCGCTGGAGGCGGAGCTGAAACAGTTGGATGAGCGGCCATCGATCGACAGCCTGGCGGTGTTTGAGAGCTTTAAAGCGCCACTGGTAAGCTTAACCCAGGTGCACAAGCGTGGTACTGAGCACTTTCTGCGCCTGCTCGGATTTGCGTATTCTGAGACTCAGGGTCACCTTCGTCGTTACACCCAATCGGCCTTCGGCGATGTACTGCAGCACTTGCTGGCGCTGTTGCATCGAGCCAACCCCAAACTGACTGAACAAGATATGTTCTGGCGCCTTCACTTTGTGCTGGGTGCAACCGTGTTTGCTCAGGTGTCTGGACAAGCACTGATTGAAATTGCACAAGCGGAGTTCGACGAGGACGCCGACATTCAGACCGTTATTGATCACTTAATTGTTTTTATTGCCGGAGGCCTGGACAGTCAACTTGATGGCTAAGCAAAGCCGGGGTTGCTGTTCTACACTCTGTTTATGGATGGTTAGCTGGAGAAAACCATGGAAATTATCATTTTATTGATTGTATTGCTGGTGATTGTACTGGCGGTTGGAGAAATCCGACGCAGCCTTATTACCAAACCAGTATTTGGTTTGTTTAAAAGGATTTTACCACCACTTTCGGACACCGAACGCGAAGCGATGGAAGCCGGTGATGTCTGGTGGGACGGTGACTTATTCAGTGGCCGTCCGGATTGGCAGAAATTGCTGGATATGCCAGAACCGAAGCTGACTCAGGCTGAGCAGGATTTTGTCGATAATCAGCTGGCGACGTTACTGGATATGCTGGACGACTTTAAAATCGTCCAGCAAGACCGCGATTTGCCGAAAGCGGTGTGGGATTACCTGCGCAAGGAACGGTTTTTTGCGATGATCATTGGCAAAGAGTTCGGTGGTCTGGAGTTTTCACCGGCCGCCAACTCGTACATCGTCTCGCGCATTGCGACGCGCTCAATCAGCGCGGCGGTCACGGTTATGGTACCCAACTCGTTGGGGCCGGGTGAGCTACTGACCCATTATGGTACGAAAGAACAACAGCAGTATTGGTTGCCGCGTCTTGCTGATGGCACCGATATTCCTTGCTTCGCGCTGACCGGACCGGAGGCCGGTTCTGATGCCGGTGCTATTCCTGATGAAGGGATCATTTGTAAGGGCCAGCATAATGGCGAAGAAGTGGTCGGTATACGGCTCAACTGGTCCAAGCGTTATATCACCCTGGCACCCGCTGCGACGGTACTTGGGCTGGCGTTTAAACTGTACGACCCGGAAGCGTTACTGGGCGATAAAAAAGAGCTGGGTATTACCTGTGCGCTGATCCCGACCGACCACGATGGGGTTGAAATTGGTGATCGTCACTTCCCGCTGAACCAAGCGTTTTTGAACGGCACGACCTATGGCAAAGATGTTTTTATTCCACTTGACTGGATCATCGGTGGTGTTGATTACGCCGGCAAAGGCTGGCGCATGCTGGTGGAATGTTTGTCAGCGGGCCGCGGTATCTCATTACCGGCTCTGGCAGCGGCTTCTGGTCACGTGACGCAGCGAATGACCGGCGCCTACGCTTATGTGCGTCAGCAGTTTGGCTTGCCAATCGGGGTGTTTGAAGGGGTACAGGCGTCGATGGGTAAAATCGGCGGTACCAATTACACCCTTGAGTCCATGCGCCGGCTTACCATCAATGCCCTGTGTCAGGGTAAAAGCCCGTCGGTGGTCACCGCAATGACCAAGTACCATATGACCGAGATGGGTCGTGAGGTGATGGAACATGCGATGGATATCCATGCCGGTAAAGGCATTCAACTGGGGCCGCACAACTACCTTGGGCACAGCTACATGGCGACGCCGGTATCGATTACGGTAGAAGGTGCCAACATCCTTACCCGTAATCTGATGATCTTCGGCCAGGGCGCAACCCGTTGTCACCCCTATGTGCTGGAAGAAATGAAAGCTGCGGCTAACCCCGATGAAGAACAGGGTATGCGTGATTTCGATAAGTTGTTGGTGAAGCACATTAAATTTGCCGTCAGCAACGTTTTTGGCAGCCTCTGGATGGGCTTAACCGGTTCGCGCTTTAATGAGACACCGGTGAGTGGCGAAACCGCTCGCTACTATCAGCATCTGACACGCATGAGCCGAGCTCTGGCGATGGTTTCGGATGTGTCGATGTTAATGCTCGGTGGCGACTTGAAGCGCAAAGAAATGATCTCGGCGCGTTTGGGAGACATCCTCAGCCACCTGTATATGGCCTCGGCCGTATTAAAACGGTTTGAAGACGAAGGCCGTCAGGCGGCTGATTTGCCGTACGTGCATTATGCGGTACAGCAGCATCTGCATAAAATCGGCTATGCCTTTGATGGCTTCCTGCGTAACTTCCCTAACCGCGTGGTTGCCGTGGCGATGCGGGCGTTGGTATTTCCGCTGGGTAATCATTTTGGCGAGCCGTCGGATGAATTACTACAGAACATCAGTACCGATATGATGAAGCCGGGCGTTACCCGTGACCGTCATACCTTCCTGTGTTTCTGGAAAGAAGAAGAAAGTGATCCAACCGGCCACATGGAAATGGCGTTCCTTGCCATGTTGAAAATGAAGGATGTCTATAAAACCCTGCGTAAAGCACAAAAACGCGGTGAATTGTCGGCAAACCTGAACGGTCAGGAACTGGCGGATACAGCCCTGGAAAAAGGTTTAGTGGATAAAGATACCGCCGCCGAGCTTGCGAAAACGGAACGACTGCGGTTAACCGCTATCGGTGTCGACAGCTTTGCGCCGGGCATTCTTGAGCACAACCAGTTTTACACCACCAAGGGTGAACTGAGAAAAGCCGCAGTTCGCGATTAATGAACGCCGAACTACGGCAGTATCAACGCGCTTCGTTATTGTAACGAGGCGCGTTTTTGTTTGAGGTTATAAAACACCGGCTGTTGCGGCACAAAATCATCCGCCGATGGTTGCAGCAAGGCTTGAGCAGACGAGCTGACCGGACAGTTCCCGGTTTCCAGATAATTCCGCGCCGCTGCCGTCAGTGGGTCGTCAAAGCTACCCCAATCGGCAACGATGCGATCCTGCACCGGACAGGTCGGCGCAATGCCGTCAAAGTAGCGCCCATCGCCCTCAGAGTTAACGGTTTCAAAGTTAATCGCAAAGGTGACTTTGTCACACAGTTGTTCGGGCACCTGACCAACCGGTTTACCACAGGTGCGGTTGCCAATGACGGTGACATCGATATGAGGTTTTAGCGAATTAATGATCAGCTCTGATGATGAGCAACTGGCACCGGTGGTTAAGACAATGACACTGTCCAGATCGAGCTGTTCGATACCATCGACCAGACTGAAGGGGACGGCTTCATTTTGATTACGGTTTTGCTCGTTAAAACGGTATTCAACAAAGGTTTTACCTTGCACATGGGTACCGGCGGTTTGCGTAGCCGTCTGGTTGGCATAGCGAATGAGGCCGCCGCCGTTATAGCGAACATCGATGACCAGTTCGCGCACGCCCGCTGTCGCGAAATCATTGAAAGCCTCATTTAAATCATCGCCGGTGCGGTTAATAAAGCTGTCGAGGGTAAAATAGCCGACCGGTTGTTGGTTTATGTCCCATACCTGAGCGCCCATGACGGTATTGGTTGCCACCTGATCTTTGCTGATGGTTGCGGTAAATTCCTCGCCCGCCGGATTGCGCCAGCTGATATCACGGGTGACACCGACTTCCGGCTCGCCCAGTGCCTCATTGTAGGTACCATTGGCCAATAGCTCGCTGGTCGGTACTCCATCAATCGCGATGATGCTGTCGGCCCGCCGCATACCGGCCTCCCACGCCGGCGAATCACGGTAAACCAACCGCAATTTGATCTCTGTGGCACTGACCTGTTGCTGCGAGAAGCCAAAGCCGGCGTATTCGGCATTAACAAACAGCGACTCGTACTCTTCCTCGGTCAATATGTAGCTGTAAGTGTCTTCAGGAACACGCAGCTCTTCCAACACCGCATAAACGTCATCGAAAGCTTCAGGATCCAACTGCTGCGGTAACTGATCGGCCCAAAAATAATCGTCTTTCATGTACTCGAAAAAACGTTGGTTTTGATCCGGAATTGAACAGCTTGCAAAGCCGTCATCGTTATTGCTGCTACCGGTCGTACCGGCGTCAGATGAACCGCCGCAGGCGGCCAGCGTGGTTGCTAACGCAACGGCAAGTGTTGAGCGTATTATGTTCATAGGGCACCCAAATGTTATTTTTTTGTCAATTAAGGGTTAGAGTAAACCAACTGAAAAAAATTCAACAGTGTACTGGCCAAATTTACGTTGTCTGGCACACTAGCGGCATCAACAAAAACAACAGGACTTCATCATGGCGCAAGTAATGATCGATGTGGCGGGCACTGAGTTGAGTGCCGACGATCGTGCCTTATTAGCTCATCCGGATGTGAATGGGTTAATTTTGTTTACCCGCAACTTTCAGTCACCTGAACAGTTGCAGAGTCTTTGTCATGAGGCTCGACAGGTAGCGCAAAAGCCGCTGTTGATCGCCGTCGATCATGAAGGCGGGCGGGTACAACGGTTTCGCGACGGCTTTAGTGCGATTCCACCGATGGCATCGATAGCGCAACGGTTTACCGATCCGGTAGAGCAGGCACAGGCGGGGCGCGAGCTAGGTTGGCTAATGGCAATGGAAGTTCAGGCGGTGGGCATTGACATCAGTTTTGCGCCGGTGCTGGACATTAACGCCTGCAGTGATGTGATTGGTGATCGCGCTTTTGCCGATAATGCGCAGGACGTAACACGGCTGGCGGCTGAGTTTATTGCCGGCATGCATGAAGCAGGCATGGCGGCAACCGGTAAGCATTTTCCCGGCCATGGTTCGGTGCAGGCGGACTCGCATATCGCTATCCCGGTTGATGAACGGGATAAAGCCACCATTTTCGCAACGGACATTCCACCGTTTCGGGTGCTGGCAAAAAAACTGCAAGGCGTCATGCCGGCACACGTTATTTACCCTGAACTCGATGATAAGCCAGCGGGTTTTTCCAGCTATTGGTTACAGCAGGTATTGCGCACCCAATTGGGCTTTGACGGCATGATTTTCAGTGACGATCTGTCCATGCAGGGGGCAACGGTAGCGGGCACCATGAAAGCACGGGCGGATGCCGCGCTCAACGCCGGTTGCGACATGATTTTGGTGTGTAACGACAGAGCCGCCGCGAGCGCATTGCTGAGTGAACCGCTGGCTGCGACCGGGTCACACAGTGCGACGCGCTTTCAACGGATGTTGATGAGTGGTACTCGGCCTAATTTGGCGGAACTGCAACGCACGCCACGCTGGCAGCGTGCGCAACAGTATTTAGCTGACTGATACCTCGTAAGGCAGCGGATCGCGTTGTTGATTCGCTGCGAATGCCTGCAGTCGTTCAATACAAGCTCCACACTTACCACAGGCTTTATCGCGGCCGTTATAACAGGTCCAGGTGTTGCTGTAGTCCAGTCCCATGCGCAGGCCGTCAGCCAGAATGTCGTTTTTATCCTGGTCCAGGTAAGGCGCGACAACCTCTACCGGTTCGTAGTTTGCCAGTTTACTGACGACATTCATCTGGCGCACAAACTCCGGCCGACAGTCCGGGTAAATGGCGTGGTCGCCCGAATGCGCGCCATAGTAGACCGCGGTCGCCTCAACGGATACCGCGTAACCAATCGCCAGTGACAGCAGAATCATGTTGCGGTTGGGGACTACCGTTGACTTCATCGACGCTTCCTCGTAGTGACCCTCGGGAATGTCGATATCGTCGGTTAGCGAGCTGCCCGCGAGCAGGCCATTGATGGCAGTAATGTCGACAACTTTGTGCGTTATGCCGAGGTTTTTACAGACGTTGGCAGCAACATCAAGCTCTTTCACGTGTCTCTGTCCGTAGTTAAAGGACAGTGCTAAGACCTCATGACCCTGTTCAATGGCCTTATTCAGTACGGTGTAAGAATCCATGCCCCCAGAATAAATAACTACGACTTTTTGCGACATTTCCTACCTCTCAGTTATAATTGCGCAGCCATTCATTCTAACCAAAGCTATGACATACCGCATCAACGAAATTTTTGAAACGTTACAAGGCGAGGGAACCTTTACCGGTGTGCCTTCTATTTTCATCCGTCTGCAGGGTTGCCCGGTCGGTTGCCCCTGGTGTGATACGCAACATACCTGGGAAACGCGAGCGGAGGATGAGGTTAGTATTGCCACCATGATGGCGAAAACCTCGGCTTCGCCACAATGGGCGGCGATGACGCCGGACGACATTCTGGCGCTGATACAACAGCAGGGTTACCATGCCCGTCATGTTGTGATTACCGGCGGTGAACCGGCCATGTTCGATCTACAGCCGCTGGGCGAAGCGTTAGAGGCGCAGGGCATGCGGTTGCAGATCGAGACCAGCGGTACCTTTACCCTACAGGTCACAGCAGCGACCTGGGTAACGGTATCGCCGAAGCTCGATATGCCCGGCGGTTATTTGGTGCGGCCCGATTGTATGGCGCGGGCTAATGAAATCAAACACCCCATTGCGATGCAGAAACATATTGACGCGTTGGATAGGTTATTGGCGCAAAATTCGCTGCGTGATGACGTACAAATCTGCCTTCAGCCCATCAGTCAGCGGCCGCGGGCAACCGAGCTTGCGATGCGAACCTGTATTGAGCGTAACTGGCGCCTGTCCGTGCAGATGCATAAATATCTGAATATCGAGTAAGTGATCGACGACATCGATCACGCCCCCTAAAACGGCCTCCTATACTCTGCGTTTTCTCAACGTAGCCTATCAGGAGGCCGCTTATGCTTACTCAACCTATCTCTCTTCGTCGTATTGCCGGTCAGGGCATGACCGAATACATCATTATTGTTGCATTGATTGCGGTTGCTGCAATTGGTGTCTACTCGTTGTTTGGTAAATCAATCCGTAACCAGGTTGCCGGTCTGGCTCAGGAAATGACCGGTCAGTCCTCCAGTCAGCAGTTAAATCGGGCGCGCCAGTCGTCGCGTTCTGCTGCCACTAATGCTAACCAGGACATTAATCTGGGCAATTACGACGAAGCAACCGAACAAGGAAACCAGTAGTTGTTCCGTTTTAGAGCCCGGCAACAACAGCAGCGCGGTCAGACACTGACGGTGATGGCCGCCGCTGTGTTTTTAATGGTGTTGATGCTGATGGCGACATCACGGATGGGCGAGCATGCGCGCCGGCAGTGGTATTTACAAACCGTTGCCGATAACGCGGCATACAGCGGTGCAACGCTGATGGCACGTCAGTTCAATGTATCGGCGGTGCTGAACCGGGCATTAATCGCCAATCAAGTGGCGGTTGCGCAATGGGTTGGTTTAGCGAGCTGGTTAATGATGGCAAAACAAGCGGTCTTCAATACCGCGCTGTTAATGATGTGGATTCCGGGAGTTCAGGGGTTCATGATGGCGTTGATGCGGGCGATGTCACGGGTTGATGACGTCGTTGACCCGATCATCGAAAAGTTGTTGCTGTTTCATGCGGCGGTTATTAAAGCAATTTCGCTGGCCTTAGTGGCACTGGAAGCGGCTATGATTGCGGAAACCTGGCTGTCGATTCGGGCGGTGATCGAAAAGCATGACCCCGAGCTGGACTGGGATGCGTTCCAGGGCGGAAGCATGGTGCCTTTTCCGGCGCTGTGGGTCAGTATGACCAATACCCGTTCTACTCGTAAACGCAAGGATTCCAATTTTTTTAAGCAACTGGTTCTGCACAGTCGTGACCCTTTTACCACGTCACGCAGCTATCGCTGGTTAGAAATAATGAATACCAAAGTCGTCAAGGCGGGCGGCAATGAACTGGAAACCCTCGCAAATGGCATCTGGAATTGGAATGCCATTGACTCGGTTGCGGTTCACTTAAAGGTTTTTCATCGCGATTACATTGTTGCGCCAATTGGCTGGGGTGCCAGGGCGAGTTATCGCCGTTATTGGGCGAGCCGCGGCCATCATACCGTCTATGGTGATGCGTTCAGTCTCAACAAGCAGGTGACCGACCTGGCCTGGGCATCCATGAAAAGCTATCGAGTGGCGATACCATCGTTTCACTATTTAACCCTGCGAAATCATAAAAAATATGGTGCCAATGCGTTAGTGGTCGGTATCCGAGATAAGGCAACGGGGCAGGTTGCTCACGCGCGGGCCGAAGTCCGCTTCTCGCGCCCGTTATCCTTGTTTCCGCGGGGCGATCGACAATTCGAAAGCGACAATTTATTTAACGCCCTGTGGGAACCGAACCTGGTGCCGTTGAGCAACGTCGATAAAGCGGCGATTGCCGCCAAGGAGTGGGCTCGCAATGGCTAAGGGACAGGTCCTGATCGAAGCCGTTATCGGCCTAACGCTGATGCTGCTGGTTGTGTTGATGCTGCAGCAACAACTGATGCCAGCGGCGCACAATAATGAAGCGGCGTTAACGGCGCAACGGCACGCCATTTGGGCTCGAACGGCGGATCCGGGAGTGACACAGACGACGGATGACTATCCTTCTGCCCGTGCCAGCGGACGCGTACTCAGTTCACTCAGTAATTTGGTTGAGCTGGACTTTGACACCAATAATCTGCGCACGTCTGTCGCCGCTGACGAGCAAACCGAGGCGGCTGATTACCCGATGGCTCGCATTACCGATGCCTGGTCACCCACTCGAGCTGAGCAACTGCAATCAAGGCCGGCTTTGTTTGTGTTGAATTCACTGTTATCGAACCGGGTGGTTACCGTTGTGCAAGACGGTTTGGGCTGGCTACCAATCGCTAAGGAACTTGCTTCTGACTCGTTAATCTTCGGGCACGTTGATGCTGATGTGGTGCCGGAGCGGGCACTCACACAAATTCCGTATCGTTAGGCTGAATAACATGAGGTATGAGAATGGACATTCCTGCGGGCTTTGAACAGTGGCAGTGGCAACCGCTTGAAGTGCGGGTTTTCGCGGCAACTACGGCGTATCGCTTAATTGAGCCGCAGCAACCGGACTGGACGTTACTGCAGCGCTGGTATCCCCAATGCACTGAACAGAAACTGAGTAACTTTTGGCTTTGCGAAATTGCTGGCAGGCGCTGGACCTTTCTTGAATACAGCAGCGGCCAGTGGGTGTTAATGCCGGTCGTTAACCCGGTTGTCGAGCGCGACTCACCGCTGCCCATGGGGCTGGATTTACTCAGTGTGAGTGAGAGTAACGGCAGCGAAGTTTACCTGTATTTTTCCAACAAACCGATGCCGCGTTTGCAGCGCCAATTAAGGTTCCGGCTGGCGCAGCGGATTGCAGAGATTAAGACCCTTGAGCAGGAGGATGACCTATGGCTATTAAAAGACAACGATGGTCGGCTGGTGTTTAGTCAGCACGGTGACTGGACCTTTGTGACGCTATTGCGATGAGGTATCAGACAGGGCAGGCCACGGTTGAGTGGTTGCTGGTAGGACTGGCACTGAGCACGATTTTATGGTTGAGCGAACGCCAGCTCAACCTCACCGAGCAGTTGCGTGAGTGGGGCGTGCGGGTTATCGAGCATTATCATTTTATTTTTAACTACATTGGTTTAGCGCCAGGGAGTGGGTTGTGACCGGAAAGTTAAAATGGGCGGCGATATTGATCATCAGTTTGGTGATGACGGCACTGACCTTGTTATTTTTACAAAAGTACCTGTCCGAAGAAACGCAGCGGCGGCTCGCCGAGGCCGAGCCCGAAGGGATTGCGGTGGTGGTATTTGCACGCGCGATGCAGGCCGATGAACAGGTATTTGCCGATGCGTTGGCGCTACGTGAATTTCCTGAACACCTAATCAGCTCGCAATGGTTGTCACAACAACAGGTTGCCGGACTGCTGGGGCAACGGCTCAAGTACGATGTTCAACAGGGTGAGCCGATGACTGAAGCCATGCTCATCAGCAACAACTTTGCCGGTTTAAGCCGGCAGCTCCCGGCTGACCATTTTGCGGTTACGTTACCGGCAACCGACGTTGCTCGCCACAATGGCTTACTGGCGGTCGGTGACCGAGTGGATATCACCTTCGCCGAAGACAGCCAGCAGGGTGATGTTCGACAGCACACCTTCAGCAACTTATCGATCTTTGATTTGGGCGCAACGGACGGTGACTACGGTCATGCGTTTGCCGGTATCACGGTGTTAGTGCCGGCCGCTGAAATCGCAGCATTTACGCGCTACCAGAATGACAATTACGCATTATCGGTGCGGGCTAAGCAAATGAACTCATCGTTATCTATCTGGCAACCGGTGGCGCCATCGGCGCGCATTCTTAGCTGGCAGGGAGAGCACTGATATGCGTCTGCAACTGAAGTTGTTTGTTCTCATTCTGCTCGTGCTGTCGGCTACCCCCGCGTTGGCCGCCGACAAATCGACGATCACGCTGCTGGTGAATGGTTCTGAAACAGTAACCCTGCCGGACAATACTCAGGTAATGGTTGGCGACGAGTCCAAATTGGCGGTGCGATTGGTAACTCCGACGCAGCTGCTGATGAAAGGACTCGCGCCGGGCTACACCGATGTTTGGTTGATCAACGATACGCCCCAACGACTGCGGGTAACCATTGAGCGGCCGCTGGATGAAAGGCTTGAGCTCGAACTGTCGGCGTTGCAGCAGGTTGAGCCGGACTTGCGCATCACCCGACACCGTAATTTCGTCATTGCCGATGGCATGGTATCCGCCGTGAGTGAGGAAAAGCTCAGTGTACTGGCGAGCCAGTATCAACAGTTGTTGGTACAGACCGAGGTGACGCTGACCGATCCGCCGATGTTGCGATTGAGCGTAAAAATTCTCGAAATAAAACGCCAACAATTACGCCAGTTAGGTATTGAATGGCAAAGTGCAACCAGCGGTCCAACAGCGGCGACAGCGATCAAGGGGATGTTTGCCTGGTCAGCGCAAATGGAATCGACGCTGAATCTATTGCAGCAGCAGGGCCACGCAAAGCTGTTGGCCAGCCCCACACTTTCGGCACAAAGCGGAGAAAGTGCTGCCTTTCTGGCCGGCGGCGAAATTCCGATCCCGCAGGTGGTGGCGCAAGGTATGCAGGACGTCGAATTTCGTGAGTACGGCATCAAGTTGAATATCGCGCCGGAAGTGACCGCGACCGATAAAATTAAAACCGTGTTGAGTGCCGAAGTCAGTAATTTGGATCCGGCGGTTTCCGTTAACGGTGTTCCCGGCATTCTGACCCGCCGTACCGACTCTGTGTTTCTGGCCGCGGAGGGAACCACGTTAGTGCTGTCTGGATTACTGAGCCATGAACACAGCTTGAATGAGTCGGCAATACCGGGGCTCAATGACGTGCCGTTACTGGGCAAACTCTTTCAGGCGCAGGAACAGCGGCAGCAACAGACCGAACTCGTGATCATGGTGACGACCGAGCGGCTGGATGCGGCAGAACAACGCCACCAACAGCAATGGCAACGACAGCAGCAACAACAACACTGGCTTGAACAGGCGGGGTGTGTCGGTTTACAGGAGGTGAACGATGAATGAGCTGAAGCAACAATTGCAGCAACAACTGCGTCAGCATTTGGATCAACGGGATGCATTGATGGACGAACTCAGTGATGAGGACTTGCGAGACCACGCGACACGTTACCTCAGTGCCCAGGCAGCGGCGAGTGAACAGCATCATCATTTAATCAGAGAGGTGGTGGATGAGGCAATTGGCTTAGGGCCGTTGGAACCGCTGTTAGGCGATGAATCGGTGTCAGAAATTATGGTAAATCGGTTTGATCAAATTTTTATTGAGCAGTCCGGCAGGCTACAACAAGCACCGATCCAATTCAGCTCTGAACAGGCACTGCGACGCGCCATTGACAGGATTGTACTACCACTGGGGCGACATGTTGATGATGCCTCGCCGATGGTTGATGCGCGACTCAAAGATGGTTCCCGGGTCAATGCCGTGATACCGCCGTTGGCGCTGAAAGGAAGCTGTCTTACGATTCGTAAATTTGCGGCCAAACCGCTGACGCTGGATGATCTGATTGCATCCGGATCTCTGTCTGCAGCGGCGGCAAAATTTTTGATACTGGCGGTGCAATGTCGGCAAAACATCATTGTTTCCGGTGGTACCGGAACCGGTAAAACGACGTTACTCAACACGTTATCCAGCAACATTCCGGCGGGCGAACGGGTAATCACCATCGAAGATGCGGCCGAGTTGCAATTGGGTCACGAAAATTTAATCAGTTTGGAGGCGCGTCCGAAAAACCAGGAGGGACAAGGAGCGGTGGGCATTCGTGAATTGGTCATCAACGCGCTGCGGATGCGCCCGGATCGGTTGGTGGTGGGTGAATGTCGCGGTGCGGAAGCATTGGATATGTTGCAGGCGATGAATACCGGGCACGCCGGATCATTGAGTACCGTCCACGCCAATACCGCGCGAGATGCCCTGCGGCGACTGGAAGTGATGGTGTTGATGGGAGGTATAGAGTTACCCGTTATCGCCATTCGGCAGCAGGTGGCCAGTGCGGTGGATATTATTGTACAGATAGCCCGCTTATCGAATGGCCGACGGGTGGTGATGAGCATTAACGAAGTGACCGGACTTGACGGTGATACGTTACAGGTGGCCAGTTTGTTTGAGCGAACCCGCCAGTCCGGGCAGTTAGAAAGTTGTCAGACCCTGTGTCAGTTCGCGCAGCAGCAGGATGATCAGGTTCAGGCGCAATTAATGGACTGTCTGGTGAACTGACATGCTGATGCAAGTATTGGTGGCGTTTTGTCTGTTATTGAGCACGGTCTTTTGGTGTTCACTGTTGCTTCAGTTTAACCGACAGCGCTTAAAAACCTTAGAAGGCGCGTTGGAAAGCAACGCACAGCGTTCACTACAGGAATTTTTCCTGTTCCTGCCGGTAAAAATACTGGTGCGCCTGTATCTTTCGCTGTGTGTGATGTCACCGTTATTAGGTTGGCTGGTCGGCGACTGGTTCAGCGCGTTGGTGTGTTTCGGGGTTGTCTTGGTGGCGCCGCCGATGGGCTACAAATGGCTATTAAAGCGCCGCTACCGGGCTTTGCAAAAACAACTGGCACCGATGCTGGTCACGCTCAGTAATCAATTACGCAGCGGTATCAGTATGGCGAATGCCATTAACGGCCTGAAAGGTGAAATCGCGGCGCCACTGGGACAAGAAATCAATGAAGTACTGCGTCAGGTAAAGCTAGGCCAGGACTTGGAGCAAGCGCTGCTGGGCTGGCAACAACGGGTCCCCATATTCTCGGTAAAAATGGTCGTGCAGTCATTGATATTGGGGTTTCGCAGTGGCGGCCAGCAGTCGGATTTATTGATGCGGCTGGCCGATAACTTACAACAGCAGGAACACATTCGGGAACGCCAGGCGACCTTGTCGTCGCAGGCTAAAATGCAGGCGCGGATATTGGTGCTGATGCCGGTTGCGTTGTTTTTGTTACTGCGCAGTATGAAACCCGACCACATCGCTATGCTCACCGATACATTGGTGGGGCAGTTGATGTTAGTGGCTGCGGCGGTATTAATGTGCATTGGTGGTTGGATGATGAAGAAAATCCTCAATACGGATGACTTTTAATGCTGTTATTGCTGTTTCCCATGACCTTTATCTGTATGGTTTTGATGTTCTATTTATTGTGGCGGCTGTGGCGCTGGGTGCGGCTACCGGAACGCCTGGACCAGTGCAGTCAGTATCTTTGGCAACGCCTGCCGGCGCGATTAAGTCGACGGCTGCAGCAATGGTTCGACAGTGAACAGAAAAATCCGTACATCCATCGAGTGATTATTGGCTGGTCTGCGCTGCTAATGCTGATGGCGGTGCTCAGTGCCCATTACGGCGAACCTCTGCTGTTGATGGCCGTCAGCCTGTTACCGTTACTGCAAATCAGTAAAAACCAGAACCGGTTTAAAGTAAAACAACGCGCGGTGGTTAAAGAGCTGCCGGATTTTTGCGATATGTTGGCGATGATGATTGCTGCCGGTATTCCGCTGATACCGGCGATGGCGAGGGTTGCCAGTGCTTGTGAAGGAGGGCGGCTGGCCGCTGAAATTGCTCGAGTCAATCAACAACTGCGGCAGGGGGTTCCGTTTGCCGAGGCGTTACAACGTCTTGCCGGACGCTACCGGCTACCGTTGTTAAATGAATGGACCGGACTGTTAATTCAGGGCCATCAGCAGGGCAGTAGTCTGGTCACGACGTTGCGTTTTCACTCGTTACAAATGCGCCAGCAATTGCTGAATGAGGCCGAGAAACGGGCGCAGGAAGCGCCGGTAAAGTTACTTTTTCCGCTGATGACCTGCTTCTTCCCGGTTAATTTTCTGGTCATTTTGGGTCCCATTGTATTGCAGCTTAGCGAAGGTGGACTGTAATGACTGATTATCCGGTTATTTGGCCAATGGGGCGCAAAATGAGTGGCTTTGGTGAACGTTTGTGGGGGTTGATTAAGGTTCCCGAACCGGCCGCGTATCAGGCTTTTTGGTTTCCGCGCTGCCGCAGTATTCATACCTTTGGCATGAAAGCGCCGATCGACGTGCTGGGACTGGATCAGGAACAGCGTATTCGTCAGGTTGAGCGTCACGTCTGCCCTGGGCAGGTACGTTATTTTAAAGGCTGTGACAGTGTTCTTGAGCTGGCTTCGTTCAGTCCCTGGCCGCTGCAACACTGGCTTGGTCAGCAACTTATTTTTAACCGGCAAGGAGTGCCAGAACATGCTCAATTTGAAGCTACTGATCCGAATTATTTTGCTATTGCCATCGCTATTGCTGGCGCAGGGCTGCCAGTCGACCGTGGCCGAGACGCAGGAGCAGCAACAGGTTTATGAACAGGCTAAGCAGTGGTATTTACAAGGTGATTTATTGACCGCCGAGCAGCAATTGAACCGTTTGCATTTGCGTCAGTTGGATACACCACAAAGTTGGCGCTTGCTTGGTAATATTCAGTTTCGGCAACAGCGGCTGGCGGCTGCCGAACAGGCGTATCAGCAAGCGTTGCGCTATGATGCTAATGATCGCCTCAGTTGGCATAACCTGGCGTTGGTGCGTTTGCGGCAAACCACGGCGACATTGATGCAGGCGCGCGCCGAACTGGGTGAGTTGAGTGCTGGCGATGCGGTATTGTTGGATCAATTGCTAAAACTGCAACGTGTTGCGCTGCCCTGACGGTCGACGTGCGCGCGGCATGATCATGCTGAGCCTGGCACTGTTTGGATTATTGCTGAGCAGTGCTGTATCCAGCGCGCTGCTGCTCCGTGTCAGAACTCAGGCCGTGTATGTCGACGTGGTTGCCAATGCCATTATCAACCGAAATCACCTGATTGTTGCTGAACAACGTCGACTGGGGCGGATGCCAACGGCGGCGGAACTCAGCGCGACACAGCACAGCAGCGCGATCATCTGGCCGTTTGAGATAACAGAGTACAGTGCCGAGCGGGTGGTCTACCGTTTGCCGCTAGCGCAACCTCAATGGCAGCAACGGCTGCTGGCAAAGGTGGCAGGAACCGTTGTCGACGGGCACTGGTATGGCGAATTGCAGGCGCCCGTCGTAACGGCAGATTAGCTTAACGAACGGAGTGTTTCATGATGCGCGACTTCTGCCGCTGCCAGTCACGCTCTTTAATGGTGTCTCGTTTGTCGTGAGACTTCTTACCTTTAGCCAGCCAGCATTCGACCTTGACCCAAGGGCCACGCCAATACATCGCCGTAGCTACAATAGAGTAGCCTTCACGCTCGGCGGCTCCGATCAGTTTATCCAGCTCTTTACGCTTCAATAATAATTTGCGGCTGCGGTCCGGTTCACAGTAAACGTGACTTGAGGCTTGATTCAGTGGCTGAATTTCAGCGCCAAGTAGGTACGCTTCGCCATCTTTAATAATGACGTAACTGTCCCTGATGTTGGCCTTGCCTGCACGAATGCTTTTAACTTCCCATCCCTGCAAACTGATACCGGCCTCGAATTTTTCCTCAAGGAAATACTCGTGCCGCGCTTTTTTATTAAGCGCAATGGTGCTGCTTGATTGTTGTGGTTTCTTTTTGCTCATGAGCGCTATTATACCCATGATTCAGTAAAAGAAAATTGCTTTCAGGACTAGAAAGGCTGGCAGATTGCGTTATTATTGCGCAAACCGAATTTGGCAGTAGGAAGATCATGCCCAGAATCGAAAAAAGTGCGCTGGTTTCATACAGTGCACAACAGATGTTTGACTTAGTTAATGACATTGATGCGTACCCACAATTTGTGCCCGGTTGTGTCGGTGCACGAGTACTTGAGCAGGGCGACGATTATAAAGTGGCCAGCCTGGACATCAGTAAAGCCGGTATTCGCAAAAGTTTTACCACGCGCAATCAACTGCGTCCGCCGGAGCGGATTGAAATGCAGTTGGTTGATGGGCCGTTTAAGCAACTCGGTGGTGGCTGGCGTTTTGTGCCGTTAGCAGAAGACGCTTGTAAAATTCAGTTTGAGCTGGATTTTGAATTCTCCAGCCGCTTGCTGGGAATGGCGTTTGGTAAAATTTTTGGTGAAGTAACCGCGCGTATGGTCGATGCCTTTGCTGAGCGAGCCAAACAGGTGTACGGATAATCATGAACATGCTGACGATAGAAGTGGCTTATGCAACACCGGAAAAACAATTGATTCTGACGGTGCAGGTGCCTGAAGGCACCACGGTACAACAATGCATCGAGCAATCGGGGATTGTTGAGCATTTTGCGGAAATCGATCTGAGTCAGCAGAAAGTCGGCATCTGGAACAAAGCCGCGAAACTCGATGCGACCCCCAGAGACGGTGATCGTATCGAGATTTACCGGCCCTTGATCGCCGACCCCAAAGCGGTTCGTAAACGCCGGGCTGAGCGTGCAAAAGAAGAAGGCCGTGCCGATAAAGTGACCGGTGGTCGGCCTGATACTCAGCGTCGCCAACGAAGTAAGGAGTAGCCATGCGTTTGTACATCATGCGTCACGGTCATGCGGTATTGCCGTTGTCCGCACAAGCCGATGAAGAACGTCGCTTAACACCTGAGGGTGAGCGGGAAGTTGCGACCACGGCACAGTGGTTGGCCGAACAGGCCGGGCAACTGGATGCCTGTTTAATCAGTCCTTATATTCGCGCTCAGCAGACGGCAACGGTCGCCATGGGGCGGGTAAACTGTCGTCAGCGACAAGACTTGTATGAACTGATACCGGATACTAACCCAAAACAGGCGCTGGCCGCGTTGGCTGCTGAAATTGAAACGCACGATTACCAACAGGTGCTGGTGGTCTCACATATGCCGTTGGTCAGTTATCTGGTTCACGAAATTGATCGCGCCAAGCAACCGCCGATCTTCCCCACTGCCGCGATCGCCGTGATGGAGTTTGATCCGGTCACCCAACGCGGTCACTTTGAACAGTTGATGGTGGCCGAGCGCTGCGCCGGCTAAACGGACGTTAGTCGCGCCGCTGGATTAACACCAGAATGGCGGCGTCGCCACCCCATTCTTTGGGTGCCTGATGAAATGCACGCAGCCCCGGATACTGGATCAGCCAGTGCGGTATTTGTTGTTTCAATTTCCCGCTACCATGGCCGTGCATGATTGAGCAACATTCAATCAGCTGTTTTTCGCAGGCCTTAAACATAGCCGCCAATTCCTGCTTTGCGGCTGCCAACGTTAAACCATGCAAGTCGAGTAACATTTCCGGTGCAAAATCACCGCGCCGCAACTGTTTCAGCAGATAATGTGATTCGCCCTCGACGACGTATTTCACGGTACCTTCGGCCACGTAGCCCTGAAACTGATCGGAAAAGAAATCGCTGCTGGCGCGACTGACTTCGGCTTCCGGAAATTGCTGCTGACGACGTTGCTTCTGGCGCACTTTTTGTCGCGCCGGTAACGGCTCGACGGTGTCATTGGTCAGTGTCCGGGTACCTTTAACCGCAGCCCTGAACAAATCGCTGTCGTCCTCGTCCAGCTTGGGCGTAGTTGCTGTTAATGCTTTTTTAAACGAGCTCATGATGGATGATTCTGATGCCTTTTTCGGTTACTCTATCAGTCTAACATAGAAACTCAGATAATCTGTTAACCGGAGACGCCGTTGAACCCAACGATATTAGACCATGCCCTGCAAGACCTGCACAGCATCGACGATCTGTTACGCTGGAGCGTCAGCCAAATGATCGCGCAACAACTTTATTTTGGCCATGGCAATGCCAACGCAGTAGAAGAAGCTCGTGTGTTGCTTGGTCATGTTACTCAGCTAACGCCTGACGAGTTGCTCGATGCGCGCCATTGTCGCTTAACCCGTGACGAAAAGTCTGCCTATCTGGAGTTGTTAAAGCAGCGCATCGAATTGCGTAAACCTGCCGCTTATCTCATTCATCAGGCATGGTTTGCCGGCTTACCGTTTTATGTCGATGAACGGGTACTGGTGCCGCGTTCACCGATGGCCGAGCTGATTGAACAGGGCTTCCAACCCTGGTTGCAACACCAGCCGCAACGGATTCTTGATCTCTGTACCGGCAGTGGCTGCATTGCCATCGCCTGTGCGTATGCGTTCCCGGAAGCACAGGTGGATGCCACTGATGTGTCCACCGATGCGCTGTTGGTGGCAGAGCAAAATATTGCAGAACATGGCCTTGAACAACAAGTCATCCCATTGGCATCGGATGTGTTTGATGGCATCCAGGGCGAGCGCTATGACCTTATCGTCAGCAATCCGCCGTACGTGGACGCCGATGATATGGCTGATCTGCCGGATGAGTACCACCACGAACCAGAACTGGGTCTTGCGGCCGGCGATGATGGTCTGGAGCTGGTTGATAAAATGCTGTTGCAGGCCGCCGATCACCTGACCGAGCACGGCTTATTCTTTTGTGAAGTCGGAAACTCGATGCCGGCGTTAAACGAAAAGTATCCGGAAACGCCGTTTGTCTGGGTTGAGTTTGAACGCGGCGGCGACGGCGTCTTTGTGCTGTCAAAACAACAACTGGAAGCGCATCGGAGTCGTTATGGCGGGTAGCAGCTTTGGCGAATTATTTCGCGTCAGCACCTTTGGTGAAAGTCATGGAGCGGCGCTGGGTGCCGTGGTTGATGGCTGTCCACCGGGGCTGGCGCTGTGCGAGGCTGATATTCAGCAAGCGCTGGATCGGCGCCGGCCCGGCAATAACCGTTACACGACGGCACGGCGTGAGCCGGATCAGGTGGAAATTCTCTCTGGCGTATTCGAGGGTAAAACCACCGGAACGCCGATTGGCCTGCTGATCCGCAATACCGATCAGCGCAGCCAGGATTACTCGCAGATAAAAGACGCTTTTCGACCAGGGCACGCCGACTATACCTACCAGCATAAATACGGTTTTCGTGACTATCGTGGCGGCGGTCGTTCGTCCGCGCGCGAGACCGCAATGCGTGTGGCAGCCGGTGCGATTGCCGCTAAATTGTTGGCTCAGCAGGGTATCGAAATCCGTGCCGGGCTAACGCAGATGGGCGATATAAAGGCACAGCAGCTGGACTGGACGACGGTCAACGACAATGATTTCTTTTGTCCCGATGCGACGGTTGTCAGTGACTTTGAGCAACTGATACGCAGGTTGCGCAAAGAAGGCGACTCGATTGGCGCAAAAATACACCTGCAGGCGACCGGACTACCACCGGGCTGGGGTGAACCGGTATTCGATCGGCTCGATGCGGATTTGGCCAAAGCGCTGATGAGCATCAACGCGGCCAAAGCGGTTGCCATCGGTGACGGTTTTGCGGTGGTCGCTCAGCGTGGCAGTGAACATCGTGATGAGATGACCCCTGAGGGCTTTTGCTCCAACCATGCCGGGGGTGTGCTTGGTGGTATCAGTACCGGACAGACACTGACCGCGGACGTCGCCTTTAAACCGACATCCAGCATCAGTGTGTCCGGTAAAACCATCGATCGTTTTGGCCAACCGCAGGCGATCATCACCAAAGGCCGGCACGATCCCTGTGTGGGTATCCGCGCGGTACCGATCGTGGAGGCTATGACGGCTTTGGTTCTGGTTGATCATTGGTTAAGGCATCGCGCTCAGAATGCCGATGTCAGCGTGGATACTCCTGTTATCTGATATGCAGCAACCGCATCATTATCAGCAGTTGATTGAGGTCTTTAACCGCTGCTTTAAGGACACCGAGCAAACCATACTGGTGGCCGGTGACGACGAGCCTTATTATTGTCCTGCCGGTCAGCATCAGCGCTATCATCGGGTGGTGTTCGCGCATGGCTTTTATGCGTCGGCATTGCATGAAATCAGCCATTGGTGCATCGCCGGCAAAGTACGCCGGCATATTTTCGATTACGGTTACTGGTATGAACCGGATGGCCGCAACGAACAACAGCAGCGGCAGTTTGAACGTGTGGAGCGAAAGCCGCAGGCACTGGAATGGCTATTCTCATTGTGTGCCGGAGTCCCGTTTCAGGTGAGTGTCGACAACCTCAGTGGTATCGAGGTTGACCGTGCCGCGTTCACGGCCGCGGTAAAAGATCAATTAATCACCTATCACCGTAGTCATATACCGACACGCGCTCAACAATTTGCGCAGGCCTTGTGTCGTTACTACGGTAACCCGTGGCCGTCGTTAACCGAGCTAACGCGGTTACCGACCGTTAATCAAAACTGAAGGAGTGATGCGATGTTACGTCGAACCATGATGTTGTTGTTAGCGCTGAGTGTAGCCGGCTGCGCAACCATTGAGGGGGCCGGCGAGGATCTTGAAGCCGCCGGTGAAGCCATTCAGGAAGAAGCTGAGGAAAATAACGAGTAATGAGCACAAGCCGTTTAGTTGTCGGTTTAATCATCAATCCCTTTGCGGGTGTTGGCGGCTCCGTCGCTCTTAAGGGCAGCGACGGTAAAGCCACCCGCGAACAGGCACTGAAACTTGGCGCAACGCCGAAGGCACAGCAGCGTGTGACGCAGGCGTTGACGCTATTGCAGCCACAGCAGGAGGCGCTCGAATTTGTCACTTGCAGTGGCGCTATGGGCGCCGATGTACTGCGCCAGTTGGGTTTTTCATATCGTACGGTATTTACTCCGGCGGATACTGAAACCAGCGCACAAGACACCCAACAAGCGGTGGCTGCGATCCAGGCGGAGGGCGTTGACCTGCTGTTGTTTGCCGGTGGCGATGGCACCGCGCGGGATGTCTACGAAGTGATCGACGACGAACAGTTGGTGCTTGGCATTCCCGCGGGGGTGAAAATTCATTCGGGCGTTTATGCGGTCAGCCCTAAAGCGGCCGGGCGAGTGGTTGAACGTATTGTTCGCGGCGAGCTCTCAAGCCTTAAGCGCGCCGATGTGATGGACATTGACGAAGCACTGTTTCGGCAGGGCACGGTAAAGGCCAGACGCTATGGCGATATGCTGATACCGGCCGAACTGGAATACGTGCAGGCGGTAAAAATGGGCGGTATTGAAAGCGATGAGCTGGTGCTCGCCGATATCGCCGCCGAAGTGATCGAGCGCGTCGATGACGAGTACTTAGTGATGGGTTCAGGCTCAACCGTGGCCGCGGTGATGGAAGAAATGGGGCTTGAGAACACGTTACTCGGCGTTGATTTGGTGCATGATCAGCAACTGCTTGGCAGTGACTTAACTGAGCAACAGTTGTATCAGCAAGTGGCTAACATCGAACCCGGTAAGGTGAAACTGGTGATCACCGTCATCGGTGGCCAGGGGCATGTTCTGGGTCGTGGTAACCAACAGCTCAGCCCTCGGATCCTGCGACATATTGGGCGTGAAAACGTCTGGTTGGTAGCAACCAAAAGTAAGCTGGAATCGCTACAGGGGCGGCCACTGTTATTGGATAGCGGTGATGAAACGCTCGACCAGGAATGGTCGGGACTGATTGCGGTCATCACCGGTTATCATGATGAAGTCTTAGTGCGGTTGCAGGGCGTCGCTTAGAACTGTGACTTTGGCAAGTGCACGACCAGCCCGTCCAACGCTTCGGTAAGCTCGATCTGGCAGCTTAGACGGCTGTTGTCTTTTGGTTCTATTGCCATATCGAGCATATCTTCTTCCTGCTCAGACGCCGGCTCAAGTTTGTCGAGCCATTTTTCATCGACATAACAGTGGCAGGTGGCGCAGGACAGCACGCCACCGCACTCGCCGACGATACCATCAATAAAATTGTCGACAGCGACTTCCATGACGTTGGTGCCGGCTTCGGCTTCTGCTTCAAACTGATTGCCATCAGCATCGATAAAATAAACAGTCGGCATAGCTCTCTCTTTCGTTCAAACTTTGGGCCGAATAGGATAGAATACGCCGCTTCTTATGACAACGCCATTTTCCGGGAATCGTTCATGAAGCAAGCGCAAACTTCCTCTTCTTCGACGGGATTGCTTGAGCGTCTATTTAAAATTAACGCACAGGGCAGTTCGGTCAAATCAGAAATCATTGGTGGTATCACCACCTTTCTAACCATGGCCTACATCATTTTCGTCAACCCCTCGATTTTAAGCGAGACCGGGATGGATTATGGTGCGGTCTTTGTCGCGACCTGTCTGGCGGCCGCCATTGGCTGTCTGGTGATGGGGCTGTGGGCAAATTATCCGGTGGCGCTGGCGCCGGGCATGGGATTAAACGCGTTTTTTACGTACACCGTGGTGTTTGGCATGGGTTATACCTGGCAAACGGCGTTAGGCGCGGTCTTTTTCTCCGGCATCATCTTTTTCCTGCTGTCGGCGTTTCGTATCCGTGAATGGATCATCAAATCCATCCCGACCACATTGCGGTTGGCCATTGCTGCAGGCATTGGCGCATTCCTGGCGCTGATTGGCCTGAAAAATGCCAACATCATTGTCGCCAGTGACGCGACCATGGTGGCACTGGGGGATTTAGGGGATACCTCGGTGTTGTTAGCCGCAGCCGGGTTTTTCCTCATCATTGGCTTGGTAGCGCGCCAAGTGCAGGGCGCCGCACTGATCAGTATTTTGCTGATTTCGGTGATTGCGGTCACGCTGGGGCTGGTGGATTACAACGGTCTGGTTTCCATGCCTCCGTCGCTGGCACCGACCTTTATGCAGATGGATATCGCAGCGGCGTTTGATCTGGGTATGTTGTCGGTGATTTTTGCCTTTCTATTCGTCGACTTATTTGACACCTCTGGTACCTTATTGGCCGTTGCTCAACGCGCCGGCATCGCCAAGCCGGGGGGCGAGATGCCGCGCTTAGAAAAAGCGTTGATGGCGGACAGCACGGCGACGGTGGCAGGCTCGATCATGGGCACATCAACCACGACCAGCTACATTGAGTCGGCGGCGGGTGTTGCTTCCGGTGGCAAAACCGGCCTAGCGGCGGTAACGGTGGCGGTGCTGTTTTTGCTGGCGATGTTTTTTGCACCGCTGGCCGGCATGATTCCTCCGTATGCGACGGCCGGTGCCATCATTTATGTCGCCGTATTGATGCTGTTCACGCTTAAGGACGTCGCCTGGGAGGACATTACCGAGGCCGCACCGGTGGCCGTGGTGTTATTAATGACGCCGTTGACGTACTCCATTGCCGACGGCATCGCGTTAGGGTTTATCAGTTACGTCGTGGTAAAATTGTTGGCCGGTCGCTACCAGGATTTAAATCCCAGCGTGGTGATTCTGGGCTTACTGTTTATCGCTAAATTCATTTGGTTAGGATAGAAACATTATGGGATGGCACTCGAATAAAGAATTCTTTGTTTCCTGGGAAGAACTGCACCGCGCAACGAAAGAACTGGCACGTCGTCAGTTACCAGCCGAGCAGTATCAAGGCGTTATCGCCGTCAGCCGCGGTGGTTTGGTGCCTGCAGCCATTATTGCCCGTGAACTGAATTTACGGACGGTCGATTGTGTGTCGGTCAGTTCATACGACCATAACGAACAACGAGATGATTTGAACCTGCTGAAAGACGTAACCGCTACGGAAGACGGTGAAGGTTTCCTGGTGGTTGACGATCTGGTCGATACCGGTAATACCCTTAAGTTTTTGCGTCAACGTCTGCCGAAAGCCAAGTTTATTACGGTTTATGCTAAGCCGGCAGGCATGGAACTGGTTGACGATTACGTTGCTGATTTGGAGCAGGATACCTGGATTCACTTTCCGTGGGATATGCATTTGCACTACGTTGAGCCGTTGGCCGGCCAAGAAAGTTAATCTGCACTTTCGTCAGTGTTTGGGTAACCCGTGTTTAGGTAACCCTTGCTTAGATAATCAACGTTCAAACAACAAAAAACGGAGCCTATTATGGCTCCGTTTTTTTAGCTCGACAGCAGCGCCCGGCGATTAAGCCAACTGCTGCTGCAGGTGGCTTACCACGTCGTCAATGCTTAGCTTGATCTTGTTACCGTCTTTACGCGCCTGGTACTCGACCATGCCGTCATCGAGGTTACGCTCGCCAATGACCACCTGATGCGGTATGCCAATTAACTCCATGTCGGTAAACATCACGCCGGGGCGTTCTTTGCGATCATCAAACAGCACATCAACACCGGCATCAAGCAGGCTTTGATAGAGTTTTTCAGCCGTTTCCTGTACCCGTGCAGACTTGTGCATGTTCATCGGGATCAACACCACCTGGAACGGTGCCAGGTTGTTCGGCCATTTGATGCCTCGTTCGTCGTGATGCTGCTCGATAGCGGCGGCAACAATCCGTGATACGCCAATGCCGTAACAACCCATGGTCAGGGTTTCGTGCTTGCCGGTTTCGGACAGCACGCCAACTTTCATTGCGTCACTGTATTTTTTACCCAACTGGAAGATGTGACCAACTTCGATACCACGGGCAATTTTTAACTGACCGTTACCGCAAGGGCTTGGGTCACCTTCTACCACGTTACGGATATCCACGGTTGCGGTGATGCTGGCATCACGATCCCAGTTAACACCGGTCAACCAGACACCGTTTTCGCTGCTACCACAGGCAAAATCGGCCAAATGAGCGGCGCTGTGATCGACCAATACCGCGCCGTCAAAGTTAACCGGCCCCAGAAATGCCGGATGAATGCCGTGGGCTTTGTGGCTGTCAACCAACACCAACGGACTGGCAACCGCCGGGTGTTTCTCGGCCTTGATGGTGTTCAGTTCATGATCGGCTCGCACCGCCAACAGCACATACTCGGCGTCGATGTCGTCACTGGCTTCGGCAATATAGCACTTTACGGCCTGTTGGGTTTCTACCGACAAAGGTTGCAGCAGTGCCGCTAAATCGTCCCCTTTGACCTCGTGGCGTTGCATCTCCATGCTGGCTTTGGCACGCTCGCCGGTTGGTGGCAGCGCTTCCGCCATTTCAACGTTAGCGGCATAATCCGAACCGTCGGAGAACGCGATGGCGTCTTCGCCGGAGCTGGCCAGTACATGGAATTCGTGTGACGAGTGGCCACCAATGGAGCCGGTATCGGCGATCACTGGGCGATAATCCAGACCTAAGCGTTCAAAGATGCGGCAATAGGCCTGATACATCTGGTCATAAGCTTGTTGTAAGGATTCTTGTGACAGATGGAAGGAATAGGCGTCTTTCATTAAAAATTCACGCGCCCGCATGACCCCGAAACGCGGGCGAATTTCGTCGCGGAACTTGGTTTGAATTTGGAATAAGGTCAACGGCAGTTGTTTGTAACTGCTGATTTCCTTACGCACCAGCTCACTGATAATTTCTTCGTGAGTAGGGCCCAGCAGAAAGTCACGCTGGTTACGGTCCTTAAGGCGCAACAGTTCCGGGCCATAATCGTCCCAGCGACCGGATTCCTGCCATAAGTCGGCTGGCTGTACCATCGGCATCAAAATTTCCAATGCGTTGATGGCTTCCATTTCTTCACGCACAACTTTCTCTACTTTACGCAGCACGCGTAAACCACTGGGCGTCCAGGTATACAAACCGGCTGCCACCTTGCGGATCATACCCGCACGTAGCATCAGTTGGTGGCTGACGATTTCTGCGTCAGACGGGGTTTCCTTTAAAGTCGACAGTAAATATTGGCTGCTGCGCATGATGTCACAATCTCATGTTAATTAACCCGAAAAATCAGGGCGAAGTTTAACAGTGTCTGCCCAATGTCAAAAGTACTTTTAAAAAACAGTCGTTTGTCCTGCTGCTCAATCGTGGTCGCCTGTGATGGCGGTTACCCACAGTTGTTGATCACGGACATGCCAGTGGACATCAAGATCGTATAAACGGCTGGCATAACGCTTATCGGGGTTTTTGCTGGCATGATAGGCAGGGCGCGGATCCTGACTGAGCACTTCAACCAACACGGCGCCAAGTTCCGGGCGTAACTGTTGATGCTCGCTCAGTTGTAGACGAGCCTGGTCGGTAAAATGCACTGACAGCGGCGCTGGTTTTGCCTGGGCGAATTCACTGCGGGCGTCGGGTAGACAGTCGACATAAGGAACGTAAGGTTTGATGTCCATGATCGGTGTCTGGTCCAGTAGGTCGGCTCCGGCCACCACTAAGGCGACCTCTGGCTCGCGCACCACCTCAACCAACTTCACCACAGATAAACCAATGTTATTGGGACGGAACGGCGAGCGGGTGGCAAACACGCCCATGCTTTTGTTGCCGCCCAGCCGCGGTGGCCGTACTCGCTCACGCCAGCCGTGATCACGGTGTTGATTGAATTCAAACAGCAGCCATAGGTGAGAGTGCTGCTCGATACCCTGGATGCTGGCAAGGTGATCAAAGTCACCGGTAAATTCAATGCGGGCCGTCACCGACGGTGCCAAGCCCGGTTGTCGGGGAATACTGAATTTATCAGGGAACGGCGTACGAATGAGCGCAATCGGTTGCAAGGGATCACCTGCACAGTAAGTGAGTAAATTCGCCATATTTTAACCTAAATGGCTAATCCTGTAATGGCAGAATAAAAAGATGTTTCCATAAGGCATTGATTATATTGAATAAATAAAAATGGCACGGGCTTTGCTCAAACCTTTTTGTGAGTAACAGCGACTAATTAAAAAAAACAAAAGGAATACAGACTATGTTTAAGCAAAAAGTATGGCCTATCGCAATTGGTTTGGTTGGCTTAGTGACATTGAGTTCAGCCGCTTGTGCCAAAGATGAAGTCACTCATGAGCACCAATTCAGTGTCAGTTCAGTAACCGAGCTGTCTATTGATAATGCGGTTGGTGAAATTGAGTTTGTCCGTGGCGACAGTGATCAGTTACTGGTTGAGTTAACCATTAGAGAAACCGACGATGGCTTCTTTTACGGCGGTGGCGATATTTACTCGGTTGAACTGGTGAGTGATCGTTCCGGCGATGACTTGAACCTGTCTATTGAGCCGAACGAAGATGTTCAGGTTAACTGGCGCATTACCTTGCCACAGGTGGCGAGTCTGGAAGTGGATATGGGCGTCGGTGAAATTCATGGTGAAATTTACACCACGGACAGTCGCTTTGACCTCGGTGTCGGGGAACTGGATTTAACCCTGTATGGTGATGATATTGCCCGCATCAGTGCCGATGCCGGTATTGGTGAAACTTCGATTAAGGGGTTTGCCAACGGCGAGAGCAGTACCACCCGCGCCATTGTCAGCTCTGAATCTGACGCGCGCGGTCAGGGACGCTATCGGGTCAGTGCTGATGTTGGAGTCGGTGAAGCCAGTTTCCGAGTACGCGGCTTAAAGTAAGCCGCGCATCAATCGGTTAATAATACCGCTTTGCCAAAACAGCTGACTTGCGTATAACACTGCGAGTCCGCTGTTTTTGGTAACTGATAGCACTGATGGTCAATAATCGCCTGAGCGCCGAAGCGGGCAGCGTCTTCTCGTAAAAACTGTAACGCCTGCTGATTGGATGCCGCGGGTTGATCCATGCGCGTTTGGCAACTGTCACCGGTGACCACACTGAGCACTTTAATACCACTTCGTTGTGACGGTTGCAGCAACTCGATGTCGTCAGGGTTGCTAACCCGTGCTTGTGGATGCTGACCTGTAACGGCTGCACCACCGACGTCAAAGGGACTTTGCCAGGTTAATTCGGCGCAGCCGCTGGTGAGCAACGTGAACAATCCACACAGGCTTATTGTTGTTATTCGCTTATTCATCGCTTAGCGCTATCAGTCCTGTCCAGGGAAGGTCGTATTAGCGTATCAGAAAGTCTTGCAATGGACGACCATTGTCAACGGCTTTTTGTAACGCTTTCGGCATCCGGCCTTGACCCGTCCAAGTCTTACGCTCACCATTTTCGTCAGTAAATTCATACTTCGGTGGCTTTGGTGCACGTTTCTGCTTTGTCTTTTTCAATACTTCGCCGCCGATTTCCTCTTCCAGAATATCCGAGATATCAATACCGGCTTCTTGCATAGTGCGTTTTAACTCAGCAATTTTTTCTTTTTTCTTTTGCCGCTCTTGTTCCAATTCCGCTTCTTCTTGTTCGCGTTTCTTAACAACATTATCCAGTTTGGTCTGAATATCCTTTAACTCACTGATGCTTAATTCTTTAAGTGCGGCATTTAAACGGCGTTCGTGACTAATAATGTTAATAAAGTCGCTCATGGTTTTTCCTTTAATGAAAGTTCAATCTATATTGTAGCTAAAATATAGCGTCATATTTTATATTACAAAAACTAAGCGATATTCTACAGAAACTTTAAAAATACGATATATATTACAAATGGATAGTAAAAACATGAATAGAATGATCAAAAAAGGCGAGTCCTGATGGACTCGCCTTTTTCATTTGTTGCTCTTTACATATTAGGGTAAGTCGGGCCACCGCCTCCTTCAGGGGTAACCCAGGTGATATTCTGCGACGGATCTTTGATGTCACAGGTTTTACAGTGAATACAGTTTTGGGCATTAATTTTAAATACCTCTTTGCCGTCCTCTTCGACAACCTCGTAAACGCCGGCAGGGCAGTAGCGCTGTGCGGGTTCAGCGTATTCAGGTAAATTAACCGTAAGAGGAATATCGGCGTCTTTCAACTGCAAATGACAGGGTTGATCTTCCGCATGGTTAGTATTTGATAAAAATACCGATGACAAACGATCAAACGTTAATTTGTTATCCGGTTTAGGATAATCAATGGGTGAATAGTTCGCCGCTTTACCGGTGCATTTGTAATCGGGCGTCCATTCTTTAAATTTAAAGGGTAATTTACCACCGAAAATATTTTGGTCGAGGACATTATAAGCGCCACCTAAGGTGGTACCGAACTTATGAATGGCGCCACCGAAGTTGCGCGAGCGATACAACTCATCAAACGCCCAGGATTGTTCGAAAGCACTGGCATAGTTGGTTAAATCGGTGTGCTGTTGGTCATTTTGCAGCGCGTCAAAAATGGTTTCAGCGGCAATCATGCCCGATTTCATGGCCGTGTGGTTGCCTTTAATTTTGGCAAAATTCAGGGTTCCGGCATTACAGCCAACCATTAATCCGCCCGGGAAGGTCATTTTCGGCAAGGAATAATAACCGCCTTTAGCAATAGCTCGTGCGCCATAGCTCACGCGCTTACCCTTTTCCAATACCGCTTTAATGGCCGGGTGAGTTTTAAAGCGCTGAAATTCCTGGAACGGATTTAAATAGGGGTTTTTATAATTTAAATCGATGATTAAACCGACGTAGACCTGGCCATCTTCCGCGTGGTACAGGTAGCCGCCGCCAGAGCCGTTGTCAGCCAATGGCCAACCGGCGGTATGCACAACTTTACCGGCTTCATGAACGTCCGCAGGAACGTCCCAAATTTCTTTAAAACCAATACCGTAATGTTGTGGTGTCGAGTCTTTATCCAGCTCAAATTTTTGAATCAGTTGTTTGCCCAAGTGACCACGGCAGCCTTCGGCAAAAATGGTGTATTTTGCCCGCAGTTCCATGCCCGGCATGTAACCGTCTTTCTCTGAACCGTCGGCGGCCACACCCATATCACCGGTTTGAATACCGGCAACACTGCCATCGTCGTTGTAAAGGATCTCGCTGGCGGCAAAGCCAGGGAAGATTTCAACACCTAACTGCTCGGCCTGCTCGGCCAGCCAGCGGCAGATATTGCCCATACTGACGATATAATTGCCTTGGTTATGAAAGGTTTTAGGAACCGCAAAACCAGGGATTTGAGAGGCGGTTTGCTCATCTTTCAGCAATAAAATCTCATCGCCTGTGACCGGCGTATTGAGCGGCGCTCCTTTTTCTTTCCAGTCCGGAAACAGCTCGTTCATGGCGCGGGGTTCGAACACCGCGCCAGACAGGATGTGCGCGCCGATATCGGCGCCTTTCTCAACCACGCAGATCATCAGTTCCTGGTCGTTGTCCTGCGCTAACTGGCCAAGACGGCAAGCTGTCGCCAGGCCTGATGGGCCGGCGCCCACAATCACGACATCAAAGTCCATGCTTTCGCGTTCCACAATAACCTCCCGTTCACTAGGCAATCTGTATAGGGATCAGCCCGTGATAATTTTCCAGTAATTCGGTAATGTTTTCTGCCGACAGAGGGCGGCTAAACAGGTAGCCCTGGCCAATGCCGCATTCCCGGCTCATTAAGAAATCCACCTGATCCGGTGTTTCAATACCTTCAGCGACCAGTTGGATGTTTAAGTTTTTCGCTAAATTAATGATGGTCTGGACGATAACGGCATCGTCTTCGTTATCCGGTAAATCGTTGATAAACGAACGGTCAATTTTCAGCGACGTGACCGGAAAGTTTTTCAGGTAGGACAACGACGAATAACCGACACCAAAATCGTCGATCGCCAGACTGATGCCGTTTTCGCGTATCGCGTGCATAAAGTGCGTATGCGATTGGATGTTTTCGATAAAGACCTGTTCTGTCAGCTCCAGCTCGATGCGATCGGCCGGCACCTGCGCGGCATGAACCGTATTCATGATGTCGTCGACTAAGTGCGGCAAGTGCAACTGTTTGCCGGAGATATTAATCGCCATGGTAAGGTCATCAAAACCGAGCTTGTGCCAATGATGCAACTGTTTACAGGCTTCTTTAAGCACGAATTCTGACAGTGGAATGATCAGCCCGGTGTCTTCGGCAATGGGGATGAATTTGTCCGGCCCGACAACGGTGCCATCTTCCTGGATCCAGCGAACCAGCGCTTCCATACCGACGATACGGTGGCTGAGCAGCTCCACTTTGGGCTGGTAATAGACCACCAATTCTTCATTTTCTACCGCGTAGCGGAGTTGTTTTACCAGCTCGAGTTTCTTCGCCAAATCACGGTGTACGGCCTTATTGTATAAGTGATAGGTATTGCGGCCGTTATCTTTCGCCTGATAAAGGGCGGTGTCGGCATTACGGATTAAATATTCCGCATTAAAATCGGCGTCCTCGGCGAAGGCGATGCCGATGGATGCACTGATGAACAATTCGTAATCATCGACAAAGAAATGCGAATCGAGCGCTTTCAGCAACTGTGCGGTCAGATCCAGTACCTGTTGACGATTATCCGGTTGCATCAGCGCCAGCAGGAACTCATCCCCACCGGAGCGCGCCAGACGGCTGTTGTTCGGCGCCAGCTTACTGATACGCCGTGCCACCCGTCGCAGTAGCTCGTCACCAACGGTGTGGCCGAGCGCGTCATTGACTTCTTTAAAACGATCCAAATCGATAAAGAGGATCGCGGTATTGGCGCTTTTTTCGTTATCCTGTAGGTGTTCCGAGAGTATCCGCATCAGCGCGTTACGGTTAATCAGATTGGTCAGCGAGTCGTGCTCGGCCAGATACGCCATCTGTTTTTCGATGCGCTCGCGCTCGTCAATCTCGGTATAAAGTTCGATGTTGGCATCGGCCAGTTGCTGGGCTTTGTAGCGGCTTTGTGCGAGGATAAAAATCACAAACGTCAGCATCGCGGTAATCAACAACCCGGCCAGTAAAATCGCTACCGACACGCCACCCCGTAATTTCGCCAGTTTTTCCGCAGTCAGCCAGATGGTCAGTTGCCAGCTGTTACCCAGTAACTGCAGGTCGCGCTGTTCGCTCCAGCTTTGCTGCAGACTGATGTCACCGGCAAACTGATAGAGGGTTTGGTCGTCGTGACTGAGTGACAGTTGGAAGCCTTCCGAAATGTTGCCGCGAATGACATTATTGAGCAGATCCTGCATGCTGATGATCAACCCCAGGAAGCCACGCTTATTATCGCTTTCCAGCCGTGCGAACATCGCCACATCGCTGCTCAGGCGGCCCAGATTGCCGGCTTCGCCGACCATTGCATGACGGTTACCGGAGGAGGACTGTAACGTCGTCAGCAGATCCGACTCACGGAATTTGGTGCCCAGTAACTGGGGCTGCCGACTGGGCGGGTAAAAACGTTTAATGGTTAAATCGGGGCTAAGCCAGACTAACCCGTGCACGCTTTGATAATACAATGAGATCAATTCCGCGTCGCGCTGCCAGCTCTGTGCTATCGATTGCGGGCTCTGCTCCCATTCGCGAGCCAGTAACTCGGTGGCGAACAAATGGGCGGTCATATTCTGGCGAATCTCGCGCTGAATATTAAAGGCCTCGGTTTGTAACGCCTCCCTTGCGGTCAGGTTTTCTTCGTGGCGTAAATAGCCAAATGCAGCGAGTGACAGAATCACGCCTGCACAGGCTGTCAGCAGAACTTGTTTTGCGCCTGGAAATAATGTCATAACGGCCTTTCTGGGCTAGTTACTACAGCGCTTCATGACAACTCGGGGCGGTCACGAAATTCATCGAGTGCCTCCGGGTTGGCCAGAGCATCGGTATTCTTAACCGGCTCGCCGTGAATGACATTGCGAACCGCTAATTCGACAATCTTACCACTGATAGTGCGCGGTATGTCACGCACTTGCAAAATAATAGCGGGAACATGGCGTGGTGTCGCATTAGCGCGGATGGTTTTTTTAATCTGTTGGCGCAGTTCGTCGTCAAGGGTGATGCCGTCGCGCAGTTTTACAAACAGAATTACGCGCTCGTCGTCTTCGTATTGTTGGCCAACGGCAATGCTTTCCAGCACCGCGTCGACTTTTTCAACCTGACGATAGATTTCTGCGGTACCAATACGAACCCCACCGGGGTTTAACACCGCATCGGAACGGCCGTAAATGATCACTCCGTCGTGCTCGGTCAGCTCGGCAAAGTCGCCGTGCGCCCAGGTGTTATTAAAACGAGCAAAATAAGCGTTAAAGTAGCGTTTGCCGTCGTCGTCATTCCAAAAGCCGACCGGCATACAAGGGAACGAGTTTTCACAAACCAGTTCACCTTTTTCACCGCTGACCGGCTGCCCGTCTTCATTGTAGACATTAACCGCCAGCCCCAGCCCCCGACACTGTAGCTCACCGCGATAAACCGGCAGAATAGGGCAGCCTAAGGCGAAACAGGAAATGATGTCAGTCCCCCCGGAAATCGAGGACAGACAGACATCTTTCTTAATATCGCGGTAGACATAATCAAAACTTTCCGGCGGTAGCACCGAACCCGTGGTCAAAATGCTACGCAATGACTCCAGTTGATGCGATTCGCGGGGCTTCACGCCCGCTTTTTCCAATGCCGCTAAATATTTGGCGCTGGTACCGAACACACTGATGTTCTCTTCATCGGCGACGTCCCAGAGAAATTCAGGCTGGGGCGCAAACGGTGAGCCGTCAAACAGCACCAGGGTGGCGCCGTGCGCCAAACCACTGACCAGCCAGTTCCACATCATCCAGCCACAGGTGGTGAAGTAAAACAGCGTGTCTTCGGCAGCTAAGTCGGTATGCAGGCCATGTTCTTTAAGATGTTGCAGTAAGGTACCGCCGGCGCCGTGAACGATGCATTTAGGCACGCCGGTGGTGCCCGAAGAAAACATGATGTAAAGCGGGTGATTAAACTCGCTAACGACGAAATCCACGTCACCGGCGTCGTTATCGATAAATCGTTCGTAGGCAATGACTTTGGGGTCGTCAAGCCGATCGGACTGATCACTGAAATTGACCAGCACCAGTTGCTCCACACTCGGTAATTGCGCCAGGATGTCTGCCGTTTTGTCTTTGATGTTGAGGTTTTTGCCGTTGTAGAAGTAACCATCAACGGTGAGCAGCACCTTCGGCTCAACCTGACCGAAGCGATCCAGTACGCCTTGCACACCAAAATCCGGTGAACAGGAGGACCAGATGGCACCAAGGCTGGCGGTGGCCAGCATCGCGACGATGGTTTCGATGGTATTCGGCATCATTGCCGCGACCCGGTCGCCTTTGCTGACACCGCGTTGTTTCAATGCTTCGGCAAAACGCGCGACCTGCAGATAAAGATCGCTGTAACTGAGCTGTCGGCGAGCGCCGTTCTCACCCCGAAACACCAGCGCAACTTTGTCATCACGATGACGCAACAGGTTCTCGGCAAAATTAAGCCGTGCCTCAGGAAACCACTGGGCGCCGGGCAACTTATCCTTGTCCTTAACAAGGGTGTCGCCTTTGTCGCCGATGACATGGAAGTAATCCCAGATCATCGACCAAAAGGTTTCAGTGTTATCCAGTGACCACTGATAAAGATCATGATAATTGGCCAATGCCTGATCGTGATCGCTGTTTACCTGCTGTAGAAAATGCGTCATGTTCGCGTCAGCAATGGTATCGGCTGACGGTTGCCAAAGTTGTTCTGTTGTCATTGTTATTTCCCTTGTTTCGCCAGTTCTGCCAGCGCAACCTGAGAGCGTGGGCCATGATTTAAATGTTGGCAAATCGTGGCACCGGCGGCAATCAGTTTTTGTAAATCAATGCCGGTTTCAATGCCCATGCCGTGCAGCATATACACCGCATCTTCAGTGGCCAGATTACCGCTGGCACCTTGTGCATACGGGCAGCCGCCAAGGCCGGCAACGGCGGTATCAATGGTCGCGACGCCGAGGGGAAGACAGGCGGCGATGTTTGCCAGCGCCTGGCCATAGGTATTATGGAAGTGCAGTGCCAGATGCTGCATGGGCACCTGTTCGGCGACCGCCGCAAGCATATCACGCGCCTGCCATGGCGTGCCTACGCCAATGGTGTCGCCAAGTGAAATCTCGTAGCAACCCATGTCGAACAGAGTTTTGGCAACCCGCACCACATCGCTGAGTGGGACATCGCCCTGATAGGGGCAGCCTAACACACAGGAAACATAGCCGCGCACCTTAACGCCACGTTCGCGGGCGGCGTCAATAACCGGCTGAAAACGGGCCAGCGACTCATCGATACTGCAGTTGATGTTTTTTTGGCTGAACGCTTCCGAGGCGGCACCGAATACTGCCACTTCATCGGTCGCCACAGCGACCGCATTATCGAAGCCTTTTAAGTTCGGCGTTAACCCGGCGTAGGTAACGCCGGCAACACGGTCAATGCCGCGCATCACGTCGGCGCTGTCGGCCATTTGCGGCACCCATTTGGGGCTGACAAAACTGGCACTTTCAATATAGCGCAGACCGGCGGCAGCCAGTTGGTTAATCAAGTCAATTTTGGCCTGGGTTGGCACTGCGGTTTCATTCTGCAGGCCGTCGCGAGGGCCGACTTCAACAATTTTCACCTGAGTTGCCACTGCGTCTGCCATATTATTCTTCCTCACTCATTGCCAGCAACTCGTCACCGTCGCTGACCAGGTCGCCGGCCGCATAAAAGATATCAGTGATTTCACCGGCATGACCGGCACGGATGGTGTATTCCATTTTCATCGCTTCCATCACCACCAAAGGCTGATCTTTTTCAACCACATCACCTTTGTTGACCAGTACTTCCATAATAGTACCGTTCATCGGAGCAACCAAACCACCGTGCGCGGCTTCATCTACCAGGGTATCGGTCACTTTGTGGCGGTGCAGGGTAACCGGTCCCTGTTCGGTAAATACGGTCAGTTCCTGATCGTCGGCGCTGACGTAGCGTTGATAACGTTTACCGTCACAAACCACCGTCAGTTGGTCATCATTAACCCAGGCTTGCCAGTGCGTTGTGCGGTCATCATGGTGCGTGACAAAGCCCGTTGCTGTCTGTTGCAAGCGGACGTTATGCAGCTCACCCTGATACTGCAGTTCGATGTTGTGCAGTGCGGCTTCGTTCAGACGCAGGGCATTAGCCTGTTGCCAGGGCGTTGCTGTTGCATCTAAGCGGCGCTGACGGGAGACAATGTCATACAGCGCAGCTTCCGTGGTTACCCGCGCCAAATCGATATCCTGTGCCGGTAACAGGGTTTGCTCGTGCTGTTGAATAAACTCGGTCGTGAGGTTCATTTGCACGAATTGTGGATGACTGGCGAGCCGATGCAGGAAGTCGATGTTGGTGGTCAACCCGGTCAGACGATACTGGCGCAGGGCGCGTTGTAATTTTAGCAGTGCGCGTTCGCGATCAACGTCCCAGACAATCAGTTTTGCGATCATTGGGTCATAAAACGACGAAATCTCATCACCTTCGGTAATACCGGTGTCGATACGCACCCCGGCTTCAGCCTCCGGCGTCCGTAAATGGCGGATGGTGCCGGTACAGGGCAAAAAGTCGTTGTCGGGGTCTTCCGCGTAAATCCTTGCTTCGAAAGCGTGACCGTTAATCTGGATGTCATCCTGAGCCAGTGGCAGCGGTTGCCCGGAAGCGACCAGTAATTGCCATTCGACCAAATCCTGGCCAGTGATCATTTCGGTCACCGGGTGTTCCACCTGCAGGCGGGTGTTCATTTCCATGAAGAAGAATTCACCGCTCTGATCGTAGAGAAACTCGACCGTGCCGGCACCGACGTAATCAATCGCTTGCGCGGCTTTAACAGCGGCTTCGCCCATGGCTTTGCGGGTGCGTTCCGTGAGCGCTGGGGCCGGTGCTTCTTCAAGCACTTTTTGATGGCGGCGCTGCACCGAACAATCGCGTTCAGCTAAATAAACGGCGTTGCCGTGTTCATCGCAGAATACCTGAATTTCGACATGGCGCGGGTTACGAATAAAGCGCTCGAACAGCACTTTATCGTTACCAAACGATGACTTGGCTTCACGTTTGGCGGAGGCCAGTGCTTCATCGAATTCAGCGGCGCTTTCCACCACGCGCATCCCTTTACCACCGCCACCATAGGCGGCTTTTAGCAACAGCGGGAAGCCGACTTCTTCGGCTTTTTGCTTCAGAGTAGCGGCGTCCTGTTCACTGCCATGATAGCCAGGCACCAGTGGTACACCGGCTTCTTGCATGATGGCTTTAGCGGCACTTTTCGAGCCCATCGAGGCAATGGATGCGACCGGTGGGCCAACAAAAATGATGTTGTGCTGCTGACAAAGGTCTGCAAAATCTTCGTTTTCTGACAGAAAGCCGTAGCCGGGGTGGATCGCTTCGGCACCGGTTTGTCGTGCCGCTTCGATAATTTTATCGCCACGCAGATAACTGTCGCTGCTGGCTGCCGGGCCAATATGTACGGCTTCATCTGCCAGTTGCACATGGCGGGCGTTAGCATCCGCATCGGAATACACAGCAATGGTGCGGATGCCCATTTTCTGAGCCGTGGCGATAACACGACATGCAATCTCACCACGGTTGGCAATCAATAGAGATGTAATCATACCCTTTCCTAATTAGCTGTCGTTGCGCCAGGCGGCGGGGCGTTTTTGCAAAAAGGCACTGAGACCTTCCTGACCTTCTGCCGAAACGCGAATTTCAGCAATGGCCTCAATGGTGTGACGACGAACGCGGTCGTCAACCGGACGCGAACCGACATTGGCAATCAGCTGTTTACAGGCACCCAGTGCTTGCGGACTGTTATTCAGCAGGGCTTCCAGCCACTCATCAAGGGCTCCCTCAAAGTCATCGACAATGCGATGAACTAAGCCAAGTTGCAAAGCGTCATCGGCAAAAAAGCGCTCTGCGGTAAGCATATAACGGCGTGCCTGGCGCTCACCAATGGCTTTCACAACATAAGGACTGATGACCGCTGGGATCAAACCAATTTTCACTTCACTCAGGCAAAAACTGGTTTTCGGCTGGGCCAGCACCATGTCACAGCAGGCGGCGAGGCCGACGGCACCGCCAAAGGCTGCACCTTGCACCAGCGCGATGGTTGGTTTTGGCAACTCATCCAGACGCTGCATCAGCAGGCTCAGCTCACCGGCGTCGTCGATGTTTTGCTGATAATCTTTATCAGCCATCGAACGCATCCAGTTGAGATCAGCACCGGCGGAAAAGTTTTTCCCTTCTGACTGCAGAACCAGCACCCGTACGTTGTCGTCATCCGCGGCTTGTGTCAAAGCCGCAATGAGTTCGCCAATCATGACGTCGTCAAAGGCGTTATGCACGTCCGGCCGGTTAAGGGTTAAGCGCGCTACGCCGCGCTCATCGACCTGATAATCGGTGTATTGAGTCATGGTTACCTCCGATTACATGCGGAAGACGCCGAAGCGGCTGTCATTGATAGGAGCATTAAGTGATGCGGCAATGCTCAGCCCCAGCACATCACGGGTTTGTGCCGGATCGATGATGCCGTCATCCCAGAGTCTGGCTGACGCGTAGTAAGGGTGACCCTGTTGTTCATACTGGTCGATGATTGGCTGCTTCAGTTGTTGCTCCTGCTCAGCGCTCATCGATTCGCCTTTACGGGCCAGATTATCCTTGGTGACCTGCGCCATAACGCCGGCGGCCTGTTCGCCACCCATTACCGAAATACGCGCGTTTGGCCACATGAACATCATGGTTGGGTCATAGGCACGACCGCACATGCCATAGTTACCGGCGCCATAACTGCCGCCAATCAGTACGGTAAACTTAGGCACCTGTGCACAGGATACGGCCATCACCATTTTCGCGCCGTGCTTAGCAATGCCTTCTGCTTCATACTTTTTACCGACCATAAAACCGGTGATGTTTTGTAAAAACACCAGTGGAATTTTGCGTTGCGCGCAGAGCTCAATGAAGTGGGCGCCTTTTTGTGCCGACTCTGAGAACAAAATGCCGTTGTTGGCGACAATACCTACCGGATAGCCGTGGATGCGGGCAAAGCCGGTCACCAGGGTATTACCGTAGTTAGCTTTAAACTCGTCAAAGTCCGAGTCGTCAACGATGCGGGCGATGACTTCATGAACGTCATAAGGTTTGCGCAAATCCGTGCCGACGATACCGTACAACTCTTTGCTGTCGTAGCGTGGTGGTTTTACCTCGCGACGATCAAGCTCGGTTGGGCGCGGTCGGTTTAAACGGGCGACCGAACGACGGGCCAATGCCAAGGCATGCTCATCGTTGTGGGCAAAATGATCAGCAACACCGGATATCCGCGTATGCACGTCGGCACCGCCAAGTTCCTCGGCGCTGACTTCTTCACCGGTGGCCGCCTTTACCAGCGGTGGGCCGGCCAGAAAGATGGTGCCTTGTTCTTTTACGATCACGCTTTCGTCGGCCATCGCCGGAACATAAGCCCCACCTGCGGTACATAAGCCCATCACCACGGCGATTTGCGGAATGCCTTTCGCGGACATATTGGCCTGATTAAAAAAGATCCGGCCAAAGTGCTCTTTGTCAGGGAAAACCTCGTCCTGACGCGGCAGGTTCGCACCACCGGAATCGACCAGGTAAATGCAGGGCAGGTGACAACGTTCGGCGATTTCCTGCGCGCGTAAGTGCTTCTTAACCGTCAGCGGGTAATAGGTACCGCCTTTTACCGTCGCATCATTGGCAATGATCATGCACTCGACGCCTTCAACGGTGCCTATACCGGCTACCACGCCGGCCGCTGGTACGTAATCGTCGTAGCAATCCCAGGCCGCAAACTGGCCGACTTCCAAAAAGGGTGAGCCGGCATCAAGCAGTTTGTTGATGCGATCACGGGGCAGTAGCTTGCCCCGTGATAAATGGCGTTCCTGATACTTGGGACCACCACCTTGTTTGATTTGCGCGACCTTTTGCTGCAGATCGTCGACCACGCTTTGCATGGCTTTTTCGTTGGCTTTGAACTGCTCGTCGCGGGTATTAACTTTACTGGTTAAAATCGCCACGGTGACTCCTTATTTGGATTCGCTGAATAGCTCACGGCCAATCAGCATGCGACGGATTTCTGAGGTACCGGCACCGATTTCATACAGTTTGGCATCGCGCAGTAAACGCCCGGTTGGGTATTCATTAATGTAACCGTTACCACCAAGTAGCTGAATCGCGTCCAGCGCCAGTTGTGTTGCCAGTTCGGCTGAGTAAAGAATGGCGCCGGCAGCGTCCTTACGCGTGGTTTCACCACGGTCGCACGATTGGGCGACCGCATACACATAAGCGCGTGCCGCATTGGTACGGGTGTACATATCTGCGACTTTGCCCTGCACCAACTGGAATTCGCCAATTGCTTTACCAAATTGGGTACGGTCATGGATATAAGGTACGACCGTATCAAGGCACGCCTGCATGATACCCAGCGGGCCGGCCGCCAGAACCGCACGTTCGTAATCGAGGCCGCTCATTAACACTTCAACGCCGCCATTGAATTCACCCAGAATGTTTTCGGCCGGGACTTCAGCGTCCTCAAACACCAGTTCACAGGTGTTTGAACCGCGCATACCGAGTTTGTCGAGCTTTTGTGCCTGTGAGAACCCCGGGGTGTTTTTCTCGACAATAAAGGCCGTGATGCCACGAGAGTTTTTCTCTGGATCGGTTTTCGCGTAGATGACAAATACGTCGGCATCGGGACCGTTGGTGATCCACATTTTGTTGCCGTTAAGGATGAATTTGTCACCCTTTTTCTCGGCGCGCAGTTTCATGCTGACCACGTCCGAACCGGCATTCGGTTCGCTCATCGCCAATGCACCAACGTGCTCGCCGGTGCACAGCTTTGGTAAATATTTTTGTTTTTGTTGTTCATTACCGTTACGGGCAATCTGGTTTACACACAGGTTTGAGTGCGCACCATAGCTTAAGCCCACGGACGCCGACGCACGGCTGATTTCTTCCATTGCGATGACGTGCTCGAGATAGCCCATACCAGAACCGCCGTACTGTTCTTCAACCGTTAAGCCCAGTAGCCCCATGTCACCAAACTTGCGCCATAAGTCGCTTGGAAACTCATTCTTTTCATCAATTTCTGCGGCACGCGGCGCAATTTCATCACGAGCAAATGCATTGACCTGCTCACGCAACATATCGGCGGTTTCGCCAAGGCCAAAATTAAACGTGGTGTACTGACTGATCATAGTGACTCCTGAGATTGAACTGCTTTAGCTGACGGTTTAATGGCATTTAACTCATCGCGGCATCGTTGTTCGAGACCGGTGAGCTCCGTCAGTAATACGTTGATATCTTCCATCTGTTGTCGCAGAGACATTTTTTTCTCTGCGATGAGTTCCAACACTTTTTCTAACTGCGCCGCTGAACTGTTGTCCGCGTCGTAAAGTTCGAACAGGCGGCGGGTTTCGGCGAGCGAGAAACCCAGTCGTTTGCCGCGCAGCACCAATTTCAACCGTACACGGTCCTTATTGGTGTAGATGCGGTGTTGACCCTGACGCTTAGGTGACAGCAGGCCTTCGTCTTCATAAAAACGAATGCTGCGGGTGGTAATGTCAAATTGTTTTGCCAATTCGCCGATCGTATAAGTGATTTTGTTGCTCATCAGACTTGCTTTTTGGTTGTCCTAGGATCTAAGCTTAGAGGAAGTTTACGTTAACGTAAAGTGCAATTGGAGGAAAGATGTCGAGCGATGCCATTGTAATCGTAGCCGCTAACCGTACGCCTATGGGCGGTTTTCAGGGCAGTTTAAGTGAAGTCAGTGCCCCCAATTTGGGGGCGGCTGCGATCAAAGCGGCACTCGCTAACAGCGGGCTGTCAGCCGATGATGTGTCGGAAGTGATTATGGGTAACGTGTTGCCGGCTGGCTTAGGCCAGGCGCCGGCACGTCAGGCCATGTTATACGCAGGCTTACCGCGGGCAGCCGGTGCCACCACCATTAATAAAGTCTGTGGTTCGGGCTTAAAAGCCGCGATGCTGGCACACGATCTGATCAAAGCCGGGTCGGCCGATGTCGTGGTAGCCGGTGGTATGGAAAGCATGTCAAATGCGCCGTATATGTTGGCGAAAGGCCGCAGCGGTTACCGTATGGGCCACGGCCAGGTGCTTGACCACATGATGCTGGACGGGCTGGAAGACGCCTATGAGCATCAGGCCATGGGTTGCTATGCACAGTCAACGGCCGATGACTATGGTCTTGATCGGGAGGCGATGGATGAGTTTGCCATCCAGTCACTGACCAAAGCACAAAAAGCCATTAAAGAAGGGTTGTTTGACGCGGAAGTCACCCCGGTCACTTACAGTACCCGCAAAGGCGATATCACCGTTGATACCGATGAACAACCGGGTAAAGCACGGTTGGACAAGATTCCGCAATTGCGTCCGGCGTTTAAAAAGGACGGCACCATCACGGCCGCGAACTCCAGCTCTATTTCAGACGGTGCTGCGGCGTTGATCCTGATGCGTGAGAGTGAAGCTAAAGCGAAAGGTCTGACCCCATTGGCTCGTGTTATGGGGCATGCTACCCATTCACAGGCGCCGGCCGAATTTACCGTTGCGCCAATCGGTGCGATGAACAGTCTGCTGAATAAGCTGGGCTGGAGCAAAGACGACGTCGATTTGTGGGAAATTAATGAAGCCTTTGCGATGGTGACCATGCTGGCGATCCAGGAGATGAAACTGGATGCAGCCAAAGTCAACGTTCACGGTGGTGCCTGTGCGTTGGGTCACCCCATCGGTGCCAGCGGCGCTCGCCTGTTGGTGACGCTGCTGCATGCCCTTAAGCAAACCGAGCAGAAGCGCGGCATTACCTCGCTCTGCATCGGTGGCGGAGAAGCGGTCGCACTGGCTGTGGAGATGATCTAAACGGCTACTGCCGCGCCGGTCGTAAGCGTTGTGCGCGACCGGCAAGCCATACGGCAAAAACAATAATAAGTGCGCCGATGGCAAGCCGGCTGTAGTCGGTCTGCTGTTGCCAAAACAGCACGTTGACCAGAATACCGGCGGGAATAAGGGCGTTATTCATGGTGGCTAACTGACCGGTGTTAACCTGCTTGGTGGCAAGGTTCCAACCAAGGTAACCAAGCCCGGAGGCCACGACGCCAAGCCAAATTAGGATGCCCCACTGAAGCGTGGTGGTTGGCAATTTGGCGAAGTCGGCGAAGGCTACAACGCCGATCGCGGCAACCACGGTAGCACCGAAGAAGAACGCTGCAAACTGTTGGCTTTGCGCCAGCTTGGCTCCGGTAGGCAGACGCTTATAAGCGACCTGACCGAGGGCAAAACAGGCATTGGCGGCCTGAATCAGGAAAAAGCCGGTGACAAAATCAGCCGACAGCGGCTGATAACGAATGACGGCTGCGCCGGCTACGGAAATGGCTGCCGCCAGCCACCAGATCAGTGGCAAATGACGACGATTTAAAATCAGTTCGTCGATGAGTGTGATGTAAAGTGGGGTGAAGATAGTGAACAACAACACCTCGGCGACACTCAAATAGATAAACGCATGGTATAGAAACAGATACATTAAACCGATTTGCACCGCGCCGATGCCAGCCAGCTTGAGTAACTGGCGACGGTCGCTGCGCAAGCTCTGCCAGCGAAACAGTGGTAATACGGTCAGCAGCGCGAGCGCCATGCGGATAAAGACAACCAAATAGCCGTCAACTTGGCCGGCAAGATAGACGCCAATCAAGGAAAAGCTGGCGGCCCAGAGTATAGTGATAAGAATTAACAGAGTCATATCAGGCTCTCGAGATTAAATTTACATCGTCCGACGACGCGTCAATGGGCGATAAGATAACACAACAAGAAGGTGAATTATGTCTAAGAAAGTGCCTCTGTATATAGATGGCGAATTTGTCGCCTCGAAGTCAGAACAGTGGATTCCGGTCACCAACCCGGCAACTCAGGAAGTGATTGCCGAAGCGCCTTGTGCGACGCAAAGTGAAATGGAAGCGGCCGTTGCCAGTGCCCGCGAAGCCTTCAAAACCTGGAAAGAAGTGCCAGTGTCTGAGCGCGCTCGTGTGATGATGCGTTACCAAGCGCTGTTAAAAGAACATCACGATGAAATCGCGGAAATCCTTGCACAGGAAACCGGCAAAACGTTCGAAGACGCAAAAGGCGATGTTTGGCGTGGTATCGAAGTGGTTGAGCACGCCGCCAATATTCCTTCATTGTTGATGGGCGAGACCGTTGAAAACGTTGCCCGCTCAATCGATTCTTACAGTTATACCCAACCGTTGGGAATTTGTGCCGGCATCACGCCCTTTAACTTCCCGGCGATGATCCCATTATGGATGTTCCCGGTGGCGATTGCCGCGGGTAACACCTTTATCCTGAAGCCGTCGGAGCAAGACCCGTTAACACCGACCCGCCTGGTCGAACTGTTTGAACAGGCCGGTGCGCCCAAAGGCGTACTGCAGGTCCTGCACGGTGGCAAAGAACAGGTCGACTTCATTCTGGATCACCCGGAAATTCGTGCCTTGTCATTTGTCGGTTCGGTGCCAGTGGCTGAGTACATTTACCGTCGCGGTACCGAAAACGGCAAACGGGTACAAGCCTTTGCCGGAGCGAAGAACCACTGTGTGATCATGCCTGATGCCAATAAACAGCAGGTGATTAATAACCTGGTGGGCTCCTCGGTCGGTGCCGCCGGTCAGCGTTGTATGGCGATCTCGGTAGCGGTATTCGTTGGCGCCGCGAAAGAGTGGATTCCGGAAGTGGCAGAAGCGATTGCCAAAGTCCGTCCGGGCGCGTGGAACGATGAAAATGCCGCATACGGTCCGGTGATCAGCCCGCAGGCCAAAGAGCGCATTGAAAAAGTCATTACCGAAGGCGAACAGGAAGGTGCCAAGTTGTTGGTTGACGGTCGTAATTACACCGTCGAAGGGCTGCCAAACGGTAACTGGGTAGGGCCAACCGTATTCTCTGGCGTCACTCCGGACATGAATCTGTATAAAACCGAGATTTTTGGTCCGGTACTGAGCATCAGCGAAGTGGAAACGCTGGATGATGCGCTGGAAATGGTGAATAACAACCCATACGGTAACGGCACCTCGATCTTTACCGCCAGCGGCGCGGCAGCGCGTAAATATCAGCACGAAGTCGAAGTGGGTCAGGTTGGTATCAATATTCCAATCCCGGTACCACTGCCGTTCTTCTCATTCACCGGTTGGAAGCGTTCGTTCTTCGGTGATCTGCATGCCTACGGTAAACAGGCCGTGCGTTTTTACACCGAAACCAAGACCGTTACTGCACGTTGGTTCGAGAGCGATATCGAAGCAACCGGTCCGAACATGTCGATCCACCTGAAGTAATAGGGGCTGCCCGATGAATTTTGAATTGACCGAAGATCAACAAGCCTTTGTCGATACGGCAAAGGCCTTTGCTGACAAGGAACTGGCGCCAAACGCAGCGCAGTGGGACGAAGAATCGTACTTCCCGCTGGAAGTGTTCAAAAAAGCCGGCGAAATGGGCTTTATGGGCATGTATACGCCAGAAGAAGCGGGCGGCTTTGGTATGAGCCGGCTTGATTCGGCACTGATTTTTGAACAACTGGCCGGTGGTTGCACGGCGACAACGGCGATGATGACCATCCATAACATGGTCAGTTGGATGATCGGCTCGTTCGGTCAGCAGGAGGTGATCGATGAGTGGGTTCCACAATTGGTCACCGGTGAAAAACTGGGCTCATACTGCCTGACCGAGCCGGGTTCCGGCTCCGATGCCGCCAGCTTGCGCACCAGCGCCAAAAAAGAGGGCGATGAATACGTCATCAACGGTTCCAAGATGTTTATCTCCGGAGCCGGCGCAACGGACGTGCTGGTGGTTATGGCTCGTACCGGCGAAGAGGGGCCGAAAGGCATCTCGGCGTTCGTCGTACCGGCCGATGCGGCGGGCATCAGCTACGGCAAAAAAGAAGCCAAAATGGGCTGGAACGCACAGCCGACTCGTTTAGTCACCTTCGAAGATGTGCGCATTCCGGCGAAGAATTTGCTGGGTAGCGAAGGCGAAGGTTTTAAGTTTGCGATGATGGGGCTGGATGGCGGTCGTATTAACATCGCCGTATGTTCAGTCGGTACCGCGCAGGCTGCATTAAATACGGCCAAAGCCTATATGCAGGAACGTACCCAGTTTGGTAAACCGTTAGCCGCTTTTCAGGCGTTGCAGTTTAAGCTCGCGGATATGGCGACGGAACTGGTGGCAGCGCGTCAAATGGTGCGTTTGGCAGCCTCCAAAGTGGATAACAATGACGCCGATAAAACTACTTATTGTGCGATGGCGAAGCAGTTCGCTACCGATGTTGGTTTTAAAGTGTGTAATGAGGCGCTGCAGTTGCATGGCGGTTACGGTTACATCAAGGAATACCCATTAGAGCGCCACGTGCGTGACGTGCGGGTACACCAGATTCTGGAAGGTACCAACGAAGTCATGCGTCTGATTATCGGGCGTCGGTTATTGTCGGATATTGACCGCGAAATTTTGTAAGGAGACTCCATGCAAGACGTGGTACTTATTGAAGAAATCAGCGCCGGTGACAAAGTCATCGGCGTTGCTACTTTAAATTCAGAAAAATCATTGAACGCATTGAGCCTGCCGATGGCAGAAAAGTTACTGCCGCAATTGCAACAGTGGGCCGCTGATGATCGCGTGGTGTGCGTATGGTTGCAAGGCGCCGGTGAAAAAGCGTTCTGTGCCGGCGGTGACATTGTGGCCATGTACAAAGCGATGCAAGCCGAGCCGGGCAAACTGGTCAGTGAAGTGGAAAACTTCTTCACTCAGGAATACCGCTTGGACTACGCTATCCAGACCTTCCCGAAGCCACTGATTTGTTGGGCAGACGGTATTGTTATGGGCGGCGGCATGGGGCTTATGAACGGCGCCAGCCATCGCATCGTGACCGATCGTTCATTGCTGGCGATGCCGGAAGTGACCATTGGGTTATACCCTGACGTCGGTGCAACCTACTTTTTAAACCGTATGCCGCAGGGTTGTGGGCTGTTTCTCGGCATGACCGGCGCCACCATGAACGCTAAGGATGCGTTATTCCTTAACCTTGCCGATCATTACCTTGGCCATAGCCATAAAGCGACGTTACTGGAAAAACTGCAACAGTTGTCGTGGGGTGAGACCGGAGCGTTGAATAAGCAAAAAGTCACCGATTTGCTGGCCGATATGGCGGCAGACGATATGACCGAGATGCCGGCACCACAGGTTGAACCGATGCACGATCACATTAAACGCTTAACCGCCGGCGACGATGTTACCGATGTGGTTGAGGCGATCCTGAATGATGAGACGGAAGACAAATGGCTAAGCCGGGCGCGCAAAAACCTCGCCAACGGTTGTCCAATGACCGCACATATTGTCTGGAACCAGTTGCAGCAGGGGCGTGATCTGTCGTTACCGGATTGCTTCCGGTTGGAGCTGACACTGTCCTGCAATTGCGCCGTTCGCGGTGACTTTGCGGAAGGCATACGTGCCTTATTGATCGATAAAGATAAAACACCGAAATGGCAGCATGCGTCAGTCGCCGATGTCGCGGCGGAAGACGTGGATGCTTTCTTTATGCCGCCATGGGGCGAACGTACGCACCCATTGGCCGACCTCGAGCACGTGTTAGAGGCAAACTAAGAATACGTTAGAAGGAGTGCCAACTATGGCTACGGTAGGTTTTATTGGTTTAGGTAATATGGGTGGCCCGATGGCCGCCAACTTAGCGAAAGCAGGCCATGCGGTAAAAGCGTTTGACCTGTCAGACGCTGCACTTAAAGCGGTTCAGGAAGCAGGAGCAACGCCCTGTAACAGCGCTAAAGAGGTGATTCAGGACGTCGAATTTGTGGTATCGATGCTGCCGGCAGATCATCATGTTGAAGGCGTTTACCTGGGTGATGATGGGTTAATCAACCACCTGCAGTCATCGCAGCTGGTCATCGATTGCAGCACCATTTCATCGGAAGCCGCTATCTACGTTGGCGGTGAACTGGAAAAAGCCGGGATCGCCTTTATTGATGCGCCGGTATCCGGTGGTGTTGGCGGTGCCAAAGCCGGTACCTTGACCTTCATTTGCGGCGGTACCGAGAGCAATGTTGATCGCGCCCGTAGCGTACTTAACGATATGGGCAAAAACGTCTTCCGCGCCGGTGATGTCGGTGCCGGCCAAATCGCCAAAATCTGCAACAATATGCTGTTGTCGGTATTAATGGTGGGGACGTCAGAGGCGTTGCAGTTGGGTAAAGCCAACGGTCTGGACCCGAAAGTGTTGTCAGAAATCATGCTGCAGAGCTCTGGCCGTAACTGGACCCTGGAAGTTTATAATCCGTGCCCCGGGGTAATGGACAATGTGCCTTCCAGCAACGATTACCAGGGCGGCTTTATGGTCGACCTGATGGCTAAAGATCTGGGGCTGGCGCAGCAGACCGCCTTAAAAGCGGGCGCGGCAACGCCGATGGGATCGTTAACCCGCAACTTGTATCACAGTTGGTCACAGCAAGGACACGGGCGACAGGACTTTTCCAGCATCTTTAATTACGTGCAGCCCGCTGCGAAAAAATAAATAACGCATATTGAATTAGGGGAATTACATGCAGATAAAAGACAGTGTGATTGTCATTACCGGTGGTGCGCAAGGCCTCGGCTTGGCAATGGCAGAAGATTTCGCTCAGCAGGGCGCGAAACTGGCCTTAATTGACATCAACGGCGACGTGCTTGGTGACGCACAAGAACGGTGTGAAACCTTAGGTGCGGCGAAAGTGGTTGGCTACGAAGTCGATATTACCGACGAAGAATCCGTAGAAACCGTCTTTGAACAAATTCAGCAGGAATTTGACGGCATTGATGTGCTGGTCAACAACGCCGGTTTGTTGCGTGATGGTCTGTTGATCAAATTCAAAGACGGTGAACTGAAACAAAAAATGCCGTTGCAGCAATTCCAGTCGGTACTGGACGTAAACCTGACCGGCACCTTCTTGTGTGGTCGTGAAGCGGCAGCGCAGATGGTAAAAGCCGGTAAAAAAGGCGTTATCATTAATATCTCCAGTGTCGCTCGTGCCGGTAATATCGGCCAGACCAACTACGCCGCGACCAAAGCGGGCGTTGTTGCCATGACCGTCACCTGGGCGCGTGAACTGGGTCGTTATGGTATTCGTTGTGGTGCCATCGCTCCGGGCTTTATCGAAACCCCGATGACCGCACAAATGAAACCCGAAGCGGTAGAGCGGGCGCTGTCTATGGTGCCGCTGAAGCGTTGGGGACAGCCGAATGAAATCGCCCACAGTGCGCGTTATATCATTGAAAACGACTTCTTCAGTGGCCGTGTGGTCGAGATCGACGGCGGTGTGCGTCTGTAACTGCGGTTAGCGATGCCAACAGCGGCCGTCTCTGTTATAGTGTGGTCCTTAACCACCAACTAACAGAGGCGCTTTTTTTATGCAAATGCGGTATCGCGGCATCATTAAAATGGTTCCTGTCTGTGCCATTTGGCTGGCCATTGCTGTGCTTGCGCTGGCATTGATTGAGACCCCCGCCGAACCCGTTTCTGTGGTGATTAACAGCCTAATTTGTGTGGCGGTTGTTGCACTTGCCTTCCGGCTGAGCGCGGAAATCTTTTTTAAAGTCATTCGGCTGAACAAACAACGTATTGAGTATACCCAAGCCTGGGGTAAACCGCGCAGCTATCGCTGGCAAGACGTCGAAGCGGTCAACTTTGTCGGCTGGTGGCAGGCGTTTGAATTGGTTTTCCGAGACGGTAAGCGGGTAAAAGTGTCATTAATGATGGATAATCTGCGCTCCTTTCTGCAATTGTTATCCGAGCAGTTACCGCGCGACAAATACCAGCACGCGATCGAACAGTTTGCCGGTACCTTTGGCGGTAAGAACAATGACGATAAGGATTAACCATGCGCAAACTGCCCCCTCTGAATGCGCTTAAATCCTTCGAAGTTGCTGCGCGTCATCTCAGTTTTACCAAAGCCGCGGAAGAGTTGTTTGTCACTCAAGCGGCGGTCAGCCATCAGGTGAAAGCGTTGGAAGATTTTTTGCAGCTAAAGCTGTTCATCCGCCGCAACCGGTCGTTGTTACTGACCGAAGAGGGGCAGGCCTATTACCTGCAACTGCGCGATATCTTTGAGCAACTGGCACAAGCCACCGATAAATTGCGGCTGGTGTCAGAGCGGGGGGCGTTAACCGTGTCGGTGCCGCCCAGCTTTGCTATTTTATGGTTCGTACCGCGGCTCAGCAGTTTTCGTGAAGAACATCCCGACATGGATATTCGCATCAAGGCGGTGGACGAGATCAGTGGCTCGTTGACCGATGACGTTGACGTCGCCATTTATTATGGTGATGGCCGTTGGCCACATGTGAAAAGTTATCGTTTGCACAAGGAATACCTGTGGCCGGTGTGCTCGCCGCTCTTGGTGGATAAAGCCGGTATTCGCGAACCGGAAGATTTGTTAAAGCAAACGCTGCTGCATGACGAAACGCGTAACGCCTGGAAAGACTGGTTTGAGATGGTCGGTATTAATGGTTATCGCAACGATAACGGGCCGGTGTTCAGCCACTCCAGTCTGGCATTACAGGCTGCGGTGCACGGGCAGGGGGTTGCCCTCGCCAATAATGTGCTGGCGAAGCCGGAAATTGACAGCGGTCACCTGGTGCGGGTTTTTCCGCAGGCATTGCAGCGTAATAAAGCCTTTTACCTGGTTTGTCGTGACAATCAGGCGGAAGTGGGTAAAATCGCGACCTTTCGCCAGTGGATACTGGCGCTGGTCGAACGGGAAGAACAAGAATTCAGCGAATGATTCATTACCAACAGCAAAACCCTCAGGGTGATTTCCGGGTGGTGTTTTTACACGGCTCCGGCGGCGGCCCGGAAACACCTTTTATGGATTTTTTTGCCGACTACTGTGTACACCTGGGCGCCGAAGTGGTGCGTCCTGATTTTCCGTATTGGCAACAGGTTCGGGTAAGCGGAAAACCGCGGCCGCCCAATCGTATGCCGGTGCTGGTGGAGGCGGTAACGGAATTACTGAATCACCTGCAGCAGGACCACAAACCTTTGGTGTTGATGGGCAAATCACTCGGCAGTCGGGTGATGCTGCGTTTGGCCGCACCCTTTAATGCCACGCGGCTGGTGGCGTTAGGCTTTCCGTTTCATCCACCGTCAAAGCCGCAAAATTCCCGGCTTGAAGAACTCAGTCTGAGTCCGGTGCCCGGATTAATTCTGCAAGGCACTCGTGATCCCTTCAGTAAGCCGTTGCCAGCGTCGGTTGAATTACCGGACAATTGGCAAATGACCTGGTTGCAGGGTGCTGATCATGGCTTCCAGGCAACCAAAGCCAAGGCCGCCGACACGCCCAAACTGTGGCAACAGGCGGCGGATGCAATAGGAGGATTTTTAGCATGAGTCAGTTATTTTTGATCATTGCGGCGCTGTTTGGCGGCGTAGCTGTGATGTTAGGCGCGTTCGCCGCGCACGGACTGCGCGGTAAACTCGCCGATAACCTATTTCGCGCCTTTGAAACCGGCGTTACCTATCAGTTTTACCACGCGCTGGCGCTACTGGCGCTGGCGTTGTGGATTAAGCAAAGCAGTTCGCCCTGGTTGTTGGCGAGTGGTTATTTGTGGATTGCCGGAGTGCTTTTATTTTCCGGCAGTTTGTACGCGCTGGCGTTGACCGGCGTTAAGTGGTTTGGTCCTATCACCCCAATTGGCGGTGTGTTGTTTATTCTCGGATGGGTGTCGTTGCTTATCGGCGCCGTTAAATTAGGAGCGGTGAGTTAATGAGTGGCATCATACTGTTGTGTCGGGCAGGCTTTGAAGGGGACTGTGCGGCGGAAATTCAGGATAAGGCAACCGAACTGGGTATTTACGGATATTGCCAGACGCAGCCGGATCAAGCCTATGTCACCTATCATTGTCAGGCCGAAGAGGCCGATCATATTGCCCGTAAGCTGGCGCTTAAAGAACTGGTGTTTGCGCGTGAAATGTTTGTGCTACTCAGTGCCATAAAAATGGCGGGTGTCGAAGACCGCGCCAGTGCCGTACTTGAGGCGTTGTTACCGCATCAGGAAAGCTTCGGGCTGGCCGGCGAACTGCGGGTAGAAACCCCCGACACCAACGAAGCCAATCAATTGTCGAAGTTCTGCCGCAAGTTTGCGGTACCGCTGCGTCAGAGCCTGCGCAAAGCCGAATTACTGAGTAACAAACCGCTGGCCAAACGCCCGTTGCTGCACGTCATGTTCGTCAATTCAGCGCACGCACTGACCGGCTACTCCTACAGCTATAACCAGACCCCTTATGCCGGTGGTATTCTGCGCTTAAGAATGCCTAAGGACGGTCCCAGCCGCTCGACGCTAAAGTTGGATGAAGCCTTTCAGGTGTTCGTGCCGGAAGAAGAACGCGACAAACGCATTCAAGCCGGCATGCGAGCCGTGGATTTGGGCGCCGCGCCAGGTGGCTGGACCTATCAGTTGGTCCGTCGCGGGATGATGGTGCAGGCGGTGGACAATGGTCCGATGGCCGATTCGTTGATGGAAACCGGTCAGGTTCAGCACATCAAGGAAGACGGCTTTAAGTTTCGTCCAAAACGGCGCAACATCAACTGGTTGGTCTGCGATATGGTGGAAAAACCGGCTCGGGTGGGAGAGTTAATGACCCGCTGGTTGTTAGATGAATACTGCCAGGAAGCCATTTTCAATTTAAAACTGCCAATGCGACAACGCTATGCCGCGGTCAAAGAATACTTACAGCAAATTACCGAACAGCTGCAAACCGAAGGTACCAAACCCTTCGAAATCCAGGCCAAGCACCTTTATCACGACCGCGAAGAAATTACCGTACATTTGCGCTGGGTGCCAAGAACGCGCTAGCGCTACGCGCGGCTCGGACGCCCTTTTACGAGGCCGTCGTGGGGTTACTCAGTGAGGGACGCCGTAAACCCATCCCTGGGGGCTTGTCTGCAACCATCCATGGCGCAGACACCCTCACTGAGCAATCCCCACGACGGCCTCACAAGAACGTCAGGGCCGCGCAGGATACGCCTTTCACATAATCCCTATAAGCGTTCGATAACGGCTTGGGTGAAGTCGGTGGTACCGTGGCTACCGCCCAGATCGCGAGTGGTGCGGTCACCGCTTTCGATGACGTCAGCCAGTGCTTTAACGATCTTGTCGGCTTTGTCTGACATGCCTAAATATTCCAGCATTTGTACAGACGCCAGGATCACAGAGCTTGGGTTTGCCAGGTTTTTGCCGGCGATGTCGGGTGCCGAGCCGTGTACGGCTTCAAAGATGGCACAGTTTTCACCGATGTTAGCCCCCGGCGCCATGCCCAAACCGCCGACCAGACCGGCACACAGGTCGGAGACAATGTCACCGAACAGGTTGGTGGTAACGATAACGTCGAAGTCTTCCGGGTTCATCACCAGGCGCATGCACGCGGCATCAACGATCATCTCGGCCGATTCGATGTTTGGATACTCTTCGCCGATTTCACGGGCAACTTTGAGGAATAAGCCCGAGGTTGATTTCAGGATATTGGCTTTGTGTACCGCAGTGACTTTCTTACGGCCTTCACGTTCAGCCAGTTCGTAGGCAAAACGGACGATGCGTTCAGCGCCGGCACGGGTGATTTTGCTCATGGCTTCGGCTTCTGAACCGTCGTCTGATACTTTTTGCCCCAGACCTGAGTACATGCCCTCGGTGTTTTCACGGACGGTAATGATGTCAATATTGTCGTAGCGAGCTTGGGTGCCTTTGAAGGACTTAACCGGACGCAGGTTCGCATACAAACCGAAGTGCTTGCGCAGGCTGACGTTAATTGAAGTGAAGCCTTCACCGACTGGAGTGGTGAGTGGACCTTTAAGCGTTATACCGTTGCGCTCAATGGCATCCAAGGTTGCTTGCGGCAGCAGTTCACCGGTTTTTTCCAGAGCGGTTAGGCCGGCTTCAACGTATTCGTATTCAAAATCGCAGCCCGCTTTGTTCATGATTTGAATGGCAGATTCAACAATATCCGGGCCAATACCGTCGCCGGGAATAACCGTTATCTTGGTGCTCATAATAGGTTCCTTATTCCATGTTACAGCTTTAAAACAGGGGGAGGTAAACGTGCCGCAAAGTCTAGCACCGAAGCGAATCACAGGCCAGTAACGCACTATTAGACTAGTGAATTGCAGGTATTTTTACTGTGAATGCGAAAACTCGGTCAGCGGAGAGTAGGGGTGACAACGGCTGATGGCTTTACTCAATACGCGACGCGCATCATCGCTACTGAGTTTGAGTGAGGTCAATGCATTTTCAAACTGTTCCTGCGCGGGTTCAGACAGACGCAGACGGTAGTGAAAGGTCTGTGCCACCAGCACGTTACTCACGGTCATCATTGCCGGTAGCGGATGTGCGGTGTGTTGTTCGGGCTGTAATAACGGTGCCAGCGGCTTGTCCAATTGCCAACGGGCGATTAACTGACGCGATAAGCGTTGCTTATTGTTCGGCATTGACGCCGACTGAGGACCCAGCCAGGCTTCTTTATCCGCTGAGTCCAGTTGGTGCAGTCGTGGCCAGCGTGCCGAGCGCAATAGGCGTGGATCGCGGAACAAGTCGGCCGCGGTCAACAAGGTTAACAGCGACGGCGGCGTAGGCAGAGCATGGCCGGTTAGGTCACTTAAATGCGTAAGCAGTTCGGTCAGCAGATTTAACCGTTGCATGAGTGATTGCTGCAAGGGCACCCGCTGTTGCAGAAATTGCTGTTGCAACGAGGCCGTTGCCAGGATGATGGCAGCGCGGGTGCCGCCCAGCCACAAATAAATGTGCTTAAGCTGCATGCGATGCGGATCATTGGCCGGCAACTGCTGTTGCTCGACCGCCTGGCGCAGACTTTGTGCCAGTATCGGTCGCTGGGCGATGTGATTAATGACCGGTTCCAGTGCGCCGGTGCCGGACGTATAGCGCTTGATGGCGGTAAGTAGTGGCTTGGGTGCTTTAAAGGTTACCGACGGCAGGTGCTGGCTCAGCGCGCGTAAATATTCAAGCTGCGCCAGCAACTTTTGCGGCGTTGCTTTAGTGTCAATCGGTTGCCAGTGAGAAAGCTGACTGAGCGGTAATTTGCGCAACGTTTGGCGTTTACTGTCCAATACCAACCAGTGACTGGCATCGGCACTGACCATAACCACCTGCGCTTGCGTTGGTTGGTGTTGCAGTACGCTGCCGGTGGTGATCGTCGGGCTGTGCGGGAGCTGCTCCGCAAACAACCAGTAACGAGCCCGTGCGGAGCCGCACAACAGCTCAGTCAGCGGTTGGCGTTGTTGTTGGCACTGGCATTGTGCCAGTGCCAGACACCACTGCGTAAAATAAAACGCATCCGTTAGCGGTGGCTGGCAAAAAGCCGCTGACCATAACGGTTGTTTTAACCCGCACTGCTGCCAGTATTCAAGGTCATCGGCCAACGCCCGTGACAGACAGGCGGCTGCCAACACTCGGCGAGAGTGGGTATGAAACTGTAAGCGGATAGCCAGTTTTAGCGCTTCAACGGCGCTGATAATGGCGATGGCGAGGTTGTTTTCAAGCTTTTCGGTGCGCAGTGCATGAACCAGCAATTCGGGATAACGGTGGCGGCCGTATTCACTGTCAAGGTGTTGAACCCACTCATAAAGTCTCGCCGGATCCCGATGTTGCAGGGCGTCTGTTGCCGAGCGAATGAGCTCTTCACAACGGCTCATTGCAGTTCCTGATAATCCTGATAGGCGTCACCACCCCAGGCGATCAACTGGTTATCCCGAAACAGCAGCGGCGTGCATTCATCTTTCGTGGTGATACCGTCGGAGGTGACATGGTGAGTGCGATAAAACAACACTTGATGGGCACCGGCTGATGTCTCTTTTGCTTCGTTAATATCGGGCGAACCCAGCATACGAATGACGTCGTCTTTGCTCATGCCAAACTCAAGCTGACCGATTTGTTTGGCATTGTAGGTTTCGCGTTCCTGCCATTTCATATCCGCCGGATCGGCCTCGTACAAAACGTGTACGAGAGCGACCACGGCCAAATACGATAGCGTACCGCCGACCAATAAAAGGACGATCTTGCGCATGCTGGTATTACAACCTCGTGTTATTCCGTAATCACTTTATAACACGGATGATACACCGAACCGGGCAATTTCATACGGCCTTGTTCGACGAATGCACGAAGTAACTCGTCCAGACGTTTCATCAATGAACGTTCGCCATTGATGGTGAACACACCGTGCTTACGGATTTGGCGAATGCCTTCATCTTTCACATTTCCGGCAACAATGGCTGAGAAGGCGCGACGCAAGTCGGCAGCCAGGCGTTCTTTCGGCTGATCCGGATGCAGATTAAGCGACGCAACGTTCTCGTGCGTCGGCGAGAATGGACGCTGGAACTCTTCGTTAATTTTCAGCGTCCAGTTGAAGTAGTACGCATCACCGGAATCACGGCGGTACTGTTTCACGGCGGCCATTCCGGCATGCATATGCTGGGCAACCGCAGCTGGATCATCAATGATGATGCGGTACAGTTCTCTGGCTTCGTCACCGATGGTGGCACCAATGAAATCATCGAGCGCATCGAAATAGGCACGCGACGATTCCGGTCCGGTCAGGATAACCGGCAGGCTTTGGCGCTTATTGTCCGGGTGCATCAAAATGCCCAGCAGATACAGCAGTTCTTCTGCAGTACCGGCACCACCCGGGAAAATAACGATGCCATGCGCAGATCGTACAAAGGCTTCCAGACGTTTTTCGATGTCCGGCAAAATCACCAGCTCGTTGACAATCGGGTTAGGCGGCTCGGCGGCAATAATACCGGGTTCGGTTAAGCCCAGGTAACGGCCGTTGGTGATACGCTGTTTGGCGTGACCAATGGTTGCGCCTTTCATTGGCCCTTTCATCGCGCCCGGACCACAGCCGGTACAAATATTTAAGCCACGCAGACCGAGGTGATAACCCACTTGCTTGGTGTACTTGTACTCGATTTCGTTGATCGAATGTCCGCCCCAGCAGACCACCATGTTGGGTTCCTGCATGGGTTTTAGCGTCCGCGCGTTACGGAGAATATCGAACACCACGTGCGTCAGTGTGGCGCTGTCAGCGGCTTGCAACTCGGCTTCCGAATAGCGTTCACCGGTGAACAGAATATCACGCAGCACCGACTCTAATAGCTCGCGGATACCGGCAATCACTTCGCCATCAACGAACGCTTCTTCCGGCGGCTCAATCAGTTCCAGCTTAATACCGCGTTCTTTACGGATAATATTGACCTGAAAATCTTTGTAGGCGTCGTAAATATCGGCGCTGCTATCGGTGTGGCTACCGGCGTTTAATACCGCCAGACAGCAGTTACGGAATAGCTTGTACAGTTGGCTGTTGGATGATTCTTTTAGTCGTTCGATTTCTAATTGTGATAGCAGGGACATACTGCCCTGCGGAGAAATACTTGCTCTCATTCTTGTGACTTACTCCTGTTGTACCAGGGCGTCGTCGCAGCGTTGTTTTGGATTACGCTGTAACGATTTGATCTCGACCACGCCGCTTGGCTTCATATAGTGCCTTATCGGCAGCTTCAAAGACAGTCACCACCGTGTCACTGTCCTGGCTAAATTGTGCGACACCAACGGAAACCGTGATGCGAATATCCTCGCTCTTAAATTTAAACGGAATATTACTGATTTTCTCGCGCGCCAGTTCGAGCCGTTCGATGGCCTGCTCAAGCTGGGTTTGTGGAAAGATAATCACGAATTCTTCGCCGCCATAACGACAGACGAAATCCGACGCTTTTACCGATTTACGCAGCATACTGGCCAACACCTGCAGGGTTTTATCACCGGCAACATGGCCAAAACTGTCGTTAATACGTTTAAAGAAATCGATATCTGCCACCGCGATACACAGTGGTTCTTTATAGCGCGTCCAGCGCTCGAATTCCAGCTGAAATCGTTCTTCAAAGGCGGCGCGATTGGGCAGTTTTGTTAACGGATCCTGCAGACTTTTAAACTTCTGTTCCGCCAACTGGCGCTTATATTGCTCCACCTGACGTTCCAAATTTTTAATCCGTGATGAGGCCTTTTCGTACTGACGTTCAAAGTTACGGCGCTCGTCGCGCTCAAGGCTAAATTTTTGTTGCAGCGCCGCATTGATCGACTGCATATGGTCGCTGACCTGAGCTTTCAGCTCAGCCAACTGGGTTGCGGTTTCGACCGAGTCATTGAGCTGCTTCATGTCCGCTTGCAACTGCTGATTCAAGACGCCGCTTTTGTCATGAAATTCGGTGCGGCTCGCCAGCGTATTTTGCAGCGCTCCCTGCACCAGCGTCAGCGTTTGGTTCAGTTCCAGCAGGAAGCTTTGTGCCGATTGACGCTCATCATTGATGGTTTTCACAATCTGACGAATTAACTGCAACATCAACTCGATAAACTGTTGTTGATCCAACGCCTGATTCAGTTGCAGCTTGGTGCGCTGGATCAATTGTCCTGTTGCACCGTCAAAGTCGACCTGGTTGAGCAGCTCAAGCAACTGCCTTGATGGCACCTCCGCCGAATTTTGTTGCGGTTTAGTGTGCGAATCAGCAAGCGAATGTGCCGATGCAGTGAACAACTGCAGCAGTTCCAGCATAACCGGAATGTAATGAGTGACCGCAATGCTGGGCGACTCGAGCATGTTTTCAATGGTGGCGAGTCTATCCCGTCCTGCTTTTTGCAAGGATTGTTGGCGTAAAAATGCGACGGTTTCCTGAGTTTGCTCGCTGGTTTGTTTGAGCAGCCGCTGCACGTTTAAGGTGTGTTTTTCGATGACCGTTTGGGTGTCATTGATGGCTTGCTCGAGTTCCGCCATACCGGCATTACGCTGTAACAAGCCGCGTAACTTAACCAGTTTATTATCAAGACCGTGGTCCATGCCGGCACAGGCGTAGGTGAGCTTTATAATGAGCTCGGCAAGCACGTTGTAGTCGTGCTGAAAACTATCTTCGAGCTGCTTGCGGGACTGAATGCTTTGCTGTAACCGCTTGCTCAGCTGCTCAATTTTCGCTTCGGCTGTGTTCGGGTTATTCAAAATGCGACCTTACTTTTTACTGGGCGGTACTGTCTAAAGCAGTAAATACATCGTAGTAAAGTTAAACGTAATAACGGTAAAAACCGGTCACCATTGTACGGACTCTGCTGAACTAACGCCATAACAGAATGATGAAATGTCGTTAACCTATTGATTTGTTGCGTTAGTCTTATCAACTCAGGAATCGTTCCATTTTGTGATAGCCTAATAAGCACCTTGTCACAGGAATTATAAAAATACTAGAGGAACCCTTGTGTTAAAACGGACTCTTATTGCAAGTGCATTAGCAGCACTGACCTTTCCAGCGGCGGCAGACGTTGATTACTACATCGATCTGACCGAACCGACGCACCATACCGGTGATGTATCCATTACCTTCCCGGCCACCGATAAAGACTATCTTGAGGTGAAAATGCCGGCCTGGCGTACCGGCTATTACCGCATTCTCAATTTAGCCAACGGCGTGCGGGAGTTTTCGGCGCAGACCGACGATGGAGAACCGTTGCAGTGGCATAAAGTGGACAAAAGCACCTGGCGGATTCAAATCCCGGAGACAGCAAAAGGCGACGAGGTTGTCGTTGATTACCAAATCTACGCTGACCTACTGGGTCGTCGCGCGCGCCATATTGATGACTCGCATGCGTATTTAGATGCGTCAGCGGTGTTTATGTATGCCGATGAATATCGTCAGCAACCGGTGTCGGTGGAGTTGAACGTTCGCGATGACTGGCGCAGTGTGTCGGGCATGGAGAAAACCGCGGAGCATCGTTTTGTCGCCGATAACTGGGACATTCTGGTTGATAGCCCAATCGAGACGGGTATTAATGATCTGTACCAATTTGAAGTTGACGGCCGCGAGTACGAGTTGGTGATTTGGGGAGAGGGTAACCTTGACCATCAGCAAACCGTGGAAGATTTGAAAAAGCTGGTAACCACCGGCCCTGAAATTTGGGACGGTTACCCCTATGAGCGCTACGTGTTTATGGTACACCTGACGACCGATGCCGGTGGTGCGACAGAACACCGCAACTCGACCATCATTCAGCGGCCTCGCTACCGTTATGGCTCACGCGATGATTACTTGTCGTTTATGTCGACCGCCTCCCATGAGTTTGTCCATACCTGGAACGTGAAGGCGTATCGACCGTCACCACTGGTACCTTATGACTATCAAAAAGAAAATTACACCGATCTGTTTTGGTTAGCGGAAGGTTCGACCAGTTACTTTCAGGATCATCTGTTGATGGTGGCTGATATCATGACCCCGGATGAGTACTTCGAACGCCTGGCGGATGATATTGAGAGCCATTACCGTAAGCCAGGTACCGAGGTTATGTCGGTTGCTGAAGCATCGTTTGAAGCCTGGAGTGATCAATACGGCGATCGGGCGCAAAACTTCTCGGTCAATATCTATTCAGAGGGCGCGATGGTCTCCTGGCAGTTGGATATGGCGCTGCTTGAAGCAACCGATGGCGAGGTGAGCTATCGCGACGTGCACAACGAGTTATATCAGCGTTTTGACGCTGACGAGGTCGGTTTTACGGCAGCGGATGTACTGACGATTTTGCAGGATTTGACCGGCCAGTCGTGGCAGAACTGGTGGCAACAAAACATCAACAGCCCGGTCGGAGAAATTCCGTTTGCCGATATGCTGGCGAGCGCCGGACTCGAGTTGAGCTTTGCTTCCGCGGATAAACAAACCCCTTGGGTTGGCTGGAGTGGTAACGCCGCGCCCGCGGGTATTGAGCTGACCCGGGTTGAGCGTAATGGTCCCGCCTGGAATGCCGGTTTCACGCCCGGCGATGTGATTGTCGCCTATGATGGCTTCCGTGCCGCCGGCGGACGTTTCGACGAAGCGCTGAAAGAGTACGAGGTGGGTGACGAAGTGGAAGTCACTTATTTCCGCCGTGATCAATTGCACACCACCACCTTAGTGATCGGTGAACAGCAACACACGGGCGCCTCAATTACGCCGGTTGCAGAACCAACGGCAAAACAAAAGGCGCGGTTCCTGCAATGGCTGGGTGTACCGCACCCGAATGCTTCACCAGCGGACTAAAACTACTGTCGCGCCAGTCGTTTAACGGCTGGCGCCTGCTCGAAGTTGGAGCGGAACGGGTTGATGTCTAACCCACCGCGGCGCGTATAACGTGCGTACACACTCAATTGTGCAAATCCCAGCGCAAACAGATCCTGATAAATGCGTTCAACACACTGCTCATGAAACTCATTATGACGCCGAAAACTGACCAGGTAGCGGAGCAATGAGGCGGTATCCAGTTGTGGACCGGTGCCGTGAATATAAACCGAGCCCCAATCCGGCTGATTGGTGATCAAGCAGTTAGACTTTAATAAATGACTTTTGTACTGCTGTTGCACCGGCGTCGTCGACACCACCTGCAATAAGCCGGGATCGTAATCGTAGTGGGTGATACGAATATCCTGATGATCGATGAGCTGACCGGGTAAATCATCGACGGTTTCGCCGGTAACATCGGTCAATGCGCGCAGCTCAACCTCAACGGCACCGCCGGCACAGTTCGATAAGTCGCGCTGCATCAAACGTTGTACCTGTTGCCAATGACTAAAGCGTGATTCGTTAAAGCTGTTCAAATACAACTTAAAGGACTTAGATTCAATCAGGTTGGGCGTGCTTGCCGGCACACTAAAGTAGCCCACGGCAACCTGCGGCAGACCCTGCTCGTTAAGCCAGGAAATTTCGTAACCGGTCCAATAATCCACGCCGTCAAAAGGCAATTGTGCATCCCTGATGCCGATCGGCTCACGGTTCAGCGCACGGGGCACGGCTTTAAGTTGGCCGGCATCGTATTCGGTTGGGTAAGCGGTTGTCTGACCCAGATTAAGGTGCTTTAACGGGTTGTCGTTTGGCATTTGTTCACTCCACGCATACAATGCGCGTAGTTTAAAGCCATTTAACAGCGAGTACCAGATGAGCGAAGCCCTGGACAGATTAATCGAACGTTACCGGACCCAGGTTGATCCCCTGATTACCGAATACGTTGCCGAATGGAACAGTCCCATCTATCGACAACCCCTGGATGAAGACCAGGTCGCCTGGCAACCGGTGCGACAACAACCCGAACTCGACTTCAGCGCTCTGGAAACAGCCCTGGAACTGACCTTTCACAAGCATGTGAAAGACTATTACGGGCGTTGGTTTGCCGGCGACCTGAACGTCATCGTTACTCATCAGCAGCAACAGCATGGTCTGTCATTGCTGCAAACCCAAGGGCCAGAGGATGCGGAACGGCTGTTGCAAAACATTACCGGCCACATTCTGATGAAGCGCAAGTTGAAGCAACCCGAAACCGTATTTATCGGCTTGGCGCACGAGGCCGATGACTTACTGGTCAGTATTGATAACCAAAGCGGAGTCGTTGGGCTTGAGTGGATAGGTAAAGCGCAACATGAAGTTATCGCACAGACGCTGGATGAGTTTCTTGAACTGTGCCAACCGCAGTGTTGACCAATAAGTCGCGGAACTCGCCAAATTGTTTGACAAACGCCTCATGCTGACAATAAAAAATGCTTTAAAAACAGGCTATTAAAATTTGGAACAGCATTTGCATTAACCTTAGGGAATCAGGGTTGCAGACCCGCTGCAACCGCCCCTGGAATGCAAAAATAACAATTTGGGAGAATTACTCGATGAAAGCATTACCCGTTCTTGCGACCGTTTTGGCAGGGTCTTTATTATTGCAGGGTTGCGTTATTGTAACCGAATCGGACTGGAAAGAAGGTCGTGCAGAGTACGACGGGCAGGTCGATGAGCGCGAAAATCGAAACCGTATTGCGGCGCTGCCGATGCAACTGTCGGTGAATGACGTTAAACAGCGCTTGGGCACTCCGGATTTTAGTGATCGCTGGCAAGCCGATGACAGTGACTACCAAGTGTTGTACTACCGCACCCACCGAACGCATGCTGATGGCATGACCACTCGTGATGAATGCACGCCGCTGGTTTTTGTTAACGGTGAATTAACCGGAACGGGTGATTTGGCACTCGACAGCATCAAAAAATCTCGCTAGGTTGGTGAAATAATAACAACCAAAGAGAGATGCAATGGTGCAGGCAACAACTGAGCAAGTCGACACGCACACAATCGCTGGTGAGTTGGTGTATTTGACCGCCGAAGACTTAAAAGCGGCGGCGTCGCTGTTATTCAAAACCTATCACGATGATGCGCTGTTTCAACGCATCTTTCGGGCCGAGAAAGCCGATTACGATAAGCGCCTGCGGGCGGCGATTCGCGAAGATCTGACGGCGTTTTGGGAAAGTGACCAACCCATTATTGGTGTGCGAGACGGCGACACGTTGCTCGGTGTTGCCTGTCTGACCCGGCCGGGTGCCAGTTTTGGCCCTAACCGTTTCTGGCACTGGCGTATTTCGATGCTGTTAACGGCGGGTTTCTTAAGTACCAAGCAGGTATTGGAAAAAGAGCGTCGTATTCAGCAGGCGATGCCGGATGTGCCTTATCATATGCTGGCTTTTATTGCGGTGGCGCCACAGTATCAACAACACGGATTAGGCCAGTTACTGGTGCAAGCGGTTGATACTCTGTTGCAGGAAGATCCCGAATCACAGGGCGTTGGCGTATACGTAACGCGCGACGACTATCGCGATTTTTTCCTCAAACGAGGTTATCAACGGCGGGCAAACATTAACGTCGCCGAGTTAAACGGCGACTTGTTGTTTCATGCCCGCAACAGCACGGATAGCGACGCCACGTAAGCTCGCGTGATGACGTTACTAGTGCAGTGGTTCGCGATTGGGCACACGAAACGGTGGTAATTCGACGCCGATAAGTTGTTGATTATGTAACTCCAAATCACCTTCATAGCGGGTTTCACCGTCACTGCTAAACCCCATTTTAAAGGTCGCCCGCCACCCCGGCTGACGGCCCTTAAAGGACCAGCGTGTGCGATCACGTCGGACATCCAACAATTGTAGCCCCTGCTGTTTGCAATAGTGCGCCGCGTGTCGGTAGGCGCTTTCCGATTGCTGTCGGTGCTGCCAGAATATCCAGCCGAGTAACAGCAGCCCGAGCAGTAGCAGAACATCCAATAAGCTCATGCCTTATCCCTGTACGTTTTGTTTTAGTCGGTTCAGTGCCTGCAAACTGTCGTTACTAAGCTGTCCCTGTGCCAGCAGGCTAAGCAGTAACGGGCGTAATTGCGGTAAGCTGATAATATCCTGAAACAAGGCATCGAACATTACCGGTTGCAATTGGGCGATGGCATGAATATAACGTGTTAACCGTGTTGGGTCAGCTAATGCCGGCCACAGTCGGGCGGCCATTACGGTCAGCCTGTCCGCGTCCAGCGATTCGCTTGCGGTTGTCGTCAGCTGGTTGCGAATCAATTGAATCACCGGCCCTTGTTCGGCACAAGAGGCTAAAGCTCGCATCGCGTCACAGCGTGTTTCCGCGGTACTGGTAGCGGCAACCGTGACCAATGCATCACGGAGCTTAGCCGGTAACGGTTGGTGCTCCAGTGCGGCGGCTAGCTGCTGACGAACGGCCGCTGGATAATCGGTGAAGTGCGACGCAATGGCGGCGCAGAGTTGCGGAAGCTGTGCCAGGCGTGCTGCACAATCGTGTAAACCCTGCATACCAAGGTTTTGCCAGTCCCCCTGTTGCGATGCTAAATAGGTTTCGGCGTCATCAAAATAGAGGCTAGGAGCCGCCCGGCGCTGAACCGCGATACGGGCATGTAAGGCCGCGCGCTGAACGTCACTCGGCGTGAACAAATAGGGGTTTTGCTTAAGCTGCTGCTCTTGCTCATCGGTTAAACTGCCGGTGATTTCGTGACCCAGAGCGTTGAGCACAAACTCCAGATAATGATCCCGGGCGGCGCTGCTTAATAAGCCTCGCTCATCCAGCGGCAATTGAATAAACCACAAGTAGTCGTTATCCGGTTGTTGTCGGTGTCGAAACAGCACCGCCAGTTGCGCCTGTTGACGAATCGGAAAAGGGTAGGGTTGTTGCTGACGTTCGATACGGTCAAAGGTGGTTTGGTCAATTTCGTGCAGGCAACGTCCTAAATCAAAGACCTGATAATCCGCTTTTCCCGCTTGTAAAAATTCGCCGAGCGTACTGATAGATTGCGTCACAACAACTCCAAAACTTGAATTTTATGTAGGTTTAACTCACTATTGCCCTCATTATATCGGTTTTACTGAACGAAGTGGTAACGGAGTCTCCGATGGAGCAGTATCAACGAGCCGCACGATTGCTCGATCGAATTGAACGCGAACTGAACAGCCTGGGTTTGTGGCAGTCACACCAACCGCCGGTACAAGCACTCGAAAGCCAACAGCCCTTTGCTATGGACACGTTAGAGTTCCATCAATGGTTGCAGTTTGTACTTATTCCAAGAATGTGGGCATTAATTGATGGTCAGCAACCATTGCCGTCGTCAATTGCAGTAAGCCCGATGGCCGCACATACCTTCCGCAATGAGCTGGAACAACACGAGCAACTGATCGAACTGATCCGCGAGTTTGATGTTTTGTTGAGCGGTACCGATCCGTTACAGGACGACGTCTAGTGGACTCATCGCCGTTACCTATTGTCTACCAGGACGAGTCCCTGGTAGTGATTGATAAACCCTCCGGGTTATTGGTTCATCGAAGCCGCCTTGCCTCTGATGCGAAAGTCTTTGCCATGCAATTACTGCGTGATCAACTCGGTCAGCATGTATTTCCGCTGCACCGATTGGATCGCCCGACGTCCGGGTTACTGGTGTTTGCGTTGGACAGTGACACGGCACGGTTAGTGAACGAGCAGTGGACTGAACGTGCGGTCGAGAAGACCTACCACGCGGTGGTGCGGGGCTATGTTGATGACGCCGGGATCATCGATTATCCGTTAAAAGAAGAGCTCGATAAAATTGCGGACAAAGATGCCCGCGAGGATAAAGAAGCCCAACAGGCGATCACAGAATACCGTTGTCTCAAGCGTATCGAACTGCCTTTTAAAGTGAGCAAAAAACACGATACCAGCCGCTATTCACTGGTCGAACTGAAACCCAAAACAGGGCGTAAACATCAGTTACGTCGCCACATGTCGCACATTCGCCATCCCATCATTGGCGATAGCCGTCATGGTGAAGGACGACACAATCGCTTTTTCCGCGACCAGTTTGGTTGTAACCGACTGTTACTGGCTGCGACGCACATCCGTTTTCAGCATCCACACAGCAATGAGGCACTGGATCTATCCATCGACATACCCGATGAACTGTTGCGGGCCTTTTCGTAAATAAATCCTTCCCCAACACCTTGCTGTTCAGCGATGCATTTTCTATTTCAGATACTTTTGTTTCATTTCGCAGTTATTTTGATAGTTTAATAACAACGGCTACGAATCAATGGGCTTTATTAAGCGACGCTGAATTTCATGGAGAATGACAATGAAAAAATGGATTTATCCGATTACGCTCGTTATCAGTATCACCAGCACAGCGGTTGAGTCATCCGAAAAAGACTATCTTGAGGAAGTGAATAAAGCCTTTCGCACGGTTGCTGAAGAAACCAAAAATAAAACGCTCACTGAAAAGATTTCTGTGTTAAATCGACTGTTAAATGAATTTTCGGATAATGAAATCGTTCACGACGCTTTGCTTCAGGAGATTGGCACGACGTACTCGTTCATGGGGGAGTATAACAAAGCGCTGGCATCATTTGATAAACGCGGACTTGCGGCTAAAACGATACCGCAGGATGTTAAAACGCTTGTGCCTGACAATGCCCGCTCTGCATTAGCGAATGAGGCAGAGAAGTATCAGATCGTGATGATTAATGAAGCTCACCACGTTCCTCAACATCGAGTCTTTACCCATCGTTTATTAGACGACCTTTGGCAACGAGGGTATCGCTATTTAGCGTTGGAAGCGTTATCAGAAAATGCGGAGCATGAGTTAGCAAAACTCCGCGTAAACCCTCGCCCAATCGGGCGGGGATACAAGCGGGAACCGCGCAGCGGTTCTAGTCCGGTGTAGCCTGACTCTGCACATACTCTCTCAGTGTTTCAATAGTTGCCCCGCCTGCACTACAGGCAAAGTAAGAGCGTGACCAGAGCGCTGCGCTTTTGCTTTGCCGGGGTATGTGGGTATTGAGTATGCGTATCCGGCGTGATGAAACCGATTGGTGGTAAAGACCAGATGCATAACCAGCTTGGTGACGCTGTGGCGTTTTCGGAGGTAATCTGACAGCAACGCTTTATTATGCATACTCACTTGAAGAGTGACCTTACTGGCATATAATAATTGAATCATATCAATGAGCGCTGAAATGTTAAAGGCCACGAAAGTACGCATCTACCCGACACCTGAACAGGCGGAATTTCTCAACCGCCAGTTCGGTGCTATGCGGTTCGTGTACAACAAGGCGCTGCATATCATCAGCTCACAGTACAAACGCCACGGGCTGAAGCTCAAGGCCAAGAAAGACCTTAAGCCGCTGTTGGCGGTGGCGAAAAAGTCCCGCAAGTATCACTGGCTCAAGGATTTTGACTCGATTGCACTCCAGCAAGCGTGCATCAACCTCGATGAAGCCTTCCAGAACTTTTTTGACCCGAAGCTTCCCGCCCGTTATCCGAAGTTCAAGCGCAAACACGGTAAACAATCCAGCTACCACTGCATGAGTGTGAGTGCTGGTGAGAACTGGATCAAAGTGCCGAAGATGAAACCGATTAAGGCGCGGGTCCACCGTGAGCTGGACAGAAAGCTCAAGAGCGTAACGCTGTCGCGCACGGTAACAGGGAAATACTATGCCTCGCTGTTGCTCGAAGACGGCTTGCAAACACCTGCCCCATTGCATAGCGTTGATACCGTGCTGGGCGTTGATATGGGGCTCACCCATCTTGCTATCGACTCCGAAGGTAACAAGACGGCGAATCCCCGTTTCCTGAAACGCGCCCAGTCTAACTTGCGACGCAAGCAAAAGGCCCTGTCCCGGTGCCGGAAAGGCAGCAAAGGACGTACGAAAGCACGTCTTAAACTTGCCAAGGCGCATGAGCGCCTAGCGAATGCACGTGCGGATTTCCAGCACAACCTGTCCCGACAACTCATTGACGAAAACCAAGCGGTGGTGGTCGAGACATTGAAAGTGAAGAACCTGCTGAAGAACCGGAAATTGGCGAAGCACATCGCAGACGCAAGCTGGTTCGGCCTGATTCAGAAACTGGAATACAAGGCGAAGGAGCAGGGCAAACATCTGGTCAAAATCGACCAGTGGTTCGCCAGCTCCAGGACCTGCTCCTGCTGTGGGCACAAGGTAGACACCCTGCCGTTGTCGGTGCGTAACTGGTCGTGCCCTGCTTGTAAAGCAGAGCTTGACCGCGACATCAACGCCGCGGTCAATATCCGCCAGCAGGGTATTATCAAACTAAGAGCCGAAGGACTGTCGGTTCCTGCCAATGGAGGCTTGCGTAAATCCGGCCACGCGCCGGTTGCTGCCTGAGAAGTTGGAAGCCTCGCCCGGCAGGGCGGGGAGCAGTCACATAAAGGTTACGTTTCAGAAAAAACCGGTTTTTACACAGCGGAACCCATTTTTGCCAATTTAGTTTTACACGCGAAGCGGCTTGGTTTTCAACTTGTCTCGTACGATTATGGCTCTGACGTTTCAGGCGACACAGAAGCCCGTGAAAAAGCGGCTGTTAATAACCTTCGTGACAAAGTGTTTAACCAAGAACCAGAAGCCAAAGTGGTTATTCATGTTGGCTACAGTCATATTGATGAAAGTGCGTGGCTGGCACACTATATAAAAGCAAGCTTAAATAGCGATCCGTTAACAATCAACCAAACGGATATTGCGCAAAAGAGTGAAGCCCAATTTGAGTCCGAGACCTACACCTGGCTGGCGGAAAACCATTCATTTGAACACCCCTTTGTACTAACCGATAGTGACGGCGAACTGTGGTCGCTGAAGCCTGATACCTATGACGTCAATGTGGTTTGGCCGAGGACGAGCTATCAGTCGAATCGGCCTGAATGGGCGCGCTTGGATCGGCAACAGCGGATTGTTGATAAGCAGTGGTGCAAGGGACACTTCCCTTGCACTGTCGAAGTTTTCAGGGTTGGACGGGATAATGAAATTCCAGCCGACCGGGTTATTGTTTCAAAGCAGAGTAAAGAGACCGCTATTTTTATTTCCGATGACAGTGGTCTGATTCAAGTCAGCAATGCACAGGGTGACGTTATTCACACAGAAGTCTTGAAATAAACAACAATAGTAGCTTGCCGAAATTTTCGCTCGGCAAGGTGTCAGCGTTTATTTTCGATACGTTGAATTTTTTGCCATAGCTCATCCGCTTGTTGGCTGATGTGAGAACTGTCACGAATATTGCCATTGCGTTGCATTTCCATTGCTTTTTGTTGGAGCTGTTGAAGTTCTTTACGCATTTTTTTGGTGGGGTTGGATTTAAACAAGCCAAACATACTATTTTCCTACTGTTTGAAGTTATTGATGATACGTAGTGTTTAAGAAAATAGTTTTTATCGGTAGGCTAGCGTTAACATTGTGGATAAAGTAAGACTCTCGCTAGAGCAATAGCTGCATTAAGGAGTTGAGTATGCCTGACCAGTTAACATTATACGAAGCCATTATGTTACTCGCTCTGTGTGAGGAGCGAGGCACAATGAACGGTGTCTTTGTCGAATACGCAACGGCCGGCGCACTGACCGCAGAGCTGTTGATGCTCGAGCGCATTAAGGTTGATGTCGATAATAAGGAAAAAGTGGCGGTGGTTGATGATAGTACCACCGGTGACGCGTTACTGGACGAAGCGTTAACGATGATAGCGCAGGCAAAGCGGCCACTGAACCTAAAGCATTGGGTGCAAAAACTGGGCAGAATTAAACACCTTAAACATAAAGTCGCACAGAAGCTGGCGGCTGACGGTATCGTGGCAGCGGAAAAAGAAAAAGTATTGTGGCTGTTTGAGCGTCAGGTCTATCCTGAACTTAATCCGCAACCGGAACAGCAGTTACGTCAACAAATGCGGGCCGCCGTGCTGGCCGATCATGACGATGTCGAACCCAACATTGCAATTCTGGTGGCACTGGCAAACAGCGCGAAATTACTGCCACAAGTGTTCACAAAAGATGAGCTGAAGCAGCGTAAAAAGCGTCTCAAACAATTAGAAAATGGCGAAGTGGTTTCAAAAGCGGCGAAGCAAGCGGTTGCTGCCATCGAGGCTGCGGTAATGATGGCCGCCATCATGCCGGCCATCTCCGCGGCAGCTGTCACGTCAAGTCCGGGGTCGTGTTAGCGCCGTCTTCCGGAGGCGCGTCGAAGTATCGCGCTAAAAGCTCGGTCAGTTGCCGTCTGTCGTCGCAATGAACGTGGGCTAATAATTGCTTTTGCGTTTCCACGTGAGCGAGGATGATGTCGTCGCTCATCGCCAGCGCCGATGGTGTTAATTGAACCCAAACCACGCGTTTGTCGTGTTCATCCGTTAAGCGACAAACCCAGCCCTGTTTCTCAAGCCTGCCCAAACGACTGGTCATACTGCCTGAGGTAACCAGCATTTGCTCCAGTAACTGACCTGCGGTTAGTTTATACGGAGGACCTGACCGCCGTAATGTCGCGATGACATCAAAACCCGCATCGGTGAGTCCGAAACGTCGAAAAGTCTGGTTCATTCGCGTTGTCATTTGTTTGTGGACCAGTTGCAGCCGGCCAATCAACATCATGGTTGAAGTATCTAGCTCAGGCCACTCTTTCGCCCACTGTTGTTTTATTTTTTCTAAATTTTGCATCGTTTAGGTGAACCATTATGTCAATAAACAAGGTATTATCTTTAATTCAAGATAATTAACTGAAACGAAAAACTCAAGGAAAACAGGCTGCAATGAAAAAACGGTTAATTGCGATGTTGATAGTGCCGCTGACGGTGTCGCTGACAGCGCTTGCGCAGAAGGTTGATAAGGTGACTGCACAGCAGTTCGTTGATTTACAACAGGGCGAACGGGTTTACGCTGGATTTCGTCGAGCGCATGCAAAGGGAATCTGTGTCACAGGTGAGTTCGTGTCAAATGGCCGCTTGGCGGCATTCAGCCGAGCCACCATTTTTAAACCGGGCGCCACTCCCTTTACGGGGCGCTTTTCGATTGCCGGTAACAATCCGACGGCACCGGATCTGAAAGCACCGGTACGAAGTCTGGCATTAAGTTTTGTCAGCAGTGCGAGTCAGCAATGGCGACTTGCCATGAACACACCACCGGTAACCGCAGTATCGGATCCACAGAGCTTTTATCAACAGTTACAGGCGCTAAAAGCTGGACCCGAGGCCATAACGGCGTTTTTCAGAGCGCATCCCGAGAGTGCTGACTTTTTGGCCTGGAAAGCTCGCTATCAGCCAACCGCAAGCTTTGCGACTGAGCAATATCACAGCATCAATGCGTTTTATCTGGTTGATGAGAGCGGTCAACGGCGGGCGGTTCGCTGGTCATTCGAGCCACGTGCTAACAAGCCGGTAACCCAGGCTCAGCATAAGGACGCACTGCACGATGAGCTGCAACAACGGTTAGCGCAGCAAACGGTGGTGTTTGACTGGGTGTTCACCTTTGCCGGCGCGGGTGACGATGAAAATAATCCGGCCAAACAATGGCCGGATAACCGTCAACGGGTGGTCGTTGGTGAGTTGGAGATTAGCGCTTGGCAACCGCAATCGAGTGGTCATTGTCATGTCATCAACTTTGACCCGTTGGTGTTGCCCGATGGCATTGAGCCCACACGAGATCCTATCCTGCGGGCGCGCTCAGCGGCTTATGCGGAATCCTATCGGCGTCGCGCATGGGAACGGTTAACGGCCGGTGGGGAGGGCGCAAAAAATGACTAGTCGTTACCCATATTCGATGCGTTTATTACATTGGTCAATGGCTGCCTTAATGATGTCAATGTTGTGTGCTGGTCTGCTTATGGTTCGGTCACTGGAGCCGTGGCAACTGACGCTGCTGAATATGCATAAAAGTTTTGGTCTGGTAGCGGCGTTGCTGATTGTGGTGCGAACCGTTAACCGGTTGAGGCTGAAACTTCCAACGCCAAGCGAACCGCAAAACCGCTATCAATCAGCCGTTGCTAAAACGGTACATAGGTTGCTCTATGCGTTGATGTTTCTGATGCCGCTAACGGGCCTGTTGATGCAATATGCGGCGGCACGTCCGGTTGACGTGTTCGTGGCATTCCGGTTGCCGGCAGCGAAGCTGACGGATATTCAACAGTTTGCCGTTTTTCGCGAGCTTCATGGCCTACTGGCGGTTGTGTTTATGGGCATCATAGCCTTGCATATTGCCGGAGCCTGTCACCACTACCTTAGTGCGCGTCGGCGTTAGCTTGGTGTTTCCCACAACAACTCAACAAGTACTCTGCTACGGCTTGGTAAGCTGGCAGTGAGGTTGGGTCTGTATGCGTATTCTTTGCCAGCGGGTGGGAAGCAAAACGCACAATCACCATATCTGCCGTGGGGTCAACATAAATGGTTTGTCCATGAACCCCACGAGCAGCGAATGCCTGGTGTTTATTGTGTAAAACCCACCACATACTGCGGTAGCTTGCGCCCTCTAAATAACGGTAATTGGCTTGACTGAACGCGGCTTTATCACCACCTTTACGGATTTGTTCAACAACGGATTGTGGAAAAAGCCTTTCGTTATTCAACGTCCCTTCATTTAGCATCAATTGGCCGACTCGAGCCATATCCCGTAAACCGGCACTCAGGCCACCACCGGCAAAGGGTGTGCCCTTGCTGTCGATGGTCATGTAGGCATCTTGTTCTGCTCCGATATTCTTCCAAATTTTTGCTGACAGCAATTGCGCGACAGAAGAACCGGAAACACGTGCAATGATCCACCCCAACACATCGCTGTTAATGGTCTTGTAGCCAAATGCCTTGCCATGTTCGCCCGCCTTTTTGACGGTTTGCAAATATTCGTAGTAGCCCACTGGCCCTGTATAAGTATCGGGTTTGGGTAACGGGTTGGATGCCGCGGAGTAGATCCAAATGTCGGCATTGGGATCCTCGTAATTTTCGCTGTAATCCAGTCCGGTTGTCATATCCATGACTTGCCGTACCGTTGCGTCAGCAAAAGCCGATTCAGCGAGCTCCGGGACAATGGAAGCAACGGTCGCCTGCGCGTTGAGGGTGCCCTCCGCGACTAATATTTCGGCCAATAGTCCGGTTAACGATTTGGTCATGGACATAGCGGCATGTTTACGTTCCTCGTTAAGGCAACCGGCGTATTCCTCGTAAACAATCACGCCCTTGTGCAGAATGAGAATACCATCGGTATAGTTCTCCGTTAACGATTGCTTCCAGGTCAGTTCACGATGATTATCGAGGCGTTTGAAAGTGATATTGTCAATTTCTGAGTCCAGCTTTTCAGGTAATGAGGCAGGAGCTGAAAGCCCTCGGCTAACGGGGGTTGTCGGAAGTAATTCACGAATATGACAGACGGTCCAACGGAGTTTGGGAAAACTAAAGAAATCAGATTCCGGGTGAGTAATAATTTTATCAGCAGGAGGCGGAAAGCCTTGCATCCATTTTAACTTATTCGGGTCGGTGGCTTCGGCACTATCGAAACGTTGTTGCTGAGCTGTTGCTGTTACGCTAAACGATAGCATCACAAAAACAGTGAGGAAAAACAGACGTGACAACATAGAACGACCCCGAATGGTTTGGTAACGGTTTCGTTAACTATAGACCTTAACGAAAAATAGAAAAGTAACCTATGCCATTTTGTGGGGACAAGCAAAGAAGAGGAAAGAGGCGGGAGCCTCTTTCACTCGGTTTCGCCGCCGGGGGATTATTCCGCGCTGCGAAGGAGGGCGTTGATGCCCACTTTAGCGCGTGTTTTGGCATCAACGCGCTTAACAATAATGGCCGCGTAAAGGCTGTGAGAACCATCCGCAGAGGGCAGTGAACCTGGCACAACAACGGCGCCTGCAGGTACACGACCGTATAGGATTTTATTGTTTTCACGATCATAAATACGGGTACTTTGACCGATGTAAACGCCCATTGAAATGACCGCACCTTCTTCAACGATAACCCCTTCAACGATTTCTGAGCGCGCGCCGATGAAGCAGTTGTCTTCAATGATGGTTGGGTTAGCCTGCAACGGCTCGAGTACACCTCCGATGCCGACGCCGCCGGACAAATGCACGTTCTTGCCAATTTGTGCACAAGAGCCAACCGTAGCCCAGGTGTCGACCATTGAGCCTTCACCAACATAAGCGCCAATATTTACATACGATGGCATCACCACCACGTTACGGCCAATGTAGGCACCTTTACGAACCATCGCCGGCGGTACTACGCGCATACCTTCGGCGCGGAAACGGGCGCTGTCGTAATCGGCAAATTTGGCCGGAACTTTGTCCCAGAAACGGGTTTCGCCACCTTCCATCAGGTAGTTGTCGTTTAAACGGAACGACAACAGTACGGCTTTTTTCAGCCACTGATGAACAACCCATTCACCGGATACTTTCTCAGCAACGCGCAGTTCTCCGCGGTCAATTTTATCGATAATGTATCGCACCGCTTCACGGAGATCATCGTCATCGGTATTGACGTTGATGGCATCACGGTTGTCAAAGGCTTCGGTTATCTTCTGCTTGTAATAGTCAATTGGCATTCGTGCTCCTAGTAATCCAATTCTGTTACGATTTGTTGTTTAAGTTGTTCTCGTTGCTGCTCTGATAACGCCTCGTTGTCAGCGGAAGCAACAATGAATAAATCCTCGGCCTGTTCGCCGATGGTGGTGATTTTGGCTGCCAATACACTGACATTGAGACGTTGCAATATGGCCGCAAGCTTAGCAACCAAACCCGGCCGATCGAGTGTGGTTAACTCAAACGTCGTGCGGCGCTGATGCTTGCTGGGTAAAAACTTCACCCGTGTCTTCACCTCAAAGTTTTTCATCCGGCGTGATAATGGCCGGTGGTTTTCGGGTACCGACTGACGCCGATGCAGCACGTCCAGTAACTGCTGTTTGACTTCCTCAATGCGTTGCGGGTCGGTCAGCGGCTTGCCATCACGTTGCAGCAGCACAAAGGTGTCCATCACAAAACCGTCACGGGTTGCCAGTATTTGCGCATCCAGAATACTCAACTGCTGAGCGTCGAGAACACCGGCGACCGAGGCGAACAAATGGCTCTGTTCATGGTGGTAAATGAACAGTTCAGTGGTGCCGTAATTGTTCTCATCGCCGATAAGGATAAGCGGTAATTGCTCGGCAGACAACTTCAGGATATGTTGCGAATGCCAGCTGATTTGTTCGGCGGTATGACGGAAAAAATAATCGGCGGTAAAACGACCCCACAGACTTTGAATGTCGTTCTCGTTAAAGCCAGCGCTGAGCAACAGCGCCATGGCGTTGGCTTTATTCTGCTGAATTTTTTTACGAACATCCAGCGTTGGGCTGCTGCTGTTCTGCTCCAGTAAGTAACGTGTGGCGTTATACAACTCTTCCAGCAGGGTGGCTTTCCAGTTGTTCCAGAGCGAACGGTTAGTGGCTCGAATATCGGCAACGGTAAGACAATATAAGAAGTCGAGACGCTCCTTAGTCTGCATTTTATTGGCGAAATTCTGCACCACATCAGGATCGTGAATGTCACGTTTTTGAGCCGTCACCGACATGGTCAAGTGATGCTCGACCAGCCACGCGACCAGCTCTGCATCATCGTCGCTGTAGCCATGCTGATGGCAGAAATTGCGCGCGTCCATTGCCCCCAATTCTGAATGATCGCCGCCGCGGCCCTTGGCAATATCGTGAAAAATGCCAGCCAAATAAAGGCAATAGCGTCGCTTCATCTGCTTAACCAGTTGTTCGCACAACGGGAAATTGCCGGCGTACGCTGCATCGCTGTAGCGGTACAAATTGCGCACCAGTCGATAGGTATGTTCGTCGACGGTGTAAGCGTGGAATAAGTCAAACTGCATTTGCCCGACAATTTGCTGCCATTGTGGCAAATAACTGGCCATCACACTGTGGTGATGCATCAGCGCAAAGGCTCGGCCGCAACCATTCGGGTGTTCAATCAACTGACAGAACAGTTTGCGGCAGTCGGCATCGTAGCTCAGCGGCTCATGCAGTTGTGCTCTGGCGTTGCGCAGCAGGCGAATCGTGTGGGACTGGATACCGTTTATTTCAGGATGCTGAGCAATCAGTAAAAACGCTTTGATCAGATTACTGCGGTTTGCAAATACCTGATCATGACGTGCACTGAGCATATGACCGGTAACGGCAAAATCGGCATCCAAGTGCGTAGAGTCCATCAGATCCTGTGCGCCGAGAATGGCCTGCTGGAAAAATTGCAAGAGCATCTGGTTTAACTCGCTGACCCGTAGCACCACTTTAAAGTAGTCCTTCATCATCAGCTCTACCGACTGTTTACCTTCATTACCGTAGCCTAAGCGCACGGCAACACCGGGCTGGAAATCAAACAGCAGCCGGTCTTCGCGTTTGCCGACCTCCAGGTGCAGTGCAAAGCGAATGCGCCAGAGCCAGTTCATGCAATCCCGCAACTCAACAAATTCATCGGCGGTCATGTAGCCGTATTCGACCAGGCTCTCGTCAGAGTGAGTCTGAAAGTGACGTTTGGCGATCCAGCCAATGGTTTGGATGTCGCGCAGACCGCCGGGACTGGATTTGATGTTCGGTTCCAGATTGTAGGACGTGCCATGATATTGTTGATGGCGTTGTTCCTGCTCTTCCAGTTTGGCCTGATAGAAATCGCGACTGGACCATGGAAATTCGCTGACCAGTTGTTGCTGAAAACGCTGAAACAGCGTTTCGTTGCCACACAGATAGCGAGCTTCGATCAAGTTGGTGGCGACAGTGATATCGTCCGCAGCTTGCACAAAGCAATCGGCGACGCTGCGTACCGCATGACCAATATCGAGGTGCAGATCCCAGAGAAAGGTGAGAAAAGCGGTTAACTTACTGGCGGCCGAGGCCGACTGGGTATCGTCCAGAATCAGTAGGTCGATGTCGGAGCCCGGGTGTAAGGTCTGACGTCCAAAACCGCCCACTGCAACCAGTGAAACGGTTTCTTCGTTCAACTGAAACTGTTGCCATAAGCGTTGCAATAACTGATCAAAAAACGTCGAGCGGTGGTGTACCAGCGCGTCAATATCGGCGGTGATAAACTGTTGCTCTGACCATTGCCGATAGCGCTCAAGCAATTGTTGGTACGCCTCACGTGACGGCGCGGCGTCCGCCGCCGGCCACTGGCTGTAAAAATCTTCACAAGCTAAGTGTTCTGAGGCGACGGGGTCGATCATCGTTGTATTTCCCTTTCTGGGCTAATCATCGTGCTTGATGACGCGCGGCAGCGTATCTTCTTCTTCAGCACGTAGGGTTAATACTTCCACGCCGTCTTCCGTCACCAGCAAGGTGTGTTCCCACTGTGCGCTCAAACTGCGGTCTTTGGTTAATACGGTCCAGCCGTCTTTCATCAGTTTGGTGTGGCGTTTGCCGGCATTTACCATGGGTTCGATGGTAAAGCACATACCGGCCTTGAGTTCTTCACCGGTACCCGCTTTACCGTAATGAACCACCTGCGGGTCTTCATGAAATACGGCGCCGATGCCATGACCACAGTATTCGCGCACGATGGAATAACCGTGTCCTTCAGCGTGTTGCTGGATCACTTCGGCGAAATCGCCGAGGCGAACACCGGGCTTAACCATCTTGATCGCTTTGTAGAGTGATTCTTGAGTAACGCGGATTAAACGCTCGGCTAAAATGGACGGTTTGCCCACCACAAACATTTTTGAGGTGTCGCCATGATAGCCATCGAGCTTGACGGTCACGTCGATGTTCATGATGTCGCCGTCTTTTAATTTTTTCGGGCCGGGAATACCGTGACAGACGCAGTGATTGACGGAGGTACAAATCGACTTAGGAAACCCGTGATAGTTTAAAGGTGCCGGATAGGCACCGTGATCGACGATGTATTTATGGCAAATTTCATCCAGCTCTTCGGTGGTGACACCAGGTTTGACGTAGTCGCCAATCATCTCAAGTACGCTGGCCGCCAGTCGGCCGGCCGCGCGCATTTTCTCTATTTCTTCCGGGGTCTTTATCGATATATCCATTCGTACGGCTCTCTGTTATCGAAATTGTACTGTCATTTAGTCGTTCATTGTGGCGCTAGTTTATCAGCCAGAGGCGCTTTTCGCTATCTTCTTTCTGTTGTGTTGCCAGTGCGGATATGGTATAAAATGCGCGCCGTTTTGAAGGCAACTTAAACTAACTTTAAACCACACATATACCGTCACATAATACGGGGTGCCCAAGGCGCTATAGTCAATAGCCTGGGTCGTGTTATGGGGTGTATGGAGGCTTAACCCCTACAAAAGGAAAAAGATTATGGCAAACGTGTCAATGCGTGACATGCTGAAAGCGGGTGTCCACTTCGGTCACCAAACTCGTTTCTGGAACCCAAAAATGAAGCCGTACATTTTTGGTGCTCGCAACAAGATTCATATCATCAACTTAGAAAAAACCGTGCCTATGTTCAACGACGCGTTGAGCTACCTGCAGCACGTGGCTTCTAACAAAGGTAAAATCCTGTTCGTTGGTACTAAGCGTGCCGCTGCTGAGTCAGTAAAAGAAGCAGCACAAGCGTGCGGTCAGTACTACGTAAACCATCGTTGGTTAGGCGGTATGTTGACTAACTGGAAAACCGTTCGTCAATCGATCAAGCGCCTGAAAGACCTCGAAACCATGAGCCAGGACGGTACCTTCGAAAAGCTAACCAAGAAAGAAGCGCTGGTTAACACCCGCGAAATGGAAAAGCTTGAGAAGAGCCTGGGTGGTATCAAAAACATGGGCGGTTTGCCTGACGTTTTATTCGTAATCGACGCGGATCACGAGCACATCGCAGTGAAAGAAGCGAACAACCTGGGTATCCCAGTGGTTTCTGTTGTAGATACCAACTCTGACCCAGACGGCATCGACTACATCATCCCAGGTAACGACGACGCCATTCGTGCGGTACAGTTGTACTTAAACGCTGCCGCTACTGCTGTTAAAGAAGCTGGCGCTGCGCAAGGCGATGTAAAAGACGCTGACGAATTTGTTGAAGCAACTGAAGAATAATCGAGGATAAAACCATGGCAATTACTGCAGCTCTGGTAAAAGAACTGCGCGAGCGCACTGGCGCTGGCATGATGGACTGCAAAAAAGCGTTGCAGGAAGTCGACGGTGATATGGAAGCAGCGATTGAACTGATGCGTAAAAGCGGTCAGGCAAAAGCAGCGAAAAAAGCGGGTCGTACTGCGGCTGAAGGCGTTATCTTGGTGAAATCTGAAGGTAACCAGGCAACATTGGTTGAACTGAACTGTGAAACCGACTTCGTTGCTCGTGACGACAGCTTCCTGGCATTCGGTGACCAAGTCATCAACGCCGCGTTCGCTAACAAAGAAAACGACATTGAAAAACTTCGCGCAACAGAAATCGACGGTGAAACCGTTGAGAAGAAACGTGAAGACCTGGTTGCTAAGATCGGTGAAAACATGGCTGTACGTCGTGTTGCAACCATCGAAGAAGGCAATGTTGTTGCAACCTATACGCACGGTGCTCGCATCGGTGTAGCGGTAGCATTGAACGGCGGTAACGAAGACCTGGCTCGTGATATCTGCATGCACGTTGCAGCAAGCAGCCCACAATTCGTTAAGCCTGAAGATGTTAACGCTGAAGTGGTTGAAAAAGAGCGTGCTATTCAGGTTGATATCGCTATGCAAAGCGGTAAGCCGAAAGAAATCGCTGAGAAGATGGTTGAAGGCCGTATGCGTAAGTTTACCGGCGAAATCAGCCTGACAGGTCAGCCTTTCGTTAAAGATCCTTCAATGACTGTCGGCGAATTGCTGAAGAAAGAAGGTGCAGACGTCGTTACGTTTGTACGTTTCGAAGTTGGTGAAGGTATTGAGCGTAAAGAAGAAGACTTTGCGTCTGAAGTTCAAGCTCAAGTGGCGGCTGCGAGCAAAGGTTAATTCTTTGTGACCGGGTCGTCCCCTAAGTAATGAACAAAAACCGCGTCTTGAAGGTTCAGGACGCGGTTTTTTTTGAATATACTTCTTATCGAATAAAAGGCTAAAGCGAGGCTATGATGAGCACCCACCCGAAACCCAGCTATCGACGAATTTTATTAAAACTCAGTGGCGAAGCACTGATGGGCGATGAGCCTTTCGGTATAGACGCAAAAGTGCTGGACAGAATGGCACAAGAAATTAAAGAATTGGTCGAACTTGGTGTGCAAGTGGGCTTAGTTATCGGCGGCGGTAATTTATTTCGCGGTGAAGGCCTGGCTAAGGCCGGAATGAATCGGGTCGTTGGCGACCATATGGGGATGCTGGCGACCGTAATGAACGGTCTTGCCATGCGTGACGCACTGCACCGTGCTTTTGTTAACGCGCGTTTAATGTCCGCGATTGAATTGACCGGTGTGTGTGACAGCTATAACTGGGCGGAAGCCATCAGTTTACTCAAGTCAGGCCGAGTGGTGATATTCTCAGCCGGTACTGGCAACCCGTTTTTTACCACCGACTCTGCGGCGTGTTTGCGCGGCATCGAGATCGAAGCGGATGTGGTTCTGAAGGGCACTAAGGTCGATGGCGTTTATTCTGCTGACCCCGTGCAAAACCCTGACGCGACGTTGTATCGCCACATTAATTACGATGATGTGTTGCAGCAACAATTAAAAGTGATGGATTTGGCCGCATTTACCCTGGCTCGTGACCATGGTTTACCGATCCGTGTATTTAATATGAACAAGCCTGGTGCGCTAAGGTCAGTGATTCTTGGTGAAGAAGAAGGTACACTGATCAGTAAAGACGCCAATAATGATCAAAGAATCAAGTAAAAGGTAGCAACGTGATTGATGAAATTATAAAAGACGCTGAACAGCGCATGCAAAAAAGCGTAGAGTCTCTGCGCAGTCAAATGAGTAAAGTTCGTACCGGTCGTGCTCATCCAAGCCTGCTCGATGGCGTGATGGTGAATTACTACGGTAGCGACACGCCGCTAAAACAGCTGGCAAACATTACTACAGAAGATTCCCGCACCCTGGCATTGACGGTGTTTGATAAGTCATCGACTCAGGCCGTTGAGAAAGCCATCATGAGTTCTGATCTGGGCTTAAACCCTGCATCGGCCGGCTCAGTCATCCGCATTCCTCTGCCTCCGTTAACCGAAGAGCGTCGTCGTGACCTGGTTAAGATCGTTCGTAACGAAGCGGAACAAGGCCGTGTCGCGGTTCGTAATATTCGTCGTGATGCCAACAGCGATGTGAAAGAATTGCTGAAGGAAAAGGAAATCACAGAAGACGAAGAACGCGCTGCTGAGGAACAAATCCAAAAGATCACGGACAAATATGTTAAGCAGATCGATGAAGCGCTGAAGGCAAAAGAACAAGACTTAATGGAAGTCTGATTCGATTAGCGCTCAATTTTGGTGTTAAACGCCGTGTAAGATCTTCTCGCGCGGCGTTTTTATTATCTATGGCAGAAGCATGACAGAACTCCCATCGCTACAGCAGTTAGTGCCTAAGCACGTAGCAATTATCATGGACGGTAATGGCCGGTGGGCAAAACAGCGTGGTAAACTGCGCACCTTTGGTCACAAAGCTGGCGCCGAGGCTGTTCGGCGTGCGGTCGCCTTCGCCCGTCGTAATGGTATTCAGTCGTTAACCTTATTCGCTTTCAGTAGCGAGAACTGGCAACGTCCGGAAAAAGAAGTTTCGGTGTTAATGGACTTGTTTATGACGGTGCTGAAACGCGAAGTGAAAAAGCTGCACCAGAACAACATTAAATTGAATATCATTGGCGATAAGTCGCGTTTTTCCACTCGTCTGCAGCGGCAAATCAGCGAAGCCGAGGAAAAGACCGCGAATAATAACGCATTGACCTTAAACATTGCGGCCAACTATGGTGGTCAATGGGATATTATCCAAGCAGCGCAGGCATTGGCGAAACAGGTTGAAAGCGGGGCCTTAAGTAGCTCAGACATCAACAGTGAACGCTTTGCGGCGCAGTTACAATTAGCGGGCCAGCCGACTCCGGACTTACTAATCAGAACCGGTGGCGAGTGTCGCATCAGTAACTTTTTATTGTGGCAGGCTGCCTATGCGGAGTTGTATTTTACGCCCGTTTTATGGCCTGACTTTGACGACGAAACGTTTTCCAAAGCAATTACTGAGTTCGCTCAGCGCGAACGTCGCTTTGGTTTAACCAGTGAGCAGCTCGACAGCGTCATGCGCGATCTGGAAACCCGGGTAGAGGAATAATTTTTGTTAAAACAACGAATACTCACAGCTTTGCTGTTAATACCGGTTGCTTTGTATGCGGTCTTTTTATTGCCGCTTTGGGGATTTTCTCTTTTCATTCAAGCCGTGCTGATGCTGGGCGCCTGGGAATGGTCGCCGTTAATGGGGGTGACAAAAACCAGCGGTCGAATCGCCTATACCGTGGCGGTGGGCGCAATCATTGGTGTGCTCAGCTTATTCGTGCCGTACCAACATCTGTGGACAGACGGCACCCTAGACCCGCTCATCTATTACACCATTGTTGCGGGCGGTGTCTGGTGGGTCTGCGCCCTGGCGCTGATCGTAAATTACCCGTCAAGCCGGCGTTTGTGGTCACGCACACGCTCTATTGTTGGTTTATTTGGGCTGTTAATTTTTGTACCGACCTGGGCAGCATTAATCACCGTACGTTCGATTAATATCGACCTGCAACCTTATTTTGGTGGCTGGGTGGTGTTGTTCATTTTATTATTGGTATGGGCAGCCGATGTTGGCGCTTATTTCGCCGGTGTGCGGTATGGCCGTAATAAAATGATGCCAGCCGTGAGTCCCGGTAAAACCATGGAAGGGTTATGCGGCGGTATCAGTCTGGCGTTTGTGGTGATGATGGTGGTGTCGCACTGGACTAAGATTCCGGCGGATCAGTTTACCGGGTATTATTTAACGGGATTATTCACGGTGGTAGCCTCAGTGTTTGGTGATTTGAACGAGAGTATGTTTAAACGCGCTGCCGGGGTAAAAGACAGTGGGTCGATATTGCCTGGCCACGGCGGTATTCTCGATCGAATTGACAGCTTGACGGCTGCGGTACCGATTTTCACCCTTGCTTATCTGGAGTTCCTACACTAAACCATGCGCAGTATTACGGTTCTGGGAGCAACAGGCTCTATCGGCAAAAACACACTCGACGTGGTGCGTCGTCATCGCGACGATTTTAGTGTGTTTGCGTTAACGGCAATGACGCAAGTGGATGCACTGGCCGAGCTTTGCCGTGAATTTAAACCTCAGTATGCGGTTATTGGTTGTGCTGATGACGCGGTCAAACTTGAGCGCGCCTTGGCACCCCAGCAAACGACCGTTCTGTATGGCCAGCAAGGCCTAGCCGATGTCAGTGCAGCCGCCGACGTAGACGTTGTGATGGCCGCTATCGTCGGTGCGGCCGGGTTGCGTCCAACGCTGGCCGCCATTGATGCCGGTAAAACGGTATTGTTGGCCAACAAAGAAGCCTTGGTGGTCAGTGGTCAGTTGTTTATTGAACACGCCAAACAAAGTGGCGCCCGCATATTACCGGTTGATAGTGAACACAATGCGATTTTTCAGTGTTTGCCAGAGCAGCAACAGCAGCAGGTTGGGTACATGGATCTCGCTGCAGCCGGTATTGATCATATCTTATTGACCGGCTCCGGCGGCCCATTTCGGGATTTGCCGCTGCCTCAGTTGGCGCAACAATCGCCGGAAGCGGCCTGCAATCATCCCAACTGGTCGATGGGCCGGAAAATCTCCGTTGATTCGGCGACCATGTTGAACAAAGGCCTGGAATACATCGAAGCGCGCTGGTTGTTTAATTGTCAACGGCAACAACTGCAGATCGTGATCCACCCACAAAGTGTGATTCACTCAATGGTTCAGTACGTTGATGGCTCGGTGTTAGCGCAACTCGGCCAGCCGGATATGCGCACTCCGATTGCGCACACATTGGGTTTTCCCGACCGTATTAACAGCGGTGTGGGTGGCCTTGACTTCACCCGGCTCGGCGAGCTGACCTTTAAACAGCCTGAACCGGCGCGCTACCCATGCCTGCAATTAGCCATTGATAGTTGCTGGGAAGGACAAAGCGCAACCACCAGCCTGAATGCGGCGAATGAGATTGCTGTGGATGCCTTTTTAAAGAAGCAGATTGGTTTTACACAAATTGCCGAAGTGTGCGACTGGGTGCTACAACACCAGCCAATGTTCCATTGTGCCTCGATAGACGACTTGCTGCAGTTGGATCAGCAAGTCAGAGAGCGGGCGCGCGAACGCGTTAAGCAGGTGGCTTATGTTTGATTTTATAGGGTACGCCGCGGCGTTTGCGGTCACGCTGGGCATCTTAGTGGCGTTTCATGAGTTTGGTCACTTCTGGGTCGCGCGTCGGTGTGGGGTAAAGGTTATCACCTACTCGGTGGGGTTTGGTAAGGCCATTTGGTCGCGTACCGGCAAAGACGGTACCGAGTATCAACTGGGTGTTATTCCGTTAGGCGGTTACGTGCGGATGCTCGACGAACGGGTTGACGAGGTCGCTGAGCACGAGCGGCATTTGTCGTTTAATGCTCAGTCGGTGTATAAACGTTTTGCGATCGTGGCAGCCGGACCTATCGCTAACTTTGTGCTTGCGGTTGCCGTATTGTGGCTGATGTTTGGCATTGGGGTACCAACGGTGAAGCCAATCATCGGTGAGGTTGCCGCAGACTCCATCGCCAGCCGCGCCAACTTGCAACGCGGTGACGAGATTGTGCAAGTGGGTAATATCGAGGCTTATGACTGGCAGCAGGTGCAATTGGGTCTGATGTCAGCGATTGGCAATGAAGACGTTACGCTGGTGGTGCGCAGCCGCAATGGTAATGAACGTATGCAGACACTGGACCTCAGTGACTGGCAGTTTGATCCGGAAACCGATTCGACCTTCGGTAGTCTTGGTATCGACGTTTATCAGCCGCACGTTTATACCGAGTTGGCCGAAGTGATGGATGATTCGCCGGCAGCCGAAGCGGGTCTGCAACAAGGCGATGTGATCGAAACCGTCAACGGCGAAGCGGTAACAAACTGGCAGCAGTTGACCGAAGTGATTCGGCAGTCACCGGGGCAAATGTTGGCTTTAGGCATTTCCCGAAATGGCAATCTCCAACAAATTTCCGCCCTTGTTGGGGAACAGGAAGGAGCCAGCGGTGTCATAGGTTATCTTGGCATTATGCCAAAGACCGAGGCATTACCTGAGGGTTATGTATTTAACCATCAATATGGTATTGTCGGCGGTTTAGTAAAAGGTGCGCAACAGACTTGGGACTTGATGGTCATCAGCGTACAAATGATTGGAAAATTATTAACCGGCGACGTATCGGTTAAAAACTTGGCAGGACCGCTAAGTATTGCTGAAGGGGCAGGAGTCAGTGCCGGCAACGGATTTGTTTATTTTCTCAGTTTTCTGGCACTACTGAGCGTTAACCTGGGTATCATTAATTTGTTGCCATTGCCGGTCTTAGATGGCGGGCACCTGGCCTTTTTTATGGTCGAATGGGTACGCGGAAAGCCTGTTTCAGAAAAAGTACAAGATGTTTGCTATCGAATTGGGGCAGCACTGGTTTTTGCGCTAATGGTGCTGGCCATCAGTAATGATATTGTTCGGTACGCATTCTGATTTAGAATCAACAATAAGTAGCTATTCATAATGACGTTTAAAAAGCTGTTAGTGAGTGCCATGGTGGCAGCGGCGGTTTCGCCGGTGCACGCACAAGAAGAATTTGTAGTTGAAGATATTGAAGTCAAAGGCTTGCAACGCGTTGCCCTGGGGGCCGCGTTAACCTATATTCCCGTCCGGGTTGGCGATGATGTCAGCGAGATGCAAATTCGCAGCGCGATTAAGTCGTTGTATTCGTCTACGCACTTTGACTACATCGAAGTAAAACGCGACGGCAGCACGCTGATATTTCAGGTGAGCGAGCGTCCTACCATTGCTGAGATTACGTTCGAAGGCAATAAAGACATTAAAGACGAACAGCTTGAACAAAGCCTGCAGGACAACAATATTGTTGTTGGTGAGCCACTTGACCGCACCACCATTTCGGGTATTGAAAAGGGTCTGGAAGATTTCTTCCACAGTGTTGGTAAATACAACGCTGAAGTTACCATCGAAGTGGTCGAGCTACCGCGTAACCGGGTTGAACTGCTGATGACCTTCGATGAAGGCGATGCGGCTGAAATTGCACAGATCAACATTGTTGGCAACAAGGCCTTCCCGGATGAGTTGCTGTTGGATGCGTTTGAGCTAAAAGACGATTTACCCTGGTGGAACGTCATTGGTGAGAAGCGCTATCAGAAAGAACAACTGAGCGGTGACTTAGAAACGCTGGAGTCGTTCTACCGCGATCGTGGCTACTTGCAATTTACGGTAACGTCGGTACAAGTATCGATGACACCGGATCGTGAAGGCATTTACATCACCATTAACGTTGACGAAGGTGAAAAATACCGCGTCAGCGGTACCGATGTCATCGGTGATCTTAAAGGTCACGATGATTTGGTTGAGCGCATTGCCACCATCGAGGAAGGCTCGCTGTACAACGCTGCGCAGGTCACCTACATCGAAGACATGATCTCACGGTTCTTTGGTCGCTTTGGTTATGCCTACCCGGAAGTTCGTGCCATTCCTGAACGGAATGACGACGACAAAACGGTCAAACTGACGTTCTCGATTGACCCGGGTAACCGTGTCTACGTCCGTCGCATTAATTTTGAAGGCAACAGCCTTACTCAGGATCGCGTGCTACGCCGTGAAATGCGTCAGCTCGAAGGTGCCTGGTTGTCGGACGACAAAGTCGAGCAGGGCAAAGTCCGACTGGAACGGCTGGGTTTTTTCGAAACCGTCGAAAGCTCAACCCAAAAAGTTGACGGTCGTGATGATCAAGTTGATATCACTTATAAAGTGAAAGAGCAGCCGTCGGGCTCCTTTAACGCCGGTATCGGCTACGGCGACTACTCGGGTCTGCAATTAAATGCGGGCGTACAACAAAATAACTTCCTGGGTACCGGTAATCGGGCGGGCATTAACGTCTCCACCAGTCGCTTCAATAAAAACTTCAGTGTGTCTTATGCTGACCCTTACTTCACCATCAACGGCGTGAGTTTATCCGGTCAGTTATACATGAGTGAATTTGATGCCGGACAAGCTGAAAACTTAATTCGCTATAACCAGAAAACCTATGGTATTTCATCAAACATCGGGTTCCCGGTTGATGAAATCAACAGCTTTAATTTTGGTATTGGTTATAAGCAGCAGGAAGTCAGTAATGTTGACGGCTATGAACAGATCAGAAAGTTCTACTCGGCGTTCCTGGATCGTGAAAACCCGGACGAGGGTGTTGCTTTTGATATCTACGAATTTAATGCTGGCTGGCAACGTATCACGCTAAACCGTGGTACCTTCCCAACTGCTGGTTCGTCGCAACGTGCTTCAGTAGAAGTTTCAGCGCCGTTTAGTGATATTCAATACTTTAAAGCCAACTACGATTTTAAATATTACATACCGCTTTCGGACGATCAGCAGTGGTCATTCCTGACACGCTTAAATATTGGTTATGGTAACGGCTATGGTGAAGACGATGTCGGTAACGAGTTTCTGTTGCCGTTCTGGGAGTCCTTCCGCGTCGGTGGTCAGGGCGACTTGCGTGGTTTCGAACCTAATACCGTGGGTCCGCGCGCAATTTATAGCTACGCGGATCAGGTAACTGGGCCGCCTGACTGGACGGGGCTGCCAGGCGGCTACCCGGAAGGAACAGGTGCTGAAAGCGTGCAGGTTAGTCGCTATGCGGTCGGCGGTAACGCTAAAGTTGTCGGGGGTCTGGAATTAATTGTACCAACCCCGTTCATCGATGAAGGTATGCGTAACAGTGTCCGCACCAGTGTATTTGTGGATGTGGGAACAGTGTGGGATACTGAATTCGATTACGACCAATACAAAGACCTGGATTTGGTGCCCAACAGTCAGCCATTATCGGATTACAGTGATCCGGGCGAGTTCCGTGTATCGGCCGGTGTGTCGGTGCAGTGGATATCACCGATGGGGCCATTGACGTTCTCATTGGGTCGGGCATTGAAAGAGGTTGAGGGCGATGAAACGCAGGTGTTCTCGTTCAATATCGGTACCACATTCTGATAAACTATAAAGAATCGTTTAAAACGAACAACAGTCTATTGAGGAGTTAACATTGAAAACTTTAATTAAAACAACGGCAGCCGCTGTAGCACTCTCTACCGCTCTGTTTGCCGGTGCAGCCGAAGCGCAGCAGAAGATTGGTGTGGTCGATATGATGTCGATTTTCCAACAATTACCGCAGCGTGAACAAATCTCACAAGATCTGCAGGCCGAGTTCCAGGATCGCTTTGAAGAGATGCGTCAACTGGAGACTAAAATCCAGGAACTGCGTCAAAAGCAAGAGCGTGATGCGTCGATCATGTCAAATGACGAGAAGACGCAACTGAACCGTGAACTGGAGCAGTTGATTTCTGAGGCACAGCTGAAGAGCAAAGCGCTGCAGGAAGACACTCGCCGTCGCCAGCAGGAAGAACGTAACGAGCTGCTCGGTAAAGTACAGCAGGCCATCAACGCCGTAGCCGCTGAGCAAGGTTATGACCTTGTGCTGGAAAGCAGTGCAGTCGCGTTCATGAAAGCAGACAACGATTTGTCTGACGAAGTGGTTACTGAGATGTCTTCAGGTAATTAATGAATGACTGAGTATACTCTGCAACAACTTGCCGAGCATGTTGGTGGTGAGGTTCGCGGTGACGCGAACCTTGTCATTACAGGGGTTGGTACCCTGCAGTCAGCGAATGCTCAACAAGTGGCCTTTTTGGCAAACAGTCGCTACAAAAGTCAATTAGCGGAATCGGCAGCGGGCGCGGTATTACTGTCACCGAAAGATGCTGAAAACAGCGATGTGCAAAATGCTATTGTCATTGCTAATCCCTATGCGGCGTTTGCCAAAGTGGCACAACTTTTAGATACCACACCATTGCCGGCGACCGGCATTGCGGATACCGCGCGGGTGGCCGAAGGGGTAACTCTGGGGAGTAACGTTTCGCTCGGAGAATACGTCGTTATCGAGGCCGGCGCAACGATCGGTGATAACGTCAGTATTGGTGCGCACACGCACGTTGGGCCCGGTGTCAGCATCGGTAACAACAGTAAAATTTGGTCCGGGGTACACCTTTACCATAACTGTCAGATTGGTGCTGACTGCATCATTCACTCAGGAGCGGTTATTGGCGCAGACGGCTTTGGCTGGGCGCCGGAAAATGGTAAATGGTTAAAAATCCCGCAAATTGGCCGTGTCGTAATTGGTAACCGTGTTGAAATCGGTGCGTCGACAACGGTTGACCGGGGCGCGCTAGATGACACCATCATCAGTGATGGTTGTATCATCGATAACCAGTGCCAGATTGCCCATAACGTGTTTATTGATGAAGACACGGCGATAGCCGGGTGTACCGTATTAGCAGGCAGTTGCCGTATTGGTAAGCGTTGCATGATTGGTGGTGCTTCGGCGATCAACGGTCATATCAGTATTTGTGACGATGTGCAGATCATGGGCTTTGCCATGGTGATCAAAGAAATCACCGAACCGGGCGTTTATGCGTCTGGCATTCCTGCGTCGAGCCATCGCGAATGGCGCCGTAACGGAGCGAGATTCCGTCAGCTTGATGACCTGTTTAAGCGCGTAAAGTCAGTTGAGCAACAACTGCAAGATAACAACGAATAATTGGGAGCTACTGTGAAAGCCACGGAGTCTGGATTTGATATTCAAGGTGTGCTCGACTTATTGCCACACCGTTATCCATTTTTATTGATCGATCGCGTGATTGAGTGCGATTGCGAGCGCTCGATCCATGCCATCAAAAACGTCAGCTTTAATGAACCTATGTTCAACGGACACTTCCCGGGCAAGCCGATTTTCCCTGGGGTATTGTTGTTGGAAGGTCTGGCTCAGGCAGCCGGTCTGTTAGGTTTTAAAATTACCCAGCAGAAATCTGAAGCAAACGATTTGTACCTGTTTGCCGGTATCGACAACGCGCGTTTTAAACGCCAGGTGGTACCCGGAGATACCATTCATTTTCACGTGACCTTCGAAAAAGAACGTCGTGGCATCTGGAAATTCAGTGGTAAAGCTGAGGTGGATGGCGAATTGGCAGCCAGTGCTGAGATAATCTGTGCAAGAAGGGAAGTCTAGTGATCCACGAAACGGCGATAATCGACGCCAGTGCTAGAATTGGTGAAAACGTCAGTATCGGCCCCTGGACCGTTATCGGTCCCGATGTTGTGATTGGCGATAACTGTGATATTCGCTCGCACGTTGTTATTAAAGGTCCGACAGAAATCGGCCGCAACAATACCATTTATCAATTTGCGTCGGTCGGTGAAGATTGCCAGGATAAGAAGTATGCGGGTGAACCGACGCGGTTGGTTATCGGTGATCATAATGTTATTCGTGAGTCAGTAACTATCCACCGTGGCACCGTGCAAGACAACAGCTTAACCCAAATCGGCAGTCATAATCTGCTGATGGCCTACGTGCATGTTGCTCATGACTGCATGGTCGGTGATAACAACATACTGGCCAATCAGGTAACCCTGGCCGGCCACGTTCACGTGGGCGATTACGTTATTCTTGGTGGTATGACGGGTGTGCACCAGTTCTGCCATATCGGCTCGCACAGCTTTTGCGCGGTGAATTCAATCTTAGTGCAGGACTTACCGCCGTTTGTGATGGCGCAGGGACACAATGCCCGTCCTCGTACCATCAACAGTGAAGGCTTAAAGCGGCGCAATTTCAGCGCTGAACAAATCACCAATATTCGCCGTGCTTATAAGTTGCTGTATCGCTCCGGTATGACAACCGAAGAGGCGTTACAAGCGATTAAAGAGCTGAACGAACCGCAGCTTGACGACTTCTGTGCGTTCGTTGAGAACAGTCAACGCGGCATTATTCGTCCCTAGTAACTAATGACCACAATGTCCCCCCGTGTTATTGCGATTGTCGCCGGAGAACATTCCGGCGATTTACTTGGCGCTGGTTTAATGCGCGCACTCAAACAGCGCTCGCGCCAGCCGATTGAATTCATTGGCGTCGGCGGCCCGCTTATGGCGGCAGAAGGGTTGCAGTCTTTTTTCCCGATGGAAGATCTGGCGGTGATGGGCATTGCCGAAGTGCTGAAAGATCTGCCAAAGTTGCTGCGACACCGTCGTAAGCTGGTGCAGTATCTGCTCGAGCGTCAGCCACAGGTCATGATTGGCATCGATGCCCCTGACTTCAATTTGACCGTCGAACGACGTTTACGTGATCGCGGCATCCGTACCGTACATTACGTCAGCCCGTCGGTCTGGGCGTGGCGGGAAGGTCGTATCAAGGGTATTAAGAAAGCCGTAGACCATATGCTTTGCCTGTTGCCATTTGAACAGCAGTTTTACGACAAACATCAACTGCCGGCGACCTTTGTCGGCCATCCGCTGGCGGATGACATTCCCATGCAATGGCCGCGGTCGCAAGCGCGTAGCGAGCTTAATTTGGCGCAGGATGGCCAGTATTTGGCGTTGATGCCGGGCAGTCGGGGCGGTGAAGTAAAGCGCATGGCGCCGCTGTTTTTGCAAGCAGCTCTGCAGTTACAGCAACGATATCCGTCATTAAAATTTGTGGCGCCGATGATCAGTGCAACGCGGGCAGAACAATTTAAGGCATTATGGCAGCAACACGCGCCACAATTGGCTATCGACATTACGGTTGGTAACAGTCGTGCCACCATGGCTGCGGCGGACTACTTGTTGCTGACGTCGGGTACGGTCGCGTTAGAAGCCATGCTGATCAAGCGACCGATGGTGGTTGCCTACAAATTTAATGCACTCACCTACCGACTGATAAAATGGCTGTTTCATGCGCCGTTTTTTTCGCTGCCGAACCTGCTGGCCGATGAACGTATTGTGCCTGAGTTGGCGCAGCACGAAGCGTCCTGTGACGCGTTGGTTGATGCCATGAGCACACTCATTGACAGTGACAATGATGCGCTGCTACAGCGTTTCGAAAACTTACACAAGCAATTGAAGGTTAACGCCAGTGAACGGGCTGCGGAAGTTGTACTGAATCTAATAAGTTCTAATAAATAGAAAGATTAACCAGAAATTATGGGCTAATAATTCTAAAAAATAGAGGCTATCCTTAGGTTAACTCAATCAAGGAGGTCTTATGGGATTATTAGTTGACGGTCAGTGGCACGATAAATGGTACGACACCGAAAAGCACGGTGGCCGCTTTGTCCGCAGTGAGTCACAGTTTCGCAATGACATATCTCCGACAGGGCGGTTTAAACCTGAATCCGGCCGCTATCATCTGTACGTTTCTTATGCGTGTCCCTGGGCGCATCGGGCGCTGATTTTCCGACGTCTGAAAGGGCTCGAGCAACACATCGACGTTTCCGTCGTGCATCCGCTGATGTTAGAAAATGGCTGGGAATTTGCAGATACACCATTGCACGACCCGCTGTACAACAACGATTACCTGTACCAGCTCTATTTAAAAGCAGATCCGAATTATTCCGGTCGCGTTACCGTGCCTGTGTTATGGGATAAACAGGAGCAAACCATCGTTAATAATGAGTCTGCGGATATCATTCGAATTTTCAACTCGGCGTTCAATGACCTCACCGGTAACCACGATGACTATTATCCGCCATCGTTGCGTGAGGAGATTGACGAGGTCAATGAATGGGTCTACAACGACATTAATAACGGTGTCTACAAGTGCGGTTTTGCGACTCGTCAGCAAGCCTACGAAGAGGCTTTCACCGATTTATTTGCGGCGCTGGACAGGGTCGAAGCGATTTTGGCCAAACAGCCCTATTTGGCAGGCGCGCAATTGACCGAGGCAGACTGGCGATTATTCACCACTCTGGTGCGCTTTGACGCGGTTTATTTTGGTCACTTTAAGACCAACCGCCAGCGCATTGTTGATTACCCGAATATGTGGCGTTATGTGCGAGGCTTATATCAACACCCGGGCGTTGCCGAAACCGTGGTGATGGATCATATCAAACAGCATTATTACGGCAGTCACAAAACCATTAACCCAACGCAAATTGTGCCGGCAAGTCCGGACATTGATTTCAACCAGCCGCTGGAGTGAGAAACCTATGTCGAGTGTCATTTTAGGGCGTTTTCGTGGTATGCCGGCGCAAGACGGTGCCGGTGTTAAGCTCACACGAATCATTAATCAGCCGGGTTTAAAGCATCAGGATCCGTTTCTGATGCTGGATGAATTCCGTTCCGATAACCCCGACGATTATATTGCCGGTTTTCCACCGCATCCGCATCGTGGTTTTTGTACCCTGACCTACATGCTGGCGGGGCAGATGGAGCACAAGGATTCGGTCGGCAATACCGGCGTAGTCGAAGCCGGTGGCGTGCAATGGATGAAAGCGGCGCGGGGCATCATTCATGCGGAGATGCCTAAGCAAGAAGCAGGCTTGATGTGGGGTTTTCAATTATGGGTAAACCTTCCGGCGGCGGAAAAAATGTCCGAGCCAGCCTGGTATGATTATCCCGCCGATGTGATCCCGGAAGTCGATCGCGGCAACGCGGTTATTCGGGTTGTTGCGGGAGAACATGACGGCAAAACGGGGCCGGTTGATGCGCCGGGTCGTGACTTTTTGATGTTGGATCTGGTGTTTAATGCCGCTGAAACCTTGACGGTGGCGGCCCAAGGGCAACGTCAACGGCTGGGTTACGTGTACAAAGGCAATGTCAGCGTCAATGGCGAAGCTGTTGCTCGAGGTGAACTGGTCCGCCTCGATACCGATGCGGAGCTTATTATCGAGGGCAGTGCCGACAGTGGGCTATTGCTGTTGGCGGCACAACCGATCAATGAGCCGATTGCGCAGTACGGTCCCTTTGTCATGAACAACTCAGTGGAAATCGAACAGGCGATACGCGACTATCAGAATGGCACGCTGGCCGCTAATCAAAAGTTAACGTAATCCCAGCGTCGCGGTTTGTTCTAATAAATATTCGTAACGCTGCTTGTGGGTGTCGGACAGTGGCAACCCCTGCAGCGTTTTGAAGCAATTGGCGCATTCTTTGCGCAGAAACTCCAGTTCTACCTTACCGGTATTCTGACAGTAGCTGACCGCCGTTTGTATGTAGTTGAGTGCCGCGCCGCTGTTCAGCGGAGCCAGTTGCAACGCCTCCCGGAACACACTTAAGGCCTCTTTATAATTGTGCTGCTCGTACAGACGAATACCTTTTTGGTGCACGTCACGGAACGCATTTTCGGTCTTGCGTGCCAGTTCACGACGTTCAGTCAATAACTTTTTAGTGTAACTATCGATGTTGTGTCCGTCATCGGCCGCAATTGCCAGTTCATTGGCTTTTTCAAACTCGCCCAGATCCAGCAACACAATGATGACGTCGGCAAGTAACTCGGTTGGCACCGGTTTTTTCTGCGACAGTTCATCACCAACCGCCTTATTGAGCAATTGTTGTGCTTCGCGCAGCCGTCCATTAAACGCATCGATACGTGAGACCAGAATCGACTCCAGCGTTTCAAACGGCAACTCGGAATAAACAATGTTCTCGTCGTAGCGGGAGCGTTGCAGTTCCATGGTCGCTTCCGTCTGGTACTTGGCGACCTTCTGACGCGTATCGGCGTGTTCGGCAGCGTCCAAAATTGCCCTTAAGTAATTGCACAGGTGCTGGACATTACGAAACACTGAGGTACGGGCGATTTGCAGCACATTGTTCATTGCTTGTTTGGCAATCTCATAGTCGCCATTGTCACGGGCTATATGGGCTAACTGGGTTTGCCTGGAGATGGAAAACGGGGCCATGTTGATGCTCTGCCGCGCGCTTTCCAGCGCCTCTTCAGGATTATCCAGCAGCAAATAGCAGCGCGTTTTGATGTCCTGTGCCTCAATCGCGTTTGGCATCTTTTTGAGTACCGCTTCAGCAATCTCCAGAGCATCTTTGGGACGTTGTTGCAACAATCGAGTTTCGGCAAGTTTTAACTGAATCCAGGGTTGCACACCGTCTTCAAGTACACGCTTTATCGCGGCTTCAGCTTGCTCAAGTTGCTGCGTTTTATTAAACAGTTCAATCTGCAACTTTTGGCAATAGGTGGCGTAACGGCTTTGTGAATCGATATGACGCTGGCAGGCGTCAATACAAGCTGTGTAATCGCCGTTGTATAACGACTTGAACACATCTTTAAGCCACATCCGGCGTTTGTAAGCGCGGGCAATTCGTGAGCGCAGAACACGATGTGAAAAGGGTTTGGTGAGATAGTCATCGGGCTGTAGTTCAAGCGCGCTCAACACCATCGGCCGGGTATTGTCGCCGGTGATGATAAAGAAAATGGTATCCTCTTTGAGGACGCCACGGTGTTTCAACTCTTCCAGCACCTGCCGGCCATTTTTACCGCGGCCAAGGTTGTAATCGACCAGCATTACGTCAAAGGGTTTGCGCACATACGCAGCAATACCGGCTTCACCGGTTCGCTTCGCCTCAACCTCTTTGGCACCAAGATTGAGCAGTAATCCTTTTAGCATCACCTGAAACGCTTTTTGATCTTCGATGATCAGTACGCGTTTGTCGGCGAGTTCGACAAACTCACTCATTGTGTGTTTTGCCATCCTTTGGTTTTTTGTCACGACAACGTGTTAGGTTAAAGATTATTATGCGTCTTTACTACTGATGTTATCGACTTTTTGTTTAAAAACTCGAAGGAAATTTTATGTTAGCAGCGCGTATTGAAGAAGGGCGGGTGGTTTGGCAGCCCGATCATGATCTCAACCAAACAACGCCAGCCGCTGATGAGGTGACCATTCGGATAGCGTATGCCGGCGTAAATCGCGCCGACGTCATGCAAGTTGCCGGTGCCTATCCACCGCCGCCGGGGGCGTCGGCAATCCCGGGGCTGGAGTGCAGCGGGGTAGTCACTGCGATTGGTGACAAGGTAACCCATCTCGCCGTTGGCGACAAAGTGTGTGCGCTGTTAGCCGCTGGCGGCTATGCCGAATCGGTTACGGTGAATGCGGCGCAGGTACTGCCATTACCGTCCAGTTGGACCCTGGAACGCGGCGCGGGATGGTTAGAAACTTTTGCGACCGCTTATTTGAATGTGTTTATGCTGGCCGATTTACAGCCCGGCGACCGGGTTTTTGCCCATGCCGGTGCCAGTGGGGTCGGTAGTGCGTTACTGCAATTATGCAAAGAGCAGGGGACGCCCATTTATGTCACCGCCGGTAGTGATGAAAAATGTGCATTTTGCCGCGAACTGGGCGCAACTGAAGCGATAAATCGGCACCGCCAGGATTATGTCGAGGTGCTAAAAGAGGTCGGCGGCGTTGATGTGATTCTTAATCCGGTCGGCGGGGACTCGGTGGAGCGTGATCAGCAAGTACTGAAACAGGACGGTCGACTGGTTCTCATCGGGCTGATGGGCGGCCGTAATGGTCAGGTGGACTTCGGTCGTCTGCTGATGAAGCGGCAACGGCTTATGGGCTCCACGCTGCGAAGTTTATCCAGCGAACGTAAAGGCGCTATTTTAAGCGGACTTTGGCAACACTTTGGTGAAGCGTTCACTGCGGCAAGGGTGCGGCCGATGATCGATCGCGTTGTTCCGGCAGAAAAGGTCAACGAGGCCTTAAATTACCTGCAGGAAAATCGAACGCAAGGTAAGGTGGTGCTGAAAATAGCGGAACTTGATTAAGCGGGAAATCGTGGTGGAGGGGGCAGGATTCGAACCTGCGAAGGCTGAGCCGTCAGATTTACAGTCTGATCCCTTTGGCCACTCGGGAACCCCTCCAAACGAGGCGCGTATAATAACAGGCTTAATCACGCTGTAAAGGAAAAAGCATAAAAATTAAAGATTTTTGCCAGCCGCCGATAACGACATCAAGCGTCAACGTTATCGGCAGGATGTATGGCAGAGCTGACCCCCGGAACGGTATCCGGAGCACAGGAATATTTTGATCGACAGGCCGCCAATGCGATTGGGCAGGGGCATGGGGCCGAGTTTTCCCTGTGGCTGGCAGCGCTGGGCGAACAACCGCTTGCCGATGACGCCCCGGCAAGCGTCGACTGGCAACGTACCATTGGTGCGGCGCGGCCACGGCCATTAGGCTATAACGACGCGCGGTTTATCGCCAGCGGCGTCTACCAGAGCGCTTCGCAATTGAGTGATTTTAAATTACAGGACGCAGTGCACCCGCAACCGCTTATCCCAAACAGCGATCCACAGCGACTACCGCTGGAGTTAATCGCTAATCTGGATTGGCAAACGCTGCAGCGCCGCAAGCGTGCGGCGGCACCGGAAAAACTCCCGAAACGTCGTCGCGACCCCGCGCAGTTATACGACGTGTTACAGCAGTTGGGGATAGAACCAAAGCAACAGCTCATGTAAGCTAGCAGCATGTACTAAGCTATCCTGATGTGTGGTAACGGCTGCCATGACCCAAGTTCACCCGCAAGACGATGAACGTATTGATGCCTTTGTTGAGTATTTATGGTTGCACCATGGTGTCAGCAATAACACTCAAGCCGCCTACCGTTCTGACCTACGCCGTTATTGCGATTACCTGATGACGCAAAAACTTGGCTTGTTAGATACCACGTCGACCATTCTGCAGGATTATTTGCTTTGGCGCCGCAGTCAGGGGCTCTCACCGCGCAGCACCTCACGATTTTTAAGTGCGATGAAAAAGTTTGCTCAGTTTGCGGTAAAGCAGGGGTGGCTGAATACCGACCCCAGCGCTCGCTTAAAACGACCGAAACTCCCACAATCAATCCCCCATTCCCTCAGTGAAGCGGATGTCGACGCGTTGTTGCATGCGCCGGCGACCGACACCGAACTGGGGTTGCGCGATCGCACGATGCTGGAAGTGCTTTACGCCAGTGGCTTGCGGGTCAGTGAGCTGATCCGACTGCAATTGGAACAGGTGTCATTACAACAGGGCTTAGTGCGTATTATCGGTAAAGGTGACAAGGAACGCCTGGTACCCCTCGGTGAGGAAGCGCTCGATTGGCTGCAGCAGTATTTGCGCCATGGCCGTCCGGCGCTTTCGGACAAAAACAGCCCGTGGATTTTTATTACCCAACGCGGTACCTTATTAACGCGCCAGGCATTCTGGTACCGCATCAAACATTATGCGGCGCAAGCGGGTATTCGCGCGCATCTGTCGCCCCATACACTGCGGCATGCATTTGCTACGCACCTGTTAAACCATGGTGCGGATTTACGAGTATTACAAATGTTGCTGGGTCACAGTGACCTGTCTACGACACAAATTTACACACAAGTTGCGCGAGAGCGGCTGCAGTCCCTGCATGCTCAGCACCATCCGCGCGGCTAACAAGAGGTTTATATGAAACGCAGTTTAGTTCATTCCCTGTTATTACTGGCATCACTGTCAGTAAGTGCGGCAAGTGTTGCACAGCAACCGGATACCAGTCGCCTTGAAGCGTTAGGTATCCAGGTTGGTGAAGTGTCCAAAACGTCGATAGCGGGGCTTTATCAGATCACCTCAAATCAGGGGATTTTCTATGTTTCAGAGGACGGCACACGGCTGATCGCCGGCAACCTGTTTGATCTGACCAACGAACAACCGACCAATCTTACTGAACAGGCTATGGCAAGTCTGCGTCAGCAGGAACTGCAAAAAATTGAAGATGAAATGGTGGTTTATCCATCGTCGAAAGAAAAATATCAGATCACCGTGTTTACCGATACCACCTGTGGCTATTGTCAGCGTTTACATGAAAACCTTGGTCAGTATCTGGACAAAGGGATTACCGTGCGCTATCTGGCCTTCCCGCGTGGCGGTCTTAATAGCAAAGGTGGTCAACAGCTGCAGTCGGTATGGTGTGCAGACGACCCGAAAAAAGCACTCACGGCCTATAAAAACGGCGATGCGGTTGACAGTCCGGCCTGTGATAATCCAGTCGAAAAACATTACCGCATGGGGCAGGCCTTTGGCGTAACCGGAACCCCGGCTATCGTCCTGCCGGACGGTCGTATGTTGCCCGGTCTGCGAACCGCCGATGCACTGCTCGAGGCAATGCAATAAGCGCGTATGACAGACTTTAGCATACGCCGCTACGACCACGTTGACGACTCTCATTTACCGGCCTCGCTGCCACCCTTGCTGCGGCAAATTTATGCGCGGCGTGGCGTCAGCTCGGCCGATGAACTGCAATTATCGGCGCAGGGATTAACGCATTTTCGCAGTTTAAAAGGAATCGACCAGGCCGTTGCGCTGTTAAGTCGCTCGCAACAGCGACACATTACCATTTGTGGCGATTTTGATGCTGACGGCGCAACCAGTACCGCGCTGTTAGTGACGGCGCTGAACGAACTGCAGTTTGAACGAGTAGACTATCGCGTTCCCAATCGCATGACCGAAGGTTACGGCTTGTCAGTGAGCATGGTTGAGCAACTGGCCGCACGCGGCACTGAGCTGATCATCACCGTTGATAACGGCATTGCCGCTAATGACGCGGTCGCCCGGGCAAAAGCATTAGGGCTGGACGTGATTGTTACCGATCACCATCTGGCGGCTGATGAGCTGCCGGTGGCGGATGCCATTATCAATCCCAACCAGCCCGGCTGCTCGTTTCCGAGTAAACACCTGGCTGGTGTCGGCGTGGCCTTTTATTTATTGCTGGGACTTCGAGCGCAGTTGCGTGAGCAAGGCATAGCGCCGTTACCCAGTCTCGCCAACTGGCTGGATTTGGTGGCACTTGGAACCGTTGCCGATGTGGTTCCGCTGGACTACAACAACCGTATTCTGGTGCAACAGGGGCTGGCGCGAATTCGACATGGTCATTGCCGCCCCGGTATTGCGGCATTGCTTGAGGTTGCCGGACGTGACCGTTCGCGACTGCAGGCAACAGACTTAGGCTTTGCGCTGGCACCACGAATTAATGCCGCTGGTCGACTCGACGACATCAGCCTCGGCATCGAGTGTCTGTTGGCCGATACGGAGCGAGCTTATGAACTGGCTCAACAACTGGATCAGTTGAACCGCGAACGACGCAGTATCGAAGCCGACATGCGCGAGCATGCCGAGCGGGTGGTCGCGCAGTTGCAACTGGATAATCAGGGCGAGGTCCCGGATTTGTTGACGCTGTATGAGCCCGACTGGCACGCCGGTGTTATCGGCATCGTGGCGGGACGGGTTAAAGATGCGGTTAACCGGCCCGTGATCGTGTTTGCGAATGACGATGATGACACGCTAAAAGGCTCGGCACGGTCAGTTAACGGCCTGCATATCCGTGATTTACTGGAACGTATCGAGACCCAACAGCCGGGCCTGATGCATCGGTTTGGAGGCCATGCGATGGCCGCAGGGCTGACCTTACCGCGGGCAAACCTGGCCGAATTCAGTCGGGCTGCGCAGCGCATTGCCGGGCAGTGGCTGACGGCTGAGCAGAAAGCGGCGGTGTACTGGTCTGACGGCGAACTCAGTGATGACCAACTGAGTCTGGACATGGTCGCCCAGTTGCAACAGGCGGGTCCCTGGGGGCAGGGCTTTGCTGAACCGAGTTTTGATGGCCAATTTGAGGTGTTACAACAACGTATCGTCGGTTCGCAGCACCTGAAATTGGTGTTACGTTCCGCTGCCGGCGGCATTTATGACGCGATCGCTTTTAACGTTGATGCACAAATCTGGCCGGACAATTCAGTTGCGCGGGTTGAAATCTTATACAAGCCACAATTAAATCACTTCCGCGGACGCACCAGTGTGCAGTTGCTGGTGGAGCAAATCCGTCAATTACGGTAAACTGTGCGCTTTCAAAATTTAGCAGAATGAAACTGAGTGATCATGTTCGAAACCAACGCGACCTATAATCAGATAAAAGATATGCGCGAGCGCAGTGAAGCGCTTAGGGGGTATCTTTGACTACGATACCAAGAAAGAACGCCTAGAAGAGGTTACCCGCGAGCTGGAACAGCCATCGGTATGGGACGATCCACCGAAGGCACAGGCACTGGGCAAAGAACGCGCAGCGCTGGAGCAGGTGATTGAAACCCTGGATAATTTGGGACAGGGGCTTGATGACGTCGAAGGTTTGGTGGAGCTGGCGGTAGAAGCTGATGACGAGCAGACCTTTACGGAAGCTGAGAGCGAGTTGGCGCAATTGCTGGAGCAATTGGAAAAGCTTGAATTTCGGCGTATGTTCTCACGCGATAACGACGATTCAGACTGTTATGTCGATATTCAGTCGGGCTCCGGTGGCACCGAAGCTCAGGACTGGGCCAATATGTTGTTGCGGATGTATCTGCGTTGGGCCGAAGCCCATGGTTTTAGCACTGAAATCACCGAATTGTCCGAAGGCGAAGTGGCTGGCATAAAATCCGCAACCATCCGTGTTGCCGGTGAGTACGCTTATGGTTGGTTACGCACCGAAACCGGTGTTCACCGACTGGTACGGAAATCACCGTTTGACTCCGGTAATCGTCGGCATACGTCATTTGCATCGGTTTTCGTCTATCCGGAAGTGGACGACGACATTGAAATCGAAATTAATCCGGCGGATTTGCGGGTCGATACCTATCGCGCCTCCGGTGCCGGTGGTCAGCACGTTAACCGAACGGATTCAGCGGTACGGATAACGCACGAACCTTCGGGTATCGTAGTGCAGTGTCAAAGTGACCGTTCGCAACATAAAAACCGTGACTCGGCGATGAAGCAGCTAAAAGCCAAATTGTATGAAATGGAGCTGCAGAAGCAAAACGAAGACAAACAAGCGCTGGAAGACACCAAGTCAGACATTGGCTGGGGCAGTCAGATTCGTTCCTACGTGCTGGATGATGCACGTATTAAAGATTTGCGGACCGGCGTAGAAAACCGTAATACCCAAGCGGTGCTGGATGGCGCCCTTGATCCATTTATCGAAGCCAGTTTAAAAAGCGGCTTATAAGCGACTGAACAGAGGAAAGACAGTATGACAGATAAATCGCAATCACCCGACGTCGACGTGAATGAGCAAATAGCACAGCGAAAAGCTAAACTGGCGGCGCTTCGTGATAAGGGCATTGCGTTTCCTAATGATTTCCGTCGCGACTCTCTGGCCAGCGATTTACAGCAGGAATATGGTGAGGCGACGAAAGAAGAACTCGAAGCGCAGGGTATTCGGGTAAAAGTTGCCGGTCGTATGATGACCCGCCGTATTATGGGTAAAGCCAGCTTTGCCACGATTCAGGACATGAGTGGCCGTATTCAGCTGTATGTGGCTCGTGACAACCTGCCCGAAGGTTTTTATAACAGCGAATTTAAAAAATGGGATCTGGGCGACATCGTCGGTGCCAGCGGCGTCTTGTTTAAAACCAACACCGGTGAGCTGAGTGTACAGGTTGACGACGTTCGTCTATTGACCAAAGCGCTGCGTCCATTGCCGGATAAATTCCATGGCTTGGCCGATCAGGAAACGCGTTACCGTCAGCGTTATCTGGATTTAATCACCAACGACGAGTCTCGTAAGACGTTCCTGGTTCGCTCGAAAGTGATCGAATACATCCGTCGCTTTTTAACCGAGCGGGCGTTTTTAGAAGTTGAAACACCGATGATGCAAACCATTCCCGGTGGCGCTTCGGCGCGTCCGTTCAGCACCCATCACAACGCGCTGGATATGGAACTGTTCCTGCGTATCGCACCGGAATTGTATCTGAAGCGTTTGGTTGTCGGCGGTTTTGAAAAAGTGTTCGAAATTAACCGCAACTTCCGTAACGAAGGGTTGTCGACTCGCCATAATCCAGAATTCACCATGCTGGAATTCTACTGGGGTTATGCCGATTACCACGACCTGATGGATCTGACGGAGCAAATGTTACGCGGCGTAGCCGAGTCAGTGCTGGGCTCGACCACCTTCACCAGTCAGGGTGTTGAGTATGACTTTGGCCAGCCGTTCGAACGGATGACGGTACTGGAAGCCATTCTCAAGTATATGCCGGAGCTGACCCTGGAGCAGTTGCAAAGCCGTGAATCGGCGGTGCAGGTTGCCGAGGAAGTTGGTATCGAGGTACAGCCAGGCTGGGGTTTGGGTAAGATCCAGATCGAAATTTTCGAAGAGGTGGCCGAACACAAGCTGATCCAGCCGACCTTTATCACCGCTTACCCGGCTGAAGTGTCGCCGCTGGCGCGCCGTAACGACGACGACCCGTTTGTGACGGATCGGTTTGAGTTCTTCGCCGGTGGCCGTGAGCTGGCCAATGGGTTCTCAGAGCTTAACGATGCTGAAGACCAGGCGCAGCGTTTCCGTGAACAAGTGGAAGCGAAAGAAGCCGGTGATGATGAAGCCATGTTCTACGACGAAGACTACGTGACCGCACTGGAGCACGGCATGCCGCCAACCGCCGGTGAAGGTATCGGTATCGACCGATTGGTGATGCTACTGACCGATTCGCCATCGATTCGTGACGTACTTCTGTTCCCGCACATGCGCCCGAAGGCCGATTAGCAAACCGTGGCTCGCGCCGTTGGCGCGAGCCTTTCACACGTGTTAACCGCGGTCACAAACGCTGCTGGCTATGGCTAACGGGTGTTACGCAAGCGCCGCAAGTATCACTAACCCGAAACAACTGATTAAGCCGAGCACAGAAACCCACTTGGGGATGAATCGTTGTTCTGCGGATACCCGCAACGCGGCAATATTGGTAATCCCGTAATACACCAATACCGTAAAGGCACTTAAGGTCCACGCCGACTGGACGCCGCCAAACAGCGCAATCAATGCCATGATGGCAAAGGTCACCCAGGTTGCGGCCGGAGCGGCATGGCCGTTGCTGCTGAGTTTGGCGACAGAGCGCGGCAAATCACCGCGTCGACCCATCGCCAGGACTACCCGCGATACCCCCAGCACCAGATTCAGCACCACACCACTCATCGCGATAACGCCACCGATCACCACCAGCAGTCGCCAATCGGGATTGGCCAGCAGACTGGCAATGGTAAAGCGGCTTTCATCAAACGACGAAATCCCACCTACATGCAGAATCGCCAGACCGACGGCGATGTAGATAGCGCTGACAACGGTCAGTGTCAATACCACCGCTTTGGGGATATTACGACGTGGTTCACTGATTTCTTCGCCCATCGTCGCGATGCGGCCATAACCGGTAAAGGCGACGAACATCAGCGCCGCCGCGTGAAACAGCGATAGCGATGAAGGCGTTGGCGGCGTCTCCGGCAAAGCGCTTGGCTGGGCAAATGCCGCCGCGACAAAAACGCCCAGTCCAATGAGGCTAACGGCCACCAACAGGGCATTTAGCCAATTGGTGCGGCGCACACCGGACAGCACAAAAAGGGTGAACAGGAACAGTAGACCGATGGCGATAACGGTTACCGATGTCGCGGAGATAGTCAGTAATACGCTGATTGACCAGGCTACCGCAAGCGCCGCCGTTGCCGCCGAGGCACTTTTGGCGACAATAAATAGCCAGCCGGCGACAATCCCGCTGAGTGGATTTAAAAACTGATAGCCGTACTCGTAGGTTCCGCCACTGACCGGATGAGCCGCAGCCAGTTGGGCCGATGAAAGGCCGTTACAGAGTGCGGTAACGGCGGCGATGACAATCGCCCAAACGAGCCAGCTTCCAGCAATGCTGGCACTCAGGCCGACACTGACATACGCGCCGGTACCAAGAATTGACCCTAAACCAATCACTAATGCGCCGCTTAGGCCGGTGTTTCTGATGAGTCGATCAGTCATCGTTGCCCTCAAATCGATGGTTTGGTTCAGTATAACGAAGTCGAGGTAGAAAGATCGATAATAGCTTGCTAAAGGACTCGTGAACAAAAAAAATCGAAAAATTATTGGCAAAAAAGCTGATAATCGTTCAAATTTATGTATAGTTGAACATTCACTCAGTAGGATACAGGTCAATATGCATCACATTGAATTCGATACACCATTAGGTCATATGGTGGCGATAGCGGATGAACGCCACTTGACCGGGCTATATTATCGCGATCAGAAGAATTTACCGGATCTAACGGTGTCAAAACCGGCTAAGGATCATCCGGTATTACTGCAGACACAAGAGCAACTGGCGCAATATTTCGCCGGTCAGCGGCAGCGTTTTAGTTTGCCGTTGCGAGTGCAAGCGACGGCGTTTCAGTCACAGGTATTGGACCATCTGCAGCAGGTGGGGCCGGGTACAACCTTATCCTATAAGGATATCGCCGAACGTATTGGTAAGCCCAAAAGCGTCCGCGCGGTCGCTAACGCGATTGCCCGCAACCCGTTAATTATTGTGATTCCGTGCCATCGGGTGATTGGTATCAAAGGTGAATTACGCGGTTTTGCGGCAGGTATTGAACGCAAGAAGGCGTTGTTGGAACAAGAAGGCTGCAAAGTCGTTTAGAAAAAAATACCGCCCCTGGGGGCGGCATTTATTGGGTTCAGACGCTCAATTAATGATCTTCGCCATCAGCGTGTACGTGACCGTGCTCTAACTCTTGCTCGGTCGCATCACGAACTTCAACAACTTCTACGTCAAAGTTCAGATCGATGCCCGCCAGCGGGTGGTTACCGTCAACGGTCACTTCGTCGTCGTTGACTTCAACGATAACAACTGACTGGTCGCCTTGATCGGTGCTGGCACGGAACTGCATGCCCGGTTGCACGTCGTTGTCGCCGAACAGGTTGCGTGGTACCGTTTGGATCAAACCGTCGTGGCGCTCACCGTAGGCTTCTTCTGGCTTGATTTCAGCGGTAAACTGGTCACCGACGTTCTTGCCTTCTAAAGCATTTTCCAGGCCTGGGATCAACATGCCACGGCCGTGGATAAATGTCAGGGGATTGCCTTCCTTAGATTGATCTAACGTCTGACCTTCCGCTGTTTTAACCGTGTAGTGAATGGCCACGACTTTGTTAGGGGCAATAGCTTCGCTCATAAATAATTAACCTAATTGATACGGCAGTGAGTGTATTTCCAAGAGACTTGCATCGTCACCTTTCACCCGAATCGGCGTGTCCTGCTCAATATCGCTCGGCAGTACCGCCAATACATCGGTAAGGTGTTCGGAGCGGTTCACTGCCATAATGACCGTTCCTGCACGACGCCAGTTATCGCCAACTTTACGTTCTAACTCGGTGGCTGGCAAAACGCCGTTTGCGTTACCACTGAGCCGAAACAAAGCTCGCTTCTGTTTGCCCAGATACTTCATCCGGGCAATGGTCTCCTGGCCGATATAACATCCTTTGTTAAAACTGATCCCGTCCAGTGCCTGAATATTTAACATCTGCGGCACAAACTGCTGACTGTTGTCAGCGGTTAATTGCGGACGAACCCGTTCAATTTCCAACGCATCCCAGTAGGGCTGCGGATAATCCGTAGAAATTGGTTGCCGGCTTAACAGCAAATATTGCTGAGGTGCTGAGCCGACCTGTAACAGTAGCGTGTCGTCATCGCGTTGCGGCAATGTCGGTTGTTCGCCAAAGTGACCACTGATGTGCCATTGCTTGGTCACATCGGCAATATCTACTTTATTAAACACGCCATATTTCTGCAATTGCGCCATCGAACCTGCGATCGCGCTTTTGTGCATAATCAGCAACAGACATTGTTGCCACGGCACCAGCCAAAACACACTGAAGGCTTTGCCGGTTGGGTCACAATGCGCTCCGTACAAAAACGGCTTGTCTGACAGCTGTTCAATATCGCAGGTTAACTGACCCTGCAAAAAACGGTTAGCATCTTCACCAGCTACTTGAATGATACCATAGTCATCGAGTTTTACCGAAACCGCGCTGGGTATTTGCTGGGTAAAATCAGTGTCTAACGCAATCACAAGCACTCCTTATTTTTGCACTTCATGCTAATATTAGGGCAACTAAAAATTTTTCAAGGCGAAATGTGGAGTTGTCATGCTGCCATTAAAGCAATCAGAAGATGCGTTAAAAGATAAACGCCGGTTAAAGTGGGCGTGCCGCCGCGGCATGCTTGAGCTTGACGTATTGTTTGAACCTTTTGTGGATCAAGCGTATGACGAGCTGAGTGAGGAAGATAAAGCGATTTTTCGCCGCTTAGTCACTTGTGACGATCCGGATTTGTTTTCTTGGTTTATGGGGCAAAAAACCTGTCCGGATGCGGAACTGCAGAAAATGGTCGAGTTTATGCTGGCGCGAGTAAAAGTATAAGCGTGTTGCGGATTCGACTGTGCCGTCCACAGCGGTTGCTGTCGGTTGATGACAGTGGACAACACTGGTTATTGCAACAACAGTCGTATGGTTTAGCGGGTCAACCGCTGGTGGTCTGGCGCTGGTTGTTGATTGTCCCCTTGCAGCGCGACAGCCAGCGTTACTGGCTGTGGTTGTGGTGGTTTCAACTGCGCCGGGAGCAATTGGCGCAGTTGCGGTGTCTGTCTATGCTGGCTGCGCAGCGGCTGGTTTAAGCGGGCGTTAAGCGGGTAGGCTTAGCTTCCGGTAGCTGCTGCGGATAATCCAGCGTGTAATGCAGGCCGCGGCTTTCTTTACGTGCCATCGCACTGTGTACAATCAACTCGGCAACCTGCACCAGGTTACGTAATTCCAGTAGATTATTGCTGACGCGGAAGTTGGCGTAATAGTCGTGAATTTCCTGTTGCAGCAACTGGATCCGGTGTAACGCACGTTCCAGTCGTTTCGTGGTGCGCACAATACCGACGTAATCCCACATAAACAAACGTAATTCATGCCAGTTGTGCTGAATCACTACCTCTTCATCGGAATTGCTGACTTTACTCTCGTCCCATGCCGGTAAATGACTGAGTGGTTTGGCGGTCGGTGGTTGCGCAAGGATATGCTTGGCCGCCGCGCGGGCAAACACCAGACATTCGAGCAACGAGTTACTGGCCATGCGGTTGGCACCATGCAAGCCGGTATAAGCGACTTCACCCACCGCGTACAATCCGGGAATATCGGTCTCGGCATTAAGATTCGTGGTAACACCGCCACAGGTGTAATGAGCCGCAGGGACAACCGGCATGGGTTGTTTACTGATGTCGATGCCAAGTGACAGACATTTTTCGTAGATGGTCGGAAAATGCTGTTGCAGAAACTCGGCTGATTTGTGCGAGATGTCCAGGTACATGCAATCTGCACCGAGTCGTTTCATTTCGTAGTCGATGGCTCGGGCGACCACGTCGCGCGGCGCCAGTTCGGCGAGCTCATGAAAGTCGTCCATAAAGCGACTGCCGTCCGGCCGGCGCAAAACAGCGCCTTCACCCCGCAAGGCTTCCGTTAACAGAAAACTGTTGGCGTTGGGATGATACAGGCAGGTTGGATGGAACTGATTAAACTCCATGTTGGTGACACTGCAGCCGGCGCGCCAGGCCATGGCGATGCCATCACCGCTGGCAACATCGGGGTTGCTGGTGTATTGGTACACCTTGCTGGAGCCACCCGTTGCTAACACGACGTAGCGGGCGGCTGCCGTTTCAACCCGCTCTTTAGCCCGGTTCCAGAGATAAGCGCCGTAGCAGCCTTTATCTTTATTAAGACGTCGACCCGTAATCAGGTCGACGGCATTAAATCTTTCCAGTACCGTAATATTCGGATGTTGCAGAACTTTTTCCTGTAAGGTTGTCTGAACAGCACGGCCGGTGGCATCGGCGGCATGCAGAATACGTCGGTGGCTGTGACCGCCTTCGCGGTTAAGATGATATTCGGGCTTATCGTCATCAGAATTGACCCGGTCAAAACCGACACCAGCATCGATAAGCCATTGTAATGCCTCGCGCGCGTTGCGTGTGGTAAACTCTACCGCAGCATGGTCGCATAAACCGGCACCGGCGTTGAGGGTATCTTCGATGTGGCTCTCGACGCTGTCGTTTTCGTCGAACACGGCGGCAATACCGCCTTGAGCGTAATAGGTAGACCCTTCAGTGAGCGGACCTTTACTGACGACGATAACACTCACGTGGTCGGCGAGTTGCAAAGCGGTCGTTAAACCGGCGGCACCAGAGCCAATGACTAAGACATCTGATTGATAATTTGCTGCAGGTTCCATAAAGTACTCATAAAGAATTTTGGATGATTTTACGCATTCAGTGAAATTTTTGCGAACTTTTTACGAAGCGGTCTGTCACAGTTTGTAACAACTACGACGGGCCACCAGTTCAAGCAGTTCCTTGGCTAGGGAGAACAGGCTCGGATGAGCGAGAAACTTACAGACCAACAACTGGTCGAAAGAGTACAACAAGGAGATAACCGCGCGTTTGACTTGCTGGTAAAAAAGTATCAGCACAAAGTGATGAGTTTGATCTCTCGCTACGTTAAACAGCCAGGGGATGTCGCCGATGTGGCTCAGGAAGCGTTTATAAAAGCCTATCGGGCGTTGCCCAAGTTTCGTGGTGACAGCGCGTTTTATACGTGGTTGTACCGAATTGCGGTAAATACCGCGAAAAATTATTTGGTTTCGCAAGGGCGCAAACCACCGGCATCGGACGTCGATGCCGAAGACGCGGAATATTACGAAGGCGCAGCGGCACTGAAAGATACGGCAACTCCGGAACGACAGTTGTTGACGGATGAAATTCAGGCGGTGGTGTTGAAAGCCATCGAAGAGTTGCCGGAAGATTTGCGTCGAGCCATCACGTTGCGGGAAATCGACGGACTGGGTTACGAAGAAATTGCGATAGAAATGGATTGCCCCATAGGAACCGTAAGATCACGTATCTTCCGCGCTCGGGAAGCCATTGATAATCAGTTACGGCCGTTGTTAGAGCGTTAATGAACGCAGTACACAGCTAACGGCACTTTTACAGAGGGTAAGCTATGTCTCAGGACAAACTGTCTAAAGACGAACTCCATGCAGCAAAGCATGAAGCAACATCAGCGTATTTTGATGAAGAACACGCCGATGGTGGTTCGATTGATGCGTGGTTAAAAGATGATGAAACCGCACAGCGGTGGCATCGTTACAGTCTTATCAGTAGTAGTTTGAAAAAGGATTTGTCGGCCTCTGTCTCTGTGGACATCAGTGAGAAGGTACGGGCCGCTATCGAGCAGGAACAAGCGCACTCAGTGGTTTCGATATCGTCAAGCAGTCGTTCTCCGGCAGCGCGTAAAGCGGCCAGTAAATGGTTCCAGCCCTTTGCTAAAGTCGCGGTTGCCGCCGGCGTAGCAGCGGTTGCGATCATGACCGTGCAGACCTATCAACAGCCTGAGTCAGTGCCGGCGGCACAAGAACCGGCGTTAATGACCAACCCACTTGGCGGGCGTCAACCGGTAAGCTATTCGCCGTCCATGTCCGCTAGCCCGGTTGCCAATCAGCAGCAACAGGACGTGCAGATGCGCCGTCAGGCACAGTCATACCTGATTGATCATCAGCAACAAATTTTATTGCTACAAACTGCGCCGGAACCTTCGACCACAACACCAGAAACCGAGCAATCGGCTGATAAATCCGCGCAGAAACCATCGTCGCAACCGCAGTAAGGATGTTCTATGAAATGGGTTGTCAGTGCCTTGTTACTGGTATGTGCGTCAGTAGCGAATGCGGCTACGGTTCAGGAGTCGGCAACCGAGGATAACGGCGAACGTTGGTTTAATTTAATGGCGAAGGCGCTTAACGAATTGAATTTCGAGGCGTCTTTTGTGTATGTGCAGGGCGATCGCATCGAACCCTATCAGTGGGTTCATGGTGTTGATAGTGACGGGCGTCAGTACGAATGGCTGATGCAAATGAACGGTCCGGGCTTCCGTGCGCTGCGTATTGATGACACCGTATCACATTTTCATCCGGCCTCGACCAGCTACTCAATCCGCTCCAATTCTATTTCGACGATGTTACCCACCGCCTTTAATCAGCCCTTTGCTGAGGTTGCTGACCATTATCGTGCAGTAGCCGTCGGCGGTGCCCGAGTCTTGGATCGCAAAGCTCAGCATATTCGGTTGGTGAGCAGGGACGATCAGCGCTACGGTTTTTCGTTATGGGTCGATCGCGAACACGGTTTACCCTTGAAAGTGCTGATGGTGAATCAGCACGGCGAGGTGATGGAGCAACTGCAACTGACCAATTTGTCACTGCGTTCTGTATCAAGCGATACCATCGAAGAATTAAGTCGGGTTGAGCGGCCGCCGATGATTGATGAATTGCAACCTCAGCAGCAACCAAAACTGCCACAGCAGCCGCGCTGGGCGCCGTCGGGTTTTCATTTGCTTAAAGCTCAGCATCACCGACTGGTGTTAGAAGGCACACCGGTTGACCACTATCTGTTCTCTGATGGTTTGGCTGAATATTCGGTGTATTTGACCGAAGCCAACGCCGACTCAACCAATGGTATGAGCCTGACCGGACCGCACACCCTGCACAGCCAGTTAGTCGCCAATCTGCGCGTAACCGTGGTGGGACAAATTCCGTTGGATGTCGCCAAACAGGTGGCATCTAGCGTACAATAGCCGCTATGAAAGAAATTGCAGAAGTTGTTGCCGTCGACGGCCACCGCATTACGCTGTCGACGGAATTAAAATCCGCCTGCTCGGGCTGCGTGCAAAAAAGCACCTGCGGCGCAGGCATTCTTAGCCACATTTTTGCTGACAGAAACGCGCAGTTTACGGTCGAAAGTGATGTTCCTGTCCGTGTTGGCGAGCAGGTTCAGCTTACCATGCACGAGGCCGACTTCACCCGCTATGCGTTATTATTGTACGGCCTGCCAATATTGGTGCTGCTGTTACTTGCCATGCTGCTCAGTGCGCTGGGTACGCTTCCCGAATGGACCGTTATTTTACTCGCCTTTAGTGGATTCGCAGCCAGCTTTCTGGCGTTAAAGCAGTGGTTTAAACGACGTGATGTGAAGGTTCAGCAGTTAATCCGTGTTACCCAGGCCGAAGCCTCTGCCAGTCATACTGTAAAAAGCTGAGTATCCGCTACGAAAGCGGACAAAAGCATTTGTGCTTTGCCGCAACATCGGTATGATCAACGCTATTTAGCAACGCTTGCACAGAATTTTAGTTTTTAGAGGTGTCATCAATGCCGGAAAGGGCGTTTAACCAGAAAAATATTCGAAATTTCTCCATCATCGCGCACATCGATCACGGTAAATCGACGTTGTCAGATCGTCTTATTCAGCATTGCGGCGGTTTAACCGACCGTGAAATGGCTGAGCAGGTGCTCGACTCGATGGATCTTGAGCGTGAACGTGGCATTACCATTAAGGCACAGAGCGTTACGCTGTATTACACCGCAAAGGATGGTGAAACCTATCAGTTAAACTTTATCGACACGCCCGGGCACGTTGACTTCTCCTATGAAGTTTCACGTTCGTTGGCCGGTTGTGAAGGGGCGTTACTGGTGGTTGATGCCGCGCAGGGGGTTGAAGCCCAAACCTTAGCCAACTGTTATACCGCCATCGATATGGATCTGGAAGTGGTTCCAGTGCTCAACAAAATCGATTTGCCGCAAGCTGATGCAATGGGCGTGGCACAGGAAATTGAAGACATCGTCGGTATCGAAGCCGTTGATGCGGTGCAGTGTTCGGCAAAAACCGGGCTGGGTATCGAAGACGTACTCGAACGCATCGTGCGGCAGATTCCGCCACCGCAGGGTGAAGTGGAATCTCCGCTGCAAGCCTTGATCATTGACTCTTGGTTCGATAACTACCAGGGCGTCGTCTCATTGGTGCGGGTTAAGAACGGTACCTTGCGCGCCGGCGATAAAATGACGGTAATGTCGACCGGTCAAACCCATCTGATTGATAAAGTTGGTTATTTCGACCCCAAACCGCATGAAACCGGCGTACTGCACACCGGCGAGGTCGGCTACGTGATTGCCGGCATCAAGGATATCCTCGGAGCGCCGGTTGGCGATACATTGACCAATACCAAAAACCCGGCAAAGGCACCGGTACCTGGTTTCAAAAAAGTGAAGCCACAGGTTTATGCCGGGATGTTCCCGATCAGTGCGGACGACTATGAGTCGTTTCGTGATGCGCTGGGTAAATTGTCGCTGAATGATGCGTCGCTGTTCTATGAACCGGAGAACTCCGCCGCACTGGGCTTCGGTTTCCGTTGTGGTTTCCTCGGCATGTTGCACATGGAGATCATCCAGGAACGCCTCGAACGTGAGTACGACATCGACTTGATCACCACTGCGCCAACCGTGGTGTACGAAGTAGAAACCAAAAAAGGCGAAATGGTTAAAGTTGATAACCCGGTGAATTTGCCGCCGGTTAATGACATCGAAACCATTTATGAGCCTGTGGTAGAGGCCAACATCCTGGTGCCACAGGAGTTTCTCGGTAACGTCATCACCTTATGTGTGGACAAGCGCGGCGTGCAAACGGCGATGAACTATCACGGAAAACAGGTGTCGGTTACCTATGAACTGCCGATGGCTGAAGTGGTGATGGACTTTTTCGATCGTTTGAAATCAACCAGCCGTGGCTATGCGTCGCTGGATTATCAGTTCAAGAAATTCCAGCCGGCGGACATGGTGCGGGTTGATATTCTCATCAACGGCGATCGGGTCGACGCGTTGGCTATGATCACCCACCGCGAACACGCCGAAAGTCGTGGCCGTATGTTGGTCGATAAAATGAAAGAGCTGATCCCACGGCAAATGTTTGATATCGCCATTCAGGCAACCATTGGCAATCACGTCATTGCGCGCTCGACGGTGAAGCAGTTACGTAAAAACGTGACAGCGAAATGTTACGGCGGTGACGTCAGCCGTAAGAAAAAACTGTTGCAGAAACAGAAAGAAGGTAAAAAACGAATGAAGAACCTGGGCAATGTGGAAGTCCCTCAGGAAGCCTTCTTAGCGGTTCTAAAAGTAGGCAAGTAAAGGCCATTGGCAACGCATAAACGGATTGGATAAATCACCAAAAACAGGATTGGGCAATGGCCAATTATTTTTCAATTTTACTGACGGTGGTCACCCTGGTGGCCGGACTTTTGTGGCTGTTTGATGCGCTGGTATTAAAACCGAAACGCCAGCAAGGCGAACCACAAAACTCGATCACCGAGTTTGGTCAATCGGTATTTCCGGTACTGGCCGGGGTATTGGTACTGCGTTCGTTCTTGTACGAGCCGTTTCAAATCCCGTCCGGGTCAATGATGCCCACCTTACTGAAAGGCGACTTTATTCTGGTCGAAAAGTTTGCCTATGGCGTTAAAGACCCGGTATTTCGCAGTGAACTGATTGAAACCGGCAAGCCGGAGCGTGGCGATATTGCGGTGTTCAAGTACCCGTTAGAACCTAATGTCGACTACATCAAACGGATTGTCGGTCTGCCCGGTGATCGTATTGTTTATCGTGATAAGCAGTTGTTTATTCAGCCACAGTGTGACGAGGGCGCAGAATGCCCGCCCGTGCGCATCAGCCGTGAACCGGTCGAGGCGGATGAAACCTATTTCTCGGGTGGCGGTTCGCTGGACATGTACCAGGAACGCCTGGGGGATGTCAGTCATCGCATTTTAGTGGACCCGCGAGTCAGACCCCGGGTTCCGTTATACTATAAGCAGCCGGGTACAAGCGCCGGTGAATTTGTGGTACCTGAAGGGCACTATTTTGCCATGGGTGATAACCGCGATAATTCTCAGGACAGTCGCTACTGGGGCTTTGTGCCGGAAGAGTACCTCGTCGGCCGGGCCTTTTTTGTCTGGATGAGCTTCGAGATGAATCGAGGTCCTGACAGCGTATTGCCATCTTGGGTGCCGACCGGCGTTCGATTTGAACGATTAGGGAGTATAGAGTGAGTTTACCCAAACCACCGCTCGCACAACTCGAACAAGTAATTGGTTATGAATTCCGTCAACGCGAACTGCTCAAGCAGGCGTTGACGCATCGCAGTGCCCACGCTCATCACAACGAGCGACTGGAGTTTTTGGGCGATTCGATTTTAGGTGTAGTGATCGCTGAGGCATTGTATCAGCGCTTTCCAAACGTTGCCGAAGGTGACTTAAGCCGTATGCGTGCGGCCATCGTTTGTGGTCGTTCGCTGGCAAAGCTGGGGCGTAAAAAGCAAGTGGGTGACTATTTGTGGCTGGGCCAGGGCGAATTGAAAAGTGGCGGTTATCGCCGTGAGTCGATCCTTGCCGATGCCATGGAAGCCATTATTGGGGCGGTGTATCTCGATAGTGACATGGCAACCGTCAAAACGATGGTATTGGCCTGGTTCAGTGAGCAATTGGAGACCATCAAACCGGGCGCCAATCAAAAAGATCCCAAAACCCGTTTGCAGGAATGGTTACAGGCTCGTCAGCGACCGTTGCCGGAGTATGATGTGGTGGCCACCAAAGGTCAGGCACACAACCAGCAGTTTACCGTTACCTGTCAGGTCGAAGGTATCAAAGATCCGTTACTGGGCACCGGTACCAGCCGCCGTAAAGCAGAGCAGGCCGCTGCGACCGCAGCGTTAGAACAATTGCAGGAGTCATCATGAATCTTGACGACATGATCAAACAGTCTTTAGGCGATGATGGCTTGATAGACGAAAACAAACACAGCGGCTTTGTCGCTATCGTCGGCCGCCCCAATGTCGGTAAATCGACCTTATTAAATTATCTGTTGGGGCAAAAGGTCAGTATTACCTCAAATAAGCCCCAGACCACCCGTCACCGCATTCTTGGCGTCGATACCGAGGGCGATTGTCAGGCGGTTTATGTCGACACGCCGGGTATGCACGTCGAGGAAAAACGGGCAATTAACCGGGTGATGAATCAGACCGCGGCAGCGGCGATAAACGACGTCGATTTGATTTTATTTGTGGTGGAAAACACCAAATGGACCGCCGACGATAAAATGGTGCTGGAAAAACTTGCCCGCACCGAGCGGCCGGTGGTGCTGTTGGTCAACAAAGTCGACCAGATAAAAGATAAAAGCACATTATTGCCGCACCTGCAGTGGTTAAGCGAGCAGCGCGAATTTAAAGACATCCTGCCCATTTCGGCGAAGAACGGCGATAACATCGATGCTTTACGCAGCGTGGTGAAAGCGCATTTACAACCGGGCTTCCATTTTTACCCGCAGGATTATGTTACCGATCGCTCGGTTCGGTTTATGACCGCAGAAATCATCCGTGAAAAACTGATGCGTTTCACCGGTGAAGAACTGCCCTATGAAACTACCGTCGAAATTGAACAATTCGGCCAATCCGAACGTGGCACGACGCACATTCACGCATTAATTTTGGTGGAGCGGGCGGCACAAAAACGCATGGTGATTGGTGAAGGTGGCAGCAAGTTAAAAACCATCGGCACCGAAGCTCGCCGTGATCTGGAAAAGCTGCTCAGCAGTAAAGTTAACCTCAAGCTTTGGGTGAAAGTAAAATCCGGTTGGTCTGACGACGAACGAGCGCTTAAAAGCCTGGGTTATCGCGAGGACTGATCATGCCGCAAGCGGCATTCGTCCTGCACCGGCGTGATTATCAGGAAACCAGTTTACTGGTTGATCTACTGACCCTGAACGACGGCCGGGTGCGGGTCATTGCCAAGGGCGCCAAACGCCATAACAATCCCTGGCGAGCGGTATTGCAGGCGTTCCTGCCGCTGCAGGTTGAATACAGTGGTCGACAGGATCTAAAAACACTGAGTTTAGCGGAAGCTACGGCAACGCCCTTGCCGCTCAGCGGACACTACCTGTACAGCGGGTTTTATCTGAACGAATTGGTGCAACGGGTGCTGCCGCAGTACGCGGAAGTGACCGAGTTGTTTTATGCTTACCAACGGGCATTATCACAGCTGGCACAACAACAATCGATGGAAGACACCCTGCGCTGGTTTGAATGGCAACTGCTGCAACAACTCGGCTGCGCGTTTGACTGGCAGACGGATGCCCAAAGCGGTGTTGCGTTGGCCACCCAGACGGAGTGTTTTTTCGACCCGGAGCAGGGCTTCGTTCATGTCGCACCGCATCCGCGAGCGGTTGCGCTACCGTCGGCGCAGGTCCAGACACTGGCTTGCCTCAACGATGACGCAGTCAGCTTAGATCCAGCACAACGCAAACTCTGTAAATGGATTATGCGTGAAGCGTTAGCTCCGCATTTGGGGAGTAAACCATTACGCTCACGCGAGCTGTTTAAACGATAGGAGTTATCGATGAGAAATTTACGCCTTGGCGTTAATATTGACCACATCGCAACCCTGCGCAACGCGCGCGGGGTTCGCTATCCTGACCCGGTGCATGCCGCCGCCATTGCGGAACAGGCGGGTGCGGACGGTATTACCATTCATCTGCGCGAAGATCGCCGTCATATTGTCGATCGTGACGTGCGTATGCTGAAACAAACCCTGAACGTGCCGATGAACCTGGAAATGGCGATCACCGACGAAATGCTCGCCATCGCCGAAGAAATCCAACCAACCTATTGCTGCCTGGTACCCGAAAAGCGCGCCGAATTGACCACCGAAGGCGGACTGGATGTGGCGGGGCAATTGCCTGCCGTGACAGCTGCGGTAACGCGTTTGCAAGCGGCGGGTATTGCCGTGTCGCTGTTTATTGATGCGAATCGGGAGCAGATTGATGCTGCCAAAGCGTCAGGTGCGCCGCTGATCGAATTGCACACCGGCCAGTACGCCGAAGCCGAGAGTCTTGCGCAGCAGGCGGCTGAATTGGAAAAAATTCGCGCAGGTGCCCGTTATGCCGCGGAGCAGGGGCTACAAGTTAATGCCGGCCACGGCCTGCACTATCATAACACCCTGGAAATCGCGCAAATCAGCGAAATCGAAGAGCTGAATATTGGCCATGCCATTATTGCGCGGGCGGTGCTGGTCGGTTTAGATACGGCGGTACGCGATATGAAACAGATCATGAATAAGGCTCGTTAATGGCGATCTACGGAATCGGCACTGACATTGTTGAGGTGGCGAGAATTCAACGTTCTCTCAGCCGCGGTCAGCAATTAGCGCGGCGGATACTGACCGCGGTTGAATTGGATGAGATGCAGGGCGATGCCAGCCCGGATCATTTTTTAGCCAAGCGCTTTGCCGCCAAAGAGGCTTGTGCCAAGGCTTTTGGCTTAGGTATCGCCGAAGGATTGTCGTTTCAGCATATGGAAGTGGGTCACGATCAATGGGGCAAGCCGATATGGCAATTTAGCGGCCGCGCTGCAGAACTGTTAGCAGAGCGCGGTATTTCGGCGAGCCATTTGTCGATCAGTGATGAGAAACACTACGTTGTCGCCACCACGATTTTAGAAACGAACGAAAGATAACAGCCCATGGCGCAGTTTTTTAAGCCGAAGAAGCACACCAAAACCGTCACCAAAGTGTTAACTGCAACCGTTGCCGCGCTGGATCATCAAGCCCGCGCCGTGGTTCGTGGGCAAACGCGGCAGCAGCAGACCCGTTTTATTAGCGGGGCACTGCCCGACGAAGTCATTCAGTTCAAAACCGACGGCAAACACGGTGGCCTTCTGCAACGCGTTATGAGCGCCAGCCCCGAGCGCCGTCCGCCGCCTTGCCAGTATTATCAGCAGTGCGGTGGTTGTGATTTTCAGCATGCGGATGAAGCTTACCAACTGCGCCATAAGCAAACCGTGGTTACGCAGTTGTTCAATAAATTTGGCGTTAGCGCCGACCCATTACCCTGGCAGCCTGCGTTACTGAGCGAACCCAACCGTTACCGCCGGCGGGTGAGGCTGGCAACCCGTTGGCTGGGCAAAGAACAACGGCTGATAGTAGGTTTTCGTGCCGCGCAAAGTCATCAGATTGTGCCCATCGCTGATTGCCTGGTGGCTGATCAGGTGTTGTTGCAGGTCGTCAATACGCTTTACCCGCTGCTTAATGTTGCCGCGGTGGCATCCCAACTCGGACATATCGAAGTCATTAATGTGAATAAACCGCTGGTATTACTGCGTTTGACCGGCCGCCTTGAGGACACCGTGATTGCCCAACTGCGTGACTGGCAGACGACGCATAAGGTCGATGTGTGGTTGCAAAATGACACCGAAACCTGGTCACTGAATCCGGCAGCAACCGCTTTCGATACCAGCATCGATGGCGATAAATTGTATTTTCAGCCGGGCGACTTTTTGCAGGTCAACGGCAGCGTTAATCAGCGCATGGTCGAGCAGGCGATGAATTGGCTGCAACCGACGAAAACACAACGGGTGATCGACTTTTTCGCCGGTATCGGCAACTTCAGTTTGCCATTGGCGCGGCGCTGCAAAGCGGTTGTCACCGTTGAGGGGGTTGCACGAATGGCACAACAAACCCATGAAAACGCCCAGCTCAATGGGCTCGACAACGTGACCGCATTAACCGCCGATCTGAATCAGATCACCGTTGCTGAACTGGGGGAAGCCGCCGACTTATGGTGTCTGGACCCGGCTCGACCGGGCGCCGAGGGGGTGGTCAGGCTACTGCAAAAGCTGGCTCCGCAGCAACGTCCGCAAAAAATTCTCTATGTGTCCTGCGCGGCCGATACGCTGGCGCGGGATGTTGCGGCAATTGAGCAGGCTGGCTACCGGCTGACGCGGATCGGCACAGTTGACATGTTCCCGCAAACCCATCACATTGAAACCATGGTTTGTCTTGAGCGAGTGGCGTAAGTTATGGTCCATGTACGCAGTACCCACGTGGATGATCCCAAATACAAAGACAGTGCACAGCACTGGTTGAACGCGGTCAGTGATCCGGCTCCGCTGGAGCGCACCCTGGCGGAACTGCAGCAACAGTTTCCAGAGGATGCAGCGGCGTTACTGAAAGGGCAGGAGATGGTCGAAATTCTGGCGCCGCTAAAACTCGATGCCGAATCGTTATTGGCCGCCCTGTACATGCCACTGTTGGACGCCGGCAAGCTCGATTTGGACAAGCTCAGCAGCAAACAATCAAAAACCCTGATTGTGTTGCTGCGTAACGTTCAACAAATGCAAAGCATCAGCGACTTACAGCACTTTCAGCACGGCCAGCCCGACGGCGGCCAAATTGATAATGTCCGGCGTATGCTACTGTCGATGGTGGAAGACGTGCGGGCGGTATTGATCAAGCTTGCTGAACGCATTTGTTACCTGCGCGAAGTAAAAAATGCGGACGAAGAAACCCGGGTTCTGGCGGCTAAAGAGTGTGCTGAAATTTATGCCCCTCTGGCCAACCGACTGGGTATTGGCCAGTTAAAATGGGAGTTGGAGGACATTTCGTTCCGCTACCTGCACCCCAACACCTACAAAACCATTGCCAAACGTTTGCACGAACGGCGCAGCGACCGTGAACAGTACATCGAAAACTTCGTCGCTGAATTGCAGCAGGCGCTCGCCGAGCAGGGGATTGAAGCCGATGTGTATGGTCGCCCCAAACACATTTATTCGATTTGGCGCAAAATGCAGAAAAAACACCTGCAGTTTGATCAGCTGTTTGATATCCGGGCCGTGCGTATTCTCACTCACAATTTGAAAGACTGCTACGCAGCGCTCGGCGTCGTGCATTCGCGCTGGCGTCATATTGCCTCTGAATTTGATGATTACGTTGCCACGCCTAAACCTAACGGCTATCAGTCCATTCATACGGTGGTCATAGGTCCTGAGCATAAAAACGTCGAGATCCAGATCCGCTCGCACGATATGCACGACGATGCGGAACTCGGGGTTGCTGCGCACTGGATGTATAAAGAAGGCGCGGCAGCCGGCAAACGTCATGGTTTTGAAGACAAAATTGCGTGGCTACGCAAATTGCTCGCCTGGCACGAAGACATGGCCGGCAGTGAATCCCTGGTTGACGAGATCCGCTCGCAGGTTTTTGAGGATCGGGTATACGTATTCACGCCCAAAGGTGAAGTTGTTGACTTGCCGATGGGATCAACGCCGTTAGATTTTGCCTACTACGTGCACAGCCAAATTGGCCACAAGTGCGTGGGCGCAAAAATCGACGGGCGCATCGTACCCTTCACGTACCAGTTACAAAATGGTGATCGTGTCGAAATCCTCACGCAGAAAACCGCTAAACCGCGGCGTGACTGGCTCAATCCGCAATTGGGCTATTTGCATTCGTCACGGGCGCGAGCGAAAGTGCACACGTACTTTAAAAAACTGGATCGCGAGAAGAACATTCCGGCCGGAAAAGAACTGCTGGAAAATGAGTTACAAAAGCATCAACTGAGTCTGGCCAAAGTCAGTAAAAACCTCGATCTGGAGCGCTTTAACGTCACCACCATGGACGACTTACTGGCGGCCATCGGAGCCGGCGATATTCGCTTGCAGCAAGTGGTCAATCAGGTTAGACCGCAGCCCAGTGAGGATGACAAGCTGGAGCAGCTGAAAAAACGCAGCAAGGTCAATAAGCGCAAATTAGGCGGTACCTCCGAGGTGGTGATTGAAGGTATCGGCAACCTGATGATGCAATTTGCCAAATGTTGTGAACCACTGCCCGGCGAACCCATTATGGGCTTTATCACGCAGGGGCGCGGTGTGTCAGTACATCGTCGCGATTGTGAGCAATTGGCGCATTTACTGACCCAGCATCCCGAACGCGGTATCGATGTTAACTGGTCGCGTCAGACCAAGCAGGATTATCGTGCCGGTTTGCGCATTTCAGCGCTTGACCGCAACGGCCTGCTGCACGACATCACCAGTGTGCTGGCGAATGAAAAAGCCGCTGTGTTGCAGATGGACAGCGATGCCGACGGCAGCTCGCAAACGGCCACCATCGTGTTACAACTGGCGGTAAAAGATAACGAGAGTCTGCAGCGCATCAGTCAGCGGCTGCGACAGATAAATGGTGTTGAACAAGTACAACGGGTATAAGCCGTATGAGTGAATTTACCGGTACCGCGGCGCTGACGGAAGTTATGCGCCGCCTACGCGACCCTGAAGGCGGTTGCCCATGGGATTTAAAGCAAAGTTTTGAGTCGTTATTGCCCTATACCATTGAGGAAACTTACGAGGTGGTGGATGCGATACAGTCCGGTGATATGGCGGCGATTAAAGACGAATTGGGTGATCTGCTGTTTCAGGTGGTGTTTTATGCGCAGTTAGCGCAGGAGCAGGGCGATTTTAGTTTCGATGATATTGCCGCTCACACGGCGGATAAATTGATCCGACGCCATCCGCATGTGTTTGGCAACGACAACGAGCGCAATTTGTCCGACGCAGCAATAAAGGCACAGTGGGAACACATCAAGCAGCAGGAACGAACTGAGAAAAACAGCCGCGCCTCGGTGTTTGATGACATCCCCAGTCAACTGCCGAGCATTTTAAAGGCGGCCAAATTACAGAAGCGAGCCGCTTCTGTTGGCTTTGACTGGCAGGATGCAGAGCCCGTCTACGCGAAAGTCGAGGAAGAGATTGCCGAAGTCAAAGACGCCACCGAGCCCGAGCACATCGAAGAAGAAATAGGTGACTTGTTGTTCGCGGTGGTGAATTTGGCTCGTCATAAGCAAGTCAATCCGGAGGCCGCCCTGCAACGCGCCAATGAAAAGTTTAAACGTCGTTTTCAAGCGATCGAACAGCGGTTGAGTGAGCAAGGAAAACACCCACAGGACTGCAACCTTGAGCAGTTGGAAGGTTATTGGCAAGCGGTAAAAACAACACAGGGTTAAGTGTTAAAACATGTGTAGAATCTTATTCGTGCTGTTATCTGTTTTTCTAGTCGGATGCGCCAGTATCCCGCTGGGAACTCTGCTGGAGTTTCGCTCATTTGATGAGCAAGACTTTATCGATATTAATCCTTCCGTTATCAGAGCCAAAATTCATCTCGAACAGCCTGTTCGTATTGATCCCAGCCAAACCCTAATGAAGTTGCGCCTGGAAACGTCGAAAGGTGTTATTAGTGAGCAGTTTTCGCTGCGTTTGTTAGCCGAGAACACCATTCCGGCTGAGCAGGGATTGTTTTTTGATACCGCCGCGAAATCGGAATATCTGTTGGCGCTGGATGATGACGCTCTGGCAAGTTTTAAACGGGTTCAGTCAGAAATTAACAATGAACAATCCGGCAAATTTCGGTTTGCGGTCAGCACCGATTTAGAGGGAGTTCCGCGCTCCGTTAACACCATTCAGTTTTCGATTTTTATCAAACTGAAAGAAGAGGGCAATTACATAACACTGGTTGACGAGGCGGAGCTTGAAATAATAACCAAGGACGGGGCGTCAGAAACCGTTGGCGACGGGTGAATAAGTAATCCCAGCTGCTACCCGCAGCAGCTGGAAATATCGGTCTTCTCGCCGGTTTTTACGGCTTTTGCATCACGAATGATGCGTAGCGCCGACTGCAATACCACCACCGCTATTAGGGTAGCGATCAACAGATCCGGCCAGGCTTTATCCAGTTGACTGACCAGCAACGCAGAGATGATCACACCGCTGTTCATGAGCATATCGTTACGCGAGCAAATCCAACTGGCGCGGATATTAATGTCACCGTTACGGTGGCTGTAAAGTAGCACGAAACAGGCGATATTAACCGCCAGTGCCAGTCCGGCAATGACCAACATGGTATCGGCCTGCGGTGTGCTGCCAAACAGCAGCCGCTGCGCCACATCGGCGAGCACCAGCAGCGCCAGCACTAATTGTAGCGAGCCATTGACGATGGCGGCGTTCGCTTTGTACGTAATGGCTTTACCCACGGCGTACAGGCTTATCGCATAAACCATGGTGTCCGCCAGCATATCCAATGAATCCGCAATCAGACCGCTGGATTCCGCCAGCCATCCGGCGATAAATTCCACAAAGAACATGACCCCATTGAGTACCAGTACGGTCCACAATAACCGCCTTTGCGCGTTATCCATTTTTGCCTGTGTGGTAGCACAACAACCTGACATAGCTCATCCATTTGGTGACACAACATGCGATTGTCATTATGACATAGCGACGCGCGTTTGTAATTTTTACGCATTTTTTATGCCTTGGCACGATTCTTTAACAGCAATTTTACCCGCTTGTTATTTACCATAACCCGGTACCTGTCATTCGTCCGGACACGCTCAGCTAAGGGGGTTGTGTTGAACATCAATGCAACAGTAAGACTTTTGTTTTGGCCGGTGGTTTGGATAGCCAGTATTCAAATGGTGTTTGCGCTGTTGGCGCTGATCGTTTTTAAAGATAAAACCGTCACGCAGTTTGTCTATTCAGGGTTACTGTCGTTTGTACTGGCGGCGATCATCTATGTTCGTTACCACAAAGCCAAATTGACCAAGCTGTTTTACCGCGAAGCGCTGGCGTTTGCTTCCTTCACCTGGTTTGTGGTCGGGGTACTGGGTGCGTTTCCGATCCTGTTCATCACCGATGCCGGGTTTACTGATGCCGTGTTTGAGTCCATCAGCGCGATGACCACAACGGGTGCCACCATCCTTGTCGGGCTGGATAACATGCCCAAAAGCTTTTTGCTGTATCGCCAGTTTTTGCAGTGGATGGGGGGCCTCGGCATTGTCATTTTCGTGGTCGCCATTTTACCCATGCTGAATGTCGGCGGGATGCGGCTGCTGCGGGCAGAGACACCCGGGCCGATTAAAAACGATAAATTGGCACCGCGCGTGAGCAGCACCACTCGCTATCTGTGGTTGGTGTATGTGGTATTAACGCTGCTGTGTGCGGCGTGCTATTGGCTGGCAGGAATGAGCGGCTTTGATGCCTTGGCCCATTCTTTTACCACGGTATCCACCGGTGGCTTCTCACCCTACGATGGCAGCATGGGACATTTTGACAACCATTGGATTCTTGCCATTGCCGACGTTTTTATGCTGCTGGGCGCGATAAGTTTTGCGCTACATTACAATAATTTCACCCGCCGGGCGCTTCGAGGCTACTGGCAGGACGAAGAAACCCGCTGGATGCTGATCAGTGTGGCGGCGATCTCGTTCATTTTGTTTTTGTTTGTGTTTAACCATGGCGTTCATGACTCGGTTAGCGAGAGCATCAGTCAGGCGCTGTTTCACGTCATTTCTTTTATGACCAGTACCGGTTACGGTGCCGATGATCTGTCGGCCTGGCCGGCGGCTACGGCGGGACTGTTGATCATGGCCAGTTACATGGGCGGTTGTGCTGGCTCGACCGCCGGCGGCAGCAAGTTCATTCGCAATATTCTGACGGTACGTATTTTACGTCAGCAGATGATGCAGGCCATCCATCCACAGGCTATTTTAACGGTGCGTTACCAGGGTAAAGTGGTTAAAAACGATGTGGTACTGGCGGTTATGGGATTTATGTTGCTGGTTGCAATCAGCTCACTGGTACTGACGGTATTACTGGCCATGACCGGGCTGGACTTTTACAGTGCATTTACCGCGGTGGTGGCCTGCATTAATGTGCTGGGCCCGGGCTTTGGCGAAGTGTCCAGTAATTTTATTCCGGTATCCGATACCGGTACCTGGATCTTGTCCTTTGCGATGATTCTTGGACGCCTGGAGTACTTTACCGTGCTAACCTTGCTGTTACCTAAGTTTTGGAGAGATTAACGTGATAAAGCGGGCCGAATGGTACCGAATCGTGCAGGCAGTGGCTGCCGTTCTGTTAACGGTTGCCGTTGTCTATGTCCTCGAACAGTGGCTGCTACCGCTGGCCGGCGTCGCCTTGCTGTTGCTTCTGGCGGTGGTGGTGGTGGCGTTTTTGACCAACTTCATCGGCGCGCTGATCGCCACCATTGTGTCGATAGTGGTGTTTAACTTTCTGTTCACCGAGCCTCGTTACTCGTTGCACATGACCGACGCCGATGAAATCGTCACGGCCCTGGTGTTTTTGGCGGTTGCCGTCATCATCAGTCACCTCACCACATCGTTCCGGGCGCAGCGAGAAAGCCTGCGACAATCGCAATTGCGCTCAAACATTCTGCTGAGCGTATCGCATGATTTGCGCACGCCGTTGGCCAGCATCATGGGTAATCTTAGTACCTTACAGTCCTATGGCGGCAAGTTAAGCGCCGATGACCGTAATGAATTGTTGCAGGCCGCCCTCGATGAAAGCGATCGGCTGCATCGTTATATTGAAAATCTGTTGCAGGCAACGCGGATACAATACGGTGCCGCCGATGTGAATTTTTTTGATTACGACGTACGCGCATTGCTGGCGAAAGTTGTGCAACGTTTCGCGCAGCAGCAACGTATTCGTCTGACACTGAGCGATGAGGAACTGATGGTGGCGATGCAATCGTCACTGCTTGAACAGGCGTTTTACAATATTATCGATAATGCGCTCAAATTCTCCCGCCCGCAGGGCATGGTAGAGATTTCCACGGCAATGGTCGGCGATGCCGTGCAGATTGACGTGCTGGATGATGGTCCCGGTGTCAGTCCGGCCCACCGCCGGCAAATTTTTGATGTGTTTTACTCCTCACGACAAGGGGATTCCGGGGCCGGAGGAACAGGCTTAGGTTTGCCGGTCAGCAAAGGCATTGTCGAGTTGCATGGCGGCAGTATTAGGTTACTGGACACTGACTCAGGCTGTCATATCCGGGTGAGGTTGCCACTGGTTGAAGAGGTCAATAACTGATTATGGCGAACACACACCATCGTATTCTCGTGGTTGATGATGAACCGCAAATTCGGCGCTTTATGAAAGTGTCGATTACGGCGGAGGGCTATGAGTACCTTGAAGCAACGACGGCAAAAGAGGCGCTGGAGCAAACGGCTCGTTATAATCCCAGTGTCATTGTACTGGATTTGGGATTGCCCGACGCCGACGGCTATCAGGTACTGGAGCAAATCCGAAGCTGGAGTAAGGTGCCGGTGCTGGTGTTAACCGCGCGGGATCAGGAAGCCGAAAAAGTGCGCTTGCTAAAGGCCGGTGCCAACGATTACTTAACCAAACCCTTTGGTGTTAATGAATTGATGGCGCGGTTGTTTGTTTTGTTGCGTGATAGCTGGTACTTTCAAAGCACGACAGAGGATGCCATCTTAGCGTTTCAGGGGCTGTCGATTGATCGTCAGAATCACCGCGTGAGCCTCGACGGCGAGAGCATTTCGTTATCGCGTAAGGAGTTTATGTTGCTGAATTACCTTGCCAGTCACGCCAATAAGCTGGTGACTCAGGAGCAATTGCTGCGTGAAATTTGGGGAGCGTCACATCAGGATGATACCCATTATTTGCGCATTTTTATCAGCCAGTTACGGAAAAAACTCAAAGACAGCATCAGCGACCCCCGGTTTATTGAAACTGAACCGGGGGTTGGTTATCGCTTTATAGGACAACCCATTGCCGCGCAAGGATAAGCTGCTTCATGAAATTTAAACGCCCGCTGGTGGCCCGCTCACGAAATCTGGAACTGAGCCCGCCACTGATCCTGGCACTGAGTTTTCTGGTACTGATCGTGCTGGGTGCCGGCTTGCTGCTGTTACCGTTTGCCACCCATCAAAGCATTGGCGTAAGTGATGCGTTGTTTACCGCGACATCGGCGGTGACGGTGACCGGACTGACGGTGGTCGATACCGGTGCGGATTTTACGTTGTTTGGTCAGTTTGTGATTGCGGTGCTGATCCAGTTTGGTGGGCTTGGACTGATGACCTTTGCGGTAGTCACCTTAATTGCGATTGGCGGCAAAATCGGCGTGTTCCAGCAGCAGGTGGCCGCCACCGCGTTTAATCAGACCAAACTCTCAACCGTCACCTCGACCGCCAAGTCGGTGGTGATTTTTGCCTTTATCGTCGAAAGCCTGGGTATGTTACTGCTGCTGTTTCGCTGGTATGGCGAAATGCCGTTAGGTGACGCGCTATTCCACAGCTTCTTTTATTCCATTTCCGCGTTTAATAATGCCGGCTTTGCGCTGTCTGCCGACAGTCTGATGCCATTTGTCGGCGATCCGGCCATTAACCTGATCATCACCACGTTGTTTATTGTTGGGGGCCTTGGGTTCGTTGTGTGGATCGATTTGTACCGACAGCGTCGCTGGCAAAAACTCAATTTATACAGTCGCATGATGATCATGAGTACCGTGGTGATTAATGTGGTGGTGATGCTGTTGATTCTGGCGCTGGAGTGGAATAACCCGGCCACCCTGGGTGGCCTGGCCGAACAGGATCGCTTGTGGGCCGCCTGGTTTCAGGCAACAACACCACGCACCGCCGGTTTCAATACGCTGGATGTGAGCGGTTATAACGATGCCACCACCATTTTGACGATTTTGTTGATGTTTATCGGCGGCGGCTCGCTCAGTACGTCATCGGGGATTAAGCTGATGACCTTTGTGGTGTTGATTTTATCCACCTATGCTTTTATCCGTCAGCGTAAAGAAATTCGGTTGGTCAATCGCAGTATTCCGGAGCATACCGTGCGCAAAGCGTTTGCGTTAACGGTGATGTCGGTGTCCTTGATTTGGATAAGCTTCTTCTTGTTAGCGGCAACGCAAAAGGTCAGCTTTATTGACGGGATTTTTGAGGTTGTTTCGGCCTTTGGCACGGTCGGGCTGTCCCGTGGCATAACGGCAGATCTTAATGTGTTTGGTCAGTTGCTGTTGATGTTTCTGATGTTTTTTGGACGCATCGGGCCATTAACGCTGGGTTATCTGCTGGCACGACCCAAACGTAACCGGGTGCGTGCACCGAGTACCGAAATACCGATTGGGTAACGGCAATTGTCGGTTTTCGATTGTCGTTTAAGTGCTCTTTCGGTATACTATTTTCCCGTCTTAAAGAAATCCCTACATTGACCTGACCAACTGGGTAACACATGGCGACAAACTATATTTTCGTAACCGGCGGAGTGGTATCCTCGCTGGGTAAAGGCATTGCTGCAGCCTCACTGGCAGCCATTCTTGAAGCACGGGGCCTTAACGTAACCATCATGAAGCTGGATCCCTACATCAACGTAGATCCCGGCACCATGAGCCCAATTCAGCACGGTGAGGTGTTTGTTACCTCCGATGGTGCAGAAACCGACCTTGACCTGGGTCACTATGAGCGCTTTATCCGCACTCGCATGACCCAACACAATAACTTCACCGCCGGCCGTGTCTACGAAGACATCATTCGTCGCGAGCGTAAAGGCGAGTTTCTCGGTGCTACCATTCAGGTGATTCCGCACATTACCAACGAAATCAAGCGTCGCATTGTTGAGGGTGCTAAAGGTTTTGATGTTGCCATCATTGAAATTGGCGGTACGGTGGGCGATATCGAATCGCAACCGTTCCTAGAAGCGATTCGTCAGTTGGGCACAGAGGTCGGTCGCGACCATACCCTGTTCATGCATTTGACGCTGGTGCCATTCCTTGGTGCGGCCGGCGAAGTGAAAACCAAACCGACCCAACACTCGGTGAAGGAACTGCGTTCAATTGGTATTCAGCCGGATATTCTGATTTGTCGCTCGGATCGTTCGCTGCCGGCATCGGAGCGGTCGAAAATTGCGTTGTTTACCAACGTCGAAGAAAAAGCCGTTATTGGTCTGCGCGATGTCGACAGCATTTACAAAATTCCATCGATGCTGAAATCTCAGGGGCTGGACGAAATCGTCACCCATCGCTTCCGTCTGGACTGCCCGGAAGCGGATCTGAGTGAATGGGAACAAGTGTTGTACCAGGAATCCAATCCTAACGGTGAAGTGACCGTTGGTTTTGTCGGTAAATACGTGGAATTACCCGATGCCTATAAATCGGTCAACGAAGCGCTGGCACACGCCGGCTTAAAGAACCGTCTGACGGTGAATATTCGCTATATCGATGCACAGGATCTGGAAACCAAAGGTACCGGTAAACTGGCTGATGTCGATGCCATTTTAGTGCCCGGCGGTTTTGGCGATCGGGGTATCGAAGGTAAGTTGATCGCGGCGCAATACGCGCGCGAAAACAACATTCCTTATCTGGGCATTTGCCTGGGTATGCAAATCGCGATGATCGAGTACGCGCGCAATGTCGCGAAGCTGGAAGACGCCAACAGCACCGAGTTTGACGCTAACTGTAAGAGTCCGGTGGTCGGTTTAATCACCGAATGGATGGATGCGTCCGGTCAGAAAGAACTTCGTGACGAGCATTCTGACCTTGGCGGCACCATGCGTCTGGGCGCGCAGGAATGTCACCTTGAACCAGGCTCTAAAGCGCTGGCCATGTATGGCTCAGAAACCATTGAAGAGCGTCACCGTCACCGTTACGAAGTGAACAATCATTTTATTGAGCCGCTGGAGCAAGCCGGACTGAAAATCACCGGTTACTCGCACGACAAAAAGCTGGTCGAGATCATCGAAAACCCGAACCATCGCTGGTTCGTTGCGGTGCAGTTCCATCCGGAATTTACCTCAACGCCGCGTGACGGTCACCCTTTGTTCAAGGGCTTTATCGAGGCTGCGGGTCAGTACAATAAAGAACGTTTAGGTTAATCGACTTTAAGGACAGGACAGAATAATGAGCAAGATTACGCGTATTGTTGCCCGTGAAATCATGGACTCCCGGGGTAACCCAACCGTTGAAGCAGACGTTTATCTGGAATCCGGCCATATGGGTCGGGCAGCGGCACCCAGTGGTGCCTCAACCGGCTCACGCGAAGCGTTAGAGCTGCGTGACGGCGACCAATCACGTTACCTGGGTAAGGGCGTTGAGAAAGCCGTCAATAACATCAATGGTGCCATTGCTGAAGCACTGAACGGCAAAGATGCCGATAACCAACAGGCGATTGACGACATAATGTTGCGCCTGGACGGCACCGAAAACAAAGAAAAACTGGGTGCTAACGCGATTCTGGCGGTATCACTGGCGGTGGCGAAAGCGGCTGCAGCAAGCCAGGGGATTGCCCTGTATGAGCACATCGCTAACCTGAATAACACGGCCGGTCAATACAGCATGCCGTTGCCGATGATGAATATCCTCAACGGCGGTGAACACGCCGACAACAACGTTGATATTCAGGAGTTTATGATTCAACCGGTCGGTGCTGAAAGCTTCAAAGAAGGACTGCGCATTGGTGCTGAAGTCTTCCATGCCCTGAAAAAAGTGTTGCAGCAACGCGGCTTAAGCACCGCTGTTGGTGATGAAGGTGGCTTTGCACCGAACCTGGCATCGAACGAAGAAGCGCTACAGGTTATCGTCGAAGCGGTTGAGAAAGCCGGTTACCAAATGGGTAAAGACATTACCCTGGCGCTTGACTGTGCCGCATCGGAATTCTACAAAGACGGTCAGTATGTGTTAGCGGGCGAGGGCAAGTCCTTTGACGCGGCCGGTTTTGCCGACTACCTGGCTGAGTTGTGTGATCGTTACCCGATCATTTCGATCGAAGACGGCCTTGATGAAAGCGACTGGGACGGCTGGAAAGTACTAACCGAGAAGCTGGGCGATAAGGTTCAGTTGGTCGGTGATGACCTGTTCGTTACCAACACGCGTATCCTCAAAGAGGGCATCGATAAGTCGATTGCAAATTCCATTTTGATTAAGTTTAATCAGATTGGTAGTCTGTCGGAAACCTTGGCCGCGATCAAAATGGCACGTGACGCCGGTTACACAGCGGTTATCTCGCACCGCTCAGGTGAAACCGAAGATGCGACCATTGCTGATTTAGCGGTGGGTACTGCGGCCGGACAAATTAAAACCGGCTCGTTGTGCCGCTCCGATCGCGTGGCCAAGTACAATCAATTGCTACGTATCGAGGGCGAGTTGAATGGCAAAGCGCCTTACCGCGGACGACAGGAAGTCAACGCTGGGTAACCAACAGGCTGATATTTTTCAGCCTATTGCACAGCACGGCGATTTCGCCGAGCTGTGCTCTGCTTTGTATGAACGTGAGCTGAATCAGCTGGCTCACGCAGAAGATATTTCGGTTGCCGCGTTGCAGCGGCGACTGGCCAGCCTGCCTTTCTACATTCAACGAGCGGCGCATGGATGTCTGCGTGCGGCCTCGGAATCACCGTTAAGTCTGGATGTACAAAACGCCAGTTGGCAGGGGCCACAGGCGAGCCAATGCCCACAATCCAGCGGTACCGCAAAAGCACAGCACCAGTGGTTCGAAAAACACGCCTCATTGGGGTTGGTGGTACCAGTGCGCTACCAGACGCCAGAGCTGAAAACGATATTCCTCGACAGCATCGACCGTGTTGATCATACCTACAATCGACTGCACCTTAATTACCGCGGTTGGTTTACCTTTAGTGGTGAAGGTGAAACGGGCACCGAGCAGTTGCTCAAGCCCAATAAGCGCATTATGACCGCTGCCTGCTGTGGCCATCAATGGAATCACCGAGGCCGCATCAACCCGCGCACGTTGACGCTGCGCGAGTTATTGTTGGTGGCGACCCTCGACTGGAAAAAGTTTCAGGCCGCACTTTCGATAGCAAGGTAATCCTTTACCCGTTCATTAAATGCTGTTCGCTTCCAGTTCGATGCGTGATGCGGCGCCATAAATGCGGCTGGCATCGCCTTCAACCGTACCTTCGGGGGTGGTGGTTGGCCACAAGGCGGTCAGCCCTTCAATGATGCGGCGGGTTTCAGCGATTGCGGCTTCGCCACGTTGTTGTTCGGCCGCTGAAATTGCCTCCAGCCGTGCCAGCGCAATTTGTTGGAAACCATACGCGTCCTGGTATTCGTGAACATTCACGACCTTGCCCTCATTGATACCAATGGCGTATTCGTCCGCGGCGGTAATGAGCATACTGGAGATGCTTTTCAACACATCGCCGGCAGTCATCTCAGCCACCGGTTCGTTAACGCTGATCGCCTGTTTCAAGGCGCTATAGGCATTCTCAACCACGGCACGGCTGTTATCGTTATTTACCGCATCGGCTAAGGCTTGCAATTCGTCAGCAAACCCCGGCAAACCGCGTGCTTCAAACGCACTGACCAGCCCCGCGTAAAGTTCGTCGCCGGGATGTTTCATGTGTGTTTTCGCCATCTCGATATGGCCTTGCTCGTACAAGGTCATACCGACCCATAGGTGCCCACGGATAAGGCCCAACTGAGCCAGAAATTGTGCGTCGTTCTCCGCCAGGTTAACGCTAACGGCACCTTCGCCTTCACCTTCGCCGCCTTCACCTTCCATCATCGGGCCCGGCGCAACCATCGCGGTAGCGGGGTAAACCGACGCCGGTTGATCGGCCGACGCTGAGGCGACAACCAGGCTGCTGGCGAGGGCTGAACCAACACCAACCCATACTTTGCGTTTTTCAAACATAGTGCGAATCCTTCATTGTTCTTAATCAAGGTAGTCTTAACCAAACAGTGCCATTATAATGTCAAAAATGAGAACTATTCGCAAAAATTAATTGAGGCGCCATGATTCTGCATCTTCAACAGGTGATTGATTCCGACACCTTACAGGCCGTTCGCGACAAGCTGGCAACGCTGACCTTTACGGACGGTAAATTAACCGCCGGTTGGGCGGCAAAACCACTGAAGCAAAATCAACAATTGGGTTCCGGCAAGGCCGCGGATGCGGTACTGGAATTGTTGCTGAAACGGTTCCGCAGCGCCGCCGGTGTGGAAGCGGCACTGCGACCCAAGCAATTTGCGCGGGTAATGATCAACCGCTATCAGCAAGGCGAGTTTTACGGTATGCACATGGATGACGCCTTGATGGCTGGCATTCGTACTGACATTTCGTTTACGCTGGGGCTGACATCATTGACGGACTATGAGGGTGGCGCGCTCACCATCGACGACAGTTCCGGACAGCGCAGTTGGCGACTGGACGCCGGCGACGTGTTGATCTACCCCAGTCATTTTTTACATCAGGTTGAACCGGTTACGGCCGGCGAACGGCTGGCCATGGTGGGTTGGGTGCAAAGTCTGGTGCGAGACCCGCAGCAGCGCGAAATTTTGTTTGATCTGCAAGCCGCGGTAAAAGCTGAGCACAAGGCCAATGGTCACAGTGAACAGTTCTTTCGCCTCAGCAAAAGCTACCAAAACCTGTTGCGGCGATGGCTCGACGATTAATTCGCCAAATCGGGTCACACCCGTTAGACTGTGCGCCGTTGTAAACTCGAAACCGTAACAAACTGAAATGCCCGAAAAATCTTCTTTTAAACGCGGAATGCTTAAGCGCGCCCAAGTCCTGATCGTCCTGTTGGTGTTGGGTGGCGTGGTGCTGGTTGAATTCATCCAGGCGTTAGCGCTCGAGCGTCAGCAGCAACAACAGTATCAACAAACCGTCAATCGCCTGACGGCGGTGCGATCCAAACTCGAGCAGTCGTTAAGTCGCACGATTCAGGCCGGTTTATCGCTCGGTACTTACTTTTCCGTCAACCCCAATCCGGACGTGCGCGAAGCACGGCTGGTGAGTGCTGAAACGCTGCGGCGCTTTAGTGAAATCGAACAGATCAGAGTGAACAGCCGGGATGGTGATGCGTTTATCTATCCGTTGCTGACCATGACCGCCGATACCCCCTTTGAACAAAGTGATAACTGGGCGCGTCGGGCTGACATCGCGATTGGTTTAAACCGAGCCCGCATTGGTACACCCAGCTATCAGCCTGACGGTTTTCTGGGCCTCAGTGTCCGTGCGCCGATTTACTCCAGCTTTTATCTTTATCGTGGCCACTATTGGGGTGAACTGCGGCTGATGCTTAACCTCAGCCGGCTATTACACAATACGATCAGCGAAGTGGGCGGGCAACAGCTTGCGTTTGCGTTAACGCACTCGGATACACCACCGGTGCTTGATTCGCGCTTCTATGGTAACGAAGGCACGGTCACCGGCCATGAGGCGAGTATCGAGGTGCAGTTTCACGGTACCCAGTGGTCGTTGTACGCGAAACGCGCCGAAACGGCCACCATCAGCCTCTGGCAGCAACAACTGGCGCGCCTGGTGGGCTATCCGTTGCTGTTGCTTGTGGCGGGGCTGTTGTGGTTATTGATTCGCAGTTATCGTCAGGTGCGCAGTACCGCACTGACCGATGTGTTAACAGGACTGCCGAATCGACGGTTGCTGGTTGACCGTATGCAGCAGTTGATCAAAGCGCGGAATGCGCAGTTCGCCCTCTTATTTATCGATTTAAATAAGTTTAAATCCATTAATGACACCTACGGTCATCAGGTCGGTGACGCGTTTTTGTTGCACGTGGCGAAAACCTTAAAACAGGTGTGTCGCGAAGGGGACACCGTAGCCCGCGTCGGCGGTGATGAATTTGTTATAGTGATGCCCGCTGCCGCTGAAACCGCTGATGTGCTTGAGCGTAAAGTTCAGCAACAGTTGCTGGCCAATCCGTTTCACCACCACGAGCAGCAATTTTATATTGTTGCCAGTATCGGCATCGCACACTATCCCAACGACGGTGCGAGTGTTGATGAATTATTAAACCTTGCCGATAAAGCCATGTATGATGACAAGCATAAAACGTCGGTGGTAAAACACCGCGGTGAGGGAATGGAATATGATAACCACTGAACGCCTGTTGATTGAACCGTTGTCCAATGCCGATGCAGACTTCTTGGTGAATTTGCTGAATCAGCCCAGCTTTATCGAGAACATTGCGGATAAAGGGGTTAGAGACCGCGCCGGTGCCTGTAGCTATTTGCGTGATGGGCCGCTGGCCAGTTATCGTCAGCACGGTTTTGGGTTGTGGAAAGTCAGTCTGCGGGAAAGCCATCAGCCGATCGGCATGGCGGGCTTACTCAAGCGCGACTATTTGCCGCTGGCTGATATTGGTTATGCGTTGCTGCCGGAATATACCGGCCAGGGCTATGCCTATGAAGCAAATCGTGCGGTGTTGGAATGGGCCAGACAACATCGACACCGTGAAGTGCTGGCCATTTGTAATCCGGACAACCGTGCCTCAGCCGGGTTACTTTACAAACTCGGTTTTAGCGACGACGGCGACGTTGTGCCGCCGGGGGAGACACAGGCCATCAAACGTTATCGTATCGTGTTGAACTGAGCGCGCTGCCATCGTGCTCAGTCAATCCGAGTAAGCCAACCGTGGGTATCCTCAGCTTGTCCCCACTGGATAGCATTCAACGCGTTGCGTAACTGTTCTGTTATCGGGCCGCCCTGGCCATTACCGACGTTAATGGTGCGTCCTTGATAAACCAGTGAACCGACCGGGGTCAGTACCGCCGCCGTGCCTGACAAGGCCGCCTCGGTTTGTGGCTTCTGCGCCCGTTCGATCAGTTCCTCCACACTCAGCGGACGTTCGCTGACGGTCATGCCGCGGTCGCGGGCAAGGGTTAAGATCGAATCACGGGTAACGCCGTGTAAAAAGCTACTGTCGAGGTCTTTGGTAATGATCTCGTCACCGTCAATGAGAATAAAGTTAGCGGCACCGGTTTCCTGCACGTCACCGTTGGGGCAGAACAGTACCTGATCCGCAGCAACTGCCTCACGAGCCTGCAAAATCGGGCCTAAGGCGCTGGCGTAGTTGCCACCACTTTTAATCATGCCCATGTGCGCCGCACAACGGGAACCCTGGTCTTCCACCAACAGCTTCAGTGGCTTAATACCGCCGGAGAAGTAATCGCCAACCGGCGACAACAGCACGTAAAGTAAGGATTGGTTGGTCGGGTGAGCGGCTTTACCAATAGCCGGTTCGGTGCCGATGTGGGTGGGGCGTATGTACATCGATCCCGGCGGTGCCGGCACCTGATCGTTAAAGGCCGTGACCACATCAATGATCATCTGTCGCAGTAAGGTGACATCAATTGGCGGTAGTGCCAGCAGACGACTGCTTTGTGCCATCCGCGCAATGTTCTTGTCCATGCGAAAAATGTGTACGCTGCCGTCATCGTGACGAAACGCCTTTAAGCCTTCAAAACAAGTACTGGCGTAGTGCAGAACGTGGGCGCCGGGGTGTAAATTAAGTGAATCTGAGTTGACCAGCTGCTGATAATCCCAACGCTGGTCTTTATACTCTGCCAGACTCATCTTGGGCATAAAAACGGTACCGAATGCCGCCATGGTGCTTCCTCATTTAAATCGAATATTATGTTTTTTGATGTACCAAAGTGCCACCGGCGTCTCCAGTACAATGTAGACAATTAGGGTATACCAGAACCAGTTCAGTGACAGTCCGAGTAAATAAAAGGGAAAACCCGTGTCCCAGTATTTGTAGCCGACGATAAATAACGCAATACCTGCAGCGATCAGATCATAAGCGGCTAATTTGTTGAAATTGCTGCCGGCAACTTTCGGGTACACATGCAGATAAGACACCAGGATCATTACCAGGCACAGCGCAACCACAAGTAAGTCAGCGGGTATCATAAAGGGCTCCTACAGACTTTGAAGGCTGACTATGATACCTGACAGCAACATTAAGCCAATGGTTAACTGGCGAAAACGGAATTCGGAAACGTAATGTTGCAAGCGTTGCCCCAGCGCCGCGCCAAGGATAGCGCAAGGCAACAGCGCCACGATAAGGTAAAAATGCGTATCGCTGTAGAGTCCCTGACGGCTAAAATTAATCACGTTCGCCAGCGCAATGGCGAGAAAGAATAAACTGAGGGTGGCGCGAAACTGCGTTTTTGGCAACCGCGCGTTAGCAAGAAACAGCACAATCGGCGGGCCGCCAAGGGTCATCAGGCCGTTTAAAATACCAGAGCTGGTGCCGATGGTGAGGTAACCGGCGGTGTGTTCGGCGGTGGGTAACTGGCGGCCGCTGGCCAGGATCAGCGCGACCGCAATGATGATGACACCGAGCGCCAGTTTCAGCCATTGCTCGTTAATGCTCACCAGTAAGCTGCCGGCCACCAGCGAGGCCATCACGCCGGCGCCAATTAACCAGCGCCACTGTCCGGGACGCGCTGCGTGGCGGTTTTTCCAGTAAATGACGGCGGCGACGAAAATGTTGATAACGGACAAGCTGGGGGTCAACAGCGTCAGTGGAAACCATAATGCCAGTATTGGCACAGCGACTAATCCCGAGCCGAAACCACTGATTCCTTGTAAGGTTGTTGCAAAAAAAAGAACCAATCCGGCAAAAATGTATTCCATAGCCTTTTCACACCGTCGATAAGTATTCATAATACGAAGGATAATAATAACGGAGCAACGCATGCGTGTGGTGATATTGCTGCTTTTAACCGTTTTGCTGGCGCTACAATACCGTTTATGGTTTGGAAAAAACAGTCTTCCTGACTACTGGCGTTTGCAACAAGAGGTTAAAAACCAGCAAGCAACCAATGACAGCCTAAAGCGCCGCAATCAAGTGCTGTACGCTGATATCGAGGATCTTCGCGAAGGCGAGGATGCGCTCGAGGAACGCGCGCGCAACGAACTGGGTATGATCAAAAAGGACGAAGTGTTTTTCCGGATCATTCCCAGCCGCGTACCTAAGTCGTTAGCCAGTAAGGATAGGGCAGGAGCGACCCAGCCATGACCAATAAGGTGGCAAGCATTGCTGCAGTTATCCCGGCCGCCGGGCGCGGACGCCGGATGCAGTCTGCAACCCCGAAACAATTTCTTGTCGTACACGGCAAAACTCTATTACAGCACAGCGTCGATGCGGTGCTGCGTGACCCCCGTGTCGAACACGTTTTCATTGCCAGCGACGAGCAAAATGAACAGGCGGTCGCCAAGAGCTTACCTAACATTTCGTTTGTCGCCGGAGGCGCAACGCGCGCTGAGTCGGTGCTTTCTGGCGTATTGCACGCCATCACTCAGGGTTACACCCATGTCGTGGTCCACGACGCGGCTCGGCCGGGGCTTCCTGCAGCGGTACTGAGCGCCGTCATCGATGCGGCGCTCAGCGGCGATAACGGCGCTATCGTTGCCATGCCGGTACGAGATTCATTAAAACGCAGCGAACCGGACAGTGACATGATCAGCACCAGTGTCAGCCGTGAACACCTATGGCAGGCGCAGACGCCGCAGGTATTTACCGCGGCACTGCTGGCCGACGCCATCAGTGAAATGGGGGTTGAACACCCGCAACTGACCGATGAAGCATCAGCGATGGCCTATTTGGGTTATCATCCGCGCCTGGTAATGGGTTCGTTAAAAAACATCAAAGTCACCCACCCCGAAGATCTGGAACTGGTGACCGCAATACTGGCACCGCCAAGCCGATAAACCGAGCAACCAAGAGAAGGAGTTTTGACCTTATGCAGTTTCGAGTAGGACACGGTTACGACGTACATAAGTGGGGCGCAGATAAACCGCTGCTACTCGGAGGTATTAAGGTACCTCATACTACCGGTCTGCAAGCGCATTCTGACGGCGATGTGGTGCTGCACGCAATTACCGATGCGGTGTTAGGCGCAGTGGCGCTCGGTGATATTGGTCAACATTTTCCGGATACTGACCCGCAGTTTGCCGGTGCCGACAGCATGGTATTGCTGCAGCACGCGGTAAAACTGGCACAGCAACAGGGCTTTAAGGTCGGCAATGTCGATGTCACCATCGTTGCACAAGCGCCAAAAATGGCCCCGCACATTACTGCCATGCGGACCCGCATCGCGCAGGGTCTGCAGGTGGCTGAAAATGCCATTAATGTTAAGGCCACCACCACCGAAAAACTGGGATTTGTTGGCCGCGAGGAAGGCATTGCCTGCCACTGCGTTGCTTTGTTGTACGCAGGAACCGCATCATGAGCGCGTCACTTGAAAACCTTCAACTGCAGTGGCCAACCCTGAACGCGCAGCGGACCAGCGCTCGCTTTAAGCACACCGCCGAAGACTTCCAGGTACGTGAAGAACTGGCGGTGGACGACGAGGGTGAGGGTGAACATCAATGGCTGTGGATCAAAAAAACCGACGCCAACACCCGCTTTGTTGCGGAGCAACTGGCAAAGTTTGCCAACGTTCACCCGCGCCAGGTCAGTTATTCCGGGCTGAAGGACCGCAAAGCCGTTACCTGGCAGTGGTTCTCGGTACAATTGCCGGGCAAAGCGCTCCTCAACTGGAGCGATCTTGCGCTCGACGGCGTCGAGGTGGAGCGCGTGATTCAACGCAGCAAAAAGTTGAAACTGGGCTTCCACAAAGCCAACCGCTTTACCATTCGTCTGCGTGATGTTGCCGACAAGGCGTTGTTTGAACGCAATTGGCAGCACCTGTGCGAACAGGGTACGCTGAATTATTTCGGCGCTCAGCGTTTTGGTTTTGACGGCAATAACCTGCACGAAGGGCGCCGTTGGCTAAGCGCTGAATCACCGCGCAAAATTGCCCGCAATAAGCGCAGTCTGTGGCTGTCCGCGTTGCGCTCGTATTTATTCAACCAACTGGCTGCAGCGCGCTGGCAGACACATGAATTTAAGCCGTTGGACGGTGACTGTGTCATGTTACAGGGCTCGCAGTCGGTCTTTATTGCCGATAACTGGGACGATGAATTGCTGAGCCGGTTGGCGCAGGGCGACGTGCAATTAACCTGTGCGATGCCCGGCGAAGACGGTCCCGGTAAAGTTGAGGGCGCGGCTGCCGCTGCTGAGCAGCAGTGGCTGGCGCCGTATCAGCAATGGTTGGACGATTTTGCCAAAGTCCGTCTAAAAGCATCACGACGGCCGTTGCGACTGTTTCTGCAGGCGCCCCAATTGCACTGGCAAGGGGATGATGCAACCATAGACTTTGCCTTACCGACCGGCAGCTTTGCGACAACCTGTATTAATGAACTCATTGATTTAGCGGTGACTGAAAATGATGAAAATTCTGTTGAGTAATGACGATGGTGTCCACGCACCGGGAATTCATGCGCTTTACCGTGCGCTAAAAGAAGTTGCAGATGTTCGTGTGATTGCCCCGGATCGCAACTGCAGTGGTGCCTCTAACTCGCTGACCCTGCATAACCCGTTGCGCCTGCAACGCCTCGATAACGGCTTTTACTCGTTAAACGGTACGCCAACAGATTGTGTCCATTTAGGCACCAACTCACCCTTTGCTGACGAAGTGGATCTGGTGGTTTCCGGCATCAATGACAGCCCCAACATGGGGGATGATGTGATGTATTCCGGTACGGTTGCGGCCGCCATGGAAGGTCGCTTTAAAGGGTTGCCGGCGATTGCGGTGTCGATGGGCGGTAAAGGGCACGACTACTATGATACCGCCGCCCGGGTGGTCGCTGATATTGTACAGGCGATGGAATCCAAACCGTTGCGGCTGGACACGGTGCTGAATATTAATGTGCCGTACACCACCTTTGACCAGTTAAAAGGGACGCGGGTGACGCGGCTGGGACGCCGTCATCGCGCTGAAACCATGGTGCATGACCGCGATCCGTTCGGCCGTGAAATCTTCTGGTACGGGCCGATTGGCCATCACGCCGATGATGCGCCGGATACCGACTTTTATGCGGTGCGCGAAGGTTATGTTTCGATTACACCATTAAGTCTGGATATGACCGCAAAACGTCATCAGGACACCTTGAACGACTGGTTATCCGATCAATCATGACAGCATTTACATCTTCAGGTCCGGCTCGGCGTTTGATCAGTATTTTACGGCAGGCGGGTATCACGAACCAGCAGGTACTGGACGTCATCGAAACCACGCCGCGGCAGTTGTTTATGCCGGAGAGCCTAGCGCACAAAGCCTACGAAAACACCGCGTTGCCCATCGGCAACGGGCAGACCATCTCGCAGCCGCTGATGGTGGCAACCATGACCCAATTGCTGATGCAGCACGATTGCAAAAAAGTACTCGAAATTGGCACTGGCTCCGGTTATCAGACCGCAATTCTGGCGCGCCTGGTGGATCACGTCTACAGCGTCGAGCGAATCGCGCAGTTGCAGTATCAGGCCAAACGCCGGTTGCGTAGTCTGGACTTGCATAACGTCTCGATGCGCCATGGTGACGGTTGGGAAGGTTGGCGCAGTAAAGCGCCGTTCGACGGTATTATCGTCACCGCCGCCGCAACCGAAGTGCCGCAAGCGCTGGTAGAACAATTGGCCGACGGCGGGGTGATGATCATTCCTGTGGGTGATAAGCAGCAGACGTTAACGGTGCTGCGTCGGTTTGGCGACACCATTGAACAACAACGGATTGGTGATGTTCGATTTGTGCCATTGGTTAAAGGGGATCTTCTTTGAAACTTTTTTCTGCGTTGTATGATCGGGTGCTTCGCTGGACGCAACACCCGAAAGCAGACTGGCTGTTGGCGTTACTCAGTTTTACCGAATCGGTTATTTTCCCGATCCCGCCTGATGTCATGCTAGCGCCGATGGCAATGACTCAGCCCCAGCGCGCCTGGCGGTTGGCCGCACTGACTACGGTAAGCTCGGTTGCCGGCGGCATACTGGGCTATTTGCTCGGCTACTGGGCCTATGATGTCGCCGTGGTGCCATTGGTTGAAACGCTTGGTTATCAGGACAAGCTGGCCACGGTAACCGAGTGGTTTACGACTTATGGGATCTGGATCGTCTTTATTGCCGGCTTCTCACCCATTCCGTACAAATTATTTACCGTAACAGCCGGGGTTATGCAAATGGCATTTTTACCTTTCGTGCTGGCGTCGGCAGTCAGTCGCGGGCTGCGTTTTTATCTGGTTGCCTGGCTGCTGAAAACCGGTGGCCCGGCAATGGCGGTAAAACTGCGTCTTTACGTTGACCGCATTGGTTGGAGTGTTGTGGTGCTGGCTATCCTGGGTTATGTTGTTTACCAAGGGATGAGTTAAGGGCGCACACAGCAATGAAAGAGCAACTGCCTGCCAGACTGGTATTATCAGCGGCTGCAGCCATTGGCCTGTTGCTCATCGCCGGCTGCTCGGGGCGCAGTTCCCCGGCGCCGGTGGAAACCTTATATACCGGTAAAACCTTTCGCGACTTCGAACCCAATTCATTGACCGCCGATACCTATCAGGTACAAGCCGGTGAAACCCTCTATTCTATCGCCTTCCGTGCCAATCGTGATGTCAATGAACTGGCCAGACTCAATCAACTGGATGAGCCTTACACCATTTACCCCGGCCAGACGTTGCGTTTATCCGGCAATCTCGCACGTCAACGTCCGCCAAAATCGGTTGCTCAAACGAAAGCGAATAATAATACTGTCCGAGACTCAAAAAAAGATATAAAGCGACCCGTTGCTAAGTCTGCACAGAAGGAGTATGGTCAAAAAGTAGACAGCAAGAAAAAGGTTGCAAAACCAACAACTAAACCGAAAAGTCAGGCGTCTGAGCGAACGGTTCAGAAACGCGTGAAGACGGTTGAGCCACGTCGCTCGGTGACAGTCGCCAACAAAGACATTCAGTGGCGATGGCCGGCGGCGGGGGCAGTCATTGAAGATTTTTCGTTATCGGAACGGGGTAATAAGGGCCTCGATTTTGCCGGTAACAGGGGCGACCCAGTGCGTGCGGCGGCTGCCGGGAAAGTCGTTTATGTCGGCAGCGCGTTAAGAGGTTTTGGGCAGTTAATCATTTTGAAACATAACGATGATTTTATTACTGCTTACGCGCACAACGACAAGATTCTTGTGCAAGAGCAAGATTGGGTAGATGTGGGTGAAACCATTGCCGAAATGGGCGATTCAGGAACGCAGCGGGTGAAGCTGCATTTTGAAGTTCGCTATCGCGGCAAGTCAGTTAATCCACGGCATTATTTGCCTAAATCCCGCTAGTGAGGGCGAGGAGGATGAAAAGCAACGGATAGGGATGTCAGCGTGTCGTTTGTCACGAAGGGTTAGACAAGGGGAAGTTGTTATGAGCAGGACCAAGGCAGAGTTGGACGAAAATGACGAAGTCAGTGAAGATTTTGTTGAGGATGATGACATCGAGGAACCGCAACCCGAGGCGCTGAATGCGTCCCGTATTGCTGAAGATGAAGAAGCTGCCTTAGAAGAAGCGCTGTCATCGAATACTCAGTACCAGCGTAAAATGGACGCTACCCAAATGTATTTGGGAGAAATTGGTTTTTCGCCGCTGTTGACGGCCGAAGACGAGGTGTTCTATTCGCGGCGTGCGTTAAAAGGCGATAAAGCCGCACGACGGCGAATGATTGAAAGCAACCTGAGACTGGTGGTTAAAATCGCTCGCCGCTATAACAATCGCGGTTTGGCGCTTTTAGACTTGATCGAAGAAGGCAATTTGGGACTGATTCGTGCGGTCGAAAAGTTTGATCCCGAACGCGGCTTTCGCTTCTCAACTTACGCGACCTGGTGGATACGACAGACCATCGAGCGCGCCATCATGAACCAAACCCGAACCATCCGCCTGCCGATACACGTGGTTAAAGAGTTGAATGTGTATTTGCGTGCAGCGCGGGAATTAGCCCACAAACTGGATCATGAGCCAACCGCCGAAGATATTGCCCGTAGCCTTAATAAGCCGGTTGGTGACATCAACAAAATGCTGCGCCTCAATGAGCGCATTGCTTCGGTTGATATGCCGATGGGCGGGGATGGTGATAAAGCACTGTTGGATCTGCTTGCCGATGAAAATGATGGCGGCCCTGAGGGTATTTTGCAGGACGGCGATCTCAAGGAGCGCATTACGGAATGGTTGGAAGCTCTGAGTCCGAAGCAAAAAGAAGTGTTGGCACGGCGGTTTGGCCTGCTCGGTTATGAACCCTCAACACTGGAGGATGTCGGCCACGAAATTGGGTTAACCCGTGAACGGGTGCGGCAAATTCAGGTGGAGGCGTTACGCAAGCTGAGGGACTTTCTCAAACAACGGGGATTAACACTGGACTCCCTGTTTACCGCGAACTGATAAAAAGGCGCTCAATCGAGCGCCTTTTTCCATTCAAACAGCAAATCCAATGCCTGTTTCGGGCTCAGTTCGTTAACGTCAACGTCCTGTAACTGCTCCAGCAACGCCGTTGCTTGCGGTTCCGGCGGTTGTGGCGCTGCTGGCTGAGGCTCAAGCGGTAAGCTTTGTTGTGCGCTTGACTCTTGCTCCAGCGTCCTTAATTTACGTTTGGCGGCGCTGATGACATGACCCGGCACGCCGGCCAGTTTTGCGACCTGCAAACCGAAACTCTGACTGGCGGCGCCTTCAGCGACACGGTGCAGGAACACGATATGATCCTGGTGTTGTTGTGCTTCGACGTGCACATTTACGGTTCCGGGCAACTGTTCTGCCAACTCGGTGAGTTCAAAATAATGCGTTGCAAACAGCGTTAGACAACCGATATTGCGCGCCAGTTGTTCAGCCACGGCCCAGGCCAGCGACAAGCCATCATAGGTGGAGGTGCCACGGCCAATCTCATCCATTAACACCAGACTTTGCGCGGTAGCGTTATGCAGAATATTTGCCGTTTCGGTCATTTCGACCATAAAGGTTGAGCGTCCTGACGCAATATCATCGGCCGCACCAATGCGGGTAAAGATGCGATCGAACTGACCGATCACCGCGGCTTCGGCGGGCACATAACAGCCCATATGAGCAAGAATAACGATCAACGCGGCCTGCCGCATATACGTGGATTTACCCCCCATGTTGGGGCCGGTTATCATCAACATTTTGCGCTCGGGACTCAATACAATGTCGTTCGCTATGAAGGGTTCGTCACTGAGCCGCTCGATCACCGGATGGCGAGCCTGTTGCAACTGCAGCCGGTTGTTGTCGCTGACCAGTTGTGGCCGGCAGTAGCCTTGTTGCATGGCCAATTTGGCAAAGGCCGCAAGGGTGTCCAGTTCGGCCAGCGCGGCGGCTGTGCGTTGCAGTTCGTTGACAAAGGGCAGGCAGTGCTCAAACAGCTGGTCATAAAGCCATTTCTCGCGCGCCAGGCTGCGAGCCTGTGCCGTCAGTACTTTTTCCTCGTGCTGTTTCAGTTCGGGAATAATGTAGCGTTCGGTGTTTTTCAGCGTTTGTCGACGCTGGTAATCAGCGGGGATATCCCCGGACGCGTTGCGCGATACTTCGATAAAGTAACCGTGAACTTTATTGTAACCGACTTTAAGTGTAGCAATACCGGTACGCTCACGTTCACGGGTTTCAAGCTGTTGTAAATAGTCGGACGCGCCGGTAGCCAGTTCGCGTAACTCGTCCAGTTCGCTATCATAGCCGCTGGCAATGACGCCGCCATCACGGATCAGCATCGGTGGGTTTTCAATGACAGCGCGAGTGAGCCGTTGCTGCAATTCAGCAAATGGTTGTATCACCTTGTCATAGCGCGTCAGCGCCGCTGTTTGACACAGTAGCTTCAACGCCGGGATCAACGCCAGACTGTCACGCAGACGGGCGAAATCCTTGGGCCGCGCGCTGCGCAAGCCAATCCGCGCCACAATACGCTCGATATCGGCAAACTGCTTCAGTTGTTGATGCAACTCGAGGTAACGCTCTTGTTCGCACAACTCTTCGACCGCGTCATAACGAGCCTCTAAGGTCTGTTGTTCGCGGATGGGGCGTTGTAGCCAGCGTTGAAAGTTACGACTGCCCATTGCCGACACGGTTTCGTCGAGTACCGCACTCAAATGCGTATCGGCGCTGGATAAACTTTGTTGCAGTTCCAGATTACGTCGTGTGGCAGCATCTAAAATAATGGCATCGTTCGGCGGTTCGCGCAGCAGCGCCTGAATATGCGGTAACGCCGCTCGCTGCGTCTCTTGTACGTAGTGTAGTACCGCTCCGGCAGCGCTGATGCTGGGGTGTTTATCCTGTAAGCCAAAGCCCTGCAGGTGCTGGGTATTAAATTGACGGGTCAGCAAACCCTGCGCCGTTTCAACGTCAAATTCCCAAACCGCGCGGCGGCAACTGCGGGTTTTGGCCAAGGGTAGCCCGGCAATATCAAAACCTTCCGGGTACAGCAGTTCGGCCGGCTGCAGCCGTTGCAGTTCGGCCGTTAACTGCTCGTACGAGTGGGCTTCAGTAAGCCAGAAGCGGCCGCTGCTCAATTCCAGTACCGCAATGGCATAGCCGTTTGCCAACGGATTGACGGCGGTGAGAAGATTTTGCTGGCGCTCATTCAGCAAGGATTCGTCGGTAATGGTGCCCGGCGTCAGGATCCGTACCACTTTACGCTCAACCGGGCCTTTACTGGTGGCCGGATCACCAATCTGTTCGCAAATGGCAACGGATTCGCCCTTATTGACCAGTCGCGCGAGGTAGTTTTCGGCGGCGTGGTAGGGCACACCGGCCATCGGGATCGGCTCACCATTACTGACGCCGCGTTTGGTCAGCGAAATATCAAGCAATTCGGCGGCGCGTTTGGCGTCATCAAAGAAAAGCTCGTAAAAATCACCCATCCGATAGAACAACAACATGTCAGCATGTTCTGCTTTTATGCGCAGGTATTGCTGCATCATGGGTGTATGTGATTGGATCGACTGTTCAGAAATAGCGGACGCTGGCATACTTTAGTTATCTTTTTATTAGGATCCGAAAATTATGGTAACAAGCCGACAAAACTGGGCGCAACTGGTGTCGCTGGCGGCAACGGTTGGTCAACAGTTGACCGCCCGCCAGCAAACGCTGGCAACCGCAGAGTCCTGTACCGGCGGAGGTATAGGATACGTCATTACGGAAGTGGCGGGAAGCTCTGCATGGTTTAATGGTGGCTTAATCACCTATACTAACGCACTCAAACAGCAGTGGTTGCAGGTACCCGAAACCACACTGACGGAATTTGGTGCGGTATCGCAACCTTGTGTTGAAGCGATGGCACGAGGAGCTTGTCAGGCCGCCTCAGCGGATTGGGCGGTTGCCGTCAGTGGTATTGCCGGACCGGAGGGTGGCAGTGCGGAAAAACCGGTGGGTCTGGTGTGGATGGCCATTGCCTGTGGCCAGCAGACCGAGAGCTTCTCGCAGGTTTTCGAAGGAGACCGCGAAGCGGTGCGGATACAGACCATAGCAACGGTTTTGAATCGCTTACTAAAAAAATTATCGTAATAACTTGATACTGTAAAAACATACAGTATACTGTTCATAAAACCAGTAATTAATAGTTGGAGCATAGCATGAGCAACGATCGTTCAAAAGCACTAGATGCAGCACTTGGACAAATTGAACGACAGTTTGGTAAAGGATCCATTATGCGTCTGGGTGATAACCAGACCATGGACATTGCCTCAGTGTCAACCGGCTCGTTAGGGCTTGATGTCGCCCTCGGCATCGGTGGTCTGCCATTTGGACGTGTCGTTGAAATTTACGGACCGGAATCGAGCGGTAAAACCACGCTGACACTGCAAGTTATCGCAGAAGCTCAGAAAGCCGGAAAAACCTGTGCGTTCGTTGATGCTGAGCACGCATTGGATCCGATTTACGCGGAAGCGCTTGGCGTTCAGGTTGATGACCTGTTGGTGTCGCAGCCGGATACGGGCGAGCAGGCACTGGAAATCTGTGACATGTTGGTGCGTTCTGGTGCCGTTGATGTGGTTATCGTCGACTCGGTTGCCGCGCTTACGCCAAAAGCTGAAATTGAAGGCGAGATGGGTGACAGCCACGTGGGTCTGCAGGCGCGTTTGATGTCACAAGCGTTACGTAAATTGACCTCTAACATCAAAAAGTCGAACAGCCTGTGCATCTTCATTAACCAAATCCGGATGAAGATTGGTGTGATGTTCGGTAACCCGGAAACCACAACCGGTGGTAATGCGTTGAAATTCTACTCGTCAGTACGTCTTGATATTCGTCGTACCGGTGCTCTGAAAGAGGGCGACGAAGTGGTGGGTAACGAAACTCGCGTGAAAGTGGTGAAAAACAAAGTAGCGCCGCCATTTAAAGAAGCAAACTTCCAGATCCTATACGGTCGCGGCATCTCCAAAGAAGGCGAGCTTATCGACTTAGGCGTTAAACACAAGATGGTCGATAAAGCGGGCGCTTGGTACAGTTACAATGGCGATAAGATTGGTCAGGGTAAAGCGAACTCAATGAAGTTCCTGCAGGAAAACCCGGCTATCGCGAACGAGCTGGAAGGACGTTTACGGGAACTGTTGTTGACTAAACCCGTAAAGAAAACCAAGGAAGATCGAGAAGCTGAAGCGGCTGCTAAAGCCAGCAAGGCCAGCGATAAAGCCGAGGCCGATGACGATCTGTCATTGACCTAGGCGTTATTAAAACCTCGATGTCATGCGCGGCGGTGAGTTCACAGAGAACATTTCCTGATGAAGTCTCGCCGCGTAAGCATCGGTCATTCCTGCCAGATAATCCGCAATAACCCGATAGGGGTTGCCCTTGAGTCCCTGCTCGAGACGCTGTTTTTCCAACTGATAACGTTGTTTGGTGTTTTCGGGTAATAAACGCTCCGGATCGACCGCGAGTGCGTCAAAAATTTCCATCACCACCTGTTGCCCTTTGAATTCCTGAATTTGCATTTCGGGTTTGCGAATAACAAATTTAAAGATGAATTCTTTTAGCGCCTGTAACAGCTTGTGTTCTGTCGGACCCAGTAACGCTTGGTATTGCAGAATAGGATCGTCAAATGTGACTGGGTAGGGTTGTAGGGTCGCTGAGGTCACCAAACGGTTAACCAAATCGCCGATGGCACGTTTGCGCTGATAATGCTGTGCTGAGAACAGCAAATCGGTCAGCTCAGCCGCATTAAACTCAGGTAATTCCGACTCCAGCTGTTGCAACAACTCATACATTTCAGCCATCCAGCGATCGCGCTGGATTAAACCGACCACAATGGCGTCTTCCAGATCATGCACGCCATAGGCGATGTCATCGGCGAGCTCCATGATCGACGCATCAACGCTTTTGTATTGACTGCGGCCATGTTGATGTTCACTAGGCTGCTGTGAAAACTGCTGTAAGCGCTCGATATCACGATCACACAGTGCGGAAAGTACCCACTTTAACGCATCGCTGTCGTCATCATACAGCGCTTTCGCCGGCAGCCAGTCGCGGGTTGGTAAATGACGGAAATCACTGATGTCCTTTGGCAGTCGTTTGCGTCTTGCCTGATGCATGGTAACCGGATACTTCAACAGTCCGAGCAGTGTGCGGCGGCATAAATTCATTCCGGCGTCGGCCGTGTAGGCCTCTAACTGGGTGACGATACGAAAGGTTTGACCATTGCCCTCGAAGCCGCCGTGATGTCGCATCATGTAATTGAGCGCAATTTCACCGCCATGACCGTATGGCGGATGACCAATATCGTGCGCCAGACACAAGGATTCGATCAGCGATTCAGACAGTTGCAGAGACTCTGCAAGTTCGGTCTGGTGTTGCTGAAAATGAACCACCAGGCCACCACCAATTTGGCTGGCTTCGAGCGAATGAGTTAGGCGGGTACGCGGAAAGTCGTGCATACCAATGTACATCACCTGAGTTTTTGCCTGCAGCCGTCGAAATGCGGCGGAATGTAACACCCGGGCTTTGTCTTTCTGATAGGGCGTACGGGTATCACCGGAACGATCCGCCGGTGTTGATGCTTGCATACGTTGTTGCCAGATATCCGAGTGCTGCATAGTACCTCCTTAAGCACTTCCGCTCGCGGCCCGCGCCCAACTTGAGGCGTCGTGGTACAGTTTGATCACCGTATCACTGGACAGTTTGAGCTGTTTGGCGGCCTGATCAATTTTCTTCCAATGGACGCGCTCGATCGCTTCAGCGGTAATCAGAAAAAAACCAATCGCGCCTTTTTTATCAATCAACGCGTCGCGAATGGTGGTGCCGGCATGAATGTGCGTTAAAATTTGGCTCAACTCATCGTCCATCATCGCATCAAGCTTAGAGAGCAACCCTGACAGGAAAGCGGTACCGGGGTCGGCACCATAGCGTGGATTCATCTGCGCCAGTTGTTCACAAAAACGCGCGCGGGTTATTGATAACTGTGTTAACTCGTTGGGTTTACTCTCGCCCAGTGAGGCGGTCGATATTAACGCAACAAACTTGCGTATTTCGGCCTGTCCCAGGCGCACGACGGCTTGTTTTAATGAGGTTATTTCCGAGCGACGGGCAAAAAACGCGGAATTCACAAAACGCAGCAACTTGTAGGAAACGCCGGTGTCACGCTCAATAATTTGGGCGATTTCGTCGGGGTTATAGTCGTCGGCGGATACTTTATCCAGCAGCTCCAGATAGACTTTTTGTGACGCCGATAAAGAACGGCGTTGGATGACTTCCGGTTTAGCAAAAAAGTAGCCCTGAAAGTAATCAAAGCCGAGCTCGAGTGCTTGCTTAAATTCATCGTAGGTTTCTACTTTTTCCGCCAGATAACGTCCTGTAAAGCCGCGGTGTGCGCGCATTTGCTGCTTAATCTGCGCTATCGACAGTGCGCGGAAGTCCATTTTGACGATGTCGATCAGCGGCAAAAAACGCTGCCAGCGATCATCAAATTCAAAATCATCAAGCGCTACTGTGTAGCCCTTATCCTTCAATGACGTTACCGACTGAAAAACGTCGTCGGTTGGGGCTACCGTTTCCAGCAGCTCAACCACCGTGTTTTGCTTGGGTAGCAGTTGAGGTAGTTGGTTGCAGATCGATTGTTCCGTGAAATTAATGAACGCTCTATTCTGACCGGTTAATGCTTCAATGCCGGTACTCAGTTCGCTGCTCTCAACCAGCCGTTCCGTGGCTTCATCGGAGTCAATGTCCGGGAACGCATTCTCAAAGCCATCTCGAAACAACAGCTCGTAGGCAAACAGGCCTCTACGACGGTCAAAGATGGGTTGCCGCGCTATATAAAAAATCACCGAGTTTTCCTTATCCGTGTGAGTTGTTTTATGCTACAAATGAGGCAACTCAGTGTACGTTGTTAGCAGGGAATTAGGAAGAGTTTACATGTCAGAAGTCAAAGTAGCATTGGCGCTCGGTTCAGGAGCTGCCAGAGGCTGGTCCCATATCGGTGTGATCAAAGCATTAGAAGAAATGGGTGTGCGGATTAATATGGTTGCCGGAACCTCAATCGGATCCTTGGTAGGCGCTGGGTACGCGTCCGGTCGGCTGGCCGAAATCGAGGATTGGGTGGTTAATATGGGGCGCTGGGAAGTCTGGAATTTGCTCGACTTTGGTTTCAATCAAGGTGGACTGATCGGTGGTGAAAAGGTGTTTAACGAGGCTCGTGAGCAGTTTGGTGCCAAAAACATCGAAGATCTGCCCATTACCTATGGTGCCGTGGCAACGGATCTGTACAGCGGACGTGAAATTTGGCTGCGCAAAGGTGATTTGTACGATGCCTCACGGGCTTCCTGCGCGATGCCCGGCATTTTAGCGCCGAGTGCGATGGATGGGCGCTGGCTGATTGACGGTGGTTTGGTTAACCCGGTTCCGGTATCACTGTGTCGCGCGCTGGGGGCGGATTTTGTCATCGCCGTGCACCTCAACTCGCAGTTAAACTCCAAAGCACTGGAGCAACGCGGACGCAACATTCCGCCGCAAACTGAGGCCGAAGAAGCGCAGAAAAAGCAGTTAGAGCACAAAGCGCGGCATGACGAGTCGGGTTTTTTCGAGAACTTCTGGTCAAGCAGTCAGCATTATTTCGATAATATTAAAGATCGATTTAAAGCCAACCCGCATAAACCGCCGGGTATGTTCAGCGTCATGTCCAGTGCCATTGATATCATGCAGGAGCGTATTACCAAAGCTCGTATGGCCGGTGATCCGCCGGATATTTTAGTGCAGCCCAAGCTAGGCCATATTGGCATTATGGAGTTTGATCGTGGCAACGAGGGCATCGACATCGGTTATGAGACCACGCTACGCATGCGTGATCTCATTATGGACGAAATCGAATTGTTTCGGGAGCGACGGGGTTAATAACCCGCCGCGTGCCCGTCTTTGCGGCTCTCGGAGGCGCCGTAATAGACATCTTGCTGATGGTTTTTCCAAATCGCTTGATAACCGCCGAATGGGCCGACCGCTTCTTGCAGGGTATGGCCCATTTTAATCAGTTCACGACGGGTATGTTTCGAAAAACCATTCTCCAGATGCACGGTGCCGCCGTCGGTCATTTGGCCGCCGGTTGGCTGACCCGAACCGGTATGCAGAATGCGTGGTGCGTCACCGGCTTCTTGTAAATTCATACCAAAATCAATGATATTGATGAGAATTTGCGCGTGCATCTGTGGCTGCGTAGCACCGCCCATAACGCCATAACTCATCAGCGGCTTACCATCTTTGGTGACAAACGCCGGAATGATGGTATGGAACGGCCGCTTGCCCGGCTCATAAACGTTATTATGGCTGGGGTCCAGATGAAACAGCTCACCGCGGTTCTGCAGTACAAAACCCAGACCTTCAGGGGTTACACCGGAGCCCATACCGCGGTAATTACTTTGAATCAAAGACACCATATTACCGTCACTGTCGGCGGTGGTCAGATAGATGGTGTCGCCTTCGGTGGGGGGATTACCGGGTTCAACCGCTGCGGCAGGCTTGTTCGGGTCGATCAGTTTGGCGCGTTGTTTGGCGTAACCTTTGTCTAATAAGCCCTCAACCGGTACCTCGTTAAAGGCAGGGTCCGAGTAATATTTGGCACGATCTTCAAAAGCCAGCTTTTTGGCTTCGACAAAATGATGGACGTATTCGGGGCTGTCAAACCCCATCTCGGCAACATCAAAGTTTTCCAGAATGTTTAAAATTTGCTGTGCCGCGATGCCCTGGGTGTTGGGTGGTAACTCCCATAAGTCGTAGCCACGGTAGCTGCTGGACACTGGGTCGACCCAGGTTGATTCGTGCGCCGCCAAATCCTCATAGGACAAAAAGCCTCCGTGTTGCTGCACAAAGTCACCGATGGTTTCAGCGATTTCGCCTTCGTAAAAGGCGTCACGACCTTGTTCGGCCAACATCTGATAGGTATTGGCCAGATCCGGGTTGCGGAAGCGTTCGCCTTTCTGCGGCATGGTTCCGTCTTTCATAAAGACCTCAGCAAAGCCGGGCTGGTCTTTGAGAACCTCACCGTTGCGTTGAAAATAATAGGCAATCACCTCAGTAACCGGAAAGCCCTGACGCGCATACTCAATCGCCGGCGCTAACACCTCCGACATCGGCAGCGCGCCGAAGCGGTCGTGCAATTCAAACCAGCCATCAACGGCTCCCGGTACTGAAAGGGGCAATACACCGCGTGCCGGGATGCTGTCATAACCGTTGTCGATAAAATAGTCACGGCTCAGTGACTGTGGCGAGCGACCGGATGCGTTTAAGCCATAAAGGCGTTCGCTGTCGGCATCCCAAACAATGGCGAACAGGTCACCACCAATGCCGTTACCGGTCGGTTCAACCAGCCCCAGCACCGCGTTTGCGGCAATTGCGGCATCAATCGCGTTGCCGCCTTGCTGCATGATGTCGAGCGCCACCTGGGTTGCCAGCGGTTGGCTGGTTGCCGCCATCGCATTGGGCGCCATGGCCTCTGAACGGGTGGCAAAATGGTGGCCGGTAATGCGGTCGGCCGCCTGTAGCGAATCCGCTGCCAATGTGCAGCCCAACGCGAGCGCACAAGAAAGTAGGGTAGTCTTCATAACGATCTCCTCGCTTAGGTAACCTGTCCTAACGCTGTAGATACAAAAAAGGGCCGCCGAAGCGACCCTGCTTTTACTGCTTTAGCTTACTACCGATTACTTCTGAGTGTGGTAGTGGTCATCGATGATTTTTTCCATTTCATCGAATTTATCCTGCAGTTCCTGTGCCGGTTCTTCGGTCAGTTTACTGAACACGATGATGGCCAGTACCGACACGATAAAGCCAGGTACGATTTCATAAACGTAGCCGCTTAATGGCTGGCCGCCAAATTCCGGACCATAAATCCAGAACAGCACGGTCGCAGCACCCAGAATCATACCGGCAAGGGCACCGTGACGGTTCATGCGCTTCCAGAACAGGCTCAGAATGACCACCGGACCAAAGGCCGCACCAAAACCTGCCCAGGCGTTAGATACCAGCGTGAGGACGGTATTTTCCGGGTTCCAGGCCAACCAGATAGCGACCAGTGAAACCAGCAGTACCGAAATTCGGCCAACGGCAACCAGCTCTTTATCGCTGGCGTCCTTACGCAGGAAGGCTTTGTAGAAGTCTTCCGTCAACGAGCTTGAACTCACCAATAATTGCGACGAGATGGTACTCATGATGGCCGCCAGAATAGCTGCCAGCAAGAAGCCACCAATCAGCGGGTGGAACAAGAACTGCGAGAAGATAATAAAGATGGTTTCAGCATCGGCCAGTGTCATTTTCGTTTCGGCGACGTAGGCAATACCCACGAAACCGGTTGCCATCGCACCGATAATGGAAACAAACATCCAGCTGATACCGATACGGCGTGCACTCTTGATGTCACTGACGGAACGAATCGCCATAAAACGGACGATAATGTGCGGCTGGCCAAAATAGCCCAGACCCCAGGCCAGTAATGAGATAATACCCAGTGCAGCTAAGCTTTCACCGGTAGCCCCATCTTTAAAGAAGTCCAGGAAGGACGGATTGATGTCGCCAACCTGGCCGACCACGTCGCTGTAACCACCGAGTTCGGCGAAGGCGACAATCGGCACCAGCACCAGCGCTACAAACATGATGCAGCCCTGCACAAAGTCGGTCATGCTGACCGCCAGGAAACCCCCGAACAGGGTATAAGCGCAGACCACCCCGGCGGTGACCCAAAGGCCGGTGGTGTAATCCATGCCAAAGGAGCTGTCAAACAGCTTACCCCCGGCCACCAGACTGGCTGACGTATACAGGGTAAAGAATATGATGATAACCACCGACGAGAAGATACGCAGTTTGCGTCCTTTATCGTTAAAGCGGTTGGCAAAATAATCCGGAATGGTGATGGAATCGTTGGCAACCTCAGTGTATGTCCGCAAGCGCGGTGCAACAATGATGTAGTTGAGATACGCACCAATGAGCAAACCCACAGCTATCCACAACTGTGACACACCAGAAACATAAATCGCTCCGGGTAAGCCCATCAGCATCCAGCCGCTCATATCCGATGCACCGGCCGAAAGCGCCGTCACTGCAGGACCAAGGCCGCGGCCACCCAGCATGTAACCGGATACCGAATCGGTCGCCTTTTTATAGGCATACAGACCGATGCCAAGCATCACAAGAAAATACAGCGCTAGCGATATCAGAGTACCTGTTTCCACATTAAACTCCCTTAATTTTAGTTGTAGCGACGTTAGCGCTTCTGTCGCTTTTGGTTTAAGTGTTCTGTCGTTAAGTGTTCATGCAACAACTGTTCTACGTAAGGTTGTTGCGGTTCTGTTAGTAATAGTTCGGTTTTCTCAAACGCGATCATTTTACCACGATACAAAATTAAGATCTTGTCAGCAATGTGTTTCACGATTTGCGGCGAATGTGTCACGAAAATGTACGAAATACCCATTTCCTGCTGGAGATCGAGCATTAGGTTAATAATTTGTGCTCTAACGGATGGGTCCAGTGCGACCAGCGCCTCGTCGGCCACGATGATTTGCGGCTCCAGAGCAATCGCGCGAGCAATGGCAACACGTTGTTTTTGACCGGTGGACAACATGTGCGGGTAAAACTCGTAATGTTCGGCCAGCAATCCCACCTTCCGTAAAATTTTCTTTACGTAATCATCGCGTTCCGCGGCACTCAGGCTGGTATTAAACAGCAGCGGCTCTTCCAGCTGTTGTCCGATGGTGCGCTGACTGTTGAGCGATTTCTCGCTGTCCTGAAAAATCATGCGGATATTCTGGCAGCGCTGCTTGGTGTTGTTGTCATACAGCTTCTGGCCGTTCAAATAAATGTCGCCGGAGGACGCGTTGTCGACTCCGGCCACCAGTTTCGCCAGAGTCGACTTACCGGAGCCGGTTTCACCCATGATCGCCAGTGTTTCGCCGGCCTCGAGCGTAAACGACGTGGGTTCCAGCGCAACGGATCTCGGGCTCCAGGGCCAATCGCGGCGACCACGAAACGTTTTGCTAAGGCCTTTTACTTCCAGTACATGGCTCATGATTGCGGCTCGTTTAACGGAAAATGACAATGAAACAGTTGCTCGTCACGGATCTGCGCCACCGGTGCTTTCACACATTGTTTTTGCGCGTACGGACAGCGCGGCCCCAGACGGCAGCCAATCGGCATATGTCGCAGGGTAGGGACCGCTCCCGGTAAAGTTGGTAAGCGCGATTTGCGGGGTAAATCGTCCTGATTTTGCAATGACATACGAATCATCGAATCAGTATAAGGGTGCGCCGGCCGTTCCAGAATGGTCTGCGCATCACCGGTTTCCATTAACTGCCCACAATACAGCAGGGTCAGGTTCTGGGTGGCCGGCAAAATCGACGCCACATCCTGAGTGATCAGTAACACCGACATATCCTGGCTGACCGCCAATTTGGTGAGCAGACGTTGGATTTGGTCGCGGGTTGACGGCTCCATCGCGGTGGTCGGCTCATCGGCGATCAACAGTTTTGGACGGTGAGCCACGGCAATCGCAATACTGACTTTTTGCGCAATACCTTCGGACAACTCAAACGGATAGCTTTTTAACACCTTATCATGGTCGCGCACACCGACCCGGTGCAGCAATTGTCGTGCACGGGTTTTACGATCGATGCGCCGGCGCAGAAACGTACCGGTGACGTCACCTTTAGGGATGGCTTCATCAATTTGCTGCTCGATGGTGTTGTTGGGGTCGAGATACGCGGCCGGATCCTGAAAAATCATCGCCATGTCCCGGCCGGTGACGGCGCGTCGCTGCTTACTGTTCATGGCCAGTAAATCCTGGCCGTTCCACCACAGGCGGTCAGCGGTGACGTGCCAGGCCGGGTTGATAACGCCAATCACGGCTTTAGCCAGCAAACTTTTACCGGAGCCGGATTCGCCCACGATGGAGTGGATTTCACCGGCCTTCAGTTGCAGGTTTACGCGGTCGAGAATGCGTACCCGACCTTGCGGCATATCCAGTTCGATGGTGAGGTTACGAATATCCAGTAAATCCATCAGTTCTCCATCCGTTGTTTGATTGCGCGGCGCAGACTGTCGCCGACCACATTGATGGCGGTGATGGTCAAGAACAGCGTAATCCCCGGCAACACCATCGACCAGGGCGATAAGTACACCTCATCAAGACTGCGGGACAGCATTGAGCCCCACTCCGGCGTCGGTGGTTGCACGCCAAGACCAAGGAAGCTGAGAGCGGCTATGTCCATAATCGATACCGATAATGCTACCGTCAGTTGCATCACCAACGCCGGTGTGATGTTGGGTAATATCACCCGATACATCAAATAGGTATTGGAGCAGCCATTCAAACGCGACGCAGTGACGTAGTCTTTTTGCCATTCGCTGTGTACCGCGTTGCGGGTGACATAAATAAACTGCGGAATTAACGACAGCGTGATGGCGATGATGGCATTGCCCAGACCCGGACCCAAAATCGCGATGATCACCAGTGCCAGCAAAAACGATGGAATGGTTAATACCCGGTCAAAGACCTGGCCGAATACTTGATATTTAAAGTTGCGATCAACACCGGCGACAGCGCCCATGAAAATGCCAAAGGTCGAGGCGACAATGACCGTAGCCAATGGCAGCGCAAAGCTGTAAACCGAGCCAATCAGCAGTCGCGACAACATATCACGGCCAAGGTCATCGGTACCGAACATATATTGCATATTACCGGCATCGGTCCACGACGGCGGGAGCGAAATGGCGTCGGTAAATTGCTGCGCCGGATCAAAGGGAGCCAGCAGCGGTGACAATAAGGTCACCGCCAGCAAAATGATCAAAAACCACAACGCCACCATGGCCGCAATGCGGCTGCGAAACGAGTACCAGACCAACTGCAGCGGTGAGGGATTATTATCCCGGTAATACAGGTCAGGTTGCGCCATAACGTTCCTCTCTGACAATCGGGAAGCGCCAACCGCGATAGAGTTCAAACAGCAGATTAGCAAACAATGTGGTGGCAACCAGGATCAGCAAGGCGGCCTGAATGACCGGATAATCCCGGTCAATGATGGCCTTCAGCAGCCAGGAGCCGATACCGGGCCAGTTAAAAATGGACTCGACAATCACGGCATTGGCTAACATCAGACCGAAGATAAAGGTCAGTTGTTGCAGAATACCCTGAATGGCATTGGGGATAGCGTGTTTAACCGCTACCCGCAACGGCGACAGGCCTCGGGCACGAACGGCTTTAATGTAAGGCTGCTGCATCACTTCGACGGTGGTGTTGCGCATCATCCGCAACAACAGCATGGCCGGCAGGCTGGCCAGTACAATCACCGGCAACACCATATGAGCCAGGGCATCGCGATAAGCTGCTGCTTTATGCGCCGAATCACTCAGGGGAATGTCGAGCAACACTGAACCCGACTGAGGTTCGATCAAAAACAGCGGGTCGATTTGGCCGGTAATGGGCAGCCAGCGCAGTTTCACCGCAAACAGCAAAATCAATAGCTGAGCCAGCCAGAACACCGGAATCGAGTAACCCCCGACCGCGATTGAAACAATGGTCTTGTCGACACCGGAGTGATAACGCATGGCGGCTAGCGCCCCCAGCGGCAGCCCGACCACCAAGGCCAGTAGCAAGGCCAATAGTAAGATTTCGGCGGTTGCCATAAAGGTGCGGGAAGCTTCCAGCCACACCGGCTGTTGGCTGACCAGCGAGTAACCCCAGTCAAAGTTGATCAGATTTTGCAGGTAATAAACGTATTGCATGACGAGATTATCGTCACCGCCGCGTAACGCGAATTCGCTGGCGTAGCTGTCACTGATGGCGCGGATACCGGACATATTGGTGATCACGTCGCCGGGAAACAGCCAGTTGAGCAGAAAACTGAACACCGTCAGCAACCACAACGCCAGCGTAAAATAAATCAGTCGGTGCAGTAAAAAACGCGTCATGGCTTAAGCTCCTTGCCGGCTCGCCGAAAACTGATGCCGCCATAAGGAGGCAGCTCAACCCCGGTGACAAAGTCCTGTTGCGCTTGATAGCGCATCGAGTGGGCGATCGGCAATAACGGCACCTGCTGGTTCAGCAGATCCTGCGCCGAACGATACAACTGGCGGCGTGTCTCGGTATCGGTGGTGGCGATGGCCTCCAGTAAAATTTGGTCGAAACCGGGATGACACCAGTTAGCGCGGTTACTGCCAATGGCAACGGCGGCGCAACTGAGCAACGGGCGGAAGAAATTATCCGGGTCGGCATTATCCGCATACCAGCCAATCAGCGCCGTATCGTGTTCGCCGCGACTCAGGCGGCGGCGGAAACTGTTCCATTCGTAGCTGACAATGCGGGCGTCGATGCCAACCTGAGCCAGATCCGACTGCATCAGCTCGGCCATACGACGGGCGTTTGGGTTATAAACCCGCTGCACCGGCATGGCCCAAATGGTCATCCGGAAGCCATCGCGAACGCCGGCCTGACGTAGCAGTTGGCGCGCTTTCTCGGGGTCATAATCAACGTCACTACCATTGGCACTGTATGCCCACGAGGTCGGCGGCAAAATCGAGTCAGCACGCTCGGCGCTGCCATAATAGATGGCGTCGATGATGGCACGTCGATTGATGGCGTGGCTCAGCGCCTGGCGCACGGTGGGATCATCAAAAGGCTTTTTCTGCGTGTTAAAGGCCCAGAACGCCACGTTCGGGCTTACCTCTGATTTCACTTCAATTTGCGCCTGGTTCAGCGACTGCAATTTACTGACCAAAGGGTAGGGGATAACGTCACATTCGCCGGTCACCAGTTTTAACATCCGTTTATTGGCGTTGGGCGTTATCGAATACACCAGATGTTCAATTTGCGGGCCTTCACGCCAGTAATCCGGATTGCGGTTATAGCGAATAAAGTAATCTTTACGATAAGCGGCAAAGCGGTAGGGACCGGTGCCGATGGGCTGATGATCAATACGTTCCGGGGTTCCGTCGACGGCCAATTGGCCAGCGTATTCCGCCGACAGAATCACGGCAAAATCGGTGGCCAGATTGGCTAAGAAGGAGCTGTCAGCGTTGTTAAGGATAATATCAATGGTCATGGTGTCGACTTTCACCACCCGTTTGATCAATTTATCCAGCCCGGTTGCTGTGAAAAACGGGTAATTGCCGCCACCAACGTTATGGTACAGCGACGTTGGGTCTAGCCAGCGGTTAAAACTGAAGATCACGTCGTCGGCGTTAAACGGCCGCGACGGGGTAAAATAGGCTGTGCTATGAAAGGCCACGCCGTCGCGTAATTGAAAGCGGTAGCGGGTACCGTTGTCGAGCGCCTGCCATTGTTCGGCCAATGCCGGCACAAACTGCTGCGTTTCGGCGTCGTAATCGATGAGGCGATCGTACAATTGCGCCGCAGTGGCATCGACGGTTGTGCCTGAGGTAATCCGTTGCGGGTTAAACCCTTCCGGATTACCCTCAGAGCAGTACACCAGCCCTTTTCGAAGCGGCTCGGGCAATTGTTGTTCATTACTGCAGGCAATGCTGAATAGACCAAGCACTAAAGGCAGCGTCATTCGCAGATTAATCATTATCGCCGTTGGTACCTTCCAGTAGTTGATATTTTTTAAGATAACCCCGTAACTGATGATAGGTTAATCCTAAATGCTTCGCGGTCTTCTTCTGGTTAAACTGACACTGTTTGAGGGCCTCTTTCAACACCCGAATTTCAAACGCTTGTGATTCCTGTTTTAAATCCAGTGGTTCACTGACGTCCAAGCGCGGCTCGGCGACCGCCGCCGCGGGTGCCGGCGCTGTTGTTGCCGCGGCCGGAGTTGCTGCCGCTGTCGGCGTTGTGGTTGCAGGGTTGGCTGGCCGCGCCTGCGGACGGAACGGGCTGTCAAAGGGATCAAGTACAATCTCCGAGACCGGAATATGACCGTTACCGACCCGATAGACACTGCGTTCGATGACGTTTTTCAGCTCCCGTACATTACCCGGCCAATCATACTCCAGCAACAACCGCTTTGCTTTTTCGGTAAAGCCACTGAACAATTCATATTCCAATTCCCGCGCCATGGCAATGGCAAAGTGTTCCGCCAGCACCAGAATGTCCTCCTGACGCTCGCGCAGCGGCGGCAGGGTAATCACATCAAACGCCAGCCGGTCGAGTAAGTCGTGGCGAAACTTGCCCTGTTCCGCCAACGTCGGTAAATCCTCGTTGGTGGCGGCAATTAAGCGGGTATCGACTTTTACCGGGCGTGAACCACCGACGCGTTCAAATTCGCCGTATTCAATTACCCGCAGCAGTTTTTCCTGCACCAGCATCGACGTATTGGCCAGCTCGTCCAAAAACAACGAGCCACCGTCGGCGCGTTCAAAACGACCCTCATGGCGTTTGCTGGCACCGGTAAAGGCGCCGGCTTCGTGGCCAAATAATTCACTTTCGAGTAAGTTATCGTTAAGGGATGCGCAGTTTAGGGTAATGTATTTCTGATCCCAGCGTTGCGACAGAAAGTGGCAGCGCTGTGCAATCAGCTCTTTACCCGTACCGCGCTCACCGATGATCAGGATCGGTTTATTCAGCGGAGCCACTTGCGAGACGTGTTCCAACACTTCGACGAAGCTGTTGGACTGACCGATGAGGTTATCCTTTTGGCGAAATTGGCTCATGTTAGGTAAAATCCCATTTTTATAGTTATTTTTGCCAATTATTAGTCGAACTTACAAATAAGTGCAAGCGGACAATCGTTTTATTTCAATAAAAATCTAACAAAAACAGATGGTTAAGTCGAATTTAAAAGTTGGCCTGATTGTTGAATACCTAACAGCAGAGGTCAATCATGGCCACTTATTCGAAACACCAACTGTGAGGTAATTATTATGGGTATTTTTTCACGTTTTAGCGATATCGTGAACTCGAATATCAACTCGCTTCTGGATAAAGCAGAAGATCCACAAAAAATGGTGCGCCTGATCATTCAGGAAATGGAAGACACACTGGTTGAAGTGCGTTCTACCTCCGCTCGTTTACTGGCCGAGAAAAAAGACGTGCAGCGTCAGCAGCAGCGCGCGGAACACGAAGTGCTGGACTGGGAAAGCAAAGCCGAGCTGGCACTGTCTAAAGAGCGTGAAGATTTGGCTAAGCAGGCGTTGATTGAAAAACAAAAAGCGCAGCAAGTGGTTGAATCGTTGCAGCACGAAATCGACCGTGTTGACGAAAGCCTGGATAAACTGAACGACGAAATCGGTCAGTTACAGGAAAAGTTAGCCGATGCTAAAGCTCGTCAGAAAACCATTCTGATGCGCCAGAAGACAGCGACCAGCCGTCTTGCGGTTAAGCAGCAGGTCGACAGTAATAAAGTCAACGATGCGATGGAAAAATTTGACCGTTACGAAGCTAAGATTGATGATATCGAAGCACAGGTTGAATCCTATGATTTAGGCAAACGTACGTTGCGCGACGAGTTCGCTGAGCTGGAAAACGAAGGCAAAGTGAATGATGAGCTGGAAGCGTTAAAAGCTCGCATGAAAGCCAAAGCAAAAGGCGACGAGTAACCGCAACGCTAATCGACTCGACTAGGAACGGATTATGGAAAGCATTTTAGGACTGTTAGTTGCGCCAATTATCTTATTCACGATTTTTGTCGCACCCATCTGGCTGATTCTGCATTACCGCAGCAAGAAGCAGGTGAACAAAGGTTTAAGTGACGAAGAGCGCATGCAGTTAAACCAAATGGCTGAACAGGTTGAAAAAATGCGTGACAGAATCAAGACGCTGGAACGCATTCTGGACGCCGATGCGCCCAATTGGAGGGAGCACATATGAGCTCAGGCAAACGTGAATTGCGTCGTAATACCGAAAAAGGCAAGCTGGCCGGCGTTTGCGCCGGTCTTGCCGACTACTTGAATGTTGAGGCCTGGATCGTTCGCGTGGTGTTTTTCACCGGCTTTATCTTCTCAAGTGGCTTTTTCTTCATTTTGTATGTGGCCGGCTGGCTGATACTGGACAAGGCGCCGGCACAGTTGTCACAGGCACACCACGTTAATGTAAAAAGCAGTGTGTATCAGGCCGGCGAGCCACCACACCGCGCGTTTCGGGAACTGAACCAGGAACTGAGTGAACTGGAACAGGAACTGCAACGGATGGAAAAGTACGTGACCTCGAACCAGTACAACTTACATAAGGAATTCAGTAAGCTGTGAGCCGAACGGAAAAGTTAGCCGAACAGGTTTCTAAACGAGCCCGCGATCTTCTCGACCGCGGGCTCGATCGTCATGTCCGCCTGGCCGTCACCGGCTTAAGCGGCGCCGGCAAGACGGCGTTGTTGACCGGGCTGCTGGAGCAGATGTTGTATGCCAATGACAGCAACCGCTTGCCCTACTGGGCGGTGCGTTCCGAACGGCGCTTGCAGGGTGCAAGGCTGGTTCCGAGCAGTCAGTGGTCCGTTGCACGCTTCGATTATGAGGCCGCCATCGCCGCTCTGACTGCCGAAACGCCGGGCTGGCCGCAGTCGACCCGTGATGTCAGCGAAATTCGGGTGGAATTAAAGTACAAACCGAATAAAGGACTGGCCAGTAAACTCAGTGATACCCGCCGGCTGACACTGGATCTGATCGATTACCCGGGTGAATGGTTGCTGGACTTGCCGATGCTGGGCCTAACCTATCAGCAGTGGAGCGAGCAGCAAAGCCGGCTGGCACAACAGGGCGTGCGACAACAGATTTTTGCGGACTGGCAGGCACGGGTGGCAGCCAGTATTGAGCAGAGTCAGGACACTGATGAAACCCTGCGCCGTCTGGCCCGTGATTATCAGCAGCAACTGCAACGCTGCAAACAGGAATTTGGCCTGTATTTTTTGCAGCCAGGACGTCATTTGCTGCCCGGCGAACTGGCGGATGCGCCGGCACTGGACTTTTTCCCCTGGCCACAACACCTGAGCCTGCCGGCAGCATGGCGCGACTCGTTAGAAGCGAAGTTTAGCTACTATCAACAGCAGGTCATCAAACCGTTTTATAAAAATTATTTTCAGGACTATAACCGGCAAATCGTTTTGGTGGACCTATTGTCGGCCTTGCAGGCCGGTGAAGATGCCTTGTCTGAACTGCGCTTAGCCCTTGGCGAATTAATGAAAAGCTTTGAATATGGCAATAATTCGTTGTTGAAACGGTTACTGTCACCACAAATTGACCGAGTAGCGCTGGTCGCATCAAAAGCTGATCACGTCGCACCGGAGCAACACAGCGCCATGCGTCAGTTATTGGGTCAATTGCTGCAACAAAGCCGACAGCAGTTGGACTTTGAACGCATCAGCTATCAGTTGTTTGCGGTGTCCGGCATTGCCGTGGCGCAGCCCGGTAAACTGGCCGATGGCACGGTGGTGCTGGACGGTTACGATGAAGCGGGGCAGCGCGTGCGTATCGGCGCACCAACGGTGCCGGCTAACTGGCCGGATCGTGAGGCGTGGGCGCAAGGTTTCGCCTACCCACGACTGTCGCCGCAGTTTGTCAGCGGCCAGTCACCCTTGCCGCACGTGCGCCTGGATCAATTACTCGAATACCTACTTGGGGACAAACTGTTATGAGCCAGCCAAAACAAGGTAAGGCGCAACTGACCTATTATGACCCTGATCAGGAACCGGCAGCCGCTGTCGACGTGGATGAGGCAGATACGCCTCAAGCACATGCCGATGCGCTTAGCATCAATGAACCGCTAACGAGTTCGCCCAACCGGCGAGTCCGACGCTGGCTGCTGATCAGTCTGCTGTTACTGCTGGCGGCGGTATCGATCGAAACAACCTTATTATTATTGGAAAGTTTTCAGCAGCACTGGCTGCTCGGCGCGTTGTGGGCGAGCGGTTTAGGTATCGCGTTGCTGAGTTTAGGCTATTTTATCGGGCGAGAATGGTTGTTGCTGCGGCGCCTTAAGCGCCGCTGGCAGCGTCAGCAGCACACGGCACCGACGCAGCTATTAGCCGATCTGAAGCACCCGGATTTACACGCGCTCTGGCAGCAAATCGAGCAACCCTACTGGAACGACGATGAACGTCAGGAACGCTTCGAGAAGGACATTCTCAGTCGGGTTGATCAGCAGGCCCAGCGCATCATCAGCAAACGGGCGGCGGAATCCGCAGCGCTGGTTGCGGTTAGCCCCAGTTCAATTGCCGATATGCTGTTATTGCTGTGGCGTAATCAGCGCATGATTGCGGATGTCGCACGCTGTTATGGTGTCGAGCTGGGCTATTGGAGCCGCGTACGTTTATGGCGTCAGATCCTGGCTAACCTGGCCTACGCCGGCATCAGCGAACTGGTGGTTGACGTAGGTACCCAATGGCTCAGTGCCGAGTTGATGAGTAAATTGTCGGCCCGCGCCGGGCAGGGGTTGGGGGCCGGCTTATTGACCGCGCGGTTGGGGTTTCAGGTGATGTCGCTGACCCGACCGTTACCCTTCCACCATGTTAAACGACCCGGTTATGGGCGCTTACAGAAAGAGTTGTTAACCCAGCTCAGCCAGTTATTGCCGGGCATTTATCGCGCCTCGACACGTACCCCAAATGAGCCGCATAAACCCTAGTGGAAAATTTCCGTTACAGTAAAGCCCGCACTTGTTGCGGGCTTTTTTGTTGCCAATAACAGACCCCGCAATGCACTCTTAGTGTTAACAACATTGTAAAAAAAGTGGTTATAAACGGGTCAATATGACAGCGCATCACGACAAAAATAATAACAATAAAAAACAGTGGCAATTGGCGACCAAGGTGATTCATGCCGGCAGCGGCCATGATGATCCTCACGGCGCACTGGCATCGCCGTTATATCAGACATCAACCTTTAAATTCGCTGATGCGGATCAAGGTTCGGCGCGTTTTGCCGGTGAAGAGGCCGGGTATATCTACAGCCGTCTCGGCAATCCGACCACCCATGAACTGGAAACCCGGGTGGCAGAGCTGGAAGGCTACGAAGCTGCGGCGGCTGCGGCAACCGGTATGGGCGCGATTGCAGCCTGTACCATGGTCTTTTTACGGGCCGGTGACCACATCGTGGTATCCGATGCCATTTACGGTTGCAGTTTTGCGTTGTTCAGCGAACTGTTTGAACGCTTCGGCGTGCACGCCGACTTTGTCGACCTTAACGACACCGATGCCTTGCAGCAATCGCTGCAGGACAACACCCGGCTGGTATTTTTAGAAACGCCGGCGAACCCGCATCTAAAACTGGTCGATATTGCGGCCGTCAGTCAGGTCATCGCCGGCCGCGATATTCGCCTTATCGTCGACAATACCTTTATGACGCCGCTGTTACAGCAACCGAAACAACAGGGCGCCGATTTGGTGGTGCACAGTGCCACCAAGTTTTTAAACGGTCATGGAGACGTGGTCGCCGGCATCGTCTGCGGCAGCGCCGAAGACATCGCGCTGATTAAGGGCACTACGCTTAAGGATATGGGCGCGACCATCAGCCCGCACGATGCCTGGCTGATTTTGCGAGGCTTGAAAACATTAGACGTGCGGATGCAGCGGCATTGTGAAAACGCCGAAAAAGTGGCGGATTTTCTGGTGCAGCACCCGGGGGTACGGAAAGTGTATTATCCTGGACTGGCGGATCACCCTCACCACCATCTTATCGGCACGCAAATGAAACATGCGGGGGCGGTGATTGCGCTGGAACTGGAAGGTGACGAGGCACAAGCCCGCTATTTTCTTAATCAGTTGCAGATGATTCCGCTGGCGGTGAGCCTGGGTGATGCCGAAACGCTGATCCAGCATCCTGCGTCAATGACGCACTCGCCGTACACGCCGGAAGCACGACAAAAGGCCGGCATAACCGACACGCTGGTGCGCATTGCTGTTGGCCTGGAAGCCGCCGATGACATCATCGCTGACTTACAACAAGCATTAACAGCCAGCCAACAGCGCTGGCAACAAACGGCATAAGCCGGGTCATAATTACGTTTCACAGAACAAGAGGAAGGTATGGGTAAAGAAAGTAAGTACGTATCCAAACAGCCGGACGAGAATGGCATCATTCATTGGACCGACGAAGAGAATGCGATTTGGCATGACCTGGTAGAGCGTCAGCTAAAATGCATTCCCGGGAAAGCGTGTGACGAGTACATGAAGGGACTCGAATTACTGGATCTGCCCAAGGATAGACTGCCACAGTTGCACGAAATTAATGCGGTGCTGGAACGCGAAACCGGCTGGCAGGTCGCTGCAGTACCGGCGTTGATCCCGTTTGATGAGTTTTTCCGGTTGTTGGCGAACAAACAGTTCCCGGTGGCGACCTTTATTCGTACGCGGGAAGAATTTGACTACCTGCAGGAACCGGATATTTTCCATGAGATCTTCGGTCACTGCCCGCTGCTGACCAATCCGGCGTTTGCGCATTTCACCCATCAATACGGTAAATTGGGTTATGCGGCATCGCCGAAAGAGCGGGTGTATCTTGCACGTCTGTATTGGTTTACGGTCGAGTTCGGTCTGATGAAAACCGCACAAGGGCTGCGCATTTATGGCGGCGGTATTCTGTCGTCTCCGGCAGAAACCGAATACGCGGTGAACAGTGATAAGCCGGAGCGTAAACCCTTAAAAGCCTTGGATGCGCTGCGCACACCGTATCGGATTGATATCATCCAGCCGATCTACTACACCATAGAAAGCGTCGATGAACTTTACGAAATTTCCGATATGGATATTATGGCGCTGGTACAGGAGGCGATGGAGCTGGGATTATTTGAACCCAAGTTTCCGCCAAAACCAAAGACCGACGTCGCGTAGCGAGCGCCAGATAAGGTTCAATGGCTTGCGCCGGTGGCGCAAGCACAGTAACTCATTTACCAAACATGAAAGGAGCAATGATGTCTCTAGACAGCGAGAAGTGTGAAGCCTGCCGTGGTGATGTGCCTAAGGTCAGTGACGACGAACTGAAAGAACTGATGCGTGAAATTCCTGAGTGGACACCGATCACCCGTGACGGCGTGATGATGCTGCAACGGGAGTACACATTTAAAAACTTCCGTCAGGCATTAGCGTTCACCAACCGTGTCGGCGAGATTGCCGAGCAGGAAAAGCACCACCCGGAGATTACCACCGAGTGGGGCAAAACCACCGTTACATGGTGGACTCACGCCATTGACGGCCTGCATCGCAACGACTTCATTATGGCGGCGAAAACCGACAAAGTACTTGATGAAGACGCCGCGTAACCAGGCGCACACCGAATAATTCGACCAATGGAATAAAACCCCGGCCGAGTGCTGGGGTTTTTACTATCTGTCACCGTCACTTTGCTGTATCATTTGCTTTACAAGACGTTTTTTGACGAACCGGTGACAACCCGATATGAGATTAGAGATTAGCTGCGACGACCGCTTAGGCATTTGCCAGGACGTGCTGCAAATATTGCGTGACCACGAGATTGACTTACGTGGTATCGAAGTGGACCCGCGCGGTAAGATCTTTCTAAATTTCCCCGAATTGGCGTTTGAGGACTTCAGTCACTTAATGCCGCAAATTCGGCGTATTCCCAATGTAAAAGACGTTAAGACCATTCCCTACATGCCGTTTGAACGCGAGCATTTTGAGTTCAGTCTGCTGCTCAGTACCTTGCCCGACCCGGTGTTATCCATTGATACTAAAGGTTGCATCGACATCATTAACGATGCCGGTGCGCAGTTGCTCAGCGGCCAGGGCGAAAATCTCAAAGGCGAGGTCATTAACCAATACATTCATGGCTTCTCGATCCTGCGCTGGCTGGAAAAACAGCCAAAAGAACCGACCTACGAAGCCATTTTGATCGGTCATGACGAATATCACGCCCAGCTGTTACCGATTTGGGTAACCGGTGAGGACGGCAGCGAAACCTTTGCCGGAGCGGTGATAACCTGTAAAACCGAGCCGATTACCGCGACCTGGCAGCGCGGCGACAACCAGTCAGCCTTTGCCGGTATTCTGACCGAGCATGCCAGCATCAAGCGGGTGCTGAAAGATGCACAACGCATGGCGGAACTGGATGCACCGTTGTTGATCGAGGGCGAAACCGGCGTCGGTAAAGAACTGCTGGCGAAGGCCTGCCATTACGCCAGCAGTCGTTTTGAGAAACCGTTTTTAGCCATTAATTGCGCGGCGTTGCCCGACAATGTGGCGGAAAGCGAACTGTTCGGCCACGGTGAAGGTAGCCTCAGTCATCAAAGCACGCGCAAGTCCGGCGTGTTGGAGCAGGCCGCCGGTGGCACCGTGCTGCTGGACTCCGTGGGTGAAATGTCCATCAGTCTGCAGGCGAAGCTGTTGCGCTTTCTCGAAGACGGCGTGTTTCGTCGTATCGGCGAGGAGCAGGAGGTCAGTGTCGACGTGCGGGTTATTTGTACCGCTCAGGATCAGCTCTATGCGCTGGTCGAACAGGGTAAATTCCGTGAGGATCTGTATTACCGCCTAAACGTGTTGTCATTGCAGTTGCCGCCATTGCGGGAACGTGGCTCGGACATCATGTTGCTGGCCGAACACTTTGTTGCGCAAGCCTGCAAAACCCTGGGTCGCAGTCAGGTCAAGCTGGGTCGTGCGACGCGCGAAAAACTGCGGCGCTATCAGTGGCCGGGTAACGTGCGGCAATTGGAAAATACCATGTTCCGCTCGGTTTCCATGCTCGAAGGAAACACTCTGGAAGCCGCCGATGTGCGCTTACCCGAAGCACACAGTGGTAATGAACCGCTGGCGGTTGATATGGACGATCTTACCCTGGATGAAGCGGTACGGCAGTTTGAGTCCAGCATTTTACGACGTCTGTACCCAAGCTTTCCGAGCACCCGCCAGTTAGCCAAGCGGTTGGGGCTGTCGCACACCGCAGTGGCCAACAAGCTGCGCGACTACGGCATCGGTAAACAACGCCAGCGTAAATAAAAACGGACATTCAATGAGTGTTGTAAAGTAATGTTTACACGCTAAAATCGACCGAAAGGCGTTCTGTATGTGTTTGCAGACGCCTTTTTTATTTGTAAATCAAACGTTACAAAAAGCCTGTGGCGGACTAAAATTTCGCCAGTTGAGCAAAGCTCGCCATCGACACGGCATCCTCCTACAGTGTAAGGGACATAAAAAACAACACCGAATAACAGGAAGGATAAAACCATGTCAGATGTAATGACCAACCCACTGAATACCGATGGCTTTGAATTCGTTGAGTACAGCGCTCCGGATCAAAAAGGCATCGACGCACTGAAAGACCTGTTTGATAAACTGGGCTTTACCGAAGTAGCCAAGCACAAAACCAAGCAAGCCTGGCTGTACAAACAAAACGACGTTAACTTCATCGTTAATGCTGAGCCGGGTGGCCAGGCAGAAGAATTTGCCAAAGATCACGGTCCCAGCGTCTGTGGTATGGCATGGCGTGTAAAAGATGCTAAGCATGCGTTTGACCACGCCGTGGCCAATGGCGCCAAAGCGTTTCCTGCCGAACAGGGCGTCATCGATGGTGCCAAAGCCGTGTACGGCATCGGCGAGAGCGTGTTGTACTTTATCGACAACTACGCCAACCACGAGATTTATCATCAGCATTTCGAGTTTTACGATAACTGGGAAAGCAAAATGAAAGAACACGCGGCGGGTCTGTACGAAATCGATCACCTGACGCACAACGTGTTCCGCGGCAACATGGATACCTGGGCCGGCTTCTACGAGCGCATCGGTAACTTCCGTGAAATCCGCTATTTTGACATCGAAGGTAAACTGACCGGTTTGTTGAGCCGCGCCATGACCGCACCGTGCGGCAAAATCCGCATTCCAATCAACGAATCGCACGACGACAAGTCACAAATCGAAGAGTACCTGCGTGAGTACAAAGGCGAGGGTATTCAGCACATCGCCCTGACCTCAGACAATATCTACAAAACCGTTAAAGACTTGCGCGCCATTGGCATGAATTTCATGGACACGCCGGACACCTACTACGAGAAAATCGATGAGCGTGTTGAGGGTCACGAAGAAGACGTTGATGCGCTACGCGAACAACGCATCCTGATCGACGGTGCCCCGATGAAAGACGGTATTTTGCTGCAGATTTTCACGCAGACCGTGATTGGTCCGGTATTCTTCGAAATCATTCAGCGTAAAGGCAATGAAGGCTTTGGCGAAGGTAACTTTAAAGCGCTGTTCGAGAGTATCGAGGAAGATCAAATTCGCCGTGGAGTATTGAGCGATGCGTAAATGGATCAGCTTCCCGAAGCAGGAAGGGACGTCGTCACGACAAGCCCATGCTGACTTTCCGGAGCAGGCCATTTATGAGCGCGAAGCGGGTCGCAGCGGCTTTTTTGGCCCTGCGACGCACTTCCATCATCAACATGCGCCGACCGGTTGGTCGGAGTGGGAAGGGCCGCTGAAACCGCGTGCCTTTGACTTCAATCAATTGACCGAACAGGCGCCGGAAAATCCTTGGCTGACGCCAGACCTGCTGTCGAACAGTCAGTGTAAGTTCCGCATCTGGCATTGTTCGGAAAACATGAAGTACCTGGTGCGTAATGCCGACGGTGACGATCTGTTGTTCGTTCATGAGGGCAGCGGTCATTTGTTCTGCGATTACGGCCATATCCATCTGGTTAAGGGCGACTACTTTATGTTGCCGCGCTCAACCAACTGGCGGTTAGAGCCGGACGAAAAAATGGAACTGCTGATGATTGAGGCGACTAACGGCGCCTATCAGCTGCCGGAGAAAGGCATTGTCGGTAATCATGCAGTGTTTGATCCGGCGGTACTGGATACTCCGGCCATTGATGATGCGTTCAAAGCGCAGTACAGCGAACAGCGCTGGCAGGTGTATGTCAAACGTCATCAACAGATCAGTACCATCACCTATCCGTACAACCCGTTGGATGCCATTGGCTGGCATGGCGATCTGGCACCGGTGCGCTTAAACTGGCGCGATATCCGCCCGTTAATGAGCCATCGCTATCACTTACCACCATCGGCGCACACCACCTTTGTGGCGGACGGCTTTGTGGTTTGTACCTTTGTGCCACGGCCGATTGAATCGGATCCGGGCGCCCTCAAAGTGCCGTTCTATCACAACAACGACGATTACGATGAAGTGCTGTTCTATCACGAGGGTGACTTCTTTAGTCGCGATAACATCGATCGTGGTATGGTAACCTTCCATCCGGCAGGTTTTACCCATGGCCCGCACCCGAAAGCCTTTAAAGCCGGGCGTGAGTACAAAAAGAAATTCACTGACGAAGTTGCGGTGATGCTTGATACCCGCAATGCGCTGGAAATGAGTAACGTCGCATTGGCGGTCGAGAATCCCGACTACGTTTACAGTTGGCAGGAGAAAAAATAATTTATGAAACTAGCCACATACCGAAATGGAACCCGTGACGGCCAGTTAATGGTTGTCAGTAAAGACCTGACACGCGCCGTTGCCGTGCCCGCAATCGCCTCCTGTATGCAGGAAGCCATTGATAACTGGGATGACGTTGAAGCGAAGCTCAATGAGGTTTACCAGCAGCTCAACGCGGGCCGTGTTGACGGTGAAGTGACCTTTGAGCAGGTGCTGTGTGAATCACCGTTGCCGCGTGCTTATCAATGGGCTGACGGCAGTGCTTATGTTAACCACGTTGAGCTGGTGCGTAAGGCTCGTGGCGCCGAAATGCCGCCCAGCTTTTGGGAAGATCCACTGATGTATCAAGGTGGCTCCGACGACTTCTTGGGACCACACGACGAAATTCAGATGGCCAGCACCGAGTGGGGCATCGACTTTGAAGGTGAAATCGCGGTCATTACCGATGATGTGCCAATGGGCATCGACGCCAAAGCGGCCGGCGAGCACATTAAGTTACTGATGCTGGTGAACGACGTGTCACTGCGCGGCTTGATCCCGGGAGAGTTGGGCAAAGGCTTTGGCTTTTTCCAGAGCAAGCCATCGTCAGCGTTTTCACCGGTCGCGGTCACTCCGGACGAGCTGGGTGATGCCTGGCGCGACAATAAAGTGCATTTACCGTTGCTGTCAGAATACAACGGCAAGCCGTTTGGCAAACCCAATGCCGGCGAAGACATGACCTTCAATTTTGCTCAATTGGTCGCACATGCGGCGAAGACCCGTAACCTTGGCGCCGGTGCCATCATTGGCTCGGGTACGGTATCGAACAAACAGGGCACCGACCACGGTACTGCCATCGAAGAAGGCGGCGTCGGCTACAGTTGTATAGCCGAGGTCCGCATGATCGAAACCATCCGTGACGGCAAGCCCAGCACTGAATTCATGAAATTCGGCGACACCATTCATATGGAAATGAAAGACCCCAACGGTCAGTCCATCTTTGGTGCCATTGATCAAAAAGTGGTGGAATATAAAGGACCGTCACAATGATGAAGCTCTATGGATACTGGCGCTCAAGCGCCAGTTTTCGTGTCCGGCTGGCGCTTTATTTAAAAAAACTGCCGTTTGACTATCAGTCCGTACACCTGATTAAAGACGGCGGTGAACAGCATACCCCCGAATACAAAAAGCTCAATCCGGCAAGCCTGGTGCCGACCTTTGTTGATGATGACGTTACCCTGAATCAATCGTTAGCAATCATCGAATACCTGGATGAGCGCTACGCGCAGCGACCTTTGTTGCCATCGGATCCGGTTGATCGCGCCAAGGCACGCGCCCTCGCGTATGACCTGGCCTGCGAACTGCAACCGATCACCAACTTACGGGTGCTGCAATACTTGACCGGAACCCTCAATTGCTCAGATGAACAGCGCAATGACTGGATTCATCACTGGGTACACACGGCTTTCACCGCATTTGAACAGCGGCTGACCGAAACTGCCGGTGAATATTGCTACGGAGATTCGGTAACATTGGCAGATATCTGCCTGTTGCCGCAGGTGTACAACGCGCAACGCTTTAAGGTACCGTTAGACGACTACCCGACGTTGACCGCTGTCAACGACCGCTTACAACAGTTGCAGGCGGTGCAGCAGGCACGTCCAGAGAATCAGCCAGACGCACAATAAGGAATAAACACATGGTTAAATCACGTTTAGTGATTGCAATAGGGGCGGCATTATTAGCCGCCTCTTGCGCATCTACGTCGCCCGCTAATGACGGCGCGGCAATGGCTCCGGCAGCCACGTCCAAGCAAGTACAAACCGTCAGTGCCGATCCGCTTGCCAGTGCTCAGGGTACGGCCGAGCTGACGATGGAACAAATCATGGCCGATCCGGACTGGATGGGTCGTTTTCCGGAGAACGCCTTCTGGAGCCTGGACGGCAACGATATGCTGTTTTACCAGAAGCGCGAAGGCAGTGACATTCGTGACTTAAAGGTGATAAAAAATGCCCAGGGTGATGCCCAGCGGGTACCCTTGTCGGATTATCATTTCTACGTCGCTGACGAAACCGAGCGTTCAGCCGTTGCCGATTGGATAGCCTATACCTACGAAGGTAATGTGTTTGTCCGTTTTGCGGATAACAGCGTACGCCAATTGACCCGCGATGAAGCCCGTCAGCACAATCTGCAGGCGATGACGGATGGTAGCCTGAGTTATCAGCAGGGTAACGACTTTTACGTGGTGGACGTGAATACCGGTGCGAGCCGCCAGGTGGCGTCAATCAAGTTTGAAGACGCACCACAGGCAAATAAACCAGCCGCCGATTACCTGGCCCGTGAAGAGCAACAGCTTATCCAGTTTGTGCAGAAAGAGCGTAAGGCAGCGGCCGAGCGATTTGAGCGTGAACAGCAATTGCAGGCGGAAAACCCAACGCTGGCACCAAAACCGTTTTATCTGGATAAATCCAAACAGCTGGTTGATGCCCGTTTGTCGCCACGTGGTGATAAAATCATTGCCGCCATCAGTGAGCCGCAGGCCTGGCGCGAAGACGGCGACATCATGCCAAACTACATCAACGAAGATGGTCGCATCTCCAGTGAACGGGTGCGCCGCCGTGTCGCCGATGCTAAGCCGAATGAACAGCAACTGGTGATTCTGGATTTGCAAAACCACAGCGACACCACGCTGACGTACAATACCTTGCCGGGCTGGAATGAAGACGTACTGGCCGAGGTCAAGCGCGAAAACCACGAGGCTCGTGGTGAAGACTATGAGTCGGAGCAAAAGCCGCGTGCGATTCATCTGATGGCTGACTGGGGCTGGGAAAACGGCGCCATGCAGTGGAATGAAGACGGTACGCAGCTGGCGGTAATGCTGGAAGCCTGGGACAACAAAGACCGTTGGATCGCGACGGTGGACTTTGCCGGTAAAAAACTGGTCGCTCAGGATCGTCTGCACGACGACGCCTGGATTAACTATACCCATAACGAATTTGGTTGGCTGAACACCGAAACCCTATGGTTTATGTCCGAAGCCGACGGTTACTCGCACCTGTACGTGAAGCCGCTGAACGGAGACCGCCAGCAACTGACCGCAGGTGACTATGTGGTCGAAACCGCTGAACTGAGCCGGGATGCGGAGTACTTCTACTTTCAGGCCAACATCGACCATCCGGGCATTTACGAAGTTTATCGGGTGAAAACCGACGGCAGCAGTAAGCCTGAAGCGTTGACCGATTTGGGCGGTATGACCGCGTTTGAACTGAGCCCGACCGATGATCAACTGCTGTTGACGCACTCAACGCCGTTGATGCCACCGGAGCTTTATCACAAATCGACCCAGCCGGGCGATGCGCCAGAGCGTAAGACCTTTACCGTGTCTGAGAAATTCCTCAGCATCGACTGGACCGCACCGGATGTGGTCGGGGTACCGTCAAGCCATGTCGAGCGGCCGATTTATACCCGCATTTACACCCCTGAAGACTTCGACGCTGACCGCGCTGAAGCGTACCCGGCGGTGGTCTTCATTCACGGTGCCGGGTATCTGCAGAACGCCCATCTGGGTTGGTCAAATTACTTCCGTGAGTTTATGTTCCATAGCTTGCTGAATAAGCACGGTTATGTGGTTGCGGATCTCGACTACCGGGGTTCGAAAGGATACGGCCGCGACTGGCGTACCGCAATTTATCGCCAAATGGGCACGCCGGAAGTGGAAGACCTGGTGGATGTTGCCGATTACCTACAGCGCGAACTGAACGTGGATGGTGATCGTTTGGGTACCTACGGTGGTTCGTACGGTGGTTTCCTGACCTTTATGGCGTTGTTTAAGGAACCGGGTTTGTTTGAAGCCGGCTCGGCATTGCGTCCGGTAACGGATTGGGCCCACTATAACGTTGGCTACACCTCAAACATTCTGAACCTGCCACAGGACGACACCATTGCCTATCGTCGCAGTTCACCGATTTATTTCGCGGAAGGCCTGCAGGATGCGTTGCTGATCAACGCGCCGATGATCGATGACAACGTTTTCTTCCAGGACAGCGTGCGTCTGGTACAGCGTCTTATTGAGCTGAAGAAGACCGATTGGGAAACGGCCATTTATCCGGTCGAACCGCATGGCTTCCGTCAGCCGGAAAGCTGGCTGAACGAATACCGTCGTATCTTCAAGTTGTTCGAAGAAAACCTGAAACCTGAGCGCGATTAGCGCTCAGCGTTTTTGTTTTTTAACGGTTCGGGAACGGCGTCGCTTAAGCGGCGCCGTTCCAGTTTTAACAGCACTAAGGCACTGACCAGGCCCGCCGCATGAATTAACGCGACATCGTCGCCGACGAAGTGTGCCGGACGCCAGCCCAGCAATTCTGCCACCACTTTGGCCAGCACGGCGACAACCAACAGCCACATCCAGCGGTGTTGTTTGGCATCGCGAATCAGGCAGTACAGCAGCAAGCCATGAATGACACCGGATAAACCGACAAACTGTACCTCAAAAAATAACAGCAGCAGACTGATGGTGACCGCACTGAGCAGCATCGCGTTCAGCAACCAGCGGCTGTTTAAATGACGATGCCAGATGGCGACGATAACCGCCAGCGCAAGATAGTTAAACAGCGCATGGGTCCAGTCGAGGTGAATAAAGTGAGCACTGATCAACGGCCAGCCCTGGCTTAATGCCGACTCGCTATGAAACGTCAGCGCATCGTGCCATTGCGGCATCAGTTGTAAAACCGCCATTACGATAACAGCCAATATAAGCGCAAAAACGCCGTGTTGTAGTTTTTCCATGTTCGATCTCATTGCACCAATACCCATGGCTTCGTATGATAGAGGCAAATTGCGGTAAAGAAAAAGGAAATGCATGAAATTAAACCTTAAAACCAGCCTCATCGCGCTCGCCTTTGCTTCCTCATTGACCGCCTGTAACAGCGGTTCGGAGCTCAGCTCAGCCTCCTCCGGGGTTGAAGTGCGGGAGCCGGAAGCAGCAACCGGGTTTACCGACAAAACCGCCGTAACCGCGCAAGATTACATGGTTGCAGCGGCCAATCCGCATGCGGTCGAAGCCGGCTATCAGGTACTGAAAGCCGGCGGTTCGGCCATTGATGCCGCGATTGCGGTACAGGCGATGCTGGGGTTAACCGAGCCGCAATCATCGGGCATCGGTGGTGGAGCATTTATTCTGTACTGGCACGCTGAGGATAAAAAGCTGTACAGCATTGACGCACGGGAAACCGCGCCTATGGCGGCTACCGAGGCTTTGTTTCTGGACGAAAACGGTAAACCGCCGCGCTGGATTGATGCCGTGGTCGGTGGCCGTTCGGTAGGTACGCCGGGGCTGCTCCGCGGGTTGGAACTGGCGCATGAGCGCTGGGGCAAGCGCGACTGGTCGGTATTATTTGACGACGCCATTGAGCTGGCCGAAGAGGGGTTTGAGGTGTCGCCGCGACTGGCTAAGCTGGTGGCCATGGAAATCAATCCCGGGGTGAAGAAAATGCCGGCCGCCAGTGCCTACTTCTTCCCCGATGGCGAACCGCTTGCAGCCGGTGATCGGTTGAAGAATCCGGACTACGCAGACTCCCTGCAACTGATCGCCGAACAGGGCGCCGACGCCTTCTACCAAGGGCCGATCGCCGAGATGATTGTTGATGCGGTGCAGAACAGTCCGATTGCGCCCGGCAAACTGAGCCTGCAGGACCTCGCCAATTATCAGGCCAAATTGCGTGAACCGGTATGTGACGATTATCGCCAGTACCGTGTTTGCGGTATGGGCCCGCCAAGTTCCGGTGGTTTAACCACGCTCCAGACTTTGGGTGTGTTAGAAAACTTTGAGTTTGACCAGTTGCCGGTAAATGGCCTGGAAGCAACGCATTTATTCAGTCAGGCTTCGCGGTTGGCTTTTGCCGATCGCAATCAGTGGATTGCCGATCCCGATTTTGTTGACGTTCCGGTCACGGCGATGCTGAATGATGACTACCTTGCCGAACGTGCCGCGTTAATTGGCGAAGAAGATATGGGCAAAGCGACACCCGGTGGCGCGTTGGTGCCTGAATACCAGCAGGATGTCGCCTATGAACTGCCGAACACCAGCCACATCAGCATTGTTGATGCCGATGGCAACGTGGTATCGATGACCACCAGTATCGAAATGGGTTTTGGTTCGACCGTGATGGCCGGTGGCTTCCTGCTCAATAACCAGCTCACCGATTTCTCGCTGGTGCCGATGGACGGTTCGGTTAAAATCGCCAACCGGGTAGAGCCGGGCAAGCGTCCGCGCAGTTCGATGGCACCGACTGTGGTGTTGGATCAGAACGGCCAGCAGGTACTGCATGCGCTGGGTTCTCCGGGAGGCAGTCGCATCATTAATTATGTAACTCAGACACTGGTTGGTCTGCTGGACTGGAACTTGGACATGCAGCAAGCGATCAATATGGGTCATGTGACGAATCGCAACGACTATACCTCGCTGGAAAAAGGTCGTGCCATTGCCGACCACGCCGAGCCGTTGCAACAACGCGGTCATGAGGTGCGTGTGATCGATCTTAATAGTGGTTTGCACGGCATCAGCCTGATGCCCGACGGCTCGTTGGTTGGCGGTGCCGACCCACGCCGTGAAGGCACGGTTAAGGGAGACTGAGGATGCGCGTGACAGTATTAGCAACGGCAATGGTAACGGCGTTAACTTTAGTCGGCTGCGGTGAGGTTGAACGGGGCTACGGTGACGGTGACGCAGAAACCGAGGAAGCCGCTGCTATCAAGGGCTTTTACCAGGCCATATATCGTGATGACGATCTCAACAAAGCGAAGCGCTTTGCCTCTGAACGGATGGATGGCCTGATCGAGCATTACGCCACGCTAAGCGGCGTCGAACGTTACGTGCTGGGTCGTTACTATGATCGTGTCGAATTAACGGTCGAAGCGGATTCCATCGTGCCTTATTTAAACAACAAGCAGGAACTGCGGGCGACGGTGATTTTCGAAGGTGAATACAAAGGCGATAACGTTAAGGACAGTCGTGACGTGGTTCTGGTGCAGGAAGAGGGTACCTGGCGCGTGGATCAAATTCTTGACCCACGCTACCGGCCTTAGCAGCACCGTGCTCAGGCTTTCTTCATAACATCGGTGTAGGGTGGCCAGCCCATCGGTTTGCCGGCAAGTAAATGCAGGTGAATGTGATAAACGGTTTGGCCACCGTGTTCGTTACAGTTCATCACGCAGCGGTAACCGTCTTTGGCAAAGCCATGTTGTACCGCCAGTTTGGCGGCGACAATGTACAGGTGACCGACAATGTCCGCATCCTCTTCTGCGATGTCGTTAATGGTCGCAATCGGCTTTTTCGGGATGATCAGCAGATGCACCGGAGCTTGCGGATTAATGTCCTTAAACGCCAGTGCAATGTCATCTTCGTAGACGATGTCGGCGGGGATTTCTCGGTTTATGATCTTACTGAAAATGGTTTCTTCAGCCATAGTACATTCCTTGGTAAATCAGCGTCCTTCCATGGTACCTATCGCTGCGACAACGAGCAATCGTTGTCCGTCTAATTAGTTAATTTTATCGGCCAATACATAATGCCCGCGGGTACGGTCACAAAACACCAAGTCAACCATTGGGTGTTGGATCGGCGCTTCGGTAAAGTCCGGGTCTAAATTGGACTCGCTGACGTAGGTCTGAATGGACGAATTATTGACCAGCACATGATACCAGGGCTGCTGTTTACTCGGGCGGGTGGTGGCCATACGCTGATACCACTCGTCGGATAAGCTGAACACCGGATCGGCATCAATAATAACGCCTCGATAGCCGTACAGCGAATGAGTAATAAGTTGTCCGATGGCAAACTTCGCACTGACCATTTTATTAGAATCCAACTCTATCATTGACATGGGATCATCCTTAATTTGGTTTCAGTTTTCTTATCGGCACAGTCGTGCTAAAACTGAATAAAGAATTGTAAATTTTTAAGGAAGCGGCATGTTGGGATCAGACGACCATCGTAACTTTATGCGGATGTCGGTTAATGCCGACGCAAAGGTGGTGATTGGCTATGATGAGGGCGGTGAGCACGAGCAGGTACTGGACGCCGTGTGTCTTGATTTAAGTGCTACCGGAGCTTCGTTACAGGTTGAGCCGCCGGTTGCCGAAGGCGAACGTATTGTCATTTACATCAAAGCCGGTGAAAAGTTTCCGGCCTTTAAAGCGCTGGCCGAGGTGTTGCGCAGCCAGCGCCTGGAAGAGGGCGGTTACCAGTTGGGTTGTAAGATAACCCAACTGCTGTAGCCGGATTACATCACACGCATACCGGGTTTGGCGCCGTCGTGCGGGTTAAGAATATAAATTTCGTCTTTCCCCGGGCCGGCCGCAAGTACCATGCCTTCAGACAGGCCAAAACGCATTTTACGCGGTGCCAGGTTGGCCACCATCACGGTCAGTTGACCAATCAGCTGTTCCGGTTGGTAGGCCGACTTAATCCCGGCAAATACCTGGCGTTGCTCGCCGCCTAAATCAAGCGTCAGTTTCAGCAGCTTATCAGCGCCTTCAACGTGCTCGGCATTGGCGATGCGCGCCACCCGTAAATCAACTTTGGCAAACTCATCAAAACTGATTTCATCCGCGATCGGTTCTTTTTTCAGTTCGTCATTGGTTTCGGTAGCGACCGCCGCGGTCGTCGCCTCGGCCTGTTGTTCTTTTGATGCGTCAAGCATAGCGTTTATGTCTTCCATATCGACGCGCTGCATCAGCGCTTTAAATTTATCAATGGGGTGGTTGGTGAGTACCGTACGGTGACTGTCCCAGCTAAAGTTATCGTTTAAGAACTGCTGTACCGACTGCGCCAGTTGCGGAACCACCGGGGTTAAGTAAATCATCAAAATACGGAACAGATTGATACCCAGCGAGCAAATGTCGTGGACTTCGTTCTCGTGTCCCGGCTGCTTAATCAACTGCCAGGGTTCTTTGTCGGCGATGTATTGATTGGCACGGTCGGCCAACGCCATGATGTCACGCATGGCTTTGGAGAACTCACGGTTCTCGTAATACTCAGCAATCTGGTCGCCGGCTTTCTGGAAATCTTCCAGCAACACCGCGTCGGCGATGTCACCCGACAGACGGCCGTCGAATTTTTTGCTGATGAAGCCGGCACAGCGGCTGGCAATGTTAATCACCTTACCGACCAAATCTGAGTTAACCCGTTGCGCGAAATCGGTCAGGTTCAGGTCCAGATCGTCGATGCGGCTGGTCAGTTTGGCGGCAAAGTAATAACGCAGGTATTCCGGATTAAGGTGATCGAGGTAAGTACGCGCCTTGATAAAGGTGCCCTTAGACTTCGACATCTTAGTACCGTTAACGGTAATAAAACCATGCGCCCAGACGTTGGTCGGCTGACGGAAGTCAGCGCCTTTCAGCATCGCCGGCCAGAACAGACTGTGGAAGTAGATAATGTCTTTGCCGATAAAGTGATACACCTCGGCTTTGCTGTCCGCCTGCCAGTATTCGTCCCAGTTGGCTTTGCCCGTGGTGTCGCAGTAATTCTTAAAACTGCTCATGTAACCGATCGGGGCATCCAGCCAGACGTAAAAATATTTGTTCTCAGTGCCCGGAATTTTGAAGCCGAAATAGGGTGCATCGCGGGAAATATCCCACCGCTGCAGACCTTGTTCGAACCATTCGTTCAGTTTATTGGCCATTTCGCCCTGTAACGAACCAGAGCGAGTCCAGCTCTTCAACATGTCGCCAAACGCGGGAAGGTCAAAGAAGTAATGTTCCGACTGACGCATTTCCGGGGTAGCACCGGACACCACCGAGCGTGGATTTTTTAAATCCGTCGGCGCATAGGTGGCGCCACAAACGTCACAGTTATCACCGTATTGGTCTTCGGCACCACAATCCGGGCAATCGCCCTTAACAAAACGATCCGGCAGGAACATTTCTTTTTGCGGATCGTAGAGCTGCTCGATCACCTCGGTTTTGATGTGACCGGCTTTATCCAACCGATTGTAAATGGTTTCTGCCAACTCACGGTTTTCTTCACTGTGGGTACTGTAGTAGTGATCAAAGCCGATGTTGAAGCCGGCAAAGTCCTGTTCATGAGACTGTTGCATCTCGCCAATCATTTGTTCGGGCGAGATACCCAGTTGCTGGGCCTTGAGCATGATCGGCGTGCCGTGGGCATCGTCCGCGCACATGTAGTGGCACTCATTGCCGCGCAACTTTTGAAAGCGCACCCAGATGTCGGCCTGGATGTAGCCTAATAAATGTCCAATATGAATCGGCCCGTTGGCATAGGGCAAGGCATTGGTCACCAAAATTTTACGTTCGCTCTGGCTCATGCGAGAATCTGCTTCCATTACTGTTAATATCAATGTGAAGCTCAATATTATCATAGGAACCGTATGATACACAGAGCCAAGAGGTGGCTGATGTCACAGTTTTCTGATTTTAAAGATGGCCTGCCGGCCGGACTGCAGTCCGACTGGATTCGGCTGGACAAAAACAACGGCACAGCAGAACTTACCGTGCCGTACGCCGTCGACCAAGAGGCGCTGCTGCAACAGCTGGCCGAGCACCCGGCAACCCGCGATTATCAATGGCAGCTACACTGTCGCATTAAAAAAATGCCCAATTCGCAGCCAGAGTTGCCATTAACCACCGGTAATGTGATTGTGGTGTCATCGGGTAAAGGCGGCGTCGGCAAATCCTCAGTCAGCGTGTCGTTGGCGCTGGGGCTGCAACAACTGGGCGCCCGTGTCGGGCTGTTGGATGCGGATATTTACGGACCATCGATCCCGACCATGCTCGGGCGCGGCGACCATCAATTGAGTGTTAATGAACGCAACAAGATGGAGCCACTGCAACGGTTTGGCCTACAAGTGAATTCGCTCGGTTATCTGGTTGATGATAACGATGCAACCATCTGGCGCGGACCGATGGCCAGCAGTGCTTTGCAGCAGCTTTATCGCGACACTAACTGGCAGCAACTGGATTATTTGATCGTCGATATGCCACCGGGCACCGGGGATATTCAGTTAACCATGGCACAGAAACTACCGGTGACTGCCGCGGTGGTGGTAACAACGCCACAAACCGTTGCCTTGCGCGATGCCGAGAAAGGTATCGCGATGTTTAAAAAGCTTAATATCCCGTTGCTGGGTGTGTTAGAAAATATGAGCTATTATGAGTGCCGGCACTGTGGCGAACGCGATGCCATTTTTGGCGCTGGCGGAGGTGACGCGCTGGCGACGGAACATCAGGTCGGCCTGTTAGGGCAATGGCCGCTGACCACCGAATTCCGGGACAGTCTCGACCGTGAGCAACCACTATTGATTGCGCAACCGCAGCATCCGTTCAGTCAGTTGATCCGCTCAACGGCCGCAGAGGTTGCCAGAAAGCTCTATCATCAGGCGCAAAAAAACGTGTAACATCAACACATCAGTCAGTTTAGGGAACAGCTATGCGGTTAAACGACAAAGAAATCGAACAATTTTTGCAGGAAGGCATTATTGGCGTTGAGCCTGCGCCCGCGAAGCACAATATTTCCGGTGTAACGCTGGACATTCACCTCGGCTCCGAATTTCGAGTCCTGCAGGATCATGCCGCCCCTTACATCGACATCAGCGGCTCGCGAGAGGCGATAGAAAAAGCCATTCAGGAAGTCATGAGTGATGAAATCAACTTGCGCCCGGATCAAGCGTTTTTCATTCATCCGGGTGAATTCGCACTGGCTGTTACGCACGAATCGATTCGCTTACCGGAAGACATGGTGGGTTGGCTCGATGGCCGTTCGTCACTGGCGCGACTGGGATTGATGGTGCATGTTACGGCACATCGTATCGACCCAGGCTGGTCGGGACAAATTGTGCTGGAGTTTTACAACAGCGGTAAGTTGCCGTTGGCACTGAGGCCGGGCATGAAAATCGGTGCCATCAGTTTTGAACGCTTGAGCGGTCCTTGCGAACGCCCCTACAACAAACGAGTCGATGCTAAATACCGCGATCAGCACGGCGCGGTTGCGTCACGGATTTCCGCGGACGGCGGTTAAGCGGTTTGCTTGAACAGGGTTTCCACAGCGGCGTTCAAGCGCTGCAGTAATACGTCAGGATCATGCCGGTAGTGGACATCGCTATCGGCGGTTAACCCGCCCAGACGCGGTATCTGTAACTGAGGGTCATGGTGATTGGATAACACAAGGTCGACCACACACTGGCCAATGTGTTGCTCCAGAAAGGCCAGCTTTTCCGTCACCGAGAGGGTTCCGGCAGGCCCTTTTTCGTGCACCAGATTATCAATAAAGACCACTTTGCCGCGAGTTTTGCGCAACGCCACCGCAATGTCTTTGACCAATAATGGCGGCAGTACCGAGGTCAGGAAGCTGCCGGGACCGAGAATGATCAAATCACTGTTATACAGATGGCGAACGGCTTCCGGCGTTGCATGGGCTTCGCCGGACAGGCTCAACGCCTTGGGCATGTGTTCCAACCGATCAATTAAAATCTCGCCATGACACTGAATGTCCTCAGCCGTGGTCGCCACCAAATCGGTCGGGCACTCTGACATCGGTAATAAGCGGGTGTTGACGTTCAGCAGCCGGCTGAGCAGTTGGATGCCGTCCAGTGGCCGCGCACTGACCTGATCAAGGGTATACAGCAGCAGATTACCGAGGTTATGGCCGGCCAGCGAGGTTTCACCTTCGAAGCGAAAGTTAAGCACATCCGCAGCCAGCGGCTGCTCGACCAATTGCGACAGGCAATTGCGGATATCGCCCCAGGCAATGGTGTGATGGGACGCCCGCAACAGACCTGTTGCGCCACCATTGTCGGTGGTTGCAACAACGCCTACCAATTTGTGCTTCATAAACGCCAGCGTGGACAATACCCGGCCTAGGCCGTGGCCACCACCGATGGCAGTAATCCGGCGCAACGCCGTAATCTGCATGCAACCATCCTTACGCGGTTGTGTCTAATAACTAAGGTCGCCAAATAGTTTAGCGCCCTGTAAGATAAGAGTCTATGAGTTTACACTTTGTTAACGAGTACGCCGAAACATTTTCCGATTTGGTCAGCGAGCAGGACATTGCTGCGGATGGCCAGTCGACGCCTCGCTTATTTAACCAGGCGTTATGGCAGCAACTGGGCGGTGAACCGATCCGTGCAGAAACCCTGACCGCACGACTGGACGGTGAACAACAGTGGCCCGGGATAAGACCATTGGCACAAAAGTACGCCGGCCATCAGTTTGGTCATTTTAACCCCTATCTAGGCGATGGCCGGGGCTTATTGCTGGGTGAAGTGAAAACGCCCACCGGCGAGTTTTACGATCTGCACTTAAAAGGTGCCGGACCAACCCCTTATGGCCGTGGCGGCGACGGGCGCGCGGTACTGCGCTCGTCGATTCGAGAATATCTGGCCAGTGAGGCGTTCGCCGCGCTGGGCATTCCTACCACCCGGGCGTTGTTACTGACCTCTACCGAAGGGCAGATCCAGCGTGAACGCATCGAACCCGGCGCGATGTTGTTGCGAGTGGCGAAGACTCACGTCCGCTTTGGGCATTTTGAGCACTGTTATTATCGCCGACTGCCGCAGCAACAACGGCAGTTATGGGATTATGTCATTGCGCGACAATGGCCGGAATTAAACGATGCGACGCCGACCGCGCAGTTTCGCCGGGTAACCGAGCGCACCGCGCTGATGATTGCGTTATGGCAGGCCTATGGCTTTATTCATGGGGTCATGAACACCGACAACATGAGTCTGCTGGGGGAAACCTTTGACTACGGCCCCTACGCAATGTTTGACAGCTATCAGCCGGAGAAAATTTTTAATCATACCGACCAGGGCGGCCGCTACAGCTTTACCCGCCAACCGGGCATAGGCCGCTGGAATTTACAGCGTCTGCAGGTGGCATTGAGTGCGTCGATGGACGTTACGGAATTTACCTCAGTAATCGACGAGTATGAGCCGCTGATCCAAACGTTTTATTTTCAGCAAATGCGGCAGCGGCTTGGCTTAACGCAGGTCGAGCCGGGGTTGGCACGAGAGCTCATTGCCGGCTGGTTACAGTTGTTGGAAGCGCATCAATTAGACTATAACCGCAGCTTTATCGAACTGGAACGTTATGTTACCGAGTCTGCCGCCGGCGAACTGAGCGTGGTCGGAGAGGCCTGGTTAAGGCAGTATCTCGACGCCGTTAATGAGGCACCGGATATTGCGGCGATGCAGCAGGTCAATCCAGTAGTGACGTTACGCACACATCTGCTCAGTGAGGTCATCAGTGCCGCAGAACAGGGCGATGATGCGCCGCTGACATCCTATCTGGAGGCGCTTGAACGACCGTTTCAGCGATGCCTTTGGGGCAGTCACTGGGCGCAGCCGCCGGCCGAAGAAATTGCGCCAGGCAGTTTGTCCTGTTCCAGCTGAGCAGGGCGGTTGCGATTTCGCGGCGAATGGGACAGAATCAAAGGCCATCCGTGCATAACGCATCATGATAATAAGGCACTCACATGAGTTCGAGAAAAACAGCCCTGGTCGTTGCTAGCGTGCTACTGACCGTTGCATCAACCGCCATGGCACAGCAGTGGCGCGTTCCTGCGCCACAAAGCTTTGAAAAAACCGCGATTTGCCTGGGCCAATTAGAGCAACCGCTGACGGTTGAACTGGCCGATACCACCGCGCAGCACGCCCGTGGCTTGATGGGACGTGAGCAACTCGGCGACTACGAAGGCATGTTGTTTCGTTATCCTCAAGTGCGTTCAGGCAGTTCCGGCTTCTGGATGTATCAGACCCTGATCCCGCTCGACATTGCCTATTTGAACGAGCGCGGTGAAATCGTCAAAACCTTTACCATGTTGCCGTGTGGCAGTGACGACCCTAATCAGTGTCGCAGTTATGCGCCGGGTAAAAACTATCAATACGCGTTAGAAATGAACGCCGGATTCTTTGCGGAACATGATATCCGTATGGGCGATCGGGTAACCATCGTCGGTACCGTCGAAGACGGTCAACGTTGCAGTGAACTTTTACAATAATAAACCGTGAAACAGAGGCATGTTATGAAACATTTTGCTTTGACCGCCATTGCCGCCAGCCTATTGGTAGCCTGCGGTCCGGCCAATCAATCAGAAACGGCGTCAGGCAGCGCCGAAACGCAAACGGCTGAAAACCAGCAGCAAAAGCCGGACTTAGAAGGCTCGGCTTTTAATCCAAACTTCCGCGACTATTTAAAAACCATTTCTTCGGATGAGTTTGCCGGACGCGAGCCGTCCACCGAAGGCGAAGAAAAAGTGGTTTCCTTTATCGAAAACCACTTTAAAGAGTGGGGCCTAAAGCCTTACAACGAAGAAACCGGCAGCTATCGTCAGTCGGTGCCGCTGGTTAAAATTATGCCGTATCAGGTCAGTGACCTGACGTTCAGCGGTGACAACGCGCCGGAAACCATGGACTATCGTACTGAAATGATGGCGTGGACCATGCAGGTAACCGACGAAGTCGCGCTGGAAAACAGCGAGATGGTGTTTGTCGGCTACGGTATCGTCGCACCGGAATACGACTGGAACGACTACGAAGGCCTGGATGTTGAAGGCAAAACCGTGGTGATGTTTGTGAACGATCCGGGCTACGCAACACAAGACCCGGAGCTGTTTAACGGCAACGCCATGACCTACTATGGTCGCTGGACCTATAAATTCGAAGAAGCCGCTCGTCAGGGCGCAGCCGGTGCCTTGATCATTCACGAGACAGGTCCGGCCGGTTATGGCTGGGGCGTCGTTGCCAGCGGTTCACCGGTTCGTTACGACCTGAAGAAAGACAACAACAACATGGATCGCGCGAAAGTTGAGGGCTGGATCACGCTGGATAGCGCCGAAGCGCTGTTCAGTAAACTGGATATGAGCGTAGACGAAGCACGTCAGTTAGCCCTCAGTGACTCCTTTGAAGCCATGCCGATGAACGTGCAGGCCAACGTCACGGTGAAGAACAAATTCGAAGAGCTGAGCGCATACAACGTCATCGGTTACATCGAAGGCAGCAAGTACCCGGAAGAGCACGTGATCTACATGGCGCACCACGATCACCTGGGTACCGACCCGGTACGCGAGGATGACCCGATTTATAACGGCGCTCAGGATAACGCGACCGGAACAGCGGGCTTGTTAGCTCTGGCGGAAAAATTCGCCCAGCAGCCGCAGCCGGAACGTTCAGTGGTATTCGCCGCCGTCGGCGCTGAAGAAAGCGGTTTGTTGGGTTCAAAATGGTACGCCGATGAGCCTATGTTACCGCTCAGTAAAGCGGTTGGCGGCATCAATATGGACTTAATGAACGTCTACGGACCGGTTAAGGACATGGTTGTTATCGGCTACGGTAATAGCGAAATGGACGAGTACCTGAAACCTTACATTGAAGAGCAGGGCCGTTATCTGGCACCGAACCCGACGCCGGAAGCCGGTTTCTTCTACCGCTCTGATCACTTCAGCCTGGCCAAGAAAGGGGTACCGATGCTGTACGCTGAAGGCGGTAATGATCACATCACCAAGGGCAAAGCCTGGACCGAAGAGCAGCGTGCGAAGTACGTCGCTGAGGCTTATCACAAGCCGGCTGACGAATACGATCCAAACTGGGATCTGCGTGGTGCCCAGCAGGACCTGTCGGCGTTCTTTAAATTAGGTAACGAACTGGCAAATTCTCGCAGCTGGCCGCAGTGGGCGCCGGGAAATGAGTTTGAAGCGGCGCGCAAAGCCACCGAGAGCGAGCGTCAGCAATAAGCCATTTCGATCAAAATCAGCGACGGCTGAGGTTGAACATGTACTCTGTTCTGTGGTCTATTAAATAGAGGCAGTTAACAGGAGTTATCATGAGTGAACAGCGAAAACAGGTGTATATTCGCTTCAACCAAGGCCGTTACTCGGCTTCCGGCGGTCCGCGAGGACCCGGCGGAGGACCAGGAGGTAACTGGCTCAGTCGCATACTGGGCCTTTTTTTATTGCTGGTGTTTGTTGGTTTGGCGGTAACCTTTGGTATTTTCGTGTTGATTATCGGAGCCATTTTGATGATTCCGGTAATGTGGAAGCAACGCCACGCGATCAAACAGTTTTGGCAATTACGCAAGCAGGCCAAAGCGCAGTTTGAGGAAAGTAAACGTCAGTATCAGCAACAGCAGCAACGTGCCAAAGACGCGCAGGACCCGGATGTTATTGACGGCGAATACGAAGAAGTGGACAAGGACAGCCGTCGCTAGTCACCCGGCCATTTAACAAAAAAAAGCCCGAGCTCAGCTCGGGCTTTTTTGATCGCAGCGGTTGCTGTTATTCGGTCTCAGGTTTGACCGGGAATATCTTACGTACCACATAGAAGAACAAGGGGACGAAAAAGATAGCGAGAATCGTACCGCCAATCATACCGCCGATAACACTGGTACCGATGGCGTTACGGCTGGCTGCACCTGCGCCGTCACTGAGCGCCAGTGGCATAACACCAAAGATAAACGCCAGTGAGGTCATCAGGATCGGACGCAGACGCAGACGCACCGCTTCCAGCGTCGCTTCTAACAGCTCTTTACCCTGTGCCTGCAGGTCTTTTGCGAACTCGACGATCAAAATGGCGTTACGCGCGGATACCCCGACGGTGGTTAACAGCCCCACCTGGAAGTACACGTCGTTAGAGATGCCACGTAACATCACCGCCAGTACCGCGCCAAGAATACCCAAGGGTACCACCAGCATCACCGAGAACGGAATCGACCAACTCTCGTACAGTGCGGCCAGGAACAGGAACACAACCACCAGCGAAATGGTGTACAGGATAGGGGCGAAGTCGCCCGACTGGCGTTCCTGCAACGAGATACCGGTCCACTCATAGCCGGTGCCGGTCGGCAACTGGCTAATAAGACGTTCCATCTCGGTCATGGCTTCACCGGTGCTTACACCCGGTGCCGGCTGACCCTGAATGTTCAGTGCCGGTACGCCATTGTAGCTCTCAATCCGCTGTGCACCGTAGGTCCATTCCCAGCTCGAGAACGAGCTGAACGGCACCATGTCACCCTGATTGTTGCGTACGTACCAGTCGTTGATGTCCTGCGGCAACATCCGCGCATCTGCTTCACCCTGCAAGTACACACGTTTTACCCGACCACGGTCAATAAAGTCATTGACGTAGGCAGAGCCCCAGGCGGTACTCAGGGTGTCGTTGATGCTGGCAATGGTCAGCCCCAATGCCTGTGCTTTCTCAAAATCGATGTCGATTTTAAGCTGTGGCGCATCTTCCAGGCCGTTGGGCCGCACCTGCATCAACAGATCACTCTGGCTTGCCATACCCAGCAGCTGGTTACGTGCCTGCATCAGTTCCGCATGACCGAGGTTGCCGCGGTCCTGCAGGTACAGATCAAACCCGTTGGCGGTACCCAGTTCCGGGATCGGTGGTAAGTTAAAGGCAAAAATCATTGCTTCTTTAATGGTCGCGAAGAAGCCGAAGGCACGCCCAATGACCGCTTGCACGCTCTGGCTTTCGTCACGCTCAGACCAGTCTTTAAGACGCACGAAGGCGATACCGTTTGCCTGGCTACGACCGGAGAAGCTAAATCCAACCACCGAGAACACCGACTGTACCGCGTCCTCCTGCTGCAGATAGTAGTTCTCGATCTTATCCATTACCGCGTTTGACTGCTCAATGGTGGAGCCGACCGGCAAGTTCATCTGGGTTAAGAACACGCCACGGTCTTCTTCCGGCAGAAACGCCGCCGGTAAGCGGGTAAATAAATAAGCCAACACCGCGATGATCCCCAGGTAGAGCAGACCAAAGCGCAGTGTCCGACGCAAAATGCCGTGCACCGAGTTGGTGTATTTGACGGTGGCTTTTTCCAGCGTCCGGTTAAACCAGCCCAGCGGTCCCCAGCCGTCGCTTTTGTCGTGCTTGACCGGTTTTAGCAGGGTCGCACACAGCGCCGGTGAGAAAATGATCGCAACCAGCACCGACAGCCCCATCGAGGTGATGATGGTCAGTGAAAATTGGCGATAAACCGCGCCGGTAGCGCCGGGGAAGAACGCCATCGGTGCAAACACCGCCGCCATGACCACACCAATCGCAACCAGAGCGCCGGTGATTTGACCCATCGACTTGATGGTCGCCTGTTTGGGCGATAAGCCTTCTTCGGACATCAAACGTTCAACGTTCTCGACCACCACGATGGCGTCATCAACCAACAGACCTATCGACAGCACCATACCGAACATTGTCAGCGTGTTGATCGAGAAGCCGGCCAGGGACAGCACGCCCATGGTACCTAAAATAACCACCGGTATCGCCAACGTTGGTATCAGCGTTGCCCGCAAGTTCTGCAGGAACACAAACATCAACAGGAACACCAGAATGATGGCCTCGATCAGTACCTGTGCGACTTCCGAAATAGAGATCTTAATGAACGGCGTGGTGTCATAGGCGGTGACCATCTCCATGCCGTCCGGGAAGAAACGTTCCAGTTCGGCGACACGCGCTTTAACCGCTTCGGCAGTTTCCAGTGCGTTGGCGCCGGTTTGCAGATTGATCGCCAGACCGGTAGCCGGTTTGCCGTTGTAGTTGGCATTAATGGAATAGTTCTCGGCGCCCAGTTCAACCTCAGCAACGTCCTTCATTCGCACCTGCGAGCCGTCGGGCAGAACCTTCAGGGTAATGTTCTCAAACTGCTCCGGATCAGACATCCGCGTCTGTGCGATGATGGTGGCGTTCAAACGCTGGCCGTCAACCGCCGGGGTACCACCGAGTTCACCGGCAGCAACCTGCGCGTTCTGGGCGCGAATCGCGTCTTTAAGCTCGGCCATACTGAGGCCATAATTGACCATCGCGGCAGGGTCAACCCAGATGCGCATTGCATAAGGGGCACCGAACAGCTGTACATTACCGACACCCGTGGTCCGCGAAATCGGATCCTGAATATTGGACGCGATGTAGTCGCTTAAGTCGGTTTGGGTGTAGCGGTCATCGGTTGCCACCAGCGCCAGTACCATCAAGAACGAACTGCTGGATTTACTGACGGTGATGCCCTGCGCCTGAACTTCCTGAGGCAACTGCGGCGTCGCTTGTGACAGCTTGTTCTGCACCTGTACCTGCGCAATGTCGGGATCCGTTCCCGATGCGAAGGTCAGGCTGATGCTACCGTTGCCGTAGTTACTCTGTGACGAGAAGTACAGCAGGTTATCAATCCCGGTCATGTTTTGCTCGATGACCTTGGTTACCGTATTGGCAACGGTCTCGGCATTGGCACCGGGGTAGTTATACTGAATTTCGACCGCTGGTGGCGCGATGGTAGGGTACTGCGCTACCGGCAACTGTAAGGTTGCAATCGCACCTGCCATCATTGTCAGCAGGGCAATAACCCAGGCAAAAATGGGGCGGTTAATAAAAAACTTGGCCATGTCAGACGTCCTTTACTGCTGTTCTGAGCTAGAGTCGTCGATACGAACTTCGGCACCGGGTTGAATATTCTGCAGACCAGCGACAACCACTTTTTCGCCTTGCTGCAAACCGCTGCTCACCAGCCAGTCACTGCCAATGGCGCGTTCGGTTTCGATCATCCGTTGCTCCACTTTATTGTTGTCGCCGACTACCATCACGAACGGACGTCCGCGCGGGTCGCGCGATACCGCCTGTTGCGGCACCAATAAGGCCTTGTTCAGGGTACCTTCACTGACTTCGGCGCGAACGAACATGCCGGGGTACAACTGGTTACCTGGGTTCGGGAATTCGGCGCGCAGCAGAATCGCTCCGGTGTCTTCATCCACCGACACTTCGGAGAACAGTAATTCACCCTGTTCTGAGTAATCCAGGCCGTTGAGTTTTAACCGCACCGGCGCGTTGCCATTTGGGTTCGCTTCGATACGACCCGACGCGATATCCGCTTTAAGCTGTAAAAACGCTTTGCTGGACTGACTGATGTCGACATAAATGGGGTCCAACTGGTTAATGGTCACCAGAGGTTCAGCCTGTGAGGCGGTAACCAGCGCACCTTCGGTAAAGTTAGAACGACCGACAATGCCGCTGATGGGCGCGTTAACCCGGGTGTACTCGAGGTTAATGCGAGCCGTTTTCAGCTGTGCTTCAGCCAGCGCCACGGCCGCCTTGTTTTCGAAAAAGGTCGCCTCAGCACTGTCAAACTCGTCCTGGCTTACCGCGTTTTCGTCCAGCAGTTCGGCAAAACGTTTGTAGCGCAGTTCGGAGCTTCTCAGAACCGCTTTGGCGCGTTCAACTTCGGCTTTGGCACTGGCCAGCTCGGCTTCATAGACTGCCGGGTCAATTTGATACAACTGCTGTCCCTGTTCAACATAAGTGCCTTCTTCGAACTTACGTTCGAGCAACACTCCACTCACTTGCGGGCGCACCTGAGCGACACGGTAGGCAGACGTGCGGCCGGGTAACTGGGTGGTTACCTCAACCGTCTGTGGTGCCATTTCAAGTACCTCAACCGCAGGAGCTGGTCGCTGTTGTTGCTGGCTTTGCGCCGCTTGCTGGTCACCGCATGCCGACAACAACCCTGCGCTGAGCAGGCCTGCAATGACAAGGGGAGCAAATTTAAACCGTTTGTTCATCCATTACCTCTGGTTGATTCTCTGCTGATTATGTCGCTGAATTATACATACATACTTGTATGTTTGTAAATTAAAAATCCTCTGAATGCGCCCACAACCGCCGCTAGCGGGGCACCGTCAAGACGATTTTGCCAATCGTTTTGGCCGATTCAATGGCCTCGTGTGCTTTGCGCAGATTGTCGGCATTGAGCTCGCCAAACTGCCGACCCAGGGTCGAACGTAACTGGCCGTTATCGCAAAGCTCAGCCACGTGTGCCAGTAATTTGCCCTGAGCGGCCATGTCCGCGGTCTGGAACATCGACCGGGTGTACATAAATTCCCAATGCAGACTGACACTTTTTTGTTTCAAACGTGTGATATCGAGTGGCTCGCTGGGATCGTCAATGATACCGATGCGTCCCTGTGGCTGGATAAGGTCTATCACTTCATCGAAGTATTCATCACTGTGGGTCAGCAACACCACATCGGTGACCGCGGCATCATCGTCCAGTTGCGCGGCCAGCGGCGCGCTGTGGTCGATGACCTGATCGGCGCCCAATGCCTCAACCCATTGTTTAGATTCGGGGCGTGATGCGGTCGCGATGACGTTTGCCTGTGTCAGTTGTTTAGCCAGTTGTACCAACACCGAACCGACGCCGCCGGCGGCACCAATCACCAGCAGGGTGCGTTGGTCACTGTTGTGCTGCAGAGTCAGGCGATCAAACAATAGCTCATAGGCGGTAATGCTGGTCAGCGGCATTGCCGCCGCCTGCACGTCAGACAGCGATTGTGGTGCTTTGGCGGCAATCCGGGCGTCAACCAGTTGTTGCTGCGCGTTACAACCGGGACGGGTCAGGTCACCGGCGTACCAGACCCGGTCGCCAACGTTAAAGCCGGTGACGGCGGCACCGGTTTGCAGCACTTCGCCCACCGCATCCCAGCCTAAAATTTTGTAGCCTTGTTGCGGCTCTGCGCGTTGTCGTATTTTGCTATCGACGGGATTCACCGCCACGGCATTGACCGCAATCAGCAAATCATTGGGGCCGGGCAGGGGGGCTTCGATGTCGATATCCAGCAATGCCTCGGGATGGTCAATGGGCAGTGAACGTTGATAACCCACAGCTTTCATTTAGGGAACTCCTTACGCAGTAAATGATACTAATACGTGCTAAATTAGGGATTTCGATCGATTGGCTTTTACTATAAAGAGAGACAGATTGCGATGACAACACTGAAAACCTTATGGCTCGGGGTATCCGGGCTGTTGCTGTTGGTGCCGGCGGTGGTCGCCAAGGACATCGAATTGGCTGACGCCAAACAAGCAGTGGCGCAGTTACAGCAACAAAAAGGTCTGCAACTGGCCTATGAGAGACTGTCGCAGTTTGGCGAGCGAACGCTGCTTGAGCGCTATCAGGCAGACACTGATGATCACGGCTGGCAGTTGTTGGCCGAAAACGGCCAGGCACCCAGCGAACAACGCTTGCGTGAATACGCACAAATGAAGCACGACGAATGGCAGTCAGGACAACAACCGGACGACGAAGAGCAGGGCGATCAACAGAGTGTAAAGCTGTCATTAAGCGACCTGATACAACCGCAAACTCTGGCGTATGCCGGCGAACAACAGTGGCAGGGCGAGCCGGTGGCTGCTTTCAGCTTTACGCCGCAATTGGATAAATTCAGTGAACATAACGATAAACTGCAAGGCTTTCTCTACCTGGATGCTGACAACAGCCGGCAAATTAAGGGTCTGACGGTAGGGCTCAAAGAAGAATTTTCGCCAGCCATGTCGGTAACGCTTGAGCGGTTCCAACTGACCATCGAACTGATGCCACTGCAACAGGGCCAACACACCTATTTTGTGCCACGTCGCACGGAAGAACAGATGGCCGGCAGCTATTTATACTTTAAAGACTTTAACAATCACACCGTGCGTACCTACCGCGATTATTCGGTATTAGAAAAACCGGCGCTGAGCAACTGATCAGCAAAGCTTTCCAGACCACTGAGCTCTTGCGGGTCTTCGGCCAGCAGGGGCAGCGAATACATTGGCCAGCGTTTAAAGCGCTGGTCAATTTCCTGCAGGTAACTGACCTGTTGTTGACGTCGTTTCGCAAGAAACGCACCGTCGGCGTCATCCGGCAAAATGCGATTAATCACCACCCCCGCAATCGGCAACTGTTCCTGGCTTAATGCCGCCAGCGCGCGGTCGGTTTCCTGAATGGGCAAGCGCTCAGGGGTTAGCACGAATAAAATTCCGGTATAGTCAGGGTCTTTTAACAGCCGTCGGGTGCGCTGAAACAACCGTTGTCGGTTCAGCAGTTGCTCGGTGATCGCCTTTGTACGATCCGTCATACCGTCGCTGGCGTGTTGCTCAGGGTTAGACATGGGGTTGGCGACATCCTTACCGGCCTTGGGAGCGAGGTGTTTGAGAACCCCTTCAAACTCTTCGGAACGTTGTTGCGAGCGCAGCATGCCCTGAGTCCAGGCCGCCATCGCCTCGGGTAAGGTCAGTAAGCGCAGCGTATGGCCGGTCGGTGCAGTATCAAAAATCAGCAGATCGTAATCGTGCTCCGCCTGTTCAATGATCTGACAAATACGCTCTAACAACGCCGCTTCCTGCGCCCCGGGCGACTGTTGCGACAGTCTCATCTGACGTTCTACCTCGGGAAATAATTCCGCTTTGGTAAACCGCTTCATTTGTTGAGTAACGCGGGCGATGTGTTCGCGCACTTCGCGGTCAGGATCGATTTCCAGCGCGTCCAGCCGCTCTGAAATGGCGGTGATCTCATCACCGATGGGCTGCCCAAAGGCATCGGCCAGACTGTGAGCCGGATCGGTGGAAACCACCAGTACTTTTTTGCCGTTACGGGTAGCCAGTAATGCCAGCGCCGAAGAAACCGTGGTTTTTCCGACACCGCCCTTACCACCGACGAGCAAAACTTTGCGGTCAAGAAGTTGGGTCATATGGGATCCCGTTTAGCGATTAAGAAATGAGCTTAACAGCAGCGGAAATTATCCAGTGGCGAGTGTTCCATGCCCATCCGCTGATGCCATTCATGAAAGCGTTCGAGCATTAAGGGTTGCAGTTCCAGGGTGTAGTAGGCGGCCGGATTCGGCACGCCCATCATTTCGGAAAACACCAGCAACATGAACAAATCATCCTCATCGCGCTTGGCCCGCGCAATGGCGGAGCGGTAGGGCGCGTTGTAAAACTCATTCATCAACTCGCCGGCACGACCAAACCATTGTCGAATCGAATGAATGTTCATGTTACTGCTCCTGTTTAGCCTTGTTGCTTGTTCTCTTTGCTGACTTTAGAAAGCGTAGCTGTCGCTTCCAGAATAATCCATACCGCTGCTACAAGAACCACAATATCAAGGAAGAACAGGAAGTATTTTTCGTCCTGATAGAATCCTTGCAACTGAATGATCAATGCGAACACGGTCATGATCAGCAGGAAAATCAGCGGCAATAAGGTTACGTACATAGGACGTCCCAGCCGCACCAGCATGACCGTGATCACCATCAGCGTGAGGCCGGCCAACAACTGGTTGGTGGTACCAAACAGCGGCCAGATTTGCAGGCCACCGGAACCATCTGCACCGCCGGCACCAAAGGCCAGTAGCAAGCAGCTGCCAACCGCCAGTAAGGTCGCGACCAATGGTTTCTGGATCAGTGAAATGTCGTAAATATTTCCCCATTCCTGGAAAATATAGCGTTGCAAACGCAGACCGGTATCCATGGTGGTACCGGCAAACAATACTGCCATAACCGTTAACAATGTTTCGGCAATACCGACGTCAAGGCCGATACCCTGGCTGATGATGTTAGCACCACCTTCGACGAAGGCCGACACACCGCCCTGACCAAACGAGGTGTAAACGGCTTCCCAGTCTGCCAATGTTGCGAAACCGGCACAGGCAGCAATGATGGTTGCCAGTGACAGAGACCCTTCGCCAATAGCGCCGAAGTAGCCGACGAAGCGCAGGTCGGTTTCTTTATCCAACTGCTTGGAGGTGGTACCGGAAGCCACCAGTCCGTGGAAACCGGAGATCGCGCCGCAGGCAATGGTGACGAACAGCAACGGTAACATCGATGGTGTGCCTTCCGGGGTATTGCTGTTGAACGCCGGTGCCGTCATATCTGGCCCCAGCAGCAGTACCGCGCCGTACAGCAGGATTAAGCCGATGAACAGTTGCAGGCCGTTGATGTAATCACGCGGTTGCAACAACATCCACACCGGCAGCAGTGACGCAATTGCGGCATAACCGAACAGAATAAGGATCCATTGCGCATTGTCGGACAAGCCCAGTGCCATTTCCGGCAACGCCAGCGGTGCCGACGGACCAACCCAGATAAGGATATAGAGCGCAATCACACCGAGCACGGATACGGCGCCCAAGCCCATCCATTTACGGAAGATCACCTGGCCAATGATCAGTGCCACAAAGATGGCACCCCAGACCGGAATGACCGCGCTTGGGAAGTTGATCAAAAGTCCGGCAATGGCGGTGGCAAAGACCGCGTTTACCATCAGCAACACCAGGAAGATGACGATCATAAACAGCGTTTGTGCGCGCTTGCTGACCACATCACCGGTGAGACTACCCATTGAACGGGCTTTGTTGCGGTTAGATGCCCAGATAGCACCGGCGTCATGCACACCAGCGAAGAAGATCGTACCGAAAACAACCCATAAAAATGCCGGCACCCAACCCCAGATAACGGCAATCGCCGGACCAATGATGGGGGCGGCGCCCGCTACGGAGGTAAAATGGTGGCCCCAGAGGACGTACTTGTTGGTTGGGACAAAGTCGACACCGTCTTCGAATTCATGTGCCGGGGTTTTGAAGTTAGGGTCGAGCTTGTATATTTTTTCGGCAATGAATTTTGAATAAAATACATAGCCGAGAAACATAGCGCCCAAACCCAGAAGCATCACTACGATTGCGTTCATGGCTTGTGCCTCTTATTGATAGACAGTAAAAAACCTTGGTCAAGTGCCATTAGTGTAACGCATACTCAATAACGGAAGGCATCCGACCAAGGTCTAATAGACGACAGTAATGGTTTTGTTCATCGGCGATTTCGGCGCAAAAAGCTACCAATAAGTGAGATGGCCAATAGAATAATAAAGATAAAGAAAATAATTTTCGCAATTTCAGCTGCCGCACCGGCAATACCGCTAAAGCCCAGAATACCGGCGATGATGGCGACGACTAAAAAGATCAGTACCCAACGCAACATATTGAATTCCTCTGTTTTTTAACGATCCTATATAACAGTAGTAGAGAAACTCGAAAAAGATCAAACCGGCAAAAAAAAAGCCGCCACAGTGGTTACTGTGGCGGCTGGTTGTTAACGGAACCGCAGCTTAGTGTGCGTGTGCCGCTTCAGCAGCCGCTTCGTCGGCGGCTTTTTTGTCTTCAATCGGTTTAGCGTAGGCTTCAATCGCCGGCGCCAGGTACACGGCATTACTCAACAGCTTAGCGGTGCCCCAGAAAAAGGCACGGAAGTTAACGTTGTCGGCAAAACCGATAACGTGGCCAGCCCCTAAGCGGTGAGCAACGATGTTGGATTTACCCTTAAGGACGTTCTGGTTGCGCTCATCGGCATAACCACTCAGCAACGGCTGCTGCTGGTTGTAACGAGCAACGCTGATGAACGGACTTTGTGGCACTTCCATGGCATTCAACTCATCTTTGAACACCGGCATGCTGCCACGTGGGAAACCAAACAGTAACGGGTGAGAGGTGTCCACATCCATATTGAAAATGGCACCGGCAACACGACGTTTGGCGTAAAAGTCATCGCGCTCGCCATAGCTCAAGCCGGTGCTGTCAAAGGCTTCTTCGAAGGTTTCCTCAGCAACCCATTGGGCGCGCAACAGGTCATTCTTCGCCAGCCATTCGGCACCGCCTTGTTGGCCGATAATAACGCCGCCCTGATTCACCCACTGTTGCAGTTGCTGCTGCTCACGCTCACCCAGCGTGTAGTAGCTGCCGTCAACCAGCAGAATGTGAGAATAGTTGTTCAGGTTAACGCGTGCCAGGCGGTCAGTATCAACCATCGATACCGGAATACCCACGTGGCGGTCGAAGTAGTACCAGGCTTCGCCCGCTTCATACAAATTCACGCCGTCACCGGTCAGCATCATCACTGACGGTTCTTCCACCGGTTGAATGTTGCGGCTGCCAAGGTCAATGCCCTCAGGGGTCAGGCCGGACTCGATCGATACCACGGCAATTTGACGTTGCGCGGCTTCGTCCGCCAGAACCTGCTGCACATCCGCCCAGTCGTGTTGCTGATAAGCGCGGGTAACCACGATAGAGCCGGCGCTCAGCTGCTTCAGACCATTGGGTGTTTCCACGCTCAGTGGCTTGAAGCTTTGGCGCGCATGAATGTCTTGCTCCAGTAACGATTGCAGCAAGCCAGGGGCCAGGTAGTCGTTCCAGTCGAACGCATAGGCATAGGCGTCTTCGGCCAGCGTCAGGGTTTCGCGTTGAGGTGCGTCCCAGGCCTGATCCGCCAGGCTGATACGGCCGCGGTACTGCGAGAACTGCAGGTTAAACGCCAACGGCAGAGTCCAGCCGGACACGTCGTAAAAGGTGTTGTCCGGGAAGCTCTTACGGGTGCTGAAGATACCCTGGATGAGACCAAACTGTGGCTGCTCAGCCGGGATAAAATAGCTGCGGCCGGCTTCGTAGCGCTTACCGTCGGTCTCAATGGTTTTCTCAACCCGGTAGGCTTTAATGTCATGCTGCTTAAGAATATCCAGCAGCCCCTCAAGACGGTTAGCATCGCTGCTGTCGCCAATCAGGTAGCCGTCAAAGTTGGCATCGTCACCCATTTCCATCCAGCGGTCATAGGTGTCTTCCTGAAACTGAATAAAGCGCGCTTTGTTCTTGTGGGCGCCATAAATGGTGCTCAGTGAGGTAATAAACTGATTACGGATGGTAAACGGGAATTCCACTTCGCCGTTGACCGAGTCCTGCAGGTGACCACGGCTGGATGCCTGTTCAAACAAAATACCCACAGCACCCTGAACGTCAGGATAGGTCGAACCTTTACCGTAATAGAAGTCATCAAACGACTCTTCGGTGTAATACAGGTTACCGAATTCATCCAGTGAGTCGGCGTGCTCTGCCGCCAGAATCTCGGTTAAACGTACGTTCTCATCCGGTGTGATCGGATTTTTCCGCGACGGGATACCCGGCTGGAAGAAAAACGTGCTGTTGGTGCCCATTTCATGGAAGTCGGTGAGTACGTTCGGCTTCCACTTCTGGAAATTCGCCACACGGGCGCGTGATTCCGGATGTTGCAGCAACAACCAGTCACGGTTCATATCAAACCAATAGTGGTTGACCCGGCCACGCACAAACGGCTGCACGTGTTCACGATGTTCCGGGTCGGCGACCAGGTTCTGTCCACGGTGTTGGTTGGCCCATTGGGCAAAACGTGCAAGACCGTCCGGGTTAAACGACGGATCCAGCAGGATGACGGAGTCGGCCAGCACTTGTTCGATGGCTTCACCCTGAGCGGCGGCCAGATAGTAGGCAAACACCAGCGCGGCGTTACTGCCGCTGGATTCATCACCGTGGATGCTGTAACCCATGTACATCACCAATGGCGTATTGTCCGGGTCGGCATCCCGATCCGGGTCAGCGGCGGCGAGGTGACGCTCGCGCACGTCATCAATATTGCGGTGGTTTTCCGGTGCGGTTACGGTTAGCAGCACCAGCGGGCGCTGTTCATGGGTGCGACCGGTAACTTCAAAAGTAATGCGGTCAGACTCTTCGGCTAACACTTCCATATAGCGCACGATAAGGTCATGGCGAGCGTGCCATTCACCCACTTCGTGGCCGAGGATTTCAGAGGGTTTGGTAATCGATGGATCGTAGGTGACATCCGTCGGCAGATAGTACGACAGATCTTTAGTGGCTGCCAGTGACGGTAACGCCACACTGACCAGCGCGATGGCGCTGATGCCACGAACAAGCTTACGTAACATAGTTGTGTTCCCCTTGGTTTTATTTGCCCTCAACCATAACAAACTGAACCGCCAAAGGGATGTTTTTTCGGTATTTTGTTTTATCTGTGCGACGGGGCGCTGTGCTCGTTAACGGTTATCAGGGCTGAATGGAGCGCTGAATTGGCTGTTGTAACGAAATCAGCGTTTCCGTTGACTGCACCTCGTCGATGGCCTGAATACGATGAATGAGCACATGCTGCAGGTCATCGATGGACGGCGTCATGATTTTAATAAAAACGTTGTAGGGGCCGGTGGTGTAATAGGCTTCAATCACTTCTTCGAGCGCTTCCAGTTTGGCAATGGCACGGGGGTAGTCACCGGCATGACGCAGGGTGATGCCGATAAAACAGCAGACATCATAGCCCAGCCGTTTGGCATTCACTGTTAGCGCGGTACCGGCAATGATGCCGGCGTTGCGCATTTTTTCTACCCGCACATGCACGGTAGCGGGACTGACCTGCTGCTGTTTGGCAATTTCACTGTAAGGTCTGCGAGCGTCCTGCATCAGGGTTTGCAGGATGGCACGGTCCAAATTGTCGATTTGATAAGTTTCGGGGCTATTCTTCATGATAATTTAAATAATATTCAGTTTTAATCTATTTAAATTGAAGATATTTATCCTGTAAAGGTGTTTTTGGTTAACGCTATTGAATTAAATCTGTTTATGGATAAAAACTAGATAAAAATCCGTTAACGATTAAGGAAGCCAATATGATCACCGATTTTGTCCGACAGCAGACCATCATCCGTACCATTAAACAAACCTTTAGTGGGCAACTGGCCGAGGCACTGAACCTGGTGGCTGTCGAAGCTCCGATCCTGAGCGAGCAGGGCAGTGGCATCCAGGATGATTTATCCGGTCACGAGCAGGCCGTTGCGGTCCGTGTCAAAGCCATTCCGGAGAAGCAATTTGAGGTGGTGCACTCACTGGCAAAATGGAAGCGACAGACGCTGGCCAAATACGGTTTTGCCGTAGGTGAAGGCATCATTACCGATATGCGGGCGTTACGCCCCGACGAAGATAGCCTCGGTGCCAAACATTCGGTTTATGTCGACCAATGGGACTGGGAGCAGGTTATCAGCGAAACCCAGCGCAGCAGCGAGTATTTAAAGCAGGTGGTGGCGACCATTTATGCAGCGCTGAAGCGCACCGAACAGCGGCTTAGCGAGCAATTTGGCGTACCCGCTTGTTTGTCACCGTCGCTGCACGTCATTCATAGCCAGGAGCTGGCCGAGCGCTACCCACAATTGACGCCAAAGCAGCGCGAACGGGCGATTACCCGCGAACACGGCAGTGTTTTTATCATGGGCATCGGCAGTCCGTTGACGGATGGCCAGGCGCACGATGTCCGAGCGCCGGATTACGACGACTGGAGCAGTATCGCTGATGACGGTCGCACCGGCTTAAACGGCGATTTGCTGGTTTGGCACGAGGCCATTGACGATGCACTCGAGCTGTCGTCGATGGGCATTCGGGTAGACGCCGACGCCCTCGTGCGACAATTACAACTGAGTCGTCAGCAGCACCGCGCTCAACTGCCCTGGCACCAGTCATTGTTAACCGGCGAGCTGCCACTCACCATCGGCGGGGGGATTGGACAATCGCGGGTGGTGATGCAACTGCTGCAACTGGATCACATTGCCAAAACCCATTGCAGCGTGTGGCCGCAAGCGATTCAGGGCGCGTTATGATATTCTTTGCGGATGCGAGAGTATTTTCGAAATGGACCAGAGCACCGTGGTGGCGCCGATGTCAGTTTTGCTGACATCGTGCAGTTGTTCGGCTTCTACTCGGTGCGAATTGGACGCTGGGTAACCGCCGCCGAGCAACAGCGAGCCGCTAACCTGTTTTTCGATGCGTTATGCGATTTACAGCAATTACTGCAGGTGCCGAACCAAGTGCTGTCGCTGCGCGGAACGCTGGCGTTGCATTACGGTATCGGTGGTCGCCCGGGCGCTGCCGCTCATTATCTGCCCAATGGGCGGGTGTTGGCGCTGGCGAAAAACGCCGGTGGCGGCAGTTTGGCGCACGAATGGTTTCATGCCTTTGATCATTACGTCTGTGCCAAAATGTTCCAGGACGATCCGCCGCCGCTGCGGTTTGCATCGCGGCATTGGCTGCATTCGGAGGCGCTTAACGGCCATCCGCTCAATCAATGTTTAAGCCTGGCATTTAAACGCTTGTTTCTGTCCGCTGACGGACGTCAGCCGAGTGACTTTATGCAGCATTGTGCGGCCTACGACAAACGCCTCGGCAGTCAGTATTTTGCCATGCCCGAAGAAATGGCGGCGCGTTGTTTCGAAGCGATTATGCAACGGCAACCGTTAAAGAACCATTTTCTGGTGTCCGGGACGCAACAGAGTGACATGGCCAAAGCCGGGCTTTATCCACCCATCGCCGTGCAAAACCAAGTTGCTGAATGCTGGTTTGACTACTTTCAGCAACTTGGCCTGGCGTTATCGGCTTAAGCGGATAGCAGGTACACCAGCATGCCACCGATCAGCCATAATACGCTGATGCCACTCAGTACCAGCAGCACCGTTTGACTTAGGCTGCGGCCGCCACCGCCATGATCATGGTCATGATGGTGGTGATGACCCTGATGCTGACGCTGGTGGTCGCGGTAAAACTTAACCAACACCGCGGCCATCAGCAGGAATATCACATTCAGCACAAAACCGTAGTTAAGGCTAAAGTGCTGTTGCTCTTTTGGCGAGCTCCAGTTGTCGAGCGATGGCAGCAAATCCAGGCTCAGCAGACCATAGTGCATCACCAAGGCGGTGGCCACCAGGCATACAAACAGCATCAGCGCGATATAAAGCGACATTTTCCAGCCGTAGTAACGGGCATTAATGCGCAGTACCGGCAACACCACCAGATCCGAGAATATAAAGGCCATCACCCCGGCAAATGCGACCCCTTCACCGAACAGCACGGCCGCCAGCGGGATATTACCCATCGAGCCAATGAAGGTGAAAAATGCCGCTATCGGGCCAACTACGGCCTGTTGCAACACCGACCAAAAGCCCAGTTCCTGCTCCGAACCAACCCCTAAAAACAGCCATTCGAAAAAGGCACTGGGGACAAACGCCGATATAATGCCGGCAACGGTAAAACCAATGAGCACGTCCTTCCATACCATTTGCCATTCCATCACGAACTTCATCGCCACCTGATGCCAGGTTTGTAACGACAACAGATCGGACAGCGAGCTGCCGTTGCTGTCGTCTTCGTCGTCGGCTTCTTTATCACGGGCTTTGGCAATTAACTGCGTTGGGTTGGTCAGGGTAATAAACAGCCAGGCAAACAGGATCAGCAGAATACCGCCGACGTACTCGCCCACCACAAATTGCCAGCCAAGAAAAATGGCGATCACAAAACCCAGTTCAATCACCAGGTTGGTGGAGGCGAGCAGAAACGCCATGGAGGCACTGAAGGCCGCGCCTTTATTAAACAGCGCGCGGGTGGTGGCGAGCGCAGCAAAGCTACAGGAACTGGAAATAAAGCCAAAAAATGACCCCAGCGACACCGACTTTAGATTATTGCCGCCCATCGACTGGCGCATGCGTTTGCGGGTAATCAATACTTGAATCAAACTGCTGATGAGATAACCAAGGATAAACGCCCACAGCGCCATCCAGAAGAAACCCAGGCTGGTGTAAGCGGCTTCGCCCCAGCGCGCTAAAAAGGCTTCCATAAACCCTCCTTGAATTCAGCAAATGGCAATCCTGTCTTATTACCTACTGACAAATGACCGAATTAGGTTACTTTGGCACGACGTCTATGAACTTATCAGGTTTGCTGCAATGTGGTAACCTTGCCGCGGATTTCAACAAGAGGTAGTCAGCGATGCGAATAGTGATCCGGTATTTTTTCAGGTTGGTGCGCTTAATTTTGACGCCATTTATGCTGATTGGTGAGAAGTTAACGACGCCAAAAGGTGTTGAGCGAAGCGAGCAGGAACAACAGCAGGTGGCCGCAGCCTGTCGTCAGTTAGCGTTGTACCAATTTAAAACGTGTCCATTTTGCATCAAAGTACGCAAACACATGGCGTCACTGTCGTTACCCATCGAAACCCGCGATGCGCAACACAACGCAACCCACCGCCAGGAACTGGAGCAGGGCGGCGGGCGTGTGAAAGTACCGTGCCTGCGCATCACCAAAGACGATGGCAGCGTCGAGTGGCTGTATGAATCCGACGACATTAACGCGTACCTGAGTCAACGCTTCGGCCAATAAACAGCGGTTAAATGTGCTCAAGCTGTCGTTTCTGTTGTTCTTTCACCCGATGATAAATTTTGTCGGCAATCAGAGTGGCAACAGCAGAAACGGCAATGATGGTTAACACCGTATAGAGTCGCGGATTACTGCTCAGTACCGTACCGGACTCGCGAAATACGTTGTGCAACCAGTCGGCGGCCAGCCAAATAATGGCAATGGGCGACAGCGCCAATAACCCCAGCGCGAGGTACATCATCGCGGTGGTAAGATAAAAAACCGTGGTTCCTGAATGGGGTTTTACCCGATAATTCTCCATAACCACACCCTCCTATAAAGAGCATTAACAAGGTTAACTACTTGTTAATAAGTGTAGTTAAGAAATTTGGATTACCCCGGCTTTGCCACGTAAAAATGGCGCCAAAAAATCAATCTTATTGAAATTCTTCAAATTAAAGTTCAACAATATATTATTTGTTAAAGTAGCGCTAAAACCACCGCGGAACCTGCGCTTGGTAACGGCGGTATTGCTCCCCGAACAGCTGTGCCAGCGCGGCTTCTTCGTTCTTTGACTGAACCACAAGAGCGCTTGCACCGGCGATCAGGCACAGCAGCGTAAAGGCACTGGGCAGCGCCAGAAAAAACCCCAACTGACCCAGGATAATGCCGATAAACATCGGATTGCGGCTGCGTTGGTAGGGGCCATCCGTCAGTAGCGTCGCGCTGTTTGTGTCGATGCCGGAACGCCATTGGTCGCCCATGTAGGCATGCACGTAGCTGATGATGCCGAGCGACACCAGCATCAGGCCAACACCACTGGCCACCACCGGCAGTTGATACAAGGCATCAAAGCGCAGCAGTAGGCCATCGACCGGGAAAAACAACCGAGCCACACACAAGATTAAGATAAAGCTGCGAAAAAAATTGAACGTTTGCCGTACCCACCAGGCGCTGCTGCGCGGCGCGCCGCTATTAATATGAGACTGGCGTGAACGGGCTGCCCGGCCTAACGCGACATGGGTGTAGTGTACCCCGATGAGCAAAAAATAAATCGCCAGAAAAAACCGCGAGAGGGTGTCTGCGTCAACCACAATAACTCCAGTTGTTCTAAAATTTCGATAGATTTGATTGTACGGATTTCGCCATAAGATGTAAGTCAAAAATTAAAAGAGGTACCCCTTTTGACCACACGGTTAATAGGGTTAATGTGGTATGCTTAAGCCAACGTTGTAATCAGACAGGAACACACCATGCAAGTTAATACGCCAGAACAAGCGCTTTCAATTTTAAAGGACAACGACGTTATTTGGTGCCAGTCGATGGCTGCCACACCTTACCGGTTGCTGGAAGGACTTAAATCCGTTGCGCTGAACCGTCGCAATCTGACGGTACTGCAGCTGCATACCGAATTCAGCGAAATGTTGTCTGCCCCTTCGTTGCAGGGGCATTTGCGACAACGCGCCTTTTTCGTTGGCGCTTCAACGCGGCAGGCGGTTAACGACGGTCTGGCGGACTATGTACCCATTTTCCTGTCGGAAATCCCAAAATTATTCCGCTCGGGTGAACAACCGCTAAATGCCGCGATCGTGCAGGTATCGGCACCGGATAAACACGGTAACTGCAGTCTCGGTATTTCGGTAGAGGCCACTCGTGCGGCGTTGCAGGTAGCCGACAAAGTGATTGCCTGGGTTAACCCGAAAATGCCGCGCACGCACGGCGATGCCTTGGTGCCGTTGTCGCGCTTTGATCGTTATTTCGTCGAAGAGGCTGCGTTACCGGAACATCGGCAGCCGCCACAAAGCGAGACCACGCAAAAAATTGGTCAGCAGGTGGCCAGCCTGATTAACGACGGCGACTGCCTGCAGATGGGGATTGGAGCGATTCCGGACGCGACGCTGGCGTGCTTGGGTCACCATAAGGACCTCGGTATCCACACTGAGATGTTCTCTGACGGGGTATTGCCATTGGTGGAGCAGGGCGTCATCAATAATTCCCGGAAGCGCAAACACCCGGGACGGATCGTGACCACGTTTGCGATGGGCTCACAGAAGTTGTACGACTTTGTCGATGACAACCAAGAGGTGTTTTTCCTCGATGTTGAGTACACCAATGACACTTCGGTGATTCGCCAGAACAGTCAGGTGATGTCAATAAACAGCGCCTTACAGGTGGATCTCAGTGGTCAGGTGTGCGCCGATTCCATTGGCACAAAAATCTATTCTGGCGTTGGCGGGCAAATGGATTTCGTCCGTGGCGCGAGTCTGTCTGAGGGTGGTCGCTCGGTCATCGCGCTGCCGTCAACGGCCTGTGGCGGAAAAGTGTCACGCATCAGTTCACTGCTAGCGCCGGGAGCCGGTGTGGTCACCACTCGTGCACACGTGCATTACATCGTCACCGAGTACGGTATCGCAAACTTACGCGCCAGAAGTATGATCGAGCGGGCGCGGTCGCTGATCGCTATTGCTGCGCCGCAGTTTCAAGAGCAACTGGCCCGCGAAGCCTACGATGACTGGGGGCTGAGTATTTAACTCAGCTTATTTCGGGCGGTTTTTACCCAGCCACACATCCAGTGCCTGTTGAAACGCTTCATTGTTTTGCAAATCACTGATGGCGGCATTGAGACTGGCGGCGGCTTGCCGTCCCCAGTCATTGTTACTGCAACCAATGGCGCCTTCGATACTTTGTCCCTGCGACTCCTTAATCGGCAGAAACACCAGTTGCTCCTGGCTGGAACGCTGATGCGTGGTATCGTAATAGCGTTTGATCATTTCGTAATCAATCGTGTAATCAACTCGCTGACTCAGCAGCATGGTCATTAAATTAACCTGTGCATCATCGCCGGTAACAATCCGGTAATGGGACTGGCCGATAAGGTGTTTATCCAGTAACGGCTGCAGTTGACCATAACGTCGCTCGATGGGTTGCGCAAAACGAAAGTCGGTATCTTGCGCCAGTGCTTCGAAGGACACCGGGTTACCGTAGCGGTCAATAATGTGTTTGGCGGCCTTAGTGTGCGCTAAAATGCCGTGCGGTGGATACTTGTGGGTGGTCTCGGTGTAGTTAAATTCGGCGTTGTAACTGGAGCGCTTAATCAGACAAGGAAAGCAGAGATTTTTTTCCCGTTTCATTAACAAGGTGATACGGCGCGCGGGTAAGCGGCGAATATGATGCGATAACTGCGGCAACTGATCCTGCATAACATCAACCAGCACATCACAGATGCCTTCACCCTGATAATCGCCATTAGCGATATGAAAGGGTGGTGCCACGTTGATACCCCAAATGATCTCATGCGGTTTCCCCGGCTCGGGGTGGGTCAGTGCATGAGCCTTATTAGCCAGTGCCAGCATCCCGCATAGCAGTACTGTCGGTATCAGCTTCATAATCACCTCCCGTGACTCAGTCACTGGTTTTTACTCTGGGTCTGTCGCTACCTAACCAGAAATCCAGTCGTTGCTGGAATGTTTCATCGCCGGCAATCGCCGGTAACATCCGGTTAATGGAGTCGATGGCTTTTTTACCCCACTCGTTGCGAGCGCAGCCAATGGCACCAATAATGGGACGCTGTTGATATTCCTTAATAGGAATATAGATCAATTTTTCGGAGTCTGCTTCGTTGTCCAATTGCTCGTAAAAATGAATCATCATTTCATAATCAATGGTGTAGTCGACCCGGTCGGCGGCAATCATTGCCATTAGATTAAACACCGAGTTTTCACCGAACACCGAGCGATGCTGCGGCGTGTCAATTAAGTACTGGTCGAGGATCGGCTGAATATCGCCATACTTTCTGCCGCTGGGTTGCGCAAAACGCAGCTCCGGCTGTTGTGCCAGAGTTTCGAAACTCAGTGGTGAGCCGTAGCGGGCAATGAGTTTTTCCGCCAGTGACTTGCGGGTGATCACCCCATGGGGCGCATACAAATTGACGGTATCACTAAAGTAATAATCGGGATTGTACGATGTGCGTTTAATTAAACAGGGAAAACACAAATTTTGCTCGCGTTTCATCAACCGACGAATGCGAATGTGGGGCAAATAAGCCACTTCAACGGATAATTCCGGTAAATGTCGTTGTACTGATGCCACTAACTCGTCGCAAAAACCGGGCGGCGTGTTAAGCTTGCTTTGCAGGGCCTCAGGAATATGAAACGGCGGTGCTGCATTGACACCAAAACGGATATCGGGTTCATCGGCCGATACAGCGGAGCTGCACAACGCGATAGTCAACGTGGTGACGAGCATGACAGTGCGGCAAAGCGAACTTGGCAACATCGTTATATCCTAATAAGTATGAGTTATTGTTGCTGTCACAAAAATACAACATACCTTTATATAGACAAAATTAATATCGATAAACAACTAACTATGCACGTTATTTTTAATCACGGTAAAGAAAGTGGCCCCTGGGGCACTAAAATCAAAGCGTTGGCAAAAGCGGCGGAAAACCTTGCCTGCAGTGTCGACAGTCTCGACTTTAACGGTGAGATGGATGCTGACAAGCGTGTTATACAACTGCTTGCCGCCATTGACCAATGTCAACAACCACCGCTGCTGGTCGGCTCCAGTATGGGGGGATACGTTGCCACGGTGGCTGCCAGTCAACGCCCCTGCGCGGGTCTGTTTGTGTTGGCACCGGCCTATTACCTCGGCGGCGCCGCAAATTTTGACCAGCTTCAGGTCAGTTGTCCGATGGCAATTGTGCACGGCTGGCAGGATGATATTGTGCCGGTCGCCAACAGCTGGCGCGTTGCTCAACGACTGGCCGCGGACTTGCACGTGGTCAACGATGACCACCGGTTGATCAAAACCCTGGATCATACCGTTGATCTGTTTACCCGCTTTTTAACCAAGGACTTAGCATGAGTGAAGAAACCCAGCCATTTGAATTGCATCCACGTCTGGCGCAGGACAGTATTCATATCACCGACTGGCCGTTATCGCAGGTGCGGGTGATGAACGACCGTCAGTTCCCGTGGTTTTTGCTGATTCCGCGGGTACCGAACGTGACCGAAATCATTGACCTGAATGACGCCGATCAACAACAGTTGTGGCGCGAAAGTGCGTTTTTGAGCCATTGGCTAAAGGCCGAGTATCGTCCGGAAAAACTCAATATTGCCGCCATCGGTAACAAAGTACCGCAATTGCACCTGCATCATATTGGCCGTTTTAGTGATGATCCGGTGTGGCCGGATCCCGTCTGGGGACGGTTGCCGCCGAAACCACTGGCGGAGGAAACAGTAACCCGGCTACAGGAAATCTTTAAAGCATTGAGTTTGTAACAATGACTCGTCATAGTAGCAACAAAGCCAATGCATTAATGCGTTGATCATAATCCGCCGGGAGTGCGTTTAACAGTGATGATGGACACACCTTTACTCACAGCATTGCGGCAGCAAACCGCGAACTTGCATCAGGACGTTGAGCAACTGGCGTTTATGCGCCAACTGCTCAGTGCCGACTTACAGGTTGAGCAGTACTTGCAGGCACTGCAGCGACTGTATCAGTTTGTGGCGGCGGTGGAGCCGAACTTAGTGCATCATTTTGGTGATGAACAGCGCCGTGATTATGCCTATTTTCCGCGTTTGGCCGACATTCGGGAAGACATCACCGAATTGGGCGGACAGGTGCCGACCATAGCTGGTGCGCCCGCACACCATTGTCAGTACCAGGCAATTGGACAGGCCTACGTCATTGAAGGCTCAACCAGCGGCGGCAAATTGCTGGCACAACGGCTGAAAAAGAAACTCGGTCTCACCCATAGCAACGGGCTGAGATATTTTGGTTTTCACCGTCGTGGTACCTGGTCATTGTTTGTGGCCTGGGTTGCTGGTCTTGAATTAACGGCAACACAGCAACAGGCCTGCATCGAGGGAGCAAAGGCATGTTTTCAGTTGTTACTTAGCCCTGTTGACCGTCGAGGAGTTGCCGCGTGGCAGAACAACCTAATGATGACATAAATTGGGAACAGGCTCTGGCCAACTGCGCCAAAGAGCCGATTCACATCCCCGGTGCCGTGCAGTCTCACGGCGCCTTACTGGCGTTTAACAGCGATCTCAGCACACTGCTGGTTGCCAGTGAGAATTGCGATCAGTTTTTACAACAACCGCTGGCGACGCTGTTTGCGGAACCGTTAGCAGAAACCTTGCCGTCGTGTTTTTTAGCCGAACTTGAACGTACCCGGCAACGCCTGGGTTATGGTTATGAAACCGACTCGTTTGAATACACCTTTGCGGCGACGGCGATCGACGCCTTCTGTACCGTTTATCAGCTACGCCAAAGCAACGGTCAGCGGCTGTTGGTGGTCGAAATCGAACCGCTCTACGTTAAGCTCGCCGGCGACTTTACCTCCACCGTACGGCATCAGTTTGACCGGTTACGCCGCTGTAAAACAGAACAGCAGACGCTTGAACAGCTGGTTAGAAGTGCCGCCGAGATCAGCGATTTTGAACGTATCTTAGTGTATCGCTTCGATTCGGAGTGGAACGGTGAAGTGGTCGCTGAGCATTTGCAGGAAGATAATCTCGACAGCTACGTTGGACAGCATTTCCCGGCCAGCGATATTCCCTCACAGGTGCGTGATATGTACCACGTTAATGCGGTACGTAAAATAGCGTCCTCAACCGCGCCGCCGCACCAACTGTTACAGAATCCAGCGCTTGAGCAAGCGCTGGAACCCCTGGATCTCAGTCAGGGGACCCTGCGTGCAGTATCGCCAATGCACGCCGGTTATATGCAGAACATGGGCGTCAGCCGCTCACTGTCGGTGGCTATCTTTGACGAAAACCGTTTATGGGGGCTGCTCTCCTGTCACGGTGTACGACCGGCCCGCACCAATCCCTATCAACGCCACGCACTGCATTCACTGGTGCTGATGGCCAGTCAACGGCTGATGCTACAACGTCAATATCAGGCCATCGCCTTTTTAGATCGAGTTGAGGAAAGCCGCAAAGCGCTGCTTGACCCCGACAAAGATATCATGGCACCGGCACAGCTACTCGCCAGCCAGGGTAAGCACTGGTTAAACTTGTTTCAGGTGGAAACGGTGGTGCTGGCGCACGGTAAGGACGTCAGTCATTGTGGTGACGAATTGGAGCTGTGGCGTGTGTCGCAGTTGGTGGAGTGGTTGCACAAGTACCATTGGGTTACCGGGTTGTTCAGTAGCCGCGATCTGGCCGACAGTGATTGCGCCGAAATTTTCCGTGGTTCGCCGTTTTGCGGGTTGCTGGCGGTGTCGATGCCCTATGAGAAAAAGCTCAACGGTTGGTTGTTAATGCTGCGCCGCGAGGCAGTAGAAGTGAAAAGCTGGGCCGGCCGCCCGGAAAAAACCGAGACCCAGCAATTTCAGGGCAAAACGGTGTTGTCCCCCCGGCGTTCCTTTGCCGGTTGGCAGGAGACCTTAAAAGGACGTTCGCTGGAATGGACCGACGAACAGAAACAGGCGGCCCGCACATTGGCTGAGGATCTGGCTATCGGAGCCTCGGCCTATCAAATCGAAGAATTGAACGAACGCTTGCAACAGGCCAACAAACGCCTCGAACATTTGGTGCACACCGATGCCTTAACGCAACTGTGGAATCGCTACCATATGGAGCAAACCCTGGATACCGAGCTCAGCCGCGCGCAGCGCCATCAGCACGCGCTCAGTGTGATTATTTTTGATATTGATAACTTTAAACAGGTCAATGATACCTATGGCCATGATGTCGGTGACCAGGTGTTAAAGGGCATTGCCAAAGCACTGAAGCCGACCATGCGGGATACCGACGCACTGGGACGTTGGGGCGGTGAAGAGTTCCTGGTGATCGTACCGGAAAGTGATCTCGCGCAAGCCAGGGAACTGGCGGAGCGACTGCGGCAGGTGCTGATGGGGCTGGAATTTGACAAAGCCGGTGTGGTCACGGCAAGCTTTGGTGTAGCTTCTCTGGATGCCGGTGATTCGCGCAGTAAACTGATACGACGAGCGGATCAGGCACTGTACCGGGCCAAAAACCAGGGTCGAAATCGAGTCGCGGCAGAACAATAAAGGAGAACGACGTGAGTTTAGCAAACGCCATGCTGGCGGTTATTCCAGTGTTGGAGAAGCTTGCGTCGGCGTGCGAGAACATCGGTTTTTTGCAGGCGCGTTTTGTGCCGCAAGATGCGGCTGAGATGGCGCGGCAATACCAACAGCAGGCCCAGGCCAGCCTGAGCTTTGATGGTCTTGACCAGGACCATCATGTGCAATCCTTGACCGATCTTTATCAACAGCTCGACGCGCTGCAACTGGACAGCGAAGCAGAATTGAAACGCTGCCACTCGGCACTGCTTGGTGATGCACCTCAGGCGGGTCACTACCGCAGTACCGGGATGGGCTTTTACCGTGATAACCGGCTGGTGCATATGACCGCACCGGCGAATCAGGCCGCTAAACTGCTGCGACAAGTGCTGCAGAGCGTTGCGGAACCGCAGCATCATCCGCTGCTGCATGCGGTTAACGTACTCTACGACTTTGAATTTATTCAGCCGTTTGGCAAAGCCAATGGTGTGCTGGCGCGGTTGTGGTTTAAAGGCCTGCTCAGCGCCTGGCGACCAACGCTGACGGGGCTGCCGCTTGAGCAACGATTGCTGGAAGTGCAGGGCGACTATTACGCAACGTTACGCCAGGCCATTGCGGACAACGACAACAGTGCGTTTATCGCGTTCGTGCTGAACGAAATTTCATACTGCGTCGAAACACGGCTTAATGAAACTCCGTACAGTGATGCACAGCAAGGTTCGGAAAAATCCACCGCCATTTTCTCACAACCCGGCGTGCAAATGGGTTCGGACAAAGCCTCAACACGCGATAAACTGCTGGTACTGCTGGAGCAGCAGCCACAGTGGAGCGCCGCTCGCGCGGCTGCCGTGCTGGGCATTTCGTCACGAGCGGTAGAAAAACATCTGTCGCGGTTAAAGCGTGACGGCCTGTTGGTTCGCGAAGGCTCTGCCCGAGCCGGGCGCTGGGTGGTTACCCGCCGAACAACTCAGCAGCTGTCTCTACCGGAATATTAAACCGCTCCCGGATTTGTGCGGCCAGCGCGCGCTGTGCATGGGGCTCACCGTGGATCAGACGGATCCGTTTTACCGCCGATTGAGCGGACCCAATAAACGCCAGCAGTTCGCCCTGATCGGCGTGAGCAGAATAACCACCGAGGGTGTAGATACCCGCATTAATGGTCACTTTTTCGCCGTCAAGATAGACATAGCCACCGCCCGGGCCGTAGGTCTGAATGTCGTGGCCCGGTGTACCCTGTGCCTGATAGCCGACAAACAACACATCGGTTCTGGGATCGGGCAGTAACGCACGCAGGTAATTACTGATACGGCCACCAGCGCACATACCACTGGCCGCAATGATAATCACCGGCTCGGCGGTTGATGTCAGACGGTTCACCAGCGCCATGTGTTGATCATGATCGCGAACCGTATGGCAATGGCTGAACGACAACGGATGACGGCCCTGTTGCAGGCGTTGTTTGGCTTCGGCATCCCACAGTTCGTGCAACTCCTGATAGACGTCAGTTAATTCAGCGGCCAGCGGCGAGTCCACGACAATCTCAGGAAACTGCTGTTGATGAGATTGCTCAAGTTGATGCCAGATGTCTTCAAACTCATACAGCAGCTCTTGTGTGCGGCCCATACTGAACGCCGGAATCAAGACCGCGCCACGGTCCTCAATGCAACGCTCGATCCGTTGCTTCAGGCGTTGTTGACGGTCGGCACGGGACTCATGCGAACGATCACCATAAGTGCTTTCGAGCAGCAGCAGATCGGCTCGCTCCAGCGGTGTCGGGTCCGGCAACAATGGCGTGCCCTTGCAACCAATATCACCGGAAAACACCACTCGCTGGTCATCGACATCACATTCAACGTAAGCTGAACCCATAATATGACCGGCGTTTTGCAGACGTATCCGACAGCGATCGGACAATTGCCACCACTGTTGATACGCAAGCGGCTGTAATTGCTGTTGCAACCGTTCCAGCACGGCTTCGATGAGCTCGGCATCACGGCTAATACCAACCTGAATCGCATCCGCAAGCACCAACGGCAGTAGCCGCGCGCTTGCTTTAGTGCACAGGATAGGCCCGTTAAAACCCGCCGCCAGCAGATAGGGAAGGCGACCGATATGGTCGAGGTGGCAGTGAGTAATGATGACGGCTTTAATCGAATCAGAAACAAAGCTGACATCGGGTAACGCACCGGGCACAGAACTCTGGTCATGACCTTGAGTAATGCCGCAGTCGATCAAATAGCGCTCGCCGTCACTCACCCGCAGTTCGTGGCACGAACCGGTAACTTGATCAAAGCCGCCATGATGGATAATGTCCATAAAGGTTCCTCGCAAAACGGTCGCTGATAATGTGACACACTCCGGCAATAGCCGGCAACCAACAATGGCAGACATTGTTGTACGACATGGGAGTTGCGCTATGCAGGTCAGTTACATTCCTTTTTACTACCTCGCCGGAGCGCTCACGGCGTTGGTACTGGCACTGTGGCTTCCCGGTTGGCCGTTAACGTTGTTGTTTGGCTGGAGTTTTGTGGCGCTGGCCATGGTGGCATCGGCTTATTGGCTGGATATGGCCTCGCTGTTTCGCAAACGCCAGGGCGGCACCATCCCGCTGGCCATCCGCTGGCTGTTAGTGCCTTTTTTACTCGGTGTTCGCGTTTATAATGCCATTGCCCGTCGTCGTGACGGCTTACCGGGCTGGCACCGCGTCGGCGATAACCTCTACGTCGGACGGCGTTTGTTTGGCAGCGACATCGAACCGCTCAAAAACGAAGGCATTAACGCCATCCTTGATGTGACCGCTGAATTTGATGCGTTAGACTGGTCGTCCGAAAATGCCAATATCGCTTACCTCAACGTTCCTGTGCTGGACCACAAGGCTCCGAGCGAGCAACAGATCCATCAGGCCATGCAGTGGATCCAGCAACAACACCAGCAAGGCCGTAAGGTATTGGTGCACTGCGCGTTGGGACGTGGCCGTTCGGTCTTTATGGTCGCCGCCTATTTGCTGATGCGCAGCCATCATTCTTCGGTGCAGGACGTCCTTGCCAGCATCAAAGATCAGCGCCGCGTTGCGCGCTTAAACAGCGTGCAGCAACAAAAACTGGAAGCCTTCGCCCACGATCATCGGCTATTGCTGGCGAAACGCGCCTGGATCATCGCCAATCCAGTTTCCGGAGGCGGTAAATGGCAACAGCAAAAAGACGCCGTCAAAGCGCTGTTAAGCCCCTATTTTGAGCTGGAAATACTCGAAACTACCGAGACCACCGGCGCCGATGTATTGGCCAAACGCGCGGTCGATGCCAATGCCGAACTGGTTATCGCCTGTGGCGGTGACGGCACACTGACCGAGGTCGCCAGTGTGGTTAAAGACAGCGATACGGTGATGGCCATCATTCCACTGGGCACCGCCAACTCATTAAGTCAGGCACTGTGGGGGATGAGTTCAAAAATCAGCCCGGTGTCAGCCGCCTGCACCACCATCATCGAAGGCCGCAGCCGTGCCATCGATGTCGGCGATGTGAATGGCCGCACCATGCTGTTGTGTGCGGCAATAGGCTTTGAGCAGCAGATGATCGAAAAAGCCGACCGCCAGGCCAAAAACAAACTGGGGCAACTGGCTTATCTGCAAGGGCTGTGGCGGGCATGCAACGAAAACGAAGTGTTGCCGTTACACGTGAGTCTCAACGACGAGCCGGCCGAGGCGTGGCAAACCAGCAGTTTGATTGTGGCAAATGCCGCTCCAATCACCACCTTATTGGCGCAGGGGCAGGGCAGCCCGATGATGGACGACGGTAAACTGGATCTTACCTGGATCGAGCCACAGTCCTCCGGTAACCAACACGTATTCAGCCTGATCGAATTGCTGTATTCCGGACTGACCGAGGAAAACCTGGGCATCAATACCGGCTATACCCAAGCGAATGCGGTGGAGGTAAAACGCCGTGATCAAAAACCATTGAAGTACGTTGTTGATGGTGAGCCTTATCAGGGCGACAGCATGAAAGTGACCTTGCAAAAGCGCGCTCTGAAGATCCTGGTGCCGGAACGCGTTGATTACTAATTGGTCGGTTTTGTGGTAAACTGACGTCTGTTGAGTTTGCTGTTCCAACATTAAGTTAAGGTGTTTACGTTGTTTAAAAAACCTCTTTTCGATATTGTCGGCTGGCGCCAGCAGCCGGCGCTGGCCGAGGTCGACGGCGCTACCGCACGACGCGCTATCGCCATTGCTAAGTTACGCGCGAAAATCTATTTCAAAGGTTCCGTACTGTTGCGTCAAAGTGCGCTGTTAGCCGTTATTTTTGCCGCCATCGTATTGCCGGAGTGGGGCTCGGTGCCGGCACCACTGTTGATCATCCCGGCTTACTTGTTCGCCAGCAAAGCGCTGAATGCCAGTGCATACCGGCAATACGCGTTTCCGTTGCTGCCACAGGCGGTAGACGACGCCTTGAAGTTTCCGCTTAAGGGTGCTTAAGTAGGACACTTTAAGTGAATAACTAACAGGGATGTATGATAAAAATAACAAAAAAGGTCGTTATAACCGTCCTTATTGCCGCGCTATTGCTGGTGGCTCTGTGGTTGTATCTGGACAAGGAGCCGCTGCAGCCAGAAGCTCGGCTCTCAGCCTCAGCGCACGATAAACAGTCGCCGGCAAACGCCCCGGCGGCGCTTGATGACGCAAAGCCGCAAACCAAGCTCAAGGTCGATACTTCCAATTTTGCCCAGTGCCAACAAACGTTTTTCCAATTGCGCCAAGGTCAGCAGCAATGGATTCGTGAGTCGGTCGGTAATTTCTCGGATTATCTCGATGAGGGTTACTCAGTCGACGAAATCACCGTCGCCATTGACGCGTTCAGAAACTCTAACTTCGCCGCCATGTTCCGGGCTAAGCAATTGAGAAAAAACGCCGAAGTGACGAAAATCAATGCGATGCTGGCAGAAAAACTCGAGGAGCATATGCCGGGTGCCGCCGCCAAAGGCTTGAGCGTGCAGCGCAAAGTTCCCAGTGGTCTGCTGGAAGGCTTCGCCGACCTGCCGTTAGCAGAACAACAACAAATTGCCGACAGCGGCGAGATCAGCGTTGATGATGTCGCTTATGTGATCGCCGAGTCTGAGCTCAGTGATGACGATATTATCCTGCTGATTGATGGCCTGCCGGACGCCAGCGCCACCGTCGGCTATGAGTACCTCGAAGAAGCCCTGTCATTGCTGGATTTTGCCGCAATGGCCGGGCGCTCAAAGGTGTTTAACCGTCTGCTGGATGCAGGATTAACGCCCACACACGACGCTTACCTCGGTTCAACCATGGAGTGGGCGCTGAGCGGACTCATGAATTGCTGCGAGAAACACGAGCAACGGGCAGAAATCATCAATCGACTGATTACCCTTGGCGCCCGCGCGCGGTTTTCTGAACAGTCGGCAGAATCTGTGATGGGTCACTTTCCGCGTCGCTTTTATCGATTTGATGAAGATGAGATCGAAAACCTCAGACAGCAGTTTAACGTTAATCTGCTCACCATCAGACCACGCCAAACGCTGACCACGGAAACCCATGGACGTCTTTACCAGGACTTAGTCAGCGAACGGGATGCCTATTTGGAAGAGCAACTCGACATTGCTGATGTGGCCGAAACTCGCTCAGCATGTCAACAGACGGTCGAGGCGATAGTGCAGCAATGGCAACCGCAAAGCCGCTATGACGTGATGGAAGAAGTGGTAGCACGTTACGGAGACTCACCGAGTGCGATCATCGCCGATCTGGCCGACATTTCGCCGTTTGCTGTGGACTTGTACCGCCAGATTCATCAGAACAATGCGCAGCGGATGAAAAGAACAGAAGTGATTAATGAGGTCATACAGCCTTTGGTTGATGGTGACATTGAAAGGGTGCTGACGCACCTGCAGCAACAATCACTGACGGACGCCGAACGGTGGTATCTGGTTGGCCAAATCATGTTAGCCGATGTCGCGTACTATCAACAGTTACAGCAAACCGACTTGCTGCCGCAGCCACTGCAACATCATCAGCTTAAACGATTCGATATGAATCTCGACACGATAAAAACGCTGAATGACGTGGGCTACGATATTGCGGCCACGGACAATCGCGGCAAAACCCTGTTGTATTATGCCGTTAATGAAAAAGACCTGCAGCTAACCACATGGTTGCTGGATCAGGGGGTGCCGTACAAAGGCGACGAACAAGGGGCTGACCCCATGCTGCTGGCATTGCGTCACGCCGGCAGCGACTATGAATTCGAGCGCATCAATCAGATGATCGACGCGCTGATGGCAACAAACCCGGAGATTACCCGCTTTCATCAAAGCCGAATGGCGGTGATAAAGCTGCGGTTTCCGGAACGTTATCAGCAGCTGATTGAACAATACCCGTCACTGGCAATCAGCGAACAGACTCCGTTACCCAAGGTTCAGTAATCAATCAATAGGGCATGGCGCCGTTACGGTGCCAGCCCTTCAAGCTCACTGCCATCCTGCCGTAATTGTGCCAAATAGCGTTTAAAGCGGGCCAACTCAGCCCCTTCTAAGCGCCGGTTGGAGGGCGCTTTGATACTGAGTGGGTTAATGCTGCGGCCATAACGGTGCACTTCGTAGTGCAAATGACGTCCTGCCGACAAGCCGGTGTTGCCTAAATAGCCGATGACATCGCCCTGATTGACCCGATCGCCTTCAGACAGGCCATCCGCAAAGCCATTCAAATGCGCGTACAGCGTTTCGTAACCGTCAGCGTGCTCGATAATAACGGCATTACCAAAACTGCCTTTACGGCCCGCATGCTTGATGGTTCCACGGCCAGCGGCCATGATCGGCGTCCCCACCGGGGCACTGAAATCGATGCCCTTATGCAAACGGTTATACCCCAGTACCGGGTGATAACGGTTACCGTAATGAGATGACAAGCGCGCCCCGTTCAGCGGTGTTTTCAGCAGGAAACTCTGAGCGACGCGGCCATCGTCAAAATAAAAGGTGCCGTCGAAGCGGTACAACCGATAGTCCTCACCATCATTGGTAAAGCGCAGATACGTCAGGCGTAGTGGGTGAGCCAGGTGCGCAAACAGTTGTTTGTCACGAACCACCTGATAACGTTCGTAGCGTGCCTCAAAAATGTCACCTGGCTGAATTTGTCGCTGGAAATCGACAAAGTGGGAGAGCGCCATAATCGAGCTGTTGACCATGCTCACCGGCAAACCGTTCTCGACCGCGTCCTGATAAAGGCTGCGCTCGATGGTCACAGCGGTTTCCTCGGTCGTCGAGCGGGTTGGCAACTGATGTTTCTTGATGGTCCAGCCACTGTCTGAATAGATGGCCTCCACCACTTCGCCGTACTCTCGTGCCAGGCGGACACGCGGTTGGCCGGGCGCGATATAAGTGATTTCGATAGGGGTGCCGATTTGCAGTCGGCCGAGGTTGATGACGGGTCTGGCGGCCATTGCCAGCAGCGCGATTTGTTGGGCGGAAATACCCTCTTGCACCAGCAGAGAGGTTAAGGTTTGGCCGGGGGCGACGTAGACCAACTGCGGTTCACCGATAACATCCACCGGCGTTCGGTAATTGTCGGCGTCGCTCTGCACCCAGGCAGAATCAAAAGGGACCAGTGGTTGCGGGACGTGCACATCGGCGGAACTGTCGTCGCCGCCTGAGCTGAGTCCCAGCGATAACGCGATGATGGCGAGGGCAGCCGCGAAAACCTGCCAGCGTTTTACGCCCATCATATCAGCGGTCGTCTCCGCACAAATAAACTACAACAGATTGTTTATTAACCATAACTTCCTTTATCAACCGAGACTGAGCGCTGAAGGCGCGATAACTTATCAGCGCCCGCGCGAGGACGCAAGTTTTTGGTTAGACATAAGTCGGCGCAAAAATTCCCGAGTGGGGTGTAAATGCTGTGTAATGGTTTAAGGGCGCTGGCAGTGCGGGGTGATGTTATCCCTCAAGCGCCCATTTTACCGCCGCTTCGGCGTGAACTTCGGTAGTATCAAATAAGGGTAAACGGCTATCGTTTTGCGAGACCAGTAAGCCAATCTCGGTGCAACCAAGAATAACGGCTTCAGCACCGCGCTCAGCCAGCGCCTCAATGGCTTCAAGATAGACCTGCTTTGAGGGTTCCGATGTAATGCCGTGGCATAACTCGTTAAAAATAATATCGTGCACCTGCTGACGCACGTCCGTCGCGGGTGTTAGCACATCAAGTTCCTGCTGCTCGAGACGATGACGATAAAAGTCTTCTTCCATGGTAAAGCGAGTGCCGAGCAAGCCAACCTTGCGAATACCGCGCTGACGGATGGCCGCGGCGGTTGCATCGACAATATGCAATACGGGAACAGTTATCGCATCGGCGACGGCAGGCGCGACTTTATGCATGGTATTGGTTGCGATTAACACGCCGTCCGCCCCGGCAGACTCCAGCGCACGCGCGGCATTCGCAAGCAAATGCCCGGCTTGTTGCCAGTCGCCCTGACGTTGTAGGGGTTCTATGTCCGCAAAATCGATGCTGTTTAACAGGATTTTGGCGGAGTGTAACCCACCAAGTTTAGCGTTAACTTTTTGATTAATCAGACGATAATAGCTGAGCGTGGATTCCCAACTCATACCACCAATAATACCGATCGTTTTCATCGCAACTCTTTTAACGGGATAACGAATCATTGATGTTAACAGAGTTTTGTTCGGACGAGAAAGAGAAGGTGCAAGAGAGAAGAATTGGTCGGCGTGAGAGGATTTGAACCTCCGACCCCTGACACCCCATGACAGTGCGCTACCAGGCTGCGCTACACGCCGACCGTGGAGCGATATGTTACGGATTTACGCGCAATTAGCAAGGGCTAATGCGGGGTCGGCGGTGCGAATGCTCTTTTTTTGCTCACTGGCCATCGTTGCTGCTGCGATCGTCACGGCTGAAGCGTTTTAAATCCTTCAGCGCATCGATCAGTACCGGAACCGGTGGCTCCGCACCTTTTTTCAGCTCGAAACTGTCGAAATCGTAAACACTGAACTGACCGGTGTTATCCAGAATGGTGATTTCATTGGCGTCATAAATCACGATGTACGGACTGTAGGTTTCGATCAGTGGCCAGCGCTCGCCATCGGCGGTGAGGTTCTCGCCGTTACTGAAATTCTTAGTACCACCGGCGCAGGACATCAGGTCGCCCAGCACTGTTGGCATAATATCCATTAACCCGGCAACGGGCTGGGCAGGAATATCAAAACCGCGTTCAAACAGCGGCACTGCCATGTTCTTCGGCATAAACTGTTCTTGTCCCAGCAGCGATTCGGAACCGGCCGGAGCCAGTGCAGTCACCATAATTTTATGGCGGGCGCTGCGTTCAAGCAGTCCCGGTAACGCGGCCAAATCATCCGCACTGAGAAACACCACATTTATCTGATTACGGGCTTTTGGCGCGAAGCTGCCTAAAGGTTCCGTCAGCCACTGCTCACTGTAACGGGTCAGGGTCAGTTCGTTGCCCCAGTGTTCACTGGCCAGCCAGTTAACCTGCACACCAAAATCATCCAACGGCTTTAAATACGCCGGCGCAATGTTCTGCTGCTCAATGGTGTCCTGATAAAAATCGGGTAGCCCATAAAGAAACTGAAACAGCCCGCCTTCACGGCTCGGATGACCGAGCAAACGGGCCTCAACAGGCTGTAGTTGCGCCGCACCGGCAAGTTCGGTTAAGCGCACCTGCTGCTCAGCGGATAAACGGTCAAACACGAACACGGTAATGGCTTGATCGGTGTTTTGTTTGGTGCACAACAAGTCGTTTTGCGGGTAGCGTAACTTGATGTTATTGGCTGCCATCAGCATTTGTTGCTGCGCCTGGTAGCTTTCAACATCAATAAAACCGTGCTTGGCCATCAGGGTCTTGGCGGTGGTCGGGTAGGACAGCGGGAACATGTCATCCTGCTGCGTAATCGGCTCATAAAGCTCGGCGTCCGCCCATACGTGAATAAGGTGGCTGGCAAAAAAGCAAAACACAAAAACACTGGTGGCGGGCGCACCAATGCGGCGCCGTTGCAAGTCCTGCAAGTGCTTCCAGGTGTAATTGGCGATCAGTAATTCAAACCCCAGCAGCACCAAAAAGCCCAGCAGCACGCCAAGGATGATCAAAAAGCTGGCACCGGCGAACACGGTTTCGGCGTCTTTTGCCATTTGCGCCAGTGAGTAGCTGTTCAGGTGGTAACCGTACTGGCGATAAAACAACAGGTCAGCGGCTAATGCGACGATACCCAGCGAGCCAATTAAAGCCGACCAGCCACGCAAAATACGGGAGTAGGGGACCAATAAACAGAGTGGAAAAATCAGAATGATGAAAAACACGAACGGCAGAAAGGCAAAGTGACCAACCCAGTTTAAAATGCCGTATAACGTGGCCAGCGCCGAAGGCGACGTCGGTGAGGTTTCGATATACAACGCACCCAACGCCAGACACAGAAGAATGTTGATAAAAGTAAACCAATGCCCCCAGCTGATCAGGCGGGCAATTTTATCCCTGCGTTGGTGTTTTCCCATTCTGGTTATGTCCCGTGGTACACTATTAGCAATTAGTCTAACACACGGATTTTGCAAGGATAGTCCCGTATATGCAACTGCGTATTGAAAACAGCATTATTCATCAGTTTTACAGTCACGACGATCAGGTCGGTCTGCGGTTGGCGCCTGAGGCCCTGGCCGAGGACGAGCAATTACACGAATTGCTGGAAGAGCTGACCCAGGTCTACACCAATAAACCCGCCAAAGGTTACGCCAGCTTTATAACCGAGCAGGACGACGGCGAACGGGGTCCGTTCCCGGACGTGCTGAAACAATGGCATACCGACCAACTGCAATTTGTCGATTTCAGCCAGCAGGCGGCTAAGTTGCTGCTTGAACAGCTGCAAAACCACAATATGCTGGAAGCGGGCTTTTTACTGATCACACGTTATCAGCACCTCAGCACGGATTACCTGCTGGTGGCGTTTTTGCCGGTGAAGGAAGGGGTGTCGATTAACCCCAATCTGGCGGTTAATAAATCGTCGCAGTTGGACATCAGCAAAGTGCAACTGGCGGCACGGATTAATCTGACCGACTGGGAAACCGAAGCCGACAGCGAGCGTTACATCTCGTTTATTAAAGGCCGCGCCGGTCGTAAAGTGTCCGACTTCTTCCTCGACTTTTTGGGCTGTACCGAGCGTTTGAACGCAAAATCGCAGACTCAGACGTTAATCGAAGCGGTCAACGAGTACGGCAAATCGGCTGAGCTGGAGCCACAGCAACGGCAGTCGTTAAACGCGGTTGCCTACGAGTATTGCGACCAGCAGTGGAAGCAGGGCGAAGACGTGCGGGTGAAAGATCTTTCCGAACATTTTGCCCAGGCACAGCCAAGTGAGCGTTCGTTCGAAGATTTCAGCCGTGAGTATACCCAGCAGCGCGAAGCCGAATTACCGGAGGAGTTCCCGGCCGACAAAGCAACCCTGCGCAAGCTGGTTAAGTTCCAGGGGCAGGGCGGTGGTGTCAGTGTGGGCTTTGACCACACGCAATTGGGCGAGCGGATTCAATACGATGCCGCGACCGACACATTGACGATTCACGGAACGCCGCCTAATCTTCGTGATCAATTAAGACGTTATTTCGGTATTGATAGTTAAGGAAGGAAAATAAAACGCCGGTACTTGACCGGCGTTTTGAAATTAGAGAGTTTTAGGTGTAAACACTATTTATCAGTGTTTCCCGGAACAATATTGGAAGCGTGCAGTCCTTTAGGACCTTCTTCCAGTTCAAACTCAACGGTCTGGCCAGCTTTGAGGGTGCGGTAGCCTTCCATTTCGATGGTTGAATAGTGAGCGAAAATGTCACCATCACGGTCTTCCGCCTCGATAAAGCCGAAGCCTTTTGAGTTGTTAAACCATTTGACTTTTCCGGTAGCCATACATCTACTTCCTTCTTTTGCAACAGAGAATGTTTATTATTATGTTGAGCGTTGAACGGGTGCTCTTGAAAAGAGCCATCGACAACACCATGTTTTACTCTAGAAAACGCAGTGCAATAGTCAAGCATTTGCGGTGAAAAAATCAACATTTTTGTTAATCATTTTCGAAAAAAATTCCGAAAACCCATTAACAAATACACTATAGTGATAATAGGTTGTTAACCAATGAGTCAGTCTGATCATCAACATCTTCATGATTTAGAAGAGAAAGAAAAGCAGGAGCTGAAACCTCCGTCGATGTACAAGGTCATACTGAATAATGACGATTACACGCCAATGGATTTTGTCATTGAAGTGTTGATGAAATTTTTTAAGATGAATCAAGAGCGTGCTACTGACACTATGTTGCAGGTGCACTATAAAGGAAAAGCAGTTTGTGGAGTTTACTCGGCAGAAATTGCAGAAACCAAAGTTGTACAGGTCAACCAATATGCTCGTGAGAACCAGCATCCGTTGCTTTGTACCATGGAGCAGGAATGATTGCTCGTAGCAATAACGGGTCGCAGCAAGTAGCCAGCATGGCGGTAAGGAGTGGTATATGTTGAACAAAGCCCTTGAACTGACGTTAAACGACGCGTTTCGTTTAGCGCGTGAGCGTCATCACGAGTTAATGACGGTCGAGCACCTGTTAGTCGCACTGCTGGATAACCCCGATGCAGCCGAGGTTTTACGCGCGTGCGGGACCGACTTCGAACAGTTAAAGGATGAACTGTTGTCTTATATTGACCGCAGTACACCCAGTTTCGAAGCCGACGACGAAGCATCGGATACACAGCCGACGCTGGGTTTCCAGCGCGTGCTGCAGCGCGCCGTGTTTCACGTACAGTCCTCGGGTAACGCTGAAGTAACCGGCGCTAACGTGCTGGTGGCTATCTTTAGCGAACAGGAGTCGCAGGCGGTTTACCTGTTGAACAAACACGACATCACCCGTCTGGATATTGTTAATTTTATCTCGCACGGCATCTCGCGAATGCAGGATCAGGAGCCGGGCGAAGAACGCATGGACGAAGAAGAGGCGGCCGAAGTTCAGGAAGAACAGCAAAGCCATCTGAAACGTTTTTGCACCAATCTGAACGTGCAGGCGAAAGAGGGCAAAATCGACCCGTTAATTGGTCGTGATGCCGAGCTTGAGCGCTGCGCGCAGATCCTCTGTCGTCGCCGTAAAAACAACCCGTTGCTGGTCGGTGAGGCCGGTGTCGGTAAAACCGCGATCGCTGAGGGTTTGGCTTATCGCATCGTAAATAAAGAAGTGCCGGACATTCTGGCCGATGCGGTTATCTATTCACTGGACATGGGTGGCCTGCTGGCAGGCACCAAGTACCGGGGTGATTTTGAGAAGCGCTTTAAGCAATTGCTGAAAGAGCTGAGCGAAAAAGAAAACGCCATCCTCTTCATTGATGAAATTCATACCATCATTGGCGCCGGTGCGGCCAGTGGCGGCGTATTAGACGCCTCCAACCTGCTGAAGCCGTTGTTGTCCAGCGGTCAGCTGAAGTGTATTGGTTCTACCACCTACAACGAATTTAAAAACGTGTTCGAAAAAGACCGCGCGTTGGTGCGTCGCTTCCAGAAGATTGACGTGGCTGAGCCATCGGTCGAAGACACCACCAAAATTCTGATGGGGCTGAAAGATCGCTACGAAAGCCACCACGGTATTCGCTATACCCAGCCGGCCATTAAAGCGGCGGCGGAGTTATCGGCCAAGTACATCAACGAACGTCACCTGCCGGACAAGGCCATTGACGTGATGGACGAAGCCGGCGCTTCACAGCGCTTGTTACCGCCGTCCAAGCGGCGTAAAACCGTGGGCGTACAGGACATCGAGAGCATCATCGCCAAGATCGCACGGATCCCTGAACAGTCGGTCTCGCGGACCGATCAGGACGTGCTCAAGCAGCTTGACCGCAACCTGAAAATGGTGGTGTTCGGGCAGGATGAGGCGATTGATAAACTGACCGCCGCCATTCGTCTGTCGCGTTCCGGCCTGGGCAACGAACATCAGCCAATCGGCTCGTTCCTGTTTGCCGGCCCCACCGGGGTGGGCAAAACCGAAGTCACCCAGCAGTTGGCCAAAGCCATGGGCATCGAGCTGGTACGCTTTGATATGTCCGAATACATGGAGCGTCATGCGGTTAGCCGCCTGATTGGTGCACCGCCCGGTTACGTCGGCTTCGATCAGGGTGGCTTGCTCACCGATGCAGTGATCAAACAACCGCATTGTGTGTTGCTGCTGGACGAAATTGAAAAAGCGCATCCGGACGTGTTTAACATCCTGTTGCAGGTTATGGATAACGGCACACTGACCGACAACAACGGTCGCAAAGCCGATTTCCGCAACGTCATCATTGTCATGACCACCAACGCCGGTGTGCGTGAAACCGTGCGCAAATCCATCGGCTTTAAACAGCAGGATCACAGCCACGACGCGATGGCGGAAATCAACCGCACCTTCACGCCGGAGTTCCGTAACCGCTTAGACGGTATCGTCTGGTTCAATCACTTGAACGAAGAAGTGATCAAACAAGTGGTCGATAAGTTCATCACCGAACTGCAGGCGCAGTTGGATCGCAAAGGCGTATCGCTGGAAGTCGACCAAGCCGCCGTCGACTGGCTGGCTAAGAAAGGGTACGACAAAGCGATGGGAGCGCGCCCAATGGGTCGCGTGATCCAGGAAAACATCAAGAAAACCCTAGCCAACGAGATCCTGTTCGGGCAGTTAACCCGCGGTGGCAGTGTCAAAGTCACTATCGGTGCCGACGACCAGCTGAAGTTTGATTACGACAGCAGTAACGAAACCGTCGAAGGCTAACCGCAGCGGATAATAAAAAAGCTGCGTCACTCAGGTGATGCAGCTTTTTTTATGGTTCTTTTAAAACTCAGATTAACGGGCGCGGAAGACAATGCGTCCTTTGCTCAAGTCATAAGGGGTGAGCTGAACGGTCACGGTATCGCCGGTTAAAATGCGAATGTAGTGCTTACGCATCTTGCCAGAGATGTGTGCCGTAACGACGTGTCCGTTTTCTAATTCGACACGGAACATTGTATTGGGCAGAGTTTCCAAAACGGTTCCCTGCATTTCAATGCTGTCTTCTTTCGCCATTAATATCCTCTGATTTCTATCGTTGATGTGCGATTTGTCGCACGGTTTAAACTAAAGTGTCGGCGATTTTACCGCTTTTTTCCACTGATTGCCAATTAGACGTTCATTTGGCGTAAATCGGGCTTTGTAATTCATCTTATTACAGGCATCAATCTGGTAACCCAGGTACAAATACGCTTTATTCTGCTGCTGACACAGCTCGATCAACTGCAGAATCGAATAAGTGCCCAACGAGCGCTTTGCCAGCGTAGCGTCAAAAAAGGTGTACATCGCCGACAAGGCGTTGGGCAGGTTATCGATGACCGACACCATCACCAGTTGATCATCGCGGTCGCGCCATTCGACAAACTGCGTCTGCATCCAGTCGCACGCACACCATTGCCAGAAACTGTCTGGATCGGGTGGGTACATAGCACCGTCTTTATGGCGTTGTTCAATAAAGTCGCAAAACAGTGCGGCATAGTCCTCGCCCGGCTCGGTCACCAGCTTACGGGTCAGGTCACGGTTTTTGTTGATCACCCGACGCTGATTACGACTGGGTGCAAATTCATCCGCCAACACCCGCAACGATTCACAGGCCTGACAAAAACGGCAATAGGGGCGGTAGACATCATTGTGCGAGCGGCGGAAGCCGTGGCTCAACAGATGCTCGTACAAGGCCGCACTCATCGGTGGATTGCCGTCGGTAACCGCTACCAGCAGACGTTCTTGCTGTTCGTCCAGATAGCCACACTGAGACTCGCGGGTAACACCAAACTGTAGCGTCATAAACGGGCCTCGCTGAGTAACCGCGGCGCCCAAAAGGAACGCGGCAGACTGCCGTTCTGGGCATCGTGCAAACGCCGTAAAAAGCCATCACGGCTGAGATTTTGCGCGCCCAGTGAGGTTAAATGTGGATTACCGACCTGGCAGTCAATCAGGGTACCGCCGTGTTCGGCAAACTGACGGGCAAACACCGCCAGCGCAATTTTAGAGGCATCGGTTTGGCTGTGGAACATACTTTCGCCGCAAAAAGCGAGGCCGACCGAAATGCCGTAAAGGCCGCCAACCAGTTGCTCCTCGCACCAGACCTCCACCGAGTGGGCATGACCCAGCTCATGCAGCTGCCGGTAGGCCGCCTGCATCTCGTCGGTGATCCAGGTGCCTTCCTGATCACGACGCTTGGCCGCACATTGCTCGATAACGGCGTCGAAGCAGCGATTAATACTGATTTGCCAGGGGAACTTGCGCCAGGACTTCTGCAGGCTGCGTGAAATGTGGATCTGCTCAGGGTAAAACACCGCCCGCGGGTTGGGTGACCACCATAAAATCGGATCGTCGTTGCCAAACCACGGAAAGATCCCATGCCGGTACGCGTGCATCAGCCGCTCCGGCGACAAATCACCGCCAACCGCAAGCAGGCCGTTCGGCTCATACAGTGCGGTTGCCGGGGGAGGGAAGCTGATTGAGCGCTGGCTGAGCTGGACAATCATAAGGGTATAACCGTCGTTAAACTCATCTACGCTCACTCACCTCAGTTTTTGGTCAGGGCATCCAGATAACGCTCAGCATCCAGCGCCGCCATACAGCCGCTGCCCGCTGAGGTAATCGCCTGACGATAAATATGGTCCATCACGTCACCGGCGGCGAACACACCCGGTACGCTGGTGGCGGTGGCGTTACCTTCAAGGCCACTCTGTACCACGATGTAGCCGTTGTTCATTTCCAACTGACCGTCAAAAATGCCGGTGTTCGGCTGGTGGCCGATGGCGATGAAGCAGCCGGCAACGTCCAGCTCGCTGGTGCTGCCGTCTTGAGTGTCCTTAATGCGCACACCAGTGACACCCATTTCGTCACCCAGCACTTCATCCAGGGTTTTGTTCAGATGGAAGGTGACATTGCCGTTCTCTGCCTTGTCACGCAGACGGTCAACCAGAATTTTCTCCGCACGGAAGGTTTCACGGCGGTGAATCACGTGCACTTCGCTGGCGATGTTCGACAGATACAGCGCTTCTTCAACGGCGGTGTTACCGCCACCAACGACACAAACTTTCTGGTTTTTGTAGAAAAAGCCATCGCAGGTCGCACAGGCAGAAACGCCTTTACCCATAAAGGCTTCTTCAGATTCCAGGCCAAGGTACTTGGCTGAGGCTCCGGTGCTGATGATCACCGCATCGGCCGTGTATTCACCAACATCGCCTTTCAGTTGAAACGGACGCTTAGAGAAATCCACCGAGTTGATGTGATCAAACACGATTTCGGTGTTAAAACGCTCCGCGTGTTTCTGCATCCGCACCATCAAATCCGGACCGGTCAGCCCTTCAGCATCGCCCGGCCAGTTTTCCACGTCCGTGGTGGTGGTCAACTGACCGCCTTGTTGCATACCGGTTACCATGACCGGGTCCAGGTTAGCGCGCGCGGCATAAACCGCGGCCGTGTAACCAGCGGGGCCCGAACCTAAAATCAATAACTTGCAATGTTTGGCGTCTGCCATCGATAACTCCTGACTTCTTGTATTCTTTAGCGATAAGATAAGTGATGTATGGGGATTGATTGTAGGGTTTGCAAGCTTGTGGAACAAGACAAAAAAGAAAAAAGCCCACGGCATCGTAATCGACCGTTATTGATAAAGAGCGAACCGCCGCCGTCAATTACAGCTGACGTTAACACGGTAAAATGGTTTAATAACCGTATGTTAATAATAAAAACTCAGTAGCAGTTCATGGCCGATACTCAATACATTACAAAAAACCGTCTCTCCCAAGAAGTAAACCAGACCCGCAAATGGGTCGCTATCATTGGCGCTCCGATCGCTGCTGTGCTGATGTTTTCCCTGCCACAACTATGGTGGTTTTTTGCGTTTGCATACGCAATCATCGTTATTGGCGCGGCGGCCACAAAACAAGCCGGTGCCAGTGGCGAACTGAAGACGTTAAAACAACTGGATAAGCTACCTGACGACTATGTGTTATTTAATCAGGTTGACGTCCCTAACGCGAAAACAAAACGCGGCTACACCGAGCTGGATCTGGTTGTGGTTGGGCCTAATGGTGTGTTTGTTATTGAGGTCAAAAATAATAATTCGAAAGTAACGGGGGATGAACAGGCCCCCAACTGGACAGCTCACAAAGTGGGGCAGAAGGGAGGTCGTTATACGGCTGAAGTGCGCAACCCCATCAAACAGCTGAAAAAGCAGGTGCATGTGCTGTCGACCTACCTAAAAGGCAAAAAAGCCTCGACCTGGCTTGAAGGTGTTGTATTTTTCTCCCACCGCAACGCCCGGGTTAAGCTAAGTTCTCCGCCAAGTGTGCCTGTGCTGGAACGAAAAGGGCTGGTTGAGTACATTCTCGCGTATCAGCCTAAGCGCCCGCCGACTAACCTGGATAACGTCATTCAGCAGCTTATTGTGCTGAAACAGGCCGCCAGTTGATTTAATACGCTACAACAAAAAAGCCCCGGCAAAGCGGGGCTTTAAAACAACTGATTACGACCGGCCTTTGCTTAGCCTTGCAGGGCTTCACGCGGGTCCTGGTAATCCAGGCCGAGTTGCTCGCCAAGGTCGTCGTGCACGGCTTTGTAAGTGATCTTGCCTTTGTGCATGTTCAGACCGCGCAGCAGGTGCTCGTTTTCCAGCATGGCTTTAACGCCTTTGTTCGCCAGCGCGATGCCGTATGGCAGTGTCGCGTTGTTCAGGGCGATGGTTGAGGTACGTGCAACACCACCTGGCATGTTAGCAACGCAGTAGTGAACCACGTCGTCGATAACGTACACAGGGTCTTGGTGGGTGGTGGCTTTAGATGTTTCAAAACAGCCGCCCTGGTCGATAGCAACGTCTACCAGCACTGAGCCTGGCTTCATGTTTTTGATGTTCTCGCGAGTCAGCAATTTCGGCGCTGCCGCACCTGGGATCAGTACCGCACCAACCACTAAATCGGCTTCGCGTGAGTATTTGTCGATGGCATCAACGGTTGAGTAAACCGTTTGTACACGGCCGGCAAAGATATCGTCCAGCTCGCGCAGACGCGGCAATGAACGATCCAGAATCGTAACTTCTGCACCCAGACCAATCGCCATTTTCGCGGCGTTGGTACCGACGACACCGCCACCGATGATCAATACTTTGCCCGGTGCTACGCCCGGTACGCCACCTAACAGGGTGCCGCTGCCGCCGTGAGCTTTTTCCAGGTAGTGCGCGCCCGCCTGAATCGACATACGACCGGCCACTTCACTCATCGGAGCCAACAACGGCAAGCCATTGCGGTTGTCGGTAACGGTTTCGTAAGCAATCGCGGTACAACCCGATTTACCCAGCAGTTCGGTTTGCGTTGGGTCCGGTGCCAAGTGTAGGAAGGTGTAAAGGATTTGGCCTTCGCGCAGCATTTTGCATTCGTTTGGCTGTGGTTCTTTCACTTTCACGATCATGTCAGCGCGGGCGAAGATTTCTTCCGGCGTATCAACAATGCTTGCGCCGGCTTCAATGTATTGGTCGTTGGTAAAACCAATCGCCGCACCACCGTTATTTTCGATAATAACGTCGTGACCATTTTCTACGTATTCGCGCACTGCCGCAGGGGTTAAGCCAATACGATACTCGTGGTTTTTAATTTCCTTAGGTACACCAATCAGCATTTCACAGCCTCTAAATTGTTAGTGGTTAGAACATCAAAATTTGCGGCAAATTATAGACGCAAAAGGCAGTGTATGACGTACTTTTTTTAGGTGCCTTTTTAGTATAAAGTGATACATATAAAGCCATTAGCAGAATAAAATTATGTTTATTGCCGAAGAACCCGCAGAAATCACTATTGACAGAATCGACCGGAAGATCTTACGAATTTTGCAGGACGATGGCCGCATCTCCAATGTGGCGCTGGCCAAACGCGTAGGCCTGAGCGCAACCGCTTGTCTGGAGCGGGTTCGCAAGCTGGAACGAGAGGGCGTTATCGAAAGTTATCACGCCAAAATCAACCCCGCCAAACTGGGCGCCAACCTGATGGTGTTTGTCGAAATCACCTTAACCCGTACTTCTGCCGATGCCTTTGCTGAATTCAGCGAAGCGGCTCGTAAAACCGACGAAATCCTGGAATGCCACTTAGTCGCCGGTGATTTTGACTTTTTGATCAAGGCGCGGGTACCGGACATGCGAGCTTATCGCAAACTGCTCGGCGAAACCTTATTGATGATGCCGGGGGTGGATGAATCGCGCACCTACGTGGTGATGGAAGAGGTCAAACAAGAAAATAAAGTATTAGTAAAGGGCTAACATTCAGCGTCAGTTTCGCTACAATCAATGCGTTAGCCGGATATAACGATAAAAACAGGACACACGATACGCGCAATGACAGGTGTACAACGATTACTTGAAGCAGGGTTACTGATCAGCGGAGCGCTGGCGATTTTTATTTTCTTGTCGCTGGTAAGCTTTAATCCGGCCGATCCCAGTTGGTCGCAAACAGGCTTTGAGGGCGCCATCCATAACGCCGGTGGTGCCGTTGGCGCGTGGACGGCAGACGTGTTGCTGTTTACCTTCGGCTTTGTTGCTTACCTTATTCCGTTTGCCTTTGCCGGGCTGGGCTATCTGCTGTTCCGTCAGACCCATCGTCTGCTGGAACTGGATTACCTTGCGGTCAGCCTGCGGTTGGTGGGGGCGTTACTCACACTGATTGGCGCGTCGGCGCTATCGTCGATTAACTTTGACGACATTTATTACTTCTCAGCCGGTGGCATCTTCGGCGACGTCATCGCATCATCGCTGTTGCCGTATCTGAACTTTGTCGGCTCAACCTTGTTATTGCTGACTTTTCTGGCAACCGGGCTGACCCTGGTTACCGGCATCAGTTGGTTACAGGTGGCGGATAAGCTGGGTGAGTGGAGCATCAACGGCGTATTGTGGCTGGTTGAAAAAATCCGCACCACCTGGACTCAGCGCGGCGACAGCGAGCCGCAACAACAAACCGAACAACCGTCGCAACGGGCGGAGCCGGATGACAGCGTGCTGGCCATTGAAAGCGACGAGCAGGGCCGGGCGGACGAGCCGAAAATCGATTTGGAAGGCCTGTTCGGTAAAAACGAGCACGCCGACGATAAAGCCGAACCGACGCTGGATTTACCGTCCATTAATCCGTTAGCAGAAGACGAACCCGAACCACCGCGCTTCTCCAAGCAGGCCGCCGAACGCAAGCAGCAGGTCAGTCAGCCGTCGTCGACCGCGTTAACGGTCAGCGAAAAAGCCACCGCGCAAAGCGACGATAATGAGCAAGCTGAAACGCTGCCGCCATTGCCGTCGATTGAATTGCTCGACCGACCGAACAAGAAAGAAAACCCGATCACTCAGGAAGAGCTGGATCAGGTGTCGCGCACGGTAGAAACGGTACTGAAAGACTTTGGTGTTGATGTGACCGTTGCACACGTACAGCCGGGGCCGGTGATCACCCGTTTTGAACTGGATCTGGCACCGGGTGTGAAAGTGTCGAAAATTTCTAACCTCGCCAAAGACATCGCGCGGACGCTGTCTGCGGTCGCGGTGCGGGTGGTCGAAGTTATCCCGGGCAAATCCTACGTTGGCCTTGAGTTGCCGAATAAACACCGCGAGATTGTGCAGCTCAGCGAAGTCATTAACTGTGATGCCTTCCAGAACAGCACTTCACCGCTGACCATGATTCTCGGTAAAAACATTGCCGGCGGTTCGGTGGTGGTGGATCTGGCCAAAATGCCGCACCTGCTGGTGGCCGGTACCACCGGCTCCGGTAAATCGGTCGGGGTTAACGTGATGATCCTCAGCCTGTTGTACAAAAGCACACCGGAAGACGTGCGGCTGATCATGATCGACCCGAAAATGCTCGAACTGTCGGTTTATGAGGGCATTCCGCATTTGCTGACCGAAGTGGTCACCGATATGAAAGACGCCGCCAATGCGCTGCGTTGGTGTGTCGGTGAAATGGAGCGTCGCTACAAACTGATGTCAGCATTGGGCGTGCGTAACCTCAAGGGTTATAACGCCAAAGTGGCCGCCGCGAAAGCGGAAGGCAAACCGTTGCGAGACCCCATCTGGAAACCGGGCGACTCGATGGACGAGTTGCCACCGGAGCTGGATAAACTGCCGAATATTGTCGTCGTTATCGACGAATTTGCCGATATGATGATGATCGTCGGCAAAAAAGTGGAAGAACTGATTGCCCGGATTGCGCAAAAAGCGCGGGCCGCGGGTATCCACCTGATTTTAGCGACGCAGCGACCATCGGTGGACGTTATCACCGGTTTGATCAAAGCCAATATCCCGACGCGGATTGCGTTCCAGGTGTCGTCGAAAGTCGATTCCCGGACCATTTTGGATCAACCGGGCGCGGATCAGCTGCTGGGGCAGGGCGACATGCTGTATCTGCCGCCGGGCAGTGGCTCACCGGTGCGGGTACACGGTGCCTTTGTCGACGACCACGAAGTCCATGCGGTCGTCGCCGACTGGAAAAAACGCGGCAAACCGAATTATCTGGACGAAATTTTGTCCGGCGACCAGGGCGAAGACGCGCTGTTGCCGGGTGAGCAGAGTGAAGACGAAGACGGCGAATCAGATCCGCTCTATGACGAGGCGGTGGCTTTTGTGACTGAATCGCAGCGGGTGTCCGTGTCCAGCGTACAGCGTAAATTCCGCATCGGTTATAATCGTGCGGCACGTATCGTCGAACAAATGGAAATGAGTGGTGTCGTATCTACGGCGGGCAACAACGGTCAGCGCGATGTGCTGGCACCGCCGCCGGTACGATAACCCCAAAGAAGGATGAAGGATGTATAAAGCCGTATCTACCTGGATGCTTGCAGCCGGCCTGCTGGTGGCGCTGCCGGTATCAGCCGCCGCAGACAACGCCAAGCAGGAACTGCAGCAAAAACTGGAGCAGATGAACAGCCTGACCGCCAAATTCGAGCAGCAGGTAACCGCCGATAACGGTGAGTTATTGCAGCAACTCAGCGGCGAACTGGCAATCCAGCGACCCAACAAAATGCGCTGGCAGACCAACCCGCCGGACGACACCCTGATGGTCGCCTCCGGTGACACGGTTTGGTACTACAACCCGTTCGTTGAGCAGGTGTCGTTGTACCAACAGCAGGACGCGGCGGCAAACAGTCCAATGCTGTTATTGCTGACCGGCAGTGACGAGCAGTGGCAGGGTTACAGCGTGCAGGAACCTGAGCCAAACCAGTATCTGGTCACCGCCGACGCGGGGGGCAGTGAACTGCGTTTAAGCTTTAACGACGAAACCTTAAGCCGCATCGGTCTGCAGCAGCCAGGCGGCGATGTGATCGAGCTGCAGCTCAGTGAGGTTGTGGTGAATCCCGCTCTCGAACAGAGTTTATTTACCTTTGACGTCCCCGCCGGGGTGGATGTGGATGACCAACGCTAGCCTGGATCTCGATTTCAAACCCGATTTTCAGCCATTGGCGGCGCGTATGCGCGCGCAAAACCTGGACCAGTACGTCGGTCAGCAACATCTACTGGCGGTCGGTAAACCGCTGCGCGTCGCGATAGAGCAAGGTCATCTGCATTCGATGATTTTGTGGGGACCGCCGGGTACCGGCAAAACCACGCTGGCGGAGCTGATCGCCCACCACGCCAATGCCTCGGTCAGCCGCTTAAGTGCGGTAACCTCCGGCGTTAAAGACATTCGCCTGGCCATCGACGAGGCCAAACAGCGGGCGCAGCAGCAGGGGCGTCGTACGCTGTTGTTTGTTGACGAAGTGCATCGCTTTAACAAAAGCCAGCAGGACGCGTTTTTACCGCACATCGAAGACGGTACCGTGGTGTTTATCGGTGCCACCACCGAAAACCCCGGTTTTGAACTGAACAACGCGTTGTTGTCACGCGCCCGTGTGTACCGCCTGCAAAGCCTCAGTAACGACGATTTGCTGCAACTGCTGCAGCGCGCCCTCAGTGACAGCGAGTACGGCCTTGGCAAGCGCGGGATACAGTTGCAACCGCAAGCGCAGGCACGGCTGCTGGATTTAGCCGGCGGCGATGCGCGGCGGTTACTCAACTACCTGGAAGTGGTGGCCGATTACCTGCCACTGGATCAACATGAGGTCGGTGTCGAGCTGGTCACCGATGCCATCGGCGAGAAAGCCACCGCCTTTGATCACCAGGGCGACCATTATTACGACATTCTGTCGGCGTTTCATAAATCGGTGCGCGGCTCGTCACCGGACGGTGCGCTGTACTGGTATGCACGGTTGTTGGTCGGCGGCGGTGACCCGTTAATTATTGCGCGACGGTTACTGGCGATCGCCTCCGAAGACATCGGTAATGCCGATCCGCGCGCCATGCAATTGGCGCTGAACGCCTGGGATACCTATCACCGGGTGGGGCCGGCAGAGGGCGAGCGGGCGATTGCACAGGCAACCATCTACTGCGCCTGTGCCGCGAAAAGTAACGCCGTTTACAATGCCTTTAAGCAGGCGCTGCGGGCTGCCAAAGAACACGGCGATGCGCCGGTACCCGAGCATTTGCGCAACGCGCCGACTCAGGTGCACAAGGATCAGGGCTACGGTCAGGATTACCGCTACGCCCACGACTACCCCAATGCCTATGTGGCCGGTGAACAGTATTTGCCGGATGAACTGGCGGACAGCCGTTTTTATCAGCCCAACGAGCGCGGGCTGGAAATCAAAATAAAAGAAAAACTGCTGCGTTTGCAGTCACTGGACGAACGCAGCCCATGGGCGCGGGGACGGGACGATGACGCACATTAGTGCGCTGTTACTGGTCGCCGCCGGCGGTGCCGTTGGCGCCGGAGCCCGTTACGGTGTCAGTCTGGCGCTAATGAATTATGCCGCGCGGTTCCCTTTTGCGACGTTGACCGTTAACATATTGGGCTCGTTTTTACTGGGGCTGTTATTTGCCTATTCGCAACAACAGTCCGTCGCCGAAAGTTGGCGGTTATTCCTCGGTGTTGGTGTGCTGGGCGCCTTTACCACCTTCTCGACCTTCTCGGTGGAGGTGGTGGCGATGTTAACCCAGGGCGAACTCAATAAAGCCTTGTTGCACGCCGGCCTGAATATGATTTTGTGTATCGCCGCTGTGGCACTGGCGGTGGTGTTAATGAACAGTTTGTTGAATATCTCAGTTAAGTAGGACACTCATGCTAGACGCGAAATACTTCCGCGAAGAATTAGAACAGACCGCTGAACGACTAAAAACACGCGGCTTTGAGCTGGATGTGGACAGCTTGCAAAAGCTCGAGCAGCAGCGTAAAGAAATTCAGGTACGCACCGAGCAATTGCAGGCGGAACGTAACAGTCGCTCCAAAGCCATCGGTAAAGCCAAAGCGGCCGGCGAGGATATTCAACCGTTACTGGACGCGGTCAGCGACCTGGGCTCGCAGCTGGATGCCGCTAAAGAGGAACTGAAAGTCGTGCAACAGCAGTTGCAGGACATCATCATGGGCGTACCGAACTTACCGGCTGACGGCGTACCTGTCGGCGCCGATGAGGACGAGAACGAAGAAATCAGCCGCTGGGGCAAGCCCCGGTCGTTTGATTTTGAGGTTAAGGACCACGTTGACGTGGCCGATGGCCTGTCGCGCGGCCTTGATTTTGAAACCGCCGCCAAACTCACCGGCGCCCGCTTTGTGGTGATGCGCGGTGGTATGGCCCGTCTGCACCGTGCGCTGACCCAGTTTATGCTGGACCTCCACACCGAGCAGCACGGCTACAGCGAAACTTATGTGCCGTACATGGTCAATCACGATTCACTGTATGGGACCGGGCAGTTGCCAAAATTTGGTAAAGACTTATTCCACATCGAGGGTGAGTCACAGGATCAGGTGCCCATGTCACTGATCCCGACCGCGGAAGTGCCATTGACCAACATGCTGCGCGACGAAATCGTCGACGAAGAAACGTTGCCGTACAAGTTCACCGCGCACACACCGTGTTTCCGCAGTGAAGCCGGTTCCCATGGTCGAGACACCCGTGGCCTTATCCGTCAGCACCAGTTTGATAAAGTCGAGCTGGTGTGGATGACCAAACCGGAAGATTCCATGGACGCGCTGGAGCAGTTGACCGGCCACGCCGAAATGGTATTGCAGAAACTTGAACTGCCGTACCGTAAAGTGCTGCTGTGCACCGGGGATATGGGCTTTGGCGCCACCAAAACCTACGATCTGGAAGTGTGGCTACCGGCGCAGAACACCTACCGTGAGATCAGCTCTTGTTCGAACATGGGCGATTTTCAGGCGCGCCGCATGCAGGCCCGTTTCCGCCGTAAAGGCCAGAAAAAGCCCGAGTTGCTGCACACACTGAACGGCTCCGGTCTGGCGGTTGGCCGTGCACTGGTGGCGGTATTGGAGAACTATCAGCAAGCCGATGGCTCTGTGGTCATCCCGGAAGCGCTAAAACCTTACATGGGCGGTATCGACAAACTGGTTCCTTAATCCGCCGTGCGCTTAAGCCCGCCGCGTTTGGTTAACGCCAGGCGGGCTTGTTTTTCCAGCTCGATGATGGCGAACAGCGCCATGCCCACCGCAACAATCAGCAAACCGTCGGTAAAGGGCACCGCTTCGGTGGCAAACCAGCGTTGCAGTGGCGGCAGATAAGTGACCGCAAATTGCGCCAGGGTTACCAGAATCACCACCCCCCAGACCACTTTAGTGCCTTTCAGCGCCCGCCAGTTCAGTGAGCTGCTGTAGATATTGCGAATAAAGAACAGGTGGAAAATTTCCATCACCACCAGAGTATTCAACGCCATGGTGCGGGCCAGCTCCAGCGAATAACCGCGTTGCACGGCGTAATCGTAAATGCCAAAGACACCGATCAAAAACAACACCGACACCAGCACAATGTGCCATACCAGCGCCCCGTCCAGCAGAGGTTCATAGCGCGCCCGCGGTGGCCGTGCCATGGTATGTTTCTCGCTCGGTTCGAACGCCAGCGCAATCCCCAGCGTGGCCGCCGTGACCAGATTAATCCAGAGGATCTGCACCGCCGTTACCGGCAACGTCATCCCGGCCAGTAACGCCGCAATAATGGTCAGAGCCTCACCGGCGTTGGTCGGCAGAGTCCAACTGATGACCTTTTTCAGGTTGTCATAAACGGTACGGCCTTCGCGCACAGCGTGAACGATGGAGGCAAAATTATCATCGGCCAGCACCAGATCCGCCGCTTCCTTGGCCGCCTCGCTACCGCTCAGGCCCATCGCTATGCCGGCGTCCGCTCGCTTCAGCGCCGGCGCATCGTTAACGCCATCACCGGTCATCGCCACCGTCATGCCGCGCGCCTGCAACGCCGTCACCAGCCGCAGTTTATGCTGCGGGCTGGTGCGGGCAAAAATGTCACAGTCAATCGCGGCCTGTTGCAGTTCGCTGTCACTGAGGTCATCAATATCGGCACCGGTCAGCACCTTGTCGCTGTTGCTAAGCCCAATTTGTGCACCAATGGCGGCTGCGGTTTTGGTGTGATCACCGGTGATCATTTTTACCCGAATACCCGCTGAACGGCACTCAGCAATGGCGTCAATGGCTTCTTGACGGGGTGGATCAATCAGCCCAACCAGCCCCAGCAGGCGCAGGGAGCCGTTAAACTGCCCGGGCTGCAGGGGCAATGTCGCATCGGGTAGCGGTTTTACCGCAAACGCCAGTACCCGCTGGCCACGGGCGGCAATGTCCTCAGCCTGGCGATGCCAGTAATCCAGCGCCTCAGCATCCAGCGCCGCCATCGTAAACAGTTGCTCCGGGGCGCCTTTCACGTACAGCATCGGTGCAGCACCGCTGTCAGCATCCGCCGCGGTGTTAAGGCTTGCCATGTAGCGCGATTCTGCATCAAAGGGGATCACATCCAGGCGCGGGTAATCGCTGCGCTCGGCGCCGCCTAACTTACCGGCCAGCGCCAGCAGCGCGCCTTCCATCGGATCGCCCTGAACCTGCCACTGACCCTGTTGATGGCGCAGCTCCGCTTCGTTGCACAGCAGCGCGGCGATGCCCAGGGTGTGCAAATCGTCGTCCTGGTCGGCGCTGGCGTTATCGCCGTGAACCTGTCCTTCGGGCTGATAACCGTTGCCGCTGACCCGGTAATGGCTGTGACGGGTGACCACCGTGGTGACCATCATTTCGTTGCGGGTGAGGGTACCGGTTTTATCGGTACAGATAACCGACACCGAACCCAGGGTTTCAATGGCCGGCAGCCGGCGGACAATGGCGTTCCGCCGGGCCATCGCCTGTACCCCAATGGCGAGAGTAATGGTTAATACCGCCGGCAGCCCCTCGGGAATGGCCGCCACCGACAGCCCGACCACCACCATAAACATCTCAGTAAAGCCGTAATCCGCCACGTAATAGCCAAAGCCGAGCAGGGCGGCCGCGACGCTAAGAATTAGTAACGTCAGCCATTTGGAAAACACCCCCATTTGCTGCACCAGCGGTGTGGTGAGCGTTTCGACTTGCGCTATCATGCCGGAGATTTTACCGATTTCGGTGTTAACACCGGTTGCGACCACCACGCCCCGGGCCTGGCCGTTGGTGACCAAGGTGCCGGAAAACGCCATACTGGCTCGGTCGCCCAGCGCCGCATCCGCCGCCACCGCATCGGCGGATTTTTCAACCGCCACCGACTCGCCGGTTAACACCGCTTCCTGAATTCTTAAGTTATGCGCGCTCAGCAGTCGCAGATCGGCCGGCACTTTGTCACCGGCTTCCAGCAGCACCAGATCGCCCGGCACCAGATGCGCGCCGTCAATGCGTTGCCGTTGACCGCCACGGATCACCGTCGCCTGCGGTGCCAGCATATGGCGGATGGCGTCCAGTGCCTGCTCGGCTTTGCCTTCCTGAAAAAAGCCGATGACGGCGTTGGCGATGACAACGGCGAGGATAACAACGGTATCGATCCAGTGCGCGAGCGCCGCGGTAATCAGCGCGCAGCCCATCAGCACATAAATCAGGACGTTATGAAATTGCAGTAAAAAGCGGCCGAGCGCACTGCGCCGGGCCGCTTGGGGGATCTCGTTGTCGCCGTGTTCAGCAAGGCGCTGACGGGCCTGCTGTGGGGTTAACCCCTGATCACCGGTTTGCAGTTGCGCGCAAACCGCTTCTGTAGAGGCACTGTGCCAGCTGTGCACTGACCGCTTGTCCGCCATACCGACCTCATTAACGATTCCCTTTGTCGATAATTTAAGCGATCTCGCGGCCCGGGGTAAAGCGAATTAAATGAGCGTGATCAAATACACTTGGCCGGTTTTGGCAGTCCGGCAATGCGGGTTGCCTGCTTAGCCGGACCTTTCGGGAACAGCTTGTACAGATAGCGGCTGTTGCCCTTATCCTCGCCCAACTGTTTTTTCATCGCCTTAACCAGCACCCGCATGGCCGGGCTGGTATCAAACTCTTTATAGAAGTTTTGCACAAAGTAGACCACTTCCCAGTGGGCATCGCTCATTTCGATGCCTTCCAGTTCGGCGATGTGCAACGCCAGCGGCTCACTCCAGTCATCGAGGCTGGCAAGGTAATTATGTTTGTCGGTTTCGTACTGCTGACCATTAAACTCAATCATCGTTACGGACGTTCCGCTGTTACCAGGTGATTTGTTGGGGGTAGTTTAGCACGAGACGCAGCCATTGGGCGTCATCGATGCGCTGCACATAGTCCGGCAGCGACAGCTCACTGGTTTCTTCAGCCAGGGCGTACACCGGCAGTGAGGTGGGTGTTGTTGCCGGCAGTTGTTGTAACGCCGCATCGGTGAGCAGCAGCGCATCGTCAGTGCCGGGCAAGGTCGGCTGTTGTTGCAGCCACTGCTGCAGTGACGTTTGGCGGATCCAGTGCAATATCATGAAAACTGCAAAACCTCATCAAAAGTGGATAAGTGCGCGCGCAACTGCGCCGGAGACAAATGCTCAACGTCGAGTTCGGTGGCAACCGCCGGATCGTCGCAACACAGCAGGATAGGTTCGGCGTCCAACAACTCAAGCATGCCGTAGCGTTTGACCGGACCGGTTTGCAGCGCCGCACAGGCGGCTGCGGTTAAAATCAGTTGCACCGGCTGATCCAGGCTGGCCAGTGCCAGCGCAACGTCCAGCGCCTCGGTGGCGGTGTCGCCGTCGGCGCGGGTTTGTAAAATAGCGGTTCGTTTGCTCATGATGTTCGCTTCAGGCCTCTGTTAACGTGCGTTTGTTAAAACGGCTGGGGTTAAAACTGAAGGGTGCGGTCGGCGTTGGCCATCGCCTGAACCAACGCGGTTAACCCCGAATCCTCAAAGCCCTCGGCAAACTCGCCAATGTTCAGCCGTTCAGCCACCGTATGGCAGGCCACCAGCGCCACATCGTGCTGTCGGGCAAACTGTTGCCATTGCTGTTGCACCTCACGGGTGTCGGCATCGTCAGATTGGGCAGCATGATCCACCGCCTGGCGGTAAAAAAACACGCACTCAATGCGGTGCCCCTGCTGTAGAGCCTGCCGACAAAAACGCAGCGCCCGACGGCTAAACTGCGGTTGTGCAATGCTGTGCTGCAACATAATACAAAGTGTTGTCACGGTATCGTCCCGTTAAAACGAAAAATCTGCGCAGAAACAAAAACGCCCCGCAGTGCGGGGCGTTCGATACTTCGGTTTAACCGACGATTAATCGTCGCCGCCACCAAACGCCATCAGTAATGTTAGCAAGTTTACAAACAGGTTATAAAGCGAAACATACAAGGTTACCGTAGCCATGATGTAGTTACGCTCACCACCGTGAATGATGTCGCTGGTTTGCCACATGATCAGCATCGCCATTAATGGAATCATTAACGCCGACAACGCCAACTGCAGCGCAGGCATCTGGAAGAAGAAGTTAGCGATCATCGCGACAAACACCATGATGATACCGGCAGTAATCAAACCGCCTAACTTCGACATATCCTTCTTCGTGGTCAGCACATACGCTGAAGTCGCAAAGAAGGTCAGCGCGGTACCGCCCAACGCGGTCGCCACCATCTCACCGCCGCCGGGCATGGACAGCGCCATGTTCAGCAACGGACCTAAGGTGTAACCCAGGAAGCCTGTCAACGCGAAGGTCAGTACGATACCCATACCACTGTCTTTGGTTTTGTGAATACCAAACAACAAACCAAAGTAAGCAATGATGGTGATAAAGAAGCCTGGATAAGGCAAATTCATCATCGTGCTGATGGTTGCTGTAACGGCACTGAACGCCAGTGTCATTGCCAGCAATGAGTATGTGTTACGTAGTACCTTGTTGACGGCCAGTGTCGACGTCTCTTGACCGACATACATCTGACTGCGATCGTTCATAGTTGTCTCCGTGTTTAACGACTGCTTATAAGACTTTTTATCCGTTAAAAAGTTTCTTATGAGTAAATGAATTTACTGTAACTGATACTACCGCACTAATAGGGGCGTTGGGTAGTTAAATCAAGGCTTTTTGCTATCCGGTAATACGTATTCTGGTGGAATATCGATCGGTTTGTTTATTTCATCGCCAAACGAACCAAAAACTGCAATTTTGTTTCAATTTTTACTTTACAAGCGAATCTCAGCCCTTTAATATTCGCTTCGTCTTGAGGGGCAAGCCCCAACAGCAAGACAATTCGGAGAGGTGGCAGAGTCCGGTTGAATGCACCTGACTTGAAATCAGGCGTGGGTTCATACCCACCGGGGGTTCGAATCCCTCCCTCTCCGCCAAATTCAAAACAAAAAGGCCCGCTCATCGAGCGGGCCTTTTTGTTTTCAGTTGTCGCAAAATGGCAGCTCAATGAAAACCCCAAGGGTTCGACAAATCTCAGTTTGCTGGTATATTCCATTAAAAAAATGGAATTTATCATGAGCACCGAAACCCCGTTGCTGACCAACCAACATCTATGCAAAAACTGCGATACCGAGCTGCAGGGCGAGTATTGTCACCGCTGCGGGCAACAAGACAAACAATACATCCGTAGTATCTTCGCCGTGGTTGGCGACCTGTTTGGAGAAATAGGGCACTGGGATTCCCGCTTTTACCGCACTTTGACCGGGTTATTGTTTAAACCCGCCTTTTTATCGCTGGAATTTGTGCGCGGCCGGCATGCGTCTTACGTACCGCCACTGCGACTGTACTTTTTTATCTCACTGATCTCCTTCATGGTGCTCACCTCGCTGATCGACTTTGAATTCCGGGGCGCGCAGCCGCAGGACAAAGAAGTGCTGGCACAAGTACAGGACGATCTCGACCAAAACCTGCCCAACCCGATCAAACCTCTGATTGACGAAAACGGCGAAGTGAAGCCGCCGACGGTCAGTCTCGGCGATATGACGGTGCCATGGATGGACGAAGCGGAAAAAGCCGAACTCGAAGCCAAAATGCAGTATTTACTCGAAAACCCGGCGCAGTTGTCTCAAAAACTGGTGTCGATGACGCCGCAGATGATGCTGCTGATGCTGCCGTTCTGGGCGCTGGTGTTAAAATTTATCTATCTGTTCGGTCACCGTTATTACCTCGAACATCTGACCGTCGCGTTGCACACCCACGCCTTTATCCTGTTGATGCTGATGCTGGTGACCATCGTCAGCAGCCTCACCACACCGCTGCTGAGCATGGAAATCTGGAGCTGGCTGGGCGAGCTTGGCGACTGGATAACCAACGGCCTGCTGCTGTGGCTGGTGCTCTATATTGTGCTGACACAAAAGCACTTCTATCAGCAGGGCTGGGGCATGACGGTGTTTAAGTTCATGCTGTCCGGTGTTGTCTATCTGATATTGTTGGCCGTATCCTTTGTAATTATGGTGATCATTGGTATTCTCAACAGCTAATTCAAACGCTTGTTTTATAGGGACGTCAGATGCAGTTTCATCAAACCCTGGCTTTAATTAAGGCCAACCAAAACCATCAGGACATTGAGTTACCGCAAGGCTGGGCGCAGGGAAGAGCGTTCTTCGGCGGTTTTAGTGCCGCGCTGGCCGCACAGTTTTTGTTGCGTCAGTTTGCGGCTGAATACCATCTGCGCAGCATGAGCATCTCCTTTGTGGCACCGGCGGCACCGGGCAGTGCAACCCTCAGTTACCGCATACTGCGACAGGGTTCGTCGGTGATTCAGGTCGCTGTCGAGCTCAAACAGCAGGGCGACGTGATGTTGTCAGCACTGGCCAGTCTGGGCAAAGCCCGCGCTTCACAAGTGCACGTGGACGGCGAGCGCGCACCGGATCTTAAAACCGTTAACGACGGTCCGGGTCTGCCGGATGCCGAGATCGTACCGGAGTTTGCCAAAAACTATGACTACCGCATCACCTCCGGCGGCATGCCGTTCAGCGGTCAGCCGGGACGTACCTTCGGCGGTTGGATCCGCTTCCGGCATGAACAGGAAACGCTGACTACCGCCGCGATTATTGCGCTGGTCGATGCCTGGCCACCGGCCGTATTGCCGCACCTGAAACAACCGGCACCGGCGTCGTCACTGACCTGGACCATCGAGTTCCCGGATAAAGACCTAAGCACGTTTAACACTCACGACTGGTATCAGTACGAAGCCTTTATCGAACACGCCGCCGACGGTTACGGTCACAGCCGCGCCGGTCTCTGGCGGGAAGACGGCGAACTGCTGGCGATCAGTCGACAGTCCTTTACGGTGTTTGCTTAAGCCCATGAACGCCAGCGCCGAGCAGATCCGCCAACATCTGATTGATACCCAGGCTGGTATCGAACTGTTGATGCTGGAAGTACCGCTGCAACCGGTATTGACGCCATCCGGCTCGCACCCGGTTGAGGCGCTGCCGCGTATCGTCATCCGCCAGATGTTGTCGCTGGCGGTGTCGCGCACGCTGATAAAACGTGCCGAGGACCGCGCCAACGAGCTCGGTTGCCGGCTGGCACAATTGCCGTATGAACTGTTGCTGGAATGCGGTATGAGCCGCAGTAAAGCCACCACCATCGGCGCTATCGAAGCTTATTACCAGCAATACCCGCAGCAGATGGACAACTGGCAAAACCTGCCGACCAGCGCGCTGCTTAACGAAGTGACCGCGATCAAAGGCGTCGGCCCCTGGTCGGCGTCGATTCTGGCGATGTTTCACTTCGCCCACCACGATTTATTCCCCATTCAGGACAGCTCGTTGCGTAAAGCCATCGGCTTACTGAAAGAGCGGGACATCCTCGTTATCCCCGAGCGGGCGGCGCCGTACCGCAGCTATTTGGCCTGCTATTTGTGGGAATTTCTCGACCAGGCGCGGTTGTAGAATCAGCCTGAACCCCAGTTGTCGACCGCCTGAACCTAATTGCCGAAGCGCAACTTATTGCCACTTGTCTAATACGATATTTAGTTAAATGGTTATTGCCGATGTCGCAGGGTAAACGTGGTCGCGGTCATCACTTAAGAATGGAATCAACAGTTAATCAGAACATGAGGACGTGACTATGGACCATATTATTCTGGCGGTATCAAATCCTTTTGTAAGTGCAGGTATGGCTAACTTTCTGGAAGACGGCCTGGGGCACACTATCGAATCCGTTACTTCAATGCTTGAACTGCGCCATGCCTGTAATCAGCATGACGACGCGATTGTTGTCCTGTGCAGTAAACTGGGCGGCGACTCGACGGTCGAAACCTGGCGGCGGCTGGTCAAGCGCTACCCCGAGCTGCGGCTGATTGTGTGGGGCAAAAGCTATCAGGACGTACTGGATTTTCAGTGCAGCCTGCCACACGTCGACGGCTATCTGCTCGAATCAAGCAGCGGTCATGAACTGAAAGAGGCGGTGCTGTCGCTGAAGCACGGCAACGTGTATGTTGCCGCACCGGTGGCGCGTTATCTGGCGCAAAATCCACACCTGGCACGGACGATGCCGCTGATCGACCGGCTCAGCGAACGCGAGCTACAGGTGGCACAAATGATCAGCCGTGGCGTCAAAGTTACCGACATTGCCAACCACCTGAACATCAGCAGTAAAACCATCAATACCTTTCGTTATCGAATCTTCGCTAAACTCGGCGTGCAAGGTGATGTACAATTGACCCATCTTGCCATTCGCAATGGCTTAGTCGAGCTCAAACAACAAAGGGACTATGGCACGCACATTTGATGCTGAAAACTTTCTTCGTCACCTGACTCATCAGCCGGGTGTCTACCGCATGTACGATGAAGCGGGTGACGTGATTTACGTTGGTAAAGCGAAAGATCTGAAAAAACGCGTATCCAGCTATTTCCGGGAAAAAGTCGATCGAGTAAAAACTCAGGTGTTGGTTAAGCAAATTGCCGACATGGACGTAACGGTGACCAACACCGAAGCCGAAGCGTTGATCCTGGAAAACACCTTCATTAAAAAGTACCGGCCGCGCTACAACGTGCTGCTGCGCGACGATAAATCCTATCCGTACATTATTCTGACCGATCATCAGCATCCGCGGCTGGGCTTTCATCGGGGCGCACGGCGCACCAAAGGCGAGTATTTTGGGCCGTTCCCCAACGGCGCAGCGGTGCGGGAAAGCCTGCGTTTGATGCAGAAAATTTTCCCGGTGCGCCAATGTGAGGATTCTTATTACCGCGCGCGCAGCCGGCCTTGTCTGCAATATCAGCTGCAACGCTGTCTGGCGCCGTGCGTCAACGTCTGCACCGATGAAGAGTACGCCGAGCAGGTCGGCTTTGCGAAGCAGTTTCTGCAGGGCAAGAACCAACAGGTGATCGACGAGCTGGTGGCCAAAATGGAAAACGCCAGCGCCGCACTCGATTTTGAAAAAGCCGCCCGTTACCGCGACCAAATCGCCATGTTAAGGCGCACCCAGGAACGTAACTCGGTGACCGGCGCCCAGCAGGAGCTGGACGTAATTGGTCTGGCCCGGGGCAACGGCGTCACCACCGTACAAATGCTGTTTGTGCGCGACAATCATCTGCAGGGCAGTCGCAGTTACTTCCCCAAAGTGCCGGCGGACACCCCGGACGAAGAAGTTCTGCGCGCCTTTTTACTGCAGTTTTATCTGTCCGATACCGCCGGCCGCAAAGTGCCCGCCGAAATCGTGCTACCACTGGATGTGCCACGTGACGACGTGCTGGCGGAAGTGATGGGACAGGCACTGAACCGTAAGATCCGGTTGCTGCAGAATGTGCGCGGCGAACGCAAACAGTACCAGCAATTGGCGCACAAAAACGCCGTTAACGCGCTCGAGAGCAAACTTAACCAGCAAAGCACCATGAACCGCCGCACCTCAGCGCTGCAACAGGTGCTGGAACTGGGCGTACCGATCCAGCGGATGGAATGCTTTGACATCAGTCACACCATGGGGCAACAAACCGTCGCATCCTGCGTGGTGTTTGATCAAAACGGGCCGAAGAAATCCGACTACCGGCGTTATAACATCGACGGCATTACCCCCGGCGATGACTATGCCGCCATGGCCAAAGCGCTGGCAAAACGCTACGACAACGCCAAGGAAGCCGGCAACATTCCCGATATTCTGTTTATCGACGGCGGTAAAGGGCAGTTGGCGCAGGCCGAAAAATACTTTGCCGACTGGGGCGATGACGCACCGATGCTGATCGGTGTAGCAAAAGGGGAGTCACGGAAACCGGGGCTGGAAACCTTAATCATGGCCGGCAGCCACGAAACCATCCCGCTGAACAAAGACGCCAGCGCGCTGCATTTGATCCAGCACATCCGCGACGAATCGCATCGCTTTGCGATAACCGGACACCGGCAAAAACGTGGTAAAGTAAAACGCACCTCCAGCCTTGAGCAGATAGAAGGTATCGGCGCTAAGCGCCGGCAGAAAATACTGCAAAATCTGGGTGGATTACATGAGGTAAAAAACGCTAGTATTGAACAATTAGCAAATGTACCGGGCATCAGTCGGGCACTAGCGGAAAAAATCTATTATTCATTTCGTGATGAATAACACAGCCTAAAAGGAAATGGCGGATAATGAAGTGGAATATCCCGAACATACTGACCAGTTTTCGAATCGTTTTGATTCCGGTCTTTTTGATCGTTTTTTACTTACCCATCGACGAAGCTCGGTTTTGGTCGGCGTTCATTTTCTTGTTAGCAGCGGTAACCGACGCGCTGGACGGCTTTATTGCCCGTCAGTTTAACCAATATACCGAGTTCGGCGAATTTTTAGACCCAGTGGCCGATAAAGCCATGGTGGTGGCCGCGCTGGTGGTCGTTGTCGAAGACTTTAACGCCTGGTACATCACCATTCCGGCATTAACCATGATTTGCCGCGAACTGATCGTCAGCGCCTTGCGCGAATGGATGGCCCAGCGCGGTAGCCGCTCAAAAGTGGCGGTGTCGAACCTGGGTAAATTAAAAACCATCGCGCAAATGGTCGCTCTGATAGGGCTGCTGTGGAACGCTAACGTCTATGTGTTCGTACTGGCGTTGGTCTTATTTATCCTCTCGTTTGTACTGACATTGTGGTCAATGTGGGAATATTTGCGCGCCGCCGGCAGCGAACTGACCAGAAATTAACTGCTTTGCCGCAAATTTAGGCAAACGGTCATAAAAATGGAAAAAAGTCGTTGACTGAAAACGAATAGACAGTAGAATGCCACGGCAGATGACGGTGCGGGAATAGCTCAGCTGGTAGAGCACAACCTTGCCAAGGTTGGGGTCGCGAGTTCGAATCTCGTTTCCCGCTCCAAGCATCGGCGGGTTGGCAGAATGGCTATGCAGCGGATTGCAAATCCGTGGATCTCGGTTCGACTCCGGGACCCGCCTCCATTATTCGAGAACACTTCTTGTAGTGCCCGGGTGGTGGAATTGGTAGACACAAGGGATTTAAAATCCCTCGCTGGTAACAGCGTGCCGGTTCAAGTCCGGCCCCGGGCACCAATTCCTTTGAAATTTCTCAGTAGCTTGCGCCTTTGGCGCAAGATATAAATCCCCAATTCCAGTAGCTTGTGCCTTTGGCGCAAGATATATAGCCCCAATTGCAGTAGCTTGCGCCCTCGGCGCAAGATATATAGCCGCAATTGCGTTATAGTAGCCTTTTCATTGATTCCACCAGGCACTGTGATGAAATACGTTTTTCTTCTGATGATCAGCTTGTTAGCGTGGCCAGCGGCAGCGCAGGAATGGCAGTTTGCCGGGCAGGCACCCTCTGCAGAGCAAACCAAAGACTGGCAGCAGCAGGCGGCGAAGCAGGGCAAGGATCTGATGTTGGTGCTCGGCGCCAATTGGTGCCACGATAGCACCGCATTGTTAGAGCGCTTCAATCAATCGCCGTTTCGCGACCAGCTTAAACAGCAGTATCAAATCCACACAGTTGATGTCAGTTATTTTGAACGCGGCTATGACATCGTGCAGGCCTACGGCGAACCCATTTACTATGGTACCCCCACGGTGATGATCATTGACGCCGGTAGCGGGCAAATCAAAAACTTCGCCAGTTGGCAGCATTGGACCAATGCCTCCAAACACTGCGCCGAAGAGTTTCAGGCCTATTTCCTGGAACAAGATTTCTTAACACTCATCGAAGAGCCGCTTAGCGAAGCTCATCGTCAACAGCTGTCGGCGTTTAAACAACAACAGGCTGAACGGATCAAAGCCGGCTATCAGTGGGTGGCACCACAGTTAAAAGCCTACAAAACATCCGGTGCTCAGCAACCCCCGCAACGCTTTATCCAGCAATGGATGGCCGTCGCAAAATTTCGCAATCAAGTCCATGAAGATATCGTGGCGGCCCATAAAAAAGCCCTGAATGCGCCGGAAACACCGCTTGAATTACCGAGCTATCCGAAGCAGGCATGGGAATAGCCGTTTAGGAATAGGGTGAAGGGCGCTTACTTGCATAAGGCTTAATAGCGTCGGAGTCTTAATTTAAAATTCCGGTTAAAGCGCACGTCCAAGCAATGTATAGCTCATTTAATCAGAGCTTTTTTCAAAACAACATCGCCAGGAACAGGCTCTGCTGCGCCTGAATTTAATTGTGCGGCACGATCTTTAACAACCGACAACTTAAGTATGTTCACTTATATTGTCACTTAACCCGCGGTATCTCTGCCCACCTCGTGGTGTAGGCCGGCGACAGCCGCTCGCGCTTCATGTGCCAGGCGGATGATGTTTTCTGTGAGGCAAAATACAGTGCGCCGGTTTTTCTGCCGTTCACTTTATCCAGGACGTTCATCAATGCGCGGCTTTTCGGTTTGGGCTCGTTGGTTTCAAACAGCGACGCCTGAAACACCCCGGGTTGATAAAAATCGCCAAGCATCACACCAGCTTTGTTGTAGTGATAACCCGCCCTGAAAATACGTTCAGACAGGCTTCGGGTCAGTGCCAGCAACTCACGGCTGTCCTGAGTCGGTTGCGCCAGGGTGTGGGTGGTGGAATTACTGTACTGCGGTTGTTGCGGTTTAAACGGATTGGTGCGCATAAATACCGTCAGTTGGCGGGCGGAATGGCGCTCGTAACGCAATTTTTCCGCCGCGCGCACCACAAACGACGCCAATGCCGCCTGAATCTGCTCCAACGCAAGCACCGGGGTACCGAAACTGCGCGACACCACGATTTGCTTTTTGCTCGCCGGTAGCGTTTCCATTGCCAGGCAGGATTCACCGCGTAACTCACGTGCGGTGCGCTCCAGCACTACCGAAAACTGCTTACGCAGGGTTTTAAGGTCAGCCTCCGCCAACTGCAGTGCCGTGTTAATTCCCATCCGTTGCAGCCGCTCGCTAATACGCCGACCAACGCCCCAGACTTCGTCGACCGGTGTTATCGCCAGTAACTTGCGTTGTCGCTGCGGTTGGCTCAGATCGACCACACCACCGGTCTGCGGATACTTTTTAGCGCCGTAATTGGCCAGCTTTGCCAGCGTTTTGGTCGGCGCTATACCGACACAGGAGGGGATTCCCACCCAGGCACCGATGCGGTTGCGTAACTGGTGACCAAAAGCATCCAGTGAGACAGAGCGACCCAAACCGGTGAGATCCGCAAAGGCCTCGTCGATGGAGTAGATTTCCAACCGCGGCACCATGGCTTCGATGGTCGACATCACTCGATTCGAAATATCCGCGTACAGCGCGTAGTTGGAGGAAAACACCTCGATGTTGTGCTGCTTAATCAAATCATCAATCTTAAACAGCGGTGTGCCCATTTTTATACCAAGCGCTTTAGCTTCAGCAGAGCGGGCCACCGCACAACCGTCGTTATTGGACGCCACCAGCACCGGCCGCTGGCGCAGATCCGGCCGAAACAACCGTTCACAGGACACATAGAAGTTATTGCAGTCAATTAACGCAAAGCACGGCGCCGGCTTAGCGGAAGCGATGGATAACATGGCTGACTACCCCAAACACATCCAGTTCGGCATCTTCCGTTAACACCAGCGGCGGATAATTCGGGTTGTGCGACAAAAGCGCCGGGTAGGGCGTTAACTGCAACTCCTTTACCGTCAGTTCGCCGTTCCAGCAGGCGATAATAATGTCACCCGCCTGTGCGGTTAAAGCACGATCGACCACCAACACATCGTTGTCATTAATCCCCGCACCGACCATGGAATCGCCGGTCGCGCGCACAAAATAGGTGGCCGCCGGGTGCTTAATGCACAGTTCATTTAAATCCAACTGCTGCTCGACATAATCCTGCGCCGGTGACGGAAAGCCTGCCTGTACCGCTTCCAGCAGATAGGGGATTTGTAGCTTTGGATACACGCCTGCGCGACTGATGATTTCTGCTTTCATACTACCCTATAAAACAACAACTGTATGTTTATACAGTATCGGTGTTTTGTTCACGCAAGGCAAGGCCATTATTGCATTGACCGATCAGCAAAACCTTCCAATAAGACCTTAATGCAAATCATTGGCATTTGCATAAAAAGACACTACAATCGCCTCCGTTAAAAACCTAGAATCAGCCAAGGAGAGCATTAAAGTGCGCAAATCGTTTCATGTATTACCCGTCGCGTTCGCTGTTCAGATGGTGTTGAATCCGGCGTTGGCGCAGGACTCACAGCCAACTGAGCAGGAGCAAGCCGAGCAAAACCTCGAACGCATTACCGTTACCGGCAGCCGTATCGTTGAAAGTTTTGACGAAGTACCGGCAAGCATTACCATTATTGACCGTGACACCATCGAAGCCAATTTACGCGTCAGCTCAGAGCTGCAAAGCCTGCTTGCGCTGGCGGTACCGGGCATGGCGCCGAGCACCGGAAGCTCAAGCAATTTCGGCCAAACTCTGCGCGGACGTAACATGCTGATCATGATTGACGGCGTACCACAGGACACGCCATTACGTAACGGCGCACTGGGCATCCGCACGCTCGATCCGGCCAGCATTGAGCGTATCGAAGTACTGAATGGCGCAACCTCTGTCTGGGGTAACGGTGCCGCCGGCGGTGTTATCAACTACATCACCAAAAAGCCAAGCGGGCAGGGCAGCACGGTTAGCCTTACCCAGGCGGTAAAAAGCAGCCTGGTGAAAACCGATGACAGCCTAGGCTATCGAACCGTGGTTTCTGTTGACGGCAGCGAAGGCGCGCTTGGCTTTGTGGCCACACTCGCCCAGGAAAAATATGGCGTACAACGTGATGGCCAAATATCACAATGACGCGCTGTTCACCAACACCTCACTGACCGTTGATGCGTACCAGCAGAAAATCGACAACGTGTTCTTCTGGTCGCCAACCCTGGGTAACCCGGACGCGGGTTATGACGGAGGACAATCGGCGATTTTGTCCGAAAAACAAGGCTTCCGCTCGGTCTTCACCAGCGACGTTAACATCGGCGGTATCTACGCCACCTTCATCTACGGCCTTGATCTGCTCAACGACGTTACCTCGCAGCCATTGCTGGACGGCCGTATCTGGGTACCGGAAATGGACATGAGCTCGAAAGCCGGCTTCTTACAAATCAAGTGGGAACTGGCACAGGACTGGACACTAAAAGCCGGCGTACGTCGTGAAGACATTTCAGTCACCGTCGATGATTACGAAACCTTACGCCTGTGCCGCGACGCAACAACCTGTTCAACACCGATGCAAGTGTCGGGGGGCGACATGGATTACGCCGCAACCACCTATAACGTCGGCTTGCGCTACCGCTATTCGGACGCCTTCTCGCCATTCGCCAGCTACTCCGAAGGGTATGAAGTACCGGATTTAGGTTTGTTGCTGCGCACCGCCACCGTGAGCGACCTGGGTCTGATTGAGAACGAAGCGTCGATCATCAAGAACTACGAAGTTGGCTTCAGCAGCCAGTTGAACAACCTGTTCTTCACCGGTGCGTTGTACCGCAGCACATCCGATTTGGGCACCCGCAGTGTTTACGATCCGGAAAGCGGTATCTACCGTCCGGCCCGTGCACCGCAAAAAATCTGGGGCTTTGAAGCGACGGCCGAGTACACCTTAAATGATCAGTGGAGCCTGCAGGCGGCCTATGGTTACACCGAAGGTAAAGATACTCAGAACGACACTTATTTGGGCGCCCGTCAGATCAGCGCACCGAAACTGACCAGCGCGGTTAACTACAGCCCGAGTCAAGATCTGGACGTTAATCTGAACTGGTTACACGTGTTCTCCCGTGACCGTTTCGACGCCAACGAACAAGGGTTTTACAGCGGCGATCAGGGACCGATCGACAGCTACGATGTGGTTAACCTGTCGGTCCGTTACCAGTTGAACAACTGGGAGCTGTTTGGCGGCATCGAAAACCTGTTCAATGCGGATTACTTCCCGGCGCGTTCGCAGGCTCTGCGCTACGGGACCGGTTATAGCGTGAAGGGCGTTGGTGCAACGGTGTCACTCGGCGCAACGTACCGCTTCTAAACAAGGTTTTTACCCCTCGCGGCTTGCGCTTCTGGCGCAAGCCCGACCCGCAGTTTGAAACCAACGGCGATAAAATACGTAGGGTTCATAAACGGCGTGTTTTTGTATAATGGCTCCTTTCAGTCAGGCATTCTGGGGGAGGAGCCATCCATGTTACTCAAAAAATCTGCAATCGATGCCATGCCGGGCGAGCACAAAACGCACTTTTTAAACGCTAACGCACAGCGCTTAAACAAATCGCTGGGTGACACAACGGGCATGAAATCGATGGGTATCCATCTGATCACGGTCGAGCCGGGGCGCGACTCAACCGAGCACCATTTTCATCATTTTGAAGAAGAAGCGATCTACGTGTTGTCGGGTACCGGCATCGTGCATATCGGCGATGAGCAGTTTGCCATCGGCGCGGGCGACTTTATCGGCTGTCCCATCGATCATGTGCCGCATTCAATGGAGGCGACCGGCTCCGAGCCGTTGCAATGTCTGGTGGTGGGAAATCGCCTGAATGCCGATGTCAGCGACTATCCGCGTCAGGCCAAACGCTTGTACCGCTACCCAAGCGGTTGGGATTTAGTGGATGTCGAGGATGTCACTAACGTGAAATGACTCTGTCGCTTGCGCCTTTGGCGCAAGCTCAACCATTAATTGCAATTCCTTATTCATTGCGTGTATATTAACAAAATAAATACATTCAAGTTATAACAATCAGAGAATTCGGTTAATGGAAATGAACGCAACAATTATTGGTCAGTCTATCATCTTATTTGCCATTGTTATGGCAGTGCTTGGCTATTATCTCGGTAAGCGTAAAACCACCAACCCTGTACTCACCGCGGTTATTGCAGCGCTCAGCGCGCTGATCCCACCGCTGGCCATAATCTTCCTCATCGTGCTTGTATTAAAAGAGGATGTAAAACAGTAGCTTGCGCCTTTGGCGCAAGGCAGCCGGAAGCAAAATCGCTTGCACTCACATCAGCAGGCTTATTGGTTAGCGTTTAGGTATCTTATGAACCAATTAGAATTAAAAAGAAGTCGTAGTTTTTGGTATTACATGGGCGGGTTAGTCGCTATTGCAATAGCCACAGTTTTCTTCATCATCGAAATAACCGAAGATTACGGCGGAACAATTTCAGATGTTCCTGCCTACGCTATGTATGCTTTATTGGTGATCGGTTTGGATCTCTATCGTCGCCTATCTTTCTATTTTCGTCATGCTGATGATCAACTGACCTTGGCAAAAGACAGTTTGACCCTTTGTCGCAAAGGGGTAAAAAAAGTCATCAAACCCTCTGATCTAAAGAAAATCAAAATCGACAAAGGGGCGGGCTTTGTTACTCTGGTGTCCTATGGTGAAGTAGCTACTCGTATTCAACCATGGATGTTTGGTAAAACGGCAGGCAAGTTCAAAAGGATACTCAAAGAGTTTGGCTTTAATTAGGTACTAAGTCCTGAAAGTATAAGCTTACTTTTCTTCATTATTTCCACGTTCATCTTTTTGGACAACATCTCTGGGTGCGTTAGCCAGCGTAGCAGCGTGATCGTCGAAGGATATGGCGACATCGCCGTGCGTGACCAAGTCCTTTAACAAAATGGCAATACCGGCCACACAGAAGAACAAACCATAATTCAATGCCACAGTTTGCAAGTGGCGGAGAATATAAAACATCTCAGGACTTTCAATCGGAATCCACAGCACAGGCGCCATCAAACCCAGTACACAGATAAAGGTATAAACCATAAAGCGGATAAAATGAACCGGCACTCGTTTAATGCTCATGCCGTAGACGATGGTTGCAACAATCACAATACTCGCCGTTGCTTGCACCGCGATTGAGGCTCGGTCGGTAAGATGAGTGAACCTGCCTTCCTCATACTCTGTACTACCGACATCGCCAAAGAAAATCGTCATCAATAAGTTGCCAATTAAAAATAGCGGACAAATAATCCAGGGAAAAATCAGAAGTTTGTTTGTTCGCATTAGCGTATAGCCAGTTGCCCCATACCAAACGACAAACCAGAGTAAGAAGGCGGTGCTGTAAATGATAATGCTGGCGGTGATGATCATAAAAAGAGTTTTAGTTATTGTTAATTTTGAATGCTTTTTACCCAGCCTATCAAGAAAAGCTCAGTAAAAAAATGGTCTTTTTCGTCTATAGAGATGAGAAAACAAAAGCGCAAGGCGAACAGCAGTTCTTTCGCTCATTGCTTAATTGTCCTTTTCCAATCGAGTAATGGATTCTTCGATACCTCAAGTACTAGGGTCAGGTAAACGGTTCATCTAATCGCCTATTTACCTAGAGTGCCTCACGTAATGGCATGCACCCAACTCGCATTGGTGAAGGAGATGGTCGCGCTCAACGCGAATGTTTGGTTGCGACGCAAACTGTCGCAACTCGTCGTTAGGCTTATTGATAGGGACATCACAGCGGATGTGAGTGGGCAGGGATGCTTAGTATTTGAACAATGTTGCCCGTAAGCTGTACCACAGAGATTAAGCTTTGGATTTAGTAAGAAATATTTAAAATATACAGAGGATTTATGCTATGGCTACGACTATTCATTTCGAAAAACTCATAAAGTGTCAAGGTAAAAGAGATGAAATGGAAGTAGAGTTTGGGCGGTCATCTTATTATAAAGAAGACAGTATTTATTTAAAAGTAAATGGCAAGGTTGTCGTGATGGATCGTAAGACAGCAAAAGAATTTGTGGACGCAGTGGCTACGGTTGGTGTTTATTTTGGTCTGTTAGAATAAAAGATCTAAATAGTTAAGAAGAAACTTTTTCTGGTTTCTTCTTTCACCTTCACTCATTAGCTACATCATCGTCTTAATCACGCAGCGAAATGCACTCCGAAATCAAATCCTCAATATCATAGTCTATCTTTACCAGAACTTGCACCCCCTATGTAGGGGGTTTAGGTATCTTTTTTACTCGTAGCGTTTCATCTCAGAAGCCCTGTGCGCTGGCTAGCTAGTGGTTGGAAAGGTGAAAGGAGTTTTTCACGTCGATGTCGAAAAGGTATTAAAGCAAAGAGAATAACATGAGAGTGAAGGGAAACTTGTAGTGTTCGGTTAAGTTTTAACGAACTTAGCAAATGATACTTAATAAAAATTTTAAAGCCTGCAATGAGCGATGAACGGATTACCTGACTTTCAGTACATTTCAGCGAGTGACCAGTCGTTTCGATACTCTTAAGTGTGCCGAAGGGCAATGGTGTGTGGCACCTTCACTTCGAGAATATTGCGCATTTTGGTGTTGTGTTATATGTGTAAGTCGTTTAGTGTCAATGACATAACAAAAAGTTAAAGTTTGATACCGTGCGCTCAGTAGATTATAACTGATAATGAAAAATTTCTTATGCTAACCTGGAGCTTTCCAAGATAGTAATTATATATTAATCATTAACTTAATGGTTGATGACTATCGACCGAACGAGTTCCGAACTGCGCACAAAAACATACAAATGTTATAGTGAGAGAAGGAGGGCAGTCATGGCAAAGTACGGTACCGTTACATACACAGGCAAGTCAGGGACGAAGTACAAATTCACTGCATACTCTTGGGACTAAGCTTAAATTTAGTAACGAACGAGACTCAGACTTTCGATTTTTCATCGCGTAATAAAAATTAATTCTTGGCTTTCGCCGATACATCAATAGGCGATGATTTTAGTTATGATGTTCATGTAATAGCTGCAGTAGCACTTGGTTATATTTTGCAATGACTCCAAAATACTATTTTCAATAGGGATTTGAAAATGACAGAATTTCGTTTTAGGAAGAATGCTGAAATTGGTAAGTTAGAAGCAGAAACTGATTCCTTTCTGAATGATTGCTTTTATGAAACAGATGTTTATCGCGGAATTATAAATTTTGATGACTCCTCTAGTAACCCGGATTTCACTAGAAGAATAATAGTAGGCCGTACTGGAAGCGGAAAAACCGCGCTGTTGAAACATATTATTCAAAGTGACAAAATCAAAGTTCATGAAAAAGTTGAGGCAGAAAATACTATTTTTGAGCATATTGTTAACAACATTTTTATTTCAAAGTTGATAGAAAGGAAAATAGATCTTCGTGTATTTTATAAATCTCTTTGGCTGCATATTTTACTAGTTAATATTATTCAACAGTTGCATAGATCAACGTACGAAAGTTTTTTCGATAAAGTGCGTGCTTTAATTCCATACTCGAAACGCTCATATAATGCGCAGTTAGCAAATGATTATCTTGATGAGTATAAAGGCAAATTCTTTAGCGACGAAATAATTGAAGAAATAACAAATAAAATTCAGGGTGATCTTGAGTCAAAACTTGGCATAGATGCTCTATTAGCTAGTGTATCCGGAACTTTATCTTCGGAGTCAACTAAAAAGATTCAACGAGAAACCTCAAGCTATGTGAGTCGAGAACTTTTGCGGAAACAAAAGGAGCTTATAAAGGTACTAAAGGAAGAGTTTTCTAATGAACGACAGGTGAGAATAGTTATAAGTATCGATGATTTGGACAAATCATGGTTAAGCGCTAGTGAAATCAGATATGACTTCATCAATGCGCTTCTGGAAGCGTTCAAAGAGCTCTTGGATATTAGATCGGTTAAAGTATTGATTTCGATCAGGACCGATATAATTATGGGGATTTACCGAAATAGCTTGAGACAAGAGGAAAAAGACGAGTCACTCATATACGCGGTTTCTTGGAACAAACAGGAGATAAAAGCGTTAATTGATAAAAGAATTAATTTTTTAGTTAAAAATCAATATGAGAGTTCAAAGGAAGTTTCAATTGATGATGTTTTTGCGTTTAATGTGAATGGAGTTAGCGCATCAGATTTTATTTTAGAGAGAACAATGCTAAGGCCCCGTGATGCAATCAGTTTCATTAATCTTTGTTTAGCGGAGTGTGATGGTAAAGTTGAGCTAGACGAAAATATGGTGTTGGAAGCTGAAGAGAAGTTTTACTCGCAGAGAAAAAATGCATTAGTTAAAGAGTGGGTTACAATTTATCCACACATCAAAGATTACCTGGATGCGATTTCCTTTCTAAAGGGCGTTAGCTTTTATATTGATAATATTTCAGAAAAAGAAAAGGAGGATATCTCAAATTATTTGTTGAGCAAAAATAATGATTATGAAAATGACGAGGAACATAACGAACGAGCGCTAGATATTGAGAGTTTGGTGAAAGTTTGGTTTACGGTTGGGGTGATTGGATTTGTAAAAAAAGATAATTTAGTTATATATTCATCATTTCATAAACCGGAGCTGGATATCACTGATTTAGCAAAAGAATTTAGAATCCATCCTTTATTTTTTAGGAGGTAGAAAAATGGTTCTAGAAATTTAATTAGTTAAATTAATGGTTGAACGAACCACTAATTAGAAAAGGCAGGGCAAGAGCGTGAACGTTTTTAAGCATAGGTCATTAAGCCTAGCACCTCTTCGCTCATAATAGCCATCTTTTGTTTGCGATTGACGCTCGCTTTCATCAGGGTGATATCGAGGCCTTCGAGTAACCATTGCCATTGCTGTGTACTTAAATTAAGAACATCACCTTTTACTTTCCGCGGCCATTTAAATTTATTCTTTTCCAGCAGTTTATATCAAAGAAAAAAACCGGTTCTGTCCCAGTAAAACGCCCGGACTTTATCGCGCTGGCGGTTGCGGAGCACAAAGACCGCCGCTGAACGGTGAGCAATCCATCTCGGCGACGACTCAGCCGCTACCCGTGTAAAGCCGGTACAGTCGGTTTCCTGCTGTAACTAACGGCGGCGTTGACTAAGGTGGTTCGGATTAATGCCCTGCGCGTCACAAAATGCCTTGCGGCTTAGACCACTTTGCTCAAACTCATCAATTAGCGCCTGCCACTGCGCTTAAGAGAGGTATGCTCGACTCATAAATTACCTCTTTGGTTAGAACGTGGCGATAAATTAGGCTATCTGAAAAGTGGAGACTAGGCGAGATATATGCAAAGAACTGGATATTGTGAAGCTGATCAGCTACCTTCTCAAACGAACTTACGGACAGCAAATTGCTGACGTTTGGGACGTTGGCTTGAATCTGGCGTTACGGATCTCAGATTTACTATCCATCAAGTTTGAAAATATCGAGCACGACCGGCTGTTGCTGGTCGAAGGCAAAACGTCCAAGCTAGCGACAATTAAACTCAATGAAAAGGCGAGGGCGGTCATTGCTCGTATTCGCTCTGAACATCCTGACCACACTTATCTCTTTCAGTCTTATCGAAACCAATGGTCTAAAAATACACCGGCGAAACCATTAAGTCGCCGTTATGTGTCGCGAACATTTGCAGCAATAGGCGAGGAGGTTGGTATCGATCTGGGAACCCACTCGATGCGTAAAACCAGAGGTTACCACCACTACAAAAACACCAACGACATTGCAAGGGTGATGAAGATGCTGCGTCACAGCTCAGAGGCGGTGACGCTGCGATACATCGGTATTACCCAAGAAGATGTTGATCGGGACTTCGCAGAACTGGAGCTTTAGGGGCTAAGTGCCCCTTATTCAGGGGTAGCCGTTTGTTTGAGCTTTTCTGCTATCGATGTATTTGAAATGAAGTCTGTTAGGGCATCAAATAGCTCGTCTTTGTTGTCACAAACTGAAGATTTACCTGCGTAACTTAAAGTCAAAGGATAGCCATCATCATTAATTTTCCACTCTCCAAGTTCTATCGGAGTTCCCTCATTGCCCTCTTTGTCCACATGCGCGACCATTATAGCTGTGTAATGGTGGCCTTTAACACCTATGGTGTCAACAACGGATGAAAACTGATCCACTTTTGTCCTAAAAACAACGGAGTAAAAGTGATCCACCCTTAGCTAATTTTATACTTCAGACGCCGGCTACAAAGTGATCCACAAAAGTGCTTACTCAGCGTCAATTATCATGGCCGGTTTGCGGTTTATCCGAAAAGCATCGGAATAAAATTGATCCACCTTTACAGCCATTTTCGTGCACAACAACGGTATTTAACTGATCCATTGCTGCATTTAAGCATCAACAAGTACTTCTGCGCTTGTTTCGACAGCAGGTATTATTCCTGCAGCTTTTTTGCCCTTTAATCGGAAGCTCTCTCCACTAATTTGCACAATGTGCGAATGGTGCAGAAGCCGATCTAATAATGCCGCTGTGAGCGTTGTGTCATCGGCAAAAGCGTTCGACCATTGTGAAAATGGCAAGTTGCTAGTGACGATGACACTACCTTGCTCATATCGCTTGGCGATAACATTAAAGAACAGATTCGCCTCATCGCGACCAAAAGGTAGATAACCTATCTCATCAATAATGAGCAGCTTCGGCGCAAGTACACTGCGCTTTAAATACTGCTCAAGTCGGCCTTGGCTTTTTGCCGTTGCGAGTTGAAGCATTAAATCAGCCGCTGTAATAAACCGAGTTTTAATACCACGCATTACCGCAAGGTAACCGAGGCTGATAGCCAAGTGGCTTTTACCAACGCCGCTAGGGCCGAGTAATACAATGTTCTCGGCACGTTCAACGAACGCTAAGCCAGTTAGCTCTTTTAGTTGCTGTCGTGGTGCGCCACTAGCAAACTTAAAATCGTAATCATCGAACGATTTTAATGCTGGAAAGCCAGCCAACTTAAGAAGCGTCTCTTGTGTTCGTCGTGTCCGTGCTTGCAGTTCAAGCTGCAGTAGTTGCTCTAGAAAGTCGGCAAAAGTACCTTCTTTAGCACTTGTTTTATCTGCGACGGCAGACCACTCAGAACTAATGGTTCCGAGCTTGAGCGTCTCACAAGCGTCTAGTATGCGTTCTTGTTGAAGGTTCATAAACGTCCCTCCAACAAGCTGTCATAGACGCTCAGCGGGTGCTGTAAGCTCTCTATCGGTGTTGGTCGGCTCGCTGATGATGTCACGATACGACCGTGTTCTTTAGTTGGTAGCGGTTGTAAATGAAACCGCTCTTGCTCAAGCAATATCTGCGGCTTCTGTCCCGTTGTACCGTGAATACGTTGATGCGCAACGTGTTCAAGCCATGGGCCAATGTGAGCGTTGGCCACCGACACATCAAAGCGTAAGCCATGCTGCTTCAAACTCGCCGCTAATGGCGTGATGAAGCTGCTTTTTAAATACGAGTTGAAACGCTCAACCTTGCCCTTCGTGCGAGCCCGATAGGGGCGGCAAGCACGCGGTTGGAAACCGTAGTACTTAGCGAACTCGAGCAGCGCTTGGTTCCAGCGATGCTGTCCTGAGCCATATGCATCACGTTCGATCATAATGGTCTTGGCGTTATCAAACAGAACGTGTTGAGTAACACCACCGAAGAAGACAAATGCTTTTTCTAAACCGTACAACCAATCTTCTTGGCGCTCGCGCTCTGAAAAGTGTACGAAGGTTGCACGACTAAACGATAACGTCGCGACAAAGCCCTTCATGCGACGCCGGTTGCGGTTGATGTTAGTGAAATCAACTTGCAACTGCTCACCGGGCTGGGTCTCGAAACGAACCACTGGGTCGCTCGCTTCTGGCTTTTTAAACTGCGATACATACTGTCGCAACTGAGTCATACCGCCGTTATAACCTTGGGCTTCTATCTCTCGAAAGAGAACCGTTGCCGGTATCCAATCAGGCTCAGCGGCTTTAATCCGTTCCCGAAGATATGCCTCATAAGGGCCTAACTTCGTTGGGCGCGCTTCACGCGCCGAATAGCTTGGCGTTACTGTTGGCCGGGCCAGATAGTTTTTTACTGTGTTGCGGGAAATACCAAGACGGCGTGCAATCTCGCGATTACTTAATCCCTGTCGGTGTAAAACGTGAATGTCCACTAGTTGCTCCTGAGTTAGCATGTTAGGCCGCCTTGTCTTATTGAAAAGTGCGGCTATGATGCCTCAGGTGGATCACTTTTAAACCGTTGTCAGTGGATCAATTTTACTCCGTTGGTAACAATGGCCTCTTGGATTGCCCTACCCACAGCGAAGGGGTGTTCTTCAGCCGGCTTAAACTGGCGCTTAAGAAACAGTCGCACGTTGTGATCAAAAGCCTCCTCAACATCGGTAGCTAGAGTATCAAATAATGATTGAATTTCATTTTTTTTAGTACGGGCTAATTCTGCGGATTCTATTCCGGCTTTAATTGCAGCTTTAAATGAAGTCATCAGTTAAATTGCCTCTATGACACTGAAAATGGGTAAATGGTCGTACGGTTTTTTTCGATCTAGGATTTCGTCTAATAATACCTTATCTCGCACAACTCCTCCTATCTCAGTGAGTTGATAATCTAAACCACGTATCAAACTACTAGAAACCATGATCTGATCAAAGCTAAGCCATTTGGAAACAGATCCATTTTTGTAAAAGTATGTTCCTGCACTACCTGTTTTAATACATGAACCTAATTCTTTCCAAAAAGGGTTGTAAAGCAGATGGCTTTTCTTTTTTACTAACTCTATATCTCTTGAGCTTAGCAATTTCTCAGCGAGAGATGAATCAAACGGTTCATTATTGAAATCTCCAAGCACTATTAGCGCCGACTTGTCAAAATTGTACTCCTGATTCTCTAACTCTGATCTCAAAGCGTAACCACATGTCTCTCGAGTGTCGTCTTTATTATGCATGTGACTTGGCCAATGAGAGGCAATAATGTCTATAGGGGTGGCAGAAAACTCTGAATACAATACGAGCTGCTGGCCCACCTTTAGATGAGAGTCGTTATGCTTTTTTACAATGCTATTCTTCCTTTCAACACTAACTCTTTTTGAATCAAATATATACGCTTGGGAAAACTTTGAACGTTTTCCATTGACGCATTCAATACCGTTAATAACTTTAAACCCTGTTCCGTAAAAAATATCATTAAGTTTTTCTATTTCTCTTTCTGATATTTCGCATAACGCTATAAAGTCAGCCTGATAAACACCTATTAATATCTCAATGGTGTGTTCAAACCCGAATAGACATACGTCGCTCTTGGGGTTACCTTTCGGAGAAAGTCCAGTATTCCAACAAGCAAATGTGATTGCTTTATCGCCTTTTTCAGTTGGATGAGTATCCGCCATCTCTCCCTCAATCTTAATAAAATTTGGGTAGGTGCTGAGCCAAACTATTGATTATCGCAACTCACCAACATCTTCAATATCAACCTGGCAAACCCATCCCTCACAGCCGGGTTCTCCAACACTTCCATCGACAGCTTTTCATGATCATCCATCGAATCAACAACTCGGTCTAATAGACGCTGTGGCAGTAGCCCATGCATGACTTCGTTTTCGGAATGCTTGTTAACCTGTGCCATCACTTCGTCATCATCACGCAAGCGCCCGGCAATACCTTCTGCATAGCGTAACTTATGCTCGTCTCCAACTTCCGCCCCAAACAAGTCATTCAGTGCTTCGATGATCTCCTGCAGCTTTTTCTTTTCTGGATCGTGAGGCTTACCGCTGCCAACGGCTTTAACTGAGCTTAGGTAGCCGCCGTCTTCTTCACCGAGCTTCAGTTCTTTTTCGGCTTTTTTGGTGGTTCGGTAGTGGGTCAGGGTTAAGCCGGATACGTCCACGTCGTCTTCGTCGTCCAGTCGTTCAATGCGCAATAACGGCAACAGATGTTTTGCGTAAACGCACAGCGACTCAAGCTCATGGTCGTTGTAAGGTGTAATCTGTGACAGAAACTCGTACATGCGCACGTAGCTGTTCAGGTTCTTTTTGAACAGGTCGAGCTGGTCAACCATTTCACCAGCGGCTTTAACCGAGTCTTCAGCTTTATTAATGCTGACCTTATCGCCGGTAACCCGAGCCTGATTCAGCATATCCTTGGACTGCTTCAGGGTTTCAACGGCGTGGTTATACCGTGCCATAAACCGCTCTTTAGCGGGTTTGCAGTAGTAACCTAACTTCGCAGCCGGTGCTTTCGGGTCGTAAAATGCCTCAGCAAACTTCTCCACTTCTGACCATTCGTAAATATGCTCTTCATCAAGCTTACTCATGATGTCGAACAGAATGTGCGGGTCGGTAACGGACTCAAGTTCTGCGGTGGTGTAGTAGGGCTTAAACGACTCCAGAATGTCTTCTTCGCTGTTAAAGAAGTCCAGAATAAAGGTCTGGTCTTTGCCTGGGAAGGTACGGTTTAAACGCGACAGCGTTTGCACACATTCAACGCCTTGTAGCTTCTTATCAACGTACATCGCGCACAGTTTAGGTTGGTCAAAGCCGGTCTGGTACTTATTGGCCACAATCATGACGTTAAAGTCGTCGGAGTCGAGCGCTTTATCGTGCTTCCGGCCGTTCAAACCCGGGTTTAATTTTTTGTCGTACTCGGTCACGCTCTCAGTAATGTAATCATCCGCGGGAACCTCACCGGAGAAAGCCACCAGCGCATGCACGTCCTGATAGCCTTTATCGACAATGTAACTGGTCATTGCCAACTGATAACGCACCGCTTCCTGACGGCTGGCGGTAACCACCATGGCTTTAGCCTGACCGTTCAGCAAATGACGGACGTTTTCCCGAAAATGCTCAACGATGATTTCAACGCGCTGGTTAATGTTGTAAGGGTGCAACCGAACCCACTTAGCCAGCTTAATGCGTGCCTTTTTACTGTCGACCTCTTTGTCCTCACCCTCGGGGTGAGCAATCTTCCAGGCGGTAGCGTAAGTTGTGTAGTTTTTCAGTACGTCGAGAATAAAGCCTTCTTCAATGGCCTGACGCATGGAATAAACATGAAAAGGCTTAGGCTTATTGTCATCGCTAATGGGCGAATGCGGGTCAACTGGGCGACCAAAGAGCTCTAGCGTTTTACCTTTCGGCGTCGCGGTAAAGGCGTAGTAACTGATGCGCTCGTTCGGCATCCGCGCCTGAACGGCGGCATCCAATAGCTCTTCAGCGCTAATGTCCTCACCCTCAGGGCGGTCAGCGCCTAACAACGCTTTAAGTTTACTGGCTGACGCGCCGGTCTGAGATGAATGCGCTTCGTCCGCAATAATCGCATAGTTACCGGCTTGCAGAGCAGGGTACTTATCAATGGCATCGTACAGTGCCGGAAAGGTCTGAATAGTCACGACGATAATCCGAACCTGCTCCTGCAGCGCTTCGGCTAATTGCTCGGACTTACTCTTATTGCCGACATCACGGGTAATAGCGCGTACCACGCCATCGGCATGCTCAAACTGCCGTATGGTGTTTTGTAGCTGTGAATCGAGCACGGTACGGTCAGTCACCACCACAATGGAATTAAACAGCTTAGAGCCCTCGTCAGCGTACAACGACGATAACTGATGAGCGGTCCAGGCAATGGAATTAGATTTACCTGAGCCTGCACTGTGTTGAATAAGGTACTTACTGCCAGGGCCTTCACGGCGTGTCGTATCAATAAGCTGATTAACCACATCCCACTGATGGTAGCGGGGGAATATCAGTGTTTCTTTTTTCTGCGTGCGTCCGTCGAAGTTTTCTTTCTCTTCCACTTCCAGGTGCATAAAGCGGCCAATGACTTTTAGCCAGGCATCTTTGTTAAACAACCGTTCCCACAGGTAACTCGTAGCGTAACTGTCTTCAGACACCGCTTGTGGATTCCCGGCAGCGCCGTCTTCTTTGCCCAAGTTAAACGGCAAGAAGAATGTGTCTTTACCCGCCAACTTGGTGGTCATTGCCACTTCATCCTGACTTACCGCAAAATGCACCAGTGCACCGCGCTTAAACGTCAATAGCGGCTCTGGTTTGCGGGTCACAGGGTCCTTTACCGGACGGTCGAACTTGTATTGGCGTTTGGCGTGTTCAACGGTTTGTTTAAACTCGCTTTTAAGCTCCATGGTCGCGGTTGGAATGCCGTTCACAAAAAACACCAGGTCAATGCGTGGGTTATAGTCGCCTTCACGGGCATGGGGCGAGTAGGAGACTTCCTCAACGACGCGCAAACGGTTGGCCTGATAGCGGCGCTCGGTATCGGGGTTCATGCCATGGTCGGGGCGAAAGGCGCAGACTTTGATGGTGCCGCCAATGGCTTTAAAGCCGTGACGCAACACATGAAGTGCGCCGTCGCGGGTCATGCCTTTAACGGCGGAGTGAACTAAAAGCTTTTCCGGGTCACCTGGATTTGATTTACAAAAGCGCTCCCAGCGGTCAGGGTAGGCGTCTTTTACAAAGCCGATTAAGTCTTCGGTATACACCGCGTTGGATTTATCGTAATTAGCTGCTGAGCCAATTAACCAGCCGTCTTTTTCTAGGTTATTCAGTATGTCCGTCTGAAACTGACGCTCTTTGCTGTCAGCCATAATGCCTCTCCGTTTGCATTGACGCGTTTGAATCCACTGTATCGGAACCTGCAGGCGGTTGCCAGTCGCGCACATCAATTTTGCCGGTGACGGCTGCTGAGATTAGGGCAGAGCGACGTTCTTTGAGTGTATTGACTAGCTTAAGAGCTTCCCCCGCTAGCTCAAGGAGTTGCCAATTTACACGAACGACGTAATCTACGATTTGACGCTGTTCCTCAACTGGAGGGCAAGGGAATGGCATTTCTCTGATTGTTCCTTGACCAATGTTTAGCATCGAGTCGCTTGCTCCAGTTGCTGCTAGCTCAATTTGCTGTCGCGCCGCTTTTGTCGTTAGAAAAAAACATACAAATCTTGATATTGCTTGACCGGTTAGCTTCAACCTAAAAAGCTTATCGCTAATCATCAAATTGTCGTGGTTCACAGTTGGAACACCAGCGCTGCCTACTAATTCGCGCGTATTGGCTCTCGATATCAAAAGATCTCCTGCTCTGACTGCGAGCTCACTTTTAAATTTAAGTTCAGGCGGTAGACGTTTGTTTTCTGAGTAATCGAACCTTCCTTGTTTAACGCACCCTACTTTTAGAACACCAAGCTCACTATCGTTGGATACGGCCTCATTAAAGCACTGAGGACTCCAGCCCTGTTCAAAAGTTTTTGTTACATGTTTGATTGGAGTGATTTTCCAATGTTCAGGGATTTGGCCAAGCCATTCAACACCTGAGTCTTTCATCGGTGCGTCTGGATTAAGCCCTTTGGTAACCGCATGACTGATAACCGCCTGACGCTTTTCTTTGAGTAACTCAATCAACCGTTTTTGCTCGTCAATCAGCGCATCAATTTTTGTCGTTTCGTAGTCGAGGAACTGGGCTATTTTTTGTTGTTCAAGTTTCGGCGGCAGAAGGACCTTCATTCGGGAGTGCAACTGCGGCTCTAAATCCCACTGGTTGACGCGTATACCTTTTGAGTTCGCTAAATATCCAACAATGTATTCTTTCGATCTAAACAAATAATGTAAATATCTGGGGGACTCATTGTGAAGCGGCGCATATACGTGGTAAGCGGGGCTGACAATGCCGCGTTCTTTTGATATCGCAACCGAACCTTGCCAAGCCTTCATCTTATTAATAACTAAATCATTAACATCGACTAATTGGTAAGCGGATAGGTCCTCAGAGGCTTTGTTGAAGTTGTCTTTGCGAGATTTTTTTGGGATAACGCCATAATCTCGGTATACCGATAAAAGTTGCTCGTTCGCAAACCCTGTCAGCTTATGACGCGCAAAGAGAGACCAAAGCGGCACTACAGTCCAATGCGATGGTATTTCTGGCAACCACTCTTCGCCTGCCTTTTTAAAACTTTTGTATCGCTTCAAGCTCACGCCGACAACTCCTCAATCATCTGCTTAATTTTATCCGTGCATTGTTTGAGGTCTGCGTCAATTTCCTCGAGCGGGCGAGGGTGCTCGAATACGTAAAAGTGGCGGTTAAACGGAATTTCAAAGCCAACAATGCCGACTTCGCCGTCTTGCTCGTCGCGTTTGCTTTCGTCTATCCAGGCATCTGGCACGTGTGGTTTGACTTCACGTTCAAAGTATTCGTAGATATCTTCTGTCAGCGGCACGTTCTCGTAGTCGCGTAAGCCGGAGTCGGCCTCAGCGTTGCCTTTCTTGTCGGTACAGACATCAGCGTCGCTGTCGCGCTCGCTTAAGGCGTTGAGCAATGCTTTTAGCTGTGCAGCGGTTAGCTTTATGTCGCTTGCCTTGAGTTGGGCGTTCAGTGCGTTGGTGAAGTCGTCACGATTTTTGAACAGGGTTTCAGCGTCAATGCGTTGAACGACCTGTTTCAGTTGGTCAAAATCGTCGGTTTTAAGCTTTTGCAGTGTCTTTTCATCATCTAAGCGGGCGACACGCTCTTCACTGGCCTGGAAATTAAGCCGCAACGGGCGTTCAATAGTGATGCGACGATAGCCGAAGGCTTCGTTAGGGAATACCTTGCTGTTTTTGGTTTCTTCCATGGCACCGTATAAACGCACCAGTTCGTTGATATTTTCTTCGGTGAGGTACTTGCGTTTACTGCCGAGCGATTTACGCATCTTTGCGAAAGCTTCACTGCCGTCAATCAGTTGCAGTTTGCCTTTACGTTCTGGTTTTTTAGCGTTGGATAAAATCCAGATATAGGTACTGATGCCGGTGTTAAAGAACATATCGGTGGGCAGGGCGACGATGGCTTCGACCAAGTCGTTTTGCAAGAGGTAACGGCGGATTTCAGATTCACCACTGCCCGCAGAGCCGGTAAACAGTGGGCTACCGTTTAAGACGATACCTATGCGAGAGCCGCCTTCACGTGGGTCACGCATTTTGCTGACTAAGTGCAATAAAAACAGCAATGAGCCGTCGGATACCCTTGGTAAGCCGGGTCCGAAGCGACCATCGAAGCCTTTTACCTTGTGCTCGTCGTTGACAACGCGCTGCGAGGCTTTCCAATCGACTCCAAACGGTGGGTTTGCCAGCATGTATTTGAATTTTTCATGCGCCAGTTGGTCGTTCGATAAGGTGTTGCCGAGTTTGATGTTTTCAACCTGCTGGCCTTTGATCATCATGTCGGCCATGCAGATGGCATAGGACTCTGGATTAAGCTCCTGACCGAACAGCCTGACGGTAACTTTATCACTAATGGACTGAATGTACTCTTCGGATTCAGACAGGAAGCCGCCGGTGCCGGCTGTTGGATCGTAAATGGTAATGATGCTGTTGGGCGATAACACGTCTTCCTGACCGGTCATCAATAACGAGGTAGCGGCATGCACGCAATCACGCGGGGTAAAGTGCTCACCGGCGGTGTCATTAGAGCTCTCAGCAAATTTACGGATGAGCTCTTCAAAGATGATTCCCATTCCGTAGTTGGATATGCGGTTGGTCGACAAATCTATCTTCGAGCCGAATAACTGAGTGACCTGATAAAGTAGGTCTGCTTCCGCCAGCTTTAGCACAAACTCTTCGAAGTTAAAGTGATCAAATATTTCCCGTGCTGACTGGCTGAATGATTGTACATAAGAGAGCAAGTCGTCTGCTGTTTGAGTATCCGATAATGTAGCCAACGACAACGATGATGCATTGAAGAACTGATGTCCTGATTCTTTTAACAGCAATAGCTCCCGTGTTGCATCAGGTTTGTTCTGATGCTGTTTAGCGGCTTCTAACACTTTTTGCTTGTTTGGCGCTAAAACGCACTCTAAACGGCGTAAGAGGGTAAAGGGCAATATGACCCTTCCGTACTGAGATTGCCTAAAATGGCCTCGCAGCAGGTCTGCCACCGACCAAATAAAGGAAGCGGTTTGAGAGTAGTTTTCAGTATTCACAGCACACCCTGTTGTTTGTTATATCGTCCTTAAGTTGCAGTCATTATGCCACGGATAAATCCGATGTCACTGCTAGCAGGGTAAACGATGGGTGCGACAGTTTGGGTCGCAGGGGGTGTGGGGACTAAATGAATATACGATGTTCGTTTCAACGAATTATCTACACTACAAAATCAGCGTTGCTGATCGTTAATTAGACAGTTAGGGAGCTTTACCCGAGTGGGCAGCTTAGACGAAAGGTGGTCTCAGTTTTTGCTGAGCTAACCGCTGAAAGGGAGGCGTATCTGTTGGATGGCTGCTTAGTGCCAATTGCGGACATTAACGCCGCCATAAACGGCACGATCTTGCGAGCATTCGGCGGCCGTTGGGAGCTAATTTAATGGCTTTGATAGGTGCTCTCATGTGTATCAATACTCGACTGGCCCAAAGTGACCTTGGTAACCAATGTGGGAGAGTATAAGTCGATTGATACAGTTAACACTGGCTACGCCTTTTTCTAGAGGACGTCCAAACAAGGCTAAATTCTTAATTGTGAATGCCTCCGCATACTTGTTCTTCCCTGAATGAAATCTGCGCAAGGAGAGACCGTAAGCAGTTTCAAAAGGATGACCGCCCGTACGAATTAGACTGAAAAACGAGGGGTAAATGACACCATCAAAACCAGCGTCTCGTGCCGCTAATGCGATAGCTCGCGAAATTTCATATGAATGAGGTTTGGCAAGAAACAGCATATGTATCGCCATATCTAGACTTTCAAACTCAGTGCATTCCTCTTCAAGGACATGAGTCAAATCGAGAAGACGTAAATCTTTCTGAGTCACTATAGTAGCGACATAAATGTCGTCTTCTGCTGCGGCTCGGCACTCATGGATACAAACATCGATATCTTGGGAACCGTACATCACTTGAAGATCTGTTGAACACAAGCGTCCATTTCCCGAATACTCAACCGGGGGACTGTCGTACTCTCCAGTATCCGCTGGCCGATTCGGCTCAACACGAAGGCGATAAAACTTAGTACCTTTAGCGAGCACCGTTACTGGGTATTCCGTTAGCACTCGCTCTATAATCTGTGGCCTCTTCGCAGGGTCTTGCAGAGCCTTGAGCGGCTCCACTTCACCAAGCATCCAGAGTCGGGGGCCATAGTAAAAGAACCCTACCTTTGCTGCTTCTTCAATCAGCTTAATGTCATTTTCAAGCCATGAAGATGGGGAAATATCACTCTTACGATAGTGATACTCATTGCATTGAATTCTGGGCGCTGCGCCGTAATTACAACGGATTGTCGTACCACTCACAAAAAAACGCCATGCGAGGCCTTCTATATGTTTTTTTGTGAGTTTACGACCTTCAATACTTCCGCAATTCGGGCATACATCTTGTTGTTCAAGCCCTTGCTTGGCTGCATCAATTCTCAACCCCTCATCTGCAAAGCATTCTGAGCATAGGAGGATTGCATTATCTCTGGTCGATTCAGAAGTCATCTCGATTTCATACACCTAACGCTGGAGGTCACGGGCCGCTTGGAGCGAAGCCAAAGGTGCAGAGGAGGGGCGGGCCCGTTGACTGCATGGTTATGCACGGTCATCGACTCGCTCAAATCGCTCCGTTTTCTTTAAAAGCCACCAAACTGGCAACGGAATATTGGTTTTCTTTGTATCCAACACCTTCTTACGCATCATTAAGCCCAAACCTGGCCCGCTTTCGCCTTCGGTTTTGTATCCAAGCACCTCTCTTGTGGGAACCTTGTACGCCATGAGAAGTAAACCGACTGCCCCTAAACATAATATTACTAGACCGGGACCAGCTCGTTCTATACGAAACTCCACCGAGTCCTGACTGACGGTAACTGCTGCATCAATTGCTCGATTTGAAGATTCGATTCTCTGGTAAGTCATATAGCCACCGACTACCGTCATTGATGCGAATACAATCACAAACACCGTTGTAAGGATGAGCACCAAGGATCTCATTCGCTTTCCCTCATTGCATAAAGCCGCCAGCACGCAGCTTTGTAGTAAATATGAAGCTTCAACGGATAGTCTTCGCCATGCCTGCCCTTATTATGGTTTTGCGTAAAGGACAAGTGAGTAGTCGCCATTGTCACTACTATATGGCTGTCCGATTTTCGAAAAACCGAACCTATTGAATAAATGATGCATAGAATCATTATCCTCCCGAGTTGTGGCAAAGCATGCCTTGCCAGACAACGTGTGAATGATTGACTCCATTAAAGCACGCCCATAGCCTTTGCCTCTCGCTGATTCAGACACATACAGCCAGCCGATTTCATATTCATACCTGCCTTGTTCACGAGCCCCCGACTTTTCGAAAACTCGAGCTTTATATCCGGCATTAGGGTTCTTAATTGCTCCAATGGCGACGCATTTCCCATCATTGATGAACACAAGCTTCTCAGCGTGTTGAATTCTTTGCCGAAGGCCTGCCAATGCAACTTCTCCGCCATCGGTCACCAGTTCTTCAAATGACTTAAGCTCAGCATCGTCACAGTCTTCAGGACTCTTGATGATCTTTTTCATGTTCATACACCATAACGCCCGCATTTGCGGCTAGTTTGGAGCGCAGCCGAAAACCAGTTCGGCAACATGCCGCTTGTTATACATATCTATGAAACAGTAAACATGCTTAACTTTTGGATAAATATAGGAATTAATCGATTTCGTTCTACATCGTATTCCCACAATGATTGGCCGAAGCCTCTTATTCGATCATTCTCATCAAGCTGTTCAAACTGCTCATCGGTTATAAGCGAGAACTTAAGCCACATTGCTAAAAACTGTAACCTTCTCAAATTTCTATCTTCTTGATCATGCTCGGATAGCCCAGTCTTTTCGCAAAGCTCTTCGTAGGTCATTTTTTGATGCAAAAGAGCCTCATAAATGGATGGATCAACTACCTTTATAACGGCCAGAAATGAAATTATGGGAACAAGCCTAAGCTGATTCTTTGATGAGGATGCGTAAAAAACCGCCAGATTTGTGTAGACCCTCTCAAGCTGGCGCAATGATAAATTAAAGTGCTTGGCGAGCACGTCCAGGGAATCCAATAGATTGCGGCCATCTCCCCACGTTTCTATTTGATGTAAGCCGAATAGTCTTTTATTGTACTGATTGATGTCGCTATCGTGACGGTCGCCGGTTTTCTTGGGGATCGTGGTTTCTATGTTAATAAATTTTTGAAGATAGGTGTGCGCATCTATATTTTGCCCGTATATACACTTAACGGCCTCTTCAAGCTGCTTTCTATGCATAACCAGAACAAATACAACATTTTTAACAGAAAATAGATGCTTAATTTTTTCAATTAGCTCTACGGCATAAGTGGGTTTACATCGATCGAGCTCATCGATAATTATTACTAGAGGCTTGTCGCCTTCTGGACTAAGAAGGCTCGGCATTTCCGATAGCAAACCTTTAAATGACTGAAGCAGTTCTACATCTTGCTTGTGTGACGCTAGCCTTTCGCCGACGTACTCTCCTACAACTGTAGACAACCCTTTAGCCACATCGGATTGAATATCTTTTAATTCGTCTATGTCACTATCTTTTATTGCACCCAGCGTGGCCGCTTTAATTCCGACTTTAGCAGTCCAAGATAATAATTGAACTCCAACATGCTTTGCCTTTTCTCGGAATTCTTTTGACTTTTGAGCATCCGGGTTAACAGAATTCAGTTCAACATATGTTGTAATAGCGCTAGTAACGGCAATAAATGCATCATCTATATAGTCGTTTGAAAAAGCATCAATATATATACTAGGAACGTCGGCTTGATTGAGCATGCCTTTCCACATTTTTACAAACGTAGTCTTTCCTTCACCCCACTTTCCATCGAGAGAAATAACAAGCTCATCGTTTGACTGGCAAACTAAATTCAATAGAGATTGACCAAAATTACTTCGGCCAAGGACATCTTGCTCGAATGCCTCATCTTCTCCGACAGTAATCGGGGGGGTGACGATGTTCATCTGTGCTCCTTCACGTATAACATTTGTATATTGTGCGTGCGCACTTAGAAACTTGTCCTATTGATAGCTTTCGGCTTTTAACTGTCTGATCAAGCGGGCATTCCTGACTTGAAAGATATCGAGTTAGGAAAGGCAATTTGAGCATGAGCAGTTACACTCTAGCGAGCGCACAATATCCAATCTTTATTTTTTGTTATGTGATTGACACTAGATGAATTAAATACACAACACAAGAACAAAACGCACAGTATTATCGAAGTGAATGTACCGTGCATCGCTAGCGACAGCCACACTTACTAATAACGGGACGGCTAGTCACTGAAGTAAACCGAAAGTCAGAAAGGTCTGCTCATCGCTCTCAGCGGACGGCCAATTGCTAGTTTAATCGGTAACGAGAACGCTACTTTTAAATTCGCTTAGTAAGCAAGGCATACGAGCTATCCGACGTTCGTACAGTTGGTAACAGGCGCAACAGCGAGCTAGGCTGGTCGTAGAAAGAAGCATTTTTATATGAGTTTGGTTACGGCGGTAAGAAAATTTACTTCAGAGCCGTGGTTGCACCAGGTGAACAAGCATTTCGTCAAAAGTTGATTGAGGTTTTGACGCAGGTTGATGGTGCGCGTAAAACGAATAGTCGGCGTCGGTCTAAGGTACATACTGCTGCATTTACTCACGAACTGACCAGTGAGAAGTATCAAGATGACGAAGTGTTTGTAAATGCTATAGATAACGCATTAGATGAAATTGAACCGATTGTAAAAGAAACCTCCGGGTGTCTGGCTAGACAGTTACCAGCAATCGAGGAGTCCTAAAATATACGGTTAGATAATAAGCTGTGTGGCTAATTAATATCCCGCGTCCCATAACACCGTGGAAAGCGTCGGCAGCCCCAAAATTGCCTTCCCGCATTGGCGCCGTTCCGAGCGGTGCGTTTAACCATTGGGCTATTGCAGTTAGGGCAATGTATGACGGTAACTTTACTGACATGGTTAGGGGGAAATGTAACGGCGTCTTTTTCACGTTGGCGGATAAACCGGTGAAAAGTGGTGCCGTCAATCATGTATATGGGTTTGTCTTTCGCAAAGTCGAGTGCTTCACGTGTCAGTTCTCCGGAAGTCACTATAAAACCACCGGCGGCGTTTTCTGCGGCAATGAGTCCATAAAGCTCTCGAACGACCGCAACGGGTACTTTACGCATTTTCCATTGTTTACACTGCACCAGGTACAGTCGGTCGTCTTTTTTTATGCGTAAGTCAACACCGCCATCAGGACCTTTTTTTGTGGGCTTTACGGTATAGCCTTCGCGTTTAAAGTATTCACCGGTTAACGATTCAAAATCGCTCCATGACATTTCATTTAGTGAAGCTGATGTCGGCGACTGCTCAACATAGTGGTAATGTCTTTGCGTTAGCAATGACTTGATAAATGACACAAAACTTGCAATTGCCAGCAATATCGGCAAAAAGATCTTTACTAACGTAAGCGCCATCGCTTTAGCGGGCTCAAATGCAGCAACCACAACATCGCCCGGATTACTGCTTTTAGGCCGAACTGCGGCCTCGGGCGTTAATTGCTGATAAATATCAATGCCCCAAAATATACATATTGCGAGAGCAAGACTGACATACCAGGGCCAAGTCACAAAGAGATCGAGGAGTCCCTCTATTAATGATTTACCGCTTCGTCTGCGCGCCATTGTCCTTCCTTGGGCAATCGGTAGTGAATGATCAGCTCATTAATTTAATACAAAAAAATTCTGACTGCTACCAAGGGGTCATGCCAGTTTATAGTCAACCGCGATCTAAGACGCCCCCCGAGCAACTGCCGTTACTCAACGACGGTGATGACCTCGACCAACTGCGGCCTTGGCACATCAACGTCGACAAAAACGGTCAATAAAACTGACCCACCATGGACTGTTCGGATAGACCGAAATCGGTGATCGGATTAAACCGAAATACGTGTTCGGGTGACCCCGCAACAATCTCAGCGACAATTATCTTGGCCGCCTGTGTGGCACAGCTAAGTTTGTTAGCGTCATACTGCCTAATTGAACACGCATACTGTGCGATAGTGGCAACTACTAGTGAATGCTCAAAACGGCTACCAGAAATGTCTTTGTTCGTTGTGTAATCTACAGCGCCTAAAAATGAGATATCTTTAAGTCGTTGCACCGCTGTAGAATCAATAGCAGTCTTGAAAAATGAATCGCGAAGGGTTGAACGAGTCCAGTAATAAAAACTGTAATGCTTAAATGAAGCCGGCGCCCAAAAGCTTAAAAATTCTTACCGTCAGACGTCGCCCGAACAATTCGTGTTGAGTCCAACCGTCTAATTAAGCTATAAAAGGTTTACGATTTAGTTCAGGGAAGATGCAATGAGTAAAACAGCTATCGCCGTAACCGCCTTAGTTGCAGGTGGGGTAGGCTATTGGTTGGGAGTTAGCCAGTCGCAAGAGGCAGAACCTCCAACTCCATCTAATTTCAATTCAGGTGCGGTTGAGTCCGCAGAGTCAGGCGTTATGCAGCAAGCGGTGAGCCAGCGGCAAACGGTTAAATCAGACGCCAAAATAGCCGATAGCTCCCGAGAAAAAGCCGAGCAAGAATCGTCGAATAGCACCGAAGAACTTATTGGCAAACATCCTTTTCACTTTCGAGGGATTTACGCACAAGTAGCGCGGGAAAATAGCTATTACCCAAAAATCGTTGACCGTTTTGTTAACGAGAATGGTGTTAGTTCCTGGGGCACTTCGCGTGAGGGAGAGATTACAAACTTTATGCAGTTTGACGCGCTTAAGAACATCAACGTGGACTATCTGCAGTGTCGTATTAAAACCTGTTTGATGCGAGGCTCCGCAGAATCGCTAGATGCAGCCAGTCAGGTTTACGAACATTATATAAAAATCCAGCAATGGGGCCATCACTTCGATGGCAAAGAGGACGAGGACGGCAATTTCCATTTTTACATAATTACGCACCGACAAGATGATTGATCACCACAGGTAATGTTCGTTCTTGAGAACAGCCAGACTTTGCAGCGCCTAGTCGGCTTTTTACGGCCTGAACCCGCAACATACAGCGATCTCGCACAACACGATGCGTTTTATTTCTACAGACAGCGCGAGGAGAGGGTGCTTAAATAAAAGGGCTTTGAAAAAAGCTCCTTAAGCACTTCGTGTGTCTCCTTAAGTAGTAACGCCCAGGGGGCGATGACGGCGGGACAGACCGCACTCCTCGTGAAAAAGTAGTAGAACGTCCATTTGAAAGTCCCTTTGAAAGTCCCTTCGCTCTGCGGAGGGACTTTTTTTAAGATACTAAATTGTTCCGCCAAAACGTGATTTAATAACCAACCAGTGGAGCGAACATCGCCGACCAAACGCGTTTGTCCGCACAGGAAGCCCCCAGACTGAAACGGTTGTCACAAGCTATGAACGAACAAGAACGCTACATGCAGGATTTCTTTAAGGTGTTTAACGGCGTTGAACGTTGGGGACCCGGCACCGCAGCCGACACCTTGCACGCACTCAAGCAGTTACCAACGCCACCGAAAACGTTGTTGGAAATCGGCTGCGGAAAGGGCGCTGCAACACTGGTACTTGCCAACGCACTTGACGCTCACATTACCGCGATAGACAACGAACAGACCGCCCTGGACAAGCTCTCGGAGCATCTGCACGCCAACGGCTTAACGCAACGGGTAAAGCCGCTTAACATGAGTATGGCCGATATCGACTTCCCCGATGAATCCTCCGACACCCTTTGGTGCGAAACATCCATTTACGTACTGGGTGTTGAGAAAGCGCTGGCGGCCTGGAAACGACTGTTAAAGCCCGGTGGTTTCATGGTATTCAATGACCTCGTTTGGTTAACCGACAACCGCAGCCATGAAGCCGCAGAATTTTGGTCACGCGAATACCCGGACATGCAAACCGTTGGCAAACGCCAGGCACAAATTCAGCAAGCAGGCTACGAACTCATCAATACGTTTACTCTCGATGATAAGGGTTGGCGTGACTATTATGAATCGCTGGAGCAGCGACTTGCTGAGTTGATGTCGGAACGACCAAGGTCAGAAGCATTTAATGACATAGCCGCTGAACTTGCTATCTACAAAAACTATTTGGCAGAGTTTGGCTATCAATTTTTTATCGTCAAAAAATCTAAATAGCCTGAGGCCATTAGAAACTCTATCTAAACGTCCGCTGTGAGCGAACAGCGGACCTTATTCCCCCTGCCTGCTCCAACTAATGATTAGCCGTCCCATTATTAACAAGTGTGGATGACGCTAGCGACGAACGGCAAATTCATTTCGGCAATATTGCGCGTTTTGTTGTTGTGTTGTGTATTTAAGTCGTTTAATGTCAATTACATAATAAAAATAAAGGTTGGATATTGTGCGCTCGGTAGAGTGTAACTGAGCATGCTCAAATTGCCTTTGCTAATTCGGGACCTTTGAACTTAGGAATACACGCTTTTTCAGTAAGTTAAGAACCGAAAACTATTAATTGGACGAGTTTCTAAATGCGCACGCACAATATACAAATGTTAGGCCTTTCCTATTGAGCGTGGTCGTGACGACCTAAACAAGAATGATAATTTGGAGATGTAAGTGATCAATCGCGGTTCTGAATGGCATAGATGGGAGCCGCATATCCATGCGCCCGGCACTATCCTCAACAACCAATTCGGTGTATCCGACCCTTGGAACTCATATCTCTCGACGCTTGAAGCCTTGACGCCGAGGGTTGAGGCGGTCGCGGTCACCGACTACTACGTTACCGACACATATGAGGAATTCCTTCAGCATAAGGACGCAGGCCGATTGCCCGATGTGTCTTTAATCTTCCCTAACATCGAATTGCGCCTCGATGTGGCGGCTAAAACGGGCTTCGTGAACATCCATTTGCTGGTTAGCCCTGAAGACCCTGAGCACCTCTCAGAAGTGAAACGCATTCTCAAGCGTCTTCAGTTCCATGCTTTTGGCGACCGTTTCGATTGCACGCGCGAGGAACTGATAAAGTTGGGCAAAAGTTCAGACGCGACCATCACTGATGACGGCGCCGCGCTTCGACACGGCGCCACACAGTTCAAAGTAAACTTCGATCAATTACGAAAGGTTATCGCCGAAAGCGAATGGGCGAAGAGGAACATTTTGATCGCTGTTGCTGGCGGTTCCGGTGACGGCACTTCCGGCGTCCGTCAGGCCGCAGACGCGACCGTTCGCCAGGAGATAGAGAAATTCGCCCACATCATCTTCTCCAGCAGTGTCGCACAGCGTGAATTCTGGATCGGCCAACGGAGCGTCAGCGTCGAAGAGCTGCGCTCGCGCTATGACGGGTGTAAACCGTGTCTCCATGGAAGTGACTCCCACGACCAAGCGTCCGTTGGGCAGCCAGTCGACAATCGCTTCTCGTGGGTCAAGGGTGCACTGACATTTGATGCCCTACGACAGGCCTGCATCGATCCGGAAGGCCGGGCCTATGTTGGTGAGAAACCGCCAAGTTCGGCCATGCCGTCGCAGGTCATCTCGCATGTACACATTGAAGACGCAGATTGGGCGGCCACGCCCGATATTCCACTCAATCCCGGCCTAGTCGCCATCATAGGCGCGCGGGGATCGGGCAAGACGGCACTGGCCGATGTGATTGCCGCTGGTTGCGATGCAATAACTCCAGCTGGCTGGGAGGCTGACGAGAACGTCAGCCCATCGTTCCTTGCTCGCGCACGGAAACTCATCGGGGGCTCCTCCACGACACTGACTTGGGGCGGCGGCGCGACGGAGACACGTGCACTTGATGGTCGCGACGCAAACGGCCATATGTCTTTCCCTCGTGCGAGATATCTCTCTCAGCAATTCGTCGAGGAGCTGTGTTCGGCCACAGGTGTCTCAGATGGTCTCGTCGATGAGATTGAGCGCGTTATCTTCGATTCCCACTCACAGGACGACCGTGAGTGGGCGATTGACTTCACTGAGCTCCGCGAGCAACGGACCGCTCGCTTCCAGCAAGCGCGAGAGCGTGAGGCGGAGGCGATCGCAGACATCTCCGACGTTATTGCTTCCGAGCTCGAGAAAGAGAGCCTCGTGTCTAGCCTTAGCAAACAGGTTGAGCAAAAGAAGAAGCTGATCGCTGGCTATACCGCTGACCAGGCTAAGCTGGTGGTCAAGGGTACTGACGTGCAGGTCGCGAGGCACACCCAGCTCAGCGAGGCGGCACAGGCGCTCAGGACCAAGATACAAGCCTACAACAATCAGCGTCGAACCTTTATCGCACTGCAGGACGAGGTTCGCAGTATGCGCGCTACCGGCGCGCCTGAAATGCTCCGTCAGATCCAGGCGCGACACAACAATAGTGGCCTCAACACCGGTCAATGGGACGAGTTCTTGCTGATCTACAAGGGCGATGTCGACAAGAGCCTAACTGCCTACACTGCATGGGCCGACGGAGAGGTTCGCAAGCTTAACGGTGCTCCGCCACCGCCCGGCGATCCAAATGTTGCCCTGATTGCCGATAACGCAGATCTCGCGATGCTTCCGCTTGCCATGATCGAAGCAGAGATGGCACGACTCGAGGCGCTATTCGGCGCGGACAAACTAGTTCGTGAGCAATACGCGGCACTTACAAAGCGGATTGCGCAAGAAAATTCGACGCTTCGGACCTTGGAAGCACGGCTTACTGACGCCAAGGGCGCAGAAGCACGGCGGAAGGATCTGCAGGCTGAGCGCGACGACACCTATGGCCGCGTGTTCGAGGCCATCATAAACGAGCAAAACGCACTGGCTGGCCTGTACGCACCGCTGATGGCTCGCCTTTCCGCGTCATCGGGCACGCTCAAGAAACTCAGCTTTTCGGTCAGCAGGATTGCCGACGTCCAGACCTGGGGCGCGTTTGCCGAAGAGGAGCTCCTCGACCGGCGCAAGGCGGGCCCTTTTTACGGGCGCGGCTCGTTGATCGCAGCCGCGACGGACGCTCTCAAACCTGCATGGGAAACCGGCTCTGCCGCCGAGGTTCAGAATGCTATGACGGTCTTTATGGGAAAATACCTGAAAGACCTCTTATCGCACGCGCCATTTTCCCCAACGCAGCAAACTGAATTCCGCGCGTGGTCGAAGCGGTTCGCACACTGGCTTTTCGGAACCGAACATATCGCCGTCCGCTACGAGATTTCCTACGACGGTGTCGACATCCGCAAGTTGTCACCAGGCACGCGTGGGATCGTCCTGTTGCTCCTCTACCTTGCTCTTGACGACTCTGACGACCGACCGTTGATTATCGACCAGCCCGAGGAAAATCTCGATCCAAAGTCGGTATTCGACGAGCTGGTGGCGCTATTTATCGCGGCGAAGGCGAAACGTCAGGTCATCATGGTGACGCACAACGCCAATCTCGTGATCAATACCGACGCGGATCAGATCATCGTCGCCGAAGCTGGTCCGCATCTTTCAGGTGGTCTGCCACCAATCAGCTATGTAGCGGGTGGGCTAGAGGATGCTGTGATCCGCAAGGTGGTTTGTGACATCCTTGAAGGTGGCGAAGCTGCTTTTAGGGAGCGAGCGAGGCGGCTTCGCGTTCGTCTCGATCGATAGGTTGGACTATGATGGCAATTTCGTCCGCGTCGTTTCACCAGCATGGCGATCCTTGGAGAGGGCATGCTGAAAGAGTCAGTTTACATAGCCGGCCTAACAATCGACTGCACAGCGATCGAATTTTGCCGCTTTACGGCTCCAAACCGGCGCGTGAGCCGGGCGTTAAGTTTTTCTATCGGAGGTTTAATGAGCAACAAAAAATTTGCAGTTGATTTTGATATGCCTGCAGATATTCACCCTTGCTATGTTTACGTGGGACCGAGTAAAGGGTACAGCGGGTATCAAGCGGTGGTAATTCTTTACGTATCATCTCGAATAGGGAAGTTTGATAGCCCTGAAGGGATAGCCATGAGTTTCGATGTAGAGAGCAACCTTTTCAAGTCGGAGCAGGAAGCCATTGATTGGGCAGAAGGTTGGATTATTAATAAATCCAAGACCAGTATTACTCTGCGGGAAGTCGATAAAACTTAAAAAAACGGGTGTTGTGTCGCCCCTGCTGGGGCTGGAACAGCCTTTCCAATGCTGCGCGGCTACAAGTCAGCCCAAAGCGGGACGCAATCCCAAGAGCATAGTGCTAATAATCATAGTCAGGCTGGTGACTTTTCCCCCGAAACTTCTTGAATCGAACTTAGTCAATGTTGGAAGAGCTCGGAATTCAATGAGTCTTTAAGTAGCGGAAAATTGGCCACTGATATGAATAGAAAAATAATGAATTGGAATCTAAAAGCTCATGGTTGATGTCGCCGACTTATTTGAAGACTATCAAAAGCCCGAAGGTGCTATTGAAGTAAGGACTCATGTTCTTAGTGAGGGCAATGAGGCAATTCTAGAGGACTTTCTGGTTGGAAAACTGCCTTGGTGTTATTTTCGACGTGAAAGTCTACCTGGCCAAATAGAGAGGAGCGGGCAAACTGCGTCAGCAATAATCGGGAGCAAATTCCCTAATCCAGGCGCAGTGATGTCTGGTGATTTTGGTGAAATTCTATCTTTATTCTATTTGTCCAGTGAGCGGCAAGAGCAGCTTATTGAAGTAATGAAATGGCAACTAAAGCAAGATCGGAATAAAGCTGCGCCTCATTCGGACGTCATATTACTGTTTCGAGAAAACGAAGGAGCCCCTTCTGAAAACGACTTCGTAATATGCGCCGAAGCAAAAGCAATGGCCACACCTAGCAATAGAACTTTACCAATAGAAAAATCGATTGAAGGCTACGTATCCGATAGCACTGGGCGGTTGTCGAGAACACTTACTTGGCTAAAAGAGCGAGCAGTAGCCGAAGACACCGCTGAAGCCATAGCGTTATACACAAGGTTTTCTGATGAAGCAGTCTCTACAACATTTCAGAAATATTATCGGTCATTTGCCATCATTGACAGGAACTTACTGGATGGGGAGCTGCAAAGAGAACTAGATTTGCCAGAACAAAGCGAAGCGTTTGAGGTCGTGGTTCTTGGAGTTCCTGGGCTCAGGGATGTTTATCAAAGGTGCTTTCAGCGCGCCTTAGATGAGGTGCCTAATGAATAATGCTCTCGGAAATATGATAGCGCAGCTTGAATCTTGGGAAAGTGCAGCTGAATTCAATATACCTGAAGAGGAATGGGCAGGTTATGCAGTTAAAAGCAGAACAGACGATCTATATATCAGCGCCTTTTCCGCGATCTTCGAGAGCTTAAGGGAAGAGGATACTAATGCTTTAAAATCCGATTTGCGTGAGTTGGCGAAGACCTTGCTTATCTATTCGAAGAGTGCAGCTGCTCGCTACATTAAAGGGGTAGACCCCACACTTAACTTGATCTATGCGGCTGCGTGTTTCTATATCTCTGATTATCCAGCTACAGCAACCTTAATCCTAAAGGATGTATCTAATTCTGATTCGTTGTTAGATGAAGAAAAATTCCTTTACACCTTTCTACTAAGGTCTATTTCATCTTCCAATAGCTATGAAGAGTTATTTTCTGATGTTGCTCGATTGCCGACAGGAAAAATATGGGATGAGTTAACTGACAATATTAGAGATTCAATGGCCTTGGGGTTGAGAGAAGATCCAAGACTATATATTGCATCAAAACTACTACTTAAGTGCCTTGAAAGATATTGTGAATATAGCGTTGGAACAAATCTTTCAAATTTCGCTCATGAGTTCTTACCTGAGGTTTGGGAGCCGTTTCTTTTTAATGAAGGAACGTTTTCAATTTGGGAGCTTTTCCCTTCTCAGAAGATTGCACTTCAAAATGGAATTCTAAGTAACCAAGACGAAGTGTATAGCCTTCAAATGCCTACTTCCTCAGGAAAAACATCTTTATGCGAGATTGTGATTTTTAACGAAGTAAGAGTCAGGCAGAAAAAAGTACTCTTCATAGTACCGTTTAGGGCATTAGCCGCAGAAATCAAGGCAGGGATTTCGACACGTCTCCAGTTAGCTGGCATCAATGTATTAGCAGCATATGGAGGCAATATACCCACTAGAAGCGAAGGCCAGAATATAGAGACTACGGATGTCTTGATCGTGACCCCCGAAAAACTAGTGGCTATTAGTCAAATGAATTCTGAGTTGCTCGCAGAGTTTAAAACCGTCATTTGCGATGAAGGTCATCTTATCGACGATAGAAGTCGAGGGTTTCAATATGAAATCTTGCTTACAAGGTTAAAGTCTAATGAGGATATTAGAAGAAAAATCGTATTTATTTCTGCAATTCTACCCAATATCGATGAAATACATGCTTGGCTTGGAGGGGGTGAAGAGGCTTTATCGGTTTCTGAATATAAGCCAGTTGAGATTGATTACGCTATTTTAAGAAGACAACAAAAGGATTTCTGGCAACTTTCGTTCAATACAATTCATAGACAGCCGAAAAGTTACTTTCTTCGAAACTTCATCATTAAGGATGATTTTAGATTTATTAACCGAGATACAGGAAATAGAAACTTACTACCCCAGCGTGATTCCCCGGCGATGCTGGCAAGCATAAGTGCGCTCAAATCTAGAAAACACGGTGCTGTTGCGATATTTACAACTCAGAAGGGGTCTAATGGCGTTAGTGGGTTAACAAATGCGATGCTAAGGCTGTTCGAGAATGATGCATTCTCTTGCAATGACGATTTTCAACAGTCTGAGGCATTGGAGCAACTTAGAGATTATATTGAATTCCAATTTGGAACGACTCACAAATTGAAGGCTCTGTTGTCACATGGGATTGGGTTTCATCACGGCGACCTTCCTCAAGAAATTAGAAGGGAGATGGAAGAAGGGATTCAGGGCAATGTATTTAATATTCTAATCTGCACCACTACTCTTGCTGAAGGAGTCAATTTACCTATCCGCACATTAGTCATGCATACGATTAGAAGATTTAATGGTCAAATCATGGAGCCTATTAAGCTTCGAAATATAAAAAATATCGTAGGGCGTGTAGGCCGAGCTGGAAAAGAAGCAAGAGGCAGAGTGATTTTTGTAAATTCAGATGAACAGAATATTGCAGAGTCTGTTTTTAGAGATGAACGAATGGAGCCTGCAAAAGGCGCACTTTTTAACCTTATTAGAAATATCGATAATAGCATTAGAGAGCTCAATATTCAGTTAAGTAACGATTTGTTTGAGCGTCAAAATCCTGAGTTCTTAAGCATTCTTGATCGGATTGATATGGCTCTAATTGATTTGGTTCCTGGAGATATGGACTTAAATGATTTTGAGGATCATTTGGGGGATATACTTGAGTCTACTTTAGCTTTTCGTTACTGCGATACTGATGAATTGAGAGCAAGGATGGAAGAAGTATTTCGACTCAGGTCACAGCATATCCAAGAAAGTATTGATGCAGCGCGTTGGCCAGCACTCAAATCCAGTGGTGCATCCCCGAGATATTTCAACTACCTCGAAGGATTAGAAGTAGTGGAGATGGACCTGTGGACAGAGCTGGAAGGTGTTTTAAACGAGGACTGGTTAAGAGAAGTCGTCCTAGAGGTAAAAGAATATCCCCTTCTCCATTTAGAGGATATTGAAGACGATGTACTTCTGCAGGTCATTCGACTTTGGTTGAGTGGTCGTACATATTTTGAGATTTCCAAAGATCTAGATATTGAATTTGATGATGCACTAGAATTGGTTTGTAGTTCGCTTGGCTACAAGCTTCAAGAATCAATGTCTAAAGCTACTCAATTGGCCATTAATTCACACGGTGAAAATATCTCAGAACTTGCACTTAATTGGTCTTCACTTCTCCAGTACGGATTGGGCGCACTGCAACAGTTAGATCTATTCGAACGAGGAGCAACAGATAGGTTGGCAGTATGGGGAATCCAACGGTATTTGGAAGCCAACAACGTACAGTATCGTAGAAATCGATTGCTGCGTTTCTTAAGAAATAATAGCGAGGCTGTTAGATTACAGTTAGAACAGGACACCAGAGTTCCAGTGCTCAGCTTCAATAGAATATGCGAAGAGCTGAGTTTGAGCTAATTGTACCGTGAAGTGCCCAAAATTGAATCAATGAAAAAGAGTCTCATGCTCCCCGCGTTGTAGTTGGAAAAGATTCTAGAATTGCCTAAAAACGCCTGTAAGGTGAAACTGCTTTCCCGCGCACTTGAGGACGGACGTAAACGTCCGCAATTGGCACAAACCAGACCAAACCTAAAGGACCCCCATGCCGCACAAACCGATAAACTTTAAAAAAAACTCAGCCTGTTTACTGAACAGTGGTCGCCAAAAGTGATTGCCGAGATGAACGATTACCAGTTCAAGGTGGTGAAACTGCAAGGTGACTTTGTCTGGCATGACCACAAGGACACCGATGAAACCTTTATTGTGCTTGCGGGGCGTCTGCGCATTGACTTCAGAGACGGCCATGTTGAGCTGTCTGAGGGTGAAATGTACGTGGTGCCAAAGGGCGTTGAACATAAGCCTTACGCCGAGCAAGAGGCGCAGGTGTTATTGATCGAGCCGCGGGGTGTGGTCAACACTGGTGATGAAAAGGGCAGTAAAACCGCTGAAAATGACGTTTGGATTTGATGATGAATGCTACCTGGTTCCGCAATCTCAAGCTGATAGAGTCCTGCTCGGTACCGACAGAGCGATATCAACCTGCTTGACCGGGTCATTTATGCGTTTTTTATCTTCTGCTTATCCGTAGCAAGCTTATAGCGCTGATAAGGCCTGCCAGGAGTAGCCAAAACAATACGACCGACATCCAAACCACAGGAGCGGCCTGGCTTACACCCCATTCCTCGAAGGTTATCTGTTGTTGAGTGAAGATTGATGCCATACCGAGGTATTGTAGTGGGGTGTTTGCCCATAACAGCGTTGCCAAAATGATAGGGGTAATATCAAGTTTAAGCAGTGTCATAAGCTGTGCCAGCAGTGGCGGCAGGTTTAAAAGAATACCTATCGTTGTGGTTCTTAAAAGAAATTGTCTCACTGATTTATCCTGTTCAGAAATCATTGAAACAATACGGGGTAAGTTTACTATTGTAAACGAGTAGCGATTTTTTCTTTAGCTTATTGTTTTTATGTGCAATCTTACGTCAGAAAGGAGACTGAACGTGTACAAAGTGGATAAATTACCGATTAACCCTAACCACCCCCTAATCATAACATTAGTGGCATTTTTTTTGCTGTTTATACTGATAGAAGGGGATAGTGGTGATCTGATACTCAGTTCGTTAATGTTTACGGTTTTTGGTTTTTATCACAGATACCACATCGCAAGGATAGATGAGCTTGATGAGCGAGTGTCGGAATTGGAATCTCGACTAGAAACCTGCGGTCAGTCTGACGAGCTAAACCGTGGCCGAACCACGACCACCTAAGGTATTAAACAATGTCAGAACTTTTTACAGAAGTGCTTCGTATCGTTTTGCCCATCGCTCTTATTGGCGGTGTCGTCCTGGTCAATCGACTCATTGGACTTAAGTACCCGCTGGGTGCGCTCTCTTGTATTGCTATATTTTGTCTTTTTTATTTCGGAATAGAGCTTATTGGTTCCTATGCTACCGACAAAGAAAGTACGCCTGGGCCGTTAGACAGTATTTTTGACGTGGCTGTACCGGTGTTATTGGGTGTTATTACGCTATGGGCTGATTTTATTGCATCCAAATTGTTTCCGAGGCGGCAAAGGGGGTGAGCTCACCAGCCGCCAACAAACACGAAAAATTAAAAATAAATACATCTGGTCCGCATGGAGAGCGGTTAAATGCTAAAAAAGACAGTTAAAGTAATGCTGGGCGTCGTTTTTCTTGCGGTGTTAGTGGGTGTGTTAAATGCCGTGTTGCTTGTACCTGACCTCAAAAAGGAGGGGTATGTTGTAGCGTACCGCGGAGGTGGAAGCTTAGTTGATTATGAGACGTTGCAAACGACTGGCTGCACAGCTTCCTCCCTTAAACAGTCTGGCGTGAATACCGTCGAAAATACTCGAGAGGCTGTAGCGGCTTCGGTTGCAGCTGGAGTTGACGTCGTTCATCTGAACGTACACCGCACAAGAGACAACCAACTTGTTGTGTTTCACGATTGGACCCTGGATTGTGCGACTGATGGAACCGGCCCCTTGAGCGAAAGTGATTTTGCTGATCTGGAACAGATTGACGCGGGATACGGTTACACATCAGATGGCGGTAAAACGTTTCCGTTTAGAAACAAGGGCTTCAGAATATCTAAATTAAGCGACTTTTACGCGTTATATCCGGAGCAAATATTCTGGTTAAACTTGAAAAATGACGACGAGCTCTCTTTTAACGTTTTATCTTCTCACCTATCTAGCATGTCTTCCTTTTCACGCAAAAATACTACGGTGATTACGTCTTCAGCAGGCGTTCGGTGGTTTGATGTAAATGCACCAGAAGTCCGCGTAGCGAGTGTTGGCAGCGTTAAAAGCTGTGGTATTGATTATCTGATCGTCGGTTGGGCAGGCATAGTCCCCGAATCCTGTAAGAACACTTTACTGCTTATACCTCCTTCCATGACTAACTATTTTTGGGGTTTTCCCGAACAACTTGCTTCAAGAATGCAAAATCATGGCACAGAAGTTTACCTCTGGTCGAAGCATAATGCGGTAAATCCCGACCTTGTAAACCTAATCAGTGACGGGGTAGGTATTGTAACCAGCGATCGGGATTTTATTCATTCAGCTCAGATTGATTGAAGTGGTCCTTACGGAAAAAGCGGTCATTTTGTGCAATTTGATGAGCCGGAATTAGTGGTCAGCGAGTTGTTGCTGCTGATGTAGCAGTTAAAGTAATAGCCTTATTATTACCTGATGAATTTCATGTGAGCGAATGGTATTGTTACAAAAATGTTGTTAACCATCATCAGGGACGAAACATGAAACATCGAGTCAGCGCATTAGCGTTCTGTCTTTTCTCCGGTGCTGCCATGGCATCGGAGCCCGTTGAATATCAGACGAAGCTGGCATTCTCACCCGATAATTCAGCGTTAACCGCGGTAACGGCGTTTGAGATACCCGTTGAGCAGATAACCAACGGTGCCGTGGCGTTATTTCTGAATCAAAAGTTTTCGGTAACGTCGGTAACGGGGGAAAACATTCGCTCCTTTGATATTGAGCAATCGAAAAAGGTACCCGTTTGGAGTGAGGTGATCATCAAGTTCAGCGAGGCGGGCAATAGCAAACCTCAGTCTGTACGCATCGAGTACGCCGGCTCGATTGATAATGAGGCTCAGCACGGCAATTTTATTACCGCCAATGACCTACACCTGAGCATTGATTCGGCCTGGCATCCGGTGTTCAGCGATTTCTCGACGCCAATTACCGGGACGGTTTCGGTTGAGCTGGGCGACGACTGGCAGGTATTTGGGCCAGGCACCGTGACCCGCAGCGAACGGTCGTACCAAATCAGCAGTGAACACCCCACAATAGATGTATCGCTATATGCTGAGAAGCAGCCTGCCCGCCTCGATAAAGAGGGCTTTACGGTTGTTCATGACGGTAGCAATGCCGAGATGGCCGAATTGGTCTCGCGAACGGGATTGCAGTGTTTCAAGCAGATGAACCAACGTTTCGGCAAGCTGGCACCGCTGGAAAGCGCACAAACCGTTTTGCTCAAACGCGCAGGCCCCAGCTTTGCCCGAGGCAATTACATTTCACTCAGTATTCAGAATCTGGGGGCTGACGTTCATACTCACCAATATTTGTGCCATGAACTGGCACATAACTGGACCAGCTACACCAGCGCCATGTCGCACGACTACTGGCTGGTTGAGTCATTCGCGGAATACATTTCGGCACAAGAAATTGAGCGGGTTTACGGTGAACAGGCATTCAATAACATCGTGAAAGGCTGGCAGAGCCGAGCGAAGGGCGAGACGTTTGTCTGGCGTTCGGATATCGATCGCAGAGCATCGCACAAAGTAAATTACGGCCTCGGGCCGATTGCCTTAATGAAGTTGCAAGACAAGTTGGGAGAAACCGATTTTAATGAACTTGTCGACTGGTACATGGCCAATGACGTGACAGAAACCGAAGCGCTGCTTACAAAAATAGCATCGCTCGCAAATGCCGATACCGAACGTTGGTTTCGGGATTTACTGGCTGGCAGTTAAAGCGTCTACATCAGGAAGCTCATCGATTAAAGCAAGGCACTCACCGAATGATAGGTTTTATGTCTAGGAGGAAGTTAACGATGGAGCTCACAATGAAAAGAATAATCTCGTATTTAACCATCGCGCTGTCATTATCGGTAAATGCTTTGTCCGCTCAGGAAAGCATATTTGATGCCATTCCCGAAATGTTACGAGATGGCGAAGTGAATACCATTCTGGCTGAATTCTCTGACCAACCGCAAACACTGGCTCAGATTTATGTGAATATGGGACGTCCGGATAAAGCGCACGATTTGATCGAGCGTTTTTCAAGCGCAGGTTATTGTGACGTTGAGCATTGATACCACAGCCTGCTCGTTTGAGGGCAGAAACAACGATCCTATGGCTCCTGCCGATGACCCCAGCTACTTTCGTCAGTTATTGGCCGAACGGTGGTTGTGAGTTAAATCCTCTAACTTTTATAATCGGCAAACGAACACGAATCGCCAATTTCTCCCGAAAAGATTACTGTTGGAGTCCAGTGTTAGAACTTATTTCTCTCGACGTAAGTAAAGCTCTTATAGTTATTAAACTCGCGCTTTAGATGGTCTTCCTCATCAAAACTATAAGTATAAAAATTTTCTAAAGAAACTTGCCTTTGGTTAGATTTTATTTTCAAACTATGGAAGCCAAATCTATTTTCAAGAATGAATTGCTCTACCTCTTTAAAGTAAAACTCTTCCCCGCTGCTAAAGTTAATTTCCTCGAGTTTAAAATCTATAGTGACTGATTTCGGCAACTTGAATGACAGTATTGCTTTTCCTATTACATAAACTAGAGCAATGCAAGCGAAAACGTTTGAAAAATAAGCTTTAAACTTTAGCTCTGGGGGAACATCAGGGGCAGCAAAGTGTAGAAATGCTATGAAAAAGACCATAAAAACAACACACACTGTTCCGAAATTATATGGTTTTCTAACAAGAGTGATTTTTGTCACAAATTTATCCTTGATTCGCCGCCCACGCAGTGAAGTATTCTATCGCTGTGCACTCCTTAACGACGATGACTGGGCTTCGTAATTGCATTGTATTTTTAAGTCATTTACTGTTAAAAGACAACGAAAAATTAAAGTAGGATGTTTATAAATGCAGTATAAAAGGTAAAGTAGTTGTTCCCTGCTAACCGAGGTGGAGAAAAAGCAATTGAAGCACATCCGTGTTGGTCAAGATAGTGTAACTACGATAAGTTCTTTATAAAGCAAAGGCAAATCGACGTCTGGTTCAACTATCATCACGGTCTACATCAGGAGCACAACAATGAATCCGCAAGCTGTTATCGATTTCTGGTTCGACGAGCTGACACCCAAGCAATGGTTTGCCAAGAGCGATGCGCTGGATAACACCATAAAAACGCGTTTTAGCGACATTTTAGTGGCTGCGGCGGCGGGAGAGTGCTGGCGCTGGCGACACAGCGCAGAAGGGCGTTTGGCCGAAATTATTGTCCTTGATCAGTTCTCACGAAATGTCTATCGCGACACGCCGATGGCATTTAGTCAGGACCCTATGGCGTTGGTGCTGGCGCAGGAGGCCGCTACCCGCACCGTAACGACATATTAGGCCGTACTTCCAGTGAAGAAGAGTTGGCCTTTCTGAAGCAGCCCGGCTCGAGTTTTTAGCGATCGTTCGACATGGGGGCTTTTATCAGTTCCGTCGAATACGTCGTAAACCCAACACAAAGCCAGTATAAACCAGAATACAGGCGAGGAGGGACGCTAACCCTGCAAGGGTTTGTCCTACGATGCCAAAATACTCTCCCGTGTGTAAAAATCGCGCGGTGCCCCAGGCTTGATCGCCCATGGACCAGTCTTCTTTTCGCAACACATCAGTGACCTGTCCGGTGCGGGAGTCGAAAAACAGAGAATACGCGAGTTCTTGTCTGTGTCCGATGCTTTTATCGATGTAAAATCGGGCTTCGTGCGGGTGCTCACCAATTTCCATCCACATGGAATACCAGTCGCCGTAGTCATTTTCTTTGGCATGGTGTTTGGCGCGTTCGAACAGCTTTTCATAAGCTATTTGGCCTTGAGCGAGTGATGTGACTGGCTCATGTTTTTCAGGTACTGGAACGGTCTCACCATAAAAGCCGTAAAGCGCTTTGTTTGCCCAGTCAAAGTGAAACAGTGTTGCGGTTACTGCAATGACGAATAGCGCGGGCAACGACCATATGCCGAATACAAAATGCCACTGACGATTTCGATGATGGGCGTTTTTATAGCGCTTGGGTAGCCAACTTTGCGACCTTAGGGACCTGAGAGATAATCGCTTAGGCAACCACAAATAAAGACCACTAAGTATTAAGAAAATGAACGCCAGGTTAGCGTAGTTATTCAGGGCTTTGCCGATACTACGGTAATCACCTTCGAGTAACAGGTACCGATGTAAATCGGTCACAATGTGGAAGAATTCGGCCACGGCGCCTTCACCGACGCGCAGTATTTCCCCACTATAAGGGTGCAGCAAATAGCTATTGGGTCCAGCCCATGCCGGTACCGCTGCGCCGTCACGGTTTACCCAGCGAACGTAAATATGAGGTTCTTTAGGATGAAGCTCCTGCAATATCGCCACGGCACGGTCAGTTGTTATGCGCTGCCTGTCAGGTTCTGGCTCAACCGCATAACTCATTTCGGCAAGCTCTTTTATCTGTCGTTCGTAGGTAAGTAAAACACCGGTTGCTGACATGGTAAAAATAAACAGCGCCGCGATCATTCCGGCGGTAAGGTGGATCCAGAAGATCCACCGCTTTACCGAATTAGGCAGTTTGACCATTTTGTTGACGCCTAAAAGTCATAACTTAACGACAAACGGACGTCGCGACCGGCTTCATACGGGCCAATGACGGTAGGGAATACGTCGCTGTAATCACCAACGCTTGAGTGATCAATATAGAGCTCATCCAGTAAATTGGTTATGGCTAGGTTAACGGACAGATCGCCAGTAATATCCCACTTACCGTAAATATCAAGTACGGTATAACTTGGTTTATTGAGTGTATATAACGAATCGGTCCAGCCATTTTCGAGTGCTTGGTGCAGGGTTTCGATAGCAATACTGTCAACGTGCTTCGCGTTAAACCCAATACTTACATCACGGTCAATAAAGTAATCGGCACCGAGTACTAGGGTGCTACCCCGGCTGTTACCTAAGCCGTTAAACTCGTAGCCGTTTAAATCAATAGAGTCGTAGCTACGACTATAAAGAGTCTGGTGTGGTTTTAGTTCGGCATCCGCATCGGAAAAGCCAAAGTACAAATCGAGGTTGTCCCAGCGGTAGGCTATATTCAACTCGATACCGGTTGATTCAACGTCACCAATGTTGTTATAAATTGACGTGCCGCCAAAACCACTAAAAATTACATCGTGAATGGTTGACTGATAAATACTCAGTTTGGTGTTCAAGCGACTGACACTGTACTCAATCGACGCTTCGATATTCTCAACCGTTTCAGGAACTACATCACTGCCGACAACAGGAACATCGTCACTGTCGTAAAGGTATTCATCCAAGGTAAAGCCGTCACCAATTTCTTTACCGCGAGCGGCTTCAGCATAGCTTAACCCGAACTTCCAGGCGTCCGTGATTTGATAGGAAAGCCCACCGTTGATGCTTAATTCGCTATCATCGAGCCCAACTGCTGTGTCTGTTACGGGCTCGCCATAATATTCATCAAGAAGAATACGTTGCTGAAAATCATAATCGTCGAAGCGCACACCATAACTTAACACGAGGTCCGTTGTGATATTGCTATGCGCTTGCGCATAAATGCCCATTACACTGCTTTCTTCAGCGTTTTCCATAGGTCCGCTCGCTGGTCCGCTTTCCACTTCGTCTTTACGATAGTCAACACCGTAGGTAAAACTGTGGTAGAGACGATCGGTGGTGTTTCGTAAATCAAAACCGGTTGTGTCGATGTTGGCCAGCCAATCGAAGCGGCCGCCACGGAATGAAGACTGGGTGTGGTAAGCGGTCGCCTCCAAATAGATCGATTCACTCTGATCAAAACGGTAGTTTGCAACATAGGTATCGCGTTTTGCTGCGCTTGGATAAAGTGGCGCACCTTCCTCTACGAACCAATTAGGTCGGGCGGAAAATTGCCCCTCTTCATCACGCTGTTCAAGGCTGACTGACAAATAATGTTTATCGGTGATATCGCCACTGGCTTTTATAAAAGCGAGCTCTTGCTCGGCAGCGGTTCCGTAAATTTTATCACCGTCACCGTCTTCCATCGTGTTGCGGTCAACCGCACTGTAATAGCCCAAAAGCCCAAACGATGGGTTCAGCTTACCGTATAGGGTGCCGCTGTAACGCGTTCCATCATTTGAAAAGTAATTGGCTTTGACGCGTCCACCGAATTGCTCGCCTTCATTCAGCAGGTCTTGCGCATCCTTGGTTTTAAAGCGAATCGCACCGCCAATAGCACCCGGACCATTGGTGGCTTCACCGGCACCCGCTTGAACATCAATTTGTTTTAGTAAATCAGGATCAAGCGTGACACGGCCGATATGGTGGAAAAGGGTTGAGGTTTGTTGGGCACCGTCGACCGTTACATTCAGATAGGCATCTTCCAATCCGCGAACGTAAATTTTTTGTGCAACACCAACAGAGCCGCCCACGCTAACCGAGGGCGATTCACGAAAAATATCAGCGAGGTCGTTAGCTTGAAACTGTTCAATATCTTCTGCGGTAACGCTAAAGTTCGTTGATGCCCCAACGACTTCAATTTTTTCGATCGCCTTTTTTGTCGATTGTTCTTTAGATTCGGCGTCCTTTGATTGAGCGAACGCTGGCGTGTTGAGTAGGGCGCATGCCACGCCAGTTAAAACGAACTTATTCATTATTGTTACCTTCCGTGACGGTGTTAAAAAGCTTCAGGAGGTTATGCTAGTGAGAATTGTTCGTATTTGCAATATTTGTTATTTAATTTTTATTAAGAGCACACATGACGACGTATTCAGGCTCTTGCCTGTGTGGCAAGGTGACATTTGAAGTAACCGGTGAGTTCGACCGCTTTTACCTTTGCCATTGTCAGCATTGCCAGAAGGACAACGGGGGGGCTGTTGGTGGTGCCAGCAGGGGCTCTCGACAACCGGCCTGATTTATCGCCCACGGCTCATGTTTTTACATCCAGCAGCGCCGGTTGGGAAGACGCGTTACCTGAGTTACCAGCGTTTAAACGTGGACCGAGTTGATCGCCGGTTGCACGATAATAAGCCAATGACTGACAGCGCAATCCGTCTAGATTCTACAGACAAAATAGGGGCAGGGTGCTTAATCGACCACTCGCTCCATGTAAAAATTACGAAGTCGTTGCCCGCCAATTTCAACCGTTTGCGCTTTAACGACGTTAAAACCGAACCGCTCGTAAAATGGCCGGGCCGTAATGCTCACCATAGAATAGTATCTCGAGATGCCCAGTGACTGACCAACGCTAAAAATATGCGCCATCAAACGTCGACCCACACCTTTGCCCTGGTAGTTGTGATGACAGAAGAAGTGGTCAATTAAGCCGTCTTGCTGAAGGTCAGCGTAGCCGACAATCTCACCATCAGCTTCAGCAATAAACGGTGCAATAGCGTCCATTTTTTGTTGCCATACCGCGCAATCACGACCACCGGCGGCCCACGCCTCAACCTCGGCGCCAGAGTAATCAGCGACATTCACCCGTCGAATCGTGTCAGAGAAAATCGTCCGCAACGCCGGCGCATCAGTTTGTCGGTAGTTTCTGATTTCAATCATGCTGGTGGCCTGTATCGGGAGTTTATAAAGAACTCTGCCGTAATCGTTCGTTTTCAAAACGTTCCAATGGGGTGACTTCGGCAGCCGTAAGAGGTTAAATAGTGAAACGTATAAAGTATAGGATGACTGGATAAATATGGACATTGCCTTATTCGATTTTGATGGCACCATCACACACCAATGGCGATTGCACGGGCAAGAGAAAAGCGGACCGAATTCGTGCCGTGGCTAACCTGCACGAGTACGGGCATGTGTACGCTTATGGAGATACCCTAGAGGATACTGAAATGCTCGATTTAGCGGATACTAAATATCTTAACTAGTTATTAGCCGAAGCAAAGATCTTTTTAACCAGCCGTAGTAAAGTCGACAATCGCCAGAATCAAATCATAAAGGATGATAAATTTGAAACTCCTCATATTATGCGCAAGTTTACTTTTCAGTGCTTTAAGCTTCGCAGGCGACACGATTTACGATAAATCCAGAGACCGGCATATCCCAATAGAAGTCTCGTACCCTAATCTGAAGGAAAATTGCGATGAGACTCAAAAGTGCCCGGTGGCATTACTCAGCGCTGGTTATGGCGTCTCGCATACAAAATACACTTTTCTGTCCAAGCAACTAAACGACCTCGGTTATATGGTGGTAGCAATTGGGCATGAGTTAGAGAACGATCCCCCGTTGTCGGTAGCGGGTAATTTATATGAAACGCGAAGTGAGAACTGGATGAGAGGCGCCGAAACACTCGACTTCGTAAAACACAATTTGGCACCTACATATAAAAAATATAACTTCAATGATTTGCTGCTTATTGGCCATTCAAATGGTGGGGATATTTCTTCCTGGCTTGCAAATGACGGCAAGGACTACATCGACACCGTTATCACACTGGATCATCGGCGCGTTCCACTTCCCAGAAGAAACGATGTCACTGTCCTCTCCATTCGAGGTAGTGATTACCCAGCTGACGACGACGTATTGCCCACAACAAGTGAGGCAAAAGAATACGGTATGTGCGTCACAGAAATACCAGAGTCTCGTCACAACGACATGACGGATTACGGCCCCAAATGGCTTAAATACGAAATTACTCACGTTATCGCTAATTTCCTGAACGGCACCGGCTGTCGAGTTGATTCCTAATGAAAACCAAAACGCGAACTATTGCGGTATGGGCAGGGTTAATCTCAGTCGTTGTTGGCGCAGTGACCTTTGCGTTGAGCTGGAATTTATACGACGTTCTCGGCGGCCCTATGCCTGGCACCAAGGTGTTACTCTTCCCGGGGAGCTTAACGTTGATATACGTTTGGCATCCACTTTTCACTGAAGAAATTAACTTTTGGCCCAAGTTCGTACTTCAAATGTTTGGGCAGTTCTTCGTTGTTACGGTCATGACAATGCTATGTGTTGGTCTTACTAAGAAGCTATTTCGTGTTATTCAGAGTTATTGATAAGGAGGCTGTTAGTCTGCTATGAGCGAAGAGCAGACATTGGACTTTCTGACCATACACGGTATTCTAGTTTGCAAGGACGCTGACCTTGCATGGTCGGTATAATAAGCAGTTAGCACTACAATCAACTAGATTAGAGAATCAATAGTTCGATGGACTTTCCAAAAAGGATTAAACAGCACAAAGCAGAATCTGATTCGTACGCGATTCTGCTTTATAAATTGCGCGATTTGGGGATATTTAGAAATCTAACCGACAATGATTATGGTGTTGATTTCGAAATTGAACTGGTGGATGGTGCAACGGTTACTGGGAAGTATGTTAAAGCACAGGTTAAGTCTTCAGAGAACTTAACTATCAGAAAAGCAGATTCAGTGCCCACCGTAGGTGGGATAAAGCAAAGCACATTAAATTATTGGGCTGAACTGAGCTATAAGACGCATGTCATTGCATATGTTGTAGATTTGGAAACGGAGAATATATACATATCAAAGCCTCTTTTCTGGCAAGCAATAAGTCTAATGGATGCTTCGAATAAAACAAAAACGATAGAATTTGTTCCTCATGATGAGAAGCATCACAGCATAATTCCGTCTTTATTCACAAAAATATACGCACACTCGCCATCCCTCATGGATGAAATATACTGCCACAAAATGGCGCTAAAGAATTTGAAGCAATTCTTTGACCTTTATGCAGACGTCTTCCATTATGACTTTCACATGCCCGTTAACGAACTAGATGTACTCGAAAGCTTCTTAGAGGTATGTAGGGTTTTGCTCTGGTCATCAAGAATGGATCACAAAGATTTAACCGAAGAAGAGAAGGAATACATTTACTCATTTTCCTATTGGAGGAACGTGACAGAACAAGCTGGCGGGGAAGATGTGGCAAACTATGTGGCTCAAAAGCCGCTTAAGGCATTAATGCCACACTTACTGGACGTTTTGAGACAATACGAGAGCAGGGTTTTTTCTAGCAAGTACTACTGGAAGCATAAGTCTCCCACTTATTTGAAACTTGTTTACGATTTTCCAATTCCTAAGGCTTCAGATCATGAAGCAATAAGAGATCTTGGATATGGTCAGTATCAACGATCTAGAAATGATGGCGGTTTTTCGTATCTTATTTCAAAGTGCTAACAAGGTGCTGCAATGGAAAATCCTACGCTACGCTTCGGATTTCCACAGAGCAAGGTGTTAGCCTCAAAATCAGAGATCGAATATGGAAGAAACCTGGGCGTCTGGTTCATTAGAATTGTTAAGACATGCTGATTCGCATATTCAGCTCGATACCGCTTTTGATAGCAGAATTGCTTTCATTAGTGTTGATAATTCAGTTGAGACCTCTATTAGAACCTTCCTTTCTCTTCCAGAAAAAATATCGGGTGTGAAATTCCAACGAAAGGAAGTTGAGGAAGCTGGAAACAGCTTTCCTAAAATGGTTGATCTTTTGTTCAATAAAGCTCGGTCAAAACTTGCCGGTTTAGATGATGGTGATATTGAGCATTATCATCGGATCAGGAATCAGCTATATCATAATGGTACTGGATTAGGCGTTGATCGCCGATACTTAGCTGCTTATCGGCAAATAGCAGCCGTTCTGCTGAATAACCTATTTGGTGTGAAAGCTGATCCGAAAGGCGCAGAGGCCACACTAGAGAACCTTATATTACTGTTTAACGAAGTAGAGATATTGACTCGAAAAGCATTCGAGGATTCTGGCGTAGACACAGGCCATACGTTCAAATGGGAGATGGCAATGCGTGAAGGCGTGTTGGAAATGGAAGATATCAATCAGCTTACCGAATTACGCATGATTCGAAATACCCAAGTACATTCTACGGCAGAAAATATTGACAAGAAGCGTATTGAAATAGGTGTTGAAATAGCTGAAACATTAATCAAAAAACTCAAAGGCTAACAAAGCGTTGTACCGGACAAGCTGGTGAACGCAACGTTACTGAATGTCTGCTAATGGCACAAACCAGACTAAACCTAAAGGACCCCTATGCCACACAAACCGATAAACTTTAAAGAAAAACTCAGCTTGTTTACTGAACAGTGGTCGCCAAAAGTGATTGCCGAGATGAACGATTACCAGTTCAAGGTGGTGAAGCTGCAAGGTGACTTTGTCTGGCATGACCACAAGGAGACCGATGAAACCTTCATTGTGCTTGCGGGGCGTCTGCGCATTGACTTCAGAGACGGCCATGTTGAGCTGTCTGAGGGTGAAATGTACGTGGTGCCAAAGGGCGTTGAACATAAGCCTTACGCCGAGCAAGAGGCGCAGGTGTTATTGATCGAGCCGCGGGGTGTGGTCAACACTGGTGATGAAAAGGGCAGTAAAACCGCTGAAAATGACGTTTGGATTTGATGATGAATGCTACCTGGTTCCGCAATCTCAAGCTGATAGAGTCCTGCTTGGTACCGACAGGTGTCATGCACCAGCGATATCAACCTGCTTGACCGGGTCATTTATGTGTTTTTTATCTTCTGCTTATCCGTAGCAGGCTTATAGCGCTGATAAGGGCTGCCAGGAATAGCCAAAATAATACGACCGACACCCAAACCACAGGAGAGGCCTGGCTCACACCCCATTCCTCGAAGGTTATCTGTTGTTGAGTGAAGATTGATGCCATACCGAAGTATTGTAGTGGGGTGTTTGCCCATAACAGCGTTGCCAAAATGATAGGGGTAATATCAAGTTTAAGCAGTGTCATAAGCTGTGCCAGCAGTGGCGGCATGTTTAAAAGAATACCAATCGTTGTGGTTCTTAAAAGAAATTGTCTCACTGATTTATCCTGTTCAGAAATCATTGAAACAATACGGGGTAAGTTTACTATCGTAAACGAATACAGAAGTTATTTACTCTATTAGCGTAAGGACTAACACGATTGCTGAAAATAAAGCTCCCCCAAAAAAGCTAAGGTTAACAAGAGCGGTGTTATTTAAGTTTATTTTTCTTTGGATTATATAAATGAGCAAAATTAAGAGTGAAAAATAAAGCCAGCCACCCACTAATATATAGAAAAAGCTAATAAAAATAATCTCATCAAAAATATGAATGGCCTTAGTAAAGCTGATTTTTTCATAAAAACCTGACAAAGGCGCTGGAAACTTGTAGGTCATGAGTAAGATTAGGTTACCGAGAAGGTAACCTAGTATCATTACACCTATTGAGCGAAGTGGTTTCATCGATGCCACCGGTAAAACTGTTAACTTTGTGTCTCAAGTCATCTACTATTCCATATTAGCCGATGTCCTTGCAAGTCCAGCGGAAACCAACCAAACGCGGTTATTTTGCAAACATCACGGTTAAGATCAGGAGCACAACAATGAATCCGCAAGCTGTTATCGATTTCTGGTTCGACGAGCTGACATCCAAGCAATGGTTTGCCAAGAGCGATGCGCTGGATAACACCATAAAAACGCGTTTTAGCGACATTTTAGTGGCTGCTGCGGCGGGAGAGTGCTGGCGCTGGCGACAAAGCGCAGAAGGGCGTTTGGCCGAAATTATTGTCCTTGATCAGTTCTCACGAAATGTCTATCGCGACACGCCGATGGCATTTAGTCAGGATCCTATGGCGTTGGTGCTGGCGCAGGAGGCGGTTGCCTGTGGTGCTGATAAAAGTCTGAGCAACGATCAAAAGGCGTTTTTGTATATGCCGTATATGCACAGCGAGTCGGCGGCCATCCATCAACAAGCCGTTATCCTGTTCGAACAGCCGGGCCTGGAGTACAACTACAAGTTTGAGCTCAAGCACAAAGAAATCATAGACCGCTTTGGCCGCTACCCGCACCGTAACGACATATTAGGCCGTACTTCCAGTGAAGAAGAGTTGGCCTTTCTGCAGCAGCCCGGCTCGAGTTTTTAATGCCGGGCGCCTGTAGTGTTTAATCTAAGCGTGGTGAGCGACTCATGCTCACCACTGATTTAAAGACTGACCTTTAAAATTCGTAGGACAACTGCATAGCAATCGAACGTCCCGGTTGACTGTATTGCTCTGTCGGCGTTTGTGCTGGCAGCCCCGCGACACTTTGGTATGGCACGTAATATTTATCGGTGATATTCAGCGCTGCGAGATTTACCTGCCAGTCGCCAAATGAAACACCAGCTAAAATATCGAGCGTGGTGTAACCGGGGGTTTCTATAAATGCACCGGTTTCCGGCGATGCGCTGGGTACATCATCCATTGTGGCTACCGCATTGAGTATGCCGCGAATATGCCATTGGTTACCGAAGTAACCCAAAGAGAAATTGCCCGACAACGGTGATAACGATGTTAGTGCCTCTCCGGTTGCGTCATTCTCGCCGCTGACGTAGGCAGCGGTAGTGTCGATACGAAAGTAATCATTCAGCCAGTGAGTGAAGCTGGCTTCTGCGCCATTGATGGTTACCTTATCCTGATTCACGTATTGATATTCAACACGCTCTACGCCCGGAATATACGTAGGGCTGCTGCCCACTACGGCGGTTTCAATAAAGTCGTCGAAGTGGCTATAGAACGCTGCGAAACTCCATCGTGTGCTGTCATTGCTGAACTTTAGTCCCGCCTCCAGTGAACGACTGCTTTCCGGTTGCAAGTCAGGGTTAGGCAGTATCGCGTAGAAGGGTTCGATACCATGGCTTTGATAAGCCTGGTCATGAGGCGGGATTTTAAATCCTTCGGCATACTGCAGGTAGCCCCGAACGCCCGAGCTGAAGGTATAGATACCGGCAAGTTTGGGTGAGAATGCGGTTTCGCTGATCTCCGCAAGTTCTGACATATCATACAGTGTATTTTCATTTGGACTCATGTCGTAATGATCCAGTCGCGCGCCGACAATGAGCTTAAAGGCAGAATCCTCGAAAGTGATGTTATCTTGAAGGAATAATCCGGTTAGCCAGGTTTCGGCTCCCGGAAATGCCTTTTGTGGCTCATTATCCTGCACGACGGTGCCGTCGACAGCGATGCGCGTTTTAAACCGGGGTCGTTCTGTATCGTAGTAGTCGGCGTCAAAACCGAACACCAGATCGTGCCGAACTGTGGCTTGCTCCAGTTGCTTTTGGGCCTGCCAACGCGCGCCTATGATGGTTTGTTTAAAAGCATAATCATTGTAGTCGGTGTAAGCCCCTGAGCGACTGGCACCCGCACGAACCTGATCACTGCCTTGCTCATAATCAGTGATATAAAGCTGCCAGTCCTGAGAATCAGCAAGCGCGTTCGATTGATTGCGCTGATAATCGATCGAAAATGCAGTTTGACGGTTGTCGTCGTCGGTTTGGTTGGTGTCGCTAAGCTGTTGCTCGGTGGTTTGCTTAAAATGGTCGATGCTAAACATCAGTTCATCACTTTTGGCGACGGCTACTGCCCATTTTGCTAACACACTTTGGCTGTCGTAGTCGAAACCCGGTAACGATTCCTCATGGTTTTGCGTTTCGTTACCTTGCCGTGCCGCAACCTGAATCATGGCATTGGACCCATCGAACTGCTGTGCGCCGCTAAATCCAAGTTTCTTTTCGGTGTTTATTCCGTCAAACCCCAGCGTTAAGCCTGCGTGATGGTCCTGGCCGTTTAATAAATCGTCGGGATCGGGTGTTGAAATGACCACGACGCCACCTAAGCCATCGGAGCCGTACAGCGGCGATGCGGCGGCTTTGGCCACTTCAATTTGCTGCACCTGTGTAACGTCTAGATAACCACGACCGACCAGGTAACCACCCCCTCCGGCATAGGCGTCATTCAGTCGACGACCGTCCTTGATGTAGACAACTCGATTGCCACCTATGCCACGAATTGACAGGGTTTGCGGCTGTCCTTGTGTACCAGTGGACTGAATGCTGGGGTCATAACGGAATACGTCGGCAAGTCCGTTGCTCACTTGCATATCAATTTCTTCGGCCGTCACCACACTGACGGCGCCGGCAACGTCTTCGAGCTTCTCTTCCGTGCGGGAGCCGGTGACGACAACGATCTCATCGACCGTTTGCTCAGCCTCGGGGGAGGCGACTTCGGCGGTACTGACTCCGCTGACCATCGTCGTAGCGATCGCCAGTGCCACAAGCGAAGGTTTAAATGCTCGAACTTTATGATTCAAAACGTTCACAAGCTTCTCCAATTTTTTTGAATGACAAAACAAGAATCATGAAAACGGCGTAGATCTAAACGAAAACTATTTGCATTTGCAATAGAAAATTACTATTTTATTTTTCGCAATCGCAAATCACGACAACAAGAGGCGGCTATGAAGAGGCTTTACCAATCGTTAAAAAATCTACTCATAATGCTGGCTGCGGCGGTGCCGTTTTGCGGCCACACTCAGCCTGCTCCCGATGGCGGCTTGATTACTGCTGGCGGTACTTTGACAGATATTGTTTTTGCGGTAGGGGGCGGTGATAAGGTGATCGGTGTCGATACGTCGAGTACCTCACCGAAACACGTACACGCGCTCCCTAAAGTGGGTTATTACCGCAATCTGTCCGCCGAAGGGGTGCTTAGCTTTAACCCACAACAGGTTTGGGTTCTGGAAGGTGCTGGCAGTGAGCGCGCGCTGGCGCAGATAGAGACGGCAGGAGTGCCGGTTGTATCATTTGAAAAGCCAACCACGTTAACGGGGTTCTATAAGCTCATTAGTGCTGTTGCGGATCAACTGGGCATGCCTGAAAACGCCAACGCGGTTATCGAAACCATCAAAGCGCAGTTTCATTCGGTTAAGCGGGCGCAAACGTTAAACGGACTCTTTGTTTTACAAGTGTCTGAACGCGGCGTCGTCGCCGCCGGCAAAGACAGTGTGCCGGATTTGCTGTTTGAACATTCGGACATCAACAACATTGCTGAACATAAGGGTTTCAAAACCGTTTCCCGGGAACATTTACTCCTCAATCAACCTGACTTTATCGTTGCACCATCGCATGTGGTGGATGCCGCTGGTGGGCGTGATGAGTTCTGTCAAACGGCCACTCTGCAATTACTAAAAGTCGGTCAGTCGTGCCGCCTGCTGGTGATGGATTCGTTGTTGGCCTTGGGGATGACGACGCGTATTGCTGAAGCCCATCAATCGCTGTTGGAGTACGTTGATGACTTTTGAACGACGTCGTTGGCTGATTGCGGGCGCGGTTGGCATTCTCGCCAGTAGTTGGTTGTTGTTGTCCAGCGGTCCAGTGCTCAGTGACTGGCGCTTACCCTTAATGTGGCTGCCCGGCTTTTCGGCTCCGATGAACGAGCTTGAGCAGACGGTGGTGACACAACTGCGTTTACCAAGATTGGTGCTTGGTTTACTGGTGGGTGCGGTATTGGCGCAAAGTGGTACTGCGATGCAAACGCTTTGTCGAAATCCTTTGGCTGATCCCGGTTTGATTGGGATCTCCGGTGGTGCAGCTGTGTTTGCGTTAAGCGTTATCGCGTTGGGTGCGCAGATTGGGCTACAAGGCAGCTTCTGGGTGTCTTTGGCTGCTTTTCTTGGCGCGCTGCTAACGACATTTCTGGTTTATCGGCTGGCAGGCGGAAAAACGGGGATTGATGTTGCTACTTTGCTGCTGGCCGGTGTCGCAATCAATGCGCTGGCGGGCGCACTACTGGGGTTATTAAGTTATTACGCCGACGATGATGCCCTGCGTTTAATGAGCTTTTGGCAGATGGGCTCGTTAGCGGGTGCCAACTGGGATCAGTTGCCGCTGGGTGTGGTTTTAATGGGGGTTAGTTCGATTGCGTTATTTATGCTGCGTAAATCCATTAATACCCTGCTATTGGGGGAGCGCCAGGCCCGTTATCTGGGTGTGAATACGCGATCGCTTAAGCGTCAACTGATTATTTGGGTGGCATTAGGTGTCGGCGGGGCCGTAGCGCTCACCGGTATGATCGGCTTTGTTGGTCTGATTATTCCGCATATTGCACGGCTTTTGGTTGGTGCCAATATTCGCTGGCTGATGCCGGCTTCCATGCTGTTTGGCGCGAGCGTACTGGTGCTTACGGACTGGATCGCTAAAACCATTGTTGCTCCGGCCGAGTTACCGATAGGCATCATTACCGCGGCCGTTGGCGCTCCTTTCTTTATTTACTTACTTATCCAACAAAAGCGGAGGCTTCATGCTGGATATTAATATCGCTCATGTGAACTGTGGTCAGAAACGTGTATTAGGCGCGTTTGACCTCACTCTGGAAGCCGGAGAGTTTGTGGCTCTTATCGGCGAGAACGGCGCAGGTAAGTCGACGCTGGTGAATACTCTGGCCGGTGAACTGAATTACCAGGGAAGTATTCGGTTGAATGGCAGAGAGCTTTCTAACTGGATCCCTAAGCAACTCGCGCCTGTTCGCGCGGTGATGGAGCAGAAGCTGAGCGCCCCGTTCGGGTTAACCGTGTCTGAACTGGTGGGGATGGGTCGGTTTTGGTCCAATGAAACCGACGTTGTTACTCAACAAAGAGCCCACAAATGGCTGCAGCGTTTCGACGCCGGAGCGTTTGCCGACCGCACTATGGATACCTTGTCCGGGGGGGAACAACAGCGGGCTCATATTGCTCGTTGCTTATGCCAGTTGGACGTTGCTGTGCCGGGTGAGCAGATGTTGCTTCTTGATGAGCCTACGTCAGCGCTCGATGTTTATCATCAGCATTCTGTTCTTGCCGAACTGCGGCGTTTTACCCGTCAGGGCAATTTGGTGATAGCGGTGATGCATGACTTAAATTTAGCCTCGTTATACGCTGACAATATTCTGTTGTTGGCCGATGGCGCACTAAAGCACTTTGCAAAACCAGAAACGGTATTTCGTTCGGAAATACTGGAAAAGATGTATCGCAGTCCGGTTTATATCACTAAACATCCTAATATCCACAAACCGATGATTTTTACCGAACCCCGACATTTATAATTACGTAAAAAAAGAGGACTTTTAATGAACAAACGTCAACAAGCTGCTCAACAAGCACGCGCCCTTGCACAGCGTAACAGCACCGCTGTCTTGTCGACTTTGTCGAAGAAACTTGGCGGTATGCCTTTTGGCTCTGTATCGCCGGTTATGCTTACTGATGAGGGGCATATCGTTTTTTATGTTTCTGACATTGCTCAGCACGCCCGCAATCTGAGTCAAGACAGCCGCTTAAGTGTTACGCTGTATGACCATGCCGAAAAAGGGGATCAGAACACCCAGGGACGCTTGACCTTAAGTGGGCATGCGCAGGTCATTAGTGATGCAGAATTAGCGGAACGATACTATCAACGGTTTCCGAGCGCTCAGGGTTATAAAAAAGCGCACGATTTTAAGTTCTGGCAGCTTACGGTCGAACACATTCGGTTTATTGGTGGTTTCGGTGAAATCTTTTGGTTAGAACCGGAAGAATGGCTATATCCTGCGCCTGAATGGGATCATAAGGCGGCGCTTAGCATGATAAACCACATGAACGAAGATCATGCAGATGCCTGTGCGCTTATCCTGCAACAGCACTTAAACGGCAGTACCTTTGAACCTGGCAGTGTCACAATGCACAGTATTTACCCTGATGGCTTTCACCTGAGCTATGACGAGCAGGTCTATTTTATTGCCTTTGAAACTGTGGCTACGGATGGTAAACAAGTGCGCCAGCAGTTGGTTGAACTGACGCAACGAGCGCGAGCCGCATAACGGCCGCGCTACGCGCTTAGTGATCGTTTTGCTTCAAGCGATGTACCCCAATCATGTGCATACCGACCCGCTCGTAAACCGGTTCGCTGGTACCGCGGCGCACTTTATGGAAGAAGTACTTTTCAAAACCGACTTTAGCCCAGTGCACCCAACGGCCTGAGCCGGTCCAGTTCTGGTTGCGCGGCGGGTTTTGCGGTATCGCCAAAAACGCGATGCCGGTGTTGCCCATGTCTGCAAGGCAAAGCGCACTTAATGTCGGCTCTGCGGTTGCCGGTTCATGGTCTAAGGTGGCTTTGATGTTGGCGACGATGGCCGACGTCATGGATTCAATCATCAGCCCGGTTTTCGGCGCGCCGACGGGCACCGGCGTTTCCTCAATAGGGGGGATGGCGACACAAACACCGGCTGCGTATATTTCAGGATAAGCCAGTGAGCGCTGATGCGTGTCGGTTTTGACGAAGCCTTTCGGGTTGCATAAATCCGGCACTTCGGCGACGGCAGGTGAGCCTTTAAAGGCCGGTAAAAACATCGCCAGTTGAAACGGCAGTTGTTGGCTGCCTTTGCTGCTGCCGTCCTCGTTAAGTACGTCGAAGGATGCCTGATTGCTGGAAAACTCGGTCACCTTGGCGTTACAGATCCATTTTATGCCATGTTCACGGAATTTATGCTCCATTAAGCCTTTAGAGTCACCGACTCCGCCTAGCCCCATATGGCCGATGTACGGTTCGGGTGTGACAAAGGTGATGGGCACACGGTCACGAATTTTGCGTTTTCTCAGTTCATATTCCAGCGACAGCACGTACTCGTAGGCCGGCCCGAAGCAACTGGCGCCGGGCAGGGCGCCTACCAGTACGGGGCCTGGATTGTCGAGTAACTGTTGAAATGCCTGGTGCGCTTTTACGGCGTGGTCGGCGGTGCAAATGGACTGGGTGTATCCGCCTTCAGGTCCCGCTCCCGGAATCTGCTCAAAGGCCAGTTTGGGGCCGGTGCAGATCACCAAAAAATCGTAGCTTTTCTGAGAACCGTCACCGAGCGTCAGCTTACGGGCTTTTGCGTCAATGTGCTTGATGCCTGAGCTGTTAAAACCAATGTCATGCTTCTCAAAGATCGGCCCTATTGGCATCACCACTTGATCACGCATTCGGGAACCGAGCGCGACCCAGGGGTTGGAGGGAACAAAGTTAAACTCTTCGCCCTCATGAACCACGTCGACATCGACCGTGTCCGGCAACATTTCGCGAAGTTCAAAAGCGGCGGAAACACCGCCAAGCCCGGCACCGGCAACAATGACCCTACTCATCTCGAGACCCTTACCCAATCGTTATTTGTGTGTCTCATGACTATGTGCGACGGTTAAAAAATAGTCAATTTGTAATCTGTAAACGATTAATAAATAAACAGATTATTTGAGCGAGATCATCGGCGGCTTGTTGTCTGGTTTATTTTAGTTTAAAAATAAACTGCGATTAGGGTGCCGCTTAGTTTATGCGATAAATGATAAATAATGGAGAAACGATGCCTGTACCTCCCGAGTATTATCACGCGACAGAGCAGTTTAACCAGTTCATGGTAGACGCAAGAGATGCCTCTAATCTTGAGACAACCAATATGGCATGGAATATGGTCGTAGGTGTGTTTCAGGCATTTCGGCGACGCCTAACGATCGGTGACGCGTTGTGCTTTGCCAATTTTCTTCCCCCCGGTATTAGGGCGGTATTCGTCGCCGACTGGGACGCAAATGAAAAACGGGTGGCTTTTGGATCGGATGAGGAGTTGCTTAAAGAAATTAAAAGTGTGCGGCAGCAACATAACTTTTCGCCCAGCAATGCCAGAAGCGCTGTCGCTATTGCATTACGTCGTAACGTTGATGTTCAGGCATTAGAGCGTTTATTAAGAGATATCAGCGACCAAGCCTTTGAATTTTGGAAAGTTTCCGAACAGGAATTGCGTAATGCTGAAACTAACCGTAGTTTAAAAATCCAATTGAAAGACTTTTGATAATACAGCGCTGCTACGACGCAATGCAAAGCCATTGCGTAATCGCGCTTTAATTATTGACCTTATCCTGCCGTTTTAACACCTTCCGCACCTGAAAAATCACTGCGACGATGAACGCGATGATAAAGACGAAGAGGTTGTCGTCGCGAAAGGTCAGTTCGCCATTGATTATCGAGCGCATGATGCTACTACCTACGATAAAGCCACCGGCGATGAACAGTGTGCTGAAGAGGGTTTCTGTAATGTCTTTTTTATAAATTTTCATGGGCGAACTTATTATTGAGCTTATCGTTATTTTTAATAACGAAACTGTAGCAGAGTCGACGGATGAGTTTAAGGCTTAATAATCCGCTCATATTTTCTGTCACATAGTGGTACAGTTTAGCGGTGCAAAGCCAGAGAGGTCGCCATGTACGGTTTACTGTTATTGCTTCATATCCTTGCTGCCACCATCTGGACAGGAGGGCATATTGTTCTGTCTGTGGTGGTGCTGCCTAATGTACTGAAACAGCGTTCGCCAGAGTTGTTGCTAAGCTTTGAATCGGTCTATGAAAAGATTGGTATGCCGGCGCTGATTATTCAGATCATCACCGGCGTTATGCTGGCGCACCGGCTGTTGCCGGATGTCAGTCAGTGGTTTGATTTAAGTAACCCGGTCGCTTATCCCATCATGCTCAAACTCGGCTTGCTCGCACTTACCGCTGGTTTTGCGATAAACGCTAGGTTTCGTGTAATACCGAATCTTTCACCGTCAAACCTCAATGTGATGGCGTGGCACATTGTGTCGGTTACCGTCATTTCGGTGTTGTTTGTTGTTGTCGGCGTGTCATTCCGTACCGGTTGGTTTTATTGAGCGTCGTCGGAAACAGAGCCAGATGAAAGAATCCCCGGCCGAAGCCGGGGATAAACGTTGCGCTTTCTGGGAGAGGAAAGGCAATAGACCTGTAAATTGAAACTTGACGTTGAATTAAGTTTCGATACAGATCATAATGAGAATTGTTCCTATTTGCAACCCTCTTTTTAAAACTTTTTTGTTGTGGTTGATTTATTTCTCAAACACCAACGAATCTGGATCGGCACCGAGTTGCTTGAGCGCATCCATGATGCTGTTGTTAAAAGGCTCGGGGCCGCAGACGTAAAAGGCCTGGTTAACGTCTTTGATGTGTGTTGCCAGAAAGTCTTTATCAATATGACCGTTTAAAAACATCAAATCATCGGAGGGTTGCTGTTCGGTGATTACGTTAACGAACTGGTCGCCGAGCATACGCTCAAACTCTTCTCTCAGGATAATGTCCTGCTCGGTCTTATTGGAAAAAACCAGACGGTTGTTGCCAATCTCACCCTTGTTATGCAGGTCACGCAAAATCGAGATGAAGGGCGTTACGCCGGCGCCGCCGGCGAGGAACGTCCCTTCGCCTTTGTAGTTGATGGCCCCCCAGGGGTCGTCAATGATCAGCGCATCGCCTTTACCCAACGCACCGATTTGCTCGGTAACGCCGTCATGGTCAGGGTAGACTTTGATGATGAATTCGAGCCACGGGTCGCTATTTATGGAGGTGAAGGTAAAAGGGCGTTTTTCTTCTCGCCAACCGTCCCGGTCAATGGCTACTTCGGTGGCTTGCCCGGGGGTAAATTGGTAGCCATCGGGCTTGGGCAGACGGATCCGCTTAACGTCGTGCGTAACATCGCTGATGTCCTGAATTTCCAGTGTATAGCTCATGCTTTTCCCTTCCTTTTCGGTTGCTGTTTTTTTGTACACGGTGAGATCAGGGGAAAAGATCAAAAAACCTCCGAAATTGTTTCACCGTCGGCAGGTACATGAACTCGGTCAGCCCATGGTTGGTTGGCTACGGCGGCTTTTAATTGCTGCCGGGTAACCGGGCAATGATCCAGTGCTTCTAGGTGGTTAGCAATAATATGGCCGGTACTTAAGGCGCCAACTTCCAGTACATCGTCGACGCCCATAATGATGGGGCCACCAATATCAAATTGTGCGCCACCAGCGGGTAAGACGATGCAGTCCGGCTGTTGTAAGCTAATGCAACGGCGTACATCGTCCGTTAATAAGGTGTCGCCGGTGATGTATAAGCTCGGTCCGTTGGCTTGTTTAATGAGGTACCCAAAACCGTGCTCCATTAGCCGACCCACAATGCCGTCACCATGTACACAGGGGATAAGTTCGATACTGCCTTGAAAAAACGGGTTGCTGCGCGAGCAACTGAGCGGTTTTACGTTGAGCCCTTTCTTGGTGAGAAAAGGAGCGTCTTTCTCTGCGCAATAGGTTGGTATCTGACGTGCTCTGAGCCATTTGGTGGCTGCTCTGTCGAGGTGATCAAAATGGCCCTTTTGACAATGGGTGATTAAGCACGCGGTAACGCTATTCAGCAGGTTGTCGGCATTACTGGGCAGTGGAGCGGTTGGGTTTCGTACGCGTTTACTGGTGAGGTATTTAAGCGCTGGAATGGCGCCTTGGGGGGCTAACATGGGATCAACCAAGATAACCTCGTTGTTGTAATGAACGATGATGGTGGCGTTTCTAAGCTGAGTGATGGTCATGTTGGGTGCTCCGTGATTGATGATAATCCCATTGTATTTTTATTGAGCAGTGACCATAATGGCTGTTTATGACATTAATCATGCAATATCAGCCATGTGGTGACGAATGAAAGTGGGTCTGTTGGTTTATCCCGGCTGCATGGCATCTGGGTTGCTGGCGTTTGCAGAACTGCTGCAAGCCGCAAATAAACGCGCCGGAGCAGCAAGGTTTGATGTGGTATGGGCGGGGGTGAATACACCCTCCCTAAACCAACCTGTAGAGCTTCAGATAACCGATAACGGTGTCTGCGTGTCGGTTACGCCGACACTGTCGATGACCGATGATTCGTTGGATGCGATACTCGTGCCGGGATTCTGGACCGATGGTGAAGCCAATATCAGTCGGCTGTTGCAGAACTACAGTGACCTTGTTGACCAGCTTAAGCGCGTGCAGCCAAACATTCAGTTATGGGCCTACTGTTCGGCGGTCGGCTTGCTCGTCGATGCTGGCGTTTTGACGGGCAAGAAGGCGACGTCGACGTGGTGGCTGACGGACTTTCTTAGCGCCCGGAACCCTCAGATAATGTGGCGGTTTTCTCAGACTTTTGTGGCCGATGACGCTATCATGACCGCTTCAGGGGTTAATGGGTATTTGCCTATCGCCCAGGCGATTATCGAGCAGGAGCTGGGTCACAATCTGTTGCGGGACATTATTGACGTTATGGTGGTGCCTAAGCCTGAGAGTCGGGTAACGCCATTGCAGGCGGTTAATGTGATGGCCTTTGACGATCCGTTAATTCGGCAGATTTACGCATGGGTTGAGGAAACGCCTGCCAGTGCGCTGATGGTGTCTTTGCTGGCGAAGGTACTGAACACCACTGAACGGACTCTGGCCAGAAAGACCAAAGCGATAACCGGACTGCCGTGCGCGCATCTCATGCGGCTTGTGAAGATGCGGCAGGCCTCGGATTACCTTATCTACAGTTCCCAGGCCGTTAACCAAATCAGTGACTGCTTAGGTTTTACTGACGAAACATCGTTTCGACGGACATTTAAGAGCGTTACCGGCTACACACCGTCGGCGTACCGCCGGCAATTCGGGCGGTTTAGCTAGGGCGTTTAAAACTCATCCGGTTCAATTCGCGGCTTACCAAACAAATAGCCCTGGAAATATTCACACCCCATTGCCTGCAAGCGTTTGAATTGCTCCTGTGTTTCGACGCCCTCGGCGATCACGGCTAAGTTCATGCTGCGGCCGAGGCTAATAATGGTCTCGGTGAGTAACTCGCCTTTGCTGTGTTTATCGAGATCATTGACGAAGGCGCGATCAATTTTCAGCTCATCGAGCGGCAACTGTGTCAGGTAGGCCAAGGAAGCGTAGCCGGTGCCGAAGTCATCCAGCGAAATGGACAAGCCCAGAGCGCGTAGGGCTTCCATTTGCGCGACGATAAAGTCAATGTCGTCGGCAATCAGGCTTTCGGTTAGCTCAAAACGAAGATGATTCGGATTTGCGCCGGTGTGCTCGAGGATGTGTTGCACGCGCGAGAGAAAGTCGCCGCGGCGAAACTGCACGGAACTTACGTTGACCGATATTGTTAGGCTTTTGCGACCGGTTTGCTGCCATTGAACAAGCTTTTCACAACATTGTTGCAGCACCCAATCACCGATTTCGACAATCGATCCGGACGCTTCCGCAATCGCAATAAAGCGGCTGGGCGAGACCGAACCAAACTTAGGATGTTGCCAGCGTAGCAGCGCCTCAAAACCGATGACCTGTTGTTGTGTATCAACTTGCGGTTGCAGAGCCAGTGCAAGTTCCTGGTTTTCAACGGCGTGGTTGAGCGCCTGTGACAGCTGCAAGCGCTCTTTTACGATAGCCTCCATTTTTTGATCGAAAAAGCTGATTGCGGTGGTGTTGGATTGTTTTGCCGTTTTCAGCGCAATATCGGCCTGGCGTACCAGCTCATCCCCGGCTTGGTTGCCGGGGTGATGAAACAACGTGATGCCAATGCAGGCTTTAAATTGGTGCGTGTTCCCCTCGAGCATTAACGGGGTTTTTAGCTTATCAAGCAATTGAGCGGCCAGTCGCTCAGCTTCCGCGGCGGCAGCATCAAAGGTGGATGCCGAGTAGGGCAGTAAAACAACAAATTCATCTTTACCGAGGCGGGCAAGGTCATCGGCTGAGGCGATAAAACGTTGCAAACACGTTGCGCAGTGCACAAGTACGCGATCGCCACTGCTGTAACCCAGACTTTCATTGATACTGTGAAAATTATCGATATCGACAATCAGTAGCGCGGCCACCGAACGCTCGTTGTTGCCGTTGCGCATCATACTGGCGATGCGTTCAAGTAACAGACGTCGGTTAGGTAGATTTGTTAAAGGGTCATAGTATGAAAGGCGTTGTACCTCAGCTTCGGCTATTTCCAGCGCTCGCATATCAGCGTCCATACAAAACATGATCGGTTCATCGCCCGGCAAGGCCACGACCGTATGGCTGGAGTACACCGGGACGGTGCTGCCGTCTTTGTGTTTCAGGTTAAGCCGTGCCGGCGGGATGCCTTGTTTGTGCTCGAACATCCAGGCCACGGCCTGCTGAACTTCAGTGCGCTGGTCGTGGGGAATGATGAGATCGTACAGACTGTTACCCAACGCTTCGCTCGATGAGTAACCGTAGATTTTTTCTGACGCAGCGTTCCAATAGACCACCGTACCATCGGCGCGATAGCCTTGAATGGACATCGCTTGTGTGTCGTCAAACAGCCTGTGAAACCGAGCTTCACTCAGTTGCTTATCGCGGTTATGGATCATGAGCGTTTGCCGTTGTTTAAGATAAGACTAATGGGTAATGCTTTACGTAAGTGTAGAATATAATTAAGAAAACCGTTAACTGACCACAGCCATCGATGCGTTAGGCCCAATTTATGAATCTTGGATGAATACTCAATAATTGCACTTGTAATGCAAATCATTCTTATTTATGATCCTGCCAAATTTTCACAGGGGATAAAAAATGAGACTGAACAAGTGTTTTATTGCGCTGGCGTTGGCGGGTATGACGGCCACGCCGGTTTTGGCTCAGCAAAGCCAGCAGGACTCGGATAATAAGCAAACAGCCGAAGCCATGGAGCGTATTAATGTAAAAGGGCGTGCGCAAACGCTGTATCGACAAAATGAGAGCAGTGTTGCTACTCGCACCAATACGCCGATTGAGGAAATCCCGCAAAGTGTTCAGGTGCTTACCGAAGAGCTCATTAACGATCAGGCCGCGCGCCAAATCACCGACTTATACCGCAGTATCAGTGGTGTAAACGCATTCAGCTATTCCGGTGTTACCTTCCGTGGTTTCCGTCAGGATGAGATCTTATACGATGGCGTTCGCGGTGACCCGTTTAACGGTTTCTCGGTTCCGCAGCTGTTTAATATCGAACAAATTCAGGTGTTGAAAGGGCCAAGCGGAGCGATGTTCGGTAGCGGCCAGCCCGGCGGTATCATCAACTATGTGACTAAAAAACCAACGGCGACGGCTCAGCGTTCGGTTGAGCTGGCGCTCGGTAATTACGACTATCGCCGCGGTTCGGTCGAGCTTAGCGGGCCGCTGACCGACGACGCCAGTCAACGCTATCGCGCTGCGTACTACTACGACAATGAACAGCCGTTTCGTTACAACACCGAACAAACCAACGAAGTATTGGACCTTGGTTATGCCTTTGATTTGGGGCAAAGCAGTGAAATCATTCTGCAATTGACGGATTATCAGCAAGACTTTCAGGGCGCGCGTTTACGGGGTGTTCCGGTTGATGATAACGGCAACTTTGTCACTGAGCGTGAATGGAACCACAACGAAGCGAGTGATTTTCAGGACTTAGAAGCCACGGTTTATCAGGCGCGCATTAACCATGAGTTTTCGCTGAACTGGCGGGGCGATTTAACCGTTCGTCATTATGATAATACCGAGATTCAAAACTACCACGAACCCCGTGGCCTGGTGGATGCTGAGTACAATCCGGTCAGCAATCCGGCCGACGCGGTCTACACGGCACGTCAGTTCCGTAATCAGTATCGTGAAAATCAAGCGACCAGTGTGACTGCCAACCTGATCGGTGATCTGCGTCTGGGTGGTTTAGAGCACAAGTTGCTGATGGGCGCCGAAACCTACACCGCTGAAAATACCTTTATTGGCTCCTATGCTAACCCGGGTGAAGTCCCGTATCTGGAAATCAATCATCCGCAATACGGCTTGACGTCGGGGCCTTACTCAACGGATCTTGCCGCCGCCACGCCGAGCGAGTCGGAAAGTCAGCGGGACGGCTTCTATGTGCAGGATCAAATTACGTTCAATGACAAAGCCAACCTGTTGCTGGGCCTTCGTTACGATCAGTTCGACGACCAGTCTGGCGCTACGGCGTTTGATGATGGCGATTTAACTTACCGTGTCGGCGGCACGTATGAGTTTAGTGATTGGGTTCGGGCTTACGCACTCTATGGTACGGGCTTTTTGCCACAATCGGCCGGTAATCAGGATGCCGAAGTGGGTGGTCCGTTTGATCCGGAAGAGTCCGACATTGTTGAGCTTGGTGCCCGTTGGTCGCTGATGGATGATGCCATTCGGGTGAATACTGCCGTGTATGAGATTAACCGCGAGAATATTTTACAGGCAACGGATCGCGTCAGCGACGACGGCCGCACCATTTTGGGTAACGTCGGTAAAGTACGCAGCCGTGGGTTTGAAATCGATGTACTGGGCGATCTGACGGATAACTGGGTGTTGAACACCAACTATGCCTATAACGATGCGCGGGTGGCCGAAACATCGCCAAACGGCAGCATTACCAACTCGGTTGGTGATCGTTTTGTGAATGCGCCATTGCACCAGTTGGGAGTCTGGACACGCTATGACCTGCCGTTTATCGACTCGGCAATCAGTGGTGGTCTTGATTATGTCAGCGAACAGGTCAGCTTCTCCGGTCAGCGCGTGAAGCCTTACACGGTATTTGATATCAGCTGGCAGACCGAGTTTGATCAATGGTTGCTACAGGTCAATGTCAAAAACCTGTTTGACAAAGAGTATGCGTCGAGCGGTTTCTTAAGTCGTACCGGTCATTTCCCGGGTGAACCGCGTCGGGTTTACGCAAGCATTAAGTACCGCTTCTAACGGGATAGGCTATGACGAACCGTCAATGGTTTACATTGCATTCGTGGGCCGGCTTTGCCTTTGCCGGCCTACTGTTTCTGGTCTGTTTGACCGGGGTGCTGGCCACGCTCAGTTACGAAATTCAGTATCTGAGCGATGACAAATACCGTGCACTGGAAGCACGGGACGGTGCAGTTGCCTGGGCGCAGTTGGAGGCAAACCTGGCCAGGAATTACCCCGACAGCCATTTGCTGGGCGGTAAAGTGCATCAGCAACCGTATCTTGCGGGTGAAGCACGGTTAATGACGCCTGAAGGTTTTCGCTTTGTGTTTTTCGATCCCGCCAGCGGCAAAGTGCTGGGAGAAGGGCAGTGGGGTCAATTGTCCCGTTACTTGCGTGATATTCATATGTACTTGTCGATGGGAAGTATCGGTAAGTACCTTGTGACCCTGACCAGTGTGTTGCTGTTGATCTCCTTGGTCTCGAGCTTTTTTGTCTACCGAAAATGGTGGCGAGGGTTTTTAACGAAGCCCGGCAAACTGAGTTGGAAAAAGCGAACCGATTGGTCGTCTTGGCACAAATGGATGGGGCTGTGGGCCTGGTGGTTAATCGCAGTGATGGCGGTAACCGGTGCCTGGTACCTTGTCGAACGCATTATGTTTGATACCGGCGTGGACCACTATCCGTCAGCGCCGACGATTACGCATACTGAGGTTCAACGGCAGCAGCGTGCTCAGTCGCTGGCAGTGTTGGTTGAGGCTGCCCGGCAGGCTCGGCCTGATATGGATATTACCGGTTTTTATTATCCACACAATTATGATCAGGTGATGGCTTTTGTTGGCCAAAACGGCTCGACTCTGGTTCGGGATCGCGCTAATCGGGTGTACCTTGACCCGATCACGGCCGAGGTTGTAAGCACCCAATATGCCAGCGAGCTGGATCTGGTGGCGCGCATCGCTGATACCGCTGATCCCCTGCATTTTGGCAACTTTGCCAGCGGCAATTTGTCCGGTGTTACGGTGAAACTGGTCTACGCCTTGTTTGGCTTGATGCTGACCGGCTTGGTTGTTGGCGGTATGCGGATGCATTATCTGCGCACGCAAAGGCGTGATCCGAATACCGCGAAATGGCTTGGAATTACCGGCAGTTTCTCGATTGCGCTGAGCATTGCCGCGCTGATTTATACCACGATGGTATTTGATGAGTACGGAAACACATCGACGTCATTATCACCGCGTCTGGGTGATTTAATGCAGCAACATCAGCACTAGTTCTACCTTTCCACTCCCTGGAACGGTACTTGTTGCCCCGACATTCACGTGTCGGGGCTTTTTTCTTTACCGATTGCCGCGTGGTGACTTATTGCTAGCGTTGCGCGGTTTACGCGGTGGACGCTGCGTTTTCTTTGGGGGTGGCGTTTTACCGGTAAGTTCGACGTTGCTAAAACCTTCCAGTTTGCAACGTTCGATGGGCTGGCCGATGAGTTTTTCGATCGCTTTGAGAGTCTTAAATTCTTCGTCCATGACCAAAGAAATGGCGTGACCTACCTGACCGGCGCGGCCGGTCCGGCCAATACGGTGGACGTAATCTTCGGCAACTTGCGGCAGATCATAATTGATCACATAGGGCAGTTTTTCGATATCCAGGCCGCGAGCGGCAATATCGGTAGCAACCAGCACCTGTATTTTGCCGGCCTTAAAGTCGCTCAGTGCTTTGGTGCGTGCGCCCTGACTTTTGTTACCGTGAATGGCTGCCGCCAGAAAGCCGCCGCTGTCGAGTTGTTTCACCAGACGGTTGGCACCGTGTTTGGTGCGTGAAAAAACAATCACCTGAGGCAAGTTAAGGTCACGCAGTATTTGCATCAGCATGCGAGGCTTTTCGCTCTTTTCTGCGGCGTACATGGTCTGCTCAATCCGCTCGGCGGTGGAATTTGGCGGCGCCACAGAAACTTCGACCGGGTTATTGACCAGGCTTTTGGCCAACGCACGGATGTCGTCAGAAAAGGTCGCCGAAAACATTAACGTCTGGCGCTTTGTTGGTAACAGTTTGATGATTTTTTTAATGTCATGAATGAAGCCCATGTCCAACATGCGGTCGGCTTCGTCCAGTACCAACACTTCCAACTTTGGAAAGCGAATGGCGTTTTGCTGGTAAAGATCGAGCAGGCGGCCCGGGGTTGCGACCAAAATATCAACGCCTTTACGCAGTTTCATCATTTGTGGGTTGATTTTTACCCCACCAAAGACAACGGCATAATTTAGCGGCAGTCCGGCGCCATAGGTTGCAACACTTTCACCCACCTGCGCTGCTAGCTCGCGGGTGGGGGTAAGGATCAGCACACGCGCGGTATTGGCTTTAGCGCGTTCGTTGTCCTTTAACATTTCCAAAATCGGTAAGGTAAAACCGGCGGTTTTACCGGTCCCTGTTTGTGCCGCGGCCATTACGTCGTTACCGGCAAGTACCGGAGGAATCGCTTGTGCCTGGATCGGCGTTGGTTCTGTGTACCCCTGGCGTGTAAGGGCGGTAAGAATTTCAGGGCAAAGTCCGAGATCAGAAAAAGTCATGTATAAATGTGCAACTCAGTAGTGATAAGAACGGGTATTCTACCTCAGAGCAGCGCTCACCGCATTTTATTTCAGGTTTTGGCCGGCTGTAAGCCGCTTTAGGGCAACGGAATAAAGTCATCGGCGTCGCCCGGAATGCTCGGAAACTGCTGTTGCTGCCAACGTTGTTTGGCAGTTTCGATCAGGTTCTTGTCGGTTGCAACGAAGTTCCAATCGATGTACCGCGGGCCTAAGGAAGCGCCGCCGATAATGACCAGCCGGGTGTCGGATTGAGCGGTAACCGTTAGGATTTTATCGTTACTGAATACCGCCATGTGGTGATCGGCCATCGTAATGTTTGCAATCGCCAGATCACCCTGCACGATATAGAGCGCGAGTTCTTCAACATCAGGTAACTGCAGGCTTGCGCCCTGGTTAAGTTGGATTTCCGCATAGAGCGTTTCTGAGAAGGTGATGACTGGTGAGGATTGGCCAAAGGCGCTGCCAATCAGTATTTTTGCCTGGCCACCGTCAAAATTGATGTTCGGTAGACTCGTGCTGTCGTAATGGTGAAATGCCGGTTCACACTGTTCATGAGACTGGGGTAGCGCCAGCCACAATTGTAAGCCGTGAACGTGGTGAGGCTGTTTTGTCACTGCTGTGGTCTGTCGTTCTGAGTGGACGATACCATGGCCGGCAACCATCAGGTTAATGTCTCCCGGTAACACCGCGACATCCGTACCGAGTGAATCTTTATGTTGTATTTGCCCCTCGAATAAATAGGTGACCGTAGCCAGCCCAATGTGAGGGTGGGGTCTGACGTTGATACCGTCGCCGGCGGCAAATGTCGCTGGCCCCATGTGATCGAAAAATACCCATGGGCCGACGGCTTTCATGCCGCGTGACGGCAGAATGCGCTTAACCGAAAAACCACCTAGGTCACGGGCTTTGGGGCTGATGATCTGCCTTAGTGCATCACATCCGGATACCATCCGACATTCACTTTCTAACGATTTCGCCAAGTTGCTCATGCAGTGCTCCCTCGATAAATGCCGGAGAGGTGCTCCCCTCCGGCGGATTGGTTTCGACTGACCGCTTACTCGCCCTGGGTTAAGGTCGAGTAGCTTGAAATCAGGTTGCGATAATCTGGAATATGATTTGAGAATAGCTCACCCAGCCCCTCAATGTCATTGCGCCAGTCGCGGTGCAGTTCGCAGGCGGTGCCGAACCATGTCATTAACTGAGCGCCGGCCTGTGACATACGATCCCAGGCGGCATCGCGAGTTAATGGGTTAAAAGTGCCAGAAGCGTCGGTGACAACAAATACTTCAAAACCTTCTTCCAGCGCGGATAATACCGGGAAAGAAACACAGACTTCGGTAACAACGCCGGCAACGATGAGTTGCTTTTTGCCGGTGGCTTTAACGGCTTTGACGAAGTCTTCGTTATCCCACGCATTGATTTGTCCCGGGCGGGCAATGTATGGCGCATCCGGGAACATCTCTTTTAACTCCGGCACCAGCGGACCGTTGGGGCCGGTTTCAAAACTGGTGGTTAAGATGGTTGGTAAATTGAAGTATTTGGCCAGGTCGCCCAGCGCCAACACGTTATTTTTAAACTTGTCGGGATCGATGTCCCGTACCAGTGACAACAATCCTGCCTGGTGATCAACCAGCAGTACCGCAGCGTCGTCTTTGTTCAATCGATGATAAGTGAAGCTCATTTTGTATACCCTCTCGGTTAATAAACAGGTTTAGCTGAAATCCATTTCCATTAAATGATAGAACTGATACGCTGAATGAGTAGATGGCAAAAATAAGAAAGATTGTTCTAAAAATGGAACGCCAGTATGCAAGACCTCAATGACCTGTATTACTTTGTGAAAGTGGTGGATTACGGCGGCTTTGCACCGGCCGGGCGGGCGCTCGGTATACCCAAATCCAAACTTAGCCGCCGCATTGCGCGGCTTGAAGAAAACCTTAATGCGACATTGATTTACCGTTCGACCCGCAGTTTTCACCTAACCGAGGTGGGTCAAACCTACTTGCAGCACTGCCGCGCTATGCTGGTTGAAGCCGAGTCCGCACAGGAAGCCATTGACTCGTTACGCTCGGAACCGCGCGGCATCATAAAACTTACCTGTCCCATCGCTCTGTTGAACGCGCACATTGGCTGCATGCTGGCGGAATTCATGAACCGATACCCTGAGGTCGAAATCCAGTTGGAAGCTTCGAATCGCCGGGTGGATGTCATCGCCGAAGGTGTTGATATTGCCATCCGTGTACGCCCGCCGCCGCTGGAAGACAGTGATTTGGTGATGAAGGTGTTGTCAGAACGGACCTTATGCCTTGTCGCCAGCCCGGATCTGGTCAATCGGTTGGGGCGGCCTAAACACTTGCAGGACCTGGCGCAGTGGCCGAGCCTGGGGTTGGGAACACCACAAAAGCACTTTACCTGGTGCTGGACGTCGCCGACCGGAGAAGCGTTCGAGGTGCCGTTTAAGCCGCGATTTATCACCACCAATATGGTGGCGCTGAGGGATTCGGCGCTGGCCGGAGTCGGCGTTGTGCAGTTGCCAAAGCTGGTGGTTGCTCATCAGCTTAACGACGGTTCACTGGTTGAACTGTTACCGGACTGGAAGGCTCCGCCGGAAATCATTCATGTGGTATTTCCGTCGCGTCGGGGTCTGTTGCCGGCTGTCCGAACATTGATTGACTTTCTCGCCGAACGTTATCGCTCGTTTGATGAAGAGTAGCGGCAGCATACATAGCATTACAGTCTGTAACAGAATGAAGCACTCAGCTGGCGAGCAATTCTTTACAATAGCGCGACAACCAAAAGGAGTCGTGTATGTTTAAAGTATTTGCTTGCGTCACAGCTCTGCTGTTTACCGGCACCGCATATTCGCAAACCCATTACGTCAACGGACATTGGTGGGATGGTGATAAATTCAACCAGCAAGATTGGTACGAAGTCGATGGAAAGCTCACTCGCCATGCGCCAGAAAAGCTCGATAATCGTATTGATTTGCGTGGTGGCTTTGTCATCCCGCCTTTTGCTGAGGGACACAACCACAACCTTCAGTCGCCCTGGCTTGCTGAGAATTATTCCAAACACTACATCAACAGTGGCATTCTTTACGGCTTGATGATGTGTGGCAGCGCCACACCAGCAACCGCTCAAAAAACACGCACTGTTTTGCGGCAGCAACCCTTGAATATTGATTTGGTCAGTGCGTGCATTACAAGCTCAGATGGGCACCCGGTAAGAATGGCATTACAGCCGGACCCAAGCACGGGCAAAACTCGGCCGCTAGACGATATCTATGATAAGTCATTGATCATCATGGACGAGGTGGAAGACATTCGTGCAAAACTACCGCTGATAACCGCATCAGGTACGCGCACCGTCAAGATCATTTTGGTACATCATGAGGACGCCGGGCGCCGCAACAATGAAGAATATTTTGGCGTAAATGGTCTTAACAAGGAAGTTGTGCACGCGTTGGTGCCAACATTAAAGCAGGCCGGCTTGCGCGTGGCGGCACATGTTGAGTCCGCCGCGGATTTTGCCCTGGCGGTGAGTGCTGGCGTTGACATTATCGCCCATTTACCGGGTTATCATTTTTGGGAGGGGTATGAGCCATCAGCTTACCGGTTAACGGATGAGAGTATTCAGCAAGCCGCGCGGAAGGGCATACACGTGATCACAACCGCAAGCACGGCACGGCTGATCTATGGCGAGCCCAAAAACATCCCGGCGGGTGTGATTGAGAATCAACGGAAGAACTTAACAAAACTGCGTAGTAACGGCGTTTCTATCATCCTTGGTTCGGACAACTTTGCCGGTAATATTTTAACGGAGTATGACTATATAAAAGGCTTAGACGTATTTGGCGACCAGCAATTGCTTAACCTACTGACGCGCGATACCGCCCAAGCGCTCTTTCAGGATCTGAAAATTGGTGAGTTACGAGAAGGCTATGATGCCAGTTTTCTCGTCCTTAAGCGCAATCCTTTGCTGGATGCTGAAGCGCTGAGACAACCCTCAAGGGTTGTCTATCAGGGCGCGGTGTTAGTGACAAACGAAGGTGACTGAGCGCTAAGGTTTTTTCTTCCATTGCCCGTCGATTTTAATGTAGTGGCCGGATTGGGTGCGTTCGATGGCACGCTTTCCGGCCAACAGCTCTACGTCGGCAACGGCGATGTCGTTTTCGTCCGCAATGCGGGCGTATTCTTTGCGCCGAGCTTCATTGATCTGCTCAACAATCTGCCGTGCCTGCGCAGAATCCCGCACCACACCTAAATAGCCATTAGGCTGTTCGCCAACCCAGCCGTCTGCCTTGACCTGATGTAACTGATCCATTGCCTGTTGCAGGGTCAACTGTTGCAGTGCCACTGCTGGCTCGGAATAAGACAGACCCGACAGCGTAAGCAGGGCGATAAAAGCGGGCGTTGCAAGTTTTGGAAACATCTTCATGACGGATTTCATGTCACAATCCTTTGAAATTAAAATAAACCACTGGATTCGGAAATTACATCGTCGAGCGCTTTGTCCACCCGAACATAAATTTCATGTTCAATTTTGACGTTCAAATTGATCGTTATCGGCTCTTTCGGCGCAGCAACTTGCACGGTTGGTGTACAGGCTGTAAGCGTCAGGGCGGCGACAACGACCATGAGACCGTTGCTGAGTTGTATGCGTGTCATATCATCCTCTGATCAATTAACCTTCTGTTGGATACGTTTACGGATTGTGTCGCTGACGCTGTTGCTCAGCTGCAACCCTTTTATTAGCGCTGCTAAATCTTCTTCGAGGCGAATGTTGAGATTTACCTCGCGGCCATTTTCGACCTCTGGGTTATAGCCTTTTAAGCGTAACCCCAGGATGACGTTACCTTTTTCATCATAGTCGATCTCGCTGCTTAATTCCTCATAGTAAAAATTTTCCAACACGCTGGCGAGTGTACGCAGGCTTGGATTGCTGCCGACCGCTGAGCGCAATGCTGAGGAATCGACCGTCAAATGTCCCCCCGGCGCCACGGCGCTGAGGTAACCTTTGTCGACGGTTAATTGATTAGAGTGCCAAACCAGTGGCAAGGTTCCGGATACTTTGCCATCGATATCAATTCGGTCACTCGGGTATTGGCGCATCAGTTCGCCCAGATTGATTTGCTCGAACACCACCGGAATAAACAGTTGCTGATCCATTCGGTATGCTTGCTCCGGTAGTGACACTGAACCACCAAAGGCGTTGATTTGGTGCTGTGATAATACCATGACGGCCTGCGTCGGTTGCTGCAACGGCACGTCGGCGGTAAAGCTGGCCTGGATCGGACCGATCGCGAAACCTTGTTGAATACTGCCGAGATTGAGCGTCGCGGCGCTCAATTGCAGGTGTTTTGGGTTAAGCGTGAATGGCGAGCTCAGGTCGGTAGCGGCCAGGGCCACGGTATCGTAGATGAGATCGACATCCGTGATCGCCAGTTCGCCTTGCTTGGCAGCCCATTGTTGCGTTGTCAGATCCACCTCTAACGTTGCGGACGCCGCTGCTTTACCTTTGCTGAGTTCAAGCAACGGCGCGTAGTGATGGATCAGCCGTTGCCACCGGCGTTGAGCATTTGCCGCGTCAGGCCAGCTAAAGTCAGCTTGCCATTGCGAGCGCAACTGTTGTTGGGTATCGACTTGGGTGTTATGGCGAAGCGTCAAATCGTTAGCGACGGTTATTGCGCCGTCGGCATTAAGCTGTTGATTGGCGTAGTGAGCGTGCAGCGATGTCTTTACCGGAAAGTCCCGAAATGGCGTTAAGTTGACGCTATCGGTATCAATATTGAGCTTAACATCGGCCTGCGTCGCCAACGGCTGTTTAATGTTTATGGTGGCGTTTAATGCCGGCGAGTTAATCTTAAAAATGCCAAACTCTGTTGCTAATTGCGCCGATAATGTTCCATTGTGGTCAATGATAAGTGTCTCTGGAAACACTTTGAGATCCGCGTCAAGCTGTAACTGGCTGTCAGCGTTGCTCTCAATCTGTACGGCGGCGGTTACCGGCCAATGGGCTTTTGCGAACAACTGTTGGTGGTCCAGTAACGCTACGGACAGCTCATCACGACTGTACAGTTGCCAGTTTACCCGCTCGATGGTCTGCTGTTGCATGGGGGCCGGCAGTGGTTCGGGTACTATCGGCCAGGCGGTTAGTTGGCCCTGGCTGGTTAGCGTATAAGCGTGGACGATACCGTCTTCGATGGTCAGAGTTGCGTTGGCAGTCAGCTCGCTGGTAGCGATTGTGTTAACGCTAATGGTGGCTGGTTCGGTTACGCTCAATGACACTTGTGCCGACAGCGCGGATAGCAGTGCTGGCAGACTATCGGGCACGGTATCGGGGTTAAGTGTGCCGGTTAGGGTGACGTTGGGGCGGGTCGCGGACAACGAGCCGGTATCGACGGCGATCGCCGGCAGTGACAGCTGTCCGCCGGCACTTAGCGCACCGGTGTCAACCTGGTAACTCAGGCTGCTGTCGATGAAATCGTGTTTAAGCGACAAATCGACGCTATTTCCCTGACGTTTAATGACAATAGCGGCTTTTTCCGGTGCGTTAAGATTTGCCTTTAAGGTTACTTGTTGTTGCTCTTGGGTCCATTGCAACCGCGCTGTGATAGCACCGATTGCGCTGACGGCAGGGCCGTTAATGTGCAACGAGCGGATGGTGATGTGTTGCGGCAACCAGGTCGGTAACTTGGTTGTGAGCAGTGCTCCGAGCGTTGGTGGTTGCGTGCTGGTGGTGCCTGCCTGCGCTGGCTGGGTGAGTGTCAGCGACAACTGATCGATGATGACGCGCTGTTGTGACAGCTCAGCGACACGAATGGACCAGTCGCTGATGCCAGCGGCTGCCGCTCGTTGATTAACGTAAATATAAGCTACCGCAGCAGCGGTACTGACGATTAACAGCAATGTCAGTAACACGCTGCCGATGGCAGGCAAAAACCGTGTTGCAATCAGACGCCCGCCCAGACGCCACCACTTCATGGCTAATCCCAGTCAGGAGCAAAGCTGGGGTCGATGAGACGATCGCGCTGATCCAGTGCCTCAATATCGGCCATGTTTTCGTCGGTCAACTGCAATTGTTGTGCGTCGAAGTTACTGCGCAAATGCGACACCTTGGTGGTCGACGGAATGCTCACGTAGCCTTTATGCAACTCCCAGGCAATGGCAACCTGCGCCGGGCTGGCATCGTGCTCGACGGCAATCCGTTGTAAGGTGCTGTTGTCCATCACCGCGCCTTTCGCCAATGGCAGGTACGCTGTAACCTTGATGCCGTGTTCGGCACAGGCTTTGGTGACTTTGCGGTTTTGCATAAACGGATGTACTTCGATCTGATTGGTCAGAAGGTTATCGGCACCAACGTGATTTACCGCCCGGTTGAGCAGATCAACGGTAAAGTTGGACACGCCAAAATGCTTAATCAGTCCACGCTCCCGGGCTTCGGTGAGAGCATCGAGGGTTTCTTCCAATGGCACTTCGTCGTGGGGTGATGGCCAGTGAATAAGGGCTAAATCGATGCAATCCCGTTGCAGTTTGGAGGAGCTTTCTTTTAGGCTATCCAATACCTGTTGGTACTTCAGGCGTTCGTACCACACTTTGGTGGTGACAAAGACATCGCTGCTGTCGGTTTGTGCAAGTGCTTTACCCACATCAGCCTCGTTGTCGTAAAATTGCGCGGTATCGACGTGACGGTAGCCGATGTCGATGGCTTCTGTAACCAGGTCAGTCAGTGCCGGTCCGCTTAAGCGAAAGGTACCCATGCCAAAGTTCGGTAACATAAAAACTCCTTATTTTTCTCGCTGTTAATAAGGTAATACCCAATAACCCGAGAAAAAGTGCAATCCGTGTTGTATCACTATAGTTAGCGCCGTTACCGGCATCAAGATTGGGCCATGCGAAAGGTCAGATTTATCCGCACATTACCGGTGGCGGGGTGCTGGCCGTCGGCCAGTTTGGCGACGCCATGGTAGCGCAAGCGATCCTCGCCGCCCCACACCAGAACATCGCTGTGTTGCAATTCTATCCGTTGTGGTGAGCCGCCACGGGTGGTGTTGCCCCATAAAAAGGTCACCGGAAGGCCAAACGAGAAGGACACAATCGGCTGGCTAAAATCCGCTTCGTCTTTGTCCTGATGCAGCCCCATCGCCGCTCCCGGACGATAAACATTGATCAAACACACGTCTGGCGCAAACCCTTGAAAGCCGCACAACGTCGCCGCCTGGCGAGCCTTTGCCGCCAGCTGTGGAGGCATTTCAGGCCAGGTTTTTTGCGTAATGGGGTCGGTACGTTGATAGCGATAACCCTGTCGATCCGCAACCCAACCGTAGTGGCCGCAGTTGCTGCTGAGCACGGACATCGACTTCCCCCCGGGCGTGGTAAAGTGGCGCAGTGGTGATAGCCGCACGCAGTTACGCACCTCGTCAATCAGCTGGGTGGCTTGCGGCAGCAGCCATTGCTTGAGTAAGAAGCCGGCGCTGCTAAACTGCATGGGTTCGCTGGCCGGGCTGTCGAATAAATCGTTTTGCATAACGGTTATTTGCTGATCAGTTGCAACCATTTGGTGAAGGCGACTAACGCCACCGACTGTTGCCGCCGTTTGTGATAAAACACCGCCAGTTCGGGTTTGGTGGTTGCGGCAAACTGCGGGAACAAGGTCAACGACGGAAAGTGCGGCGATTGGCTATAGCGTTGGTCAACTAACGCAACCCGCGGCTGTGACTGGGTTAACTCCAGCGCCATCAACGTATCGTTGCTGTGAATCACCGGCGTTGCCCGCAAGTTGCTGGCGTAATGCTTCAAATAAGCGCTCTGATTGGGGCTGTCGCGGTTAACCAACCAGGGCGTCTGCCACAACCGCTGTTCGTCTTGTTCGTTAGAGCAGGGCACGAGCGTGATTTCGCCGAGCGGATGACGGCCAATGTGCTGATCACGGATCTGGGCTGCTGCAATCACTAAATCGAGGCTGTCGTGCGTGAGATTGGCGGTGAGCTCTGCCGTTTCGGCCGCATCCGGCGACTCGCTGCAGCCGACAAAATTCAGTTGAATGTGCGGATAAAGCGACTGAAAATCGGCCAATTGCTGATTGAGCCAAAATTTAAGCCGTGCCGTGGCAATGGCGACGGTTAACGTGGTCGTGTTATTATCGCTTAATTGGCGCGCTCTATCGAGGGTTTGATCCAATTGCTTAAAAATCGATTCCAGTTGCGGGGCAAGCTCAAGTCCGGCCGGTGTCAGTGAATGCACCCGGTTATCACGATGGAACAGGGTCATCTCCAACTGTTGCTCCAGTGCCTGAATTTGGCGAGTGACCGCCGCTTGGGTGACGCCGAGTTGTTGTGCCGCTTGCTTGAAACTGGCGCAGCGTGCAGCAACGTCAAACACACGCAATGCATTGAGCGACGGAGAAGGTTTTTTCGCCATATTGAGCCTCTAATCGCTGTTTTTCAGCGGCTTGCTATTAATAGTAAAGCGTAATTGTAATTAACTAAAAGTAAACTAACTTGCAGGGAGTCGCAAGCTTTGTCTTATTGGGGTGAATTTTTAACGATTGCTTTGGTGCATCTGCTGGCGGTTGCCAGCCCGGGGCCGGACTTTGCCGTGGTATCGCGTTATGCGCTCAGTTTTGGCCGCAAAGCGGGTTACTGGGTGAGCCTTGGCATTGCCGTTGGCATTATCATTCATGTCACTTACTCGTTGATTGGTGTTGCCGTTATCATCCACCAGAATGAGTGGGTGTATTTAAGCTTATTGATGCTCGGTGCACTTTATCTTGGTTACATTGGGCTCGGCGCTATTACCGCCAAACCTCGTGGCAGTGTCGGTGACGACGCCGATAGCGTAAGTTTACCGAGAAAGCGTAAAGCCTTTAGTGTGGGTTTTTTAACCAATGGTCTGAATGTTAAAGCGACGCTGTTTTTTCTCACCCTGTTTACCACGGTCATCAGCCCGGCAACGCCGTTTGCCGTAAAACTGGGTTATGGTATCTACCTGACCGTTGCGACCGGTGCCTGGTTTGTGTTTTTAACCTGGTTACTGACGCAACCGAAGGTGTTTAAAAAGTTGTGGCCGTACAGCCATTGGGTTGACCGCTTAATGGGTGCGATTTTAATTGCGCTGTCGTTGAGTTTGTTATGGGAGTGGCTGCAGTTAGTGCTATAATGCGGCTCAAAATACGGGTTTAGGTAGAACGTTTTAATGCAGTTATTTGTTAATGATCTTACGGTTATCGATTGCTCTTATTTGTGCCCGCAACGGGGCATCGTCGGCGAAAGCTGGATTGTCGATATTATTCTCGACGGTGCGCTAAACGAGCAGTCGATGGTGCTGGACTTCGGTCGCGTGAAAAAGCAGATTAAGCGCATCATCGATGATTCCGTTGACCATAAGCTGGTAGTACCGGCGGGTCACGCGTACACCAAGGTAACGCACACCGATGATGAAAGCTCGCACTGGGTTGACTTTATGCGACCTAACGGCAAGTCAATTCACCTTTACTGCCCGGCGGATGCTTTTGCTTATATCGATGCCGAAGAGGTTACTGCACTGACGGTGACCGATTATCTGCGCGCGGTGATAAAACGTGAGCTGCCGGGGAACGTTGAGGGCTTAACCTTGAGCTTGAGACCCGAGGCCATTGACGGTTTTTACTACCACTATACCCACGGTTTGAAAAAACACGATGGTAACTGTCAGCGTATCGCGCACGGTCACCGCTCAAAACTGCAAATCTTCCTGGACAATATGCGCCAGCCGGTGCTGGAAAAGCAATGGTCGGATCGCTGGGCCGACATCTATCTGGGTTCAACCGATGACCTCTGTGACGTCACCCAGATGCTGCGCTCTGCCGATGCCCGTCAGGCAGCAACCTCGGCCACTCATGTCGGGTACAGTTACACAGCGGATCAGGGCTTGTTCGAGCTCTGTGTTCCGAAAGCAGAAAACTATGTCATTGATACCGATTCAACGGTGGAGTGCATTGCTCAGTATCTGGCGGATACCATCAAGCAGCAGGTACCGCAGCAGGCGGTGCAGGTGCGGGCGTACGAAGGCGTTGGTAAGGGGGCGATAGCTTATGCGTAGTCTGATTGCCGGTGTGTTGACGTTGGTTGCCAGTGCACTGACGGGTGTGCCGGCTTTAGCGAACGACATTCCGTTAGCGTTGTCCGGTGAACGCACTCAGGGCGCGTTACTGCTCGGTAAAACTCATCCTGAGGCCGAAGTTCGTCTGAACGATAAGGACGTGGCGGTTACCCCGGACGGTTATTTTGTGATTGGTTTTGCCCGCAAAGCGGACTTACAGCAGACCGTAACGGTGACGCTGAACGGTCAGCAGCGCAGCGAGACGCTGACTCTGAGCGAGCGCGAATACAATATTGAGCGGGTGGATGGGGTGCCACAACGTACCGTTACTCCGGATCCTGAGCAGGTTAAGCGCACCAAGCGTGAAGCCGCAAAAGTCTGGCGGGCGCGTCAGCACCGCTCTGACCGGACAGATTTTTTAGCGCCGCTGATCAAGCCGGCGGAAGGCCGCATCAGTGGCTATTATGGTTCGCAGCGGATACTAAACGGTGAACCCCGCAATCCTCATTACGGCGAAGATATCGCCGCACCAACCGGCACGCCGGTAAAAGCCCCGTGGTCTGGCGTGGTGACTCTGGCGGAACCGGATCTGTTTTACTCCGGCGGCACCATCATTATTGATCACGGCTATCGGGTGAATACCACCTATTTGCACTTAAACTCGGTTGATGTCGAAGTCGGACAGACGATTGAGCAGGGCGATGTGATTGGTACCATCGGCGCGACAGGCCGCGCGACGGGACCTCATTTAGACTGGCGTGTTAACTGGGGCCAGGAACGCCTCGACCCCAGTTTGCTGTACAGTCTGTACGAATGACCTGTACGAATGATCAATCTGGTTGGTTACGCCCAGCGTAACCAACCGTTCAGATGTTCCGGCTTTTGCACACTGAGATGATAACTGGTCGCTTTGGGTTGTGCGAACGTCAGTTTAAGCGTCAGTAATTCATCCCGGCGGAATGCGTGCACGGTAACCGTATCACCGGGCACAAAACGGCTGAGTAGGGTATTGATGTTACTGTCAGTGGCCTGAATATTATCAATGGCGATGATGCGATCACCGGCGGACAGGCCCGCGTGGTAAGCGTTTTCGTCGTGATAGACCGACAGCAGTTCAAGCCCGTTGGCGTTGCCTTTATAACGCGCGCCCAAATTCACCGATGCCGGCTTTTCTACCGCTTTGCCGTTACTGCTGTTGTCATCAGCCGGCACAAAGCGGCGCGTGGTCACGCCAAAATTCTGCAACAACGATTCAACCGGCAGGCTTTCTTTACCGTACAGCGCCTGCTGCAAAAAGTCGCTGACATCGACGCCGGCGTACTGTTTTAAAAACTCTACGACGGTGTCATCGGCGGTACCGACGGCGGTTTTACCGTAAGTGTGCCAGAGATCCTTCATCACCTGCGCCAGGGTCAGCTGATGATCGGTTTGCAGACGCAGGGTCAAATCCAGACACAGGCCAATCAGCGCGCCTTTGGCGTAATAGCTGACGATGCTGTTCGGTGCGTTTTCGTTCTGCTGGTAAAACTTCGTCCAGGCCAGAAAACTCGACTCAGTCACCGATTGCTGGTATTGGCCAACGCCGCGCTCGACCCGTGCTAAGGTGTTGCCCAGCACTTTTAAATAGCGGTCGGCGTCAATGATGCCGGCGGCATGGGTGATGTAATCGTCAAAATACGAGGTCATGCCCTCGTAGAACCACAATTGTTCGGTGTAGCTCTCGCGATCCAGCTGATAGGGTAAAAACGCCTTAGGTTTTAAGGTCTTAACGTTCCAGCTGTGAAAGTACTCGTGACAGCACAGGCTGAGGAAGGTTTGATAATCGTCGGTCAGCGCGTGCTGCGCCTTGCTGATCAGGCTCTTCCGGCTGCATAGCAAGGCGGTCGAATTACGGTGTTCAAGTCCGCCAAAGCCGTCGCCGACCACCATGGTCAAAAAGGTGTAGGACGTAAACGGGGCTTCGCCGAACAGTTTGATCTGGTGCTCGCAGATGCGGGCCAAATCGGACGTGATCCGTGACATATCGGCGTAATGGCGTCCGCTCAGTACCAGTGAGTGTTTGATGCCGTGGGCAATAAACTCCTCAATGCTGAGCTCACCCAGCAGAAACGGGTAGTCGATCAGGGCGTCGTAATTTTCCGCTTCGAACGCTCCAAAACCGTGCGCGCTGCCCGACTTTCTCGGCATACCGGTGGCCAGTTTCCAGTCGGGCCGTTCATCCGGTGCGCTGACGCTGAGGGTCACCGGCTGTTGTTCCTGCCCGGCAACGGCAAGACAGAGGCTGGTGTTGTTGAAAAAGCCTTGTTGTTGGTCCAGGTAGGCAGCACGGACAGAAAGGTCCCAGGCGTAAACCTGATAATGCACGGTTACTGCGGTGCCGCTGTCGTCAGTGTCCAACACCCATTCGTTTTTGCTCTGTTGGTCTACACCAACGGACTCTTTGCCGCGTTCCGCGTACAAGCCGATGATGTGTTTGCTAAAATCGCGGATCAGATAACTGCCGGGGATCCAGTTGGGCAGCCATAACCGCTGCTGAGCGGCGGGGGTATCGATGGTGAGCGTTACTTCGAACAGATGGCCCTTAAGATCCATCGGGCTGACGTGGTAGTGAATCAATGTCGACTCCTTTTCTTGACACATGCTGACAACTAGCGATCATAGTAGCATACGTATCGAGCTCACCAAGAGGACTTCATGAGCGGAAAAATACAACAATTGACCGTCGGTCAGCGTGTTGAGATTCAAATATCCGGACTCAATGTACCTGCGCGCTTTCAGACCGACTTTATTGGTGTGATAAAAGGACGTTGGTTTATTGTCGCCATGCCGGATGCCAAGCGCTATGGCGAACTGCGTGAGCACCTGCACGAAGGGGTGCCGCTGATCGTGCGTTTTGTATTAGAAAACGAGAACGGTGAAATTTGTGCGTTTCGAACGGATATTGACTTTGTCGTCAGTCATCCGACAAAAATGCTGTTTTTGGATTGGCCCAGCAACGTTGAAAGTCGCGTTATTCGCCAGGGTCGCCGCTTTGATGCGTACCTGCCGACCAGTGTCGCGCGGTTAAATGAAGATAACAAGGCAGACATGAGCGTTGACGGCGTGATTCTTGATGTGTCGGAAACCGGCTGTCGGGTTAAGCATCAGTATTCAGCCCCTGAGGGTGATGACAACAACGCGACTGACGACGCTGACAGCCCCAACGAAGGGCATGGTTGGGAAAGTGGCCAGCGGGTGCAGTTGAACGTTCAACAAAAAGGCAACGGTGAATTGAAACTGGGCTGTATCGTCCGCCAAATCAAATGCAAAGACGGTGTTTGCGAGCTTGGTTTACAGTTTAATTCGAATCAGAAAGAAGCCATTAACTCACTCTTTTCCGGCAGCCTGGTCGATATTGACGCACTCGCCCGTGCGGGTGAATAGGAGCCTATGACAGCACCATGACGTTTATTGATCGGTTGATGGCAGGTCCGTTGTTTGAGCACCGTGACCGGTCGTTCTGGGTTTTGCAAATAGGCGGTTGGGCCGGGTATGCGCTGGTCAACTACATTGGCTCGCTGATGCACGAAATGCGCGACATCTACACCGTTGTGCTGTTGCTGGGGGCTTATGCCGGCTTTCTGTTAACCATTCCGCTGCGGTATTTGTATCAGCGCATCTGGGAATTGCATCCGGTGTTGCTGATGCTGGTAGTGATTACCGCGTCGTATGTCTGCGCCTCAATCTGGGCGGTTATCGACAATGCTACGTATTGGGAAATCTATAAATTCGGTTTTCGGCCGGACAGTCCGTTCTTTTATTTTAAGAACAACCTCGCTAAATTTTACATCGTGCTGAGCTGGAGTGGCCTTTATTTTGGCATCAAGTATTATCAGATGCTTCAGGGTGAACGCCAGAAAGCGCTGATGGCGTCTTCGCGCGCGCATCAGGCACAGTTAAAAATGCTCCGTTATCAGCTCAATCCTCACTTTTTATTTAACAGTTTGAATGCCATTTCGACGCTGATCATGGTAAAAGAGAACGATGTTGCCAATAAAATGGTGAACAAGCTGAGCCACTTTTTGCGCTTTTCGCTGGATAACGATCCGATTAAGAAAATTACCCTGCAAAAAGAAATTGACGCGCTGATGCTGTATCTGGATATCGAAAAGGTACGTTTTGATGAGCGCTTGGACATTCGTGTGTCGATTACCGACGAGGCCAAGCTGGCGTTGGTGCCAAGCTTGTTGTTACAACCGTTGATCGAAAACGCCATTAAATACGCTATTGCCAAGGTTGAAGACGTAGGTATTCTGCAATTGCAGGCGTATGTCGAGCAACGGCGTCTCGTCATTTTGATGTGTGATAATGGGCCGGATGCCCCGGATAAACCGCAGGCGCTGCTGAACAACACAGGGGTCGGTTTGCAAAACACCCAGGAACGTCTGCAGGCGCTGTACGGAAAGCAATTCAGCTTTACCCTTAAGCCTAATCAGCCGCAGGGGTTGTGTGTCGAAATCATCTTGCCTTATGAAACTCTGGAGAATCCATGAAGTCTTCTTTAACTGCTTATATCGTTGATGATGAATCACTCGCTCGTAAAGGTTTGGCGTTACGACTGCAGCCTTTTACCCAGGTAGAGCTGGTTGGTGAATCGGGAAGCAGTCGTCAGGCCCTAGAAGAGATTATCCAGTTGCGCCCCGACGTTGTTTTTATCGATATTCAGATGCCGGGCCTGAACGGTTTTGAACTGCTTCGTGAGTTGCAGCAACGGCTGGAAGAGCTGCCGGTGGTGGTGTTTGTGACCGCTTTCGATCAATACGCCATTAAGGCGTTTGAAGTCAGGGCGCTCGACTATTTGCTGAAACCGGTGGACGAAGAGCGGCTAAAAGAAACCCTGGAACGTGTTGAGCAGGAACGTCAGCCCAGTGAATATGAAAAGACACAGCAGAAATTGGTGGACTTGGTTTCTGAAGTCACCGGTCAGAAGGGCGATGCGATTTTAGAACGTCTGGCGGCCGGAGCCGATGTGTCGGATCTGAACCGTTATCCGGAGCATCTGGCGATCAAGGACAGCGGCGAAATCACCCGCGTCCCGGTTAATCAAATTGAGTGGGTTGATGCCGCCGGCGATTACATGTGCATCCATGCCGCCGGCGAAACCTTTATTTTACGCCGCACCATGAAAGAACTGGAGCAGGAGCTTAACCCGAATCGTTTTCAGCGAGTGCACCGGTCGGCGATTGTTAATATCGATCAGGTGGAAAAACTCTGTACTCGCCATAACGGTGAGTACCATCTGGTTCTGAAAAATGGTCAAAATCTTAAAGTCAGCCGTAGTTATAAGGACCGCATTAAACAACTGATATTGAGCTGATGAAAAAACTGCTGTGCTGCCTTACTGTTTTATTGCTGACAGGCTGCTCTGCACAACTGGGGTATCGCTACGCGGATACGCTGGTGGAGTGGCAACTGGATGATTATGTGGCGCTTACCGATGACCAGCAACAGCGGGTTTCGGTAACAATCGATGAGCTACACCTCTGGCACGCACAACAGGAGCTGCCAAAATACCGCACCGCGTTGGCCGAACTGCGCGAAAAAATCGCCGCTAAGCAACTGCAGTACGATGACATTGATCGTACCGAAAACCAGTTGTGGCAGTTCTGGGCCAATGTTCAAAACCGACTGCTGGACGAAGTGGCGCTGCTACAGGACTTGTCCATGGCGCAACGCCGCGAGTTACTGAATAATCTGCAGGATAAGATTGATGAGCAGCGTGAGGAGCAGGCGGAGGACAACGACAGCCCAATCCTGGCGCAGATTGACCGGGTGAACCGGCGCGAAGAGCGGTTAAAAGAATGGACTGGTGACGTCACCGACGAGCAACAAGTGCTGATCCGCAAATGGGTACGTGAGCGCCCCGAAGGGGAATTTTGGCTGGATTATCGCCAGCGTTGGCACGACGCCTTTGCCGATGCGTTGTTGCAGCAGCCACCGGACATGGCGGCGTTACAGGCATTAATTACCGAGCCGCGGGCATTGCGTTCCGCAGAACATAAAGCGTACACCGAACAACGTACCGCTGTGCGTCATAAATACTTATGGTTACTGTATGAGTCGCTGACTGATGCGCAACGACAGAAGCTGTTAGAACAGGCGGATGAGTATTTGCAGTTATTGGATGAGCTGATTGCTGATTTTAAGTAAGCGCCGCAAGTGCGGCGCTTATGGGTTGGTATCAGAGCGGTTAACGGACTTCAATCACCTTACAGGTGTTGCTCGAACCGACGGTCTCCATCACATCACCGTGGGTTAAAATCACCAGATCGCCTTTGCTGACGTGTCCCAGCGACTTAATTAACTCAACCGCGTCAAGTATCGGTTGCTTACTGCTGGTTGAGTCAAAATCGACCGGGTAGACGCCGCGATAAAGTGCGCATTTGTTGCGGCTCTGTGGGTGGCGTGACAACGAGAAGATCGGCAAATGCGATGTGATGCGCGACATCAGTTTAGCGGTAAAGCCCGACTCGGTCAGCGCAATGATCGCTTTTACGCCGGTGAGGTGGGTAGCGGCGTACATCGCCGACATGGCCGCAGCTTCTGAGATGCTGGAAAAGCTTTCTTCGAGGTCATCGTGACGCAAATGCGCGCTCGGGTGCGTTTCCGCGCCCAGACAGATTTCAGCCATGGCTTTAACGGTCTCGACCGGGAACTTACCGGCCGCGGTTTCAGCCGATAGCATCACGGCGTCGGTACCGTCCAATACCGCATTAGCAACGTCCATGACTTCGGCACGGGTCGGCATTGGATTCTCGATCATTGATTCCATCATCTGGGTTGCGGTGATCACGACTTTATTCAGCTGACGGGCGCGCGAGATGATTTGTTTTTGCTTACCGACCAGTTGTGCGTCGCCGATTTCGACACCCAAATCGCCGCGGGCAACCATTACCGCGTCGGAGGCGCGAATTACGTCGTCAAGAGCGTGCTCGCTGGCGACCGCCTCAGCACGTTCGATTTTCGCACAGATAACGCCTTTGCCACCGGCCTGGCGCAGGAGTTGACGCGCCTCGTTCAGATCTTCGCCACAACGTGGGAACGACACGGCCAAATAATCCACACCAATTTCTGCCGCCGTTTTGATGTCGCGGTGGTCTTTTTCGGTCAGCGCCTTGGCCGACAAACCACCGCCGAGACGGTTAATGCCTTTGTTGTTGGACAGGGTGCCGGCAACGATCACTTTCGTGTGTACCGCGCTGCCTTCGATGTAGTCGACCTGTAAGCGGATACGGCCATCGTCCAGCAACAGAATATCGCCGCTGCCAACGTCATGCGGTAGCTCTTTATAGTCCAGCCCGACCACCGAGTCGTCCCCGTTTTGCGGATCAAACTCTGCATCCAGGGTAAATTCCTGTCCCGGTTTTAACTGTACTTTGCCGTCGCGGAAGCGGGCGATACGAATTTTCGGCCCTTGCAAGTCACCAAGAATAGCAACGTGCGCGTTCAGCCGTTTTGCGATGGCGCGAACGTTTTCTGCGCGTTGTTTTTGTTCATCGGCGGTGCCGTGTGAAAAGTTAAGACGCACGACGTTGGCGCCTGCTAAGATAAGTTGTTCCAGAACATCGGGTTGATCGGTCGCAGGACCTAACGTCGTAACTATTTTAGTGCGGCGCAGCATGCAAAACTCCAGCAAGCAAAAAATTATGTGTTATTACAAAAGTCTAGCACAGTGTCCGTTACAGAAGTAAGTCAAACCGGAGTGAATATGGCAAAAGACATAAAACAACAGCAGTGGCGCTCGTTATCCGAGCAAGAATGGCGCGAACGGCTGTCAGACGAGGCCTACCGAGTGCTGCGGCAGCACGGTACTGAACGGCCGTTTAGCGGCAAGTACCTGACCTTGGACAAGCAGGGCAACTATCTGTGTGCCGGCTGTGGCCAGGAAATTTTCAGTGCCGCCAGTCAATATGATGCCCACTGCGGCTGGCCAAGTTTTGATCGTGCGCTCGAGGGCGCCATTGAGTATCGTCAGGACACCAGTCACGGTATGGTACGTACGGAAATTCTGTGCAGTCGCTGCCACGGTCATCTTGGCCATGTGTTTGATGATGGCCCCACCGAAACCGGGCAGCGTTATTGTGTTAATTCAGTCGCTATGACGCATCAGGACGACGTTTAAACTGGCCGTCCTGTAATTCGTCGACGATGTCCTCGGCTTGCTCCTGCCACTGTTCGTACTCTTCGTCAGTGGCATTAACGATGGTACGGATTTGTTGTTCGTTCATTGTTTCGGAGCCGAAGGCGATGGCGACGCGCGCCCAAATGTATGCCTGACGGGTGTCTTGCTGACCGAGGTAGTAGGTCACCAATGACTCGGGGATTTCAACATTAAAGCGTTGATCCTTTTTGTACAGTCTGAGCGCGTTATACAAATGCGTTAACACCTTGCGTTGGTCTTCTTTGGCGTAGTACGTGGCCAACGCAAACTGCAGTTCGTGCGTTTGCAATGCTTTGCTGCCTTCCATCGCCAGCAGCTGATCGAGCGCCTCGTTATCGCTTCGATTAGCCCAGTGCCAGTACAACAGCAACGGCGCGTCACTGTCGGCCGTTTCTCGTGCCAGCTTATTGATGGCTTTGAGACTGTTTAAGTACGCTTCGATGCGATGAGACTGTTTGAGCTTCAGTTTGCGGTGTTCAATGCCTGACGCCAATTCGATGCATTGCGAATATTTTTGTAAGTCTTTCAGCAAATAGTATTTGTGGTCAGGTTTATCGTCCTGCGCGTTTAAATAACGCGAAATGATCAATTGGCGACGTTCGGCGCGACACCAGTTGTCTTCGTTCAGGTCCGAGCAAAAACCAGGTTCCTGCTCACACATTTCTCTGACGGTGGGCATCCGTTCCCCACATGCGGTCAGGCCCAATCCGGCGATTAGGCTGAAAACCAGCGTGTTAAATGTCCTTTTTGGCATGTTACGACTCATAAAGTTAGTTTCGATTGGCTAATAACTCCGCTTTTCAGTACAATAGCGCGGAATTTTCCTAAGCTTACCACAGAACGAGGACAGAGCTAATGAACTCAACTCAGCAAGATCCAACGCTGTCGAGCTGGCAAGAACGGCAGGAATATGCCGAGTTAATGCAGCCATTAATTGGTAAATTATATCGTAATTTTGGTGTCGAGATTCTGGTTTACGGACGTTCGCTACTGAACGTTGATACCATTAACATCATCAAAGCGCATCGTTTGATCCGTCGTTACGAAGGTCAAAAAGTTCGTTTGCGTGAGAGTTTCCCATTCCTGGAAGCGATGGCGAAAATGCAATTAGCGCCGGGCCGCGTGGATTTGGGTAAATTGGCTTATGGTTACTTGTTCGCTGGTAAAGACGACGGTCTGTCGGTAGAAGATTACATCCGCCGCGAGCTGAGTGACATTGTCGACGTAGAAGACAGCATCGAGCCGCGTGACGTGGTGTTGTACGGTTTTGGCCGTATTGGCCGATTGTTGGCGCGGTTGCTGATCGAGCGTAACGGTGCCAATAACAAAATGCGTCTGCGCGCTATTGTGGTACGTGGTGGTCGTGATGGCGATCTGGAAAAGCGTGCAAGCTTGCTGCGTCGTGACTCAATTCACGGCCAATTCAACGGTTCTATTACCGTTGATAAAGAAAACAACAGCATCAAAGCAAACGGCACCAGCATCCGGGTGATTTATTCTGATGGTCCTGATCAGGTGGATTACACCCAATACGGTATTGATAACGCCATTGTTATCGACAACACCGGTATCTGGAAAGACGAAGAGGGCCTGGGCTTACACCTTAAGTCGAAAGGGGTTGCTAAGGTGTTGCTGACGGCACCGTCAAAAGGCGACATTAAAAACATCGTATTTGGTGTTAACGATAAAGACATCACCGACGGCGATCGCATCGTCTCGGCAGCGTCTTGCACCACCAATGCCATCACGCCGGTACTAAAAGCGATTAATGACCAGTTTGGTATCAATAACGGTCACGTCGAGACGGTGCATTCGTACACCAACGATCAGAACCTGATTGACAACTATCACAAAGCGGAGCGTCGTGGTCGTTCAGCGCCGTTGAACATGGTGATTACCTCGACCGGTGCGGCGAAAGCCGTTTCTAAAGCGCTGCCGGAGCTGAAAGGCAAGCTGACCGGTAACGCCATCCGGGTTCCTACGCCTAACGTTTCAATGGCGATCATGAACCTGAATCTGGCCAAATCAACCAGCCGTGACGAGTTAAATGCTTACCTGCGTGACACGGCGTTGCATTCCGAGCTGGAAAGCCAGATTGACTATACCGCGTCGACTGAAATCGTGTCATCGGACTTGGTTGGTTCACGTTATGCTGGCATTGTAGACTCACAGGCAACCATCGTTGAAGATGACCGCGCTGTCCTGTATGTCTGGTATGACAACGAGTTTGGCTACAGCTGTCAGGTTGTGCGAGTGGCAGAAGCCATGGCTGGCCTGAAAGTGCCGAGCCTGCCTCGCTAAACTGATCAAAAAAAGCGCCGTAATGGCGCTTTTTTTACACAATATTGAGTAAAAAAGGAACACTATGCATATTAACGCAGCGTTTGACAGTGGCAATATCGACGTGATCAAGGCCGAGTCGCCTGATGATATTCGCCTGGCGATTCGTAAAGACCATCAGTCGGACTTTTACCAGTGGTTTCATTTTAAGCTTTTCGCAGAAGCGGGTGCCGAACACGTGATGACCATCGAGAATGCCGGCAATGCCGCGTACCCCGATGGCTGGAAGGATTATCAGGCGTTAGCGTCTTATGACCGCGAAACCTGGTTCCGGGTACCGACCGAATACAATGGTAAAGAGCTGACCATTCGTCACACACCGGAGCAAGAGTCGGTGTTTTACGCATACTTCATTCCTTATTCGTACGAACGTCATCAGGATCTGATCCAGTCGGCGCAACAGTCGGTCGACTGCTATCACGAGCTGTTGGGTGAAACCCTTGACGGGCGCGAGCTGAACCTGTTGATTGTCGGTGAACCGGCGGAACATAAAAACACCATCTGGGTAACCGCACGCCAGCATCCGGGCGAGAGCATGGCCGAGTGGTTCATGGAAGGTTTTATCGCGCGCCTGCTGGACGATGAAGACGGTGTGGCACGCAAGTTACTGGAAGATAATGTATTTTATCTGGTTCCTAACATGAATCCGGACGGCAGTGTGCGCGGCCATTTACGCACCAATGCGGTCGGTACCAACCTGAACCGCGAGTGGGCAGAGCCTAGCCTGGAAAAAAGTCCGGAAGTGTTTTACGTGTTAAAACGCATGCAGGAAACCGGCGTCGATATGTTCCTCGATGTGCACGGTGATGAAGCGCTGCCGTATAACTTTGTCGCTGGCTGTGAAGGCATTCCGTCCTACGACGAGCGTCATGAGATGCTGGAAGAAACCTTTAAAGCCGCGCTACTGGCAGCCACGCCGGAATTCCAAACCAAATTCGGTTACGAGCGGGATGAGCCGGGCAAAGCGAACATGACGGTTGCTAATTCGGCCGTGGGTGAGCGCTTTAAGTGCCTGTCTTATACGCTGGAAATGCCATTTAAGGACAACGCCGATTTGCCGGATGAAGATTTTGGCTGGTCAACGGCGCGCTGTCAGCGTTTGGGTGAAGACGTTTTGACGGCAATATTGGCAGTCTCACCGAAATTGCGTTAATAATAGACAAATAACCAACAGCAACAATAACAATAATTAGGGGAGCGAACGTTGGAAACGCTTAATAATTTTCTACTATGGATTGACGGGTTTTTAGGCTCTGCCGCCTATTTCCCGTTTCTTTTACTTGGGGTGGGTTTGTTTTTTACCCTGTATCTTGGATTTCCGCAGGTGCGCTACTTTCGCCACGCCTGGAAAGTGCTTGGCGGTAAGTTTGATAAGAAAGACTCACAAGGTGATACCAGCCACTTTCAGGCCTTATCAACGGCGCTGTCCGGTACCGTCGGTACCGGTAACATCGGTGGTGTTGCGCTCGCGATCTTCTTAGGTGGCCCGGCCGCCATCTTCTGGATGTGGATGACGGCGTTTATGGGTATGACCACTAAGTTTGTGGAAGTGACCTTATCGCATAAATACCGCGTTAAAACCGAAGACGGCACCATGGCCGGTGGTCCGATGTACTATATGGACCGTCGCCTGAACATGAAGTGGTTGGCGGTGATTTTCGCCATTGCCACCATCATCAGCTCCTTCGGTACCGGCAACATGCCGCAAATCAACAACATTGCTCAGTCGATGGAACAGACCTTCCAGATCGACCCGGTGATTACCGGTGCGGTGCTGTCGATTCTGCTGGCGATGGTTATCATCGGTGGTATCAAGCGGATTGCAGCCGTAACCTCTAAGATCGTACCGATCATGGGTTTCCTGTATGTGGTCGGTTCACTGAGTGTGATCCTGTTCAACATCGATAACATTGGCGAATCGTTCGTGTCGATTTTCCGCGATGCCTTTACCGGTTCCGCGGCGGCAGGCGGCTTCCTTGGTGCAAGCTTTGCGTATGCCTTTAACCGTGGCGTTAACCGTGGCTTGTTCTCGAACGAAGCGGGTCAGGGTTCGGCACCTATTGCACACGCTTCCGCACGTGCTAAAGATCCGGTCTCTGAAGGTCTGGTGTCGATTCTGGAACCGTTCCTGGACACCATTTTGATTTGTACCTTAACGGGTCTGGTGATCCTGTCGTCGGGCGTTTGGACGCAGAAGTTTGAAAACAACTTTGCCCGCAGTGACCTCGACTTTATTGTCGGTGAATACACCGATACTGAGCAGGCCGACCGTGAGGCGCTGTACGCCTATCTGAACCAGACCTCGGATAATGACATTGAGCGTTACACCGGGACCGTCGAAGTGGTCAACGGCGAAGCGCAAACCAACGGTCAGTTTACGATTCTGCACGCGCGTTCGGTTGCTGAAGACGTGCGCTTTATCGTTGCCGGTGAAGACGCCTACAGCGGTACCGTTCGTGTCGAAAACGGCAACCTGATCAAAGAAGACATCGAAGTGGTCGGTAAGTCACTGGTGCACTCAGCGGCACTTACGTCATTGGCTTTTGCTAACGGTTATTTTGGTGATTACGGCCAATACATCATTCCGTTAACGCTGCTGATGTTTGCGTTCTCGACCGCGATTGCCTGGTCCTATTACGGCGACCGTGCGGTGGTCTATCTGGTTGGCCAGAAAGGGGTGATGCCTTACCGCATTATTTACGTTGCCGGCTTCTTCTGGGCGTCGTTTGCCGATACCACCCTGGTATGGACAGCGTCGGCCGTTGCCATCGTGTTAATGACGCTGCCGAACTTACTCGGCATGATTTTATTGCACAAAGAAATGAAGAGTACGGTTAAATCCTACTGGCAGGATTTTAATAAGGAAAACAAATCAAAATAACGATTTGTGATGATGCAGAAACGGCCGGTCTTTGACCGGTCGTTTTTTTATCCTGGGCTGAACCTTGAAATTATGGTGAAAAGCCTTATATTGCAAGGATTGCGCGAAATAACCCTGGATTTTAAAAAGCGGGAATTAATAACGTTATGGCTTTAGCTGAATGTCCGTCGTGCCGAAAGCGCGTGTCATCGAAAGCAAAAGAATGCCCCCATTGCCAATTTGTGTTTGCGGGTCAGTCGGAACAGGATCTTGAACGCGAGTTTGTTCGCATCCAGCAGGAAAAACGCGATAAACTGGTGTCGCGGTCAATGTTGGCCTTGTTGTTGGCCATCGCCGGGTTTGTCTATTTGTTTCTGCAACAACCATTGCCCGAGACCTGGCAGTACAACGTCGCCATCGGCGTGTTGATTGTCGGTTTATTGTGGTTTGTTATTAATCGAGTGCAACTTCTCTTTATTAAGCGAAAACGGCGATAGGTGATACCCAGTGCAGTTTGATGATTTAATCAATTCAATGAGTCGTGAGACTTACGATCGCTTAGTCAGCGCAGTAGAAACCGGGCGTTGGCCAGACGGCAATAAACTGACCGACGAGCAGCGCGAAAATTCGTTACAGTTGGTGATGGCCTATCAAGCCCGTTTCATTCCTTCGGATCAGCACATGACGCTGAGCAAAGACGGCACCATGCTGATGAAAAGCAAACGCGAACTTAAACAGCAGTTCAGTGACAACGCGGAGCAGCCGATTGCGCGCTTCTCATTGAATGCGGCAAGCGACGAAACCAATCAATAAGGATTTCCATGTTTGATCTTAACAGTAACAGTGACTTGCTGTTGCAGTGCAAAGCGGTTACCGCTGACGAACCCGATTTAATCGCTAACCTGGCTAATATCAGTGCTATTATTTTTGATGGTATGGCCGATATTAACTGGGCAGGCTTTTATTTTGCGCGCAAGCCGGATGAATTGGTGCTGGGGCCGTTTCAGGGCAAAGTCGCTTGTGTACGCATTCCCTTTGGTAAAGGGGTTTGTGGTACTGCGGCTGCAGAAAAACAGTTGCAGCACGTTGACGACGTGCATCAGTTTAGCGGTCACATCGCCTGTGATGCGGCGTCAAACAGCGAAGTAGTGGCTCCTATCATCGTTAACGGCGAGGTCGTGGCGGTGCTGGATATCGACAGTCCGTCGGTGGCGCGCTTTAGCAAAGAAGATGCCCAACAAATTGGCTTGATTGCGGACTATTGTGCGCAGTTAGACTGGACGCAGCTGTAATTTATGTTGGATAAATTTGACGTTCATTTGTATTTGGTGAGCCACAACGACACCTGGTTTTTTGAGGACCAGAGCGAGTTAGCGGCTGATAATATCAATGAAATGTTGCATTTAATTAACCAGTACCAACTGGAATCTGATACGTTAGAGCAGTTGGAAGAGGCCGTGCGCAGAACATTATTTGACTGGATTGAAGCGCCTGCTTTACTGGATTTAGAATTCGAAGAAATGGACGATTATGTACGTTCCGTTTTAAAAGTTGTTCGAGAACAGGAAGAAGATTGGAATGAATGAACCGGCTAAGCTCACTAAGAGCAAAGATGTTATCGCGTATTTGGCAGAACAGTTTCCGCAGTGCTTTTCGCTAAAAGGAGACGCCAAACCGCTTAAAATTGGCATCTTTGACGATCTAGCCAAGCGCCTTGAAAACGACCCGATGGTCAGTAAAACCCGTTTGCGTACGGCATTGCGCCATTACACCAACAGTTGGCGCTATCTGCACAGTGTCAAACAGGGTGAACAGCGCATTGATCTGGATGGTAACGCTGTCGAGCCGGTTACTGAAGAGCATCAACAACACGCGCAAGAATCGTTGAAAGAATCGAAAGCGAAAGTGGCGGCGAAGAAAAAAGAGCGCCAGGCAGAAGCCGGTGAAGGCGATGCTAAGAAACCTCAGGGTAAACGTGCGGAACGTGCCAAAGTTCCTCCGAAAGCGGCTAAACCTTCTGCGAAAAAACCACGTAAGAATGTTCATAAACCAGCGCCAAAACTGGATGACGTGGAACTTAATGCCTTGTCTATCGGTCAACAGGTTCAGGTAAAAGCCGGTCATCAACCGATGCCGGCTACGGTCACCGAGATTGATAAGGATGATATTCAAGTTCGTCTGGATAACGGCTTGAGTATGAAAGTAAAAATTGCGAATCTATTCGTAAAAGCAGAATAACGTTTTCGTTAAGAAGTAGGAGTCGCCCAATGAAGTATCCGTGGTTTAAAAAGAGCGCTCTGGCACTGTTGCTGGTGTCGCCGTCACTGCTGGCGATTCCTCCCAGTCATGAGGTTTCGGAACTGCCGCAGCTTGAGCAGGAGAGCCATCACGATACCGCTGCTGAACGCGCAACGGCGTATTTCACGCGTTATCACTTTTCGCAGCCAACGCTGAATGATCAGCTGTCAGAGCAAATTCACGAACGCTATCTGAAACTGCTGGATTTCAACAAGATGTTTTTGTTGCAGTCCGACATTGACGCTTCGGAAGAGTACGCACAGCTGTTCGACGATATGTTGGAGAGCGGTGAACTGGATGTTGCCTACGATCTGTATCAGACCAGTTTAAAAAGACGTTTTGAACGCTATGAATACGCGCTGTCGCTGCTCGATGAAGAAAAGCCAATGGACTTCACCGTTGAAGGCGACAAGTATTATTACGATCGCGAAGAAGAGCCGTGGGCGAAATCACGCGAAGAGTTAGACGATCTGTGGTATTCACGGGTTAAATACGACGCGCTGAATTTGAAACTGGCCGGTAAAGAGTGGCCGGAAATCGTCGAAACGCTTGGTAAACGCTATAACAGCGCGCTCAACCGGTTAACCAAATCAAAAAGTGAAGATGTGTTTCAAACCTTGATGAACGCCTTTGCGCGTTCGGTTGAAGCGCACACCAGCTATTTGTCACCGCAAAACTCCGAACGCTTCCGCCAGAACATGAATCTGGAATTGGAAGGCATTGGTGCGGTGTTGCAGTCGGAATACGATTACACCGTCATTCGCAGTCTGGTGCCCGGCGGTCCGGCAGATAAAACCGACCAACTTTCACCGGAAGATAAAATCATCGCGGTCGGCCAGGGTACTGGTGACGACGCGGAAGACTTTGTTGATGTGATCGGTATGCGACTGGACGATGTGGTCGATATGATCAAAGGTCCTAAGGGTACCGTTGTACGGTTGCAGGTGCTGGAAGCATCGCAGGGTGCCGGTGGCACACCCAAGGTCGTTGAAATTACCCGCGACAAGGTAAAACTTGAAGACCGTGCAGCTAAGCTGGACGTGAAAACCATGGACGACGGGCCTTATCAAGGCCGCAAAATGGGCGTTATCGAAATTCCTGGGTTTTACAATAACCTGACGGATGATGTCCGTAAGCTGATTGATGAACTGGACGATAAATCCGTTGAGGGCTTGATTGTTGACTTACGCGGTAACGGCGGCGGGTCACTGGCGGAAGCCATCAACCTGAGCGGACTCTTTATCGACCAGGGACCTATCGTACAGGTTAGTGACGGCCGTGGTCAGGTCGACGTCAGCGCGGATCGTGACGGCAAAACTTATTACGATGGCCCATTGGTGGTGATGGTTGACCGCTACAGTGCGTCGGCCTCGGAGATTTTTGCGGCGGCCATGCAGGATTACGAGCGCGCTCTTATCGTTGGTGAAAACACCTTTGGTAAAGGCACCGTGCAGCAACACCGTGGCCTGACCCGTCGTTTTGACTTCTTTGATAAGCCACTGGGTAGCGTGCAATACACCATTGCGAAGTTCTATCGGATTGACGGCGGCAGCACCCAGTTAAAAGGGGTTCAGCCTGATATCGTATTGCCTTCCTATGTGGAAGCGTCAGAGTGGGGCGAAAGCAAAGAAGACAACGCGTTACCGTGGGATAAGGTCGATAAAGCGCCGTATCGTGCGGTCAATAAGGTTAACCGCAGCGAGTTGCCCGAGCTGCAAAGCGCAGCCAACCAACGGATTGAGCAAGATCCGGAGTTTGATTACATTTTCGATGAAATCAAACGTCTGCGCGAAGAGCAGGACAAGACCTGGGTAAGCCTCGATATTAATGCCCGCAAGGCGGAGCAGGAAGAGCAAAAGGCACTGCGTCTGCAACGCATCAACGACCGCTTAAAACGCATGGGCAAAGAGCCGGTCGAGGAAATTGATGAGGTTGACGACGAGGTGTTGGAAATAGATCCTTACCTGCAACAGGCATTAGCCATCGGTTTTGATTACATTGACGATACCCAGTTAGTGCAAAACAAAGGCTAATGGCCACCGCTAGTCTGTATAAAAAACCGCCGGTCACGGCGGTTTTTTATTGTTTGCGTGGCAAATAAGGGCGTTTTGTGGTCAACTATTCCGTTATAAAAAATTGACCTAAAGCAACAATGAAAATAACAAATACAATATCCAGCCGTTGGTCAAGCCGACTGTCTTTCGTTTTAGCTTCCGCAGCTGCGGCCGTGGGCCTTGGTAACATTTGGAAGTTCCCTTACGTTATGGGTGAGAACGGCGGGGGCGCCTTTGTCCTTGTCTATCTGCTCTGCATTGCGTTTATTGGTTTACCGATCATGATGGCCGAAGTGGTCATCGGTCGGCGTGGCCGTCACTCACCGGGCTATGCCGCCAAGGCGGTGGCCGAAGAGTCCGAAAGAAGCTCAGGCTGGCAAGTGGCCGGCTGGCTGGGCATGCTAACCGGTTACCTGGTGCTCAGTTTTTATGCCGTGATTGCCGGCTGGGGCCTGGCCTACGTGGTAAAAGCCGCGCAGGGCGCCTTTACCGGTGCCAGTCCTGACCAGATTGCCGCCAGTTTTGGTGATTTACTGGCATCGCCCGGGCAGTTAACGCTGTGGCATACGCTGATTATTGCCGCTACCGTCATTGTGGTTGGTAACGGTGTTAATAAAGGCCTGGAGCGCTCCGTACGGTTCCTGTTGCCGGCGATGATCCTGCTGTTGGTGGGTATTGCCATCTACTCCGGTGTTATCGGTGATTTTTGGCAAGCGTTCCACTTTATGTTCGATCCGGATTTTAGCAAGTTGTCGGTCAACGGCGTCATGATCGCCTTGGGACATTCTTTCTTTACGCTGGGTCTGGCTTCCGGTGTGGTGATCATGTACGGCGCCTACTTGCCCAAAGAAACCTCCATTGTGCAAACCAGTATTTGGATTGCGGTGTTGGATACCTTTGTCGCGTTGTTAGCCGGGCTGGCCATCTTCCCGTTGGTGTTTGGTTTCGGCCTAACTCCCAGCGAGGGGCCGGGACTTATTTTTACCACGTTACCGATTGCCTTCAGTGAAATGCCGGCCGGTGCCGCGATTGGTACGGTGTTTTTCGTGATGCTGGTGATTGCGGCCTTTACCTCGGCGATCGCGATGATTGAGTCGTCGGTGGCGTTTGTGTCCGAGAAGTTTAACCTTGGCCGCTGGGCGGCGACGCTGGTTAGTGGGGCGGTGTTGTGGCTGTTGGGTCAGTTAACCGTGCACTCGTTCGCCGGTGCCGGCTGGACGAAGCTGGATCTGTCCTTCTTTGGTAAGCAACTGGGCAGTATTTTTGATCTGATCGACGCACTGACGTCCAGCCTGTTGTTACCTCTTGGCGGACTATTGCTGGCGATATTGGCCGGCTGGGTCATGCAACGACAATATTCTGAAGATGAACTGGATAGTACCAAAGGCCTTTACGATATTTGGCTGTTGTGCCTGAAATATGTCGCGCCAATTGCTATTATCATCATCTTTTTGCAGTTAATCGGTGTAATTAAACTTTAGGTTGCTCATAAAATGACACAAACAACAAAACAACCGTCGTTGCTACAGGCGTTGATCCCGCTGTTAGCACTGATTGTGATGCTCGCTTCGTCGGTCTACTTTTTTGGCGAAGATTCCTCCTACGGCCCCAACCAGATCGCGCTTTGGGTCGCATCGGGTATTGCCATTCTGGTCGGCTTTCGTAATGGCTTTAGCTGGGCGCAAATCGAAGAGGGCATCACCGAGGGGATTTCCGTTGCGCTGGGAGCGATGCTGATCATCCTTGCGGTTGGTTCTCTGATTGGTACCTGGTTACTCTCCGGTACGGTGCCGACATTGATTTATTTTGGCCTGGAGCTGCTTAACCCGAGCCTGTTTTACGCCGCCAGCTGCATCATTTGTGGCGTTGTTGCACTGTCCATTGGCAGTTCCTGGACGACCGCCGCCACCATCGGTGTGGCCTTGATGGGTGTCGCTTCCGGGATGGGGCTGGAGCCGGCGATTGCGGCCGGCGCGATTGTCTCCGGTGCGTATTTTGGTGACAAAATGTCACCGTTATCGGACACCACTAACCTGGCGCCGGCCGTCAGTGGTACGGACTTGTTCTCGCACATCCGCTACATGGGCTATACCGCCGGTCCGGCGTTCATTATTTCAGTGATTATTTTCCTGTTCCTGGGCTTAAACGCTGAGACCAATGTCAGTCTGGCGCGCCTTGAGCAAATGCAACAGCAACTGGTCGGTACCTTTAATATCGGCTGGGAAATGTTGGTACCGTTATTGGTGTTGCTGTATCTTGCCGCAACGCGTAAGCCGGCGTTACCAACGGTGTTTTTCGGGGCCTTGTTAGGCGGTCTCTGGGCGCTGATCTTCCAGCCTGATATCGTTGAGCAGATGGCAGGGGATGACAGCCTGCTGGCCGGCATTAAAGTGGTGTGGCTGGCAATGTCCGACGGCACCACCGTCAGTACCGGTAGCACCAACCTCGACTCGCTGTTGAGTGGTGGCGGTATGGTCAGTATGCTGAACACCTTATGGTTGATCCTCAGTGCCATGACGTTTGGCGCGATCATGGAAAAACTGGGCCTGCTGAAACGCTTTATTCAGGGCATGCTGAAGTCGGCGAAGACCGTCGGCTCGTTGATTACCGGCACCATTTTTACCTGTTTTGGCGCCAACGTCCTGACGGCCGATCAGTACATGGCGATTGTCCTGCCGGGACGGATGTTTAAAGAAGAATACGCGCGTCGCAACCTTGATCCGCGGGTGCTGTCTCGTACGTTAGAAGACAGTGGTACCATCACGTCGGCGCTGATCCCATGGAATACCTGTGGTGCTTATATGTTCAGCGTGTTGGCGGTCAGCCCGTTTGAATACGGCATCTATGCGTTCTTTAACTATCTGACGCCGCTGATTGCCATTTTGTTCGCCTATACCGGCTGGACCATTTTGTACCTGAAACCCGGCAGCGACGCACAAACACAAACGCAGTAAATAGTGGAAGGTTATGTCACAGAAAACAGCGAAGTATCGTAAAGATTATCAGGCACCTGCATTCACCATCGAACAGGTCGACCTGACCTTTGAGCTGGACCCGCAGCAAACCCGTGTTACCAACACCATGGTGGTGACACGGCAGGGGACTCATGACGAGCCGCTGGTGCTTGACGGTGAAGCGCTGACGTTAATTTCTTTGACGCTGGACGGCGATCCGGTGAGCGCCGACGACTATTCGGTGACCGATCAGCAATTAACCCTGAACACGGATAAGTCGCGGTTTACCTTGACCGTCGTTAACGACATTAACCCAAGCGAAAATAAAGCGTTGGAAGGTCTGTACCTGGCACAGAATACCTACTGCACTCAATGCGAAGCGGAAGGCTTTCGGCGCATTACCTATTACCTTGACCGGCCGGATGTGCTGGCAAAATTCACCACCACCGTTATTGCCGATAAGCAGCAATACCCGTTCCTGTTATCAAACGGTAATTTGATCAAACGCGACCAACAGGGCGATAAACACATCGCGGTGTGGCAGGATCCTTTCCCTAAACCGAGCTATTTGTTTGCCTTGGTAGCGGGTGATTTCGATGTACTGCGCGATACCTTCACGACTTGTGAAGGCCGCACCGTTGAGCTGGAATTGTTTGTCGATAAGGGTAACCTTGATCGCGCCGAGCATGCCATGACCTCGTTAAAGAATGCCATGCGCTGGGATGAACAGCGTTTTGGTCTGGTCTACGACCTGGATATCTACATGATCGTGGCGGTTGATTTCTTCAACATGGGCGCGATGGAAAACAAAGGCCTGAACGTCTTTAACGCGAAATATGTGCTGGCAAATCCGGCAACGGCAACCGACCAGGATTTTCTGAATGTGGAATCGGTGATCGGTCATGAATATTTTCATAACTGGACCGGCAACCGCATTACCTGCCGCGACTGGTTCCAACTGAGCCTGAAAGAAGGTCTGACGGTTTTCCGTGACCAGGAATTCAGCTCTGATCTGGGATCTCGGGCGGTCAACCGTATTCAGGACGTCAAAGTGATCCGGTCGCATCAATTTACCGAAGATGCCGGGCCGATGGCGCACCCGATCCGTCCGGATAAAGTGCTGGAAATGAATAACTTTTACACCGTCACTGTGTACAACAAGGGTGCGGAAGTGATTCGTATGATCCACAGCTTGCTTGGCGAAGCGGGCTTCCAGAAGGGCATGAAGCTGTACGTTGAGCGTCACGACGGTCAGGCGGTTACCTGTGAAGATTTTGTCACGGCGATGGAAGACGCCAACGGCGTTGATTTTACCCAGTTCCGCAATTGGTACGCGCAGGCGGGCACACCGCAGGTAAAAGCGGATGTGGCTTACGACCGCGCCAAACAGCAGGTGCGACTGACGCTGCGCCAACACACACCGGCGACCCCCGGACAGGATCACAAAGACCCGTTTCATATTCCGGTCAAAGTGTCGGCACTGGCTCCGTCAGGCGCCGTGATTGAATTGTCCGAGTCGTTACTGGAACTGACGGAAAAAGAGCAGACCTTCGTACTCAACGGCGATTTTGCCAATAAATTAGCGGCCGATGAACAGCCGGTGCTGTCGTTATTTGATGACTTTTCCGCACCGGTTAAAGTCGAACGTGACATCCGTCAACAGGACCTGCTGGTACTGATGGCGCACGCGCCCGATCCGGTCAGCCGCTGGGATGCGTCACAGCAATTGTTTGCGTCGTTAATCCATCGAGCCATTGCTGCGCAGACGACAGTGAAGCTGGACGATGATACGGTCGCAGCCTGCGGTGCGTTGTTGCAGTCAGACTCGGATCCGGCGTTGATTGCGCTGGCGTTGACGTTGCCTAATGCAGCGACGCTTGCCGACAGTTATGACGAAATTCCGGTTGAGCAACTGCGGCATAACCTGCAACAACTGAAACGCCAATTGGCCGCAGCGCTGGCTGAGCCGATGCAAGCCCGCTATGACGAACTGACTGAGCAACTGCGCAGTCATTCTTACCAATTAGAAGGCCGTGATATCGCGATGCGCCAGTTGCGCAACACCTTGCTGCTGTATCTTGCCGAAGTGAATACCGAGGCAGACTGGTTTGTTGAACAATATCAGCTGACCGACAACATGACCGATACGCTGGCGGTGTTACAGGCAACGGCCTGGACTCAACACCCGGCGGCAGAGGATTTGCTGCAACGCTTCGACCAGCGTTGGCAGGGTGAAAAACTGGTGATGGATAAATGGTTCCAGACCCAGGCGCTGGCCGACCATGAGCGTACCGTTGAGCGTGTGCAACAACTGATGCAACACAGCGACTTCAGTATCGATAACCCGAACCGGGTGTACTCGTTACTGGCGGCGTTTACCCAGAATCTGGCGCAGTTCCATCGTGCCGATGGCGCCGGTTACCGACTGGTGGGTGAGGTCATCGAACGGCTTAACAACAGCAACCCGCAAGTGGCTTCGCGGTTACTCAGTGCCTTTATGTCATGGAAACGTTATGACCCGGCACGACAGGCATTGATGAAGCAACAACTGGAACAATTGCAGGCGTTGCCGAAGCTCGCCAGTGACTTGCAAGAAAAAGTAGAAAATAGTCTTTCTGCATAACTATTTAGCCGTTTAATCAGTAACACTCTGGCGTCACCGAAAAAATGAATACAGCGTACGAATTTTCGCTCGCAATGAGCTACCAGGAATTCACCGAAATCTATTACGGCGGTGGCGCTCAACAATTAGTTGTTACCTCTACAAACGGCACCCGTGTTGCTATTCCGGCCGGTCGTATGGTGCCTTTTGTCGACTCTCGCGGCGTCCGTGGACTGTTTCGGTTGACCGTTGATCAGAACCATAAATTCGTCGCGCTGGAGCGCTTGCGCTGAGCGAATTCTCATAATTATGTTGTTTAACGTCATAACCTGCAGTGACTGCTGGTCTAAAGAGTGAACTATTCGGCGAAATAGCGTTGAAAGCCCGCGGTAAATGTTCGACAATAACATCCATCATAGATTATCGGGCCGTGGGTCGCTGTTCGGCTTACCTACGACGTTTCACTAATAAAGCTCAAGGACACTGCAATTATGTCGTTGGTCGATGGTCAAACTCCAGTTTTACTGGAGAAAGTTTTTGATCTAATCAAGAACAAAGTCCCTTCTTCTCAGTCTCAACTGGTACAGGAGTTTACTAAACGTCTGTATCGCAACATTGCCTCTGATGACCTCAGTCACCGAAACGACAGCGATATGTATGGCGCTGTGTTAGGTTTATGGCATAGCTTTAACGAATACAAACCCGGTGATAAGGCACTGATCAAAGTGTATAACCCTGACGTTCCAAACGACGGCTGGGAATCACCGCACACCATCATCGAGATCATCCAGAGCGACATGCCGTTTATGGTCGACTCGGTACGGATGGCCTTGCAACGTATGGGCATCACCACGCACCTGCTGTTGCACATGCCAATCAGCCATAACCGTGATGACAACAACCAGGTCACCGAGATGCTGAAGCCGGGTACTCGTGGTGAGAACCATGTGGACACGGTGTTCTTAATCGAAATCGACCGTCAAACCAGCAAAGATGAAATCAAGGCGATTCGCAAAGAACTGATTTCGGTGATGGAAGAAATCAGCCTGGCGGTCAGCGACTGGCAGCCAATGCGCGAACGCCTGAAAGACGTTTCAAACGAAGTGTTGGATGAACGTTACCCGGGTAGCAAGCAACACAAAAAAGAGATCCAGCGTTTCTTGAGTTGGCTGGCAGACGATAATTTTACCCTGATTGGTTATCGTGCGTATGACCTGCAGCCGATTAAGGGTGACCACGAGCTGAAACAAGTCTCCGGCAGCTCATTGGGACTTATGCGCAATTCCATCAGCGATAAAGGCCGGTTGATTTCAACTCTGCCGGAAGATGGCCGCGAAATCAGTCATGATGACCGTATTTTGCTGTTGACCAAGACCAATTCTAAGTCGCGCGTACACCGTCCGGCGTATTTCGACTATATCGGCATCAAACGCTTTAACGATGACGGCGAAGTGATTGGTGAAGAACGTTTCATCGGTCTGTACTCAGCGCATTTCTATAACGACAGTGCCCGTGATATTCCGTTGGTGAGTGAGAAGATCAAACGGGTGCTCGACAGTTCTGGTTTTGCACCGCAGTCACACGCGGCGAAAGCACTGCTGAATATTCTTGAGACCTACCCACGCGACGAAATTGTGCAGGCGGACGAAAACGACCTGCTGGAAGTTGGCTTGGGCGTGCTGCAAATGCAGGAACGTGATATGACGCGGGTATTTGTCCGTCGTGACATCTTTGGCCGTTTTGTATCGGTAATGGTGTATGTTCCGAAAGAGCGTTACAACACCATTTTACGCCAACGCACCCAGCAGATCCTGCAGCGTACCCTCAACACCGACTACGATGTTGACTTTACTACCTATTTTTCAGAGAGCTCGCTTGCTCGCACGCATTACACCGTTCGCTTACGCGAAGAACAACAGGACGTGAATGTGAAAGAATTGGAACAGAATCTTATTGAAGCCGCCCGTACCTGGGAAGATAACTTTGAACGTATCGTTCAGTCGTCGTTTGGCGAAGCTAAAGCCACACAGTTATTGAAGCGTTACGGTAGCGCTTTCCCACGCGCCTATAAAGAAGAAGTGCTGCCGTCGGTTGCGATCTCTGACCTGAAACAACTCGAGTCGCTGGATGACGAGCATAAGCTGGGTATGGTGCTGTACCGTGCGCAGGAGGAAAAAGACGACAGCGTTCATTTGCGTCTGAAGTTGTTCCATAAAGATCAGCCAATCCATTTGTCGGACGTATTGCCGATGCTGGAAAACTTCGGCCTGCGAGTTATCGGTGAAAGCCCGTACCCGATCAAAACCGCCGATGGCGTAACTTACTGGGTACTGGACTTCCAGATGATCCACACCGGTGGTCCGTTGGAGCTGGAAGTTACCCGCGAGCTGTTCCAGGATGCCTTTGCGAAAGTCTGGAAGGGCGAGCTGGAAGACGACGGCTTTAACCGCTTAGTGTTGGGTGCCGGCATGACCGGTCGTCAGGTGACCATTTTACGGATGTTCGCGAAGTACATGCGTCAAATCGGTACTACCTTCAGCCAAAACTACATCGAAAGCACCTTCAGCAAGTATCCGTTACTGGCTAAGCTGGTGGTGAAAATGTTCTTTACCCGCTTCCAGCCGGGCACCAAAGATGCCAAGAAGAAACTGGAATCGCTGCATACCCGCATCAACAGCGAGTTGGATAATGTGGCCAACCTTGACGATGACCGTATCATCCGTCGCTATGTGGAATTAATTGATGCGGCGTTACGCACCAACTTCTTCCAGCAGGATGCGGAAGGTAACGACAAGCCTTACATCTCGGTTAAGTTCCTGCCGGAACTGGTGCCGGAAATGCCGTTGCCATTGCCGAAGTTCGAAATTTTTGTGTATTCACCGCGCGTTGAAGGTGTTCACCTGCGTGGCGGTAAAGTTGCCCGTGGTGGCCTGCGTTGGTCTGACCGCCGGGAAGACTTCCGTACCGAAATTCTTGGCCTGGTCAAAGCACAGCAGGTTAAGAACACCGTGATTGTTCCGGTTGGCGCGAAAGGCGGCTTTATCTGTAAAGCACTGCCGGAAGACCGTGAAGGCATGATTGCGGAAGGTCAGGCGTGTTACAAGACCTTTATCCGTGCGTTGCTGGATATTACCGACAACATCGTCGAAGGCGAAATCGTTGCGCCGGAAAATGTGGTCCGTCATGACGAAGATGACCCGTACCTGGTGGTTGCGGCCGATAAAGGTACTGCGACCTTCTCGGATATCGCCAACGGCATTTCAGCGGAATACAATTTCTGGCTGGGTGATGCGTTCGCGTCTGGTGGTTCGGTTGGTTACGACCATAAGAAAATGGGCATCACCGCCCGCGGTGCCTGGGAGTCGGTAAAACGCCACTTCCGTGAGATGGGCATCGACTGTCAAACCACCGACTTTACCTGCGTGGCCATCGGTGACATGGGCGGCGACGTATTTGGTAACGGTATGTTGTTGTCAAAACACATCCGGTTGCAGGCGGCGTTTAACCATCTGCACATCTTTATTGACCCGAACCCGGATGCTGCCAGCTCCTGGAAGGAGCGCGAACGCCTGTTTAAGATGCCGCGTTCAAGCTGGGAAGACTACAATAAAGAGCTGATTTCGAAAGGCGGCGGTATTTTCAACCGCAGCGCCAAGGCCATTGAACTGAGCCCTGAAATGAAGCAAATGCTTGGTTCACAGAAGAAATCGATGACCCCGAATGAGCTGATCAAAGCCTGTCTGACCATGAAGGTCGACCTGATTTGGAATGGTGGTATCGGTACTTATGTGAAGGGCAAACAGGAAACCGATTCGGATGTCGGCGACCGCGCCAATGACGCGTTGCGTGTTAACGGCTCTGAGCTCAATGCCAAAGTTGTGGGCGAGGGCGGTAACCTTGGCTTTACCCAATTAGGCCGGATTGAGTTCGCACAGAAGGGCGGCCGCATCAATACCGACTTCGTTGATAACGTGGGTGGTGTTGACTGCTCGGATAACGAGGTCAACATTAAGATCCTGCTGAATGGTTTGGTCAACAGCGGCGACTTAACCAAGAAGCAGCGTGACCAATTACTTTATGACATGACCGAAGAAGTGGCTGAAATTGTACTGGATGACTGTAACCGTCAGACTCAGTCGATTTCGGTTACCGCTCTGCGTGGCGCGGATCAGATCAAAGAGCTGCAGCGCTTTATTCATGAGCTGGAGCGTCAGGGTTCGTTGAACCGTTCGCTGGAGTTTTTACCCAGTGACGATGAACTGGCAGAACGTCAGGCGGCCAACAAAGGCTTAACGCGTCCGGAGCTGTCGGTAATCACCGCGTACGGCAAGATGGTCTTGAAAGAACAGTTAATCACGGACGAGATCACAGAAGATCCTTATCACTCGCGTGAACTGTTCGATTCGTTCCCGAAACCATTGCGTGAACGCTTTGCCGAGGCAATGGAGTCGCACCCACTGAAAGGTCAGATCATCGCCACCAAACTGGCGAACAATATCGTTAACGATATGGGACCAAACTTCGTGCTGCGTAAGCAGGAAGCAACCGGTGCAACGGTTGCTGAAATTGCCACCGCTTACGTGGTCGCGCGCGAGTGCTTCCGGGTCGAAGAACTGTGGGAGCAGATCGAAGCGCTGAACAACAAGGTGCCGGCCGAATCTCAGAACGAGATTTTATTCCAGCTGCGCCGTATGGTTCGTCGCGCCACGCGCTGGTTCCTGCGCCACCGCAATCCATCGTTGCACAGCATTCAGGAACACTTAGCGTTCTACATGCCGGCGTTTGATGACTTGCGTGAAAATTGCCTGAACTACATGACCGACGACGAAGCCAATGTGCTGCGTGAAACCGCCAGCAAATACGAAGAGCTTGGTTATCCGGCCAAGATCGCGAAGCAAGTTGCTTGTCTGAGCACGGTCTTCTCGGCCATGGACGTGGCGGAGATTGCCCATGACACCGAGCAAGCCTTTGATACGGTAGGTCGCTTGTACTTCTTCCTGGGTGCGAAGTTGAATCTGCACTGGTTCCTGAACCAAATCAACGCGCAGCCGGTGGCCAACCATTGGCAGGCACTGGCTCGGGCGGCGTTCCGCGAAGAGCTGGACTGGCAGCAGCGTTCATTGACGCTGGTGGTGTTGAAATCGACCTCACAGGACAGTGCACCGGAAGCTCGTTTACAAGAGTGGATGGAGCAGAACGAAGTGCTGTTGCAACGCTGGCAGAGCATGCTGTCAGATTTCCGTACCACGAAGAGCCATGAGTTCGCTAAGTTCTCAGTGGCACTGCGGGAACTGATGCTGTTAAGTCATAACTGCGCGCCTAAGGTGATCGGATAGTGTATTCGGTCATCAGAAGCTGGTTATTTAAGCAAGACGCAGAGCGCTCGCACGATTTAATTCTGGGCGCGCTGCGGCGCTTTAGCCGTACTCCGTTGTCGCTGTTCTGGCGGCAACGGTTGCCGTCGAAACCGGTCACGGTAATGGGGCTAACCTTTGATAATCCGGTCGGGCTTGCCGCTGGCTTAGACAAGAATGCGCGTTGTATCCATGCCTTTAGCCAAATGGGCTTTGGCTTTATCGAAGTGGGGACGGTAACACCGCGACCACAGCCCGGTAATCCGAAACCTCGTTTGTTCCGGCTGACGGCGGATGAAGCCATCATCAACCGCATGGGCTTTAACAACGACGGTGTTGAAGCGCTGGTCGAGCAGGTACAGGCCGCGCGCGCTAAGGGTTTTAACGGTGTGCTTGGCATCAATATCGGTAAAAACAAAACCACCGAAGAAGCGGACGCGCTGGACGACTATCTGCAGTGTCTGGACAAGGTGTATGCACTGGCGGACTATGTCACCATCAACATTTCCTCACCAAACACACCGGGACTGCGTAACTTCCAGCACGGCGATGCACTGAATTCGCTGTTGGCAGGACTCAAGCAGCGCCAGTCTGAATTGTCGGAAGTTCACGGGAACTATGTTCCTATCGTGGTGAAGATCGCACCGGATCTGAGTGACGAAGAGGTCATCACCATGGCCGAAGCGTTTAATCAGCAAGGCATTGACGGTGTGATAGCAACCAATACCACGCTTTCGCGGGATGGTTTACAGGATCAGAAACTCGCTCAGGAAGCGGGCGGTTTGAGTGGTCCTCCGGTAAAATCAGCCAGTACCCGGGTGATTAAGTTACTGCGTCAACATCTACGCGATGAACTGCCAATCATTGGTGTCGGCGGTATTGATTCGGCCGCTGCGGCAAAAGAGAAGCTGGCAGCCGGTGCGAACCTGGTGCAGGTTTATACCGGGTTTATCTATCACGGACCGAAGCTGGTTAAAGAGATTGTTGAACAGTTGTGAGCGCGTATTACAATTAACACTTGTAAGCGCGCCGCGCTTTTAGTATTTTATCTGACCAATTCTAACTCTAACAATAATTAACAAAGGATTGATTTTGCGAGATTCAGCGCAGTGGTTCTGGTGTTATAACCCGGAACAAAAACAGTTGGCAATCGACACCGGCGACGGTGAGCCGCTGGTGCTGCCGTATAAACCGCAACAACTGGTTAATATCGGTTTTTCGCAACAGGGCTTTGACGTTGAAGACGCCAATGCCTATCAACAGGTGTTAGAGTTTCTGCAGTCCTATCATCAGGACGCTTTACCGGTAGAACCCCACAAAGCGGCATTGTGTGCCTTGGGTTTTTGTCGTTTTGGCTGTCCGCAAATGCCACAAAGCTGGCACTTCCAAAAATCTGATCTGGAACAGTGGCCACAACAACGACAGTTGTGTGAGCTAAACTCAGGCTTTGATCAAGGCTTGTTTTTAATTCTCGAGATGGATGACGAGTTTGCCAGCTGTATGCTGTTGAGTAAGCGCATGCAGGTATCGGCGATTAAAACCTTGCGCCAGTTTCAGGTGATGAAAGTGCTGAATAACCGCTTATTGCCTGCCACCATCGATCTTGCCACCGCGGCACAAAAGCAGTGGAATACCAAACTGGCATAAGTGACACGAGCCGGTTTATAGTTCACAGACGCTAAGTATTCAAGAAGCAACGGTTTTGTGATTAAAAGGTCAATTTGAATGTTTAACAGGAAGTCTTCTTTGAAGGTCTCGGAAGTGGTTGCGGGGGCAGGATTTGAACCTACGACCTTCGGGTTATGAGCCCGACGAGCTACCAGACTGCTCCACCCCGCGTCCGAGTGAGATGCATACTAAGGGCGTTTGAGCCTTTACGCAAGTATTATTTCACGATTATGACGCGTTTGCTTAAATAGCAAACAAATCGTCTACTTCCTCAACAAAGGTGGATGAATACAGACACCACCGCCGCCATTCTGTATAATCACAAGCGATTTATTCCTAAGAAAAGAGATTAGCTAATTTTGATGCAAACCTATTTTATTGCGTGTGCCAAAGGCATAGAACCACTGTTGTTTGACGAGTTACAGAGGCTCGGCATTGAGGACGTAAAACAAACCATGGCCGGTTGTCAGATAACAGCATCGCTGCAACAGGCGTACACTGTGGCGCTCTGGTCGCGGTTAGCAAGCCGCGTGCTGTTGCAACTGGGCAAAGCCGAGGTCACAACGGCTGCCGATATTCAGGCCGTGATAACGCAATATGACTGGCAGCAAGTCATGACGTCCTCAGCCACGCTGGTGGTCGACTTTAACGGTCACAGTGATGAAATCCGCCACAGTCAGTTTGGTGCGCAGGTGGTGAAGGACGGCATCGTCGATTACTTTAAAGCGCGCGGACTGGGTCGTCCTAACGTTGATAAACAGCACCCGGATATTCGCATTGCAGCACGGTTGCACAAAGGCGAACTGGTGTGGTCACTGGATTTTAGTGGTGACAGCCTGCATCGACGCGGTTACCGTCAGCAGCAGGGGGAGGCACCGTTGCGTGAAAACCTCGCGGCTGCTGTGCTGTACCGTGCTGGTATTAGCGAGCAATTGCAGCAGCCGACGTTCAATTTTTATGACCCGTTTTGTGGTTCCGGTACCTTAGTGATCGAAGCGGCGCTGATGGCGTTGGATTGTGCTCCGGGACTGGGCCGCGCTCATTGGGGCTTTCTGCACTGGCAGGGGCATCAGCCATCGCTCTGGCACGAATTGTTGGAGCAGGCAGAACAACGCTTTAAACAAGCTCGGGCGAGTTTTACCGGGGTCATCAAAGGCACTGACAGTAACCCGCGGTTGATTGATGCCGCGCGCGGTAATGCCAAGCGAGCGCTGCTCAATCAGATCGTCGAGTTTGAAGCCTGCGATGCGCTGGACGCAGAGGCTCCCGCAGAGGCCGGGTTACTGGTGACCAATCCACCGTATGGTGAACGGTTGGGTGAAGAAGTCGAAACGCTGCTGTTATATCGTCGTTTCGGACGCCAGTTAAAAGCCCATTTTAGCGGCTGGCAGGTGGGCATTTTAGCCGGTGACGAAAGCCTCTTGAAGCGTCTTAAACTGCGCAGCAGTAAAAAATATAAATTACTTAATGGTGCTTTGGATGTCACTTTAGCCAACTATGACTTAACCAAAGAGCAACCAGAATTTACCGAAAATCAGGGTAACGACATTGCCAACCGGCTTAAAAAGAACCACCAGAAGCTGAGTAAATGGGCGGCCAAAGAGGGCGTTGAAGGCTGGCGTTTGTACGATGCTGACTTACCCGATTATAACGCCGCAATTGACGTGTACGGAGACTACCTGGTGGTGCAGGAATACGCACCACCAAAGACCATTCCGGAAGGCGTCGCCCGCGACCGACTTTGGCACTTACTGGAAACCATCAGTGATGTGCTGCCGTTTGCTGAAGAAAACATCATTTTAAAGGTGCGCCAACGTCAGGCTGGCAGTCAGCAGTACCAAAAGCGTAATGAACGCAGTGAAAGCGTGACCCTGTCGATACGCGAGTATCAGGCCTTGTTCGAAGTGAACCTGACGGACTACCTGGATACCGGGCTGTTTCTTGATCACCGTCTGGTGCGCAAAGAGTTGTTTGATAAGTGTCAGGGGCTGGATGTGCTGAACCTGTTTGCTTACACCTGCTCAGCATCGGTGCAGGCGGCGTTAGGCGGCGCTAATCGAGTGGTGTCGGTGGATATGTCGAAAACCTATCTGCAGTGGGGTAAGCGCAACTTTGACCTGAACGGTCTGCGCGGCCGACAGCATCAGTTTATTCAGGCCGATTGCTTTAACTGGTTGCGGGACAACCGCGACATCGAGCCGTTTGATGTGATTTTTCTGGATCCGCCGACCTTTAGTAACTCAAAACGAATGGAAGGTACACTGGACATTCAGCGCGATCATGTCGGTTTAATTAAGACCGCAGCGCGGCTGTTAACCGAAGACGGTGTTATCCTGTTTTCCAATAATCGCCGCAAGTTTGTCATCGACGAGGCTGGCCTGGAAAAGGCTGGCTTCAGCGTCAACGACCAGACACAGGCGTCGATTCCGGAAGACTTTAAGCGCCATAAAGGCATTCATCATTACTTTATTATTTCGCGTATTTAACCGCTTATGTATTACCTACTGACAAAGTCACATTGTCCGTTGTGCACTCAGGCCCTGCAATTATTGTATGGGCTGGATATTGACGAACCACTGGAGTTAACAGTGGTGGATATCGAATCGGATGCGGATCTGCAACAGGAATATGGCTGGCTGGTGCCAGTTCTTAAAGACCAACAGGATAATGAGTTGCGCTGGCCGTTTGATCAGCAGCAACTGCTGGAGTTTATCAATTTATGAATTTATTACGGGTTCAGGACGCACAGCTAGCGTTCGGCGCCGACGCGATATTGGATCACGTTAATTTTGTACTGGAGCCGGGTGAGCGGGTGTGTCTGGTAGGACGCAACGGCGCTGGCAAATCAACCTTATTAAAAGTGATCGACCAACAAGTGGCACTGGACGATGGTCAGGTGCAATACGTTGGCGATACGGTAGTCACCCGATTGCCTCAGGACCCGCCGGCACAGTCGCCGCAGCGGGTCTATGACTATGTAGCCGAAGCGCTGGCGGAAAGCGGCCGCTTGTTGGCCCGTTATCACGAGCTGTCACAGCAAATGGGTGCCAATACCTCGGATGCGTTGCTGAACGAAATGGACGTCTTGCAGGCGAAGATTGATGCGCTTAACGGCTGGCAAATGGAAACCCGCATCGAGCAGGTTCTGACCAAACTCTCGCTACCGGCGGATACCTCGATGGCCGAGCTTTCCGGCGGTTGGTTACGACGCGTGGCATTGGCGCGGGCGCTGGTGGTTGATCCGGATGTGTTGCTGCTGGACGAGCCGACCAACCACCTTGATATCGATATGGTGCGCTGGCTGGAAGAGCAAATTAAAGACTTTAAGGGGGCGGTGTTATTCATCAGTCACGACCGTGCCTTCATCCGCCATCTGGCAACCCGTATTATCGATCTTGATCGCGGCCAGCTGCACAGCTACCCGGGCGATTATGACCGTTATTTGCAGAAAAAACAGGAGCTGCTGGAGGTTGAAGCGGCGCAAAATGCCGAGTTCGACAAAAAGCTCGCGGCCGAGGAAGTCTGGATCCGGCAGGGCATTAAAGCCCGCCGTACCCGTAATGAAGGACGGGTGCGGGCGTTACAGGATTTGCGTAAGCAACGTCAGCAACGACGCGAATTGCAAGGCCAGGCAAACTTGCGGGTTAACGAAGCAGGGCGCTCGGGTAAGCGGGTGTTCGAAGGCGAGGGCATGAACCTGAGCTTTGCTGAGAAATGCGTGATTAACAACCTAGACCTGCTGTTGCAGCGCGGTGACAAAGTCGCCTTTGTTGGCCCGAACGGCTGCGGCAAAAGTACGCTGATAAAAGTCATTTTGGGAGAGCAGACGGTCGACAGCGGTAACGTTAAGTTAGGCACCAACCTCGAGGTGGCGTATTTCGATCAGCACCGCTCGCAGTTGGATCCGAACAAGTCAGTGATGGACAACGTTGGTGACGGTAAACAGGACATCGTGTTCCAGGGCCGGCCACGGCATATTTTAAGTTACCTGCAGGACTTTCTGTTTTCACCGAAGCAGGCGCGGACGCCGGTTTCGGCGTTGTCCGGCGGCGAGCGTAACCGGGCCTTACTGGCCAAGATTATGCTGAAACCCAGCAACCTGCTGGTATTGGACGAACCGACCAACGATCTGGACATTGAAACCCTCGAATTGCTTGAGCAGATCATCGCCGAGTACCAGGGCACAGTATTGTTGGTCAGTCACGACCGTGAATTCGTTGACAATACAGCCACCTCCGTGTTGCTGTTTGAAGGTAGCGGTAAGATCACTGAAATCATTGGTGGTTTCACCGAGCTGGAACATTATCTTGCGGCGCAATCGACAACAAAATCGACCGCGGAAGGAACCAAACCGACCCCAAAACAGTCACAAAGCACAAGTTTGGCTGATAAGGGTTCTGCAAAACGTCAGAAAAAGTTATCCTACAAACTGCAACGAGAGCTGGACGGTTTGCCGGCGGCGATCGAAGAAAAAGAACAACAGCTAGAACACGTTCAACAACAACTGAATGATCCGGAGTTCTTTAATCAGCCCATCGAGGTGACAGAGCCTGTGATGCAACAAGCAGCCGAGTTAGAAGAAACCATCATGGCTTTGCTTGAGCGCTGGGAAGAGCTTGAAAACTTATCAAAACAGAGTAGTTAGTTAATGATGAAACAATTTGCACTTAAAGGGTTAAGCGCAGCAATTTTGGCGTCGATGAGTATGGCCGCGCAGGCCGACTTATTCCAGATTGAAGAGCTTCCGACTGCGGAAAATTATCGCGGCAGCTTTCCAAAGGCAATGAACGAGCAGGGCTTTGTGGTGGGTATTTCGCGGTTTCCGACCGCAGTCGATATCGATCTCAGTCAGGTTTCAGCCTCAGTGCTGGCGAACGCAGGCATTACCGATATCGATGAGGTGGATACCTTAACGCCGGAACAATATGAGTACATCATTAACAACGTTGCGGTGAATGCCAACAATAACCTGCAACAAATTCAAATCGGTTTAAACGCCGCCTATCTTTATGATGGAGTTACTCAAACGGTGCCGTTACTTGGTGATACGCAGGACCTGAGCACCGACAGCTTTTTGTATGACATCAATAGCAGCAATGCGGCGGTAGGCAGTAGCACCGGATCATTCTCACCGACCGAATACACCTTCACCGATTCTGAAGGCGAGGAAGTGACCTTAACGTTTTACCTGCGCGACTTTATCAGTCGTGGTGTTTGGCTGCGTGATGGCCAACGCAGCATTATCGAGCCGCCAGAAACGGCGGAACTCGGTGGTGAAAGCGCGATTATGGACGTTAACGACTCAGGTCTGGCGGCCGGTTATGCCAGCGTCGCGCTCAGCCCTTTTGCTGAAGAGCGAATTGCTTCTTGTACCCCAGAGGATCCGGACACGGTCGTAACCCGTCCGACCAAGGCCTGTGCACACGGGATTTGGCTGGAACTCTACAATCAGCGCGCAAACAACATTGCCCCGTCATTTTATTCAAACAGCAATTATGCCGCGCGCCGCTCAATTTACGACATTCGTGGTTACCTCTGGCAGTTGGATAACAACGGTGAAGTGATCAGTGCCACCGAACTGGGTACCTTACAGGAGCGCGACGAAGAAGATCAGCGCGACTTCTCCAGTTACGCACTGGCCGTTAATAACAACGGCATCGCGGTAGGACAAAGCTGGACTTATCACCCTGAGCGCGGCGCCATCCGTATGCCGGCTATTTTTGAAAACAGCGAAGCCTTGCCGGTTACCGAAAGTGCTGACTATTTCTGGGGTGCGGCAACGGACATCAATGACAGCAATAAAGCCATCGGTTATCTGGTTGAAAACCGCGCCGGTAATCTGCGCAACACGGCCTTTGTCTACGATCTGGAAGCGACTGACGATGAACCGTTGACGTTATTGCCCGGCTTTTTCTCCGGCTCGTCAACCGTACCGAATGCCATTAATGAAAACGGCATCGTTGTCGGCACCGGTGAAATCGAAGCGACCTTATCAACCGTGCGCCGTCGGGTTGGCTTTTGGTATGACACAACGGCAGAAAACCCTGAGTTCATTAACCTGAACGACGCGGTGTCCTGTGACAGCCAGTACTTTATCGTTGAAGCCAATGATGTAACCGACTCAGGTGAGGTGCTGGCAACGGCACTGAAGACCGAAGAGTACGTCGACGGCGACGGTGAAACGCAAACGCGCGAAGTGGCGGTAGCGATCAAACTCAACCCAATTGACGGTGAGTTGAATAACTGTCGTGAAGAGGAAAATAAGATTGAGCGTAGTGGCGCGGCCTTTGGTAGTGGCTCATTGGGTGTGCTCGCATTGTTGGGCTCGCTTATAACCTTTAGCCGCCGTAAGACGGCTCAAAAGATCAAAAAATCATAATAAAATCATCATAAAAAAGTAACACAGTTTCAACTCTTTATCGTTTTTCAAGTTGGCTGTGTTACTTTTTTCGATTGAACTCTCCGCCAATCAGACTATCAATAGTAATGAGGGCAACAAAAACGCTCTCCGATAATCTTAAAATAATCTGTGAACAACAGGCGAAGGGGTAGTTCTATGAAAAGACAAAAGCGTGATCGCTTTGAAAGAGCCCACACTCAAGGCTATAAAGCCGGATTATCTGGACGTTCGAAAGATAACTGTCCGTATCAAACCCAAGATGACATTCGCTCCCAGTGGCTAGGAGGATGGCGTGATGCAATGGAGGCACGAAATACCGGCTTGTTCCGCTGATTTGTCACATATCATATTAGCTAGCTAATGAATAAAAAAACGCCGGCAACCCAACAGGGTTCCGGCGTTTTCTCGTAAGGCGTCGATTAAAACGTGGTGGTGTCCGTAAACAATCCGACTTTCAAATCTTTCGCTGTGTAAATAGGGCGGCCATCAACCTCAACACGGCCATTGCCGACGCCCATAAACAATTTGCGCTTGATAACACGGGTCATGTCAATGTAATAGCTGACCTTTTTGTGCTCCGGTAAGATTTGTCCGGTAAATTTAACTTCACCAACACCCAGTGCACGACCGCGGCCAGGACCACCGGACCAACCCAGGTAAAAACCGACCAACTGCCACATCGCGTCCAGTCCGAGACAGCCAGGCATCACCGGGTCGCCTTTAAAATGGCAATCGAAGAACCACAAATCTGGATTGATATCGAGCTCGGCGTGAATAAAACCTTTACCAAACTCGCCACCATCGGCGGTGATATTAACGATGCGGTCCATCATTAACATGTTAGGAGCGGGCAGACGACTGTTGCCTTCGCCAAAGAGTTTACCTTCGCTGCAATCAATTAAGTCTTGACGCGAAAAACTGGATTGATTCATAACAACCTTTTTGGTTAGTGAGTACGAAATTGACTGCAGGGAGTTTAGCGTACAGCTGTACGCCAAACAACTCCGATTAGTCAAACAATCGCTTCCACCAAGGCTTTCTTTGCTGCTCGTCAGGATCGTGAATGTGTCCGCGCACGCGGTCAAACAATTCGTTTTTACTGACCCCGGTTAACAGCTCCAGTGCTTCTTCGACGTGTTCAACGGTGTGAACGGAGAATTTGCCGTGCTCAACCGCTTCGATGATTTCCGGTGCCAGGTTGAGCTGCGCCTGGTTTGAGGCCGGAATGATCACACCATGCTCACCGGTTAAACCGCGTTCCTTGCAGAGTGCGAAATAGCCTTCGATTTTTTCGTTAACTGCACCAATGGCTTGCACGTTACCGAACTGATCCATCGCGCCGGTAATCGCCAGCGATTGCGTCAACGGGGTTTCGGCTAGTGCTGAAATTAAGCAACACAGTTCCGCCATGGAGGCGCTGTCGCCGTCCACCTCAAAATAGGACTGCTCAAACACCACCGTTGCGGATACCGACATGGGTTCATGGCGGGCAAACTGATGGGCGAGGTAGGCGCTTAGGATCATCACCCCTTTGGTGTGGATGTTGCCAGACATCTCAGACTTACGTTCGATGTCGATGATGTCGCCGTCGCCGTAATGAATGGTGGCGGTAATGCGTGACGGTTCGCCGAACTCAGTACCGCCGACGGTAATCACGGTAAGGCCGTTTACCTGGCCAACCACTTCGCCGTCGGTATCAATTCGTACTTGTTTTTCGATGATGCTACGGCGGCTCATTTCGGCCAGTTGACCTTCACGAGTGCGCTGACGTTCCAGCACCTGTTCGATGGAGTGCTCGTCGATTTGCGTTTTAGCATTTTGCGCAGCGATGTCGTTGGCTTCACGCAGCAGTTGTAACAGATAGATGGTGTCGAGGCTCAACTCCTGCTGAAATTCGGTACGCCGGGCACTGGCTCGTAGTACCGCGGCATAGCCGGAGTCGGCCAGCGGTAACACATCGGCTTGCTGCCAGACAAATTGCAGGTAACGGAAGTAATCCGTAACTGGTTCGCGATATAACGGAAAATCACGGTGAAAATCCGCTAAAAATGGAAACAGATGGTCAAAATCCTCGTCGTAATCCCGCAACTGACCGTACTCATTACGGTTGCCAAGCAGCACAATTTTAATATCGATAGGTACCGGCTGAGGCCGATAAAAATAAGCCGTACCGCTGTCTGGTGACGGTTGTGGCCACTCAAACACACCGCTCAACAGAATGTTTTTTAAGCGTCGCCACAATTCCAGATTTTCCAGCAACTGATGAACTTCCAGCGCCAACACGCCGCCATTGGCCTGATGAATTAAGCCGGCTTCGATAAGGTGCAGATCGGAACGCACGGTGCCTTCTATCGACTGTGCACCGATTTGCCCAAACAAACGGGTTTCTGTCACCCGATCACACAAATAAAACGGAGCAGGGTGCTGATGTCCAACAATCACGGAGGCCAGTTGATCACTACCGAAATCGTCTGCGGTTTTATCGGCAATACGTTGCATGTAATCGCGCAGTTTCGGCGTATCAAACTGACTGATGATTTTCGCATGTAACGCCTCGCGTTCAGCAACCTCGGTTTGAATGTACTGCAGAATCGCCTGCATCACTTCAGCCGCGCTACCGGACGGAACATTCACACATAACGGCCGTAACGCATCCGCCGGATCGGCCAGATACAACCAGTCATACCAACGGCTGTGTTGCCACTGATGGTCGTGGAAATATTCGTCCAGTACGTACTGCTTTTGTAATCCCGCAGGGATAACCGCAAACACGTTGGCGTAACAGCCACGCTGACGCATCGATTGTGTGAGCGCATCCAGTGCGCGTTGTTGGCCGACTAATAAACGTTCTTCACATTCAGCCGGTCGTTGTTGTAGCCATACCTCAGTGTCTGGGCGCAGCGCCTGCGGCGATAGTTGCATATTGGTTTGGTTCCTAAAATCGATAGTCCATAAATCACTATAGGTCGCATTCTACCAGAAATCGGCAGAACACCGACCAAATCCTTCTAAAACCTAATTGCGTATAATGTATATTATGTTAAATACGAGGTATAAATGATTATTGAGAGCTGTTAGCACTCACAATTTAAAACGCGCGCTGTGCAACTTCCGGGAGTTTTTCGGCCAGAAAATCAATCAATACGCGTACGGCCGGCTTTAATCCGCGTCGGTGTGGATACGTCATGTGCATGATGCCGATCGGTAATTGCCACTCAGGTAATAGCTGTTGTAACTGACCTTCCGCCACCGCTTGTTGGCACAGATAATTGGGTAACGCGACAATACCCTGCGCCTGAATAGCGGCTTCTCGTAATAAAATCATGTCGTCGCTGATGAGTTTGGGTTGAAACGACAACTGTCGAGTTGCACCGTCTGCATGCGTCAGTTCGTAGCGGTAACGTCCACTGGTGTAATGCAGGCTCAGTTGTGGATGCTGAAGCAAGTCATCGGGTGTCTCTACCGATGCTGCCGCCAACAGGCGCGGTGCCGCAAATAAGGTTGATGGCGCATGGCTCAATGGTCGCGCAATCAGTGACGAATCTTCGATCTGTGGCCTTACCCGCAACGCCAGATCCACGTTTTCATCCAGTAAATTAACGGGACGATTGGTCACCATCAGGTTCAGTTGAATTTCCGGGTACAGGGTCATGAATTGCGGCAACACCTGTACCAGCAGACTTTGACTGATCGCATAAGGGGCACTGACGTTGACCCGGCCACGGGGCTTTTCCAGTAAGCGTTGGGTGACCTGCTGTGCAGACTCCGCGGCATCCACCAGCGCCTCGCAGTGCACCAAAAACGCTTCACCGACATCGGTTAGCCGTAACCCCTGCCGACCGCGGTTAACCAGCCGTACGCCCTGCTCCTCCTCGAGCTGTGTCAGCCGTCGGCTGATGGTTGATTTTGGCAACTCCAGTTCACGAGAGGCTTCATTGATGCTGCCTGCACGTACGGTTTTGGCAAACAGGTAGTAATTGGCGATATCCGGCAGTGACATAATGATAGACGTTCTAAATATGGAACATAGGTTCCCATAATAGCTACTTTTTATTGTTTACGGAACAAATATACTGACAACGTCTATCAATTTCGGAGGTTTACCATGAAGGTTTTACACTTAGATTCCGGTATTTTTATTGAACAGTCGGTCAGCCGTCAGCTGAGCAAGGACATCGTCGCCAAATTAACGCAACAAGGCGATGACGTCGAAGTAACCTATCGCGATTTAGTCAGTAACCCGGTACCTCATTTGCAGGCCGAAGAATTGCAGGCAGAAGATAAGCCACTGATCAACGAACTGGTGGCAGAACTGCAGGCCGCGGACGTCGTGGTGATTGGTGCTCCGATGTACAATTTTACCATTCCAACTCAACTGAAAGCATGGCTGGACCGCGTGTTGCAGGCCGGCATGACGTTCCGTTATACCGAGAACGGTCCTGAAGGTTTATTAACCGGTAAAAAGGTGTACCTGGCGTCAGGACGCGGCGGTGTTTATTCGCAAGGTGAAGCGGCAGCGCTGGATCACCAAGAAGCGTATCTGAAAACAGCTCTGGGCTTTATCGGCATTACCGACGTAGAAGTGGTTCGCGCCGAAGGCTTGAACATGGGTGACGAAGCCCGTGCTCAGGGTCTCTCACAAGCGCAGGCACAAATCGCGGAACTTGCATAACACCCCCCGTAGACGCGCCGTTGGTTATAGTTAAGCGAATAACAGAATAAACCAACGGCGCAATGATTGCGTAAGAATCACTCAGTTAGTCCTTAACCGAAGTCTTTTTTATGCAAAACTTTTGTCGTTTTCTGATGCTGTCTGCCGTTCTGGGTACCCTGCTCGCTGCGCCCAATACCGCTGCGCAGACCAAGGTCGATGTGATAAAGGCTAAGCGCCAACACAGTATCCAGGCGTTGTCCGTTCCTGCTACCGTCAATGCCCGTAACATCAGTGATATCAGTTTTGGTACCAGTGGCCGGTTACAGCAGTTTCAGCTCGATGTCGGCGCCCAGGTGCGCGCCGGCGACGTGATAGCCCGCTTAGACAGTCGGCAGATCAATGCCGCCATTAAATCATTGGAAGCTCAGCGTGACGCCGCCGAGGCCACTGTGGCTGATGAACAGCAACAAGTAGCCGAACTGGAGTCGCTGGCCGAAACTCAGTTTGTTGCTCAGAGTGAATTACGCCGCGCGCGTGCTGCATTGGCAGTGGCCCGCGCTAATTTGGCCGAGTACCAGGCGTTACTGAGCGAGCGAGAAGTAGAGCGAGACTACCATCAACTGCGTGCACCGTTTTCGGGCGTCGTGGCTGAACGGCACGTTGACCAAGGTGAATGGGTCAATCAGGATCAGGTCGCCTTTCGCTTGGTCGAAACGGATGAAGTCTATGTAGACGCTTACCTTGCCCAGCGCTATCTCGAGCAAATTGATGACAGCACGGAAGTCGCTGTGCGTTACGGCTCGGATCAGCCTATGGCTGCAACCATTGCGACCAAGGTCCCCTATTTGTCGGATAACGCCCGTACCTTCTTGCTCCGCCTTACGCCGGAGCGCACTGAACCACTGACCGTTGGTGCGGCTGTCACGGCCGACGTGGCGATTCGTAGTAAAAACCCGCACCTAACTGTGCCTCAGGATGCGGTAATCCGCTACAGCGACGGCCGTACTTCGGTTTGGATTGCCCGCCGTGAAGACCAACAATGGCTTGCCCGCGAACAGCTGGTTGAACTCGGTGAACGCTTTAACGGCTGGGTTGTTGTCCGCGCCGACGGCTTGTCGGCTGATACCCGCGTGGTGGTGCGCGGTAATGAATCGTTAACCGACGGCGAAGTGCTGCAGCTGACGGAGAGCAACGACTATGATTGAAGCCTTGATCCGGCACAAGCACGTTACCATCGTGGCGGTATTGATCCTGTGCTTGATGGGCCTTGCTGCAGCATTGAAAATCCCGGTGCAGATGATACCGGACTTGGAAGTCAGAACCATCTCGGTACAAACGTCCTGGCCGGGGGCAACCCCGCAGGATATCGAAAAAGAAATCCTGGTTGAGCAGGAAGAGTATCTGCGCACCGTACCCAACCTGCAGCGCATGGAAAGCAGTGCCAGTAATGGTCAGGCGTCCATCGAACTGGATTTTCCGTTCGGAATTGACGTTACAGAAACATTAATACTAGTTAACAATGCATTAAGTCAGGTTCCAAATTATCCTGACAATGTCGACCAACCGAGAATTTATGCCGCTTCCTTTTCCAGCAACGCGTTTATGTACTTTCGGGTCGCTCCCCTACCCGGTAATCCCAAAAATATCGACATGGTACGGATGCGTGATTACATCGAAGACAATGTGCGGCCACGCATGTCCTCAGTTGCCGGGGTGTCGCAGGTGGAAGTCAGCGGCGGTGCCCAACGACAGGTTCGTATTCAACTGGATCGACAAGCGCTCAGCAATCATGGTTTGACCGTTTCCGACGTGCAACGGGCATTGCAGACCCGTAATGCGGATACATCGGCCGGCGAGCTGGAACAAAATAAACGTCGTTATCTGCTGCGAACCGTTGGTCGTTTTGACACCATTGAAGAGATGCAGCAAACCATTATCGCCCGCGACGGTGACAAACTGGTGCGGCTGGATGATATCGCCCGCATCGATCTCAATCATTTCGAAACCAACAGCGAGTCGTGGTTTAAAGACGAACAGGTGTTGAGCCTGCAGGTAAAGCGGGAGTCCGGCTCCAACGTCATTGATATTAAGTACGCCATGTTGGCTGAAGTTGAGCGCATCAATGAAGAGCTGTTAAAGCCCGCTGGTATGCACATCGTGCTCAATTCCGATGACGTGCGTTACGTTGAAGCTTCCATTCAGAACGTGTTGTTTAACCTCGCCCTGGGTGCGGTGTTTGCCACCTTAGTAATGTACGGGCTAATGCGCTCCGGACGGGCAACAGCCATTGCCGTGGTGGGGATTCCCATCTGTACCCTGGCCGGTTTTATTGGCCTGCTGTTACTGGACCGTACCATTAATGTTATCTCCCTCGCGGGCATTGCCTTTGCTATTGGCATGACCCTCGATAACACCATTGTGGTGCTGGAAAGCATCGAACTGGAACGGCAAAAAGGCGCCAAGCCAAAACAGGCCGCGGTATTGGGTGTACAACGCGTATGGACAGCGGTGCTGGCGTCGACACTGACCACCGTGATGGTGTTTTTACCGATTTTATTTATTGTGCAGGAAGCCGGTCAGTTGTACTCCGACATTGCGATAGCCATTTCCTCGGCCATCATTGCGTCGATGTTGGTGTCGGTTACCCTGGTGCCGCTGCTGTCGGCTTATTTCCCGGCGCGGGCTAAAACCAAGGTCACCGATCGGTTGTTGTCCGGTGTCGGTAAGCTCGCCGATCGCACGCTCGCCAGCCGTAAACGTCAGGTTGTTACCGTCGCCGGTACCTTTGCGTTGGTGGTCGGGGTCTGGTGGCTACTGACACCGCCGGCCGAATACCTGCCCGAAGGAGAAGAAGCCAAGACCTTTGCGTCAATGAACGCGCCGCCGGGTTACAACCTACAAACCATGTCGGCGATCGGCGACGAGATCCGCGCGATTTTTGATCCGGCCTTAACCACCGAACAGCAACAGGTCACCAGCCCCGACGGGTTAACCATACCGGCGTTAAAGACGATCAGTTACAGCGTGTCGCCGACCAATTTGCGGATCATCGCTGAAACCCGTGATGCCGATCGGATTGAAGAGCTCATGAATGCGATAACCGAGGTTTATGAGCGTTATCCGGGTATGCGCGCCTTCGCCACCAAAGGCTCCATCATCAGCAGCAATGACGGCGGTACCCGCAGTATTAATGTTGATGTCGGTGGCACGGATTTGGCGGAGGTTTATAACGCAGCCCGAGCCATTTATACCCGCGCTGAAGCGGTGTTTGACAACCCCCGGATTCAGAGTTCGCCAGGTTCGCTGACGCTGCAGCAGCCACTGCTGGAAATACACCCTGATTTCGCCCGTTTGGCAGAACTGGATTTGGACGCACAGAGTCTGGGTTACGCGGTCGCGGCATTAACCGACGGTGCCTTTGTGGGTGAGTTTTTCCAGGGCGACGATAAGATTGATATGTACTTATTTAGCCAAGACGGTACCGACACAAAACCGGACGCCCTCGACGCCATGCCGGTGTATCAATATCAGGGCCGCGCGCTGCCGCTGTCCGCGCTGGCGACCGTGACAGAAACGGTCGATACCAGTACCGTCCGACGCGTGAACAGTCGTCGTACCGTAACGCTTAATATCATTCCGCCCGACTCGGTGGCGCTGGAATCCGGTGTCGCTCAGGTGCGTAATGATGTGATAGAGCATCTGCGCGAACGTGGTGTGATTGATAAAGACATCAGTACTGAGCTATCCGGCGCGGCCGATCAACTGGCGGAAACGCAGGCCGCATTAAGTCAAAATTATCTGCTTTCTGTCGCCATCGTCTATTTGCTGATGGTCGCGATATTCTCGCACTGGGGCTATCCCTTGTTGATCATGCTCACCATTCCGATGGGCATCAGCGCGGGCATACTGGGGCTAGCATTAATGAATGGCGTTGGCGAATTGCTGCCCTTACTGGGTATGAAACCGCTCAACCAACCCTTTGATATGATCACCATGCTGGGTTTCCTGATCCTGATGGGGACGGTCATTAACAACCCGATTCTGGTGGTTGAGCGTGCCGTTTATCTGCGCGATAAAGACGGCTACCCGTTGATTGATGCCATTAAGGAAGGCTTGTTATCACGCGTACGCCCTATCACCATTACCACCCTCACGACCTTGTGCGGTATTGCGCCATTGGTGTTTATCCCTGGTGAAGGTACCGAATTATACCGTGGGGTCGGTATTATCGTGATGTTCGGGCTGATAGGTGCTGCCGTGGTTACCATACTGACGTTGCCTGCATTGTCAGCGTTGATGCTGCGGGGCACGACAAAACAGTAACGCTTTTACTTTAGTTAAATTCATTAAGGTCGATACAAGATCGACACCGTCTTTGACTATGGTCTACTTTCTTTATTGTAAAGAGAGCGTAAAGTAGAGCGATAAACGAATTATTACTGTTTTTGAGGGATCAACATGGGTTTCATTCAACGTTTTAGTATTACCCGTCGGCTTGTAGCGTTATTAGGTATTGCTGCCTTCGGTACCGCCCTGATGGTTGCCTTCATGATGTTCATTCTTAACGGGCTGCTTATCCAGGAGGAAAAGCGCAAACTCGACGCGGTATTGGACGCGGCTCATACGATGGTCAGTTATTATCATGAACAGGCCAGTAACGGCGAGATCAGTGAAGAGCAGGCTCGTGCTCAAGCGTTTGCCCGACTTGACGAGATACGTTACGAGGGTTCTGAATACATTTTCACCCTCAACCGTCAGGGCGAAATGGTACAGCACCCTTTCACCAAAGCGCTGGTCGGTAAAAACGTACTCTCCTACGAAGATCCGCAAGGGACAAAACTGTTTGAAGAAATGGTCAACAAGGCTCGCAATGCGGATCGCGCTACGGTCGAGTATATCTGGCAAAAAGGCAGCGACAGCAGCAACCTGGTACCCAAAATCAGCCGCATCCGGGTATTCCAGCCCTGGAACTTAATCATTGGTACCGGTCAGTACACAGATAACATCGCCTCAATGCTGTGGCAGGAATTCTTTAAACTGGTCGGCCTTGCCGTGGTTTTATCAGTACCACTGCTTTTGTTGTTCGTGTTGATCATTCGCAGCATAACCCGTCCGCTTAAACGCATTAATGCCGCGATGGTAGACATTGCTCAGGGTGAAGGCGACCTGACCCGCCGGTTAAATGCCGATGGCGGTGACGAACTGGCACAACTGGCCGCATCTTTTAACGAATTTGTCAGTAAAATTCAGCAATTGGTAAAAAGTGTGCAAAACAGTGCGCAGGAAGAAGAACGTGCTGCCGAACGTTTGGCGGCACTGAGCAGTCAAAGCAGCGAACAGAGTGACGAGCTGCGGTCGCAGACCGATTCCGTTGCGACCGCCATCAACGAGCTCTCCTCTTCCGCCGGCGAAGTCGCAGAACATGCCCGGACAGCCGCAGAATCGGCCAATACTGCCGATGAGGAAGCCGGTCGTTCGGCGGTAATTGTGCGCGAAGCGGTAAATAATATTGAAGCACTTACCGCGCAACTGCGGAAAGCCGGCGAACAGGCGCGCCTGTTACAGGACGGTTCCGATAAAATTGGCAACATTCTTGGCGTCATCGTCGCCATTGCTGAACAAACCAACCTACTGGCGTTGAACGCAGCGATTGAGGCGGCTCGTGCCGGTGAAGCGGGTCGTGGTTTTGCCGTAGTTGCCGACGAAGTACGCACACTGGCTACGCGCACACAGCAATCAACCGATGAAATATCGACCATTGTCGACAGTATTCAGGGCGCGATTAAGGACGTTACTCACATCATTTCTGATGTCGAACAGCGTTCTCAAACCACCAATGAAGGCGCCCTCAAAGCGGAACAGGCGATCAGTCAGATTCAGGAAGCGGTTGCCAACATTTCCTCGATGAACGTTCAAATTGCCTCAGCCACTGACGAGCAAAGCCGCGTGACTCGTGACTTAAGCGAAAATGTCACCGGCATCAGTGACCTCTCCGGTGATAACCAAAGTGCCAACCAACAGGTGGCCGAAGTGAGTCAAAAACTCACCAAAAACAGTATTGATTTAAGTCAATTAGTATCACGATTCAAAACCGAATAGCCTTTATTATTATGGGGATATTAGTATTATCCCCTCTGTACCTTTAGGTACATAAGGTGTAAAATTCGCGTACTTTTACAAGGAAGCTGACTTTTGGTTAAGCGGGTAAAAGTCACCATTTTTCCTGATCTCAATCACCGCGGAATATAAAGATGAGTCAAACAATTCCACAACAACCGATCGAATATAATATGAAGGTCGTTCGGCAGTTTACTGTCATGACCATTATTTGGGGTATCGTCGGCATGGCGTTGGGTGTTTTGATTGCGGCCCAGCTGGTCTGGCCGGAGTTAAACTTCAACACGCCTTGGCTAACTTACTCTCGTCTTCGTCCGTTGCATACCAATGCGGTTATTTTTGCATTCGGTACCAGCGCACTGTTCGCCACGTCTTATTATGTGGTGCAAAAAACCTGTCGTACACGTTTGTTCTCGGACAAACTGGCTGCGTTTACCTTCTGGGGTTGGCAAGCCGTTATCTTGTCGGCTGTTATTACCCTGCCTCTTGGGATCACCAGCACCAAGGAATACGCTGAACTTGAGTGGCCAATCGATATCTTGATTGCGGTGACCTGGATTGCCTATGCCATCGTGTTCTTCGGCACCCTGGCGATTCGTAAAACCTCGCACATTTATGTGGCTAACTGGTTCTATGGTGGCTTTATTGTGGTTATTGCCATGCTGCACATTGTTAACAGTATGGCGGTGCCGGTAAGCTTCATGAAGTCTTACTCAATGTACTCAGGTGCAGTCGACGCCATGATTCAATGGTGGTACGGCCACAACGCGGTTGGCTTCCTGCTGACAGCCGGCTTCCTGGGTATGATGTACTACTTCGTACCGAAGCAGGCTGAACGTCCGGTTTACTCGTACCGTCTGTCGGTTGTCCACTTCTGGGCGCTGATTTCGCTGTACATCTGGGCCGGTCCTCACCATTTACACTACACTGCCCTGCCGGACTGGACTCAGTCTCTGGGTATGGTGATGTCAGTGATTCTGTTCGTACCTTCATGGGGCGGCATGATCAACGGTATCATGACCCTGTCAGGTGCCTGGCACAAGCTGCGTACTGACCCGATCCTGCGCTTCCTGATCGTGTCACTGTCTTTCTATGGTATGTCGACGTTCGAAGGTCCAATGATGGCCATCAAGTCAGTAAACGCCTTGTCGCACTACACTGACTGGACCGTCGGTCACGTTCACTCCGGCGCACTGGGCTGGGTTGCGATGATCACCATCGGTTCTATGTACTATCTGGTACCACGTCTGTTTAACCAGAAACAATTGCACAGCATTAAGCTGGTCAACGTACACTTCTGGCTGCACACCATCGGCGTTGTGTTCTACATCGTTTCGATGTGGATCTCAGGCGTCATGCAAGGTCTGATGTGGCGCGCGACGAACGCTGACGGTACGCTGACCTACAGCTTCGTAGAAAGTGTACAAGCATCTTACCCATTCTGGGCAGGTCGCTTCGTTGGCGGTGTGTTCATTGTCGTCGGTATGCTGATTATGGCGTACAACTGTTATCAAACCATCCAGGCGGGCCGTCGTGAGACAGCTGCTGGTAACGTCGTACAAACCGCCTAAGGGAGATTGACAGATGAAACACGAATTTGTTGAAAAGCACCTCGGGTGGTTATCGGTTCTGATGATTCTCGCGGTGTCCATTGGTGGTATCGTTCAGATTACCCCATTGCTGTTCCAAAGCCAGGTGCAAGAGCCGATTAAAGGTTTGCAGCCTTACACGGCACTGGAACTTGAAGGTCGCGATATCTACATGCGCGAAGGCTGTGTGCAATGTCACAGCCAGATGATTCGTCCGTTCCGTGCAGAAACCGAGCGTTACGGTCACTACTCGCTGGCGGGCGAACACGTATGGGAATTCCCATTCCTGTGGGGTTCTAAGCGTACCGGTCCTGACCTTGCGCGCGTTGGCGGACGTTACAGTGACGAGTGGCACTATGTGCACTTAATGAACCCACGTAACGTTGTTCCAGAATCGAACATGCCGGCCTTCCCTTGGTTAGCGGAAAATACCCTAACGGGCGAAGATACTGCGAAGAAAATGCAGGTAATGAAACAATTGGGTGTACCTTACACCGAAGAAGACATTGCCGGCGCTAAACAAGCAGTTCAGGGCAAAACCGAAATGGAAGCGCTCATTGCGTATTTGCAGTCCCTGGGTACAGCACTATCACGGGCTGATAAGTAATGGGTTTTGGTGAATGGCACGGCATTTGGACGATCATCATACTGGTCTTATTTTTGGCCATTGTAGGCTGGTCGTTCTTTAGCCGACGCGCAAAAAAACAATTCGATGAAGCAGCCAATTCTATCTTTGAAGAAGATAAGGCTTCATCGGTAAAGGAAAGCGACAAACCGGAGTCGAAGAAAGATGAGTAGCTTCTGGAGTGCATGGATAATTGTTCTTACGCTGGCAACCTTGGTTGCGTTGATTTGGTTGTTGCGCTGGAACATGAAGAACTACACCCACATCGAAGAAGGTCAGGAAATGGACCACGAATTCGATGGGATCGTAGAAATTAACAACCCCTTACCGAAGTGGTGGACGTACTTATTCTGGGCGTGTTTTGCCTGGGGCTTCCTGTACCTGGCGCTCTACCCTGGCCTGGGCAACTTCCAGGGTTTGCTGGGCTGGAAGAGCTCTAACCAGGACGTGCAATCGTTAGAAGAGTCACGTCAGGCCATGGAAGAAGCGCAAGAGCAAGGCTTGATTGTTGAGTACGACCGTGCGGTACGTGATGCCGAAGAAAAATACGGTCCGATCTTCGAAGCTTTTGCCGAGCAGTCTATTCCTGAACTGGCGAAGAACGAAGACGCATTGGATGTCGGTCAGCGCCTGTTCCTGCAAAACTGTGCTCAATGTCACGGTTCAAACGCGATGGGCGGCCCGGGCTTCCCTAACCTGACCGATGATGACTGGTTGTACGGTGGTGAGCCACACGACATCAAAACGTCGTTGTTGCAAGGCCGTCAGGGCAACATGCCTGCTTTTGGTGAGCAGTTTACGGATCAGCAAATCACTGAATTGGCTAACTACGTTGCCAGCCTCAGTGGTCGTAATGTGGATCCGAAGTTGGCCGAAGCCGGTAAACAGAATTATGCGGTTTGTGCTGCATGTCACGGTCAGGACGGTAAAGGTAACCAGCAACTGGGCGCACCTAACCTAACGGATAACGTGTGGCTGTACGGTGGTTCAATTAATAAAATTGAAGAAACCCTGCACTATGGCCGTAACGGCGTCATGCCAGCATGGAAAGATATCCTCGGAGAGGATAAAATCCACGTGGTGTCGGCGTACATTTACAGCTTGTCGAATGACTAAGCGACTTTCTTAGTAAAACCCCGCCACGGCGGGGTTTTTTGTATGAGGTAATAGATTATGGTGAAGCCTTGGTATAAGCAGTTCTGGCCTTGGTTCCTCATTTCAGTTCCGGTGCTGGTGATGATTGTCTGTGCGATCATCATTTATCTGGCCGTAACCCAGGGTAATTTTTCGATGGTTGTAGACGATTACTACAAACGCGGAAAGACCATCAATGCGGTTATTGAGCACGTTGAAAAGGCTCAGGAACTGAACATCAGTTTTGAATTTACCGCCAACAACGGTGAATTTGCACTGCGCTACAAGTCAGGTGCGCCCGAGCAGCTTAGTGCCCTCAACGTCAAGTTTGTGCACGCAACCAATGCCGAAAAAGATTTTTCTCGTCGCGTCACTGTCGCGGCTGACGGCGTCTACCGCGCTGACATTCCTGAAGCCATTGATGGTCGTTGGACCGTTACTGTGGAACCCTTTGACCGGCACTGGAAGGTGAGTCAAAAATACACCTTGCCAGCCGCCCAGTGGACCCTGATTGAGCCTTTGTTGTACGGCGTTTAAGCAATGACCGAAAAAAACGATCCCAAGCCCTGTTTTCATTGTCTGCAGCCCATTCCTAAGGGCGTTGATTTAACGGTAACCTTCGATGGGACCCCTCAACCGGTATGTTGTGCCGGTTGTCAGGCGGTCGCGGAAACCATCATCGAGCACGGCCTAAGCGCGTATTACAAACACCGTGATTTGGATAAGCCACAGCAAACGCCAATCTTGCCCGATGAACTCAAAAACCTGGAGGTTTATGACCATCCGGATGTGCAAAAAGAGTTTGTCCGCGAGCTGGAAGGCGATCTGCAACAGGCGGCTTTGACCATTTCGAACATCACCTGCTCGGCCTGTGCCTGGCTTATTGAACGCGAGCTACAGGCCACGCCCGGCGTGACTAAAGCCATCGTTAATTTGTCCAGCCAACGTCTGCAGGTAACCTGGGATCCTCGTCAGGTCGGCATCAGTGACATGATCAAGCGGTTAGCCGCGATTGGTTATCAGGCCCGTCCGTTTCAGCCTAACCAGCAGGAACAGCAATTCAGTCGGCAGCGTAAAGGCTTTATTCGCCGGCTGGGGTTAGCGGGATTGGCGACCATGCAGGTCATGATGCTGGCATTCGCGCTCTACTTCGGGGTCGTCAGCGATCTTGATGACACCACACGTCAGTACATTTGGTCGGTGAGCCTGATTTTTGCCACTCCGGTTATTCTGTACAGTGCGCAGCCCTTTTACATCGGTGCGTTGCGAGCGTTGCAGGCAAAAACGCTGAATATGGATGTGCCGGTCAGTATTGCCTTGCTCGGCGCATACACGGCCAGCGTCTACGCCGTCACACAAGGCAGTGGCGAGGTGTATTTTGAATCGATCTCGATGTTTACCTTTTTCCTATTGTCGGGACGGTATCTGGAGCTGTTAGCAAAAGAAAAGGCGCTGCGGTTCGCCACCAATCGCTTAACACTAATGCCGCAACTGGCCCAACGCGAAACCAGCGACGGCCTTGAGTCGGTAGCGGTAAAGCAGTTGCATGTTGGTGATGTGATTGTGGTTAATCCGGGCGATACACTGGCCGCCGACGGTCAGTTGTTGTCGGACGAAGCCTGGCTGGATGAGAGTCTGCTCAGTGGTGAAAGCGTACCGAATCGCAAAATTAAAGGCCAAACCGTGGTCGCCGGTAGCATCAACCAGCAGTCCGCGATTCGCATCCGCGTTACCGCCGCTGCCCAACAGACGGTACTGGCCGGTATCGTTGCGATGCAGGACTCAGCGTTGGCAGAAAAACCCAAAGTGCAGCAGGTCATCGATAAAGTGGCCAGTTATTTTGTCAGCAGCATTCTGGTTATTGCCACCCTCACCTTTTTGGTGTGGTGGTGGATTGAACCTGAACACGCATTATGGGTTACCCTGGCCGTATTGGTGGCGACCTGCCCCTGTGCGCTGTCGCTGGCGGCACCAACGGCGATCACCGGCACCATTCATCGGCTTAACCGCAAAGGCATTTTGGTAAAAGGCTCGCAAGTACTGGAATCGGTGAAGCAACTGGATGTCATTTGCTTTGATAAAACCGGTACGCTGACCGAAGGTAAGTTCAGTATTACCGAGCGCAGAGACTTTATTGAGCCAGAGCAGATCAACCAGCTGGTGGCCGGCATGGAAGCCTATTCCGAGCACCCTCTGGCGTTACCGTTGAAGCAATTATCGGCAACACCGCGTCCGTTTAAAGAACAGGTACGAATGGTGGCAGGCTCCGGGCTCGAAGTCGTTACCGAACAAGGCGAACACTATCGCTTGGGCAGCCCCGCGTTTATCGCCGAATGGCACCCGCAGGCGGCCGCCGAGACGCGTTTTAATGTGGTTCTGGCCAGTAAGCAGCAGTTGTTGGCACAGTTTACCATTGAGGATAATCTGCGCGATGATGCCAAACAGACCCTCGACACTCTGCAGCGTCAGGGCATTCGTACCCTGCTGGTCAGTGGCGATGATAACGGTCGGGTTGCGGCCACCGCCAGTCAACTGAACATGACCGAGTATTACGGCGAGTACAAACCGCAGCAAAAACTGGATTTGATCAAATCATTGCAACAAAGCGGCAACACCGTATGGATGATCGGTGATGGGCTTAATGATGGTCCGGTGTTGGCTCAGGCTCACCTTTCCATGACCTTTGCCAACGCTTCGGATCTGGCCAAAACCGCCGCTGATGTGGTGATTTTGTCGGATCAACTGAACAGCGTCGAAGAGGTGATTCGAAGTGCCCGCAAGTCTCGTGTTATCATGCGCCAGAACTTTACCTGGGCGGTGGCCTATAATGTGTCCATTCTGCCCGTTGCAGCACTGGGCATTATTGCGCCCTGGGTGGCCGCGTTGGGAATGTCATTAAGTTCCCTGTTGGTTATTGCAAACTCGTTGAGGTTATACCGCGAATGAGTGTTATCTATGCGTTGATTCCCGTCGCCATTATTTTTGTCGTGATCGCTGTTATCGTGTTTTTCTGGGCGGTACGCTCTAATCAGTTCGAAGACATCGAGCGTGAAGGTTCACGCATTCTGCTCGATGACGACGAAGAGCAGGAAAACCGGAACGACCGTGAACAACGTTGATATTGTTACCGCATTTATTATGGGACTGGCCGGTGCCGGACATTGCTTAGCCATGTGCGGCGGCATTGCCAGCGCCATTGGTGTACAGACACGCTGGTCCAATATTGTGCTGTACAATGTTGGCCGCATGGCCTCCTATGTGCTGCTCGGCGCTATTGTTGGTGGCGCGGTTGCTTTGATCGCGCCCGACTCCCCTCACACCACTAAGGTCCTGCGCTGGCTGGCGGTGCTGTTTTTACTGGCACTGGGGTTGTACTTTACCGGCTGGTGGCCAATCCTGAATAAACTTGAGCAGGCGGCCAAGCCACTATGGAATCGTGTCAAAGGTCTTGCTCCAGCGCAAACCGGTGGCCGACTGACGGTGTTTCTGGCCGGCGCGGTTTGGGGCTGGCTACCCTGTGGGCTGGTGTACAGTGCACTGAGCTACGCTGCGGTCAGCGGTGACGCGCTGCAAGGTGGCCTGTTAATGGCGGCGTTTGCGATCGGTACGTTTCCGGCGATGGTTGGCGCCGGTTACTTCAGTCAGGCCATGCGCAGTATCTTACAGGCACAAGGCTTCCGCCTGGCCATCGGTGTGTTACTGATGATTTACGCGCTGTGGACCGCACTGACGCTGATCCGTCCGCATTTTTGATCGACAGACTAGGTACTTCGTTTTATCTGCGCTAACCTTAATGGTAGATTCTTTACATGATTAAGGTGGTGAAAAATGGACGCGTTTCGTCACATACTGGTTGTTGTCGATCCGGCCGATGAGCAACACAAAGCCATAAATCGTGCGATGCACATGGCTAAACTCAGTGATGCCCGATTAACTCTGTTCCTCTCGATTTATGACTTTTCCTACGAAATGACGACCATGTTGTCGCGCGAGGAACGCGACACCATGCGCGCGAATCTGATCGCTGACCGCAAAGCCTGGCTGACCGACCTCTTGACTCATTACGATACCACCGAAGTGCGTCTGGACATCCAGGTGGTTTGGCACAACCGTCCGTTCGAGGCGATTATTGAAACCGCGCTCAAAGAGCAGCACGATCTCATCATCAAAGCGTCGCACGTAACGTCGAGCCTGCAAAACCTGTTGTTTACACCGACCGACTGGCATTTGCTGCGCAAAGCGCCCTGCGCCGTACTGATGGTGAAAGAACATGCCTGGCCGCAGCACGGACAGATCATCGCCGCCGTCCACAGCGGTTCCGAAGAAGCGCACCATGAATCACTGAACACCCGCATCGTTGAACATGCCGAAGCGATGAGCCACATCCTCAACGCCAGTGTTCACCTGGTCAATGCGTATCCCGGCGCACCGGTCAATGTGGCCGTGGAAATTCCCGAATTTGACGTCACCCAATACACCGAAGAGCTACAGACTCATCATCAGAACAAGATGCGAGAGCTTGGCCGTCGCTTCAACATTCCTGAACCACAGCAACACGTTGCCCAGGGTTTGCCGGAGCAAGTGATCCCTGAATTTTCTGAAAAGCTGGATGCCGAACTGGTGGTCATGGGCACCATCGGCCGCACCGGCATCACCGCCGCGTTGCTGGGCAATACCGCCGAACACGTGCTGGAGCAGCTCAACTGTGATGTGCTGGCCGTTAAGCCTGAGGATTTTGTCAGTCCATTGGCGTAATGACGACAGTCAGGTATAATCGCGCGCTTGCAAGCAGTCAGTTAAATAGGTGTCATTGTGGCAGTAACAGCGGATAGTAAGTACGGTTTCAATAAATTGCAAAAGCGCATCCGTCGCGAGACCGGTAAGGCCATCGAGCAATTTGGCATGATCGAAGCCAATGACAAGGTGATGGTGTGTTTGTCAGGCGGCAAGGACAGCTACACGCTGTTGGATACCCTGCTCTATTTGCAACGTGTAGCGCCGATTCGGTTCGAGTTGGTTGCCGTTAACCTGGATCAGAAGCAGCCGGGTTTCCCTGAGCACGTGTTGCCGGAGTACCTACAGCAGCTTGGCGTTGATTACGAAATCGTCGAAGAAGACACCTACAGTATCGTCAAAGACAAAATTCCTGAAGGCAAAACCACCTGTTCACTGTGTTCACGCCTGCGCCGCGGTATTTTGTACAAAACCGCGAAACGTCTGGGGGCTACCAAAATTGCACTGGGCCACCACCGCGATGACATGATCGAAACTTTGTTTTTGAACATGTTCCATGGTGGCAAACTGAAGTCGATGCCGCCCAAACTCGTCAGCGACAATGGTGAGCACGTGGTTATCCGACCGTTGGCGTTTTGCCGCGAAAAGGATATTGCCCGTTATGCCGAGGCGATGGCGTTTCCGATCATCCCCTGTAATCTGTGTGGCTCGCAGGAGAACCTCCAGCGTAAGCAGATTAAGGCCATGCTGAGCGAGTGGGACAAGCGTTTTCCGGGACGCATCGAGAGCCTATTCACGGCCATGCAGAACGTCACGCCATCGCACTTAGTTGACGCTAATTTGTTCGATTTCCGAGCTGTTACCGCCACGGGTGAAGCCGACGAAAACGGTGACTGGGCCTTTGATGCGCCGCCGCTGAGTCATGAGCAGACGCAACAAAAAGGGCCGCCGAGCGACCCTGCTAACGCGATTAAAATAACGCAGATTGCTTAATTTGCCGTCTGCGGCTTATCGCCTAATTGCGCCGCCATCTGTTGTTTTACTTCCATAACCAACGGGCGATTGACGCGAATCATTGATTGTAGTTCTTCAATGTACTCATCGCCCCGCTCTGAGTAGCTACCCAGCCCCTCAACCAATTCGATGGCGCGCAATTCTTCATCACGGGCGCGCTTACGCTCGCGCAGCAAGCGCAAATCCATGTACGGTGGATGGGTGTTAATGTTGCGCATATAGCTGCGAACCGACTGGTTGACCGAGTCGAATTTAGCCACTTCATACACCTGTCCTTCCGGCCGCTGGTTAGGAACTATGCCGCAGCCTTCGCGGTAACACCACTGACCAAACAGGTTCAAACCGCGGCGGGCAAAACGTGACGTGCCCCAGGCCGATTCATTGGCCGCCTGCATCAGCACCATCATCTCAGGCACCACATCGACTCGACGCTTGAGCACGGCAAACACCTGTTCGTTGCTTAAACTGGGGTCCACTTCGTAATAATCCATTAACTGTGCCAGTTGCCGGCGATCGGCATCGTTGAGCATATTGGCTTTAAAGTTCTCCTCGATTTCCAGCAACTTGGACCGCGAGTGCAAAATACGCAGGTTCTCGGCTTCGATCAGCGGTAACAAATAGCTGAAAAACTCGAGTTTTTTCTCGTTCACATCGGTAAACTGAGAAAAGTCCGGTAATTCATCGTAAACGCCAATTTTGGGCACCGGCGGCAGCCCGGTGGTTTCACTGTATTCCGTTTCCGCAGGCTCGAAAGTCACGGTGAACGGCAGCAGCAACGCCAGTAAACTGACAGCAACAAAAAATACGATAAAAAGAAAACGCATGTTATTCCTCATAATCAGGCGGTCCACGGCGAATCGTCGTCACCCTGCGGTTGGGGCTTGTCGAGCTTGATGGTGACCCCAACGGTTTCTTTGTAAACGACACCAACCAGGTTGAAGATCAGTGGCACCACAAAAATCAACGGCAGAAAGAACATAAACGAACTGAGTATTACCAGCCCGGTGACCACAAATAGCAACAAAATGAACTGTGGTAATTTGTAATGCACAATTCGTAGCGAATAATAAATGGCATTCAATGGCGTGATGCCGCGTTCCACCACCAGCGGTAACGCGTAAGCAAATACCACGCTAAAATAAATCTGCGCAAGGACACTTAGCCCCCAGTGCAACTGGCCGGTCAGGATTAAACCGAGTTGAGTGATGATACTGGTGGCCAGTAACGTTGCAATCAGCGGGCCTGCGCGCGAAAAGCCGTCAAAGATGTCGGCGGCTTTGGTCGGAATATCCACGCTGTGACGGATACCCATTAAAATCAACCCACCCCAGAACGGCGCGCCCACAGCCGAGCCAATCAGTGATAAGATCATCAATGCGTTCTGGGAAACCGGTTGCCCTGCCTGTTGCGGCACGACTTGATCGACCCATTGCTCAGGCAGCACACTAAAGGCCACCAGGGTCAGTACCAATAAAATGCCCAGAAACGCCAAAAAACCGAGGAACAGCGAAACCCAGTGGCTCCGTGTAGCGGCCAACGTGTAGCGGAAAATTTCGCCAAGGTTCAGTGCATACTGACCGCGTAGTGCGTCAGTGAGGTTGCCACCGATGATCATTTGCTGTTGTTCGTCGTTATTTGTTTGCATGGGTTACCATAGTACTTGAAACAAGAGCCCCCTATAGTAGAGGATCTTCCCCCTCGTTCACAATCAAAAGGAAACCTTGATGCAACGACGTCACGCAAAACGTACTTCGCGTCCACGCCCGGCAAACCCGAAGCTGGTGTTGTTTAACAAGCCCTACGGTGTGCTCTCGCAGTTTTCCGGCGAAGCCGGAGATGCCACGCTAAAAGACTGGGTGCCGCACAAGGACGTTTACCCTGCAGGACGCCTCGATAAAGACAGCGAAGGGCTGATGCTGTTAACCAATGACGGCGTCTATCAGGCGCGCCTGTCAAATCCGAAATACAAGGTCTGGAAGACCTACTGGGTGCAGGTTGAGGGTGAACCGACCACCGAACAGCTGCGGCAGTTGCAGCAAGGCGTTGAACTCAACGACGGTAAAACCAAACCGGCAGAAGCCTTTGTCATGGACGAACCACACGCCTTATGGCCGCGTAATCCACCGGTGCGGGAGCGCAAAAGTGTGCCCGACAGCTGGCTTTGCATCAAAATCCGCGAAGGCAAAAACCGTCAGGTACGACGGATGACGGCACACGTTGGTTTACCAACGCTACGCTTGATTCGCGCCCAAATCGGGCCTTATAAACTGGCCGGATTAGCCCCCGGAGAATGGCGCGAAGAGCCGCCAGTGTGGTAGAATGCGCGCCCAATAGCTTAAGTAACCGAATAGGTAGTGTGATCGAATGAGTGACGTCGCCACGAAGCCCGTAACTAACAATGCCAACAAGAAAGTCATCGTCGGAATGTCCGGCGGTGTGGATTCGTCCGTATCAGCCTACTTGCTGTTGCAGCAGGGCTTCCAGGTTGAAGGCTTGTTTATGAAAAACTGGGAAGAAGACGACTCGGACGAATACTGTGCCGCAGCAGAGGATCTCGCTGACGCCGAAAAAGTTTGCGAAACCCTGGGCATTGAGCTGCACACGGTCAATTTCGCGGCGGAATACTGGGACAATGTGTTCGAACATTTCCTCGACGAGTATAAAGCCGGGCGCACTCCCAACCCGGACATTATGTGCAACAAAGAAATTAAGTTTAAAGCGTTTCTGGAGTTTGCCGCAGAAGCCCTGGGGGCCGATTACATTGCGACCGGCCACTATGTCCGCCGTGCCTATGACGGCAAGCAGTGGCAATTACTGCGTGGCGTTGATAACAACAAAGATCAGAGTTATTTCCTCTATACGCTGAGCCACGAACACGTCGCTCAGACCCTGTTCCCGGTCGGCGAACTGGAAAAACCCGAAGTTCGCCGGATCGCCGAGCAGCAGGGTTTGGTTACCGCCGGTAAAAAAGACTCTACCGGGATTTGTTTTATCGGTGAACGGAAATTTAAAGACTTTTTGCAGCAGTACCTGCCGGCGCAGCCAGGAACCATTGAATCGGTTGATGGCGAAGAGCTTGGTCAACACGAAGGACTGATGTACCACACCATTGGTCAGCGTAAAGGGCTGCACATCGGCGGCTTGGCCGATGCGTCTGACGATCCTTGGTATGTGGTGGATAAAGACATTGAGCGAAACGTATTAATCGTCGCTCAGGGTAAGCATCATCCGCGTTTGTATTCAAAAGGACTGGTTGCCGGCCAATTGCACTGGATTGATCGTAAGCCACTACAACAGCCATTACGTTGCGCGGTGAAAACGCGTTATCGACAGCAGGACATTCCCTGCCAGGTGACGCCATTGGGTGACGACCAGGTTGAAGTGATTTTTGATGAGCCGGTAGCGGCGGTAACCCCGGGTCAGTCGGCGGTCTTCTACCTTGATGAGGTTTGCCTTGGCGGCGGTATTATCGAACAACGTTTGACCGACTTTGAGGTCAAGCTATGAATGATTGGCAACAACGGGTACTGGCGCTGTCGGGCATGGCGCTGAGTGCGGCCGCGGTACAACAATTGGCGCGTTCCGGTCAGGTGCTGCACGATACCGTTACCGACACGCTGATCAACAGTGTGCTGAACCTGGAACCGGAATCCACGCTGGCCGTTTACGGTTCGCTGGAAGCCATGCGCCCCGGCTTTAATACGCTGTTGCAGCAAATGGGCAACGGCACGCAAAAAGACCTTGAATTAACGCGTTATATGGTCGGCATGATCCACCTTTCGCGACGTCTGTTGAACGATAAAAAGGCCTTGGCCGAACTCGGCCGGCAGTTAGAGCAAGTCAGCCGCCAGTACCATGAGTTTGGTTTCGAACGTTATCGTATTCTGCAAAGTCTGGCGTCGATTTATCGCGAGCTCATCAGCCCGCTGGGACAACCCATCCGCATCAACGGCAATCCGACACATTTAAAAAATGAAGCGAATCAGCATCATATTCGGGCGTTGTTACTCGCGGGTGTGCGCAGTGCCGTACTGTGGCAACAAGTGGGCGGCAAACGCCGGCACTTTTTATTTTCGCGCAAACGTATGCTGGATACTGCAAAGCAGTTATTGCAGTCCGCCTGAAGCGTGCACAATTTATTGATACTTTAATTAACTACTATTGACCTCTGGAGAACATCAACATGCTGCCTTTTTCAACCCTAACCGCCCTATCACCGGTCGACGGTCGCTATGCCAGCAAAGTAGAAGCGTTACGTCCTATTTTTAGTGAGTATGGTTTGATTAAGTTCCGTGTCACTGTTGAAGTTCGCTGGTTGCAGCAACTGGCAGAGGTTAACGGTATTGATGAAGTGCCGGCGCTGAGCGCTGAGGCTATGCAAGTATTGGATGACATCGTTAATAACTTTAGTGTTGAAGACGCTGAGCGGGTGAAAACCATTGAGCGTACCACCAACCATGACGTTAAAGCGGTTGAGTACCTGTTAAAAGAAAAAGTCGCTGACCACAGCGAGTTGGCCAAGATCTCTGAGTTCATTCATTTTGCCTGCACCTCAGAAGACATCAACAACTTGTCTCATGGCCTGATGCTGGCAACCGCCCGTGATGAGGTTTTGGTGCCACTGATGCAGGAACTGGTCGATACGGTTAAAGCCAAAGCCAAAGAATACAAGTCGGTTGCGATGATGGCGCGTACGCATGGCCAGCCGGCAACACCAACCACCATGGGTAAAGAGTTTGCCAATGTCGCCATTCGCCTGCAGCGCCAGTTAGAGCAAGTTAAAGCGGTTCGCCTGATGGGCAAAATTAATGGCGCGGTCGGTAACTACAATGCGCACCTTGCCGCCTACCCTAACGTCGACTGGCATCAGGTGTCAGAGCAATTCGTCCGTTCGCTGGGTCTGGATTGGAACGCCTATACCACACAGATTGAACCGCACGACTACGTGGCTGAGCTGTTTGATGCGGTATCGCGCTTTAACACCGTACTGATCGACTTTGACCGTGATCTCTGGGGCTACATCGCGCTCAACCACTTTAAACAAAAAACCGTCGCCGGCGAAGTCGGTTCTTCGACCATGCCGCATAAAGTAAACCCGATTGATTTTGAAAACTCTGAAGGCAACCTGGGTATCGCCAATGCGGTGATGTCACACCTGGCGCAAAAGCTGCCGATCTCGCGCTGGCAGCGCGATCTGACCGACTCAACAGTGTTGCGTAATCTGGGTGTCGGTATCGCCCACGCGGTCATCGCTTATCATGCCAGCCTAAAAGGGCTGAGCAAACTGGAAGTTAACGCCGACGTATTGAGTAAAGAGCTGGACGCGAATTGGGAATTGCTGGCAGAGCCGGTGCAGACGGTAATGCGTCGCTACGGCATTGAAAAGCCTTACGAAAAACTGAAAGAACTGACCCGTGGTAAACGGATTACGCCAAGTGACCTGGCGGCCTTTATCGACGCGCTGGAACTGCCGCAGGCGGCCAAAGATGAAATGAAAGCGTTAACGCCGGCAACCTATATCGGCCGTGCTGAAGCCTTCGTGGATGAATTGTCGTGAAATTGAACGCCGACGTTTTTAACCGAGCCGAATTTCTTAGCGGCACCTGGCAGCAGCAACCGCGGTTGCTGCGTGCCGGTTTTCCGGCCTTTGAAGACCCGGTCGAAGCAGAAATTCTGGCCGGTCTGGCAATGGAAGACGGTGTCGACTCACGCATTGTGCAATGCCGTTATGATGCCGATGGTAAGCCCACCGACTGGCACGTAGAGCACGGTCCGTTCAGCGATTACGAAAGCTATGGTGAAAACAACTGGACCTTGCTGGTGCAGTCGGTCAATGAATGGTTGCCGCAAGTCGGTTCATTGCTCAGTGCGTTTGAATTTTTACCGGAATGGCGTCTCGACGACGTGATGGTCAGTTTTTCCTGCGAAGGCGGTGGTGTCGGCCCTCACCTTGATCAGTATGATGTGTTCATCATTCAGGGCAGCGGACGCCGGCGTTGGCGTGTCGGGCAGCGGCAGACCATGACCAGCTATCAGCCGTGTACCGACCTGACGCTGGTGGAAGAGCCGTTCGACGCGGTGATTGATGAAGTGCTGGAACCTGGCGATGTGCTCTATATCCCGGCCGGTTGCCCCCATGACGGCGTGGCGCTGGAGCCAAGCTTAAACTATTCGGTTGGCTTTCGCGCCCCGTCGCAAGCGGAGTGGTTATTGCAACTTGGCGATCAGGCCCTGCAGCACGATGTGCTCAACCGGCGCTATCAGGATCCACAACTGCAGCCTGACACCGCAACACACGAAGTCAGCGACATTCAGTTAGCACAGTGTAAGCAGTTGTTGGCGGATGCGTTACAGGGCAACGGTGCCGATGACCTGCTGATGCGCATCATGTCCCAAAGCAAACGTGAGTTGGTCGAGCCGGAACTGCCCTACGTGGCTGAACAAATTCCTGAGTTGTTGCAGCAACAAGGCGCTATCATTGCCCGCGCTCCCGGTGCACGTTGGTTGTACAGCGCCTCCTTGCAGTCCTATTACAGCGGCGGCGAACGCTTTCAACTGAACCGCGCGATTCAGCCACTGGCTGAGGCTCTGGCGGGTTTACGTCAGGAAGCAGCAGCCGAGCCATGGTTAGCCTTGGTTAATAACGACAACGCGTGTCAGTTGCTGGCCGACTTATTGAATTTAGGCACTTTTGTGCTTTTTTTGGAGACCGATTAGCAGTTTACGTTAACTGTAAACAAGAGTTGCTAAACAGGCGTTTGAATTCGTTTTTTTATTTCGTGGATTAAGTAGCGCAGACCCTGTCTTGATGGTAATGTGCGCGCAATTTCGAGAACCAATGAGGAAGGAAATTCATGTCTCTATTCGAGCATCCTGAATTTGATCATCATGAAGAAGTGGCATTTTGCCATGACGAAGAATCTGGCCTGAAGGCCATCATCGCTGTTCATGATACAACGCTCGGCCCAAGCCTTGGTGGTACACGGCTTTGGAATTACAGCTCATCAGCCGAAGCATTAACCGACGTATTGCGTTTGTCACGCGGTATGACCTACAAAAGTGCCATGGCCGGTTTGCCGCTGGGTGGCGGTAAAGCCGTTATTATTGGTGACGCAAAAACCATCAAGAGCGAGCAGCTGTTCCGTGCGTATGGCCGTTTCATCAATAGCCTGGGTGGTAAATACATCACTGCGGAAGACGTCAACATCCGCACCAGCGATATTGACATTGTGGCACAGGAAACTCAGCACGTTGCCGGTACCGCGGATAAAGCCGGTGACCCTTCCCCACACACCGCACTGGGCACCTATTTAGGTCTTAAAGCCGCGGCCAAGCATCGCTTGGGCAGTGAAGATCTGAATGGCGTTAAAATCGCGGTTCAGGGTCTGGGTGCAGTTGGTTATGACTTTGCCAAGTACTGTCGCGAAGACGGCGCTGAGCTGATCGTTACCGACATCAACGAAGAAGCACTGGAGCGCGCGAAGAACGAATTGGGCGCAACCGTTGTCGGCTTAGATGAAATCTACTCGGTTGACGCTGACATTTATGCGCCATGCGCGCTGGGTGCGACCATCAACGATGAAACACTGAAGCAATTGAAGTGCAAAATCATTGCCGGTAGTGCGAACAACCAGTTGGCCAATCCTAAGCATGACAAGATGGTCAAAGACATGGGCATTCTTTACGCACCGGATTATGTCATTAATGCCGGCGGCGTTATCCACGTTTGTTCAGAAGCGGCTAACATGTCGTTGGAAGAGACCGACAAACGGGTACGTGATATCTACAATACCCTGGATAAGCTATTTACCCGTGCTAAAGAAGAAGATCGTCCGACCGGAGAACTGGCTGACGAAATGGCGCGCGAAATCATCGCTAACGCCAAAAAGTAAACGGTGTTACTCGCGTGCTAGTCAAAGCACGCGAGTACAACTTCCAGCGGGTGCCTCACCCGCTTGTTTTCCATCCGTTTAACCTGTGAACGACAGGAAAACCCGGTGGCGACAATGCCGCTGGTTCCGTACGCATCAATCGCCTGTTGCCAGCCCATTTGATACAGCGCCTTGCTGTCCTGCTGATGTTGTTTTTCGTGGCCAAAGGTACCGGCCATACCGCAACAACCAACGTTCACTACATCCAGTTGCAGACCAAACGCCCGAAACAGCTGTTGCCAGTGTTTCGCTGACTCCGGAATAAAACTCTGCTCTGTACAATGTAACAGTAATCCATAGGTGCGGTTGGTGGTCTCCGCCATCGGTGACAGTGGCTTACCTTCAAACCACTCAACCACCGTTTTCACTTGCAGCTTAGCCGCGATCTCATCGCCCAGAGCCTGCCGGTATTCGTCGCGGAATACCAGTGCCGTTGAACTGTCGACGCCGACCAATTCAATGCCACGTTCACATAACGGCAGCAGTTGCTCAGCCACGGTTGCCGCCGTTTGTTTAAACTCACTGAGATAGCCTTTTACGTGTTGCGCTTTACCATGGCCTTTAAACGGCAACAACACCGGCGTGTAGCCCAGTCGTTTAACCACCATCGCAAAGGCTTCGACCACACCCGCCTCATAGAAACTGGTAAACGGGTCCTGCACAATAACGACAAAGTTTTCGCGTTCGGCGTCATCACAGGCCAAAATGTCGCTCGTATCCATGCTCGGCAATTGCAGCTTTCGCCAGCGTTGCGACAGACTGGGTACTGAAAACTCCGGCGTATCGACGTAACCGACCACTGATTCCAGTACCGTTCGCGACACCGAGTTATTAGTCAGCGCGTTGCTTAGACGCGGCGCCTTAGCCCCCCAGCGTGCGGTGGTTTCCACATTTTTAACCAGCCAGTCTTTTAGCGGCCTGGCGTAGCGACTGTAATAATGTTCTAAAAAGCGCGCTCGGAATGTCGGAACGTCAACGCTGACCGGGCATTGGTTGGTACAGGCTTTACACGCCAGGCATTTATCCATCGATGCCCGCACCTCGTGACTGAAGTCGTCGCGGTGCAACCAACGATTGAGCATTTTCTTCGGCCACGGCAGTGGCTGTTGCGGTGACTGCGCCGCATCGAAGCCTGCCGCTGCCCCCAGTCGCAACCATTCGCGCATCAATGACGAACGCCCTTTCGGAGAATAGCGGCGATCACCACTGACTTTATAGCTCGGGCACATAACCGCACTGGTGTCGTAGTTAAAACAAAGCCCGTTACCATTACAGTCCATGGCATTGCGGAAGCTGTCGCGGGTCGCTACCGGAATTTGCCGGTCATAATAACCGCGCTTAGTTGCATCAACGGACACCAATTGGTGTTCGCCTTCAAGCGGTGTGCAGATTTTTCCCGGATTCAGTTGGTTGTTGGGGTCGACGGCCGTTTTTATCTTGCGTAATTCGGTAAATAATTGCTCACCAAAAAACGCCGGCGCGTATTCCGAACGATAACCTTTACCGTGTTCACCCCACATTAACCCGCCGTATTTTGCGGTTAAGGCGGCCACCTTGTCACTGATTTCGCGCAGCACCTTTTCGTCATTGGGCTCGGTTAAATCCAGTGCCGGGCGTACGTGCAGCACCCCGGCATCGGCATGACCGAACATGCCATAGTGCAAACCGGCGTTATCCAGTAACTGGCGGAATTCCATAATAAAATCGGCCAGCTTTTCCGGCGGCACTGCGGTATCTTCAGCAAAGGCCACGGGCTTACGACGACCTTTGGTAGCTCCCAGCAATCCGACCGATTTCTTGCGCATGGCGTAAATGGTTTGAATGCTTGGCAGGTCGTCACAGATTTGATACCCGATCACACCTTTTGCGTCTTTGCTGTTGATCAGCTTATCCAGCCGTTCACACAACGACGACACTTTACTGCGGTTTTCCTCTTCGTCGGTACTGGCAAACTCCACCATGTTAATACCGTTCATGGTGTGCCCTTCGACATCGGTCAGCAACGGTTCAACCGAATGCCAGATGATGTCTTCACGGGCCAGGTTGAGCACTTTACTGTCGATGGTTTCAACCGAGGTGGCATTGGCCTGCACCAAAAACGGCGCGTTATTCAGAGCCGCCTGAAAATCGCTGTATTTAACATTAACTAAGGTGCGGTATTTCGGGATTGGGGTGATGTTAAGTTTGGCTTCTGCGACAAAACCCAGGGTGCCCTCAGAGCCAGCGATCAGCCGTGAAACATCCAGGGTGTTGTGCTCAGGATCATAGGTGTGCTTGAGATCATAGCCGGTTAAAAAGCGGTTTAACGGTGGAAACTTGGCGTCGATATCATCACGAAAGCCAACGCAGGTATCCAGAGCCTGACGATACAAGCGTCCTACCACGGTCGCTTTTTCACTGATGGCTTGTGCCTGCTGCAGCGAGACCGGACCACTTTCCAGCTTTTCGCCACCCATTAACACGGTACTCAACGCAAGAATGTGATCACTGGTTTTCCCGTACACCAGTGAACCTTGCCCGGAGGCATCGGTGTTGATCATGCCACCTAAGGTGGCACGATTACTGGTCGATAAATCCGGTGAAAAGAAATAACCGTAGGGGCGCAGTGCGTCGTTCAGTTGATCTTTCACCACACCGGCCTGCACACGAACCCAGCCCTGCTCCACGTTCACTTCGAGTACGCGGTTCATGTGACGACTGAGATCGACCACCAAGCCGGGCGTTAACGATTGGCCGTTCGTGCCGGTGCCGCCGCCACGTGGCGAAAATTGCACGTCCGCAAAGCGTTGCTCGGCCGCCAGCGAGGTGATGATCTGCAGATCAATGACGCTCTTGGGATAAAGTACGCCCTGCGGTAGCTGCTGATAAACACTGTTATCGGTGGCGGCAATAAGCCGCCCCGAATAACTGACATCCACATCTCCGCTGTAACTGGTTTTTGCAAGCGCCTGTAAAAACGTTTGGTACACTTGCGGTAAGCCGCGTTCGGCGACCAGCTTAGGAAGTTGCGTCATGTTCGTGTGTTATCCTCGTGTTCAGTCAATCGTAACAAGTTATAGGTTTTCAGCCAGGTACATCCAGGTTTCAACCACGGTATCAGGGTTCAGTGACACCGAGTCGATGCCGTGCTCGACCAACCACGCCGCCAAATCAGGATGATCGGATGGCCCCTGACCACAAATACCCACGTATTTGCCACGTTTTTTAGCGGTGGTGATGGCCATCGCCAACAACCGTTTAACCGCCTCATTTCGTTCGTCAAACAGGTGCGCGATGACGCCGGAGTCGCGATCCAGACCGAGGGTTAGCTGAGTTAAATCGTTTGAACCAATGGAGAAACCATCAAAGATATCGAGGAACTCGTCGGCTAACAACGCGTTTGACGGCAATTCACACATCATGATGACGCGCAGACCGTTTTCACCCTGTTTAAGCCCCTGCTCTTCGAGCAGCTCAATCACTTTACGGCCTTCTTCCAGCGTACGTACGAATGGGATCATGATTTCGACGTTGGTCAGTCCCATGTCGTTACGAACCCGTTTAATCGCCTCACACTCAAGCGCAAAACAGTCGCGGAATTCTTCTGAGATATAACGTGACGCACCGCGGAAACCCAGCATGGGGTTTTCTTCGTCCGGTTCATACTGACTGCCGCCGATCAGGTTAGCGTACTCGTTCGACTTAAAGTCACTCATACGCACGATAACCCGTTCCGGCGAGAACGCCGCACCCAAGGTGGCGATGCCCTCGGCCAACTTGGCAATGTAGTATTCACGCGGGCTGGAGTAGCCGGCGATCATGCCACGGATGGTTGCCTGTAGCTCTTCGCTTTGCTCGTCAAAATTAAGCAACGCTTTAGGGTGTACGCCAATCATGCGGTTGATGATGAATTCCAGTCGCGCCAAACCAATACCGGCGTGCGGTAAACGGGCAAAATCAAAGGCGCGATCCGGGTTACCGACGTTCATCATAATTTTCATCGGCAAGTTTGGCATTTTATCCACGGCGGTAGAGGTAACATCAAACTCCAGTTCGCCATCGTAGATGTAGCCGGTGTCGCCTTCGGCACAAGAAACCGTTACTTTGCGGCCGTTGCTGATCAGCTCATCGGCATTACCACAGCCGACCACCGCCGGAATGCCCAATTCGCGGGCAATGATGGCGGCGTGACACGTACGGCCACCGCGGTTGGTTACAATGGCGGCTGCACGCTTCATGATCGGTTCCCAATCCGGGTCGGTCATGTCGGTAACCAGTACGTCACCCGGTTGCACTTTATCCATCTCGCTGATGTCGTTAAGCACTTTCGCGACACCGGAGCCGATGCGTTGACCGATGGCGCGGCCTTCACAAATGACGTCACTTTTGTTTTTCAGCGCAAAACGCTCGATGGCCTGACCTTTCTGATTGGAACGGACCGTTTCCGGACGTGCCTGGACGATGTAGAGCTTGCCATCAACGCCGTCTTTGGCCCATTCGATGTCCATCGGACGGCCGTAATGTTGTTCGATAATGACCGCCTGGCGCGCCAGTTCTTCGACTTCCTCGTCGCTCACCGAGAAGGTCATGGATTTCGCCGGCTCGATGTCTTCGATCAGTGTTTGCTTGCCGTGGTCACGATCCTCAGAAAACACCATTTGGATCTGCTTGCTGCCAAGGTTACGGCGTAATACCGCCGGCCGCCCCGCTTTCAGCGTTGGCTTATGAACATAAAATTCGTCGGGGTTAACCGCCCCTTGCACCACCATCTCGCCTAAACCGAACGAAGACGTGATAAAGACCACGTCCTCAAAGCCGGATTCAGTATCAATGGTAAACATGACGCCCGATGACGCGATATCACTGCGCACCATCCGTTGTACCCCGGCTGATAACGCCACACCACGGTGGTCGTAGCCCTGGTGCACACGATACGAAATGGCGCGGTCATTAAACAATGACGCAAAAACGTGTTTTATCGCTTCCATTACCGCGTCAAGACCGCGCACGTTGAGGAAGGTTTCCTGCTGACCGGCAAAGGAGGCATCCGGCATGTCTTCGGCGGTAGCGGAACTGCGTACCGCAAAGCTGAATTCGTCGTTGTCTTCGCTGAGTTCTGAGAAGGCGGTTTTTATGGCTTGTTCAAATTCAGGCTGGAATGGTGTGTCGATAATCCACTGACGGATTTGCTGACCGGCTTTGCTCAATTCATTGACGTCATCGACATCGAGGGTATCGAGGAGCTGATGGATTTTATCGTTAAGCCCGCTTTGGTCAAGAAACTGATTATAGGCGTCTGCGGTGGTGGCAAAACCACCTGGGACTTCAACTCCGGCGCCGGCTAGGTTGCTGATCATTTCGCCTAAGGAGGCATTCTTTCCGCCTACCCGATTAACGTCCTGCATGCCGAGTTGCTGGTACCACAATACGTATTCTTGCACGTCACTGTCCTCAAATTTTTGTCGATGGAGGTGAAAGTGCTCAGCATTTTACACTTTGCAGCACAACAAGTTAATATCTGTCCACACATTATTAAAATAAGAACTGTAAATATGCGCACCGCGTTTTATATCTCTGATGGCACCGCATTAACCGCGGAGGCCTTTGGTCATGCTTTGTTATCGATGTTTCCGGTTGAGTTTCAACACAAAACGCTACCCTTTGTCGACACTCAGGATAAAGCCGAAAAAATCTGCCGCCAAATCCGCCAGTCGCTGAAGGAAGACGGTGAACCACCGCTGATTTTTCATACCTTTGTAAACGAAAAATTGAAAACTAAGATCACCAACTGCGGCGGTATATCCTACGATTTCCTGGAGCAATTTAAGGGCTCAGTAGAACAGGAATTGAAGGTAAAAGCCGAACCGAAAACGCACCGTACACACGGGGTACATAAAAATTATAATTTTCGCGTCGATGCCATTAACTACGCGCTGGATAACGACGATGGGAAACGCCTTAATCAGCTTGATGAGGCAGACATCATTTTGGTTGGCGTGTCACGTACCGGTAAGACACCGACCAGTTTGTATCTGGCCCTGCAGTACGGCATCAAGGCGGCAAATTATCCGCTCACCGAAGACGACGATTTCGAACACCTGGATTTACCCAAGGAACTTAAGCAACAACGCCACAAGCTGTTTGGACTAACGCTGAATGCGCAACGCTTGCATGAAATTCGCAGTCAGCGTCGGCATGGTAGCCAGTACGCATCGATGCAACAATGTCGGTTTGAATTACAGGAAGTGGAAAAGCTGTATCGCCGCGAGGCCATACCGTTTATCAATTCGACGCATTTTTCAGTGGAAGAAATTGCCGCTAAGATTTTAGCCAAAACCAATCTGCAACGGCGCCGTTATTAACGACGCCATTGCCAAATGGCTGACCTACATATTTAGGCGGCGTTGGTGCTTTCGAAGATTTTGTCAGCGGATGCTGCCACAAAACCACTGTACAGCTTGCCGTCTTCAACTTCGTAACGTTTCGCAAACTCGTAAAAACACGATGGAATTTCAACGGTTTGATCGGAAAACGCCACAGGGTGACGGTTGGCCATGGTCGAGGACTGCTCTAAATAAACCTCAGGTGAGCCTTTAATCTCACCGCCCGAGGTATTCAGCGTAAAGCCGGCCTGTTTCAGTGTTTCATTAACCTGCTCGAGCGAATCAAAGCCAGGCAGGTAATTAACGCTAACGGTAAAGTGGTTGGCGCAGAAACCGAACGCCGACATCCACGCTGCGTATTCACTCTCTTCCAGCAGCTCCAGATAATCGGCGTGGCTGACCTGCCAGTGCGTTCCTGAATACAAAAAGTCGTCTTTGCTGACTGCGTCCGCGTCAACCTGTGCCACCATGGCTTTAACTTTTTGCTGCAGACTGTCGCTGAACTCTGCGGTCATCAGCTCGCTGATAAACACTTTTGGCAGCGTCGGATCGTCGTGCTCATAATGCTTGGCGCGAAGCTTTTTCTCTTCAAAGTGATAATCGCCACCTTCTTTATAGCCTAACGCTAAAAAGTGTTGAGCCAAGGCTTCCAACCGCACCGGCGCAATGTCAAAGGTACGGAAAGCAACGTGATCGTTAACGATCGGATGACCTTTACCCAACACTTCATGCACTTTTGGTGCTGATGGCGTACGCGAAATATAGTCTTGCCATAAACGCTCAAATAATTGCTCAACTTGCTGAGACATGACAATAAGATCCTTTACAACTGTAATGAGAATTTAACCGTGTCCGTTACGTGCTGAACGTAACGACTCAGCCACTAAAAACGCCAATTCTAACACTTGGTCAGCATTAAGTCTTGGGTCACATTGTGTACGATAGCGGCTGGACAAATCCGACTCACTGATTTGATAGGCGCCACCGGTGCACTCAGTAACATCCTCACCGGTCATTTCCAGGTGAATACCGCCGGCATAGGTGCCCTCGGCCTGATGTACCGCGAAAAACTGGCGTAATTCCTTGTGGATCGCATCAAAATTACGCGTTTTCAAACCATTGTCGGCTTTCGTGGTATTGCCATGCATTGGGTCACTCGACCACACCACATGACGGCCTTCAGCCTTGACGCGACGCACCAGCTTCGGCAGGTTATCGGCCAAATTGTCCGCACCCATACGGCTAATGAGCGTAATTCGTCCGGCTTCGTTACCCGGGTTGAGAATATCCAACAACTCGATCAGTTCGTCTTCCGGCATGGTTGGACCGACTTTAACGCCAATCGGATTATGAATGCCGCGCATGAATTCGACGTGCGCGTGGTCCAACTGGCGGGTACGCTCACCGATCCAAATCATGTGCGCCGAACAGTCGTAAGGCAACCCAGTCAGCGTGTCTGTACGAGTCAACGCTTGTTCATAAGGTAATAACAGCGCTTCGTGTGACGTAAACAGCTGTGTCTCGTGCAGGGTTGCGTTGGTCTCAGTGTTGATGCCCAACACTTCCATAAACTGCAACGCCGACTGAATTTGCTCGGCAATTTGCTGATAACGTTCTTTTAGCGGGTTGGTGGCTAAGAAGCCGAGGTTCCACTTATGCACTTTGTGCAAGTTCGCCAGACCACCCTGAGCAAAAGCACGCAACAGGTTAAGGGTCGCCGCTGAATGGTGATAAGCCTTCAGCATTCGTTGCGGGTCCGGCTGCCGCGCCGCCTCGGTAAAATCAATCCCGTTGATGATATCACCGCGATAACTCGGCAGGCTGACACCATCAATGGTTTCCAGATCGCTCGACCGTGGTTTCGCGTACTGTCCCGCCATGCGGGCAACCTTGGTGACAGGACAATTGCCGGCAAAGGTCATCACGATGGCCATTTGCAGGATCACTTTAAAGGTATCGCGAATTTTCGGCGCGTTGAAATCGCTAAAAGATTCGGCGCAGTCGCCGCCTTGCAACAAAAAGCCACGACCGTGACAAACGTCCGTTAACTGTGTGCGTAAGGCACGGATTTCTTCAGCAAACACCAACGGTGGGTATTGGCTTAATTCCTGCTCAACCTGTTTTAGCTGTTCAGCGCTTTGGTAATTCGGCTGTTGTTTGATGGGCTTATCGCGCCAACTACGTGCATGCCACTGGCTCATAACTGCATACCCAGTTTGTAAATGATTCGGAACCCTCAAATCTAACGGGGATAGCGCCTAAAAGCAACGCTATCCCCGTGATATTAAGCGGTTATTTTGCGGCGCGTTGACGTAACGCGTGAATTCGTTCATCCAAGGACGGATGACTCATGAATAATTTGCTTAAGCCGCTGCGTTTGCCGTTGATACCAAACGCCAGCATGGTGCCATCAAGGCGTGATTCCTGCGCGCGTTTTAAGCGCTCCAGCGCTGCGATCATTTTGTGCGGACCGACCAACGCCGCTGAACCCGCATCGGCACGGAACTCACGCTGCCGCGAGAACCACATGACGATGATGCTGGCCAGCACCCCAAACACCACTTCCAGCAGCATCACGATGCCAAAGTAAGCGAAGCTACCCAGTCCACCGCCCTGCTGATTGTTGCCGCGGGTGGCGTTATCAATAACGGAAGCAATGATGCGCGCAAAGAACATCACAAAGGTGTTCACCACCCCCTGGATCAGGGTTAAAGTCACCATATCGCCATTCGCAATGTGGCTGACCTCGTGCGCGAGCACCGCTTCGACTTCGTCCTGGCTCATGGCATCAAGCAGTCCGGTTGACACCGCCACCAGCGATTCTTTTTTACTGCGACCGGTGGCGAAGGCGTTCGGCTCAGGCGACTGATAGATAGCCACCTGCGGCATCGGCAGTCCAGCCTGTTGTGCCTGACGTCTGACCGTCTGCACTAACCACTGCTCGGCGCTGCTGCGCGGTGTCTCAATGACCCGCGCGCCGGTTGCGCGCAGTGCCATCCAACGTGACAACCACAGCGACACAAAGGCACCGCCAAAACCGAACAAGGCACAGAAAATCAACAACCCGCCGGCATTATTTAAACTGTAACCGGTGGCGTTACTGATCAAATTATAAATAAAACTGACCACCAGAATAATGGCCAGGTTCGTGGCAAGAAAAAGCGCAATTCTTTGCATAAGTTCCTCGGAAAAAAACCGCCTTAACTGACTGCGATATGGGTATTAGATGACGTTTTTACAAGTTCATTTTAGGCGTTTTTCAGCAAAATATTTTTTACCCCGGGTAAATACTGGCTCAAATTGCGTTGCTGCCAGTCCGGCGTATGCGGGATCTCGCCTAAACACGGCGCCTTAAGGCGCTGTCGCAGGGTGTCGATGTTTTGCTGGCGAAACGGCATCGGCTCGGCGCCGGTATCAACGGCTATCCAACCGGCCAACTTACAACCGTCGGCGGTAATGGCGCGGGCTGATAACACCGCATGGTTTAAACAGCCAAGTTTCATGCCCACCACCAGGATAACTTCAGCGCCGCTGGTTTGGACAAACTCTGGCATGGTGTAGGTACGGCTGAGCGGTAATTCCCAACCGCCGGCGCCTTCAATCACTAAGGCGTCCGGCTGCAGAGCAAGCACTTCGGTTAGACTTTGTTGCAACCGCTCCGGAGTAATTTCAATGGCAGCCAGTTGTGCCGCAATGTGGGGGGCGATTGCGGGTTCGAATGCCAGCGGGTTGGTCAATGGGTAGTCGCACTCCATCGACATCGCTGCCCGCAAAACACGAGCATCGGCATTCATCCAACGATCCTGTTGCCATTCACAGCCTGAAGCAACGGGCTTCATCGCCAGCGTCTGTAGTTGCTGCTGATTTAAGGCGTCGAGTAAAGCTTTAGCAGCCACGGTCTTGCCCGCATCGGTATCGGTTCCGGTGATAAAATAGCGTTTTGTCATCTTTTCTTGATTAATTATGATTAACTAATTGTTAATTTGCTTGTTGAATTTAATGGACATAATAACCCAGGTTAATGGTAACCCTTGATCAGTCCGGAAACGTTCGTAGTGTTTGGAAAAGTTCGCAAACCGACGCGGTGTCATCAGCCCCGGCTGTTGCGAGCGCTCAACAAAACTGGCACCAACCCCTTTAATACTTTGCAGTAATGCACGGGTATCGACAAAATATTGCGTGTGCGTGGCCAGCTCAACGTCATAATCGTTGACCCCGGCCCGCGCTAAACAATCGGCGACGTCATCGACGGTTTTAAAAGATTGCGTATGCGGGTGCTGATCAACCGTCTCCCAACTGCGTTTAAGCTCAGCAAAGGTGCCGGCCACCGGCAGATTGAACAGTGCCTGGCCGTTGCCTTTCAATACCCGCTGCATTTCGGCGATGGCGGACTCGAGCCGTGCGCACCATTGCAGCGACAGGTTGGCAAAACACGCATCAAACTGATCGGCCGCAAACGGCAAGCGTTCCGCACTGCCCTGCAGCAGAGGTACCGTTACCGGGGTCTGCCGACGAGCCTGTTCAAGCATCCCCGCCGCCACATCGACGCCATAGTACTGAGCGGCCAAAGCGCTTAATTGCGGATAAAACGACGCCGGCCCACAGCCAATGTCCAATAACCGCCCCGCAACCGGCTGCAGGCGCTCGAGCAACTGTCCGCCGACGGTTTGCTGAATGGCGTGGTGACGAGTATAGTCGGCGGCCGCTTTGGAAAAATAGTGAGCGATACGGTTAGCCGTCGATGTTTCACTGATGGTGTTTACCTGGCTCATTCTGCAACGCCTTGGCTCGGAGTCTGATTCGGAGCATGGTTCAGAACATGGCTTGGCAATTGCTGCGCCACTTTATCAAGTGCTTGAGTCAGCGCCTTCAGGTGTTGTTCGGTATGACCACTTTGCAGGCTGATACGAATACGTGAGGTACCGGCCGGTACCGTCGGTGGACGCACCGCACTGACCCAAATGCCCTGTTCGCGCAGTAACTGTGCCGCCGTCATCACCGCCTCGTCGTCACCAATGACCCAGGTCTGTATGGGCGAATCGGAATCGATGGTCGCCAGGCCGGCTTGCCGCATATAGCTTTTGAAGCGATCGATGTGCTGTGCCAGCTGTTGTCGCCTGCGTTCCCCTTCGTCGCTGCGAATGATCGCCAGCGAAGCCCTTATGGCAGCCGCCTGGGACGGTGGAAACGCCGTTGAATAGATGTATTCACGGCAAAACTGCACAAGTGTTTCGATATCATCGTCATTGCCGGCAACGAAGGCGCCGGCGACACCAAAGGCTTTACCAAAGGTACCGGTCAATAGTCGCGTCTGTTTATTTAACGACGCAAAACTGCCCAGCCCGGCAGAGTTCCAGACGCCCAACCCATGCGCATCGTCCAGTATCAGGTTGAGCTTTTGCTCAGCAACGGTCGTTGCTAATGCGGCTGCCGGCGCCCGATCGCCGTCCATACTAAAGGTGCCTTCGGTCACCAGCCAATCGCCCGGGTTGGCATTGAGCTCGTGCAAGGCGTTGTGATGAAACCGTTTAAAGCGCTTTTTGCTGTGCCGGATGCCGTCAATTAACGACGCGTGACTCAGTCGATCAAAATGAATCGTGCCGCTTTCAGGCAAGGTGGTCAGCACCCCGTGGTTGGCGGCAAAACCGCTGTTAAATAATAAGGTTCGTTGAACCCCTAACCATTCAGCCAGTTCTTGCTCCAGCGCCTGGTGCTGCAGACAATAGCCACTCAGTAACGGTGAGCCGCTACTGCCGGCCCCCCAATCGTTCAGCGCCTGCTGGGCCGCTGCAATCACCTCAGGGTGCTGGCTCAGCGACAAATAGTCGTTACCGGCGAACATGCCGTTTAAGGTGTTGCTTTGGCGTGGCAGCCGACGCCGAAACAGCGACGACTGCCGGCGTTGATTAAGACGCGTCATAATAGCGGACTGGCTGCTCCTGTTCTTGCAACGCGTCTCCAATCACCGCTTCGTGAATCTCATCGTCATAACCGTGATGCGGTTCCGGCTCGAGACCTAGGCGCTCGAACAAGCGCAAATCTTTGTCTGCCTGCGGGTTAGCCGTCGTCAGTAGCTTCTCGCCGTAGAAAATCGAGTTTGCACCGGCGAGGAAACACAACGCCTGCATTTCGTCGGACATATCTTCACGACCGGCGGATAAGCGCACATGGGATTGCGGCATTAAAATACGTGCCACCGCGATGGTACGCACAAACTCCAGCGGATCCAGATCCTCCAACGCTTCGAACGGCGTGCCCTGAACTTTGACCAGCATGTTAATGGGTACACTCTCCGGGTGTTTCGGCAAATTGGCCAATTGCACCAACAGCGCCGCCCGGTCTCTGACCGACTCGCCCATGCCTACGATGCCCCCGGCACAGACTTTCATGCCGGCATCACGGACATTTTTTAAGGTCTGCAAACGGTCCTCATAGGTACGGGTGGTAATGATGTCACCATAAAACTCCGGCGAAGTATCCAGGTTGTGGTTGTAATAATCTAATCCGGATTGCTGCAACAGCTTCGCCTGTGGCTCACTCAGCATCCCCAGTGTCATACAGGTTTCCAGGCCGAGTGCCTTAACGCCCTTAATCATCTCGATAAGGTATGGCATATCGCGATCTTTTGGGTTACGCCAGGCCGCGCCCATGCAAAAACGGCTGGCGCCTTTGGCTTTAGCCGCCTCGGCCTCGGCCAGTACTTTCTGCACTTCCATTAAGCGCTCGCGATCAAGACCGGTGTGATAATGCGCGCTTTGCGGACAGTATTTACAGTCTTCCGGGCAGGCGCCGGTTTTGATTGAGAGCAGCGTGCTGACCTGAACTTGGTTGGGGTTAAAGTGCCTGCGGTGCGTGCTTTGAGCATCAAAAAGCAGGTCATTGAATGGTTTGGTCAGTAGCGCTTCCACTTCTTCAACGCGCCAGTTGTTTCTTATTGTTTGCGGGGTTGTTTGCATAACTTAATCCGGTTTGACGTCAACAAATGTCGACTAGGGTATGCGAGAACGGTAGACTGTCAACGAAAAGGCAACTATTAAACTTTACTAGTGGTTAATTATTATACTATGACACCCTCTTTAACAACCCGCTCCTGGCAACAGCAACTGGATTTCGACCAACGTCACCTATGGCACCCTTACACGTCGATGACGGATCCGTTGCCCTGTTACCACGTCAAAACGGCCAATGGCTGCGACATCGAACTTTCCAGCGGTGAGCGCCTGGTGGATGGCATGTCGTCCTGGTGGGCGGCCATTCATGGCTATAATCATCCGCGCCTGAATGCGGCCGCGCATCAGCAAATCGATCGTTTGTCTCACGTCATGTTCGGAGGGCTCACTCATGAACCGGCCGTCACCCTGGCAGAACGACTCATCAAACTGACGCCGGCCGGCCTCGACCGGGTGTTTATCGCTGATTCCGGTTCGGTCAGTGTTGAGGTGGCCATCAAAATGGCGTTGCAATACTGGGTGGGTCGTGAACAACCGCAGAAAAACCAGCTGCTGACGGTGCGCGGTGGCTATCATGGCGATACCTTCGCCGCGATGTCAGTATGCGACCCGGTCAACGGTATGCATCATTTATTTAAGCACGCACTGTGTAATCAACAATTTGTCGATAAACCCCGACTCAGTTTCTGGCAAGACTGGGACCCTGCAGAAGAACACCAATTACGGCAGGTGTTTGAGCAACAGCACCAGCGCTTAGCCGCGGTCATTCTCGAACCTGTGGTGCAGGGAGCCGGCGGGATGCGGATGTATCACCCCAATTATCTTCGGGTGCTGCGTTCACTGTGTGATGAGTTTGGTTTATTGCTGATTTGCGATGAAATTGCCACCGGCTTTGGCCGCAGCGGCAAACTGTTTGCGTCGGAGTTTGCCGACATCACACCGGATATTCTGTGTGTGGGTAAGGCACTCACCAGTGGCTATATGACCTTGGCCGCTGTCGTCACCAACGCCGATGTGGCAACCGCTGTCAGTGCTGAACAAGCCGGTGGCGCACTGATGCATGGCCCTACCTTTATGGGCAATCCACTGGCGTGTGCGGTGGCGGCCGAATCGCTGGCAATGATCGCCGAAGGTCACTGGCAACAGCAGGTGGCACAGATAGAACAGCAATTGCAACAGCAACTGAATCCGTTGCAACAACTCGCCGGCGTTAATGAGGTACGAGTGTTGGGCGCCATTGGCGTGGTCGAAATGCAGCAGCCGATTGATGTGGCCGCAGCACAACAGTTATTCATTCAACGCGGGGTGTGGATCCGACCGTTTGGCCGCTTGTTATACATTATGCCGCCCTACCTTATCGAGCCAGAACAGCTCAGTCGGGTGACCGCGGCCATGGCGGAATACGCCCGCTCGGTGTCCGCTTAAGCCGGTGGCATCGGCTCAAAACCCAAACAGGTAGAGTGCGATGCCGCCCAACAACGTAAAAATCAGGATCAGGTTGTTGATCCAGATATGCTGGCGGTGGCGACTGAATAACATCAGATTGATGGTAAAGGTTATCAGGCTGATCAACAGCCCAAAGAGCAACAGTATGATAAACAGGTCGCCCAGCGTAATGTGCCAGTGTGTGCGCACGTCAACGCCAAAGATTTCGGTCAGCAGGGTCTCGTGTTCGGGACGGGCGTAATGATAAACAATCAGTGCCGCAACAAAGATGCACCAGCCAACGATCGACAGCCAGCCGAGTACCCGACTCCAGAAAGACAGTTTTTTCAGTTCATCGATGCTGCCGACACGCATGGACATTTCCCGCAATTCGTGGACAAATAAGCTAATGTTACTCTTGAGTCTGCGCCAAAGCGCGGTAACATAGCAACCTTTATCGAAAATTTTGTATTACACACCAGTATTTCGGAGATCAATAACTCATGTCGTACGCTTCGGTAGTTGATGTTTTGGCAGGTAAAGTAGCGGTTGATGATACCGTTACCGTGCGCGGCTGGGTGCGTACCCGGCGCGATTCAAAAGCAGGTATTTCCTTTATCAACGTCCATGATGGCTCGTGCTTTGACGCTATTCAGGCGGTCGTTCCTGCTGAGCTGCCGAATTATCAGTCAGAAGTGTTAAAGCTGACCACCGGCTGCTCGGTCGCAATTACCGGCATCGTGGTTGAATCTCAGGGTAAAGGTCAGTCCTACGAGCTGCAGGCGACCGGCGTTAAAGTGTACGGCTGGGTTGAAGATCCGGACACCTATCCGATGGCACCGAAACGTCACAGCATGGAATACTTACGGGAATACGCGCATCTGCGTCCGCGCACAAACGTAACCGGTGCAGTCATGCGGGTTCGCAATACCCTGTCGCAGGCGATCCACCGCTTTTTCCATGAGCACGGTTATCTGTGGGTCAGCACCCCTATCATTACCACCTCTGACTGTGAAGGTGCCGGTGAAATGTTCCGGGTATCGACGCTGGATTTGTTAAACGTACCGAAGACCGAAACCGGTGAAGTGGATTTCAGTGAAGACTTTTTTGGTAAAGAAGCCTTTTTAACCGTATCCGGACAGTTGAACGTCGAGTCCTATGCCTGTTCACTCAGCAAGGTGTATACCTTCGGACCGACCTTCCGCGCCGAAAACTCCAACACCAGTCGTCACCTGTCTGAGTTTTGGATGGTGGAGCCGGAAGTTGCCTTTGCTGACTTAAACGACATCGCGCACCTGGCTGAAGATATGCTGAAGTACGTGTTTAAAGCCGTGCTTGAAGAACGCCCGGACGATATGGCGTTTTTCCAACAACGCATTAATTCAGAGGTTATCGAGCGGCTGGAAAAAATGGTCGACGCTGATTTTGTGCACATGGATTACACCGACGCGATTGAGATCCTGCAAAACTGCGGCAAGAAATTTGAGTACCCGGTGGAATGGGGTGTCGATTTACAATCCGAACACGAACGGTACCTGGCCGAAGAACACGTCGGCGCACCAATCATTCTGAAGAACTACCCACGCGACATTAAAGCGTTTTATATGCGTCAGAATGACGATGGCAAAACCGTTGCCGCAATGGACGTGCTGGCACCGGGCATCGGCGAAATCATTGGTGGCAGCGCACGGGAAGAACGTCTCGACGTGCTCGATAAGCGCATCGAAGAGATGAATCTGCCGGCCGAAGAATATGGTTTCTACCGCGATTTACGCCGTTACGGCAGTGTCCCTCACGCCGGTTTTGGGCTTGGCTTTGAACGTCTGGTCGCCTACGTAACTGGGATGCAGAACATTCGCGACGTGATTCCGTTCCCACGGGCACCAAAATCTGCGCAGTTCTGATTGCTATAAACACGATGAATCACAAAAAAGCCGGCAGTTGCCGGCTTTTTTATGGGATCTTGATCATCGTCATCAGGCGATAACTATATCGGTGGCTTTTTGGAAGAACGCCGAGGGATCCTGCGCTGGTTTAATCGGGGTTGGTACCGCCGGTGTGCCAATATAAAGAAAGCCGACAATTTCATCGTCTGGCCCGCAACCGAGTTGCTCACGAACGTAGTCATCTTCAGCCAGCCAGCCGGTGCGCCAAATTGCGCCCAGACCTTGTGCAAAACACGCTTGTTGCATTGCCATGGTGGCGCAGGCCACGCTGGCAAATTGTTCGTGCCGCGGCACTTTATCGTTATCGACATAGCGCAGACAACTGGCAATGATCAGTGGCGCGCGAAACGGGATTTGACCCGCCTGCTCGACCCGCTCGTCGGAAAAATCATTGAATCGTGCCGCCTGCTGGTAGATGTCTGCCAGAATTTTACGATCCGCACCGAGAAACTCAATAAAACGGTACGGCGATAAATTCATATGATCGGGCACCCGAATGGCTGCTTGGCGAATAATATCAAGTTGTATAGGGGTCGGAGCCGGCTCAATCAGCCGCGGCATTGACGAGCGAGTTGTTAATAGGTCCAATGCGTCCATGAGTATCCTCTGACTGTTACAAATTTGTCACGCTTCGTTACATAATTACTGTGGTTTCTCGACCTTGGATTGTATAAGCTAAAAAATAATAAATAGTAAGAAGCGAGAAGTTATGCGGTATATAGGCTCAATGTTCCGGTATTTGTGGCGTTTTATCAACGGCATTCGCGTTATTTTATTGAATGTCATCTTTTTTGCGCTGTTGATTGGTTTTTTTGCATTAATGTTGCAGGAAGAGGAACCCGTTGAGGTCCCTGAAAATGGCATCTTAGTGCTCAATCCACAGGGGATCCTGGTAGAAGAAGAAACCTACATCGATCCGGTTGACCAGTTCTTCAATAAAGCACTGGGCGCCGACGATCAGATTCCTGAAGTATTGTTAACGGACGTTGTTAAGGCGCTGGAAAAAGCCAAAAACGACGATCGCATAGGCGCCGTATTCCTCGATTTATCCGGGTTGTACCCCAGCGGTATCAATAAACTGCAACGCGTTGCGGCCGCCATTAATGACTTCAAAACCACCAATAAACCGGTCATTACCGCTGCCGATTACTATGCTCAGCATCAATATTATCTCGCTGCGCACGCTGACACGGTTTATCTGAACCCATTAGGTTCCGTTGCTTTCGACGGGTTTGAGTACGGTCAGATTTACTTTAAAGGGCTGTTGGAAAAGCTCAAGCTTAAGCCACACGTGTTTAAAGTGGGCGAATACAAATCTGCGGTTGAGCCGTTCATCCGTGACAACATGTCTGACGAAGCGCGCGAAGCCAATGCGTTCTTGTACAACGATTTATGGCAACAGTTTAAACGCGATGTCACTCATCAGCGTGATCTAGGCGACGCCTTCGTTAAAGGCGAGCTGGCGCCTTATATGGAAGCCTTTGAACAAGCCGATGCCGATATGGCACAGATGGCGCTGCAGGCGAATCTGGTTGATGCATTGAAAACGCGGGCTGAAGTGCGCAACGAACTGATTAACCTGGCCGGTTATGACGAAGATAAAGAAACCTATCGCCACGTTGCGTTTGCCAATTACCTGGCGGAGCGCAACGGTGAAGAAGACGTTGCCCTGCCCGGTCAGGAACGTCCGCAAATTGCGGTTGTGGTTGCCCGTGGGCAAATCGTCAATGGCAGTCGCCGTGCCGGTATGATTGGTGGTGACAGTACCGCCGAGCTGATCCGCAAGGCGCGTGAAGACGACAACACCAAAGCCATTGTTTTACGTATCGACAGCCCCGGCGGCAGTGGTTTTGCGTCAGAAATTATTCGCCAGGAAATTCTAGAAGCGAAGAAGCAAGGGATTCCTGTGATCGCGTCAATGAGTACCGTGGCCGCGTCCGGAGGTTACTGGATTGCTGCCGATGCTGACCAGATTTGGGCCGCACCAAGCACCATTACCGGTTCGATTGGTGTTTTTGGCCTGATGATCACGGCCGAAGACAGTGCCAACGCCATCGGTATTAACAGCGACTCTTACAGCACCACCGAATTGCCGTCCATCAATACCCTTGAGGGCATTACCGACGCGCAGAAAACCCTGTTGCAACGCTCAACCGAAAGCTTTTACGACTACTTCCTGGAGGTTGTTGCAAACGCGCGCGGTATGACCAAAACCGAAGTGGATGCCGTTGCGCAAGGCCGCATCTGGACCGGTAGCCAGGCACAGGAACGCGGCCTGGTGGACTTCCTGGGTGACTTTGATGATGCCGTAACGGCGGCAGCTGAAGCGGCTGGCATTGAAGATTACCGAGTAAAAACCATCGAGCAGAGCCTGACACCACAGCAACAATTTTTTGCTGAGTTATTGGGCGACGCCGCCGTACAAAGCGTACTGTCAACCACGGTCGACAATGACGCGCAACATTGGTTAATGGGAACGGTGAATAACGTCCTGCAACAGAGCAAATCGTTGCAGAACTTTAATGACCCGAAAAATATTTATTCCTACTGTGCACTGTGTCCGCAACCGCGATAAACTATTGGCCATGATTCAGCAGTAAAACGGATAGATCATGGCCAATAAGCGTAAACGCATTTATGTTGCCTACACCGGCGGTACCATAGGAATGCAAAAATCGGCTCAGGGATACGTGCCAGTGGCAGGTCACCTGAGCCAATGTGTTGAACGGATGCCGGAATTTTTCCGCGAGGAAATGCCCGAATTTACCATCCACGAATACCAACCGCTGATGGATTCGTCAGACATGTCGCCGGCGGACTGGGTCATGATCGCCCGCGATATCGAATCCCACTACAACGATTACGATGGTTTTGTCATTCTGCATGGCACCGACACCATGGCGTATACCGCCTCTGCGCTGTCGTTTATGCTGCAGAATCTGGCCAAACCGGTGATAGTGACCGGTTCTCAGATACCGCTTTCTGCGCTGCGCAGCGACGGTCAGACCAACTTGCTCAATTCCCTGTATATTGCCGCCAATTACCCCATCCACGAGGTCGGCTTATTTTTTAATAACACCCTCTACCGCGGTAACCGCTCGACCAAAGCTGACGCCAACGGCTTTAATGCCTTTGCTTCGCCGAATTTTCCGCCGTTGCTGGAGGCAGGCATCGAAATTAAGGTTAACGCTGGTAAGTTAAGGGAAGTCCAGCAGAATCAGCTCAAAGTCGTTGAAATGACACCGCAGCCGATTGGTGTGGTGATGTTGTACCCGGGCATTTCCGCCGAGCTTATCGACAATCAGCTAAAACAACCGGTCAAAGCAATGATCATACAAAGCTACGGCGTTGGTAATGCCCCTCAGGACAAACGTTTATTAGACAGCTTTAAGCGTGGTATCGAGCAAGGCATTACCATTGTTAATTGTACCCAGTGCTTTCGTGGTCGCGTTAACATGGGCGGTTATGCCACCGGCAATGCGCTGGCGGAGCTGGGCGTAGTCTCGGGATCCGACATGACCATTGAAGCGGCGCTCACAAAGTTGCATTATTTACTGTCACAAAATCTCTCTGCCGAGGTTATTGCCGAACGTTTGGTCGATAATTTACGCGGCGAGCTCACTGTCGACGTTGCGCAGTAGTCGACTGAACTTCATCCTAACGATAATAATAACAATATGACACAAAGTTCACCGGCATTTGCCACCCGAATCGGTTTTATCCTGGCTGCAGCGGGCTCCGCTGTCGGCGTTGGTAATATTTGGGGCTTCCCTACTCAGGCCGCCAGTAATGGCGGTGGTGCCTTTCTGCTCGTGTATTTGGTGATGATTGCCGTACTGGCCTACCCAATGCTGGTTGCCGAAGTCACCATTGGCCGTATTCGTCGACAGAATCCCATCGAGGCATTACGCAATTTATCCGAGCGTCCTTTCTGGCGAGGCTTTGGTTTGCTCAGCGGCATCGTCGGACTGGTCGTGTTAAGCCTGATTTTGAGTTTCTATGCGATTGTTTCCGGCTGGTTGATCGCCTACATGTTGGCACCGTTAATGGAATTACTGGGGCTGGCTGCAACCGCGGAATGGCTTTTGACGTTCTCGCTGGAACGAAACCTCATTACCATGCTGTTTTTTATGCTACTGACCATTTATGTGGTGCGTTCGGGGGTTAATGACGGTATCGAGCGCTGGTCACGCCGGTTAATGCCATTATTGTTCGTATTACTGGTGGGTATGGCAGCGTACATTTTGACGCTTGACGGCGCCATTGAGGGCTTAAAGATGTATCTGGTACCGGACTTTTCCGCGGTATCGGATCCGAACTTGATCATTCGTGCTATGGGACAGGCCTTTTTCTCGCTGTCGCTCGGTGTTTGCGTAATGATGACCTACGGCGCCTATCTGTCAGAGCAAGAGAATATTCCTAAGACCGCAGCCTGGGTGGCCGGCATTGATACCTCGGTGGCCTTTTTGGCCGGGTTGTTGATATTGCCAGCGATGTTTGTGGCGCAAAATAACGGGGTCGCGATTTACGCCGACGATGGGTCGCTGTTGTCTGCTGATACCCTGGTGTTTACGGTGTTACCGGCGATGTTCGATACCTTGGGAACGGCCGGCCCTTTTGTGGCGATTGGCTTCTTCCTGTTGATGGTGATCGCTGCCATTACCTCGTCCATATCCATGCTCGAAGCACCGGTTAACGCATTGCGCGAGGAAACCCGTTGTGATCGCCATGCCGGCGTTTGGGTGGTCGCCTTGCTGGTAACCGTGCTGTCCACCGTCATCATCTATCACTTCGAGCAGTTATTCAGCGCGGTGATTACCCTCAGTACCGTGTACATGCAACCCATCATGGCGCTGGTGTTTGGCGTTATGTTGACCTGGGTATTACGGCAAAACCGGTTGCTTAAGGCGTTGCAGCAAGGGTCACCGGACATCGGCCAGAGTTGGTTCTGGAAAATCTGGCCGTGGTATGTAAAGTTTGTATGTCCGGTGTTGATTTTATTGGTGATTTGGCGCGGTTAAGCGACCACGCTAAATCACCAGCAGATCCATAAATTCGTGTACCGGAGTGCGGCGAAGGTCTTCAGCATTGCGGTACAGCGCCATGATTTTGGCGACCCGTTGACGCGGAAAACGTGTTGCTAAATTACGCTCAAACTTCTCTGCCAGTACCTTGAATCCCTCCTCACGACGACGGCGGTGACCAATAGGGTATTCCACTTCGACTTTGTCGGTATGGCTACCGTCGTTGAAAAATACCTGCACGGCGTTAGCGATGGACCGTTTTTCAGGCTCGTGATAATCACGACTGTAACGCTCATCTTCAATCACCACCATTTTCTCGCGTAGTTCATCAATCTCAGGGTGACGCTGATGAAACTCGTCCTCGTAATGATCCGCGGTTAATTCACCAAACAACAATGGTACTGCGGTCATATATTGCAAACAGTGGTCGCGATCGGCAGGATTCGCCAATGCCCCCTCTTTCGAGATGATGCGAATCGCTGACTCGTGCGTGATTAACTCAATGCGTTCAATCTCATTGATGCGGTCGACGACCTGCGGATGTAAGGTAACCGCGGCTTCGCAGGCGGTTTGTGCATGAAACTCAGCGGGAAACGACAGCTTGAACAGAATGTTTTCCATAACATAGCTGCCGTATTGGCGCTGAAAGGTAAATTTCCGCTGCGTCTCCGGTTTCAATTTCTGGTCTTTATTGGTCTTACTGAAAAGAACATCATAAAAGCCCCACTGTGGCGCCGACAACGCACCCGGGATACCCATTTCTCCACGCAGGCTGATATCGGCCAGCCGCACGGCGCGCGAGGTCGCATCACCGGCCGCCCAGGATTTGCGAGAACCGGCGTTCGGCGCATGTCGATAGGTTCGCAATGCCTGACCATCGACCCAGGCCTGCGAAATCGCTGCCATGATCTGTTCGCGGTTGCCGCCCCACAGCCAGGTCGCTACCGCCGTGGAGGCAACCTTAACCAACACCACATGATCGAGACCAACGCGGTTAAAGCTGTTTTCGATGGCCAAGTTGCCCTGGATTTCATGGGCTTTGATCATAGCTTCTAATACCACAGCCATAGTCAGAGGCTGTTGTCCCTTTCTGACCCGCTGTTGCGAAATGAAATCGGCCAACGCCAGAATGGCTCCGAGGTTATCCGATGGATGTCCCCACTCGGCTGCCAGCCAGGTGTCGTTAAAGTCCAGCCAACGCACGATACAGCCGATGTCCCAGGCCGCTTTTACTGGGTCAAGCCGAAACGAAGTTCCGGGTACCCGCGCGCCATCAGGAACCTGAGTGCCTTCTACCAGCGGACCCAGGTGCTTAGTACACTCGGGAAAACGTAATGCCAGCAAACCACAGCCGATGGTATCGGCGAGGCAATGACGTGCGGTTTGCCAGGCTTCTTCGGATTCTACCCGGTAATTGAGGACATAATCGGCAATCGCCTGAATTTCTTCGTCGTAATCGGGTCTTTCGTTGCGTTCAACCGTTGAACTCATACTCGGACTCCCTGTTATCTGATGCATGATCGTCTTTATTTTACTTACGAAAACTGAGCACGATCCGATCGATAGATAAAAAAAACCCGGAACCAATCCAAATTGTTCCGGGTATAGGGGAATGGCTCATGGGATGAGCCGTGCGCTAACTCATTAATCTGTTCATTTTTTAGTCTAGACAAAAATCTAAAAAAACCACAACTTTTTTTACATTTTTTTAACGCAATGAAAAATAACCAAAGAAACCAGTAATGCCCAGGTTATCCACAGCTTAAACAGAGCCTTTAAACAGCTTATAGTAATTGGCCGTGGTGGTTTCAGCGACCTGTTGCAGGGTAATACCCTTCACATCCGCTACACACTTCGCCACGTCCACAACATAGGCCGGCTGGTTCTGTTTGCCGCGATGGGGAACCGGTGCCAACCAAGGGCTGTCGGTTTCAATCAGTAAATGTTCCAGTGGCAACGCTTTCACCACCTCACGCAGTTCTTTGGCGTTGGCAAAGGACGCAATACCGGAAATCGAGATGTAGAAACCCAACTCGTCAATGGCACGTTTTGCCATCTCTAATGACTCGGTAAAGCAATGCAAAACACCACCAGCTTGCTCTGCCCGCCCCTCTTTAAGCAGGGCTAAGGTGTCTTCTCTGGCATCGCGGGTGTGGATGATTAACGGTTTATCAAGTTCTTGCGCCACCTGAATGTGCTCGGCAAAATGTTGCTGTTGCAGTTGCTTGCTTTCCGGATGATAGAAATAGTCCAAACCGGTTTCGCCAATCGCAACCACCGAGGGTTGCTGGGCCAGCTCACGCAGCCGCTTGCCGACGTCATTGACCGGCGTCTGGCTGTCTTGCACATACAACGGATGCACACCACAGGAAATCGACACATCAGAGTACTCCGCTACGGCGTTTCGCATAGCGTCAAAGTCTTCCAGCGTGACACAGACACAGAGCATATGCTCGACCTGACGTTCGCGCGCATTACTGATGATCTGTGGTAACTCTGCTCCAATCTTTGCAGGGTCGATTTTATCGAGGTGGCAATGCGAATCAACGTACATCCGGACTCCTGAAATTAACGTTTAATGACACAGTTAACGAAATATTGAGCCGATCAGTTTACCATACTCAGTTTGGTAGTCATGGGTAAGCCGCCGAATTCGTGCTTCGATGTCGTTATCATTGTCTTCATGGATCAGCAGTCCCAGCCAGCGATTGTCCGGATTATTGCGCGGGTTCAACCAGCAACAGACCTGTGCGGTCACGGTCGATGACGGTGTCGAGCAATCCGGCAGCGTTAACGTTAACGACAGCCGGGTCCCCATTGCCGGTACCTGATGACCCGGGCTGAGCGGCACAAAAATAACAAGTTGTTCAAACCGGTGTAGCGTGCTTTGTGCCAGTGTTTGTGGATCGTTAAAGCGATGAGCCAGATGGAGAGGAGAAGTCATGTTGAGCCCATTGTTGCCAATAAAGACTTAACAATAGACCCAAGTTGAGGCCTTTGGCCTGCTGAAATCGCTGACGTAATTGTCGGCATTCATGGACGGCGTGCAGCAAGGCATTCGGGTCGACCCGATATTGCTGCTGCCAGCTACGGTAACGTTGTTGCAGCGAGCTAAAGTGCATGCGCGAAGCCGCGACACCCTGCTGCGTCGCCAGCAAGTCGAGTAACAGATGTTCACTGATATCAAGCCACTGTTGCGCGTCATCCTTAGTTTTGATGACCGGCGGCAGTGCCCCTTCAAACCAACTGGTGTATAGGCTCGCGGCCAATTCGTCGTGGCCATCGTCGGCCTTCGCCGGCAGTGCCAGATTGATCCACTGCATGCGACTGCGCAGTGTCGGCAGTAAATGCTCCGGCTGCTCAACCGCCAACAGCCAGAACATTCCGGCCGGAGGCTCTTCCAGCACTTTCAAAATCGCATTACTGGCCTGCTCGGTCAGTTTATCGGCCGGTCGCAACACCGCGACCCGGGCGCCACCCTGGTTGGCCGTCTGCACCAGCTTGCGCTGTAACTGTCTGACCTCATCGATACCAATGCTGTTCTCGTCGGTTGCGTCAATTTGCCAGAAGTCCGGATGATTACCGGCTTTAAACAACAAACAGGATTTACACTGACCACAGGCGTTTTTGCCCGGCTGCCGGCACAACAAATAATTGGCCAGGGTCAGTAAAAACTGTTCACTGCCCAGTTGCGGCTGATGGCGCATATAATAGGCGTGCGCCAAGCGCTGTTGCTCGGCACTTTTTAACAGCTTCAACCAAGGTTCACGCAGCCACGGGAAACTCATGTAAACAAGTTCTCCTCAATGGCACGCAAAATATCCTGATGCACTTGCTGCATCGCTTGACCCGCGTCGATGGTTACCACACGAGGATTGGTGGCTGCCAATTGACGATAGCGTAGTCGTGTGCGCTCGAAAAACGCCAGGTCTTCCTGTTCAAAGCGATCCAGTTCGCCGCGGCCTCTGGCACGCTGCAGGCCCTGTTGCGCATCAATATCAAGGTACAGGGTTAAATCCGGTTCAAAGTCACCCAGCGTCAATTGCTTTAAGGATTTTAGCGTTTCCGCACCCAGTTGCCGGCCGCCGCCCTGATAGGCCTGCGACGACAGATCATGGCGGTCGCCGATCACCCAGCGGTTTTTCTGTAAGGCCGGTTTTATCACATTATCAACCAGTTGCACCCGGCTTGCGTACATCAGCAATAGCTCAGTCATCGAGCTGACGTTTTCTTGCCATTCCTGTTTGACCAGTTCTCGCAACGCCTCAGCCAGCGGTGTTCCGCCCGGTTCACGGACAGTCTCGGCGCGTATGCCCTTGGCCTGTAAATGGCTTACAATGCTTGCAATCGCCGTGCTTTTGCCGGCGCCCTCAAGCCCTTCAATAACAATAAATTTACCGCTCATTGTTCTCCCTGAGAATCGTCCGTTGCTGTGTTCAGCTGATATTTTCGCACCGCTTTGTTATGTTCTTCGAGCGTTTTTGAAAACACATGACCGCCCTCACCGTTGGCGACAAAATAAAAATAGTCGGATTGCGCCGGATCAGCGGCAGCCCTTAGTGAGGCCTCTGACACCATGGCAATTGGTGTTGGTGGTAAGCCGTCAATACGATAGGTATTGTATGCGGTTTTTTCACGTAAATGGGCGCGGGTCAGGTTGCCGTCAAACGCTTCAATGCCATAGATGGTGGTTGGATCCGACTGCAATCGCATACCGGTCGCCATGCGGTTGGCAAACACACTCGCCACCATAGCTCGTTCACCGTCGATGCCGGTTTCCTTTTCGATGATGGAGGCTAAGATCAACAACTCATAAGGCGTATCGACCGGACAGTCGGCGCTACGCTGCTGCCAGATTTCATCAAGTTTTTGCTGCATCGCCTGATAGGCGCGGCGTAAAATGTCTTTATCCGTTTTATCTGCGCGATAATGATAGGTTTCCGGCAGAAACAGACCTTCGGCGTTTGTATAACCGTCAATAAAGTCGAGCTGTTCAATCAGGTTATCCGGCCGCAGTGTGGCTTTCAAAAAGGGCTGCGCCTGCAAATGCTTTAACCATTGTTCAATTCGCAGCCCTTCCACCAGGGTGACGCTAAATTGCATTTCATCACCGCGCTCAAGCTTCTGCCAGAGCGTTTGCCAACTGTCCGTCGGACTCACCTGGTAGACCCCGGCCTGTAACCGGTCAATACCGATCAACAACTGACTCAGTCGATAATCGATGCGATCACTGTCGCGTTTTAGGTGGTCATTAATCTGCGCAATGATATGGCGCGCACTGTCTCCTCGCTGAACCCGCAACATTAACGGTTCCGAGAACGTGGTGCGGCTGACAAACGGGGTCTGCAGATATTCCAGCGCGAACCAGCGGCCGCCAACGATGGCTGCAGCGATTAGGATAAGCGCAATGACAATGAATTTTTTCATTCGATCAACAGGTTGAGTTGCTCTGGTAAATCGGAGGTACTTAAGACTTTATCATTTAATCGCACAATTGGCACGACTCCACGCACGGAATTACAGGTAAAGACTTGTTCCGCAGCCAGCACATCATCCAGCTCAAACTCGCCCTGTATGACCTCTCCTAACCAGTTATGCTCACAAATCACTTGTCGTGCGACACCGGCCACGCCCGCCATTGTCAGCGATGGTGTATACCAACGCTTGCCATGCCGCCAAAATAGATTGCCCTGACAGGTCTCCACCACATAATTTTGTTGATCGAGCACCAATAAATCCTGGTAGCCGCGCTGCTGCCGTTCATTAGCGAGCATTACCTGCTCCAACCGGTTGAGCGTTTTTAAACCGGCGAAACACGGTTGTCGTGCCAGCTTCAGCTCCGCAATACCCACCTCGCTCAGCGATGACGGCAACGCCGGTAATGTTGAGGTGCTGATATACACCGTCGGTTCAGCATCCGCTGCCGGCTGATAGCCACGCCCGCCCTGGCCACGGGTAATGATGATTTTAGCGACATCGGCGGGTGTTGCAGCCAATGCCTGTTGCAGCCAAGTTTCGATCTGTTGCATATCCGGCACCGGCATAGCTAACCGTTGACAAGCGGTGATCAACCGTTGCTGATGATGGCCCCACCAAAGGGGTTTTTGCTTGCTGATACGCAGCGTTGTAAAGTGGCCGTCGCCAAATTGCAGCCCACGATCCAGGCCGCCGGTATGCGCTTCACCATTTTGCCAGAACATTGTGTTTCGCGCCCTCTTCTCGGTTTATGCTACAGATACAAAAAAGGCAGCCCCAATGGACTGCCTTTTGCAAACGCTGTGCGTTGATTAGTCGTCTGAATGAGCAGACACGTAATCGATAGCCGCTTGAACGGTTTTGATTTTCTCTGCTTCTTCATCAGGAATCTCAGTTTCGAACTCTTCTTCCAGAGCCATTACCAGCTCAACGGTGTCAAGAGAGTCAGCACCCAGATCGTTTTCGAATGAAGCTTCAGGCTTTACTTCTTCTTCTTTAACGCCCAGTTGTTCAACGATGATTTTTTTTACGCGTTCTTCAATAGTGCTCATGATAGTAAAATCCTTCAATAGTCGTCACGAGTGTGAAAATTGGCTGTAGTGTAGTGAAACCAGCCTCAATAATAAAGCAAAAATTCGTTAAAAGTTAAGAGGTCGTACCCCTGACCGATAAAATGTCAGTGAACGCGCTCTTATACCATCGCCATACCACCGTTAACGTGAATCGTTTCGCCGGTGATGTAAGCGGCGCCCGGAGAAGCCAGGAAGCTAACCGCAGCGGCAACTTCTTCCGGTTTACCCAAGCGTTCTGCCGGAATATTGGCAAAGATCGCTTGTTTCTGATCATCCGTCAACGCTTTGGTCATGTCCGTATCAATAAAGCCCGGCGCCACACAATTGACGGTGATGCCGCGCGCAGCGACTTCCTTAGCAAGCGACTTACTGAAACCGACCAAACCGGCTTTGGCCGCACAATAGTTTACCTGACCCGGGTTACCTGTGGTACCCACGACAGAACTGATGTTGATGATGCGACCGCTGCGACGCTTCATCATGCCGCGGATAACCGCCTTACAAACCCGGAATACCGCTGATAAGTTGGTGTTGATGACCGCTTCCCACTCATCGTCTTTCATGCGCATCATCAGGTTATCACGGGTGATGCCGGCATTGTTGACCAGAATATCAATTTTACCGTACTCTTTTTCAAGTCCCTTGATGGTGTCAGTAAGCTGCTCGGTATCAGTAACATTCAATGCAATGCCTTTACCGTTGTCGCCTAAGTACTCATCAATGGCAGCGGCACCTTGCTCGGATGTGGCGGTGCCGATGACAAAGGCGCCCTGCGCCACGAGTGATTCGGCGATGGCACGGCCGATACCACGACTGGCACCGGTTACCAGTGCAACCTGTTCTGTCAGTGACTGCATGATGTCCCCTCTTTATTATGGCGTTGCTATCGTATCCGCGCTGTTCAGCGCAGTACACGAAAAAGATTTTGTGATTCGTTTATTCAAGCCGGTCAGTACTTTTCCCGGCCCCACTTCGTAGGCTTTCTCGATACCCATTTGCGCCAACGTCTCAACCGTTTCGGTCCAGCGTACCGGATAATACAACTGTCGCACCAGTGCGTCTTTAATGGCCTCTTCATCGCTGTTGGCACTGACATCGACGTTATTGATGACCGCCACCGATGGTTTGTGGAAAACCACCTCTTTCAGCGCTGCTCGCAGCTGCTCTGCAGCGGGTTTCATCAGTTCGCAATGCGACGGCACACTGACCGGTAATGGCAACACCCGCTTCGCCCCGGCTTCTTTCAGTGCCTCGGCAGCACGCGCAACGGCGTCTTTATGACCGGCAATAACCACCTGTCCCGGTGAGTTGTAATTAACCGGTGTGACCACTTCATCACCAGCCTGCTGTTGGCAGATCTCTGCAATGGTATCGTCGTCCAGGCCAATCACCGCAGCCATGGCACCGACTCCCGGCGCTACCGCACTCTGCATGGCCTCGCCCCGCAACGCAACCAGCCGCACGGCGTCTTTAAAGTCAATACAACCGGCACAAACCAGCGCTGAGTATTCGCCTAAGCTATGGCCGGCCATGGCGCTAACGTCAGTAAGACCATTGGCCCGTGCAACCCGGTACAGCGCAACGCTGGCAGTAAGCAACGCCGGCTGTGTCTTGCGGGTGTCGTTCAGCTGCTGTTCCGGACCGTTTTGCACCAATTGCCATAGGTCATAGCCCAGCACTTCGCTGGCTTCAGCGAAGGTTTCTTCGATTTGCGGATAATCCGCTGCCAGGTCAGCTAACATGCCGACCGTTTGCGAGCCCTGACCCGGAAAGAGTAATGCGGTTTGTGTCATGTTGTCCTCTTAATACTTAACTAATGCGGAACCCCAGGCGAAACCTCCGCCAAAAGCTTCCAATAATAAGGTCTGACCGCGTTTAATGCGACCGTCTCGTACCGCCCAATCCAGCGCAATAGGCACCGACGCGGCCGAGGTATTACCTGTTTGATCCAACGTCACGACAACTTGTTCCATCGGCATGGCCAATTTTTTTGCTGTCGCTTTAATAATGCGTAAATTCGCCTGATGCGGTATCAGCCAATCGAGGTCCTGGGCACTCATGTCGTTAGCTTTTAGTGTTTGGGTAACCAGCTCACTCAACTTGGCCACCGCCACTCGAAACACCTCATTGCCTTTCATGTACATCCAACTGCTTTCCGGTGTACCTTCGGCGGTCAGTCCGCGAGCGTTGCGTACCGGCTGTTTTGCACCTAACAAGTGACCATATTCACCGGCACTGTATAAATGGGTCGACAGGATACCAGGCTGACTATCGGCCTCAATCACCACCGCTCCGGCACCATCACCGAACAATACGATGGTATTACGATCCTGCGGATCACACAATCGTGCCAGTACGTCGGTACCGACCACCAGAATACGTTGATGTTGACCGCTGCGGATAAACTGATCGGCAACGCTCAGTGCATAAATAAAACCAGAACAGGCTGCACCGACATCAAACGCCGGGATCGAGCTGACACCGAGCATTTTTTGGATCTCACACGCGGCGCTGGGAAAGGCATGTTCCGCTGAGGTTGTGGCAACCACAATCATGTCCAGATCGGCGGCTTGCCAACCGGCGGCATCTAGCGCCTGTTTCGCGGCTTCGTAGCCAAGTGTCGCGGCTGACTCAGTGGCTGATGCCAGGCGCCGTTCTTTAATACCAGTGCGCTCGGTTATCCATTCATCAGACGTGTCAACGCGACGAGATAAATCGTCATTTGTAAGTCGCTGTTGCGGCAAGTAATGGCCCGTTCCAGCGATTTTTGAATAGCTCATAAAGGTGCTTAATGTTGTTCTAATAGGACCGACTCAACCCGATCTTTAATTCGTTCGGGGAGTTGCGCTTGCGCTTCGATTATCGCTTGTCGTATGGCACTGCCAAAGGCTTTGGCATTAGCACTACCATGACTTTTGATAACCACTCCACGCAATCCTATCAAACTGGCACCGTTATAGTGGTCGGGCTTCAGGCGTTCCCAGGATTTTTGGGTACGTTTTTGCAGAAAACGGAAGAACCAGCGATACATCCAGTGTGACATCAACGCTGATTTTAGTTGCTCGACAATCAGGGTCGCCAGGCCTTCGCAACTTTTTAGGGCGATATTACCGACAAAACCATCGCACACGATAACGTCGGCTTTGCCGCTGAATAAGTGATTGCCTTCGACAAAACCCTGATAATTTACATGCTCGGATTCGGTCAGCCGCAGCGCCGCATTTTTCACCACGTCGTTGCCTTTAATCTCTTCCTCACCCATGTTCAATAACGCAACTTTCGGGCTCGGTGCATTTTCCAGCACTTGTGCGGCTACGCTGCCCATCACCCCAAATTGAAATAAGGTTTCGGAGTCACAGCTGGCGTTTGCGCCTAAATCCAATAAGTACGACCGCCCGCCCTGTTGGTTCGGTAGCGCAGCCATCAATGCCGGGCGTAACACGCCGGGCAGGGTTTTTAACTGGAAATAGGCTTTCGCCATGAGCGCACCGGTATTACCACCGCTGATGACCGCATCGGCCTCGCCTTTACTGAGCAGTTCCAGCGCAACACTCATCGAGGAGTTCGGTTTTGATCGCAGTGCCTGACCGGGTTTGTCGTCCATGTGCACGACTTGTTCGGCATTGATCAGGGTAACTTGGGGGTGTTCGTGCAGACCATGCTGTTGCAGCAGTGGCGTTAAACTATCGCTTTGTCCGACGACAAAAAAATGATGTGAGGAACATTCATGAAGCTGCTGAGCCAGTGCTTCAATTACAATAGAGGGGCCGTTGTCGCCCCCCATTGCATCAATCGCTAACTTAATTTCAGGCATGGCCTGAGAATTACTTGTTAACGACCTTACGACCTTTGTAGTAACCATCAGCTGTTACGTGGTGGCGACGATGAGTCTCACCAGAGGTAGAGTCAACCGACAGTGTAGGGCCGCTGAGTGCATCGTGTGAACGACGCATGTCGCGCTTTGAACGACTTTTACGATTCTGTTGAACAGCCATTTACGCTATCTCCTAGTTATTTACGCTTTAATTCTTGCAACACTGAGAACGGGTTCTCCGAGTCGTCTTTCGATTCCTCTTCGATTTCACCCCAACTCATTGCGTCGCGGTCAACCTGACAATTCTTAGGGTCGTGTTTAGCAACCAAAGGCATTGCCAGAATTAATTCATCTTCGATAAGTCCGTGCAGGTTGACTTCACCAAACTCATTAACCTCGATCGCTTCATAGCGTTCTGGTAACTCATCCGTGCCCTGCCGAGAAGAAACAGGAGCATACGCAAATTGCGCGGCGATATCAACCGCAAAAGGCATATTACAACGTTGACACGTCAATTTAACCGCAGTGGTCGCAGAACCGGCAAAATAACTGATGCCCTGCTCATCGATGCCAAATTCAACCTTGACTTCGGGATCACTGTCGCAGACTTCGGCCAGTAAACCTTGAAAACGCGAGAGCGTTTTGGCCGGTACCAAGCCATCAAACGTTTGCTTTTTGTTCGCACTTTTGACGGGATCAACCGTCACTGGGATTCTAACCTTTTGCATAGCGGGCGCAGTCTACCTTAGTGATGGGCTCTAAGCAAGCGAATTATCGCCTGCCAGCGGGTTTATATGAAGGCGCCGCAGCATACGTAATAATTCGATACTGGGCAAGCCAATTAAGGTGTTGGGGTCGTCACCCTGCAACGATTTAAACAGACTGATACCCAGCCCTTCGCTTTTAAAACTGCCGGCACAATTCAGCGGCTGTTCCAATTCAACGTAACGGCGGAGTTCAGCGTCGCTGAGATCGTCTCGGAAGTGCACGTAGAACGGCACACAGACTACATCGCAGCTGTCGTTGGCGGCATCATACACACACAAGCCCGTTAAAAAGGTCACCGTTTTACCGACGAAACGTTGTAGCTGTGCAACCGCGTTAGTTTCATTGTGTGGTTTACCCAGGATCTCGTTATCGCACAATGCCACCTGGTCAGAACCAATCACCACCGCGTCGGCAAATTGCGGCTGTCGTTGCACGACAGCTTTGGCTTTTTCAGTGGCCAGTCGCTTAACCAACTGTTCGGCGGTTTCCTGTGGTCGGGCTTGCTCATCAATTTCCGGTTTGCACACCTGGTAATTTAAATGCAGTTTGTCCAGTATCGCTCGGCGATACGGCGACGAGGAAGCCAACACGAGCGTTCTAGGCATATGATGCTCCTATGATATTCGGCAGTTCAGACAAACGACTGATCACGTGATCGGCGCCGGCTGCTTTTAATCGCTGCGCATCGTGTACGCCGAAATCGACACCAATGGCCCCGACGCCTGCCGCTTTAGCCATCTTAATGTCGTGCACGGAATCACCGACCATAACGGTTTGCTGAGGCAGGTAACCAAGTTCCGTCATCAATTCATGGAGCATTTGTGGGTCCGGCTTGCCTTTGGATTCATCAGCACAACGAGAGCCATCAAACAAATGACCGACTTGCGTTTCCAGCCAAACGCGATCAAGACCGCGACGCGCTTTTCCGGTCGCTACGGCCACACCATACTGCCGTTGACGGAGTTGTTCAATGACCGCAATCGCGTCATCAAATAACGGCGTCGGGGTGGTATTCAAATCAACGTACTCATCCCGATAGCGGGCCAAAAACTGTTGATGCTGTGCCGTTGGTAAGCGACCGAACAACAGCTCGATAGCGGGTTCTAAACTGAGTCCAATAATGTCTTTTACTGCCTGCTCGGTCGGTACCGATAAACGCAGGTGCTGCGCAGTCGCCCGCATTGCCGAAACAATGCGGCCAATGGAATCCATTAAGGTTCCGTCCCAGTCAAAAATCACCAGTTGTGAATGGGTCACCAGCTACTCCGTATTGCCATCATCAAATTGCAGTCAGTCGTTGCAGCACCTGCTTTAACGACTCTTCCAGCGGCGCTTCCAGATGCATGGACTGCTCGGTTTTCGGGTGTGTAAAGGTCAACTGCCAGGCGTGCAGGAACAAACGCTTCAGCCCGCACTGCTGCATCAGTTGATCAAATTCACTGTCCCCATACTTAGGATCGCCGGCTATCGGGTGTCCTGCATGCAGCGTATGCACGCGAATTTGATGGGTGCGCCCGGTCACCGGCGAGGCTTCTATCAGGGTCGCCTGCTGATAACGTTGATTAATGCGAAAACGCGTATGCGACGGCTTGCCTTCAGCGTCTACGCGCACCATCCGTTCGCCCGACTGCAGCGTGTTCTTTTGCAGCGGTGCCTCGACATTGCGGCAGCTCTTCTGCCACTGACCACGGACTAATGCCAGATACTGCTTATTGATGGTCTTTTCACGCAGTTGCTCATGCAGTGCTTTTAATACTGAGCGCTTTTTCGCAATCATCAATAGCCCACTGGTATCGCGATCCAGTCGATGCACCAACTCGAGGTGTTTATCGTTAGGACGCAGTGCCCGTAACGCCTCGATTAAGCCAAATTTAAGACCCGAGCCCCCGTGCACCGCCATCCCGGCCGGCTTGTTGACGACCATCAATGCGTCATCTTCAAAAATAATGGCCGCTTCTAATGCCTGCACCTGCTCCAGCTTTGCTGACGGTAAATCCGGTCGTTCCGACAGTTTCACCGGCGGAATCCGAATCACGTCACCCGCTTTGAGTTTGTAATCCGGTTTGATGCGTTTTTTGTTGGCGCGCACTTCGCCTTTGCGCACAATGCGGTACACCAACGACTTCGGCACTCCCTTCAACTTAGTCATGAGGAAGTTATCGACACGCTGGCCCTGCTCTTCTGTGCTCACCTCGTGAAAGGTGACTTCTTGTTGGATCATTTTCATGGCGCGGATTTTACCACTAAGCTCAACAACATGCATCGAAATTGTCGCTTGTATTGATGGTTGCACTTATGAAATAATGAACTGTCAAAAAATATCCTGCTGTGGGACAAGATGGTAGCGAAAGAGCCAGATGAGCTGGCCGCCCGACAGGTAAAAGAGACACAACGAATAGATACACGTGCAATTGAGGCATTTTGCTTGGATACTCCACGTCTTCATACGGTTCGCCGAGATGAAGAATGCACGGAGCGAACATTAGGAAAGCAAAATGACGATTCAGTTGCTGATTACGTTTAATCGCGACAGTATGACACGTAATATTGGCCATGCCGCCAAGTTACACGCACAGTCAAACCAATTTTTGTTACACGTTGCAGTTCAACGGGTAACGCAGAGGCAGGAAAACCCTATAATTTTCATGTCAATCTGCAAACAAACAATTTAACGATAGTGCATTGGCGCTGCCATTCAGCGTGTCATGCTGTGGCCTAAGCAAGATTGAGTCACAGTAATGAAAAGAATGTTAATTAATGCCACGCAACTGGAAGAGTTGCGTGTCGCACTGGTCGACGGCCAGCGCTTATACGACCTGGATATTGAAAGTCCTGGCCACGAACAAAAGAAAGCGAACATTTATAAGGGTAAAATCACACGGATTGAACCCAGCCTAGAAGCCGCTTTCGTTGACTATGGTGCAGAGCGCCACGGATTCCTCCCCCTTAAAGAAATTGCCAAAACTTACTTCCCAGAAGGTTATACGTTCCAAGGCCGCCCGAACATCAAGGACGTGGTTAAGGAAGGCCAGGAAGTTATCGTACAAATTGATAAAGAAGAACGCGGTCAAAAAGGCGCTGCGTTAACCACCTTTATCTCATTGGCGGGCAGCTACCTGGTACTGATGCCAAACAACCCGCGTGCCGGTGGCATTTCTCGTCGCATCGAAGGTGATGAGCGCTCGGCCTTAAAAGAGGCACTCAGCGACCTTAACGTTCCCAAGGAAATGGGTCTGATCGTACGTACCGCCGGCGTTGGTAAGTCTAAAGAAGAGTTGGAGTGGGATCTTAATGTTCTGCTGCATCATTGGGAAGCCATCAGTAAAGCGGCCAACGAACGCCCTGCTCCGTTCCTGATCCATCAGGAAAGCAACGTTATTTTCCGGGCGTTACGTGATTACTTACGCCGTGATATCGGTGAAGTACTGATCGACAGCAAAAAAGTGTTCGAACAGGTTCGCAACCACATTCAGTTGATCCGCCCGGACTTCCTTAACCGCGTCAAGCTGTACGAAGGCGATGTGCCGCTGTTCAGTCATTATCAGATTGAAAGCCAAATTGAATCGGCATTCCAGCGCGAAGTGCGACTGCCGTCCGGTGGTTCCATCGTCATTGACCCGACTGAAGCACTGACGTCAATCGATATTAACTCATCGCGCGCCACCAAAGGCGGCGATATCGAAGAAACGGCCCTGCAAACCAACCTTGAAGCCGCGGAAGAAATTGCCCGTCAGTTACGTTTACGTGACCTCGGTGGTCTGGTGGTCATCGACTTTATCGACATGACTCCGGCTCGTCACCAGCGTGAAGTGGAAAACCGTCTGCGCGACAGCCTGGCACATGATCGCGCTCGCATTCAGGTGGCGCGCATTTCTCGCTTCGGCTTGTTGGAAATGTCCCGGCAGCGCCTGCGTCCATCGTTGGGTGAATCAGCTAACGGCGTTTGCCCTCGTTGTAATGGACAAGGCACCATTCGTTCCAGTGAATCGTTGGCATTGTCCATTTTGCGTTTGATCGAAGAAGAAGCGATCAAGGACAACACGGTACAGGTACAGGCTCAGGTGCCGGTATCCGTTGCCACCTATTTGCTGAACGAAAAGCGCTCGGCCGTTAATAAAATCGAAGAACGCCATGACGTTAAAGCGGTGATCATTCCGAATCACCACTTAGAAACACCACACTTCGAAGTTATCCGTATTCGCGACGACGAAGTGCCGGAAGCGGCCAGTTTCCAGTTGGTTTCTAAACCTGAACAAGATCAGTCTGTGGCGATTACGCTGACTAAGGATCGCCAACAAATTGAAGAGCCGGCGTTAAAAGGCTTGCAAGCACCTACGGCACCACCTCCGGCAGCGCCTGCTGCTGCACCGGCTGCGGCTGCGGCGGCACCTGCAGCCGCGCCTTCGTTAATTCAACGACTGGGTAACTGGTTGGCCGGTTTGTTCGGCAGTTCGGAAGAAACGGATAAAGAAAGCAAGCAGGAACAGAATAACAAGCAGCAGCAACGCGGTAACCAGCGTCGCGGCGGACGTAATCAACGGGGCGGAAACCGTCGTTCACGGCAGCGCCCACGCAACGACGATAACCGCAACAAAGCGGCGCAGAGCGATGCGGAGGACAACACTGCAGCGGACAATAAACGTCAGGACGAACGTCAGGACAACCGTTCCGGTAATGGCCGCCGTAATAATCGTCGGGGTCGTGGCCGTGGTCGTAATCAAAATCAGTCTCAAGCACAAGGCCAGCCAAACAACCGTAAAGCTGAACAAGATCAGCAAACTGCTCCTGTTCCGGCTCCGGAACAACAGGCTACCGAGAAAGCACCGAAGCCAGACGCTGATCAGCAGCCGCGGACGCCGAAAAAGCGCCGCCCGCAGAAGAAACTTGAACGTTCTGTACGGGTAACTGATAAAACGACGGCGTCACAACCTGAAGTGCAACCAGAGGCTAAGCAGGAACCGCAGCAACAGGCTGGGCAAAAGCAGCCGGAAGCCGCTAAGCAACAGCCTTCTTCCGCACCTGAAAAGTCGGCAACGGGTGAGCGTGAACCACGTCAGCCTTCGCCTAAAGTACTGGCTTCAAAAGTGAATGATCCTCGTCTTCAGGCCGCCGCCGAACTGGTTGAAGCAGAGCAACATACAGCTGCTGCCCCGGCCGACGAACAGCCGGTAGCTGATGTGAACAAAGCAGAACCTGTTAACGCCGAGAAACCAGAAACGCAGCAACAGGAACAGCAACCGCAACAGCCGCAAGAAGCGGATTCGGAAGCTGCGGAAACGCCGGTAGCCTCTGAGCCGAGCACTGAAGCTGCTGAGCCGGTTAACGACGCACAGCAATCTCAAGCGGCCGACGCAGAAGCACAAACGCCTTCGGCTCCGGTCGAGCAAGAGCCTGCCGCAGCGAGCGAAGACGAGAAGCCGGCGAAGTCGGAGCGTAACCGTTCACGCCGCTCACCTCGCCATCAACGCGCAGCCGGACAAAAGCGTAAGCGCGATAAAGAAGCGGCAAATGCGATTGCCGTGCAGCCGGTTTATCCAAGCCGGGTGAAAAGTAAAGCATTTGCGGACATGACCAAAGCCAGCGCTACGCTGCGTGAAGGTGAATTCTCGCCGTTCCCGGTGGCTGCAGCGACCGCGCGCTCGGAATTTGTTAAGTCCGACAAGACCGCAGCAATTGAGCAGTCGACCTCGCGGGCGCAGGCTGACATGGCGAAATGTTCTCCGTCATCCTGAGTTAACGCGTAAGCGAATAAAAAGCCCCGTTTGCATCACTGCAACGGGGCTTTTTTTATCAGTTATCTAATCGAGCCGTATCAAGCCTTGGTTTTTTTCCAATGTTTTAAGGCCAATGCCTTTCACATCCAATAACTGCTCCAACTCGGTAAAACCACCCAACTGCTCCCGCAATTTGATGATTTGCTCAGCACGCTTTAGACCAACGCCAATCATCACCGCCGATAGCTCCTGAGCACTTGCCGTATTGATGTTTAACCGATTGGTTTTATCGGCATCCTCAGCATTGGCTTCCTGAGTCAGCGGCGCAATAGGCATGACCGGTGCAGCGACCGACGCCGTAGCCGTCATTGACGACAATAATGCAGCCATCAACGACGCGGTAAGACAGGTTTTCCGTAACGTCATAAGGTTTCCTTGTTGTTTCACTGTTTAACACAGCGCTACAAGCATAGATACCTTATGCCGTGGGTTTTAATGAATACGACATTAACCCTGTTGTAATTCGGCCAATATCTCAAGCACGGCTTGATGCGGATTGTCAGCCTGGGTCACCGGTCGTCCAATAACCATAAAATCAACGCCGGCCTGCTTCGCCTGCAACGGCGTCAACGTGCGTTTCTGATCATCCTTTTGAGCACTAGCTGGTCGAATGCCCGGTGTCATGAGTTTGAACTCGTCACCCAATTCGCGTTTTAGCAATGGCGCTTCCTGAGCTGAGCAAACAACGCCGTCTAAGCCAGCTTGCTGCGTCAGTTTTGCCAGTCTCAGTACCTGCTCTTCCACCGGCACGGTAATGCCGATGTCAGCTAAATCCGACGCGTCCATCGATGTCAGTACGGTTACGGCAATCAACAGCGGAGGTCGTTCGGACGCCTCAAGAGCCTGGCGCGCTGCCTGCATCATTTTTAATCCGCCGCTGGCATGGACATTAACGACATCAACGTTCAGTCGTGCCGCTGCCGCTACCGCTTTAGCGACCGTGTTGGGAATGTCATGAAATTTGAGGTCGAGGAAAATCGAAAAGCCTTTTTCAACTTGTTCAGTAACCCAGTCCGGCCCCTCGGTAGTGAATAATTCTTTACCAATTTTTAATCCCACTTTCGTAGGATCCAATTGCGACACCATCGCGTCAGCTTGAATTCGATTGTGATAATCCAGTGCAATATAGATTTGAGGTAAGCTCATCGTGTTATTCACCATCCAGTCCGATAATGGGTTTTGTTGTGCTCCAGCTTTTGCAGCTTGGGCATTGCCAATATAACGTGTTGCCGGCAAAGCCGCAGTGGCGACAACTGTATCTTGGCCGTTGCTTAATATGCTCGGCGACCATCGCCTGCAAAATTTTAAGGCTCTCGCGGGCGTTGCCGACGTCCGCAGCGCGAATATGAAAATCCATCAGTTGATGAAAACCACGCATGGTTGGGTGATCTTCCATGGTGGCGCGAATGAACTGTTCAGCCGCGTCGCCACCCTGATGTTTGAAAATATACTCTGACAGCGCGATAACGGCACTGGTGCCGGCTCGGCGCTCAACACAAGCGTGTAAAAACTCGATGTAGGGCGTCGTGTCACCGAGTGCCTGGTAATTATGTTCAAGCTCAGTCAGTACTTCGCTGACAAACGCAGGGTCCTGTGCCAGCACCTGCTGAAAATAATCACAGGAGGTTTTTAACTGTTTCTGATCGCGGTATAAACGGCCCAATGCAATGCTGGCTCGTACGCAGTTTTCGTCGTGCTTAAGGGCTTTTTTATAATGTTTAATGGCTTCTGCGGCCGACTCCTGCTCAGCCAGTTCACAGTAGAGCTGTGCCACCACCCGTTCGATTTGAGCATCGTCTTTCGTCAACCGCAACGCCACTTTAATGGCTTTATCCCACTCATGGGTTGCCTGATAGAGTTCAAGCAGGTTTTTGCGGCTGCGTTCGCGGAAATTGCGTTGCCGCTGCAGACCGGAAAACATTTGTTCAGCCCGATCATAGATGCCCGCGGCAAGATAATCTTTGCCAAGTTCGTACATCGCCAGCATCCGGTCGTGCTCGGTAATGTTTGGCCGTGATGTGAGGTTCTGATGAATTTTTATCGCGCGTTCAACTTCGCCGCGACGGCGAAACAGCTTGCCCAGTGTCCAGTGGGTCTCGAGGGTGTCACTGTCAACATCAAGCAGTTCAACAAAAAGGTCGACCGCTTTATCGGGCTGATCGGACAGTAACAAATTGAGGCCGGTGGCATATTGCTTTGAAAACCGCTGTTGCTCTTTCCGTTCTTCACTGCGCACACTGTTACGCCCCATGAACCAACCATAGGCGGCGGCAACAGGCAGTAACAGAAACAACAGCTCAAGCATTACCGGCTATTCCTTCGTGTTCGATTCCGGCGCCCTGCTCTCAAGTGCGCTGAACTTTTTCGACAGCCGGCGGTAGCGGAGCTTCCAGCGCAGTGTCGACAGGAAATAAAAAATAACGGAGATAAAAAAACCAACCCCCAAAAAAATGCCGGCGACCGCAGCGACAGACAACTGCGCCTTAAACAGCAAAAAGTTTACCGTTACCTCGGTTGCGTTTTGCGCACCAAAGGCCAGAGCAATAAAAAAGATAACCAGTATGGGGACAATGATCAGTAGTTTTTTTAACATGTGTGTCCTTACCTGCCCAGAGTGACTGATTGACAGCCATAAAAAAACGGCATGCCAGTATAGCATGCCGTTTTTATCATTCGAGTACAAAGATCAACTAAAATTGTCAACGCGCTCTCGCAGTTCTTTACCCGCTTTAAAGTGAGGAACGTATTTCGCGTCCAACTCAACTTTTTCGCCCGTTTTCGGATTACGTCCGATCCGAGGCGCACGGTAATGCAATGAAAAGCTACCAAAGCCACGAATTTCAATACGTTTCCCGTGAGCCAGGCTCTGCACCATTTGCTCCAGGATATCTTTGACACTCGCCTCAACAACCGTAGGAGGTAAATCCTGATACTTTAAGGCTAACCGTTCAATCAATTCTGATTTGGTCATAATACCTCCAGTTTACGATGTCGCGTGCGCCAGAGGCGCACGCTACGTCATCGAACTATTAGTCGTCGGTTTTAGCCGCTTTAAAGGCGTCAGCCATTGCGCTGTTGATGCCAGAGCTGTCTTGCTGCTTGTTAACCTGCTCAACCGCTTCTTTCTCTTCCGCTTCGTCTTTACCACGAATAGACAAGCTCAGAGTACGGTTTTTGCGGTCAACGCCCATGAAGCGTGCTTCGATGGTATCACCAACAGACAGTTCAGTTGATGCATCTTCAACACGGTCACGAGAGATGTCTGCAGCACGAACGTAACCTTCTACGCTGTCAGCCAGTTCTACTTTTGCACCTTTCGCGTCAACTTCAGTAACGGTACCAGAAACAATAGAACCTTTTTTGTTGGCTGCCAAGTAGTTGTTAAACGGATCTTCTTCCAGTTGCTTGATGCCCAGAGAGATACGCTCACGCTCTGCGTCAACTTGCATGACAACAGCAGTCACTTCTTCGCCTTTCTTATAATCACGAACGGCTTCTTCGCCTGTTGCGTTCCAGCTGATGTCTGACAAGTGAACCAGACCATCAATGCCGCCGTCCAAGCCGATGAAGATACCGAAGTCAGTGATTGACTTGATCTTACCAGTAACTTTCTCGCCCTTGTTGTGGTTCTTAGCGAACTCTTCCCAAGGGTTAGGTTTGCACTGCTTAAGACCCAGAGAAATACGACGACGTTCTTCGTCGATTTCCAGAACCATAACTTCAACGGTGTCGTCCAGGTTAACAACCTTAGATGGGTGAACGTTTTTGTTCGTCCAGTCCATTTCAGATACGTGTACCAGACCTTCAACGCCTTCTTCGATTTCAACGAAACAGCCGTAATCAGTCAGGTTCGTAACACGACCGGTCAGGCGAGTGCCTTCTGGATAACGGTTCGCGATATCTGCCCACGGATCTTCACCCAGTTGCTTAAGACCCAGTGATACACGAGTGCGCTCACGGTCGAACTTAAGTACTTTGACAGTAATTTCGTCGCCAACGTTAACGATTTCGCTTGGGTGCTTAACGCGTTTCCAAGCCATATCAGTGATGTGTAACAGACCGTCAACACCACCCAAATCAACGAATGCACCGTAATCAGTAAGGTTCTTAACGATACCTTGAACTTCTTGACCTTCCTGCAGGTTCTCAAGCAGCTCTTCGCGTTCTGCACTGTTTTCTTTCTCGATAACAGCACGACGAGAAACAACAACGTTGTTGCGCTTCTGATCCAGCTTGATAACTTTGAATTCGAGATCTTTGTTTTCCAGGTGAGCTGTTTCGCGTACTGGACGTACGTCAACCAATGAACCTGGCAAGAAGGCACGAACGCCGCCCAGATCCACGGTGAAGCCACCTTTAACTTTACCGGAGATAATACCGGTAACTGTTGCGTTGTCTTCGTAAGCTTTTTCCAGCTGCAGCCAAGCTTCATAACGCTTAGCTTTTTCGCGTGAAAGAATCGTTTCACCGAAGCCGTCTTCAACCGCGTCCAGTGCTACGTCGATTTCATCACCAACGCTCACTTCCAGTTCGCCGTCCGCATTACGGAACTGCTCTGCCGGGATAGCACTTTCAGACTTAAGGCCGGCATCGACTAAGACCAAGTCTTTTTCGATAGCAACGATAGTACCTTTAACGATCGAGCCCGGGCGAGTTTCTACTTCTTTCAGGCTTTCTTCAAACAGCTGTGCAAAATTTTCTGACATATTAAATATCTTCGCTTTTAGATGACGTCCACTGAACTTCCTGTACAGCGGGGTTATGAATAACGTCTGCGTGTATCCTTACGGCAGACACCTAAATAACTCGCGAAGCCACCGGGCTCAGCGAGTTAGCTAGTCCTTCGACAGTTTGCTGTGTGCAAACGTCAGAATTTCTTCCAGTACCTGATCGATGCTTAAATCGGTGCTGTCCACATACAGCGCATCATCGGCTGGTTTTAGCGGCGCCACGGAACGATTGGTATCGCGTTCGTCACGCTCTTCAATTTCGGTTATTAATTGGTCAATATTAGCATCAAAGCCCTTTTCGAGCAATTGCTTATAACGACGTTGCGCACGTTCTTCCGCCGACGCCGTTAAAAATACCTTAGCATCGGCATCAGTGAACACCACGGTGCCCATGTCGCGGCCATCGGCGACCAAGCCCGGCAGTTCTTTAAAACCCCGCTGGCGGCGCAATAAGGCTTCGCGAACCCGCGGCAATGCTGCAATTTTTGAGGCCATATTACCGACTTGTTCAGTGCGGATGGTCAGTGTCACATCCTCACCTTCGAGAATGATATGGGTAATACCATCGTCTTCCTCTGCCTCAAACTTAACGTCAAGATTCGCTGCCAGGGCAACCAAGCTCTCTTCGTCGTCGGCACTGAAGTCATGATGTAACGCCGCAAGCGCTAACACACGGTAAATCGCACCGCTGTCTAACAGATGCCATCCCAGCTTCTCAGCCAACAGCCGGCTGATGGTTCCTTTACCCGAGCCACTTGGTCCATCAATGGTTATAACGGGGGTATGTGTTGCCATAAAATCCTCAAATTGCCCTGCCTAATCGCAGTATTTAGCCGCGCAATTATACGCATTTGGTAAGTTTTTGCATCCTTAAATACGCCCCGGCCAACGCCGGGACGCGCTTAAGCTACTGGAGGTAAGTTACAGAGGCGTGAAAATTCACTAAAAAACTGCGGATACGTTTTTGCACAACAACCGGGGTCATTAATGGTGACGCCCGCCGTTGAGAAGCCTGCAAGGGCGAAGCACATGGCAATGCGGTGGTCGTCATAGGTATCGATGTGCGCGTGTTGCCAAATTTGAGGCGGATCAATAACCAGGTAATCTTTACCCTCTTTTACACTGGCGCCGGTTTTGCGTAACTCCGTCGCCATCGCTGCCAGCCGATCCGTTTCTTTAACGCGCCAATTTGCGACGTTCCGAATGATGGTGGTTCCGCGCGCAAACAATGCCAGCGGCGCAATGGTCATGGCGGCATCAGGTATTTGATTGCCGTCAAAATCAATGCCTTGCAATGCACCACGGCCACGAACCGTGACTTGATTGGTGCCCCAACTGACGTCTGCGCCCATGGCTTCAACCACCTCGGCGAAGGCAATGTCACCCTGAATCGATGACTGCCCGACACCGTGGATGGTAATCGGTCCGCCGCCCAGAGCGGCTGCCGCCATCCAGTAACTGGCGCCACTGGCGTCACCTTCAACAAAGTAATTCTGAGGCGAACGATAAGCCTGCTGACCCGGAATACGGAATTGATGATCGGTAACCGTAATGATGTCGATGCCAAAGTCACGCAGCATCGCCAGAGTCAGGTCAATATAGGGTCGTGACACCACCTCACCGCTCAATGTCAGCGTAGAGTCCGCAGGCAATAGCGGCAATGCCATCAACAGCGCGCTGATGTATTGACTGGAAACACTGCCGTCAATGACAAAATCACCGGGCTGCAGTCCGCCGGCGATGCCCAGCGGCGGATAGCCAGGGTCACCGAGGTAATCAATCGGCGCCTGCTGGGCACGAAGGCTTTCCACCAGATCTTTGATGGGTCGCTCGCGCATACGCGCATCGCCGTCCAGAACGATACGCTGGTGCGGCTCCAGTGTTGCTGCGAGCACCGCCACCAGCGGACGCATGGCGGTGCCGGCATTCCCCAGCATCAGTCGCTGGGTGGTGTTACGCCAGTGACCGCCGCAGCCATGCACCACCAGCGTGGTTGCATCCTGTTCGTTAATGCTGACGCCGAGTGCCGTCAGCGCCTCCAGCATACGCGCGGTATCATCACTGCGCAGTACATTGTGCAGCACTACCGGTTCCGCACACAATGCGGCAATCAGTAACGCGCGGTTGGCAATGCTCTTCGAGCCAGGCAGAGTAACCTCACCCTGACAGTGACTCAGGTCAGTTAATGTCAGTGTTGCAGGAAGACGACTCAACAACCCACTCCTTGTTTAACGAATGTTGCGCATGGCATCAATGAAGGCTTGGTTTTCTTCGGGCAGCCCAATACTGACGCGCAGATGATTTGGCAGCTCATAACCGGCGACAGGACGCACAATGACGCCTTCGTGCAACAAACGCTGATAAATGTCAGCGGCATTGGCTCCCACTTCGATGGTCAGGAAGTTGCCATGAGACGGGATGAAGTTGAAGCCTTCACTGCGGCAGAACTCGACCAGTTGTTGCATACCCTGCGCATTAACCTCGATTGCGCGTTGCAGATAATCGTGGTCATCCAGTACCACTTCGGCCGCCTTAAGCGATAACGAGTTGACGTTAAATGGCTGACGAATGCGGTTCAGCAGATTCGCGATATCGGCACTGCTGACTGCATAGCCGGCACGCAATCCGGCCAATCCATAGGCTTTCGAGAACGTCCGTGAGACGACCAAATTAGGATAGTGCTGCAACCACTCTACCGATGGCGCGCGATCCGCCTCAGGAACGTACTCATAATAGGCTTCGTCGAGCACCACAATGACGTGTTCCGGCACCTTATCCAGAAACGCTTTAATCTCTGCCGTGCTGAGGAAGGTACCGGTCGGGTTGTTCGGGTTAGCAATAAACACCATCTTAGTGCGTTCATTGATGGCCGCTGCCATGGCGTCCAAATCGTGGCCATAGTCTTTGGCCGGCACCGACACACCCTTAGCGCCAATGGCCTGCGTTACCAACGGATAAACAACAAAGGCGTGTTGTGAGAACACCACTTCATGTTCTGCGCTGACAAAGGTTCTTGCCAGAATTTCCAGCACATCATTAGAACCGTTGCCCAGCGTAATTTGGTCGCTGCCAACCTGATGCAACTCCGCCAGTTTGCTTTTTAAGTAAAAGCCGTTAGCGTCCGGATAACGGATCAAATCGGATAGCTCGCCCTGCAGCGCGGTGCGCACTTTTTCACTCAGGCCGAGCGGATTTTCGTTAGAAGCTAACTTAACCACATGCGACAACCCCAACTCCCGTTGCAGTTCGTCCATGGGCTTGCCTGCCTGATAAGGCTGTAACTTTCTGACTCCAGGATTTGCGGCTGCGGTTGCGTCGAAACTTGCCATGATAACTACCTTTTGTTGTTCTACGTCGTTATTTTTATTGTTATTTCGTGCTTATGCGTTGCGCTGGAACTCATCCATAAAATCGATCAGCGCATTCACCCCTTCCAGCGGCATCGCATTATAAATACTGGCTCGCATGCCACCGACAAAACGATGGCCTTTCAGCCCCATCAGACCAGCGTCCTTTGCCTGCAGCAGGAAGCGCTCATCAAGCCGTTCATCGGCTAGCTGAAACGGCACATTCATGATCGAACGATTGGCCGGGTGAACGCTGTTGCGATAAAAATCGGATTGATCAATATAGTCGTAAAGGGTTTTTGCTTTACGATGGTTCTGCTCACCCATCGCCGCTAAACCGCCCTGCTCTTTGATCCACTGAAACACCAGACCCGCCAAATACCAGGCGAAGGTATTGGGCGTGTTGTACATCGAGCCGTCTTTGGCCTGCAACTGGTAATCCATGATCGAGCTTAACTCGGGTTGGGGATGACCCAGCAGATCCTTGCGCACTATGGCAATGGCAAAGCCAGACGGGCCGATGTTTTTCTGCGCCCCGGCATAAATGACGCCAAAACGGCTGACATCAAGCGGCTCGGATAAAATGTTAGACGACATATCGGCGACAATCGGCGCCTGGATATCGGCGGGGATTTCATGCAACGCGATGCCATCCACCGTTTCGTTCGGGCAATAATGAAAATACGCCGCATTGTCGGACAACTGCCAGTCGCTGCGCGGGGCTATCGCCTTACCATTGCCGGTTTCTACCGTTCCAGCAGCAACATTGACCTCGCGCACGTATTTCTGAGCTTCGCGGATGGCGTAGCCGGACCAGATACCGGTGTCGAGGTAGTCAACCGTAGCCGTCTTCGCCGCAATATTTTGTGGGACGGCCGAGAACTGACCCCGGCCTCCACCTTGCAGAAACAATACTTCGTAGTCGTCCGGCACCGCCAACAAATCGCGTAAATCCTGCTCGGCTTGACGGGCCATTTTGACGTACGCCGGATCCCGGTGAGAAAATTCCATCACCGAGACGCCGGTATTGTTCCAGTTCAACAGCTCTTCCTGAGCCTGCCGCATCACCGCCTTCGGTAACATTGCAGGCCCCGCAGAAAAGTTAAACGGTGCGTTACTCATTGCTTTCGCCTTCATTGGTTTCGCTGCTTGCACTGTTTTCAGCGTCAAGCTCGCCGTCCAGTTCGTCGTCAACGTCCATCTCATCAATGCGTTGCAAACCGACCACCTGCTCATCATCACCGGTACGGATCAAGCGCACACCCTGAGTATTACGGCCAACCACTGATACTTCGTTAACACGGGTGCGCACCAGCGTACCCTTGTTACTGATCAGCATGATTTCGTTGCCGTCGATCACTTCCATAGCGCCGACCACACTGCCGTTACGCTCACTGACTTTGATCGAAACAACGCCCTTGGTTGCCCGGGATTTGGTTGGGTAATCGCCCACCGGAGTACGTTTACCATAGCCATTTTCGGTGACAGTCAGGATAGCGGCTTCCTGATCTTCGTAGCTACGCGGTACAATCAGAGACACCACGCGTTGCCCTTCTTCCAGGCGTATACCACGTACACCGGTGGCGGTACGACCCATTGAACGGACCTGATCCTCTCTAAAGCGAACCACTTTGCCGGCGTCTGAGAACAGCATAATTTCCTGTTCACCGTCGGTAATATCAACACCGATCAGCTCATCACCTTCGTTCAGATTAAGCGCGATGATACCGCCGTTACGTGGGCGTGAATACTCAGGTAACGGGGTTTTCTTAACGGTGCCGTTTTTGGTCGCCATAATGACGAACTTGTCTTCCGGATAGTCTCGTGTCGGCAAAATCGCGGTAATGCGTTCATCGGACTCCAGCGGCAGCAAGTTTACAATGGGCTTACCACGGGACGCACGGCTGGCCAGCGGCAACTGATAAACCTTCATCCAGTAAATTCGGCCATACGTTGAGAAACAGAGGATGGTGTCGTGGGTATTCGCCACCCACAGTCGCTCTATAAAGTCCTCGTCCTTCATCTTCGTGGCCGCCTTGCCTTTACCGCCACGACGCTGCGCTTCATACTCGGTTAACGGCTGGTATTTCACATAGCCTTCGTGCGACAGTGTCAACACCACGTCTTCTTCATTAATCAGGTCTTCCATGCTGATGTCATGCGTGGCTGCGGTGATTTCGGTACGACGTTCGTCACCGAAATTATTGCGAATCTCAATCAGCTCCTCACAAATCACTTCCATCAGACGCTCAGATGAACGCAAAATATGAAGCAATTCAGCGATTTGATCGAGAATGCCTTTATATTCTTCCAGAATTTTTTCGTGTTCGAGGCCAGTCAGCTTATGCAGGCGCAAATCCAGGATCGCCTGGGCCTGCTCTTCGGTCAGGTAATAGTTGCCGTCACGAATACCATACTCTTCCGGCAAGTGATCCGGACGTGCTGCATCAACACCAGTGGCTTCCAGCATTGACGCGACATTGCCCAACTGCCAACTGCGTGAGGTAAGTCCCGCTTTTGCCTCAGCCGGTGTTGGCGAGCGGCGGATCAGTTCGATCACTTCGTCGATATTGGCCAGCGCAATCGCCAGGCCTTCTAAGATGTGTGCACGCTCACGCGCTTTACGCAATTCATACACCGAGCGACGGGTTACCACTTCGCGACGGTGACGAACAAACGCGTTGAGCATGTCATATAAGTTGAACAGGCGCGGCTGACCTTTATCCAGCGCCACCATGTTAATCCCGAACACCACCTGCATCTGGGTGTTGGCGTATAAGTGGTTTAATACCACTTCAGCGACATCGCCGCGGCGGATTTCAATCACAATCCGCATACCGTCTTTGTCCGACTCATCGCGCAATCCGCTGATGCCCTCAAGGCGTTTTTCTTTGACCAGCTCGGCAATTTTTTCGATCAGCCGTGCTTTATTCACCTGGTAAGGAATTTCCGTCACAATGATGCTTTCACGGCCGGATTTTTCATCCACCTCAACTTCGGCTTTAGCGCGCAAGTGAATACGCCCACGACCGGTTTTATAAGCTTCTATGATGCCCGAACGACCAGAAATGCTTGCTGCCGTCGGGAAATCAGGCCCCGGAATGTACTCCATCAGTTCATCGATGGTGATGTCCGGGTTTTCGATCAACGCCAGGGTACCGTTGATGACTTCGTTCAGGTTGTGCGGCGGAATGTTGGTCGCCATACCGACGGCGATACCGGACGAGCCATTGACCAGCAAGTTCGGTACACGGGTTGGTAACACGTCCGGAATACGCTCGGTGCCGTCGTAGTTATCGACAAAATCGACGGTTTCCTTATCCAAATCGGCCAGCAACTGGTGGGCGATTTTTTCCATGCGGATTTCGGTGTAACGCATAGCGGCTGCGGAATCACCGTCCACAGAACCAAAGTTACCCTGACCATCAACCAGGGTGTAACGTAATGAGAATGGCTGCGCCATACGGACGATGGTGTCGTAAACAGCAGAATCACCGTGTGGGTGATATTTACCGATAACGTCACCGACCACACGCGCTGATTTTTTATATGGTTTGTTAAAGTCGTTGCGCAATTCGTTCATCGCGAACAACACGCGACGGTGAACCGGTTTTAAGCCGTCGCGTACATCCGGTAACGCACGGCCGACAATCACACTCATCGCGTAGTCAAGGTAGGAGCTCTTAAGCTCATCCTCAATATTGACGGGTGATACTTCTCTGGCAAGATCGCTCATAGTTAGATCCCTAAATCCCTAACACATTGCCCAACGGTCATTTTTTGATGCACATCGATGCGGCATCAAAAAACTACGCTAGTTCGTTGTTATAATGATCTGGTCATTGTACCCATACCAATTCATTCTCGCACCCTCTTTTTAACAATCCAGCGCTGCGGTATGCTATGCACCATGATTCGATGCATAAGGTAGCGCTCAGCGCTTGCACTCATGACCCAAAACGACCATTTTTCAAACACTCAGAATGTTGACCCTGGCGAAATCGATAAGTTTTCTGCGCTTGCATCGCGCTGGTGGGATCCGGAGGGTGAATTTAAACCACTGCACAAAATCAACCCGTTACGGTTGGACTTTATCGAGCAGCACGTCAACGGGCTGTTTGCTAAGAAGGTCGTCGACGTTGGCTGTGGCGGTGGCTTACTGACCGAGGGCATGGCGCAACGCGGTGCTAACGCCCAGGGCATTGACCTGGCTGAGCAATCACTGGAAGTAGCACGCCTGCATGCGCTTGAGAGTCAATTAAACATAGACTATCAATGCATTTCAGCAGAGCAATTCGCCAGCCAGCATCCCCAGCACTTTGACGTTGTCACCTGCCTGGAAATGCTTGAACACGTGCCCGACCCGGGCTCGATTGTGAAAGCCTGTGCAGCCATGGTAAAACCGGGGGGCACGGTGTTTTTCTCAACCCTAAACCGTAACGTAAAAAGCTGGTTGCTGGGTATTGTAGCTGCCGAGCATATACTGCGCTGGGTGCCAAAAGGCACCCATGATCATCAACGCTTTATTAAGCCGTCGGAACTCCTGGCAATGACCGATGCAGCAGGACTGCAGGCGCAGGCCATGAACGGTATCGTCTATCATCCGTTACAAGGTTTTAAACTCAGTGCTCAGGATGTTGATGTCAACTACATTATTGCCTTAACAAAACCTACGCTGACGGTGGGCAACCATGCGTAACCAGGACAACAAACCGGTAGCCGCGGTATTATTCGACCTCGACGGTACGCTGCTGGATACAGCACCAGATCTCGGTGCGGCGTTAAATCATGTCTGTCATTTGCATCAACGTCCGGCGGTGCCGGCTGAGCGGTTTACGCCGTATGCCTCGCACGGCTCCCGCGGGCTGCTGAATTTAGTCTTTGCCGACGACATTGCCGCCTCGCAGGAGCAGTTGCTGCCGCAACTACGGCAACAGTTTTTAAGCTATTATCACGACAACATTGCCACCCATACCCGCCCTTACGACGGTATTGCGGAACTGCTGGCCGCCCTGCAGGAGGCCGATATTAAAGTGGCGATAGTCACCAACAAGCCGATTGCACTAACCCACAGGTTGCTGCCTCACTACCCGGAATTCGCTCACATTGAGGTGGTGGTCGGCGGCGATACGTTACCGGTAGCCAAGCCTTCTCCGGAACCCCTGCTGCATGCGGCCGAACAATTAGGTGTTCATGCTCACAGTTGCCTGTACGTCGGCGACGCCGAACGTGACATTCAAGCAGGCGTAAATGCGGGCATGGCAACGGTACTTGCTGCCTATGGTTACATCAGTGATGAAGACCAACCGCAGCGTTGGGGTGCCGATTACACCATTGAAACGCCGCAGCAATTATTACGCATACTTTCCGTCGCTGACGCATTGACACAATCGCTATAGAATTGCTGCGACTAAGAAAGCAAATTTACAGACAAAAAAATTATATGCCACTGTCCCCGGCGCAAACGCAAGTAGCTTAAGCGTTGTGAGAATCTATCGCATTTTGCAACATAAATTTCTTATTATTTTGACGTAAATTGACTTGATCACAGGGGACGTTACTTCTAGCATACTGAGTAATCCTTCACCCCTAGATATTGTGTTCATTCGTTAATCAGAAGGTTTTTTACACAATATCTTGTGGCTACACTTATATAACAAATAGATAAGAGTCGGCGCTAAAATGAACGATCAACTATTCGTCACCAAACGCAGTGGTCAACGCGAACCTTTAAACCTCGATAAGATCCACCGTGTCATCATGTGGGCAGCAGAAGGCCTTCATAATGTGTCTGCATCTCAAGTCGAAATTAAGTCCCATATTCAGTTTTACGACGGCATCAAGACTGAGGACATTCACGAAACTATCATTAAAGCAGCGGCGGATTTGATCTCCGAAGAGGCGCCGGACTACCAATATATGGCGGCTCGGCTGGCCATCTTCCACCTGCGTAAACGTGCGTATGGCAAATTTGAGCCACCGCGCCTGTATGATCACGTCAAAAAAATGGTTGCGGAACACCGCTACGACGAGCACTTGCTGGACGATTACAGCGAGCAGGAGTTCGACCAGATGGATGAGATCATTGATCACTGGCGTGACATGAACTTTTCCTACGCCGCGGTGAAGCAGTTGGAAAACAAGTACCTGGTGCAGAACCGTGTTACCGGTGACATCTACGAGAGCGCTCAGTTCCTCTATATTCTGGTCGCCGCATGCTTGTTTGCCAACTACCCTAAAGCAACGCGGATGGAGTACATCAAGCGTTTTTACGACGCTACGTCGACCTTTAAGATTTCGTTACCGACGCCCATCATGTCAGGTGTTCGTACTCCAACACGGCAATTCTCATCGTGCGTTCTGATTGAAACCGGCGACAGCCTCGACTCCATTAACGCGACGGCCAGTGCCATCGTTAAATACGTTTCACAGCGCGCCGGTATTGGTATTAACGCCGGTCGTATCCGCGCTCTGGGTAGCCCAATTCGCAATGGCGAAGCCTTTCACACCGGTTGTATTCCGTTTTATAAGTACTTCCAGACAGCGGTTAAAAGCTGCTCTCAAGGCGGTGTTCGCGGTGGTGCCGCCACCCTGTTCTACCCACTTTGGCACCTCGAAGTGGAAAGTCTGCTGGTACTGAAAAACAACCGTGGTGTTGAAGAAAACCGTGTTCGTCACCTGGACTATGGCGTACAGTTTAACCGTCTGATGTATCAGCGCTTGATCAAAGACGATTACATCACGCTGTTCAGCCCATCCGATGTTCCGGGTCTGTACGATGCCTTCTTCGAAGATCAGGATCAGTTTGAGCGCCTGTACGTGCAATATGAGCAGGACGAAAGCATTCGTAAGAAGCGCATTAAAGCGATTGAGTTATTCAGTCTCTTTATGCAGGAGCGCGCCAGTACCGGCCGCATTTACGTGCAAAACGTTGACCACTGCAACACGCACAGTCCATTCGACTCGAAAGTGGCGCCGGTGCGTCAAAGCAATTTATGCCTGGAAATCGCACTGCCGACTAAGCCTTTACGTCACGTTAATGACGAAGAAGGTGAAATCGCACTGTGTACCCTGTCTGCCTTTAACCTGGGTAAGATCGAAAAGCTCGAAGATTTTGAAGAGCTGGCTGACCTCGCCGTACGAGCTCTCGACAGCCTGTTGGACTATCAGGAATACCCGGTGCCGGCAGCCTACAATGCCACCATGAACCGTCGTACGCTGGGTATTGGTGTCATTAACTTCGCCTACTACCTCGCCAAGCACGGTGTCAGATATTCCGACGGTTCAGCCAACGCGCTGGTGCACAGAACCTTTGAAGCGATGCAGTTCTACTTGATGAAGGCGTCGATGAACCTGGCAAAAGAAAAAGGTCAGTGTCCGAAGTTCAACGAAACCACCTATGCAAAAGGCATTATGCCGATCGATACCTATAAAAAGGATCTCGACGCCATATGCAACGAGCCGCTACAGCTGGACTGGGCGCAATTGCGCAAAGACATTCAGCAGTACGGTATGCGTAACTCAACCTTGTCGGCGCTGATGCCGTCGGAGACCTCTTCGCAGATTTCCAACGCCACTAACGGTATTGAACCACCGCGTGGGTTCGTCAGCGTGAAAGCGTCAAAAGACGGTGTTACCAAGCAGGTGGTTCCGGATTACGAGAATCTGAAAGATAAATACGAGCTGTTGTGGCAAATCCCGAATAACAAAGGCTATCTGCAACTGGTCGGTATCATGCAGAAATTTATCGACCAGACCATTTCGGCCAACACCAACTATGACCCGAGCAAGTTTGACGCCGGTCGTGTACCGATGAAGCAACTGCTGCAGGATCTACTGACGGCTTACAAGATGGGTGTTAAAACGCTTTATTATCACAACACTCGCGATGGTGCAGCCGACAATCAGGCCGATATTGGCGAGGCGCGCAAACAGGCGAATAAACCGCAGGCACAAAGCCCGGCAGAAGTTGTTATCGAAGAAGATGACGATTGCGCCGGCGGTGCTTGTAAGATTTAAGCGAAGGAGTTTGCTCAGTGTCTTATTCAACGTTTAACCAAACGCAGACTAACCCGTTAGCCGAGCCCATGTTTTTTGGTAACTCGGTTAACGTGGCGCGTTATGATCAACAAAAACACAGTATTTTCGAAAAACTGATCGAAAAGCAGATCAGTTTTTTCTGGCGCCCGGAAGAAGTTGACGTCAGCCGCGACCGTGTTGACTTTAACAAGCTAACCGCCAGCGAGAAGCACGTCTTTATTTCGAACCTGAAATACCAGACGCTGCTCGACTCCATCCAGGGCCGTAGCCCGAATATCGCATTGCTACCGATTGTGTCTATTCCTGAGCTCGAGACCTGGATCGAAACCTGGTCGTTCTTTGAAACCATCCACTCGCGCTCCTACACGCACATTCTGCGTAATTTGTTCAGCGATCCGAGTGAAGTATTTGAAGACATCGTCATTAACGAGCAAATTAAAATGCGCGCTAATGACATTTCTCAATACTATGACGACCTGATTTTCTACACACAGTTGTGGCAAACCCACGGCGAAGGCGAAGTCGAAGTGGATGGCAAAGTTCATAATGTCACCATGCGCGAACTGAAAAAGAAATTGTTCCTGTGCATTAACTCAGTCAATGCCCTTGAAGCGGTTCGTTTCTATGTCAGCTTTGCCTGTACGTTCGCCTTTGCAGAACGCGAATTAATGGAAGGTAATGCTAAGATCATCCGCTTGATTGCCCGGGACGAAAACGTTCACCTGACGTCAACCCAGCACATGATTAACCTGTGGCAGTACGGTGAAGACGATCCGGAGATGCAGGAAATTGCGGAAGAACTGCGCGACGATGCCTACAACATCTTCATGACCGCGGTGAAGCAAGAAAAGCAATGGGCGCATTACTTATTTAAAGACGGTTCCATGATCGGTCTTAACGAAAGTATGCTGTGCCAGTACGTTGAGTACATTGCCAATCTGCGCATGCAAGCCATTGGTTTTGACGCCCCCTTCCCTGAACAGCGCTCTAACCCGCTGCCATGGATGAACAAATACCTGGTGTCAGACAACGTTCAGGTCGCGCCGCAGGAAGCCGAAATCAGTTCTTATCTGGTGGGTCAAATAGACAGCAGCGTGGATGCCTCCGATCTGGGTGATTTTGATCTCTAGCGCCTATGAGCCAAACGGTCTTTAAGGTGACAGTGAACGGTGAGCATGAGCTCACCGTTGACGCATCTGAAGGAACACTTCTGGAAGCGCTTGAAGCTCATCAGCTCGAGGTGCACTACCACTGTAAAAGTGGTTTTTGTGGTGCCTGCCGCTCGACCTTGAAAAGCGGCAGCGTGCGCTACATTAATGAGCCGCTGGCCTATGTGCGCAAAGGCGATATTCTGCCCTGCTGCTGCGTCCCGACCAGTGATCTGGATCTTGACCACTGACCCGATTTGTTTTTTCGATAACCCTTATCGTATCCATTTATTGTTAATCTGACATAAAAAATGGATAATATGACCAAGTTTTGAACATTCTCAACCGTTTTAAATTCTAACTATTGCAGTAAAGAGGGATTACTATGTTTACCGTTATTTTCGGCCGTCCTGGCTGCCCATTCTGTGTCCGTGCTAAAGACGTTGCTGACCAGTTAAAAGCAGACCGTGACGACTTTGACTACCGTTATGTTGATATTCAAGCGGAAGGCATTACCAAAGCGGATTTGGAAAAAACCGTCGGCAAACCGGTACACACCGTACCGCAAATCTTTGTTGATGAAACACACGTCGGTGGCTTCACAGAATTCGAAGCCTACGCGAAAGAGCATTTAGGTCTTTACGCCGCTTAATGAGTTGAGGTAACTCGCGCCTCAGGCGCGGGTTACCTCATCCATAGCACTCCTTACCCGCTTCTCTGACACCGGATACTTAGTACCCAACGTCTGCGCAAACAACGATACCCGTAACTCCTGCAGCATCCAGTAGATTTCAGCAACTTGCTGCGGTACCACTTTGGTATACTTTTTCAATAGCTTTTTATAATCCTGTTCAAGCTTGTCCAGCGTCAAGGTGTGTAATCGATCCTTGTTCGGATCAACCGGCAGCTTCTCCAGGCGCTTTTGCAGTGCTTTTAAATAACGCTCCACGTCCGCTAACCGCGCCGCCCCAAGTTGACTGACAAACCCCTTAAAAATGAGTTCATCCAACTGCTTTTGCACATCGCCGCGGGACTGTATCTGATCCAATGGTATCTTGCCTTTCAGTTGTTTACGCAGTTGTTGACTGAGCAGCAGACAGCGCTCAACCAAACCGGCTATTACTTCAACCCGCTCATTCAACTCGCCGCGCACCTGTTCTTTCAAGGCCTGAAACGCCTGTTCATCGCGAATCGAGTTACCCTGCTGGCGGTGCTCAGCAATGATTTCATCAACAGCCGCTGCGATACAGTCCTGGATCAGGCTGTCGACCTTACCCCAGGGGTTAAAGTACATTGCCAGCTTGGCTTTATTGGAAAGGCTTTTTTGCAAGTGTTTGACCGGTGACGGCACCTGTTTCAACACCAACTCACGAACGCCGCGCAAGTGCTTAGCTTCGGCTTCGTCGGCGTTGTCATACATTTGTACCGACAGTTTGCCATTATCAGCAGTCAGCGCCGGATAAGCCTTAATCTCAAATCCGTGTTGTTTTTCCGTGACCACCTGCGGTAACACATCAAAATCCCAGTCTTCGACTTCGCTACGCTTGACCTCGTCACCGGCTGATTTGTCCAGGCGCTGTTGCACCCGTCCGGACAACTGTTGCTTTAACACCGACAAATCCCGCCCCTGCTGCACCGTTTTTTTGCCATCCAGAATTTTGAAGTTGATGCGCAGATGAGCCGGTACCGCCTCCTCGTTCCAGGCATCGGGGTCTACGGTTACGCCACTCATGCGACGCAATTTATCCGTCATCGCCTCTAATAAGGAGCCTTGCATGGGCTCAATGTCCGCCATCACCGCACTGGCGTAATTGGGTGCCGGTACAAAATTGCGGCGTATCGGCTTCGGCAGAGACTTAATTAACGCCGCAATACGTTCTTCCCGCAATGCCGGAATGTGCCAGTCGAAACCCTCTTCGGACACCTGATTGAGAATGGCCAGCTGAATATTAACACTGACACCATCGTCCTCCGCGGTCGGTTCAAAGTGATAAGTTAACGGCAGCCGCAGATTGCCCTGACGCCAAAACTCCGGGTACTCCTGTTCGGTAATGTGCGAGGTATCCGCACCGATCAGATCCTCGCGTTCAAAGAACAACAGCTTGGGGTCTTTTTTACTGGCTTTATGCCACCAGCCCGCCAACAGTTTTTCCGTAAAAATACCGGCCGGAATATGACGGTCGTAGGCGTCGAACAGTTCTTCTTCATCCACCAAAATATCGCGCCGGCGCGATTTTGCTTCCAGCTCCTGCACGCTCTCAATTAACTTAATATTATGCTTAATAAACGGTAACTGACGTTTAATCTGTCCCTGCACCAGCGCCTCGCGAATAAACAACTCGCGCGCTTTAACCGGTGCCACCGGGCCATATTGAACACGGCGACGACCCACCAGAATCAAACCGAGTAACGTGACTTGCTCGTCGGCAACAACTGATCCCTGTTTGGCCTCGAAGTGCGGCTCCAGATACTGACGTTTCACCAGATGTTGCGCCGCATCTTCGATCCACTCCGGTTCCACCGCCGCATTTACCCGGCCAAACAGGCGTGAGGTTTCAACCAACTCGGCACTGACGACCCACTTAGGCGGTTTGCCAAATAAATGAGAGCCGGGGAAGATATGAAAGCGCGTTTGCCGAGTACCCTGATATTCGTGTTTTTGATCTTTCAAGCCAACCTGCGATACCAGTCCGCTCAGGATCGCGCGATGCACTTGTTCGAATGTTGCCGCTTCATCATTAATGCGCAGTCCCATCTCGCGAACGCTTTGACGACTCTGGGTGTAAATGTCCTGCCATTCACGAATGCGCATAAAATGCAAAAATTCGCGGCTAATTTGCTTTCGGAATTGATTGCCGCTCAGCGCTTTCTGCTTTTCCTGCACATAGTTCCAGAGGTTCAGGTACGCATTAAAATCAGAGCTTTTATCGGCAAAGCGTTGATGCCATTCATCGGCTTTTTGTTTCGCTTCATGGGGACGCTCGCGGGGATCCTGAATACTCAGTGCGGCGGTGATGATCAGCATTTCGCGCACGCAACCATGCTGCTGCCCTGCCAGCACCATGCGTGCTAAACGCGGGTCGAGCGGCAGTCGCGAAAGCTGTCGACCAATCTCGGTCAGACGTGGCTGTTGCTGTTTACGCCCGGCGTCAATGGCATGAATTTCTTCCAATAAGTTTAGACCGTCTTTGACAAAACGTTCGTCGGGCTTTTGTACAAACGGAAATTCGCGAATATCGCCCAGCCGCAGTGCGGACATCTGCAGAATGACGGCGGCCAGATTCGTGCGTAAGATTTCCGGGTCGGTATATTCCGGCCGGCTCATAAAATCTTCTTCACTGTACAGACGAATGCAAATGCCCGGCCCAATTCGGCCACAGCGACCTTTACGTTGGTTGGCGCTGGCCTGCGATATCGGTTCAATCGGCAGCCGTTGCACCTTGGTACGGTAGGAATAACGGCTGATGCGCACCGTACCCGGATCAATCACATAACGAATGCCCGGAACCGTCAGCGAGGTTTCAGCAACATTGGTGGCGATCACAATACGACGGCCGCCGTGGGGATGAAACACGCGGTTTTGTTCGTGCGACGACAGTCGTGCGTACAACGGCAACACCTCAGTGTCGCGCAGCTGCAAATCGTTTATGGCATCGGCGTAATCACGTATTTCACGTTCACCGCTGGCAAAAATCAGGATATCACCCGGCCCTTCTGCCTGTAATTCCTGTACCGCGTCCAACAGCCCCTGCAAAACATCGGTTTCCGAGCTTTTGCCATCAGTCGGCGGCCGGTAACGTACTTCAACGGGATAGGTTCGGCCACTAACGGTAAGCACCGGCGCATCATTAAAGTGTTTGGAAAAACGTTCAGTTTCGATGGTCGCCGAGGTAATGATGACCTTAAGATCCCGGCGTTTGGGCAGTAACTGATGCAGTACCCCCAACAAAAAGTCGATATTAAGACTACGTTCATGGGCCTCGTCAATCACGATGGCGTCGTACTGCAGCAGTAACGGATCATTTTGTAACTCTGACAACAGCATACCATCGGTCATCAGCTTTATTGCCGTGGTTTCTGCGGTTTTATCCTGAAACCGGATTTTATAACCGACCTGCTGATTTTGCGTATCCTTCAACTCTTCACCGATACGCGCGGCGACGCTGCGCGCGGCTAGCCTGCGCGGTTGCGTGTGCCCAATCACACCACGCCGGCCGTACCCCAACTCCAGCAACATTTTTGGCAGCTGTGTGGTTTTGCCCGAACCTGTTTCACCCGCAACCACCACGACCTGATGCTCGCGAATGGCTTTTTTGATGTCGTCCCGTTGCTGTGCGACCGGTAATTGGTCCGGGTACTCAATATGAAAACGTTGCTCGCTGCGGGCCAGATAAGCCAGTTGAGCCGCTTCGATATCCGCTTTGATTTTGTCCAGGATCTGTTGTTGACGTTCTGGCTTTTTGACTTTGTGCAGTCCACGTAAACGGCCGCGCAGTTGCGCGGCCTGTTGAAGTGTGCATTGTTCCAGTTCGGTCTGATACTGCTTAATCAGCGCTTTAGGATCCATAAACTCCCGACTTAGTTATCCTCGCGGTATATCGCAATATGCGCTTTGCCGTCACCTTTCATGTACCCGCGGTACATGCCTTCGGTATTAAATGGCATCGCAACATTGCCGTCCGCATCTATAATGATGACACCACCGGTGCCCCCGGCCTTTTCAAGCACACCGTGAATCACTTCATCGCCGGCTTCAGCCACGGTCTTACCCTGATATTTCACCCGCGAGCAAATATCAGCTGCAACGTGATAACGAATAAAGTATTCACCATGGCCCGTCGCTGATACCGCACAACTGTCATTATCAGCCCAGGTACCGGCTCCGATGATTGGTGAGTCACCTATTCTACCATAACGTTTCGCGGTCATGCCGCCCGTAGACGTCCCCGCACTGATGTTACCGTCTTTATCAACCGCTACCGCACCAACGGTGCCGTATTTATAGTCTAAATCCAGGTACTCCCACGCTTGTTGTTCCGGCTGTTCACTGGCTTTGATCGTTTCTTTTGCCCGTAACAGCTGCTGATAACGGCGATCGGTATTAAAATAACTGTTATCGACCAGTTCCAGGCCCTGCTTCTTAGCAAAGGTTTCAGCGCCCGCACCACTTAACATCACGTGTACCGACTGCTCCATAACCTCGCGCGCTAATGCAATTGGGCTTTTCACCGTTTTAACCCCGGCTACCGCACCGGCATTGCCGTTCTTACCTTCCATCAGTGACGCATCCAACTCATGCTCACCATCCCACGTGTAAACCGCGCCAACACCGGAATTAAATAACGGTGACGCTTCCATGATCTGAATGGCCGCAATCACCGCACTGGTGCTGTCACCGCCCTCGTTAAGTACCTCATAGCCCGCCTGCAGCGCTTCCTCGAGTTTATCTTTGTAGGCTTGCTCCTGTTCGGCGGTTAAATTCGCGCGGGTAATGGTACCGGCACCACCATGAATGGCAATCGCGATATCGTTCATTTTATGGTCATCAGCCAACGCCGGCGCTGATCCCATCACCGCTGCGGCGAGTACCGATAATAAGAGTTTTGATTTCATTATAAGAATCCCCTGTGTTTTGCTGTCATTGTTCTAACCTTATTAGAGGGGATAAACGCGCATTTAGCAATGCGACTTATGGAGGGATTATGCCTACTTATCGTGTAACCTACGAGCACATTGGCTCTAAAGCGGACATCACGGTGGAAGTCCCCACCGATGCCGCAGCAGGCGACCAACGTCAACTGGAAGACGCCATCGCCCGGCGCGTCGGCGAACGTGTCCTGCCCCACGCCGAGCTGGCCTTTCGCCACGAGGACAACCGTACCCTGACCGAGAAATTAGCGAAGGCTTACGATCTGGTCATCGAAGACTACCAGCGTTTGTAATCCTGGTACGGGCAGCGTGGCTAAAAGGCCGGCGATAAGGTGATGGCTTCAGTTGCTTTTCAAGAGTGTCTGGCGCCATGGATGGGTTTACGGGCGTCTCTTGAAAAGCAACTGTCAATCACCCAGCCGGCTTTCTTAGCCACGCTACCCGCCTGCCCCAAAGATTCGCTGACGTGTTATACTCGAGCGAAAATAATGATCACGGAATGCTATGGACGCTTCAACGCCGACCTTCTACTTTCACGATTACGAAACCTGGGGTGCGAATCCGCACATTGATCGCCCGGCACAGTTTGCCGGTATCCGCACCGATGCGGAGTTAAATCCGGTTGGACGTGCACTTAAGCTGTACGCACAGCCTACCCCCGACTTTCTGCCCAATCCTGAGGCGGTACTGGTTACTGGCATTACGCCCCAGTTAGCGTTGAATCAGGGCGTGAACGAAGCCGATTTTGCCCGCGCTATTCATCAGGAATTTGCCCAGCCAAACACAACGGTGATCGGGTATAACAATGTTCGCTTTGACGATGAAGTATCCCGCACGCTGTTTTATCGCAATTTTTATGACCCTTACGAATACGCCTGGCAAAACGGTAATTCCCGCTGGGACCTGATTGATGTGACGCGAGCCTGCTATGCGCTTCGACCCGACGGTATTGAATGGCCGAATAACGACGACGGCCGGGTGAGTCTTAAGCTGGAGCACCTCTCCAAAGCCAATGGCATCGATCACGGTCAGGCTCACGATGCCATGTCTGACGTGTATGCGACCATTGGTCTGGCGAAGCTGATTAAAGAGCAACAGCCGAAATTGTGGCAGTGGGCGTTTAAAATTCGGCGCAAAGCCGCACTGCTGGATCTGTTCAATTGGCAGCAGCCTCAACCGCTGGCTCATGTCAGTGGTTTTTATGGCAGCGATAACCGTTATTTAAGTGCCGTGCTGCCAATTGCCTTTCATCCGCGCCAGAACAATGCGGTCATCGTATGGGATTTACGCTGTGACCCCGCCGTACTGGATGGTTTGACGACGGAGCAAATCATCGAACACACCTACGCCAGCAAGCAGCAACGCGAGGCTCAGGGGTTGCCAAAACTTGGGCTACAACTGATTAACCTGAGCCGCTGTCCGTTCCTGGCGCCGATAAACACCATTTCCTCCGCGGCAGCGGCCGCGGCGGATTTGGATGTTGATGCCATCAATCAGCGGGTGCAATATTTGAGTTCGGCGGCGGATCAACGTGACCAATTGGTTGCGGTGTACGAACAGGAACGTCCGTTTGTTACGGCGGACGACGTCGACTTGCAAATTTATCAGGGCTTTTTCAGTGATCAGGATCGCAATAACATGGCCATGATCCGGGACGCCAGCCCGCAGCAACTGGCGGGGCTGGAGCTGAATACCGCCGACAAACGTTTACCGGAGTTATTGTTCCGCTATCGCGCGCGTAATTTCCCGGCAACCCTGACCGACAAAGAGCTCGAGCGTTGGCGTCAGTTTTGTCAGCAGCGGATGCTGGCACCGCCGGCAGGCTTTTTATCCGCTGAAGCCTTTATGCAGCGACTGGAGCAACTCGCGCAGGTGCACAACGAAAATACCCATAACTTACGGCTGTTAAAATCGTTGTACGACTATGCGGCTTCGCTGTGATGTGATACAAAATTGTTATGGTTAAAATAACATCATAACAACATGACCTCTGCCTATCGCCAGCATCATTACGACTACATTATTGTCGGTGCTGGCTCTGCCGGTTGCGTACTGGCAAACCGTTTATCCGCTGATGGCCGACACCGCGTGCTGCTGCTGGAAGCAGGCCCCGGTGCTGGTGGCTTTTTTTCGTCCATGCCATCGGGTTTCGCACGCTTTATGCATTCGCGTAAGTTCAACTGGTTGTATCGCAGTCATCCTGATCGTGCATTACGCGACGGCCAGGGACTCTATACTCCGCGCGGAAAAATGCTCGGTGGCAGCAGCGGCATCAACGCGATGATCTACACTCGTGGGCTGGCCTCGGATTATGACCGGTGGGCGGCCAATGGCTGTAGCGGTTGGTCCTACAATGACCTCTTGCCCTATTTTAAAAAAGCCGAGGGTAATCAGCGCGGCAAGGACTGTTATCACAATGATGAAGGCCCGTTACGAGTGTCTGATGTGGCTCCCTGGTACCCGGTTTCTAAGCAGTTTCTGGCGGCCTGTGGCGAATACGGGTTGCCTTACAATGCGGATTTTAACGGCGCGCAACTGGAAGGCTATGGTGCTTATCAATTTACCATCGCCGACGGCAAACGTTGTGGTGCCTATGATGCGTATTTAAAGCCGGCACTCAAGCGCGCTAATCTGGTGGTACTGAATGAATGCCTGACCGAACGTGTGCTGTTTTCCAAACGCACCGCTAACGGTGTCTGCTATCGGCGCGGTGGCCATCGCTATGTGGCCACCGCCGGTAAAGAAGTGATTTTAGCCAGTGGTGCCTTTAATTCTCCGCAGATCCTCCTGCGCTCGGGGATTGGCCCCGCGGCCGAGTTGCAACAATCAGGGATTGAGCTAATCGCGGACAGCCCCGATGTCGGCAATAACTTGCAGGAACACGTCGACATATCCATTCACGTTAAAAACGCTCGTCGCGACGGCATGACACTCACCCCCTTTGGGCTACTAAAGCTAACCCCGGCGCTGATTCGTTACTTGCTGACAAAAGATGGGCAACTGGCACATTCACTGGCCGAAGTGGGTGCCTTTTACCGATCCTCGGCGGCGGTGGCTGAACCGGACATCCAATTGCACCTTCTACCGGTGATGTTTAATGACAGCGGTTACGACTGGTGGCCGACGTTAAAACACGGGTTCACCTGTCATGTCTGTCTACTGCGTCCCCGCTCGCGCGGTAAGGTCAGGTTAAATCCCCAGGATCCTTTAGGTTCACCACGCATTGATTACGGCTTTTTAACCGACTCGGCGGATCAGCAGGATTTACTCAACGGCATTCGCAAAGCCTTAGACATTCTGCAACAACCGAGTCTGCAACATCATAACGGCGGTATTTTATTTCCACGCCCGGCCGATGATGACGCCGAGTTACTTGCTCAGGTTCGGCAACAATGTGGATTGATCTACCATCCAACCAGCACCTGTCGTATGGGCGCTGACAGCCGTTCGGTTGTGGATGAATGTTTGCGAGTTCGGGGAGTGAGTCAGTTGCGAGTGATTGATGCGTCGATTATGCCGACGGTCATCAGTGGCAATACCAATGCGCCTACCATCGCTATTGCTGAAAAAGGCGCCGACCTGGTTAAGGCCGACGCCTAACACGCTAAGGTTTCGTGATTAGGATTGGTGCACGTTACCCACGCGCAGCAGCCTTGCCAACGCCGGGATCAGGATCAACGCGCCCAACATATTCCACAGGAACATGAAGGTTAGCAGGATGCCCATATCAGCCTGGAACTTAATCGGAGAGAAGATCCAGGTGGCGACACCGATGGCCAACGTAATACCCGTAAAGGCTACCGCCTTGCCGGTGTTTTCCAGTGCATAGTGATAGGTTTGTTGCAGATTCATACCCTGCTCCAGACCTTCTTTCACCTTACTGTAGATGTAAATACCGTAATCAACACCGATACCAACACCCAACGCGATCACCGGCAGTGTGGCTACTTTGATACCAATGCCAAGCACGGCCATCAAACCCTGACTCATGATGGTTGTTAACATCAACGGCAGTACGATACACGCTACCGTGCGCAAACTGCGGAAGGTAATCAGACACAAGGCGATAACCACACCGTAAACCCACAGCAACATCTTCGTCTGCGCACCCTCAATAACCGAGTTGGTTGCCGCTTCGATGCCGGAGTTACCCGCTGCCATCAATAAGTCCAGCCCCTCCTGCTGATACTGGCTGTTGAACTCATTCACAGAGGCAACCACATTTTTCAGCGTTTCCGCTTTATGGTCATCAAGGTAAATGATGATCGGCGCCATCGAACAGTCGTTATTGATCAAACCATCAGGAATACGGCTTAGCGACGCATTGGTGACAAACTGATTGCGGTTCAGACTGAACCATTTCAGATTACCCTCGTTGATCGCAAACATACCCATCTTGGATACATACACGATGGACTTAACGTCCTGCACGCCGGCGGTATTTTCCATGTGCCAGCTAAAGCGTTCCATCAACTCCAGGTTCTGATAAGCAATACACTGCTGAGGTTCTGTGGCCGCCATCACCACAAAGATGTCGGTGCTGGAACTGTAGTTATCAACGATGTAGGCGTTGTCTTTATTGTAGCGGCTGTCGGGACGCAGTTCCGGTGCTCCTTTATCAAGGTCACCGATTTGCAATTGCTGGCCTTGATACAGCCCCCAGCTCAGCATCACTAACGCCACCACCAGCGCCGTGTAAGCCCATTTCGGACGAGCAAACTGCTCAAAGAAGTGGACAATCGGATGTTTGGTTTGTTGCGCCTTTTTCTGGTAAGCAATGCCGTTGTCCGACACGCCGAAATAAGACATTAGGATCGGCAACAGACCAAGGTTAGTCAGTACCACGACCGCGACACCGATACTGGCAGCAATCGCCAGCTCTTTGATGACCTCAATGTCGATGACCATCAACGTGGTGAAACCGATCGCATCACTGGCCAGCGCCGTTAAACCTGCAATGTACAAACCGCGGAACGCCAGTCGGGCAGACTCCATTTTATCAAAGCCATGGGTGCGGTTATAACTAATGGCATTGATGATTTGTACACCGTGTGAAACGCCGATGGCAAACACCAAAAACGGCACCAGCATCGAGTAAGGGTTAATGCCACTACCGATAAGGTCAATGATGCCCAACTGCCAGATAACGGCAATGATAGAGCACGCCAATACCGTAAACGTACTTCGCCAGCAGCGGCTGTAGACGTACAACATCACCAAGGTAATGGCTATCGCCAGCAGGAAGAACAAGCCAACCTGATAGGCACCTTCAATCAAATCACCGATCAACTTGGCAAAGCCGGTGATATGGATTTTGACCGAATCGGACTGGTATTTGTCGCGTACTAACTCTTCGAGCTTTTGTGAAAAGTCGGCGTAATCCAGTTTCTCGCCGGTGTCCGGGTTAACTTCATCCAACGGCACGTAAATAATCGTCGATTCAAAGTTATTGGCCACCAGGTTACCAACTTCGCCGGAGCGCAACACGTTTTCCCGCAGTTGCGCAATCGACTCGTCGGAGCCGTCGTACCCATCCGGTATCACCGGGCCACCGACAAAGCCCTCTTCGGTAACTTCCATCCAGCGTACATTTGGCGTCCACAGGCTGCGCAGCCCGGAACGGTTTACGCCCGGAATAAAGAAAACTTCATCGGTAATATTTTTGACAGTTTCCTGAAATTCAGCGTCGAAAATATCGCCTTCAGTATGTTCAACCGCAACACGCACCACGTTACCCAAACTGGACAAATCGCGTTGATAGTCAAAATAATTTTGAATAAACGGATGCTGGGTCGGGATCATCTTGGTAAACGATGCATCCGGGCGTACTTGTGCCGCGCTGTACCCTAAAAATACCGTTAGTAAGGCAAAAATAATCAGCCACGGCAGGCGAAAGTTAAACAGGAACTTTTCCAGCCAGGCTGGTTTTTTCTCATAAACTTTTTTATCCACGTTACTGCGCTCCCTGTGCGGCTAACTCGGCACTGTCTTCACTGATACGGGCTGGCCAATACATCAAACCACTGCGGCCGGTAAGAATTTTCTCATCACCATCGGCAATGATGTCCGTTATCACTGAGTTACTGGGGTGCGAATGTTGCTTGGTGTTTAACTGCGGATCAATTTCGACAATGGCTCCGGAGTTACCTACCAACCATTGATGACCATTTGCGTCACTGAAACCACCGGAAAGGTTATCGTTTGCCGGACTGTCGATCGCTTGATAACGGTCGCCAAGATCATCGGAATAATAAATATTGCCACGCAAACCATACAGCCACACGCGGCCGTTAGCGTCAAAGTGCGTGCCAAAAAATGAACCCGGGTATGGCGGCGGTACCGCTTGCCAGGTTTCACCTAAATCGGTGCTTCGGTACGCGGTACCGGCTTCACCGGCAATAAACAGCGCATCGCCGAACTGACTGATGGCGTTCAAATGGAAGCCGTCAGGGTTATCGAGCCGGTCGTTCAGTAACTGCCAAGTTGCACCGCCATCTTCCGTTTTTACCAAGGTGCCATAGGCGCCGATGGCAAACGCTGTCTCCGCATCCAGCGCGACCAGATCGAGAAAAGGCTTGCTCGGGCCGCTTTCCTGCAGCGCTTGTTGTGCGTTTTCGAGCTGAAACTTTGCCGTGTCCAGATCCCATTCCAGATCACCGACATCGGCGCTATCGGCCGTTTCAATGGCCGCTTCCAGTTCAGCAACCTGTTGTTGATAAAAGGCAATTTCCCGCTCCAGTAGCGTAAAACCGTCCAGTACGGTTTGCCAACGCTTACCGCCATCGGTGGTTTTAATGATGACGCCATGATGACCGGTCGCCCAGCCTGTCTGTGCGTCACTGAAATCAATACTGGTTAGCAACACGCTGGTCGGAACAGCTGCCTGCTGCCATGTGTTATCATCGCCAGACTGGTAAATAATGTTACCGTGCGCGCCAACCGCAACAAGGCGGTCGCCTGCCCGGGCCACTTCGATCAGTACCGAATCTTTAATTTTATTTGATGTTATTGCCGGTGCTTCAATCACTTCGTACTCGGCGGCAGCTGTTGAGTCCGTACTGCCTTCCTGTGCGATTGCATTCATGCTCAGCGTGCCTGCGAGCAACAACCCGACATGGGTTGGGGACAAACGCATGGAACCTCCTGCTTACCTAAAATGTCATAGGATTGTATAAGGTTAAGATTATTTGAAAACCTTTTTTGTCCATTTTCCTGCTTTTTTTAACGAAACTATTGCCTGACAGGTCTAACCTCTGGCAAAGTGGTGAACGAAAGTAGAACAACAAGGAAAAATACAATGAACAAACTGATGCTCAAAGCTGGTGTTTTTGCCCTATCGGTCATTTCCGCTAGCGTTGCCGCAAAGGTGAGTCCGGAACAAGCAGCTCGTTTAGGCCAAGACCTAACGCCAATTGGCGCAGAAAAAGCGGGTAATGCTGACGGCTCGATTCCGGCATGGAGTGGTGGCTTTTCAGATAAAAGCGTTGACGAGGTTCGTGGTACTAACCCATTCGCTGACGATGAAATCCTCTTCACCATCACCAGCGAAAACCTGAACGAGTACCGCGACAACCTGACGCCTGGGCAAGTCGCGATGTTCGAAAAGTACCCTGACTACAAAATGAACGTTTACCAAACACGTCGTACCGCCACCTATCCGGATTCGTTGTGGCCGCAAATTCAGAAAAACGCGGAAAACGCGGAGCTGGTTGCCGGCGGTAATGGTATTCAAAACTATGAAACCACGACCATTCCGTTCCCAATCCCGCAAAACGGTGTGGAAGCGGTATGGAACCACATCACTCGTTTCCGGGGTGGCGCGGTGACCCGTAATGTGGCCCAGTTCCCGGTGTTGTCAAATGGTGACTATGTTCCAGTGGAACTGAAAGAAACCTTGGTATTCCCGGAATACCTGGCAACGGGTCGTGAAGAAGCGGACGATAACGTTCTGTTTTACTTCCTACAGGAAGTTGAGGCGCCGGCTCGCTTGACCGGTACGGTACTGTTGGTTCACGAAACCATCAACCAGGTTAAAGAAGGCCGTCGTGCATGGATTTATAACGCCGGTCAGCGTCGTGTCCGTCGCGCGCCGAACGTTGCCTATGATGGCCCGGGTACGGCAGCTGATGGCCTGCGTACGTCCGATAACCTGGACATGTACAACGGTGCGCCGGATAAGTACAACTGGGAGCTGAAAGGCAAAAAAGAAATTTATATCCCTTACAACAACTACGAAATCATGAATCCGGAACTGGATTATGATGACATCATCAAAGCCGGTCATATGAATCAAGACTTGATTCGTTATGAAAAACACCGTGTTTGGGTTGTTGAAGGTACCCTAAAAGACGGCGAGCGTCATATCTACTCTAAGCGTACTATGTACCTGGACGAAGATACCTGGACGGCGTCGCTGGTTGACCACTACGATGGTCGTGGCGAACTGTGGCGTGTCGGTGAAGCACTGAACACTCAGTTCTACCACGTTGATGTGCCGTGGATGGCCGCTGAAGCTCTGTATGACCTGGATTCCGGTCGCTACATTTCACTGGGCCTCGGTAACGAAGAAAGTGAATACATGGACTGGGATATTAAGCCAGAACGTGAAGACTTCAGCACCAACGCTCTGCGTCGTGCGGGTATTCGTTAACCGTCATACCCTTAGCATTAGACCAAAAAAGGCCTCTTTCGAGGCCTTTTTTCTTGCGCCAAAGGCGCAAGCTACACGTAGGTCGCGCCTTTGGCGCGACGTTTTACGGTTAATCCTTCCAATCACCCGCAAGCTTATCCAGTCGTGCCATTAAGCTGGAGGTGTCCCAACGGCCACCACCCATGGCCTGTACTTCTCCGTAAAACTGGTCAAGTAAAGCGGTTACCGGCAGTGCCGCACCACGGCGCTGCGCCTCATTCAAGGCAATGCCTAAATCCTTACGCATCCAGTCGACGGCAAAGCCATGCTCGTACTCCTGATCCCACATGGTGCGGTAGCGATTCACCAACTGCCACGAGCCTGCCGAACCGGCACTGACCGCTTCAACCAATTTATCGGGGTCAAGCCCGACTTTACGCGCCAGGTGCAAGCCCTCGGCGACCCCCTGTACAGCATTAGCGATACAAATCTGATTCACCATCTTCGCCAATTGACCACTGCCGGCCGGCCCCATCAACACACGAGTTTTGGCATAACATTCAAGCACCTGTTGCGCTTTATCAAAGGTTTCCTGCTCACCGCCAACCATCGTCGTCATGATGCCCTTCTCGGCTCCCGCCTGACCGCCGGAAACTGGTGCATCCAGGAAAGCGCCGCCGTTAGCCCGAACCGCTTCATCCAGCTCCTTGGCCAGCTCCGCCGATGCGGTGGTGTGATCAATCACCACGGCACCGGGTTTTAATTGCGCCAACAAACCGTCGTCACCATAAAATACGCTACGTACATCATCGTCATTGCCGACACAGACCATGACAAAATCACTGTCTTTACTTGCTTCAGCCGGGGTACTGCCATAGCGTCCCTGATACTCGCTTACCCAACGCTCCGCTTTGCTGGCAGTGCGGTTATAAACACAAACGTCAAAGCCGGCGTGTTTTAAGTGGCGTGCCATCGGGTAGCCCATCACGCCAAGACCAATAAATGTGCATTTCATACTGTTGACTCCTTTATTGACCGTCCGCAGACGGTATTCGCTCGTTATCGTCGTGCAACTCTTACTGTAATAAAGCCCCGTAATACATTAGCGGCTCCAGCGATGGGGTCCGCATAATATTCACCATCAATTTCCAGCGCTGAAGCCTGGAGCAAGAATTCTTGCTGTTGTTCAATTCGCACCAACGGATGAGCTGCGTGCCGACCACGCAACACAGCCCATAACACGCCCAACAACTGACGTCGCGGTGCAGCACTGACAGTAACCCGTGTCAGCAACCCATGACGCCGATCAGCCTGTGGTGCCAGACACAAACCACCACCCAGAAAGCGCCCGACCAGCAGTGACTGTAACACCGGCGTATTCGCTTGGTGCGGCTGATACTGATATCGCATCCACCAGGCCAATACCCCCAACACATAGCTGACGCGCCCGAACCAAAGCTTACTCCGCACGCCTTGTCGCTGCACCAAATCCGCAGCCAAACCACGGCTCGCGGCATTCACAAAGCGAGTGCCGTGCAACTCGCCAATATCAACGGACGCCAACGTCAGTTGCTCGTCCTCCCGCATACGCCAGTCCGCTCGCAGCAGACCCAGATCGCGCGCAAAGTCGTTACCGGTACCACAAGGAATGGGCGATAGGATCAGCCGTTGCGCCTGCGCTTCAGTCAGTTGATTCACGAGCCAGTGTAAGGTCCCGTCACCGGCCAATATCAGCACTTCGTTGGCCCGTTCCAGATAGCGGTGCAGGGTAAGAATATCGTTATCCTGTGTCGCGCCCGTAGTGAGTTGCAACACCGTTTGTCGGCGCTTCTCAAACCAGCGCTGATAACGATCTCTCCAGCGTTGTGCCGTTGCGCTTGCGCCATGGGTAATAAGCAATACCGTCATAACCGCGCTGCTAATCCTTTGGTTTTTCGATAAGCCAGTGCTGATAACGCCCCAGCTCGCGGAACGGCGACGTACGGTTATACTGCAGTTCCAGCTCCAATAACTCATCAAAACGTTGTTGGTCAGAGACATCGCGCAGATAGTCGTGGAAGCAGCGGACGCCGGTCTGTTGTTTGATGTGCAGACCGCAGTCGCTCAGCCACTGGCTGACGGCCGCAGGATCATGGGGGGTCTGTGGGCTAAGTCGCACGGTTTTCTTAACTTTAAGGCCACGCGCAATGTAATCAAAGTTACCGTACACCGCATTCGCCATTAACTTGGCGTTACGGTTGTAAAACATCAGCGACAGCGTGCCGCCGGGCTTTAATAACTGGCCCAGTTGCTCAATCGCAGCTTTGCCATCATCCACCCACTCCAGCATCGCATGACATAAAATCAGACTAAACTGTTGGTCAGGCAGTTGCTCCGGCAATTGCGCCAACGGCGCCACCAGATATTGTGCAAACCGGTTCAACCCAAGCTGTTGATGACGTTGCTGGGCTTCCTCAACCATTTCGGCAGACACGTCCGAGTGAATCACGTGGTGACCCTTAGCAAGAAACCATTCGTTAACCTGACCCAGACCGGCACCGACATCCAGTACTGTGCGCTTGTTGCCGTTGATAAACGGCTCCAGATCACGCTTCAGCACCGCCATGCGCAACCGACCTTTGGTGCTGTCGTAGATGTTACGGGCAAATTTCTTACTGATACCGGTAAAATCGCCGCGCGGCGCACGCTGCTGCTTCACGCGGGATTATCCATGTCAACAAATTGCACATCCAGCCCAAACTGCTGTTGCAGATGTTCGCCAAGCGCTTTGGCACCATAACGTTCGGTGTCGTGATGTCCGGCAGCGAAGAAAGCAATGTCCTGTTCACGCGCACTGTGTACGGTCTGCTCTGACACTTCACCGGTGATAAAGGCATCCACACCCAACGCGGCCGCCTGGTCAATAAAGCCCTGACCACCGCCGGTGCACCAGGCCAGTCGTTTAATCGGCCGTTGCACCGGGACATAACAGCTAAGCTCGCGTTCAAGCCGTTGTTGCAGTTGCTGTGCCAGCTCGTCACTGGCGATCGCATCGCAATGGCCAAGCATCAACGCACAGGCTGGATCGTGCGGTTCTGCGGGACCGGCTACCTGCCAATTCATTAGCGCCGCTAACTGGGCGTTGTTGCCCCAACGCGGATGAACATCCAGCGGCAAATGATAAGCAAACAAATTAACATCGTTAGCCAGTAGCGCTTTGATACGCCGCTGTTTCATGCCCACAATCGGCGCCGCCTCGTTTTTCCAGAAGTAGCCATGATGCACCAGCAAAGCATCCGCCTGCTGCTCAATGGCATGATCAATCAAGGCCTGGCTGGCGGTAACCCCGGTCACCACTTTTTGGATCGATGCTTTACCCTGCACCTGGAGGCCGTTGGGACAAAAATCACGAATGTTTGCAACATTAAGTTGTTCGTTCAGATAGGCTAAAAGCTCATCACGTGAGACTGTCATGCGGTTACTCCATACAATTCATTGTCGTTATTATCAGGATTCTACCCGAAATTAGACAATAATCCGAAAAAACGGTATAAACAGAAATGTAGCGTAAATTTTGCACGAAAATGTTAGTTAATCTGATACCGAATAGGAATCGTTGAATGAGCAAACTGGACAAAGAAAAAGTACTTGCTGAGTACGAACAGGCTTACCAAAAAGCACACGGCAAAAAACCGACCATCGAAGCCAGCAACGGTTGGTACAGTGTTGACGGCGGCAAGAATGTACGTCTGGCACAATTGGCAGAAGAAGCCGAAGCACTAGGTTCAGCGGCCGCAGGTTCGTCCAAGCCTAAAGCGGAGAAAAAGCCGGCAGCGAAAACCTCGGCGGCCAAAAAACCCGCGGCGAAAAAAAGCACCACGAAAAAAGCCAGTTCGGCAAGCGCTGGCGGCCTTACTGCGAAAGAATTGTGGCGTAAAAAGCTGGAACAGGATGCAACCCAGTGTCGCCTGCCCCGCGGCTCATTTTAACCGCATAAATAGCAAAAAAGCCGTCTGTTGCTGCAACAGACGGCTTTTTTATTATGAATCCGGTTATAGCATTTCTGGATTTTTACCCGCGACCTTATCAATGGGTACGCGTATTTTGCGGTAACGATAGACCAAAAACTCACTGCGCTTTAGCGTCACTTTCTCATCGCCAAAATCTGCTTGCGATACTACAAAGCGTTCACCGTCCAGGGTCTGCTTGACGATGCCCAATTTGCCGGCGTGCTCGCCACGCTTAACAAAAATGGTTTGGCCATTGATTCTGGGGTTGTTATAAGAAAACGTTGGACCGTTCATCATCACTGCTAAATCCTCACTGCACAGACTGCCGCATTATACGCAGGTTATCGGCGGATAACAGAGAATCTTAATGGTACAGGGCGTTTTGTTGTATTACTCCTGACGCTTACCGATGTACAAGGTGATCTCGCCTACCGGAATGCCAAATTTATACATACTGGTACGATTAATCATGTTGTCGCTGTCTATCAGGTACATCCAGTCATCCAAACTCAACGCCATGGTACTGCCGTCGTCCATTTTTACGTTCAGCACGTATTGCCAGTTCAAAGCATTGCCGGCGGTGGTTCCCACGGCCGTGCCTTCGACATCACTGGCGCGTCCCTCGTAGGTATTCGGACCCGTTTTGGTGAGATACCAGATACGCTCCTGAGTACTGCCGTCGGCATAGTAAAACTGTTCTTCCAGCTTACCTTCGTTGCCGTCCCAGCGACCAACCATTTCCACCCGGAAACGCTGAATCACATCATCGGAATAATCCTGTACGGTGCCGTACGCGACCAGTTTGCCATTGAAAAATTCTTCCAATTTAAGGGCCGGTTCACGTCCTTCATAGTCCTCGATACTTGTCGAACAGGCGGCCAAAAACAGCACGCTGACCAGCGCCAGCAACCCCGCTTTAATCCATTGCATCATGATGACTCTCCAACCAGTTCTTCACGCTCATCGTCAAAACGCGACTCGGGCGATAACCAAATGGCCAGAAAATACTCGGTGAAGGTTTTATCCTTTATCGTTCCGAGTAATTTTTCGCCCTGATAAAACTCAGCATAACCTTCTTTGGTTTCGACCAGCGCCAAACAATCACCTTCGTTAATGTCCGGCCACATAGCTTGCAGTTGCTCCAACCACTGCTGTTGATCGGCATGATCAAATTTCAGTCGTTGCCATTCTTCACCCGTCGTCTCAACCAAATCTTTCGCCTTGATATCGCGCAGGTAATCCAGTACCAGAACTTTATTCAGGGACGCTTTGCGCGACCATTCAAATTCACCGGAGTCAGTAAACAGTCGGGCATCATACACGTCCCAAAACATCACGCTGAGACGGGTTTTGCCGACTAATTGGTGTTGTTGTGGTACTGCTGCGTCACACTGAGACGCAGCAGCAGCAGGCACTACTAAGGCGGCTGCCAGCAGTGCACCAGCAACGCCTGACATTAAGCGATGTTTCATAGGATTAACCTCTCGTCCTGACGCGCCTTAAAAGCGCGGCAGAAAAACAACATAAACAATGCCCAGACAATGGCATAGGTAACCACCAGTTGCAGCACCGACCCACTCTCACCGGCTCCCAGACCAATCCCTACCCAGTAACTGAACGGCCCGGAGATAGCACCGGCCAGCGCCGCAATGGTGGGCTTTTCAGTAAGCCAGTCCAGTGCCACCGGCGCCATTGCTGCAAAGCCGATCCACAACAAAGCCAGCCACAACGGGAACAAGCCGCCGGTAAAGTCGATGGTGCCAAGACCGGTTGCGATGGCTTCCAGTAATAGCCCAACAGCCAGCAATTGCAGGATCAGACGCAGCTTAATTTTAGCCACCCAAAGACTATAGCCGACCTGGGCAACGACCAGCGCCAGGGTCAACCAGATGTACTGTTCACGCCCTGCAACGGCGGACAGCCACAAAACGTTAAACAGCACAAAACTGGCAATCTTGTGTTTTACCGAATCACTCATAACGTGCTTTGGTCGCGGTCAGTTGAACCACCGACACAGACTCCTCTAAAAAGCCACCCTGGCAGTAACTAAAGTAATAATTCCATAAGCGGGAAAAACGTTCGTCATAACCCAGTGGCTCAAGCTCTTCACGCTTAGCATTGAAAGCCTGTTGCCAGCGCTTCAGGGTTTCTGCATAGCTTTTACCCATATCATGGATGTTACGAACCACCATCTGCGTTTTCGATTTGTACAGCTCGGTCATTGAATGAACCGATGGTAGAAACCCGCCCGGGAAAATGTGCTTCTGTATGAAGTCGACCGACCGTGCATAACTACTGTAACGTTGATCGGCAATGGTGATGGCCTGTAACGCCATGACACCGCCTGGTTTTAAACGGTCATTACAGGTTTTAAAGAAGGTGGGCAAATACTGTTTACCAACCGCTTCAATCATCTCCACCGAAACCAATTTATCGTACTGTCCGGTCAGATCCCGATAATCCTCTTTCAACAGCGTAATCCGGTCTTCCAGACCTTCCGTTTTAATGCGCTGCTCGGCGTAGCGGTATTGCTCTTCGGAGATGGTCGTGGTGGTAACATGGCAACCATAATGTTTGGCTGCGTAGACCGCGAGACCACCCCAGCCGGTACCAATTTCCAGCAGATGGTCAGTTGGTTTCAAATCGAGCTGCTGACACAGACGATCCATCTTATTGACCTGCGCTTGCTCTAATGATTCCGTTGCCGAGTGAAATAATGCACTGGAGTATTGCATGTGCGGGTCGAGGAAGCGTGAATACAGCTCATTACCCAGGTCGTAGTGCGCTGAGATATTGCGCTTTGCCTGTTGTTTATGATTTCGATTAGCCCAGTGATTGTATTTATTGATCGGAAAGGTAAGCCAGGCGACCCGCGACTCCAGTTTATCCAGCGCGGGCAGATTACGGGCAAAGATTTGTATCACCGCGGTCAGGTCGTTGGTTTCCCATACCTTGTCAATGTACAGTTCTGCTGCACCGATACTGCCACCGACCAGCAGGCCTCGATAAAAGTTAGGCTTTTTAACATCAATATCCGCTCGCAGTTCACTGCTTTTGTCACCGAACTGGCCAACCAGACGTCCTTGTTCTGTTAAGGTCAGGCAGCCGTGTTGCAAGTGATCCAACAGTTTCATCGCCAACGACCGAAACATCTTATCGAGTCCTTTAAACTCGAACGGTGCCGCTAACGCACTTTCACCATTTGCCATGGTACTTTTCCCTCTTGTATAACTGTTATTTTTTTATGGATGACCGTAAAAAGGTGTGCGTTTTACAAACAACTTCAACGCTTGCCAATAAATACCACCGATGATTTTTAGGGCCATCACTGGTGTTGTTTTTAATACGCGCCAAATGCCCGCTCGGTTTAACGGTCCCCGGGATAATTTCATCCCGGCGATAAAGTCTTTTTTTTCCGTTGCGGCGGCAAGTTGTATAAAGACGTCATCGGACGGCACCTTAATGCTCCAATGGTAAGTCATATCGAGCGGATTAAAGGGAGAGACATGAAAGGCTTTTTGCGTCGTTGGGTGTGGTTCGGCCAAATCAACCAGATAATAGTGGCGCTCCAACCAAGGCGTGTTACTCACTTCGGCCAGCATATGGGTATACTGCCCCTGCTGTTGCAGGAAGTAAAAGTTTACCGGACTGAAAAACAGCCCAAAGGTGCGGAGGTTACCCATAAAGAACACCCGCCCCTCGAGCCTTTCGCCAGCCAACTCTGACATTTTTGCTAACGCGGCCTGCTGCAAGTTGCCGCTGTGGTCCCGCAGATAGTCTTTGCGGCGAAACCAAAGCGGTGCAAAACCTTTGGTGGAAAACCAACGGGAGGTTTTATGCAGCGTTTCCAGTTCGTCCAATGCAATAAACCACTGCATAAAACGATAGCTGAAGCTATGTTGCGTTGGCCGCAGTCGACGGTGATAGACCTCTCCCCAATACAGTGCGCTGTCATGTGGTGTTTGCATAACGACTACTCGTTCGGCACGTTAAGCGTTGGGTCGATGCGATTAACTACATCAATAGCGCTACGCACACCGTCTTCGTGGAAGCCGTTATACCAATAGGCTCCACAGTAATGGGTGCTGAGGTTGCCACAGATGCGGTCGCGTTGCTGACGTGCCCGCAACGACGGAATAGAATACTGCGGGTGGTCGTAACGAAAGCGCTGAATCACTTTAGCCGGATCGATAGCCGCGGTGTTGTTTAATGTGACGCAAAGAGGCTGCTCAGTGCGCAAACCCTGCAAAATGTTCATGTTGTAGGTGACCGAACTTGGTTTCAACTCCGCATCGCCCTCTTTGCGCAACAGATAGTTCCAGCTTGCCCAGGCCCGGCGGCTTTTTGGTAACAGCCCGGCGTCGGTGTGCAGAACCACGTCGTTCGGCTGGTATTCAATCGCCCCCAGAATCTCACGTTCGTCGTCAGTGGCATCACCCAGCAGTTGCAGTGCCTGGTCACTGTGTGTCGCGATAATGACTTCGTCAAAGTACTCGATTTTGCCGTCGCTGAAGTGCAACTGAACCTGATCCTGCTGGCGTCGTAATTCGGTAATTTCACTGTTCAAATACAGGCGTTCCTGAAACGGCCTTACCAACGGTGGAATATAGGATTTTGAACCACCGTTAATGGTGTGCCATTGCGGCCGATCGGCGATGTTTAGCAAGCCATGGTTTTCAAAGAAGCGCAGAAAGAAACCCAGTGGGAACTGCTCAGCATCGGCGATACTCGACGACCAAATGGCCGAAATCATCGGCAACAAATACAGCCGTGCGACATCGTCTGATAACTGAAGCTCACCGAGAAATTCGCCTAACGTCTTCTGATCAACGTCTTCGCCATTGGTCAACGCCGCTTTCGCCGCATTGTTGAATTTTACGATGCCGTTTAACAGGCGATAAAATTTGGGTCGAAACAGATTGCTCCGCTGCGCAAATAAGGTATTCAGGGTATGACCGTTATATTCTAATCCGGAAATCGGGTCGGTCACACTGAAGCTCATTTCGGTATCGCGCCAGTTAACTTGTAATTCGCGCAACAGGCGCTTAAACCGTGGGTAGGTTTTGTCGTTAAAAACGATAAACCCGGTGTCTACGGCCAGCGTCTGATTACCCAGTTTTACGTCGACCGTTGCGGTATGTCCGCCAATGTAGTCGTTTTTTTCGAACACCGATACCTGGTGTTTTTTACTTAAATAATAAGCGGCCGTCAGGCCAGAGATACCACTACCAATTACCGCAATTTTCATTCTTTATGAGTTCCTTGCCATACGTCGCGATAAAGCAACCTGCATTCCCTGCGGCAGTAACGACATCACGCGTAACATACCACTGAATAATTTTGGAAAACCAATATCCCGCCGACCTTTCGCGATACCCTTGCGAATGGCCTGCGAAGCAAACTCCACCGACACCCGCATCGGCATTTCAAAATCGTTCGCATCGGTCATGGGTGTTTTAACAAACCCAGGCGATACCGCCAATACATCGATGCCATAAGTTTCTTTCAGATCAACTTCTAACGAACGGGTGATGTAGTGGATGGCAGCTTTGGAGCCGCCATAGGCCTGCGCTTTGGTAAAGGGTAATAAGCGCGCAAGACTACCGACAATCACCAGTTTGCTACCGCGATTCAGGTTTGGCAACAACGCCTCGACCGTGTTCATCGTGCCGAACACATTCACCCGGAATACGCGTTCGAACATGTCGGCGTCAAAATGTTTTACGTCCAGATATTCGCACACACCAGCGCTTAAAATCGCGATATCAATCGGCTCCTGTGTAGCCAGTGCAGACAGAGTTTCACTCTTATCCGTAATATCAAACCGCAGCGTTTTAATCTGATCCGGATAGGCACTGGCTAAGGTGTCCAGGGCGTCCTGTTTGCGCCCACAGGCGACCACCGTGTGACCATCTTTGGCGTAATCCAGGGCCAATTGATGACCAATACCCGACGTCGCGCCGGTAATAAGAACGTTCATGAGTCTGCCACCAAACGTTGTTTGATTTTATCGATTACATAACCGACCAAAGGAACATGTTCATAGAGCATGGCCCCCAGGTCATAATGATCCTGCTGTTCGCGGATCTTGCCATCCTCAAAACTGAGGTAGGTAACCCCCGGCAGCACAATCTCCATACCATTACCCAGCTTAGGATGAGAAAAACGCATCTGCCACATTAAAAAGGCTTTATCGTCGCCGACCAGCTCGTGGTCAAAGGCGAAGTGGCAGTATTCAACATTTTCCATGGTATGTTTGAAATAAGCTTGTAAATCTTTTAAGCCGACGACCTGATGAATTGGATCAGTAAAACTCACGTCCTCGTGATACATTTCTTCCAGTTGATCAAGATTGTCGGCTTTAAACTCGTCATAGAACGATTTAAGCGCATCGACCAATTCTTGGTTATCCATTTTTCACCTGCTTGAATGTTGTTAAAAACCGCTCGCGTGCGACGCTGTGATCAACCATGGGTTTGGCATAATTGTCGTCACCCCGCTGCTTCAACCACGCGTGCGGCCAGTGAATGTGTTTTGTCGGAACATCCTTCAACTCATTAACCCATTTACGAATATAGCTGCCTTCGGGATCAAACTTTTCACTCTGCCGAATCGGGTTGAAAACGCGGAAGTACGGCACCGCGTCAGTGCCGACCGATGCGCTCCATTGCCAACCCCCGTTGTTGGCCGGAAAACTGCCATCGATCAGGTTTTCCATGAAATAGCGCTCACCCTTACGCCAGTCGATCAACAAATCCTTAACCAGAAAGTTGGCGGTAATCATACGCAGCCGGTTATGCATCCAACCGGTTTCATTCAGCTCGCGCATACCGGCATCAACAATCGGATAACCGGTACGTCCTTCGCACCAACGCTGAAACCCTTCTTCATCGTCTCGCCACGGCAAGCCCTGAGTTTGTTGTTGGTAATTCTCACCGCGGCTGAGGCGCGGTTCGTGATACATCAGGTGCTGATAAAACTCACGCCAGGCCAGTTCAGTCAACCAGGTATCCGGCCCCTGTTCCAGGCCATGGGGGAACGACGGTGACAATGACTGTAAATTGCGCGCCAACGTTTTAGGCGCAACCACCCCGAGCTCAAGATAGGCGGATAACTTCGATGTACCGGCCACCGCAGGCAGGTCACGAAGTCGCTGATAATCCTTTAGGCTGTGTCCAACGAACTGGCCAAATTTACTCAATACTGCCTGCTCACCGACTGGCCAGTCAGCACTGGTATCGATCCGTGGAAGAGGACATTCCGGTAACGGCTGCGGATCTTGAGTCACCGGTTTTCTCACCTCAACCGCCGTTGGCTGCCACGACGTTTGCTGAGCCAACTGCTGCCGCCAGGCTTTGTTGAACGGCGTGAAAACTTTATAGTAATCACCCTGTTGAGTCTTCACCTGATCCGGCGCGACCAACAACAAGCCGTGGTACACTCGGCTGTCGATATCGTGCTGCCTAAGGGCAGACCGTACCGCCCCGTCGCGTTTACTTTCGTGTACCGGATATTCTACGTTAAAATAAACGCAATCAGCACTTACCTCTTTTGCAACCCCTGAAATAATTGCGCCAGATTCAGCAAAGGTGTCATGCACCTTAACCTTTAGTAATATACCTTTAGCGTGTAAATCCGCCTGAAATTCGCTCAGGTGACGCCACAATAGGTCGGCCTTACGCGGTGACCAGAAGTGCGCGTCCGCAAAGGTCTGCTGCGGCAACAAATACACCGCATGGACTTCATCGTGTTCAGCACAGGCGCTTGCCAATGCCGGGTTATCCTGAATTCGTAAATCGTGCCGAAACCAAACCAACGCCGTCATTATTGATGTCCTTGTATCATGCTCTATAAGCCATAACGCAGTTTTAAATCTTCGGGGTACGGTTGGATGTACCACTGCTTAGCCAGATAACTGTTCGGGAACTGTCGCAAATAGTGGCGAACCAGTGTTAGCGGTGCCATCAGTGGCAGAATGCCATCATGGTATTGCATGATCATGTCACTGAATTCTTGTTTCTGATCGGCACTCAACTGCCCTTTAAAGTACCCTTGAATGTGCTGCAACACGTTGGTGTTATTGCGACGCGACGCGGGCTCTGATAACGCATCCATCAATTCGATGATGTAGCTTTTAGCAAACGCATCATCGATGGTATTGACGTCTGCGAGCCGTTTACCCAGCGTTCGATAGATGGGCTGGTTGTGAGCCAACAACAACAATTTGCAGCGTGTATGAAATTCCAGTACCGCCGCTTTTGTCAGCGGCCGTGGCAGTTGCTGCCAATGGCCATACACCCATACTCGTAGAATAAAGTTTTCGCGCAGATGCGGGTCGTTCAAGCGACCATCCTCTTCCAGCGGCAACGCTGGGTTGAGCTCCTGCAAACGACGTGCAAAAATCCCCATCGCCTCCTTGCGCGCATGGCCGGTCTTGGCATCATACAACTTTACCCTTTCCATGCCGCAGCTGGGTGACTTGGCACACAACACATAACCGCTCAGTTGCTCTGCTTTTATCTGTATTTTGTCGGCAAAGTCGCTTAACTCGCGGGTGACGTCACCACCTGTCTTTGGGATCACCGCACGTATTTGTTCGCCGTGTTGTTCCAGCCGAATGGTCGGCCGTGGAATCGGCAGGCCAATACCAACTTCCGGGCAAAAGCGAACGAATTCGACGTGTCTGGATAACTCGTTATCACAAAATGTCGAGCGTTTATGACCCCCGTCAAAACGCACTTCATCACCGAGTAAACAGGCGCTGATCCCAACTTTCAATTGTTTCGATTCCATTGATTCGTTACCACTCCGTTTTAGTTGTTACTTATAACGTACAACAACGCGTAAAAGTTTGCTGTCAAACAAATTTTTCAGATCCATCTTTTGCCGCTCTGCGTAATCATCAACAACTCAATCAATAACAACGGCAGTTAGGTGATATGACGCAGTACGAAGAACTTCCGCTATTTCCTTTGACAGCTCATGTGCTGCCCGAAGGTCGTTTACGTTTGCGCATTTTCGAGCCACGCTACACACGGCTGGTCAAGCATTGTATGTCTGCGCAGACCGACTTTGTCATTTGTATGTTTGATCCCAACGAAAGTAAAGATTCAAACAACTACATACTGCCTTTCGGCACTGCGGTTAGCATTATTGATTTCGAAATGCTCGATGATGGTTTTTTGGGTATCACTGTGGAAGGTAAAGACCGTGTTCAAATTCACGCTCATCACTGTGAACGCGACGGACTCAACATGGGGCGCATCGAACGTCTGCCCCCGTGGCCGGATAAATCGCTGTCGTCGGATAAAATCATTTTACGAGAGCGCTTACAGGAAATTTTTCAGGTTTATCCAGAGCTTGGCAACTTGTATGAGGATGAACGTTTTGACGAGTTAAGCTGGTTATGCCAACGCTGGCTGGAAATTCTGCCGTTGGATGTGCACGCAAAACAGCAGTTGATCAAGCAAGATAATCCTCTTGAGGTTTCTGAATATCTGCTACAATTAGTGTCGTAGTTAACACTTTTTTCTGGCAACTGTGATCCACTGACTACAGGATCACGTTCATAGTAAGACAACGAGCAATAAAGCAGGTCTAATTATGCAAGTGACGTCAGAGAGAACTTCGCAACGGGGAGTTATGAATACAACCCAGCAAGACACTGCCGATAAGGCAGCTGAGCTTCTCGCTAAGATAGCAGAGTCGCGCAGTAGAGCTGCGTTCAGCGAGTTGTTCAGTCATTTTGCTCCTAAATTGCAAGCTTATGGCACACGGCAATTTGGTAATGAGCAAACTGCAATGGATTTGGTTCAGGAGACCATGACCAACGTTTGGCACAAGGCGCACTTGTTTAAGCCCGATCGTGGTTCACCGTCAACCTGGATCTTTACGATTGCGCGTAATATTCGCTTTGACTTATTGCGCAAAAACAAAAAACGCAAGGATGACATCAGCGCCGACGAGCTCTGGCCGATCCTGGCGGAACAAAATGATAATCTTGATGACGGTTATGCCTTAGATAATGACGTACTAATGCAAGAAATCGCTCATTACTACGGTCAACTGCCGGACGCTCAGCGTGAGGTGGTTGAAAAAATTTACATTGAAGGCAAATCACAGCAAGAAGTATCGGATTCCCTCGGTATTCCGTTAGGTACTGTGAAGTCTCGTACCCGACTGGCATTAAAGAAGTTAAAAGAGTTGATAGTTGAGCATGATTAAATCACATCCTAGCGAAGCCATCCTGTATCAATACGCGGCAGGCGATCTCAGTGCGTCAATGACGTTGGTTGTTGGCACGCACATTGATATGTGCCCTGTTTGTCAGCAGACAGTGTGTGACATCGAATCGGACTTGTGCCAAAAGCACCTGGACACGGTTGTTGAAACCTTAACGACGCCGACAGCAGCTTTCAGCGGCATGAGCAAAGCCACCTGCGATAAAATGCTGGAGGAAATTTTCTCCTCCGAAGCCAAGCCGTCCATTCAGCCCGAAGAGCTGATATGCCTCGAGGGTCGCCGCTTTGTGCTGCCGCGTACGCTGGCCTGTAATCACAGTCGCATTGGTGAATGGACCAATTTGGTCGGCAAGCTTTGGCGCGCCCCGGTTAATGTTGGTGAGCGTGGTCACACCAGTCTGATTTACATGGAGCCGGGCACTCAGGTTCCTGAGCATACGCACAAGGGACAGGAAGCAACGTTAGTCATTGATGGCGTGTTTAATGATGAAAACGATGTCTATTACGATGGCGACTTTATCTTATTGGACGCCGATCGTACCCACACGCCGCAGACGTCTGAAAACGATTGTTTAACGTTGGCGACGCTGGATGCACCACTCTATTTTACTTCCGGTATCAGCCGGTTACTGAACCCGTTTAGTAGCTTGTTTTTCCGAGTATAGAGTCACTCAACGCTCAATCATGATAAAAAAACCCGAGGTTAATCCTCGGGTTTTGCGTTTTCAACTCGGCTTTTAAATTTCTGGCCGGGTTTAAAGGTAACCACCCGGCGAGCTTTGATAGGAATATCCTCACCGGTTTTAGGATTGCGGCCGGGGCGCTGATTTTTAGTTCGCAACTCAAAATTACCAAAGCCTGATAATTTCACCTGCTCGCCAGTTTCTAAAACAGCTCGGATCTCCTCGAAAAAATCTTCTACCAAAGTTTTTGCATCCTGCTTGTTGATGCCGTGCTTCTCAAAGAGCATTTCCGCTAATTCTGCTTTAGTCAGCGCCATGGTTTAATCCCTCAAGGTTGCATTAAACTCGTCTTTTAGCTTACTTACGAAGCGGTCCATCAACTCGTTGACTTCGGCTTCTTCCAGCGTCTTATCGGTATCCTGTAAGGTGATACTTAACGCCAGGCTGCGTTTGCCGGCAGGCAAATTTTCGCCTTGGTAAACATCAAACAAGTTTAGGCCAACTAACTGTTTTACGCCAACATTTTCCAGTTCAGCCAACACTTCACCAGCGGCAATTGACTCGTCCAGAACCAGCGCTAAGTCACGGCGAATGCTGGGGTAACGGGATATTGGCTGAGCCACAGGAATGCGACGAACAGCAATCGCATCAAGCTCAATCTCAAACACAAACGCCCGTTGGTTTAACCCCAATGCTTTTTCGTGCTGAGGATGTAAGGCGCCAATGAAGCCGACTTTGCGTTCACCTTTGTAAATCGCCGCCGACTGCCCCGGATGTAAGGCATCGTGCTGGTCAGCAACAAAGCGGAACAAATGCGCTTCGCCGGTTTTCTCCAACAACGCCTCGACATCACCTTTAACGTCATAAAAATCAATCGCACGATCGCCTTCTGACCAATGCTCAACGTGTGCTTTACCCGCACGGATACCGCCCAACACCGGCTCCTGACGAACGCCGTTCTCAGCTTTTTCATCCGGAATAAAGCGCAAACCCGTTTCAACGAAAGCCAGCACCGCCTGCTGACGCTTTTGGTTGTGCGCAACGGCTCCGGCAAGACCGGGCCATAGGCTCACGCGCATCGATGACATTTCGATCGAAATCGGGTGCGGTAAGGTCAACGCGGCGGCCTCGTTAAACAACATGGCTTGATGCTTCGGATCAACAAAGCTGTAGGTAATGGCTTCCTGATACCCGCGCTCCACCAGCGCATTTACCAGCGTGTGACGACTGATTTGTGCTTCTTTGCGGTCGGTCATGCGCAACTGTGCAGCCGGGGCTGCGGCTTGGATCGCGTTATAACCGTATACCCGTGCCACTTCTTCGATAAGATCTTCTTCAATGGCAATGTCAAAACGATACGACGGCACCTGAACCTGCCATGCGCCGTTCGCAAAGCTGACTTCAAGCCCCAGACGCTGGAGGATTTCGGTTACCTCATTATCGGCAATCTGTACGCCCAGGACCTTGGCCAAACGCGAGCTGCGTAAGGTTACACTGGCGCGCGCGGGTAAATGCTGCTCGGATACCGCTTCGGTAATGGGACCCGCTTCACCACCGCAAATCGCCAACAGTAATTCCGTTGCGCGCTCCATCGCCGTGCGTTGTAACTGTGGGTCAACACCGCGCTCATAACGGTGTGACGCGTCGGTGTGCAGACCATAGCGACGGGCTTTACCCAAAATCGCATCCGGTGCAAAAAACGCGCTTTCTAAGAAAATGTTTTTGCTGTCTAATGTCACGCCACTGTCTTTACCGCCATAAACGCCGGCCATAGCCAGTGCTTTTTGCTCATCAGCAATCACCAGGACATCGTCATCCAGCGTGACTTCCTCACCGTCCAGTAACGTCAGCTTTTCCTGCTTTGCCGCAAGACGAACAGTAATGTCACCCTGCAGGGTGTCCAGGTCGAACGCGTGCATCGGATGACCGAGCTCTAACAACACATAATTCGTTACGTCAACGACCGGATCGATGCTGCGAATACCACTGCGGCGTAATTTTTCGCTCATCCAGATCGGCGTTGGGCGGCTGACGTCAATGCCTTTAATCACCCGACCCAAGTAGCGAGGACACTGCTCAGGAGCGGCCAAGGTAATCGCTTTTTGATCGCTGATGGAGGCTTCAACGGCGCTGATTTGCGGTTGCTTAACATCCATACGATTGAGCACACCCACCTCACGGGCGATACCGCGAATGCTTAAACAATCACCACGGTTCGGGGTCAAATCAATATCAATGCTGTTGTCGTCAAGGCCAAGGTATTCGCGGTAGTCCTTACCGACCGGTGCATCCGCCGGTAACTCAATGATGCCTTCGTGATCATCAATCAAGCCCAGCTCTTTGAATGAGCACAACATACCGTGCGACGGCTGGCCACGCAGTTTCGCTTTTTTAATCTTGAAATCACCCGGCAACACCGCGCCAACTTTGGCTACCACAACTTTTAAGCCCTGCCGGCAATTGGGTGCGCCACAAACAATATCCAGCAACTCGCCGTCGTTAGTATCGACTTTTGTCACCTGCAACTTATCGGCGTCCGGATGCGGACCGCACTCGACCACCTCGCCGACCACCACCGTATGGAAGTCGGCTGCAACCGGCTCAACACCGTCAACCTCAAGGCCAGCCATGCTCAGCTGTTCGCTAAGCTCATTGCTGTCGATGGCCGGGTTAACCCACTCACGTAACCACTGTTCGCTAAATTTCATAGTGCCACTGCCCTTTTGGTTGAATTAGTTGAATTGTTTTAAGAAACGCAGGTCGTTTTCGAAAAACGCGCGTAAGTCGGTTACGCCGTAGCGCAACATGGTCAGGCGCTCAACGCCCATCCCAAAGGCAAAACCGGTGTACTTCTCCGGGTCAATACCTACGGCTTTCAACACGTTCGGGTGGACCATGCCACAACCCAACACTTCCAACCATTTGCCGTCTTTACCCATAACATCGACTTCTGCCGATGGCTCTGTGAACGGGAAATACGACGGGCGGAAGCGCACTTGCAATGACTCTTCAAAAAAGTGCGTCAGGAAATCTTCTAAAATGCCTTTTAACTGGGTAAAAGACACACCGGTGTCAACCATCAGGCCTTCGACCTGGTGGAACATCGGCGTATGGGTCTGATCGTAGTCGTTACGATAGACGCGTCCCGGGGAAATAATCCGCAACGGCGGTTGTTCAACTTCCATGGTACGGATCTGTACACCCGATGTTTGCGTACGCAGCATCGTTGAGGGAGTAAAATAAAAGGTGTCGTGATCCGCACGTGCCGGGTGATTAGCCGGAATATTCAGCGCATCAAAGTTATGAAAGCCGTCCTCGACTTCGGGACCTTCTTTAACGCTAAAACCGAGGTCACCAAAAAACTGTTCAATACGACGAATGGTCTGGGTCACCGGATGTACACCACCCACCGCGGCATTACGACCCGGCAGGGTAACATCAAGTCGCTCGGCTTCAAGTTTCGCTTTCAGCTCTTCAGCTTTCAGCAACTCTTTGCGGGCATTGATGCTGGTCTGTACCTGCTGCTTTGCTTCGTTGATCTGCTGCCCCGCTTCGCGGCGCTCAGACGGATCCAGCTTACCTAAGCCTTTCAGCAATTCGGTCAACTGACCCTTTTTACCCATGTATTGAACCCGAACATCGTCCAACGCTTGCGGATTATCCGCATTGGCGATGGCCGCTTCGGCTTGTGCGACGATTTCCTGTAATTGCATTGTTTCCCTCAACACTGACAATAGGCTGTTATAGCGTAATTTTTAAAGCCGCTATTCTAGCAGAAAATGGATCAAAAAAGGGAGCCAATTGGCTCCCTTTGAAATCTGTTTTAACAAACCGAAACGGCCGTTATTTACAGTGCGCCTTTCGCTTTCTCAACCAAAGCAGCAAAGCCGTTTTGATCGTGAACTGCGATATCAGCAAGGATCTTGCGATCGATTTCTACTGATGCTTTTTTCAGGCCGTTGATAAAGCGGCTGTATGACAGACCGTTTTGACGTGCCGCAGCGTTGATACGAACAATCCACAGTTGACGGAATTGACGTTTCTTGTTGCGACGGTCACGGTATGCGTATTGACCCGCTTTAGTGACTGCCTGTACCGCAACGCGATAAACGCGACTACGGGCACCATAATAACCTTTCGCCTGCTTCAGGACTTTCTTGTGACGCGCTCTCGCGATTACACCACGTTTTACTCGTGCCATTTGCTAATCTCCCCTTATGCGTACGGTAACATACGATCGACTAATTTAATGTCCGCTTCGTGGACCATGCTCTTAGCACGCAGCTGACGCTTACGCTTAGGAGTTTTCTTAGTCAGAATGTGACGCAAGTGAGATTGCTTGCACTTGTAACCGCCTGAAGCAGTCTTTTTAAAGCGCTTTGAAGCGCCTTTGTTTGATTTCATTTTTGGCATGAAATTAAACTCCGCATTGTTGATTAAAAGTGTGAAAGGGTGAGACAGCTACGCTGCCTACTTGTGTACCACGATCACTTCTTAGATGGCGCCAGAACCATAATCATCTGACGACCTTCAGCCCTTCTAGGGAACGACTCAACAGTTGAAACATCTTCTAAATCGTTTTTAACGCGATTCAGCAATTCGATGCCCAACTCCTGGTGTGCCATTTCCCGGCCACGGAAACGAATAGTGACTTTAGTTTTGTCACCTCCCTCGAGGAAACGACGCAGGTTGCGCAGTTTTACCTGGTAGTCGCCCTCATCAGTGCCAGGTCGGAACTTAACTTCCTTAACCTGAATCTGTTTCTGCTTTTTCTTCTGTTCTTTCTGTTCTTTACTCTTCTCGAAGAGGAACTTACCGTAATCCATCAAGCGGCAGACCGGTGGCTCCGCATTAGGGCTCATCTCCACCAAATCGACACCAGCTTCCGCTGCTGCGTCAAGAGCCTCGTTTATACTGACGACACCAATTTGTTCACCATCGGTTCCGATTAAGCGAACTTCATCAACGTTGGTAATCTGTTCGTTGATACGGTTTTTATCTGCAGCTTTCTGAGTTCTTTTTCCGCCTTTAATGGTTTATTCCTCCATCCAATTATTAAATCTTGCGAGTCCGTACTTCGTCTTCGATGCGTGCAACGAAATCTTCCAGCGGGAACTTACCTAAGTCTTCACCGCCACGGGTACGAACCGCAACCTCGCCTGCTTCGACTTCTTTATCGCCGACAACAAGCAAATAAGGGACTCGTTTAAGAGTATGCTCTCGGATTTTAAAGCCAATCTTCTCATTTCTCAAGTCGGCTGTTGCTCGAATTCCCTTTTCATTCAAAGATTTTACCACCTTTTTGACATAATCGCTCTGATTATCGGTGATATTCATCAAAACAACCTGCGTTGGCGCTAACCAAACCGGGAAGTGACCGGCGTATTCTTCGATCAGAATACCCATAAAGCGCTCCAGCGAGCCCAGAATCGCACGGTGGATCATCACCGGCGTATGACGGTCATTGTCTTCACCGACATAGGTCGCACCCAGACGTCCCGGTAACGCAAAGTCTAACTGAATAGTACCGCACTGCCAGGCACGGCCAAGACAGTCAAACAGGGTAAATTCAATCTTAGGACCGTAGAAAGCCCCCTCACCCGGTAAATAATCAAACTCGATGTCGTGCGCTTTGAGTGCATCCGCCAGTGCTTTTTCACTGCGATCCCAGGTCGCGTCATCGCCAAGACGTTTTTCCGGACGCGTTGACAACTTCACATCGATCTTATCAAAACCGAAGGTTTCGTACGTTTCGTAGACCATCTTAATGCAAGCGGCGACTTCTGACTGCACTTGTTCTTCGGTACAAAAAACGTGAGCGTCGTCCTGCGTAAAGCCCCGCACCCGCATCAGGCCGTGTAACGCACCGGACGGCTCATTACGGTGACAGGAACCAAACTCGGCCATACGCAACGGTAAGTCACGGTATGACTTAAGCCCTTGGTTGAAGATCTGCACGTGGCCCGGACAGTTCATCGGTTTAACCGCATATTCACGATTCTCCGAAGCAGTAGTGAACATCAGTTCGGAAAACTTCTCCCAGTGCCCGGATTTTTCCCACAGCACGCGGTCCATCATCATCGGACCTTTAACTTCCTGGTAGTCGTATTCGCGCAGTTTTTCTCGAATAAAGGTTTCTAGCTCGCGGAAAATGGTCCAGCCGTTGTGATGCCAGAACACCATACCCGGAGCTTCTTCCTGCCAGTGGAACAAATCCTGGTTCTTACCAATTTTACGGTGATCGCGTTTTTCTGCCTCTTCCAGGCGCTTCAAATAAGCTTTTAGTTGTTTTTTATCCGCCCATGCGGTGCCGTAGATGCGTTGCAGCATCTTGTTATCTGAATCACCACGCCAGTACGCACCCGCCATTTTCATCACTTTAAAATGCTGGCAGAACTTCATGTTCGGTACGTGCGGCCCACGGCACATATCGATGTATTCCTGGTGATGATACAAACCCGGCTTAGCGTCGGTCGGGATATCTTCGTCTAAAATTTCAACTTTATACGGCTCATGGCGGTCGACAAAGGTTTCACGCGCTTCTTTCCAACTGACTTTTTTCTTAATGACCTCATACTCGGTCTTTGCCAGTTCCTTCATCCGTTTTTCAAGTTTTTCTAAATCTTCCTGGGTGAAGGTGTGGTCAACATCGATGTCATAATAAAAGCCGTTATCAATCACCGGACCAATCGCCATTTTCGCGTCAGGCCACAACTGCTTAACCGCATGGCCAAGCAAATGCGCACACGAGTGACGGATGATGTGTACCCCATCGTCATCTTTGGGCGTTACAATCTCGACCTTCGCATCGTGCTCAATCACATCACAGGCATCGACCAACTCGCCGTCGATACGACCCGCAACGGTCGCTTTCGCCAGACCTGGCCCGATATCCATAGCGATATCCATGATTGAGACCGGTTTATCAAATTCGCGTTGACTTCCGTCAGGGAGAGTAATTACAGGCATGAAATATCCTTTCCAACCAGTGGTGACACCTACCAAGTGCCACGTGCTCTATTTTGGCTCAGCTGAACATCGCAGCCGAACCCTACGAAACGTGTTGCGTTCGGTACCATCGAACGCGCATCGCTACTATAATCGACCGCTTACATTTGAGCAACCACAGAGCCTGTTTTGATGTCAGAGATGATCGGTCAGTTCGCCGCCTTGTTAGCCGCCAGTTTTTGGGCGGTTGCCACGCTTTTATACCATCGCGCCGGCAGTCACTTTTCACCGTTGCAGATGAATCTGGTGAAAGGCGTTATTGCCACCCCGTTATTATTTTTAGTGAGTTTATTACTCGGCACTTCATTGCAGCTAAGCGCCGGTGTGGTGATCCTGGCCCTGAGTGGAGTCATTGGTATCACCATTGGTGACAGTTGCCACTTCGCTACGCTGAGGCGGCTCGGCCCCTGGCATGCCATGCTGCTGGAATACCTGGCACCGCCGTTAGCGGCATTTATGGCTTGGGTCTTTTTAAGTGACCGATTATCCATCATCGAGATCACCGGCGCCGTGGTGACCTTAAGCGGCGTCTTGTTTGTGGTCACCGAAAAGGCACCGGACAACCAACCGGCGCTCTCGCTGTCGGGCATTTTATTCGGCAGCGGCGCGGCGCTGTGTCAGGCCACTGGACTGGTCATGGCATTTTCGGTTTTGCAAACCGAGTCGATCCATGCCATCGACGCCGCCTTTGTCCGGTTAGCCGCGGGGTCGGTGTTACTTGCGGTCATCGTCGGCTTGTCAAAACGCAACGCTTACGCCGCGATTATTCGCCAGTTTAAATCGATTAACCCTCTGCCATTACTCGGCGCCATCGTCTTTGGTACCTTCCTGGCGATCTGGTTGCAACAGGTTTCCATTGCGAACATTAACCCCGGCCTCACCCAAACGCTGCTCTCGACCGCACCGCTTTTTCTTATTCCAATTTCTTTATTGAAAAAACAAAAGATTACACCACGTTCCGTCATCGGCGCCTGCATTTCATTGGGCGGAATCGGCATTCTTTTTCTATAGTTTGAGTAAGCGTGCAAGGCGTAACGGTGTCGTTCGCCTGGAGCTCGGTGGGGCTGACGCAGACACGCTACAAGTTCATCCATGAACGCTTATCTCAGGCCATCCCTGGCCTTCGATAGCCTGCGTCAGCCCCCACCGAACTCCTGTGCGAGAACGGCACCGCTAGGCTTTGCGGAAACATCTTTCCAGAGGAACTCTCATGCACGAAGAAGATCTTAACAGCGTTGTGGTTCGTTGCCCGCATTGCGGGCAGACAACACAACTGGATATTGATACCTCAGCGGGCAATCAGGATTATCAGGACGAATGCGCTGCCTGCGGCGATTTAATTCACGTGCAATTGCAGGTTGACGAAATGAATCAAAAAACCCGCGTACGCATTGACGGCAACGACGAGCAGTTTTATTAGTTCGCCGACTCGCCGCGCTGTTTTAGGATACGCTCTACCGTTTCAACAATGGTAATGGTTTGCTGATCAAACTCGATATTAAGCTGGGTTCCTGGCTGTGCCTGCGATAAATTGGTGAGCCGCAGGGTTTCGGGTATTAAGTGCAGACTAAAACGGTTGTCTTCGACGGTGCCGATCGTCAGACTGGCGCCGTTCACGGCAATAAAACCTTTGGCAAACAGGTAAGGGGTAAACGGCTCGGGCACTTCAACCCAGCCTGCCCAGTTGGTATCGCTTTGTTCCACTTCCAGCAATGTTCCCTGACAATGGATGTGTCCCGATACATGGTGACCGCCAATTTCATCACCCACTTTCAACGAGCGCTCCAGATTAACCAGGCTACCTTTGCCAAGGTCACCCAAATTGGTCAGTCGCAACGTCTCGTCGATAACGTCAAACTCAACCGTATCTTCGGTATAGTGAACCACCGTTAAACAGCAGCCGTTTATAGCAATACTGGCACCTATCTCTAAATCGCGCAGAAACTGCGGTTCGACCCGCAGCGTTAAGTGACGAAAGTCGTCATTGTCTTTAATATGGGCAACTTGTGCTTGTGTCTGAACAATACCAGTAAACATAAAACACCTAAGCATAGTAAGGATTAAGCAATGCGTGGCAGTGTACTGAGGATTGGCAAAAGTTACCAGCGTTTGCGGGCATTTCAGGCCGGTTTATTGATCGTTGCCGGACTGGTCGTTGGTGCCTGTTCGCGTCCTCAGACAGTGGTCGACTCGGTACATACGCTCAATCAACGAATTGCCAACACGCTCTCCTCGGAAGCGGCACAACTGAGCTACCAGCCGCGCCCGGCCCCCATGCCGACGATACGTTCATTGAAACCCGTTGGCGAGCCAGCGGCGATGAATTTTTTAACCAGCCTGCGACTGGGTCATTGCGAGGCCGGACAACTGATCGCTCAACGTAACAGCTCACTGGGTCGACTGGAGGACGGGCTGATGCGCTATCACGATGACGTGCAGCTATTGAGCGCATTAAGAACGTGCGCGCAGCACCCGCAGTCTGAAACCATCAAAGCAGAGTTACAACGCGCCATAGCCGACAAACACGCGCAACTGAGCTTCGATAAGGCACACGCGATCGCCACCGACAAAGCACTGCGCCACGTCCTGAGCATCGGAGCCAAAAGCCTAGCAACCCTTGATGACGACGTTTTTAACCACCAGTTAAACGCCCTCCTGCAACTGGTCGAATGGCTTGCTCAGGCTCCACAGCAGCCAGCGCCTGCCGAAACTAGCTTAGCCCGCTGGCGACAACAGCTCGCACAAGCGGATTACCTACCACGATTGCTGCGCAGTACCATCGAGATGCGGTTGCTGCTGACTCAGTTACAGCAACAGTTGCCCCCGTTGACCGCAGCTGCGGGCTGCGACGGCAAAGGAGTGCCTGAGCGGGCTAAGGTTCTGCAACGGGTGTTTATGCGATTTTTTATTGACGCAACGCAGTCAAAGCTGGCGCAATTAACCACTCAGTACCAGCAACTACAACCGGTGTTACTGACGCTGGCCGAAGCGGTGCCGCAGCCGGCGCTGCAAGACTACTTACGCGAGCTGAGCCGGCAGGGAGAAAAGCTGAACCAAACCAGTAAAGCGTTTGTACAACCATGGCAACAGTTGTTTATGGACTGTGGCTTTACACCCGGCCAAAACTCGTTCTAAGCTTAGGTTATCCAAACAGGTCAGACCGGAGCGTCAACCTAATGAGTAAGCAACAGCACAACTATTATGCCCAAACCCACGAGGTGACCAATCAGCCGCCGGCACTGGAGAACTATAACCTTTATGCCGAGGACAAGGCGTTGCAGGAGGCCGTGCAGCGCGAGGGAGCAGCCTGGGCTGAACAGGATATTGCCCGGTTTGGCGCGGAATGCGGACTCAGTGAGCGGATTAAACTGGGGTTTGACGCCAATGCCAACAAACCACAGCTACAGACTCACGACCGTTTTGGTCATCGCATCGATCAGATCGACTTTCACCCCAGTTATCACCAACTCATGGATATCGCCATCAGCGAGGGTCTACACGCCAGTCCTTGGCGCAATCCCCGCAGCGGCGCGCAGGTAGCGCGAGCCGCTAAATATTACTTGCACACTCAGGTTGAAGCGGCGCATGGATGTCCGATCACCATGACCTTTGCGGCCGTCCCGGCACTGAAACATCAGCCGCAACTGTTTGAGCAGTTTGGTCACAAGATCCTGGCGCCCTACTACGACCCCGAAAATATTCCCGACACGCGTAAAAACGGCCTCACGGTTGGTATGGCTATGACCGAAAAACAAGGTGGTTCTGATGTCCGAACAAACAGTACTGTAGCACACCCGGTCGGTGCCGAAGGTCCGGCGCAAGTCTACGAGCTGGTGGGTCACAAATGGTTTGTCTCGGCCCCCATGTGTGATTTGTTTCTGGTGCTGGCACAAGCTCCGGGCGGGCTTTCCTGTTTTCTGGTGCCGCGCTGGCGACCTGACGGTAGCAAAAACCCGCTGCAGATCCAGCAACTGAAAAATAAAATGGGCAATGTCGCCAATGCCTCCAGCGAATGTGAACTGCGTGGTGCACTCGGTTGGATGGTTGGCGAAGAAGGACGTGGCATACGTACCATCATTGAAATGGTCGCCATGACCCGTTATGACTGTATGATTGGCTCCTCGTCGGGAATGCGCCAGGCCAGCGCTCAGGCGCTGCATCACTGCCACTACCGTCAGGCCTTTGGCGCGCGGCTCAGCGAACAACCACTGATGCAGAACCTGTTAGCCGATCTGGCACTGGAAAGCGAGGCGGCGATGACGCTGACTCTGCGTATGGCGCGCGCGTTCGATAACCAGGATGACGAACATGAGCAACTGTTAGCCCGAATCGCCACCCCCATCGGCAAATATTGGATCTGCAAACGCACACCCAACCATGCGTACGAGGCAATGGAGGTGATCGGTGGTATGGGGCTGATGGAAAACACCATCATGCCAAGGTTGTTGCGCGAATCTCCGGTAAACGCTATTTGGGAAGGCAGTGGTAATGTCCAGTGTCTGGATATTCTGCGGGCGATACAAAAGGAACCTCGGGTATTAGACGCGTATTTTAGCGAAATCAGCAAAGCCAGCGGCCGTGATAAACGACTGGATGACTTTGCCAATGCGTTAAAGCGTGACTTCAAGCAGACGCCCCGCGACCACTGGCCGTATCAGGCTCGCCAGTTTGCCGACCGCATGGCATTGGCATTGCAGGCCGCACTGCTGTTACAACATGCGCCGGATTTTGTCAGCGAAGCGTTTTGTGCCGGTCGCCTAGCGCCACGAACCCACATGAACTATGGCGGACTGCCGGCCAATGCTAACGTTGTTGGCCTCATCAACCGGGCAACGCCGTCGCTTTAATGAGCAACACAGCACCATCTGTCTGAAAACTAGCCATTTGAATCACTGACGCTGAAAAAAGTCTTGCGTCAGTGATTCGAAATGAATAATATAGCGCCCGTCTTCACGACACAGCACTTCAAAATGTGCGTCCTTAGCTCAGTTGGTTAGAGCGCTGCCTTGACATGGCAGAGGTCGGTAGTTCGAGTCTACTAGGACGCACCACTTTTTCTTCCCCTGTTATCAACGACTACTACTCAAGCTGCTCACGAAAGGCGCGGTATACGCCATTGCTCCACCCAAAGCCCAGTTGTACTTCATATTCGCCACCAGTTGCCGCTTTACGGGGATCACACACGTCATACTTCTCCAACACGACGTGATTGGCGTCATAATAATCAGCAACCAAATTAACCCAACGTTGTTTGATATCCTGCGCTAGCGCATTAACACCGTAATGTTCTAATCCTTTAACGGCAAACCACTGCAACGGCGCCCAGCCATTCGGCGAGTCCCATTGCTGCTGCGTTGACGTTAAGGTGGTAACCAAACCACCCGGGCGCAAAAATTTGGTGAGGTTATCGGCCACCGCATCGGCTTGATGTTGGCTCGCTAATTGAGTGAATAACGGCACCACCGCTGCCAGCGACCATATCGGCGTCTGCCGTTGTTGTTGATGGTCGTAGTCAAAATAAAACCCCTGTTCGGCGTTATAACAATACTGATTAAGCGCCTGCTGACGCTGTGCCGCGGCTTCGGCATAAGCTTGCTGCTGCGAACTGTCGTCAACCAGTTGGCTTAATCGGAACTCCAAACGATACAACAGTGCATTTAAATCAACCGGCACAATATCGGTGGTTTTAATGCTGGTAAAATCATTGGCATCAGCAAACCAGCGAGAACTGAAATCCCACCCGGATTCACAAGCGGCACGGATATGGCGCATAAACTCATGAGCCCGGGTGTCATTTAATCCACTCACTGCATTCAAATCTTCGCGATAGGATTCCGGGCGCGGAGTCGCGTCATTATCGTAGTAGCGATTTAACAGGCTACCGTCGGCTAGTCTCAGCGCTCGGTTTTGCATCCAAAACTGATGTTCTGCCTGCAACCCTTTAATCGCCCGCGCCCGCTGAACCTCATTTAACTGGTGTTGAACCAAATCAAAAATGAGCACCAGCACCGGCGGCTGACTGCGGGTGTGGTAATAAGCACGATTACCGTTGGGGATACAGCCGACCTGCTCCTGAATATCCAGGAAGTTTTCCAGCATACTGACCACCACATCACTGTGGCCGTCGCACAGCAGGCCTTCGGCAGTGAAATAGCTGTCCCAGTAATAAATTTCACGGAACCGCCCACCGGGTACCAAATACCGGTGTTGCAGCGGAATTAAGCTATCATGCTGGCGCTGATCCGGCGCTCGCTGCAATACCGACCACATGGCCGCGATGTACTCATCGACATCATCACACTGAAGCGCGCTAAGGTCCGGTTCAGCCGGCAGTTCGAAGTGCTGTTCAACAAACGCCGCCAACTCAAAACCCGGTTGCTGGCATTGCTGTCGGTAGTGTTCACAAATGCTCGCTAAGGGTTGTTTACCAATGGCATCAGCAAAGGTTTTGCTGTCCTTAAACAACCCCGCCATCTGCACATCATGAAACAGCTCGCTGTTAAATAATGTCAGTGCTTCGGTCCATGCGCTGGTGGTCATGCCAGTTCCCCCTTCGCCTTAACCTGCAGCGATGAACGACGGAAGAAAAACAGCGTCACCATGATCAACGCAATCGGCACCAACAATAAGTAGAACGCCTGCTGACCGCCCATGGCATCAAAAATCAGTCCGGTAACAATGGACCCGGTGGTGCCACCCAGCGCGGAAAACACCACGATCAAGCCAGTCATTGGCGCATGTTGGCTTTTCGGCAACGAACTTAGCATCACCGAGTTGATGACCGGGTAAATCGGCGCCATAGTTAGGCCGATCAATGGCACCAGAAATGCCGCCAGCGGCGCGTCCAGCCAGGACGCAATTGGCGTGTCGCCAACGTGCTGTGCCAACGGCAGACTCAGTAACATGGTTGCGCCCATCGCGATCAGGCACAACATTAAAAACGGATACCAGTTCATCCGTGCCAGCACCGCACCCGCAGCCAGCCGCCCAATCGCCAGCGATACCGCAAAAATGCTGGTGATCTGCACACTGACATTCACCGGCAGCCCCAACACCTCACGATTAAACGTCGGTAACCAGGAACCGATGCCCTGCTCGATTAAGACGTAAAGGAACACCGACAGAATGAAAATCAGTACCAACGGCTGATAAACCATCTTCAACATGGTCACGAATTCCAGCATCGCCTTAGCTGGCTCGGCACGGGGTTTTTCTACCGGTGCAATTAACACCAATATAAAGGTTACCGCCACCACGGCAGCCAGCAAATAATACACATTAAGCCAGCTCAGCGACGCTGGGTTAGCCTCGTCTATAAACGCTGCAAACACCCAATAGCCGGACAACACCCCGAGCATGAAAATGCCTTCGATGACATTCATCAATGACGAGTGTGAGCGCGTATCCGGGGACAACTGTCCGATGATGGCGTAAACCGACACCTTTACCAGCGCAAACGCGGTACCGACACCGGCAAACAACAACTTCACGGACCAGAATTCCGCAATACCCGGCGTTATCGCACACAGCACCGCAACCAGCCCCAGTCCGCAGAGCAGCGCCAGTTTATAGCCGACCCGCGGGATAAAAGATGCAACCAAAAAAGACACTATCGCAATTGAGAGATCTTTAAAGCCTTCTAAGGTGCTGGCCTGAGGCTTCGATACCTCAAAACTGGTGATCGATTGTAAGATGACCGTTCCCACACTGTTCAACAGAATGGCAAACACATAATAGCTCGCTGCAATCGCAGCAATAATCAACAATCTGGACATTAGAAAGTAACACTTTGTTAACGATAATCGCTGAGTCTATCTTTCGGCATGAAAAAATGCAAACGATTGCATAATCCATTTACTGAGCGGTTGAGCGACGCACAATCAAACGAGTTTCGACCACTTGCGATGCTGCACTCTGCCCTTCCAGCTGTTTGATCAGTTCGTTAACCATCATCTCAGCAGCCTGTTGGGTATTCTGCCTTACGGTGGTTAACGAGGGATGCATCAGCTCTGCTAGCGCAATGTCGTCATACCCAACAATGCTGACGTCCTGCGGAATACCGACATAGCGTTCCTTTAGGGCTTTAAGTGCGCCCAACGCCACCATGTCACTGACACAGACAATGCCGTCAAAGTTAAGGCCGTGCTCGCGAATGTGTTGATTAATAAAATCATAAGCGGCGGTTGAGGTAATATCGATGCTGGCCGTGAGTGCCGGGTCGGGCTCAATGCCATGCTCTGTTAATGCGTTGAGGTAGCCTTGATGACGGTGACGCATTTCCGCATGCTCGGGGTCGCCAAGAAACAAAATACGGCGGCAACCATGGTTAAGCAGATACCAGGTACTCTCGTGACCGCCAAATAAGTTATCACCGCCAACCACCGGATAGCGCGCCGCCGTTTTCGGTTCACCCCAGACCACCAGTGGCACCCCGGCGTCCGCGGCCGCATCAATTTTGGCGCTGGTTTTACCCTGACCGATAACAATGATGCCATCGGCACGCTGACTTCCGATAAAATAGTTGGCCCAGTCGTCGGTAGCCATAAACGAGTTCGACAGCAACAACTCGTAGCCGCGCGCGTTAAGCGCCATATTCAGATCGCCGACAATCTTCAGCAAGAACGGATCGGTAACGCTCTGTTCAGTATGTTCGATAAGGTTAAGAATTACGGCAATAACGTGAGTTTTACGCGTGCGCAAGCGGCTGGCCGCTGTATTGATACTAAAGTTATGCTGGCGTGCCAGCGCCTTAACTTTGTCACGGGTCTGTTGTTTGATCAGTGGATTGTCTTTGAGCGCCCGCGAGGCGGTAGAGGTAGACACCCCTGCCAGCTCAGCGAGCTTCGCCAACGTCAGTCTTGATTGCTTTTTGGCCATTCGTCTTTATCGTTGTTTTTTCTTCACTATAGCGGTTTAATCCCGCTGTTCCTAGCCTGCACGGCTAGATTCGCGCAGCAGCCCGGCTCGGTTATAATTTCATCAACCTATGTAAACGATAGTTAACAACATTGAAACAAAAAAGATGCAATCGTTTGCATTTTTGTTCTTGCAAACGATTGCAAGGCATTCTATGTTGGCCTCACGGTCAAGGTGGGCGACCAAAAATTAAGCAGATAAACGCCACCAAACAGAATAACAACTAAACGAATTCGAGTCAGGAGCACACCATGAAGACGATGTTCTCAAAAGGTTTACTTGCGACCGCAGTCTCTGTCGCGCTCGCAGGTACTGCAACCGCCCAGGACACTAGCTCAAACCAAACCGATAACGGCAGCAATAATCAGGCTGAAAAGCCTGAAGTCATCGTCGTTAGCGGTACTCCCGGCGGCGCCGGCATCCGTAAGATCGATGCCAGTTTTGCCGTTACCAACATCGACAGCGTCGATATCGACAAGATTTCCCCTAAATCGACCGCTGACCTGTTAAAAGCTATCCCCGGTGTCTGGGTGGAAAGCTCGGGCGGCGAGTCGGGTGCTAACGTCTGGGTGCGGGGCTTTCCCGGTGGCGGTGATGCGCCGTTCCTGACCATCGCGCTGGAAGGTTCACCGGTCTACCCACCCTCTACACTGTCGTTCTTAGAAAACTCGCAAATATTCCGCATTGACGAAACCATTGAAATGGTCGAAGGCCTGCGCGGTGGGCCTAACCCTATCGTCAGCAACGGACAACCCGGCTTAACCACCAACTTCCGTTTGAAACGTGGCAGTGACATGACCGAAGCCGTGGCTAAATACTCGGTTTCTGACTATGGGCTTAACCGCCTCGATCTGGTGATGAGCGGCGAGCTCGCTGACGACCTGTATTACATGGTCGGTGGCTACGTGAAAAGCTCAGAAGGCATTCGTGAAGCCGGTTTTAACAGCGAAGAAGGTAATCAATTTACCCTTAACCTGACCAAGAAATTCGATAAAGGCGAACTGAATGTTTATACCCGCCAAACCGATGACCACGGCACCTGGTACCTTCCCACTCCGCTAAACATTGATGGCATCGATGCCAGCTACACGCAAATCGGTCCGCTAAATCGCCAGGCCAATATCAGTTACGGCCCCGATAACGGCACCACCGAAATGTTCGACTTTGGCAACGGTCGTGGCTGGGACGGTCACATCAGCGGCGGTAGCCTGAAACTGGAATTACCGAACGGCTGGCGTTTGATTGATCGCTTTAATCTCACCAAGGGTGAAGCCAATACCTACGGCCTGGTGCCGGCGGGCGGCGCAACCACCGTCGCTGCGGTTGCCGATAATGGCGCCACCGCAACCGGCACCGTCACTGGTAATGAGTACGCCGGCGACACCGCGGTGCAGCAAATTGGTCGCTGGGTGGTATTGAAAGACATCCAGTCGTTTACGAACGACTTGGCTATCTCTAAACGCTTTGACTTATTCGATGTGTCTTTTGGTCTTTATACCGCCAACACCAAAGCCGACGATTGGTGGAGTATTGGTAACGAAGCCTACTACGTATTGCAACCCGGTGGCGAAATGCTGAGTGGCATTGCCTGTAATGACGACCCGACGGTAAGTTGCGGTTTTGACTACGACATCAGCTCGGTTGGTGACGCCGACACCACCGCTTATTACGCAACCGGTTCTTGGTTTGCCACCGACGATCTGACCATCGATGCCGGCCTGCGTCGCGAAAACCACCAAGTTAATTACACCGTTGATGAAGGACTGGACGGCAGCATCAACAAGCCGGTTGAATACGATGAAGACAAAACCTCCTGGACGGTCGGTGCTAATTACGCACTGAACGACTTCAGTGGCGTATTCATTCGCGCCAACCGCGGTTACAAAATGCCATATTTTGACGACTTCCGTGATAATTACGGCGCTTACAGCGACGGTAACCCGTTGATCAAAGAAGTCACTCAGGGTGAATTCGGTTATAAATTTATGAACGATGACATTCGCTTCTTCGCGACCGCCTTTACCAACGAAGTCAAAGGCGATACCTTCGTTCGTCGTCCGGGTGTGCCGGCCGAGATTCTGACCAATGAGGCCTATGGGATCGAGCTGGACGGCCGTTATGATCATCGTTCGGGTTTCTCGTTAGCGCTTAACGCGACCATTCAGGAAACTGAAATCACAGAAAGCCCAACCAATGAAGGCAATGAAGCACAGCGCCAACCGGGCTGGCAACTGCGTGTAACGCCGAGCTACGCGTTTGATTTAGCCGATATGCCATCATCGGTTTATGCCACACTGACTGCCGTTGATGACCGCTACGGTAACAACGAAAACACGGTAGTGCTGGAAGGTTACGAGAAAATCGATTTCGGTTTGATGGTTGAGCCGACTGACGCACTGCGCCTGCAATTGGCGGTTGATAACCTGACCGACGAACTCGGTGTTACCGAAGGCGATCCGCGCAACCCTGATGCGCCAAACGGACGTTACATCATGCCTCGCAGCATCAAACTCAGTCTGTCGTATCAGTTTATGTAAACGGGGTTAGGTAGCTTGCGCCTTTGGCGCAAGTTACTTTTTTATCCTTTCTCGCTTGCGCCCGAGGCGCAAGCGAGTTACTGAGACATCACAACCACGGCCAAAAGCGCCCCCAAAAAGATACCGGTCACCAACGCCACCATTAACGGCAACGCCTGTAACCACAGCGGCTTATCGTTACCCACATGGGTTGTTTTTTCCGCAGCAATCACCTCATCACGTTGCCTTAGCTCAATCGCCAACACCGCATTTAATGCCTGCACGGTTTCATTCGACGCTTGTCCGTCACGCTCTACGCGTTGAATGGTACGCAAGCTGACCCCGCAGGCATCGGCTAAATGCTGCTGCGTCCAATTGCGACGTTTTCGCTCATCAGTAATTAGGGTTTGATCAACTTGCATCGGCTACCCCATAACCATCAGGACGGCTTTGGCGGCAAAAAAGCCGCTTATCAATCCCAAACCAAACAGCAACGCCACCATTTTAATCAGGTCGCTTTTCGTCTCGATCGAGCGTAAATGTTGCGAATCAATCACTTCACCGTTTTTGATCAGCTCACAGGTCACTTCACAAAAAAATGACCCGGTGACGATAAAGCGGATTTTATACTCCACGCCATCCAACTCAAAGTTATGCTCACTGCGTTTCGCGATAACCCGCTGCTCACTCATCTGGTTACCGTCGACACACACGACTTCGTTACCGGTCATGCTATTGCCTGACGCGGTGATGGTGTGTCCGTTGTGCTCAAAACGAAAATTAAATCGAAAAGTCAGTTGTTCTAACGTGCTACGTTTCATTGTTTTCTCTCGCTGGTGAATGTCGGCAAAACATTACCAAGCAGATGGTAGCGTTGATACGACAGTTTTGCGACTGTCAGGTGGCAGGCGGCTTTGACAGGTGAGTTGTGCTTAGAACGCAAGCTACCCACGCGTTCAATCACACGTTATGCTAACGGCACACAATAATGACGTTATAAGGAACAACATGACAACTTATAAAGCGATTAATCTGGTTAAGCGCCCGGAGCCGGGTCCGGTGAGTGCCGATATTTTTGAAGTGGTGGAAAAAGAGCTACCAACGGTTAACGACGGTCAGTTTTTAATTAAGCAAACTCACATGTCGTTAGACCCGGCCATGTTTGGCTGGATGAGTCCCGATACCGAAAGCTATATTCCGCCGGTTGAGCTGAATACCGTGATGCGCAGCTCCGGGGTTGGCGAAGTCGTGGAAAGCAAGCATCCCGACTTTGCCAAAGGCGACCGCGTCATGGGCATGATGGGCTGGCAAGAATACGCGCTAAGCGATGGTCAGGGCATCAATAAAGTCCAGGCTGATGTGCCTGACGAGATGGTGCTGTCGGTATTTGCCCTACCCGGCTTAACGGCCACCCAGGGTTTGTTTAATGTCGGCGAACCAAAATCTGGTGAAACCCTGGTAGTCACCGGTGCCGCAGGTTCCGTCGGCTCTATCGTCGGCCAATTGGCTAAAGCTGATGGCCTGCGGGTAATCGGTGTGGTCGGCAGCGATGAAAAAGCCAATTGGATAACCAGTGAATTAGGCTTTGATGGCGCGATTAACTACAAAACCGACGACTTAAGCGCCAAATTAAACGAACTCACACCCGATGGCATCGATTTGTATTTTGAAAATACCGGCGGCCCCATTCAGCATCATGTGATGCAGCACATGAACGCGCATGGTCGAATCGTTGTTTGCGGCATGATCGCCGACTATGACAAGGCCGAACCCGCACCCGGACCAAGCTGGATCCCGATTATTAAAAAGCGCCTGAAGATCCAGGGCTTCACCATGCCGGATCATTTCCACGAGGTGCCTAGCCTGCTGGAGAAACTCACGCCTTACGTGATGTCCGGCAACATCAAATACCGCGCGCACACGTTAGAAGGGCTGGAATCCGCCATTGACGGACTGAACCTGTTCTTTAGTGGCGATAATAAAGGTAAGTTGTTGGTTAAGCTTTAAGGCATTATCGAAAATAGCTGCGACATCAAATGTCGTAGCTATTATTTTTTACGTTCGCATAAATTAATGAGCGGTTCGTATGCTGGTAAGGGTTACATCTACACAAGAAATTGGGGCGTGGGCGCGAAAAACACGCAAAGCACAGCATCTTGATCAGGCCACTGCTGGCTCTCTAGCGGGCAACGGGCTGACTTTTGTCAGCCACTTTGAAAACGGCAAGCCCACCGTGCAGCTGGAAAAAGCATTGCACATGTTAGAAACGCTGGGGCTACATGTTTACCTGGATGTGCCCGCTGATATTGCTGAGACTGAAGATGATCAGTAATACAGCAACACGCCAGCTTCAAGTATTTATCAACGCTGAAAATATTGGATTGCTACGCGAGAATAACGGGCTTTGGCAGTTTGAGTATGCACAACGTTGGTTACAGCAGTCTCAAGCGTTTACATTAGCGCCATACTTGCCGCTGCAAGCCGAGCCACGCCAAATCACTGCTACCCGGTTGGGGCGGGATTTGGTTTAGTTTGGCTTAAGTAGTGTGGGTCAGCAATTTATTAAATAAATTGTACCTTGCGCCTTTGGCGCAAGGTACACAGAAGTTACTACTGCGCATTTAACTGTTTGTAATACTCGTCATATGCGGGGCTGTATGGGCCTGGCGGTAAGCCACGTTGCAGGTTGTAAAAGGTCTGGAAATTAGCGGTGCGGGTTAACGGCAGATAATTAGGAGCTGCCCGTTCAATCGCCGCGGTTACTGCCATGCTAATCAAATCCGCCAACGGATTACCGGTACTGTTTTGATTGTTAGGGTTATAGCTTAACTCTTTACGTGCGCGCCATAACTCGGTGCCATCGGCATTAACCAAACGGTATTCAAAATCGACCGTGGTGGTGGTCGAGATTAGCATGTATTGCGATGTCCATTCATGTATCGTCACATACAACACCGTGTCGGCACCGAACATCGACGCCAGGCTTTCTGGTGGCGCTGCATGTACTTCGGCCGGCTCGTAATAGCCCTCGTTTTCAAGCAAGGTTTTAACCGTGTTCACCGGGAACACATAATAGCCCCGCTCACCTAAAACCATCGGCAAGGTCGCCAGTACTGAAGTTGGTGCCTGCACGTCGATGGTTTCGTTGTTAACCGGCACCACCAAAATCGAGCGCGGTTTTTGCTCGTGTAATGGTTGTAAAAACACTTTGTCCGGACCCGGTGCTGCACAGCCCGCTAATGCAATAACAAACACGGTGCTGGCAACTGCACGAAAAACTCCTTTTAATGACATCACTGGGTACGCTCCTTCAGGTTATTAATCAGCGTGGTCATTAACGCCTCACTTTCAGGCCAATGTTTGCGCTCTAACTTGTAAAAGGCAATCGCCTCTTCGGCTTTACCTCGATTAAGCATGAAAGTGCCCGCCTCAGCGTAAAGACCCGGGGCAATGGTCTGCTTGCCCGGCTCGTATTCGCGCACAAACGCCAAATAATTATCCAGCATTTCTTCTTTTACCGCCGGTTCGTGATAATTAACAAACAATGCTTCTTCGTAATTACCCCATTGATACAAACCGTTGTTACTCGCACAACCACTTAACAGAGCGACCAAGCCAAGCGCCGTGAATAGCTTACGTTGAATCATTCACTCACCTCCAGTTTGTAGCTGATGCTCTCACCAAAATAATCACGCTTCGAATACAACACAGTATTGCCATGGCGCACTTCAATAACGTGCTCACCAATCAGCACCGGCACCGAATTTGCTGGATAAGCGAATTCAGCTACCGTGCCAAAACGTTGGCCGTCGACATACACCTCGGCCTGCTCAGCGTCAATAGTATCGTATTGCCAAACAAAGCTGATTTGCGGACGGTCATCAACAACTTGTGTTTCTTGATGCGGTTGATAAGCGCACGCGGTGGTCAGTAAGGACAGTGACGCCGCAAATAACAGTGCTTTTTTCATGGTTACTCTCCCATCTCGACGACTTCCAGTTCACTAACCTCATAGCCGTCAATACTGCCTTCGGTCAACACCCCAAACGCACCCTGATCAAGCTCGGTACGGCCAAAGGTATCAGCAATTTCCAGTACGGCAACTTGCTTACCCGGTAAAGTGATAGTACTACCCGTGGTGCTGGATTTGACCTTTTTGCCTTTGGTCATCACCGCAAAGGTCTGGCCTTTTTTAACGCCTTGCGCTTCGCCACCACTAATAAACACCTGACCATTTTCAACGGCCAGTACATCGGCAGACCACGGGTTGTCTAACAGCAGCTTGGCCATTTTGGCGACCGCCGCATTAACCGCCGCTCCAATAGCTTTGTCGTTGAGCGAGCCGTCGTAACCGGATACTGAACCAAAACCCATGGTGCGTGACTGCTCGGTTGAAGAACTGCCGGTGCCAGTAACCGAGGCAACTACCTGACCGGTGCTGACATCCACTAACCGAATATCAACGGTAGCGGTGGCCTCCTGTTTGGCACTGCTTGATAAGAAACCGCGCTCACCGGTGGTGGCGCGACCAAATTCTGTCAGCGATCCAATAACCAAGGTGTCGACACCAACCATTTCGTCAGGCTTGTTTTGCAACTGGGTTTCGTTTTTCAGTAAACCCAGATCCTGGCGTTCAAAGATCAAGAAGTTGTTGGTGTTCACGATGGCCTGACTGAACATGTCCGCAATTTTTTTATCGAACTTGCCTTCGTCGGCACCACGCAACAGCGAGCGGCCATAATTGGTTTCGTTGGTTAGGCGCCCGACGGCAATTTTGCGTTTTAGGGTAACCGCTTCCGGCGCTTGATTTTGCATTTGTTGTTGTGCGGCAGCTTGTGCAGGCTCATTAACAGCCGGCTTAGCGGGGTTTGGGGTGGGTGACTGTGACGCACAGCCGGCCATCAATACCGCTGAAATCGCCAGCGGCAACATTTTCAATTTCATAACAACTCCGTTTTGTGGAAATTCCGTTGGAATTTAGAAGATTCTACCATGCGTGTTAACATCTTGTTAATTATAAATATTATTTTTATCATAAACTTTGATGCTGATGTGCTAATTTTTAGTAACTAAATAAGATTATTAGGTTGGCGCGTCATTTTGGGTCGTAATCAGGTTAACTGGCTACGACCCAAAATGACGCACCACGATGTTTTCATATAGGGATTCACCACGATGGTGATAGTTGGTCAATAAGGAGATATTTAATGAAAAAGTCTATCTTAGCGGTTGCATTAATCATGGCTTCAGGAGCGGCAATGGCGCAGTCGCCTAATTGGAACAAAGTCGATATTTCGTACCTGGATACCGATATCGATATCGGCTTTGGCGAGGCGTCTTTTGACGGCTTTGGCCTGAATGGCTCGGTTGCGCTTAGCGACAACTGGATGCTGTTTGGCGATTACAAAGCGGTATCGGAAGATGCCAATGGTGCCAGTGCCGATTTAGACATGTTCAGTGCAGGTGCCGGCTTTTACCAAAGTGTATCGGGTAACACCGATATGTTTGCAACGGTATCGGTGGAGCGACTGGAAGTATCAGGTTCCGGCGGCGGTATTTCTGCCTCTGACGGTGAAACCGGCTTTGGTTTGGGCGTTGGTGTTCGCTCGATGTTAACATCGTCATTCGAGTTAGGTGGCAAGGTGGACTATGTGAATATCGATAGCGAAGACATTGTGCGTGCCCAGGTCAACGCATTTTACTACTTCACCGACAATATCTCGGTCGGTGTGGGTTACGAAATGTACCGCCTCAGCGACGCTGATTTGGACATCGACACCTTAAACGCGTCACTCCGCTACGCGTTTTAAGTTACTAGCCTCATAAAACATTTAGCCCGCAACTATTGCGGGCTTTTACAAGCGTTTGGCCATCTCCGGAATTAACGCAATCTGCTCGGTTAACTGGGCACTGGCCTGCTGAATAATAGTGATACAATGATCAACATGCGCCAACTCTGCTGTCGAGATATCCTGATCCACCGTCGCTGCATGCGCGGCTGTAATCGCTTTATGTACCGCGTCAATGGTTTGTTGAGCCAGTAACTGCATGCGAGCCGGCGAAAAGCCAAATTCTTCTGCCACGTCGGCTAGCATATAGGCGGTAAAGGGATCGGAAAAATTCCCCGCTGTTCCGCTCTCATACTCACCTATCGACATGGCGTAATGCTGGTCAATGGGAGCATCCTGTTGGCGTTTTTCGATTTCATCGATAATGGCCTTAATATTGACCAAATCGTAGAACGGCGCCAATGTCAGACCGTTTTTACCGACATAAAAACTGATATTTTTGCCATGTGCATCGTAGTTGCGCACTAAAACATTAAAAATCATCCAACGGATCAGTTGTGTGCGGTAATGTGCTTGATTAGCGGTTTGAATGGCGAAGAGTTTCGGGAAAGAGACGCCATCGCGAATGTACCGCCCATCGCCCTCGTCGCCATGCTGACGTTCATATTTATAAGAAGGAGGTAAGTTAGTCGCCTGGCACCCATCAATCACATGACGCCGAAAAACCCGCTGACTACTGGTATCAAGCTTTCGGTCAAATCGTTCAACAACCAAGGTTCTGACACCACCATAGGTGCGCAGCTCAGTTGTGGGTACCGGCAAGCCAGCGTGCTGTGCCAAATTCAGGATAAAGAACTCGTTGACGGCAATAAACGGTGCCCGCCCGGATTCAAATTTAAAAATTTTAGTTGAACACAGGTCTCCCTCGCCAAAGCCCATTTGTCCTTCAATTTCCAATAGGTTAAGTTTGTCCTGAACCCCTGCTACCGATAACCGCATACGGCCATCCCAATAGGCTATTGACTCACCTGTCAGGCGATATCTTTCCAGTCGCTTGTTCATTTCATCTTTTGTGATCAGGCGAAAGTCTGTTTTGGTATTTTCTTGGGTATCGCTAATAAATGACAGTGCGCCGGAGGTGTCAGTACCAATAACTTTGATAAGGCCAAAGGTATTATTACGCGAGATGGTCGTATTGCTGGTGAGCTCTTCCAGGCCTTTACCTTCGGGCAACATATTCTGTAAAAAATGACGAACCGCACTGCTATCGAAATTACCGGATAACGGCAAATGTGGCGATATTGCAAAACCGTCAATAACCCAATCGGGCTCATAGGTTAACATCAGCTCAGTTTCAGAGCCTACCGGCAACGTCAGTGTTGCTATTACCCTTTGGTTGCCTAAAAGGACCTTGAGATGATGCGTATTAGAACCACTCGTCATCTGCATATCCTTCGTTTGCGCTGTGTTCTATGTCGTCAGACACCACGGCAAACGTCAAACCGAGGTATTCCATCACCTGAAGCAATGTAGAAAGCTTTACGTTGGTATCCGCCTTTTCTATTCTTATTAACGTGGGCTTAGAAATCGACAAGGCATCCGCAACTGCCTCCAGCGACAATTTCATTTTAGTGCGCTTGGCTCGGATCGCGGATGCTAATTGCTGCGGCGAAAACTGCTGTTCTAAGTTAGGCATCGCTGTCGCTTTGACGCTACGCCCGGTAGGTTGCTTAGACATAATGGTTAACTTTAGTTTACTTTTAGCAAGAAAGTTTAGACGAAATTACCTAAAAGTCAAACATATATTACTTTTAGTTGTTAATTATTAATTCTCTCTTTAAAAGTAAATAATAGCTTACCTTAAGGGAGATGCGTCTACCCCCACTCCGCCAACTGCTGGATATCTTTAATGCGGTCGCGTTGCAGCGCAAAGGCTTCGAATACGTCGTCAAAGCTTTGATTACTGTGGTGTAAGTTGGGCAATGCCAAATTGGCTTGCGTAAAAAACTCTCGGCGGTTGTCACTCCAGCCTTGTTGCCACCAATGCAGGATGAGCTCGCGCGACGACAACAGTTTGTCGCTGCTTGGCAGGCGGTCAGATTTGTTCGCGTTTACCGCTTTGCGGGTGGGCAGTAAATTCCATAAGTCGTTATTCGGCCAGCGGGCAAACGGGAATGCATGATCCACGGCGTAGTCGCTGGGTTTGATGTGTTTGCCGGACCAACAACAGGCGACGTCATCGCTGGCGAGCAGTTCGTTAACCCGATGACGAACGCGGTTGGTGCTGCGGGTATCGTCTTTCCAGTCCAGCGCCTCTAAATAATCATTACGGTTAAATTGTTGTCGATTGACGTCGTAACTGTGCATCAACGCCGCCCATTCGTTCACCAGCGCCGGCTCTATCCACACGCTAAAGCGGGTTAACGAGTCCCAAATGTGTTTGGGCACATAAAAGGTGCCGAGTGAGGCTAAAAACGGCCGATCCAGGGTCAGCCCGGCGGTTGGTTTGGTGGTGCGATTAAGCTCAACCTCAAATACGGCGGTATTGCTACCGGGCAAAGTGGTGTAAGTCGCCGGATTCTTTTTAATGGTCGCGGCAATGTCTTTGAGTGTCTGATACAGCGCTTGTGCCTGCTCTGCGCCACTGTAGTACGCGCCAATAGCGTAATCGGCGGCCGTGGTATGTTGTAATAACCGCCATCCTCGCGACTGCACAAAGCCCAGTCCGGCCGACGTATTATTGTTCTGGTGCATGCCATAATGATCCACCAGAGGCTTATAAAGCTTTAGCCAATACAGCGCCACCAGCCCCATCGGCAGTGCGACGTGATCCTCGGTTTGATCCAACACCGCGCCGGGGTGCCCTTCGGCGATGCGCAGCAGACTTCGCAGCAAGGCAACTTTGTAGGTGGAGGTCTTTCTGTCATTAACGACGATGTTGCGCAGCAGCGGAAAGGCACCGGTGCCGTCGTCGGGTAAGGTCAGCAGCACGGTTTGCCAACTGACATCGCCGCGGCCGAGTTCGTCGGTTTGTTGTTCGGGCGTCAGTAACTGATAGGTTAAGCCAAAGCGGCTGGCTAATTGCGCCAGTTCGTCGGCAGAAACTTCGTACATCGTGCGTTCGTCGTGGCAGGCACCGTGACGCAGCGAAATCACCAACTTACCGTTGGGTTTTAACAGAGAGCTTAACTTGCGCAGGCTGCGCTCGCGTTGTGACGGCGGGATGTGCATCCATACAGCGCTTAATAAAATAAGATCAAACTTGGTTTGCAGTGCAAACACCTGGCTGAGATCGGGCAGGCTGTCGTTAAGCCAATGCACCGGCTTGCCGACGGTGTAGCCTTGTGCGACTTCACGAATACCCTCGGCAGGCTCTACGGCCACGACGTTTAAACCCTTGGCGGCCATAAAACGGGCATCGCGCCCGGATCCGGCGCCGACATCCAGCACCATGCCCTCTGTTGGCAACTCGTGCAGCCAATCTTTATGCACTGACTCAAACGGCACACTGTTGTAATTGTCCGCCAGGGTTTCGGCGTTTTTGGAGTAGTAGGTGATGTTTGTGGACATAATCCTTTTCCCGTTTACCCGTGGCTTGCGCCTAAGGCGCAAGTTACGTCACCTTATACCCCGGTGCGATGGCCAGGTTACTGGTATTCATTAAACTGGTGCGGTTGCGCAGCCAAAGTTGGTATTCGGGGCCATTGAGACTGGCATCTTCGGTACAGTCGACGTTCCAACGTCGCAGCAAATAGCCGGCCATGGCGGCGCGCACGTCGATGGTCAGCACACCGTCGGTCATACCATAGTCCATCTCAATGGCTTTGCTGTGGGTCACATTATGCGGATGAGCAACCAATTGTAACGGGATCTTCCGATGCCATTCATGATCACTTTCACTGCCTTCCTCAACACCGGCGTTATCGGTAATTTCCGCCTCGCTGATGCGAGTCAGCACAAAGTCACGGAAGCTTTCGGTTTTGCGATCGTAACCCCGTACGTGCCAACGCTGACCGTTATCCACAATGGTATGCGGCACCACTTCGCGGCGACTTTCACCACTCGACAGCGATGTGTAACGGATCATCACAGCTTGCTGCTTAAGCATCGCCTGTACCAGCCGCGCAATCACAAAAATGTCCGGCACATTGAGGCTGGTCGGCGCTTCCACCGGAAATTGCACGTCGCCGATGGCATCGAAACCGTCGCTGATGTCGTTGGCCAGTTTCACCAGTGTGCGTTTAGGATCGTGTTCGAATACCGGCTCAAAGCTGTCGGTTTGAAAATAACGTTTTAATTGATGATCGTACACCAGATTCTGCGGAGCGACTTCTTTGTAGAGATTGAAATCGCGCGAACCGGCCGACAACCCCACCTCAAATCGCTTAATCAGATCGTTGCGATAAATTTCGCCTTTAAACAGCAAACAAAAATCGATGTAAGCCAACCGCTGGCGTTGGGCATAAGACAATTTTTCCAGCATCGACTCGTTAATGCGTGTTTTAGCAGTTTCTGACATCGTTAACTTGTTATTTTTATGTGAACTCTTGCGCTAGTGTGGTTTGTTTTGAAGTGGATGTAAAGGGGGTTAATTGCAACGAATTTACTGCGACATAAAATGACGCTCCTACCGGTAAACTGGCTTTAAATTAATAACTTGGTAGGAAGATGGAAATGCTTAAAAAGACACTAAACGGGATATTTAATCACCTCCTCGAACTACCTTGGTACGTCAACATCATAGTGGGTATTGCCTTCAAAGTTATTTTAACCCTGTATCATGCGCAATTATTCCCGCACGAGCTCTGGATTAGCGAGCTGTCGCCCTACTCGCTTAGCGAAAAATTGGCTGCGGGGGCGTTGGGTGCGGTTAATCTGCTGGTGCCGTTTGTCTTTATTTGGGCCGGCGTAATAGGTTTGATCTTTAAATTGCGTGAAAAATGACGCTGTTCCTGGAGTTAAGCATGAACCAGCCGCGCAGTGTAACGATACTGGCGGCTGAGTACATTTAGTTAACGCTATGCGTGGCAGGGCGATTTTTATCGGCACTGCTTTTGCTATCCAACATTTGCAAATTTCGCACGATAATCTCCGTGCTGTATCGGTCAGTGCCGTTATCGTCTCGCCATTTATGGGTCTGCAACTGACCTTCGATATAAACCTTACTGCCTTTATGAAGGTACTCACCGGCGACTTCCGCTAACCGCCGATACAACACGCAGCGGTGCCATTCGGTTTGCTCCCTGGTTTCGCCGGTGACTTTATCCTTCCAGGATGCAGAAGTCGCGACATTGAGATTGGCAACTGCGGTATCATTTTGCGTCTGGCGCAGTATCGGGTCTGCGCCTAAATGACCCACAATAAACACTTTATTTATGCCTTTTGATGACATCAGCTTTTTCCTTTTTTGATGAAAGTGAAAAAGCCTAGCCAAACACGGGCGCATTGCTATTAACGATGGCGCAAACAGTTGTAAGCCAACGATAACGCGCTATGTTTGCTTTTAGCGATTGTTTGTCCATATTTATATGCGCGTGGTTAATCAATGAATTATTGAAGAGCAGTATGGCCCGCTATAACACTCAATCGAGTCACAAAAAAGCAGCTAACGTTAGTGCTTGAGTTTTTATCGATACTGATAATTATCGAGTGCTTGCTGCAGGTCGTTGATGATACTGGTGCGCAGCGATGCTGGCTGCAGAATTTCAATTTGCGCTCCCATGGATTTTACCCACCAGTCCAGTTGCCACGAGTCGGCAACAGTGGCACTTAACAAGTGCTTATCCCCATCCGTGGTGATGTGCTGATCATCACTGAGCGGTGTTTCGGTTAAGTGCATGGCGAGCTTATGATCAATTCGCGCTTTAAGTTGCAGCGTATTGCCGTCAGAAAACTGCAACCCGCCTTGGTCGATATAGTGTTTTAAGGTAAAGCCCGTCGGCGTCTTTACCGATTTATCGTCGCGCGGCGTGGCTTGCTGCATACGGTGCAAGGCAAACAAGCGGGGATCATCATAGGGATCAACACAAGCCACCAGATAGGTACTGACGCCACGTTGTACCATCGCTAAAGGGTGTAACGTGTAGCTTTTCAGTGCATCCGGCTTGGCGCCCGGTTGATAGCTAACGTCGATGCATTGGTTGTGCAACAGTGCCAGTTGTACGTTGCTGAGCACCTCATCACTGAGTTTCGGGGTTTGCTGTTGCAATGTGGCCGGCACGTAAGCCACTTTATTTTGCCAGTCGCCGAATGACGCCCCTTGCTGCAGCTTCGTCAGTTTGTCCTTAGCCTGGTTTAAACGCGGTGCCATCGATTTCAGCACGGTCGTCGGAACCAGTGGTTTTAACACTTTTTCGACCATCGTCAATGACAGCGCTTCGGCTGCGGATATTGCCGGCACGTCAGCGCCCGCGCCTTCCATCCAATGCCAGCCGTAGGGCTTGCCTTTGTCGTTACAGATCAGTGCGAAGGAATGCGACAACTGCTCAAGGTCACGCTCAACCTGTCGTTTAGAAACTTGAAAGCCTTCGTCATTGAGCTGCTGACAAATGTCTTTAGCGGTCATTCCCGGTGGCCGGGTAGGCAATAGCTTTAGCATTTCCCACTGCCGAACTAATGTTTGTCGTGAACCCTGTGAGGACATAGCAAACTCCTTTTGCGTGTTTCTTCTGACAACCATGACAGCTTATCAGATGGGTACAGAATAATACCATTGTTTGCAGCGCGTGCTCCGATCAGCTAAGTCTGGCCGTTATGCGCAACATCGATGTCACTGCCGCAGTATAAGCTGAATCTTTTATCCGCAAAAGGAACCTTTATGCATCTGTCACCCTTAACCAAAGTCGCTTGCGCTATGGCGCTGATCTTAACGACCAGCGACACCATGAGTGCGGTTGAGACTCAGCCCGCCAATACCTCAGTACCTGAAGGCGAAATGCGTTATGAGGTATCGGCGTTTCCTGATCGCGTGGCGCTGATTGCGACGGCCGCCCCCGCCCACAGTCAGACTTTCAGTTGGCGTACCCGGGTAATGTCCGAACCTGCGCTTTTACAAATTACCGCGGCGACGCCCTCGCCCGGCTTGCATCTTAAGGCAACGGAATACAGCGCGGAACACGTTCGTCTAACCAGCGCTAACGGCAAAGCACAGCACCACCGTGTCACCGTTGACGGATTAACGCCGGATACTTTGTACGCTTATCGTGTCAGCGGCGACGGTACCTGGAGTGATTGGTACCAGTTCCGAACCCCAGCGGCAACGTTCAGCCCTTACACCGCGCTGTATTTTGGCGACGCGCAAAATGCGGTTTATTCTCATTTTTCACGGACCGTAAGAGAAAGTCTGCGCACCGCGCCTCGGGCCAAGGTCATGTTATACGCCGGTGATTTGGTGAACTCCCGTGATGGCATTCACGATGACGAATGGGGCGAGTGGTTCGCAGCCGTGGACTGGATGGCAGCTACCGTTAACCAGCTACCGGCAGCCGGCAATCACGAATTCAGCAGTGATGATGACAATCCGATTCGTCACCTGCTGCCAAACTGGACAGCACACTATCCGGTGGCGGGTAACGGTCCAGACGCGTTATCTGACACCGTTTATTTCAGCGACGTCCAGGGCGTGCGATACATAGCACTGGATTCCACCGAAGCGTTACAAGATGAAGCACACGCCAAGCGTCAGGCTGAGTGGCTGCAGAACGTATTAGCCGACAACCCCAACCGCTGGACCGTGGTGTTTCATCACCACCCCATTCAATCGGTATCGAAAGGTCGTGATAATCCGCCTTTACGTAAATACTGGCAGCCCATTTACGAACAATTCGATGTCGATTTTGTCTTGCAGGGACATGACCATACGTACGGACGCCACAGTCAATTGTCCGACCATTCGGGGCCTGTTTACGTGGTTTCGGTTGCCGGACCGAAAATGTATTTGGTCAGCGATGAAGCACAACGGGTGATGCACCGTACCGCGGAAGACACGCAATTGTTCCAGACGCTGGCGTTTTCCGAGCAACAGGTAGCGTACCGTTCTTACACCGCCACCGGAGAGCTGTACGATGCTTTTGTATTGCATAAGCGCGCTGACGGCTCCAAGCGCCTGACGGATCAGGTGCCGGATACGGCTGAACGTCGCTGTCAGAACCCAGCGCCAGCACGTGACGATCGCTGCTGGAACGGCACCGACGTTATCTACGCACAACCGATTAAAAAATAGCGCGTTCGAAACCCCACAAAAAAACCGGCTCGAAGCCGGTTTTTTTATGCCGAACCAATAACACCGGCTCAGAGCAGATCGGTGATCGCTTGCAGCGGCACCAGCTTCAGGTTTTGCCCGGCTTCCGGCATCCGGTTGCGACCGTCCTGAACAATGAACGCGCCCTGTTCAAAACCCGCGCCTAATGAGTGTGTGGTTACCTCGATTCCGTCGGTTTCCGAAGCGCCGTCCAAGCCCAACTCAACGTTAGTGCGGATGCGATAATGGGCGCGCTGCGCCCACGGCGCCTGCGCATCGAATACCATATAACTGTCATTACCCTGACTGGACACAAACAGCATGGGCTCTCCGTTAATACGGGCAAAGGCGAGGCCTTCGATGTCATCCACCAGTTGCGGATGATCCGCTACCCGAATAACGATGTCACCGTCGCTGCCGCCGTCGGGTTTAGCATCGAACAACCAGACCGCCACATCTTCCTCACCAACAAACAAACGCTGGCTGGCGTCATCGACCACACAACCTTCCGGTTGCGTCGGCACCTGCATTTCTCGCGCTAACTGCAAACTGCCGTCGGCATTAACCAGGTATTGCTGAATGCGACCGGATTTACCGTTGATGTAAACGGACGCTTGCTCAGTGTTACTGTCATAACCCATGCACAGCCCATAGATTTCTTCGATGTCCGTGGTTTGGTTAGCGGCAGGTGTCAGCACGCCGTCGTCGCTGATGGAAAATAACTGAATGCTGTTGTCATCTCGCAATGTCGCAGCGGCCAGGTTGCCACGCACATCAACGTTGTTTAAACGGCCGACGGCCAACTCCTGCACAATGTTACCCTGCATATCATACACATACAGGCCGGTGCGTTTATCGGTGCCCAATATCCGGCTCGCCGCGGGCTTATTGGGGTGTACCCATACCGCTGGATCATCAATCGCATCACCACGGCGCGGTGATGGCTGCGTTTCCAGCGTCGCCGCAACCTGGGCGACCGGCTGTTGCGACCGCGGCTCTGTCGCAGCCGCAACGTCGATCTGCACAGTCTGCATCGCATTCAGGTTTTCTTCGGTTAGCAACACATCACCATCAGCCGTCAGCGAAATATCGGTAAGCGCGTTAATCCCGTCAAAGCTCATCGCGCGCTCAAATTGATAGCCATTATCGTCGGCACGATAAAGCAACAGCCGCGGTGCTTCTTCTTCCAATGCCAGCAGACTGCCATCGGACATCAATTCCAGCGCTTTCAATTCGGCTTGAATGTCACCGAACGGCGCTTTGGCCGCGATTAAGTCACGTCCTTCGTCGACCTCGGGTTCAGCATTGTATGCCCAGATGGCCTGATCGGCTTCAGCCACATAGAGTTTACCCTGTTCTTGCGATACGGCGCAGGCCGTGCTGTCAAAAGGGACATTCATGGCGCGAATGGTCAGCGGCTGTGGCAGCCATTGACCGTCCTGTTGCAGTAAGCGCTGCTCAGCACCGCCACGGCCACCGAGCAAAAATACCGACAGTTGCCGATTTTCACGACTCTCGTAAAAACACAAGTCTTCAACCACACGAGTAGTAATTTCGCCCTGCCATAACGGCTCTGCTTTGCCGTCTTTAGCCTGCCACAGATGCAACTGCTGATCGTTACCCTCAACGGCCGCAAACACAGTCGCCCCGGACGTTAATTGCAGCGCTTTTAAGTGGAAGAAATCTCCCTCTACCAGTTGTTGCTCGCCGTAATAAACACCGGTATTCGTCGCCACCACGGTGCTATCCCCGACCACAGCCTGATGACGAATCGGTGTCTGTCCGGCATTAGAAGCGCAGGCGGATGTCAGCATCAGCGCCGATAAAACGGCGCCGGTTATCGTATTAAGTTTCACGGTTTTTCCTAATCGGTTTGTCATAATGTCGTTCATTTACCAGTTGATCAGTTGAATACCCAGGGTGTAGCTGCGGCCATAGCGCTCGTATTGCGCGTTATAACGACGCTGGCCGGTGTACACATAGAAAGGTTCGTCGGTCAGGTTGTTGGCCGCGAAGCTGACATTCAGGTTGTCATTGATGACCCATTTCGCCGAGAAGTCGACGGTCAGGTTATCGTCTTCCATGATGTCGTAGCGGCTGTCCTCAACGTCGCCCAGCTCCGCCAGGTACTCCGACTTATAGTTTGCGGCCAGACGCAGGCTTAGGCGATTGGTTTCATAACCCAGTGCCAGGTTGGCGGTGGTGTCTGACTGACTGGGTAACGCAATGTCACGGGTTTGCAGTTGCCCGTCATCCAGCCAGTCGACCGTGGCTTCCGAGTCGGTCAGGGTGACGTTGCTGCTGATGAGGACGTTATCCAGCCATTTATTGAAGCCCGATAATTGGTGCACCACGTTCAGCTCCAGGCCATACAGATAAGCGTCATCGCCATTGATGAAGGTCACCGCTTCGTCGAAGTTTTCATAACCCGGACGACCTGCCAGATCCGCCTCATAAACGAAATTCTCAATGTCCTTATAAAACGCCATCAGCGATACCACACCCAATGACTCATCATAATGCTCGACACCCAGATCAAGGTTTTGCGAGGTCAGCGGTTGCAGTGCCGGGTTACCAAACTCAGACTTTAAGTCGCCGTCGTCGTTTTCCAGGAAGTAACTTGGCCGTACCTGTTCGAAGTTTGGACGCACCAGGCCGGTGCTGTAGGCCATACGCAGGATAGTGGCATCAGTTACGTCATAGCGTGTAACCAGGCTCGGTAGCCAGTTGGCGTCACTGAATTCTGCGTATTCCGGGGTAAAGGTTTCGGTTTCATCGTTATAACGGCTGCCGTTTGCGCTGCGCTTTTCATGTTCATAGCGCGCACCGGCGATGATCTGCCAACGATCAACTCCGATATCAAACATAAAATAACCGGCACTGATGTCTTCTTCGATGCCATAACTGGCAATACGCGATTCTACCTCGTCGAAGAATTCATCCCGCTCCAGCGGTTCCAACATCTGCCACAAAGCACCGGCATTGATACCCGGCCCAAAGCGATCGAGCCCGTAATCAACCTCACCCGTCTGATAATCCGCGAGAGTTAACCCACTCACCCCTAAGTCCGCAAAGTCCTCGTAGATGTATATGTCTTCACGGGCGGTTTTTTCCCGTTGGCTGACTTTTACCCCGGCTTTAAAAGTCGCCTGATAGCTTGGCTGCATCCAGTCGTAAGCAATGTCCACTTTCGCATTGCTTTCGGTTTCCTCAGTATAGGCGTCGCTAACTTCAACTTCGTCTATGTCATAACCGCCGGTCTGATAAGCCGTATCCGGTGCCAGCAACTGCAGTTTTTTCACCCCACGATAGCCGAGGCCGTCGTCAAACTCCTGCACAAACTGAGCGCCACCGATGGCAAAGGGCTGTGACTCGCTGGCTTCACTGGTGCCCGCTTCCACCGTCAGTTGCCAGTCACCCATGCGTTGTTCCGTACCCAGTACATAGGCCTGAATTTTCTGGGTTTCTGTGCGGTCCTTCAGTTCACGCACCACCTCACCGGCCCCGGTTGAGCCTTCCACCAGAGGCTCAGCAAATTCAGTAATGATGCCTTGGCGGATTTCAGTGTCAGCAAACTCGCTGTAGAGCGTGCGCAGGTAATACTCGGCATTTTCAGTTGGCCGATAGTCGAGGTTAAGGGCTAAGCCTGTCCGTTCACGAGTGACGGCATAGGCACGTTGTTCAAACTCTTCCAGACCCGGTTCATCAAAGTCCCAGTTACCGCCGGTTTCGACATTATCCGTGGTAAACGAGCGTTCCTGATGGCTACCGGCAAAGGCAACCCCAAAGCTGTCGTCGTTACCGCCGATATCGAACGTATTGCTGATTACACCGGAAACTTTAGGGTTGGTTTCTGACGACTGCTGGTTGTAACCCAGATCCGCGCCCAATGAGTAGAACGCTCCGTCACGATCAAAGGCGGTCATGCTTTTCAGTTCGATGTTGCCACCGAGGCTACCGGCAGCAATGTCCGGCGTCAGCGTTTTATTCACCACCACCGATTCCAGTAAGTCCGACGGGATAACATCTAACGCTACCGCACGGCGACCGGCCTCAGGCGCAGCCAAAACGGTGCCATTGTAGGATACCGAGTTAAGATCCGGCGCCAGGCCACGAATGCGGATGAAGCGGCCTTCGCCTTGATCGCGCTCCACCGATAAACCGGGAATGCGCTGCAAGGCGTCACTGACGCTGTCATCCTGCAGTTTTCCCATGTCGTCCTTTTTCAGCACGTTAATGATTCCGCCTGATTCGCGCTGCTGCTGAACGGCCCGCTTAACCGAGTCTCGGTAACCTATGGTCACCACCTCTTCCAGCACCTTCTGCTCGGCTTCGGAGCTTTGTTGTGTTTCGTTTTGCTGCATAGCGGCCTGCGCGGTTCCTGTCGCTGCACAGGACACGGCAATGGCATAGGCCAAATACGACGTTTTCATGATCATCCTCACCTGAGTTGTTTGGGTTAACGCTTGCTACCCTAGGCGGCTTTCATGACACTACAACGGTTGCCGGTTAGCCATTCCGAGCTGTTCTGATTCGGGTCGTATTAGCTCAATCCTGCCATCAGGGTGTCACCGCTTTGTCATTAACGCAGGTTATGGTTACAGCAGTTTTGCACGGTTAACGGAGCCCGAGGTGTATACGAAACAACCATCATGGATAACACAGTTGGGTCACTGGAGAGTGGCATTAATGGTTCTGGTGATGGCTCTGGCGGTGTTGATCAGCTATCAGTTAGGTAGCGCCAAAGCGCTGGTAATCATTGATTTTTATGATGTGCTCGGTGAAGCATCAACCCTGATACTTGCGGTGCTTGGTTTGCTATTGATGGTATCAACACGCCCGCAGGGGCGGGTGACGGATCATTTTTACAGCGGCGGCCTCATTCTGGTATTTTCCCTGAGTCTTGACCTACTTGATGAATTTGTTCACTACCCCGACGATTTACGCCTGGTAAGCTGGCTCGAATCGCTGCCTCAGCCGCTGGGCCTGATGTTAATCGCCATCGGCGCACTGGAATGGCGCAAAGAACACCTGCTGGTTACTCGGCAACTGGCAACACGGGAAAAAGTGTTGCGCGAACACCAATGGCTGGACCCACTGACGACGCTGTATACCGCACGCTATTTCCATTATTTACTGCAACGCGAAATCTCTCATGCCGCAGAATCGGCACAACCATTGTGTATCGCTCACGTTAACCTGACCTGTTTTTCTCGCTTTAATCAAAGCTATGGCAGCCACGCCGGTGATAAGCTGTTGCATCACGTCAGCGAATTGATTTCATTGTTGCTGCGGCCCAGCGATTGCGTCTGCCGCGAACACAGCGACCGCTTTCTGATTCTGTTGCCAAATACCGATTACGCACACGCTCGCCAACTGCTGGCGGGGTTACCTAACGCCATTACCAGTGAACTGAATACGCCCGCTTATCTGGGTTGTCAGGTTACTTTGCACGAAGTAAAAGAACACAGCGCAGAACAGGCTCTTAATGCGCTTACTGAAGCCGCCGCACACACCAGTGCCGACGTCCAGCGAGGGATTACACGTGCAGCCCGGGCGCGCGCTTAACGCACCGCTGCTGTACGCTAAACCGTGGCTGGCAGCTCTGCAGCCGCTGCTGCGGCAGCGGGGTATCAACACTCATGAGTTGCTACGGGACTTACCTCCCTATTACGACGACATAAAAACGGCTGACTACCGCATTTCCCATTACCAGTTGCAACAATTACTGGGGCAGGTTGAATGCCGGGTTAATGAGCCACAGATATGGCAATTGTTGGCCGAGACCTTTTGTCAGACGGCGCTCAACCCACTGGTGGAGTTGAGTTTGCAGGCCGCCAGTCTTGCTGATGCGCTTAAATACGGTTATCGCTACCGCGATCTGGTGCTCCCCAACGTAGTGGTGTTACCGCATCGGCGGATGGACGATCTTGTCCTCGACATCATTCCCTTTTCGGGAAGCCGTAACAAAATGACGGCGGCGGCGCGGCGTGCCAGCATAAAACTGACCATTGCCTTGATGGTGTCCATTGCCAAGCTGCGTGGTCATGATCTTCATCATTGGTGTTTGCACCTACCGCCGGATATCTCTCCCCTGCCGGTGTGGCAAAAGTGGCGAGTACAGACCCATGTGCGCGAGATCCCCCGTCTGGTAATCCCCCGCCAACAATTGAATCAGAGCCGAACGGTGCAGCCCGGGCAACTAAAACAAGCCCGCTATTTCTGTCAAATACAACGGCTGTCTTTAGCAGCTCCCGCACAATTTGAACGTATTTTTCGCTACGTGTTGTTGCGGCTGAACCGCTCAGAGGATGTCTCATTAAGCGAGTTGTCAATGGCCATGGGGCTTAGCGTATCATCCTGCAAACGCCTATTCGCCAGTTTTGGTCAGTCGTATCAGGTGTTTTATGATCAAGTGCGGTTGTATAAACTGCTGGATTTGTTGCAGCAACCCGGTGGCACCAACAGCGAACTTGCGCAGCAACTCGGTTACAGTAACCCCAACAATTTTCGGCGCGCCTGTAAACGCTGGCTTGGGCTGGCGCCGGACCAATTACGCCAACGCCTGCTCAGTTAACGGTGCACCCGGTTACGGCCGGATTGTTTACCGCGATAAAGTGCTTTATCGGCGCGCCCAAGCAACTGGGTCCAACTATCGCCGGCTTCAGCGGTGGCGATACCAGCCGTAACCGTTATCGATAACGACTGCCCTCCTTGCACGGCGATCGGGGTTTGTTCGATGTTAGCACGCAACTGCTCGGCTATTTGCTCTGCCTGCGATAACGTTGTCTCCGGTAGCAGAATCGCGAACTCTTCGCCGCCGATACGGGCGCAACAATCACTGACCCGGGTTCCGCGTTTCAGCAGTTGAGCCATCGCAATGATGACGTCATCGCCCGTCGGGTGGCCATAGGTATCGTTAACCCGCTTAAAGTAGTCGATATCGACCATAATCAGGGACAACGGTGTACCGTGCCGTTTGGCATCGGCTAAGGCTCGCTCTACCTGATCCGAGAAAAAGCGCCGGTTAAACAACCCGGTCATATCGTCGGTAGCCACCAACTTTCTTAGTTTAAGTTCGAGTGCTTTTTGCTCGCTGATATCTCGCACCGCGCCAATTAAGGTAACGCCATCGGCCTGCGGTGTGGCGTATTCCTCAACCCAGATATAGTGACCGTCGGCATGTCGAATACGGTGCTGGTAACCTTGCACACCCTCTTCAATGGCGGTCTTTTCATGGTGCAAAACCGTGTCCAGATCGTCCGGGTGTACCAGCTCATTAAACAGTTCAACGCAGGGGGAAACCTTATTTGGGTCCAATCCAAGAATCTGATAAATCATGTCAGACCACATCAGCTCACCGGTTTCGACGTTTTGCTTCCAGTGTCCAACACGCCCAACCTCCTGTGCCAGGCGCAGGTCATCGTAGGCCTGCTGCATTTCTTTTTCGATGGTCTTGCGTTGTGTCGCGTCGGTCAGTATTCCGTACCAAGAGCTGACATCAGTGAGATGTTGCTCGGCGGCGGCATGCATCGACAGCCATTTGATCTGGCCACCGACTTCCACCCGGAACTCACACACAATGGTTTGCGCTGAGGTGCTTGCATCAGCAAAGCTCTGCAACAAGCTTTTGGCATCGTCCGCATGCACTCTCTCGAGCAATACCGCACCCTCTTCTTTTAACTGCAAGGGGCTAAGCTCAAGCAGTTCATTCACCTGATGACTGACGTAGGGAAAATAGAACTCTGTCGGCGAGACAATTTGCAGTTGAAAGAACGCTCCCGGAGCCACCTCAGTAAGGTGCTGTATGCGTGAGCGGGCTTTTACTTCAGCATCAATGACAACCAGGATACCGACGTAAAACTGCACGGATTGAGACACCGCATGTTGCTGGCGAAGGCTATCTTCGACCCATAAATAGCCGCCATTCTGATGCCGAAAACGATACTCTCGACGCAGTACGCCGTCAGCACCGTTTTCATACCATACTTGAAACTTTTTTAACGCAAGCTCACGGTCAACCGGATGGATATTGTCAAACCACCACTGTTCCAGATCATCCAGTTCAGTCGGGTTGTAACCCAATGTGCGCTGCACGTCTGCCGATATCGAAGCGCCGAGACTGGGGTGCCCAAACGCCAGGCGATAAACAATGGCAGGAATGTCATGAACCAATTCATTGAGTTCTGACGCAGAGTCCGTTGCAACCTGCTTCTCCATGGTTTACCGCCTTAGGTCATAACATTGTGCCGTCTAACGCGCCACGTGGCTGTCGTAGTGTGCCAATAATAGTGCGACAGCGTCATCCAATGGCGATTGACTGTTTAATATCGAATCACTGTTCAATAATAACCGCACCATCACCTCGTTGTCTTCTTCATTTTGCCACATTTTGATGTAGGTACCGTCTTTGTAGCCACGCTGCTGACGCACATGGTTCAATGCGTTTTTGCCAACGTAACTGACATAGACCGCTTCGGCACTGCCGTAGGCTTGGTAAAGCATGCTCAGCAGTTGCGCCAAAGACTCGTTGCCAAAGCACAACGGACGATCAAGTTCGGGACGTCCCTCAAGCGCCGTATGACGTAACAGCCACTTGGCGTTACGGGCGTGCTCCGCATTGGCCTTAACGCTGGCTTCAAGCAGCTTTTCAGCGGCTCGCTCCAGCGGGTTGTCACTGCCTTCCTGCGCCAGCACTTCGATAACGTCGGACAACGCAAAATGCAGGACGTCGATGAGTTCCATATTGGCTTGTTCATGATCCGGCGTCTGTTTTTTCCACCATTTATAACCGAGGTGATCATAGCGCTCGCCCAACTCAACAATGACCGCCGCCATATCATCTCGGGGCAATGTCGGTGCGTGCGGCCAATTAGCGTCAAGTCCCTGGTTAAACTGCGTTTGCAACCTGACGATTTGCTGGGCCTGATTCGGCGAAAACTGCGTGTCTTGTGACATCCATACATCCTTTATTCGTTGTTATCGTGTTTGAGATGGCGTTAACGCCACTGGGCTTGTGTTTCTTTTGAATCGATCTCGGCATAAACCCGACCGCTGCCGTCTTCCAGTAATTCATAAACCACGTAGGGCTGGAAGCGCTCGTCATAATCCATACCGACCGAACCGATCGGCATAGCCGGCACCACCAGGCCTTTGCCATTGGCACTGCGCTCGCCGCCGGCATAGGCTTCAACCAGTTTCGGCGGCACGTGGCCTTCGTATACAAAACCCTTGTCATCAACTGCGGTATGGCATGATGCAGCCTGCTGCGGTATGCCATACTCGGCCTTGACAGGGCTCATGTCCTGATGATTTTGCTCGGTGATGGTTACCCCATCGTGAAAACTTTCAATCCACTTAACGCAGCAGCCACAGGTCGGGCTTTTGTGCACCGTCAGTGATAATCCGGTGGCCATCGCCATACCCGGTAGCAACGCCAGCGCTGCCATCAACGTTTGTTTTTTCATACTGACCTCTCGTTAAAACCTTGCGGTTATCTTACCCGTTCGTTTCGACCCACAGCAATGGCACGCCTTGTAACCATTGTTGCAGCAATGCCCGCTGTTCATGCAACACCTTGTGATAGCGGCCGGCTTCTCCCTTTGTTTCCAGCGCCTTTAAAAGGTTCGCCTGGTCAATGTTAAACGCCTGCACTGATGCCTGCTGCGCAAACCAACTCAATGCCGGTGCAGCGATATGCGAAAACCCTTCGCTTTGGGCAATATGGAAGCCTTTAATATCCAGATCCCCAAAATATTTTAATGGCTTACCGCTTTTCCGCCATTGTGATAATAAGGCAGCCCGTCCTTTACCGTAGACGCTGTCCCCCCGGTAAACAATCAAAGACTGTGCGGTAATGGGCAGTTCAAAGTCGTTGAGCTGGTAAAAGCAGTCCAGGTTTTCAACCACGATGATTTCGCGATATTGCTGCGGCTCAACTGAACGGTAGTCCAGATCAATAATCTGCCAATACGAGCCGACACGTTGCGCCGTCAGAATACGATTCGCACGAGGTTGCTGACGAATGGACTTAACCTCAGCACCGCCCTGCTGTGCTTGTTGCAGACTACTGACGCTCTGATCCGCGGTAAAAGGCGCAACACCGAGTTGCGCTAACCGATTGTTGATTTGTTTCAACAACATGTTTGTGTAAACAAATACCGGCGCCTCTGCCGCGGCGGCGCTAATGAGGTCCTGTTCCACACACCACGATAGCAGTTCCTTATCCGTTGCATTAAGTCGGCATGTCAGTTCCATGCTGTAACGCAATTTATCATTGATGGTGCGCAGCCGTTGTCGTTGTTTCGGCGTTAGGTTATCACTCATCGCGATCGCTCCATATTTGCGCCAAGGGGGCAAGCTAGGTGTTAAAACTCAGGGTGATGTCTTCGATGACGATGACCTGATTATAACGACTTAGCGGCTGTTCGCTGCGCTCGATGTTAAAGAGCTTTTGTTCGTGGCGCGGCAAGCTGTTGTATTCACCAATCACCTGGAACAGCCAGGCCTCGGCAGGCCATTCAAGTGACTGCTGGTACAGATAGTCCAGCGCCGAGAGCGGTGCTTCGCTGTCACAAACGGCAATAAAATACTGCATGGCGTCGTGTTTGAGTTGCTGTTGTCGCGCCTCGACCGCTTGCTGTTGCTCACGGTTATCCACCGCTTGAGTGTTTGAATCAGCGTCATTGGTTTTGGCTCTTATGGCCAGTTCTTTATAAAGGCCATGTACCATAGACGCAATATCAGTGTGCTGATCGCGACGATCCAATGCTACGGCTGCGGCCGGAATAATAGCGGTAGCCTGGTTTATCAGCGTTGGCACCCGGCTACGGTAGGCATAGTCGCCGACGGTAAAGCCCGGATGCTCACGCAAAAAGCCCGCCATACGCGTCACCAGTAAGCTGCGTTCCTGTTGCTCACGAAACCGTGTCATCAGCTCCACCAGACGCTTTTGTACTTCTAATAAGCTGCCATGATGGCCGTTTATCTGCGCTTGCAACTTAGTCACCAGGAGCTTACGCAGGGTCGGATTGCCCTCGGCCAATTCGATCAATTCATCAAAGTCGATCAACGACAAACCTTCGATCAAGCGTCTTATTTGCTGTTGCGCCCGGCTATTTTCGCGGATTTTATCGCTTAAATTACTGACAAAGCCAAAGTTCGAATTCAGTCGATGCCAGAGGCTGAAGATCGCTTCTTCAAACTGTGACGTCAGATCGTAGACGGCCTCTTCGGTACGTTGTAGCTGGTTATCGGCGCGTATCACATCACCACTGCGCTGAGCTTCGCGAAACCCCTGCACAAAACCGCGAATGCTTTGCAATTTATCAGCGATGTCGGCATTCACCTGACGTCGGCTTTCGTCGGTAACCAGCGCTGCGATAAGTTGTGTTACCGGGTGGCGCAACTTGAGTTCATGGCTGTCGTCGGGCTGATAAATGACCCGGGCGTTAATGAGTTTTTTAAGCGCTTGCTCACTCAAAGCCGAGGCCTCAATGCCACCGCTCAAATACCCCTGCATTAACACTTGGGCGTGGTTGCCGATCAGTTTAAGGCGTTCAACACCGACGTCGAACACATTGCTTAACAGCTGTTCGTCGTTTGTCTGGGCCATTTACAGCAGCTCCGCCTGGCTTGTGGTTTCATCGAGCGGAATGTTTTCTTCATCTTTGATAAAGCGAACCAATTCCAGCAGGTAATCGATCTTTCCGGTGACGATAAAATAAAGCCGGTTAGTGTGCGGTTGCAACAAATAGCCGTGCTCGACAAGGCGTTTAGCGACTTGTTTAGCCTGGCCGTCAACAGCGTCCGACTGTGAGTTAAAAAAGCGGTCATTAGCGAGGCTTTGCAGCCGTTGTCGCAGACTTGGGTTGTCCTCGGTTTTTACCGTCAGTTCCTGCAGTTTAAGGGTGTCGCCGGCGGTTAAAATGCCGTCACTACCCATGGCTTCCTGAATATAGGTTAACCATTCAAGCAAGGGGAGCATCGAGCCCATTACCACACTGAGCTGTTGTTTGAGGCGCTCGCGGGCATCGTCATCAAGGTCGCGATAGGCGAGAAAATACACACTGCCCTCATCATTCGCTGCCAGTCGCCGGTTTAATGGTTTCAGATAGGCGTCTATGTTGTCACGGGTTTGCTCATCCTGCAGTTTGGTAAAATGCGCCTCGTCGGTAATCGCACAAATAAATTCGCCAGCCAACAGCTTTTCGATTAACGGTCCGTATACCGGTGAAATCATGCGTTAACCTCCTTGGTTTGCTGTTGCAGCGACTGCAGTTTCTGGCTCAATTCTGATATCCGCGGTTTAATGCGCTTAAGTTGGCCTTTATTGGCAAATTCCTTGTGCGGCTCAATCAAGTAACGGTGTTTAAAGAGCAGCAGCACATCCGATTCCGGATTTGGAAATGCGCCGACGATATCGATATTGTTGTGATCACAGGCCACAAAAAGCTTTTCCACATTGTGGTACGCCAGTGTGCCTATCTCGTCAATCGGCCAATGGATAGTGACGCCCGCTTGGTCGGGGCGCAGCAAGCGGGTAAAGGCTAACAGAAATTTACACAGAATCAGGTACGCCATGCCATGGCTGGACGAATCCGTCAGTTGCCGATCGTTTCGGATAACCACAGGCTCACCGTTTTCAACCAAGTTCAACTGCAACTTAATCAACGACTCAATACTGTATTCTTGATTGGCTTTTAACAACTCGGCGACATCGGTGAGATGCTCGATATACTCGTTCGGCGGCGTTAGTTCACCTGACTCAATCCATTGTCGATAATGCTGAGTCATCTGTTTCAACGGCTGCCAGAAACTCAGTTCGTCGATGGTAGAACTGATTTTGACTTCGGCTTTGTCAATGCCATCCAGTGTTAATTCATCAGTAACCGCTTGTGTTAAACGGCGACTATAATCCCCCACGCGTTTGTGAATGTCGTTAAACACCGTGAAGAACTTAAACAAACCATTACCAATGGTTTTACCCTGATCAATGGTTTGCTCCCGTTTACCCTCTAACACTTTCAGCAACTCACTGAGGGTATTCACCTGCACGTGCAGGTCCGGCGCTTCGCCTTGCTGCGCTAAAGACTGGTCAATAAAACGCAAAAACTGGGGGTCGGCGTCGGCGCGTAAATGGGTTTGTAACGCCGCAATGTCAGCTTCTAAACGTTTGTCGAGCTTTGTTAAGTCATCCAGTAACTTATAGCTACGGCCTAAATGTTCGCTGACGTCACCCTGAGCGGCAATGTCAGGCGCTGGCGGGTTTACTGCTGCGGGCAAGTCGACCATACGCTGCACCAGCGACTGCAAGTCAAGAACCACTTTTTCAGTGTTCTCGAATTTGTCCTTTAACGCCTGTAAGTTGGTTTTTAACCGCTGTTGCCGCGTTTTAAACTGACTTTCGTGTTGCTCAAGTTGACGGCTGACTTGGCGCAGTTCAGCCTTTGCCTGCTGCTCCTGCTCGAGCCACTGCGGCCGTTGTTTCTCCCAAGTTACTCGCATAAAGGTTTGGTATTCACTGTACTCATCACGACGACCGTCAGTATCACGAATGTGTTTTTGTAACTGAGATATCTGCTGTTTAATCTCGCGCAGTTTATTTTCATCAACCCCTTTATCTGCGAGTTTCTCACTGAACGCCTGCTCCAGTTGCTTAATTTTTTGCTGGGCGGCGTCCTGTTTGCGACCAAGCTCAGCATTAAGATCATCGATGGCTTCCTGCAGTAATTGCGCTTTTTCCTGAAACTCAGCAGTGACTTCGAGCACACGAGCGTTGTGATCCGCTTGTAACTCGGCCAGTGTTTCGCTGCGCTGTGCTTTGGTTTGTTCAAGCTCGCGCTCCAATTCCTCAATACGCTGGCGTAGTTGTTGTTTGCGTTGTTGTTCAAGCTTTTGCTGAGTATGTGCCAAGCGCGCCTTGTTATCTCGGGCGTAGTCAACGTCGCTGCTTAATTGGCGTTGTTGTTGCTTAGCAGCATCTAACGCCTGTTGCTGCGCTTTGGCGTGTTCAACGGCATCAGTAAAGGCTTTATCGGCTTTTTTCAGTTGCTCTTGCTGTTGTTGCCATTGTTCGGTCGCCAGTTCCAACTGCTCGCGTAAACGCTCTTCGCTGGCTGCATATTCAGGCAGTTCGATGGCGTGCAAATCAATCTCAATGCCAAACAACTGTTGACGATTATCGTCTGACACCCGTCTTGGCATTAAATCGGTGCGTTGCAGCAACGGTTCCGCCATCACGCGGCCAAAGGACTGTTCCCACTGTTCAACATGTTGCGTTAAAAACTGCCGCAAACTGCCGGCAGCCGGTTGCAAGCGTTGCTGCAGTTTTTCGATCTGTTGTTCGGCTTGGGCAACCTGCGTGCGAGCCTCTTTTAACTGACTATCAAGCCGTTCCCGCTCACGCAGTGCAACGTTCAACAACTCTTGTTGTTGGCTAACAACCTGCTGATGCGCGTTCAGTTTTTGCTGGGCTTGATCAACTCGCTCTTCCGCGATGCGCCTGTCATTGCGCTCATTGTCACTGAGGGTTGATAACTCACGTTGCGCCCGTTTCGTGGCTAATTCATTTTGTTGTTGTTCAAGTTGTGCTTCGTACTGTTCGCGAACCGCCTGCTGTTGTTGTTGCAACTGCTGATTCAGCTGTTTCGAGGCATCAAGCTCTTGCTGCATCACCGCGGTTTTCTGGGCGGTCTTTTGTTCAATTTTTTCGCGCAGTTTCGCGCCAAGTTGCTCAAGTTCTTCTTTAATGGCCAGTTTGTGACTTTGCAGCTTTTGCTCTTCATCCTTATGCGCATCCATCATCGTGGCGTGATGCTGCTCCAGCCCCTGTAACTCATTGCGGCGCTCAGGCAAGGCTTCAAGCTCACGTCCGAGACGCTCGATATCGTTATCGCGGTAGTTGTCATACTGTTGCTGAGCGTCATTAAGCTGTTCTTCACATTTTTTCAGATCGGATTCGGCATCACTCTTACGCTCGCGCAGCTCAGTACGCACGCTCTCATAAGCCACCTGCGCGTCGTTAATGTCGCGCTTCAGCGTGTGAATTGCCGCTTCGGTATCCGCCTTTAGCCGTTTTTGTTCGCTAAAGTCCTTCTCGACAACCGCTTTTAAATGCCACAGCTGTTCCAGTGTGTGCGTGCGTTCGCCACTGAGCCGCTCGATGTCTGCAAGACTTTTTTGTAGCCCTTCCACTTTTAAAAACTGCTTCATGTCGCGCAGCCAGGCGCGGATCTTTTCGCCGGTAAAGGTATTGTCCGGGCGCCCGTAACCGTCCTCTTCCAAAATGGCCGCGAGCATACTTTTGAGGGTATCCATTTTGCCTTCTTTGGCGTGTACGGCAGACACCAGCTTCTCAATATGACGTAAACGAAAGCCGTCGTTGGCCAGCCCGTAACGTGCCGCCAACTGGCGGTATTTAAGGCTGTCACTGCGGTTACTGCGATCGTTTTTAATGTCGTTGAGGATGATATTGCGGTACTCGGTGGTGCTGGAAATTTTGGCGCTGATATCGATGCCGCGGCCACGCATCTCCTGCGCCCAGTCGTTGTATTCCCGCGCGACCATACCGTCCTGTTTCTCATACAGGTAGTGTTCTGCCTGATAGCCGCAATCCACAAAACGATAATCAACGCCGTCAGCGCGTTTGCTCAGTACCACCTGCGCCAGTCCGTTAGTGGGGCGCTGGTATTCATAAATCACATAGCTGTTTTTATACGGTAGATAGTATTTATCGAAGTTGAGCCGGGTTTTCGGCACTACCCGATTGGGTAATTCGCCATAGAACACCGGTATCATCCGCTGCAACGTGGTTTTACCCGATGCGTTACTGCCGCAAATGTTGGTATGACCATCAAGTTCAAGCTCGACCACCCCGGGCAAATGGCCGTTAATCATGATAATTTTCAGCAGTTTCGCCATGTGATTCCCTATTGTTCTTATCGTTTCCACCAGCAACGAACAAGTATAACCTAATCGTTCCGGCGAGGCATCCGCCGGAACGCTGACGTATGTCGCGCTGCGAAGCTTGAGTAACCGCGTTTGTGCTACTACCGTTTGAGGTACACACACTGATACACGACAACGCGTATGGCTAATACGCGCTACCGAGGTGTTGTATGGGCATCAAGCTGGTCGCGCTGGCGGCGCTGTTTTGGGGAATTTCCGGTGGTATTGCCGGGATACTTACCGGCAATGGCTGGGATCCACTGGTGGTGTCGTTTTATCGCGGCGCCATCGGACTGGTGTTTATCCTCGGCTGGCTTTGTCTTCGCCCCCGTTATTCCGGTTTACGTAAATCTCGGCTATGGTTCTGGGGAGTGCTGGCCGGGTTGGGCATCGCCGGCAACTTCGCCTTTTATTTTTACAGTATCGTCGAAAGCAGTGTCGCCGTTGCCTCAACCTTGATGTACTGCGCACCTATTTTTGTCTACCTGCTCTCATTTCTGTTAGGCATTGAACGCCCTACAACGGTTAAATACGGTGCGATTCTGCTGGTACTGTTAGGTGTCGTGCTATTGACCCGCGTTTACGATGTCGGCGGCAGCGGTGTCACGCTCTGGGGAACCGCTGCCGGCTTATTATCGGGGCTGTCATTGGCACTGTTTATCTTTGGTTTTAAATACGCCGTACCCCATGGCAGTGCGCCCGCTATACTTACTATCGCTTTTGTTACCCTGGTAACGGTACTGGCCATTGCCAGCGATGCGTTGCAATTGGGCGAGGTATTAACCTCCAGTGACGGGTGGCTGTTTGCGTTACTGGGCACCTTCGGTGGCGGGGTTGCCTTTGTGGTCTACCTGACCGGGCTAAAACGCACGCCGCCGGCGCTGGCCTCGATCATCGCCACCATTGAGCCGGTCAGCGCCGCTCTATTTGGCGTTGTGCTGTTGGGCGAGAGTTTACGCCCTATTCAAATTGCCGGGATGGGCTTGATCCTGTTCACCGTCACAGCGCTTGGGATCTACGCCAGTCGCAGTCGACATTAGTCGATGCGACATTGCGAACAACGTGACTGTCCGGTTAACAACCGGGAAATGCGATTGCGGTGCCTGGCGAAGCCCAGATAGACTTTATCCGCAAGCCAGCGAATTCCCGGCCAGCGCAACGGCGCTATCAGCCAACCTTTGCCAACCTCACGCCAGGCTGCGTGTGTCACATCCAGCCCATAAATCATGCGGCCATCGGCCAATTGCCCATGTAAGTAGGCATTGGCATCGTCAACGTTAACGTGCGGAAAGCGCTCAGCAAAGTCCGCTTCATTGATGTTTTCAAACTGAATGTGATTGCGTTCGTCGAGCTTTTTTAAATGGCGCATTTCTTTCACACACAGTGGGCAGCCGCCATCGTAAAATATAATCAGTTGTGTCATTGGTTGGTCTGTTACTCCGCAAGTTACTGACAAATGTTGTTCACTTTCTAGTACGTAAGTTTTTGCTATAGTTATCACCAGAATAATAAAAAAGGCGAACCTTTATGCAAAAGCAACACATCGCTGCCCTGTTGTTGATGATACCAACGGCATTGGCAGCACAGGACATCGCAGAACCATACCGGCACCAACAATATCAGGGCGAGTTAGTGCTCAACGCTTCCGCCTCGTTGCCGCTGCAACTGAATTTGGGCGAGGATAAAGCCACTCTCGACAGCCCGGCGCAAGGCGCCTTTGGTATTCCCATTGATGAGGTCAATATCAACGCCGAGCAGTTGTCATTCAGCTCCGCCACCATTCAGGCTTCCTATAACGGTAAACGCGACGAGAATGCGTGTTACGCCGGCGAATTTACCCAGGGTGCGACGTACCAGTTAACCTTATGCCCCGCGCAGCAACAAGCCGTAAAAACGCCACAGCAAGCGTTAGCGGAATTGCCGGTAGCGGTTGCCATTGTCTCCTACACGGATGGTCAATGGCAGGTTGACAAAGACGCGTTTAATATCGAAGCCGGTAAGCAATTTGAGATTGGTTCCGTCAGCAAAACACTGGTTGCCTGGCTACTGGCGGATGCCCTCAGCAAGGACCTGATAACCGAAGATACCCGCCTGAAGGCTTATTGGCCAGAGGCCAATGAACAGGTTGCTGATATTCGTCTTGTCGACCTTGCCACGCATCATTCCGGCTTACCGCGATTACCGGAAAACCTGACCCTGACCAATATCAACGACCCTTACGTTGATTTTGGCATGGCCGACCTCAAACAAGCGGTTGCGGATGCATCGGTGTCGCTACCGGCGAACTATCAATATTCCAATTTTGGCTACGGTCTGTTGGCCGAAACACTGGCTAAGGTTTACGACACCACCTTTGCGGATCTGATGCAGGATAAGCTGTTTACCGAACTCGGTCTGTCTCAAAGTTACCTGGCGCTCGAGCCAGTGGATAACCCGCAATTAATAGCGGGCACCCGCATCGACGGTAAACCGGTGCCTCATTGGCATTTTGACGCGATGGCCGGTGCTGGTGCGGTGGTGTCCACTCTGGACGACATGGTGCGCTACGTGCAGGCGGTAATGCGGCCGGCGGAGCAACATCGCGAACTGATACAACAGTTGCTCAAGCCGCGCGAAACGCTCGGCGAAAACAGCCAGCAAGCGCTGGGTTGGCTGATTGACCAGCAGGACGGCCAGCAGCTAATCTGGCACAACGGCCAGACCGCCGGTTTTGCCAGCTTTGTCGGCTTCAATGAAAAGGGCACGCGAGCCGTCGTGATCCTAAACAGTCGTGCGCGCAGCGTCACGGAAATGGGTAAATCGCTGCTAACGTCGGATTTATCGCTGTAATACTGATACAATAGGGGTCGTTTCCTTCCTTATATACGCGATCTAACATGTCCGAACAGACCCCTGAATCAATCGGCTTTAACCAGCTAAGCTTAGCGCCGGCGTTGTTGTCCCAACTGGACGACATTGGCTACCACTCCATGACCCCTGTGCAGGCGCTAAGTTTACCGGTCACTCTGGCGAACACCGATGCGGTGGTACAAGCCAGTACCGGCTCAGGTAAAACCACCGCATTTGCCCTTACGTTACTGAACAAACTGGATGTCAAAAATTTTTCGCCGCAGGCTCTGGTGCTCTGCCCTACTCGCGAACTGGCGCATCAGGTCGGTGATGAGATTCGTCGTCTCGCCAAGGGCATGGCCAACGTTAAATTGCTCAGTTTGTGCGGCGGCGAGCCGGCGCGGGTGCAGATCAACTCGCTGGCCTCCGGTGCCCATATTCTGGTCGGCACGCCCGGTCGTGTACTCGATCACCTTCAACAGCAGCACCTGGAACTGAACGCGCTAACGACGCTGGTGCTGGACGAAGCTGACCGGATGTTGGAAATGGGCTTTCAGGACAGTCTCAACGCCATTGTTGAACAACTTCCAAGGGCACGGCAGACGCTGTTATTCAGTGCCACCTATCCGGACAATATCGCCGCCCTGGCACGCCGGGTCACCCACCGCTCCGTCACCATTAATGCGTTACAGCAACAGACCCGGCCGGACATTGAACAACGCTTTTATTCGCTCACCACTGAAGCAGATGCCGATGTTGCCGTGATGGCGTTGCTGAGCCACCATCGGCCGCAAAACTGTCTGGTTTTTTGTAATACCAAAAAGCAGGTAAATGCCATTTACGACGAGCTGAAAGCGTGTAAATTCAGTGTCCTGGCGCTGCATGGAGAGCTGGAGCAAAAGGATCGCGATCAAGCCATTGTGCAGTTTAGCAACGCTAGCGCAAGGGTGCTGGTGGCAACCGATGTCGCCGCCCGCGGACTGGATATTGCTGAACTGGATTTGGTCATCAACGTTGCTATGGCCCATGACACCGATACCCATACGCACCGTATCGGCCGCACCGGCCGCGCCGGTCACAAAGGTCTGGCGATAACTTTGGTCACTGCGCAGGATGATTACAAGTTAAGGTTGCTGGAAGACCATTTAACGGCACCGATTACACTGATGCCGCTGCCTGAGCTGAGCATGGGTAAGCCGTTGCGCGCGAACATGGCAACACTGCAGATAAGTGGCGGCAAGAAAGACAAATTGCGCCCGGGTGATATTGTCGGCGCCCTGACTAAGGACAATGTATTACAAGCAACCGATATTGGTCGCATAAAGGTCGCCAGTACCTTTGCCTTTGTCGCCGTTAACACAGCCCTTGCATCACAGGCGCTTGAGCTTATCGCTAATAATAAGATCAAAGGCCGACGTTTTCGCGCAAAACGGCTGTGAGCAGAAGCGCTCTCAGCGGTTTTTGCACAACGCCACCAGCCAGTCGCCGAGTGCCCGTAAGCCTGGGTGTTTACCACTGGCTGAAGCGTACACAAAGTAAAAACTATCGTCGGTCCGAATACCATGAAACGGCAACTCGAAAAGGCTTTCTGCGCGCTCCTGTCGGGTTGTCATAAACTCATTGAGCAGCGCAATACCCTGTCCGTACTTAGCCGCTTCAGCCGCGAGCAGCAAATGACTAAAGTGATGAACTTTTGCGGTGCGCGGTAACCTCACTCCCGCTTTTTCAAACCAGCGCTCCCAGTCAGTTCCGGGCTGACCACTGGCAAAGGCGGAAATCGCTGACAGCAGCGGGAAACGCGTTAGCTCGGCGACCTCTGTCAGGCGACTGGCCTCGTTCCAAAGCGCCTTGGAACAATAAGGCTTTAGCGTTTCATCGTATAAATGGTAACGGACAAAACCAGAACCCGGCGGCATTGTTGTGATAAAACAATCCGCCCACTGAGTGTCAAAATGACCATCCTGAGTAAGCATTTGCAGCGTCAGCTCGACATTCGGGTAACGTTCACGAAAATCGTCAAGGGCTGGAATCAGCCATTTTACCGCCAGCGAACCATGCACCGCCAGACGCAACTGGCGTGAGTCGTCCTGCTTAAGATTGCGGGTTGCGTGTTCGATGCTGTTCATCGCGTTAGCGACGTCGTTAAAATAACTTTCCCCCACCGCCGAGAGCAATATTTGCCGCCCTCGCCGGACAAACAACTCGGCCCCTAACTGTTGCTCCAACAAGCGTACCTGATGGCTTACTGCACTCTGCGAAACATGGAGCCGCGCTGCCGCTTTCGAAAAACTCTCGCAACGCGCAACTTCCACAAAATAATGAATGGCTCTGAGGGGTAAACTCATCTATCTAAATACCTCATGCATTAATGATTATATATCATTTTAGTTAATAACTAGGCTGACCTAAAATACCGGTCCATGCAAGAGCTAGTGAGTGCAGTCAAGGAGGTAAGGCTATGGATCGTTCATTGGTGTGGGCTATTTTGCTGTTAGTGCTGGGCAATAACGTGGTGATTCTATCGGACTCGTTGATCAAATTATTGGACGGTTTTGAAGCCCCCTTTCAATTTGTGCTGTACCGCCAGTTAAGTGCCACATTGATGCTGTTACCGGTCATGCTGTTTTTCAAGCGCCCTTTGTTGCCCAAAAAGTTACGTTGGCACGCAACGCGCGCGCATATTTTTCTGCTGGGCACGGTTTTTATGGTGATTTCCCTGACCACGTTGCCGCTTGCGACGGCTAACGCCATTTTCTACGCGGCGCCGGTCATTACCGTGGTGTTGGCGCGGTGGCTGTTCAAGGAAAAGGTGACGGTGCTATCGCTGGCGACCGCCGCGCTTGGCATGGTGGGTGTTCTGGTCATCATTAATCCCACCTCGGCGAATATTTTTGCATTAGCGGCATTGATCGCGGCAACCACGTTAGCGTTGAATAACCTGCTGATTAAAAAGCTGCCGATCGAACACGGCATTATCGATACCTTATACCTAACCAATTTGTTGGGTGTCCCGACCGCTACTGTGTTAGCGATCGTTGAGGGCGCTGCGTTTGATCGGAATACCTTTATGATTGCGATAGGCTCAAGTCTGTTCGCCATGATCTATGCAGGGACTTGCGTTTACGCCTATCGGGCAGCGGAGAGCAATAAGGTAACCAGTGCTGAATACACCGGCTTGATAGGAGCAGTGCTGCTCGGTATGTTGTTCTTCGCCGAACAGCCTGACGCCCGTTTTTACATCGGCAGCCTGCTGATTGTGGTACCGCTGACTTTGCTGACGCTTAAGTCGCGAGCCTAACGTGCGCCGGAGGCGCACGCTAACAGCCGGATTGTAGCGTGCGCCTTCGGCGCACGCAGTGTCAGATGATCCAGCTGCCGCCGACGCAGGCTACGTTCGGCAACGCGAGGTAGTCTTTATAGTTGGCTTCGTTGATGCCACCGGTGGGGCAGAAAGTGATGTCTGCGAGCGGTGCGCTGATAGCCTTTAGCAATTTAACACCGCCAACGGCTTCGGCCGGGAACAACTTGAATTCTGTGTAGCCATACTGCATACCGTTCATAGCCTCGGACACCGTCGCCACGCCCGGGATCAATGGGATGTCTGCAGTAGCTCCTGCTTTTAGCAAGGCATCAGTAGCCCCTGGGCTAATCGCAAATTGCGCGCCGGCGGCAATCACCGATTGCAGTTGCTCGTCGTTAAGCACCGTGCCGGCCCCCACCAGCGCGTGAGGCAATTCGCGACGCATTTCTTCGATGGCATGAATTGCCGCCGACGTCCGCAACGTTACCTCGAGCACTTCAAAGCCCTGTTTGTAAAGCTTGCGGCCAAGCTCTACCGCACTCTCCACGTTGTCCACGGTCATCACTGGAATGATGGTTGCGCGCGCAAAAATATCTTTAGCCGTTAATGTCATCTGTTTTACTTTCCTATGATTTTTGACGTTGCTGTAAGCGTTGTTTTAAATACTGCGCAACACCGCGCATACCGGCATGCTCTGCGGTAATCACATAACATGGGATGGACTCGGCGAGGTTACAGAACCGCCCTTTTTGTTCAAATCGCGCACGAAACTCAGACGCCGCCATCAATGGCAACAACTTAGGCACCACACCACCAGCGATGTAAACGCCACCGCGGGTATTCAGCGTCAGTGCAAGATTGCCGGCAAAGCTGCCTAAACTGGCAAAAAATTGCTCGACCGCCTCGACAGCAATCGCGTCACAGGCACTGAGTGCACGAGCGCCAATGGTTTTTGCCCGCAACGGCGGAACCGCGCGGTCGTGATACGCCGCAATGGCCTGGTACAGATTCTCCAGCCCTGGCCCGGACAACACCCGCTCCGCCGATACCCGACCGTCAAAACGACGCGACAGAAACTCGTATATTGCCCATTCTTTATCGTTAATCGGTGCCCAGTCGGCATGCCCACCCTCGCCCGGTAATGGCATTACATCGCCACCGGGGAGTGTGATCAAATGCCCGACACCCAGCCCGGTACCAGCACCCAAAACCGCTTTCGGCGCATCGTCCTGCTTAGCACCGCCACCAATTTTTTTCTGCTCGCTTTTATCCAGCGTCACCAGGCTCATGGCGGCGGCCGCAAAATCATTTAACACAATAAAGCTTTTCAACCCCAGTGCGCGTTTGGTGCCCTCAACCGAAAATTGCCAGTGATGATTGGTCATCTGAATCGCATCGCCTTCAGCCGGACAGGCGATGGCAATGGCTACATGCTCCAACGCCACTTGTTGCTGCTCGCGGTAGGCGATCATCGCATCGGTCAGGTTCAGGTATTCCGCACAAGGGAATACCTGAATCCGGTCCATCTCAAAGGTACTTAAACAAATGCGTCCAAAGCGGGCGTTGGTACCACCGATATCCGCTACTACCGCAAAGCCCTCGCTTGGAGGCGTATGTTCACTGCTCACCATATTCTGAATCTTCCTTAAATAAGACACTGGCGCCCTGTTCTGCACCGCTGAAACTGGCGCGTAGGTTACCAAAAAGTTCGCGTCCCATGCCAAAATGGCTGTCGCTTAAATCAATACTTTCTGGTTCACGTTGTGCCAATTCCTGCTCATCGACTAATAACGACAGTTCGCCGGTAAGGAAGTCCACCTTCACTCTATCACCGTCGCGTACTTTCGCGATAAGCCCACCGTCGACCGCTTCCGGGGTAACGTGAATGGCCGCAGGCACTTTACCCGATGCACCGGACATACGTCCATCCGTAACCAGCGCCACTTTATAGCCACGCTGTTGCAGGACGCTCAGTGGCGGCGTCAGTTTATGCAGTTCAGGCATGCCGATGGCTTTAGGTCCCTGATACTTCACCACGACCACACAGTCCTTATCGAGTTTGCCCGCTTTAAACGCCGCATCGAGATCATGCTGGTCGGTAAACACCACCGCCGGTGCCGTTACCGGCTCAATGTCTTCCGGCAAGGATGAGGTTTTGATCACCGCGCGGCCTAAATTGCCGTCCAGCACTTTGAGGCCGCCGTGATCACTGAACGGTCGGCTACAAGGCCGAAGCACGTCGTCATCGAGCGACTCCTGACCCACTTCTACCCAGGTTAATTTCCCGTCATCGTCCAAGGTCGGTCGTTTGGTGTACATATCAAGACCACGACCTACAACCGTTTCAACGTCGTTGTGTAACAACCCGGCATCGCGCAGTTCGCGAGTAAGAAATGCCATACCACCCGCACGCTGGAAATAGTTGATGTCAGCCTGCCCGTTCGGATAAATACGCGTCAACATCGGTGTTACCGAGGACAATTCCTCGAAGTCACTCCAGTTAATCAAATAGCCGGCAGCTCGGGCGATGGCAATGATGTGCATGGTGTGATTGGTTGAGCCGCCGGTTGCCAGCAAGCCGACGATGCCATTGACCAGACTTTTTGCGGTCACGATTTCGCTGATTGGGCGATAATCACTGCCCAGATCCGTAATACGTGTTACATGTTGTGCGGCCGCGCGAGTCAGTTGCTCGCGCAGTTCACTGCCCGGATTGACAAAGGATGAGCCCGGCAGGTGCAGCCCCATTAATTCGACCACTAACTGGTTAGAGTTCGCCGTGCCATAGAAGGTGCAGGTACCGGCACTGTGATATGACGCCGCTTCTGCGTCCAACAACTGATCTTTACCCACTTTGCCTTCGGCGTAAAGTTCGCGAATGCGCGCTTTTTCTTTGTTAGGAATACCGGACGGCATCGGCCCTGCCGGAACGAAAATAAACGGCAGATGACCAAAACTCAACGCCGAAATCAACAAGCCCGGTACGATTTTGTCACAGATCCCCAGCATCAGGCCGCCGTCGAACATGTTATGTGACAAACTCACGGCACTGGCCATGGCAATGACATCACGGCTGAGCAGGCTTAAATCCATGCCGGGTTGGCCCTGAGTCACACCGTCACACATTGCCGGCACGCCGCCGGCCACTTGCGCAACGCTGCCAACCTCTCGAATCGCTTGCTTAATTTTATCCGGGTAATCGTGGTACGGCTGGTGCGCCGATAACATGTCGTTATACGCAGTAACAATGCCGATATTGGCTTTGATCAGACTGCGCAGTTCCTGTTTTTCCTCTTTGCCACACGCGGCAAAGCCGTGGGCCAGGTTACCGCAAGACAAGGCTCCGCGGTGCGGCCCTTTTTTGCGCGCGGCAGCCATGCGCGCCAGATAGTCACGGCGCGTCGCGGCACTGCGCTGTTCGATTCGTTGCGTTACGGCTTCAACCGTTGGGTTCATCATAACCTCCTAAGCAGCGCTGTAATAAACTTCCGTAGGGACAGCCTGTTGCTGTACAAATTCCCCTAACGGCAACGCCGGCTGTTGGTTTGCTTCAATTTGTTTAAACACCTGCAGTTTTTTCTCACCGCAGAAGTGTACATAAATATGCTGACTGTTGAGCAGTCGCGATTTGGTCAGGCTGACACGGGCATAGGGCGCACGGGTTGGGTGCGTTGCGATAACGGCTTCATCCGTGTGCAGCCCCTGTTCCAGTTCAGCGCAGTCCGGAAACAACGAGGCCGTATGTCCATCATCGCCCATGCCCAAAATGACTACGTCAAACCGTGGCAGCTCTGCCAACTGTTTTGACAGCACCGGCGCAGCATTTTCAGCTTGCTCATGGCCGGTGAATAAAGTGATGTAATTGGCCTTGGCGGCTTTATTCTTTAACAATACGGTTTTGATCAGTTTGTCGTTACTGTCGTTCGAGTCGGGCAATACCCAGCGTTCGTCAGCCAGCAAAACCGTGACATGCTTCCAGTCAATGTCAGTATGCGACAGACGCTGAAATAATGGTTTGGGTGTATTACCGCCGGAAACCACTAAATACGCATGACCCCGCTCGGCAATGGCGTCGCTCAACTGGCGGCTCACCTGCTTACAGAGGGTTTCAGACAGTTGCTCGTTGCTCTCAAAAGTTTTCACAGACATATCCTCGTTATTCATCCCATTCTCTGCCGTCTTGTGCTAATAAAGATACCGCTGCCACTGGCCCCCAGCTACCAGCCGGATACGGCTTCGGCGTTGCTTCCGTAGTTTCCCAGGCGGCGATGATGCTATCGACCCAATCCCATGCGTGTTCGACTTCCTGGCGATGCACAAACAGGTACTGGTTGCCGTGCATAACTTCTAGCAGCAGTCGTTCATAAGCGTCGGCAATACGTTTCTTTTTAAAGGTCTCGTCAAAACTTAAGTCGAGCGTGGTCGCCTTAAGTTGCATGCGTTTACCCAAACCCGGGATCTTATTCAGCATTTGCACCTCAACGCCTTCGTCGGGCTGCAAGCGAATGATCAATTTGTTCGGGGGAAGATCCGGCAAGGTTTCGTGGAAAATATTGTGCGGCTGTTTTTTGAAGGTGATCACGACTTCACTTCGCTTTTCCGGCATTCGCTTTCCGGTACGTAAATAAAACGGTACCCCCGCCCAACGCCAGTTATCGATATGAGCCTTTAACGCGACAAAGGTTTCGGTACTGCTGTTCTCGCGCGCGTTCGGCTCGTCTAAATAACCCGGTACCTTTTTGTCACCGGCAAAGCCGCTGGTGTACTGACCACGCACCGTTAACTGTTGACTGTTGCTGTGGTTAATCGGTCGCAGCGATTTCAGCACCTTTAACTTCTCGTCACGAATGCTCTCCGCATCCAGTCGCGACGGTGGCTCCATCGCAATTAATGACAACACCTGCAATAAGTGATTTTGCACCATGTCCCGTAGCTGACCGGCGTCGTCGTAGTAACTCCAGCGCCCTTCAACACCAACTTGCTCTGCCGCCGTGATCTGCACGTGATCCACCGCATTGTGATCCCAGTTATTGGAAAACAGTGAGTTGGCAAAGCGCAGTGCAAGTAGGTTGAGTACCGTTTCCTTACCCAGATAATGATCAATACGATAGATTTGTGACTCGTTAAAGTGCGCACCCACGTGCTCGTTGATTTCCTTTGACGAGGCAAGGTTATGACCAATGGGTTTTTCCAGGATGATACGTGCGGGTTCGGCGTTCAGGCCGACCTCACTCAGCCCGGCACAAATTGCGGAATACAGTGCCGGCGGTGTCGCCAGGTAGTAAATCCGCTGGCGTTTTTGCTCAGTTGCGGCCTGCGTATTCAGTACAGTAGCCAGATTCTGATAACTTTCGGTATCGGTAAAATCCAGCGCGACAAAATGAAAGCGTTTACAAAAGCGCGCCAAACTATCGGTTTCAATGGCATCGGCAGCAACAAACTGCCGTACGATATCCTCAACCTTCTGATTAACTTTTGAGGCTTCGAACGATTCGCGGGCTACGCCAACAATACGACTGTCAGCCGCGATCAGTCCCGCTTTCTCCAGTTGATAGAGTGCAGGTATCAGTTTGCGTCGGGCGAGGTCGCCTAACGCACCAAAAAGCACCATGTCACAACACTTTGGGCAGTCTTTTGTCATTGGTTTATCCACTCGGGCTATGGCTTTTTTGTAATTTTACTACATTTCTATTCACACTTTAGCAACTTTTGCGTTAGGATGGCAAACATTAATGTAATTAAATTACAAATCGTATTTCAGGAATTGTGTCCATGAACATAGTGCAAACGGTGCGTGAACGCCTACCGGATTTAAGCAAAAATGAATACAAAGTCGCTCAGGTGGTACTGAATGATCCCGAGGCCATCATTCATACCTCGACAGCGACCCTGGCACAGACCGCCGCCGTCAGTGAGCCGACCATCAATCGGTTCTGCCGCCGCATTGGCTGCAAAGGTTTCCCTGACTTTAAGTTGCAGTTGGCTCAGCAACTCGCTAAAGGCACCTCTTACGTCAACTCACAGATCAATGACGACGATTCGGTGGCCGACGTCACCGATAAAATTTTTGCGGCCACACAATCAGCATTGGCCACAGCCCGCGAAAAAATAGACCGCGACGCAGTAGAGGCCACCATAAATTGCCTGGTCGAGGCGCGCAAAATCTCCTTTTTCGGTTATGGCGCATCGGCATCGGTCGCCCATGATGCCCAGAACAAATTTGCCCGCTTCACAACACCGGCCATTTATTCCGATGACCATTTGGTACAAAAGGTCGCCGCGATTAACAGCCTGCCCGGTGATGTGGTGCTTTGCTTTAGTCATACCGGACGCACCAAGATGTTGTGCGAGATTGCGCAACTTGCGCATGAAAATGGCGCGACAGTGATCGGCATCACCGCCAAAGACAGTCCGCTGGCTAAATTCTGTCATATCGTCGTCAGCACTGAGGTTCCGGAAGACACTGATCACTACATGCCAATGGCATCCCGTATCGCCCAAATGGTGCTCATCGATGCCATCGTTGCCGGTTTCGCCCTGGCTCACGGCGACGATATGAAACAACGTTTAGCTCGAGTTAAGGCTGGCTTGAAAGATTCGCGCTACCCAGCCAATCCATCAAATAACAAATAAGTAAGGACATCCCATGACAATTAAAGTTGCGATTAATGGTTTTGGCCGTATTGGTAAAAATATTGCCCGTGCCATTTTTGAAGGTGGTTTACAGGATCAGTTCGAATTGGTTGCCATTAACGACCTGGGTGATCCGAAAACCCTCGCTCACCTGCTGAAGTTCGACACCGTACACGGTCAATTTGCTGCTGACATCAGTGCGACCGACGACAGCCTATCGATTAATCAACATCAAGTGCGCGTTTTCTCGGAGCGTGATCCGGCACAATTACCATGGCAACAGCTGGACATTGATGTGGTTTTGGAATGTACCGGGTTGTTTACCAACCGCGCCGGTGCCGAAAAACACCTCACAGCGGGTGCCAAAAAGGTATTGATTTCAGCTCCGGCAAAAGACGTCGACGGATTGTTTGTTTACGGTGTGAACCATCAGGATATGACCGCTGATATGCGCATTATCTCGAACGCCTCTTGCACCACCAACTGTCTGGCACCAATCGCAAAACCCCTGAACCAAGCTCTCGGCATCGACAATGCGCTGATGACCACTGTGCACGCCTACACCAATGATCAGTGTTTGCTGGACGCCTACCACAGCGATCTGCAACGCGCCCGCGCCGCAGCACAGTCTATGATTCCGTCGAAAACCGGCGCAGCCGCTGCCATTGGCCTGGTGATCCCGGAACTTGCCGGTAAATTTGACGGGCTGGCCGTACGCGTACCAACACCGAATGTGTCACTGGTTGATTTAAGTTTTATCGCCGGTCGCGACACCAGTGTCGACGAAGTGAATGACATCATCCGTCAGGCTGCCGCACAAAGTCCATTATCTGAGGTGCTAAGCATCAATGAATTACCACTGGTTTCCAGTGACTTTAACCACTCACCCTATTCCAGTGTTTTTGATGTTAAACAGACCCGTGTTAATGGTCGCTTGGTAAAAGTCATGGCCTGGTACGATAACGAATGGGGCTTTAGCCAACGCATGCTGGACAATGCGAGGTACTTGATCGGCATCAGTCGTAAATAATTTGATGCAATCTTTTTGCAATAATTTGGCTGCATTGATTGACGATGTTATTTTCTTGTTCTATTTTGTGAAAGCGCTTACATTAAATGTTTAAAAAACGCACAAAGCATCACTAAACAAGAACAAGAATGACTAACCAGGAATTCAGTTATGAAGCCAACAAATCTAACACGCACCCCACTGGCGCTCGCTTTTGTAGCGCTTGGTCTAGCCGGCTGTGGTGGCGACAGTGTTGAAACAAACACGCAGTATACGCAAATTGATACAACCGCCCCGGTCGATGAGTGGGAGCTGGTCTGGAGTGATGACTTCGAAGGCAATGCCATTGACGAAAACAAATGGAACTTTGAAGTCAACTGCCAGGGCGGCGGAAACAACGAACAGCAGTGTTACACCGACTCGTCGGAAAACGCTTATGTCTCGGATGGTACGCTAAAAATTGTCGCGTTGCCTGCCGGCGAAGATGCGGAAGGCAATTTGCCTTACACTTCGGCGCGCTTGAACAGCAAGAACAAAGGCGACTTCAAATACGGTCGCATTGAAGTGCGTGCTAAACTGCCGGAAGGACAAGGCTCCTGGCCGGCGGTTTGGATGATGCCGACAGATTCTGTTTACGGCGGTTGGCCGAAATCCGGTGAAATCGATATTGTCGAAGCGGTTAACCTAAAAACCGTTGACGAAGAAGGCAACGTTGAAAACAACGTACACGGTACCCTGCACTATGGTCGGGACTGGCCTAACAACGCCTCTTCTGGCAAAGCTTATCAACTGCCTGACGGCGTAAACCCAGCCGACGATTTCCATACCTATGCGATCGAGTGGCAAGAAGGCGAAATTCGTTGGTATGTCGATGGCTATTTGTATCAAACACAACGCGACTCTCAGGTTCGTTATAACAGCAAGGGTGAAGCCATTGGTCTGAACCACCAAGGCTGGTTTACGGAGTATTACGATCAGTCCACCGGTGAATTAAAAGTGGACTATGGCCCTGCTCCCTATGATCAGCGTTTTTATGTGATCATGAACTTAGCGGTCGGCGGCGACTGGCCGGAAAATACCAATAACCTGGGTATTAATGAAAGCGCTTTCGCTGAAGGCCAGACGTTAGAAATTGATTACATTAATGTCTACCAGTGTAATCAAAACCCGGATACCGGCAAAGGCTGTGAAACCCTCCGTGCTGGCTATGACGACGAAGAAACCCTCGTTACCGGTAAAGCTCCTATCCCTTCTCCACCCTCCACTACCGTAGAAAACCTGACCATTTTTGATGGCACACCGAATCCAAATTGGCCGGCGTGGGATTGCTGTGGTGGTTCTACCCCAGCGCTGATTGACGATGCCGATAAGGGTCAGGTCTATCAGTTTGTGGTTAACGACACGCCGACGGTAAACGGTTTTATTTCCCGTGAAGAGTTCATCACGGACGAAAACGGACAGCCGCAACCCTTTGACGCTAGCGGCATGATCGAGTCAGGTAGCATCAGCTTTGACATGAAGGTAACTTCTGCGCCCAGCGACGGTTCCGCAAGCTGGTTGTTCAAGGTTGAAAGTGACCGCGCCGCAACCTTTGCTGAATTGCCGATTACCGAGAGCGCCGAGGGCGTTGCTCCGGTCGTTGGTGAATGGCAGACCTATACCTTCCCACTGCAACAACTGGTTGATGCCGGCCTCGAGCCATCGGCCATTGATGCGTTCATGGTATTCCCGTCCTGGGGGTTGGGCGCAGGTGCTGAGTACCTGATGACCAACGTTGAAATCACTTCACCGGAAGCTGAATCACCGGAACTGGTGCTGTTCGACGACCAGCAAAATCCGGACTGGCCACTGTGGGACTGCTGTGGTGGAACCACGCCACAAGAGGTCGTGGATGAAGAACGCGGTGTTGTTGGCGAATTTGAGATTGGTGCCACTCCAACGGTAGTCGGCTTTAAGCCAGCGGATGGTTCAGGCATTCAGTTTGATGCATCGGCGCTGCTCGTCGAGGGTGTTATCCAATTTGATATGAAAGTGGTTTCCAGCCCGAATGATCCAAACTCAGTATGGATGTTTAAGGTTGAGTCGAACGGCGCTGAAACCTTCGCCGAAGTTGAGCTGGCCAGCGGTAATGGCGGTCAGGCACCCACCACCGGCGAATGGCAAACTTACACCTTCCCGCTGCAACAACTGGCGGACGAAGGACTGGATGTGTCAGCCATCGACGTAATCATGATGTTCCCTGCCTGGGGTACCGGCGAAGGCGCGGTATTCCGTGTTGATGAAGCGCGCATTTACGATCCGAGCGCAGGTTCTGATGAAATCACCATCTTTGACGAAGAAGTGAACGCAGACTGGACACTGTGGGACTGCTGTGCCGGTTCAACGCCACAAGTTGTTGAAGCCGAAGCGCCCTACAACAACGTTGCCCAGTTCGAAATTCTCGGCTCTCCGGAAACTGTGTTAGGCTTCCTCGCCAATGACGGCGCCACCTTTGATGCATCGGCATTGCTCGCCAACGGCGCCATCAGTTTTGATATGCGTGTCGTCGATCAACCCAGCGGTGCTGACGCGCAGTGGTTAGTAAAAGTCGAATCGTCTGGTGCAGCGACAGCGGTGGAGGTGCCGTTATCATCCGGTAACTATGGCGAAGAGCCCGTTGCTGGTGAATGGGCAACCTACAACTTTACCCTGCAGTCGTTATTCGATGCCGGTCTGGATATCAGCGACATCAGCGTGATCATGATTTTCCCAACCTGGGGTCAATCATCAGGCGCTGTGTATCAAGTTGATAACCTGAGCATCGAAAACTTTTAATCGGTACGACAAACAGAAATGGACAAGATAATGAAAAAACCACTTATGTTTAGCAAAAGCCCAGTCGCGGCAGCCGTCTCAGTCGTACTGAGTGCCGGTCTGATCTTTCCTACGTTTGCACAAGAGCAGGCGGCAGAATCTGCAGAAACCGCACAAACAGAGCAACAACTGCAGGAACGTGAACAAAATGCGATGGAAGTCATCAACGTTCAGGGTATACGCGGCAGTTTGTCGCGTTCTACGGCCTTTAAACGCCAGTCCTCTGGCGTTGTTGACGGCATTTCCGCTGAAGAAATGGGTAAATTCCCGGATACCAACCTAGCGGAATCGCTGCAGCGTATTACCGGTGTATCGATCAGCCGTAACGACGGTGAAGGCAGCCAAATCACCGTGCGTGGTTTTGGCCCCGAGTTTAACCTGGTAACCCTGAACGGCCGACAAATGCCATCCACCGGTTACTCGCGCTCGTACAACATGGAGGCATTGTCCTCCGAAAACGTCACCGCGCTGGAAGTTTATAAAACTGCGCGCGCAGCGATGCCAACCGGTGGCCTGGGAGCGACCGTGAATATCGTAACGACTCGGCCTTTCCAGCAGTCAGAAGGTCAGTTTGTGGTCATGGGCAAAGCCCTGCACGACAGTTCCGTTGACACCGGCGACTCAGTAACCCCTGAGTTGGCGGCGATTTACAGTGACACCTTTGCTGATGATATGTTTGGCGTGGCTCTGTCATTGTCTCAGCACCGTCGTGACTTCCAACAACAGTATGCCAACATCCAGGGCTGGCAGGCGAACGTCGGCTTGCCCGATCTTGAAGAGGGTGAGTTTACCGACCCCCGCCCTATCGGTGAAGACGGCGAGCGCATTGGCAACCACTTCTTCCCGAAAGACATGAACTATGGTTTTACCGATGTTCAGAACGAACGTACTAATGGCCAGTTGACGCTGCAATTCGCGCCGACTGACAGCATGGTATTGACCGCAGATTACACGGGATCGCGCCGTACCTCGGGTCGAGTGGGTTACGGCTGGGGTATCTGGAATGAGTTTGGTGGCAACATCAATTCTTACATTCTGGATGAAAACGGTACCGCGGTGTATGCCGATATCGCCGGTAACGATGCCTCGTTTACCGCGAACTGGGACACCACGGAAATCGAAGCCGACTCTATCGGTCTTAACCTGAGTTGGGATCTTACCCCCGACTTAAACCTTTGGGTTGACGTACACGACTCCAGTAACAAAATTGACAATGGCGCCGATAAGGGCATTAACTCAACCGGCCAAATCATTCTTGGTTCGGATCAGTTGCGCACCAAAATCTACGATTATCGTACTGGCGAAATCCCGCAGGCAAGCGTGCTTTGGAACAACGGTACCAATGTGCTGGCACCAGGCGAAATCGACTCTAACTTCAGCCAGTTTTTGCGTAACCCAGGCGAAACCAACATCAAGCAATACCAAGTGGAAGCCACCTGGTACAACTCTGCCTGGAGCATTCCGCTGGTATCGATTAAAGGTGGTTTGAGCCGTACCGACCAAGATATGCAAGGCGCCAGCTATTGGAGTGGTTTGGTTGGTGGTCCGGGCTTTAACCCAAGCTATACGCACATTTTCCCGGACGGTATGTTCGAATATCACACCACTGACGGCTTTTTGGATGAGTTTGTCGGCGGCGGTAGTGATTTAGCGCAAAACTATTACTACACCTACGACATCGCAGAAGCGCTGGCTCGTCAGGCAAACTTCATCACCGATGGTGATAATGCCTTTATTGTCGGTTTGCCACCGGGCTCATTGGATGGCCTGACCGGCTTGAACGAAACCACCGACGCGGCGTTTATTCAATCCCAGTGGGAGTTTGACCTTGCCGGCTTCTTTACACAGGTGAATTTTGGCGTTCGTTACGAGCAGACCGATGTCACCAGTGTGGTTCGCCAATTGGTTGAACAGCAAGTTAACTGGACCAGCCCATCCGAATGGATCATGCAATACGAGGGTGGTGAACCACGGCTGTTAACACAGACGGGTGAGCACGACGTATTCCTGCCGATGTTCGATGTAAAGATGGACTTGACGGAAGACCTGGTCGGCCGTTTCTCTACCGGTAAAACCATCGCCCGTGCGCCGCTTGGCAAACTGGCAGGAGCTCGTAGCCTGAGCGGAAGTCCTAAACCGGGGGCTCGCAGCGGCAGCAATGGTAACCCTAACCTATTGCCGTTTGAGTCACTGAACTTCGACTTATCGCTTGAATATTACTATGGCGAAGGCAGTTACGCGTCCATTGGCTACTTCAAGAAGAAAGTCGATAACTACATTCAGGACACCATTACTGAGACCACCATAGAAGGTCTGCGTGACATTTTCGAAGGTCCGCGCTACCAACAAGCGATTGCTGATATTGAGGCGCGTGGTGAACAAGCGACTTCAACGGCTATCTTTGAACAGATGCTGGCCAATGGTCATGGCAACGAAAACGGTGTAATCGAGCCGAATGCCGATGATCCGCTGATGGTCTGGAACATCAGCCAACCAACCAACACTCGGGAAAAGTCAGTTGATGGTTTTGAAGTTGCCGTACAACACCTATTTGGTGAATCTGGCTTTGGTTTTGGCGCAAACGCCACCGTAGTTGATGGCGACGTTGGTTTTAACAATGAAAGCCTCGAGCAACAGGCACCGCTGGTCGGTCTCAGTGACTCGGCCAACCTGCAGTTATTCTATGAAAACTATGGTTGGTCTGTACGGGCGACTTACGCGTGGCGTGACAGCTACTTATTGGGTGTCGGTCAAGCGCAGGGCTCTTCTGATGCACCACCGCAATACGCGCGTGCCTTTGGCCAGTGGGATCTGAGCGTTAACTACGACGTAACCGAACAACTGACAGTGTTCTTTGAAGGTATCAACCTGAACAACGAAACCGAGCAAGGCTACGGTCGTTATGAAGAGCAATTCCTGTTTGCTCGTCAGTACGGTCCTCGCTATGCATTAGGTGCACGTTACACCTTCTAAGACAACAAGCACTAAGGCGCTGCCTTTTCCCTGGGGGTAGCGCCCATTAAAAAGGGCCGACATCCAAAGATGTCGGCCCTTTTTTATTGCCTTTAGGGAGAAACTAGTTCCCCAAACAAATAACGTCCTGTTGTGGCTGTGCCTGCGTCATGCGAATGTCGCGAATGCGTACTTCGGCTTGTCCAGCCGTTTGCAGACGGAAGATCTCGCCAAGTTTGGCCACATCAACACCGTCATCGGCCAGACAGGAAACCGAAAAATCGAGCTGCTGCCACTCGGTTTGCTGCGGGTTAATACCATCTTCAGCCAGGTATTGACGAATATTGTATTGTCCCTGACAAGCATCAGCACCACAATTAAAGGCAAGATCTAATGCCTCGTCATCGGCAAAGCTTGCGTCAAGCGTTACCGACAGCACCCCTTGGTCGTTGGCAAAAGCCCGTAAATCACGCGGGAACGGACTGACAAAGGTGAAAAAGCCCGGCTGTTGCCCGTCAAAACGGAATAACCTTGCGTCTTCCTGCACACGATCATCGAAGGTTTCGGTGGTCACACCGTTCAATGACTGAATGCTGCTGGTGACTTCAGTGCGGCCTTCAGCGTGGCCAATATGCAAGCTCCACGGATCTTGCGGAGCGCGTTCAAACACCACCGCATCAGCCTGCGCTACGGCATCACCAAAATCCGTCGGCAAGGTATCTGAAACCTCAGTGCTGTCGTCGTAGCTCAAACCATAACCCAGCTTAAACAGCGGATCATAGGGTTGCTGGTCGGCATTCAGGCGCCCTTGTGCTGGTGTTTTTGGCCAGGAGAACGGTAATTTTCCACGCACCGGATAACGGGCTTCGCCGTTTTCATCGGCAATAATCACGTCCGCGACACCCTGCCCTTCGGAGCCCGGTAACCAAGCCGCAACGAACGCATCTGACGCATTAAGTTCTGGATTAACGTACATCGGACGACCGCTGATGAACACCGAAACCACAGGGATCCCCTGCGCCTTCAATTGTTCCAGCAGCGCTTGGTCGGTTGGGTTACCGCGTTGATAATCAACGTTATCGATATCACCGTTACCTTCCGCGTACGGCGTTTCACCGTAAACGACCACCGCGACGTCAGGCTTTTGCTGGTACTCGCCATCCACGGCCAACTCTACCGAACCGCCCATACCAGTGACCGCATCGGCGATGCCCTGATAAATGGAAGTGCCGCCCGGAAAGTCATCGTTGCTGTTACCAGTACCCTGCCAACTGATGGTCCAGCCACCGGACTGCTGACCGATATTATCGGCTGCCGGGCCGGCCACCAAAATGCGCTGATTGGGATTGAGCGGCAACAAGTTTTCGTTATTTTTCAACAGTACTAACGACTCGCGAACGGCTTGACGCGCGATTGCTCGATGTTCTTCTGCACCAATTAACTCGGTTTTTCCGGACAACGGACGTTGCGCCGGACTTGGCTTATCAAATAAACCAGCGCGAATTTTAACCCGCAGGATACGGCGCACCGCATCGTCAACCCGAGCTTCGCTAATCGTACCGTCTTTAACCTGAGCAATCAGGTTCTCGTACAGCGGCTTCCACGCTTGGGTTGGCACCATGTACATATCCAGACCGGCATTTGCCGCCTGTGGACAGTTGTCATTGCGACAACCCTCAATTTGGCCATGACCGTTCCAGTCGCCAACGACGAAACCGTCAAAGCCCATTTTTTCTTTAAGTACGTCCGTTAACAGGTACTCATCACCATGAATTTTTTCGCCATTCCAACTGTTAAAGCTGGCCATGACCGTTTGTGCGCCGGCCTGCAAACCGCCGACGTAACCTTGTGCATGGTAATCGAACAACTCCTGTTCCGAAATCTCGGTGTTGCCCTGGTCGATACCGTCGGTGGTGCCGCCATCGCCAATAAAGTGCTTAACGGTACTGATGACATGGCGTTCATCAAGAAAGTTTTTACCGACCTCGCCTTGCAACCCTTTGACGATTGCTGCCGAATAATCGTGCACGATTTGTGGATCTTCCGAGTAGCTCTCGTAGGTGCGCCCCCAACGTACATCACGGGCAACGGCAACCGTCGGCGCAAACACCCAATCGATACCGGTTACCATCACTTCGGTTGCGGTGACACCGGCAATGTCTTCAATAAGATCCGGGTTGTTCGCAGCCCCTAAACCGATATTGTGCGGAAAAATCGTTGCGCCAATTACGTTATTATGGCCGTGAACCGCATCGGTGCCCCACATGGTCGGAATATCGATACCGTCAACGCTGTCATCGACCGACGCCTGATACATGGATTCAGCCAGTGCAATCCAATCTTGCGGTGTCGCGTACTTGTCGTTGTTCGGGAACGCTCCACCACCGTTAAGATAGGAACCAAAGCCATACTTACGCATGTCCTCGACCGTGATGTCACGGATCTCTGGCTGGATCATCTGCGCCACTTTTTGTTCCAGTGTCATTTTAGCCAGCATCTCATCGATGCGTTGTTCGACCGTTGGCTCTTGAGCAACCGGTAACTTAAGCTGCGGCCAAATGTCGTTGCCGGCGCTTTGGGTGTTGGTCGCGTCTGAGCAGCCGGCCACTGCCGTCGTTGCCAGGGCAATGGCCGTGTAAAGATACGAAAGCTTCATTAAGCCGTCTCCTTTTCATCCAGCATACGTTTGAAGGCACCCGGTCGATGGCCACGAAAACCGTAAAACGCAATGTAGACATAACACAGCAATGGCAGAATGAAGGCGAATTGGACACTGGTCATGTCCGCCAGCACACCCTGCAACAACGGCACAATGGCACCACCGACAATGGCCAGACACAAAATGCCGGAGCCCTGACTGGTGCTTTCTTTCAAGTTATGTAGCGCAAGACTGAAAATGGTCGGGAACATAATGGAGTTACACAAACCGACGAACAACAACGACCACATCGCCAGTGCACCGGAACTGTTCATGCTGATGGCAACCAATGCAACCGCGCAACTGGCGTTAAACAGCAGTACCCGATTACCGGCAAACTTCTGCATCACCGCAGCACCGATAAATCGGCCCACCATAGCGCCACCGAAATACCAGGAAATGTAATGCGATGCTTGTGAACTGGACATATTGCCGATATCTGACTGCGACAGGTAGATCGCCAGGAAGCTGCCGATACCGACTTCGGCACCGACATAAACAAAGATACCAATGGCTCCCAGCACCAAGTGCTTTTGTCCCCAGGCGCCGCCTTTTGTTGGTAACGCCGCGGCTTGGTCAACTTTGCCCATCTCCGGCAATTTTAATTTTACAAACACGATGGCCATCAATACCAGTGTCGCTGCCAGAATGAAGTACGGCAGGGATACCGTGTCCTTGCTAACGCCGGATACTTCCGGATCAGCAACACCACCAAAAATTAACCAGGCGCCAAAAAACGGTGCCACGGTGGTGCCCAGCGAGTTGAATGCCTGCGTCATGGTCAGGCGACTGGACGAGGTCTTTTCCGGCCCCAGTCGGGTCACGTATGGGTTTGCCGCAACTTGCAGAATGGTCACGCCGGAGGCGAGAATAAACAGCGCCAATAAAAACAGGCCATAAATTTCCAACATCGCAGCAGGATAAAACAGTACGCAGCCTGCACCGGCAATTAACAGCCCGGTGACAATCCCCATCTTATAACCAATTTTTCCGACCATTAACCCGGCCGGAATTGAAATAATGAAATAGGCTCCGAAGAAACAGAACTGGATCAACATCGACTGCGTGTAGTTCAGGTCGAACAATAAACGCAGGTATGGAATCAGAATATCATTGAGACAGGTAATGAATCCCCAAATAAAAAATAGCGAAGTGAGCGCAGTCAGAGCAAAACGATAGTTGTTATCGCTGCCCTCGCCTACTAGCGCCGAGGTTTGCGGCGTTGTCATAATTCCCTCTTAATATTATTTTATTTTTTTGACGATGGTTAAAACACCATCTACTATGATGTAAGCGCTTTCATGTATAGCATATTTGATTCGTTTCGCAATGAAAACCCGTTTATTTCGCAGGTGAATATGAAAAAAATAACGATTAATGATCGATCCCCCTTATTAACGTCCGATTTTGTGTTTGGGGTGGCTACGTCTTCCTTTCAAATCGAAGGCGACAGCGACGGGCGAGCCACCTGCATTTGGGATACCTTTTGTCGCCAGACCGGCACAATCAAAGACAACAGTAACGGTGATCACGCCTGCGAACACGTCAAATACTGGCAACAGGATGTCGAACTGATTGCCAGCCTCGGTGTCGATGCGTATCGCTTATCGATTGCCTGGGGACGAGTTATCAACGAAGATGAAAGCATAAATCAACAGGGGCTGCAATTCTATCGCAAGCTTGTACAAGCACTGGCCAGCCGCGGTATCAAAACCCACGTTACCCTATACCACTGGGACTTACCGCAGTATTTAGAGGATAGAGGCGGCTGGCTTAATCGCGAAACGGCTTATCGCTTTGCCGAATACGCCGAGGCGGTCGCACAAGCGCTTGGTAACTCGGTGGCCAGTTACGCCACCATCAACGAACCTTTTTGCAGTGCTTACCTGGGCTATGAAGCCGGTATTCATGCGCCGGGACCACAGCCCGGTAACCGTCGCAAGAATGGCCGCCAGGCGGCGCACCATATTCTGCTGGCACACGGCCTGGCCCTGCCCAAACTCCGTCAACACGCACCACAGGCGCAACACGGTATTGTGCTGAATTTCAGCCCCTGTCATGCGGCTTCCGCTGCTGAGCAGGATAAACGTGCCGCCAAACAGGCACACGCCTACCATAACCTTTGGTATCTACAACCGCTGTTACAGGGCAGCTACCCGGACCTGTTACAACAGTTACAGCCCGAAGAGCGACCTGAAATTATCGACGGTGATATGGCGGTGATCGCCAGGCCGATCGATTTCCTCGGCGTTAACTATTACACCCGCACTACCTTCAAAGGCACCGAAAATGGCTGGTTCAAAGACATCCCGCCGAGCGGTGATGGACTTACCACCATGGGCTGGGAGGTCTATCCGCAGGGCTTGACAGAGATCCTGACAGAGCTTACAAAGACCTATGCGAATCTGCCTCCGATTTACATCACAGAAAACGGTGCGGCTTACCCGGATCCGGTCATCGATGGCAACATTCATGACCCACAGCGCATCGACTATTTCCAGCAGCATTTGACGGCAGTCGAGCAAAGTATGCAGCAAGGGGTTGATATTCGTGGCTACTTCATTTGGAGCCTGATGGACAATTTTGAATGGGCCGAGGGTTACACCCAGCGCTTTGGCATCGTGCATGTTGATTTTAAAACGCAACAACGACGCCTTAAAGACAGTGCAAAAGCCTGGCAACAACTCTTACTTGAGAGAAAACATAAGATGATTGCAACGGAACCATGTTAACGCGCCGCGAAAAAGTAGCCTACGGATTAGGCGACACTGCCAGCAACATCATCTTCCAGACGGTTATGTTGTTTCTGGCTTTTTTTTACACGGATGTTTTTGGTATCCCGGCGGCGGCCGTTGGAACCATGTTTTTGCTGGTACGGCTACTGGACGCCGTCACTGATCCGTTAATGGGGCTGATTACCGACCGTACCCGTTCTCGCCATGGCCAATTTCGTCCTTACCTATTGTGGATGGCCTTACCTTTTGCTTTTTTCAGTGTACTCGCGTTTACCACACCCGACTTTTCCACCAACGGCAAAATTGTCTATGCCTACGCCACCTATGGGTTGTTAATGCTGGCTTATACCGCCATTAATATCCCTTACTCGGCGTTAGGCGGCGTTTTAACCGCTGACCCACTGGAACGCGTTTCGGTGCAGTCGTATCGATTTGTGTTCGGTATGCTGGGGGGATTACTGGTGACAACCACCACCCTGCCGTTGGTCGAATGGCTGGGCGCCGGCGACAATGTCAGTGGTTATCAGCTGACCATTGCCGTACTCAGCGCACTGGGCGTGGTGCTCTTTATTCTGTGCTTTGCCGGTACCAAAGAACGGTTAACCGCGCGCCATACCGGCAATATGAAATTAACGGAAGGGCTGGCACTACTCTGGCACAACCCACAGTGGCGCCGCTTATCACTGGCAGCACTGTTGGTGCTGACCGGCATTGCACTAAAAAACACGCTGGCCATTTATTACGTCAAGTACTACCTGTTACGCGAAGACATGGTGACGATGTTTGTAAGTATTGGCATGGTCGGCAACATTTTAGGCTGCGCCAGTGCCCAATGGATAACCCGATACATTGACAAAGTGACAGCTTATATCAGCATTCAGGTTGTTTCCGCCATCATCTGCGCAGCCGCCTTCTGGGTACCGGCAGAGCAGTTCGTGCTGGCTACCGCACTGTACTTCTTCTGGGGCTTTTTCCTGCAAATGGGGACACCAATGCTGTGGGCCAAAATGGCTGACGTGGTTGATTACGGTTTCTGGAAATTTGGCGTCCGCGCCACCGGTATGGTGTATTCGTCGGTTATTTTCTTTATCAAACTCGGTCTGGCACTCGGTGGCGCCATTGCCGGCTGGTGGCTAGCCTTTTATAACTACGTACCCGATCAGCTACAACCCGTTGCCACGCAACAGGGTATTCTGATCGCCTTTGCCTTATTGCCGGCCTTAGCCTCGCTGCTTGTCGCTTATGTGATGCGCGGGTACACTCTTACCCAACCCAAGGTTCAGGAAATTAACCGAGTTCTGGATCTCAATGCAGGGGAGCAAAACTGAACATGGCGACCATTTACGAAGTATCCAAACTTGCCGGCGTATCACTCGCCACAGTATCGCGTGTGCTGAACAAAAACACGCCAGTACGCGAGGAAACACGACTCAAAGTATTAGCGGCGGTCGAGAAGCTAGGCTATCAGCCAAATTCAGTGGCACAGTCACTGGCCTCAAATCGCTCAAACAGTATTGGTATTGTCGTACCTGAACTCAATGGTCCGTTTTTCGGTACCCTGCTCAGCGATATCGAGAACCGTTTTCGACAGGCGGGCAAACACGTCATTATTGCCGCCGGCCACAGTGACGAAAAACTCGAAAAGGACAGTATCGCGTTTTTACAAAGCCGTAACTGTGATGCCCTTATTCTGCATGTTGAGGCAGTCAGCGACGACTACTTGGTTGAATTAATGCAAAAGAAGGTGCGTTTTGTCTTGATTAACCGCTTTGTAGCTCCGCTTTACGATCGCTGTATTACCTTAAATAACCAACACGGCGGTTATCTCGCAACACGGCATATCCTCGAGCACGGTCACCGGCACATTGGTTATATTTCGGGGCCTATGTGGAAGCACGACGCCGACCAGCGTTACAAGGGGCATATTCGAGCCTTGACAGAGTTCGGCTTAGAACCCTCCGAACAACGGTTTTATGAGGGCGACTACCATGAGAAAAGCGGTGAAACCGGCGCCCGTATCCTGTTAGAGAATGATCCGTCAATTACCGCATTGGTTTGTGCCAACGACGAAATGGCGGCCGGTGCGCTGACAGCGGCACGCGAGCTTGGCCGTGAGTTACCGGCGGATTTGTCGATTATGGGTTTTGATAACGTGAACTTTTCACACTATACCCATCCAAAACTGACGACTGTAAATTATCCGGTCGGAGGTATGGGGGAAATGGCGGCGCAGTTAATCCTAAAACGCGTTTATGACCAAAAAGTAGACGCGATTCAAACGGTGTTTGAACCGCGTGTGATTGAGCGTTGTTCGGTAGGCCCCGCTCCAGACGAGGCCTAACCGTTGGTGGCTGTTTAAAGTGCCTTAAACATCAAAGCGATCGGCATCCATTACTTTCACCCAGGCTTTGACGAAGTCTTTTACAAACTTCTCCTGGTTGTCGTCCTGCGCGTACAGTTCCGAATACGAGCGCAGAATTGAGTTGGAACCGAACACCAGATCCACCCGTGACGCCGTCCACTTAACCTTGCCGGTCTTACGGTCGCGTACTTCATAATGATCACCCGCTTTTTTCCAAACGTTATTCATGTCGGTTAAGTTAACAAAGAAATCATTGGTTAACACACCAACACGATCGGTAAACACGCCCTGTTTGGATTCACCGTAATTCGCGCCCAACGCGCGCATACCACCAATCAGCACGGTCATCTCCGGCGCCGTCAAGCCCATCAACTGAGTGCGATCGAGCAGCAGCTCTTCAGCCGGCACCTGATAGTCCTTCTGCAGGTAGTTACGATAACCGTCATGCAATGGCTCCAGCGGTGCAAAACTCTCGGCATCGGTCATCTCATCGGTTGCATCACCGCGTCCCGGCGTGAACGGTACTCTAATATCGTAACCGGCATCTTTAGCGGCTTTTTCCACCGCCGCCGTGCCACCGAGCACGATCAAATCAGCAATGCTGACGTCTTTATCGAGCGACTGGCGAACCTCTTCCAGTACCTGCAATACTCGTTGCAGTTTCTCCGGCTCATTACCGTGCCAGTCTTTCTGTGGTGCCAAACGAATACGTGCACCGTTAGCGCCGCCACGATAATCTGAACCGCGGAAGGTACGCGCGCTGTCCCAGGCCGTAGAGATCAATTCATATGAGCTGAGGCCACTGTCAAGCAACTGCTGTTTAATACCATCAACCTCGGTGTCGCTCAACTGATAATCGACTTTTGGAATCGGGTCCTGCCAGATTAAATCTTCCGCCGGCACATCCGGCCCCAAATAACGATCTTTGGGTCCCAAATCGCGGTGCGTTAACTTGAACCAGGCACGCGCAAACACATCAGCAAAGTAATCCGGATCGTTATAAAACTTCTCGGCTATTTTGCGATACGCCGGATCCACCTTCATTGCCATGTCGGCATCGGTCATGATCGGGTTATGCCGAATAGACGGATCTTCGACATCAACGGGCTTATCTTCTTCCTTAATGTCGATGGGTTCCCATTGCCAGGCTCCCGCTGGGCTTTTCTTCAACTCCCACTCGTAATTAAACAGCAAGTAGAAGTAGCCGTTATCCCATTGGGTTGGGTTGGTGGTCCACGCGCCTTCGATGCCGCTGGTCACGGTATCACGGCCCATACCTTTACCGCCGCTGTTGCGCCACCCGAAACCTTGCTCTTCGACATCGGCAGCTTCCGGTTCTGGTCCCAGATTTTCTTCCTTGCCGTTACCGTGACATTTACCGACGGTATGCCCCCCGGCCGTTAAGGCAACGGTTTCTTCGTCGTTCATGGCCATACGGGCAAAGGTCTCACGGACATCCTGAGCGGTTCTCATCGGATCCGGATTACCGTCAACGCCCTCAGGGTTCACGTAAATAAGCCCCATTTGCACGGCCGCTAATGGATTTTCCAGCGATTCACGTTGTTCATCCGAGCTGTAGCGATTTTTGGTTTCAGCCAACCATTCTTTCTCGCTGCCCCAGTAAATATCTTCTTCGGGATGCCAAATGTCCTCACGCCCACCGGCAAATCCAAAGGTTTTCAAACCCATCGACTCATACGCCATGTTACCGGCTAAAATAAACAAGTCGGCCCATGACAATTTGTTGCCGTACTTTTTCTTGATCGGCCACAGTAACCGCCGCGCTTTGTCGAGGCTGACGTTGTCCGGCCAACTGTTCAACGGCGCAAAGCGTTGGTTGCCGGTACCGCCGCCACCGCGGCCATCGGCCAATCGATAAGAGCCTGCCGAGTGCCAGGCCATACGAATCATTAGACCGCCGTAGTGACCCCAGTCAGCCGGCCACCAGTCCTGGCTGTCTGTCATCAGGTCTTTAAGGTCTTGCTTTAATTCTTCCAGATCGATTTTTTTAAATTCTTCAGCGTAATTAAAATCCTCGTCCATTGGATTTGCTTTTCTGTCGTGCTGCCGCAGAATTTCCAGTTTTAGCGCGTTCGGCCACCAATGGGTATTGCTTTTGCCTTCATTGGTCATGCTCCCGTGCATGATTGGGCATTTACCTGCACTCATATGATTCCTTCCTTTGTTGTTTAAATCGTTGTCTAAAATTCGTTGATGCTGACGATTAGCTACGTCAGTAAACCGTAATTAGATTTATAACAGCTGCTAAGCAATTGACCAAAGTAATTAAAGCGGTCGTTTTAATCGACTCAAGCGATGAATGAGTCAACGACAACGACTTCAGCGATGAACTCCGGCGCTGGCATCCACACGACCGCATGCTGATCAAACCCTCTGGCCAACATACTTAACGCCTCCATCGATAAATTAGCAACCAAAAACCCTATTTCATCGGGCCATTGTTGATTTGGATCCTGTGCCACACTGGTCGCCATGATGTCAGCGCCGGGCACCGCATGGATTGCCGTTCGCAGGCGTTGGTGTGCAGCGGCATTAACCGCGTCGGAAACCCTATGACTGCGCGGGTTATAACCGGTAATGATACTGAGCGACCGAATAGCTGTTGCGCTTTTAAGTAGCGCACGCGCCGACTGACCGATGCGAACCGTAACCGGCGGTTGAGTGTCGATAACATAGTTGGTGGCTTGATAAGCCTGCATCAGCTGTTTATCCATTACCTATAACTCCGAACATTTATCACCGTTAGTTCGGTGATTATTTGTAAAAAATCGGTAAGACTCATTGGACAACGCCCACTTTCGCCTAAACTCAATGAGGCATAGCGGTAAAGTGTCATCCTTAAATAAGGCGAAACATGCGCGTTCAACAACGGTCAATCATTGTACTTTTTGTGCTCTCCTTGAGCTCGTGCGAGTTTCCGCGCGCGGCCGAGGATTATCTGCATAAGCTTGAGCAACTGGCAAACAAAATTGAACAACTGGCCGACCAGCAGCGCATCTGTATGAGTGCCATTACCAAACTTGAACAACGCTACGATTATCTGGCTCCGGGCAAAAACAGTTACCTCGAATTTGACTTTACCGATCAGGAAGCGGAACGCTTCGAGCAGCTCAACCGCCGCATCGAACAGGCCAATCGGAAAATTGTTCAAAAAGGCAACGCTGACTGTTAAATGGGCTAGCGCTTTGTAAAAAATTCATTGAGATCTATCGGTCCCCCTCTATACTGAATTTGTAAACCTATGTAATCTATTTAGAATAGTTTGCGTAGTATTGTTTACACTTATTACAAAGGGGATAAGGAATGACCAAAAAAGAAGAAGAAGTGCTCGCCGGAGAAAAAGATCTGGAGCGCGAGCGCCAGGCAAATGACCCCATGATTCCGGACGGTGAGGTCAATCCCATCAACACCGACTACCAAGTAGGACAAGACAACGTGGTGATGAAAATCGGTCCGTTTGGACTGGACTTTCATAACCGAGTTTTCGCCATTTCTGGTTTAGCGATTGTCGCGTTCGTGTTGCTGACACTGATGTTTCAGAACAGCGCCGAACCGATGTTTACCGGCATGCGCAACTGGTTAACCGGTAACCTTGACTGGTTCTTTATTATTGCCGCCAATATTTTTGTCATCCTCGCTATCGTATTGATATTTACACCGCTAGGACGCGTGCGATTGGGTGGTACTGAAGCGACGCCGGACTTCTCATACCTTGGCTGGTTCTCGATGCTGTTTGCCGCCGGTATGGGTATTGGCCTGATGTTTTACGGTGTCTCCGAACCAATGTCGCATTTTAGTACGGCATTGGGTGGCACCAGTATGGAAGACGGTGTGCGCACCGACTGGGCGCCACTTGGCGGTGCCGGCGGTAATGAAGCCGAAGCAATGCGCCTGGGCATGGCGGCCACCATTTTCCACTGGGCACTGCACCCGTGGGCCATTTATGCCATTTTGGCATTGGGACTGGCATTGTTCTCGTTCAACAAAGGCCTGCCGCTGACCATCCGCTCAATTTTTTATCCGATTCTGGGTGAGCGTGTATGGGGCTGGCCTGGTCACATCGTTGACATCATTGCCATCTTAGCAACGCTGTTTGGCCTCGCGACATCGCTTGGTTTGGGGGCATCGCAAGCCGCCGCCGGTCTTAACTTCCTGTTTGACCTGCCAAAAGGTGAAACCACTCAGGTATTACTGGTTATTGGTATTACCGCGGTTGCACTGATGTCTGTATTGGCTGGTCTTGAAGCCGGTGTTCAGCGTCTGTCGCAAGCCAACATGCTATTGGCGGCGCTACTGATGTTGTTCGTCATCATTGTCGGCCCTACCGTTGCTATTTTCACGGGCTTCTTTAACAACCTGGGCGCGTATTTAGTCGAGTTGCCGGCACTGTCAAACCCATTCGGCCGGGAAGATAAGAACTTTGTCACCGGTTGGACGGCCTTCTATTGGGCGTGGTGGATTGCATGGTCACCGTTTGTCGGTATGTTTATCGCGCGGGTTTCACGTGGTCGTACCGTGCGTGAGTTCCTGATATCGGTGTTGATCATTCCATCGGTTGCCTGTGTCTTCTGGATGACCGTGTTCGGTACCGCAGCCATGGATCAATTCCTGGCCGGCGCGAAAGAAATTGCTGATGCAGAACTGGCATTGCAATTGTTCGTCATGCTCGAGGGATTACCGTGGACCGGTATTACGTCGTTCATCGGTATCATTCTGGTCATGGTGTTCTTTATCACCTCGTCGGATTCTGGTTCACTGGTGATTGATACCATCAGTGCCGGTGGTAAAGTTGAAGCACCGGTACCACAACGCGTGTTCTGGTGTACTTTTGAAGGTCTGGTAGCCATTGCCCTCATCCTCGGTGGCGGACTGGTTGCCTTACAAGCCATGGCCGTGTCAGCGGGCTTGCCATTCACTATTGTGCTATTGGCCTCCTGTTTTGCGGTTGTTCAGGGCTTGCGTTCTGAACCGCGAGTTGGTAAAACCAGCAAATAATCGAAAAAGCGACACCCAGCGTTGGGTGTCGCACCTACTTAAGGTGCTTATATGGAAGCTGAGCACGTCGAAATCCTCAATTTTCTACGCCGATTTCCACCCTTTAATGAACTGCCCGAAGAAGAACTCAGCATTGTCGCTCAGCACACCAGCGTCGGCTACTTCAAAGCAGGAACACAGATACTGGAGTTCAATCAGCTGATTGACTCTTTGCATGTGATTCGCAGCGGTTCCATCGAAACCTATCAACGCAATGGCGAGTTATTTAACCGACTCACCGAGGGCGGTTTTTTTGGTGAAGCCGGGCTACTGCGTAAAGGGCGTGTCCGCTATCCGGTGAAAACCATTGAAGACACGTTAATCTACTACATTCCCGGCGAGCTGTTTAATCGCCTATACGACCAATACGATGCCTTTGCCGATGCCGTCGAGGTGGAAGAGCACCGTCGTGTCAGCCATGCCGTAAAAGAGCGTGAAAGCCGCAACAGTTTGCTGTCTGCCCGTGTCGAAAAGCTCATTGGTCGTGAACCGGTAGCGATCGATAAAAGTGCCTCTATTCGCGAAGCCGCTGTCAAAATGACCGACGAAAAAGTGTCATCACTGCTCATCTACGATGAGACTCAGCGCGATAAGCCGGTAGGTATCATTACCGACAAAGATCTGCGCAAACGCGTGCTTGCCAGTGACAAGGATCCTGCCGCGCCAGTCGCTGACATTATGTCCAGCGATTTGGTTTTCGTACAGCACGACCAACGGGTATTTGAAGCCCTGTTGACCATGCTGCGCACTAACTTACACCATTTACCGGTGCTTAACCGCAGCAAGGTCGCTGGGGTTATCGCCTTGTCCGACGTTGCCCGGCATGAATCGCAAAGCAGTCTATTTGTGGTATCCAGTATCTTCAAACAAAACAGTATTGAAGAGCTGTCGCAACTGGTTCCGGACGTGCACAGAAGTTTTGTGCGGATGGTCGAGGAAGATGCCAATTCGCGCATGATCGGCTCTGCCATGGCAACCATTGGCCGTAGTTTTAAACAACGCCTGCTGGAACTGGCGGAGCAGGAATACGGCCCTCCGCCGGTGCCCTACTGTTTTCTCGCGTTAGGTTCAATGGCCCGCGATGAACAAACGGTGGTGACCGATCAGGACAACGCCATGATTCTGGACGACCGGTTCGATCCCATCGAGCATGACGAGTATTTCCTGAATATCGCACAGTTCGTCTCCGACGGCCTCAATGCCTGCGGCTACACTTATTGTACCGGTGATATCATGGCGACCAACCGTGAATGGCGGCAGCCGCTCTCTCATTGGAAGCGTTATTTCACGGATTGGATTGAGAATCCGTCGCCGAAGAAGTTATTGCATTCTTCAATTTTCTTTGACTTAGACGGCGTCCATGGTGAAACCCAGTTCGCTGATGCATTAAACCGTTTAATTCGAGAGAAAGCACCGCGCAACAAACGTTTCCTCGGCTCAATGGCGAGAAACGCATTGAACCGTACCCCACCCCTCGGCTTTTTCAAAGATTTTGTCATGGAAAAGGACGGTAAACACCGCGACAGCATCAACACCAAACGTCGTGGAACCGGCCCGGTCGCGGATTTGATTCGGGTGCATGCACTGGCGATTGGCTCAGCCCAGCGCAACTCGTTCGCTCGTCTCGAAGACATTGTGAAAGCCAATATTTTACCCAAAGGCCGTGGCCCGGATTTGCGCGATGCGCTGGAGTTAATTTCTATGGTACGCATTCGCCATCAGGCGCTGGCACTTGAAGCCGGTGAGATTCCCGACAATAACGTCGCACCGGAAGACCTGTCCGATTTTGAGCGGAAAAACCTCAAGGACGCCTTCCAAATTCTCAGTAATGCGCAAAAATACCTGCGTTATCGCTATTCGGGAAACTAATATGCTGTATTTAGCCCCACAAAAGGACAAACAGCATGACCGCCAGCCGTTTAATTGGCCTAAACGCTTCGCTGATCTGGCTCAGCGCGCCAAACATCCGGCCTTAAAACGGTTTTATCAACAGGGTATCGCAGCCGCTGAAACACCGATCAAAGAGGTGCCAATGGTTGCGGTGGATTTCGAAACCACCGGTCTTGATCCCAGACAGCACGGCATCATCAGTATTGCCGTTATCCCAATGACGCAACAACGTATACACCTCAATGAGGCCCAACAATGGATTGTTAAACCGCGTCGTAGCCTTACCGAAGAGTCCATTACCATCCACGGTATTACCCACAGCGCCATTGCCGAAGCACCGGATCTCTCAAACATTATTGAACCGTTGCTGGAAGCCGTAGCCGGTAAAGTCTGGGTGGTGCATTACGCGGGCATCGAACGGCCATTTTTACAGGATGCTTTTGTCGAGCGCCTTAAGGAGACGATTCATTTCCCCGTCATCGACACCATGGCGATCGAAGCACGGTTTCACCGGACCCGGCGCAGCCTGTGGGATAAGATCACTGGTAAAAAGCCCGCCTCTATTCGACTGGCCGACAGCCGTGACCGTTATAACCTGCCATTTTACGCGCCACACGACGCCCTGACTGATGCCTTAGCCTGTGGCGAATTATTGCAGGCACAAATTGCCCACCATTACGACGCCGACACCCCACTCGGCCAGATTTGGTTACCCTAGTCTATACCTCCCTGGGGTTACCCACGAAACCTAAGTGACGCATTGAGATACCCTGTTGTATCCTATGGGGTCATTTAGTAACGCCAGAGCAAGAGGGACTATGAACTGGTTACGAAATCTTTCCATGCGCAATAAACTGCTACTGTTGGTATTGCCCACCCTGTTGCTTATGATCATTCTGGCCGCAAGCAATGTACTAACCACTTACAACCGTTACCAGGAAGCACAAACCGTCGAGCGCTTTGCCGATCTTACGGTGGCCAGCGCACCGGTGATTACCGCATTACAACGCGAGCGCGGCTTAAGCGCATTGACCATGGCGTCCGGCTTTGCCAGTGATAACGTCCAACAGTTGCGACAGCAACGCCAGCAGACTCGCGACGCCATCCAGCAGTTTATCGCCAGTGCACGACAAATAGCGCAGACGCTGGACTTAACCCCACAAACCCAGGCGCGTATCGATAAGTTACAAACCATCGCCCTTGATGACTGGCGCCGTCAAATCGACAGTGGTTCCATGCAACGCTCTGCCATGCTGCGTAACTACACTCAGCTGATCAGTTCCGTCATGGGTCTGATTGATGACGTTGTCAGCGCGTCAACGGACGCTCAGGTCGTCCGCCAACTGAGTATTTATTCGTTAATTGCCAACGCTGCCGAATCAGCCGGCCGGGAGCGCGCCAGTATTGCTGCGTACCTGGCGGCAAAACAATTTACCATTGACCACCTGACCGATTTGCAACACTATGCCGGTCAACAACAGGCGCTCATCGATAATGCCTATTACATCGCGAACGCCGAGTTACAGCAGACGATTGATGCACTGAGAACGTCGGCAGAACTTAACGCCGTGAATCAGCTCCGCGCGCAGCTCACCGATCGTCAGGTTTTTGAGCGTGTCGACAGCCGCCAGTGGTTTGACGCCAGCACCCGTTATATTTCGTTAATACACAGCAAAAATCAGCAGGTTCTCGCCAGTGTCAGCGCTCAGGTCAAGCAAACCGGCGAACAGACGCTGCAGTCATTGGTGATTATGTCGCTGCTGACTATCACCGTCATCCTGGTGATTATTGCGCTAACGGTATTAATTCTGCGTGGTATCTACAGCCAGGTGTCGGAACTACTGCGCGGTATCGATTTCGTCATGACTCACAAGGATTTGCGTCGTCGCGTGGAAAGTAAAAGCGCAGACGAGCTCGGCCGGATCGGTAAAGCATTTAACGAGTTGCTGGCTAAATTCAGCGATTCGCTGCAGAAAATTGACCAAATGAGTGTTCAGCTTGCCACCGCGACCGAGGAAACCAGTTCGACAGCGGAACAAAATGCCGAACAAATTGGCAAACAGCAAAAGCAGATTGAACAGGTTGCGACCGCGACCGAAGAAATGAGTACGACAGCAGAAGAGATCAGTGAACACATCCAACGCGTTGCTGATGCGGCGGACAATTCACTGCAGAGTAAAGAAAAAGGCGCTGCCGCAGTGCGCGAAAGCATCACATCAGTACGCGCGCTGGCACAGGCCATCGGCCATGTCGGAGAGGTCATTACGCAATTACAAACCCGTAGCGTTGATATCAACCGCGTCATCGATGTGATTAACAATGTGGCTGAACAAACCAATCTACTGGCCCTCAATGCGGCCATTGAAGCGGCCCGAGCCGGTGAACATGGTCGTGGTTTTGCGGTCGTTGCGGACGAAGTACGACAGTTAGCCAGCCAGACCCGTAACTCAACCAACGAGATTGCTGAGATGTTAGCAAGCTTCCGTTCACTGTCGGACAACGCTTATGACAGCGTTAACCAAAGCCAGTCAATTGCACAGGCAACCGAGGAGCAGGCGCGCGAACTGGATAATGCGTTCCAGATTATTGCTGCCGACATCACCAGTATTTCCGAGATGTCCACGCAGATCGCAACAGCCTCGGAAGAGCAAGTTGCGGTCACTAAAGACATTGCCAATAACATGGAATCGGTCAATGAGGTGTCGTTACTGACCTTAACCGGCTCTCAGGAAATCCAGGCAGTCACCCAGGATCAGGCCAAAGCAGCCCGCACCCTGCAGGATTTGGCGATGGAGTTTAAAACGGCCGACGCTTAAGCAAATAATCCGTAAAAAAACTGGTCAGGTGCACGTGTTCATGTCAGCGTTAAACCGGTAACATGATTCAATCTACGATCAGCTATTGGGTTAAACATGAACAAATTGATATTGATGGCGTCTGCTTTGATTACTTGCGCGAGTCTGCCGGTCGCAGCTCAACAGGTGGTAAAACCGGCTCCGCGAGTGACGACTCAGGCTCAGGCCGATTTTTTTGCGGCGATTAATCAACATTGTGGTAAAGCATTTGCCGGCGAAGTGACGGTCGATACGCCGGCCAGTGACGGCTTTGAAGGCCCGCTCATTATGCACGTGCGCAAATGTGGTGACCAACGCATTGAAATTCCGTTTCACGTTGGTGATGATCATTCGCGCACCTGGATCCTCACGCAAACCGGTTCCGGCATCAGTCTAAAGCACGACCACCGTCGGCCCGACGGTAATTACGATCCGCTGACCATGTACGGGGGTCATACGGTTGACCGCGGCTACGCAAGCGCTCAATCGTTCCCGGCTGATGCCTATTCAAAAGAGCTGTTTATTGAACTGGGCGCACCGGAATCCAACCGTAATATTTGGCAAATGTACATTGCAGAAGATACCTTCACCTATCGGCTGATCCGTGAAGGGCGGGAATTCCGGGTCGATTTTGATTTGACCTCACCGGTCGACACACCACCTACGCCATGGGGTTACGCTGACTGAACATTATGGTGGGTTACTTTATTCTATCCTGCCAATGCGTATTTTTATTATCACGCTCCTCGCGTTCCATCAGCAGCAGTGTGAGATAAATTTTTGTCGGTAGCGAGAGAATAATCCCGACCGCATTCATAGCAGCACCCAGAATGTAACCACGAAAATCAATGTTGTCATTGCCAAACGTGACAATAAGAACAACATGACCCAGTAAAATCAGAGTGATACCGGTAATCATTGCTGTTTTCAGTAGTTTTATCTGGGTGCTTTGTTGCATTATTTTTTCATCAATACTCCGAATGGTCGCGCCAGAGCGCGACCTAGAGTACGTCACCGGGTATGCGCACATGGCCTTCCATCAATACCCGCGCGCTGCGGCTCATGATGGCTTTAACGGCTGTCCACTGCCCGTTTACCTGTTTACATTCCGCGCCAACCTGCAGCGTGCCCGACGGATGACCAAAATTAACCAGGGTACGATCGCCACCACCGGCGGCCAGATTAACCGTGGTTCCGGGAATTGCTGCGGCTGTGCCAATGGCTACAGCAGCGGTGCCCATCATCGCATGATGCAATTTGCCCATCGACATGGCACGCACCAGTAAGTCAATTTCGTTCGCTTCGACGACCTTGCCACTGGATGCGGCATAGCCTTTCGGTGGTGCGACAAAGGCCACTTTCGGTGTGTGCTGCCGCGCCGCTGCCTCACTGACGTCGTTAATCAGCCCCATTTTAACCGCGCCATAAGCGCGAATGGTTTCAAAACGCTCCAGCGCAGCCTCATCACCATTAATGGCTTCCTGCAACTCAGTACCGCTGTAACCAATATCCTCGGCATTCAGGAAGATGGTCGGAATACCGGCATTAATCAGGGTCGCTTTGAGCTTACCGACACCCGGAACGTCCAACTCGTCGATCAAATTGCCGGTCGGAAACATCGACTCGCCGTCTGCTGACGGAACCATAAATTCAACCGCAATCTCGGCTGCCGGAAAGGTAACGCCGTCCAGTTCGAAATCGCCGGTTTCCTGAACTTCACCGTTGCTGATCGGAACCTTATTGACGATGGTTTTACCGATATTGGCCTGCCAGATACGAACCTCACAGATACCGTTTTGAGGGATTTTATCCGCATCAATCAAACCGTTTGCAATGGCGAAAGGCCCCACTGCTGACGACAGATTGCCGCAGTTACCACTCCAGTCAACAAAGGGTTTATCAATGGATACCTGACCAAACAGATAGTCCACATCGTGTCCGGGTTGAGTGCTTTTTGAAACAATCACCGTTTTACTGGTGCTTGAGGTGGCTCCGCCCATGCCATCGGTGTGCTTAGCGTAAGGATCCGGACTGCCGATCACCCGCAACAACACCGCATCACGGGCCGCACCCGGTTGCTGCGCTGCTTCGGGAAGATCCTGCAGCCGAAAGAATACGCCCTTGGAAGTACCGCCACGCATATAGGTGGCGGGAATCTTAATTTGCGGTTTATGTGCCATACGACGACTCCTTAAACAGCCTCGGCTTCTAAAAAGTCCTGGGCAAAGCGCTGCAGAACACCACCGGCTTCGTAGATAGAAACCTCTTCTTTGGTGTCCAGACGGCATTGAACCGGCACCTCCAACTGCTCGCCATTGGCACGATGAATAACCAAGGTCAATTCGGCACCGGCGGCAGGCGTGCCTTTCACATCAAAGGTTTCGGTTCCGTCGATGTTCAGCGTTTTACGCGTGGTACCCGCTTCGAACTGCAACGGTAGAACGCCCATACCAATCAGGTTGGTACGATGGATCCGTTCGAAGCCTTCCGCCACAATCACCTCGACGCCGGCCAGGCGTACACCTTTCGCCGCCCAGTCCCGTGAGGAACCCTGGCCATAATCGGCACCGGCAACAATGATCAGCGGTTGCTTCTTCTCCATATAGTGCTCAATGGCTTCCCACATACGCACAACTTGGCCTTCCGGCTCGATCCGCGCCAGCGAGCCCTGTATCACCTCGCCGTTCTCATCGCGAACCATTTCGTTAAACAGCTTCGGATTCGCGAAGGTTGCGCGCTGTGCGGTCAAGTGATCGCCACGGTGGGTGGCGTAGGAGTTAAAGTCTTCTTCCGGCACACCCATTTTCGCCAGGTACTCTCCGGCGGCGCTGTCGGCCATGATGGCATTCGACGGCGACAAGTGATCGGTGGTGATATTATCACCCAGTACCGCTAACGGTCTCAGTCCTTTCAGCGTGTTCTCACTGACAAATTCACCTTCCCAGTATGGCGGCCGGCGAATATAGGTGCTCATTGGACGCCAGTCGTACAGTGGGTTGGTCTTATCACCGTAGTCCACGCTCAGGTTAAACATCGGGTCATAAACTTTGCGGAACTGCTCCGGCTTAACGCTTTGTTTGACGATTTGGTCAATTTCTTCATCGCTTGGCCAAATATCTTTCAGCGTCACCGGATTGCCATCGGGATCATAGCCCAGAACGTCTTTTTCGATATCAAAGCGAATGGTTCCGGCAATGGCGTAGGCGACCACCAAGGGTGGTGAAGCCAGGAAAGCCTGTTTGGCATACGGGTGAATACGGCCGTCAAAGTTCCGGTTACCCGACAGCACCGCCGTCGAGAACAAGTCACGGTCGATGATTTCCTGTTGGATGTTCGGATCCAACGCCCCACTCATACCATTACACGTGGTACAGGCAAACGCGACCACGCCAAAGCCCAGACTCTCCAGCTCTGGTAGCAGCTCCGCTTCTTCCAGGTACATTTTTACGGTTTTCGAACCCGGTGCTAACGAGGATTTTACCCACGGTTTACGGGTTAGTCCCAGCTTATTGGCGTTGCGGGCAATAAGGCCAGCCGCAATCATGTTACGGGGGTTACTGGTATTGGTACAGCTTGTGATCGCCGCAATGATAACGGCACCATCAGGCATTTTGCCGTCTTCGGGCTGCTCAATGTGCTTGGCTACGCCACGAGCACTTAATTCAGCCGCCGGCAACAACGCGTGCGGGTTCGACGGTCCGGCCAGATTACGTTCAACCTTCGACAGGTCAAAACGCAGCACACGTTCGTACTCAACATGCTTCAGGCTGTCACTCCACAGACCCGTTTCTTTCGCAAATTTCTCAACCAGCGCAACCTGGTCATCATCACGACCCGTCAGTTTCAGGTAATCAATGGTCTGCTCGTCGATATAGAACATCGCCGCCGTTGCACCGTACTCCGGAGTCATATTGGAGATGGTTGCACGATCACCAACCGTCAGTGCGTCAGCACCCTCTCCAAAGAATTCCAGGTAGGCACCCACCACGCGCTCGCGGCGCAAGAACTCCGTTAATGCCAATACCAAGTCGGTACCGGTGATGCCCGGACGTAACTTGCCGGTTAATTCGACACCGACGATGTCCGGCAGGCGCATGTAGGATGCGCGGCCAAGCATCACGCTTTCAGCTTCTAAGCCGCCAACACCGACCGAAATCACGCCCAGCGCGTCCACCATCGGGGTGTGACTGTCTGTACCAACACAGGTGTCGACAAACGCGACGTTATCGCGAACTTGCACCACCGGCGACATCTTCTCCAGGTTGATCTGGTGCATGATGCCGTTACCGGGCGGAATAACATCCACGTTTTTAAACGCGGTTTTAGTCCAGTTAATAAAATGAAAACGGTCGTCGTTACGGCGGTCTTCGATCGCACGGTTCTTTTCAAAGGCGTCTTTTTCAAAACCGGCGTGTTCAACCGCGAGCGAGTGGTCGACGATCAACTGCGTCGGTACTACCGGGTTCACTTTGGCCGGATCACCGCCCTTCTCAGCGATGGCATCACGCAGACCGGCCAAATCCACCAACGCCGTCTGACCCAAAATGTCATGACAAACAACGCGTGCCGGAAACCATGGAAAATCATGTTCGCGTTTACGATAAATTAACTGCTCGAGGGATTGTGTCAAAATTTCCGGTGGACAACGACGCACCAGATTTTCTGCTAACACCCGCGACGTATAAGGCAATTTATCGTAGGCGCCGGGTTCAATCGCTTCAACGGCTGCCCGAGTATCGAAATACTCGAGCGTGGTACCGTTTAGCGTTTTACGGTATTCAGAATTCATACAACTCTACCTGTTTGTTAACAGCAAATTAGCGATCGCCGATGGCCGGCACCGGACGGGCTTCTGGACCCGTGTAGTCCGCTGATGGACGGATGATACGGTTGTTGGCGCGCTGTTCTTTTACGTGCGCGGTCCAGCCGGTCACTCGTGACATAACAAAGATAGGGGTAAACAGTTTGGTTGGAATGCCCATGTAGTTGTAGGCTGAGGCATGGAAGAAATCCGCATTCGGGAACAGTTTCTTCTCGCGCCACATCACTTCTTCACAACGCACAGACACATCGTACAGGCGGCTGTCGCCAACTTCTTCAGACAGTTTCTTCGACCACGCTTTTATGATGTCATTGCGAGGGTCGAATTCACGGTAGATGGCATGACCGAAGCCCATGATTTTTTCTTTACGCTCCAGCATCCCCATCAGGGTTTTTTCAGCATCGTCAGCATCTTTCATGTTTTCGATCAGTTCCATCGCGGCTTCGTTTGCACCACCGTGCAAAGGTCCACGCAAGGAACCGATGGCACCGGTCACACAAGAATGGATATCCGATAGCGTTGATGCACATACGCGCGCGGTAAAGGTTGATGCATTAAACTCATGCTCTGCATAAAGAATCAACGAGGTATTCATGACGTCGGCGTGCAACTGAGACGGTGCTTTGTCGTGCAACAGACGCAGGAAATGTGCGCCAATAGAATCTTCTTCTGAGTCAGTGTCGATACGTACGCCGTCGTGGGTAAAACGGTACCAATACAGGACGATGCCAGGGAACGTCGCCAGCATGCGTTCAATATGGTCATCCGCCTGATCGAAGCTGGTTTCGGTTTCTAAGTTACCCAGCATCGAGCAACCGGTACGCATGACGTCCATCGGGTGGGCTGTTTTCGGAATCCGCTCAAGCACGTCTTTCACTTCTTGCGGTAACACACGCAGCGATTTCAAACGCTTGCGGTATTCATCTAACTGTGACTGAGTCGGCAGTTCGCCTTTGGCCAGAAGATAAGCAACTTCTTCAAAGCTGACCTTTTCTGCCAGTTCTTTGATGTCGTAACCACGGTAGGTTAAGCCCGAGCCGGTTTTACCGACGGTACATAATGCGGTTTCGCCTGCTGATTGTCCGCGCAAACCTGCGCCACTGAGTTTTTTATCTGCCATGATTTGATTCCTTCTTAATTTGTTATTGATGCTTGCGCCAAAGGCGCAAGCTACGTAACTTTTCTATGACTTGCGCCATAGGCGCAAGCTACACTAGCTTATCGGGTGACTTATTTTTTAAATAACTGGTCGAGTTTTTGCTCGAAGTCATGATAGTTCAAGAAGTCGTAAAGTTCGGCACGCGTCTGCATGTCGTCCACCACGGCTTTCTGATCGCCGTGCTCTAAAATACTATTGTAGACATTCAGCGCGGCTTTGTTCATCGCGCGGAAAGCACTCAGCGGATACAACACGATTTCGACACCGACCTCTGCCAATTCCTGTTTATTAAACAGCGGCGTTGCACCAAATTCTGTAATGTTAGCAAGCACCGGCACATCCAGTGCGTCGGTGAAGGCTTTATACTGATCCAGCGTATGCACCGCTTCCGCAAAAATGGCGTCAGCCCCGGCTTCGACACAAGCTTGTGCACGTTCAATAGCTGCTTCAAGGCCTTGTTGTTGTAACGCGTCGGTACGCGCCATGATCAAAAACTGATCATCAATACGGGCATCCACCGCCGCTTTGACGCGATCAACCATTTCTTCTTGAGTTACGATTTCTTTGTTCGGGCGGTGACCGCAACGCTTCTGCGCGACCTGGTCTTCAATATGGAAACCCGCAGCACCGGCTCGTGTCATTTCTTTCACCGTGCGGGCAATATTAAACGCACCACCCCAGCCGGTGTCAGCATCAACTAACAACGGTAAATCACTGGCTCCGGTGATACGACGAATGTCTTCACACACATCGTTCAATGAAGTCATCCCCAGATCCGGTAAGCCGAAAGACGCATTGGCAACACCGGCACCGGACAGATAAAGCGCCTTATGACCGACTTTTTCTGCCATCATCGCTGTGTACGCGTTGATGGTACCAACGATCTGCAATGGCTTCTCATCGGCGATAGCGTGGCGCAATTTGGCGCCTGGACTGTGTAGTTGAGTCATGATACTTCCTTATGTGCTGATAGTTTTTGTTCAATGTTTTTACGTGACGCGCTAATGTGTCGGCGCATCAATAAATCGGCAAGCTCGCCATCTCGGTTGGCGATGGCGTTAATGATCGCTTTGTGCTCATCAAAGGCTCGTGACACACGTGGCCCATTCATGCCCAGTTGTACCCGGTACATACGCACCAAAAAATACAACTCATCACAGAGCATGTTGATGAGGTACTGATTCTTGCTCGCTAAGATGACGCGATAATGAAAATCGACATCACCCGCTTCCTGATAATAACTTTCACCCTCACGCACTCGCTGACTGGCCAGATGTTGCTCGAGTAATTTGGACAACGCCTCAATTTCTTCGTCCGCCATCCGCTCCGCGGCCAAACGACAGGCTAACCCTTCCAGTTCTTCACGTATTTGATAAAGCGCAATTAAGCCGTCATACGTTAGCGTAACAACACGGGCTCCGGCATTGGGTGTGCGTTCTACCAGGTGGCAGCGTTCCAGTCGCGCAAGCGCTTCTCGTAACGGCGCGCGGCTGACGTTAAACTGCTTGGCCAGTCCGGTTTCGGTAATTTTACTCCCGGCCGGCAGTTCGCCTTCTACGATAGCCTGTTGCACCGCGAGTAATACGCGATCGGCCGATGTCACCGGCTGATTCAGGTGGTGTTGTGGATCGTATACGAGATTCATGTTTGACGTCTGCCACCTTGCTTGTCGACAATAAGTATAAAGAATAGCCTTAATGACGGTTGATTTCAATCGCACTCCACAAGATTGTCGACAATTAAGAAGAATTGTCAGTATCAAACAACACGCCGCTTGTCGAACCCGCCGTTCAGTCGCATAGTATGCAACATCATCATTGGTTAACCACTTGTTAGGGATCGTTATGTTTGAATGGATTTATATGCCGGAGGCGTGGATTGCCCTTGCCACCCTGACCGCACTGGAAATCGTATTGGGTATCGATAACATTATTTTTATCTCCATTTTGGTTGGCCGTTTGCCGGAGTCGCAGCGTGACCGCGCCCGCACCATTGGCTTAACCCTGGCGATGGTATCGCGACTGTTGTTGCTGTTCTCACTGACCTGGATTATGACGCTGACACAACCCTTGTTCAGCGTGCTCGAACACGATATTTCCGGCCGCGATCTGATCTTGTTGTTGGGTGGTTTGTTCTTGTTGGCAAAGAGTACGCTCGAAATCCATCACGCCCTGGAAGGTCCGGAAGACAACAAACAATCGGTTGTGGGCGCATCCTTTGTGTCAATACTGCTACAAATCACGCTACTGGATATTGTCTTTTCACTGGATTCGGTCATTACCGCCGTTGGCCTCGCTGACCATTTAAGCGTGATGGTGATTGCTGTTGTCATTTCGGTAGCCATCATGTTGTTGGCTGCTAAGTCGGTTAGCCAATTTGTCGAACGCCACCCGACCATAAAAATGCTCGCGCTCAGCTTTCTTATCTTAATCGGTATGACGCTGGTCGGCGAAGGGCTCGGCTTTCATGTACCTAAAGGCTATGTGTATTTTGCCATGGCGTTTTCACTGGCTGTCGAAATGCTCAATATTAATGTGCGTAAGCGCCGTAAAGACGAGCAACCGGTGCACTTACGGAAAGCAATACCCGGTGACAAACAACTCAAAAACGATTGATTTCGTCGTTTCCGGTTCCAAAATCCGGCGCTGGCTAGTAAAGTAAGGCGTCATTTTTCGGCTCCTACTTTAGTCGAATACATTGCTAGTTAGTTAAATAGTTGTTTTTAAATAACAAATTGGATAACAAGAATGGATCCTAAAAATATCGTTGATAAGGATGCAAGTTTCTTCGGTCAGCCGGGCGGCTTGCAAACCTTGTTTTTCACGGAGATGTGGGAGCGCATGAGTTATTACGGCATGCGCGCGCTGTTAGTACTATTCATGACGGCAAGCCTGCAGGAAGGTGGTTTAGCCTTAACGGTTGCTTCTGCGACCGCTATTTACGGTTTATACACCGGTGCTGTTTACTTTATGGGGCTGCCGGGCGGCTGGATTGCTGACCGTTTGTTGGGTGGTCAACGAGCTACCTGGTATGGCGGCATCATCATCATGCTGGGTCACATCGTACTGGCGATTCCAAGCGAAGCCGGCTTTTTTATCGGTATGATCCTGGTGGTACTGGGTACCGGTCTGCTTAAGCCCAACATCACCGCGATGGTCGGCCAGCTATACAGCTCCGATGACGATCGTCGTGATGGCGGTTACACCCTGTACTACATGGGCATCAACATCGGCTCAATCATCGGTTACTTTGTTACCGGTTACCTACAGGAAACTGCCGGTTACCACTGGGGCTTTGGTGCAGCAGCCGTCGGTATGGCACTGGGTCTGATCCAGTACAAATTGACCCAACCAAAACTGAAAGGGGTTGGTGCCGAGCCACCGAAACCGTTGAGCCCTGCCGCCGCCAAACGCAGTTGGGGCATCATCGTTTCGTTGTTGATCATGCTTGCCGTGGTCACTTTCATGGCGCTGACTGATGCCATCGTGATCGACCCAACCGCGGTCGCTGAAAACGTTGCCATTATCTTTACGGTTATTTTCTTTGCCTATTACCTGAGCATTTTCGTGTTCGGCAAACTGACGCGCAGCGAGATGAAGCGTCTCGGAGCCTTGTTTTTGGTGTGTATTGCCTCAACCATGTTCTGGGCCGGTTTTGAGCAGGCAGGCTCTTCCTTTAACCTGTTCGCCCGTGATTTAACCGACCGCATGATTGGCGATTTTGAGATCCCGACGACTTGGTTCCAATCGCTTAACTCAATCTTCCTGGTCACCCTTTCGCCGTTCTTCGCAGCGCTTTGGATTAACTTAAGCAAGCGCATGATCAACCCGTCTTACGGCTTCAAGAGTGCCCTGGGTCTGATCATTATGGCAACGGGCTTTATCGTGATGTTTTTCGCGTCACAAGCGGCTGCCAGTGGCCTCAAGGTTGCGCCCTACTGGCTGGTTGCGGTTTACTTTATCCACACCGTGGGTGAATTATGCTTAAGCCCAGTTGCACTAAGTGCGGTCAGCAAACTGTCACCGAAACGGATGGCCGGTCAGCTGATGGGTGTGTTTGTGTTAACCTACGCCATGGGCAACGTCATTGCCGGTTTGTTGGCGGGTGGCCTCGACCCTGAAAACCCTCAGGCAATGCCTGAACTGTACTGGACCATTTTTGTGTTCGGAGTCAGTGTCGGTGCGGTGGTCTTTGTATTGGCGCTGTTTACCCGTAAATGGGAAAAACTGGCACCGGACGATGGTGAAGATGACCATCCGGGCGCCGTCATTGACGCGAATGAACCGGTCGGCAAACCTTAACGAGTTGACTCTCATCACGCAAAAGGCCAGCATCATGCTGGCCTTTTTTGTGCGTCGTTGATGCCGCCGGCTAGCGCGGTTACTTTTTAGCCGAAATATAAATAATGATCTGACCTTTAGCCACCAAGGTGCCGTCATCTCGACGTGCTTCTACCGTAATCGGTTGATCCCCGACTTGCCAGGTAGCAGGGGTGGCTGTCGCTTCCACCGTTACATCGGAAGTGGTTTTTGCCAGATACTCGACATTCATCCCCTTCGGCAACCAGCGTAACGAGGCAGGAATCGATGCTTCTGCCAGCGCCCCCATTGCCATTTCCATGCCATTACACACCGCAATGGCATGCACGGTACCAATATGATTTTGTACCGCTCGGCGTTTTTTAAAGGTCAATCGGCAATAATTGGGCCGTAACTCCTCGATATAGGGTTTAATCGACGCGAAGTACGGTGCTTTGCGCGCAAACATAACCGAAAACAACCATTTACCCGCCGGGTATTTGGTGCACTTGTGGTACAGCTTTAGCAAATAGTTATCGCTCATTGTTGCTCCATCACGACGGCATAATGTCGCAGGGTATGGTCATACGTTCATCGTCGCTTTCAAACGGGATGGTTCCGTGCCAGCAAAAGCTCGGAAAAATCACACACATTCCCGGTTGCGGACAAACCGCCAGATCAATCGATTCTTCATCCCCCAGGTTAAGTGACGTCTGGCCAAACTTAATCCAGCCTTTGCGCTCGGGATCATCCTCACGAACGTCGTTGGGCACCGTCAGATAGGTACACATCGACAGCCAGCCCTGCGGATGAACGTGGTTGGTATGAAAGCCCTGACTCGATAACTTCACCGACCAGCTTCCACTGAAATGATAGCGACCGGTATGCCGGGCAGTCACCGGATGTTTGGTATCCGCAGGAAGGTTAGCGAGGTAATCATCAATGAACTGTTGCAAGCTCTCTTTATAGGCCTGAATAACCGGATCCTTCATCGACAATAACGCGCCGACCGTCTGCGTTCCCCCGCGAACCGATTGATCCAGCGGCTGATGTTCGGTTTTATGCAAAGCCTTAATGCGAGCGACCAGTCGTTCCCAAAACTGCTCCAGTGAATCATAGCCCGGCGGTGTTGGTAACTGCCCCACTTTGATGTAAGTGTCATAGTCATTTAAATAACCGGCTTTTTCGGTGTCCCCTTTTAGTTTCCAGCATAACCCTTTGAAGGCGTGCACTTCCTGATCCAACGGGCGATTTTCATGCGCCCGGTCCAGCAACGCCAACGCCTCATCGTAGCGCGCCTGACGCAGATACACATTGGCCAGGTCGATCAGATAACGAGGGTGTCGTGGTTGTTGTTGCACAGCCTGCTCTAGTTGCTCCTCAGCAGCTTTCAGATCGCCCGCTCGCAAGGCCATCGATCCTCGCATATGGATAAGACTGTGGGTGTTACCAAACTGATCCAAATAATCGTTTAGCAAGCTATCGGCTTCTGATGTACGTTCTGCCCGGTAAAGATGTGAAAGATACGAATAGACTAAAGCAAGTGACTGTGGCTGTTTTGCCAACGACTGCTTAAACGAGCTTAGAAACTGAGCTTGCCGACCATGTTCCCAATAAAGCTTATTCAGCGCCTCGTGCGCCGGGACAAAGTCATTCTGCTGTTCAATCGCCTGCTGCATCAATTGTTCGGCATCATCAAGCTGTTCTTCGTCATAGGCAAGACAGCCAAGCTGAAATAACCGCTGCGCTTCGTTAAACTTCCCTTTCAGCGCTTGTTGGATGCTACGTGCCTGGTCAACCTCTTCGGCGTAACGATGCACCAGTGCCTTGTTGAAAAGTAACGTCGGTTCATCAGGCCACTGCCGCAGCGCCTCCGTGAACGTCTGCTGCGCTTGCGGATAGAGCTTGTACTCAAGTTCGGCGCGACCTTTTAGAATCCATGCCTTCAGATAGTCGCTTTTCAGCGCTAATGCCTTAGCTGCGGCATGTTTGGCCGCTAAATAATCCTGGCATTGATAGTGAACGGAAGCCAGGTTATACCAAGCGTCGATCAAACCGTCATTAAGTTTTAGCGCGCGCAGATAATATTGCTTAGCTGCCCTCAACTGCTGACTCGACTGCAAAAAGTTTGCAAAATTGGACAACACAGACGGTTGATTAGGGTTAATTGCCAGGCTGCGCTCGAAGTAATCCAGCGCCCGACCCGGATCGGACTGTTTCGTCGCTAGCGCGAGTAAATGCAAAATATCAGGGTGATTGGGTGACTGTTGATCCAGCTGCGAAGCAATGCGTTCAGCTTGTGCAAATTGCATCTGTTGCAGCGCAGCAACGGCTTGTTGAAACTGCTGTGCTAATTGAGACATAGAGAAATTGTTATCGTTGTCGTGACTTCTTGTTAACAATAACATAATTTCTACAAAAAAAGGGGCAGTAAAACTGCCCCTCTTGTTACGTCATTTTCGGCAACCCAGTTACAGGCTCGCCAACGCCTCGTTCAATACCTTACAAGGACGCATTGCAGCCGATACTTTTTCCGGGTTTGGCTGGTAGTAACCACCGATATCGACTTTAACGCCCTGAACACCATTCAGCTCGTCGATGATCGCCTGCTCGTTAGCGGCTAACTGATCAAACAATTTACCGAATCGTTCTTTCAGCTCGGCATCATCATTTTGATTCGCCAACGCTTCAGCCCAATACATCGCCAGATAGAAGTGCGAACCACGGTTATCAATCTCACCCACCTTACGAGACGGTGATTTGTTCTCTTCCAGGAACTTCGCCGTAGCTACATCAAGACTGTCTGCCAGAATTTGCGCACGTTGATTATCAAACGTACGGCTTAGGTGCTCCAGCGATGCCGCCAATGCCAGGAATTCACCCAGTGAATCCCAACGCAGGTGATTCTCTTCAACAAACTGTTGCACGTGCTTCGGTGCTGAACCGCCGGCACCCGTTTCGAACAGACCACCACCGTTCATTAACGGCACAATCGATAACATTTTAGCCGAGGTACCCAGCTCTAAAATCGGGAACAAATCGGTCAGGTAATCACGCAGTACGTTACCGGTAACAGAAATGGTGTCTTTACCCTCTTTCACGCGTTGCAGTGTATGACGCGTGGCTTCAACCGGAGCCATAATCTGGATATCCAGGCCATCGGTATCGTGCTCTTTCAGATAAGCTTCAACTTTCTTGATCAACTGAGCATCGTGAGCGCGATTGCTGTCCAACCAGAATACCGCAGGCATACCGCTTAAGCGTGAACGGTTAACCGCCAGCTTAACCCAGTCGCGAATCGGTGCGTCTTTCACCTGACACATACGCCAGATATCACCCTGACTTACATTGTGTTCAAACACCACGTCGCCAGCCTGGTTTAGGACTTTCACCACACCGTCAGCAGGAATTTCAAAGGTCTTATCGTGCGAACCGTATTCTTCGGCTTTTTGCGCCATCAAACCAACGTTCGGTACCGTGCCCATGGTCGCTGGATCAAACGCACCGTGTTCTTTACAGAAATTGATGGTTTCCTGATAAACACCGGCATAGCAACGATCAGGAATCATGGCTTTAGCGTCTTTCTGACCGCCGTCGGTGTCCCACATCTTACCTGAATCACGGATCATCGCCGGCATCGATGCGTCGATGATGATGTCACTTGGAACGTGCAGGTTGGTGATACCTTTGTCTGAGTTGACCATCGCCAGTTCTGGCTGTTTTGCGTACACGGCATTTAAGTCAGCTTCGACAGCATCACGTTGTTCCGGCGTCAGTTTGTCCAGTTTGTTGTACAAATCGCCAATGCCGTTGCTTGGATCAAACTCGATGTCTTTCATCAAGTCAGCATGCTTTTCCAGTACGTCTTTAAAGTAAACACGAACCGCATGACCAAACATGATCGGATCAGATACTTTCATCATGGTTGCTTTTAAGTGCAACGACAACAGCACGCCCTGCTCTTTCGCCGCAGCCGTTTCTTTTTCAAAAAACGCCTGTAATTGCTTTTTGCTCATGACAGCAGCGTCAACCACTTCGCCGGCCAATACCGGCACCGCATCCTTCAATACCTGCTGTTGACCATTGGCTTCCAGCACGATCTTAAAGGTATCGTCCTTAGCTGAGGTCAGCGACTGTTCACTGCTATAAAAATCACCATCGTTCATGTGTGCGACGTGAGACTGCGAGTCCTTTGACCAAGCGCCCATACGATGCGGGTGTTTTTTCGCATAGTTTTTAACCGCAGCTGGCGCACGGCGATCAGAATTACCTTCACGTAAAACTGGATTTACCGCGCTGCCTTTCACTTTGTCGTAACGCGCACGAATGTCTTTTTCTTCGTCAGTTTGCGGGTCAAACGGGAAGTCTGGCAGTTTATAACCTTGTGCCTGTAACTCTTTGATGCAGGCTGTCATTTGCGGGATTGACGCACTGATGTTTGGCAGCTTGATGATGTTCGCTTCTGCGGTTTTCGCCATTTCGCCTAATTCCGCCAACGCGTCTGACTGACGTTGTTCTTCGGTCAGGTACTCGGGAAACTGCGAAATAATACGACCTGCCAAAGAAATATCACGGGTCTCTACGGCAACGCCGGCTGCCTTGGTGAAGGCTTTAATAACGGGCAACAGCGAGTAAGTTGCCAGGCGGGGTGCCTCGTCCGTTTCGGTATAAATAATCTTTGCTTTATCAGTCGACATAGTCATTCCTATTGATTGGACCAAAGTAAAAATCGTAAAAAAGTGGCGCAAATTATAGAGGATTTAAGGGTTAATTACCATTCACCCGTATTTTCCATCGACGCCCAAGGCTCTTGTGGCGCAAGATGTTCACCTTCTTGCAGCAGCTCGATCGAGATATTATCCGGCGAGCGCACAAACGCCATATGACCGTCACGCGGCGGGCGATTAATGACCACGCCATTGTCCATCAGCCGTTGACACAGCTCATAAATATTCTCTACCCGAAAAGCTAAATGGCCAAAGTTGCGACCGCCATCATAGGTTTCCGGATCCCAGTTATAGGTCAGTTCGAGCAGCGGAGACTTGGTCTTCTCAGCCCGCTCTGCATCGTCGGGAGCGGCCAGAAAAACCAAAGTAAAACGGCCTTTCTCGTTATCTTTACGGTACATTTCTTTCAAACCGAGCAGATCACAATAAAAATGCAACGACTGCTCTAAGTCGTGAACGCGTACCATCGTGTGTAAATAACGCACAGTTTACTCCTTAAATTGTTCAATTCGCTTTACAGCTCCGCGTTGAATAAGATCAACACAAGCCTCAAATCCCGCTTGTCCGCCAAAATACGGATCCGGCACCTCTTCAGGTTCACTTCGATTATCGCGATGTAACGTCTGTAAAAACAATTCGACTTTATGCGCATGCTCAGGTGCGCATTGTTCTGCCAGTGACGTTAAGTGAGCGAAGTTTGACCCGTCCATCGCATAAATGTGATCAAACCGCTCGAAGTCGGCGGCGTTTACCTGTCGCCCCCTAAGCGCACTGATATCAATTCCCCGACTGAGCATTACCTGTTGCATGCGCGGATCTGGTGCTTCGCCGATGTGATAATCAGACGTCCCGGCCGAGTCCACATCAATCGGCAACCGGTGTTCCTTTATCAAGTGCCGGAAAAAGCCCTCGGCCGCCGGCGAGCGGCAAATGTTACCCAGGCAGACCATTAATACGTTCTTCAACTTATTCGCCTTTTATTGATCTGAATTAAAAATGCATTTAAGATGAACCTATTAAACATACATATGGAATGTTTATTATGAAATCTCATACATTATTGCGTGCCTCAAATACATCAATGGTGGTGTTTTTGTTGCTTTCAATCATTGTTTTTTATTTGGCCTGGTTTCAAGAGCAAAATTTACCGCTAATGCTACTGGTCTTCTTGCATTTGTCGCAGGTCATTCTCGCCGGTTTATTTAAGGTGGCTTATGTATTCCGCCTAATTGCCCAAAGCCAGTTGGGCCAAGAGCTGCGCTAACGCAACTTGCGCATGACCGCACGCGCGCCGATACGAAGCTTCTGACCCAACGGAAAACGTTTGAAGGTTGATTTCGCCGTACCGGAGGTAAAGGCCGTTTGTTTGCTGTAATCAATGGCAACGTCGACAATCACCGGCTGTCCCTTGTTGGCGTATTTTATCGCCTGCTCAATGCCGTCATTAAGCGCCTCATCTGACGAGATCGCGACGTACTGAGCGCCAACCCCCTTTGCGATACCCTCAAAATCGGCTTTGCCGAGCGTGGTGCAGGGTTTGCGGTTGTATGGCATTGCCTGTGCTTGCGCGATTTGCGAAAGCTCACCGTCGTTAAAGACAAAATACATCACACCGAGCTGGTGTTTGGCGGCGGTCAGAATTTCCATACAGGTCATCATAAAACAACCATCGCCAACGATAGCAAACACTTGTTTGTGCGGCTGCGTAAACTTCGCACCAATCGCAGCTGGCACGGCATAGCCCATCGCATTAAAATCCGTTGGCGTTAGCAGCGTGGCAGGCTCGGCCAGTGGATAAAGTTCCGCCGTCAGAAAGGTGTGGTTACCGTCATCCAGCACGGTCACGGCATCATCGTCCATATGCTGGCGTAGATGACTGAAAAAACGCGCCGGATTGACGCGGCCTTTACTGTCATGCTGCAACCATTGCTGCAAATAGTCCGCTTTGCGCTTTTCGATACCGCTGATCAAGCTGGTATTTCTGGGCCGATCCGGTTTCTCCTCTAATTGCGCCAGCAACTCATCCATAAAGACTTCGGCATCTGCCGCAATGGCAACTTTTGCCGGATAGTTTTGATTGAATACGCTGCCGTCAATGTCGACATGAATGAGCTTGTCGGGTACCTCAGCACTGTAACTGCCGGTGGGAATTTCTGAAAACCGGGTGCCTATCGCCAGCAGCACATCACAATCGTCAAACGCGTACTGTGCGGCAGGTACCGCTGAGGGACTAAAACCAAAACCGGCGTGCAGATGATGTTGATGAGGAAAGGATGATAAGCCCTGCAAGGTTGTCGCTACCGGCATTTGCAGTTTTTCGGCCAGCTGGATCAATTGCGGTTTCGCTGCACGGGCTCCCCAGCCGACGAATAACGCGGGACGTTTCGCCGAATCCAGCAGCTCGACCACTTGTGCCACCAGCTGCGCTAATCCTTCATCTTCTTCGACCGGCTGCTGTTCAAGATAATCCGCATAGGGTAATGGTGTCGGGACCACATCGGTAAACAATTGCAAATTGACGGGAATCTCCACCAACACCGGTCCCGGTTTACCCGTTGTTGCTTTTTGATAAGCGCGATAAATGGTTTCCACCACTTCATTTTGATGACCAACCCGGTACGCCGCTTTGGTCAAAGGTTTCGCAAGATCCAACTGATCAATACCATGCAATTGAAAGCGGTTATTGGTGTCGGTACGGACGCCGCCGGACAGGATCAGCATCGGAATCCCATCAAGGAACGCCTCACCGATACCACTCGCCGCATGAGTAAAGCCGGCTGCGGGAACAATCGCCAATACACCAATTTCGCCACTATGTCGTCTTACCGAGCGGCTTACCCCATCGGCCATGAAGGCGCCTCCGCCTTCATGGGTAACCAAAATCGGCTCGATGACTTCACTGTTATTGAGTGCGTCATACAACTCGGTATTATGGACACCCGGAATGCCAAACGTGTGACGAATACCCAGTTGTTCTAATGCATATACGGCCAATTCCGCAGCATTTTTCTTCATAGGTTATGCTCCCAGCTGTCCAAATTATCGGTTCCCAGTTCGCTCAGCCGGGTAACCCCCATCAGTGCCATCGCTACCGTCAATTCATTCTTAAGCCGCGCTAACAACTCGCGCACGCCCCGCTCGCCACGGGCCGCTAAAGCAAACGCCCAAGCTCTGCCGAGTAAACAGCCGTCCGCTCCCAGAGCCATAGCCTTGGCGACATCTAAGCCACTGCGAACGCCACCGTCAAGCCAGATTTCTGGCGGCGTTTTGGTCTGCTCATCAACCACCTTTCGAATCTCGGCGAGCTTAGTGATGCTTGGCGCAACACTATCAAGTTGCCGTCCGCCGTGGTTAGAAACGATAATACCATCGACATCACAGGCCACTGCCCGCTTTGCGTCGTCAGCATCCATTACGCCCTTAATAAATAACCGGCCCTGCCACTGCTGACGCAGCCAGCCAAGGGTTTGCCAGTTGACTGACGCATCGAACTGACCATCAACCCACTGCTTAAAGTCCGGCAAGCTACTTGCATCCGGCACCGCTTCACTCAGGTTTCCAAAAACCAGCGGTTTACCCTTAACAGCAACATCCCAAACCCAACCCGGATGGCTGGCAATGTCTTTAATACGTGCCCAACGTTTTGCCAGTGACTGTGGTCCATCAAAGCCGTTCCGAATATCCCGGTAACGGCTGCCTAAACGAGCGAGATCGACGGTTACCACCAGCGTTTCTACACCACTGTCAGAAGCCCTTTGCAACAGTCGTTTAACGTAGTCACGATCTTTCATTAAATATAACTGAAACCATGGCGGTCGTTGCGGATGAGCCCGGGCTATTTCTTCAACGCTGCACAAAGATACCGTCGATGCACAAAAACTGATGCCTTTTGACGCCGCAGCGCGATGAGCCTGCACTTCGCCACGTCGAGCCATCAATCCGGCTAACCCGACCGGGCCGAGCGCGATGGGCAAAGCAAAGGGTTGCCCGGCACGCTGACAACTCAGATCAATCGAACTAACATCGGTTAACACACGCTGTCGCAGCCGAATGGCCGCAAATGCCGACTCATTATTAAACCGCGTCAACTCCTGATAAGAGCCTCCATCAAGGTAATCGAAGATTTGACGCGGCAGGCGCCGACGAGCGAGCTCACGGTAATCCTCGGCCGTTGCCGGTTCAATAAACTTACTCATAATGATTCAGGCGCTTGCGTCGCACTCTCCAGTCTGGCAGAAATTTATCCATCAAAGCATAAAATCGCGCATTGTGGTAGCGCTCGTAAAGATGGGTTAACTCGTGGACGACAACGTATTCGAGGCTTTGGGGCGACTTTTTAATTAAGTCAAAATTAAGCCAGATTTTTCCGGTACGGGTATTACAGCTGCCCCAACGGGTCTTCATTTTGCGCACGCCAAAGTCACTGGCTGCTACGTTCATGACCGGCTGCCAGACCTGCAATAACTGCTGGATGCGTTGTTTCAACTGGGTGCGGTACCAGCTGTCCAGTAGCTTAATAGCGGCATTTATATCGTCGGGTTGAGGTAACTTTAGTTCGATGCAGGCGCCTTTCAGGCTTGCGTTACGGCGCCCTGTCGTCTGGGTTAATACCACGGTGTAAGGTCTGCCCTCGAAGGGAATGCGGGTACCGTTTTTAAATGACGCGGGTTGAGGCTGTGGTTTGGTGGCCAGTTTCTGTTGTTGCTCAGTGATCCAGTCGCTGCGTTCAGCAACGATGCTACGAATGTGGTGTTCTGGCCAGTGTCGAGGTGCAGACACCTCGACCTGATGCGCAGATTTAACCCGTAAATACAAATGCTTGATGGATTTTCGGGTTACCACAACCTTGTGTTTACCCACTTGCATAGCGACTCCTAGTGTCGTTGGTCGCGCTGATTTGACGCCTGCAGTAACTGTTTTAATTCGGCAATTTGGCGCTGCAAATCGGCCAGTGAGGGTTGCGGTTCCTGCTCTGCTTCTAACTCATCGCGCAACCGCTCAGCTTCCTTGCGGCTCTCCTTATCCATCACATTAACGACAATGCCGATCACCATATTCAGGAACGCAAAAGCGGTCAGGAAAATAAAGGTCATATAGAACAACCAGCTCCACGGATAGACTTCCATGGTTTCGTACTGAATATCGGTCCAGTCTTCGAAAGTCATCACCCTGAACAGCGTTAACATGGAGGTGGCGATGTTATCCCATAAAAACGGGTTGATTTCAGCGAACAAATAACTGCCAATGGCCGCATAGATGTAGAAGATAATAAACATCAGCAACACCACATAACCCATTTGTGGCAAGGCCTTAAGCAACGACGTAATTAACGTGCGTAACTCAGGAATGATCGAGATCATCCGCAACACCCGGAATATTCTGACCAGACGCGCCAGCAACGCCAATTCCGAATCGTTAACTGGGACCAGACTGACCACGACCACCAAGGTATCGAACACGTTCCAGCCGTTCTTAAAAAAGCGACGTTTATCGTCGTCAGCAATGTAGCGAATGCTGATTTCGACAACAAAAAATAACGTAATAAACCAGTCCAGGCCAACCAACAGCTGGTTTATGACACCCGGCAATTCGTAGGTCTTCGCACCAATTTCCAGCGCCGATATAATAATGACACTGATCACCGCAAATTCGAAAATACGATTACTCTTTAACGCGAACAGACGTTGTTTAAGCGTTTCGTACATAGCCTAGCGATCCTTAAAAGAACATCCAGTACAACACCACAGCCAACACCAGTCGGTAGATAACATAAGGCCACATACCAAACTGATTAAGCCATTTTAAAAACAGATGGATGGCGGTTATCGCGGTGATGAATGACGCAACGCCGCCAATCGCAAAACCCAACCAGTCGACGCTGATACCGTCATTCCATATGCTCAATAGCTTTAACGATGCGGCAGCCAGCGTAATCGGGATAGCCATGTAAAAAGAGAACTTTGACGCCGTTTCACGATCCAGCCCGAGAAACAAGCCAGCGGTTATGGTGGCTCCTGAACGCGAGGTTCCGGGGATCAGTGCCAGCGCCTGAGCTATACCGACAATGATTGCATCGACGATGCCGATATCCGTGAGTTGCCGACGCCCCCGCCCCCAGCGGTCAGCGGCGGCCAACAGTACGGCAAATACCACGGTCGTCGTGATAATCACCCCCACCGCGCGCAATGCCGAGTCGATGTAATCCAGCAATAATACGCCAGCGATACAGGCAGGAATCGTTGCCACCACAATTGACCAGCTAAGCTTGCTCTGACCAACAGACTGACCCGCAGGAATGCTTTTAAGTCCATCGATCAGCAACCCGGCAACATCCTTACGGAAGTAAATTATCACCGCCAGCAGGGTGCCCACATGAACGGATAAATCAAAGCCAACGCCCTGGTCACTCCAACCGGTTAGCGCTGGCATCAGAATCAGGTGAGCAGAACTTGAAATGGGAAGAAATTCCGTGATGCCCTGCACTATCCCTAAAATGATCGCTTGCCATAAATCCATTGCACGACTCTTTTATGTCATTAACCCACTAAAATAAGCCGAGCATTATAGACTGATTTACCGCTCTGCGTCACAGCTTTGCATGGAGTTTTTTAACGATGTTATCGGCGTCGTCATCCGCCACCAGAAAACAAAGATTATGACGGCTGGCACCCTGACAAATCATGCGAATGGTTGCTGGTGATGCGGATTCCAGTACCTTGGGCGAAATATCACCAAAATGGCCAATATCATTACCGATCACCGCGACCAGTGTCAGTCCTTGCTCGATATTAACTTTGGCAAAGGCACTTAACTCTTCCAACATAGCGGCCGGCAACAGCGATTGACCATTCGCCTGCGAGCCTTCCTCATCCAGCGTCAGAGCAATACTCACCTCGGACGTGGTGACTAAATCGACGCTGATATCGTAACGCGCAAGAATATCGAACAGCCGCGCCAGGAACCCTGTTGCATGAAGCATGTCGATACTGTTAACCGTCAATAACGTTTGGTTGCGTCGCAGCGCGATGGCTCGTATCGACGGCCGCTGCTGTGGTTTGGCCGAAACCAGTGTGCCCCCCAGTTGCGGCTTACGGCTGTGCCCGACAAACACATCAATACCATGTTCAATCGCTGGCTTAAGGCTTTTGGGGTGTAACACTTTGGCGCCAAATGTGGCTAACTCAGCCGCTTCTGCAAAACTGATTTCCTGTAACGGTCGAGCATCATCACAAACCCGGGGGTCGGTGGTGTAGATACCGGCAACATCAGTCCATATATTCAATCGCTCAGCCTGCAACGCGGCTGCGAATAAGGCTGCACTGTAGTCACTACCGCCCCGTCCCAGAGTGGTTGTGTAACCTTGCGGACAAGCACCGATAAAGCCTTGAGTCACTAATTTTTCGCCGGCCTGCAGTCGTTCACCGAGTGCTTTGCAAAGGTTGGCGGTCTGAACGAAATCCGGTTCAGCCTGACCATATCGATCATTAGTCTGTAAAAACGAACGAGCATCGACCACGCTGGCATCGTCATGATGATGACGCCAGAAAAAACTGAACAACAGACTTGAGCAACGCTCACCAAAACTGACGATCTGGTCACGACGGCGAGCTCGCTCAGCTAAGGAGCTTGGGATATCGCTGTCTACGACTTGCCATAATTGCTGATGGAGCTCATCAAGCTGTTGCAAGCAAACCTCGGCTGCGGTGGTCGCTCTGGCGATGCCATTATGTTTGTCTTTAATTTCTGTAAACAAGCGCTGTTTTTCGACCGACGTCTGCGAATCAGCAAGACGGATAAGTAGGTTGGTAACGCCGGCACAGGCACTCACCACAACCAGAGTCGGGTTTTGTGTCTGTTCAACGACTTGAACACAGGCTTGAATGGCGTCGGCGTCGGCCATACTGGTGCCGCCGAATTTAGCTACATGAATGGGTGTCATAGATTCCCCTGAACTTAACACTACAACGTTCAGAGAGCTTAAATAGGATTGGACTCCAGAAGCTCTCCACCTGACGGTGACAGCCGCGGGTGTTCAAACCCTACGGCCGATAACAGCCATACCATGCACTGTTATCTCGGCAATGACTCCCCTGATTCAGCCCCTGGGTAGGTTTAATTAGCTGAACGACCTGAGTATTGCGCCTCTTCCTGGAACGAAGTTAACCACAGTTTGGCCGTAAAAATCAATCTTCACTTTGAACGATGGTATTGCGCCCCTGCGTTTTTGCCCGATACAACGCCCGATCTGCTGTCCCCAGCAGCTCTTCTCCGGAACAGCCGGGACGCCAGCCGGAAAGGCCACCACTGATGGTTACTGAATGGCCGCACAGATTCGCGTCTGCTACCTTCTTTCGCAGTCGTTCTGCCAGTGTCATGGCCGTCGTTATCGGCGTAGCTGGCATCAAAACCGCAAACTCTTCGCCTCCCCAACGCGCAATAACATCGTGACTGCGCAGGTTGGTCGACAACAAGCTGGCAAGTTCTTTTAAAACGCGGTCGCCGAATAAATGCCCATGCTCGTCATTAATGCGTTTGAAATGATCAACATCCAGCAGTAATAAGGTCAATGGCCGCCGAGTCGTTTGAGCATCGCTGACCTGCGCCATTAACTCACGGTCAAATTGCTGACGGTTATTAATGCCGGTCAGTTTATCGGTGCTAGCCAGCCGTTGCAGCTTTGCTCTGCTCGCCTGCAGTTCGGCCATGGCGTCGGCTCGGGTACGATCATAAAAACGAAACAGCATGATTTGCGCGATCAGCACTTCGACCACATTGAGAATGCCTCCCAGTGACAACTGATAGCGCACGCCTGCTTGTACGTGGCCGTAGACAATATAAGTGGCATAACTGAAAAACACGATTGATAGCAATGTTCCAACGCTTCGGCCTAATAAAAAGAACGCTATGGGCGGTATCACCGTGGCCCAGATGATGCCGAAATTATTGCCGCCCCAGACACTTAAATAAGCACTCAGAACGGCAATAAATATCAATGTCACCGCCCAACCGGCAACCGCAACGTTACCGCTGTGTCGAAAATAAAAATAGATACCCAGTGCCAGGAAAAAGCCAATCGCATCAATAACGGCTATTAAGCCGGCATTTAATAAAAAGAAATTCAGTGCCGTGACAACACCAGCGAGCACACAAACAAACAACAGCAGGTGATAAATTAACTGAACTCGATGAAAGTCTGGGTGATGGACGGGAATGTGGGAAAAATTTTTGTACCAAAATTTAAACATGGGATGTTGGCATCGATCTGCGATACCAACATCTTTTCCTGTTTTGGTGATTAAGTCAACGCTCTATCTAGCGCTGTTTTAGTGATTGCATATCAATCACAAACCGATACTTAACATCACCCTGTTTCATCCGTTCATAAGCTTCATTGATGTTTTTGATGTCCAGCATTTCGACATCACAATGAATATCATGTTCGGCACAGAAGTCGAGCATCTCCTGAGTTTCCGGCAAGCCACCAATCAATGAGCCCGCCAACACGCGCCGCTTCATCACTAATGCACCGGCTTCCAGCGCCGGTTCAACCGGTTCTAATAAGCCCACGATAATGTGCGTACCATCGTATTTTAGACAGTTTAAATAAGGGTTTAGGTCATGTTTTACCGGGACCGTATCCAGCATAAAGTCAAACGTCTCGGCAACCGCTTGCATTTGCTCGGCATCGGTAGAGATCACCACATGGTCGGCGCCTTGTTTTTTCGCTTCTTTCACTTTCGCTTCCGAACGGGTAAAAATGGTCACTTCGGCACCCAACGCTTTGGCAAATTTAACGCCCATGTGACCGAGTCCACCCATACCGATGACCCCCACTTTGTCGCCTTTCTTGACACCATAATGACGCAGCGGTGAATAAGTGGTGATACCGGCGCACAGTAACGGAGCCGCCTTGGCCGGATCGAGGGCATCCGGTACTTTGACCACAAAACGGTCACTGACCACAATACGCTCTGAGTAACCACCATAAGTGATACTGCCGTCGTGGCGATCCTCACCGTTGTAGGTTGGCACCATGCCGTTCAGGCAATACTGTTCAAGCCCCTCATCACAGGCAGAACAACTGCGGCAGGAATCAACCAGACAACCGACACCCACCACATCGCCGGGCTTATACTTGCTTACCTTAGGGCCTACTTCGGTTACTCGCCCAATAATTTCGTGCCCCGGAACCACCGGATAAACGGTGCCCCCCCAATCGTTCTCAACATAATGAATGTCGGTATGGCAGACGCCACAATATTCAATATCGATGGCGACATCATCATCCCTTAACGTGCGTCGTTCGATGGCATGCTCAGCCAGTCCTGATGTTGCTGACTTTGCTGCGTAGGCTTTAACCATTAGTCGCTCTCCTGTTTCACGAATTAAGATAGTTTGGAACGTAACAAGGTTTACTCTGCAATAACGAATTTGGATCCGTCCGAAGCAAGCGTTGCATCTACCGTTTTGCCAGCATACTATTGAACTTATAACAAAATCCCAACGGGCACTGTACTATATGCGTCGCTTTTTGCTCCATCTCTGTACAATTATCGGGTTTGTGATACTCAGCCCGGCTGCAACTGCAGCATCAGATACCCTGCCGAACATAAAACAAGCCAATTCACTGCGCCACTTTGTCCGTGAAATCTGGACCACCCGGGAAGGTTTACCGCATAACTCAGTCAACGCCATGGCTCAGGATCAAAATGGGTATCTTTGGCTGGGAACCTGGCAAGGCCCCACCCGTTTCAATGGCCGCGAATTCGAAATTTTTGACGATGTCCGGGTAACGGGTCTGCCAGACATTGGCATCTACACGGTGGCGTTGAACCCTTGCAATGGCAGCCTATACGTCGGCGGGGCACGAGGCGGCATCAGTCGGTACGATGACGGACACTGGCTCGAGTTACAACCGGCACCGCCGTTTATTAACCAATTGTCGGTCGACAAGCAATGTAATCTTTGGGTGGCCACTAGTGAAGAAGGGTTGTTGTTTTACGAAAATGATCAGCGTGTTGCAACCTTTACCACCCAACATGGGTTACCGTCGAATGCGGTCTATCAAAGTCTGGTCGATAACGACGGTCACTTGTGGGTAGCAACCAATAAAGGCCTGGCGGTTAAACGCGCTGACAATACCCGATTTGAGCGCATTGACAGCGTGCCCGGCCACCTCATTCGTGAATTAAAACTCACACCTGACGGCAAGCTCATCATCGGCACGCAACAGGGTCTTTATATTCAGACCGATGACGGCCAGTTCGAGCGTTACTTAACAGAACTTGAAGCCAGCATCAGCACCATCCACTACACGCCGGATGGCGATTTATGGCTGGGCACCTTCCGTCAAGGAGTTTGGCGCTATACCGGCAACCGCTTCGAATCATTAACCGTTGCGACAGGCCTGCCCAACAACCATGTGCTTGATATCCAACACGATCATGAGGGTAGCATCTGGGTATCAACGCACGGCGGGCTGGTACAATTCCGTGATGCGCTGTTTAAAACCTACACCACCGAGCATGGCCTAAGCGGCAATTATGTCCGCAGTGTCTATCAATGGAATGGCGCAATCTACGTAGGCTCCAGTAATGGCGTGACCCGTATTGATATCAACGGTGTCGAGACGGTCGGTGCCAACACACCGCTAGCGGAACAGTCGGTACTCTCGTTTGCGGAATACCAGGGTAACCTTGTCATAGGCACTTATACGGGCGGCGCCTTCGTCTGGGATGGTGAGCAAATTGTTAAGCAGTACAACCAAAGCAATGGCTTATCCGGTGATGAAGTCAGACAAATTGCCGTACACCCGACGTTCGGGTTATTTCTTGGTGGCCCCGGCGGTATCACGCATATTGCCGCTGATGAAACGAATTATTTAACCGCCGCCGACGGTCTGAAAAACAACTACACCACGGCCCTGGCATTCGATGATGACGATACCTTATGGGCAGCGTCCGTTAGTGGCCTGGTTGCAATTAAGGTCAAGTCAACGCGGTCCGGGTTCTCCTATGACATCCGCGACATCGATCTGTCCGGACTGAATGACGCCGAGTTGATATTTCAAATCCAGCACTACAACGATTATTTGTGGTTCGCCAGCGACAGAGGACTTATCGCGCATCATTTACCGAGCAAGAGCTGGCGTATTTTTAACCGTGATCAAGGTTTACCCTTTGATAACTTTTTATCGGTCGAATTTGATGGTGAAGCGAACCTGTGGCTGGGTTCGAACCGCGGTGCTATTTTTATCGCGCATGATGCCATCACCGAAGCCTTAAAAAGGCCTGAACAGCCGTTATCTTTCCAACGCTACACTGAAGTTGACGGCATGAGCAACTCACAGGTCAACAGCGGTGGACCGGCCTTATTCCAATCCAGCGCCGGCAATGTCTGGTTTGCTACCGCCAGCGGGGTTTCCGTGATTGACCCCAATGCACTGACGTCTATGGCGGCAACGCCTCCGCCGACCGTCATTGCGGCGGTCACCGCGGATGGCAACGCACTTGAGTACGGCCAGGAAGTTGCCGCTGACACACAACGTATTGCGTTCGATTATGCAGGGTTGGGCTATTTAATGTCTGACCATATCCAATATCAAGTGCGGCTCGTTGGCTTTGACGAACACTGGGTGGACAAAGGCAAATTTACGACCGCCGAGTATACAGCACTCCCGGCTAACGATTACTTGTTCCAGGTGAGAGCCTCCTATCCGGGGGGCGAATGGAGTGAGCCGGCCAACTTTGCCTTCAGTCGATCTGAGCATTTTTGGCAACAGCCAAGTACCTGGTTGTTCATTCTCATCGCGCTCGCATTAACGGCATTTTTGCTGGTGCGTGCACGTATTCGTTTCTTAAAAAACCGCAGCCGCCGGCAACTGGAAAAAATGGTCAGCGAAAAAACCGCCGAATTGGAAACCATCGCTCGTCAGGATCCGTTAACCGGACTGGGTAACCGCAGAGCATTTGATGAACGCCTCCGACTCGAGATGAAACGCAGCAGTCGCTCTGGCGCTGATTTGTCATTGGCCATTATCGATGTGGACTTTTTCAAGCAAATCAATGACGAATTTCTCCACACCGTGGGCGACCAAGTGTTGGTGGAGTTGTCGAAACTGTTACGCCGGGTGCTACGAGATATCGACTATGCCGCCCGCTGGGGGGGTGAAGAATTTGCTATTTTATTACCTGATACCGACCTGGAGCAGGCAATTGATGCCGCAGAAAGAATGCGGGTGGCGGTTGAAAACCATGATTTCTCAGCCTTACTGGGTGATACCGGACTCACCATCAGTATCGGCGTTGCCAATAATCAATACTATCCTGACCACAGCAGCCTGCTGGTTGCTGCGGATCAAGCACTGTACCAGGCAAAAGAGCATGGCCGTAACCGAACGGAGCATAAATAATGATCAAACCGACACTTATTGCACTAACGATCACCGCGTTGCTGACAGCTTGCAGCGATAACCCGAAAACCGGCAATCAACAAAACACGGCCGACCGCGAACGCGTTGCCATAACGCAAGTATCACCGAGTGAAAAACTTGAGCAGATTTATACCGACTTTTTTCAACAGCAGTTGCAACTCGACCCGTTATTAGCAACCTATATTGGCCGTAACGACTATAACGACCAATTGCCCAACTTCCTCTCCCCTGACTACCTGAAGCAGTTGCGAGCGTTTGAACAGAGCTATCTGGACAAGGTAAATGCTATTGACGTTTCCGGGTTAACCGACTCCGCGCTGATGAGTTATAAGATCTTCAAGCGTGACCGTGAAATGGCACTACGAGGACTGTCTTTCCCGGAGCACTTGATACCCATTAACCAGTTTTACAACATTGCCAGTCAGTTTGCGATGTTGGGTTCGGGGACATCAGCACAACCCTTTAACTCCGTTGAAGATTATAAAAATTGGGCAGCCCGCATGCAGCGGATTCCAGTGATCTTTCAACAGGCTCGCGAGAACATGCGTAAAGGCGTTGATCAGGGCATCGTGCAGCCCCGTGTTTTGATTGAAAAAGCCATTCCACAAATCGAGGCCCACCTTGTCGACAACGTCGAAGACAGTATTTTTTGGCGACCAATAAGCTCTATGCCCGACGCTATTTCAGCGACAGAACAGCGGGCCTTAAAGGAACAATACCGCGATCTTATCAGCAATACGGTACTGCCGGCGTACCAACAATTACGTGATTATCTGGCCAATGATTATTTACCACACACGCGCGCCGACTCGTTCGGGATTGGCCAGTTACCGGGTGGTCGCGAGTGGTATCAATACCGAATTGAGGCCAATACCTCGACCACATTGACGGCTGATGAGATCCACCGTATTGGCAAGTCCGAGGTTGCCCGTATTCATGATGAAATGCGCGACATCATTGAACAAACCGACTTTGACGGTAGCTTGGCGGAGTTTTTCGATTTTATGACCAACGATCCGCAGTTCATTTATCCCAGTCGCGACGCCATGCTCGACGATTACCGGGCGTTGCGCAGCACCGTTGATGAACGGGTACCGCGATTGTTTGACGTCTTTCCGCAAGCGGATTACGAAGTGCGTAAAGTCGAGGCCTTTCGTGAGCAGTCTGCCAGTTCAGGGTCTTATCAGGCGGCACCGACCGACAATTCCCGACCCGCTGTCTTTTACTTAAATACGTATGATTTAGCGTCACGTCCGACCTGGGCTAAAACCGCACTGTTTTTACATGAAGCAGCCCCCGGGCACCATTTCCAAATTTCAATTCAGCAAGAGCTTGATGACTTACCGGAGTTTAGAAAATTTGGTCGCGAAACCGCCTACACCGAGGGCTGGGGCTTGTACGCAGAATCCTTAGGCCACGATCTGGGATTGTATGACGACCCCTATCAATATTTTGGTGCACTGGCAGCGGAATTATGGCGTTCAATCCGATTGGTGACTGACACCGGTATTCACAGCAAAGGCTGGAGCCGCCAGCAAGTGCTCGATTATATGTACGACAATGCGCCGGTTGCTCAGGCTCGCGCCGTATCGGAAGCGGAACGTTTTATGGCCCTACCGGGACAAGCGTTGGCCTACAAAATAGGTCAGTTAAAAATCGCTGAGCTACGTCGCGAAGCGGAGAAGAAATTGGGTGATAAATTCAATATTAAGGCGTTTCACCGGGTCGTACTGGAAGACGGCGCTGTGCCATTAATTTTATTGGAGCAAAAGGTGAAGCGCTGGATCATCGAGCGGCGCTCATAGTCACAACAAATAATCACAGCAAATGTTCGACCGGCAGGCGCGCCGTTAACCAGACAATGATCCGGCGCGCCAGACCTGCGTTTGGTTCCTTGTACAGACGACGGGCCGGCACTTTGCTTTTATCCAGCCAATACAGTTTGTAAAAGCGATTAAGCCTTGGCTGATAGCTTTTTAGCGGCAGTTCATGTTCGAATATCGCATTGATGCGCTTGGCAATTTGCGGTGAGTCGATGATCAACCCCGCCTCAGTATTAATTTGAGCTGAGCGCGGATCAAAATTAAACGAACCGACAAATACGCGAGCCTCATCCACAGTGATGGTTTTCGCATGTAAGCTGGTTGCTGATCGGCGAAAATAAGGGCGAACCGCTTTTTGTTCCGTGGTGTCCTCAAGCCGGCGTAATTCGAACAATTTCACTCCGGCCATGAGTAAACGCCGTCTGCTGCGCTGATAGCCCGCATGTACAGCCGGAACGTCAGTCGCCGCCAGAGAGTTGGTCAGTACCTGCACATCGACGCCCTTTTCAGTGAGTTGTTCCAACTCGCGGACACCGTTAGACGTTGGCACAAAATAAGGCGACACCATACGCACCTGCTGCTGCGCACGGCCCAGAATACGAGTCATCTGTTGTGTCATAAGCCGTTGAGGCTTGCGGGAAACACTGGCTTTTTGCGGATCATCACTGATCCAAACCGCTTTTGCCGTTATCCAGTCCTCTTCTGAATGTTCCGTTTTTATCGGCTCTTTGATGACATAATCACGCAGTTGCTGAACCTGTTCCTGTTGTTGCTGCCGTCGCCAGCGTTGAATAAAAGCTTCGGTCGGGCTGCGCCCACGAATATGGCTCAACTCAACCGCCAGTTCACAATTCCAGTAGCTTAGCCAGTCGCGGTTAATTTCGTTGACCAATTCACCACTGACCGCCACGTCTAGGTCTGAGAACAGTTCCCCGGCATGAGTGCCAAAATATTCATCACCGACGTTACGACCTCCGACAATGGCGATGCGATTATCCACAATCATCGCTTTATTGTGCATACGCCGGTTAACGCGTTTAAAATCAAGAAAGTAGTTAAGCCAGCGTAAACGCCGATGGCGCAGCGGGTTAAACAGCTTAATGGAGAAGTTCGCCCGCCGTTGTAAATCTCGGAGCAACAGCTCGACGCTTCGACTTTGGAAGTCATCCAGCAGCAACTTAACCTGCACGCCCCGACGGCTGGCTTTGACCAGCTCGTTCATCAGTGTCAGACCACTGATGTCGTCACGCCAAATATAATATTGTAAATGGATGCATTGCTGCGCCTGACGGCAAAGCTTAATGCGCTCGAGTAAGCTATCGTGAGCTTCTTCAAGTAACAGAAACTTAGCCGTCGTTGCGTTCATTATTTGATCACCTCAATCGCTTGCTGCAGACCGCTTAATGTCAATGGCTGCATCCGCTCTGAGAGAATTTCCTGAATCATGCCAACGGACGGGTAGTAGCGCCAATGCGCCTGCGGTTGCGGGTTAAGCCACACCGCCTTCGGAAATTTACGCAATAATCGCTGCAACCAAACTTGCCCCGGCTCTTGATTCCAGTGTTCGACGCTGCCGCCTGGATAGGCAATCTCATAAGGCCCCATGGTGGCATCACCGACAAAAATCAATTTGTAGTCCTCACCGTAGGTCTGGATCACCTGTTCGGTCGGGATCTGCTCAGTACGACGGCGACGGTTACTCCGCCAAAGCCCCTCATACGGACAGTTGTGAAAGTAATACAGCTCCAGATGCCGAAACTCTCCTTTGAGCGCGGTAAATAGCTGCTCTACTTGATAAATATGATCATCCATCGAGCCACCAACATCCAGCAACAAGAGGATTTTTATGGCGTTGTGTCGCTCTGGTTGCCATTGTAGGTCGAGCAGCCCTCCCTGACGCGCCGTTGCCGTGAGCGTCGCATCCATATCAAGTTCAGTGGCTGCTCCTGTGCGCGCAAACTGACGGAGATTACGCAACGCAATCTGGAAACCGCGCTGTTCGAGCCTGGCGTCATCATCCAAATCGGCAAACTCGCGCTTATCCCAAACTTTCGCCGCACTGCGGTTGCGATTACCGTGCTGGCCAATGCGAATACCACCGGGATGATACCCGTAGGCGCCAAACGGGGAAGTACCGCCGGTACCAATCCACTTGGAGCCCCCTTGATGGCGTTCCTGCTGCTCTCGCAGGCGTTCCTGAAAGGTTTTCAATAGCTCTTCAAGGCTACCCAATTGCTTGATACGGGCTTTGTCTTGCTCTGAAAGCTCGCGTTTTAACGCATTTTCCAGCCATTCTTTAGGAATTTTGTCCGCGACATCGGTCGCTGCAACACGCTCGACATACTGTGCAAACGCACGATCAAAGCGGTCATAAAGGCTTTCATCTTTTACCAGAATCATTCGGCTGAGATAATAAAACTCATCGACATCGGCAAAAATCACTCGTTGCTTAAGCGCTTCCAGTAAATCCAGCCACTCAGTGATGGTGGTCTTAACGCCCTGCTCACGCAGCAACTGAAAAAACTCAATTAACACGGCGTAACCTTTCAACCAGCTCGATGTCCTGCTCGTGTTTTAGTAGCGCCCCGGTCAGCGGAATGGCGCTGTTGCGTTGGCGTGATTGCTGCAATTGTTCGGCACTGATGTCTTCTGCCACCAACAGGCGAATCCAGTCCAACAGCTCCGAGGTTGACGGCTTTTTCTTAAGACCCGGCGTGTGGCGTAAATCAAAGAACAATTCCAATGCCTGTTCCAGCAGTTGCTGATGCAAATTCGGATAGTGTACCTGCGCAATTTGCGCCAGCGTTTCCGCATCAGGAAACTGAATAAAATGAAAAAAACAGCGACGCAAAAACGCATCCGGTAAGGCTTTTTCATTATTCGACGTAATGATCACAATGGGTCGTTGTCGAGCCTCTATGTGCTCACCGGTTTCGTAGACATGAAACGCCATTTGATCAAGCTCATGCAGCAAGTCATTAGGAAACTCAATGTCGGCTTTATCGATTTCATCGATCAACAGTACGGGTCGTTTTTCGGCCGTAAACGCTTGCCACAGCTTACCGGGTTTTATGTAATTACTGATGTCATGAACTTTGTCACTGCCAAGCTGACTGTCACGCAAACGCGACACGGCATCGTACTCATAAAGTCCCTGCTGAGCTTTGGTGGTGGACTTTATCGACCACTGCAGCAGCTCGGTATTTAATGAGTCTGCCAACTCCTGCGCCAGCCGTGTTTTGCCGGTGCCCGGTTCGCCTTTTATCAGCAGTGGTTTTTGCAGCGTTACAGCGGCGTTTACCGCGCTTGCCAGTTGTTCTGATACGATATAGCTATCAGTGCTATTAAATGCCATGTTTCTTCCTTTGTGTTTTCACATTAATGCGATTAAGTACACGTGCCAAATCTTCTTTAACAAACGGCTTCGTCACGTAATCGTCCATACCGGAACGCAGCGCCTGCGTGCGAGTTTCCGGGAACGCGTTAGCGGTCAGAGCAATGATATAGGGTTGCTTGATGGCACTATCCTGGCGGATCTGTTTGGTGGTTTCCATACCATCCATGCCCGGCATATGCAGATCCATAAATACAGCGTCAAATAATGATTGTTGCAGCGCTTCCAACGCCTTTTGGCCACTGGTCACCGACTCTACCTGCTGGCCCAGACTCAACAGCATTTCTGTCACGATCATCTGGTTAATGCTGTTATCGTCGACCACCAGTACGCGGTGTTGACCAAGTTCCGGCAGTGGCAGTTCGGACAGTTCTTCATCACTCGGGGCATTGCCGGTATGCACGGTCATCGGTAAGCAAACGGTAAAACAGGAGCCTTCGCCCATTTCACTGTCTACCTGAATGGTACCACTGAGCAGTTGCACCAAGTTTCTGACAATAGCAAGCCCCAAACCACTGCCTTGCTGCGAGCGCGTCAGTCCGTCATCTTCCTGCTCAAACAGTTGCCAGATGCGCTGCGTATCACGGATACCGGCACCACTGTCAGTCACGCTGATTTCAAGCTCGCCTTTGCGTTCATTCTCTGCCAACCAACGGGCTTTCACCTGAATCTTACCGTGTTGGGTAAACTTTATCGCATTGCTCACTAAGTTACTGACGACTTGTATCACCCGCGAATGATCCATGATGACTTGTCGTGGGAGGTCATCCGCAATATCAAACTCGAACGCCAGGCCTTTTTCTTCCGCCCGTTGTTCAAACAAAGAATGGATGTGCTCAAGAATATGCACAATGCTGTGCGTGCCCAGTTTTATTTTCAGTTGACCTTCTTCGGCACGGGTAAGATCAAGCAGATCATTCAGTGTATTTAACAGATAGTCACCGCTGTTTTTGATCGTTCTTAGCAGCCGTTTCTGATAATCACTGACGTCGGTGTTCTCGAGTACCGACGCTAAACCGAGAATACCATGCAACGGTGTGCGGATTTCGTGGGACATATTGGCTAAAAACACATTTTTAGCGTGTGCCGCTCGACGAGCATCAAGTTCTGCCTGTTTCTGCTCCGTTACATCCGTTACTGTGCCCGCATAGCGGGTTGCTCGACCTTGAGCATCACGTTCGATGATTCGTCCGCGGTCCAGCACATAAACCCAGCGACCAGAACGGTGCAAAATTCGGTGTTCGCTCTCGTAAAAAGGTGTTACCCCATCGAGGTGGTCCTTTATCGCCTGCCAGGCCTTGTCATAATCGTCAGGGTGCAAACGGCTTGACCAGGTTTCGACATTATCTTCAAGTTCGCCCGGCTCATAACCGAACATCCTCGCCCAACGCTCGTTAAAAGACGTTTTATTGGTTTGCGGATTCCACTCCCAGGTTCCCAGTCGTGTTGCATCTAACAACAGACTCAGGCGGTTGCGCTCAGTTTCAAGCTTAAGTTCCAGCTCTTTGCGCTCGGTGATGTCGATCAGATAACCGAACAACAAATTCACACCGGTTTTTTCGTCGTACTTAACGACCGTGGTATCTGTCACCCAAACGTAATGACCGTCTTTGTGACGTACCCGGTAGTCCTGATGCGTCAGCCGATAACCGGTTTTGCCGGATTTCAGCAGCTCTACCTCGTCGTTTACGCGCGCCGTATCGTCCTCGTGGATAAGGAACTTGTAGTGCACTTCGCGACGAATGAATTCCTCTTTCGTGAAACCAAAAACCGCAGCGACATTGTCGGATACATAACGAACGGGCCATAGCTCGGAATCTTCCCAGACAAATAAGGTAAGCCCGGTGCCGGCATTAATCAGCTGTTCGAGGTTACTGTTGGTTACTGCTTCTGGCTTTACATCGGGTGTTGTCATAAGTGATTTGTTACTTTACTCAACCGTTGAGCTAAGGGTACACTCAGATTAACAATAAAAATAATTTTCATACAGCGTACGGCTTAATTTCATGGCGACGGATGTCAATCAGTGGCAAAGTCGGCTGCTTGAGCAGGTCGATAAGCTCATTGCAGTCGCACAACAACAACTCCTGCAAGCTGAGCAACCGGGTGATGCTAAAATTCGCGGGCCGGAATACTGGCAGCGCTACGCTAAGCATCACTACGTTAAGGCAGCCGAGCTTATTAAGCACACTCCATTTGAAGCAGCCAAGCATTTTCGTCGCGCGGCGCTGTTCGGACATGGCAAAGCCATGTTGTATCTGGGCCAGATGTTTTTGCAAGGTAAGCACTTACCTGCCAGTAGCTTTCACGCCTGTTGCTGGTTAACGCTGGCAGAAAAAGCCGGCCAGTCGCAGGCCACCGAACTGTTACAACAGTTACAGCCGCAACTTACTGCGCATGAAATTAACCTTGCCCGGCGGCTGGCGGCTGAACGTTTCGAGCAACTTTGTGATGCCAGTTTCAGCCAAAGCTCCCGATAACCTCATTACTGCCACAAGCTAACCCGCTCACGAATCGCTCCTGACTCAATCACTTCGCGCAACTCATCTCCCATGCGTTGACCCGCCGCGATGGCCTTACGCCAATACTCAATCCGTTCCTTTGCCGGTAGTTTCTGAAAATCAGTACGATCGGGGATTTTGCCATAGGGTAATGACTTCACAAACTGTTCCGACGGCGACACAAACACCACGTTGGGCCAGTCACTACCGGTTGTCCGGCGACGCTTCATGCGTTTATCAAACCAGCCGGGGATCACTTCCTGGTGAAAGTGCGGGTACAGTACCAAGCCATCGACTTTCGATAGATCAACGTCGAAGTGATAGTCCGTGATACCGCCGTCACGATACATACCAGGCGGAGCACCGGGAATGTCGCGAACGCCTTCCAGTACCATTGGGATTGAACCGGTTGCCAATAACGCCGGAGCAAAGTTCGAACGGTCCAACTCTACAAAACGAGTCGGCAAGTCATGCCAATGACGGCAAAAGGATAACGACGAGTGCGGATGATGAAACATCACACGTTCATAATAGCGTCCTAAGTTCGCTCGGTTTAATGAATTAGCAAATGCCGATGATAATAAGCCCAACACCTGACGTTTATTTTCTGCCGCCGTGCTACGCAGACAGCGCGCTACGATAAAATGATGGTGCACCCTATCCTGCGTGAGTATTTGTTCGATGGCGGTTGCCGGCACATAGCGCTCCAGCAGTTTCTTCGCTTCGCGGGTAATTTCATGCCGATCAGGATGCTCACTGTAGGTTTGCGTGCTGTACAGGCGCGCAAACAATTCACTGGCCGCAACCGGGTCGTCCTGTCCCAGGGCGGCAAATCGCCACGCACCGGCTGAGGTTCCCAGGGTATTCAACGGCTGACTCTTGCTACTCAGGAAGTCCCCAAACAAGTAACGATCCATGCCTTGCAACACAAACCATTTAGGTCCGCCTGAAGCGCCCAGTAACAAATCAACATCGTCCGCCCGTAAGCCCTGCTCACGAACCTGTTGGTAGGCAGTAGCGCCCGCTTTAATAGTTAGCAACGAAGTGGTCATAATGTCCTTATAATTGTTTTTTCCGTTCCGCCAATAAACCTAGCACCATTACGATCACCAGTGTTGCCGGGGCAATTAAATGCAGTGGAATTTGATGCAACCAGGATGACAGGATGGGCGTAAAACCAACCAACAAATAACCATAACCAAACGCACAGACCAATACGAAAATGATCGCGCGCAACAAAAAATGCAAACCGGCGATTTGTCGCCGAATGAGCTGATTGAGCTCATTACCATATATGACCAGCAAGGTAGCCACAATCATGGTCGCGATTTGATAAATATGCGGGCGAACCATCAGCCCAAGTTCGTTAAGCAACTGCAACACTCGACACCTATGTTATGTTTATTGTTTTGGCCAAGGCCCATGATAACCCGTGAGTATACGGATTTTCACGCGCTATCGCACCCCTATCCTGTCGCGCCGTGCGGTCGACTTTGGTATGATGGTGTTCATCAAACGCTAACTCAATAACACAGCAACGCTATGAAATTTATCTCTTTCAATATAAATGGTATTCGCGCACGACTTCATCAATTGCAAGCATTGATTGACAAGCATCAACCGGACGTGATCGGGTTGCAGGAAACCAAAGTGCATGACGATCAGTTTCCAAAAGCTGACGTTGAGGCGATGGGCTATCACGTCATTTATCATGGTCAAAAAGGCCATTACGGCGTGGCGCTGCTCAGCAAAGTGCCATTAACGAACCCACAGTTTGGTTTTCCAACCGACGACGAAGACGCTCAACGCCGTATGATTATGGGTGACTATCCGATGCCCAATGGGCAAACGGTGCGGGTTCTGAATGGTTACTTTCCCCAGGGCGAGAGTCGCGACCACCCGGTTAAGTTCCCCGCCAAGGAAAAGTTTTATCAGGACTTGATGAACTATGTTGAGAACGAACTGAGTCCATCGGATCCGGTCGTCATCATGGGTGACATGAATATTTCTCATCAGGACATCGATATCGGTATCGGCGAACAGAATGCCAAACGCTGGCTGCGCACGGGTAAATGCAGTTTCCTGCCCGAAGAGCGGGACTGGTTAAACCGTTTATTGGACTGGGGACTGCTGGACACCTATCGACAACAACATCCGGAAGCGACCAACGAATACAGCTGGTTTGACTATCGTTCACGCGGTTTTGATGATAACCGCGGTCTGCGCATCGATTTGATACTGGCCACTAAGCCATTAGCGGACCACTGCGTTGATAGTGGCATCGATTACGAACTGCGTGGCATTGAAAAACCGTCAGATCACGCGCCGATCTGGAGCGCGTTCAAACCACAGTAAGGCAGCAATGGTGGGTTCATGAATCTCATGTTACATACGGCAGCACTGTTGGTGTTGCTGCTGTGTATCCAGCAGACAGACTGGAAGCTGTTCCGGCAAAGCACACTGCTCCAGCATTTAAGTTTGGGCGGTATCGCGGTACTGACCTTCATCTGGAGTCTGTCGGCAAAACTTGATTATGGCCTCAGCATTCATTTTCTTGGCATTACCACACTCACACTGATGCTCGGCTTACGCCGGGCTTTGCTGGCCGGCGCGGTGGTGGTGTTGCTCAATCAATTCATTAACGACTACGACGCTTACATGGTGTCGACATTGTACTTAAGTCACGTTGTCGTGCCGGCGCTACTGACCTTCATCAGTTATGCCGTTATTTATCATCGCCTGCCACGGCATCCGTTTGTCTATATTTTCGTCAACGCGTTTTTAACCGGCGCGCTGGCTATTGCTTTCACACACCTTGCACACGGCAGTTGGGCGTTACTCAGCGGCTATCTTAGTTGGGACAATATCTGGCAAAACTACGGTGTGATTACGCCACTATTGATGTTTCCTGAAGCGTTGTTAAACGGCATGGCTGTCACGTTAATGGTGGTGTACCGGCCGCACTGGCTGAAAACCTTCAGTGATGAAGTATACCTGGATAACAGTTAATCAGTGCTGGTGTGGCGGCAGTGTATCCAGAGCCTGCCGAACAATAACCGCAAGATCATAATAATCAGGGCCTGACGTTCCCTGTGGGTAACAGGGTTTGCCACTCGCCTTGAGTTTGTCTTGTAGCTCTTTATACCAAGCCCGTAACCGCGGGGACAGTGGCTGTCTGGCTCGCCAACCCAACCAGTAGAGCCCCTGCAGCGGCAATGACAACATGATCAGTGACAACAACATCCCCTGCGCCAGTTGTTCGGTGGGCATAAACTGATAAAACAATGCTGCATTAAGCACCGCGATAGCCGGCGTCCAGCGCTCACCCAGACGCGTGACCGGAATGACCCGCGACTCGGTAAAGGCTGCTGTCACCGAATGGTGCGGCCAGGTCTTCGCGTACTCCCTGCCCTCACTGATGACTTTTAAAAAATTACGCCGCATAACATCTCCACTTCCGTCTGTTGCTATTATAACCAATTACGGGCTTGTTGTACGTTTACTGTCCAAACAGCTTTTTCATTATATTTCAATAACATAATGAGTTACATCCGTGTAGTGCACAAAGATATCCACAGATAATGTGGATACAGTTGCATGAGTTAACAAGGTTTGCCAAGATACACCTATTCCCAGACATTGAGTGTTAACCGTCGTGTCCGATTTATTCCCAATTAGTGCCCCGGCAAGCGGCCGCCTCTGTTGTTTAGACGATCAACACCCAGCATTTGTTCATAACAGGATCTTCGGCAATGGTCCCTTACTTGACGTTGCCGGTAACCAAATTGTTGCCCCCTTTAGTGCTGTCGTCGACGACATCAGCGCCAGTGGCGATTATATTCGGTTGCGCCACCCCTCAGCCAGTGTCCTCACGTTGATATTGGGTGATGGTCGCTGCTTTCAGCAACACCCCGCACTGGTGCGTCAGGTAAAGCGGCATCAACAGGTACAAAAGGGTGACGTATTACTCAACCTTAATCAATCGTTGTTGCGCGCCTCTGACCCTCAACAACGGCGCTTAGCGGTACTGCTTGAGCCCGCGCCGACACTACCGGATAGCTTTCACTGGGCTGAATCAGGCGCCATCAGTCTGTTAGATTCTATTATTTTTGACGATAAACAGGAAAATTCATGATTACCGTTCACGGCATTAGTAATTGCGATACTGTAAAAAAAGCGCTGCGCTGGTTGCAGCAACAGAATATAGCGTTTGAATTTCGCGATGTGCGCAAACAACCGCTAAACGAAGCCGAGGTGGTGCACTGGCTGCAACAGCTTGGTGCCGAAAAGCTGATCAATAAACGCAGTACCAGCTGGCGTCAGTTGGATGAGCAGCAAAAGCAGCTACAGGACGATGCGGCCATTGCCGAGCTGATTGTTACCCAGCCAACCTTATTCAAACGGCCGTTGGTGGAAGATACGCAGGGCGTTCATGTCGGTTTTAACGAAAGCACCTGGCATCAACGGTACCTTTGATATGAGCAGCGAAACATTATCTTTAGCCAAACAGCTGATTTCACGCCCGTCCATTACGCCGGCCGACGAAGGTTGCCAGCAATTATTAGGTGAGCGTCTGGCGGCACTCGGTTTCGAGCTGGAAACGCTGGTGTTTGAGGACACCACCAATTTATGGGCGCGGCTGGGCCGTGGCAAACCGGTCTTCTGTTTTGCTGGCCATACCGATGTGGTGCCGCCGGGCGATCCCAGTGACTGGTCATCACCACCGTTTGAGCCGACCATTAAGGATGGCTACCTGGTCGGCCGGGGCGCAGCGGATATGAAAGGCAGTCTGGCGGCCATGATCGTTGCTGTGGAAGCGTTTTTAGAGCACAACCCGCAACCACTGCCCTTTGATCTGGCGTTTCTTATCACCAGTGACGAGGAAGGCCCTTTTATTAACGGAACCAAACGCGTCATCGAAACCCTCGAGGCACGTGACGAAAAAATCACCTGGTGTATCGTCGGCGAGCCGTCCAGTACCGAGCGCTTGGGTGATGTGGTGAAAAACGGCCGCCGTGGCAGCCTTACCGGCGACCTTGCCGTGCATGGTGTCCAGGGGCATGTTGCCTACCCACACCTGGCTAAGAATCCGGTCCACGACGCTGCCGCAGCGTTGCATCAGTTAGCTCAGCAGCGCTGGGACGATGGCAATGAGTATTTTCCGCCGACCACCTTTCAAATCTCTAATATCCATGCCGGCACCGGCGCCGGTAACGTTATTCCGGGACGGCTCGATGTGCAATTTAACTTCCGTTTCTCAACCGAACTTACGGCGCAACAACTCAAACAGCAAGTAGAGGCCATTCTTACCGAGCATAACTTGGATTATCATCTAAACTGGACATTAAACGGGCCGCCTTTCCTAACCGAACCGGATATTTTGGTTGACGCGGTGCAAACGGCCCTGACACGCTACTGTGGTGAACCGGCGCAGTTGTCCACTGCCGGTGGTACGTCTGATGGACGCTTCATTGCTCCGACCGGCGCTCAGGTGATCGAACTCGGTCCGGTCAATGCCACCATTCATAAGGTTAATGAGTGCGTACGAGTCAGCGACTTGGAGCAACTGACTGAGGTTTACCAAGCAACATTAGAGGAGTTGCTGAGTTTATGCCAGAGCAACTGAGTATTGCTCAACTGACCGGCCAAACGGACAGCCACTTAACCACGCTGGCGGGCGAGCAGGCGAAGCTTCACCCGCTGGCTGCTGAGGCTTACCTGAAAATGCGCGCGGCAGCAGAAGACGCGGGCATTTCGCTGGCAATTGCCTCGGGGTTTCGTTCGCTGCAACGGCAATTGTCGATCTGGAACCGTAAATGGCAAGGCCAGCAAAGCGTACTGGATAAAAACGGTCAGCCCCTGACGGTCACGGCCTTAGAGCCCGCCGCACTGATGCATGCCATTTTACATTGGTCCGCCCTGCCCGGCGCCAGCCGTCATCACTGGGGAAGTGATTTTGACCTGTTCGACCCGCGACCGTTTCGCGATGGCAGCAACACGTTACAACTGGTGCCGTCGGAATACTGCGATCCCAGTGGCCCTTGTTTTCATGTCTGGCAATGGCTTACAGAGCACGCACACGAGTTTGGCTTTTTCTTTCCTTACGCACGTTATCAAGGTGGCGTTGCACAGGAACCATGGCATCTGAGCTATCGTCCGCTGGCAACTCAGTTACAACAGCAGTTAAGCTTAACGGTGCTCACGGAGTTACTGCAATCACTGCCGTTAGAGGGCAAAACGACGGTGTTGGAACAGTTGCCGCACATCCAAAAACAGTACATCAACAACATAAGCGAGGATAACGGATGGACCAACACTTGGTGTGGCTACTCATCCTTTTAGTGATCGGTGTCGTGGTCAGTAATTTAATGGTGCTGAAATACACCAGCAAATTCAAATGGCCAACCAACAAGGACACCAACGAGGACAATAGTACCGACAAAAAAACACCGGACAATGAAACATCATCCGGTGCGGAGAACAACAAACCTTCGGCGTCGGATCGCTCGCAGTAGCGAGCGAGACCTCATCAGGACAGCTGCACACCTAAGCGTTGTGCGACTTCGCGATAGGCCTCAACCACACCGCCTAAGCCTTGACGGAAGCGGTCCTTATCGAGTTTCTCACGGGTCTTAGCGTCCCATAAGCGACAACCATCTGGGGTAAATTCATCGCCCAGTACCAATTCGCCGTCGCAGACACCAAACTCCAGTTTGTAATCAACCAAGATCAGACCCGCCTGCTCAAACAACGACTTGAGTACGGCATTAACCTTGAAGGTCAGGGTTTTCATTTGCTCAATTTGTTCTTTGGTCGCCCAGCCAAAGGCTTGAATGTGATATTCGTTAACCATTGGGTCATGCAATGCATCATTCTTCAGGAAAAACTCAAAGGTCGGCGGATTTAACGCTTTCCCTTCTTCAACGCCCAGACGGCGCACCAGCGAGCCTGCAGCAACGTTGCGAACCACACATTCTACCGGGATCATATCGAGCTTCTTAACCAGCGATTCGTTGTCACTGAGCAAACGATCCAACTGGGTTGGAATGCCAGCCTCTTCCAGCCGTGTCATGATGAAGTGGTTAAAACGATTGTTAACCATACCTTTATCATCTAACTGCTCGACTTTTTCACCATCAAAGGCAGACGTATCGTTACGAAACTCAAGTATCAGCCGATTAGGATCATCGGTTTGATAAACGGTTTTCGCTTTACCGCGGTACAACTCACTGCGTTTTTCCATGACTGGGCAAACCCTTATATTAACGTTGATTTTGCTCTTGCAAGGCGTCTGCAAAAGCGTTTTCGATGGCTTTTAACCAAGCTTCACTAACCACTTCGCCGTCGCGTAATACGGTCATTGAGGTGTCATCATTATACTCGACCAAACGGACTTCGTATTCCCCTTCTTCAATATCAAGCGCCTCATAATCATCGCCGCCCATGAATAGGAAGCCACTGTCAGGCTTGCTGTACTCAACAAAATAAGTACCAGCGTCACGGTTAAGATCGTCGACAATCAGACCAATTTGATCCAGCGCCAGACCCGTCAATGGCCACGCATTCTCAAACGACATACCGATAATAAAGGCAGGCTGCTGCTTGTTGTTCGTTGCCAGGGTCAACGGTACCACTTGGTTACCCTCCGCAATAACACCCTCCTGCTGCAGACGGTTAACTTCGGAGATCACCGCATTGAGTAACGCCACCTCAGTGTTGGTTTGCAACAACTCCGACATTGGTTGAGCCTTGCCGTCGCGCTTTTCTGTTACATCTTTAAGGTCGATGGTTAACGAGGTGGTGCGGCCATGAGACGCAGGGTCCTGGCTTAACTGATAACGATAGCTGCGTTCCAGGCGACGTGTGCTGTTTTCACCAAAATCCCAAAAACTGCTGTCTTCAGCTTCCAGTTCCATCGCACGCGTTACCGGCTCGCTCAACCAGGTAGTTTGATCAACTTGTTGCCACTGAATGTTTCGACGTTGCAGGACATTCTCTGCCGCACGCCAAACAAAATCGACAACCGCTCCACCCATACCGTCAACCACATCAAAATAAACCGTGGTCTGCTGTTCATTTTCCAGTACTCGACTGCCCAGCGCAACGGGACGTACCAGCCGCGGTGACATGACATTGACGTCAGCCCCAACGTTTCCGGCCGCGATCTGATTGGCTGGCACCTCGTAATCACTTTCGGTTTCCGGCGCTTCAAGTTCTGAAGGCACGACCAATGCGGAAGGCTGGTTCATCTGCGCGTAGTCAAAATCTCCACTGGCCTGCTCTTTCGGCCCGCTGGAACATGCCGACAAGGCGGTGGCTGCGGCTACCACTGTAGCAACGCGAGTTAATTTCATTACGACTCCTGAGAATTTAATAAATCCAGTTCGGCTAACACCGCTTCGATTTTTTCTTGATGATGAAGTTCCGGCGGGGTTAACGGTAACCGATAATTTGCACTGCACCAACCCATCAACGCCAATGCCCATTTTACCGGGATAGGGTTTGACTCAATAAACAACACCTGGTGCAACGCCTCTAGTTGCTTGTCAATCGCTTCAGCTTCTGCGCGCAGACCTTGAGTAGCTGCTTCAACGAGCGCTTTCATCTGTGCCGGTACAACGTTAGCGGTAACACTGATCACGCCATCACCGCCGGCCAGCATAAACTCCCGGGCGGTCGGGTCATCACCACTTAACAGGATGAAATCATCACCGCAACGACGCCTCAAATCCGCGACGCGGCTAATGTCGCCGGTTGCTTCTTTGATACCAATAATTCCGTCAATGGCCGCCAATTGCTCAATCACATCCGGGGTCATATCCAGTGCGGTGCGACCTGGCACGTTATAAAGAATTTGAGGTATGTCACTGACTTCAGCGCAGGCTTTGTAGTGAGCAATAAGGCCTGCCAGCGAGGGTTTGTTGTAGTAGGGGGTAACGTTGAGGAAACCGTCGACACCGAGGTGACTCATTTTTTCGGTCAACTGCACCGCTTCACTGGTTGAATTTGAACCGTTACCACCAATCACACCTATGCGGCCATCCGCCAATTCCACCATCGCACTGACAACGTCAATGTGCTCCTCATGGCTAAGTGTGGTAGATTCGCCCGTGGTTCCTACCGCGACGATAGCGTCAGTTCCAGCCTCTACGTGACGGTTAACCAAATACTCTAATTCGCTATAATCGATATTGCCGTATTTGGTAAAAGGCGTAACTAACGCAACAATACTACCCTTTAGCATATCTACTCCGTATAAAAAATTGCGGCTTACAATGGTAATGGCACACCAATATAAAGACAAGACTAGGAACATAGTTGCGTGCAATGGTTCCATCAATTTTTAATCCAAACCGCACTAAGGTATTCTATAACTCATTAGCTTTCATCAAATCATCAAGGGAGATCCGAATGGAACGTTTACAAGCTGGCGATAAAGCCCCTATGTTTGAACTGGCTGACGCCAATGAAAATACCGTTAAACTGGCCGAGTTACTGCAGCAACACCGGGTGCTGGTCTATTTTTATCCAAAAGCAATGACCCCGGGTTGTACGGTACAGGCGCAAAACTTGCGGGACCAAAAAGATAAGCTGGCCGAGCACAACGTCATCTCAGTTGGCATCAGCCCGGACGCACCTAAGCGTTTGGCTAAGTTCACCGAGCGCGACGAATTAAACTTCACACTGTTGAGTGACGAGGATCACCAGGTCGCCGATCAATTTGGCGTCTGGGGACCGAAAAAATTCATGGGTAAAGAATACGACGGCATTCACCGCATCAGCTTTTTAATCGAGCAGGACGGCACCATCAGCCAGGTATTTGATAAGTTCAAAACCAAGAACCACCATGAGGTGGTCCTCGACGCTCTGAATGATAACGACTAACCGGCGTTAGTTTGTTGTTCAACCCCACTGGACCAGGCGGTTAATACGGCTTTGACCAGACTGGCCAGTGGGATTGCGAAAAACACCCCCCAAAAGCCCCAGATACCACCAAAAACCACCACTGCAGCAATGATATAAACGGGATTTAAACTGACCGCCTCCGAAAACAAAATCGGCACCAGCAAGTTACCGTCCAACGCCTGAATAATAAAGTAGGCAACCGCTATCCAGGCGAAGGTTGAGGTTGGACCGAATTGAAAAAAGGCCACCAACAACACCGGGATGGTCACAACAGCCGCACCAATATAAGGAATTAATACGGAAAAACCGACCATAATCGACAACAACGCCGCGTACCGCAGGTCGAACGCAAAGAAAGTGATAAAACTGACGACCGCCACCACCACCACTTCAATCGCTTTACCGCGAATGTAGTTCATGATTTGTAGGTTCATTTCCTGGCCAACCTGACTGATTAATTGGCGGTTAGACGGCAGCACGCGATTCAGGTGCGACATCAGCTCATCGCGATCTTTCAACATAAAGAACACCAGCAGAGGCACCACAATCAGATACACCATAATGGCCATCACGTTGGCAATCGAGCTCAATGACAACGTCAGCAATTGTTCGCCCATGGCAACCGCACGACGGCGCAGGCTGTGCATCAGTTCGTTGATCTGTGCCTGATCGATAATGTTAGGGAACAGTTCGGGTAGCTTGTGCAGCCAAATCTGCACATTCGTCAACATTTCCGGCAGTTCCGTAACCAGTGTCGTGCTTTGCTGCCAGATAACCGGCACCAGTGTTACCACCAGGATAAGCGCCAGCGCCACAAACAGCGTAAAAGTAACAATACTTGCCAACAGCCGTGATAAACCGAGGTGCATCAGTCGGGTAACCGGCCAGTCCAACAAGTAGGCCAGCGCGACAGCAATAAGGATGGGCGCCAGTAAATTGCCAAAAAAGACGATCAGAGATACCCCAAATACCAGCAACAAAAATAGTGTTACGGCGTTAGGGTCAGAAAACTTACGGTTATACCATTGTTTTAGGTAATCCAGCATGTCGTTAATACCTCGGAGCTACTGCTATCATCATATCAGCCCTTGCAATCTTTCCATAACCCCATAGAGTAAAAAGGAACTATTTTTTAATTACTAACTCATAGCAACAGCAGGTTGTTAACTCAAGAGCCGTACATGCCATCCTTTCGTCATACATTAATCACAATTTGTAGTGTTGCCCTGCTAACCGGGGTAAGTTCGGTATCTGTGGCGCAAGATCATTCGCGTCTGCCACAAATGGGAACCACCGGGGCCGGCTTTATGAGCGTCGAACGGGAACGACTGATTGGCGATTATTATATGCGTCAGGTACGAGCCCAGGCACCCATTATTGCCGATCCGGCACTGGACAGTTATTTAGCCGAACTCGGCAACAGCTTAGTGCGCCACGCCGACAGTGTTCGTTACCCGTTTAATTTTTTCTGGATCAATAATCCCGAAATTAATGCCTTTGCGTTTTTCGGAGGCTATGTTGGTGTGCATACCGGGCTGATCCAGGAAGCCCGTAACGAATCGGAACTTGCGGCCGTACTCGGCCACGAGATTGCTCACGTAACCCAGCGTCATATCGTGCGCCGAATGCAGGAACAGCAACGCAGTATGCCGATGACCATCGCCGGACTGGTGGGTTCGATCTTGCTCGGCATGGCCAATGCCGAAGCCGGTGCCGCCGGGCTGTATGCCACCATGGGTATGTCGCAGCAATCACAAATCAATTATACCCGTTTGTACGAACAAGAAGCTGACCGAATTGGTATGGGCGTATTGGCCAATGCGGGCTACGATCCGGCCGGAGCGCCTAACTTTTTTGGTCGCTTGGCGGAAAAATATCGGTATGTCAGCAAGCCGCCGGAGATGCTAATGACGCACCCGCTGCCAGAATCCCGTATCGCCGATACCCGCGCTCGGGCAGAAAGTATGCAACGCCGCAACGTCGCACCCAGCCTCGATTTTCATTTAGCCAAGGCGCGAGTGGATGCCCGTTATACACGGTCCAGCACCGAATCTGAACTGCAGGCGCTCAGCAACAGCACTGACCCGTTCGCGCGTCAATATGGCTTGTACGCCCTAGCTATAAGGGCTTTGGACGATGGCAATGCCGAGCGCGCCGCTGAACATCTGGCGCCGTTGTTAGCCCAGGCTCCACGCAACCGTTTTTATCTCGACGTGCAAACGGATATTTTGCTGCAGCAACAACGCTACGACGAAGCACTCAACCTGCTGAGAGATGCCTACCAACGCTCACCCAATGAGCCGGTGGTAACCCTTAACTTTGCCAACGCAGCCATCGAAGCCGGTGAGATTTCACTTGCCATCGACCTGTTGCGCCACTTCTTACTGGAAAATAACCATCATATATTGGCGCTGGATCTGCTCACCAACGCCTATGAACGCAGTGCCAACCGTGCCGCGATGTACGAAACACGCGCTGAGGCATTAGCGTTGCGCGGTAACTTCAAACTGGCCATTGACCAGTTGCATACCGCACACAATCACACCAATAACGACGTAACCTTAAAGCGCCTGAACGCCCGTATCGACCAATTAAGGGCGCAACTGGAACAGGCACAAAACCTAATGTGACTCCGACACCGCTGCGCGCAGTGAAGTCAGCGTTTGCTCTCCCATCATCGGCCCTTTCACCCGGCCGTCAGGGAACACGACATAAGTTGCCGGCAACATTTTCGGACGTTCGAACGGATAATTTGCCGGTGGTTGTGCCAACGCTAATGGGTAGTCGATGCCATGCCGTTGGGCCAGAGCCCTTATCTGCTCATTATCAAGCGGATCAAAGCTCACCCCTATCAACTTAAGCTCGGGGTTGTTGGCCACATCCTGATGATAAAACTCATTCAACTCAGGCAATTCGCGAAGGCAAGGGGCACACCATTCAGCGAAATAATTAATTACGACGGTGGCGTCTTGCTGTTGCCAACTGACGTTGTCATCGGTGGTTGTGGTAATGTCAGGTTGTGGCGAGCACGCGCCGAGCAGCAGCACGGCTAGCCATGACAAATATCTATGTTTCATTTTTATTGTCCTGTTTTTATCGAGATTTTTGCCTTCATTTAACGCTTTGCGGTAACATGAGGCTACCTTTATCGAATATCACGCAAGAGTCAATCGCATGAGTGAATTAACCATCTATCATAACCCCCGCTGTTCAAAATCTCGCCAAACACTGGCGCTTATCGAAGAACGTGGCGCTCAGCCTACTGTGGTTGAATACTTAAAAACGCCACCGAACGCCGCTGAATTAACGCGCATTCTGGAATTATTACAATTACAGCCAAAACAACTGATGCGCACCAAAGAAGACCTGTATAAAGAACTGGGTCTGGCGGACGTCGATGATAACGATACCTTGATTACCGCCATGGTTAATAATCCCAAACTGATTGAACGACCGATCGTGATTAACGGCGATAAAGCAGTGATTGGCCGTCCTCCGGAAAACGTACTCGATATCCTATGACAACGTCCTCTACTCAGGTCATTATTTTGTATTTTAGCCGTGGCGGCGCCACTCAACGGCTCGCTGATGCCATTGCTGAAGGTGTAACCGCCGCCGGGGGGGAAGCGCTGTTGCGCACGGTTAACAGCGATGCTGACGCAGCCAGCGCCCGCGATATGGTGATTGAACGCGACGAACTGACGCGATGCGATGCGCTGTTGTTGGGTAGCCCAACCCGCTTTGGTCACATGGCGTCGGCGTTGCAAAAGTTTTGGGAAAGCACCAGTAACGACTGGCTTAAAGGTGTCTTGATCAACAAGCCCGGCGCGGTGTTTACCTCGACCTCATCATTGCATGGCGGTCAGGAAACCACCCTACTGTCCCTGGCACTGCCACTGCTTCACCACGGTATGTTGTTAACCGGTGTGCCTTACTCACAGCCCAGTGTGCATGGTCGCGATGGTGGAGGCTCTCCTTATGGTGCCAGTTTTTTGAATGATCGCACCAGCCTGACCAGCAGCGAACAACAAACCGCTTTTGCGCTCGGTCGCCGGGTCTGTCAAATTGCAACCGCCTGCCGTCACGCAACCATTGAGGACTGAACCGTCATGATGCCCAGACAACCGCGTTTCTATCGCGTTTTAACCCAGCTTTGCTACTGGCCTTTACTGCTTTTTGTGGTGCTTTGGCACACACTTTTGCAGGATCCCGACAGTGTCAGCTTACCCTTACCTCTAGCGTTACTGTTTTGGGTACTGCCGCTGTTATTCCCGTTACCGGGTCTGGTAAAAGGTAAAGCCTATACCCACGCCTGGTTCAACTTTATTCTCATGTTTTACTTTTTGCACGCACTGACCACACTGTATACCCATCCGAGCGAATTCTGGTTGGCGCTGGTGGAATTACTGTTAACCAGCGGTGCGTTTGTCGGCGCGACCGGCTATGCCCGTTATCAGGGACGCGCTCAAGGACTTGGCTTAAAGAAACAACGGCAGGATTAAATCGACAGCGTTTGTTTAACAAAGGGAATGGTTAAACGACGCTGTTGCGCCATCGACGCCGTATCAAGTTCATTTAAATAACGTAATAGCTCGCGCATATCGCGCCCCAGCCGGTGCAACATAAATTGTGCGACATCAGCCGGCAGTTGCAGACCTCGCCAACCCGCTCGCAACGACAGCGCCTTGGCTTTATCAGCGTCATCCAGCGGCGTTAACTGGTAAGCCGTTGACCATTGCAGGCGCGACTTTAAGTCAGGCAGCGTAACCTCGGTTTGCGCTGCCGCCTGGGACGCGGTCATCACCATGCGCACGGTCTTTTCATCGGTTATCCGGTTTATCAGCGCAAACAGCTCAAAACACCAGTCCGCGCGATCTAATACCGCATCCACATCGTCAATACACAACAGATCAAAGTGATGCATTCCCTCAAGCACAGCGGCCGCATCTTCGATGCGTTGCAGTTCATTAAACGGCAGATACATCACCTTTTTATTGGCGTGATTGGCCGCTGCTAAGGTTGCATGCAACAAGTGGCTTTTGCCGCTGGCGGCAGGCCCGGAAATCCAGGTAAAGCGGTCGGTTTTGCCCGGCCCCTCATGACGTTGCGCCATTTGCGTCAGCCAATCAACGGCTTCACTGTTCTGTCCGCGATAAAACGTCGCAAACAGTTCGTCATCCGGTAATTGTACCTGTAAGGGCAGTTGCTGAGGCATCGGTTGTTGCTGTGGCATTAATTGGCTACCCAACGATAAACGCTTTGTTGCTGACGCTTAGGTTCAATAAACGGGCTGACGTCCTGAGAAACCAGGCGACCGTCTAGCTGAATGGTTTGCAATAAATGATCCTCACTACCACGCACCACCACAGTAAACTGCGCGCGTTCGGTGCTGTATTGTTGTAGTCGCACCGACTCTACCGATGCCACTGAACTGAGAAACTGCTCCAGCGCCAGCACATCCTGCCAACGTTGCAACTGCTGCACTTCCAGCGCTACCTCGATTAACTCCTGCTGATCCGAGCTCACCACGCTGTAAGTTTTCGCCAACTGTTGCAGTAAATCATTAACAAAAGGTTCTGCTAACCAATCCTCACTTTGTGCGTACACCACGCCATTCAGGCGTCGAGACTCGACATCAACAGACCAGTCAAGACGGTAGGTCTGATCCGGGCTCTCAGGATTTTCAAGGCGGGTAATACGTGCCATCAGGTACCCATCGGACGCATAGCGACGGCTCGCCTTGGCAACGGGTTGCGTGAAGCGCCCCCAGACATCGGTGGGGCTAACGGTCATCGCATCGGTTAAGTCCAATAACGGTAACTGAATAGGAATACCGGAAGCGCGGGCAAAGGTTCGTAATTGTTGAGTAAAGATCGACTCATCGCCGCTGCCAATCAACTGACGGCGGTTGTTATCCTGTTCATGGGCAATCCACAATAACAATTCCGGTCGGCGGCTTCCCCAGTAAGGCAATTCATTATCCGCCAACAACTGCCTCAGTTTACGCCCGTCAAAGGTCGCTTCCAGTCGTTGTTGCGAACCCTGCCGCTGGTAACCATATTGCAGCAAATAATCGTTAACATTCCGACGCGCTGATTGCACCGCCTGGTGTTCCAACAGTGCCGACTGACCGGTGACCTTAATGATCACCTGATCAAACGCGGCACGGATTGCCTGCTGACGTTGCTGACTGGCCTGAGAACTTACATCGACTCGCGCGCTGTAAAGATCCTCGATCAATTTAGCCGCCGTCGAACCGCTCCACGACAATGCAACCATGCAGATGATCATCAGTGCAACTAAACGAGTTTTACAATTCATGCTGCTGCTTCGTTTTTAAGGTGTTGTGTGCATCTTAAACAGCCGTATTCGTAACAGCAAGTGACAACTTGTGGATAAGCCTGTGGGAATCGTAAAAGCCTGCTAGTCAAACCGACTTATGACCGCTAGAATAGCGGAAAATTCTAGCAATCAGGGTCGGCCATGCTTAAAAAGCAACTTCGAGGGATCAGTTCACTTTTATCCAGCATCAGTTTGATTGGTGTTTGTGTGGGCATGACCAGTACCCTACTCAGTTTACGCGCAACCATCGAAGATTTCGGTACCCTGGTCACCGGTTTTATCATGTCAGCCTATTTTATTGGCTACCTGTTCGGTTCAACCCGCGCGCCCAAAGACATTCGCCGAGTCGGCTACATCCGATCCTTCGGCGGCCTCGCGGCATTGGCCGCATTCAGTGTGTTGGTGCAAGCCATCTGGGTTGATCCCATTGTCTGGTTTGTGATGCGCTTTATTACCGGTTTTGCGATTTCCGGCATCTTCGTGATCGCCGAGAGCTGGCTTAATACCATGGCCGATAACCGCAGCCGCGGCACGCTGCTGTCCGTCTATCTGGTTATTATTTATACCGGCCTGATCGCCGGCCAGCTGATTTTGGGGGTTGCCGACCCGGCTGGCTTTATTGGCTTTGCCATTGTCGCGTTATTAATCAACCTGTCACTGATCCCTATTTTGGTCAGTGTTACGGTCGAGCCAACCACCCACGAAAACAAAAAAGTACCGATTAAAATGTTGTTCAAAACCGTGCCGTTAGGCGTGGTGAATGCCTTTATCATGCAAGCGTGCTATGCGATGTTCTATGGCATTGGTCCAATGTACGCGTCATACATCGGTTTGAGTGTGGTACAGATCACCTTCTTTATGTCGGCGTTTATCGTTGGCGGGCTTCTGTCTCAGGCACCGTTTGGCTTGCTGTCTGACCGCATCGACCGTCGTTTTGTGATCACCATTTGTGCCGGTGGCGGCGCCGTCAGTGCCATCATCCTGTCACAACTCGGTGCCGGTAATGCCTTGTTGATTTATCTGGCGGTCGCGGTATTGGGTGCTTTTATTCTGCCACTGTATTCACTGGGCATGGCTCACACCAACGATTATCTGGAACGTGATCAGATGGTCGGCGCTACCGGTGCCATCATTAAAATTGGTGGTGCGGGCTCCATCATCGGTGCGCCAGCGGTTGCGGCACTGATGCAATTTGGCGCGATTAACTTTTTCTTCTTACTGTTGGGCGGACTGACGGCGTTTGTGGGGCTTTATTCCCTGTACCGTATTACTCGTCGTGCCAAGGCCGAAGACCAGTTGCACAGTAGCTTTGCGGTATTGGCACCATCACAGACATCGGATGAACTACTGACATCAATGGCGGAAGAATTGCCGGAAGATGAAGAGCAACAGAGCGACGACGTTGATGGCAACGCCGTCCTCAAACGTTAATTTACTCGTTGCTGAGAAGCCCGGAAACCCATTGCTGGGCTTCTTCAATGATGGCGGTAAGATGCTCATCACTGTTAAAGCTTTCGGCGTATATTTTATAAACGGGTTCGGTGCCTGACGGTCGCGCAGCAAACCAGCCATTAGCGGTGGTCACTTTAATACCACCAAACTGAGCGTCATTACCTGGTGCTTTCGTAGCGATTGAGGTCACCGCTTCGCCAGCCAATTGTGGCAATTTCACCTTATAAGCGCGGATACCGGCAAAGGCTTTGTTCTGTTCCGTAGAAGACGCTGTATCCACTCGGCGATAATACGACGTGCCATGTTGCAGACACAGTTGGTCGTAGTATTGACCCGGGTTTTTACCCGTCTTGGCAAGTATTTCTGCCGCCAGCAGTACCATCACAATCCCGTCTTTATCGGTCGTCCAGACCTCGCCGTTACGATCCAACAAGGTTGCACCAGCGCTTTCCTCGCCGGCAAAGCCGATAGTCTGCGCGGCGAGGCCCGGAGCAAACCATTTGAAGCCAACCGGAACTTCCAGTAACGGTCGTCCGTTATGAGCAACAACACGGTCGATCATGGCACTGGACACCACTGTTTTACCAATTGCCACTTGCTCGTTCCACTGACGCGTCTGGCACAGATAGTCAATGGCAACCGCTAAGTAATGATTGGGGTTAAGTAGACCGTGCGTTGGCGTGACAATGCCGTGGCGATCGTAATCCGGATCATTGCCACCGGCCAAATCATACTGGTCTTTGTATTGCAGCAGACCGGCCATCGCGGCCGGTGACGAACAGTCCATACGGATCTGGCCGTCTTTGTCCAGCGTCATAAAGCCAAAAGCAGGATCCACGTGTGCGTTGTGCACGGTGATGTCCAACCGGTAGTGCTCGGCAATCTGCTGCCAGTATTTTGCACCAGAACCACCCATCGCATCGATACCAAGTTTGAGCTTGGCGGCGGCAATCGCGTCCATATCGATCACTCGAGTGAGGCTCTCGATGTAGTCGCGACGCCAGTCGCAAAAGACTAACGCTGGATGCTCCAGGACGTCTTCTGATTCACAGGTGTTAACCCCCTGCAAACCGGAGGAAAGCAGCGCATTAGCGTATTTTTCAATGGTTTTGGTGGCGTCGCTGTCGGCCGGCCCACCGTGTGGCGGGTTGTATTTAAAGCCGCCGTCCTGGGGAGGGTTATGCGACGGCGTAATCACGACCCCATCGCAAACATCCTCATGCTCCTTGTTGTAGGTTAAAATGGCGTGTGATATCGCCGGTGTCGGGGTGTAATCGTGCTCCGTTTGCACCCGCACTTCCAGCCCATTACCTAAGAACACATCCAGCGCACTCAGATACGCCGATTCGGATAACGCGTGAGTATCCTTGCCAACCAGGATCGGTCCGCGGATACCCTGCTCTTCGCGGTAGGCACAAATCGCTTGCGCGATCGCCAGAATATGCGCTTCGTTAAAGCTACGCTTGAGCGCGCTGCCGCGATGACCCGAGGTACCAAAACTCACTTTCTGGGCCGGATTGCGCGGATCCGGCTCATAAACATAATAAGCACTGGTCAGTTGCGCAATATTGATCAAATCCGCAGGTGTCGCCTCCTGCCCGGCACGTTCATGCATGGCCATTATAAAAAGTCCCTTATTTTTTCCGCTTCGGCAGCACTGTACCCCAATTGCTCAGCAACTTGCGTCAGCATGGATTTTTTCTTAGTCGTATTGTTGTTGGTTACTACCCAGTAAGGCGAACCCGGGATGGCTTTCGGGTTGGTGCTATTACCGCTGGTGAGCAGTGCCTCCTCGGAGCGGGCAAAATACTGGCGATCACGCCCGCGAATGGTCAGTACTTGCTCAAATTGTTGCGGATGCGATCGATGCAACATGCTGAGAATGTACAGAAACCGTGCGACCACGCTTTTTTGCACATTAACATCCTGCTGGTTGAGGCGGTTAAAGACACTTTCGGTCGCTTTTTCCGGACTCTGTTCAGCGGTTTCGGTGGCAGCGTCCAGCCCGAGCAGACGGCGCAAAATATCCGATGCGCTCTCGCCTATTTGCTGGGTGTGACTTGCTATGTATGCGTACAAATCGTCTTCTACTTCAATTCGTTTCATGAATGGTATTACCTCATCGCCCCTGGTTTTGACCAATGGTTTGCCTAATTCGCTTGCAAGGCAGGCATAAACTCCCGAAAATGATGGCAAAGTTTACCATTAAAGGCATCCAGATGGCAGAGTCAGTAACATTGGAATATCAAACCCTTGGCCAACAGCAACACCCGACGGTGGTGCTCATCCATGGTTTGTTTGGTGACAAAGACAACTTAAAAAGCCTCGCCAGAGCGCTGGAAGACGCGTATTACTGTGTCATGATTGACGCCCGCAACCACGGCGATTCGCCGCACTGCGAGCACATGAGTTACGGTGAAATGGCCGCCGACGTCATCGCCACCTGCGACAGTCTGGGCATCGACGACTTTGCAGTCGTCGGACACTCGATGGGCGGCAAAATTGCGATGCAACTGGCGATGGATTACCCGCAGCGGGTCACTCGTGCCGTGTTTGCTGATATCGCGCCTGCTCAGTATGACGGCACTCATGACGACATTTTAACGGCATTGAAAAACCTCGATCTCAGTCAGATCAATAGCCGCAGTGATGCCGACAGCGAACTGGCAAACACCGTCAAAAATAAGGGTGTGCGCCAGTTTTTGCTGAAGAATCTGCGGAAGAGCGACGACGGTTACAGTTGGCGACTCAATATTGATGCCTTAATTGCCAACTACACGACACTGGCCGGTAACGTCAGTGAGGGCCATTACGCAGGTCCGGTGCTGTTTATCAAGGGCGGCGACTCCAATTATTTAACCGAGGCGCATCGCGACCAAATAAATCAGCGTTTTGATGACGTCGAGGTTAAAGTTATCGAAGGCACAGGGCATTGGTTACATGCAGAAAAGCCGCGTATTTTTAACCGCTTGGTGCGCGAATTCTTAAACCCTTGAGCGACACAGGGTCGTCAGCCGAAGCGCGCTATGGTAGACTATGCGCGATATTAACCAGCCTGAGGTGTACATAATTCATGTTGGCTGAATACTACGAACAAATCGAGATACTGGCGACCAACATTACGCTTGGCATCTTATTTTTATTAATAGGCCTTGCTATTCGCGATGTGTTAAAGCGATCGGAAGTGCCCAAATTCGGCCGTTTCATCGTCTGGCTGGTGTTGTTTCTTGGCTGTTTTGGATTTATCGCCAAGGGCATTATCCAGGTGTATTGGGAATCGGGACTTTGATAAAAGCACCTGCATAGCAATTCACAACACACATGGCAAAAGCAAACAACGATAAAGTAACCATCGACTTATTTGTCGATCAGCCCCGGCGCGGACGTCCCCGCACGAACCCGTTGCCGCGCAGTGAACAGTTGCGCATCAATAAACGTAAACAATTGCTGCGTGACAAACAGCAGGGCAAAAAACGTATTGAGTTAAAAACCGATCGGCAGCTACACCAACAATTAACCGATTTGGCGGAGTCTTTGAACTGTAGCCGAGGGGAATTGGTCGAAGCTGTTGTTAAAGTCGCGTTGGCACGAGAAGACATCTTCCTGCCAGCAGTCATTAACCTTATCAAATCAGGTGAAAATTGATTTATGGCAACCGTAGGAATTTTCTTTGGTAGTGATACAGGCAATACCGAAGCTGTCGCACAAATGATCCAGAAAGAACTGGGTAAAAAGTTAGTCGATGTTAAAGACATCGCAAAGTCCAGTAAAGAAGATATTGCCGGCTATGATTTGTTGCTTTTCGGTATTCCAACCTGGTACTACGGCGAAGCGCAATGCGATTGGGATGACTTTTTCCCAGAACTTGAAGAAATCGACTTCACCGATAAATTGGTCGCTATTTTTGGCTGCGGTGATCAGGAAGATTACGCCGAGTACTTCTTGGATGCGATGGGTATGGTGCGTGACATTGTTGAAGCACGCGGTGCTGTGATTGTGGGTCACTGGCCGACCGAGGGCTATCATTTCGAAGCCTCGAAAGGATTGGTTGATGAAAACCACTTTGTCGGGCTGGGTATTGATGAAGATCGTCAACCTGAACTGACCAAAGAACGTGTGACTAAGTGGTGTCAGCAAGTTTACCAGGAAATGTGCCTGGCGGAGCTGGCAAACGACTAGTAGTTCAGGGTATGCTGAACCCTTGAACTTAATTACGATAACTGATTGGCGACTGATATTATGGCAACAAACGACGAGCAGTTAAAAAAAGCGGGCTTAAAAGTCACTTCCCCGCGCATGAAGATTCTGGAAATTCTGAAAAAACCGGAAAATCAGCATATCAGCGCGGAAGATGTCTACAAGATCCTGCTTGAGCAGAAAGACGAAATTGGTTTAGCAACCGTTTATCGGGTTCTTAATCAGTTTGATGACGCCGGTATCATCACTCGCCATCATTTTGAAGGCGGCCGTTCGGTATTTGAGCTGAGTGCAAAAGAACATCATGACCATCTGGTGTGCTTAACCTGTGGGCATGTGTTTGAGTTTGAAGATGACATCATCGAAGAGCGTCAAGTTCGCATCGCAGAACAGAACAAAATCAAACTGACCAACCACAGCCTATACCTTTACGGTGAATGTCAGCGCGGTGACAACTGCGAGTATAAGCTCGCTGCTGAGGCCGATTAGCATGGCATTGCGCTGGATGATATACGGCGCATACGGGTACTCGGGCAAGTTAATTGCCCGACAAGCCAAAAAGCGTGGTTATTCTCCTATTCTGGCCGGCCGAAACGGCGTTACTCTGGCCGAGTTTGCCCGACATCTGGAATTGCCTTTTCGCGAGTTTTCGTTGCAGGACGTCAACAGCATTAAGCAACAATTAGCGGATGTCGACCTGGTGGTCAATTGCGCCGGCCCTTTCAGCCACACCGCAGCCCCCCTCATGCATGCCTGCATTGCCAGTAAAACCCATTACCTGGACATTACCGGCGAAATTGATGTGTTTGAATACGCTCACAGTCTCTCTGCCAAAGCGGCTGAGGCGGGCATCGTTTTGTGTCCCGGAGTTGGCTTTGACGTTATTCCGACTGACTGTGTGGCTGCGCGACTAAACGCGCAAATGCCCGATGCAACACACCTGGCACTGGGTTTTGATTCGGCCTCACGAATGAGCCGCGGCACTGCCAAGACCAGCGTAGAACGGCTGGGTCAGGGTGGCGCAGCGCGCATTAACGGTACCATAGAAACGGTGCCATTGGCCTGGAAAGCTCGCGAAATCGACTTTGGGGCGGGTAAAAAAATGGCCATGACCATTCCCTGGGGCGATGTTGCGACGGCCTACTACACCACAGAAATACCGAATATCGAAGTCTATATCCCGGCCAGTCCGCGCTTGGTAAAACGCTTACGGCGACTTAACCCATTTCGACGCGTGTTTAACTGGCAGTGGGTACAACGCAAACTGAAAGCAAAAATTGACGCCAACAGCGAAGGCCCGGACAGCAAGGATCGCGATCGCAATCCAACCTATGTTTGGGGAGAAATTCGCAATGCGCGTGGCGAACATCGAGAGATGCGGGTAAAAGTGAAGAATGGATATTCACTGACCGCCGAAGGCGCGGTAGAACTGGCTGTTTATACGCTGGAGCATCCGCACCCCGGCGGCTTTTATACACCTTCGCGCCTTTACGGCGCGAAGCTACTCGACAAATACATCATCAAATCATAACAAAGCGGCCTAACTGGCTAACACCGATCAGTTAAGAAATATTTTACCGATCGGTTGACCGATCATTGGGCTGGTTCACAATACCCTCATCACCATTAGGTTATGAGGGTATTTTTTTGCTCAGTCACTGGTTACTCGACACGGATTCATTTGCGAGCCCAGAGTCGCTATCGACGTTTCAACAATCTATTCCGCTCGAATGGATAGAGAAGGCCTTAGCAGATACCGATAAAGTCAGTATTCGTCGGCGTAAACTTCCGGCCGAGTTGGTCGTATGGCTTGTTGTTGCGATGGGCTTATTTCGAGATCGATCTATTGCTGAAATTGTAGCTAAGCTTGATTTAAGTATGCAAAACAAAGCAGGCGAAACCGTTGCGTCCAGTGCGATCCCGCAGGCCCGCCAACGACTGACTCATGAGCCATTAGCTAAACTGTTTGAAATAACCGCTTCCCACTGGGTTAAAACCGAAGATCGCAACGATACATGGCAGGGACTGAGGCTGTACTCAATTGACGGCACGCAGTTTAGAACAGCAGATACCTCCGAGCTTACAGAGCATTTTGGTCGTATAAAACATAACGCAACGCGCTCTACTGAATACCCTATTGTACGTCTTTGTGCGCTAAGTTCGTTACGCAGTCGACTTATACGTGGTGTTGCTTTTGGTCCGAGCCATCACGGTGAAGTAACTTATGGTAAACAGTTAGTTGGTCAAGCAGGGCGAGAGAGTGAACGTTTTTTAAGCATTCACGATTAAGTCCAGCACCTCTTCGCTCATTGTTGCCATCTTCTGTTTGCGATTGACGCTCACTTTTATTGTCTTCTCGCGGCGTATTTGGTTCAGCGCAACATGGCGGAAGCATGCCAGGTTATCTGCGGCATGGCCGCGACTAATGGGGCAGTCATCTTCTCGCATTGTCACATCGAGAATCCAATGCAGGCGGTTTTCAACGCCCCAGTGGGCGCGCACTGTGCTGGCAAACTGCTCAGCAGATAAGCATGCTGAGCTGATATAATAACGATACTGTAGCTGCTCCTTGCCATTTGCTAATCGATAATAGGTGGCGCGGCCAATGGTTTCGAGCGCTGACCAGGCTGAACGTATGCTTTCAGGCAATTCCAATGCGGATAAAACATCATAGGCGCGATATTCAACACGACCATGCTTTTGCTCAATATGTCCAGGTTCGTTGCTGTCACTAAGCTCGAAAGCATCCTGAAGCGTCTGATATAGCGACTTTTCATCGGTTCGTCGCTGGCCTAGAGCAACACCGTTTTTAGTCGCAAAGGCACTTATCATGTGCAGTGCGGATTGCCTGTCGTTGCGCTTGTACGAGCGACGTAGCGTCTTACCATCAACAGCAACGACTTCTTTATCCGTGAGTTTTTCAGCCATTCGAGCCGAAGATGGCCAAAGTCCTCGATTTCTTCCCAGCCCTCTGCGCCTGAGATGACCACGGTCAGCGTTAAAAACAGAACATCAAATAGCTCATAGGTTACTTTCGATGCTTGCCTTGGGTCTTCAATATCGGCAAAGTGGTCACTCAGCAAGGTCAGGCTCATTGGGTATTGAGCGACAATTACGGTGGCCGGTCCGCATTGACTCACTAAGAATCAAACCTAGCAAGCTCGGTTGCCTCATCTAAAATCAAACTTTACGGGAATGATATTAGGTGATTTATGACGACTACTATGAGCCTTGCCGCTCGCCGCGAAATGTTATTAAGCATCCGGCAGCGGTACTTAGCAGCAAAACGCCCAGAAAAAACCAAGATCCTCGATGGCTTTGTGGCGGCAACCGGTTACGACAGAAAATATGCGCTCGTTCTATTGTGCAAAAAGAGTTCACCAATCGACATCGTATCGCTAAAACCTAAATCCCGACCCGGGGCTCAGGTTTATGATGATCAGTTTCGCCACGTGCTCATTAAAGTCTGGAATACCGCGAATCAAGTGTGCTCAAAGCGCTTTGTTCCTTTTATACCTGATTTGGTTGCGGCGATGGAGCGACACGGCCACTTGCGAATATCAGACGACATACGAAAAAAACTTATGACAGTGAGCGCTGCCACTGTTGATCGAATACTTCAACCTGAACGCTCTCGACAAGTTCAGGGACTGAGCCAAACCAAAGCAGGAGCCCTTTTAAAGAGTAAAATTCAGGTGCGAACTTTCGCTGACTGGAATGACATAGTACCCGGGTTTTATGAAGTTGATTTAGTTGCCCATTGTGGAGATGATGCAAATGGCACGTTTCTTAACTCGCTAGTGATGGTAGACGTAAGCACCGGTTGGCTTGAATGCATGCCGTTGTTAAGAAAAAGTGCGGCGGATGTCATCAACGGCGTTAGCGTTGCTCGCTCTCTTATGCCGTTTCCGTTGTTGGGACTTGATACAGACGGCGGCTCAGAATTTATTAATTACGAAGTTTTGGATTACTGTGAGTCAAACAAAATCACATTTACTCGTTCACGGGCTTATAAAAAGAATGACCAGGCTTTTGTAGAAGAGAAAAACGGCTCTGTTGTTCGGCGCTTAGTCGGTTACGACCGCTTCGAGGGCCCTAAAGCGTGGGCAGCTCTCGCGAAGTTCTATCGTGTGTTACGGAAATACGTAAACTTCTTTCAGCCGTCAGTAAAGCTACTTAAAAAAACACGTACCGGTGCCAAAGTGGCGAAACAGTATGACAAAGCATTGACCCCTTACCAACGTATTTTAAATAGTCCGCACGTAAAGCAAGGCGTCAAAGATGATTTGACCGCAATGTACTTACAACTCGATCCGGTGACGTTAATGTCTGAGTTAAAAGTGTTGCAAAATAACCTAATGACCTTTGCCTGGAATATTAACGGCACAGCCAAAACCGAGCAGTATGCTGATAAGCCGGCTGAACTGAATCAGAGTCATACAGCACCCACAGAGTCAGACGTTCTCGATTACTTTCGTTTTGAAAAGCCAAAAGACAAACGGAGCCTTCCGAGAACCTGGCGGACTCGCAAAGACCCGTTTGAACACGCCTGGGATGATATAAAATTTAAACTCCAACTAGAGCCTCACTGCACAGCCCCTGAAATTATTGAATGGCTCTCAGTTCGTTATCCTGACCGCCACGATATGGGGCAAGTTAGGACCCTGCAAAGACGTATTTCAGCGTTGCGTTTACGTGACCAGACTTATCAGTCTAAACTAACCGAATTAATGCAAGCAGAATGATTTTAGACTGAAATAACCGAACGATTGGCAAAGTGTTATTTTTTAATGAGGCAATACGAACCGGCCAAGGTAATTGACGCTACATACATTGGGGCTCTCCGCAAAAGAGAGTATATGATCACGACTAGAACTGATCGTCAAATCGATCGATTATTTAGTAGCTCGACTGGTCAATAAATGTTCACGATCTCACCCTGAAAGTTCACCTGAACTCATCAAATGTTCCAGTGTGACTCGTTAGTACGTTCCACCTCGCTCTCAAAATGTTCCAAAGCCTGCGTCTATTATCCGACAAGTAATGTCATTTGCTATACTTATGGCTCAGCAACTCAAGAGCCAGTGATATGCCTTATTGCCACACCATATTCCAGACAGTAAAGCCGGAGCAAGTTGAAAACGTGCTGTCGAAGTTTGCCCAAGAGTGCTTCGTCGGGGGACAAGCAGCGTATCGGCTAGACGACGGATCTTTTTCTATTGATGCGGGAGAAAATGATATTCGGGCAATCTATGATGAATCCGATACGGTCATCAGATTTTTTTGCCGTTATAAACGCGATGCGGACTTTTACGATAGCAAGCTTCAAACTTTTGCCGCCAAGCATGGCATTACTTCGGAACTCACAGTAGCGAGTAGACTAGGAACCGATGGGAGCAGAATATGACTAGTCAATTTGATGTGCTCACCTTATCTGAAACGGTTTCGCGTGACAGCCAATCTGGGAAATTAAGCCGTGACTTGCTAGGTCAGGGGCAAACGCTTTATGGAAAAAAATACAGACTTTCCAGATTACCTCGAACGCACCACACCTGATGGTAAAAAATCTCTCGGCCATTGGAGCAATGGAAAATTTCAACAAGTCATCAGCCTCCTGTAAAAACAAAGCCCCGCAAGAGCGAGGCTTTGGATTCAAATTAACTTTACCACCAACCTGATAATTCATCCCCGATAACTTTGCCTCGTTCCTTGGGTGAAAGTGCATAAAACTTCTCTTCGTCATCCTTAGTTTTAAGAGAAAGTTTATGCATCGTGAAACAAAGACAAAAATAAGGTATGAACAAGCAAATTGAAATTGCTATGAAAAAGGTAGCTTTTTCAATACCAGTGCCATCCACACCAAAAATAACAATAGGTAAACCTATACCAACCAAGGGCCAAAGCAGGTTCTTATACGCGGTAAACAACGCTGACATTAGCACCTGCTTGTTCAAAAGGTTCCTTGAAAAATAGCTACCTTCGCTCATCAACAGCTTCCATCTTTTTTAGTACATGTGCTATTACTTTGAGTACTTTCAGATTGTTGGTTCAAATACTCCATACCTTTTTGAGCCATTGTTCCTGCTGGTACTGGACTAGTAACACTATCAACGACTTTAACAGCAGCTCCTTCGGTCATACTCTCTCCTTTTCGGCCAGCTTGGATTGCTCCAACTGCTGCGACTTTAGTTGCTCCATCAGCACCAGCAATAACTCTTTCTGTCTTTGTAGTTAAGTTTACAGTTTCCTTACCTACCTTGATCGCACCAGTTACACCACCTTTCACAAGCTGAGTGCCCATTGCACCAACAGAGCTTAAAGCTGCTGAAGTTGCAACACTTCCGTAATCAGCATTAGCCAACGCTTCTCCAAGACTAGCACCATCACTCATAGAGTTGTAAACCTGTGCAGCCAAATCAATACCGCCTCCTATCGCAGCTCCAACTAAAAAGTTAAGGAATTTGCCCGTTGGATCAGTGTGGTTAATTGGATCATTAGCAACATAAGCATACAGGTTCATCTGGTCTTCATAACCCACCGGGTCAGTTTGCAGGAATCGGCCTAGCTTTGGATGATAAATCCGTGCTTTGTAGTAATATAGCTCAGTTCCTGGGATCAATATCTGCCCGGTATAGCGAAACCGTGCATTGCTCCCGTTAATAGGCTGACCAAAAGGCCCGTATTGATGCCTTGCCAGAATACTCCCTGAAGCGGTTGTTTCAGCGATTATTGTCCCCCGTTCATCACGGTGTAAATAACGGCGACTCGAAGTGCCGCCGCCGTCATACCGGATAACCGGGTCATCGATACCTGAACCATGGATATATCTGCGCAGCAACGTGCCACTACCATTATACTCAGCAACCAACTCATCGCCATCATAGAGATATTCAATCTTACTGCCATTGTGAGTCGTTGAACTTAAATGTCCCAGCGCATCATACGTCAGGTTGACGGTTGTTCCTGACTTGGTCGCCTTTTTAAGCCTATTCTGGTTGGTGTACTGGTAGCTCCAACCGTCATATGACGTCATATTTCCGGCAGTCGAATAAGTGAGTGACTTATTTATCCCACCCGCTGTCACTTTCGTATACTGGTTGAGGTTATTAACCGAATAGCTTTCAGTGCTGAGTGTCGGAATGGCTATCTGATGTGTGTCATTACTGACCGCTCTTGATGCTAATTGATTCGACGGTGTATAGCTAAAGCTAATATCAGTTATCCCACTATGGTTGTATTGGGAAATCCGATCCATGCGGTCATACTGAATACTGGACGTTACGCCTGCTGCACGGTTTATCGTCTTAATACGACCTATCCGGTCATAGCTATAAGACAGAACGGTGCTGCTTCCATTTTGCAGTATACTGACTAACTCGCCCCGGTGGTCATGGTTAAATGTTACATAGAACCCATCCGGAAACGTTAACCGTTTTCGCTCGTTAGCTTGAGTGTAAGCATAGCTCAGAGCTCTGCCATTCGTTATCGACTTGGCCAAACGCCCTAAATTATCGTATTGGTACGTTATTACACTCAGGCCCCGGGAAACCTCTGAACGCCGTCCCATCCCATCGTACTGATAGTAAACTGTCGATTCATTCGGAACAGCTAAGCTGACGGGCTGGTTTCTCGAGTTATAAGCGTAAGTAAGGACAACACCATCTCGCTTTCTTAAGGTAAGAATGTTGTCATTTAAATCATACGTGTTTTTCTCATACGTGCTGTTTGGAAATGTTGTACGCTGAAGCCGGTCATGCCCGTCAAAGGAATATGATGTCGTGTTTCCATTTCCATCGGTAACAGATATCAGATTACCGTTTGCAGAGTAACTATTTATTCTTTCGACTGATTCAATCGGCGTCCCGACAGCCGTTGTAATACTTGTCGTTCTTGACACTTTATCGTATGTTATCCGTTTGACTCTGTCAGGGCCAAAGAGACCCTCAGTACCTAGAGTGCAAGCCGAGCTCGGTAGCTGTGAAAATGCGCCGCTATTCATCCTAACCGCCTCACATATTACACGCCCCCGTGAGTCATGGCTATACTGCCAGACTTGTTTAGGCGTCGTTGGGGCTGCTAACTCTTTTTTGATGACATTATTGTCACTATTTAAAAACTCCGTGACCGTCACGTCTACTGTCAGGCCCGTACTCGTCCTGGAAGAGATGGTTCCCCGCTCGGTCACGCGTTTTCGGCTGCTAGCAGTGGGGTAACTAATTCTCTCTGCAGCAAAGTAGCCCGCTGCATTTTTTTCGTTTGCTTGCCAGATCTGTCTACCTGAGTCGTCGTAACCAAAATATACAGCGTCATCGACCCCGCCAAGAGGACCATCCTCTATCAGTAGGCGTCCGGCATCATCATACGTATAAGTGGTCTGCTGAGCAGGCGTCCCATTACCATTTGTTCGTGTTTCTGTTTTTATAAGGCCTGTATTCTGCCAGTATGTATAATTCGTCACTTGAGCCTGTGCTCCGCCACACTGACCAACCACACAAACCGTTTGCTTTGTTAATCGATAAACTCCATTAATTTGCGAATAGTCATTTATCGTTTTCCTGCGAAAGCCATTCGCATCGGCAGGCTCAGTTTTAGTAAGCAGACCGCCATGAATCGATGAAAAAGTATAGTCCGTTCTATTGCCGTTGGCATCAACAGTGTAAATCGGTCGATAGCAGGTGAGCTCTGTGCATGTACTTGGATAAACGGCTCGCTCTAACTTATCCGGTAGACTAAAACCTGGCTTAGCGATGCTTCGTTTACTCGTAATATTGCCATGGGAATCATAAGTAAATTTAACTTTATTTCCCTCAGGAAAAGTTACCGTTTCAACCCGTTTATCGGTTGTGTACGTGTAGCTTGTTTTATTTCCCAGCGAGTCTGTATCTGACTTAACCAATTGGCGTTTCTCTGCACCGCCCCACACAAAATACTCGACTGTTCTTCGGTAGCTTTCAGGACCCGTTATAATAAGTTTCGAGAACTGTTTCCTTGGATCTGAGCCAGAGCCAGAGGCGGCTGTATAGCTATATTGGTAGCTCTGACCGTTACGCGTAACTGAGGTTACAAAGTTATTGTGGAATATCCCTGCATAGCTTCTGGTTGCACTTGATAAAGACAGTCTATTCTTCGTATCTGCAGGCCCTTTTAGGGTAAAGCTCCTCGCGAAATCACTGGCTCCAAGCGCATTACTGAATCCAGAAAACTGCCACTGAAGCCCGCCTAAATCCGTGAAATTACCTGTTGAACTGTAATTAACTTCAGCCAATACATCAGAGGGACTAGATATTTTGGCGATGTGAGCTCTTTTAAGTTTACTCCACCCCAGTGAACCTGTCGAAATATCGTTCGAAAAATAATTTAAGATAAGCTGATAACCAACATCAGAGGTTACCTTTACAGGCCGGTGATAGGTAACGCCTGACTGAGTCACTTTATCGTAATAGATCTGCAACGACTCTCCATCAGGATAATTAACATTCGTCGCGTAATAAGTTGTTTGTGCACTAATGGAGGCATAGGGGTCACCTGAATAATCGAAATAAGACGATTTGGATGCATAAACAACTTTTATTCCTGTCTTCCCTTGTATGTAGCGAAAACTTGAGCCTCCAACCCTACCCACAAACATCGATCCCGTATTACCTTGAGGTTCACAGTCGCTGGATTCACAGTCAAAGTATTCTGATGTTTTCGCTCCAAATGTAAGAGAAAAGCTTTCCTGACGCTGGGTTGTTCGTGGGTATAACTTACCGATCACCTTACTATCAAACTGTTGCAAGGTATTTAACGTTAACCTTGGTGCTGCGGGAATGGAGAGTTCAGGTAAATTAGGGTAAAAACGGCCACTTAACAAATCGACATTGTTGATGTCGGGTTCAATATCGAGTGGTTTAATGTTGTATTGTTCGTTCTCTGCTTTTACTAAAGTTGTAAAAAGCAATACCAATACGCCGCATAAGGCCAGACTCTTCCTTGATGGTTTCATTCTTTATATCTCTGAATAATTATGTATATGGTACTTAAAACGGCATTATCACATAGCCAGCTTCGTGTCTTATGTAATCACTTTCCTGAACTGTTCCACTACCGTTAAAGCACGTTAAAAAGACGGCTCCTGACGTATAAACTTCTATTGGCTTTGAACCAGCGGTGGGTAAGTTTTCGTAAGTGTTAACTTGATTTTCAAATGATATTTCACAATAACTGGCCCCTGTAGAGTTCCAGTTTGCACTGGCATTTAGGCCATAATCGTAGGCAATATTTGGGACATTAAATTCAGTAATAATTAGCGAAGAACCGCCGGATAGTCGTTCATTACCAACAGCTTGCCGGTTTCCAGCGCTATCGTATGTGTATTCAATAAAATCTGCACCTTTATCAACCCCTATCAACCGCCCTTTGGCATCATATTTTAACTCAACAGTGCTTTGGGCATATGTTAGGAAAGTAAGCCCGCAGCTCACCAGAAATACGATCGATGATCTAAAATGAATCAACTTAATAACTCCCAAAGTTCCTTATTAGGACAGCCTATGCACTTAACCCAACTCGCACTAAAATCAAGATGAGAACGAACACAGGATATATATCCTTATGTATAGCAATATGTTTGAATGTTGTTATACTCGTTCCTCTATTTAAAAGTCAAGATTTTCTTCTTTCACTTTGTGTACCATGACTCAACAAAAGAGTCTTAAGCCTATGCTTTTTAGCTTACGTTTTGACACTGTTATAGTTGAAAGCCAGGCACTAAAAGAACTTAGGGATTAACAAAGACGCAAGGCGCCCCTAAAGTCAGGGTGAGATCGTGAACATTTATTGACCAGTCGAGCTACTAAATAATCGATCGATTTGACGATCAGTTCTAGTCGTGATCATATACTCTCTTTTGCGGAGAGCCCCAATGAGCCTGACCTTGCTGAGTGACCACTTTGCCGATATTGAAGACCCAAGGCAAGCATCGAAAGTAACCTATGAGCTATTTGATGTTCTGTTTTTAACGCTGACCGCGGTCATCTCAGGCGCAGAGGGCTGGGAAGAAATCGAGGACTTTGGCCATCTTCGGCTCGAATGGCTGAAAAACTCACGGATAAAGAAGTCGTTGCTGTTGATGGTAAGACGCTACGTCGCTCGTACAAGCGCAACGACAGGCAATCCACACTGCACATGATAAGTGCCTTTGCGACTAAAAACGGTGTTGTTCTAGGCCAGCGACGAACCGATGAAAAGTCGCTATATCAGACGCTTCAGGATGCTTTCGAGCTTAGTGACAGCAACGAACCTGGACATATTGAGCAAAAGCATGGTCGTGTTGAATATCGCGCCTATGATGTTTTATCCGCATTGGAATTGCCTGAAAGCATACGTTCAGCCTGGTCAGCGCTCGAAACCATTGGCCGCGCCACCTATTATCGATTAGCAAATGGCAAGGAGCAGCTACAGTATCGTTATTATATCAGCTCAGCATGCTTATCTGCTGAGTAGTTTGCCAGCACAGTGCGCGCCCACTGGGGCGTTGAAAACCGCCTGCATTGGATTCTCGATGTGACAATGCGAGAAGATGACTGCCCCATTAGTCGCGGCCATGCCGCAGATAACCTGGCATGCTTCCGCCATGTTGCGCTGAACCAAATACGCCGCGAGAAGACAATAAAAGTGAGCGTCAATCGCAAACAGAAGATGGCAACAATGAGCGAAGAGGTGCTGGACTTAATCGTGAATGCTTAAAAAACGTTCACGCTCTCGCCCTGCGGTGAGATCAAGCACCAAATGCTGGAAGATAGCATATTACTTCGTAGCCAGTCCGTAGATGGTGTTACCCAGGAAATTTGGGGAATTTTGCTTGCTTACAATCTCGTTCGAGTGGAGATCAGCCGTATTGCGGCTCCAGGCACCATTCCCAAAAAATTAAAAGCGCTTCGGGCGAGGATTAAGCGTTATATACTACCTAAAGAAAGAAAACGGCCCAAAAATCGGACCGTTCGTATATCAAAAACCAGATAAACCATTCAGTCGAAATACTCTTAACTGAATGGTGTTAGCCTAACTGGGCGCTTTGTCGTCTTGTTGTTGTTCGATTTTAGCCCAACTGTCGCGCAGACCAACCGTCTGGTTAAAGATCAAACGCCCTTCTTGCTCGGCGTCCTGATCCAGACAGTAATAGCCTAAACGTTCAAACTGATAGGCTTGTTGCACCTTTGCTTGTGCCAGGTTCGCTTCGACAAAGCCATTTTTGATAACCAATGACTCCGGATTAAGAGCGGCAAACAGATCCTCTTCCGCAGCCGGGTTAGGCACCTGGAACAACCGGTCGTAGACACGGAACTCAGCAGGCACAGCGGTTGCTGCTGAAACCCAGTGAATCACACCTTTGACTTTACGGCCATCGGCAGGATCTTTACCCAAGGTATCCGCATCATAACTGCAGTACACGGTGGTGATATTGCCGTCCGCATCTTTTTCAACACGATCCGCACGCACCACGTAAGCGTTACGCAAACGGACTTCTTTATCCAACACCAAACGCTTGAACTTTTTATTAGCCGATTCACGGAAGTCCTCACGTTCAATGTACAACGTTTTACTGAAGGTCACCTGACGAGTTCCCATCTCGGGTTTGTTCGGGTGATTTGGCGCTTCTAACGATTCTGTTGCATCATCCGGGTAGTTTTCAATCACCAGCTTAATCGGATCCATTACCGCCATTGCACGCGGTGCATTCTCGTTTAAGTCATCACGGATACAGGCCTCGAGCATACTCATTTCGACCTGGTTATCCATCTTAGTGACACCGATACGGCGACAAAACTCACGGATAGAAGCCGGTGTATAACCACGGCGACGTAAACCGGCAATGCTCGGTACGCGCGGATCATCCCAGCCACTGACTTTGTGCTCTTCCACCAGCGTATTGATGATGCGTTTACTCATCACCGCATACTGCAGATTCAGACGCGAAAACTCAATTTGCTGTGGATGACAGTCAATGCTGATGTTATCCAGCACCCAGTCGTACAAACGGCGGTTATCCTGGAACTCCAACGTGCACAGTGAGTGGGTAATACCTTCCAGCGCATCCGAGATACAATGAGTAAAGTCATACATCGGATAAACACACCATTTATCACCGGTTTGGTGATGATGAGCAAAGCGCACACGGTAAATCACCGGATCGCGCATACACATGAACGGCGAGCTCATATCAATTTTTGCCCGTAACGAACATTCGCCTTCTTTAAATTCACCGGCGGTCATGCGCTGGAACAATGCCAGGTTCTCCGCCGCAGGCGTGTCCCGATAAGGGCTGTTTTTGCCCGGCTCTTTCAGTGTGCCACGCATTTCGCGCATGGTTTCTTGATCAGAGAAGTCAACGTAGGCTAAGCCTTTCTCAATCAACTCAACCGCATAGGCGTGCAACTGGTCAAAGTAATTGGATGAGTACTTAGGCTCACCATCCCACTCGTAACCTAACCAGGCAACGTCTTTTTTGATCGACTCGACATAGTCGACCTTCTCTTTCAGCGGATTGGTATCATCAAACCGTAAATTACAGGTACCGTTATAGTCTTCAGCAATACCGAAATTCAGGACAATCGACTTTGCATGACCGATATGCAAAAAGCCGTTCGGCTCAGGGGGAAAACGTGTTTTCACCGAGTCATGCTTACCCGAAGCCAAATCTTTATCAATAATTTGACGAATAAAATTACTCGGCCGGTGTTCGGTATCTGCCATTAGATTAGAATCTCCAACTACAAGCTACATTCAGAATGATAAGTATCGCGCTATGATCGCAGTTTCTAGGCGTTCTGACAAGCTAGCTGCACATCAAAAAAGCGGTAGTAACGCGCTAATTGTTGTTGCACCTGCTCTATCGTCACGCGGGTGAAGCGCACCTGATCGCCGGGCCGACATTGCGCCAACCGGCTGACATCCAGTGGACTGATGGTACCAAGCTTGGGATAGCCGCCGAGCGTCTGACGATCACATAACATAATGATCGGTTCGCCGTTGGGCGGTACTTGCACAGAGCCGATGTTAATGCCCTCGGACACAATGCCTTTGCCCTGATAGCTTAAGCTATGGCCTTTCAGTCGCACGCCCATGCGATTACTGCTGCTGTCTACGGTAAAATCGTTATAACAAAACGCCTCACGAACGGTATCCGGAAACTGCTCATACTGATTGCCGGGAATCAGTCCCAACGTTGGTGTTTTCGAATAGTCGGGACGATACTGCCAAGGCACCCGCCGATCAATATCCGCCGTGCTCTTTTCGGTGTTCAAGGTTGCGCCGGATCCAAGTGGCTGGCCATTTTGGTGAATGCCGCCGATTTTCTCCCGTGCCACGGTTGCGACACTGCCCCACTGCCGTTCCGCCTGAAACCCGCCGGCAACCGCCAGATAAATCCGCAATCCCGCCTGTGCCTGCCCGATGTGCAGAGTTTGACCAGCGGTTGCGCTGTGACTTTGCCAGCTATTAAGCGGTTGTTCGTCCAGGCTTAGTTTGGCATCGGCACCGCAAACCGAAAAATGCGTTGGCTCAGTAAAGCGTATGCGGGCGCCGCCCAGGGTGATCTCCAGTTGTGCCGCGTCAAAGCGGTTACCCACCAATTTGTTGGCCCATAAAAACGCGTGTTCATCGGCCGGCCCGCCACGGGTCAAGCCTTTGCTGAGATACCCGAAGCGACCAAAATCCTGCAGCGTCATGTACAGACCGGGTTCAATCACTTCAATCATGCAGCGCCTCCGGATTTCCCCCCTGCTCAATAAACTGCTGTCGGGATATCGCTCGAAACTGCACGTAGTCACCAACCTCGAAGGCACTCAAAATACCTTGTTCCGGTTGATACAAGGGGGTTGCTGTGCGGCCGATGATGTTCCAGCCACCGGGCGAGTCGACCGGATAAACGGCGGTTTGCTGCTCGGCCACAGCGACGCTGCCCGCCGGTATTTTTTCACGTGGACGTTGCAACCTCGGAGTCACCAAAGCCTCAGGAAGAATGCCCATGTAACCGAACCCCGGCGCGAACCCGAGTGCAAACACCCGGAACGGCTGAGCGGTGTGTTTTTCGATCAATTCCTGTTTGCTAAGATGATGTGAATCCATCACCCGCTGCCAGTCCGGACCAACGTCATCCCCATAATAAACGTCCAGAGTGTGCAGGCTGCCCTCCGCGCTTGGCGCGTCGTTGACATCCTGCAACATGGGTTCGAGCGCTTGGCGTAGCGCCGCTTCTGACAGCTGTGTCACATCATAGTACAGCATCAGGGTCGAGTAAGCCGGCACCATATCGGTTAGCGGTAACGCACTGTGCAGTAATTGTTGCTGCAATGCCGTTACCCGCTCATTCGCGGCCTCTTCGATACGATCACTGAAGCAAACCATTACCGCGTCAGCACCGGCGTTCAATACCTTAGGGTAAGACGACTCAGTCATGTCAACCGCGCTCCTGTGACTCGTCTCCGTGAATCAGTGTGCGAAGTTTTTCGATGGTGGTAATGGCGCTCGGATTATCCCCATGCACGCACAACGAATCGATGCGGATGTTGAGGGGTTTACCGGTGATGCTGACGATAGCTTCACCTTGGCTAAAACGCCGTCCCTGCTCCAAAATTTGCTCATCATTTTGATACACGGCATCACTGAACTGGCGTGAACGCAAGCGTCCGTTATCGTCATAAGCGCGATCCGCAAAGCCCTCAAAAATCAGCGTAATTCCCTGAGTCTCTGCCCGTTGTTGCCACGCATGATTCTCCGGTGTTGCCATGATCATCAGTGGCAGCGGTTCGCTGCGCTGTTGCTGTAAGGCTGCAACGGCGGTGCAGACGGCATCAAAAGTCTGTCCGTCACTCAGCATGTCGTTATACAGCGCACCGTGGGGTTTGACGTAGTCAACCGTGGTCCCCTGACCGGCCGCTATCGCTTGCAACGCGCCTACCTGGTATTGCACCATGGCGGTAACTTCATCGGGCTTGCAGGCCATATGCCGCCGTCCGAAGCCGACCAAATCCGGATACGCCGGGTGCGCGCCAATGACCACCTCGTGCTGTTTCGCCAGCTTAACCGTATTGAGCATGGTCAGCGGATCGGACGCGTGAAAACCACAGGCGATATTGGCCCAGTCAATGTGTGGCATGAGTAAATCATCAGCGCCCATTTGCCAGGCGCCGAAACTTTCACCAATGTCGGCGTTTAACGCAATCTTTGTCGTATTCATGTCAGCCAGTCTAGCACAAATCAAGAGCCTTTTTTACGCGCTTCGACATCGCCGAACAGGCGCGTAAAACTGACACAAAACAGGTACAGACCGATACCGATGGTGGCAATTTGCAACGATGGTAGCATCAACACCAACAACTGGTGCTTGGCGAAAATGGCTGCCGCACCGGTCAGTCCCATCGTCGTAATGCCCTGCGCAACCAAGGTTATGGGTCCAAGCCAGGATTCCAGCCGCTGCAACTTTAATAAGGCAAATAAGCCCCCCAACACCAATCCCCAGGCGATGGGTACGCCAAGCTTATACCAACCCAGTTGATAGTCGGCGATAGAGGCCACCAACTGATCCTGTGTGGCGGTGTAAAAAAACAGGCCGACAGCGCCGGCTAATATCACAATACGTTTCGATAGATTCATTGTAAGCTGGGTCCTACAGTGCCAAGCTGATTAAAAATAAAACAATAGCGATGATCGGGAGCCACAATAACGGTGATTGATACCAACGCAGCGGCGGGATATCCCCCGAATGCTGTTTGGAAGGCAGTGGTTGTCGATATAACCAGATAACACCTGCCAACATAATCACCGCACCGATAATTCGGATGCTCGAGTCGTTTTCACTGACTACGCCCAATACGGCCATCAGTAAGCCAATGATGGTAATTAAGATGGCGGATACACGTTGCCACATAAAGACTCCTTGTTGTTATTGTTCTTTGGTCGTAGCATTACGATAGCGTCTTTTCCATTACCATAAAAGTTTTACAACACATGAGCCTGATAAAAAAAGTTGCCCTAATTTTGCTCGCTGCCGGTGCAACCTTTGCACTTATCGTGACCAGCGTCATCGTATACCAGTACACGGCGATGGAACCGCCGCTGCCCAACGACACCGACTGCAGTATGCAACGCTTGCTGCAAACCGAGGAAAACGCGGCCGAAATTCATCACTATTATTGTCAGCGAGGCAGCAACAAAAGCTGGCAGGGACATGAGCTTTGGCTGGTTGAACCGGCGTCGGATCGCTGGCAACGAATGCTGACCACCACCTCACCGCAGTGCCTGCAACTGACGTTAGAGCGGCAGACACTGCATGTGGCACACGATGGTGATAAGGGCGAAATGAATTTGGCCGAGCCGGTCTTTATTTACAAAGACCTGAATGGCCAAAGCCAGACACTGGCGGTCGATATTGACAACCAACCCAACGCCAGCTGCCGCAGCGATTAAGTCAGTTTTAGCACCCACTTAAGCGGCAGCCGCTTCATTAAAAAGGCCATCAACGCCCATGGCCAGCGCGGCACATAGGCTTTAACCGGTTCCTTATTAATGGCCGCAGCCAGCAGTCGGCAACCGGTTTCGGTGTCGACCATGAAGGGTGTGTTTTTCACCTTTTCATTGATTTCCGAACGAATGTAGCCCGGATAAATGGTACTCACTTTGATTGGGCTGTTACTGCCATAACTTTTCATCAAGTCTGCCCGAATGCCTTCGGTCAGTGACGCCAGTCCGGCTTTGGTCGCGGCATAAACGGTCATAGCCCGCGGCATACCTCGAAACGCGCTCATCGAAGAAATGGTGACTAAGTGCCCCTGCTGCTGGTCCCGCAGTATGCTCATAGCGGCTTCGCATTGTGCCAAGGCGGCAACAAAATTGGTTTCTGCGGTTGCCTTATTGGCCTGAAAGTAACCGGTTCCGAGCGCCGCCCCCTTGCCCATTCCGGCATTGATGATAAAACGGTCAATTTGACCAAATTCCTGTTTAAATTCATCAAACACACGAAACACGTCGTCGTGTTGATTCACATCCAGCACCTTTATCCCGACCTTGATGGCAGGATAGCTCTGCTGCAGTTCAGTTTGCAGTTGTTGCAGACGGTCAATGCGGCGCGCGCACAGGCACAGATTTTTTCCCTGTTTGGCGAATTCCCGCGCCATGCCCTCGCCCAACCCCGAACTGGCTCCGGTAATCAAAATGGTGTTACGCTGTTGTTCCATATCAGTCCATGTCTCTTGTAATTGTTATTATTTTGGCTGTTGTGCAATCCGTCGACGACACCGCCACAGCAAGTAATTCACTAAAAACCAAAAGTTTTTAAAGGTTTTGTTGCGAGTCTGTTTGTGGTGGTAACGGTAATAGATCTGCTGTGCAATGACCGCTAAACGAAACAGTCCGAAGACTTCATAAAACGCGAAATCATCAACGTTAACCCCGGTTTTCTCGCAATAGTATTCAATGATTTGCTGACGAGTCAGCATGCCGGGATAATCACTTGGCTGACGTTTTGTCGCCCGTGCGATACGATCGTCACCGGCCTCAATCCAGTACGCAAGCGCATTACCAAGATCCATCAAGGGGTTGCCCAGAGTTGCCAGCTCCCAGTCAAGAATACCGATGATGGCAGTGGGCTGCTGTGGATCCAAAATCAGGTTGTCTAAACGAAAATCATTGTGAGTCAGACAAATGGTCTCCGTCGCCGGCTTGTTGTCCTGCAACCAGCGCATAACCGGCCCGGCGCCAAACACATTCCAGGTTTTCGCTTTTTGATAGCGTCCGCACCAGCCATTAATTTGTCGTTCGGTGTATCCAGCCCCTTTCGCAATACTACGCAATCCGGTGCTGTCTAAGTCAACCTGATGCAATTCAATCAGCTTATCCAGCGCGTTCAGATTTAACTGTCTGGCCTGCTCCGGCGACAACTCAAGACCCTTTGGGAAGCGCCGGCGCGGGATAATGCCACTGACGTGTTCCATCACGTAGAATTCGGCTCCAATCACCGACTCATCGGTACAATGCGCCAACATGTTCGGCACATAAGGGAAGGCCGGACGCAATTTTTTCTGCAATCGATATTCGCGCCCCATGTCATGGGCTGATTTTGCCTTGGTACCGGCCGGCGGGCGTCGTAACACCAACGCCAGTCCATCATAGTCAAGCCGGTAGGTCCAGTTCGATGCACCGCCTGTGTATTGAGTAACCTTCAGCTCACCGCGCTGTTGCGGCAACTCGTCCTTGATATGTTCTACCAGCCAGGCATCCAGTGCCGCCACCGGCAGTGTTTCCTCGTCTCTGACTTCGCTGGCTTTGTCCAATACATCAACTGTCATGTTGTCGTCCCTGCCATTGTTTCAGTTCGGCTTTGGCGATGGTTGCCCGATGCACCGCATCCGGGCCGTCGGCAATACGCAACGATTTCGCCACCGCCAGCAGTCCGGGTAATGGCGTATCGTGGCACATCGACGCACCGCCATACAGTTGCATGGTTTCATCCACCACCTTTTGCAGTACCGAAGGTGCAATCAATTTAATCGCCGAAATCTCCTTAATCGCTTTTAGTGCGCCGATATTGTCGATTTGCCAGGCGGCATAAAGTGTCATTAAACGAGCCTGATCGATAGCTACCCGTAAATCGGCCAAACGCTCCGTGTTGCCGCCCAGTTTTAACAGCGGTTGACCAAAGGCGATGCGTGACACGCCCCGCTCAATAAACAATTGCAATGCCCGTTCGGCGGCGCCAAGCGCTCGCATGCAATGGTGGATGCGACCCGGACCAAGGCGCCCTTGAGCAATTTTGAAACCAGCGCCGGGGCCAACAATGATGTTATCTTTTGGTACTCTGACCTGATCAAATACCACCTCACCATGGCCGTAGGGGGCGTCGTATTCGCCCAATGCCGGTAACATACGTTCAATGGTGACGCCGCTGCTGTTGAGCGGTACCAAAATCATAGAATGACGCTGGTGCTTATCCGCCTCTTCGTCGGTTAACCCCATGACGATGGCGATCTCTGCGTTAGGATGCCCCAGGCCGGTGCTCCACCACTTACGCCCGTTAATCACCCACTCGTCACCATCAGCGACGATGGTGGTCTGCATATTGGTGGCATCCGACGACGCCACATCCGGCTCGGTCATACAAAATACTGACCGTATTTCGCCGTCAAGTAGAGGTTGTAACCAGCGTTTTTGCTGCGCTTTATTACCAAAGTGATAAAGCACTTCCATATTGCCGGTATCGGGTGCATTACAGTTAAAAATTTCAGGTGCCAGCAGGCTGCCGCCCATGCGTTCTGCCAGCGGCGCGTATTCCAAGGTTGACAGCCCGGCACCCAGTTTTTCGTCCGGCAGAAACAAATTCCAGAGCCCTTGCTCGCGGGCCATTTGTTTGAGTTCTTCAACCCGTGGGGGAACTTGCCAATCGCGCCAGTTTGACGAGGCATTTAAGCGGTAGTTTTCTTTTTGATACTGACTTTCATAAGGCTCTACAAACTCGCGCATGAAGCGGTCGAGTCGTTGCAGATAATCTTTGGTTTTCTGACTGTAGGAAAAATCCATGATGCTGATCCCAATGAGTAACGATAACCCATTCTAGACAGCTAATTGGATTTCAAACAAGTGTTTAATCGGCTTTCCCCCACCATTCGTCGTCTGTTACTGACCATGATCAGGGGCGACCGCTTTGCGCACCTGGTTTCTGCCACTTTCCTTAGCCTCGTAGAGTGCCTTGTCGGCCGCCTCCAGCCATTGTTCAGGATCTTTGTATGCACGGCTGAATTCAGCAACCCCAAGGCTAATGGTCACGGACAGACTTCCCTGCTCACCGTCCACCTCGTACTCAAAGGTGGTTTGCTCTACCCGTTGGCGTAACCGTTCGGCAACCGAGCAGGCATCATCAATCGTTGTATGCGGTAACAAGATGGCAAACTCCTCACCCCCATATCGTCCACACAAATCTGTTTCACGGTAGGTTTCACGAATCTGCTGGGCAATCAGCTGAATTGCCTTATCGCCAACCGGGTGCCCATAGTTATCATTCACCGCCTTAAAGTGGTCGATGTCCAATAGAATAATGGCTGCCTTGTCGTTATAACGACGACAGCGAGCGTACTCCTGCTCGAACAAGCTTTGCCAGTGGCCACGATTAAACAGTTCCGTTAACGCATCGGTACGGCTTAATGACTGTAACTGCAACATATTGGTTGCTTCTTCGCTCACGTCATAAATCACCGCACATACCCGCTCGACCTCTTTATCGGAGGAAAACAGCGGAAACAGGGTGATGTTCTGGAACATCAATTCTGACTGCGACGTGAATGGGCGAATATGCGCGAACCCCATACTATGCGGCTCCTGCTGCCAATTGCAGTGTGCCTGCACGCCCAGCTTGAAAACCGATTCGGTTTTATAGCTGAACCAGGTTCTGGGTAACGCCGGAAGTAGCTCAAACAGCGTTACGCCTTTGGCTTTACTGCTGCTGATACCACTGTGGTTTTCCATAAAGCCATTCCAGACTTCGACGCGGTAGTCACGGTCGAACACCACCAAACCGACTTCGATGTTCTGCAGAATCTGTAAGATCCAGTGTAAATTGTTGACGGACAGCTCGGTTTTACGCATCAATTAAATACCCCGCTCGCTCTTCCAGTACAGCCCCCGAAGCCTCACTAAAGATAACCAGCAAGTCGCAACTGAATTCATAGGCCGGGATGTGATAGTCGATATCGATGAACAGCACCCGTTTATCTTTGACGGACGCCTTAAACACGTCATAAAGTGGGCAATTCAGTGCGACAATCGCCGGCTGACTGGTATTCAGTTCGAGATCCAACTGCAACGAGAAGCGTTGTAAAAAACCGGCGATCATTAACGAGGCTGCATCAAGCAGTAAACTCTGGTATTCGTCGCTAAAACGGTGTTGATGATAGTCAGCCAACTTTTCCGGTAACTGATGGTAGGTGCGGTTATTAACGAACAGTATCGCTTCGCCGGCGATGGCATTGCCAACAAAGCCTTCGGATACCGCATTGACCCGGGCTTGCGCGTTCATGCCTAAATTTTGCAACAGTTCGCTGTAGTCACTGAACGCCACCTTGGGCACCGGCAGTTCGACTTCAGTACCAAGCATTTCTGACAACAGGCTACCGGCTTCGCCTAACGCCACGTTAGACACTTCACTGATAACATCAAGCGCATCCAATCGCTGCGTAGCTTTTAATTCGCGGGCGTGGCCCTCGCCAAGTAACTCCTGAATGAGGCCATATTCCGTCAGTAGCGCGGTCAATTCACTGGCATTAATGGGCTTTTTGATGAATCCCAGCGCCCCCAATTGTCTCACTCGTTGACGTGAACTCGCCTGCACATCGCCTGACACCACAATGGTTAAACAATTAAAATCGTTATCACGAATGGCTTCAAGCACGGCGAAGCCGTCCATCACCGGCATGGTTAAATCCAACAATAATAATTCGCACAGACCCTGCTCGATCAGTTGCAGCGCCTCAGCTCCGTTCTCAGCAAAGCGAATATCCACATCCCAGTTATCCGGCAGCGCCCGCTCGAGGCTTTTGCGTGCTAACTTGGAGTCATCACATATAACGAGTTTCATGACCGTTCTTTGTTTTAAAAATGAGCATCTTGGGGTGGCTAAAATAGCATTATTTACAGCATCTTAACACTTTTACGTTGCATGAATTTTGATCTTCTTGAGGAACTCTCGCAGCATCCTGATGAGCAGCCAATAAAAAACCCGGCGTAAACGCCGGGTTTTTAGTACTCTGAATGAGTGCTTACCAACCGGTTTTTTCTGCAACCGCTTTACCGATATCGGCAAGGCTACGTACCGTTTTAACGCCTGCCGCTTCAAGCGCAGCAAACTTCTCGTCTGCCGTACCTTTACCGCCAGCAATGATGGCACCAGCGTGGCCCATACGTTTGCCCGGAGGTGCAGTAACACCAGCGATGTAAGACACAACCGGCTTAGTAACGTGGTTTTTGATGTACTCAGCCGCTTCTTCTTCCGCAGTACCGCCGATCTCACCGATCATCACGATAGCTTCAGTTTCTGGATCTTTTTCGAACAGTTCCAGAATATCGATGAAGTTTGAACCAGGGATCGGGTCACCACCGATACCAACACAGGTAGACTGGCCAAAACCAGCGTCAGTCGTCTGCTTAACTGCTTCGTACGTCAATGTACCTGAACGTGACACGATACCCACTTTACCTTTCTTGTGGATGTGGCCAGGCATGATACCGATTTTGCACTCGTCCGGCGTGATAACACCCGGGCAGTTTGGACCGATCATGCGCACGCCTTTGTGCGTCAGGTATTCTTTAACGTACAGCATATCCAACGTAGGGATACCTTCGGTAATACAAACAATCAATTCGATACCAGCGTCGGCGGCTTCGATGATTGAATCTTTACAGAACGGTGCCGGTACGTAGATAACTGATGCCGTTGCGCCAGTTGCCGCTACCGCTTCTTTTACGGTGTTGAATACAGGCAGGCCTAAGTGCTCTTGACCGCCTTTACCCGGTGTTACACCGCCAACCATTTGCGTACCGTAAGCAATTGCTTGCTCAGAGTGGAACGTACCCTGACCGCCAGTGAAACCCTGGCAGATTACTTTGGTGTTTTTATCGATCAAAATGCTCATTATTGACCTCCTGCCGCAGCAACCACTTTATCAGCAGCGTCAGACAAGCTTTCTGCCGCGATAATGTTAAGGCCACTTTCGTTCAATTTCTGTGTACCCAGTTCCGCGTTGTTACCTTCAAGGCGAACAACTACTGGTACTTTAACGCCGACTTCTTCAACCGCGCCGATGATACCTTCTGCGATCATATCGCAACGTACGATACCACCGAAGATGTTAACCAATACGGCTTTCACAGAGCTGTCAGACAGGATGATTTTGAACGCTTCAGAAACACGTTCTTTGGTCGCACCGCCACCAACGTCAAGGAAGTTAGCAGGCTCGCCACCGCTCAGCTTAACGATGTCCATGGTACCCATTGCCAGGCCGGCACCGTTAACCATACAGCCGATGTTGCCATCAAGTGCTACGTAGTTCAGTTCCCATTTCGCCGCTTCAGCTTCACGCGCGTCGTCCTGTGAAGGATCGTGCATTTCGCGGATCTTAGGCTGACGATACAGCGCGTTGCTGTCGATTCCGACTTTCGCGTCCAGACAGTGCAGGTTGCCTTCGTCCGTGATAACCAATGGGTTGATTTCTAACAACGCCAGGTCGTATTTTTCGAACATTTCAGCAAGACCCAGGAAGATCTTCGTGAACTGCTTCACTTGATCCGGGGTCAGGCCCAGTTTAAAGCCCAGTTCACGACCTTGGTAAGGCTGTGCGCCTACGGTTGGGTCGATTTCCGCTTTAAGAATTTTTTCCGGCGTTTCTTCTGCAACTTTCTCGATTTCTACGCCGCCTTCTGTTGACGCCATGAACACGATTTTACGTGAACCACGGTCAACCACTGCACCCAGGTACAGTTCGTCAGCGATGTCGGTGCAGCTTTCAACTAAAATCTTAGCAACCGGCTGACCTTTTTCGTCGGTCTGGAAAGTTACTAAGTTTTTACCTAACCACTGCTCTGCAAACGCACGTACGTCATCCAGGCTCTTAACCAACTTCACGCCGCCCGCTTTACCACGGCCACCTGCGTGAACCTGACATTTTACAACCCAAGTGTCACCGCCAATACGCTTTGCTGCTTCGACAGCTTCATCAGCTGTGTCACAGGCAAAACCTTCAGATACTGGCAAACCAAACTCTTTAAAGAGTTGCTTACCCTGATACTCATGCAAATTCATGATGCTCTTCCGATTCGTTGAAACAACAAAAGCAGCTTACCTGCTGCTTACCCGAATACCGCGCCGAATTTTAACGAAAACGGCACAAAAATAACAGCCGCAAGTCAAAATTGACGTTGCGGCTGCGGCTCAGCGTCTTTAGATATCCAGGATAAGACGTTGAGGATCTTCTAGTAGCTCTTTAACGGTGACCAGGAAGCCTACCGATTCTTTACCGTCGATAATACGATGGTCATAAGACAGAGCTAAGTACATCATTGGCAAGATTTCAATCTTACCGTCCACCACCATTGGACGCTCCTGGATTTTATGCATACCCAGAATCGCGCTTTGTGGTGGGTTAAGAATAGGTGTCGACAACAGTGAGCCAAACACACCACCGTTAGTGATGGTGAAGTTACCGCCTTGCATTTCTTCCAGCGTCAACTTACCGTCACGGCCTTTAATGGCCAGATCGCGAATACCGTTTTCCATGTCCGCAATGGACATTTTGTCGGTGTCGCGCAATACCGGCGTTACCAGGCCACGTGGCGTTGATACCGCAATACTGACGTCAAAGTAGTTGTGGTATACGATGTCGTCACCGTCAATGGATGCGTTAACGTCAGGGAAGCGTTTCAGTGCTTCGGTTACCGCTTTCACGTAAAAGCCCATAAAGCCAAGACGCGTACCGTGTGTTTCTTCAAACACGTCTTTGTACTTTTTACGTAAGTCCATGATCGGCTTCATGTTGATCTCGTTAAAGGTCGTCAACATGGCGGTGTCGTTCTTAGCTTGCAATAATCGCTCAGCAATCCGCTTACGCAAACGCGTCATTGGTACACGTTTTTGATCACGATCACCGGCTGTCGCAGGCTGTGCCTGTGGCTTGCTGCTTTGCTCTGATTTAGCCGACTGACCTTTGATGTGTTTTTCAACATCTTCTTTGGTCACACGACCACCTTTGCCCGTGCCCTTAACGTCACTTGGCTTAAGTCCGTGCTCACCCAATAAACGGCGTACTGCCGGACCGGCAACTTCGCTGTCGCCTTCGTCAGCGTCTTTATTGTCCGCTGATGTGTCCGCTTTCGCGTCCGCTTTGCTGTCAGCGCTGGCTCCCGCTTCAACGATACCAATAACATCATCAGCGCCAACGGTTGCGCCTTCATCGTGTTTGATTTCGACCAATACGCCGTCAGCGGGTGCAACCACTTCCAGCACCACTTTATCGGTTTCAATATCAACCAGATTCTGATCACGTTTAACCGCATCGCCTTCTTTCACATGCCATGCAGAGATGGTCGCGTCGGAAACCGATTCCGGCAACTGAGGTACGGTTACGTTCAGCTTCTCGCCACTGCCTTTGTTGTCGGAGCCGCTGTCAGTTTTGCTGTCTTGCTGTGCCGATTTTTCGTCTGATTTAGCGTCAGACTTAGACTCTTCGGCAGCAGCTGCGTCGCCTTCTTCAATTTTACCAATCACTTCCTCTGCCGTCACCGTGGTGCCTTCGTCGGCAATAATTTCGCCTAACACACCGTCAGCTTCTGCAACAACTTCCAGCACTACCTTGTCGGTTTCGATGTCAACCAGATTCTGGTCACGCGACACTTTATCGCCAGGTTTTACGTGCCATGTTGCGATGGTGGCATCGGCAACAGATTCGGGTAATTGAGGAACTTTAATATCAATCGCCATGGTTCATCTTCACCTATTTAATGGTTAGCGCTTCGTCAACGAGTTTTTGTTGTTGCTTGTTGTGCTCGGATAAGTAACCGACAGCCGGTGCCGCAGATGCTTCACGACCTCGGTAAGTTAATTGAGCACCAGACGGAATGGCCGCCCAGAAATGATGCTGGCTGCTATACCAGGCACCCTGGTTCTGAGGCTCTTCCTGACACCAAACAAAATCTTTGACGTGCTGATAATCTTTCATGATCTCGGCCACTTCTTCAGCCGGGAACGGATACAGTTGTTCAATACGGATAATGGCAACATCATCCTGTTCGCGATTACGACGCTCTTGCAACAGATCGTAGTACACCTTACCTGCACACATCACAACGCGTTTTACCTTCTTCGGATCTAAATCGTCGATCTCGGCGATGGCGTTCTGGAAGCCGGTATTTGCCAAATCATCCATTTCAGAAATCGCTAATGGATGACGCAACAAGGATTTCGGTGTCATCACAACCAACGGACGACGTACCGGCCGTAACTGCTGACGACGAATCATGTGGAATACCTGTGCCGGCGTTGTCGGCACACAAACAGACCAGTTATGATCCGCAGACAACTGCAGGAATCGCTCCAACCGCGCGGACGAGTGCTCAGGTCCTTGACCTTCATAGCCATGTGGCAACAATAACGTTAAACCACACAAACGTCCCCACTTTTGCTCACCGGAGCTCAGGAATTGGTCGATAACCACCTGGGCGCCATTGGCGAAGTCACCAAACTGTGCTTCCCACATGATCAGTGATTTCGGTTCCGCGGTTGCATATCCGTATTCAAACGCCAATACCGCCGCTTCTGACAGTACTGAATCGTAAATTTCAATTTTGCCCTGATCGTCTTTGATGTGATTCAGCGGCATATAAGTACTGGCATCGTCTTGGTTGTGCAACACCGCGTGACGATGGAAGAACGTACCACGCCCCGAGTCCTGACCGGTCAAACGAATATGAATGTTGTCATTCACCAGTGTCGCGTAGGCAAGACTCTCAGCAAAGCCCCAGTCCATTGGCTTTTCGCCTTTGGCCATTTTTTGGCGTTCCTGATAAACCTTCGCCACGCGCGAGTTCAGCTTGTGTTCCTGCGGGTACGACGCGATTTTCTCGCCTAATTGCTTGAGCGTGTCGCTATCAACTTTGTAGTCGTACTCAACATCCCAGTCATTACCGATGTATGGCGTCCAATCAACCGAGTGCTGACGCATTGGGCGATGCTCGTCAACCACCACTTCGCCTTTATCTAAGGCATCACGGTAATCCTGAACCCACTGCTTAGCATCGTCTTGAGAAACAGCGTTACTCGACGCCAGTTTTTCCGCGTACAATTCGCGCGCAACCGGGTGTTTCTTAACTTTGGCGTACATCAATGGCTGTGTTGCGCTTGGCTCATCAGCCTCGTTGTGACCATGACGGCGGTAACAGACCAAGTCAATCACAACGTCACGTTTAAAGGTGTTGCGATAATCCAAAGCCAATTGCGTAACAAACACAACCGCTTCGGGGTCATCAGCATTAACGTGGAAAATTGGCGCCTGCACCATTTTCGCAATATCCGTACAATACTGCGTCGAACGCGCATCTTCGCGTTTCGAGGTGGTGAAACCAACCTGGTTATTGATGACGATTCGAACCGAGCCACCGACCTGATACGCACGGGTCTGTGACATGTTAAAGGTTTCCTGCACCACACCCTGTCCGGCAATGGCGGAATCGCCGTGGATGGTAATCGGCAGGACTTTCTTGCCCTCTGGATCCTGTAACCGATCCATACGCGCTCGCACCGAACCCATTACTACCGGGTTAACAATTTCCAGATGCGACGGGTTAAAAGCAAGAGCCAAGTGGACATCGCCGCCCGGCGTTTCAAAGTCAGACGAGAAGCCCATGTGATACTTAACATCACCCGAGCCTTTGTTATTGCTGTGTTTACCGGCAAATTCGTCAAACAGATCCTGTGGCTTTTTACCCAGCACGTTAACCAATACGTTGAGGCGACCACGGTGTGCCATACCAATGACAACTTCCTTTGCGCCCTGCTCGCCCGAACGGGTAATCAGAGCTTTAAGCAACGGCACCAGGCTATCGCCACCTTCCAGTGAAAAACGTTTCGCGCCCGGGAATTTAGAACCGAGGTATTTTTCCAGACCATCGGCAGAAATCAGTTCGCGAAGAATTTTTACCTGTTGATCTTTGCTGAATTTAGGCTGTCCACGCACACCTTCTAGGCGTTGTTGAATCCAGCGCTTCTCTTCGGTCGATACAATGTGCATGTATTCGGCACCGACAGAACCACAGTAGATTGACTCCAGCGCGCTGTGGATGTCTTTCAACTTCATGGTTTCGCTGCCAACGGCCAACGACCCCACGTTAAATTCGCGTTCCAGATCGTCTTTGGTCAAACCATGAAAATCAAGCGACAAATCAGGAACATTGTCTTGCTTCCACAATCCAAGCGGGTCGAGATTTGCGTGTTGATGACCGCGGAAACGATACGCGTTTATCAGCTGCAGGACTTTGACTTGTTTTTGATCGGCTGAAGCACTGCCAGTGCCTGTTTGCTTAAGCTTGTTTTTCGCAAGTGTTCGAAACTCATCACGAACATCACTCAGCTTAACATCAACTGCACTGTCAGTTTTTGGTAACGAATCAAACAGTTTACGCCACTCATCACTCACTGCAGTTGGATCATCGAGGTACGCCTCGAACAGTTGTTCGATATAAGCGACGTTGCCTCCGGCTAGATGCGAAGATTCTAGCCATTCACGCATTACACCCTCTTGCATTGCGTTTCCTTTCCACTCATTCTGCTCAAACTATGAAAGAATAGCCACCCGACTTGGGATGGCTATTCACAACATCAATCGTTTGTTCCTGTTAAACCGCTCGGCTCAGCAACATCGATTTGATGTGACCGATCGCCTTGGTTGGGTTAAGACCTTTAGGACAAACATTGACACAGTTCATGATACCGTGACAACGGAAGACGCTAAAGGCATCGTCCAATTCATCGAGGCGCTCTTCAGTAGCCGTATCACGACTGTCGATCAAGAATCGATAAGCGTGTAGTAGGCCGGCCGGACCTACGAATTTATCCGGATTCCACCAGAACGATGGGCATGAGGTTGAACAACATGCACACAGGATACATTCATACAGTCCATCAAGCTTAGCACGGTCTTCCGGTGACTGCAGACGCTCACGCGCAGGTGGCGTTTTGTCATCGTTGATCAAATACGGCTTAATCTTCTCGTACTGCTTGTAGAACTGGCTCATGTCCACGATTAGGTCACGAATAACCGGTAACCCTGGTAATGGACGGATAACGATCTTATTCGATTTCAACTCGGACAGATGCGTAATACAAGCCAGGCCATTTTTACCGTTAATGTTCATACCGTCAGAGCCGCATACGCCCTCACGGCAAGAACGACGGAAGGCTAACGTCGGATCTTGCTCTTTTAATTTGATCAGTGCTTCAAGCACCATCAAATCCTGATTATCTTCAACTTCCAACGTGTACTCCTTCATATGAGGAGCGTTATCGACGTCAGGGTTGTAGCGATAAATTGAAAATGTATACGTTTTCATATCACCCTCCAACTTAGTAGGTACGAGCTTTCGGAGGGAAAGCCTCACGCAACTTCGGTGCCATATTGACTTCGCGAGTCACCATGTCTTCTTTTTCCGGACGATAAATGGTGTGAACCAACCAGTTCTCATCATCACGATCCGGATAATCAGCACGGCTGTGTGCGCCACGACTTTCAGTACGGAAGCTTGCAGCCACGGCGGTTGAGTAAGCCGTTTCCATCAGGTTATCCAGCTCTAAGCACTCAACGCGTTGCGTGTTGAATTCTTTCGACGTGTCATCCAGACGTGCATTTTTCAGACGCTCACGGATTTCACGTAGCTCGGTTAAGCCCTCTTTCATCGCTTCGCCTTCACGGAATACCGAGAAGTTCATCTGCATGCACTGCTGCAAATCTTTCTTGATTTGTGCCGGGTCTTCACCTTTCTGCGTGTTTTCCCAACGGTTGAAACGTGCGAGTGCTGCATCGACATCGTCGGCACTGGCTTCGCGGGCTTCAACATTCGCCGCCAGGTTTTCACCCAGGTGCATACCGGTAGAACGACCGAATACCACCAGGTCCAGCAACGAGTTACCGCCAAGCCGGTTAGCGCCGTGTACTGATACACAGGCGATTTCACCGCAGGCAAACAAGCCTTTCACGTGTGAGGTCTGGCCGTTATCATCCACCGTCAGTACCTGACCGTGGATATCCGTTGGAATACCACCCATCATGTAGTGACAGGTTGGAATAACCGGAATCGGTTCTTTCACTGGGTCAACGTGTGCAAACGTACGTGACAGGTCACACACGCCCGGTAGACGGCTTTCTAAAGTTTCTTTACCTAAGTGATCCAGCTTCAGTTTAATGTGCGTGCCCCACGGGCCTTCACAACCACGGCCTTCGCGGATCTCGGTCATCATTGCACGCGAAACAACGTCACGTGACGCCAAATCTTTTGCGTTCGGCGCATAACGCTCCATGAAGCGTTCGCCGTCTTTGTTCAGCAAATAGCCACCTTCGCCACGGCAACCTTCGGTTACCAGAGAGCCCGCACCGGCGATACCGGTTGGGTGGAACTGCCACATTTCCATATCTTGCACCGGAACCCCGGCACGCAACGCCATACCAACACCGTCGCCGGTATTGATGTGCGCGTTAGTGGTCGACGCATAAATACGACCGGCACCACCGGTTGCCAGAACGACCGCTTTGGCTTTTACGAAGTAGACTTCACCCGATTCTATATCCATTGTGGTTACACCAACAACGGCACCGTCCTGGTTTTTAACGATATCCAGTGCATACCACTCAGAGAAAACGGTGGTTTTGTTTTTTACGTTTTGCTGATAGAGCAAGTGCAGCAACGCATGGCCGGTACGGTCAGCGGCAGCTGCAGTACGTGCCGCCTGCTCGCCACCGAATTCTTTCGATTGGCCGCCAAACGGACGCTGGTAAATTTTACCGTTTTCAAAACGAGAGAACGGTAAGCCCAGGTTTTCCATTTCCAGGATGGCTTCAGGACCCGCTTTACACATATACTCGATGGCATCTTGGTCACCGATATAGTCTGAACCTTTGACGGTATCAAACATGTGCCACTGCCAGTCGTCTTCGTGCGCGTTACCCAGCGCAACCGTAATACCACCCTGCGCAGAAACGGTGTGAGAGCGCGTTGGAAACACTTTCGACATCAACGCACAGCTCAAACCTTCTTGTGAAATTTGCAGCGCTGCACGCATGCCAGCACCGCCGGCACCGATCACCACTGCATCAAATTCTAAAGTTTTAACGTTCACTTAAGCACCCCACAGTACAAACAAGCCAGTGAGCCAAACGACGATCAAACCGACGCTGAACACGAATTGAATGAAAGCACGTACGCCTGACGCCTTAACGTAGTCGGTCAGTACCTGCCAAATTCCAATCCAACCATGGATCAGCACCGCCGTCAGGGTTAACAAGGTGAACACTTTCATCCACACATTGGCAAACAATCCACTCCAGTTTTCGTAAGTGACGTCCGCGGTAGCAGCGAAAAAGCCAACCATGAACAGAGTGAATAGAAAAATAATGATCGAAGAAGCGCGCAACAAGATGTAGTCATGCGAGCCGCTACGTCCAAAAGTTCCAGCTGCTTTTACCATAACCAAACTCCTACCAGTACAGCCCAGATGATCGACAGAACGATGAAAATATTGGCGCTGGCACGGCCTGACTCAAGCTCTTCCCAGTGACCTAAATCCATCACCCAGTGGCGAACACCGATGATTAGGTGGAATCCTAACGCTGTCAAAATACCCCAGCCAATGAACTTAGCGACAAAGCTGGTCATCAGGCTTTCGACGTGTGCAAAACCTTCGGGGCCAGATAAAGATGTAGCAAAAGCCCAAATCAGGAAGGCCAGTGCAATCAACATAACCACACCAGAAACACGGTGAATAATGGATGCTTTGGCAGCGGCAGGAAGTTGAATGGTTGATAAATCTAAATTTACAGGTCTTTCTTTTTTCACGATAGATTGCCTTTTAATAAAGCACTAAAGAAATGTAAAAGATTGCTCGGGGCATTTGCAGTATACTTCAATGCCACCTCGACGGCAGTGAGTATATCTAGCCTGATGAGCAATTACAATGACAAAACAAGGAACGTAAACGCACAAGTTTTGGATTTATTGAGGTAAATAAGACTAAAGTCTAACTTGGTTAATTTTCCCACGGTAACTGTAATCTTGTTTTCATGTCTGCACCGTATAAAGGTTGTCTATTTGATCTAACCGCCTTTACAAAAATTGACATTTGGCACCAGTTTCGAGTTAAATTAGCGCACTTTTTCAAAAGTAGAAGCAAGGAGAATTCCTTATGGCTGATCGTAAAGCCACCTTACAGATTGATGGACAGTCAATCGAACTGCCGGTGTTATCACCTACTGCCGGTAAAGATGTAGTCGATGTCCGCACTCTTGGAAAACATGGTTATTTCACCTTTGATCCAGGCTTTCTGGCAACAGGCTCTTGCGAGTCGGCTATCACCTATATCGACGGCGAACAAGGCATGTTGTTACACCGCGGCTACCCAATCGGTGAGCTGGCAACAAAAGCAGATTACCTGGAAGTCTGCTACATGTTGTTACACGGTGAAGCGCCAACCTCAGACGAATACCAGAAGTTTAAAAAGACCATCACCAAGCACACCATGGTGCATCAGGGCTTACACAACTTCTTTAACGGTTTCCGCCGCGATGCGCACCCAATGGCAATGTTATGTGCGGTTACTGGCGCATTGTCATCGTTCTATCACGATGATCTGGACATTCATGATGCGGACCAACGCCTGCGCAGTGCTTACCGCCTGATCGCAAAAATCCCGACGATTGCTGCGATGGCTTACAAGTTCAGCATCGGTCAACCGTTTGTTTACCCACGTAACGACCTGGGCTACGCCGAGAACTTCCTTAACATGATGTTCTCAGTACCGGCTGAAGACTATGAAATCAGCCCAGCCGTTGCCAAGGCCATGGATCGTATCTTCATCTTGCATGCTGATCACGAACAAAACGCGTCAACCTCGACCGTTCGTTTGGCCGGCTCTTCAGGCGCTAACCCTTACGCGTGTATCGCCGCTGGGGTGGCATCACTGTGGGGACCAGCTCACGGTGGCGCTAACGAAGCCTGCCTGCGTATGCTGGCAGAAATCGGCTCGGTTGAAAACATTCCGAAGTACATTGAGAAAGCCAAAGACAAGAACGACCCGTTCCGTCTAATGGGCTTCGGTCACCGTGTTTACAAAAACATGGATCCGCGTGCAACGGTTATGCGCGAGTCATGCCACGAAGTACTGAAAGAACTGAACCGCGACGATCCATTGTTGGACGTAGCCATGGAACTGGAGCGCATCGCGCTGGAAGACGACTACTTCGTCGAGAAGAAATTGTTCCCGAACGTCGACTTCTACTCAGGCATCGTGCTGAAAGCGATTGGTATCCCAACCAACATGTTCACGGTAATCTTCGCATTATCGCGTACCGTCGGCTGGGTATCACACTGGCACGAGATGATGAGCGAAGAAAGCCAGAAAATCGGCCGTCCTCGTCAGTTGTATACCGGTCATACCGAACGCACGTTCAACCCAATCAAAAAGTAATCTGCTGAGATTGCCAAAAAGCGCCCCTGCGGGCGCTTTTTTTATGTCCTTTTTTCATGCCGGCGGTAGAAACGATATGGCGATAAGGGGATTTGATGGCTCTGTTTGAGAAAGTGTCTGGCGCCATGCTAACCGGTCATCACGCCCCTACTCGTTCGACCTCGAACGATTATATTCCTTTGTTTTCGTGCAATATCGACTCAATTTAATTATAATACAGCGCAATTTTCGCGAACAACGAACAGAGAGGCTTATGCAGCAAGTAGTCAACGTACAAGAACCCGTCATTACTCCGCGCCGCTTCAAAGTTTACCAACATCGCCAGTTGGACAAGATTGAAGCGCTGAACCGAGTCCCTGAAGACATGCGCTTCGAAATGAAAGTGGTGGCTAATGTGCTGCCCTTCCGTGTGAACGAATATGTCTTCAACGAACTGATTGACTGGGAAAATGTGCCAAACGATCCGCTGTTTCAGCTAACATTCCCACAAAAAGATATGTTGGATCCGAGTGCCTTTCAGCGTATGGCGGATTTGATGTCCGGCAAGCACACCACCAACGAAGTATTTGATCTGGCCACTCAGTTGCGGCAAGAAATGAACCCGCATCCGGCCGGACAAATGCAGATGAACGTGCCTCACGTTGACGGCGAGCCACTGCCCGGCATGCAGCATAAGTACCGCGAAACGGTCTTGTTTTTCCCGGCTCAGGGTCAATATTGTCACTCGTACTGCACGTTCTGCTTCCGCTGGGCGCAGTTTGTCGGCAAGGCAACGCGTTTCAACTCTAATGACGCCGATCAATTACATCGTTACCTGGCTCAGCACAAAGAAGTGACGGACTTGCTGGTTACCGGCGGTGACCCTATGGTGATGCGTACGCGCAAGTTGCAGCACTATCTTGAGAACCTGTTGAAGCCGGAGTTTGATCACATTAAAACCATTCGTATCGGCACAAAATCACTGACCTTCTGGCCGTATCGCTTTATCACCGATCCGGACGCCGATGACTTACTGCGTTTACTGGAAAAACTGGTGGATGGCGGTAAACACGTTTCGATCATGGCGCACCTCAATCACCACAATGAGCTGCGCACGGAAGTTTGCCAGGAAGCCATTCGTCGATTGCGCAGTACGGGTGTTCAAATTCGTTGCCAGGCGCCATTATTACGCCACATTAACGACGATCCGGATGTCTGGGCAACCATGTGGCAGAAACAAGTCAGCCTGGGCATGATTCCTTACTATATGTTCGTTGAACGTGACACAGGAGCTAAGCGCTACTTTGAGGTGCCCTTGGAACGCACCTGGGAGATTTTCCGTCAAGCTTATCAACAGGTGTCAGGTATCGCTCGAACCGTTCGTGGTCCGTCAATGAGTGCCGGTCCGGGTAAGGTAGAAGTTCAGGGGGTTACTGAGATCGCCGGTGAGAAGGTGTTTGTCCTGCGCTTTATTCAGGGTCGCAATCCGGACTGGGTACAACGCCCGTTTTTCGCTAAATATGACCCGGATGCAACCTGGTTACATCAACTGAAACCGGCGTTCGGCGAAGAGAAGTTCTTTTTCGAAGACGAATACGCACAGATGGCAGCGATGGACTAACGTCCATCACTGCGTCGTCACTTACACCCGACGCCGGGCGGCGGCTAAGTCGTCTGGCGTATCAATACCTGCCATAGGTGTCTTAATCGCTTCAGCCACGTGAATGCGTTCGCCGTGCCACAACACCCGCAGTTGTTCCAATGATTCCAGTTGCTCCAGCGGCGATACCGGCCAATCAACATAACGCCGCACAAAGCCGGCACGGTAAGCATAAAGTCCGATATGGCGATGATACACGTCGCTGCGTATGACAGCATTGGTACGTTGCGCATTAAAATTGTCACGATCCCAGGGAATCGCAGCACGGCTAAAGTACAACGCATAGCCGGCAGCATCACGCACGACCTTAACCACGTTGGGATTAAAAATGTCCTCATCTTCGTCAATTGGCACGGATAGCGTTGCCATCGGCGCCTGCCGCTGATTGGCAAGGTTATCCGCCACCTGACGAATGATTTCGGGCGGGATAAAGGGTTCATCACCCTGCACGTTAACAACGATCTCATCTTCCGCCAGCGCCAGATACTCTACCACTTCGGCGAGCCGCTCCGTCCCTGATTGATGATGGGCCGCCGTCATCATTACCCGTCCACCGAAGTGTTCGACGGCCTGTTTCACGCGTTCGTCATCGGTCGCCACAATCACTTCCGCGGCACCGCTGTGTTCGGCGCGTTCGACCACGTGTTGGATCATCGGCTTACCGCCGATATCCGCTAATGGCTTACCCGGCAATCGAGATGATTGATAGCGTGCCGGAATAATGACGGTAAAACTCATGCGGTTAATTTCTCCATTTCTTCACTATCCAGCGTCCGTGCACGTTCCGCCATCAATACCGGAATACCACTATCAATGGGATAGGCAAGTCGTTCGCCGCGACAAATCAATTCATTAGCCTGTTCGGCATAGGTGAGTTTGCCCTTACAATTAGGGCAGGCGATCACTTCCAGTACACTCGGGTCAATAGTCATGGTGTTATCCTCAAGCACTCAATTTGCGCAGTTGCTGAGTCAGCTTTGCGCTCAAATCATCCGGTAGTTGTGCCGCTATTGGCTGATAAAACCAATTATCCGCTGCGAATTCCCGACATTTTGCGGCATCTTTTTCCGTCATTAGTATCGTCTTGCCGGCGGCTTCAGCAAAGTCTGCCGGCGTAAACTTATGGTGGTCAGGAAATTCAAGACAACGTTCCGGCTCGATTCCCTGTTGTCGTAAGCCATGGAAAAAACGGTGCGGATTCCCGATACCAGCAATCGCATAACAGGGTGTCGGCGGTGCCGCTACCGATTCATTGTCGATGACTCGTCGCCACGGCTGTGGCGTCACTTCAACCACATATTGGGCAAACGGATGCTGCGCATACAGTGAAAGGACCCATTCTGCCCCTTTTAACCGCCACGGGCCTTCTCGCAAGGGTCCACAGGGCAACAACCAACCATTACCGATACCGCGCTCGGCATCAATCAATATCAACTCGATATCACGGTGCATCGCATAGTGCTGGAGCCCGTCATCACTAATGATCACATCAACATCGGGGTACTGTTGTCTCAACGCCTGTATTGCTTCTACCCGGCGCGGTGATGTCACCACCGGACACTCGCACTTACGGCGCAACATCAATGGTTCATCACCCGCGGTGGCGGCATCATCATCGACGCTAACCGTATGTGGAAAGTTCGCTTGCGCGCCATAACCACGGCTAACAATACCCGGCCGGTAACCCTGTGCTTTTAAACACTCGACCAACGCTATCGTCAGCGGTGTTTTGCCGGTGCCGCCAACGCTGATATTGCCAACCACAATCACCGGCACATCGCTCTTGTGCGTGCGCAACAAACCAAAGCGGTACAGCGAGCGGCGCAGGTTGGTCAACAACCAAAATAATAACGATAATGGCGCCAACAGATACAGCAGCGGGTGCAATCTTTTATCGTACCAGCGACGCTGAAGCCACATGGCTATACCCCGCTGAATTGCAGGTTGTACAGCTGATAATAAGCGCCTTCTTGCTGCAGTAATTGCTGATGATTGCCGCGTTCGATAATACGACCATTGTCCATCACCAGAATTTCATCGGCGTTTTCGATGGTCGACAAGCGGTGCGCAATCACCAGTGACGTACGATCTTTGCGCAACGCTCCGAGCGCTTGCTGAATATGCCGTTCGGACTCCGTATCCAACGCTGAGGTTGCTTCGTCAAGAATCAATATTGGCGCATCCTGCAATAATGCCCGGGCAATCGCGATTCGCTGCCGTTGTCCACCGGAGAGCATGACGCCGTTTTCACCCACGATAGTATCCAGGCCATTTGGCATATTATCGGTGAATTCGGTCACGTACGCCTGCTCGGCCGCCTTAATGATGTCCTCCCGGGACACGTCACCGGCGGCACCATAGGCAATATTATTCGCGATGGTGTCGTTAAACAGGGTCACGTGCTGCGAAACCAGCGCATACTGGCGACGCAAACACTTCAATTTGTAATCCTGGATGTTGCGACCATCGAGCAGAATTTCACCGTCTGAAATGTCGTAAAAACGCGTCAACAAACTCGAAATTGTCGACTTACCGCTGCCCGAGCGCCCTACCAAAGCAACGGTTTTGCCTTCGTGCAGATCGAAGCTGATGTCCTGTAACGCGGGTTCATCGTGTTGATTATAGGCAAAGGTAACGTGATTAAATTTAATGTCACCGCGCGCCCGATCCACCAGTAAGGTGCCCTTGTCCACTTCGATCGGCTCGTCCAGTACCGAAAAGACACTGGCTGCTGCGGCAATACCACGCTGAAAGTCACTGTTAATATTGGTTAGCTGCTTTAACGGGCGTAGCAACATGATCATCGCGGTTAATAACGTGGTAAAGGCGCCCGGCGATAGCTTTTCCAGCATTTCCGGGAAGCTTGCCAGGATCAGTACCATCGACAAACTCAGCGAGGCAATAAACTGAATCACAGAGGTACTTATCGCGCGGGTGTTAACCAGTTTCATGTTCTGGTTACGAGTATTGTTATTAATCGCCGCGAAGCGTTTCGATTCAACCTTCTGACCTTCATGCATGACCACGACTTTATGGCCATTGATCATTTGCTCTGCGGTGGTGGTAACATTACCCATTGCGGTCTGAATGCGACTGCTGACGACACGGAAGCGCTTCGACACAATCCCAACAATTTTCGCAATGATAGGCCCCACCACCAAAAAGACCAGTGATAGCTGCCAACTTTGGTAAAACATCAAACCCAGCAGACCAATAACAAAAGCGCCGTCTTTCACTAAGACCAGCACTGCACGACTGGTTGCCTCGGCCACCTGCTGCGTGTCATAGGTAATTTTCGAGATCAGCTCACCGGTGGAATGTTGGTCGTGAAACGACACCGGTACTTTCATTAAATGGTCAAACAGTTGTTGACGCATCCGTGTGACCACTTTAAAACCAACGTAATTCAGAAAATAATTACTGGCAACATTAAACAGTCCGCGTATGACAAAAAACACCGGTACAATCAGGCCACCGATAAACAAGATGCGGGAATTGCCCTTGCCGAGACCATCGTCAATCAAGGTCTCTATTTGCGAAAAGAACCAGGTATCGATTGCGGAAAAACCCACCATGCCCAGGATGGCAATAGCGAAGGTCAGCTTGTAGGGCTTAATGTAGCCAAGTAAACGTCTAAACGTTTTTTTCTTTAAACTCGGAGAGTCCATGCAGTCTCGATAAGTTGCTAAATACCCGCGCATTCTACCTGTTTTATACCGCGTATGGCTAGTCACCCAAATGATAGAGTTTACGCAGTCGCTTTTGCGCCATAGGTAACAGCAGTTGCCAGCCTTGGCCGTCACTGACCACCGACAGTTGACCGTGATCCTTAGTATTAAACCAGCGCCGCTGCAGATGCCGATAGCGTTGCGTTGTGTAACGGTGCGGAAAGTTAAACCCTTTATGCTCACCATTGCTGATCAGAATCAATGACGGCCGCACCTGCTTCAACATCAACCAACCACTGGATGTTTTACTGCCATGGTGGGGTGCAACCATAACGTCGGCCGGTCGAAAGCCGTTTGCCTCGGCGATGTGGCGCTCAGCACCGAATTCAATGTCGCCAGGCAATAAAAACGTGAATTGACCGTATTGGAACCACAGTACACACGACGCATTGTTGCTACTGGTATGTTGTGGTGCCACTCGCGGTGGCCATAATACCTTCCAGTTTATCTGGTTCCAGCGCCCTTCCATACCCTCCTCACAGGGTGTCGGCGTCAACGCACCAAACCAACTGATGTGCGGGTATTTTCGTTGCAGATAGCTTACCCCGCCGCTGTGATCGCGATCGCGGTGACTCACCCACACGGCTTCAAGTTGCAGTTGCCGGCTTTGTAGGAAGGGTTCAATCACCGTTGCCGCCAGATTGTAGCCGGAATCATAGCCCATCGCGGTATCCACCAACCAGGCGCGGCCAGCACGTTCGATCACCAACGCTTGCGACTGCCCGACATCAAGCACGTGCAGGTAAAGATCATCCGCGCGCGGCCGGCTGACCTGCCAGGCACTGAGCGCCAGCGGCACCGTCAATAACAAAACCGCTTTCAACAGTCGCTGCGAGAGCGGTAACAACACTACCAGCATCACGGCCAATAACGCCGTCAATGGCAACTTGAAGGGCGGCTGCCACCAACTCCAGGAAAACTCAGCTGTCCAGCTCAAAAACGGCGCGATAACATGCATGGGCAACGCGGCCAGATACCAAAGGTTATCAGCAAAAGTATGTGCGTAGCTCAGTTCGGCCACCACACCCAATAAGGTCAGCGGTAGCAACCACAGACTGATGACCGGCAGTACCAGCACATTAATCGCCGGGGCTATGACTGACACACCGCCAAACCAATGCAACGACAACGGCGCCATCACCGCCAAAAACATACCCTGTAGCCTGAGCAACCCTTGCCACTTGCCGACAGCACCTTTGCTACGCCAGCGCCATAAGGTCGTGAAGATGGTCACTAGTGCTGTAACTGACAGCCAGAATCCCGCATCCAATAACGCCAGCGGGTCGAGCAACAGCAACACCGCAACGGTGCGTAATAGCAGTTGCCAGGCGCTGACATTCAACGCCAACACGCGATGCACAACAATAACAGCGAACATAATTAAGGCACGCAGGGTCGCTATCGAAAAATCGGCGAGCCAGGCATACCCGAACGCGATACTTAACGCCACCAACAAACTTAACGGGTGAATGCTTCGCTGCTCTAGGCCCGCATTTGAGCAACGTTGACCCAACAACCTTGCCACCAATACCCGACCAATCATCAATCCGGCCCAGCCAACCAGGCTTAAATGCAACCCCGATATCGCCAACGCATGGGTGAGACCATTGTGCTGCCAATCACGCTGTTGTTCGGCACTGAGCAACTCTCGCACACCGATGCCCAGTGCCGCCAGTATGCCCTGATGACCATCGTCGCGCTGTTCAAACACCCGCACCAACCGCGCCCGTAAACCGTTTTTTTCAGCCAATAAGTGACCTTGACTGACCGTTCCCCGGGCGACAATGCCCCGCCGTTGCATGGTCGCAAGATAATCACGACTGCCCTCGTTCCAGTAGTTGCGAAACCCCTTCAGTGCAACTTCAGCCCGCCAGCGCTGTCCAAGTTGTATCTGTTCAGCATCATCGCCATACCAGGACAATTGCAGTTTAGGTTGTGCCAGCACGGCGGGGAAAAATCCGTTCTGCGGTACTTCGATGGATGCAATAAAACGCGTGTGGTGGGAGAAAACCTGTGGAATTTCAACCACGGTAACATCAAGCCATTGCTTGGTGCCTGAGTTGAGCAGGCGCTCAGCCTGTGTTGCCTGCCAATTTAGTGTTGCAGTTGTCACGCTAATCCCGCAAAATATCGCCACAACAGCGGTAGCAACGGCTCGCGCTCGCGGTACCCAATAGCCGACCAGCACGGCCCAGGCACTGATGCTCAATAGGATCAGGTTGTCGTTGGTGATCGGTAGCAACAAACTGATACCGATTCCCACAATAAAAGAGAGTAAACAACGGTCCATCGTTGCTCCTGACCAGGGGTCATAATCAATTAGCAGGTAGTTTTATGGCGCGACGTGTCATTAAAAAGTTGATGCCGGATCACGACAAAATTAAGCAAACTCGGCTTATACGGCTGTTCGGCAGTTTATTGCACGACGCAAATCTTTGGCATTTAAACCGCCGCTCCGCTTCGGGAGCATTCGCTGTTGGCCTGTTTACCGCCTTTATTCCGGTTCCTTTTCAGATGGCGCTGGCGGCCGCTGCAGCTATTCCATTTCGGGTAAATTTGCCGCTCTCCGTTGGACTGGTCTGGGTTTCCAACCCCATCACCATGCCCCCCATGTTTTACCTGTGTTACCGAGTCGGCAACTGGTTGCTCTCGGCGCCGCCACAGCCGTTCAGCTTTGAACTCAGCTGGGACTGGCTGTTCAGCAGTATTTCAACCATTGGTCCGTCATTGATTACCGGTTGCCTGGTACTGGGTACCGTGGCCAGTATTATCGGCTATCTCGGCATTCGATTTTTATGGCGGCGCTCCGTGGTTAAGGCCTGGCGCCGGCGTCCCGGTTCACGCCACCACAACAAATAAGCAGCAACTAATGCGAGCCGTGCAATGCACGCGCCGGTTCAACCCGGGTCGCCCGCCAGGCCGGATAAAGTGTGGCCAATAAACTCATGCTCAAGGCGACCGAACACACCAGGGTCACGTCCTGCCAACGTAAGGTCGAGGGAATACGGCTGACAAAGTAGATATCGTCATTAAGTACCTGCACGGCAAACAACGCCTCCAGCGCCGCTATGGCATCCGGCAGCAACCACGCTAAGCCCATGCCGGCAAGCGCGCCCCAAAAGACACCTAATAAGCCGTTTTGCAGACCTTGCCAAACGAACACCAGGATGATCTTCCAGTCCGCCAAGCCCATGGTTTTCAGCATTGCGATCTGTGCCTGCTTTTTTGTCACCGTCAACACCAGCGTCGAGACAATGTTGAAACAGGCCACCGCCATAACCAGGACTAACACCAGATAGATCACCGTACGCACCAACTCAATATCGCGGTACAAATGCCCGTGGGTGCGCATCCAGTGGTTAACATAAACCAGATTTGGCAGTTGATTACCGACTCGTTGTGCCACTGCATCCGCGCTAAAAACATTGCGAACACTCAGTTGGATACCGGTTACGCCACTTTCGATGCCGGCCAATGCGCGCGCCGTAGCCAACGACGTGTAAGCGTTCTGGTGATCAATTTCACCACCAAATTCAAATAATCCGACGACCTTCAGACGATGCCGCTTAGGTGCCTGAAAGGCATCCTCACCCCGTTCGGCAATCAACAGCGTAACCGTATCACCAACCGTTACCGCCAAGTCTTCTGCCAAACCGGCACCAAGCACTACGGTGTTACTGCCCTGCTGTAATTGCTGCAACGCATCGGCGGCGATAAAATCAAACACGTCATTACCGTCAGCCTGCGTGGCAATCCCCTGCAGCAGCACGCCTTTGAATTCAGCGCCGGCCTGCACCATTGCCGTTTGCTTTATCACCGGCCGCACAGAGCTAACGGCTTCATCTCGATAGGCAATTTCTGCAATCGCCTGCCAATCATCGAAGGTTCCGTCAACCCGCTGATACTCAACATGGGGAACCACGCGCAACAACTGATTTTGCAACGCTCCCTGAAAGCCGTTCATCATCGACAGTGCCACGATCAATACCGCGCACCCCAATACGATACCCAACGTCGATGACGCCGAAATAAAGCTCAAGAAGCCGGTGTGACCACGTTGCCGGCGAAATCGTCTGGCAATACTCCAGGTCAACACGAGCCGCTACTCCCCTGCAAATGTCCCCGTTGCAGTCGCTCGGTTCGTTGCAACTGAGCCGCCAAATGTTCGTCATGGGTGACAATAATAAACGCGGTTTGTTGTTCGCGGTTCAGTTCCAGCATTAGCTGATAAACGGATTCGGCGGTTTCGCCATCGAGATTCCCCGTTGGCTCATCCGCTATGATCAATTTGGGCTGGTTAGCGAAAGCTCGGGCAATAGCAACCCGCTGACGTTCGCCACCGGACAGTTGTGCCGGACGATGGTGCATACGCTGTTCCAGCCCAACCCGCCGCAACAGCTCGGTTGCACGGCGGCTGGCAGTGGCTTTATCACAACCGCTAATCAGTAACGGCATCGCCACATTTTCTAGCGCGTTGAATTCGGGTAACAAATGGTGGAATTGATAGACAAAACCCAGGTTTTGATTGCGCCATTGTGCCAGTTTGCTCGCTGACCAACCGGTAATATCTTCACCGTTAAACAACACCTTGCCCTGGGTTGGCCGATCCAACCCGGCAAGTAAATGCATTAACGTACTTTTACCCGAACCGGACGCGCCGACAATAGCCACCATTTCCGCGGGTGCCACGCTAAAATCTACGGCATCGAGCACGGTAACCTGGCCACTGCCATCATCGTACACTTTACTGAGCTGCTGCCCCTGCAACAATGGCTTAGTCATAACGTAAGGCCTCCGAAGGTTGTGTTTTTGCTGCCATTAGGGCCGGATATACGGTGGCGACCAGGCATAATATCAGTGATGCAAGAGCAACCAGAATCACCTGCCCAGCGTCGATCAACACCGGCAGTCCAGCCGGACTTATCGCCATCAGATTGACGCCCAACAGGGATAACAACGGGTTCAAAAAGAGACTGATCAGCAATCCCGCCAACACCCCGACAGCCGTGCCGATAATGCCGTTATAGCTGCCCTGTAATAAGAACACTCTGCGGATTTGCGGCTGCGTCAGGCCGATGGTTTGCAAAATGGCAATATCATGACGCTTCTCATTAATCACCATTACCAGTGCCGACAGGGTATTAAAGGCGGCCACCGCAATGATCAGAGCCAGCATTAGCCACATCATGCGTTTTTCCATCGCTACCGCATTAAACAGTTGACCAAATTGCTGCCGCCAGTCATCCACCTGATAATCGGTTTGCTCACGATAGGCTGCCGCTACCCGCGGTGCGTCAAAGGCATCGGTCAATTGCAACTGGAACCCCTGAATGGATGCCGCCGGCTGCCGCATCAATCGATTGAGATCCGCCGCGGCGGTAACAACCAGGCCGCTGTCAATTTCCGATTCCAGCGCAAAAATCCCCACCACGTCAAAGCGTCGCTGCGCCGGTACCATGCCAAAGGGCGTATAGACCGCGCCCGCCGCAGTAATCATTCGCACCGAGTCGCCCACCGTAACGCCGAGCCGCTGCGCGACAGCCTGCCCCAGTATCACCCGAAACGTACCCTCATTAAGTAGCTGCCATTGGCCAACCCGCAAGGCATCACGCAAACGTGGCGGTAAACCATCACTGCTATCATGGCTAACCCGACCACGCGCCATCGCCACCACCATTTCGTCACGTCCCTGAATAACCGCTTGGCTTTGCACTAACGGCAGTGTAGCTGCGACTGCCGGATGCTCGGGCAGTTCCATCAACTGCTGTTGCCAGTCGCTGAGTGGTTGCTTCGCGGTCAGCGTCACCTGGGGCACAGCACCAAGAATGCGTTGTTTCAGTTCGTGCTCAAAGCCATTCATCACCGACATCACCACGATCAATGCCATGATTCCCAGCGCGATACCGCCCAACGCGAACCGATTAATGAAACGCGTGAAGGCAGAACTTTTTTGTGCACGGCCATAACGTATGGCAATGAACAGCGTAACGGGTTGAAACATTACCCTCTCAAAAACTAATGTTGCTAATTAATAACCAGCAAGGATAATGAGTTGTGACAGGCCTGACAACTAAAAGGGCGGAATATGGCGGATTCCCCAATATCTCAGACACAACAAATCGGCGATTTCTTTACCGTTGCTGAGCAATTTCCGGTTAATCTGGAAGTGCTTGCTGACGATTTTGAGGTGCCCGACCGGTTTGATTTCGAGCAGGAAATGCCGGAACTCTTCAAAGTCGCGTCGAACATGGTCGGCAGCGACCAGGATCTGCTGCAAAAATTAAAGATGGACAGCCAGCATTCGCCGGTTCTGGTGACATTACTTGAGCAGATGAACCAACGTATGGTGATGATGCTCGGTTACCTATTGCGTTATGAAGACGACCCGCAGCAACGTTATGATGGTATTGAATATGGCGGTGGCGGCTTACGCGTGCTATCAAACCGACCCTTTGAGGCCGGCCAGTTATTTCGGGCGAAATTATTTTTTAAGGAAGAATCACTGGCGGTTTACTGTTATTTGCGCTGCGACAGCTGTGATTATGATGACGAACGTCAGCAACAGATACTGACCCTGGCATTTGCGCAAATTCTTGAACAGGATCAGGAACACCTCATCCGTGCCAGCTTGCATGCGCAAAGCCGCCAATTAAAGCGCCGGGCGCAACAACGCCAACAGCAGTCAAAGCCAACCACAGACGACGCATAAACGGACAAAAGCGCACAAGATTAACCGCATAAGTCATCCAAATCCGTTGCCAAATCGGTATAATGCCCACGTCTTTTAATGGGTAGTTGGATCCTCATGGCTGAAGTATCTGTTTTACAACCTCCGTTCCCGACCACAAGTGAACGTGACATCAGTTGGGTTAATCTGCGTGGTAGTGCCGAAGCGCTGGCCTTGGCAAAACTTATCGATCGCACGCCCGGCCGAGTGTTAATCGTTACTGCCGACGCCAATCAAGCGCATAGGCTGGAGCAAGAAGTTCGCTACTTTGCCGGCGAACACACTGAGTATCATGACGACATTACCTTGTTTCCCGACTGGGAAACGCTACCCTATGACAGCTTTTCACCGCATCAGGACATCATCTCTGAGCGTTTGAGCGTACTGGCGCGATTGCCAAGTGCCAAACGCGGGGCACTGATTGTCAGCGTCAATACGCTGATGCAGCGTATTGCCCCCACTCATTTTGTAAAAAGCCAGGCGATGTCTTTCCGGGTCGGTCAGCAATTGGATCATCTGGCGCTCCGTACCGAACTCGAACAGGCTGGTTACCGCTCCGTCAACCAAGTCATGGAACACGGCGAGTTTAGTGCCCGCGGTTCCATCCTCGACTTATTCCCGATGGGCAGCAACAGCCCCTATCGACTGGACTTTTTTGATGATGAACTGGACAGCATTCGACCCTTTGATCCGGAAACACAGCTATCACAGGATCCGGTTGAGGAAATCCGCCTGCTGCCGGCACATGAGTTTCCGCTAACCAAAGCCGGTATTGACCGTTTTCGTGCACAATTCCGGGAACGTTTTGACATCACCACCGAACGCGATTCCGTCTATCAGCAGGTCAGTAAATCTCAGTTACCCGGCGGCATCGAGTATTACCTGCCGTTATTCTTTGAGCAGACTGCAACGCTGTTTGACTACCTTCCTGACGACACCGTACTGGTCAGTTTCGGTGATATTCAGGGGGCGCTCGAACGGCTCTGGACTGACATTAATCACCGCTATGAACAGCGCCGTCACGACACGCTACGGCCACTGTTACACCCCAATGAACTGTTTTTACCGGCCAACGAAATTCACTCCGGCTTTAAACAGTTGCGCCGCATCCGCACGGCAATCCCCGCGGATAAACCGACGCCAGGAGCGGTAACGTTCGACACCGAAATCGTGACCGATATTGCCGCCGATCACCACAGTAAGAACCCCTTTGCAAAACTGGCGCGGCGCATCGATGAAGCGCTGAGTAACGGCGAACGGGTGCTGTTTTCTGCAGAGAGTGCCGGGCGCAAGGAGACGTTGCGGGAATTGACTGCGCGGCTGGGCTGGCAGTTAACGCCGGTTCGCAGTCTGGACGATTTTCTGAACCGTTCTGAGCCACTGGGGCTACTGGTCAGCCCGGTGGTTAATTCGTTTCATTTGCTGAATGAAAAGCTCTGGTTTATCACTGAAACCGAATTGTTTGGTAACAAGGTGGCCCAGCGCCGGCGGCGCGAACAAAAAGCAACCGTCAGTCCGGACACGCTGATTAGAAACCTGGCGGAACTGCAAATTGGCCAGCCGGTGGTGCATATTGAACATGGCGTCGGCCGTTACCAGGGATTAACCACCCTCGATGCCGGTAATGTCACTACGGAATTCGTTACCATCGAGTACGCGGGTGGCTCCAAGCTTTATGTACCGGTTGCCTCACTCGACGTATTAAGCCGTTACAGCGGTGGCGAAGACAATCACGCGCCGTTGCACAAGCTCGGCAACGACACCTGGGAAAAAGCCAAAAAACGAGCCGCGGAAAAAATTCGCGATGTCGCGGCCGAACTGCTGGATGTCTACGCGCGCCGGGAAGCCAAGCCCGGCTATCCTTTCACCATCGTCGAAGAGGATTATCAACGCTTTGCCGACGGTTTTCCGTTTGAAGAAACCATCGACCAACAACAGGCCATCGCTGCAGTGACTGCTGATATGCGAGCTCCGCGGGCAATGGATCGGTTGGTTTGCGGTGACGTTGGCTTCGGCAAAACCGAAGTGGCCATGCGCGCGGCCTTTATCGCGGTCAACGACGGCAAGCAGGTAATGGTGCTGGTGCCCACCACGCTGTTGGCACAACAACATTATGAAAACTTTAAAGACCGCTTTGCCGATTGGCCGGTGCGGGTTGAGGTACTGTCGCGCTTTAAAACCGCAAAGCAGTCCAAACAAATTTTGCAGGATCTGGAAAACGGTCAGGTTGATATCATTATCGGTACCCACAAACTGTTGCAGGAGAACATTAAGTGCAACGATCTGGGGCTGTTGATTGTTGATGAAGAACACCGTTTTGGCGTGCGTCAAAAAGAAACCATTAAGCGTATGCGCGCCGACGTGGATATCCTGACCCTGACGGCGACACCAATACCGCGCACGTTGAATATGGCGATGAATAACATTCGTGATCTGTCCATTATTGCAACCCCTCCGGCCAAGCGGCTGGCGGTTAAAACCTTCGTCCGCCAGTACGATGACGCCACCGTGCGGGAAGCTATTTTGCGGGAGATTCTGCGGGGTGGACAGGTGTATTTTCTGCACAACAACGTTGACACCATCGAGAAAACCGCGCGCGACATTGAACAACTGGTACCGGAAGCGCGTATCACCGTCGCTCATGGTCAAATGCGCGAACGCGAGCTGGAACGCATCATGTCCGACTTTTATCACCAGCGCTTTAATGTGCTGGTGTGTACCACCATCATCGAAACCGGCATCGATGTCCCCAGCGCTAACACCATTATTATGGATCGTGCCGATCACCTCGGACTGGCACAAATGCATCAGCTTCGCGGCCGGGTCGGACGTTCGCATCACCAGGCCTACGCCTACTTGCTGACCCCTCACCCGAAGCGGATGACCAAAGATGCGCTAAAACGTCTGGAAGCGATCGCTCAATTAGAAGATCTTGGCGCTGGCTTCATGCTAGCTACCCACGATCTGGAAATTCGTGGTGCCGGCGAACTGTTGGGTGATGAACAAAGCGGACAGATAGAAAGTATCGGCTTTTCATTGTACATGGATATGCTGGAGCAGGCGGTGCAGGCTCTGAAAGACGGCAAAGAACCGTCGCTGGAAGGATTAACCCGCTCACGGGCTGAAGTCGACTTACGCATACCGGCACTCCTACCGGACGATTACATCCCGGATATCAATAATCGCTTGAGTCTATACAAACGCATTGCCAGCAGTGACAGCGAACAACAGCTACAGGACATCCAGGTCGAACTGATCGATCGCTTTGGCTTGTTACCGGATGCGGCGAAAAACTTAATCCGTCAAACAGCGCTTCGCAATCAGGCCGAACGGTTAGGAATTCGAAAAATCGATATGGGAAATCAAGGCGGTGTGCTTGAATTCGCAGATGACACTAAGGTAAAACCCGAGGCTATTATTCGTCTGATGCAAACAGCACCAAGTCACTATAAGCTCGACGGGCCAAATCGATTGCGTATCAGTCAGTCGCTTGAGGATACTCAAAGCCGTCTAAAACTGATAGAGTCGTTACTAACTGATTTTTCTCAGGAGTTGACCGAATGACGCTACGGCGTACAGTATATGCGGGCTTAATCAGTGTGTTAAGTTGGCTAGCCATTATGCCGGTACAGGCAAAGTTACCCGATCGCGCCTACTGGCGGTGGTTTGAAGTCGAAGTATTGCTGTTTAAACACACGGTTGAGCAGGATATCAACGAGACCTTTCCAGCGTCGGTAACGCCGATTCCCGTGGCCGGCAGTTATGATTTGCTAACGCCCTACATCAACCGCGACTTCCCGGCACTGGTTGCCGGACTTGAGCCTTGTCCGCAATGGCCGTTACCGGGGGCAGACGCTACCCGCGCGGAGCCGTTGACGCTGCAGATTGACTGTCAATTTGACCACGAACGCGAGTTGATTCCTATTCCCGGCAACCCATTGGCGCCACAACCGCGCATCGCCACAATCGAACAGACCGACGTCGTCATCGACGGTAACGGCGGCGACATTCATAGCGCCCGTGCGCCGTTTTTACTGCCCAAATCCACTCATGTGCTTAGCGAAACTCGTCGTGAACTGGAGCGCAAAGGATTAGCCAAACCCTTGCTGCATGTGGCCTGGCGACAGCCAGTGTTTGGTAAACGTCAGAATTACACCATCCGCCTGTTCGGTGGCCAGCAATTCAGCGATGCCTTTCGCTACGATGGCTTTGCGGTTGACGAGCCGTCAGCCGAGGCATCAGCGACTGAGTTAGCGTTGCTTGATCGTGTTGAGCAATTACTGGACGCGGTTAACAGCGGCAACGGTGAATTCTCCGCCGGCGAACAGCAACGGCCTCAGCCTTTAACCGACAACAACCAGCCTGAGCGTGTGTGGGAACTGGATGGCCTGCTGCATGTGTTCCTTATCGGTAACTACTTACACATTGATAATACATTTAATTTGCGCGACGTCGACATGTTGGATTTAACCCCTGCGGATCTGGAGCAGCAGGCGGAGTGGATATTGCAGGATAAAGACACTCGGCAGCCCTTTTTACGCGCTTATTTGTTTGATCAACTGCGCCGGGTAATCAGCCACGAAACCCACTATTTTGACCACCCCAACGTCGGTATGGTCATACAAATTCGGCGCACGGACTTGTCCGCCCGCCGGTACTGATAACTACCGTTTTTCAGCAAAAGGATTGGACTATGGAAAAGTACGAAGAACTGCTACTGGCCTTACGCAAGGTCATTCGTGCCATCGATCTGTATTCCAAACAATTAAACAAATACTCCGGTTTAACGGCACCACAGTTGCTGATCTTGCGCGAGATTGTTGCCCGTGATGGTATAACGGCCAGCGAAGTGGCTCAGAACATCACCCTGAGCCCGGCAACCGTTTCCAATGTCATTGAACGGATGGAGCACCGGCAACTCATTCATCGTCGCCGCAGTCACACCGATAAACGCCGGGTGCTGCTTTATCTGACTGAGGAAGGACGCTCACTGCTGAACAAAGCACCGCAGCCGTTACAGGAAGACTTCATCGAAAAGTTTCAAGCACTCGATGACTGGGAACAGTCATTGTTGTTGTCGTCAATGCAGCGCATTGCGGCAATGATGGACGCTGAACGTTTGGACGCCGCCCCGGTACTTGAAGTGGGCAGTTATCATAAAATGGAATCAGGAAAATGAAAAAAACGCTTCTGTCGCTCTCGGCACTTTTCTTCGCCCTACCCGGCGCGGCACAAAACTGCGACTCCGATGCCGGACTGACACCTATTGCACAGATTCAAGGCTCGGCAACCCAATCACCCAAACTCGGTGAGCAAATAACGACCATTGGCGTGGTTACTCAAAACTGGAGCGCCAAGGAGCAACTTGGCGGACTGTTTTTACAATCCACGCAACAGCAACAGGACAATGACAGCAACACTTCCGAAGGGTTGTTTATCAAGGCCTCAGGTAAGGTTTATCAAGACATTAAAGCAGGTACGCTGTTGAAAGTGACCGGTACTGTCAATGAAACCGACGGTCTTACCATGCTAACCAATACCACGGCGGTGTTTGAATGTGGCCAGGCGGAGGCCGTTAGCCCAGTCGAACTGACATTGCCGTTTACCAGCGAGCAACAGGCTGAAGCCCACGAAGGGATGTTAGTGACCATTAGCGCCGACCAACCCTTAACGATATCCGGCCATTACCCATTGGCCCGTCACGGTTATTTTGATGTCTCAGCCGGCCGTTTATGGACACCAACCCAGATCGCGAAACCCGGGGCTGCGGCGCAGGCCTTGGCCAAAAGCAATCAGCTGAATCGTCTACAGATTGACGACAATAGCCAGACACAGCCACAGCAGCTGCCACACCAACAGCTGTTTCATGGCCCTCAGAACAGTCTTCGCAGTGGCGCTACAATAAAGCCGGTCACCGGTATATTGTCGCAATTTCGTGACGATTATCGCCTCCAACCTACCACCGCCCCACAACTTGACCAACGCTCACAAATCACCGCGATTGTGCCCAAACTCAGCGATAATATCCGCATCGCCAGTTTTAATATGCTCAACTACTTTAATGGTGATGGTCAGGGCAACGGCTTTCCGACCGAGCGGGGTGCGCGCTCTCCGGCGCAATTGCAACGTCAGCAGGATAAGCTGGTTGCCGCCATTACAGCGCTTAAGGCCGATGTCGTTGGTCTGATGGAAGTTGAAAACGATGGTTTTGAACAGCACAGTGCCATCCGCGAACTGGTTGATGCGATTAACGACGCCAGCCGTATCGATTATGCCATTGCCCAGCCCCGCTCCACCCGGGTTGGCACTGACCAGATCAGTGTAGGCATCATTTACAATCCACAACGGCTAACCCCGGTATCACACGCCGCAACGCTTGAACAAGGGCCATTTCGCCGCGGTAGCCGGGTGCCATTAGCGCAGACCTTTAAGGTAGAGGGTGTTGAGCAGCCATTAACCGTGGTAGTGAATCATTTTAAATCCAAAGGCAGCTGTCCCGATGACGGTATTAATGCGAATCAGAACGATGGCCAAGCTTGCTGGAATGCGTTGCGCGTAGAGTCCGCTCAGGAATTGCTAAGCTGGATCGAACAGCAACAACTACCGAACCCAGTGCTACTGGGCGATTTTAACGCCTATTATCAGGAAGATCCGATTCAGTACTTTATTGAAAACGGCTACCCCAATGTGTCGGACGCAAAAGAATACTCCTACGTCTACGACAGTCAGGCAGGTTCGTTGGATCATATTTTTGTGCACCAATCACTGGTGCCCAAAGTCAGCCATACTCAGCATGTTAATTTTAATGCTGATGAACCGGTCAGTTACGATTACCGGGACGCGGATTATTATCAGCCGGGTCCCTACCGCTCGTCGGATCATGATCCCTTGTTATTGGACTTATCCTGGTCGGAAGACGATTGAGACCGCTGTGGCAAATAGGCGTTGGTCGTGCCAAAGTGAATTTCCAGCTCCAGCCCCAGCATCCAATGGCCCTCGCGTTGCTCATACAATTGCTCGCGGGGCCAGTGGTAACCCAGCCAGGTTTCCACAAATAACCATTCGCGCAGGTAGCGTTGCCGGTTAAGTAACCGCAGACCATAGTCGTTTACCGGTACGGCAAAATCCGTTTGCCCCTCCACCCAGGTCTCCACGGCAATGGCTTTATCTTCACCGTAGAGCTTATAGGCGCGTAGGGTGCTACTCCAGCGCAGTCCCTCAGTTTCTTGTGCGTAAGTGCCCAGTGACGACCAGCGCGCCAACACCGTTTCGGTTAAGCTGGCTTCCAGATCGACGCGTTGGGCAACGCCGAAACCATCGCTGTCACGCCAAAACGCAGAGCTTTGGAAGCGCGCCAAAACCGATTCACTCAACACCATATCGGTCATATAACGACCGCGTACATAAGTATCGAAATCAAGCCCGCCGCGAACGCCAATGCTGTAGGAAACCCGGTGTTGCTCATTCATGCTGGGCTCAAATCCCAGCCCCACCAGCCATTCTTCATCCGAGCTGGGAGAGCGAATGATTGACGGCCGGCCGGCGGAACCTTCATCCAGAAATTCATCACTGTCGACACGACCGATAAACGCGGAGAACTGCTCTTTCGCGTGTGGGAGATTAACTCGCGCCCGAAAACGTGATTTAACCTCGAAGCCGTCATAACCGCTCCACTGCGGCGCTATTGATAAGCGCCCATAGGAACCATAAGATTCTTCAAACCGATCTTCCGCAAAAAAACTGTCTACCCAGCGGGCTGTGGCATCAACGGAGGTGGTCAGCCCCTCACGAAAGCTGTCGTACCAGGCTTTTTCCACCGCCTTAGAAGTCTGCGCGTCAGCCTCCTGCGCCACCACCGGCGCAGCGGTTAATAAATAAATAGCCAATGCAGAGAACTTTTTCACCCAATCCCACCTATAAGCTATTAGCAGCCATGTCATCTGGAGGTTATATGCGCTTCACCATAATGTTAGGCTTTTGCTTGCTGCTGACCAGCACTCTCAGCATCGCACAAAATTCGTCAACAGAAAAGCAACAAAACGAGGCCGTGGCGACACTGGCAGGCGGTTGCTTTTGGTGTGTCGAAGAGGCCTTTGAGCAACTTGACGGTGTCCGCGAGGTGGTTTCAGGGTATACCGGAGGCACAGAACCCAATCCGAGTTATGAACAGGTTTCCGCCGGCAACACAGGTCACACCGAAGCAGTGCAAATTTACTACGATCCCAAGGTCATCAGTTACGCCGGTTTACTGCAAAAATTCTGGCGAATCATGGATCCGACCGACGCCGACGGCCAGTTTGTCGACCGAGGCAAGCAGTACCGTCCGGAAATTTTTGTACATAATGACGAACAACGCCGGGTCGCTGAACAGTCTAAGCAGTGGTTGAGTGAAAACGGGCCCTTTTCACAACCGATTGTGGTTCCAATCACCGACTTTACGCAGTTTTATCGTGCCGAAACCTATCACCAGGATTATTACGATAAAAACCCGATCCGCTATAAAGTCTACACCTATAACTCAGGCCGCTATGATTTTGTCGAGAAACACTGGGGTGACACGCCTCAGGTCGATTACTATGGCTTTAGCAATGACAACCCGGGCGGTGAGCCGTCAACCGATACCCAATACCCCTGGCAGTCGTTCAACAAGCCTTCCAAACAGCAGTTACGGCAACAACTCAGTGCCATTGAGTTTGCGGTAACACAGCAGGATGAAACGGAGGAACCCTTTAATAATCGCTACTGGGATAACAAAAAGCCAGGCATTTACGTCGATGTCGTCAGTGGTGAGCCCTTATTTTCATCACGACATAAATACAAGTCCGGCACCGGCTGGCCGAGCTTTACGCAACCGATACAAGCCGACGCCGTGGTTGAAAAAGAAGACAACAGCTGGTTTTTCACCCGTACCGAGGTGCGTAGCCGCTACGCCGACTCCCATCTAGGGCATGTTTTCGAGGATGGTCCGCAGCCGACCGGCTTACGCTACTGCATGAACTCGGCCGCGTTGGAATTCATTCCACTGGCGGAAATGAAACAACGCGGCTATGCGGACTTTATTCAGTACGTAGAACCGAAAAACGGTCAGCGTTAGGCAACCCAGCCCAGCTCTTTTGCCCTTTGTGCCGCTTGTTGCGGCACATCGGTTGCGACGAAATGGTGGTGCAGCACCTGTACACCCAGCATGTGATTAATCACCGCATCCAATTGTACTTGTTCTTCGGCCGGTACATTCGGATCCTGATGGCGTTCAAAGGTTCGTACCACTTCCTCGTAATCCAATAAACCGGCGGCTTCTACCGCGCGCTGATTTAAGAACTGTTCCGCCAGTTTTTCAACCGCTTTCCATTTTTCCGGATCGGTATGCGCCGGCGGTGCCATAAAGGCAAACTTCTCACGTTTGTAGAGCGTTTCCGGTAATAAGCCTTTCATGGCCTCCCGCAATACGTATTTTTCTTTATTACCTTTAATACGCAGATGCGGCGGTACAGTAAATGCGTACTCTGCCAAGTGATGGTCCAAAAACGCCGGCCGCGCCTCCATCGAGTTAGCCATATCAACGCGGTCACCACCCCAGGTGAGGATTTGTCCTTCAAGCATGGTTTTTATCCACACGTATTGTGCGCGATCCAATGGATGCCGCCCCTCCAGCATGGTCTCATCCAGGGTATCCGCAATCGCCTTACTCGGGTCATAATCCGTCACCCGCTCCCGCAGTTCAGCTGACATCAATGGCAAGGCGACACTGCTGCATGACAACCATGGCTGCACACAGCTTGGGGTAAAGCCCATTTTTTGGTTAAAGGCTTCGCTGACGAACTCTTCCCTTGCCAGCATCGCTCCTTTAAACAACTTATTGTTCTTCTCCAGCAATTGCTGCCATTCCAGTCGTTCAATTTCCGGCAGATGATCCAACCCGTGCAAGAACATATCCTTGCGGAACGCGGGATAGCCGGCAAACAGCTCATCGGAGCCCTCGCCTGTCATTACGACCTTATAGCCGGCTTCGTGCACCTGCTGGCTCATCAGGTACTTGGCCACCCCGAGGGTGTTATAGATGGTTCGCTCCGTGTGCCACAAGGTTTTTACAAAGTGGTCATACAGGTCGTTGGCTTTCAACGCCATAATATGATGGTCTGCCTGGGTGGCCTCTGCCATTTCCCGTGCTATCGGTGTTTCATCATAGTCGTCAGAATCAAAACCAATGGTAAAGGCTTTCACGGAGGTCTGCGTTGACGCCGAGGCCAAACCGAGAATTGAGCAGGAGTCGATGCCGCCGGACAAGTAACAACCCACCGGTACATCCGCGGTCATACGGTGTTGTACCGCCTCCAATAACTGCGCACGAACGCCCTCGATGTATTGTTCTTCGTCGACATCGTCGCCCGGATAATCGTGTTCATTGGGAAAGTTAACGTCCCAATATTTGTGTTCGCTGACCGTAAGACGACCATGCTCACGTTTTACCTTGACCACATAGCCCGGCTGCACTTGATTAATACCGGCAAAGGCGGTCGAACCCGGAACCATCACCTGAATCAACTGATGGTACAAACCCTCAGCGGAGAACTCTCGCTTAACGTCCGGGTGAGCGAACAGCACCTTAAGTTCCGAACCAAACACGACGCCGTGTTCGGTTTCTGTCCAGTACAGGGGTTTGATGCCAAAGCGGTCGCGAACCAGGTACAGGCTCTGATCTTTTTCGTCATACAGACCAAACGCAAATTCGCCACGCAACTCTTTCAGCGTCGCATCAAGGCCGTAGCGTTCAAACAGATGCAACACGATTTCCGAGTCACTTTTACTGCGGAAACGTGCGCCACGTGCGGTTAAATCAGCACGAATCCGTTTAAAATCATAAAACTCCCCATTATGCGTCAGCATTAACCGTTGGTCTGCCGACATAAACGGCTGGCGACCACGCTGTTCGTTCAGGTCGATAATGGAAAGACGTGCATGGCTAAAGCCTACGCCCTGCTCTGGTTTAATCTGATAACCATAACCATCAGGCCCACGGTGATGCATTATCGCTGCCATGTTAACTAAGGTTTGGGCGTCTATTGAACGATCCGTTTGATGATGAAAAACTCCAGCAATTCCGCACATTCTTTGCTTTTCCTTTTGTTAGACGACATCGATAACGCGCTCGGCGCGTTGTACCATACACGTAAGTAACGCCATTCTTAAAAACACAGCCCCGCGCGCCTGGCTGAAATACCAGTTGTGCGGCGTGTGGTCGAGATCCGTACTCAGTTCGGCTCCACGGGCGAGTGGATGCAGAATGATCGCCCCCTCTTTTAACGGCGACTGTGCATTCAGTGCAAACGACGTACCGTAGGTATTAAAGGTTTCACCCTCCCAGGAGATGGCATTGATGTAAATAACATCCAGCTCCGGTAATACCGCATTAAGATCGTTCGAGGTGCGGATACGAATCCCCGCCTGTTCGATTTGCTCACGTTGTTGCTGTCCAAACAGTTCCGCGCTGGCACTTTCATCATGAATAATAACCAACTCGGCCACCGCATCGGGAAACTTACACAGCGACTTGATCAGACTGCGCACGGTGCGCATTTTATTGGGCACACCAATGACCCCAATCTTCACCGCATGCTGGCTCGCTTGCTCGGTTGCTAACTGCGGACGCCATTTAAACATCGCGTAGAGATCGGCGAGCGCCTGCGTGGGGTGTTCATCGCTGCCGTTACCGGCGTTAATGATGGGAATTCGCAGTGAATCGATCATCTCCTCGAGCGAGCTCTCATTATTGTCCCGCAGCACCACACAATCACCGTAGTTATTGAACATTTCCGCCACGTCGGCCAGACATTCCCCTTTGGCAATACCGGTTGTCGACCGATCAGTGATCGACATGATGTCGCCACCCAGCCGGTGCCAGGCACTTTCGAACGACAGCCGCGTGCGGGTACTCGGCTCATAGAATGCTGAAATCAGGATTTTGCCCTGTAATGACGTGCTAAAACGACGTGGGTTGGCTTCATACTTGGCCGCCAACCGGAACAGTTGCAACATTCCGTTTTGGGTAAACTGATCGGACGAAACAATGTGTTGATTCGCAAGTTTTAAAAGGTAGTCACCGTCTTCCTGAATCGCTCTTAACAGTGCTTTCGGGTGCGCGTCGCCACAGACATCCGGACGTTCCCGGTCAAACGACACATCTTTTATGTTCATAGGGTTACCATAATGTTTTAGAAAAATAATCTTTTACGAACAGCACCAGCAAAATGATCGGCGTTAAGCAGGTCAATGCCAATGCAACAATAATCAACACGGTAAAAGCCAGTTCCGGGAGTTGCATGATTAACGCTCCTCTTGTAATCGCTGCCAGTCAAACTGTTCCTGACTGCGCCACACACCGACACCACAAAGCAGGCCGGAAACCGCGCAGGACGTCAACGCAGCGACATAAAAGCCAACCAAAAAATAGGCCGCGAGACCGGCTGCCGTACCCAGCGCCATTGCCAGTGCGGCATAGCCACCGGTTAAACGGCGAAAATATAAGCCCAGCACGATCGGCCAAATGGTGCTGGCGACAAAGGCACCGGCGAAATTCAATAACGCCCCGAGGGTGGCAATACGCGGTAAACAAAACAGCCAGGTCACGATGCCCAGCGCCAGAATGCAATACCGATTAAAGCGCATCAGCGTTCTATCCGAGGCATTGGGTTTTAATTTTTTATGGAATAAGTCTTGGGTGACCAGATCTGAGGTTGCTGCCAGCAAAGAATCCAGACTCGATGCCAGCGCCGAGAAAATCACGATAAATACGATCACGGCACCGGTGGTACCCAATACCGCCGCCGCAACGGTTGGTCCGATCATGTCCGCACTGGGTGGGAATATCCCCAACTGCGGTGCTGCTAACGCGATGAATCCGGTAACGATTGGAATGGGTAACCACATCAGCCCGCCGGTCAGGTAGGCTTTGTAGGCCACTCCCTGCTTAAACGACAACGCCCTTGACCACCAGACGTTTGAATGAAATATCTCCCCCAGACCGAAAAAGATATTGTTAAACAAAAACATCACAGCAGCAGGAAACAACACATCCAGTAACTGCGGATGCGCCTGCGAGAGATTGCTATGAATGCTTTGCAGGCCCACATTATCGACCAACCACCAGGCAATCAGACTGACACCGACGATGATGATCAGCGCCTGAATAAAGTCGGTCGCGATGACCGCTCGCAGGCCGCCAAATAACGTGTAACCGACGCAAATGATCAATATCGCTGTCATGCCGATGTGGTAATCAAGACCGCTGAGCGATTCCAGCAAAATACCACCGGCCATGCCCAGACTGATGAGCCAGCCAAATGCATAAACCACGGAAATGATGATGAACACCCACCAGGCCGCCTGACCATAACGCAGGCGCACAAAGTCACCGGAGGTATACCCATTCGGCAATAAGGTTTTGATGCGTTTGGCCATCGGCGCAAACAGCAACAGTCCGAGTGCTGCGAAGGAATAACCAATCATCCCCCACAGACCAAATTGATAGGTAAGCTGAGGGGCAACCAACGTCGTGTTGCTGGTGACCCAGGTGGCCATCGCCGTTGCCGCCGCGAACGCAAAGCCGACATTACGGCCGGCCAGCGCAAAATCTTCGTGGGTTTTGTTCTTGCGGCCGAGCCAGTAGCCAAAGGCAACCCAGAGGACACCAAAAAGAATGACAATGGTGAGGCCAAGCGACGTATCCAGGGCAAATTCAGTCATTACCGGCCTCCTTTTCTACCCGTCGATGCGATCTCAACAGAATCACCACCAGCAAGGCGAAGATGATTAATCCGGTAAAAAACAGACCCAACGCCTGCCACAGCGGGTAGTGTTGTACGGTAACTTTTATCACATTGCTTGGTTCGGCAAGGTTGTCGGCGCGCGCGCGCAGATAATAAACGCCATCGCTAAAGCCGGTTAACGACAATTTGCGAAAATCGCCCAATGCCGGAAAGGTTTGCTCAACGTGGGAAAAATCGGCTTGCGTCGACACGTCGATAACCAGATTGGTAAGCGGTTCCTCGCGCTGCTCCTGCGCCACGACGGACACCGTGAAGTATCCCTCACGCACAGTAGACGAAGGTCCCTCTAATTGCAGTGACTGCGCCAGAGTTGTCGGTGCCGACAAAAACACCCAACAAAACGTTAACACAGGCAATAAACTTTTAGCGATACCGGGTAATTTCACCATTCGCTTTGTTACTCGCTTGCAACACGTGAAATTTCAGGCTATCAGCACCATCGACGGATTTCAACTTAAGTCATCGGGCACTACAACGAGCCGATACTCGTTAACAATAAAAAAACACCGACAAATCGATGTTGCAACAACAAACCGTTTGTCGCACTCTCTCGTATAGATAGGACGTTTGACTGTGTGCGACACACTCGGTGCAATTAACCAGGGACCCTAATCCTTATGAAGTATCTTTGCAGCCTCGGCTCAAATATCGAACCTGAGCTTCATTTTTCCCGCGCCAAACACTATTTGGCCAAGCTGTCAGAAAATCTCGAATTTTCGCGAGACATCAATACCCAACCGGTTGGCATGAAAACCAACCGTCCGTTTTTGAACGCATTGTTCACTCTCGACACCGCGCTCTCAGCAGAAGCATTAAAGCAAGAATTCAACCGTATCGAAGAGCTACTGGGTCGTGACCGTTCAGACCCATTGTGCAGCATTAAAGATCGTCCGATTGATATCGATATTTTAGGACCGCTCCACGAAAACCCCGAGGTGCCGGAATATCTGCAGCCGTTACAGACAGATTTACAGGGAGAAACGCAATGAAGCCAGTGGCATTAATTACCGGAGCCGGTCGGCGCTTTGGCTATGAGCTCGCTAACGATTTACTCGACAATGGCTATACCGTATTCGCTCATTACAATTCTTCAAAAGGCGGCGTTGAGAAACTGGAACAACGGGGAGCTATTGGTTTACAGGCCGATTTTAGCGATGCCAGGGCGATCGATAATATGATCGATCAAGTGATTGCGCAGACCGGCCAGTTAGATTTATTGGTTAACAACGCTTCGTGCTTTTTTGATAACCACACCGTCGATGCTTCTGATGACGCTCTGGCCGCCGTATACCAAGTTCATGCCATTGCGCCCTACAAGTTGATTACGGGGTTACAGGCCTTGCTGGCGAACGCCAACGACGGTCTGGTGATCAACATCACCGACATCTACAGCGAACGCCCGTCCACCAATTATATCGCCTACTGTGGCGCCAAAGCCGCGCTGGCAAACATGACACTGGCTTTTGCCAAAGCACTGGCACCGGACATCCGCGTCAACGCCATACAGCCCGGCCCAATCCTGTTTTTGCCGGAGCATGACAATCAACACCGTCAACAGGTGTTGGCTGAAACCCCATTAAAGGTCGAAGGCGGTCTGCAACCAATGATCGATACCGTCAAATTCTTCCGTGATAACCCATTCCTGACCGGTGAGTCGATCAAAGTCGACGGTGGCCGGGCGCTCAATATTTAATCCGGGGCTAGCATACGGATGACTCATAAAAAAACCGGCATAACTGCCGGTTTTTTTGTGCTTCTTTGTTGCAGAGCGAAGTTAGTTTTTCAGCATCTGGCGCAGTACGTAATGCAAAATACCACCGTTTTTGTAGTACTGCATTTCGTTACCGGTGTCGATGCGACACTTCACTTTAAACTTAACTTCTTCACCGTTCTTGCGCTTCGCAACAACATCCAGCATTTGACCGGGTTTTAAGTTGCCGTCAAGACCCAGAATGGAGATGGCCTCTTCACCCGTCAAACCATGAGCCTCAACGCCCTGACCGTCTTCGAACTGCAACGGCAACACGCCCATGCCAACCAGGTTAGAACGGTGAATACGCTCATAGCTCTCAGCAATGACCGCTTTCACACCCAACAGACGGGTACCCTTGGCGGCCCAGTCACGACTGGAACCGGTACCGTACTCTTTACCGGCCAACACCACTAATGGCGTGTCGTTTTCCATGTACTTCATGGCCGCGTCATATATCGCCATTTGCTCGCCGGTCGGGATGTACTTGGTAAAGCCACCTTCGACGTTATCCAGCATTTGGTTTTTGATGCGGATGTTCGCAAAGGTACCACGCATCATCACTTCGTGGTTACCACGACGAGAGCCGTAAGAGTTAAAGTCTTTCACCGCCACGCCGTGCTCTTGCAGGTATTTTCCTGCCGGTGAATCCGGCTTGATCGATCCAGCCGGCGAAATATGGTCGGTGGTGATCGAATCAGCGAATACCGCCAATACGTTAGCGTCTTTAATATCCGTCGGATCTTGCAGCGGCTGGTCAATGCCTTCGAAGAACGGCGGATTCTTCACATAGGTTGAATCTTCCTGCCAGTCGTACACTTTACCTTCGGCAACATTGATGGCGCGCCACTCATCATCACCTTTGAAGACTTCGGCGTATTCTTTACGGAACATTTCGTTATCGACGGTTTTCACCGCTTCGGCAATCTCACTGGTGGTTGGCCAGATGTCTTTCAGGTAAACGTCGTTACCGTCTTTGTCCTTGCCTAATGGATCTTTACTCAGATCGGTACGGGTGGTACCTGCCAGTGCATAAGCCACCACTAACGGTGGTGAAGCCAGCCAGTTGGCTTTCACATCAGGATGTACACGACCTTCGAAGTTACGGTTACCTGAAAGCACCGAAGATACGGTTAAGTTACCTTCATTAATGGCGTCGCTGATTTCTTCATCCAGCGGGCCTGAGTTACCAATACAGGTCGTGCAACCGTAACCTACCAGGTGGAAGCCAAGATCTTCCATATACGGGGTAAAACCGGCTTTCTTCAGGTAGTCAGTAACCACTTTCGAACCGGGTGCAAAAGACGACTTAACCCAAGGTTTACGATCCAACCCCTTTTCAATCGCTTTTTTCGCCAGTAAGCCCGCTGCCATCAACACACTCGGGTTGGAGGTGTTGGTACAGGATGTGATCGCGGCAATCACCACGTCACCGTGCTTCAGACTGTAATCTTTTCCTTTTACCGGAACCTCTTTGTCCGCTTCATTGGCCTGACCGTTGGTTTCCAGGATCAGGTCGAAGTTGCTACCCAGCTGTTCCATATTCACACGGTCTTGTGGACGTTTGGGTCCTGCAAGCGACGCGGTAACGGTACTGAGATCCAGTTCCAGTGTATCGGTGAATTCTGGTTCATTATCATTACTGCGCCACAGTCCCTGCTCTTTGCAGTATGCTTCGACCAATGCCAGCGTTTCATCGTCACGGCCGGACAGGCGCATATAATTGATGGTTTCTTCATCCACCGGGAAGAAACCACAGGTTGCACCGTACTCCGGCGCCATGTTCGAAATGGTGGCACGGTCTGCGAGCGGTAAATTATCCAGTCCCGGGCCATAGAATTCGACAAACTTACCGACCACGCCTTTTTCACGTAACATTTGCGTCACCGTCAGCACTAAGTCGGTTGCGGTTACGCCCTCCGGTAATTTGCCGGTCATACGGAAGCCGACCACTTCCGGAATCAACATCGATACTGGTTGCCCCAACATGGCGGCTTCGGCCTCAATGCCACCGACGCCCCAGCCTAATACGCCAAGTGCGTTGATCATGGTGGTGTGTGAGTCGGTACCAACCAAGGTGTCCGGGTAAGCAACCGTGCGACCGTTTTCTTCTTTGGTCCACACGCTCTTTCCTAAGTACTCGAGGTTAACCTGGTGGCATATACCTGTACCTGGCGGGACAACGCGGAAGTTTTCGAAGGCACCCTGCCCCCATTTCAGAAACTCATAACGTTCTTTGTTGCGGTCCATTTCCATCCGCACGTTTTGCTTGAACGCTTCCGGCGTTGCGTATTTATCCACCATGACCGAGTGGTCAATGACCAGATCAACGGGGGATAACGGGTTAATCACTTCGGGGTTATGGCCGGCTTTGTTAACCGCATCTCGCATGGCGGCTAAGTCAACAATACCCGGCACACCGGTGAAATCCTGCATCAGCACGCGTGCCGGACGGTACTGAATCTCACGATCAATTTTTTTCTCTTTAAGCCAGTCCACCATGGCTTTAAGATCATCACCGGTAACCGTTTCGCCATCTTCATTGCGTAATAAGTTTTCAAGCAACACTTTCATCGATGCCGGCAGCTTATCGATGTTTCCTAACGATTTGGCTGCTTTAGGCAAGCTGTAATAGTCGTAACTTTTGCCCTTAACATCCAATGTACTTAACGTATCCAGACTATTTTTGCCTGACATAGTACTCTCCCATTCGCATTGAGCGTTGATTGTGCTGAAAAGCTATTCCATTAAACTATAACGTTAATATAGTCAAAGCAATGCGGTTCAGCCACAGCTTTTAGTGTTTACAGTCAAACATAAACGATACAGACACGCCAGCGTATCTGCCCAACGCCTGACTGATAAGCGATTATTTTTACGATTAATTGTCTTTATAAAAGTAGTCGCTAAAGACGAAATCAGATCAATTCGGTACACTAATGCCACGTTGTACAGCGACACAGGGAAACGGCTAATGAGCCAGGTATTGGATAACTTATTAAACTTACTGCAGCTCGAAACCATCGAGCAGGGCATTTACCGTGGTAACAGTCAGGATCTGGGATTTGGCGCGGTATTTGGGGGGCAGGTCATCGGCCAGGCGCTGTCTGCGGCGAAGGAAACCTTACCCGCCGAACGGGGTGCGCACTCATTCCACAGTTATTTCTTACGCCCCGGTGACGCTAAAAAGCCCATCGTTTATGACGTTGAAGTAATTCGTGATGGCAACAGCATTTCGACCCGCCGGGTAAAAGCCATTCAGCATGGCAAGCCAATCTTCCATATGACCGCTTCGTTCCAGGAAGATGAAGTTGGCTTTGAACATCAGGACAGCATGCCTGATGTTCCCGGGCCAGAGGGCTTGATTTCCGATATCGATATTTATAAGGAGCATCAGGATCTGATTCCGGCTCCTATTCGCAATAAGTTCATTTGCGAAAAGCCGATTGAGATGCGTTTTGTGACCGCCTACAACCCCTTTAAGCCGGCCAAAGACGAACCCAAACGCTATGTCTGGTTAAAAGCTAATGGCCAGATGCCGGAAGATTTGCGGGTGCACAAATACCTGCTGGCCTATGCGTCGGACTTTAACTTTTTACCGACCGCGTTGCAGCCCCATGGGGTTAGCTTTGCACAACCGGACATGCAAGTTGCCACCATTGACCATGCGATGTGGTTTCATCGTGAATTCCGCATGGATGACTGGTTGCTTTATGCCATCGATAGTCCGTCGGCCAGTGGTAATCGCGGTCTGGTACGTGGTCAGATCTTCACTCGCGACGGGACGTTGGTTGCTTCGACCATTCAGGAAGGGGTGATGAGGCGCCGACGCTGAGGCGCCGACGCTGACGCGTCGGCTGCTTGGCGCTGCGTTGCAGCTTGCTTGGCAGCGCTTTGCGCTTTGCTTGGCATGGCCTTCGGCCATTTGCTTGGCGGCACCTTTGGTGCCTTGCGCGCCGTGACCTTGGGTCACGTGCGCTTTACTGACTTTTGCGCCGTGACCTTGGGTCACGTGCGCTTTGCTGATTTTTGCGCCGTGACCTTGGGTCGGATGCTATTAGGTGAGTGAGACGAAAAAGCCGGCGATGGCGGCGCTCATCATGTTGGCCATGGTTGCGGCTAGCAGTGCTCGCATGCCTAATCGGGCGATGTCGTGGCGGCGGCTTGGTGCCATACCACCTAAGCCCCCGAGCAGGATGGCGATTGATGAGAAATTGGCAAAGCCGCACAGCACAAAGGTAATGATGACTTGTGAGTGCTCACTGAGCTGATCCTTGTAATTAACAAAGTCGAGATAGGCGACGAATTCGTTAATCACCAGCTTTTGACCAATGAAACTACCGGCCAGTTGCGCTTCATCCCAGTTAACCCCCAGCACATAAGCGACCGGACGGAAGACGTAGCCAAAAATTTCCTGCATGGTCAGTTCCGGGTAGCCAAACCAACCGCCGACCCAGCCGAACAGCCCATTGACCAATGCGATGAGCGCGACGAACGCCAACAGCATAGCACCGACGTTCATGGCCAGTTGCAGGCCGCTTGATGCGCCGGACGCAGCGGCATCAATCACATTAGCGGAGGTGTCTTCAACCTCAACTTCTTCCAGATCGTTGCGCGGTTTTTCGCACTCCGGAATCATCATTTTTGCCATCAGGAAACCTGCAGGAGCCGCCATAAAGCTTGCTGCAATCAGGTATTTCAACTCGACACCCACACCAGCATAGCCGGCCAGCACTGAGCCGGACACTGAGCTCATGCCACCGACCATCACCGCAAACAACTCACTGCGGGTCATGGTACCGATAAAGGGTCTGACCATCATCGGCGCCTCGGTCTGACCGACAAAAATATTCGCCGCCGCTGACATCGATTCAGGGCGACTGGTACCCAGCAATTTTTGCAGTCCGCCACCAAGAATACGAATGACCCACTTCATGATGCCGAGATAATAAAGCACTGAAATCAGCGACGAGAAAAAGACGATGACACTGAGAACCTGGATCGCAAACACAAAGCCGAAGTCTTCTGACGCCAACGAACCAAACAAAAAGTTGATGCCGGCCTGCGTGTAGCCAATAACCGTCGATACGCCTTGGGCGAAACCGAACAGCATTTCACGGCCCAGCGGTACATAAAGAACAAAACCAGCGAGGGTTATTTGGATCGAAAGCGCACCGATAACGGTGCGCCAGCGGATGTTTTTACGGTTCGTTGAGAGCAGATAAGCAACGAATAAAATAACGGCAATGCCGAGAAAACTGTTCATAAAAGACCAACTTATTCCGCTAACAACTGGCGGATTTTTGTTTTTATAATATCAATAGCGATTTCATTTTGACCACCCCGGGTGACCACCAGGTCTGCGTACTGCTTGGACGGAAAAATATGGTCGAAAAACGCCGGCCGCACATATTGCTCGTACTGCTCAGTTACCGATTGCAAGGTTCTACCACGTTCTTCAATATCGCGCTTGATCCGGCGCAGCAGACAAACATCCAATGGCGTATCCATAAACACGGCAATGTCAAACTCCTGCCGTAAGGCGGGGTCGGTAAGCAGCAAAATACCTTCTACCATAATCACTTTTGCCGGAGCTACGCGAATACTTTCTTGTAACCGAGTATGAGTGGTATGACTGTATTGAGGCATGTCTACAGCTTTGCCCTGACGAAGTTGCTGAATGTGCTCAAGCAACAAATCATGTTCAAACGCAGACGGCTGATCATAATTGGTCAGCACGCGTTGTTCCATGGTCATGTGGCTTTGATCCCGGTAGTAGGCATCTTCTGCCAGGATAGCAATACCATCGCTGCCTAGCTCCGCAACCAATTCCTGATAAACCGTCGAGGCAAACAGACTCTTTCCTGATGCGGAGGCTCCCGCAATTGCAATAACTGTCGTATTACTCACAAGCTCGTGATATCCCTTTAGCATATTCAGACCGCGCGCAATTATCCTTGATTACTCCGACAATTAAAAGTCCAGTCGCCATTTTGGTTTTGTCTAATTTGGTTACAATTTTGTAACTCATCACTCTACAGTTAGACAAGTCATAGCGTTATAGTGTCTGGGCTTATTAAAAGTATTAAGGAATTTTACCGCAATGAAAATGATAAAAACTCTTACCGCTGTAGCGGTTACAACCGCATTACTCGGCGGTTGTCAGATGACTCAAACGGCCAATGCCGGCAGTCAGTCTGAGCAGCTTACAACTCAGCAACAATTTCCCGAAGTTAAGGTTGATTACGAGACATTTACTCTGGATAACGGCTTAACTGTCGTTGTTCATGAAGACCGTAAAGCGCCGATTGTGGCCGTTAACGTTTGGTATGCCGTAGGCTCGAAAGACGAAAAGCCCGGTAAGACAGGTTTTGCTCATTTATTTGAGCACTTGATGTTTAATGGTACCGAAAACTACGATGACGAATACTTCGGACCGTTTGAGCGTGCCGGCGCCACCGAAATGAACGGCACCACCAACAATGACCGTACCAACTACTTCCAGAATGTGCCGACGCCGGCACTGGATATGGCATTGTGGATGGAATCTGACCGCATGGGTCATTTGTTGGGTGCGGTAACACAGGAAAAACTCGACGAACAGCGTGGCGTGGTACAAAACGAAAAACGCCAGGGTGAAGCGCAGCCTTATGGCCGCGTCTGGGGATACCTCGCTGAGCAGACCTTCCCTGAAGGCCACCCTTACTCATGGTCGGTCATCGGTTCGATGGAAGATCTGAATAACGCCTCTCTTGACGATGTACACCAGTGGTTTAAAGACTACTATGGCGCGTCCAACGCCGTCTTAGTGCTGGCCGGTGACATCGATGTGGCAACCGCAAAAGAGAAAGTTGAAAAGTACTTTGGCGATATCGCACCGGGTAAACCCTTGCAAAAACTCGAAGCCTGGGTTGCCAAACGCGAAGGTACTAAACGCGCTACCATGCAGGATGATGTGCCTGCTGCCCGTATCTATCGGATTTGGAACACCGCACAACTGGGTACACAGGACCATGAATTCCTGGGTCTGTTATCGGACATTCTGGCGAACGGTAAAAATTCACGTCTGTATCAACGCCTGGTGTACGAAGAGCAATTGGCTAGCTCCGTCGGTGGCTTCCAGTTTGGTCGCGACCTTGCCGGTCAGTTCTTCATTACCGCTGACGCCAAAGCCGGTGTTGACCTTGACCAAATCGAACAAATCATTGATGAAGAGTTGACGCGTCTGCTTACCGAAGGACCAACTCAGGAAGAGTTGCAACGTACTAAGTTCAGCACCACCGCAGCTTTTGTCCGTCAGGCTGAAAAAGTCGGTGGATTCGGCGGTAAATCTGACATTCTGGCGTCGGGCGCGGTCTATCACGACAACCCAGGTTTTTATCAGCAGGAAATGGAGTGGATCAAATCGGCAACCGCAGCTGATCTTCAGGCCGCCGGCAAACGCTGGTTAACTGACGGCGACTTTATCCTGCACGTTGAGCCGCAGCCGGACTATCAGGCAGGTGAAGCACAGGCCAGCCGTGATGAGCTACCGGATGTCGGTGAGTTACCAAAACTGGACTTACCGGAACTGAACACCTTTGAACTTTCTAACGGTTTGGAAGTGTACCTTGCCGAGCGTCACGATACCCCGACTGTAGAAATGAGTCTGGTATTTGACGCCGGTTATGCCGCCGATGCGGGAGGCAAAGCCGGTACCGCCAGCTTCGCCATGTCAATGTTGAAGGAAGGCACCGAAAACTATGGTCCGATGGAACTGTCGGCCAAGCTGGAAAACCTTGGTACCAGCCTCAGCGCATACGCGTCTTTGGACACGTCTACCATTCGCATGGACAGCCTGACAGTTAACCTGGGCGAAAGTCTTGGGTTGATGAGCGAAATTCTTTTACGCCCGACCTTCCCTCAAGAAGAAATCGATCGTAAACGTTCTAACTGGATCGAAAACATCCGCAAAGAACAGGCTCGCCCACAAACGCAGGCATTGCGTGTTATGCCAGGTTTAATGTTTGGTGACGACCATGCCTACAGCCAGCCATTAACCGGTTCCGGCACCATCGATTCCATCAACGCGCTAACCCGCGACGACCTGGTCGAACATGCCAATACCTGGATGCGCCCGGATAATGCGCGATTAGTGATTGTCGGTGATACCACCGAAGCACAAATCAAGCCGTTACTGGAACAGCAACTGGCCAATTGGTCTGCGCCGGCGGAACCGAAGCCAAGCAAAGTGCTCGAGCGCCCGGCCGAACAGCAACAAGCTCGAGTGTTCCTGATCGACAAACCGGGAACGCCGCAGTCATTGATCATTGCCGGCCAACTGGCTCCATCAGGTACCGTCGACAATGCCGATACCATTGATGTGATGAACACCATCCTTGGTGGTAGCTTTACCAGTCGTCTGAACATGAACCTGCGGGAAGACAAAGGTTGGTCGTACGGAGCCCGCTCCATGTGGCTGGACAACCTTGGTCCAGGTCTGTTGATTGCTCTGGCGCCGGTACAAACCGATAAGACTCAGGAATCGATTCAAGAAATCGTCAAAGAGTTCACGCAGTACGAAGGTGAAAAGCCGGCAACTGCTGACGAACTGGCGAAGGTACAGGCAAACAAAACCGCCAAGTTACCAGGTGCTTACGAAACCAAAGGCCAGCTGATCGGGGCATTAACCGATACGCTGAACAAAGGTAAGGACATGGAATACCTGGAAGCCTACGCACAGCGCGTTTCAAATATTGATTTGAACAGCGTTAAAGCAACGGCTGATGAGGTTCTGCGTCCTGATGCGATGACTTGGGTTATCGTGGGTGACCTTGAACAAATCGAAGAGAAAGTGCGCGCGCTTAACTTAGGCGAAGTGACCATTCTTGACGATGTAGAATAAACCTTATCATCCCCTGAAGCCAAACCGCGCGGGTTGTTCCTGCGCGGTTTTTTTATGGCAACGTTACTGATCACTTAAAATAAGTGATTTCCCAACACCAGCAACTGACAGACAATAACACCGGTGGTTAGAATCAGTCGCATCGGGTAATAACTGGATTGACTTGTCATCAGCGTTCCTCTTGCCAGCCCCCGTTCAAATGCCAGCAACAGTGCGAAACCCAGCATTTGCAGCAACAACGACCAAAACACGCTGTTCAACAGCAATGTTAGCCATGCCAATAACGCAAACGCATTACTGAGGATCAATAACAGGTTCGTTGGTTCACTGTCAGCCCGGTGCATGGCTCGTCCCCACAAGGTCCCGGCAAGGAAGCTCAAAATGATGGCGCCATAAGTCAGTAACAGCGTCATTGGTTCAACCGGTACCGGCAATTCCAGTGCCATCAATTCGGCCAGTGCGGCCAGCAAAAATGGGATCAACCCGCCATACCCGAGAATTTGCATCAATTTTGTTTTTGTCGAATTCATTAGCAAACGTCCATTTTTAAATTTATTACGTAATTTATAACGAAATATCCATTACTTAAGTTTAGTCCATGACAAAAAGATACGCCCGCAGTCTCTACTGGTTTACCCATGACTTGAGGCTCAACGATAATCCGGCCTTAACAGCGGCGCAAGACAGTTCTGCTGCCATCACCTTTTGCTACGTACTCGATAAAGCAAGCCTGACGCGAGGACGCTATGGTATGCCGGCGCTTGGCCAGCACCGGCTAAGCTTCATCCTGCAATCTCTACACGATTTGCAGCGACAGTTGCAGGCACAAGGCCACACACTCACTGTTCGTGTCGGTGAGCCGTTGGATGAGATGGCACAACTGATCAGTACGCTGCAGGTAGACGCTGTTTTTGGCGCACTGCAGGCGGGCGTCTACGAACGACGTCGCTGGCAACAATTGCAACAACGATTTCGTTTCCTTGATTTTCATCAACTGCCGAACAGCACGTTACTTAGTGAGGACGACCTACCCGGCGGGCTACAACAGTTAGCGGCAAGCTTCAGTCAGTTTCGTAAGCCGTTAGAGCCGTTGGCTGAGCGCTTCACAAAACAGGCCTTAGCGGCACCTAACTGGCAACACCGGGCGCTGTCGGTCAACGCGTCAGCCGACCTGCCTGAGGCTGGAGAAAGCTGGCTTGCCGGTGGTGAAACAGCCGCGTTACAACACCTGCAACGCTACTTTTCGTCAGCAGCGCCCGGACGTTATAAGGAAACTCGTAATGCCCTGGACGGCTTTGATCAGTCAACCAAGTTATCAGCGTACCTTGCCCACGGTAATCTCTCGCCGCAGCAGGTGATCAACGCACTCAGAGACTACGAGCAACAGCACGGCGAAAACGAGTCAACCTACTGGATCGCTTTTGAACTATTGTGGCGGGACTATTTTTTTTGGTATTTACTGCGCTATCAAGAGCAAGTGTTTGCCTTTACCGGCGTTGCCGGGCGTAAGCCGCAAACCACCTTTTATCCAACCCGTTTTAAGCAATGGTGCGCCGGACAAACGCCCTACCCGTTAGTCAACGCTTGCATGCATCAACTTAACCAGACCGGTTATCTGTCCAATCGGGGTCGTCAAATCGTCGCCAGTTGTCTGGTCAACGAGATGGCCGTCGACTGGCGCTACGGTGCCGCCTATTTTGAGCAACAGTTACTGGATTATGATATCGGTTCAAACTGGGGCAATTGGCAGTACATTGCCGGTGTTGGCGCTGATCCTCGCGGTGGTCGCCATTTTAATATTGATAAGCAAACCGCCCAATTTGATCCAGACGGCCACTATATCGAACGCTGGAAAGGCCAGCAGACAAGGCAACTTGATGTGAATGATGCCGCCGACTGGCCGATAACGGCCAATTAATCCATATAGCGGGCAAGCACCACTGCGTTCTTGCCCTCTTTTTTAGCCCGATACATGGCTTTATCGGCCATTTCCACGATGTGCTCGACGGACTCGCATAACGATGGGTCGTCGCACTGCATCAAACCAATCGACAGAGTAACGGGAATATGCTCGGATTCAATACCGGACACCAGCTTAGCGCGCAAACGCTCCATCATCTGCAAGGCGTTTTCAGCAGAAATCATCGGATGAATGGTGGCAAACTCATCTCCACCAATACGCGCCACATGGTCGGAATGGCGACTGCAGCCGCTGATCATGCGGGCGATGCTTTGTAACACTTGATCACCGTACTGATGGCCAAAACGATCATTCACCTCTTTAAAGTCATCAAGGTCAATAAAGCCGACAGCGAACGGCGTGCCATGTTCGGCGAGCTGTTCCAGCTCTTCATTCAGTTGTCCGACAAAGGCACGACGATTCATCACGCCGGTTAAATGATCGGTCAAAGCCTGACGCTTTTCATACTCAAGTTCGCGACGTATTTTTTCTTCGGTCTGTTGTTGTAACGTATAGTCTCTCACAATCGCGACACCGAACAGGTCGCCGTCAACGTCCATTTGATTGAGCATAATATCAACGTAAAACTGCAACCCCGATTGTTTAACCGCAGGAAAACGCAGGCCATTACCCATTGAGCGTTTACCAGGATGCGCAAAAAATTTGGCCAGGTGCTCGGCATGATTCTGCCGAAATTCCGGCGGCAACAAATTATCTAACGGCAGTCCAATCAGTACCTCGCGCGAGTACTCGAACATCGAGGCGGCTGCGGCATTAGCGGCAACAATGATGCCGCCGCTATTGATGACCAAAGCTCCGTCGGGGATGATTTCTAAAAACTCGCGAAACGTTTTTGCTACTTCCATTACGGCCCTACAGCTTGGTCACAAAATTAGTTAAGCCACTTGGATAAATACGGTGATGGTTTACCAATATAATACCCTTGCAAATACTCGATTTGCTGTTGTGTTAAATAGCCATTAATGGCTTCGTTCTCAACGAACTCGGCAACCATTGGGATCTCTAATTCACGGCAAATACTGATCATACCGTTTAAGATACTGGCGTTGCTTTTATCATTAAGAATGTTACGAATAATACTGCCGTCGATTTTTAAATAATCGGGGTGTAATTGAATTAAACGAGAGAAATTTGAATAACCAACGCCAAAGTCATCGATGGCGATTTTACCGCCCCGTTGTCGCACCTCAAACGCAAACTCCTCAACGGCGGTAAAGTCTTCCGTTGATTCCGTTTCCGTAATTTCAAAAATAAGCTGCGCCAGCGGGTGCTGTTCCAGCGTGTTAAGAATGAATTCAACGGTGTTCGAGTGAAGAATATCTTCAATCGAGATATTGACCGAAATAGCAACCCCATGTTGCTCTGATTGTACCACGGCCTGCTCAACGACCGAACGGGTGATTTGACTGTAATAACGGGTCGTCTTCGCTTTATCCAAAAATAAGCCCGGGGGTAAGTCCGTACTGCCATCGCGGAGTCGAACCAAAGCTTCATAATAGTCTACATGTTTGCCATTACTGCTTTTTATCGGCTGGTAGTAGTTCACAAAATTTTTGTTATCCAGCGCAGACTGTATTTTTGGCATCCAATTAACTTGATGACTGTGAGTAAAGTCGCGCTCTTTGACACACTCAATGCGATCACCGGAGAATACCTTTTTAGCTCGTGCCAGTGCGCTCTCTGCAAGTTGAATCAATTTTTTACGCCCAACGCCCATTCCCATCGCAATATCAACAGCCACTTCACCACCGTTAATGGTAAATTGCGTGGCCGACAGCGCCTGGTAAAAATGTTTCAAGTGCGCTTCAAACACACTGGGGATCATTCTAAAATCGGCGGCTATGGCAAATTTGTCGCCATACAGGCGGTATAGATACAAATGGTGTTGAGACAAATAGTGAGCGGACCAATCACTGAACGCCCGCAGTAACTGATCGCCAAACTCAATCCCGTAAAAATCAGCAAATGAGCGAAACTTCCTGATGTCCAGAATCGCCAGACACTGCGCTCTTGTGTTCTTTAAGTCATTCAGTAAATCAACGCGTGTGGCTAATCCAGTCACAGCATCAAAACGCGTTTCATTGAGCAGCTCATCGAGGTAAACCTCGCGGGATATGTCCTGCAACAACAGCACAATTTCAGCAAGTTTCTGGTCGTTATATAAAGGAATCGTCAGACAACGAAACCACGCCCCCTGCTCTTGTTGCGTCGCCAGGCGAATGATCCCATTCCAGCTTTGCTGGTGCTCTACGGTGTAGCTGATTCGGTCTGCAAGTGCCTCGCGGTGTTGCGGATCGATATACTGCTTAAAGCCCTTGCCGACCACAGGTTGGTCGGTATTCAGCCGGTTTTTTAGCGAATCGCTGATAAAAATCACTTGTCCCTGTGCATTGAGCCGCACGCACAAAGCGGACGACTCTAACGCAGTAACATATTGTGACAGCAAGTGATGATTACGCACTCATCGATCCCTCAAGTTGATTTGTTATTTTTGTTATTATCCATACTGTAACCTGACCATCGTTAAATTGCGACAGCACAATAACAACCTTTTGCAACCGTATTTATCCAACCGCCCTTTGGTGCTGCGGTCCCGGCCGACAGCTGCGGCAATAACGCCTCGACGAAACTGCTCTCCGTATTACAAAAGGCACCGTCTGCATAAGGACCCAAATAGATCAGCTGCTCGTTGTCATCAAAAATTATGACCGCCGGTGTCGATGGGATATAGGCCTTTAACGCCTCATGCTGATCAATATCAAGTTCAACATTGCGACCTGCCCGCTCAGTTACTCTGCGTTGAATCAATTGTTGATGCGAGCGCGTTCGCCAGTTGCACGGGCAATCTTCAGAGAACACATGCACGACGACGGCAGACAGGTCACCAACCGTGCGTTCTAACAGCGGCTTTAGTCGCTCTTCAACCTCACCGTGGGATACTTGTTGCTGCAGCCGGCCTTGATTATCGAACCAACTCAGGCGGGCATCCAGCAACCAAAATAACGCCACCAGTACGCTCGCAAACCAAAGGATCACGATGCCCCAGAGCAGCCGTTGACGCCCGCTTTTAGACCGCAAACTTTTCAATTTGATGCCGTAACCGTTCAGCGTCCTCAGCCAGTTGCCGAGTTTTTTCGTCATTGTTTTTGACGAACTCATACTCTTGTTCAGACACCGCTTTTAAATCCTTCGCGGACGAAGACATATCAGCAGTAGCATTCGACTGTTGCTCGGTAGCAAAGGCAACTTGCTCGATGGTTTCCGCCATGGTACGAACTTTGGTTGCCACTGACTCGATCATTTGCTTCAGCTCAACCGACATTTTAGAGCCATCGTCAATAACCTGCGTCGCTTGTTCTACAATCGTCACCGACTGGGTAACCTCATCGATAATCTGCTGGGAAATATCGCTTATCTCAGCCGCATTTCGTTCTGTCGTTGATGCCAGACTCCTTACTTCGTCTGCCACAACCGCAAAACCACGCCCCTGCTCCCCCGCCCGCGCTGCTTCGATGGCCGCATTCAAGGCAAGTAGGTTGGTCTGCTTGGTAATATCGTTAATCGCTGCCACCACGGTACTGATACGGCTGCTTTTCTGCTCCAGTGATTTAATATGTTCCAACGCTTCGGCGACGGTTTCTTTTACCGACAGAATGGCACCATTGACCTGCACCGTGTAGTCGGCAGCGTTACTGGTGTCGCTCAGTGCAGTATTTGCCGCCTCACGAGCACGTTGAGACTCATCGCTGATAGCGTTCACCGTGCCGACCATCTGCTCTATCCCATGGACGATACGCGACAACTCCGTTGCCGACTGCTGTCGTCTGCTGGTCAACGCCTGAGTATTACCAGCCAGCTCCTCAGATTGCTGTTCAACACTGTCCACCAGCAACTCCGTTTCAGCAACACTGGTTCGCATCGCTTCAATCAGCTGATTAAACCGTTGTATTTGTTCATTATCCGCATCCAATGAAACCGCCAGATTGATGCCTTTATCGTTACCGACAATATCTTCGATCGCCGAGTTAATTCGCAACGCCGTCTGTGCTTCGATAAACGTACGGTGCGCGATAAAAGCCAAAATGGCACCTTCAGCAACGGCGAAACTGGCGTGAATGGTTAAAATGCCGAAATTCACATAATCCGCCGCAAAGATGTACACACCAGCGTCGTTCAATTGCAGGAAGAAGAACAACACGTGATGAACGGCAACAACCAAGACGCTGGTAACAATCACTTTCCAGTCACGGTAATAAACGAGAACAGCCAACACCGCGAAGATCTCAAAGTGCAGTTCAACCAACCCCATGGTTTGATCAATGTGCAAAGCCGTCAACAATTGCGTCGCCGCCGCTACGGTATGACGTGTTAACGGGTTAGCCGGCGCCAGCAAAATTAGCGCCAGCGGTAAGCCGGCAATAAACAGCGATAACGCAACAGGTATCAGCCACTCGCCGGTATAAAAACTGATCAGCAGCGTAATAACCACTTGCACAAATAAGACACCGGTAAAGACGCGGTGAGCGGAAAGAATCCATGGGAAGGTCGGCATGCTTTACCTCTATGACAAAAAAGCAAACCTTGTACGTAAATACAGCCACGACTGGATTAATCGCCAAGGATAAATATAATGTCGCTTTTTTACTCACACGGCCAGCTTTTTATGTTGAATCATTCAAACTATCCAGGCTTGTTCCTTAGCCTTTCTACCCTTCTCTTTACCGCGTCGTCGTCGGCAGAGCAATATTGGTCAGACACAAGTTTGACTTATCTCAATGGTAATCAATACGAGGTGGGAGACACTGACCGACAAGTCGTGACCCTCGAATATGTTTCCGGTTACAGCTGGGGCAAATTATTCAGTTTTGCCGATCGGTTAGAGTCGAGTAACGGCGATACCGAAACCTATATCGAAGTATCTCCGGAATTTTATTTAGCGGAATTCAGCGACTCCTGGATTGCCAATTACAGTGTTACCACAACCGCAGAAGTTGGTGATGGCTTTACCCATTATCTCTACGGTTTGGGGGTCGCATTTAACGCACCGGGCTTTGACTACCTCGAATTGGATGCTTACCGCCGCAACAACGATAATCTGCCAAATAATTATCAACTGACTGCAACCTGGGCAACATCGTTTCAGCTTGCCGGAACACAATGGCTGTACGATGGCTTTATCGATTACGCGTCCGGAATAGCAGGTGTCGGCCCTGCCAACCTTAATTTCACCTCGCAACTGAAGTTGGACCTTGCCCCCTATTTAGAACTAAAAAGCCCACTGTACGTGGGCGTTGAGTATGTTTATTGGCGCAATAAGTTCTACATTGACGGAGTGCATGAACACAACCCGAACCTATTGCTCAAATGGCATTTTTAATCCCCCTTAAAAACGATAGGTGAACCCCAGGTTAATGGATGACAGTGCCACCCCCTCTTCATCCATTAGCCTTAGCCAATCCAGATAAACATCCAGCTGTGGTGCCGGCTGCAATGCAAACCCGGCACCATAACTGAGACCGCTGTCGGCGCCAGAACCACCCGCCGTACTCAGTTCACTGCGAGACCAGCCCGCCAGTGCATAAACGGAAACCGAGTCGCTCACACGCGCCTGTGGTTTTGCCAGAATACTCACCGCGTAATCCAGCTCGATATCGGTTTCGGCTGTGGTCGTGTCGTTTGGCTGATAGCGAATGGTATCGTCGGCTACGCCAAAACCCAGTCGAGCTTCAACCGCAAAATTTGGATGCACCTGTTCTCCTACCGTGAGCGTCAACCCAACCGGCTTCGCGGTCGAAAAGTCAGGACCAGAGTCAATATTGAACTGACTAACCTGCATCCCGAGGTAATAATCATCCCAGGACATGCTTTGTTGTGCGCTTGCGGTAGTTGAGAGCAGAAGTAGTGAACACAATGACAGAGCTTTTTTCATAATACCTCATTCCTTAAGGTTGAAAATGTGTGGATAGATTAGCAACTCATGAACGAGAAGCCAGAGATTATCGCTGACAAAACTGTCAGCGATAAGCGACAATAATACTAAAGATGATAAACGCCCTGGTAATCAGCAATATCCACATCAAACTGAGTTTGCTGGTGCAAGTGATCGCGAAAGCTTTCCATCGCATCCGGTTCGCCATGAATCAATTGAATGGGGGTTTTGGGACGTAGCTTGGAAGCCTGCAGCCAGGAGGTTAACTCCACATAATCGGCATGCCCGGAAAGACCGTCTAACGAGCGCACCCGCGCTTTCACCGGTAGCCACTCTCCGTGCAACTTGATCGACTCGACGCCCTGCAGCATTTTCGCGCCCCGTGTTCCGCCGGCCTGATGGCCACTGAACAGCACCGTCGCTCGGTGATCCCCCAACCAGCGTTTAAAGTGGTGCAGAATACGGCCGCCGGTTGCCATACCGCTGCCGGCAATAATAATATGCGGCCCGCTTTGCGATGCAATGGCTTTCGACTCATCCACACTGCGGGTATATATCACGGTGTCAAACGCTCGTTGACAGTCATGGTCAGTTAGCCGGTGTAATTTATGGTGACGACGATAGATTTCCGAGACGTTGATGGCCATGGGCGAATCGAGGAATATGGGTTGCCTGGGTATGCGTCCCTCGTCCATCAGTTTAACCAGCAGATGTTGCATTAGCTGTGCACGCCCAACTGAGAATGCCGGGATCATCACCACCCCGCCGCCGGCGGAGCATTCATTAACCACCTCGGCGAGCTGTTCCTCAGCCCGCTCGGTTTTTTCATGCCGACGGTCACCGTAAGTTGACTCCAACAGCAGTAAATCTACCTCCGGCAAAGGTTCCGGCGGGTACATCATGATGTCCTCCGGACGACCGATATCACCGGAAAAAGCCACTTTTTTGCCCTCCGCCTCGATGATCACAGAGGCAGCACCGAGAATATGCCCGGCAGGCTGCAACATCACCTGAATATCGCCGACCTGGAACGGTTGCCGAAACGCCACGCTCTCAAACAGTCTCATACTGGCTTTGCCGGTGTTTTCATCGTAAAGCGGCTGTGGGTTTTCGTGTTTACTGAGGCCATGGCGGCCGAGGTATTTTGCGTCTTCTTCCTGAATTCGGCCACTGTCAGCAAACATGATATGGCATAACTCAGTGGTCGCTTGATGCGCATAGACAGGGCCCCGGTAGCCTTCTTTGAACAACACGGGAATAAAGCCGGAATGATCGAGGTGAGCGTGGGTTAACACCACCGCATCGACCTTATTAATGCCCATAGGTATGGGTTGCCAGTTGCGCTTACGCAGCCACTTATAGCCCTGAAACAAACCACAATCGACAAGCAACCGGGTTCGCTCCGTTTCAACCAGAAATTTCGAGCCGGTAACGGTTTCGGTTCCGCCCAGAAAGATAATTTTCATTACGACCCCTATGGTTTAGACAGTTCAATACTGCCAGAACGGTAGTCAAGCATTAGCCGAAAGTGTTTGAGCGCTTCGTACCCCAGTATTCCTTCTACTTTACGGCCTCGAATACGAGAATGCTCTTGTTGATACTGACTGGTCAAGTGCTTAATTTTATAATTATCCGGTACCGCTACCTCAATTTTTTCTACCTCAAAAGAACCAATACTGATCTTAGGTAGTGTCAACGTATTATGGTAACCCATGCCATTCACGCCTTTCACCAACACGGCGCGGGAGCGAAAACGACGGAACCAGTCATTTTGGGTGACAACGCTTTTTTCCACCAATACACCGCCACTATGTCCTGTATCCAGTACGACCCAGCGTTTATCCTCGTCATTTAAACCGACTAGAACGATCGGATAACCTGTTTGGCGTTGCTTTCTCAGCGTAACGTTATTATTGACGGTTGCCTCCTCACGATTAGGAAAAAAACGAATTTTTTTATTGGGGTAGTCAATTTCAAGAACAACGTTAGATAAAAAATCGGTGCCGAGTAAAATCGCATTTCGTGGCGGGCCGAAACTAACTTCCAGAAAGTTTTGCTGGTAGTTGGTTCCATTCATCAAAAAACTGACACCCTTATAACGGGGGCGGCGTTTGTCGCCGAATATGCCAGTAACCTTCGCATAATTTAAAATATCTTTTTCTAGACCATGATGAGTAATAAAGGCTTTATTGATAGTGCTTTGCATCGCTCCAGTATCAATAATTGCATAACCTTCTTTTTCCTCGAGAGTTATCGGAACTTTTACTAAACCATCTTCTAACAAGAAAGGTTGCCAGTGAGACTCGCTTGCCTGTACCAGGAAAGAACAGGCCAACATTAATAAAGTGGTGATGACGTATTTCATATCATCCTTCGCTCGTTACTAAGACTCAAGCTGACAACCTATCAAATACTCGCGTTTCCTTATGAAACTTATTGTAAGTATTTTATACAACCAATCACGGCAGCAACCTGCGCCCGATTACATTCTTCCGGTGTAGCACGTGGACTGTCCGGATAGACTTCCGTAGTGGTCGCGTACATGGCATTGGTGAGGCTGATGCACAGCCCCAACTGTTTGACCGGAAAGCTGATCAGTCCTTCGCGATCGACCGGCGCTCCAATCAGTTGATTGTGCTCGTCAGCCGCAGCAATGTGTGTGACCTTTTCCACTTCGGCCAAGATCGCTGCATGAAAATCGATTTGCAGGTTTTCCGAGTTACCCACCAGATAAAAGCCATCCGGAATATTCCAGTTGGTATTTACCTCGCCGTCACGCGCTGCTTTTGCCGGGCGGAACTCTGAGTTATCCGAGTCAGTCGTTTCATGCAAGTCGACATGTGCGAGGAAATCAACCCCCAAATCACTCAGATAATCCATCACCAGCGCACATTCCTGCGCCGGACTGTCAGCAACAAACGAACGGTTTGGATCGACAGCGTCAGGGTTCCAGCGGTTGATGGTTTCATAGCCCCAGGGACTCAAGCACGGGAACACCACGAAATTAAAATCGTCCGTGTAATGTTCCAGCTCTGCATCGATAAACAATAAAGCGCCCTGGACACCACTGGTTTCATAACCATGAACGCCGCCGGTCACCAGAATGGTCGGATTTTCCGGGTTCCAGTTTTTATTCCGCACGACGTACAAGGGGTAGTCGCCGGCCGTATAATTCAATTCGCCGTACTGCTCAATGTTGAAGCGGTCATTCATCGCTTCAAGTTTAGCCACTACCTGTTGCTGATAAGAACGTTTTTTGGTCTGCGCAGCCAGCCACTGCGATTTTTCTGCCTCACCCCAAGGTTTACCAGGGGTTCCAATTGGGTAAATTGTTGTTTGTTCAGTCATAAACATCCTATGTGATCGGTCACTAAACCTGATCAACAGCCTAACATAATTACGTTTTAAGATAGCGATAATTGGTGGTCTGGGTTACCATCTGAGGCCATTGCCTTCTGTTTTAAGCTAAAACGTTTATCACCATGTCTTACTCCAAACTGCAAGTGGCTGTCGCGATCTTCGCCATGGCTATTGGTACCTTCGCAATCGGTATCGGCGAATTTGTCATGATGGGGCTGTTACCCAATGTTGGCTCTGAATTTGGTACCAGCTCTCAACAAACCGGCCACTTAATCAGCCTGTATGCGCTCGGCGTCGTCATTGGTGCGCCGCTCATTACCATCGTATTTGCCCGCGCCAACAAAAAGTCTCTGCTACTCGCCCTGATGGGTCTGTACGCCGTAACCAATATCGCCAGTGCCGAGGCCGATAGCTTTCAGCAGTTGCAATGGCTACGTTTTATTAGCGGTCTTCCCCACGGCGCCTATGGCGGCATTGTCTGTCTACTGGCGGCGGCGATGGTACGTAAGAACCAGCGAGGCAAAGCGGTAACCTTAGTGATGATGGGGCTGACGCTCGCCATCTTAATCGGTAATCCGCTTGCCACTTGGTTTGGCCAGATGCTGGACTGGCGCTGGGTTTATCGTGGCGTCGGCATCACCGCGTTAAGCGCGGTGCTGTTAATCGCTATTGCCGTACCAGCTATCCGGCAACAACAGCACAGCCGCACACGCACCGAGCTGTCAGCCCTTAAGAACAAACAAGTTCTGCTGACGCTGGCCATCGGCAGTATTGGTTTTGGCGGTATGTTCGCGGTACTGAGTTATCTGGCGCCAACCTTGTTAGAGGCAACACAAGTGAGCCAGGGCTGGATACCTATCGCCTTGCTGATTTATGGCGTGGGTTCTTTTATCGGAAGCTTAGTCGGTGGCTGGGCGACCGACGTCAACATGAAATGGGCGATCGGTGGTGCACTGGCCTGGGCCACACTGGTTCTGTTTGTGTTTCCGTTTAGTATTGATAACTTAGTCAGCATCTTGCCGATGGTATTTTTATTGGGGTCAACCGCCGCATTAGTACCGACCTTACAAGTGCGACTGATGGATGTCGCGGGCGAAGCACAAACCTTAGCGGCATCACTTAATCATGCGGCATTTAATATTGCTAACGGCATCGGTGCTTATCTTGGCGGCCTCGCTATTGTCTCACCCTGGCAGTGGCAGGGCACCGGATGGGTCGGCTGTTTGCTGGCCGGTAGCGGGCTTATTATTTTCTTTATCACCAAAAACCACAGCCGCAAGGTCAATTATGCTGAAAGCTTGTAGGCTGGTCGCAGGGCGATGTTTTTATCAGCAGTTTTGTTCTATCATGGGATGATAACTACAATAATCAATTCGAAATTGACGCGTGCCACACTTTCTGTCGACCATAACCCTGATTCTTTTGGCTTTTCTCGCGCCAGCGACATTAGCGTCATCACCGAGCCTGTATGTCGATGGGCAGACTGATGACATCAAACTGATTTTCTACACAGAACGTTACCTCGATCCTACCGGTGAGACAGATTTTCGCTCGATTGAGCAACGGCAGTTGTTTGAGCCTGTGCTGGATCCCGGGCAGTTGCATTTAGGTTACTACGACGGCACCCTCTGGTTAAAAAACGTCATCACGAATACGACCGATAACAGCCTGTTAAAGGTATTCTCCTTTGACTACGCGAACCTTGATCGCGTTGATGTTTATGTTGTTGATGAGCGAGGTGAATTACGTCAGCAATTTCGTTCCGGAAGTCACATCACGAAAGAACAACGGCCATTGAACAACCGCCATGCCTCATTTCCGATCGCCTTTCCGGCAAACACCGCAATGACTCTTTACACACGTATCCAAAGTAACGGCAGCTTAACCGCTTTTCAGCGCTTGTACTCCCCCACGCATTACGACAACAGCTACAGTAACGAACTGTTCTGGCTATCGCTGTACTGCGGTATGCTACTGGCGTTAAGCCTTTATAATCTGTTGCTGTTTACGGCGTTAAAACAGTCGGTTTTTTTGCGCTATTCGCTGTTTGTCGGTAGTTTTCTGGCGGGCACGCTGGCAATGAACGGGTTAGGCCCGCAGTTGTTTTGGGATCATGACACGCTCGATGTTAACCGCGTAATGGCGTTTAGTTTTTCTGCGGCAGGCTTTACCGCAACCTTGTTTGCGCGCAAGTTTCTGGCGCTAAAAACGCACAGTCGCTGGTGGTACCGGGTGACACTGATTCCGCTAACGGTGTCGTTTTTGGGGATGCTGAGTGCCTTTATTGCCTCTCCGCAAACGGCATTACAGCTCAGTGATATCAACGGTTTAACCGCGGGGCTGGTGTTATTGAGTTGTGGCGTCGCCTGTGCGATACGCAAGGTTCCCGGCGCAAATCTGTTTGTCATCGCCTGGACGTTGTTATTAACCGGTGCCTTCGTTCACGCCCTTCGCAATTTAGGTGTCGTGCCGACCAATTTTTTCAGTTTGTACGGCATGCAAATTGGCTCAGCGATAGAAATGTTACTGCTGTCGTTTGCTATCGCCGCGAAATTCAATCAATTGAAAAACGAAAAACAGCGGGCTCAGGAAGAAGCACTGACCACCTTAAAAACGCACGAAGCAAAACTTGAGCAAAAAGTCGCCCAACGAACTTACGAACTGGAGCAAATGGCTCATCATGACGGCTTAACCGGTTTGTTGAATCGTAATGGCCTTAATCAGGCATTGCGGGATACGATGCAACGATGTCGGCAATCTGGCACGCCGTTAACACTGGTCATGCTCGATCTCGATGCATTTAAACCCATTAATGACGAATATGGCCATACCGCCGGTGACAGGGTGTTGAAAATTGTGGCCGAACGCCTACTCGGTTGCACCGTTGATGGTGATGCAGTTGCCCGCTTTGGTGGTGATGAGTTTCTTGTCGTCAGCGACCGTTTTGCCAATAACCTCGAAGTTTCAGCCTTCATCGACCAGATTCGCCGCGAAATTCAACAACCGATGGTGGCCGGTGTTTCGCAGCCGTTAACCATTTCAGCCAGCGTCGGCTTCCATCAAACCGCTTTACCGCGTTCGGTTAATGAGCTACTTAAAGAAGCCGACAAAGCCATGTATCAGGTAAAATACCGGCAACGCGGCAAACCTTTAAGCCACTAGTTGTTATGTTGCTCAGCGTTAACCATCTTCTTGTAGAAAAAGATAGCGTAAAAAACACACAGCCCGATGACGATGCCCAAACCAATAAATGAGATAAAAATAACCGGATCATTAAAAAACGCTTTCCATAAACTCATGGCACTTTCTCCCTACTCAGTATATGGTTTTAGTGTATTAAAGAGCCCGGTAAAGCAATTTGATATGGATCAATCTTATGAATCAACAATCAAAACCCAGTGAAAATAATCCGATGGGCGTTGCCATCGGTGTTGGCGTTGCGGTCGGAACCGCCATCGGTGTGGTTATGGATCAGTTAGCCTTGGGCGTTGCTTTGGGTCTGGCCTTCGGCGTTGCGTACGGAGCCAGTCTCAAACGCAAGCAGGAGCGCAGCAAGCCCGACGACTAAGCGTCCGGCTTGCGACTGAAGTCATTGGCACTGAACACGTCACTCAGAATGGTTTGCTCGAGCCAGTTGCGGCCCTCGGTACGGGTAGGAATTCGCACCACCAGGGTAATGTCTTCGGGATCTTCCACTTGCAAAGTCACCCGCGGTTCTACCGAAGGTGACTCCAGTCCGGTACGGTAGCTCATTCGATCAAAATGCCGCTTTACTTCCGCCATGTAATCGCGGCAATACTCCTGTGCTACCCGCAATAGCTCTTGCTGTGCCAAACGCCAGTTATCGGTGCGTTTAAACGGCACGGTAAAGGTATGCAAGACATAGTCTTTACTGTAACTCTCATTAATTACCGGCTCGGTCGCGAATAATGAGTTTGGTAACACAACCATACGGCCACTGCGTTGTTGCATATTCTTGCCGGGCCCTACTTCCAAAATGGTTGTCGTTAACAGGTTTTGATCAATAACATCACCGCGGTAATCTTTGATTTGAATCCGGTCGCCGAGGTGAAACGCATGCGCCCCACTTTTTATCAGTGTACCGCTGATACAGATGATCAGTTCTTTAGTGGCAATCACCAAGGCCACAGCAATCGCGACCAAAGACAGCGCAAAGGTACGTAGTTCGTTACCCCAAATCATGAACAGACCAAACAGCAGCACCAGCAACAGGCCATTGCGCAGTTGAACCAGCCAACGTCGGCGTAAATCGCTGGAATTAATGTTGCGGCGGATATAGCGCCGCAGTACCCATCGTGCAAAAAACACAATAGTAACCAGAACAATGGTGCTGATGGTCAGTCGCAACAACGAGTCTGATGCCTGAAGTTGCTCGACAAAGCCGTTTAGTAATTGCTGTAAGTTCATGACTCTCTAAGTAAATCGTCGTAAAGACACTGGCGAAAAGGATTATTTGCACTATAGTTTTTTACAGGTTTCAAGGAAAGGGGAATTTACAATGAAAAAGATGACATTAGCGACAGCAACCTTATTAGGTTTGTTTACTCTTGCCGGCTGTAGCCAGGAATCAGCCGACAGTAAAACCGAAGATGCAATGGAGTCAGCTGAACAAACGGCTGATGAAATGGGTGAAGCGGCCGAAGCTCAAATGAATGAAGCGGGCGAATACATCAGTGATGCGACCATCACCGCCAAGGTGAAAACCGCATTATTTGATAACGGCGGTCTCAACAGTGCCAACATTTCGGTGGAAACCCGCGATGGCGTGGTTTATCTCTCCGGTACCGTCAGCAGTGATGTTGACGCCGAAACCGCCGGGCAACTTGCCGCTGGCGTTGAGGGTGTTGAAGATGTCGAAAACGACCTTGTCGTTTCCGAAAATAACTAACGCCAGCATCACCCGTTGCCTATCAGCGAGCCAGTTCCAATCTGGCTCGCATTCCCATTGATGACGTTAATCCCGTCGTTACTGACACCACCTTGCCCTGGCGTATGACCAGCAGAGTGGGTGTTACTGTCACGCCCCAGCGTTTAGCCAACACACCCGTTTGATCGTTAACGGTATCGAATTGATAGCCGTGTTCAGTGATAAATTGCGTCACTTCTGCATCTGTACCTGACGAAAAGGCAACTGACAGCACCTTATTATCCGCGGCAACGCTGTCCACCATTGGCGATACCACCTTACAGTAGGGACACCAGGTCGCCCAAAAATACAGCAATACCGGTTGTTGCTGAGAAGCACCGATAATATCCACTCTATCTCCCTGGAGCGTTAGCACATTGGCACTTTGCTCAGGTACCTGTTGTTCGATATCACTCGCACGATACCAATCAACCGCTGTTATTACCGCCACCGCTGCCACAACATAGCCAGCAACGCTCAACAAACGTTTTATCCACGGATTAGAAAACACTGCCACAAACGACTCCCTTATTACGGCTTAGCGACAGTGTACCATCAAAGCGTCACGCAGATTTTACCAAAGTGTTTTCCGGCTTCTTCATAACGAAACGCATCGGCTAACTGATCCAGCGTAAAGGTTTTATCCACAACCGGCGTTATGCCATTGACATTCAGCGCCCGAACCAAGGCTTTTTGATCGTCCCGGCTACCGACGATCAAACCCTGCAGACGTGCTTGTTTCGCCATCAGCCGAGTGGTTGGAATCATGCCTTCGTTACCGGTCAGCACGCCAATCAACGCAATATGTCCGCCGATTGCAACCGCATTAATGGATTGCGGTAACGTGCCTGGACCTCCCACTTCGATAACGTGATCTACGCCACGACCGTCGGTCAGCTTATTCACCGTGGTGCCCCACTCCGGATCGCTTTTGTAGTTAATGCAATGATCCGCACCTAAGGCTTTATACTGCGCCAATTTTGCATCCGAAGACGACGTCGCTATCACCGTCGCGCCAAGACTTTTGGCCAGCTGACAAGCGAAAACCGACACACCACCACTTCCCAGTACCAGCACCGAATGACCAGGCTGAATATTGCCATCGACAACCAGCGCACGCCATGCGGTTAAACCAGCAGTGGTTAGCGTTGCTGACTGCTCATGCGTGTAACCTTGTGGCTGCCGGGTGAAAAAATGCGCCGGACAAACCACGACCTCACGCGCATAGCCGTCGACCCCATCACCGGGCGTAGTACGAAAATCGGCGATAGGGGCCGGCCCGCTGAGCCAATGCGGAAAAAACGTCGAGACCACCGCATCTCCTACCTTGAATTCATCAACGCCTTCGCCGACGGCTTCAACCACACCGGCGCCATCGGCAAGTGGAATGCGTCCGTCCTCGGTAGGAATGTAACCGGCAGCAACGGCATAATCGTGGAAGTTTAGGGAACTTGCTTTAATACGAACTCGAACTTCACCCGCTGCCGGCATGCCGGGATCCGCTATCTCGGTAACACGAATATTGTCGAGTCCAAACGGCTGTTGCAGACGCAGCGCTTTTATGGTTTTCGTCATGCTTAATCACTCCCGCAGTAATAAATATCCTGATTAACTATAACTTAATGGCCTTCAATTAGATCACCACACAATCGCTCAATGTTGACATTTTTAGACATTCTGGATAAATTATTAATGAGAATTATTATTATTTTCATTATAGGAACCTTTCACGGATGAACCAACGGCTTCTCAGATCAATCATGGTGTTCAATCAAACCGTACGCACCGGCAGTATGAGTCAGGCCGCTCGCGAGTTGAATATGACCGTTTCGGCAGTAAGTCAGCAGTTGCACAAGCTTGAAGAAGAAATTGGTTTATCCTTGTTCATCCGAAACACACGTTCAATGACTCTAACCGAGGCTGGTGAACTGTATTATCAAACCACCCAGCGCATTGCCGAAGAAGCTGAATTAATGCAGTCCAAGTTGGCGCTGTTAAAACAACAACCACAGGGCGTCATTAAACTGATCGCCCCAGCTGGCTTTGGCGGGGGCTTGCTGAGCGCACCACTAAAACAATTAATGGAAGAATTCCCGGAAATGGGCGTACATCTGACACTCACCGATGAGCCCTGTAATTTAGTTCGTCACGGCGCCGATCTTGGTCTCTGTATTGGTCCTCTGAACGACTCTCAAATGATCGCCAGACAGCTTGCTGAATGGTCGATGTGCCTGTGTGTCGCCGCTAGCCATCCGTTGGCAACTGCTAACCCACAACACCCATCGGCACTGGCAACGCACTGCTACGTCAGCCACATACGCGAACAAAATTTCGTCAGCACACTGACTCATCCTGAGCAGCCTGCCTTTGCGTTGCAGCAACGCCGGCTGATGGTGAACAATATGCAATCACTGATTCAACTGGTAAAGGACGGTGTCGGTTTTGGCTTATTACCCACTATCGAAGTGGAAGATGAACTTGCTCGGGGAGAGCTGGTTGCACTGCTGCCGGAATGGCAAATCCCAAGCTATACGGTACACGCGGTAACCCCACAGCGCGACTTTATACCGGCCAAAACACAAACGGCTATCGAGCTGCTCAAGCAACACTTTGATCAACTCGGCAGCTAACGCGCTGGCGGCCTTACAACCCACTCGGGTTCTTCAAACTCTCCCAGTGGCGTAATATCAACGAATGGTGCAGCACGCTTTATGATCGCTGCCACTTCCTCATTGTGTTGATGTTCCATCGCATCACGCTCGGCTTTGCTGCGCCAGTGGGCAATCGCAATTAAGCTGCGATCGTCACCGATTTTTCGGTGCAGCTCAGTACCTAACGCACCGGGCGCCTGTTGAATAATGCGACTCGCCTGTACCCAGGCCTTGGCATAATCTTCAGCGGTATAACCGTCTTTGATGTTAACTAGAAAAAGATATTTCACGGGCACCTCCCGATTGATCTGCTCTTTCCGCTTTTGCGTTATAGAGTCAGTATCACACATTGCCCGGTTACCATGCCAATATCTGTTGTTTGGTTAAAGCGCGATTTGCGCCTCCATGATCATAAACCCTTGCGGCAAGCCATCGCTGCCGGTCACCCGTTGTTATTGCTGTACGTTTTTGAACCGGCAATGGAAGCAGACCAACACCTCGGTTTACGGCATTTCCGTTTTATCGTCGAAAGCCTGGCTGACCTTAAACGCCAGCATCCTGCCCTGAGCTTGCTGGTGCGGCGGGCGCCTGTCATCGACGTACTTGAGCACTTGCACGCCGAAGCCACTATCGACGCGTTATACAGTCATCAAGAAATCGGTCTGCGCTATACCCATCAACGCGACATTGCCGTCCAACGTTGGTGCAACGACCATCAGATTGACTGGCACGAATCCCCCAGCGGAGCCGTTATCCGTGGTCTTAGCCAACGTCAACACTGGGACAAGCATTGGCACAAGGTGATGCGAGCCAAAGCCGATAACCCGCCGCTTGAGCAGGCACAATGGTTTGTTTCCGAGTGTCCGTCCGACCCATTACCGGCAGCCTGGCAACAACCGGATGATCGATTTCAACACGGTGGCGCCACCCAGGCCTGGGCAACACTGAACGACTTTTATGCGGGGCGGGGTCAGTTTTATTATCGGCAACTATCCAGCCCGCTCAGTGCACAACATGCCTGCTCCCGATTGTCCCCTTACCTGGCTTGGGGCAATATCAGTCTACGGCAGGTTTATCATACCGTATTACGTTCCTGGCAACGGCCGGGATGGCGGCGGACGCTAACCGCATTTGCGTCGCGACTGCACTGGCACTGCCATTTTATCCAGAAGTTTGAAAGCGAATCACGGATGGAATTTGAGCATTTAAACCCCGGTTACAATGACATGCCGATGACTACCGGTGGTCAGGCCGACGAGTACCTGCGCGCATGGCAAGCAGGTCAAACCGGTATCCCCATGGTCGATGCCTGTATGCGTTGTCTGCACCAGACCGGATACATTAACTTTAGAATGCGTGCCATGCTGGTCAGTTTTCTCACCCATCACTTGGCCGTCGACTGGCGCCGCGGCGTGACGCATCTGGCCAGCCTGTTTCTCGACTTTGAACCTGGCATTCACTACGCTCAGTTTCAAATGCAGGCGGGGGTCACCGGCATCAATACCATACGTTTGTATAACCCTGTAAAACAGGGGCAGGAGAAAGACCCCGACGGCGACTTTATAAAACAATGGTGTCCGGAGCTGAGTACGTTACCGGTTGCCTTTATCCACCAGCCCTGGGAGCTAACGCCTATGGAACAACAACTCTATGGCATGGAACTGGGTAACGATTACCCTGCTCCCATTATTGATCTTAAAGCCGCTGCAAAAACTGCGCGTGACCGACTGTGGTCATGGCGTCAAAAAGCCGAAGTGAAAGCCCACAAACAACGGATACTCGCCCGCCATGTCGCACCGAAAACCTCATTTACCAAGTAAAATTTGCAGCGTATGTCAGCGCCCGTTCAACTGGCGCAAGAAGTGGAAAGATTGTTGGCAGGACGTAAAGTACTGTTCCGAACGCTGCCGTCGGCAGCGTTCCGGAAAAAACCAACGCTAAAGAGCGCGCTGCATGATCAAACGGTGTTCACCCGGGCCAAGATAATCCGGAACGTCGTCACAGATAACGAAGCCTGACTTTTGGTACAGATTTATCGCTTTGTCATTCTGTGGCGATACACTCAGTTCCATCTCGCCAAACCCATACTCAGCAGCCACCTGTAAGCTGTGTAACAACAGCAGCCGACCAATCCCCAGTTGCCGGTAATCACTGGCAACCAATAACGACATCAGGCTTACCCGTTGCTGTGGCAGCGGTGCCATCATGCTGTAGCCGGACACCGTATCGTCGCTTTGCGCGACCAATAGCAACTGTGGCCACTGCCGCAGAGCCTGATAAAACAGTAACTCGGGATACCCTTCGGCACCGTATAGCTGCCGCTCATACAGTGCCAATTTATGCAGATCTCCGGCTGTGGCCGCTCTTACGATGGTTGTCATTGCTGAGTATTGGGGATGATTTTTAACTCAACGCGACGATTCTGCTCACGTCCGCTGGCGGTATTATTGTCGGCAATCGGCTGACTTTCACCATAGCCATAGGTGGTTAAACGCCGTTGATCCACACCGTTGCCTACCAGATAATTGCGAACCGCTATGGCGCGGTTTAACGACAGCTGTTGATTGTATTCAGCCGATCCAGTGCTGTCGGTATGCCCTTCTACCATCATCGTGGTCTTTTCATACTTGGTTAATACGCGCGCGACATCATTAAGTACCGGGTAAAAGTTTTGCGAAATACTGGCACTGTCTGTCGCAAACGTGATGTTGCCAGGCATTTGCAAGCGAATATTGTCACCCTCACGAATCACCTGCACACCACTGCCTGAAAGTTCATCACGAAACTCTTGTTCCTGTTTGTCCATGTAGTTGCCAATCGCACTACCGGCAAGCGCACCAACTGCCGCTCCCCATAAATAACGGCTTTTATCATGGTCACCGGTGCCTTTACCAATCAATGCCCCGGCAACCGCGCCAATGGCCGCACCTTTCTGGGTGTTGTTCATATTGGCACAGCCAGCAACCACAAAAGACGACAACGCAGTGACTAAAATCAGCTTTTTCATACCTTTGCTTCCTTATTTCCGATCACTGCCTAAACTCTAGCACAGCCGGCGATAAGCGCCTGCTATGTTTACCTTTCCTTTACAACAACTTAAAAATTTGGCTTGTAGTCAAATCCTTCCTGAGCCTCACTATCACTGAACGTTTTGATTTTAACTTTCTTGTTCAGCAACCCATTAACCCATGAATTCGGGAACGTCTCGATGCCATTATTAAAATCCTCGACATTTTGGTTAAAAATGCGAATCGCGGCACCGATATTATCCTGCTGGTCGGTGATTTCTTTCATTAATTTTTGATAACTTTCTGATGCTTTCAGCTCCGGGTAATTTTCCACGGTAATATTCAGGCTTTTCAACAACTGACCGGTACGCGCTTCGGTTTTTTCCAACTGCGCGGTATCAATTTTATTGGCATCCAGTCCCTGCAAAGCTGAGCGCAATTCCGTCACCTGAGTCAGGGTGCTTTGCTCGAACGCTTTGTAATCCTTCACCACGTCTTCGAGGTGTGGGATGATTTTATTCTTTTGTCGCTCCTGGGTTATGACGTTGGCCCAGGCACGTTCGGCAGCGTTCGCGCGACTAATAATACCGTTATAGATTGCAATAACCGTCACCAGCAGCACGATGGCTATCGCAATGACTACCCATAATTCTGTCACGCCCTATCTCCTTAAAAATTGTTATCCAGCTTGGTCATTAGATAATGGATTGACTGCAGAGTTCGTTGCAGTTTCGCAAAGCTTTGTTGGCCTTCGATGGCTTCGATAAAAGCCGTAAAATCTGACAGTGTTACCTTACTCGGCGTTTTAATCATGTCATTGTCGGCAAAGGAAAGGCACAAATCCGCGCTACCATTAAACTCAAGGTTAGGCTTACTCAAAAGCTCACCAACCTCCTCCAATGCCACGACCACGGCCGGTTTCATGGTTTTAGCGGCAGTCAATTCATCGCCGGCGATGACCCGAAACCGTTCATTGAACCGGTTCGATGCGGGCTTGTAGGTACTGCCGCTGAGCAGACTGTTGGCAAAGCTAACCACCGCGACATCGCGGACGAACTGAAACGGCATAATCAATGCGTAACGATCATAATGATCATAAACCTTACGCCGCCGGGTTCTCACTTGCCCTTTGCTGTTGGTGTAGGTTTCAATCACGATCCGTTCATCGACGTAGTGAAAATGCAGGTAGCGATAATCAAACGCGTATTCGTCGCCGTCGAAGCGTCCCTGATAAAGCGCTTTCACTTCGCGCCGGTAGTTACCTCGGTGAAATTCATTAAAACGACTCAATAGTTCGCGCGTTAAGGCTGGCGAATGAAAACTGACTGGTTTAATGCCGTTATCCAGCAACGCATCCTGTTGCAGCAGGCGAGCAGAAACGGAACGTAACAACTGCCAGGGATAAATCATCAATCCCAGCACCAACAGCAGTGCGGCAACGCACACGGCAACCAACAGCCAGCTCGATCCCTGCATGTGTTGAAGCCGCTGCCAGTCATAAAATGTCAGCGCCGCGCCGACCATCGCAATCATCGCTAAGCTTACCCAGTAGCTGCGATAATGAAACTGGTACGAACCGGGAAACTGCTTTACGCTATCCATCAGCCGTTCAAAGCCACTGATATCACTAACCGACGCTGACTCGTGCTGTAACCGTTTCAATTGCGTTATCAGCGCTTGGTTGTTACCTCGATAAAACACGCGGTTGCCTTATTGATTACATTGATTCCTCATTGTCAGCAACTTACCGAGAATAATCAATGGCTATCGTATAACGCCCAATCGCGTTGTCGGATTTGCGTAAACAGTGTCCGCAATTCTCTTTCCAGAGGACGGTCTGAGGTCAACAATGGATGCTCTGCAACGATGGTCTTAGCAAAGTCACCACATTCCTTAACCAACGGCAAAGGATGGCTTTCCGCCCGCAACATCACTCCCTGTGCCGAGGCTAACAGCGCCGCAGCAGTGACCTGCTGTGTCAGCATCAGTACCCGCCGGCAGTCCCTTGCGGCAATCGTGCCCATGCTGACCTTATCCTGATTATGACATTCGGTCGAACGTGAAAACACACTCGCCGGCATGGTTAGCTTTAGCGCCTCTGCGGTCCATGCCGAGCAGCCGATCTGGACCGCTTTAAAACCATGACTTATTGCTCTCTGCTCGCCTTTGGCGGCGCTCAGATTGGCCGGCAAACCATGATTACTTTTGCTGTCGAGCAACAACGCCATCTGCCGGTCGTGTAAATCAGCAAGGTTAGCAACCTGTGTCTTCAGCAAATCCATGGCCATCGCAATATGGCCGCCGTAAAAATGACCGCCGTGATGAATACGCTGTGTTTCCGCATCCACAACCGGGTTGTCATTGGTGCTGTTAAGTTCATTGTCGATGGTTTGCTGCAAAAACGGCAGACAGTCTCGCAACACACCAATAATATGCGGCGTGCAGCGAATTGAGTAACGATCCTGGAGCCGCGTCTGCTGCGGCAGTGGTTCATTTAGCCGGGTATCCGACGCAATCCAGGCTGCAACCTGTTGCTGTCCACTGTGGGGTTTAACGCGATGCAAATCCGCATCAAAATGGTAGGGGTTACCGGCAACTGCCGCCAGCATGAGACTACTGACGCGACTGCTAAGCCGGGTCAGATACTCCGCCTGTCCGTAATTGAGACAGGCAAGCGCCGTCATCACCGCCGTACCATTCATTAGCGCCAGCCCCTCTTTGGGGCGCAGCCGATAGGGTTGCAATTGCAGTTGCTCAAACACGTCAGCGCTGTTTTTAACCTCACCCTGATAACGCACGTCGCGCTCACCGATTATCGCCCCGGCAATATAGGACAAGGGGGTTAAGTCACCACTGGCGCCCACACTTCCCTCTTCCGGAATAAGCGGCAGAATATCGTAATCGATCATCAACGCCAGCCGTTCCAACAGCGCATAACTGACGCCGGAATAGCCCTGGCATAACGACTGTAACCGCACCACCATAATGGCGCGCGTTTCTTCAGCGCTGAAATGTTCGCCCAGCCCACAACCGTGGAAGCGGGTCAGGTTAATCGGCAGCGCATTAACCTGTGCCAGCGGCACTGCTGTCCCGACGCTGTCGCCATAGCCGGTGGTTACCCCATACACCTTGCCCTGCTGATCCAGTAGTTTTTCAATCAGTTCGGCGCCCCGGTCAATGCGCGAGCGAAACTCGGTCGTCGTGCTCAATTGCACACGTGCCTGTCGCTGGCTTAACCGTATTACCTGATCGATGCTAATGGCTGCGCCATCAAACCTAACCGTTTCCATCACGATGTTATTGACTCATCCTTTATCGGCTGCTGTTCCCAATCAACTTCCTTACCCATCTCGTTGACCGGCACCGACGCTGCAACATGAAAACGTCGTGGCATTTCGGCATCAGTAACTTGTTGTGCCAACCAATGCCGCAATGGCTCAATGACGTCTTCCGCCGACAACGATGTCGCCGCCGCCGAAGGAATCAGTAAAGCGGTTAAACCACCCCCCTGCTCGGCCGCCAGCGGACGTACGCGGGCATCGGCAATCGTCGGATGAGTCGCAATCAGTTGAGCAATACGTGTCGGATAAACATTATAGCCATTCACCTGCACGGCCTTATCGCGTCGTGCCAAGGGTTTAAAATGTCGTTCGTCCTGCCATTCCAGCCGATCCGGCAACGCCATCACCTGCGCCGTTTCGATGTCTGCCACATGCGCTAAGTCCTGTCGTTGCCAGCGCGGTAACAGTTCATACCAACCCCCTGGCAAGGTGCGAAAACCCAACCCAGAAGTTTCGCTGCTACCATAGACTTCCAGCACGCTATGCAATCCCCGAGACAGCAGTTGCTGCAATACCTCAGCCGCAACCGGTCCGGTCGAACACACGGCCATAGCCTGTCGTGGGAAGTTAAGCGGACGCTTCGCCAACTGTTGATACCAGTGCGGAAAACCAATCAACAAGTCTCCGTCTTGCAAACGTTGCCCCTGTACAGCAGAAAATGCCGCCAACCCGCGTAATACAGGCAGTTCCAGTGCTTCCGCAAGCAATACAGAAAAAATAAAGCCATAAATATGATGAGGCGGTACCGCGCTCACCACTCGTTCAAACGGAATGGAGGTACCGTTCAGGTAATCACTGAAAAATGCAACTTCGCGCTCAAGCTCACGCCAACGGTGCTGGTATTTCTGCGGTTTAGCGGTCGACCCGGAGCTACAGAAGGTGATGTCTTTACTGCCGTGCTCACGGCTGGCCATTACCACATCAGCCCATTCTCCGAGCCGCGAGACTCGTAATAAATAATCCTCCAGACCTGAGCTGTGGATGTGAAAAAAATCGACCACGCGACTGGCGATCGACATCCACTCAAAAGAATCCACTAACAACTCATTGTCTGTGCCTTTTGCGTGCCGCGATGTCGTTATTACTGAATCAGCCTGCCATTGCCGGCCTTTCCAAAGCTGCGCATCGGTTCGTCTTAAGGCTGCCAATTCATCGGCGGCCAGCGCGCCGATGATGGCAATAATTGAGGACCGCGAAAGATTCATGCTCACAGGCGTTTTACGAATACCCAGTAACTGTCACCTGACAACGCTTTTTTCATATGAACCTTAACTTTGGTGGGCTGCATTTCGTAGTCAAAGGTGTACTCAAACATGGTGTTGAGGTCGCCGTTTTTTTACCCCTTCATCAAATTTACCTTTAAACTCAGGGCTGTTGGTACAAGGCGCCACATCGTTAAAAAAGTTCTTGCCGACCACCGTGGACGGATCACGCCCGGTAATATCACCTTCAGCCGCGTTGTACTGAATAATATTGCCGTTAGCATCAAGCTGAATGGCACCAAAAGCGACCTTATCAAGTTGTTCTTTATTCATCGATGACAGCTTATTTTCGATGTCATTCGAACCAAATTGAACGATTTCCATAACATGCTCCTAAAATTATTGTCGATTCCAATTGTTTTAAGAGAATGCCTTTGATTTGGATCATAAGAGATTTATCGCGCTCATGAAAAAGCCCGCCGAAGCGGGCTGAGCATATACCGTACAAATTAAGGCTGGTAATACGACTCTAACGTCACGCCAGAGAACGACTGATAGGCTCTGACACCAATGTGATAGGTGCCAGCCTGCGGATTACTGACCGAACACGACTCGGTATTACCGGTACGGTAAGGACGACAATCGTAGCTCGACGTGGTTGGCTGGCTGCCAAAGCGCAAATACAAATCAGCATCCCCGGTACCGCCGGAAATGTCGACATCCAGACTGCTCATTCCGGCAGGTACGTCGATGGTGTAGCGAACCCATTCACCGGTAGCTGCTGACAGATCCGTTACGGTACCGCCACCACCAGAACCTGAGCCGCCGCTACCTTCGCTGTACTGACCGGTCAGCGACACACCACTGTAAGCTGAATAGCCCTGAATCATCACGTGGTAAGTCCCTGCCTGCACATTACTGATGTCACAGGTTTCTTCGTTACCCCCGACAAAAGGTCGGCAATCGTAAGTACTGGTCGTTGGCTGTGAGCCGAAGCGAACGTACAAGTCGGCATCACCACTACCACCGGTCATGGTAAACGACAGATCCGTCGCGCCAGCCGGCACCTCAAGGGTAAAGTACTGTTCACTGTCTTGCGCACCGGACAAGTTGGTTTCGGCAACACCGTTTCGCAGTTCATTGCCGGTACCACCACCGCCAGAACCACCGCCCAGTGCCTGTTGCACTGCGGCATTGGCATCAACAATACCGGTACCACAGCCATTGCAGGTAGCCGGGAACGTACGGGTGGTCTGTTTTAGAATCGACTCAATGTCATCAGGGCTGGCCGTCGGCAACGCTTCTTTAACCAGAGCCGCTACCCCAGCTACGTGCGGTGCCGCCATCGACGTGCCCTGACTGAAACCATAGCTGTCAGAACCGGGCGTTGTAGCGCCAGAGTTGTATGTTGATAACACACCATTCGGATCATTGGCATAAGACATTGCGCCGCCGGGAGCCGCCACATCGACATTACTGCCATAATTTGAATAGTAAGCACGGCCACCATCGCGGTCAGTAGACGCGACGTTCACCACGCCGCTGCAATTGCCGGGATTAAAATTGGTTGAATCAGAATTGCTGTTACCCGATGCAATCACCAAGGTTGAACCGTTGCCACGAGCAATGTTGATCGCTTGCTGTGTGGTTGATGAACAGCTGCCCTGTCCACCGAGGCTCATATTGATGACATCCGCCGGATTACTGTTGCTTGGTGCACCGGAAACACTGCCACCGGAAGCCCAAATGATACCATCTGCAATATCCGCGGTCGTACCACCACAGCGACCCAGTACCCGCACCGGTACCACCTGCGCATTATACGCCACACCCGCAACGCCGGTTCCGTTGTTGCTCACCGCAGCAATGGTGCCGGCAACATGGGTACCGTGCCAGCTAGAGTCACGATCCTGCTCTGGATAACCATTGCCACACTGCCCTGCAGTCGTCCAGTCACCGGGATCACGGGCATCGTTATCGCGACCGTCGCCGTCGTTACCAATAAAGCTATCGGAAATCATGTCATAACCGGGCAGAATATTTGCGGCTAAGTCAGTATGAGGGCGATAGCCAGTATCCAGCACCGCTACAACGGTGCCATTACCGGTCGCATTGTCCCATGCTAACGGAGCATTCAAACCACCGGTAGACTCATAATAATGCCACTGCTCGGTATAACGGTTGTCATTCGGGGTTGCCAAAGGCTGTAACAGTTGGTTAGGTTCAATGAAAGCCACATCGGGGTGAGACTTCAATAACTTCAGCAGTTTTTTCGCCTGCCCGGGAGGCATCCGCTTGTCGGCATCAAAGACATAATAACCCGGCATTGCCAGCGGTCGGTTAAATTTGAAATCCATGTTCGCGCTGGCCGAGAATTCCTGCGCAACCCGGCTAGCTGCATTAGCCACTTCAGCAGCACGTGTCTGCCCCTTATTGGCGGCCTGCATAACGCTGGATTCTTTTTTAAATTTAACGATAAAGCCCGTGGAAAGTTCACTTAAGGCAACGTGACCTTTTGCTTTACCATTACCCTGTCCTGGTGCAGCTACAGCATCCGGCATCGCCACAGACGTGCCTAAAACGGCTGTCAGCGCCAGTGCCAGTGCATGTTTTTTATTATTTGCTTTGTTAAACATAAAAATCCTAATTGTTGTTATTTAATCAGTCTGTCGAATAATCGACCTAGTTATGCTTAACAAATGTGAACAAATTGTAAACGTCAATTGACGTCAATTTTATGTAAAGATTGAAATGGCATTTAATTTCAATCAATTACTCGTGAGGAAATAAGCGGTGTCTGGAGGGATCCATAGTCATTTAGTTATTATTAATTGTTATAATATATAATAATTTAAACTAAGAATCGGCGTTATGATTGCGGTTTTTTCCCAGTCCTGCACTAATGGTCATCTGCAGAGCATCGGCAGGTTTCATATCAATCGACTGCACACAATCTTTCGGTACCATAATCATATAACCGCCGACGTTGTAGCTCATCGGTAAAAACACCGCGACTTGATCAGCGCCAAGCATTTTCGATAACCGATCACCATTATCACCACTTTTCTTGGTAACGATGCCGATAAGACGAATATCGCTGTTTGGCAATGTCACCAACACCACCGATTCATCGGCGAAGTCTTTGCCGGACATCATTTCAAATACATCATTCACGGTGCCGTAGAGGCTTCGCAGTAACGGCAGTTTATTCATCATTACGCCGGGAAGCTGCCATAACCAATTCATGAATCGCCAGCGGGTGCTAAAACCAATCACAACCGCTAATACAACAAAGCTAATAAACGCTAAGCCAGGAAAGTAGTAGGTCTCACCCAACAGCGCTTTCCAGATAGGAGACAGCCAATCCTCTATCGTTACCAATAACCATTGCACTAAAAATACCGTCACAATGATCGGCAATAAAATGGCAAGACCCTTTAAGAACGATTGAATAATAGGTTTCATAACAGCAACGCCCGCTCGAAAATGAGATACTGTGCAAAGTTAGCACCCTCGTTAGGCATTTGCATGGAATTTACGGAATTTATCAATTCACTGGGTTACCTTGGCCTGTTCATATCGGCGTTACTGGCGGCAACGGTCTTGCCGTTTAGCTCTGAGGCCGTCATGCTGGGTCTGTTGCAACAGCAGTGGAACCCGTTGTTACTGGTGCTGGTCGCCGGTAGCGGCAACACCCTCGGCTCGGTCATCAATTATGCACTGGGTTACTGGGCAAATGATGGTTTTTTGCAGCGGCAATCGGCACAACATCAACGACGCCTGGCACGTGCTGAGCGATTTTTTGATCGCTACGGCAGTTGGTCAATGCTGTTTGCCTGGGTACCGGTGATCGGCGATCCATTGACGTTACTGGCGGGTCTGTTGAGACTCCGGTTTGTGGTATTTTTGGTGCTGGTCGCGCTCGGTAAATTTGGCCGTTATGCGGTACTCGCCTACACATTTTCATAAAGGAGAAAATCATGAAGGCAGTTATCCTGGATGCAGACACACTCGGCAATGACATCGATCTGTCTCTAATCGATACACAGGTAACAGACCTGACAAGCTACCCTGCTACCGATGCCGGGCATGTTCAGCAGCGCATTCAAGACGCTGACATTGTGATCACCAACAAAGTGGTCATTGATGCGAATACCCTGCAACGGGCCGCGTCACTGAAACTCATTTGTGTATTAGCAACCGGAATGAATAACATCGATGTGGCCGCGGCCGAACAGCTTGGCATTAAGGTAAAGAATGTCGAAGCCTATGGCACCGCCAGTGTGGTTCAACATACCCTGATGATGATGCTTTCGCTGGCAGCCCAACAGTCCATCATGCAAAAACGAGTCGCTGCCGGTGCTTGGCAAAAGTCGTCTATGTTTTGTTTACTGGAACCCTCGATCCTGCAATTGCAGGGCAAGCAACTGGTCATTGTGGGCTCCGGCGAACTCGGCCAGGCGGTCGCAAAACAGGCAACCGCATTGGGCATGCAGGTTACCTTCAGTGCCCGTCCGGGAAAAACAGATGATGAGCGCCCCAGCTTACATGACCTGCTCCCGGAAGCTGACGTCATTTCCTTTCATTGCCCACTGACGGATGCCACCCGGGGATTGCTCAATCGCGACAATCTCCGCCGCTGTCAGCAACATGCTCTCATCATCAATAACGCCCGTGGCGGTGTTGTAAACGAAGAAGACGTATTGACAGCACTGCGCGAGGGCATCATTGGCGGCTTCGCCACTGATGTTTTACCGCAAGAACCGCCAGCAGCAGGTCATCCTCTGCTCGAGGCCCTTAACGAATCGCTGAACTTAATCATCACGCCGCACAATGCCTGGACATCACGGGAAGCACGGCAGCGTATTATCGAGTTAACGGCAGAAAATATCCGTCAGTTTCAACACGCTCAGTCTAACGACGTTGATAAAACTGTTTGATCCCGCCGAGGATGTGAATGCCGAGTAACACCGGCAACACGTAAATGCCCAGTAATTTATGAATTTCCTCCGCGGGTTCATGCAGGCTGTGCAGGCTACTGAGATCGATCGCGACCGTAAACCAGCCAAACACATTCAGCGGCTCGCCCTCCGTGAACAAATACAGGGGGCCGCTGAACACCAGCACCAGCATCACCGCCAGCAGCAGATAATGTACCGTCCGTGACAGCCACCGCCAAGGCTCTGGCCTTGCCGGGTTTGGAAAGCCCTGCTGCAGGCGATATATCACCCGCCAGAGGACAATCCAGAAAACGAAAAAGCCAACGCCGATGTGAGCAGCTTCGGTAAATTGCTTTACCGCCCGCTCTTCGGCAAATAGCATCATATAGCCAAGGGTCAGTATTACGACAATAGCCAGTGCACTGAGCCAATGGGTGGTGCGCGCTAACGGGCTGTAATGATTATCCATACGGCTTACTCTCTTTAACAGGGGTAGCAGCAATCTACCGAGCGCAGATTAAGATAATCTTAAGGTTCTATGAACAGCCGCCGACATCAAAGCGTTTGTTGATCAGTATCAAAGTGCAGGCGCGCTATGAAACGTTGTTGGTGCCGTTCAAAACGGATCGTTAACTGTAACTGTTGCGCTAACTGTTTAACGATGCTCAAACCCAACCCGGAACCATCAACATCCAGTTGTTGGCCTCGATAGAAGCGTTCGGTGAGTCGTTCCGTATCGATCTGATGAACCCCATCAACTTCATTACTGATCAGTAGCTCACCTTGTTGCACAGACATCTCAATAACACTTCCCGGCGGAGCATATTTTACGGCATTATCGATTAGGTTAGTGAGTAACATCGACAGATAAGCCTCATCACTCAGCCATTCCAACCGTTGTGGTAACTGTACCTGGTACTGCAGCCCTTTTGCTTCTAACTTGTGGTAATAATCAGCCATCACCTGACGGGCAATGCTTGCGACATTAAGCGCTTGCATCGGCTCCGGTGGCATTTCAGTTCGCGCTAGCAATAGCAAGCTTTCAACCAGTTTCACCAAGCGTTCGGTACTGGTCAACAAACCGTTCAATTGCTGCTTTTGTTCATCGTTGTCCGCCCGTCGTATCAGGTTCTGCAACTGCGCTTTCAAACTCGCCAACGGCGTACGCAGTTCATGCGCAGCATCCGCCGAGAACCTTCGTTCACGCAGAAAGCTTTGTTCGATTCGGTGCAGATAGTGGTTCAGCGCGCGTTTCACCAACGCCACTTCCTCCGGATCATTAGCTTCGGTAAACGGCTGATAGTCGGTCGAACGTTTCCGCCGCAGCGCATTCGCCAGACGGGTGAAACTGGCAAAATTTCGGTTGATGGTCCACCAGCCCAACCACAACATCAACGGTAGCAGAGTTAGCACCGGAATCACCGTATCTGTTGTCAGATCGGTGCGGATCTCCGCGCGAAATTCATCCTCCTGTAACAACAAGATTCGATAGCGCTGATCGGCCGATGATACGCCAAACGTGTGCCACACCTCTTGCCCGATTTGTTGAATCGAAAAACCCTCGCGGAAGTCGATGCGGCTCAAGTCCATACTACCGCGTGTCTGCATCACGACGTTGCCATCATGTTGCTCGATTCGGTAAGATAATTTGCCTTCATAGGAATGCGCGTTTAACGGATCTATGGTGAGCTGTTGCGCTGGCAGTTGTTCGACAATGCTCACCAGCGCCAATAAGGTTTTGGCCTGTTGCACCATCTCGGCATCAAAGAGCTCATCCACTTCGTGGCTGATTTCCTGATGGATCCAAACCGCGGAAACCGCCGAACTCAATAGGTAAACCAAGGACACGGCAATAAGAATGCGCCGCCGAATGGAATGTAGCTTGCGCTGGAATCGCCGTATCAGTTGCATGCTAAGCGATATCCCACACCGCGAATGGTTTGAATCCATTCTTTATTGCCCAGCTTTTTGCGTAAATTGTGCACGTGCACTTCAAGCGCGTTACTCTCGACTTGCTGTTCATTACAAAACACCAGGTTTTCAAGTTTATCGCGACTGTGGACACGATCCGGCGCCGCCATTAATGCTTTTAGCAGTTCAAACTCTCGTCTGGACAGGGTAATGTCCTGATTGTGCACCCGCACCTGATGATTGATATCATCTAAAGTCAACGGGCCAACCTGTAACTGCTGTGACGCATAACCCCGCTGACGCCTGACCAAGGCGCGCAGACGCGCGGCCAGCTCGTTCATATCGAACGGCTTAACCATGTAGTCATCGGCCCCCAGGTCAAGCAATTTAACGACCTCACGGCTGTCATCACGTGCTGTTAATATCAATACCGGTAACGGTTGGCCTTTTTTGCGCAGCGATGCCAGCACCCGACTGCCATCAAGGTCCGGCAGTCCGAGATCCAACACCGCCACATCGTAAGGTTGACGATTGAGTTCACTGATTGCCGCAGCCCCGGTTCGCACCCACTGCACCACAAATTGCCGCTCAGACAAGCCCAGTTCAACCGCTTGTCCGAGCATAGCGTCATCTTCTATTAACAGCAGTTCCATCGCTTGCCGCGCTCCTATTTTTTGCGCTCGATTTTTTGCAACAAAGCGGCTATTTCTTTGCGCCGTTCTGCATCCGCCAGGGGGCGTTGTGGCCGTGGCGCAGCCTGCAACGCCTTATTGGCATACTTGGCCGCTTGCTGATAATCCCCTTGCTCATACCAATAGTCGGCGTAAAAGTAGTTAGGGTCAATGCCATCGGGATTAATTGCCAGCGCTTTTTCCAACAGCTGTCGGGCTTTGCCATCATCGCCAAAACCAAAGGGCCAGCCCGGCACCTTATAATACAGTGTCCCCAGTGACGCATACGCCGAACCATCCAGCGCCGTTGCATCCAGTTGTAACGCCGTTTCCAGCGCTTTTCTGGCTTCTTTAGCAATTTCGCCGTAAACCCTCGCCCAATCGGGCGGGGATATAAGGCGATTGAGGCGAAGCCTCAACGTCCTTGACAAGCAAAGTTATATCAGGAGAATACTGGTTATCTATACAGTTGCATGATTTAAATGTTAAGAGCGACAAAAGTACGCATTTACCCAACTCAAGAGCAGGCTGAGTTTTTAATAGCTCAGTTTGGCGCTGTGCGTTTCGCGTACAACAAGGCTCTGCATTTAAAGTCTCATATGTATCGCAAGCGCAGGGTTACGCTGAACCCCAAAAAAGACATAAAACCGCTGCTTGCCGTTGCTAAGACATCACGAAAATACCACTGGTTGAAACAATATGATTCAATCGCCTTACAGCAGGCGGTCATCAACCTTCACCAAGCCTTTGACAACTTCTTCAACCCGAAGTTAAAAGCCAAATTCCCGCAATTTAAACGCAAGCACGGCAAACAGTCGAGTTACCACTGTGTGGGTGTTAAAGTGCTGGATGGGGCTGTTAAATTGCCCAAAATGCAGCCTGTAAAGGCAAATATTCATCGTGAAATTACGGGTGCAGTAAAAAGCATTACTGTCAGTTTGAGTAAAACAGGTAAGTTTTACGCATCAATTCTTGTGGATGATGGAGTCGAAGCGCCTGCATTACTTCACACGGTAAGCAAGGTTACAGGTGTTGATTTGGGGCTGTCTCACTTCACCATCGAATCAAACGGCAGAAAGACTGCCAACCCTCGATTTGTAAAACGCGCTGAGAAAAATCTCAGACGTAAGCAGCGCCAGTTGTCTCGTAAGGCTAAAGGGAGCGCCAACCGAGCAAAGGCTCGTTTGTTGGTTGCTAAATGCCACGAAAAAGCAGCAAACGCTCGTGCCGACTTTCAACACAAACGCTCTCGAACTCTCGTTGACGAAAACCAAGCGGTGATAGTTGAGACATTGAAATCGGCCAATATGATGAAAAACCGTAAACTGGCAAAACACATAGCCGATGCCGCATGGCATAGCTTTGTTGCTAAACTGGAATACAAACTGAAAGAGCAAGGCAAATACCTAGTCAAGCTCGACCAGTGGTACGCCAGTTCTAAGACATGCCATTGTTGCGGTCATAAAATGGAAGAAATGCCCTTGTCTGTTCGCAAGTGGGATTGCCTGTCTTGCGGAACGACGGATATAGATCGGGATTTAAATGCCGCCCTTAATATTCGTGATAAAGGCATTCTGGAATTAAAGGCGGCTGGACGGTCGTCTCTGCTTATGGAAGCTGCGTAAGCCTCGATACTATCGAGCAACGGCTAATGAAGTAAGAAGCATCGCCCGATAGGGCGGTGAGAAGTCACATTGGTCTCAATAACGGCTTCAATGTCCTCTGCTGTAGCATCCGCAAACAGACCCTCGTGGGTAACAGCGGCATTATTGATAAGGCCGGTTAGTGGCGTCGGCAAAGCCTGTACGCATTCTTGTAACCGCTGTCGGCCGGCTTCGGTGGTTAAATCAGCCGCCACTGCCGCCATAGAGCCGACCTCGGCGAGCTGTCCATAGCCGGGCAATGGCCGTCCATCGATACAATAATGTTGAGGGCTTCGATCCAGATAAGCCTGCGAAAACAACACCTGCTGGTCAGCAAATTGAATGCCGCAAGCCGCTACCAGCTCTCCATCGAGGTTATCCGTTTGTTCATCAAATACAGCCAGCAGATGGCTTGGTAATTGCCGTAAACAGGCTTTAAAATTTAACCAGTAGCGCTCGCAAATGAAGGCCTCTACCTGCGAACGTAACGGATGGTCAGGCATAATCCAGTGGTGACGCATGATGAACACTCCTTAACTTAGCGGAGATTGCCGCTAACATCATTCATGTCGCCACTTTATTAAGACAGACTTAAGGAAACCTTAAACTGATTGGGGTGTTACTGGTTGGTATGATCGTTAGAAAGTTCCCGGGTTTCGGTTTTTTTATTAAAAAAACAACACTGCAACCCAAACCACCGCCATAAACAGCAAGGCAAAGAACACGGCTGCTGAGGCAATGTCTTTGGCTCGTCCGCTCAACTCATGAAACTCTGCGCCAACCCGGTCGACAACCGCTTCTATGGCCGAGTTGAGCAACTCAGTGATGAGCAAAATAAACAGACTGGCAAACAACAATAAGCGCTCCGCAAGGGTTGCCTCAACCAGCAACGCGACGGGCACTAACACCAGACACATCAGGCTTTCCTGACGAAATGCAGCCTCGTAACACCAGGCATTTTTAATGCCCCGTAGTGAATTAAAGGTTGCTTTCCAAACTCGTTTAATGCCCGTGTAGCCTGGCTTCATCGAATGCTCCATTGTGCAAATCGTAATTTAGGAACTGACACAAACCCGGTTGCGGCCCTGATGTTTGGCGTGATAAAGCTGCCGGTCGGCGCGACGAATGTTCTCTTCATTACTCTGCTGCGGATTGATGGGCGCTGCGCCCATACTCAGGGTTAATACCGCCAGTTCCGCCTGCTTGTAATGATGCGGTATCGCCAATTCGACCACGCCTTCACGTAATTTCTCCAGCTCGTTATGTACCTGTTCGCCGGAGTCTGCCGGCATGATCAGCGCGAGCTCCTCGCCGCCATAGCGATAGACGTTGGCTGATGTCTCGCCCACCAGTCGGGCAGCTATCTTTTTAAGTGCCTGATCACCGGCCTCATGACCATAATTGTCATTATAGGGTTTGAACTCATCAATATCCGCCATGATTAAATAATGACCTTGCGTGCTATTTTTGACAGCCGCCAAGTCACGGTCAAAGGCACGTCGGTTCAGCAGTCCCGTTAAACCATCCAGGTATGCCATGGCATCCAATTGTTTATTCGCTTCAGCCAGTTCAGCGGTGCGCGCCTCAACCTGCTGCTCCAAGTCATTCTGCGCCGCTAAAAATCGTGTGGCCATGGTTTTAAAGGCATCCAGAGCCTGCTTCACTTCTCCACGCGCTTTAATATCATCGGCCTGTCGCGCCAATGCATCATGATAATTGCGTTGCCCCATCAGTGAAGCTACCGTCGCCACCTCCTGCAACGGCTTACTCACTTCCCGACGCACCAGTAAATAGGTCATCAGCAAGGTTAGCAACACCAGTCCGATACCTGCGGCGACCAGTCGTAATGGCAACACCATTGCTTGCTTACGAATTTCTGCCAGCGGGTACACGGTTACGTGCCACCAGTCAGGACCCGCGATTTTATCGATGATCATCAGTTGTTCACTGCGGTCACTTTCGATCACTGCCGGGTTCTCGGTAAAGGCGTTGTCGGCAATCACATCATTGACCGCCTGAAATAGTGGCTCCTGGTAATTGTCAGCAGTTAACGTTGCTTGATCCTGCATCTGTTCTGTCGACAAATTGGAGGCCGCAATGAGATCGCCGCGTGCATTCAGCACCATGTGCTCAGAGTTTGGGCGTTTTCGCTGGGTTAAATCCGTTAACAGACTACCAAGCTCAATATCAAAGCTGGCGTTTGCCAGATGCTGCCCCTTCCGATCAATAGGCCGTTGGTAGGTGATGGTCCAGACATCCGCTGAAATATCATGATACAAGCCAGTCCAGTTTGGCGCACGTTGGGGGTTCTCACTCTGCAGCGTCGACTTGACCACGGAAAAATCGGTAATGACCAAATCTTTATCCGCCAGCAACCCCCAGGGAGACTCTGGTGAATACAGAATGAGGACATTTTCAGGCATAGAAAAATGTGTGTTGCCGACCACATTTTGCCAAGCCGGACCCAACGCGTTCAGCGTATATTGAGCGGCGATAACGCGAGTTTTCAGTTCGTCGGTCAGAGGTTGTTCTCGGGGACCAAGAAACGCACTCAAGTGTTGAAAATGGCTTTGCTCAACCGCAATGCCGCGATTGAACTCCGGCTTTAAACGCACCACCCCGGGCGAGGTTTCTTCATACCATTGATTAAAGTGTTGTAACGGTTGGTGTGCGCCGTTTAGCAACTGATACCGTTGTAGAAACTGCTCAGTCAGAATTTCGCCGTGCTGCTCAATGCGCCGGAACAACGCCTGATTGAGTTCAAGGGTTGGCTTTAAATCCTGTTGTAACAGTTCGATGACGCGTTTGCGGGCATCGTTGTAGGTGGTAATAAAAGTAATCGCTGACGCCACCACCACAATTGAAATAGCCCAAATACTGATTTTCAGCAATAACGCGGTGGTAAGGCGCTCGCGTCGTTGCAACCGTCGTTGTTGTTGTCTTCGTTCCATGACCAGAAAATGTTTTATTTAACCCAACAACTAGTCTACACAAATGCTAATATTAGGCATACTAATAACAACAATAAACTGCCGAGAAACGTTATGAAAGAAATAAAATGGGGGTTAGTGTTTGCCGTCGCCATCATCATCTGGATGCTGATTGAGCGGGCTAGCGGGCTACATTCCGATAATATCGAGTACCATGCAATTGTCACCAACCTATTCGCGGTTGTTGCCATTGTTATTTATATCTTGGCGTTACGCGACAAACGTTCCTCCTTGCCTGACGGAAAAATGTCATGGCGGCAGGGGTTTGTCAGTGGTTTGAAAATCTCGGTCGTCGTCGCGGTTTTATCGCCCTTAGTGCAACTGCTGGTACACTCGGTGATATCACCGGAATTTTTTCCTAATATGCGGGAATACGCAGTGACATCGGGGATGATGAGTGAAACCCGGGCTAATCAATATTTCAGCCTGCTGACTTACTCATTTCAGTCTGCGGTGTGGGCGTTAGGGATGGGCGTCATTACCAGTGCCATAGTGGCAGTCTTTCTAAAACGCCAGTAACCCGCGCCGGTGGCGCAGGTTACTGGTAATAATCAACGGCTCAGAAGTTTACCGTTACCCCAACCCACAGGTTACGGGCTTTGTCTTTAACGTTGTAATCATCCGTAAAAACAACCTCACTGACAGCGCCCCGACCGGTGACATACTCGTAGTCACCGTCACCGTCAAGGTCGGTGTATGTGGTTGAATAGGTGGTAAAATCGCGATCCAGCAGGTTATTGATGCGTACGTTTATCTGCGTGTACGGATTGAGTTGATAACTGGCGCCTAAATTCAACAAACTGTAGTTTTCAAAGTACTGTTGCTGTTCAGTCACGTTATCGTAGCCACGGTATCGATCCGACCGCAGTTCGCCTTGCAAGTACACACGCAACGGCTCACTGGCACGCCACTCTAGCCACATATTGGCCATGTGTTCGGCGGTATTGGTCAGCGGCTGCCCGGCCTGAGCGCCGGTCACCTGCTCGCTGTCTGTCCAGGTGTAATTACCGCGCAAACTCCAGCTGTTACTCAACGCATAGCGGCCGGCAACTTCAACCCCCTGCACGTCAACGCGATCAATGTTAATCACCTGACTGAAACTGTCGTAGCCCAATTGCTGATACTGACCCAAGTTGACACAAGGTCGCTCTCCCGCCGTCACCTCGCAACTTGGAACCGTATCGCCACGGGCAATTTTGTCATCAAAACGGGTGTTAAAATAAGTTATATTAACGTTGTGGTCAGCGTCCGCTGCGTTCCAGTAAAGCGCTAACTCTGAGTTGACGCTGGTTTCTGGCTCAAGTTCTGGATTACCGGCAAAGGGAATCGTGCCCTGTCCGCCAAAACCGGTGATACCGTCATACAAGTCAGTGGTCTTTGGCGTTTTGTAGCCGGTGCTGACACCGCCTTTTAACGTCCACTCAGAGGACAGGTTGTAGACACCATAGAGCCGGGGCGAAACCTGGCTGCCAAACACATCATGATGATCGTAACGAACCCCTGCGGTCAGCGTAAAATCCGCCACCGGCATCCAGTTGTCTTCCGCAAACAGCGAGTACATCTGTTGCTCCTGAACCGCGCCGGCCATGCCTTGCTCGAGTCCAAATACGCCATCTTTCAATTCGCCGTCAATTAGCTGCCCGCCCAACACCAGGTTATGGTGACCGGCAAGGTTTTCCAGCGGAATATCAACCCGCACATCAACGGTGTATTGGCTGCTTTGCAACGGCCGCGCAGGACGTGGCAAGAACGTTTGCTCGGCAAGTTGGCGGCGTTGCGGTTCGCTCAAACCACGGTAGTCACCGGTACCATCGTACATCTGTTGTAACAGCAAACGTTCGGCAACACTGAGCGGCAACGTGCGTCCATTATTCTCAGTATCGACATAAGACAACGCCATCCTGGTCGAAGCCATCGACCAATCCGCATCATAAATCAGCGACCACCAACGGCGGTCATAACTTTGATCTTCGGCATAGCCTGCCCGCGGCGCTACCGTTCCGCCCCGTGCCTGCCAGATTGACTCAATGCTGTCCTTGGTACCCAGCGGATAGGTGATGGTATCGGTTTCAAGGTCATAGCTTGGGCTGTTATCGTACGACTGATGGGAATCATCGTAGTTAAACTTAATGTGCTGATTGGCGACGGGTGTATAAGAAAGAGAGAAACCGTAGTGTTCGTCACTGTTATCGACCGTACGACCACCACTACCAAAGCCCAACTGCCGCGCATGCACGACACCATTAGGGTCAACCGCCGGTTCAAATTCAGGGCTGGCCGCCTGTTGATCATACAAGCTACCACGCAACCCCAACGTGAGCTTATCCTTAATCAACGGCCCACTTACGCTGAAATCGGAGGTAAAATCATCGCCGAAATCATCATTGCTTTGTACACTGCGGCCAAAACTGACGGACCCTGTCCACTCATTGGTGTGTTTTTTGGTGATCACGTTGATGACACCACCGAGCGCATCCGCGCCATATAAGGTTGAAGCCGGACCACGGATCACCTCAATACGATCGATAGCTGCCAGAGGCGGGATATGATTAAACGCGTTACCGCCAAAGTTGTTGGGATAGATATCACCGTGATTATTTTGCCGTACGCCGTCCACCAGAATCAGCGTATATTCGCCGGTTAAACCGCGCATACTGATACTGCCCTGACCGGTTTTATCCCGTGATGTACCAATATCGATGCCTTCCTGAAATTTGACCGCATCCAACAGTGAAGTAAACGCGCGTAATCGGATTTCCTCATTGGTAATGACCGAAATACTGGCCGGTGCTTCCGTTAACTTTTGCTCAAACCCGGACGCGGTGACCACCATTCGTTCCATCTCCTGGCTGTCGATAGTGCCGTCATCTGCCACAACCGTCGTCGCTACAAAATTGGCCGCTAACGCCAGTGTCAGAGCACTGGGCATAAAGTGTTTCATTGGTTCAATCCCTTTGTCGTTATGATAGTGAGCGACATTCTACTGGGAGAACAAAATAACGTAAATGCGAATTATTCTTATTTGTATTGATATTTTTTAACAGCTGTTTTTATGAATACTTAACACTAAGCTCTAGAGGGTATGGCTGTATAACACCCACACACCAATAACGATCAATGTCAAACCACCACCAATCTCGGCACGGTGGCCCAACCATCGACTGACGACCCGGCCGACCAATACACCGATGGTGACCATAATGGTGGTAGCCGCACCAATCAGTCCGGCGGCAAGCCAAATATTGACGTCCATAAAGGCGAGCGTAATACCGACCGTCAACGCATCAATGCTGGTGCCAATGGCGGTGAGTATCAATTTAAACAGCGGCGTGGCGGGCGCGTTATCAGGGTCATTATCAGGCCCTGGTTTACACCCTTCGTAGATCATATGCAGACCAAGGAGTGTCAGCAACGCAAACGCCAGCCAATGATCCCAGGCTTGCACATAACCTTTAGCGGAGTAGCCAATCAGCCAGCCGATCAATGGCGTTGTTCCTTCAATCACACCGAACAACACACCAATTTTCAGCGCCTGACTGAACTTCGGCTTGCGTAACGCAGCCCCCTTTCCAATTGCCGCGGCAAAGGCGTCAGTGGACATGGCAAAAGCAAGTAAGATAAGCGCAACAGAGCTCATGAGGATTTATTCCACCCAATAAAAACGCGTCGTATTCTAGCACAAACGGCTGTACTTAACGGATATCACCTTTCAGGTAATACCAAGCCCCCTCGTGGTTGACGAAGTCAGAGTGTTCTTCCATAAAACCAACCTCGCCCTGTTCGCGGTAAAATGCTCTGAAATGTACTTTGCCGGTTGTCGATAATTGTGATGCGGACACAACCTGAAGCTTTATCCATTGAGGGTTGTCCGATAAATCCAGTGTCGCAGGACGGGTACGGGGATGCCAGGTGGCGAGCAAATAATCAGTGAGGGCTAGCACAAACGCACTGTAGCGCGAGCGCATCAGTCGCTCAGGGCTGGCTGCTTGCACACGACCATTGTGCAGCGGCTGACAACATTGCCGATAAGGCAATTCTGACCCACAATAACAGTGCAGTTGGGGTGAAATTTCAGGCATAAAATGACAAACCGTGGAAAAACTTCGCCACAGTTTGCCAGTTAGTGGCGGCTTTTTCTACCTATCCTGCAGGTAAGCCTCGGCCCGCAACCACAGTTCTGAAGGTAAACACTTTAGTGTATCGGCGATCTTCATGACCGAGGAAACCGAAGGATTCGCTGTCCCGCGCTCGACTCGGGAAATAAACGAGCGAGCCATGTCAGCCCCGTTTGCGAGCTGTTCTTGCGAAAGCCTGCACTCCACTCGCTTCACTTTTACCGCCATACCAAACGCTGTTTTAATATCAATGCCCATAAGGTTTTTTCAGCCGACAATAAACAGGGGTTATGTTGCCATTGGCACGAAATCGAGGGAACGCTCAATACGACACCGCATGACTCATTTAGGTACCAAAGACCAAAAACTGAGTTTAACCAATGCAAAAAATCGAATAAAACGATCTTTACAGCTAAAATAGCCGCTTAGCATCTATTATTAACAAAAAATAATCAATTCTTTTTTCAAAATGATAAGGCTCAGACCGAACAAATTGACCACTTAAAGGTTCGGTCTGAGTTGTAAAGGCAGCGCCTCATCGAGCCGTATAACCACCATCAATCACCAGCTCAGCGCCGGTCACAAATTTGGACTCGTCCGACGCCAGATACACGATACCGTGGGCAATATCGTCCGGTTCACCGACATGCCCCAGTGGATGCAACGTATCCAGATGTGCTCTAAAGGCCTGTTCACCCTCCGCCGAGGCTTGTGCCAGTTTTTGCACCAACGGCGTCCAGATAAAACCAGGATGCACGGAATTGACCCGAATTTTATCCTTGGCATAAAGTAACGCGTCGTTCTTACTCATCAAAGTAACGGCCCCTTTTGAGGCATGATACGGTGGCAGGTCAGCAGCACCGACAATGCCGTATATCGACGATAGATTGATGATACTACCACCCCCCGCTTTCTTCATCGCTGGGATCACATGCTTGGTGCAGAAGAAAACGCCGTGAACATTGATGTCCATAACGTGATCCCATTCATCTTTGGTAATTTCATGGGTGGGTTTATTAACCCCGGCAATACCCGCGTTATTTACCAATATATCGATGCGCCCAAAGGCTGCAGCAATATCCGCAAACACACGATTGACACTTTTCTCGTCCGCCGTGTCCAAATGCCAGTAACCGGCCTTGCCACCTTCGGCTTCAATTTCCTTAACCAGCTTTTTACCGTCATCATCAGCTATGTCCGTAACGGCAACTTGTGCGCCTTCTCGGGCAAGTGCCAGACAGGTAGCACGGCCAATACCTAAGCTACCACCGGTAACGATAGCGACTTTATTCTCAACCCTTTTCATCCTCCGTCTCCTCTCGGTCAACAACCGAATTGAGTATGGCTGAGAATCTCAAAATTAGGCAAGCATGTACCCGGTATCGGAGCAATCTTTATTCGTTAAATACCAAAGTCATCGAAGCGAATACGGTTACGCGGTACACCAAGTTCGGCCAACCCGGTGAGCGTTGCTTTTAACATCGCCGGCGGTCCACAGACATAAACATCAACACGATTTAGGTCTTCCTCAGCAAGCCACTGCAGCGCAACATCATGCACATAGCCAACCGCCCCATCCCATTCATCGCCTTCCTCGGCCTCAGACAGCACCGGTGTATAAGACAACCCTGCGGTCATTTCAAACGATTCCCGATAGCACAGTTCACGTACGTTGCGCGCTCCATAAAAAAACACGCAACGGCGCGGTTGCTCGCTGGCAAGTTCCGTTTGCATCAGCGCGCGTAATGGAGCCACACCCGCGCCGCCGCCAATAAACAATTGCGTACGGTCATTCGCCTCGGTCAGCAGGAAGTCGCCGAAAGGTCCCAGCGCCTCGATTTCTGCTCCCACGCCTAAACCACACAGGTAGTTAGAACCGACACCCGGCGGTATACCGTCACCCGGAGCATCAATCCTACGTACCGTAAACACCAGTTGCTTGCCGTCAGGGCGATTCGCCATGGAGTAATAGCGCGTTATGACATCATTACGGTGAGGAATTTGAAACTGCACAAACTGACCGGCCGCATACTCCAACGCCACCGAACTGACGAACGTCAACTCCGTCATCGTCGGTGTCAGTTCCCGGCGTCGTTCTAACCTCAGCGTCACTGACCTAACCGACGGCTGCCGTGGCGCCGCGTCGTATGCTGTTGAAACCTTGTGTTGACAAGACAAACGCACACCGTCAGCCAGCTCATTGGGCCGCAATAACGCTCGCTCAGCGGCGGTCGCGACCGGTAAATCATCACCCCGCAGGTTCACTTTGCACAACCCACAGGTACCGCCCCCTCCGCAATCACTGGCAACTGGCTGTTGTTGCTGCTGAAAATAGTCCAACCAGGTGCGGTTCCGGCGCGGATTAAAATCGCCCTTTGCAATATTTCTGCCGAGTAACAGTAAGCCCGACAACGAGAACCAAAGCGCCAGCAGACCCGCCGTCCAAATCAACAAATGGTTAAAGCTGCGGCCGCCACTGTAATCCATAAAATGCAGACGAAAGGCCCAGTCGGCGATGGCCCACGGCGTATTGCGATGCTCGACGACGCGCGCGGACGCGGCATCAACATAGATTCGAGTATTTAAATCGTCCGCCATGTCGACGCGAAAACCAGCCCCCTGCCAGCCCTTCACTTCGTCACTGCCGCTAACCGCCGACACACGCTTCAACTGACCGGGGCCGTCATAACTGCTCAATGCCAGCTCGGTTGCCAATGTCGTGTCGGTCTCCCAAGGTTGACCCGTGTTGGCATCGATAAACAGCCTCTGTTCGGCCAACGTCACCTGATACTGCCCTTTACCTGAGACATTCACCAGTTTAATTGAATGAGCAGAAGGAAACCGGTCGTGCATCTCAGTAAAGTCAATCGCCACTTCGGCTTGATTCAGCCGCTCAGAGACAGCGCCGGTCTTGTATTGATGACCCGACATCGCGTGGTGCCCCATGAAACTGAAGAACAACCCGCTCACCAGCCACAGCAACACCTGCAATACCAGGATTAAGCTCACCCAACGGTGCAACCACTGCATAAAACGCATCATTGGGGGCCTCCGGCGGGCTTTGTTTTAAAACGAACTGTATAAACCAACAACACAGTACCCGTTATCAGCAAAATAAAGGTGCCGATAATAAAGGCTTTTAGCCACCAGGTTTCAATATCCACCCGCTCGTCGTAATCCATGATGTGCAACATCCAGAAGACGTCGAAACCCCGCCAGAACGTATGTCGCTTTACCAGTAACTCACCGGTGGTGTCCGACAAATACAGACTGGTGTTACCAAAATCATCATAATTGACCTGCCAAACCGGCAATAAACGAGGGCTAATTTCTGCAGGTGGGTTATCCGTTAGATAGGCCACGGACTCAATGGGTGACTGGCTCTGCGCATAATAACGATTCGCAAGTGCGCGGATATCCCGCTCGGAAATGTCGATAACCGCTAAGGACTCAGCATCGATCAATAATTGGCCGCTTGTTGTGTCAATGCTGTAAACCTTGCGCAGGCGATCATTAAGCCAACGGGTTTCCAACGCCATTGATTGTGCATCCGGATAACGCGCTAACACCTTATCCAAACTCGCAACCTTGCCCTCGCGCGGCAAGGATTCACGGATATCTCTGACCAAATGATCGCCGTGAATAAAGTCTAAATCAAAAAAGACCATGTAGGCCCCGCTGATAGCCCAGATGACCATCTGCAAACCAAAAATTAACGATAGCCAGCGGTGCCAGACCCGCCAACGGCTTGCTCGTGTGTTTTGCACGCTGTTATTCCTCAAACGACAAATAAAAAGGCTGTCGCCTCACGACAGAAGCGACAGCCAATCGGTTTATCAGAAGCTGTAACGTACTTTAAGATACTATTGAAATTATAACAAATCGCGTAACGCCACTCTGTTCTTTGCAAAAGCGTCGATTACCGACTAACGTCAGTTAAGTGTATCGCAAATTGGGAGACAGACTTATGATGGGTCATGAAATGTTTGCAGGCATCGGTTTCTTATGGATGCTGGTTGTTGGCATTATTTTCGTCATTCCCGCCTGGAAACTGTGTCAGCGTATTGGCTATCCCGGCCCGCTCGGCTTACTGATTCTGGTGCCCTTCGCTAATATCGTGTTACTGTACTTTATTGCCTTTGGTCCCTGGAAAGCGGGAACAGCGTCGGTAGACGATTAAGAGGATTCGACTTAACGGACGATAAGCACAGCGTATTTTTTTCTGATTACTCTTTTGTCTACGCAAACCTTTTGTATACTGAACCTCGTTTGTAACAAACAGGACTGCAAAATGACAATAACCCTAAAAATCGCTCTTGCCAGTTGCGTTGTGCTTTTTTCTACTACCAGCAACGCCGATGTGCTTTCATCCTCCGAATACGGCTTTCAGATAAAAATCGAAGAGTCGTTTAACGGTTCGGCAGCCGATGGTTACACCCGCTTTGTTGATGAAATTAATCAATGGTGGCTTAACGATCACACGTGGTTTGGTGATGCCGGTAAGCTTTCGATAGATGCCACTGCAGGCGGCTGTTTTTGCGAGCTCAAGGGTGACCAGCAAGCATTGCACATGCAAGTAAGTTACGTTGACCCAGGCAAAGCACTGCGCCTTACCGGCGGCTTAGGTCCGCTGCAGTCACTGGGTATGAGCGGAACCATGACGATAACCTTCGCCGACAATAAAGCAACGCTGGATTATATTGTCGGTGGCTACCCAACCACCGATTTCACCAAACTGGCCCCCATCGTTGATGGCGTGCTGAAACAACAGCTGGCGTCCTTCGCGCGCGTTTCCGAATAAGCTAACGGCACCTGGCTGGGTAACATGAAATGGCTACTAACGTTCATCCCGCTGGTATTACTCGGTTGCTCCAAGTCGCCGGGAATTTATCTCAATGAGCGTTATTTAACCGATGAAAACACCGCCTCACTTCGCCAAGCTATGGCTGAGCGGGGCTTTGACGTGACATCGGTAAACATTCCCTTTCCGGCAAACGTAGAACGTTCTACTGTTATGTACAGCCCGTTGCTACTCGATGACCGCGCGTTAGATACCGTCGTAAAAACGCTCGAACAAGAAGGTTACTCCGCCTTACAACTGATTCCGTTGAAGCAAGGTAAACATTGGTATAAACAAAACAGTCTCGGTTTATACCTGCTACCACCCGGCGCGGCATCGCTTGCGTCATCCGCGCTAAGGTACGCTCAGCATTACCAAACTGAGCGCTGCGATAGCCATGCGTCATTGACATTGAGTGACGACAAGCACTTTACCTATCGACAGAATGGTCGCCAGCTTAGCGGACGCTGGGAAATTCCTGATACACCGTATCTGCGGTTACACAACCAACAACCATACGTCAATTTCTATTATCGTATTGCGCGTGAAACTCGCTCTGATAATTTAGGTAAAATCGACGTGATAACGTTAACCCCGATGAGCGATGATAACGCCATTGCTGACTGCAGGATGGTGGTTGGTACCCGCCGTTAACCCATCCGATTGCCGCTAGCCCACTGACGAGAAGCCTTGCTAATGACCACTGTAACCATCGTGTTTCTGATCACCTATCTGGTAATGGCACTAGGTAGACTGCCAGGCACCCGCATCAACCGCACCGGGATAGCACTCATCGGGGCTATGGTATTGCTGGGTGGCGGTATCGTGCCGTTGCAGAATGTCGAAAAGCTGGTCGAGCTGCCGGTTCTGCTGACGCTGTTCTCATTGATGATCATCGGTGCGCATTTGCAACATGCCCAAGCCTTCAGTGTATTCACCGCACGCATGACCCACCCACAAGTATCGCCGAAACGGATGTTGCTGGTCAGCTTAGCGTTAAGCAGTGGGTTTTCACTGGTGTTAGTGAACGATATTGTGGTATTTGCCCTGGCGCCGTTACTGTGTGAAATCTGTGCCGCAAAGAAAATAAACCCAAAACCGCATCTGCTGGGGTTGGCATTTGCCGCTAACGCCGGCTCGTCGGCCAGTTTAATTGGCAACCCGCAGAACATCCTGCTTGCCGACGTTGGCCAACTCTCGCTTATCAACTATGCGCTGTTTGCAGGTCTGCCCGCTCTGACCACAGTGGTCATCATCTACGCCGTGTTGCAATGGGTTTATCGCGATGCGCTGGTACCGACGCCCGACAAACAGAACACCTTCAGCAACAGCCATGCTGTTGATCGATTCACCACCATTTTATCACTGGGGGCACTCGTGGTTGTGGTTGGCGGCTTCATCGTTGCGCCCGGGCACGGCTATCAAGTCGCGTTAACAGCGGCCGCCGGCTTGAGCATTTTGGGTCGTATGCACACAGCCACTTTGCTGAAAGACGTTGATATCAACTTGCTGATCATGATGACGGGACTGTTTATTGTCACGGGAGCTTTTGCCAACGCGCCTGCCGTAACGGAGCTGGTTGCCAGCTTCAGCGAGGCCGGCTGGTTGCCGACCACACAATGGAGTGCTGCGTTGTTTTCTCTTCTCAGTAGCAATACCATTGGCAACGTTCCCGCCGTTATGCTGTTACTAAAACTGGTCGATACTCTGCCGCAAATCGTTTTTCAGTGGCTGGCACTGTTCACCACCCTCGCCGGTAACCTGCTGATTACCGGCAGTCTGGCCAACATCATTACTGCGGAACGAGCCGCTCAGCAGCGCGTGTTTCTGACCTTCAACGACTTTGCCCGCGTAGGGATTCCTATCACCCTGTTGAGCATGGCGGCCGCTTATTTATGGTTGTGGCTTTTTTCATCCAGTATCACGACCTTAGTCTGAACCTCAGTCTGTTCCAGCATCGCCAGAAAGCGCAACAAAGGCGCGTGAGACGACTTGTCTCCCATACCCCAACTGGCGTTGCCGTATCCCCATGGAATGATCACTTTGCAACGCAAATCCTTGGCAGCCGTCACAGCATCTTCCGGCGTCATGTGGACGTAGCGATACCATTTAGGATGATCGTCACTGTGATAAGACGCGATCGGCATCAGACACACGTCAATTGCGCCATACTGTTGAAAAATATCGCTAAAATGCTTCGAGTAGCCGGTATCTCCTGCAAAAAACAACGTCTTGCCCGCGCTTTTCAATAACCACCCGTTCCAGGATGTCCGGTTGCTGTCGTCGTAAATAAAGGGAATAAAAGTTCTACTGCTGAAGTGATGCGCCGGCAGCGCAACGACTTCCGTGTTTTTATACGCTTTGCTCGAAAACCAGCCCATCTCGTTAACCGATGCACCCATCGCCGGTATATGAGGAGCAACATTAAGCGGCACAAAATACTCCTTATTACTACCCAGCGATTTAATGTCACTTTTATTGAAGTGATCATAGTGCACATGCGAATACAGCACAGCGTCAGTGGCTTGTCGATTATCTTGATTAAATTGCGGATAATGCGATCGATAGTCTCCATTAAACCAGGCATGCAGCCAGTTTATCGGCCAGTCAAACTCTTCAAACACTGGGTCAATCAGAAACCGTTCACCAGAGGGCGTCGCAACAACAAACTGCGCATGGCCAAACCATTGCACAATAAAAGCGCCTTCGTACTGCGCTGCTGAGTAATTTCCCTGATACTGACACACGCCTTCACGACAAGTGAGTTCCTCTCGCGGAGCGTAGCAATCATCACGACAGGTTAGCGGATAGTCCTTTTCGCCAACATACAAATTGCTAAATTGGCGAGTCTGCTGATCGTACGGCTGCTTACCGTTGTCATGAATCGTCACCGAGTTACTTGAGCAGCCCGACACCAGGAAAACCAGCAGGAAAGTCAGCCCGTAAACAAGCGACAAATCGATTCGTTGCATGGGGTATGTCCTTTGTAAAGATGATGTAATTAGGTGATGTTCACTAAGTACCAGACAACCCCCAAATGAAAGAGCATGAAGCCAGCTAATCCAGCCTGTGCAATGGTTACTGCCAGTCTGGCCTCGCTAATCGACAACAAACCAAAACGAGTGACAACATTGCCGGTCATCAGGCTAATAATAAGCAGCGTAGCAAAAAAACAGGCGCCCAGAATAGTCGACTCGATTGTGGCATCGGCCAGCGCCTTGCGAAACGCGGTCGGCTGTTGGCTCACCTTATAAAAATAATACAGGATGGCGAACAACGCGCCGAAACCGTGCACAATCAGCAAATGTTTGACGGTCGTGGGTGAATCCTGCATTCCGTAGGATGGTTCTGACATTTTCTGGCTTGATTCTGATGTTTTTTTCATAAGGCACGATGTTGATGTTAAAAGTCTTTCTTGCGCAGCGCTTTTTTCTGTCCCTGCTGTTTTTTACTTTGCAGGCGCTTTTCCTTAGCTGCCCTACTGGGCCGAGTGGCAATGCGCTTTTTCTGCACCCGCGCAACGCTGCGGATAAGCTCGATCAGCTGCTCCAGAGCCAGCTCACGATTACGCGCCTGACTGCGAGTTTCCTGGCATTTGATAATGATCTTACCGCTTTGCGTAATGCGGTGGTCAGCGAGCCTAAGTAGCCGTTGCTTATAAAAGTCCGGTAGTGACGAAGACTGAATATCGAAAATCAATTGCGCGGCCGTCGCAACTTTATTAACGTTCTGGCCGCCGGCGCCACTGGAACGGATGAACTGCCACTCAATTTCATGTTCAGCGATTTCGACCCGCTGAGAAATGTTAATCATGTCCGCGTCTAGCCTCTTTTAAGGTAGTGGCTGATAGCCCTTCCAGTCGGGAACGAGCGCTTGCTGCTGGCCATCGTAATGTAAGTGAATGTGATGGTTGTCAATAAGATCCACACACAGACAGTCATCAACGGCGATTAAATCGTCTTTATGAACCTGTTCGGCGCCCGCCAGCCCGCGCTTAAGCACTTGCGCTTTAGCCAACGCTTTTGCGGCCTGAGCCGAATCGGCAACGACTAACGTAAAATCATGAAACTCCGCCAACTTACCGTCGAAATAGCCGCCAAAATTAACAAAAAACAGCTTTTTGGCTGAATCCTGCGGTGCCTCCTGCGACAATTCAATGCGATAGCCATCAACGTGATGCAACTGCACGTAACTGTCGAGGTGAAGGCCTTTTTGGGTGCCAAACCAGCCGGCGCGAATCGCCGGATACGTTTGTTCCATGCTCTCGCCAACAACAAAACGGACATCGTGCAATTCAATATTAGCGCCGGGAGCGGTGCCACCAATGTAGGTTAAAAAAAGTTTTTGCATGCCGCTCAATTACTCCTCGATAAAACGAAACCGCGCAACCGTGCGTCCATCAATAGTGACTGACTCAGTAAACATCGCATAGGGTCTAACCCATAATTTCTGCTCACCATAAAGGGGTTGATAGAGTACCAGAAGTTCTTCTGTTTCGCTGTGCGTCACCGTATCAATCACCCGATAGCGGTTGCCTTTATAATGTTCGTAAATACCCGCTGTTATTGTCATATCTTTCGCGCATCCGGTTCCTTTGTTTTTCATGATCATATAGGCTTTCGTTCTGACGATAAATCGCTATTTAAACCAATGATATCGAACAAACAACAACTGCTGGATTTCTTACATCAAAATCAACCGGTAACCGTATTAACCGGGGCCGGGATAAGCACGGCTTCGGGCATCCCTGATTACCGTGACCACAATGGCAACTGGAAAAGCTCGCCGCCCATACAGCACCGCGACTTTATGACCAACGAATTGCTCCGCAAGCGTTACTGGGCGCGTGCATTGCATGGCTGGCCAGTGCTTTTTCATGCTCAGCCCAATGCGTCTCACCGGGCATTGGCTAAGATGCAACAGGCAGGATTGATCGGTACCATCATTACGCAAAATGTCGACGGTTTACACCAAAAAGCCGGCGCTACCGACGTTATCAATCTGCACGGTTATGCCAATGATATGGTGTGTATGAGTTGCGGAGCACAATCACCGCGGCTTGATATGCATGAGCGCTGCCTGGCACTTAACCCCGAATTTGCCGACATGGACGCCACGGCTCTACCGGACGGTGACGCGGACATTGAAACCGATTTTTCAAAATTCCAAATTGCTGATTGCCTGAATTGCGGAGGCATTTTAAAACCCGACGTTGTTTATTTTGGCGATACCGTTCCCAAAACCCGCGTTGCGGCGGCGAAACAAGCGTTAACGGACAGCGGTGGCTTATTGGTTATTGGCTCGTCATTAATGGTTTTCTCCGGTTACCGCTTCGCCCGCCAGGCCAATGAATGCCATCAGCCTCTCGCCATTTTAACCCGCGGTAAAACCCGCGCCGATGACATCGCCACCGTTAAAATCGATGACGATATTGAACGTGTGTTGGTGTAGCAAGGTAATGCGATAAGCACCTGGCGGAGATGAATTTTTAACAAATCATTCATCTCCCGCCGAGTTGGTTCAACCTCGGCCAACCCTCGCCGTTGTTAACGGATCAGTCCCAGTGTTGTTTAAACCACGAGATCATTTCTGCGACTATTTGCTTTCGTTTGGGGGCTGACTGATGACCAAGACCTTCATAAACCGAAAGCTTATGTTTAAAGCCCTCCGCTTCCAGAACCTTATTCAACGCGATACTTGAATCAACCAAAACCCGCTGATCCTGTTCGCCATGAATGAGCAAAACCGGAATATCCTTATCAATTTCACCAACCCAGTGGATTGCTGACCGCTTTTTCAACGCCTCTGCTTTGTTCTCTTCATAATTCGGAATTCTGGCTCTATACACCTTTTCCATTTCCGGTCGATGTTTCAGTGCTTCCACAAAGTCATATTGTCCGGCAAACAATACCGCAGCATCGGCTTGCAGGCCCTGCTTTAATGCCAATAGTGATTGCATACCACCACGACTTTCTCCATATACTGCAACCTTCTCTGGATTTACGGCGGGAAATTCGCTAAACAACTGAGGCAACGCCAGCACATCTTTAACGTCTTCACCACCAAACTCATCGTTACCAGGTAATGTTGGAAAAACACCACGGTAATTCGTCGCAAAAATCGCAACATTATGCTCTTTTGCTATATCAAACAGCCGCAGATAAACATTCCCAAATATCCAAGCGCCATAAGTTGCGTTGCCACCCCGATTATAAATTACGACCGGTAAGTCTGATTGATCTGATGGCGCAATATAAAAACCGTCGACGATGGCATCGTCGACTTTGTAGATCATGGTGCGGCAATCTATCGTTTCTCGATAATTTTCAAACTGCTCCTTTTTGTAAAAGGCGGTATTTCTCGTTAATCGTTCTTCAAAGTCCTCGGCTTTTTCACGGCTTCCGCCGGAAATTACATTCATCCAGCGTTCATAACTGGAAAAAGGCCCCGTAAAGCAGGTATCCGATTTTAGTAAAGAAACCTCATCCTGAGCGTTCGAAGACAGGGGAAACGTCAATATTCCGATGGCTGCAGCCACAACAAGAAGATACGTTTTTCTTAACATTTTCATGTCCTTATGATTGCTATTAAAAGTAGACCGTTAATGAAATACATTATCAGCAATTGACGGGTCTTTCGATAGCTCGTTCTGGTTTAAACTCGATAACCGTTCCATTAGGATTTATTCTTAGTCAGTGCAAGCCAGCAAACACGCTGGCTTATACTTAGTTACATTCCGAACCCATGACACGTTTTAGATGAGTCAAGACAGTATCCATTGTTTCTTTGTTATAACTGTAATGGTCTCCATCCAAATCGATATGCAGCACGGGGTTCTCATAGCTATTATCTGACAACCTTTGTTCAATTTTATTAGCCATTTCGAATGAAGGCCAAATTTGGTCTTGCCTTGCTGAGACCAGCGTAACCGAGCCTTTAATCTTCTCGACAGGAATTGCAGCATCGTTTAACTCTTTTGGGGAAGCTTCCGATAAAGCGTCAGTAAAGGCATTTCGGTACTCACCGGTAAAAATTCCGGATAGCATGTCAAAAGATAATAAAGGGGCCTCAATGTAAGGTAGTGGCTGTCCGTCGATGCTCCAGCTTGAATAGCTCATTGGTGTTTTCACTGCATTCCAGACAACATGACTCGGGTATGCAGCAACAATGTGATTAACCGTATTAAAATGGCTGCCAAGCAACAAAGATAATTCCGCACCTTTTGAGAAACCGAGAAGTGCAACACACTGACCTTTAATGCTCGAGTCTTCAGTTATTGCCTTAATACGCGCGTCAATTTCGTTTAAAGACAGCTCAATAGGGCTATCGGGCGTTCCCAACGTATCAAAGTAACCCATTGATGCAACAGAGAATCCATAATCGTGATATCTATCCATCAACGGCTTCATATTTGGATTGGCAAAGTAATTACCACCGTCACTTCCTCCTACCAAAATGACTAACGGGTGTGCTTCTCCGTCGCTAATGTAATTGGTGTATAAATCAGGTGCTGGTGCGTTTTCGCAGGACGCAAGAGCCCCCACCAGTAAAAATGGTGTTATTAATTTTTTCATTATTTTTCCTTATTTTTTAGGGTTAAGCACTACATCGTTAAGTGCCTTTTTAGTTGGCGTGCGCCATTTCGGCTGGTTAATACTTCCAGCTCGGAGTGAATAAATCTTAAGAGCAAGCGCCCATTAAGCCAGCGCTCGGCTTCGCTCAATCGAAGCCGATTAATGATTGCGCCACGATGGACACGGAGAAAGTGTGCTGGCAGTTGTTGCTCCAGCTCAGTTAATGTCTTGTCTAAAGGGTAAGTCTGCGAACCGCAATGGGCCACTTGCGTCCCGTTGTCGATAATAATGGCATCGATATCCTCAATTCCTACGTTTTTCATACGTTGCCCCACCTGACTAATCAATGTTTGTGGCAGCGTTTGGGCTCGTTTTAGTCGCAGCCGCTCAGCGACTCGTTCAAGTGCGAGCTGAAGTCGTTGTAGGCTAATCGGTTTGAGAACGTAATCAGCGGCGGCACCGTTGAAGGCTTCAACGGCATAACGGCTGTGTGCCGTTGTGAAGATAACTTCGCTATTGCAGTGTTGCCGGTTTAATTGCGACAGCACATCGATTCCATTCAGTCCTGGCATATTAATATCGAGTAAAATGACATCGGGTTGTGACTCTGAAAGACGCTGAAAAAGCTCCTCTCCGGACCTTAGCTTGGCTTCAATACGCCACTCGGGTAATGCACTTATAAGCTGATTCAGCTTCAGTCTACTTGCGTATTCATCGTCAACGATAAAAAGGGTATTAATCATGATTGGACTCCAAGCTGATGTTGACAACCGCTCCCTTAGACTCTGGGTTATTCGACAGCTGGATATTGGCATGGCGCATAAGACCAATCCGTCGGATTGTCGTGCTCAAACCGAGTCCCGAATGCTTTAAGTTTTCAAGTTGAGTAGCCAGAACTGTGTCAGGAAAACCGGGACCATTGTCGCGGATAATAACCTGCAAAGCACTGCCACGAGCTCTACACGCTAACGTTAATTCAATTGGAAGCCGCGTGGCATGTTTAATTGAGTTTTCCAGTATTGGTTGCAACAAAAACGGGGGAATCTGCACATCTAGAGTTGCTTCATCAATGTCTATATCGATTTTCAAATCATCACCGAGCCTAGCACGCTCTATATTCAGCCACTTTTGTAGGATCATTAATTCATGTTTGAGGCTGATGGTATCGACATTATTCGTATCTAGGATATGTCGCAACACGGACGCTAAATCGTGAGTCAGCAGCTCTGCCTTTTTCGGATTCGACGTAATGAAAGCCGTTAACGTATTAAGGCTGTTAAACAAGAAATGAGGATGCAAGGAGTGCTTGAGTTGATTCAACTCAGCATGCTGGCGCAGCAAACGTTCGGTTTGTAATGCTTTGTAGGCTCTGTAGGCACGATAAAGAATATACGTTCCAATAGCCCAGGGAATTGACATGAAAAAGACGTCAAGCCAACCAAATTCAACACCTGGATAAATGCCTGCTAGAGCAAAGCCCCAGATTCGATAGCCGATATAAAAGCAGCCAAACCATAGAAGCAGCTCATAGAAAATATTGTTGATGCCGAGCCTTTTGATAGCGAATACAGCCGAAGAAATAGGTACCCAAAATAGGAAGACAATCGCAACAGCCCCAGCTAACAGAGCGTCATTGGTTCCTGCCTGCCCTCGTTGCCACCAGTCGAGAAAGGTAATCGTGGCACTGATAAAACTTAACCCGAGTAATGCAATAAACAGTTCTTTTTTAGTGATTTCTGGCATCGGTATGTCCGCTGCTTTTGGTTATGCAGACATTATTAAAGCCCTGAAGCTGAGTGTCACTGTGTTTCTGACTGAATGGTTGAATTAACGTGTTGAACTGTCGCTAGGGTTCGTCCGCTTTGAGCGAACAGCGGACTCAATAGAAATCCGATTTTTCGACTTGTAGTACGCTTATACGTAAATATGGTTACTCTATAAGTTCGAAATCAACCATTGAAAAGGATTTCAATATGCTTATTCTCAGCCGCCGTTTATCCGAGAAGGTAACAATAGGTCATGACATAACCGTCACTGTTTGTAGGGTCAAAGATGGCCAGGTAAAGCTTGGTATCGATGCACCAGCAGACGTCGTCGTTATGCGCGACGATGCTGTCACGCAGGCACCTAAGACAAAAAATAAGCCCAGGGTGACTTAACCCTGAGCCTATCCCTTACAATCCAAGCTCTATCATTAGCTGGCGCTTATAGTTGCCACCAAGCGGAAGCACTGTTTCGTCAGCTAATTCGACTTCCTGATATCGATCCAGCTCGGATAGAAGCTTTCGAAGGTGCTCGCGTTTTACAATATGGCTTCGGTGGATTCGAATGAATCTATCGTCCAGTATTTCTTCCATATCCGATAGCGTTGCTCGATGCATTACCCGCTCGTTGCCAAAGTAAATCTTCACATAATTACCACACGCTTCTACACGCTCGATAGAAGCAACCGCAACAAAACGAACCTCACCAGGACGCGTTTTAACGGCAATTATGTTTCGTCTCATGCTAGCCATACCTAGTCCCTCTCCATAACCAGGTCGGCATCGATGCTATTACCACCAGCCAGTCGAATCGACGTTCGCCCTTTTATTGAATAGTCATTGTAAATAGCAAACAGCAACGTTGTGCTAAGCCCTATCGCCACTATGGCGGTGATCAGTGAGCCAGTAGATAAGGTCCCGATAATACCTGAGCCCCATCCCAGCGGATTCCAGAAGTTGGTGGCAAAGACTCCAGCTGAGCCAACAGCTAGCGCAAAAGCACCAGACGATGCTGACTTCAATGTTTTCACGTCATCAGCCAACGACGCGCTTTTTACGGCTATCGTTTTGTCTTGCCTTTCGATAGCTCGCTCTAGCTCTGACTTGGTGTATACGACCGTTACGTTCGGCATAAATGTTCTCCTAATTGACAGTTAATTAACTGCAGCCGTAACTGCCATTAGGTGATATAGGTTTTAATTTCGCTTGGTTGTTACTCTAGGTATACGAAACAAAAAATAGGGGCACTCAGCCCCTATAGCTCTAATTCAGCAAAGTCCCGGTCAACATCTTCCTGAGTAATGCCAATATAACGCAGCGTCACAGCCTCAGAGCTATGACGTAGCATCTTCATTACCCTGGCGATGTCGTTTGTGTTCTTATAAAGGTGATAGCCTCGGGTCTTTCTCATTGAATGAGTTCCAAGTTTAATGCCAACCTCCTCCCCTATCGCCGCGAACGCCCGCGAAACGTAACGGCGGCTAATCGGGGCCTCGTCCAAACCTTTGGACCATTGGTTCCGGTAAGACTGAAACAGGTAGATATGCTCGGGATGCTCTTCTTTAATGCGACCAATAATAGACCGTGCTTTGTCGTTCAATTTAATAGTCGCTTGTTTTGACGTCTTTCCCTCAACCAAGGTCAGACGCTCATCGTGTATATTTTCAAACTTGATGGATAGCAGATCCGAGATCCGTAATGCCAGGTTCAAGCCTACATCCCAAACGTCCGCAATTTGCTGACCATAAGTTCGTTTGAGAAGGTAGCTAATCAGCTTCACGGTATCCAGATCTTTAACCGCTTGTACTTCGGCCATGATCGAGTTCCTTTTTTGCTGTAAAACGTGATTTTGAGTACTTAAGAGGGTATAAAGGGGTAAATAGCCCGTTTTTAGTGGGTTTGCTTGTTCCCAATTCCTTATTTTAGGAACTTAGTAGTAATCAAAACAGAACCACTCTTTTTGATGATATATCTTTTAAATTATGGGAAGTTCAAGCTTTGATTGAGAACGACTTTTAATTAATGTACCGTAGTGACGTCTTTTTAAACCGTAGGTAATGATGCTTAGACTGGGATTTTTATTACTAGTGATTGCTGCCGTTCTGACTCAAATCAGTCAGTCGGTTGCTGACGTGCATCAATCTCACCAGTCATCTTCTGAGCAACACCTCAATTTTGAGCATGACGAATCGCACATCGATAAGCGAAACCTACCTAAAAGTGGCGAAATCAGCTTTGACTGCCATCATTGCTGTCACTGCCATGGTTCATTTCATTTATATGCCATGAAGGCTGAAAAAACTCTCGCGTTACCACGAATGGGCACAATACGTCCTGGGTATACTGAGTTTTACACTAACCCTCTATCATCTCCGCTGTTCCGGCCTCCCATCTCCTCATAACTGCCTAATAAGCTGCGTTAGCAGCGCAAGAAATCATTATTTTACGCAGTAATATGACTGAGGAGTCTATCTATGGGTCCGTTTTCGACACATAGCAAACGCTTGTTTGTTGCCGTAAGTCTGGCAATAAGTTCAAGCTACGCCAATGCACAACAGTTGCCCGAGCAATGGCAAAAAACTGTGCAGCAACACCCCAGTGTTGAAGCCGCTCAACAGCAGGCTGAAGCGCTGATCCAACAGGGCAAACAATTAAATCAGCCTTTGTACAACCCTAGCTTATCGTCACGCTTAGAGCGCGAGGGTGACATCAATAATTACGCTGTTGGTCTAAGCCAGACGCTGGACTGGAGCACTCGCAATGAAGCAAGGGCCAGTCAGAGTGACGCCATGACGGCTATGGCAGTGAGTATTTATCGCCAGTCGGCGACATCGCATGCTAAAACTTTGTTGAATGCCTATGTGCAATGGCTGGACGCAAAACAGCGTTACGCACTGGCTGAGCAGCAAGAGAAAATCGTTAAACAGGCGATAAGCCTGGTTGCCGAACGACGTAAAGCCGGTGACTTAGGTGCCGTCGACGAACAACTGACGGTACTCGCGCTAAGTCGGCAACTGCAACAAACGGCAGCGGCTTATCAACAACTGCAATCCGCTGAAGCAGAGTTAAACGCTCTGCTAACAACGTCTGATGTCGGTCAACTCTCCATTAATGAGGAGCTATTTAACGTTGAACCTGCGTTAACGGCTCGTTGGCAACAACATCCAGCGTTAAAAGCCGCTTACCTGCAATGGCAATTAAAGCGCGCCGATGTCGACTGGAAACGCTCGTTAACCACCGCCAACCCAACCGTAGGCGTCGAAGCGGGCGAGAGCGATAACGAAACAGTAATTGGCTTATCATTCAGCATTCCACTACAGGTTCGCAATAACTACAGCGATGCGGTGCGCGCAGCCAATAGCGAAGCTGTTGCTGAAGAAAAACGTTTGATTGCGCTACGCCAACAATGGCAAGCAGCACTGAAATCGTCCCTTAACAACTACCGCTTTGTTAAAAAACAATGGCAAAGCTGGCAAAGAGACTTCCAATCTCGGCAGGATGAGTCGATGCAGGTGATTGAGCAGTCCTGGCTCGCCGGTGACCTATCCACCACAGACTACCTCACCGCTGTGCAACAGCAGCTCGATAGCCAATTTGCAGGGATAGCGCTGCAAACACAATATCGGTTGGCCGCCATTGAATGGTTGTACCGTTCGGGCGAACTCAGTAAAGCACTGACGTTATCGCCGTTAAGCCAGCCAACAAACGCAGAGATTGGAGAGTAAACGATGTCAGTAAAACCTTTATACGCAGCAATAGCACTTGCGCTGAGCTTTTCGGTTATGGCGCAGGATGAACACGGACACGACGAAAAAGAAACTACCCACAAGGAAAGTGCAGGCGTGGAGCTATCCAGCAAGCAGCTGTCCATGGCAGATATCACCACGCGAACCTTGCAAACTCAAGTCATTGAATACCCGGTTTATGCCCCGGGCGAGGTGGTTGCTAACGACTTTAACAGCTATATCGTGAGTCCGCGCATCGACTCGACCGTGCTCAAACGTTTTGTCAGTATTGGCGACCACGTCGAAAAAGGTGAGCCGCTGGCAACCCTCTTCAGCGCGACCATGGCGGAGGCGCAAAGTCAGTATTTGGTCACACTTAACGAGTGGCAACGCGTGCAGTCACTCGGCGAGTCAACGGTGGGTGAAAAACGCTTTGTCGAAGCGAAAAACGCCTTTACCTCAGCGCAAGCGCAACTCAAAGCATTTGGTATGTCAGCCAGCGACATTAAGCGTTTAAGTAAAGCTAACTACCCTATCGGCGAATACCAACTGACCTCAGAAATTGGCGGGATTGTGGTTAGCGATAACTTCAAGCAAGGCCAGCAAGTTAATGCCGGTAATCACTTGGTTGAAGTGCTGCAAGAAGAAACCTTGTGGGTTAATGCTCGTCTACCAGGCTCAGCTGACCTTAGTGTGCAGTTTGGTGATCCTGTTACAGTGAGTGTCGACAATCAGCGCTTTGCGGCAAAAGTCATTCAGGAAGGCCACACAATAGACCATAAAACCCGCACCCGAACGGTACGACTTGCGGTAAATAACGAAAAGGACCAATTACACCCTGGTTTATTTGCGGATGTTTATTTCTCAGTCAAGTCGGATGGACCGGTGCTTGCAGTTAAGGACTCAGCCTTAATGCGGGCCCCTGATGGTGACTGGCAGATATTCATTGAGCACGAACCCGGAAAGTTTGAACCGAAGAAAGTCGAATTGGTTGATGAAAAGGGTCCGTGGAAAGTTATTCGAGGCGTTAAGGAAGGCACAAAATACGTAGACAACGGCGCGTTTTTCGTTCGCTCACAAATCGCTAAAGGCGGTTTTGACCCACATAACCACTAACAGGAGGTTGTATGTTTCAGCGCATTATTCAGTTTGCTGTCGCCAATCGCCTGTTATTGGTATTGGCTTTATTCAGCATCAGCATTGCGTCATTTTTTATTATTCCCAAACTTAATCTGGATGCCTTTCCCGATGTTACCAACGTTCAGGTAACGGTAAATACGGAAGCACCCGGATTAGCAGCGACCGAAGTCGAGCAGCTGATTACCTATCCGATAGAGTCGGTGATGTATGCCCTGCCCGACGTCAAAGAAGTTCGGTCAATCTCAAAAACAGGTTTATCGGGCATTACCGTGGTATTTGACGAGAGTGTCGATATCTACTTTGCCCGGCAACTGGTATTCGAGCGGCTGCAAGCGGCAAAGGAATTGATTCCAGAGGGAGTCGGCACGCCCGAAATGGGCCCTAACTCTTCCGGTCTCGGCCAGGTTTATCAGTATCTGCTACTTGCCGAGCCGGGCTCTGATGTCAGTAGCATGGAGCTACGCAGTCTTAACGACTATGTGGTTAAACTGCTACTGATGCCCGTTGAGGGAATTACCGAAGTCTTGTCCTTTGGCGGTGAAGTTAAGCAATATCAGGTTAACCTCAATCCCGCCAAGCTGCTGTCTTACGACCTTACCCAGCAAGACGTCATGGGCGCGGTCAACAAGAATAACGGTAACGTTGGTGGTTGGTATATGCCCCGCGGTCAGGAGCAGTTGGTTATTCGCGGCACCGGCTGGCTGGAAAGCGGTAAAAAAGGTCTACAGCAGATACAACAAATACCGCTCAAAACCGTTGACGGCGTTTCCGTAACACTGGGCCAGGTTGCCGACGTCGAAATCGGCAGTGAAATTCGCCAGGGAGCGGTCTCAATGTCGCGTAAAGTCGACGGCGAGGTCAACCAGCTGGGCGAAGTGGTGTCGGGTATTGTGCTCAAACGCATGGGCTCGAATACCAAAGCCACCATCGACGGTATTAAAAAGCGCATTCCGCTTATTCAGCAAGCATTACCCGAGGGTGTCACCTTTGAGCCGTATTATGATCAGGCCGATTTAATACAAAAAGCCGTATCTACGGTCGCATATTCACTGCTCATTGCCTTTGTCTTTATTATCGCAGTATTAGCACTGTTTTTGCTCAACATACGCGCTACTTTTTTAGTGTTACTGTCCATTCCCGTTTCTATCGCCATTGCCCTGATGGTAATGTCCGCGATGGGCATGTCAGCTAACCTGATGTCGCTGGGCGGGATTGCTGTTGCCATTGGTATGCTGGTCGACGGCTCCGTGGTGATGGTTGAAAACATCTTTAAGCACTTAAGTCGTCCGGATAGTGAACACCAAGGCGACGCCGAGCAACGCACAGAGCACCGCGACCCGGATCCTCAGGCAGCCAAACTCGATAGCCATGGTATCAAGCTGCGAGTTAAGGAAGCGGCTAACGAAGTGGCACGACCGGTATTCTTTGCCGCCATGATTATCTTGGTGGTCTTTATGCCACTGTTTAGTTTTCAGGGTGTTGAAGCTAAATTATTTGAGCCCATGGCGATCAGTATTATGTTGGCCATTATCTCCGCGGTTTTTGTGGCCATTATGGTTGTCCCGGCATTAGCCAGTTACTTTTTCAGTCGGGGTATTAAGCCTCGTGAAAATAAACTGCTTAAACCACTAGATAATGGTTATAAAAGACTATTATCGGTGGCGTTACGCAGTAAAAAGGCTGTTATTACCCTGGCCGGTGTGCTGTTTGTCGGCGCTTTGGTGTTAGTGCCTCGTCTCGGCACAGAATTTGCGCCCGAATTGGAAGAAGGCACGATTAATATTCGCGTGACATTAGCCCCCTCCTCTAACCTTGAAACGGCCTTAGAGGTGGCTCCGAAGCTTGAAAAAATCCTGATGTCGTTCCCGGAAACCACCTACGCACTCAGCCGCATTGGACGAGCTGAAGTGGGTGGTGACCCAGAGCCTATCAGCAACATCGAGATATACGTGGGTCTCAAGCCGCAGTCTGAATGGACAACAGCATCGGATCGCTACGCCTTACAAGAAAAAATGGAGGCAAAACTCGACGCTCACCCAGGCTTGTTGTTTAATTTTTCACAACCTATCGCAACACGGGTTGATGAACTGCTCTCAGGTGTAAAATCGCAGCTAGCCATCAAACTATTTGGACCCGAGCTTGACGTGTTGGCCCGTAAAGGCCAGGAAATAGAAAGTGCCGTCAAGCAAGTTGACGGGGCCGTTGCAGTAGCGATGGAGCAAATAAAAGGTGAAGCACAACTCGTGGTTTCGCCGAAACGCCAACAACTCTCACGCTACGGCTTAAATGTCTCCGATGTACTGAGCGTTGTCGACAATGGCTTGGGTGGCGCTTCGGCAGGCCAGATCATTCGCGGTAATGAGCGCTATGATATTTACGTGCGGCTGGCCAAGCAATTCCGCGATACGCCGGAGTCTATTCGCTCGTTACGCTTGTTAACTCCTTCGGGAGCCTGGGTAACCGTAGGCGAAGTCGCCCACGTCGCAATTGAATCAGGACCACCGCAAATCCGTCGTGATGATGTACAGCGTCGCGTTGTGATTCAATCGAACGTTCAGGGTCGTGACATGGGTAGCGTGGTTGCCGATATTCGGAAGGCGATTGACGAGAAGGTGGATTTACCAACCGGTTACTCAGTCGATATTGGTGGCCAGTTCGAAAGTCAACAACGAGCACAGGAGCGCTTGTCCATTGTCGTTCCCATATCGCTGGCACTCATCGCCCTGCTGCTTTATTTTGCTTTCGGCACCATGGGTCAAGCCATGTTGATTTTGGTGAATGTACCATTGGCTGTCATCGGCGGTATTGTGGCTCTCTATGTGTCAGGACAGTACTTATCGGTGCCCAGCGCCGTGGGTTTCATCACGCTGTTTGGTGTGGCGGTACTAAACGGTGTAGTTCTGGTCGAGAGTATTAACCAGAGAATAACCGATGGGCATGCGGTTAATGATGCCGTGTTTGATGGCGCATGGTCGCGACTCCGCCCAGTATTGATGACTGCAATAACCTCAGCGTTAGGACTCATTCCCATGCTGTTTGCAACCGGTGCAGGGGCTGAAATTCAACGCCCACTGGCTACCGTCATTGTTGGTGGTTTGGTATCAGCTACTCTGCTGACATTGGTTATCTTACCCGTGCTCTATCCTTGGTTTTCGAAACAAAAAATTAAGGATTTAAGCCGTTAGGGTTCAATAGCATTTAAGGGGGCGGTTATTGTCGCCCCCTTTTATTAAAAGAGGAACGTATTATGGGACATCACCATAACCATGATCACTCAAAGGACATGCCGTCCAACCGATTAGGTTGGGCATTTCTGCTTAACTTTGTTTTTACCATTATTGAGTTCATTGGTGGTTTTCTTACCAACAGTACCGCCATTTTAGCTGATGCCGTTCATGATCTTGGCGATAGCCTGTCGTTAGGTCTCGCGTGGATACTAAATAAACTTGGCAAAAAACAGGCTAACCAACACTTTACCTACGGTTATAAGAGACTGAATCTTGCCGGTGCATTTATTAATGCCGTTGTGTTAATCGCAGGCTCTGCCTGGGTACTTGTGGAAGCAATTCCCAGACTCTGGAACCCTCTGATGCCCGTCGCTGATGGCATGATTGCTTTAGCCGTCGTTGGCATTACAGTTAATGGATTTGCTGCTTACAAATTGTCAGAGGGCAAAACGTTAAACGAACGCGTTATTAACTGGCACTTGCTGGAGGATGTTCTCGGCTGGGTCGCTGTACTTATCGTTGGTATTGTTTTGCTGTTTGTGGATTGGCCAATTCTCGATCCGCTACTGTCGATTGGTTTTACTCTATTTATTTTAGTGAATGTGCTGCGCAACCTGTGGGCAACGCTGAAACTCTTCATACAAGCAACTCCGGACAAAGAAACCTACAGACAAGTCGCGGACGCTTTACTGGAGCTACCTCATGTTGCTGACCTACACCATTTGCATTTTTGGTCACTAGACGGCGAGGAGCATGTATTAACCGTTCATTTGGTGTTAACTAAGAACCTTGATATTGAGGCTCGTAGCGACTTAAAACAGCGCATCGATAACGTCCTTGCGCCCTATGCTTTAAGCCATACAACAGTAGAATTAGAAGATCCTGATGAAGCGTGTAGGGACAACTGATAATGAGTGCATTATTTTTATTGAAAACGCTCGGGTTATTTATTGCAACCGCAATTGCCGAAATTGTCGGTTGCTATTTACCCTACCTATGGCTCAAAGAGGGCCATTCCGTTTGGTTGCTCATTCCGGCAGCAATAAGCTTAGCTTTATTTGCTTACTTATTAACACTTCATCCAGCGGAAAGCGGGCGGGTCTACGCAGCTTATGGTGGTATTTACGTGTTAACTGCCATAGTCTGGCTGCGAATTGTCGATAAATCGCCACTATCCAATTTCGACCTGATTGGCACGGCGTTTGTGCTAACCGGTATGGGGATTCTTGTGTATGGCTGGCGTTAGCTATAAAGCAATTCAGTTAAAGAACTCCGCTCAAAAGTTTTACTACACAGACTAACGCACCTTATGTTTGTCCGTGGTAGCGTCCTCAACCCCGTCATTAAGCGAGGCCATCAGTGGACAATAGACATCTCCGTGTCCGGCGCTGCATTTTTGCACCAGCTCATTCAACGCTCGTTCAATTTGCTGTAAGTGCGATATCTTTCGACGAACACTGGTGAGCTTTTGCTCCCCAAGCTCCCGTGCCTCATCGCAATGAGCGCCATCTTGCAGAGTTAATAGCTCACCAATTTCATCCAGACTAAATCCAAGCCATTGAGACGCGCGAATAAAATGAAGCCGAGCAAGCGCTTGTTCGTCGTAATGTCGGATCCCCCCATACGGCTTTTCCGGCTCGCTCATTAGCCCTCGGCGCTGATAATAGCGCACCGTTTCCACGCCCACGCCGGCTGTTTTGGCCAGCGTGCCAATTGTCATTACGTTGCGTTTTTTTAACATAGCTATTGCTTCCGTAGTGAGGTACGGGTTTAAGATTAACACATTAAAGCAAAATGCCCGAAGGAGTTACTCTTATGTCAAATTCAAAATCTGGTCGGGGCTCTCTTCTCGCGGGAGGGATCGCAGCGACTCTGGCATCTGCGTGTTGTCTGGGTCCCCTCATATTACTTGCACTCGGTGTATCCGGGGCCTGGATTGGGAGCCTCACAGCACTTGAGCCTTATCGACCCATTTTTATTACCATTGCATTGATTGCCATATTCTTTGCCTGGCGTCGAATATACCGGCGTGCTGATGACTGCAACCCTGATAACACCTGCGCAACGCCAAATGCTCGTAAGAGCTACAAAGTGATGTTTTGGCTCGTTGCGGTGCTTACTTTAACAGCATTGGCTTACCCCTATGTTGTTCCTTTGTTTTACTAGGAGGCAATACACGATGAAAAAAACAATGATAACAACCATTTTATTTTTACTGTTTAGCATGCCCGCATTGGCGGTTGAGAAAACGGTTACGCTATCAGTACCCGGTATGACATGCGTCACCTGCCCAATTACTGTCAAAGCTGCACTTGGCCAAGTTGCAGGTGTGAGCGCCGTCGATGTCCGTTTTGAAGAGCGGGATGCAACCGTGACATTCGACGACGAAAAAACGTCAGTTAAGCAGCTCACTGAAGCAACGACAAATGCAGGATACCCATCAACACTGAAAGCAACGGCACCAAAAAATCAGTCATGAAACATCACAATGCCTTATAGCTGCTGTAAAACTGAAAGACCAAGGAGTAACCGTTATGAGTAATAACAATTTACACATTGCTGTCATTGGTAGCGGCGGCAGTGCGATGGCTGCGGCACTCAAAGCGACCGAGGGAGGTGCCCGAGTGACGCTCATTGAGAGAGGTACTATTGGCGGAACTTGTGTCAATATTGGCTGTGTCCCGTCTAAAATCATGATCCGAGCGGCTCATATCGCCCAACTGCGGCGAGAAAGCCCTTTTGATAAAGGCTTAAGTACCCATACTCTTAAGGTAAATCGATCAGCTCTCCTCGAGCAACAACAGGCTCGGGTAGAAGAACTCCGTGAATCCAAATACCAGAGTATTCTTAGAGAGAATTCCGCCATTACCGTTATTAACGGCGAAGCCCGCTTTATAAACGATGAAACTCTTTCCGTATCACTTTGCGATGGCGGTGAGCAAACGGTTCACTTTGACCGTGCTTTTATCGGCACCGGGGCCCGACCCGCACAACCACCCATCCCCGGCTTAGCTGAAACCCCTTACCTTACTTCGACAAGCGCATTAGGGCTAAGTAACATTCCTAAGCGCCTCGCTATTATTGGAGCCTCGGTCGTTGCTCTTGAATTAGCACAGGCCTTCGCGCGTCTCGGTAGTGAAGTTACTGTTTTGGCTCGCAGTCGGGTGTTATCCCAAGACGAGCCTGCCATTGGTGAGGCAATAGCCACTGTTTTTTATCACGAAGGCATCAATGTGCTTGAGCATACAGAAGCCAGCGAAGTGCGTTACGACGGACAACACTTCATTCTCAAAACCAATGCCGGAACATTAAAAGCAGAACAACTGCTCGTGGCCACAGGCCGCACGCCCAATACGGAAAACCTCGATTTAGAAACCATCGCCGTACAAACCGAGCGCGGTGCCATAACGATTAACGATCGCATGCAAACCTCTAACTCAAGAGTATATGCGGCAGGCGACTGTACGAATCAGCCGAAGTTTGTCTATGTCGCCGCCGCAGGCGGCAGCCGAGCCGCTATTAACATGACGGGCGGTGATGCGCATCTTGATCTCAGTGCCATGCCCGAGGTTATCTTTACTGATCCACAAGTCGCCACGGTGGGTTTATCAGAAGCTGATGCTAAAACTGGTGGTTACGTCACCGAAAGCCGCACGTTGGGCCTTGAAAATGTCCCACGGGCATTGGTTAACTTCGATACCCAAGGGTTTATAAAAATTGTCGCAGAAAGTGGCAGCGGCCGGCTGCTCGGTGTTCAAGTCGTCGCAGGAGAAGCTGGTGAGTTGATTCAAGCTGCTGTAATGGCGATAAGAGCAGGAATGACAGTCAATGAGTTGGCTGATGAGCTCTTCCCATACCTTACGATGGTAGAAGGCTTAAAATTATGCGCTCAAACGTTTACTAAAGATGTTAGCCAATTATCTTGCTGCGCTGGGTGAGATAACCTAGCTTAACTTCACTGGACAGTTACCAATATTTCGGGTTTAGCTGCTGGTTGGTGATAGGTTAAGCTAGTTCAGGAGTGATAATAGTTGTTATAAGCACTTTTTTTTCATTCATATTAGCTCTTATTTGTCTCACTTATTTGACAATAAGTTTTCCTAGATACCTTTGCATCTGACAATGAAAATCGTATTCTCCGGTCTTTAATACTGGCAATTCGATCAACTTTAACTTATTGGTCGGTAAAGTATCGCTGATCCCCAGATCAGGAATAAGCAAAGTTTCAGAGCAACAGATTTAAAGGCTTCCAGTTTGACAACAATCTCATTTAGCCGTTTTCATTTGTTTATTATATAACGTTACAATTAGCCAGCCAGTAATCATAGCTCCCAAGGACCACCCGAATAATCCCGTAACAAATCCACTAAAACTCAAATGCCACTCGAAACCAGAGAGTTTTCCGTGAACCATGCCTTCTGTTAAAGCCATCATGCTAGAGGGCATAATAAGCACTAGCAAGCTACAAACTCCCCATAAAACTGCGAAAGCACCGCCAGCTGCTAAGCCAAATTTCTTTGCATTAAGTTTCATAACTTCCTCCTTAAAAATACCGTTGTAAATTAGATATATTGAAAAAGTACCGCTACTTGCACACTGCAAGTAGCGGCATTTCCAACGGAGAGCTTAATCTCTACTACATTTCCTTTTTTTCTTCACTCTGATGTTCCATAATCTGCTCCATCATCATTTGCATCATATCCATTCTATGCTCCATCATTTTCATTTTATTCATCATATTCTCTTTGCCCATTTGCTCTGCTTTGTCTCCCTTTTTATGTTCTCCTTTGTTCATGCCTTTATCCATCCCATGGTTCATCATTTGCATTCCCTTCTGCATTGACTTCATGTGTTCTTCCATTAGTTTTTTACGTTTCTTGGGATCGGATTCGCTTTTTATTTTTTCCATAGCTTCGCGCATTTCTTGCATGTGCTCATTCATTGATGTCATTTTTTCATGGTGCATCATTCCACTCATTGAACCTTTTTTATCATCGGCATGTTTATGCTGAGCATCAGCAAAGACAGGAGAGGCCATTAAAGCTGTGATAGTTAAAGCTGAAAGTACTTTTTTCATTCTATTACCCTCTTGATTATGACCAAATTGTATTGGTTTCATTAATTTGACGTTATTTCACTATAGTTAAATCTTGGAACCCACGCTGACGTAGATCCCATATAACGGCAGTATTCATCGCCGAATTCTTCAATGCCTTCGATGAAATTGAATTTCATTGAATCTAGCGGAAAACTTTTAAAATTCTCATTGTGACCTGCCCGTTTTGAGCAATTTAACCAGCAACAATTTTTCCCCGATACATTTGCATCTGGCAGTGAAAGTCGTACTCTCCGGGTTCTAGTGCTGGTATTTGAATTAGCTTTAATTTGTTAGAAGGTAGCGTTTCACTGATTTCCAGCTTCGGAATGAGCAAAGTTTCAGAACAAGGCGATTGATCCTTCCGCAGGAACTTAAGTTCAACCGGTTTACCTTCAGGTATTTTTATTCTCGAAGGTGAGTAGGTACCGTTTTCGACGACAATCACCAAATCTCCTTCTCCCAGCTTCATCTGCTGGGGCGTGTAAAGCCAAAACCACCAGACGATCAGTGCTATCAAAGCAATACCAGCAATATTAATAAATAACATGTTTATTCTCCTGAAAGCGCCAGTGTTAGAAGGTGCATTAATGTTTCTTGGCTTTGAAAAAGCGCAACCGATTCGCGTTGCTCACTACCGTAAGCGAAGAAAAAGCCATGGCGGCGCCCGCAATAACCGGGCTCAACAGCATTCCAAAAAACGGATACAGAACGCCTGCGGCAAAAGGAATACCTGCTACGTTGTAAATAAAAGCACCAAATAAGTTTTGCTTAATGTTGCGCAGTGTCGCCTTGCTCACCGCAACCGCATCGGCAAGCCCGTGCAACGACCCACGCATCAATGTAATATCGGCACTTTCAATAGCAACGTCCGTCCCAGTGCCAATAGCGAAACCTACATTGGCAATAGCTAGTGCTGGCGCATCATTAATACCATCTCCCGTCATGCCAACGATTTCGCCTTCCATCTGCAGCTCCTGAACCTTTTTTGATTTTTCTTCCGGCAGAACTTCAGCGAAAAATTCTTTAATTCCTACTTTTTCAGCAACTGCTTCTGCTGTCGCGCGATTATCACCAGTAAGCATCACTACTCGCACACCGTTATCTTGCAAACGTTTAATGGCGGCTACGGAGTCGTCTTTTATCGGGTCGGCAACTGCAATAATTGCAGCTAACTCATTATCAACGGCAAAGTACATAGGCGTCTTAGCTTCAGCAGCTAAGCCTTGGGCTTTTTCAACAAAGTTACCGAGCTCAACTTGACGTTCACGCAACAGCTTTTCATTACCGAAAAGGAGGGACTTCCCGTCAACTTCTGCCTCCACGCCATGACCAGCGATGGCGTTGAAGTTCGAGACCTTACTTGTCTTAATCCCTCTTTCCCTGGCTGACTCAACTATCGCCTGTGCTAGCGGATGTTCAGAGCCAGACTCAAGTGTCGCTGCAAGTTGCAGTACGGTTTGCTCATCGTACTCACTCGCTACTAATACGTCGGTGACTTTAGGAGAACCAAGTGTAATGGTGCCCGTTTTATCCAGGATCATAGCCGATACTTTCGACGCTGTTTGCAATGCTTCGCCATTGCGAATCAGCACACCTGCCTCTGCGGCTTTTCCTACACCCACCATTACCGACATAGGCGTCGCCAGGCCTAATGCGCAAGGGCAAGCAATAATCAAGACAGTGGTCGCTGATACCACAGCAAAGGCCAGTGCCGGCTCAGGCCCAAAGTTAAGCCAAGCTAGAGCACTGATAACAGCGATAATCATAACGACTGGCACAAAGTAAGCTGAAATAATATCGGCAAGACGACCGATTGGGGGCTTAGAGTTTTGCGCCCGTTTCACCATGTTAATAATTTGAGCAAGTGCTGTATCTTTTCCGACTCTTGTCGCTTGAAACAAAAAGGAACCACTTTTATTTATCGTGCCCGCCACAACGTCATCACCAACTGATTTTTCCACGGGCATGGGTTCACCCGTTAGCATAGATTCATCAACGGTGGTACTTCCCTCTATAACTTTTCCATCAACAGGGATTTTTTCTCCGGGACGAACACGTACTACGTCCTCCTCGAGTACGTCTTCGATAGCGATATCCAATTGTTTATCGTCACGAATCACCCTTGCGGTTTTCGCCTGCAAACCAATGAGACGTTTTATGGCTTCGGACGTGCGCCCACGAGCTTTCAGTTCAAGTGCCAGCCCCAAATTGATCAAACCGATAATCATTGCGGTCGCTTCAAAGTATACGTGACGCGCCATTTCCGGAACCAGGTGCGGAACCAATACAACCACCATGGAATACAACCAGGCGGTACCAGTACCAAGTGCGATCAGCGTATCCATATTAGCGGAATGATTTTTCAAAGATTGCCAGGCACCGACGAAGAAGTGTTTGCCCGAAAAGTAAAGTACACCTAACGTTAGAATACCTACGACTAACCATGTCACACGCTCTGTGGCAGTGGTCACCGTCATTTCACCAACAAAAAGGCTATAAATCATGAGAGGTACACCTAACGACAGCGCAACGGTCATCTCCCGCATCAGCCGCTTGTAATAAGCCCAGTCGGCTTGCTCTTTTTCTGCCAACGCATCACCGTCACTTTCGGACGTGGCTACTTTAGCGCTATACCCCGCCCTCTCTACTGCTTTCACTAAAGCGCTCGGATTTGCTGTTCCAGTCACACTGACCGTTCGCTGGGCAAAGTTCATCTCTGCATTTTCCACGCCGGATACAGACTTTAATGCATTTTCGATTTTGCCAACACAACTCGCGCAACCGGCTCCCTCGATAATGAGTTCCTCAATGGAACGACTACGAACGTCCTCAGTTTTTACACCCATACTAGTGCTCCTTATTGACGGGAAACGAGCCAAGCAACAGCTATTTCCCGCAAAGTACCAACGATAAAACCGTCACTCACTACATATCCGAAAATCGATTCGCAGTTTGCACCATTCGTTTAATTTCATTTTCTTCAACGTTCTTTACCGTTTCTAGCAGCTCTTTTGCGCTATCTATATCAACACGGGAATATAGGTGTTCATACAGTTCTATGACTTGCTCATGATGGTTTACAACCTTCTCCATAATGTGATCGGTATCTAACTCTTTAAAAGGCGAATCGCAGTGCCCATGCTCAACGATGGGATGTTTCCCAATATAGTCATAACACCAAGTGTCTAATGCATTTCGGTTTGCTGTACTCAAAAAACCTTCGACCATTCGCTCTAAGCTAGCCTCATGACCCGACACGTAGTTTAGAATCATCCGAGCTCGTTCATCTTGGTTTTGTTTAGAGCAGTGAGTAACACACTCCTTCAGGTTTTTGTGGAAATCAACGGTCCAACTCAGCACATCTTTGATTGTTTCTATTTGCATTTTTTACTCCTTACCTATAATTAATCGTTACTTTCGTTTGCTTTTGTTAACTGGCGGACTTCTGTGACAACTCCACGGTGTATGTTCCGAATTATCTTTAATATTTTGGTCAATAAACTTGTAGTACTCTTCTTTCAGATGAGTCCACCACCCACTATTTATTTCAACACCAAACTTCCTGAGCTTTTCCTCTATAACATTGAGATCCACTTTAGAGGCATCATAAGCTACCAATAACAAGTTACGCTCAGAGTCATAGGCAACGCTATCAAGACCAACCAAGCGATCGATTTCGTTAATCGCTTCGCGAACTTTTTTCACACTCTCAGTGTTTAGCTTTAATGTGCGATTGACTAAGTTAATTTCCCGCACTCCGGCTCTATGATCGTTAGTTGACATCAGTACTGTCCTGTTAATTAAAACTACCAATACGTTTCAGGCAACATTTGCTCGGTGTTAACTTTGTAACGAAAGCTCTTTATTAGTGGCTGCTCGTTTATCGTGAACCCAGAACAATTCATCGATTGGCGAGATAGAAACTAATCCCTCGTTAGATACCCCAGTATGGGCCGCTTCAACTACCAAGAGGGCAACATCACGCGCATCATCACTGTTCACATAAACTTCAAGCTGTACGTGATCAACTAAGTGATCATCGTTATAGCTATCGAAGTAGTAACCCCGTCCTCGCACAGGAAACAGCGTAAAGCCGCTAACGCCACGGCCGATGAGAGCCTCTTCCACTGAGTCTTGTCGAAGTTGATCAAAAATAGCGGTAATTTTAGATAGGTTCATATACCCCCCTAAAAGCCCTAAAACATATAGCTTATGGACTGTGTTTAGTCTAGTTACTTAAATTTCGAGAAAATCTAGAGTTGTAATTTAGTAGTGCTATTTCGGAGGGTAGTAAATATCGAAGAGTATTTGCTTCACATCACCTTTATAAGACAAGGGATGTGGCAAGTTGCTAGGAGAGTTTATCGAGGTGTCGAATTGAATAAATACTAGAGGTGAGTTCGCAGAGTTACACTCTTCATCCATAGAGCATTTATCAGCTACGCAGCAATAACAGTCGTCAATGATAGATTGCTCACTTTCATCGCAATGAAAGTTATCTTTGCTTTCGTTGCTAACATCCATATGGCTAACACTTTTTTCGTGCTGTACATTGGAAGCATTGTTATAAGGAGGAGCGGCTGGGAAGGATAGCTGTATCACTATTCCTAACATAAGCACAACTAAAAATTTTGCTTGAAACATATGTGCGCTCCTATTGCCATGCTATAAATTAGCATACTACCCCCTGCACATCATTGATCGAGATCAAAGATGCGCAGGTGATATTTACAGAGTAAGGTATCATCTAACCTTAACGTCTTTCTTTCGCCACAAATAGTAAACAGCAGGTAATACGAGCAAGGTTAAGATAACAGCGCTGATCATTCCTCCAACCATTGGCGCCGCTATTCTACTAACCACCTCAGCCCCAGTCCCTGTACTAAACATTATAGGCAATAAACCAGCAATTGTAGAAACGGCCGTCATCATGACGGGGCGAACACGAAGTCCTGCCCCTTCCATTACGGCAAGAGAGAGACCCTCTTTCGTTAATGCTTTACCATGCTCTAACTGACTTTTTTCATATTCATTATAGGACTGGTTTAGGTAAGTCAGCATTAGTATTCCTATTTCTACAGTGACACCTGCTAGAGCTATAAAACCAACCGCTACAGCAACTGAGAAATTATAATCTAAAAGATACATTAGCCAGATTGCCCCCACCAATGCGAGAGGCAAAGTTCCCAATATAATGGCTATTTCCGTAGCGTTTCGAAAGTTCATATATAAAAGAACGATAATAATCGCGAGCGTTAACGGAATCACGTAAGTCAGTTTTTCCTTTGCCCTTTCCATATATTCGTACTGCCCGGACCAGGTAACTGAATACCCTGCTGGCAACTCGAGTTCTTGTTCTACAACCTTCATTGCTTTTTCAACATAAGTGCCGACATCAACTCCCTCAATGTCGACAAAAGTCCAGCCATTAAGTCTTGCGTTTTCGCTTTTAATTGCCGGCGGTCCAAGTTCAACGTAGACATCAGCCACATCCGCCAAACTAATACGCTGCCCGTTTGGCGTAACTAAAGGTAGCTTCTTTAATTCTTCCGGCGAATCACGGTAATCTTGAGGGTAGCGCAAGTTTATTGGGTAACGTTCAAGCCCTTCAATGGTCTCTGAAACATTCATTCCGCCAATAGCCGTGGCAACAACCTGCTGAACATCCTCAATGTTCAAGCCATAACGTGCAGCCTGCTCTCTTTTTATGTCGACTTTTACATAGCGTCCACCAGCCACTCGCTCTGAATAAACAGAAGCCGTACCATCGACATCATCAAGTATCGTTTCAAGCTGCTGACCGATCTTCTGAATTTCATTAAGATCAGCTCCGGCAATTTTTATACCTACCGGCGTTTTGATACCTGTCGATAACATATCAATGCGAGTTTTAATGGGGTAAACCCACGCATTGGTCAGCCCCGGAAACTTTACAAGCGCATCCAGTTCTTTTTTCAACTTCTCAGTGGTCATACCGTCTCTCCACTGATCTTTCGGTTTCAGTTGAATAAAGGTTTCAATCATCGTTAGGGGTGCCGGATCAGTGGCGGTATCCGCTCGACCAATTTTGCCAAAAACCGTCTTCACTTCCGGTACCGTTTTTATGAGCTTGTCGGTTTGCTGCAACAGCTCCCTTGCTTTACCAATTGATAATCCGGGATAGGTAGTGGGCATATACATCAAATCGCCCTCATCCAAATCTGGAATAAATTCACTACCAATTTTGTCAATCGGCCAGACACCAACGGCCAGGATAACAAGCGCTCCGACAACTGCTGTCTTGGGGTATTTCAAAATGCCTTTTAAAAGCGGTTTATACCCGGCGATCAATAACCGATTAAGCGGGTTTTTCCCCTCAGGTGTTACCTTTCCTCTGATAAAATATCCCATCAACACGGGGATAACGGTAACCGCTAAGGCCGCACTGGCTGCCATTGCGTAAGTTTTCGTGAAAGCAAGCGGAGAAAACATCCGCCCTTCCTGGGCTTCTAAGGTAAATACCGGCATAAAGCTGACGGTAATAATGAGCAAGCTAAAGAAAAGAGCAGGGCCCACCTCTGAAGCAGAGGCGGCAACCACCCGCCAGCGGTTCTCTGCTGTCAGTGGCGTTTTTTCCATATGCTTATGCATATTTTCAATCATGACGATGGCACCATCGAGCATAGCGCCAATAGCGATTGCGATCCCTCCAAGTGACATAATATTCGCGTTAATTCCTTGCCAATACATGACAATAAACGCGGTTAAAATACCCAAAGGCAAGCTGATAACGGCAACCAGCGAGGAGCGGACATGGAAGAGAAATATCACACAGATAAACGCGACAATAGCGAGTTCTTCTATTAAACTTTTCCAGAGACTTTCCACGGCATCCGAGATAAGCCCCGAACGATCATAGACAGTGACTATATCGACACCTTCTGGTAGCCCAGACTTTAACTCATCCAACTTTTGTTTAACGCCATCAATCGTTTTTTGGGCATTTTCTCCGAAGCGCATTACCACAATGCCGCCCACGGCTTCTCCCTCACCGTTGAGTTCGGCGATACCGCGTCTCATTTGGGGGCCCACACCCACATCAGCAACGTCTTTAAGCAATAATGGCGTGCCATTTTCATCAACGCCAAGCGGGATACTCTCTAAGTCTGACACACTATCAATATAGCCTGAGGCCCGGACCATATACTCAGCTTCCGCCATTTCAACCACCGACGCCCCCACTTCCTGATTACCTCGCTGGATAGCATTTTGTATGTGAGCAAGAGGAATATCGAATGCGCGCAGCTTCTCCGGATCCACTTTCACCTGGTACTGCTTTACCATCCCGCCCAGGGCGGCAACTTCTGAAACCCCCTCGACCGTTTGCAGTTCATACTTTAAAAACCAATCCTGCATACTGCGTAACTCACTCAAATTGTGGTTACCCGTGCGATCAACCAAGGCATACAAATACACCCAACCAACCCCTGTTGCATCAGGGCCTAATTGCGGTCTTGCATTAGAAGGCAGTGTCGGAGCAACCTGAGACAAATATTCCAGTACTCGCGAACGCGCCCAGTAAGCGTCTGTATCTTCGTCAAAAATGACATACACATAGGAGTCGCCGAAAAACGAATATCCACGAACGGTTTTAGCGCCGGGGACAGACAGCATAGCGGTTGTTAATGGATAGGTTACTTGATCTTCTACCACCTGCGGCGCTTGACCCGGATAGCTGGTTTTAATGATCACCTGGACATCCGACAAGTCCGGCAGTGCGTCTACGGGCGTATTCTTGACCGCAAAAGCACCAACACCCACGAGGATTAATGTCGCCAGAAGAACGAAAAAACGGTTACTCACTGACCATCGAATGACTGACTTAATCATGGTTATGCTCCTGCTCTGTCACTTGTTTTTGCTCAGGAATATGAATCGATGTGAGCTGGTACTGTTGCTTCCCGACTTGCGTTATTTCCGCATGCAAGGATAACCCCGTGCTAAGCTGAGAAAGTTCAACATCCGAAGCAACATCGAAATCCATCGTCATTGCAGGCCAGTCCCATTCAGAAATCTCACCGTGCTCCAGCGTAACCATCGAGTGCTGAGGCATAACATTTTTAACGGTTGCTTCAACCCAGACAGCTTGAGCTGCTGCGTCACTTGACATACTGTCGTGGCTCTCGCTATCAGTGTTAGAGTCGTGGTTCATACGTTTAAAGTCGGAAGACTTACTGGACTCAGAGTCAATTAAGAACTGAGCCGATGTAACAATTTCATCACCTGCCATAAGACCCGATAAAATCTCAACTCGCGAGCTACCTAACCGCCCAACGTCAACATTAACTGATTTAAATTTCCCATCACCCAGTGCCAGGACAACTCGGTTCGAATCACCCATTCGGATAAGCGCTTCTTTAGGGATGATTAAGTTTTTGTCGCCTAAACCAGCCTTAATGTTAAGATTCGCAAACATGCCCGGTTTTAAAAAACCATCCGGGTTGTCGAAGTGAATTCGAACTTGTCCCGTCCGAGTTTTAGGGTTAAGTGACGGATAGACATAATCAACCTTTCCTTGCCACTCTTTACCTGGAGCATACTCAAGGTTCATTTGAACGTCATTGCCTACCTCAACCTGGTTCAATTGCCGCTCAAAGACTTCTGCAATAACCCAAATTTTATCCAGTTGAGCAATGGTCATTAAATTCATACTCGGCGTTACAAACGCACCTTCACGCACAGTCAGTCTATCCAATACCCCGGACTGCTTTGCTTTTACCGTGATTGTTTTCTGAATTTTACGAGTTTCTTTTAACTTCTTAATCTCAGATTCAGAGACTTGCAGAGCTCTTAAGCGTTCTTCAGCGGCATCAATTAGCACCTGATTACCTCTTTGCGAGGCCAATACAAGCTCCTCTTGCGCATTAACCATTTCAGGAGAGTAAATACTGTATAAAGGCTCGCCGGCTTTAACCGAGTTACCAACCGCTTTTACGAAAAGCTTCTCAATCCAGCCTTCAACACGGGGACTTACTGTCAGCACTCGGCTCTCATCAAACTGAACATAACCGACCGTTTCGATATCCAGGTTGAGTCTCGAAACGGTGACCGTTGCAGTTGTAACCCCAAGGTTATTAATAACGTCGGGATCAATTCTCACCGTACCAGGTGAACTCTCTTCTGCATCATCACCATAGTAAGGAATAAGGTCCATCCCCATTGGAGACTTTCCTGGTTTGTCTCGACGATAATTGGGATCCATCGGAGCCACCCAATATAACGGCTCTTTTTCTGCATTGCCCGATGAACGATCAGACACTTCAGTCGATTGCATTACATAGCCAATAGCGCCAGCGCCAACTGCAAAGCCTACAGCTAAACTTATAAGAGATTTGGTGACTGTTTTCATTTTACACTCCTGAAAGTAATAAGTAGTTTGCTTCGGCAATCAATTTTTGGCGGTTGATGGCGATTGCTAATGCATCAATTTTTGCGTTGACTTCCGCAATCTGTGACCGTACCGCCTCGGCAAAGTCGCCATCATCATTGTTGTAGGCAGTCAATGCGGCTTCAGACTGGGCGGACATTTGTGGAAGTAGCTCTTCGTGATATAGGGCAGCACGTTCATTCAAACGGTTCAGTTGTAAAAACGTACTGCGTAAATTGGCTATTAACTGCCTGGCAACCAATAACTTCTCAGTTTTTTTTGCTTCCGTTTTAAACTTTGCTGAGCGTACCTGCTTATCCTGTTTGTTATCAGTAAATAAAGGGACATCGAACGTAACCCCGGCTGACAGCAAGTTGGCACGGTCATTGCCGCTTGGATCGTCGTTTCTATGGCCATATTTCAGATTGGCTGACCATTGCGGTTTATAACCTTGCTGAGCGAGCTCGACAGACGTCTCCGACGCCAAAATGTCTTGATCGGTCGCTTGCAAAACCGGGTGTTCTTTTATCAATTCGTACAAGGCTTGTTTCGGTATTGTCGAAGGTGATAGCAATGTCTTCTTCAGCGTAAGACTCGGAAGGTCATCCGGTAACCTTGATTTCGCTATAACACCTATCCATTCCGACAGTTCGCTTTGAAGTCGCTCCTCTTTTTGTCGCAGTAATGTCAACCGATCATCCAGGCGTGTAAGTTCAAGTTGGGCTCTAATAACATCTTGCTGCCGTGCTTTTCCCTCGGTACTGGTATAACTCGCCTTAGCGGTTGACACTAACTGTTCAAAAAGCGCTCTATCCGATTCAATCAAGCGAATACTTTGCTGAGAGAAAAAAACATCTAACCACAACTTCGTGACCGTTGTTTTGACCTTTGCAATACGATCCGCTCTCAAAAACGGTTGTTTTTGAGCTAATTGGTTTTTCTGCTTACGAGACAACGATAATGTGTCTCCTCTGGGAAATGTTTGTGAAACACCGACGACTAACTGGGTCATTCCTTCCTGTCTTGAACTAAAACTGTCAACCGGGAAACTGGCAGCCGTGAGCGATATTTTAGGGTCAGGCAAACTGGAAGAGGCTATTGCTTCACTCGCGAATGCTTCTTGGGTTTGCTTACTTGCCGTTAACCAAGGATCTTCTTGTACAGCGATACTCACTGCTTCTTGCAAATTCAAAAGCGGCTCTTGTGCATTAACGACATTTGGCACCACTGCAGTCAGAACACTTAAATAAGCCATTCTTCTTAAAAGTTTCATATTGTTACTCTCAAAAACTGTGAATTTTTAAATTAAACACAGACTCAAGTTATGAGTCGGACCGTAACGAGGACGACGAACGACGTCGTAACGACAATGACCGAACCAAAGCTTATAGCTGTGCTTTTACCTGGACGATAAACGCGCCAGGAGCGAGAAATTTCGTATTTTTAAGAGTGGATTGGGGGGCGAAAAAGCGAGAGTGAGTGTTTTTCTTTAATATTCGTATCTAAGAATGAGGTTGCGTTAAAAAGCAGCTTATCAACAGGCGGAACCGTCGATTGCTCAGAATAAACGACAGTAATTGACAGGCTGTAACAATGACGCATCATTGAATCAGAGCAACAGTTATCGGTAAGAGAATGTGACACTTCGCAATCTGCAAGATCGCAAACTTGCTCAGTAGGATCGTGCATACATGCCTTTTCCGTACTGATAGTTTGTGAAAATGACATTGTTGTTACTGCTAATAGCAGTAGGGCAATGATTAAACGATACATGCGAAGCTTTACTGTAAAAACATGTTAAAATAATATCTCTTTGTCTGATAAAGATCAACCGATTAAAAGAAGTAGCCATAACTAGGTAATGAATCTAAGTGATAATACAGCTCCCATATCACCACCCAGATTCATCTTTAATTCAGGCATTTTTACGCGCTAAATCCCAAAGTCATCGAACCTTACTTGTTCTCGCGGAACGCCAAAGTCAGCAAGAGACTTTAACGTTGCTTCTAGCATCGGCGGAGGACCACACACGTAAATATCTAATGTTTCTTTGTTTTTGCCGGCCAACCACTTCATTGCGGTTTCGTGCACAAAACCAGTTGGTCCAGTCCAGTCATCCGACTTGGCGCTCTCAGAAAGAACAGGTATATAAGTTAACCGCTCTTCTCTTTCAAACTCGTTTCTATAACAGAGCTCTTTTTCATATCGTGCGCCGTAAAAGAATATGCAACGACGAGGAGAATCTGCTGCTAACTCACTTTGTATTAACGCTCTTAACGGTGCAACACCGGCGCCGCCTCCGATAAAGACTTGCGTGTGATTATTTTGTTTCGTCAGCTGAAAGTCACCAAATGGTCCAATAGCATCGACATGAGCGCCAGGCTCTAAATTACACAAGTAGTTTGAACCGATGCCTGGGGGCACCCCTTCACTTGGCGAGGGCAGTTGTCGTACGTTAAACACAAATCGAGTCGGGTGAGGCCGCGTAGCAACCGAGTAATGTCGTGACAATATTTCGTTTAAGTGTGGAATACGAAACTGCATAAATTGCCCGGCTTCATAATTAACGGGCTCTGAACTTACAAAAGTAAGCTCCATAATGGATGGAGTCAGTTGACGCTTTGAATCGAGTGTTAAAGCAATATCATCGACTCCGACATTATGCAGCTTAACGTCATAATTGGATGACGTTCTGTGTTGACAAGATAGGCGCGTTCCTGCTTCTAATTCGTTGGCGCTCAATAACGCTTTATCAGCTGCTTTCGGGCTGGGTATATTGCTGCCTTGCAGTGTCACTTTACATAACCCACAGGTACCGCCTCCGCCACAATTACTCGCAATTGGTTGCCCTTTCTGCTGAAAATATTCTAGCCACGTTTTCTTACGTTTTGGATTAAAGTCACCGTTAGTAATATTTCGGCCTAAGAGAATTAAACCGGATAATGAAAACCAAAGAGCGAATAATCCAGCACTCCATATCAATAGATGATTAAAACTTCGACCGCCCGTGTAATCCATAAAGTGCAGACGAAACGCCCAGTCAGCGATTGTCCATGGCGTATTACGATGTTCCACAACCCGGGATGACGCTTCATCGATATATATTCGGGTATTAAGATCATCCTCGATATCAATGCGGAACCCTGAGGCATTCCAGCCATTCACTTCATCGCTTCCCTTGACTCTTTCAACCCTTTCAACCTGGCCCGGTCCATTGTAGCTATTCAGCGCTAGCTGAGTCGCCAAAGCTTGGTCCGTAGACCACCGTTCACCGGTATCTGCGTTGAAGTAAAGCAAACGTCCATCTGGCAGAGACACCTGATACTGACCTACCCCGGCAACACTGACCAGTTCAATGGAGTGAGCTAAGGGGAATCGTTGATGCATTTCAGTAACATCGATTTGAGGCGCTATTTTTTTAAGTGGGGGTTCAGAGTTTTTTGAGACCATATATTGGTGGCCTGACATTCCGTGATGTCCGGTTAAGCTAAAAAATAACCCACTCACTAGCCACAAAGCGACTTGAATCACTAAAACCAAACTCACCCAACGATGAAGCCATTGCATAAACCTTATCATTGAGCACCCCCAGTCGATTTTCTCTTAAACGTAATCGTATAAAAAAGCAGGACAGTGCCCGTTATCATTAAAATAAACGTACCGATAATAAAGCCCTTTAACCACCAGGTCTCGATATCCACACGCTCGTCGTAGTCCATTATGTGTAACATCCAGGCGATATCAAACCCCCGCCAAAACGTATGTCGCTTTACCAAAAGCTCCCCGGTCGTTTCAGATAAATACAGACTGGTATTACCGAAATCGTCATAATTTACCTGCCAAATCGGTAACAAAGCACCACTCACTTCTGTTGGTGGGTTATCAGTCATGTAAACGACCGATTCAATAGCGTCGGGATCCTTCGTGTAATATTGATTCGCTAACTCTTTAATGTGTTGTTCGGTTATATCAATACGCTGCAGCGACTCCGCATTAACTAAAAACGCTCCCTCGTTACTCTCTATTTTATACACCGGCTGTAACTTCTGATTCAGCCATACGCTTTTTAACGACGTTTTTCGTGTTTCTGGATAGCGGCTCAACAGGTCATTTAAGCTTGATATTTCAACACCTTTCGGTATTGGCTGGCTTATATCCTGAACTAAGTGATCACCATGAATATAATCCAAATCGAAGAACACCATGTAAGCGCCACTGATTGTCCAAATAACCATTTGCAGGCCAAAAATCAAAGATAGCCAACGATGCCAAACTCGCCAGCTACTGGAGCGTTTCTTTTGAGTCATACCCTACCTCAAATTTAATAAAAAAAAGCTGCCGCTCCCAGGGAAAAGCGACAGCCAGTCTAGTCTTTAAAAGCTGTAACGTACCTTCAGATATAACTGACGGCCTAACAAGTCATATGTCATAGTGTCAGTATTGGCGTCCGTCCAACTTTGAATATAAGGCGGTTCTTTGTCAAAAAGGTTATTAACACCGCCAGTCACGCTCAGTTTTGAATTTACGAAATAAGTTCCCTGCACGTTATGATAGAAAACACTGGGTGCTCGGGCTCCAATATCTCCCGGAGCAGCATTAATGTCATCGGCAGGTCCAATGTACTGGACGGAGTAATGTACACGCCAGTCCTGTTTCATAAAGGTTCCCGAAGCGTTTGAACGCCAATGCGTATAACTCCCTCTACCGCCAGTAATATATCCGGCATACTCAATTTCATCCGCACCAACGAAAGGCGCAAATGTATACTCATTTAGGTAACTGACATTCCAACTGAAGTCACTTTTCCAACCCAGCAGCTCGGTGTTATAAAACAAAGCCGTATCAATACCCGACACATTTTCAGTTGCGGCATTGGTGTTTGTTTTTTTACCCAAAAAGCTACCGGAAACGAAAAGTAAGGCACCGAGGACAATTGCAATATCAGCCAGGTTGAAGGCCGGCCAATGCCAGTCTCGCCAATAGAAATCAAAGGAATCCACAACATAGCCACGAAAGACCCGGTCAATCAGGTTGCCCATGGCGCCACCGAGGATAAGACTGTAAGCGATGGCTTCTCCTTTATGACGATTTTCAAGGATCAGCTTGATCAGAAAAATCGAGACCGCCACCGCGATCCCGATAAAAAAGTAGCGCTGCCAGCCTCCACCATTCGCAAAAAGACTGAATGCGGCACCGGTGTTCCTTAGGTGCACCCAGTTAAAGAACGGGGTCACCGAAACAGACTCGCCATAGGCCATTGATTGCTGCACCAGCCACTTTACAGCTTGATCAGACGTTGCCAGCAGGCCCGATATGGACAACAGGGCGTACGGCGAGAGCTTTTTGCCAATAATGAGCATTATTTAACCCTTGAGCGCCAGAATGCGCCTGGCACCGTTAAGCACGACGAGCCCCGCGATGGTGCCGATAATTAGATCCGGATAATTGGAACCGGTCCACACGACCAGGGCGCCGGCGGTGATGACCCCCAGGTTGATCACCACGTCGTTGGCCGAGAATATCCAGCTTGCCTTCATGTGCGCCCCGCCCTCCCGATGTTTGGATATGAGCAGCAGACAACTGGTATTGGCAATCAATGCGACGAATGCGATAGCCATCATCACCAGCGATTCAGGCTCACTACCGAATACAAAGCGTCTCACCACCTCTATGAGTACGCCCACAGCCAAGATCAGTTGCAGTACACCAGCAACATGCGCGGCACGTAGCTGCATTCTCACGCTATGTCCAACCGCATAAAGTGCGAGCCCGTACACGGCCGCATCGGCGAAATTGTCCAGGGACTCTCCAATCAGGCCGGTGGACTGGGCGATCAGGCCGGCTGTCATTTCCACTACGAAAAGGAGCGCATTGATGCCGAGCAACCAGCGCAGAGTCCCGGATTCTTGCGTGGCAGAGGCTGCCGAGAACTCGGCCGCCTTGATGGTCTCCGGATCGGCAGCGACGCTTTCCTGAAGCGAGGCGCCTAGCTCCAAGGTCTTCAGCTTCGCGGTGACGGGCTCGACGTCACCGTCATGCACGACCTTCAACCGGCGGTTCGACAAGTCGAAGGACAGTGCCCGAATCCCCTCAACGCCGTTCAGGGCCAGGCGAATCATGCGCTCTTCTGATGGACAGTCCATCTTCGGCACGGCATAAACACTGACCCATTCCCCCGACGCATCGGAGGAGGCCTGCATATCGGTATCCGCCGCAGGCCTTGCATGGTCGCCACAGGGGCCTCCGCAGTTTTTACTCATGGTATGACTCCTCTTGAATGTGATCGGGTTTTCATTTAAAACTATATAGTCGCTATAAGGTCAATAGCGTAGAGAATCCGTTGCGGAGGAACCCGATGCGTATTGGTCAGTTGGCACAGTCAGTAGGGGTAGATACACAGACGATCCGCTTCTACGAACGGCAGGGCTTGTTGCCGCCGCCTGGTCGGCAGGAGAACGGTTACCGTGTCTATACCGAGAAACACGTTGAGCGGCTGGCCTTTATTCGTCGCTGCCGCATCCTGGATCTGTCACTGGCAGAAATTCACGAACTAAAGCGCTATCAGGACGCCCCTCATCAGTCCTGTACCGCTGTCAATGCCTTGCTCGATGATCACATCTCTCATGTGCGCTCGCAGATAACCGCTCTACAGGCGCTTGAGAAACAACTCGTTTCACTAAGAGCGCGTTGCAACGATGACCGGGAAGTTAAGGCGTGTGGGGTTCTTGCTGGAATTAGCGAGGGAAGCATGCATCAGCAGTAGGTTGGAGTGCCAACCAGATAATCCGATGAGATGCCGGTTTGCCTCACTCTCATGCAAAGGTAAGATCAACCATTTAATCCGTATACCCTTTATTATTGGTACATGCTCGAAGACTTGTTTAGTCGCAAAATCGTTGGTGATGAAGTTCACGAGCAGGAGTCCGGCGAGCTCGCGGCTGAACTCTTACAACGCACATTGTTGCGTGAAAACTGCTTACACACAGGCTTAGTGTTGCACTCTGATAATGGTGCGCCGATGAAGTCACAGACGAAGCGGGCTAAAGCATATGAGCTAGGTGTGACCACCTCATACAGCCGCCCGCGAGTAAGTAATGACAACCCGTTTGCAGAGTCGCTATTTAGAACCTGCAAATACCGGCCAGAATGGCCATCAAGTGGCTTTAAGAGCCTCGATGAAGCACGACAGTGAGTGTTAAAGTTCACACGCTGGTACAACTACGAGCACAAACACAGTCAATTAAACTTTGTGACGCCTCATCAACGTCACACCAGCCAAGACAAAGCCATCTTGGCTCAACGGAAACGGGGCATGGAGGCTGCAAAAGCAGCAAATCCAAGTCGATGGGGTAAGCGCGATGTACGCAATTGTGAGCCAGTCGGGCCAACAACATTAAACCCTGAGAAAAAGCCAGTTAAGCAGGAAGAAAAACAGGCTGCTTAAACGAGAAAAAAGTGTCAACTACCTTGAAAAACGCCGCTTAAGTAACTTTTGCATTTTGTCACCTCGATTAGATTATAATTATTTTACTTTCCGATTAGACTTCGTACTGCCACCTAAGTTGTTTATACAACTCTCAGAATAGAAACCTCAGAATTTTAGTCAAGCTAAAAACGATTAAAGTAGTATAAAAAACCCTTTAATAGCAAAGTCTATAGCGGTTGTATATTCAACTTAGAGTTATCCTCATGTATCAATAATCTTTTAAAATAAGCTCTTCAAGATGACTAGAAAAGCTATAAAAAAAGTTGTCCACTTTTTTCAAAATAAAAATAATTTTTCATTTTTAATGAATTTTTACCCTCTTCTGATTATTGATGCTTTTAATCTTTTACCGACTATAATGCGTACACGAATACATAACTTTTACGTAAGGAACTTGGCTATGAGTCAATCAACTAAAAAAGCCACGCTTTACAGAATGTCGACACCTGACCACCAATGCCCTTTCGGTTTAAAAACCCGGCACTTACTTAAAGCCAACGGTTACGATGTGGACGACAACCTACTGGAAAGCCGCGAGGAAACCGACATATTCAAGGAAAAACACAACGTCGATACCACTCCACAAGTGTTTATTGGTGATGAACGCATCGGTGGGTACGAAGAGGTTCGAGCCTTTCTTGGAAAACCTCTTCCTGACCCTGACGCAACCAGTTACCGACCCGTTATTGCATTATTTATTATGACAGCGCTCCTCTCCGTAGCCACGTCGTGGTTGTCTTTTGGTCGCGCATTTACCGGACAAACCATCGAGTGGTTCATCAGTTTCTCGATGGTGGTTCTGGCCTTGCTCAAACTCCAGGACGTAGAGAAATTCTCTACCATGTTTCTCAACTACGATCTTCTCGCCAAAAAATGGGTGCCTTATGGCCGTGTTTACCCCTACGCCGAAGGCTTGGCGGGTCTGTTAATGGCAGCGGAATTTGCTCATGTCATTTCCATCCCTATTGCGTTATTCATAGGCATCGTGGGTTCTGTCTCCGTTTTTAAAGCCGTTTATGTCGACAAACGTGAGCTAAAATGTGCCTGTGTCGGTGGCTCAAGTAATGTGCCGTTAGGCTTCATTTCGCTCACTGAAAACCTCATGATGGTCGCTATGGCTATCTGGATGTTTTTTACAATGAACTAGAAAAGGAGCGCTATGCGCTCTTTTTCTTAACGCTTTTTACGTAAAAACAAAATCTCACCAGCGGCAATCAATGCCATACCGATAAGAGACGCCCAAATAACCAGCGGATCGCTTGTCCATTTCACCCATATAAAAGCGGCTAAAACGATGACATCTAGCGTGATTGCGCTGACAAGTATGTAAATATTGGCATTCACTTTTTGTCTAAGATGTCTCAATACCCCCCAGTGGATCGCAATGTCCATAACGATATAAAAAATAGCACCAAGCGAAGCGATTCGGTTCAAATCGAAAAAAGCAGCTAAGACCATAGCCATCACGATAGTGTAAACCAGTGTGTGCTTCTGAATGGAACCTGGCATCCCAAAATGACTGTGTGGCACAAGTTTCATATTGGTCAACATAGCCAACATTCTCGAGACGGCAAACGCGCTCGCGATCACACCGGATACCGTTGCGACAATTGCAAAAGCGACCGTCACCCAAAGTCCAGTCTCGCCATAGACGGGTCTGGCAGCTTCAGCAAGCGCATAATCTTTCGCTTTCACAATCTCATCTATGGACAGGCTCGAGCCAACCGCCAGAGTGACCAGAACATATATTAACGCGCAGATAATCAAAGAAATAATAATGGCACACCCGACATTTTTCTTGGGCTCAACAATTTCACCGCCACTATTGGTTATTGTTGTAAACCCTTTGTACGCAAGTATGCTTAAAGCAATCCCCGCTAAAATACCGCCGCCGGTAGCTTCTTCTGGAATAGCCGATATCGATTCAAACTGAATGCCTGAGGCCCACAAACCACCAGCCGCTAAAATCACCAATCCTAAAGCCTTAACAAAGGCCATAAAAAACGAGAACGTTTGAATAAACTGATTACTCAAAATATTGATAAAAAACGCAAAGACCAGCAAACCAACCGCCAACAACGGGACAAGCCACTGCGCTTCAAAAGAAATTAATTGACTGGTATAGGACGCAAATGTCCGAGCGACTAAACTTTCATTAATCACCATAGAAAAGTACATCAAGAGTGCGAATATTGCCGTCACACTTCCTTTCCCATAGGCTTTACTGAGGAACATCGCAATGCCCCCCGCTGACGGGTATGCTTTGGCCAGTTTCACATACGAATAGGCGCTGAAACCGGCAATGATACCGCCGCACACAAACGCCAGTACAAACCACTCTCTTGCTAGCTGAGCAACTTGTCCTGTCAGTGCAAAAATACCAGCGCCAATCATGACACCAGTCCCCAGCGACACCGCCCCCCAAAGACTAAGGCTTCCTTTCTGATAACCCTGATGTCCGTGTTCGTGATCGTGTTCCGCCATAATCAGCTCCTGTGGTTGACGTTAGTTGGACCAGTGAATCCGGATAATTTTCCAGCCAGACTCCGGGGTATGTGAAACGGTTACAGTTTCATTCATCGTTAAATCAATCTCACGCCCGTTGTACGCCCCGGAAATACTATATCGAGAAGTGATCACAGCAAGGCTAGCCACTTCATATCGTGTTCTTTCAATCAGCTTGGAAGGAACCGCCTGGCTAAATTTGATATCTGACTTAAGATGATGAGCACTGTATTCAGCCAGGGACCGTTCAACGCCACCACCTTCAAAGATAAGCACATCATCGGAAAGCACGTCTTTAACGACCTCCGTGTCACCTTCAGTTAAAGCAGTTCGAAATGCATCAAGCACAGCGGTCGGCTCAGATAGTTTTTCGGCGCTACTGGGCGCTGAAATAAACATTACCGAAACCATAAAAACACTCACAAGTAATTTCATTCTTCTTATTCCTTACATTAACCGGGGGAAAACGCGCTGCTTAGCGCAGAGGCCAGGGTAAAAATAGTGACAGCCAATACCATTTCCGCCGTTATGGAGTTTTTGAGTCGCTTGGCGGCCGCGTTATCATTTAATTGCGGTACGAACTTTAATTTATGCAATGCGGCAACAAGGAGAATCAGCGCCACAAACACAAGTTTCGCTAGTAGTACCGTGTCATACGACGTAAGCGGCAGCTCTGGCATCCATCGCCCTGTTGCACTACGATACATAACCAAGCCCGCAATAAGGAGTATTGGAACCGCTGCAGACATATGCACACCAAAACGCTCCATAATGGCTTTCGCTTTAGCAAGCGGTACCGACGTTGCCAGCTTTCGCAATGAGTTAAGACTGCCGAACCAAACCCAAGCGACTAACAAGTGTGTTAAAAGCGCTAGCTTTCCCCACCAGACGGCGTCACTGCCGTGACCAATACTTAAAAAGCTCCATCCCATGAGTCCAATGGCGACAACATATAGCACCCACTTTATACGTTTTAGCTTAACAACGGAGTAAACAATCCAAGCAATAGCAACCGCTATCTGAAGTTGGATGAACAACCCAACAGGGCCGGTCCATATAAACTGCATGTAGGTCGTGTCAATCATGCCGGCAAAGCCTTCAGCAGCAAAACTACCGACTTTCAGAAAAAAATACAGAAGGCTTGCCAGTAATAGAAGCAACGCAACAAGGCTATTCTTTCGTTCAGACTGCTTTTTTAAACCGGACAAATAAACGATATAAGGCGAGGCGGTCATCACCGCGTTAAGCCAGAATATAAAGGCCAACGTTAAAACGCTGGCCACACTCCAAAGGGTCATCATTTCACCTCAAAGCTAAAATCACCCGATATTTTATGACTGTCCCCACCCATTGCCGTCCAATAAACCGTATAACCACCTGACGCCAAATTGTTTTTAACAGCAATTTCGTACGCTGCTTTGGGAGTCATGCTCATCGAAAAGTCCAGCGGATGCATTTTACCGTCATCTGAGTGCAGCATGATTTTAGCCAGACGAACATCACCGGAAAAATTCATCGTAATTTCCGTTGGTGACTCGGACAAAGTCGCACCGTCCTCCGGGCTACTGGATGTTAGGCCGACGTGAGCGCTGGCCCATGCACTAAAAAATAACGTGGTACCGAAGGCTAACTTAAGTATGTTTTTCATGTTGTTTCCTCTTTGTTTATTATCAATTAAAACCAAACTCTGGCCCCAAGGACCACGCCTGTTTCTGTGGTGTCCTCACCCATTCGTTTCATTTCATCTGCCGTGTTGCCTAACGCGCCGTTCCAATAAACACCAATGTAGGGTGCAAACTCACGACTGATTTCGTGACGATAACGCAACCCCACACGCAAGTTGCTCAAGCCACTTTGCCGTTCATATTTGTCTGAAGCTGTCAGGTTGGCTGTAAACTCAATGCGAGGCTGTAAGTACGATGTTTGTGTGAGCTGCCACTCGTACTCAGTTTCGCTAACAAATTGGACGTCGCCTTCTTCATTCACCATCAGCGAGTTATCCATTTCGAACCAATAGGGCGCCAACCCCATAAAACTCACGACAGCATAATTTTCCATAGACGCGTCCGACGATAAGGTACCTCGCGTACCAATACCGGCCTGAAACGACCAAAACGGAGACACCAAGTATCCATACAGCAGTTCGGCACTTTCCAAGTCAGTGGGCTCACCGTCGTCTTGAACATTCTCCCCTTCACTCTTGAAAACAGCTCGGTGATAGTCACCGCCATACCAAGCCATCATGTCCCAGACGGCTAGGTTCTCTTCCTCGTTGGTTCGCGTTAACTCCAACCGATCGAACAGTACTTGCCCGGTGTAATATTCTTTGACGGGTTCAGGCCAGTCCTCTTTCGCATGTCCGGCGACTGCTAAACCTGGCAACAACGCCGCACCCACTAATAATGATTTACCGTACATAATTGTCCTCCTTATGCGACATTGACCACACGGAACATACCCGCTTTCATGTGATACAACAGGTGACAGTGGAACGCCCAACTACCCGGCGCGTCTGCCGTTATCAATAACGACACTTTTTCGCTCGGCTTCAGGCTAATCGTATGTTTGCGTGGGCGTGGATACTGTCCGTTTTCAAGTTCCATCCACATACCGTGTAGGTGTATGGGGTGGTCCATCATCGTATCGTTTACCATCACCAACCTCAGTCGTTCTCCATGATGAAACTGAACCGGGCCATCCACTTCGGTAAACTTATTCCCGTCGAAAGACCACATGTAACGCTCCATATTACCCGTTAAGTGCAGCTCTATCTGTCGTTCGGGCTCCCGCGTATCCGGCCATTCATGCGCGCCGACCAAGTCGGTATACACTAAGACTTTATGATCAACGTCTTCCAATCCAATCCCGGGTTCATGCAAACGGCTTACCGGGTTTGTAGCAATCATAGCCGCCCCGGCGCCATGTCCGGACTCACGGTGTTTGATTTTAATGTTTTCGACCGGGAGCTCTTTTTTGTGTGTCATTTTATGCGTCATATGGCTGTTATTGCCGCCCATATGCTTCATATTCATGCTATTGCCTTTCATATCACCGGACATCGCCATCGCTCCCATGCCCATAGCGGCCATGCCTCGCTCAGGAACTTGCCGTAGTTCAGGCACTTCAGCCTCAAGACCAAGTTCCGGCGTTAATGTACCTCTGACATAACCACTTCGATCAAAGCTCTCAGCATAAATAGTGTAAGGCTTGTTTTGCTTAGGCTGGACAATTACATCGTAGGTTTCCGCCACACCAATGCGGAACTCGTCAACTGGCACTGGCTTCACAGGCTGCCCGTCAGCGGCCACTACCGTCATCTCCAATCCAGGGATTCTTACGTCGAAGAAACTCATTGCCGAACCATTAATGATACGCAGGCGTACTTTTTCACCAGGCTTAAACAATGCTGACCAGTTCATCTGTGAATCGCGGCCATTCATCAGGTAGGTATAAGTACTGCCCGTCACATCCGCAATATCACGGGGGCTCATTCGCATTTGCCCCCACATTTCTCGTTGCTTCCAGGTTTTCTCTAACCCTTGCTGTCGCACGTCCTCGAAGGTCTCAAATATCGTACGTTTTTGATAGTTATAGTACCCCTCCGCAACTTTCAAGTTACGAAACACGGTATCCGGATCTTCGAATGTCCAGTCGCTGAGAATAATGGTATGTTCTCGATCAGCACCAATGTCTCCGTCTTTCGGTTCAATCACTAACGGCCCCAGGTGTCCCAATTGCTCCTGCAAACCGGAATGGCTGTGATACCAATAAGTTCCGTTTTGCTCGACATCGTAGCGGTATTTGAACGTTCGTCCTGGCTTTATCCCTTCGAAAGATACGCCAGGCACGCCATCCATATTCTCCGGCAATATAATTCCGTGCCAGTGAATTGACGTGTCTTCCGACAACCGGTTAGTCACATTTAGCTTTGCTCGCTGCCCTTCTTTTAAACGAATCAAAGGGCCCGGCATTTGGCCATTGATGGTTATTGGTGCTCCTACTTTATTTCCCACGAGCAGTGGGGACTTTGCAATGGTCAGATCAATCTCATCGTTTGTCAGGATCTGATCTTTAAAACTGCGTCCCTGAGGAGCAGCCCAAGTTGGGGCTACTTTGGCGATTGCTAAAGCAGACGCCACAGTGAATGCAGATTTAATAAACTTTCGACGCCCTTTGTTAAACTCATTGCTCATTATGACGCTCCTCTTTTGAGGTTAAATTTTGATAACGTTGAACGTCCTGTTCCTTATCAGACGGCTCATCAGAAACCGATGATTTAAACCCTTTAATCGCACTACCAAGATCGGAGCCCAGGGTTCGTAGCTTTTTACTACCAAAAAGAAGAATGACAATAACCAGTAAAACTCCTAACTGAACCATACTCATGCCGCCAAATCCCATAGCTAAAGCCCTCCATTTGAGAGTGCTTGCTGCTGCTCTAAACTTGCTATCTGCTGATAAGGTGTAATTGAACCGTCCTTTTTGATTTCATAGACCGTATACGGTTGAAACCGAGTACCCATTTCCATACCAACAGACCCTACCGGCATGCCAGGAACAGTTAATCCAATGCCATTTTCTGACTTTTTCCCAGCTAAATAATGAGAAACCAATGTAGGAGGAACGTGCCCCTCAAAGACATAGCCATTACTAGAAATAGCGGTATGACAGGATTGGACCTCGGCACTAATACCGGAGTCACGTTTTCGTTGGGTCAGGTTGTTCGGATGTTGTACGGACACACTAAAGCTATCGGGTAAAGCTTGTAACCACTTTTCACAGCAACCGCAGTTGGGATCTTTTAGAACGGTTAGTTGCTGCTCTTCTACATCGGTTGCAGATACAGACACGGAAAACAGCATCGCCAAAACAGCGATATTGCGTTTGATAGACATAATTATTCACCGATTAATAAGTTTTAAGGAAACACGCCGAGCGTGTGTTAAATTTCTAGTAACTTATTAAGCGGTAATTATTGGGGGACGGAATAAATTAGACGCGTGTTTAGCACGAATTGAGGTGTCGATGGGCGCATCGACTTTGGCAGAGAGGTTAACTGCAGCGGCATTAACCGAAGAAGACTGTCCGACAAATAAAACCGAGCCGCCGGAGCAATGCCGAATGGTCATGTCAGCACAGCACGAGTTGTGCTTTTGCGTCTCATGCTCGCAATCGTTTGTGTCGGCTTCGTACATCATGCTGTGCTGCATTTGGCTGTTATCATGACATGCGTGAGCTTCTGCCGTTTGCGAAAACGACATCGACACCAATAGCACTGTCATTAATAACAGAATTCGAATTAGCACGAGCACCCTGCTTTTTGCAATTTAATAAACTTCAGTCTAACGTCATTTTAACGCATGTCAAATAAGGAGCAGATAATGATGAATCACGAAATGTTCGCAGGTATGGGCTTTCTATGGATGCTGATTGTGGGAGCTATTTTTATTGTTCCCGCATGGCGTATCTGCCAACGAGTTGGCTACCCTGGTCCATTGGGTCTTCTGATTGTTATCCCTATCGCAAATATCATTCTTCTTTACTTTATAGCGTTCGGCCCATGGAAAAATGTTGATAAATAGCTAATTCACTTTAACCAAAGCAACAAGTATAGCTTTTCATCTCTGATCAGAAGCACGAATTTATTTGCCACTACACGTTCACAAGTTGCAGACCACTATAGCTATGTTCAACGTGTTAAGCGAGTATTGGGCATAGCCAAAAAGTTAAAAGATTCATTTGTGAAAAAGCTTTCAATCAAAAAACTAAAGCTGAAGTTTTAGTAACAAGGTAAGTAACATGCTTGAATCTTAATATTTTTTATCCACTATAAAACAATAAGTTATTAGATCTTATCGATTCCGCCTCCGGCAGCTAAAAAACAGCAGACACCTTCTAAGTTAAAAGCTGCCGGCATCTTTTCTAAAAGCCTCATCCAAATACCCCCCCCACCACTGCATCAATTCACGGCGACGCTCAAGGTAATCCGCACGGTTATAAGCACTTCGCACTTGGTTAGGATCACCATGCGCCAGCGCTGATTCGATCAGGTCAGGATCTTTGCCCTCCTCGTTCATAATGGTGCTGGCTAAAGCCCTCAAACCATGGCTAACGAGTTTATCCTGGTAACCCATACGTCTTAACGCCATATTGGCTGTTTGGCTGTTAATGGACGTTTGTGGCTTTCGCAGTGAGATAAATATATGTTCGTATTGATCGCTTACGCTCTTCATGTCCTCCAGCACCCTCAATGCCTGTTCACACAGTGGAACTGTGTGCTGGCGACGCTTTTTCATCCGTTCAGCCGGAATCAACCAATTAGCTTGGCCGTCATCAAGCCATTGGATCTCACTCCATTTAGCGCCAGCAGCCTCAGATGGCCTGGTCATTGTTAGTAACTGCCATTTAATAACCTGCCGAGTAATATACGTAACGTTGGTTTCATGGAGCTTTCTTAGGAAGTCAGGGAGCTCTTTTGCGGTAATTGTCGGTAAATGCTGCTTCTTGGGCTTCTTGAAAGCAGATTTGATGGCAGCGATTGGATTTCCAGTAATTAATTTTTTAATGACAGCGTAATTCATTATCTCGTTTAACCGCTGAATTACACGTTTAACGGTTTCCAACCGCCCTGTTTTCTCAACCGGTCGTAATACATCAATGACCGTTTGAGCACTTATCTGGCTAACCGGCGTTTCACCTAAACGGTTAAATACATGTAGCTCTAACGATCGCCAAATATCATCAGCGTAGTCAGCAGTCACCTCACTTTTTTTGACCTCGAACCATTCTTCAGCAACTTTTCTCAAAGTCGCGTTCTCTGAGTAGCGTTGTGCCGCTCTTTCTTCCTCTCTGGCAAGCTTAGGGTCTACCCCTTCAGCAACTTGGCTTCTAGCAGCTTCTGTGAGCTCACGGGCTTTTTTAAGGCTCATATCGGGGTAGCTACCCAGCCCCATATTCACGCGCTTCTTTGTCGTCGGGTGAATGTAATTGAAGTTCCAAAGCTTAGAACCATTCACTCTCACTCGCAGCTGTAAGCCTTTCCCATCGGACTTAACGTAGTCCTTGTCTTTAGGTTTGAGTTGTCTGACGGCTGTATCCGTGAGCCCAATAGTAGAGCGCGCCATAAGCATATCTCCCTTCGATGTATTCCAAAGAGTTTACCCAAAATCGCTTGGAATACAAATTGGAATACTAAAAACTCAGGCTGGGGCTGGTTTTCTTGGGATAAGCTGGGAAGGGAAATATCTATGAAAGCCTTATTTTACGTGGCTTAGAAAGAAAAAAGGGGATGTCGTGAGACATCCCCTTTTTATGGAATTGGTGGAGCTGGCGGGAGTTGAACCCGCGTCCGCAATACCTACATCCTCGGTCCTACATGCTTATTCAGTCTTTTTATTAACTCGTGCGACGCCGACTGACAGGCTTCGTTCACGAGCGAGTCCGATTAAGTTTAACGCTTCAGCTCCGGACAAAGCATCCACGCGAGTCTACCTTAGGTCGAGCCGTCCTGATCCAGTCTCGTAGACAAAGCGCTGGGGGACGGGCTTAGCGGGTTATTAAGCCGCTAGAGCGTAGTTGTCGTCGTTTGCAACTATAATGTTGAGGCTTTTTACGAGGCCTGCCTCACCTCGGCATGCACCTTGGGTTTCGTGTATCCCGTCGAATCCTGATCAGCCCCAAAGTCTTACTGATAGAACCCTTATACTATAACTCAGACACCGCCTAAGTGCTATAAGTTCCGCACTCAAGCGGTGATTTATTAAGCTTTTGTACAGATAGCTGCGCTAAGACGCCATATACAGAACTTTTTCCACCAGTTTACTGATACCCGCCTCGGCATCAGGCAGGTTTTCGGCCAGCATGTAAGCCGGTGTCGTTACCAGTCGGTGTGCTTCGTCCACAACGATGTCACGAACGCCACAGTCGACGTGTTCACCACCCATTTTGCCTATCGCGGCGGCGACGTCGGCGTCATTACCAATGGTCACGCGTACCCCTTCGCCGTAAATATAAGGCAGTAATACGGGCGCAATGCACATGTAGCCTGCCGGTTTTTTCGCGTCTTTGAACGCTTTACCGACTTGCTCCACCTGTTCGTTGATCATCATCTCTGCACCCTTAAAGGCAAAGTCACAGAAATTCTTGGCAACGCCAAAGCCGCCCGGCAGTATCAGTGCATCAAATTCGGCAACATCCAGCTCGTTCAATGGTTTGACGTCACCACGGGCGATGCGGGCCGCTTCTTCTAACACATTGCGTTGGTCGTTACTTTCTTCACCGTTCAAGTGGTTAATGACCTGTGCTTGCTGTGTATCCGGCGCAAAACACTGGTAACTGGCACCCTGCTTGCTGATGTGCAACAGCGTCAAGACTGCTTCGTTCACTTCAGCGCCATCAAAAACGCCCGAACCTGATAGTAAAACCGCTACTCTTTTCATGACAAAACCCTTTGTTTTGCTGTCCCTATGATGTGTTTATTCCACTTCGATGTGCTTGTCGTGTTGTTTGCGCCAGCGCCACTCATTCTCAAGGGTGGCGGTGGGCTGCAGCATCGCAAAATCTAGCTGTTCAATCTCGTCACCGGCTTTCAGTCGTTGCGGAAAGTCCGGGTTGGCCAACGCCGCTTTGCCAATCGCCAGCATGGCATTGGGATAATGTGCCGCGACGTGCTCATAATTCCGTTGGTCGATGCCGCCGTTGACGATCAGCGGAATATCACTAAAGTCCTGCACGATTTCCGCCAATGTTTTATTGCTACCGCCTTTGAACGGTTTCCGGCCAACTTCGGTATCTGTGGTATGAATATAGTCGATACCGGCCTCTTTCAAGGCTTTGACGATTTTAATCATCGCATCTTCGCCTTCCGGCCACTGATAGTCAGCGTCCGTCACCGTAATTTGGCTCAACCGAATGCCAACAATAAAGTTTTCACTTTTGGCCGCGTCTTTACAAGCTTTGGCCACCATCGCGACAAACTTTAGTCGATGGCCGATATCACCACCCCACTGATCGTTGCGCTGGTTAAAATAGTCACTTAAAAATTCGTTCAGCAGGTAGCCGTTGGCTGCGTGTAATTCTACCCCGTCAAAACCGGCTTCTTCGGCCCGGTTGACGGCGCCGACGAATCCCTGCATAACGGCATCGAAATCGGATTCATCCATGGCCTTGACGTCGGTCCAGCCATCCGTTTCGCCATACAGATCGAGCGGTTCGCCTTTGGGTTTAACGGCACTCGGCGCAATGGGCGTATCGGTATATTCGTTATGCTGAAACTGCGCTCCGGCGTGCATAAGTTGCAAAATAAAGGCGCAATCGTGCCGATGCACGCGTTCGACGATTTCCTTCCAGGCGTCAGTTTGAGGCGCATCCGTAATACCCGGCTGGTTGATGTAGCCCTGACTGGCCTGGCGATCGGTATAAACCCCTTCGCTGATGATGATGCTCCAGCCACCGCGAGCGAAGCGTTCGTAATAATCGCCCATGAGTTCCGTCGGCTTGCCTTTGCGGTCAGCACTGGTGCGGGTCATCGGCGCGACCACAAAGCGGTTATCAAACTTATGACCTTTTAACTCGAAATCATCAAATGCAGAGCTCATCGTATTGTCCTTTTTGCCATCGCTATTGTTATATGCCCATAAGCATAGCTGTTGTGATGAGTTACGGCGAAATCAAGGTCCTTTGATCACTTTTGCTGTCAGTTAGCGGCTAAAACAACCGCCGCTTTTTGTTTGCGGCCCCCGTAACCAAAGGCTTTGTTAAAGGTACCAATGGGGATCGGTAAATACTGGCGCTGGGTTGACGATTCCCATGGCAGCGTGTCGTAATCCGGGTCGTTAATATAGACAAAGTCGTCGTCGGCGGCACAAATCAGTACCCAATGCGGCGCCCTCACACCATCAAACTGATAGGTCGAAATGAGCGCCATCACCAAGGCTCCGGCGGCAAGATCCTGCTTCAGCAGATCAACATTATAATCGCGCACATTGATTGGCACGTTGTGCTCCCGCAAATACTGCATATCTGCTTCTTGAATCCGTTGCATGACATCTTTTTTCTGTGTCTGCCGCACCGATTCGATAAACAGCGGGCTGTCCGTATTGACCTCAACGCGCACCGTTAAACCGCGTTTATAAGCCGCTCGGGCAAGTCCGTGTGGGCCACAACCGCCGTGTCCTGAGGTCATATAGATGGTGGTGGCTTCGCGCCAAATTTCCAGTTCTTCAGCGGCCGGATTCGCACTGGGACAGTCGAAATAGTCCATCGCCATCAGCAGACTGGCCGGCCCACAGGTAAACTCAGTGGTTTGCGTCAGCATTGGTACATATTCATCGGTCGCGCCAACGCCGCTGTCTTCGCCCAGTTCATATCGCGGTAACAGTTTTTGCAGCACCAACGCATCCGTCGACTGAGTCGCACTCGGCGGATAATAGGCTTCGCGCAATTCAATCACATGAAAGCCGTCTTCACTTAATAAGGTCTCGGCCAGTTTATTGGAGGTTGCAATTTCCGTGCGTAAAAACAAACAATGGCGCTCGTCTGCCAGATGTTCAGCAAACTGCAGCAATTGCCGACCGATGCCCTGACCCCGGGCACTTTCTTTTACCACCCAGGCATACAACCGCGCCAGGTTGGTGTTATTACGAAACAGCACTACCGTATAGCCAACCACCTCGCTGCCCTCAACGGCAACGTAAAACTCCGCCGAGCTGGCATCGATAAAGCGGCGGAAGCTGCGCCGACTGATGGCGTCATCCGGAAAACTCTGTTGTTCTATGGAAACCACGGCATCAAGATGCGAAGACTGAGCGGCAACAAAACGAATCAAGGTCTGACCCCTAAAATCAAACGGGTTTTGGAGTACCTTTTGTACCACATTTCGTGCTAGACTTGCGCGCAAATTTTGAGCCTGTTGAGGAATTTTCGTGAGCGACAACAAACCATCTCTTAGCTACAAAGACGCAGGCGTCGATATCGACGCTGGTAATGCCCTGGTTGACCGGATAAAAGGGGTCACCAAACGCACGGCTCGGCCGGAGGTCATGGGTAGTATTGGTGGTTTTGGCGCCTTATGCGAATTGCCTGAGGGCTACAAAAAACCGGTACTGGTATCGGGTACCGATGGTGTCGGCACCAAACTGCGTTTGGCCATCGACTTAAAACAACACCGCGGCGTCGGCATTGATCTGGTCGCGATGTGTGTCAACGACTTGATTGTACAGGGTGCTGAACCTCTGTTCTTCCTTGATTATTACGCAACGGGCAAACTTGACGTCGATGTGGCAGCGGATGTGGTTACCGGCATTGGTGATGGTTGTGAACAGTCAGGTTGTGCGCTTATCGGTGGTGAGACCGCTGAAATGCCGGGTATGTATGAACACGGCGATTACGATCTGGCCGGCTTCTGTGTCGGTGTGGTCGAAAAAGACGACATCATCGACGGCTCAAAAGTTGCTGAAGGCGATGCGCTGATAGCCCTGGCCTCCAGTGGCCCGCATTCAAACGGTTACTCACTGATCCGCAAAATCATCGAAGTCAGCGGTGCTGATTTAGAGTCTGACCTGCACGGTCGCACGCTGGCACAGCACCTGCTTGAACCCACCCGCATTTACGTAAAATCGGTACTGGAGTTGATCAAGCAAGTGCCGGTGCACGCGTTATCGCACATCACCGGCGGTGGTTTCTGGGAGAACATCCCACGGGTACTGCCTAAAGGCGCCAAAGCCGTTATCGACGGCAACAGCTGGGACTGGCCGGTTATCTTCGATTGGTTGAAAGACAACGGCAACGTCAGCATGAAAGAAATGTACCGCACCTTTAACTGTGGTGTGGGTATGGTGATTGCGGTACCGCAGGAACACGCCGAGCGAGCCGTTGACGTACTTACCGCAGCCGGTGAAACCGCCTGGAACATCGGCCACATTGCCACCTCCGCTGACGATGACGAGCAGGTAGAAATTTTAGCTGACGAAACACGCTAAGGCTGTCTGATGAAACGTATTGTGGTGTTAATTTCGGGCACCGGCTCGAACATGCTGGCAATTCAGGAAGCTTGTAAACAAGGTCGTGTTGCCGGTCAGGTGGTCGCTGTGATTGCCAATAAAGCCTCGGCTAAGGGTCTGGAAAAAGCAGCGGCGCAGGGTATCGATACCGAGGTGCTGTCGCACCAGGCGTTCGACAGCCGTGAAGCTTACGACGCCGAGTTGAAAGTACTGATCGACAGCTATCAGCCAGATCTGGTAGTGCTGGCCGGTTTCATGCGCATTTTAACCGGTGATTTAACCCGCCACTTTGAAGGGAGGATGCTGAACATCCACCCTTCGCTGTTACCGAAGTATAAAGGTGTGAATACCCATCAGCGCGCGCTTGATGCCGGTGATAAGGAACACGGTGTGAGTGTGCACTTCGTGACCGAAGAGCTGGACGGTGGGCCGGTGATTCTACAAGCTAAGGTGCCGGTATTTGACGGTGATACGGCGGACGATCTGCAGGCACGCGTACACGAGCAGGAACACCGCATTTATCCGTTGGTGGTTAACTGGTTCTGTCAGGGACGTTTAGCCCTGCAAGGTGGCCGTGCGGTTCTCGACGGTCAGGTACTGGGTGAAAGCGGCTACGCGAACGAGTAGCGTGCAGGCCGCACCCTGATGACGCGCGTCAGAGTTTGAGGGGGGCCAGGAAGGTTGGAGCGGCCTTCCTGCGTGCGCTCAGAGCGCACGCGACGGTTTAATCGGCTTGGTAGCTGCGCAGCGACATGGTTGCCTGTTCATCGCCTTCTTTGAATTGCTGCATTTTTACCAGCAGGTAGTCGAGTTCCGGGGCAAACCAAAAGTACGTTTGTCGACGATTGCTATCGCGCACGCGTTCAACTTTTACCGTCGTTAACTGGCCATATGGCGTGCTGATTTGCTCTTCTCCCAGCACCGCAAAGCGGTATTCATCCGCTCGCCCTTTTTCATCGATAATGTCATAGCTGTAAGGCTCATTACCTGCTGCCACATCCAAACGCAGTTTTTCTATCACGCTGGCTTCATCATACAGCGCTCCCTGCCAACTGATGTCAATCAACCGTCCGTTATCGACATTTTTCACTTCCTGTTTATCCGCATCAAAACTGGCGTGGAACGATTTATCGGAGCCGGTACCTGTGCGCATGTATAAAAACTCGATCGGATCAAAACGCTGGTGTTCTTCATTATAGGTAAACACCGAGCGGGTCTCGCGAACGTCCGATAAAATAAACCAGGAAATGTCCGTTTTACCGCGCAACTGCCAGTCTCCGTCCGGTGACGCTTCCAACCTACGGTAACCTTCACCGTAATCACTGCCACCACGGGTAATGGTGTACTCAGCCTGGTAAGGCGACAGACTGATGCCGTCAGCCTGCGTCAGCGGTGCCGTTAGCGCTAAAAACATCGTTAACGCTGTTTTCATGTTGACTCCTTTTGATTCTCGCGCATGATGCACAAGTTACAAGCCTGCAAAGTTCAGTTTCCATTCAGTCAGACCTTTATTTCAAACGCTTGTTCAATTTTTGCTTGAAATTGCAATCCGTCTGATCTACTTTGCACGTATTAATACTGGTCAGACCTCTAATAATCGGAGCATAACTATGAGTGTCGCACTGTGGATCATCGCAACCTTAGCCGTTGCCGGTGTGTTAATTTACAAACGAGCAAGCCTGGTCACCTTTAGTCTGGGCTTGGTAGCCATGTTCGCGGTCGGCGGACTGTTCGATATTGTCGGTCCTGTTTTGTGGGTATTACTGGCCATCGTACTGGTACCCCTGAATATTACCAGCATTCGTCAGAAGCTGTTAACCCGACCTATCTTAGCCGCTTATCGCAAGGTCATGCCGGAAATGTCCGACACCGAGCGTGACGCCCTCGAGGCGGGTACTGTTTGGTGGGAAGGCGAACTGTTCAGCGGCAATCCCGACTGGCAGAAACTGCTGGACGTACCAAAAGCTAAATTGAGCGAAGAAGAACAGGCGTTTTTAGACGGTCCCTGTGAAGAAGTTTGCAAGATGCTGGACGACTGGCAGGTCACGCACGAGCTGACCGACATGCCGGAACACGTATGGCAGTACCTGAAAGACAACAAATTCTTCGCCATGATCATCAAGAAAGAATACGGCGGCCTTGAGTTCTCGGCTTACGCACAATCCCGCGTACTGCAGAAACTGGCCGGTGTCAGCACCGTGTTGGCGTCCACCGTCGGTGTACCGAACTCATTGGGTCCGGGCGAATTACTGCAGCACTATGGAACCAAAGAGCAACAAGACCACTATTTGCCACGCCTGGCGCGCGGCGAAGAAATCCCTTGTTTTGGCCTGACCAGCCCGGAAGCGGGTTCAGACGCCGGTGCAATTCCGGATTCCGGGGTCATTTGTAAGGGTGAGTGGAACGGCGAAGAAATCGTCGGTATCAAGCTCAACTTCAACAAACGCTACATCACGCTGGCGCCGGTTGCTACGGTCATCGGTCTGGCGTTCAAAATGTACGATCCGGACGGTTTACTGGGTGACAAAAAAGAGCTTGGTATTACTTGTGCGCTGATCCCACGCGATACCGATGGCGTTGAAATCGGTCGTCGTCACTTCCCGCTGAACGTGCCGTTCCAAAACGGTCCGATCCGCGGTAAAGACGTGTTTGTGCCGCTGGACTACATCATCGGCGGCCAAAAAATGGCCGGCAAAGGCTGGCGTATGCTGGTTGAATGTCTGTCAGTTGGTCGTTGCATCACGCTGCCGTCGAACAGTGCCGGCGGTATCAAGCAAATGGCGCTGGCAACCGGTGCTTATTCGCGTATTCGTCGCCAGTTCAAATTGCCGATTGGTAAAATGGAAGGCGTTGAAGAGCCAATGGCGCGCATCGGTGGTAACGCCTATCTGATGGACGGTGTCACTACGCTGTCGACGGCGGCCATTGATTTAGGCGAGAAGCCATCGGTGATTTCCGCCATCGTTAAATATCATATGACCGAGAAACTGCGTTCCTGTATGGACGATGCCATGGATATCCACGGTGGTAAAGGCATCTGCTTGGGGCCAAACAACTACCTTGGTCGTGGTTATCAGGGTGTGCCGGTAGCGATCACCGTTGAAGGTGCCAACATTCTTACCCGCAGTATGATGATTTATGGTCAGGGTGCGATTCGTTGCCATCCGTTTGTACTGAAGGAGATGGAAGCATCCGCAAAAGACGGTGCTGCGGCACTGGCGGAATTCGATAAGGCCATTTTTGGTCACATCGGTTTTGCCGCCAGTAACTTTGTCCGTTCCCTGTTTTACGGTTTTGGCGGCTACCGTCTGAGCGATGCGCCGGGCAACAGCTCGACCAAACGCTACTACCAGCAAATGAACCGCTTTAGTGCCAACCTGGCGTTATTGTCGGACGTTGCCATGGGTGTGCTGGGTGGCAGCCTGAAACGCAAAGAACGTATCTCTGCGCGGCTTGGTGACATGCTTAGCTATCTCTACCTGGGCTCTGCCGTGCTGAAGCGTTTTGAAGATCAAGGTCGTCTGGACGAAGACAAGCCGTTAATGCACTGGGCCATGCAGGACACCCTGTATAAATTACAGGAAGCGCAATTGGCCATGCTGGAGAACTTCGGCGGTATTGGTACGGCGTTACGCGCCATCATGTTCCCGCTGGGTCGCATTGCGAAACGTCCTAGCGATAAGAACGACCACAAAGTGGCACGTCTGCTGATGGAGCCAAACGGCGCTCGCGAGCGCCTTGGCGAAGGCCAGTTCCTGAGCCCTGAAGGTCATTTTGGCTTCCTCGAGCAAACCTTGCGTGACATGATTGCCTGCGAACCTTTGCACAGCAAAATCTGCAAGGCTGCCGGTGAGCGCTTTAGCTTTACGCAACTGGATGCTCTGGCAGAACGCGGACTGGAATTAGGTGTCATCAGCGAAGATGAAGCAGAACTGATGCGCCGTACCGAAAAAGGTCGCTTACGCACCATCAACGTGGACGACTTTGACCCGGCTGATTTGCTGGCCGGCAAAGCAGCGTTTGACTACGCTCTGAAAAACCTGAGTAAAGGTGAAGCGGCGTAAACACGCTTGCATATCCTATGAGCAAACGGCACTCTTCGGAGTGCCGTTTTTTTATGCCCGTTTTTTTAACGTCCAAAGTTCGATAGAATCATCCGCTGAATTAAATCATTATAATAAGAGTAGTCTTTATGCAATCTTCGAATAACAGCTATGACGCCACCAGCAAGCGTGGTTGGTTTACGCGCTTTCTTGATGGCGTTGAATGGTTAGGTAACCTGCTACCCCACCCCATCACTCTATTTGCGATGTTCTGTTTGTTTATCATCATCGCCAGCGCTATTGCGGCCTACTTTGGCGTCAGTGCCATCGACCCCAGAGACGGTGAAACCGTTATCGAAGCCGTCAGTCTGATGACCGCGGAAGGCGTACAGAAAATAGTCACCAACCTGGTCACCAACTTTACCGGCTTTACCCCGTTGGGTACGGTTCTGGTGGCGCTGTTAGGTGTTGGCGTGGCCGAGCGTTCGGGGTTGATTTCCGCCGCCATGCGTGGACTGGTGATGAAGGCTCCGCCAAAACTGATTACCGTAACCGTCGTGTTTGCCGGGGTTATCTCGAACACCGCATCGGAGTTGGGTTATGTCGTATTGGTTCCGCTCGCAGCGATGATTTTTTATGGCCTTGGACGTCACCCGTTAGCGGGTCTGGCAGCGGCCTTTGCCGGGGTTTCCGCCGGCTACAGTGCCAATCTGCTGATCGGTACGGTTGATCCGTTACTGTCCGGTATTACCGCTGAAGCCGCGCGTATTATCGATCCCGACTACACCGTCGGTGCCGAAGCCAACTGGTATTTTATGATGGTGAGCACCTTCTTAATCGCCATCATGGGTGCGCTGATTACCGATAAGATCGTCGAGCCCAAACTCGGTAAGTATAACGACGACGAAGCTTCCATCGATTTATCCGATCAGTCGTCCATGGAGCCGTTGAACCGTCAGGAAAAACGCGGCCTTATTTACGCCGGATTGGCAGTATTGGCCTTGGGCGGCTTGCTGGCATTGACCGTGGTTCCGGACTGGGGCATCTTGCGTCACCCGGAAACCGGCGATGTAAAAGGATCCCCCTTCCTGAAAGGCGTCGTAGTTTATATTTTCTTTTTCTTCGCCATTCCCGGTTTTGTTTACGGGCGCACCGTAAACACCATGAAGAACGATCGCGACGTGATTGACGCCATGTCACACAGCATGGGCACTATGGGTATGTACATCGTACTGGTGTTCTTCGCGGCACAGTTTGTGAACTTTTTTAAATGGACCAATTTCGGCACCATTTTCGCGATTAACGGCGCCGAATTTTTGACCAACATGGGTTTAACCGGACCATTGCTGTTCGTGTTCTTTATCATGATTTGCGGTTTTGTGAACCTGATGCTGGGTTCCGCATCAGCACAGTGGGCGATTACCGCACCGATTTTTGTGCCCATGCTGATGCTGGTCGGTTACGCGCCGGAAGTCATTCAGGCAGCCTACCGTATTGGTGACTCGGTCACTAACGTGATTACACCGATGATGAGTTATTTTGGACTGATCCTGGCGGTGGCCGCGCGTTACAAGAAGGATCTCGGTATTGGTACACTGATTGCGATGATGCTGCCGTACTCGATCATCTTCTTTATTGGCTGGACCATTCTGTTCTTTATCTGGGTGTTTGCCCTGGGTATGCCGGTCGGCCCCGAAGCACCGACCTATTACAGCAGTTAACGGACAGCGTCGACCACTTCCGGTCGCCGCAACAGGCGGTAGCAGGCCACCGCAATCAGGCCTGCTCCGCCTATCACCCAAGCCATGGCGTAATCGCTGAAGGTACTGACGTAATTCACGCCCATTGAGACCAACCCGGCAATGAAAAACTGCAGACTGCCGGTAACCGCAGACGCTGACCCTGCCCGTTCCTGATGATTCGATAACGCGCCGGCCATGGCGTTAGGAAACACCAGCCCGAGCGTTGAAATATAGGCAAATAAAGGGATCAGAATGCCCCAAATCGGCGCCTCAAGGTACGCAGCAACTGCCATCACCACCGACACGCAGGCTAATATAGGCAGTGACACATTCAGTATTTTGCGCGAAGCAACGTATTTTAACAGCCAGCCATTAAGCTGCGAAAAGCCAATGATACCGATTGCATTTGCACCGAACAGCCAGCTGTAATGCGTCGGGCTAAGCCCGAACACTTCGATGAATAACAGCGGCGAGCCGGTAATGTAGGCAAACAAACCCGACTGCGCGATGCCACCGGTTAGCGAGTAGCGTAAAAAGTCAGCGTCCTTTAACACCGCCCAGTAGGTTTTACCGCTGTGTCGCATACGCACATCGTAGCGCCGTCCGCGAGTTTCCGGCAACACCAGATGGATGGTTAACGCACAGGCCACGCCAAGCGCAGCGACGATCCAGAATAAAGCGCGCCAGCCCATGAATTCAGTAACATAAGCACCAAACAGCGGAGCCAGGATCGGCGCGACCCCCATCACCAGAATGAGAAATGAAAACACCCGCGCTGACGCCTGTGGCGTATACAAATCGCGAACAACGGCGCGCGCTATCACAATGCCGGCACAGGCACCAATAGCTTGAAAAAAGCGTAACGCAATCAACCATTCGATGTTCGGCGCCCAGGCGCAGGCCACCGAGGTCACCACATAGATTGCCAGACCGACATACAGTGGCTTTTTGCGGCCAAACTTGTCGGTCGCAGTGCCATACAATAACTGGCCAATGAATAAACCAAAAAAGAACGCCGTTAACGACAGTTCAACACGATGAGTATCGGTGGCGTAGTCGTTGGCAATGGCGGTAAACGCCGGCAAATACATATCGATGGAAAGTGGCGCAAAGGCCGTTAACAACGCCAGAATAACAACGGTTAAATCAAATCTGGCGTTATCTGAGACGGGAACAGGCTCGTAACCACGAGCCATCAGTTATTCACCTTTTTGGGTAACGGAACATACGACTGCGTCGCATAATCCGACGGCCGCGTCAGCACCCCTTGCGCTTTGGCGTAATTGGCCATCGCCTCGGCGTAATCAATTCCGGTGTTGGTTGTCCGCCCACGCTCGGATAAGCTGTGAAAGGTCTCATAGCCGTCCTGACCACCACCAATAAAACTGTTGGTCACAACAATATAGGTGTCCCGCGGACGCACCGGTTGCCAGCTAGCGCTGTCTTTGTCCCAGACTTGCAGGTTGGCGACACGATCGCCGAAGTTTTCGGTTAAATTGACGTCATATCGAATACCGGCGCCATAAGGATAGGCTCGCGTTGAACCGCCGTCAGACACCGCATACGCCAGCCCCTCTTCCATGACCTGTTTCAGCTCAGAGCCGCTGATTTCAATTTTTACCAGTGTATTGGCAAATGGCAGCAGACTGAAGGCATCACCGCGGGTGAACTCCCCGGCTTCGATATCACCGCGGATACTGCCACCGTTCTGCAATGCAAAATCAGCGTCTGGCACCGCGTGTAAGAACGCTTCTGCCGTCAGCCGGTGTGCCGCGGAACTCAGCACATCCGAGCAACCTGGCCGACGCGGTAAATCAATCTCCTGATTACAGATGGTCTCAGGCACCTGTGCCAACACCTCGCCGGAAAACTCATCCACTTGATGCTGGTAATTGTCGAGTAATCGTTGCACGCCCGGATCTGGCTCAACAAAACTGAATACACCGCTGTTCTGCAGCGCCGTTTTAATCGGCTTTAATGTGGTAACGGCCCCTTCCACCGGCGTGATCTCATTCCCCAATAAAAAGTGCGGGCGGCCGCCGCATGAAGCGACCTGATCACCACGAAAGTCCACCTGCAGCTCGCCAACCACCTGACTGTATTGATAAGCATGTGCCAGACAAACGGTTTCACCGTCAGCATTGGTTAACACCGTGGGGTAAGCCCCTTCGCCTTGCATGCCAAACTCGGAGAAGTCACCTAACAACGTGTGCGAATCACCACCAATCACCACATCCACCGCCGGAAGTTGCGGAATCAATGCCAAATCACGCTGGTATTGAATGTGAGACAGTAAAATGATTTTCTCGACCCCTTGCGCCTGCAATTGACTGATAGCACGACGTGCGGCCACGAGCTCATCTTCAAACTGAGTGGTTTCATCCGGCTGTGACGATTTTTTCGTTTTGGTCGCGATGGTCAAACCGACCACACCAATACGATGTCCGCCACGCTCGAATACCGTGTAAGGACGAAAAGAGTCCGTCATGCTGCTGGGAGTGAGTGCCGACACACCCAACTCGGGTTTCACATTAGCCGATAACTTAGCGGTATCACAGGCAGGTGTACCTAATTGGTCAAGAAAGGTCTTAAGCCCCTCATCACCTTTATCAAATTCGTGATTACCCAGCGTAAATGCATCAAAACACACCTGGTTCATCATCACCGCGTCCGGTTCGCTGCCGAACAGGGTAAAAAATAAACTGCCGGTTATCGCATCACCCGCGTGCAAAGTGAGCACCTGCTCGTTTTGCGCCCGCAATTGATCGATTTGCGCTGCCACCCGCGGAAAGCCGCCACTTTCTACCTGCCACTGTTGGCCACCCCAACTTAACTGGCGCTGTTTGGGCGCCAGGTTTGAATGGTGGTCATTAACATGCAACACCGTCAAGCGCATGTTTTCCGGTGTCTGTGGTGCCTGGCTGGCACAACCTGCGATGAGTAAAAACGATGCTGCCAGCGCCGATAACCGACCTAATGCCATGATGTTTGTCCTATGCGTTGTTGTCTTCGTTATCTTTAACCAGACCGATTTCGCGTAAACGTTCCATCAAGTAATCATCAGCCGTAATGGGTTCGTCGCGTTGCGGATTATCATCACTGATACAACTCGCTAACGGCGTGATCATCACATCGGGATTAAAATGCAGGAAAAACGGAATCGAATACCGTGATTGTGCGTTATAAGGTGCCGGCGGGTTAACCACGCGATGAGTGGTTGACCGCAGCACATGGTTGGTCAACCGCTGCAGCATATCACCAACGTTACAGATGATGGCTCCCTCGATGATGGTCACAGGCACCCAGGTGCCGTCTTTCGCCAACACTTCCAGTCCCGGTTCACGTGAGCCTACCAACAACGTCAGCACGTTAATGTCTTCGTGCGCACCGGCGCGAACCGATGGCGTACCTTCATCAATGATCGGCGGATAATGCAAAGGCCGTAAAATCGAGTTGCCGTTGTTGACTTTATCACGGAAAAAATCCCGCGGCTGATCGAGGAATACCGCAATCGCGTCCAGCACCTTATTACCCAATTTGTCCAGCTCACGGTATATCGCCGTCATATCCTGCTTAAACTGCGGCAGTTCCTGCGGCCAGACGTTTGGCAACAATTGTGGGTACTTTGGCTCACCCTCAACGTCACGGCCAACATGCCAGAATTCTTTTAAGTCTACATGCTTGGCGTCTTTCGCAATTTCAGTCCCAAACGGTGTGTAACCCCGTGCGCCACCTTGTCCCGGACGGTGATACTGCATTTTAACCGCTTCCGGTAAGGCGAACAGATCACGACAGGTATCCAGCGCACGTTCAATCAGTGCGGTGTCCACACCATGATGGGTCAGTGCGATAAATCCATATTGTTCGTAGCCATTACCGACGGCCTGTGTGAAGGCTTCAAAATTGTCGTCGTATTGGCGCATATCCACGTGCGGGATCGAGTGCGAGGCAGACTGCATGCTGTTTTCCATCAATGTATTTAAACGTCAGAATAAACGGTTATTTTAAGGCTTTGAGGCCCTTTTCACAAGCCAGCCAGCAGTTCCTTCACCGGCCGAAAACTCTTGCGGTGGATCGGGCAAGGTCCATGCTGCCGGAGCAACTCCAGATGTTTGGCGGTGCCGTAGGCTTTGTGTTTGTCAAATTCGTATTGCGGGTACCTTTGATGCCATTCCAGCATTTGCCGATCCCGCTCCACCTTTGCCAAAATCGACGCTGCAGCGATGCACTGTTCACTGGCGTCACCGCCAACGATAGCTTCAGCCGGCACCTGCAACTGCGGCACCCGGTTACCGTCCACCAACACTTTACTCGGTGCCACAGGCAATGCTTCAACCGCTCGCGTCATCGCATTCATCGACGCCCACAGAATGTTGATGCGATCGATTTCATCGACATCCGCTTGTGCGATGGCCCAGTAAAGGGCTTTTTCCTTAATCTCCAGACTGAGTGCGTTACGTTTCTTTTCACTCAATTTTTTTGAATCATTCAACCCTTCGATAGGATTATCGGGGTCGAGAATAACCGCAGCGGCAACAACCGGACCGGCAATGGGTCCCCGCCCTGCTTCATCGGTACCACAAATCATGGATTCTCTCTTGGTTACACGGTTAAATAATGGTTATCATACCCTTTGAACTGTAACATTATATAATAACAACCAGAGGTTCTCATGGCAGATTCACCACAACCGGACCGCGAGGCAATGGAAAAGCCAAAAGGTCTGCTCAACCGCATGCTCGATGGCGTCGAGCGCGTTGGTAATAAACTCCCCGATCCCGCTGTTATGTTTTTTGGCCTGTTGCTCATCGTATGGGCCATGTCGTGGCTATTTTCCGGCGTGTCCTTCGACGAGAAACACCCGCTGACCGGCGAGGCCATTAACGTCGTCAACCTGCTCAGCGGCACCGAAATGGCCGACTTCCTCGCTAATATGGTCGACACCTTTATGGGCTTTGCACCATTAGGCGTGGTATTGGTCGCGATGTTGGGTGTTGGCGTTGCTGAACGCTCGGGCTACATCAACGTCGCCATTAAACTGATGTTGAACGTGACCCCTAAGGTATTACTGACCCCCGTACTGATTCTGGTCGCTATTGTCAGCCATACCGCCGTTGATGCCGGTTACGTGTTGGTTATCCCATTGGGCGGGGTAATCTTCTACGCTGCCGGACGCCATCCGTTAGCGGGTATTGCCGCCGCATTTGCCGGCGTTTCCGGTGGTTTTAGTGCCAACTTTGTGCCGTCAGCCATTGATCCTCTGTTGCAGGGCTTTACTCAGACCGCGGCACAACTTATCGATGCGGAAGTACAGTTAAACCCGTTAAATAACTATTTCTTTACTGCTGCCTCATCGATTCTGGTGGTCGCGGTAGGCTGGTTCCTGACCGATAAGGTGGTTGAGCCACGTTTACGGGGTACCAAGCTGGACGGTGATCAGGATGATATGCCGGCACTTGATGACGTCACCCCGCGTGACCGTAAAGCGTTTTATCTGGCTTCGGCGACCATGGTTGCGGGTTTGGTGGCGCTGTATTTTGCCGCCACCATGGAAAACTCCCCATTGGCCGATCCGGCAACGGGCGAACTGGCCTCGTTCGCGGCACCGCTGATGGGCATGATCGTGCCGCTGATATTCCTGTTGTTCATCATCCCGGGGATGGTACACGGTTTTGTTTCCGGCAATTTTAACAACTCGCAGGACGTCATCGGCGCGATGACCAAATCGATGGAAGGCATGGCTTACTATATGGTCATGGCGTTCTTCTGTGCCATGTTCATTAAGGCGTTCGGCGACTCACAATTGGGCACACTGTTATCGGTAAAAGGCGCAAACTTCCTCGCCAGCCTGGAGCTGTCCGGTGGTGTTACCATGGTCGGCATGATTTTCCTGGTGGCGTTCATTAACCTGTTTGTCGGTTCGGCCTCCGCGAAATGGGCGCTGATTTCACCGATTTTTGTACCGATGCTGATGCAATTGGGTTACTCGCCTGACCTTACCCAGGCGGCCTATCGTGTCGGTGACTCCACCAGTAACATCATCACACCGTTACTGCCTTACTTCCCGCTGGTGGTGCTGTATTGCCAACGTTACGTTAAAGGCACCGGTATCGGCTCGTTGGTGGCGATGATGCTGCCATTTACGGTATCACTGTTGGTGTTGTGGTCTGCCTTCCTGATCGTTTACTGGACGCTGGGCATTCCATTGGGCTTCCAGGCCAGCTACACCTATCCGGCGGGCTAACCGATGACCGCCATTAAGGACAAGACCATCTGGCTAACCGGTGCCTCATCAGGCATCGGTTTAGCCTTGGCACGGCAACTCGCTGAGCGTGGGGCACGACTCATCCTGACATCGCGCCGAGAGCAGCAACTCGAGGAACTGCGCCAGTCCTTGCCAAACACCGATAACCATCGCGTGTTGGCACTGGATCTATCCCGTCCGGAACAGGCCAGAGAAAGCGCACAGCAGGCTTTGGCCGACATCGACGTTGATATACTGATCAACAACGCCGGCGTTTCTCAGCGCAGCAAAGCACTGGATACCGATTTGTCGGTGTACCGCCAGTTGATGGAGATTGACTACTTTGGCGTGGTTGCGCTGAATCAGGTGGTCTTGCCGTCGATGGTAAAACGTCGTTGCGGGCATATTGTCACCGTCGCCAGTGTTGCTGGAAAGGTCGGCAGTAAGCTGCGCAGTGGCTATTCTGGTGCAAAATTCGCGGTGCTCGGTTATATGGACTGTGTGCGCGCCGAGATGGCCGAACACAATGTGCAGGTCACCAGCATTCTACCCGGTTTTGTGAACACACAAATTGCCATCAACGCCTTACAGGCAGATGGCCAACAACAAGGCCATAACGATCCTGAAATCGAACAGGGAATCAGCGCAGAACACTGTGCTGAGGGCATCATCAAAGCGATTGAAGCCGATAAGGCAGAAGCGATTATCGGCAAAGGTTTGAGCGCGTTAGCACCAACACTGAAACGTTTTTTCCCCGGTCTGGTGCGGCGTATTGTCGCTAAACGCGACGCCTAACCCGCGTATTTCGGGTTGTAGGTCAGTTCCCAACAATGTCCGTCAGGATCAGAAAAGTACGCCCCATAACAGCCCCAGGGTTGTCGATGGGGCCGCTTAAGAACGTTGCCGCCGGCGTTTTCGACAGCTAACACCAGCTCATCAACCGCCGCTTGCGTGGTGACATTATGACTTAACATATGTCCGCTCCCCTGCACCGTCGTCCCCAATTGACGAGCAAGACTAGAACGCGGCCAAAGCGCCAGCTTGAACCCCTGGTTAAGGTTAAAAAACGCCACCTGTGTATCATCCTCCGGGTTGCCGACAATACCTTTTGTTGGCAACCCCAGACCGTCCCGATAAAAGCGCACTGCGCGCTCCAGGTTATCGGTGACCAACGTCACGACACTGATTGTCGGTTGCATAACAAAACTCCTGCTGTTTTCGTTTTAGCATAACAATTTTTAATACGCATAAACGACTTATTTACGCTATGCTCCCGCGTAACAGCCGTAACCAGAACCAAAGCAAGGAGCCGCTGTGGCATTGACTGCCAACGACAAAAAAGCCATGGGCTTCGCATTGACTGCGGTATTACTGTGGTCGACCGTCGCCACGGCGTTTAAAATCACCTTGCAATACCTAACGCCACTGCAAATGGTCACCGCCGCGACCGCGGTTTCCTTCGCTATCTTGCTGGTTATCGCACTGATAAGAGGCAAGCAGTCGCTGATCTTACTAGAACTGCGTCGAATGCCTTTGTATTACCTCCTGATCGGCGCACTCAACCCTACGCTCTACTATCTGGTGTTATTTGAAGCTTACTCATTGCTGCCCGCCTCCGAAGCGCAGCCACTCAACTATACCTGGGCAATCGCACTGACCTTTATGGCGGCGGTGGTATTAAAACAGCCGATCAGAAAACGCGACTGGCTCGCCAGCGCCCTCGGCTACCTGGGCGTATTCGTGATTGCGACCCGCGGCGACCTGCTGGGTTTAAGATTTTCCAATCCAATCGGAGTATTTTGGGCGCTGTTGTCGACATTTTTATGGGCCGCCTACTGGATTATTAACACCAAACGCAACGCCGAATCCATCGTCCAGTTGGTACTCGCATTTGGCCTGGCGCTGCCGTTTCTCATCATCTGGAGTCTGTTCAGCAGCGACTGGAGCGGCATTCCCTGGCAAGGTTGGCTCGCCGTCAGCTACGTTGGCCTGTTCGAAATGGGCATCACCTTCCTGTTCTGGATGATGGCCATGAAAACCGCCACCAACACTTCACTGATCAGCAACCTGATTTTTCTGTCGCCCTTCATTTCGCTCCTGTTGCTCAATCAAATCCTCGGCGAAACCATCTACCCCAGTACCATCGCCGGCCTATTGCTCATCATCAGCGGCTTGATCCTGCAGCGCCTGCGCCTTGAACAAAAAAGAAGGCGGTAAGATGATTGCCCCTTGCTTAAGAGCTTTCAATCGCCCTGCCGTATTTTTTGTTCAGCGTGCAATGACTCAGGCCTCCTGGCGGAGGTTGCGGGCGAGCTCTTCGTCGGCGGCGTCGGGGTCGGGAGCGTCCTCGGGGCTGTTGAGTTCGGGTTTCAGGGCGAGTTCAGTTAGTAGCGGAAAGTGGTCGGAACCAAAGGCGGGTAAGCGTTCGACGTTGACCAAGGCAAAGTGATGACTATGAAAAATATGGTCCAGTGGCCAGCGGGCAAACCAGTAATCGGCGTGGAAAGTATTAAACATCCCCCGGCCAATGCGTGGATCCAGCAAGCCACTCATTTTGCGGAACAATAAGGTCGTGCGCGACCAGGCGACGTCATTAAGATCGCCGGCGACAATGGTTGGAGTGTGTTTCTCGTCAATGTCTTCCGTCAACAGCAACAGTTCCGCATCCCGCTCCGTCGAGGCTTCGTTTTCGGAAGGACTTGGCGGTGCAGGATGCACGAAGTGCGCTTTGATGCGCTGGCCGGATGCCAGTTCTATCCAGGTGTGAATCGATGGCTTATCGTCTTCAACGATATAACGCACTTGACTGTTGTGCAGCGGCAAACGCGAATACAGATGCATTCCATAGAGATTATCCAATGGCACTTTAACCGTGTAGGCATAGACATCTTCGATCACCGCCAGTTGTTGTTGCCACCAGCTATCCGATTCGAGTGTAATGATCACATCCGGTTGATAGTGCTTGATAAAGCGTATTAATTGCTCGCTGTTCCGGTTGGGCGTTAGCACATTAGCCGTCATGATCTTGATGCCGACTGCCGATTGATCCGTCGTCGACTCAACCTCAACCGGAAAAAAGCGCGTGTACGGAATAATCCAGCGCAACTGTCGCGCTAGGGTGATCGCCAATATTGCCAGGGATAACGATTCGGCCAGGCCATAGGATTCAAAATAAAACACCCCCATCAACAGCCAGAAAACCAGCACTACCGTTAACTGCAGCCGCGGAAAATCCAGCCCGCGAATGAGCCAGTGTTGAACACGCAATAACGGCGCCAACGAGAGCAGCGCGAGGATGATAGCAATGGTCAGATGAATAGACACAAACATCAGTAAATCCCTTTATGCATTGACTTAACGCTACTGCACGGAAGGATAAACTGCAACAATTAACGTGGCGGAAGTGCTACTGGATTGCTGATTGGCAGCGATGCCCTCGCCGGCGAATGTGGGAGAGCATGGATGCCCGACAACAAGTCTCACGAACTTGCTGCCGGGCGATCATCTCGCGTTAGGACGCGATCTACACCATATTGACCAACATACTGGTAGGATCTTCAAGGAATTCCTGCCAGCGTTTGTTAAAGCGGGCGATGGTTCCACCGTCAATGATGCGGTGATCACCGGACCAGCTTACGGTCATGATCTTACGGGCTACGACATTGCCGTTGGCATCAAAGCGCGGTAGTTCCTGCACTTTACCCAGCGCGACAATGGCTGCTTCCGGTTTGTTAATGATTGGTGTTGCCACCGTACCACCGATAACACCGATATTGGAGATACTGATGGTACCGCCCTTCATGTCCGCCTGTGGCACTTTGCCTTCACGCGCTGCCTGAGTTAAGCGCGTCACTTCGTTGGCAACATCAATGATGCTCTTGTTCTGCACCTGTTTGACGTTAGGCACCAGCAGACCGATTTTGGTGTCCACCGCCATGCCGATGTTGTGATCGTCAAAATAGGTGATCTCTGTACAGTCTTCATTGACCTGAGCATTCATCACCGGGAACTCTTTCAACGCCAGCGACAGCGCTTTAATAAAGAACGGCATTACCGTTAGGCGAATACCTTTTTCTTTATACTGTTCCTTCAGCTTCTCGCGCAGTGCGATCAAATCAGTGACGTCAAACTCATCCGCATAGGTAAAGTGCGGAATGGTACTGACCGACTTCATCATTTGTTTTGCCATCGCCGCTTTCACGCCGCGAATCGCTTCGGTGCGGGTACCGCCGGTAGTCGTGCCAGCGGCAGGAGCTGCGTCAGAGGCGTGAGCATCGTCCGTGCGGCTGGCCGCTGTTGCATCACCCGACTTAAAGGCTTCGATGTCTTGCTTCAGCACCCGGCCTTTTTTACCTGAGCCAGGCACGTCGGCGATATTAATGTCGTTCTCGCGAGCCAGGCGGCGCACTGCCGGACTGGCAATGGCCTTGCCTTGACGGGCTTTAGCTGGCGGCTCAGCCGTCGCTTCCGCCTTAGCCGAGGCGTCGGTTGTTGTTTTCTGGGTGGCCGATGTTGACGGAGCTGACTCAACACCGCCGGCAGGCTGCAGTGCAAACAATGGTTTGTGAACTTCAGCAATATCACCTTTCTTGTGATACAACTTAACCACAACGCCATCGTCTTTGGCCGGAATTTCAACGGTTGCCTTGTCGGTCATGACTTCGACCACTGGCTGATCTTCTTTCACTTGGTCGCCTTCAGACACCAGCCACTCGACAATTTCACACTCAACAATACCTTCGCCGATATCAGGCAGGATAAAGTCGGTGGTTGCCGCCGCAGAACCAGAGTCACGCGTTTGCTCTGGCGCGGGCTTGGCGTCTTCCGTCGGTTGCTCTTCGGCGGCATCACCACCGGCGTTAATGCGGAACAACGGTTCGTGAACTTTGGCAATATCGCCCTTGGCGTAATACAGCTTTTCGACCACGCCATCTTCCTTCGCCGGAATCTCAACCATGGCTTTATCGGTCATCACCTCAACCACGGGTTGATCTTCTTTAACCTGATCCCCTTCGGCTACCAGCCACTCAACGATTTCGCACTCTACGATCCCTTCGCCGATATCGGGCAGAATAAAATCTTTACTCATGTCGATGGGTCCTTAGTAATTCATTGAGCGAGTGATGGCTTCATAAATTTTCAGATGATCGGCCATATACTCTTTTTCGTGACACAGCGGATACGGCACATCAATACCGCACACACGGGCAATTGGAGACTCAAGATACAGGAAACATTTGTCCTGCACTGTCGCCGCGATTTCGCTGGCAAAGCCGCCGGTAATCGGGGCTTCCTGAGAAATCACCAAACGTCCGGTTTTTAATACCGACTGGGTTACCGTTTCGACGTCCCATGGCAGGATCGTACGCAAGTCGATCACTTCACAGGAAACACCGTCTTGTTCGGCTTTTTCGACCGCTTTCTCGGTCACTTCCATTTGTGCACCCCAGGCCAGTACCGTAATATCGGTACCTTCTTTGACCACATCGGCTTTGCCTAATGGAATCGTATATTCTTCTTCCGGCACGTCACCGGTCGAGGCACGATACAAACGCTTCGGTTCCATAAACAGCACCGGGTTTGGATCGAAGATCGCGCTCAGCAACAGCCCTTTCGCTTCATAAGGGTTACGCGGGGTCACAATTTTCATGCCCGGCGTGTGCGCAAAATACGCTTCTGGTGACTGAGAATGATAATGACCGCCGGCAATACCGCCGCCGTATGGCGTCCGGATGGTCAGGCCGCCAACGTTAAACTCGTTACCCGAACGATAACGGAACTTAGCCGATTCGTTGACGATCTGGTCAAACGCCGGGAAAATATAGTCACCGAACTGAATCTCAGCAACGGCATAGCTACCCTGCGACGCCAAGCCGTTAGCGAAGCCGATAATACCTTGCTCAACCAGTGGCGTGTTGAAGTTGCGGTGCTTGCCGTATTTTTCCGTTAAGCCGGACGTTGCGCGGAATACGCCGCCGAAACCACCGGTGTCTTCACCAAAACTGTAGACGTTGTCGTGTTTTGCCATCGCCAGGTCTAGTGCGCTGTTGATGGCCTGCAGTAAATTCATTTTAGCCATTAGTCCAGTCTCCCTGACGTTTTCGGATACGCATCCGGGTATTTGCGGATGTGTGCCTTAAGTTCTTCCAACTGTTCTTTCAACAGCGGCGTTGGTTCGTCATACACATCGTTGATCAGTTCGTCGATGTGTGGGGCCGGTACTTTTTCGGCTTCTTTTAGCGCCGCCAGTACTTTGGCTTTAACCTCTTCGTGTTGCTGCTGAACGTCTTCATCGTTCAGCCAGCCTTCGTTCTTCATCCACTTTTGCAGGCGATCCAACGGATCTTTGACCTTCCAGCCCTCTTCCTCTTCGCGAGTACGATAACCGGTCGGATCGTCCGAGGTTGAGTGACCTGACATGCGGTACGACATCGCTTCGATCAGCACCGGCTCGTTTTCCTCGACCGCCAGGCGACGGGCTTCCTGGGTTGCTTTAAGCACCGCAAACACATCGTTACCATCCACCCGGATGGTTTTGATGCCATAACCAATGCCGCGCGGTGCAATGCCGTCACCACCGTACTGTTCGCCCTGAGACGGTGTCGAGATAGCGTACCCATTGTTACGGCAGAAGAAAATCACCGGCACTTTGTAAACCGACGCCATATTCAGCGCAGCGTGGAAATCCCCTTCAGAGGCCGCACCTTCACCGAAGTAACAAATGGTGCATTTACCGGTTTTATCCATCTTCTGACCGAAGGCGTAACCTGTTGCCTGCGGGATTTGTGTCCCTAACGGCGAGGAAATGGTCATAAAGTTAAGCTCAGCACAACCATAGTGCACTGGCATTTGACGACCTTTCCCTAAATCTTTTTCGTTAGAAAACAGCTGGTTCATAAACTGTTCAACCGTGAAGCCGCGGTACGCCAGGGCGCCCTGTTCACGGTACTGACCCATGATCATATCACCGCTGTCCAATGCCGCAGCAGAAGCGACACTCTCGGCTTCCTCGCCGCGTGAAGCCAGGTAGAAACTGATACGTCCCTGACGTTGCGCCGCAATCATACGTTCATCCAGTGTCCGGATGAACTGCATGGTATCGTGAATTTTTACGATAAGGTCCTTATCGTACTCAGGCATGTCAGCGCCCTGGTGAAAACTGCCGTCCTCTTTGAGGATTTGCAGCATGGGAATTGTGACTGACTCACCGTCAAACCACTGTGGTTTGGTCACAATTTCAGTGTTGTGTTTTTTATCCTTGGCCATAACCTTCTCTTTCGGTTGTTAGCAGGGTGGAAATTTGCCGCTACTTTACCTTTACGTAAAGTGCTATGCAAATAGCCCACTGCCGAATAGTCAGTGGGCTAAGTGTAAATAGAAACGAACAGTTTTAACAATTTATCTGGGCTGATTAGACCAGATCTAAGCTTTCCGTTGGTACCCGCACCACCGTCAGCAACGCTCGCTGCCCCAGTGCAACGTCGGCATTGGGGAAAATAATGTGTTCATCATCATGTTTGGCAAGAATTTTATCATCTCCGTCAATCGCCAGTAATTCGCCTTTGTTAAAAGACGTGAAGTTCGCCACATCATCGGCGAAATTCAATCTAAAGTCCTGATGTTGACGGTTGATGGTCTGAGCTTCAGCAAACACGAAGTGCTGTTGCGGATCAAATGCAGGCAAATCCGGTTCGGGTTGACCAACCAACTGCCGTAAACTTTCTTCTGCCGCCGCAAAATCAGCACGATTGTTTTCACCAAAACGACGCACTTTGCCCAGCTCAACAGTAAACGCATCAGCCTCAAATTGATGTGCGGAAAAATAGGAAAAGGTGGTCGTCGGTGCACGATTCAGCAGTACCGTATCAACGCCACAGGCCAGTAAAAATTGCAGTTGCGCCTGTTTGTATGGTTTGCCATGAGTGAACGGATAGACCGCGAACTTTTCGCGCTTAGAATCGCGAATCGCTGTGTGCAAATCGTAATGATAACGACGACGTTCGCTGTCGCCGCCCTCCTGATAAAAACGCTGCACATACTGTTCCAGCTTAGCGGCACGCTCACGTTCTGGGTTGGTGATGCCACCTTTGCTGTGTGCACCACTGAATAAGCGGTTCATGTTTTCCTCGACAAAGCGACGTTCAACGTTTATCGAGGCCGGATTGGCAATCAGAAACAGAGTACGATGCTGAACCGGTTGTTGTTCCGCAATGATGTCCTGAATGATGTCACGGCAAATTTCAATTGGTGCGGTCTCATTACCATGTACCGCACAGGAGATAATGATGTCTTTGTCGGTGGCGCTCTGTGGTTCCACCACCAGTACGCCGCTGTCCCACACCGTCAGTTGAGTACCATTGCTCAGACGTCGCTCGAAATGCCCGCTATGGCCCCATTCATTATCACAAGTCCACTTAAGAAAGTCTTCAAACACTGTCATCTCAGCCGCTGTCTCCAAACCTGACTCCTGTTATTTTTTCCCGGGTTCAAAACCATGAGTGGCAAGCAAGTGCCGCAGCACTCTCGAATTGTATTCACGTCGATACAGAATCACGACAACGATACTGCTGGCAACAATCAGCATGAGCGGGTGCAAAAACCAGGCAAGATAAGCCAGCGCGAAATAGTAGGTGCGCAATCCTTTGTTGTATTCATGTCCGGACTGATCGAGCACCTTGGCGGCATGATTGGCAAACGCGACCCGTTCTTCCTCGCTACGGTTTTGTTGCTGATACTTCACCGATGCGCCCAACAATACCGAAACGAAACCAAACTGCCGTATCGACCAGGTGAACTTAAAAAAGGCGTAAATAAAGATCATTGCCAGTACCGCCAGTTGAAACTGCACCATGATCGGGCTTGAGGGCGGCGTCAACGGCAGTTCGTTAAGCACTTCGACCACTTCCTCGGAATGCGCTAATACGGTAATCACACCGGCCAGTACTAACACCGTTGATGAGGCAAAAAAAGTAACGGTTCGCTCGACATTACCAATCAATGACGCATCGGCAATTTGGTTGTCTTTGTGCATCACGGTCTGCATCCAGTCGATACGCAGCGTACACAAAATGCTAGAAAGGCAATGTGTGGTCTTCGCTCGCTTACGGGCAAACAGTGAATAGCCAACCCAGCTGACAAAGAAAAACACTAAGGCAATAAAATCGAGCGCTGATAACAGCATGATGCAGTCGTCCTGAGAGTTTGGTTTCAGTCTATGGCGACTATATTAACAAATTATGACACACACCAATAAAAAAAGGCCGCAACTTAATGTTGCGGCCTTAGTTGATGCGTTATTCGGTTAATAATTTTCCAACGCTTCTTTGGTTGTCATGTCTTTCGGTTCCGGCGGTTTTGCCAGGCCGTACCAGGACAGGAACGACTGCATACCGCGTTTGGCATCGGCCAGAATCAAGTACAGACAAGGTATCAGCAACAGCGTAATCACTGTGGCAAAGATGATACCGAATGCCAGTGATATCGCCATTGGGATAACGATCTTCGCCTGCAGGCTCTTCTCCAGCACGATAGGTAACAGACCGAAGAAAGTGGTCAATGAGGTCAACGTAATTGCGCGGAAACGGCGACAACCGGCATCAAGTACGGCATGACGCAAGTCTGTTCCTGCAGCCCGTGCTTTGTTGACGTAATCCACCATCACCAACGAATCGTTTACCACAACCCCTGCCAGCGCAATGATACCGAACAAGCTTAAGATACTGACCGGCATACCCAGGATCCAGTGACCCAGTACCGCGCCGATCATACCAAACGGAATCACCGACATAATGATCAGCGGTTGACTGTAAGACTTAAGTGGTACCGCCATTAACGCGTACACCGCCAACATCGCTAATAGACCACCAATCGCCAGTGAGCCGGTTGCTTCTGCTTCGTCCTGAGTCGCGCCCTGCAACTGGAAGCCAACGCTTGGGTACTTGTCCAGAATTGCCTGGATTTTCTGCTCGCGAACCTCTTTAACGATGCGGAAAGGTTCAACCGACTCTTTATCAACCCGTGCTCTGACATTCACGGAACGCTCACGGTTAATCCGGGTAATGGTTGAATAACCCTCGGCAAATTCAATTTCAGCTAACTCGGTGAACGGGATCTCAGCACCGTCGGCCGTCCGTAATTTCATGTCCTGCAAATTACCGACCGACTGGCGTTGTTCTTCCGGATAACGCACCATCACCCGCACTTCCTCGTCACCGCGCTGAATACGCTGTGCTTCGGCACCGTAGAAAGCGTAACGCACTTGGGTAGCCAGCTCGGCCAGGTTAATGCCCATGGCTTCCGCCAGTGGCTTGGTGGTCACCAGAATTTCGTCTTTACCATCGCCGAAGGTATCTTCGATATCGAACACACCGTCGTATTCACCCAACACCACTTTCAGTTCATCAGCGGCAGCCTTTAACTGGTTAAGATCCTCGCCAACAAGCTGGAACTCAAGGTCGAAGCCACTACCACCGCCGATACCGCCCTGGAAGTTGATAGCCCGTACTCCGGCGAGTTCCGGCACCATTTCACGCCATTGACTAACGATTTCATAGCCGTCAATGTTGCGTTCCTCACCCTTCTTAAGCTCGGCAAATACGGTGCCTGATTCGGTGCCGTTCATCCAGATATTGGTATGACGAACAACCCCTTCACCTTCGCTTTCTTCGGCTTTGTCATCAACCTTGCTCAGCGCCGCCGACACTTCGGTGAGTACTTCAATGGTTCGTTCTTCTGATGTACCCGGCTGCATTTCTACGTTAGCCCGGATAAAGTCACTGGGGATATCCGGGAAGAATACCCAGCGCACGATACCGCCACTGATCAAACCAATCATTAAGATCAACATACCCACAAAGGTTGCCAACGTGGTGTAACGGTAGTGCAGACATTTTTTCAGGAACGGACGGTACTTGGAGTTGACAAAACGTTGTACCGAATTGGCAAAGCCATTACGGAAACGCTGGAACGCATTCGGCTTCTCCGTCGTCACCTTCGAGTATTTCATGTTGGCTATATGCGCCGGCAGGATCAGTTTGGATTCCACCAGTGAAAAGCCCAGACACAGAATGACCACCCAGGCGATGGACTCCCAGATCGCTCCCATGCCACCGTCAACCATCAACATCGGAATAAAGGCAACCATGGTGGTTAGTACACCAAAGGTCGCGGGCATAGCCACTCGCTGTGCGCCGGCCACCACGTTATCGATGGACTTACCTTTCTCCTCGATTTCGGTGTAGGCACTCTCCCCTATGACTATCGCATCATCGACCACTATCCCGAGCACCAAGATAAAGCCAAACAACGAGATCATGTTAATGGAGATATCAAACATCGGTAACGGCATCAGTGCAATGGTACCCAGGAAGCACACCGGAATACCCAGCATAACCCAGAATGCCAACCGCAATTGCAGGAACAACGACAGCATCAGGAAGACCAGCAGGCCACCCATCCACATATTGTTCAACATCAAGTCGAGACGACCTTGCAAGTAATAGGACGAGTCTCCCCACTGCGCCAACTGAACTTCGTCAGGCAGCTCTTGTTGTTTGCGTTCGACGTAATTACGCACATACTCAGCAATTTTCAGGTCGTTCTGGTCACCGACGGAATTCACCCGGATAAAGGTTGCCGGTTTGCCATCGAAGCGCGTGAAGGCCTCCGTTTCGACAAAGCCGTCTTCCACCGTGGCGATGTCGCCGAGGGTCAAACGGGTACCATCCGGACGACTCAATAACACAATTTTCTCGAACTCGCCGCCCTGATAGGCTTGGTTATTGGCTCGCAACAAGATGTCGCCATTAGGCGTTTTAATCGAACCACCGGCGACGTCAATTGAAGTGCCGCGTACCGCATTAACGATTTGCTGGAACGACAAACCATAACGCTCAAGATCCTGCTGCGAGATTTCAATCGAAATCTCATAATTGCGATCGCCGACCACATCAACTTTGGTGATACCGCCAACCGACTTCAGCTCATCGCGAATGCTTTTGGCTAATTCTTTACGGGTTCGCTCATTAACATCGCCATACACCGTCATCCAAATGACTTCACGGTTAGGACGTACTCGATAAATATTCGGTTTTTCAATTTGTTGCGGAAAGTTGGGGATTGCATCCACCAACATTTTCACTTCGTCCATCACCACCTGGACGTCGTAGTCCGGTTCAACCTCGATGGTGACACTACCGATCCCTTCCTGCGAACGCGAGGTCATTTCTTCAACACCGTCGACGTCTTCCAGCGCGTCTTCGATGAGCATGATGACGCCTTGCTCAACCTCCTGTGGCGCGGCGCCCGGGAACGGCACCTGGATGCTGATGATATTCAGTTCAATTTCCGGAAACATCTGCTTGCGGACCGAAAATACCGACATCGCTCCGGCAACCAGTATCAATATCATTAGCAGGTTTGCCGCAACAGAGTTGCGGGCAAACCACGAAATTATTCCTTTACGAGTATCTGCGGACATAATGCTTACTCACTCTGGCTATTGGCATTACCAGCCACTTGTTCTTCACTCTTGGCAGCGGTTTCCATCTGTTCTGGCAAAGGATCCCCTTCCAACCGCACGGTCATACCATTCAGCGCGTTCTTCAACTGGGTAAGCACTACTAAGTCACCCGCTTCCAGTCCTGAACTTACAATGCTGGTATTTTGCTGAGTGCGAACCACTTCAATCGATTTTTTCTTCAGTTTACGATCTTCAGCAACGGTCCATACGGTGCCGTCCGGGTTAATGGCATAGGTTGGTACTTCCATAACACCGGTCACTTCCTGACCTTCAACCTGCGCTTGCACAAAACGGCCGAAACGTAAGGGTGCCGTGTGTGTCTGACCCGCTAGGTTATAAGGGTCTTTAACTTCGACAACGCCGTAAATGACACGGCTGGCTTCGTCAAGAACGCCTTCGGTGCGAACCAGGTTGCCCATCCACTGTGTATCGACACCGGAGACTTGTGATTCCAGCAACACTTTCGGTTGCGTGTCGGTTTCACCCGGCAGATTGAGGTAGGTAACGTCAAGGTCACTCAGCGGCAGGCGAACTTCAGCGACTTCAGTGCCGAACAACGTCGCGATTTGTGCACCGGCGCCGACAAACTGACCCAGGTCTGCTTGTTTGCTGCGCAGTACACTGTCGTACGGCGCTCTGATGGTTGTGCGCTCTAGGTTGCGCTCCGCCATAGCCAGATTGGCTTGAGCAGATTCCAATGCCGCATAAGCGCTGGCCAGTTGCGGCTTACGCAAACCCAATGCCGGAGCTTCACCATCGGTAAACTGTGACCATTCTTCTTCTGCCACTTTGGCACGTGCTTTTTCTTCTTCCAACGCGGCCTGCGCCTGCAGCAACTGGGCGCGCGCTTGCTGCACGGCTACTTCGTAGTCGGACGGGTCGATTTGCAACAGCATCTCACCCTGCTTAAAGAAACCACCCGCGTTGTATTTGTCGGCAACCTCAACAATCTGACCACTGACTTCCGCCAATAACGTGGTCGAGTGTTTCGGCATGGCGGTTCCCTGCGAGTCGACCAGGAAGGTCATATCACGTGGAGTTACTTCTTTGACTTCGACCATCGCCGCAGGTTTTTGCTGCTGACGCGTTTCCGGTGGCTTAGCCGACATACTGGCCACTACCGAAAGAACGATCGCTAAAACAATAATTAGCGGTGGAATAAACGCTCGTTTTTTTAATTTCATCACAGTTCGCTCAACAGTTAGATGGATTCAACTGACTGTTATTATCGATCTAACAAATGTAAATTGTTAGACCTTAACTGTTGCGAACTGTGATTTTTCGGAGATAAGTTGTAACGGACTATTACAAAAAGCTTAACCTTCCAATAGCCATCGCTCTGCAGACTCGACGTGACGTGGCTTGCCGCTCAATAGCACAACATCGCCGGCACGCAGTTCCAACTGCGACGCCGGCTCTTCCACCTCGACATCGTCACGGCGCAGCGCTTTTAGTTTCACCTCATGGGCATCCCAGTCTAAATCAGCAACGGCCTGGCCTACTGCCCACGCCTGCTCCGGCAGGTTGACGGCATGCAAAAACTCGAGTTTATCCGCGGTTTCATGATCAATGGTGGTTTGCGAGCCCGGATAAAAGCCGTGCATATCGCCGTAATGATTGCGCCGTTCCTGTTCCAGCCTGGATAAGATTCGACGAATAGGAATACCGCTATGGCTCAGCACGTGCGAAATCAGCATCAGACTGGCTTCCAGCGTGTCCGGTACCACTTGTGAGGCGCCAGCTTCATTGAGCTTATCGAGGTTGAGGTCGTCCCGACTGCGCACGATGACGTAAGCTTTTTCGTTCATCGCACGAATTTCACGTAGCACTTCGATGGCGCGCTGATCGTCGGAAAAACTGATGATGATCAGCGGCACCCTGGCGGCACCGACCGCTCGCAGAATATCGCGTTTGGCACTGTCACCAAAGTAAACGGGGGCGCCGCCGGCCACCGCTTCCTGTACCCGCATGGGGTCGTTATCCACCGCAATATGGCGTATGCCTTCAGCATCCAAAAAGCGGCTCACTGTTTGCCCGACCCGACCAAAGCCACAGATCAGTACTTGATGTTCACTCGCGCTTGCGTCAACTTTTTGCTCGATATTCGGTTCAGCCTCGCTCTCTCTGACGAGCATCGAAACCAGCGGTTGCAGTTTTTGAATCACCAACGGCGTCACCGCCATGCTGAACACACCAACCCCAATCAATATCGACGACACGTCGGCACTGAGCAACTGATAACTGCTGGCCAACGCGACAATAACGAAACCAAACTCACCCATTTGAAACAGTGATACCGCACTCCCCCAGGCATCCCGGTCGCGCTCGCCCAGCGCCTTCGCCACGTAACGAATGATCAGCAGCTTAACCAATGCCATGCCCAGAATAATGAGCAAGACCCAGTGCAATGACTGTATAAAACTGTTTAATGCCAACTGCATACCGACGGTAGTGAAAAACAGACCCATCAAAATGTCGCGAAACGGGCGGATATCGGCTTCAAGCTGGTGTTTGTATTTACTCTCACCAAGCATCATACCGGCCAAAAACGCACCCAGCGCCATTGACAGACCAAACGCATGAGTCAGCCCCCCTGCCACCAATGCCACCAGTAACGTTGCCAACACAAACAGTTCATCAGTGCGCTGATTGGCAATCTCCCGAAATGCGAACGGTAAGATCCACTTACCCACGGCCATCAGTACGGCGATGACCGCAGCGCCTTTGACCATCGCCATCAGCAGACTGTAGGCAATGCTACCGTCACTGCCACCGCCGGCCAGCAGTGGAATAACGATCAGCAGGGGTACCACCGCGATATCCTGAAACAACAGTATCGCGACACTGACCTGACCGCGACGTGTTGCTGTTTGCGAGCTTTCGCTCAATTGTTTAATCACGACCGCCGTCGACGACAGCGCCAACGCCCCCGCTACTGCCAGCGCCGACGCCCAATTGCCGAGTATCAAAAAGCCAATGGTTAAAAACACCAACAGCGATCCAAGCACCTGCGCTGCGCCGAGACCAAATACCAGCCGCCGCATCGCAATCATTTTCGGTAATGAGAACTCCAACCCAAGGGAAAACAGCAACAGTACGATACCCAGCTCGGCGATCAGATGATATTCGTCCGGATCAGGAATCCAGCCCATGACATGGGGACCGGCAATGATACCGGCGCACAAATAGGCGAGAATCGCCGGTAGTTTTATGCGCCGAAACGCCCACACCAACGCCACCGCAACGCCGAGCAATAACAATAAGCTGGTAAAGGTTCCGTACATGCTGTTCTCCCTGTTGGCCGATGCGGCAAAAAACCGCCGTCAAAATAATAACACCCACATCATGACGTTAACATGACTTTGTTAAGTCGTTGTTTTTATAATTCTTTATCTGCTTGGCATAGTTTTTGAATATCTATTCTCATCGTCAATATTGCGTCATCTGTATTACGCCAGGACAAGATTATGCTCAGTAAAGTCGTTTTCGGAAAAGTTAAAGCGCACAACGCCATTCGTTCGCAATCTCAGGTCAGTCAACTGACCTGCAGTAAAGAGCTGTCCCGTTCCAATACCCTAACCGAGGTGTTGCAGACCACTCTGGACGCCCATCAGTTATTATCCGTCTATGCCGAGTTTATAAAGGTCCGCATCGACATTGAAGCTCTGCAGTTTGTTTCCGATGACCAACTGTTTAACCTTATCGGTGAATTTGGTGATAACCACCATCAGCACGCCGTCATGCTGTACGCTGACCATTCCTACCTTGGACAAATGGTTTACAGCCTGAAACAGCCGCTCAGCATGCCGCAAAAAATGCGTCTTGAGCAATGGCACCGCGAACTGACGTTTCCGTTACGCAATGCACTGAAGTTTTCGCAGTTGCATCGTTTGGCCGTCCGCGACCATCTCACCGGTCTCGGTAATCGAGCGTTGTTAGAAGAGGTGCTTGAGCACCTACACGTAAAACAGATGCGCCAAAAAGACGGCCGCCATGCCGTAATGTTACTTGATCTCGACGGTTTTAAAGACGTTAACGATCGTCACGGCCACCACCAGGGCGACGACATCCTGCGTATTTTTGCCGAGCTGCTAAAATCCACCGTTCGTGACAGCGATCAGGTCTTCCGCTTTGGCGGTGATGAATTTGTTGTAGTGATGGAAGACACCAATCACCACCAGGCTCAGGACGTTTATCAACGCATTCGCCAGGCGGTCGCCAACTGTCAGGAACTGAGCTGCTACCAACTCAGCACCAGCGCAGGCACAGCTCAGCTTGAATGTTTTAATACCGTGGCACAAACACTGGAAGAAGCCGACAAACACCTTTATCGCGCCAAACACGGCGGTAAAAACCGCCATTGTGGTTCACAGGGCTGTGCCTGACCAGCGTGGTTCAGGTAACGTCGGTGCGTTCTGCTCGCTCGCACGAAGACTGAGCCACCCGACCAGCGGCAGCCAAACCCAGTCCTGACCAACCCGAAGCACGGGGCAGGATGTCCGTAACCAAGCCGGCACCTGTGCCTGTTTCAGCCAGTCTGCCTGCGTTTTTCGCCCCTGTCTGCGCGGATGTTGCCATTTACCCGGTTCCAGACCTTGTTGTAACACCAACGGATAAGCAGCGACTAACTCATTATCCAGCCACACCCGGCCCCAGGGCTCCGGTAACGAGTGCCAGCCCGGCTGTGTAATCTCTTTTACCTGAACGGCCGACGGCCATTCCGGCACCCACCACAATGCCATCTGATAAAAGCGCACCTGATAGCCGGCGCATTGCACGCTCATACGGGTATCTGCCCGAGCCTCCTGCGCCTGCAGACGAATCTGCTCAAGTTGCTGAAAACTGGGTAATGGTGTGCTTTCGCTGCTGGCCTGTTCAAGCCAGCGCCGCAATAACGCGCGCTGCATGGCGGCGTTATGATTGCGCAGACTGTCGACCGGCAATCCGCTGCCGAGCAGCGGGTGCTCGATCAACTGTTGCTGCAAGCGTTGATCCAGCAACTCTTCCAGTACAGCCTGCTGTTCTGCACAAAGGCGGGTAGAACGTAATACGCTCACACCGAACTGCGGCCAACGCTGTTCCAGCAACGGCACCACCTGATGCCTTAAAAAGTTACGCTCGATGCGCGTGTCGTAATTGGTATCGTCTTCAATCCAGGTCAGTTGATGCTGTCTCGCGTAAGCGTAGATTTCCTCTTTACTGACAGACAGTAATGGCCGTACCAATCTACGCTTGTCATACCAATCGTGTACTTCAGCCATCGCAGCCAGCCCCTTCGGCCCGCTGCCGCGGTTGAGTTGTAACAACAGGGTTTCAATCTGGTCATTACGATGCTGACCCAGCAAAATCACGGCATCGTCATCGCTGAGCTCGCGCAGACGCTGATAACGGCGTTCGCGTCCCGCCGCCTCTTTCGATTGCCGCGGTAGTACGTCAACCTGAAGCGGTTCGAAGTGTGTCGCCACACCATAGGCTTTAACAGCCTGCTCGATGGTTGTTGACCATTGTGCCGAATCCGGATGGAAACTATGGTCAAGATGAATGGCAAGATAACGATAGTGAGGATGCTGGCGGTGGTAGCGCATGGCGCAGTCCAACAAGGTTTGTGAATCAGCGCCACCGCCCAACGCGATCACAATTTGTTGTTGCGGCTTGAGCGATAAGCCATCCAGTACCGAACAAAAACGGTGAAATAACGTATCGCTCATGGTCGCCAACGTTCGGTACTAGCAGTAGCCAAACGACATAAGTTTCTGATAGCGGCGATCGAGTAATTCGCTGCGCTCCAAGCCACGCAGGTCATTCAGGTCAGTGACCAGACGTTCCTTCAGGGACTGTGCCATTGCGTCCATATCGCGGTGTGCGCCGCCAAGCGGCTCAGCAATAACGGTATCAATAAGCCCCAATTGTTTACTGCGTTGCGCGGTAACGCCCATCGCTTCGGCTGCTAACGGCGCTTTGCTGGCGCTCTTCCAAAGAATCGACGCACAGCCTTCAGGTGAAATCACCGAATAGGTGCTGTATTGCAGCATATTGACTTTGTCACCGACACCAATGGCCAGAGCACCGCCTGAGCCGCCCTCGCCAATCACTGTACAAACGATGGGCACGCCAAGACGCGACATCACTTTGAGGTTGCGGGCAATGGCCTCACTCTGCCCGCGTTCTTCGGCGCCAATCCCCGGATAGGCACCCGGCGTATCAATGAAGGTTACAATGGGCATTTTAAAACGTTCGGCCGTTTCCATCAGACGTAACGCTTTGCGATACCCTTCCGGCTTTGGCATGCCAAAATTGCGGCGTATTTTATCTTTAGTTTCGCGGCCTTTCTGTTGCCCGATAACCATGACGGGTTCATCGTTTAACCGCGCAATACCACCAACGATGGCTTCATCATTGGCGTAAGTACGATCCCCTGCCAGCTCATCAAACTCGGTAAAAATACGCGGGATATAATCCAGTGTATAGGGACGCAGCGGATGGCGTGCTAGCTGAGCGACCTGCCAGGCGCCAAGCTCTGAGAAAATCTTTTCCGTCAGCTCACGGCTTTTATTTGTCAGACGTTGGATTTCCTCTTCGATATTAATATCCAATGCCCCACGCTCGCCGACACTTTTTAGTTCTTCGATCTGCGCTTCCAGCTCGGCAATGGGTTGTTCAAAATCCAAAAAGTTCAGGCTCATTCGCTACCAATTCCTTTAAAATTCTAACGAGACCCACTGCTCACCCAGCAGCTCTCTTAAATGGTGTATTAATTCGTCAGCCGGGCGCACATACCATTGAGGCCCGGCTCGTAACGTCGCATTCGCCTTGTCGCCCTTAAAATGAATCAGTAACGGGCAAGTTCCTTGCGCATAGGGTTGCAATTCATTTTGCAACTTGGCGGCCATGCCATTTTTTAACTGTTCACTGGTCACGGTAATGGCGATATGACGCAGGAAACTCTCCCGCGCCTGATCAATACTCATCACTTCACGGGCTATCATTCTATTACCACCGGAGAAGTTATCAAATCGTACCTCCCCTTTTGCCCACAAAATTCTGTCTTTTTCGAGTAAATGTTGGAAACTATCGTACTCGTTACTATAAAGCATTACATCCATGCGCGCGCTTTTATCGTCTAATGTTACTACCGCGAAGCGCTGTCCACGCTTGTTGACAATGACCCGCACATCAATGACCAGGCCAGCGATAGCAACCAGCTCATTTTTGCGCGTTTCGTTCACTTCCGATAAGAAGCCGGCAACGTAATGCCGTAATTCCTTGCGAAAACGATTGATCGGGTGGCCGGTCAGATACAGCCCCAGAGTTTCCCGCTCGCCTTCCAGCCAAACCGCTTCCGGCCAGGGTTTAACGTTAACAAATTCGTGCTCAACGGCCTCAGGTTCGGTGGTTAACACGCCAAACATATCGCTCTGGCCAATACTCTCAGCCTTATGATGCTGTTCCGCCTGACGCATGGCCTTTTCCAACGAGGCCATTAAGGTTGCCCGATGAGGCCCGAGGTTATCCATGGCTCCGCCGCGGATCAGTCGCTCCATCACCCGTTTATTCAGGCGTTTTAAATCGACCCGACAGCAAAAATCAAATAGATCAGTAAAAGCACCACCCTGCTCACGCGCCTCAATGATCGCTTCAATCGGGCCTTCACCTACGCCTTTTATGGCGCCAATGCCATAAACCACGCGTCCCTGTTCATCGACGGTGAATTTATACTGACCTTTATTGACATCCGGCGGCAACAGCTTCAGCCCCATGCGCTCGCATTCGTCCGCCAGTGTCACAATCTTATCGGTATTGTCCATATCCGCGGACATAACCGCCGCCATAAACTCCGCCGGATAATGGGTTTTCATCCACAGCGTCTGATAAGAAACCAACGCGTAGGCGGCCGAGTGCGATTTATTAAAACCATACCCGGCGAACTTTTCCACCAGGTCGAAGATTTTCATCGCCAGTTCTGGGTCGATGTTATTTTTCGCCGCGCCCTCACGGAAGATATCCCGCTGTTTGGCCATTTCCTCGGGTTTTTTCTTACCCATTGCGCGCCGCAATAGGTCGGCCGCCCCCAATGAGTAACCGGCCATCACCTGCGCGACCTGCATCACCTGTTCCTGATACAAAATAACCCCGTAGGTCGGCTCCAATATCGGTTTCAGGCAGTCGTGCTGATAGGTGGCGTCGGGATAGGAAACTTCTTCACGGCCATGCTTACGGTCGATAAAGTTGTCCACCATGCCCGATTCCAGTGGTCCCGGTCGAAACAGCGCCACCAGGGCGATGATGTCTTCAAAGCTGTCCGGCAACAGGCGTAAAATCAATTTTTTCATGCCCGCGGATTCCAACTGGAATACCGCGGTCGTTTCAGCTCGCTTTAAAATCTTAAAGCATTGCGGGTCATCCAGCGGTATCGCATTGATATCAACCAGCGGCTTGCCGTCACGTTGATGTCGGGCATTGACCATGTCCAGCGCCCACTGAATGATGGTCAGGGTTCGCAAGCCAAGAAAGTCAAATTTCACCAGACCCGCGGACTCAACGTCGTTTTTATCAAACTGAGTGACCGGGTTTTTGCCTTCATCGTCGCAATACAACGCCGCAAAATCAGTAATGGTGGTGGGCGAGATGACTACCCCACCAGCATGCTTGCCGGCGTTACGGGTGACGCCTTCCAGGATCCGCGCAAAATCGATCAGCTCTTTGACTTCCTCGTCCTGATCGTAGCGCTCACCCAGTTCAGGCACTTGCTGGAAGGCTTTTGCCAGGGTCATACCGGGGTCGCCGGGCACCAATTTGGAAATCCCGTCAACAAAACCATAGGGGTGACCCAGCACTCGCCCGACATCGCGAATCGATGCCTTCGCCGCCATGGTACCGAACGTAATGATCTGCGATACCGCATCACGGCCGTACAAGTCGGCCACGTGATCGATGACTTCATCACGACGATCCATACAAAAGTCGACGTCAAAGTCGGGCATCGATACCCGTTCAGGGTTTAGAAAACGTTCGAACAGCAGGTCAAATTCCAACGGGTCCAGATCGGTAATTTTTAACGCATAAGCGACCAGTGAACCAGCACCGGAACCACGTCCGGGCCCTACCGGAATGCCATTATCCTTACTCCACTGGATAAATTCCATAACGATTAGGAAGTAACCCGGGAACCCCATTTGGTTGATAACGTTCAACTCAGTCTGGAGACGCTCGTCGTATTCCGGACGTCGCCGTGCCCGCTCGTCCGGGTCAGGAAATAAAAACGCCAGACGCTCTTCCAGACCTTCTTGTGACACTTTAACCAGAAAGTCTTCGGTACTGAGGTCGCCGGTCGGGAATTCCGGCAGGAAATACTCGCCCAGGCGAATGGTGACGTTACAGCGCTTAGCGATTTCTACGGTGTTTTGTAACGCTTCGGGCAAATCCGCGAACAACGCCTGCATCTCTTCTGCCGAGCGCAAATACTGTTGTGCCGAGTATTTTTTCGGCCGCCGTTTATCACCCAGTTGGTAGCCATCATGAATGGCAACACGAATTTCGTGGGCCTCAAAGTTTTCCTCTTTTAAAAACACCACTTCGTTGGTCGCAACCACCGGTAACTGGTATTCACCGGCTACGGCCACGGCTTTATGCAGGTAATCTTCTTCGTCAGGGCGGCCGGTACGAATCAACTCAAGGTAGTAACGGTCCGGAAAATAGCGCTGGTAAAATGCCAGGCACTGTTGCAACGCCTCCGAATGCCCCTTCAGTAACGCCCGTCCGACATCCCCTTCACGGGCGCCGGACAGCAACAGCACCCCTTCGTTGTGCTCAATCAACCAGTCTTTATCGATAACCGGTTTATCGCCGACGTGACCACGTAAATAGGCTTTCGAAACCAGTTGGATCAATTGCTGATAGCCGGTGTTGTTCAGCGCCAGTGCTGTCAACCGGAACACTTCACCTTGCGGGTAGTCACTTTGTACCCAAAGATCACAGCCCACAATCGGTTTAAGCCCCTGTTTGTGCGCCGCGCCATAATATTGAACCAGCCCACAGAAATTCATTTGATCGGTCAACGCCATCGCCGGCATGCCGGCCTCAGCCACGCCCTGACAGATCGGCCCGATTTTGGTCAGGCCATCAATCATAGAGAAATCGCTGTGAATGCGCAGATGAACGAAGTTGGTATCGCCAGTCATGAAATTTTTATGGTTGTTGTGTTAGTGCCTATTGTGCCTTAAAGCATAACGGCCGTCGAGGATACCGCACCGCCGTCAGTGCAACTTGAGGCGCGGCTTCACTGCATGGTTGAGTTTATCCACTGTAATGATCATCAGCATTTTCCACCAACCATGCAACGCCCGCTGATGCATACGATAAAGGCTGGCGTAAGCGTAGCGTGCCAGCGTGCCTTCAATCGACATCGACAAACTCTTGCTTTGCATGAGGTTTCCAACCGCAGAGAAGCGACTGAGTGACACCAGTGAACCGCGATCTTTGTACACAAAGGGCTTGGCAGACTTACCTTTGTTTTCGCGAATAAAGTTTGCCGCCAGGCGCTTTGCCATTTGATGAGCCGACTGCGCCCGCGGTGGTACAAAGCGCTCATCATCAATGGCACAAGCCGCACAATCGCCAATCGCATAAACGGCATCGTCCGTCGTTGTCTGTAAATAGTCGTTAACCAATAACTGATGATTCTTGCGCGTTTCCAGCCCCAGTTTCGACAGAAACTCCGGCGCCCGAATGCCCGCTGCCCAAACCATCAAATTGGCCGCTACCGGTGTCTCGTCCTTCAGTTGCAAGCCGTCACGACTTGCTCTTACCGCCGGATTGCCCAGAATTACGGTAATCCCCAATGACTCCAGCTTTTGTTGTACCCGGTGTGCAAGTCCTTCCGGTAAAGCCGGGAGTAGCCTTGGTCCCGCCTCAACCAGCGTCACGTTAAGGTGTTGACGGTCAAGGTGAGTGAGGCCATAGATATTCAATAGCGACACCGAATGCACCAGCTCGGCCGCCAGTTCCACACCGGTGGCTCCACCACCCACTATGGCGATATCCAATGTTTGTTCGTCGCCGTCTTCAAGCGCCTGGTTAACGCGCAGAAATTCGTTCAGCAGTTCGTGATGAAACTTATCAGCCTGTGCCGTCGAGTCGAGGAAAAAACAGTGCTCGGGCACGCCTTCTACACCAAAATCGGCGGTCACACTGCCGACCGACAAAACCAGTTTATCGTAGTGTACGGTACGAGCTGCCAGGACTTCTTCACCATCTTCTTTGATCGCCGCCAACTGTAGCGTTTTTTCTTTCCGATCAATGTGTTCCAGTGTGCCAACCAGAAACCGAAAGCCGGTTCGGGCGCCCTGTCCACGATAATCGAGTTCAGCCAGTCTGGAGTCGAGCGCGCCCGAGGCCACCTCGTGCAGCAACGGCTTCCAGACATGGGTACTGTTGCGATCAATCAAAATGATTTCTGCGCGGCGTTTTTTGCCGAGCTTACGACCCAACTCGGTTGCCAACTCGAGGCCGCCGGCACCACCTCCTACCACAACAATGCGTTCCGCCATTGCGATTCCTTAAGGATAATTTGATTGCGTTAACACCAGCCAATAAAAAAGCCACTGACGATAGTAACGCCAGTGGCTTTTTTTCGCATCCCTGTTTTACCAACAGGGTGACATTTTTACTTAATCGATGGATGGGTCAGTTAAGCCGCGACGCTCCAGCAGAGCTTCAACGGTTGGTTCCTGACCACGCCAGTCGATGTACTGTTGCATAGGGTCTTTGCTGTTGCCCTGCGACAGGATTTCTTTACGGAATGCCTGGCCGTTTTCCAGCGTCAAACCACCATTATTGTTCATGTGTTTGAACGCATCAGCTGCCAGTACTTCACTCCACATATAAGCGTAGTAACCTGCCGAGTAGCCGCCCGCGAATACGTGCGCAAAGTAGGTTGACCGATAACGCGGTGGTACGGCTTCAACCGCAACGCCATTACGCTCCAGCGCTTCTTGCTCAAATGCCTGAACATCAGCAATTTCAGTGCCTGGCTCGATAGTGTGGTATTCGAGGTCAAGCAATGCGGCGGCAACGTACTCAAGGGTATCAAAACCTTGGTTGAAATTACGGGCAGCCAGCACTTTGTCCAGCAGCTCCTGAGGAATCTGCTCGCCGGTTTCATAATGTTTAGCAAAGTTATTGATCACTTTCTCGTTCAGCATCCAGTCTTCCTGGAAGGTCGACGGGAACTCAACATAGTCACGTGATACTGCGGTACCTGCCAGTGACGGGTATTTTACGTCCGAGAACATACCGTGCAGAGCATGGCCCATTTCATGGAACATGGTCGATACTTCATCAAAGCTCAGGAACGTTGGCTCACCTTCTGGTGCACGGGTGATGTTCATGTTGTTCAAAATAACCGGCTTCTGATTCATCAGCCCCGATTGCGAACGGAACGAGCTCATCCAGGCGCCGCCACGTTTGCTGTCGCGAGCAAAGTAATCAGCATAGAACAGGCCAAGGCTGCTGCCGTCTACGTCAAACACTTCGTAGACTTTTACGTCTTCCTGATAAACCGGAATGTCGCTGCGCTCTTTAAAGGTGATACCGAACAGCTCACCCATCGCATAGAATACGCCGTCTTCCAATACACGGTTAAACTCGAAGTATTTTTTCACTTCATCAGAATCTAACGCGTATTTCTCCGCACGAACTTTCTCTGCGTAGTAGAACCAGTCCCATGGCTTCAGTTCAAAGTCTTTGCCGTCTGCTTCAATGGCTTCCTGAATCGCAGCCGCTTCACGCTCTACGTTCGATACCACCGCCGGCACCAGATCCCGCAACATTTTTTTAGCGGCTTCAGGGTTACCGGCCATGTTGCTTTCCAGTACATAGTCGCCCCAGCTGTCATAACCAAGCAGGCTGGCTTTCTCAGCACGCAATTTTACCAGTTGCTGTACTAATGGATTCTGATCGGTTTCGGTATTGCCGGTACCACGGTTAGCTGACGCTTCCCAAATACGCTGACGCAATTCACGATTTTCCAGATCAGCCAAAATCGACTGGCGTGTGGTGTTGGTCAAAACAATCGCGTACTGGCCATCTTTGTCCCGGCTCTTTGCGGCGTTCGCCAGGCTTTGAATTTGGCTGTCGCTAAGGCCTGCCAACTCTGCTTTGTCCTCAACGAAGACAACGGTTTCCTGAGTCAGTGACATCAGTCCGTCACGGAATTCATTGGTCAGACTGGAAAGCTGTTCGTTCACTTCACGAATTTGCGCTTTCTCCTGCTCATTCAACTGCGCGCCCGAACGAACAAAATCTTTGTACGTTTCTTCTAACAGACGCAGGCTTTCCGCATCCAGGTTCAGCTCATCACGCTGCTCATACAAACTTTTTACCCGTGCAAATAAATTCGCATTAAGACTGATGTTGTCGCTGTGGGCGGCCATTTTTGGTGCCAGCTCAGCTTGCAAGGCACGAATATCATCGTTGGAGTGCGACGACGACAGGTTATAGAACACTGAGCTCACACGATTGAGGATAGCGCCTGATTTTTCCATCGCGACGATGGTGTTTTCGAACGTTGGCTGCTCGGAATTGTTGGCAATGGCCTCAATTTCTGCCATGTGTTCTGCCATGCCTCTTTCGAAGGCTGGGGCAAAATGTTCAAACTTAATTTTATTGAAATCCGGCGCTTCGTATTGCAAGGTGCTCGCCGTGAAAAATGGGTTTTGCTGCTCTGCTGGCTGCTGAGTTGCTTCGGCCGCTTGTTGTTCGGTTTGTTGATTGGCCGTCGCTTGCTGCTCATTGTCGCTACACGCGCTCAGTGATACAGCTGCGCCAATGGCAACGGCAACTAATGTTTTACGCATTGGTATTCTCCCGCTGGATTATAATTAAGTGCGCCAATACTCTAGTCGCGGATGGCGCCAGGCTCAAGAGCTGCACGGCAGAAAAGCGCAAATAAACGGTAAATGGATGTTGCAGATACAGAGGACAAAAACAAAAAAACACGCTCGAAGGCGTGTTTTTTGAGATGGCGGAGCGGACGGGACTCGAACCCGCGACCTCCGGCGTGACAGGCCGGCATTCTAACCAACTGAACTACCGCTCCACATCTGAGATGTGGTGACCTTTGGGTAAAGGTCGAGGTTAAGGTGGCGGAGCGGACGGGACTCGAACCCGCGACCTCCGGCGTGACAGGCCGGCATTCTAACCAACTGAACTACCGCTCCACACTTAACCGCTGTTGAGGCTCTCCCCTCAACGCGGCGTGAATATTACGAGCGAGGGGCAAAACAGTCAACCCTTTTTTTCATAAATTTTTAAACAAAATGACCGTTTGACTGAATATTACTCAGATTACCGCTTTTTTAATCAGATTTTTCTGTTTTGCCCTTATTACTGTCGTTATTTTCAGCACCTGCCTGCGCCCGATTGTTGCGCTGCCGACGTTTCCACCAAACCCATAAAATGGCCGCGGCGATTAAAATAACATTAATGATGACCACAATGAATAAATTAATCATCAATTGGCGCTCTTCAGCCTCGCGTTGCTGACGTTCGATGGCTGCCTGACGCTCGGCTTCCTGTCGGGCCTGTTCAGCTCGCTCGGCCGCGCTGAGCTTTTTAACCGGCTCTACCGAAATAAAACTCAAATCATCCAGTGCTAACTCAATCTCTCGTCCTTGTTGCGAGGTCGCAAAGACCGACAGTTCAACCCGGTGCTTACCATAAGCAAGGTTATCCAACGGCACGGCATGCGGGAATTTTTCGATTTGCGTTACCGAAAATCGCCGCTCCTCGCCATTGGGGTAACTAATGATGCCGTTAATGGCTACGCTCTTCGGACGAATTAAGGCATCGTTCACCTTAACCTTTAACACGTTATCCGCACCACGCTCTTCACTGAGCTCAAACTCAAATGTGATTGGCTGCGCTTCTACGATAACAGGACTATCCTCAAACGAACGCTCGTACAACGGCGTTTCAAGCTGGTAACTCGGTATGTACTCGCCGGGGACAAGATCTAACGCAAAGCGCCCGGTGAACACCCCATCCCCGGGGACTTCATCGTAGCCCTGCCCATTATCCTCAAATTCAGTGACACGCTTAGGATCGACGCCAAAGTTATCAAAGTCCGGATTGTTGCTACTGACGAACAGCACATCCAGCAACACAGTTTCACGAAAACGGGCGGTTTTTACTCGCTCATCGCCATTGTATAACACCCCCTCCACTTTCAACTGTTCGTTTTCAAACAACTGCTGTGGTAAAGGCTCAGCCTCAAAGCGAATAGAAGAAACAATAACCGCTTTATTTTTTTCATCAACGCGGCCCGCTACCTGCCAGGGACCAGGTTCCGGATCGACGATTTTGATCATGTCAAAATTAGGGTCGGTATACCAGGTGACACGTTCCAGTGGGTAATCGCTGTCGTACCATTTGCTGCCGTCGGGCCGGATCAGAATCAATGGCGCGCTTTCCGGTTCGCGGAAGAATAACAAGGTGATTTCATCGACATTGGCATCAATACGAAACCGCTGCCCCTCAATCGGCAACAGGTTATTCATCGAGTTATCAATTAACTCCATGCCATCGTTTGTTGCATCGGATTGTTGTGCCAGCACCAGCCCCGCAGGAAGCAGCCAGCACAACATAATAATGGTCAGGACTCGAGCCACAAACACTTACCACCCTCATCTTTTACGCGCGCCAGGCGCTGCTGATGTTGTTCTAGTTCATCGGCCGTTGCTGCTAAAACCTTAAGCGCTGGTCGATTTTTTACCGGTTGATGTTGTACTTCGCCAGGACCATGCGCAGCGCCCCGCTGTTGACTGTTGTGTAAATTCAAATCGGTTTGACCACCGGTCATGGTCAGATAGACATCGGCAAGGATCTCGGCGTCAAGCAATGCGCCGTGCAGTTCCCGTGCTGAGTTATCGACCTCATAGGCTTTACACAATGCGTCAAGGCTATTGCGTTGGCCGGGGCGCATCTCCCGTGCTAATTGCAGTGAATCGAGTACCGTGCAGTAGTCGGTGGTTTTGCCATAACCGGCCTGTAACCGGGTAAACTCAGCGTCCATGTGGCCGACGTCGAAGGGAGCATTATGAATAACAAGCTGGGCGCCTTTAATAAAAGCCAGAAAATCATCAACAATTTGCGCAAAAACCGGTTTGTCGGCAAGAAAGTCGTTGGTAATCCCGTGCACTTCGATGGCTTCTTGCTCAACCACGCGCTCCGGATTGATATAGACGTGATAGTGGTTGCCCGTCAACTTACGGTCAATCACTTCAACACAACCAATTTCGATAATTCGATGACCCTCTGCGGGGTTAATACCGGTTGTTTCGGTATCCAATACCACCTGACGCATGCTTATTTCCTGATATACTCTGACCAAATTTGAGCTAATAGTAGCAATATTTATGACCAACACAAACGCTGTGCATTTGTATACTGACGGATCCTGCCTGGGAAATCCCGGCCCGGGTGGCTACGGGGTGGTATTAGAATACAACGGACACAGCAAGGAACTCAGCGCGGGGTTTACCTGTACCACCAACAACCGCATGGAAATGCTGGCCTGTATTGAAGGACTGCGCGCCCTAAAACGCGCCTGTCATGTGGTCATTACAACCGACAGCCAGTATGTTAAGCAAGGTATCGAAAAGTGGATGGCCGGCTGGAAGCGTAACGGTTGGCGTACCGCCGCAAAAAAGCCGGTGAAAAATCAGGATTTGTGGCAACAACTTGACACCGAACTGCAGCGCCACACCGTTCACTGGGATTGGGTTAAGGGGCACTCCGGGCATCCGCAGAACGAACGCTGCGATGAACTCGCCCGCGCGGCGGCGAGCGGCTCAAAGCTTCACGAGGATAAAGGCTATCAGCCCAATCCGGAGTGACCATTAGTCGTTAACTTTCGCCGGCAACCACCGGGCGTTTTTCTTCTGCCCAGGCGCTCATACCGCCATTGACGCTGTACACCTTGTCAAACCCCATACGCTCTAAACTTTCTGCCGCCAGTGCGGAGCGTCCACCGGTTTTACAGATAAGATAAAGTGGTTTGTCGGCAATACGTTGCAACGCATCGTCATAGCCGGCAACATCCGGGTGCTGATTTAACTGCATCTCTAATACGCCACGCGGCATATTAACGGCTTCACGAATGTGGCCCTGAGCGTACTCCGCAGGTTCACGTACATCGATGATCCGGGCGCCATCACGAAGTGCTTGTTGTAACTGCTCGGTAGTGACTTCGTTCACGTTATTTTTTGCCATTTGGCAAAGTTTCATTGCATCAATCATGCAGTACCTCATTATCTCTGTTTAATGTCGAGTGAATATCCAATGCTTTAACCCGCGCCGCCGCTACTGGCTGCCGGGTCAAGCGTGCCGTCTCGCGCAGTTGCAGTCGTGGTCGCCGCAGGTAAACACATTTACGCGCTAAAATCGCATAGCCGCTGTTCAACAGCGGTAGCTTGCGGCACAGCGTTTCAGTCCAAACGTTTTTCTGGCTGTGCTCAGCGACCTCCGCATCACTCACTAAAAAGCGACCAATATAATAATCCTGTTGCACAATTTCATAACCCAACAGCGACAGCCAATCCTTAACCCGCAACGCCGAAAAGTAGCGTCCTGACCAGGGAAAGCCTTTGCGCCGACCGGGTAGCCAGCCACTCAACAATGCCGGACTAAAGGGGTTGAACCCGGTCAAAAAAATATACCCGTCATCGGCTAATATTCGGTTCACTTCCCTTAAGATCTGATGGGGGTCACGGCAAAATTCAAGTACAAAGGGCAAGATAACCTGATCCGCCACCGCATTCTTAATCGGTAAATGCTCGAGTTGCGCGCGGATTCCCGCCCGCTGGATGTGTGGTGCAACAATAAACGGCTTATTCAGACTAAAAGCCTGATACTGAAGTTGTTCAGCCAGATTGCCCAAGCCCACGGTGGTTCCGGCCCGCAGACGTCGACCATAGTCATCCAGCAACATCTGCGTTTGCGCGCGAATGTATTCGCCACAGGCAAGCTCATTCCAGCTTCGCGGAGATGGCAACCGCGATGGGCTATAAGCAGGCTTTAACAACACCGGCGGCTCCTTTGTGTTAGGCTAATACCAGTAACTTTATCCTAGCGTTAATGAGGGCCATATGCGAGTACATCCGATTAAGGCGTACGATGATAATTACATTTGGTTAATTCAGCCCGGCAGTGACAACACCGTTATCGTGGTTGATCCGGGTGATGCGGAGCCGGTCAAAGATTGGCTAAAGCGCCATGATGCCCGTGTTGACAGCTATTTCATAACCCACCACCATTGGGATCACACCGATGGTCTGGAGCCATTACTGGACGGTTTTCCGGCACCGGTATTTGGCCCGCGGGACTCGCGCATTAAAGCCATTGACCACCCGCTCAGTGAAGGCGAGCAGGTACAACGGCTGGGCAAGACCTTTGACGTACTGGCTACCCCGGGTCATACCCTGGATCATATCAGTTTCCATCATCACGGCTTTTTGTTTTGTGGTGATACCCTGTTTTCCGGTGGTTGTGGGAGAATGTTTGAGGGCAACCCGGAAATGTATGTCGAGTCGCTGAAAAAGTTACGGCGATTGCCGGGCGACACTCGAGTTTTCTGCGCTCATGAGTACACCCAGGCGAACCTGACGTTTGCCAAACTGGTTGAACCGAATAACGCGGTACTGCACAGCTACCTGGAAAAAATAAAGCTGATGCGACAGCAACAGCAAGTGACCTTACCCAGCTCAATGCAATTGGAGCTGGCGATTAACCCTTTTTTACGTTTCGACCAAACCGCCGTGATTGCCGCGGCGGAAGAACATGCCGGCCAATCATTGAATGGTGACGCCGAGGTTTTCGCCACCATTCGACAGTGGAAAGACAACGCATAATTCATTAAACTCGAATCGTTTTAAAAATAACCAGAGAATAATAACTGCATGAAGTTGACGATTGTCCCTGTTGCTGTAGCCTCGTTTTCCGCACTTTTTTTGGCTGGCTGCCAAAGCACTGCTCCGGAAACTTGGTTTTTAGACGAACAACGCGTGAACAGTGAACAAGCCACTGCCGAGCCAAGTCGCGAACCGGAGGTGCAGCAAGAGCAGCCGCTGTCGTTGCAAGCAGTCCCTGAGCTGGCGCTGGGCACCGGCTATTTGAAAGATCAGGCAACCGCTCAGGCGGCGACTGTGCCGGAACAAGATCTGTGGCAACGCATTCGCCAGCAGTTGCAGTTCAAGGCGCCGGAAAATCCGCGCTTGCAAGCACAACGTAACTGGTACCTGAGCCATCCGGACTATTTAGAACGTGTCGGTAAACGCGCTGAGCCATTTCTGCATCTGATTGTTGAAGAAATTGAAAAACGCCAACTGCCAATGGATCTGGTGTTGTTGCCGATTGTTGAGAGCGCATTTGATCCGTTCGCGTACAGCCATGGCAGCGCGTCCGGCGTATGGCAATTTATCCCGGGCACCGCCCGTCATTATGGCTTAGACATCAACTGGTGGTACGATGGTCGCCGCGATGTTTACGCGGCGACACACGCGGCTCTGGATTACCTGGAAGATCTTTACGATTACTTTGACGGCAACTGGATGCATGCGCTGGCCGCCTACAATTCAGGTCAGGGGCGTGTTGGTCGCGCCATTCGAAAAAATCAACGGGCCGGTAAACCAACCGATTTCTGGTCGCTCGATTTACCCCGTGAAACCCGCGCTTATGTCCCCAAACTTCTTGCGCTCTCTGACATTCTTGCCAACAGTGAAAAATACGGTATTGTCTGGTACCCCATCGAAAACCAGCCACAACTGGAAGTCGTTGAGCTACCTGCGCAAATCGATTTGGCAAAGGCGGCGGATATGGCCGGTATGCCCTTAGAACTGTTGCACACCTATAATTCGGCTTATAATCGCTGGTCCACCGCCCCCAGCGGCCCGCACCGGTTACTGTTGCCACAACAAAATGCCCAACAATTTGAACAGGCCATCGCCAACTCAGACCCGAAACAATGGTTAAGCTGGCAGCGTCACCAGGTTCGTTCCGGCGAGAGTTTGTTAACCATCGCAAAGCAATACCACACCTCTGTGGAAGTGATTCAACAAGTTAATGACATCAGTAGCCACATCATCCGTGCCGGTGAGTTTTTGCTGATCCCGGTGGCCAGTAATGAACTGAGTGATTATACCCTGTCTCAGGGACAACGCTTACTGGCGACTCAGGATCGTCAACGCGACGGCAGTAAGACCGAATATGTTGTTCAGGCCGGCGACACGTTGTGGGACATCAGCCGTATGTACGATGTCGGCACGCGCGAGCTGGCAAAGTGGAACGGCATGGCACCGGGTGATTTTTTACGGCCGGGACAAAAACTCGTCATTTGGTCAAAAAATAGCTCGTCATCTGAGCGTGCTGCTGGTTTAATAAGAACCATCACCTATCAGGTACGAAATGGTGACTCACTGGCTCGCATTGCGGATAAGTTTAATGTCAGTATTCGTGATATTGAACAATGGAACAACATTAACCGTAGCCGTTATTTGCAGCCAGGGCAACGGCTCACATTAAAAGTTGATGTGACAAACGTTAGTGGTTAGGGAAGCGATCATGATGAGAAAACTGTTGATGTCGTGTGTCATGCTGTTTGGCGTTATTGCCAGTCAGTCTGTGAGTGCTCAGGAATGGGATGCTCCGGGCTCAGGCAAGGTCATTTATCCCAGTGGCCGTGCAGAGGATTTATCCTTTGGCTTTGCCTATCAGAAGAACTTTGACAGCTTTATTTTCAGCGCCGGTGAAGCCAACCTGCGCACCGAGGAAATGCCGCCGAATTACATTCTGAATGTCATCATCAATAAAGAAGGCCTTATCTATATTGCCGAATTTGCCGACGGTTTCTTTGAATCCTTTGAATTAAACCTGGGCGGTCATTACCTGGCAATAAAACCACGTAAAGCATTTGACGAAGACGAACCCTACAAGCATCTGGTTGTGCATGTCGATGACATGAGTTACCTGATTGATACCACGCACCCTTCGTTGAAATTTGTTTTCTCCGATGACGGTATCAAAGATATTGACGGGGTCGGTCTTATTCGCGACTTAAGTTCTCGTCGTTGATTCAGTGTGAAACGCCGCCGTTAACCGGCGGCGTTCGCTTAATCGCCGGCCAGTAATGCCTGCAAGTCATCCTCTGACAGTACCGCAACACCAAGCTGTTCGGCTTTTGTCAGTTTTGAACCGGCACTCTCGCCGGCAATGACCGCCGTGGTTTTCTTCGACACCGAACCCGTGACTTTAGCGCCAAGCGCTTCCAGTGCCTGCTTCGCTTCATCACGCGTCATCGACGCTAAGGTACCGGTCAACACGTAGGTATTACCTGCTAAGCGATCATCTTTGCTCGCAATTGCCTCGCCTTCCGGCCATGCAATAAACCCGCGCAATTCACTGACCACTTGCTGATTGTGCGGTTCGGCAAAAAAGGTATGAATGTGGTGCGCCACTACTTCACCGATGTCATCAACTTCCTGTAAGGCCTCTATCGACGCCTCGGCGACTTTATCAAACGCCTGGAAATGAGCCGCCAGAGACGCTGCTGTAGCCTCCCCGACTTCCCGAATACCCAGCGCGTAAATGAATTTAGCCAGGGTTGTTTCGCGCGTTCTGGCAATGGCATTAACCAGATTTTTCGCTGACTTCTGCCCCATACGTGGCAATGACGCCAGCATCGGTTCGGTAAGACGGTACAAATCTGCCGGCGACTTCACCCAGTCCCGCTCGATCAGTTGCTCGACGATTTTGTCGCCCAAGCCATCAATGTCCATGGCTTTGCGGCTGGCAAAATGCTTAATGGCTTCTTTGCGTTGCGCCGCACAAATCAGTCCACCGCTGCAACGCGCGACCGCTTCATCCGCCACTCGTTCGATTTCTGAATCACATACCGGGCAACGGCTGGGAAATTCAATGGCTTCAGTATTTTCCGGCCGTTGATCAGTAATCACACTGACCACCTGCGGAATCACATCACCAGCGCGTCGAATGCTCACCACATCACCGATGCGCACCCCCAGACGCTCAATCTCATCGGCGTTATGCAGCGTTGCGTTGGAGACCGTAACGCCGCCGACCGTGACCGGCTGTAACCGCGCGACTGGCGTAATCGCACCGGTACGGCCAACCTGAAAATCGACACCAATGATTTTGGTTAACTGTTCCTGAGCCGGAAATTTTCGAGCAATAGCCCAGCGCGGCGCTCGCGCCACAAAACCGAGGTCGTTCTGCAGGGCGATGGCATCGACTTTATAAACAATGCCGTCGATTTCGTACCTCAGTTGCTCACGTCGTTGCAGAATGTCCTCGTAAAACGCCTCACATTCAGCCACGGTTGCGGCGGTTTTAACCTCTTCATTCACCGGCAGCCCCCAGGCCGCTAACTGTTGTAAGCGCTGATAGTGACTGCCCGGTAACTGTTGCTCCGCCTGCTCATCGATAACACCAAGGCTGTAAGCGTAAAAGTGCAACGGTCGTTTGGCGGTTATGCGTGAATCCAACTGACGCAGACTGCCTGCGGCCGCATTACGCGGATTGGCAAAGACTTTATCACCGCGAGCCCGCGCCTTGTCATTAAATTGATTAAAAGCGGCCACCGGCATAAACACTTCGCCACGTACTTCCAGACGTTTTGGCGCGCCGGCGGCTAAACTTAACGGCACGTTACGGATGGTCTTGACGTTGGCGGTGATGTTTTCTCCACGGTACCCGTCCCCCCGGGTTGCTGCTTGTACCAATTCACCCTCTTCGTACAGAATACTGACGGCTAAGCCGTCCAACTTGGGTTCACAGCAAAAGGTGATCGGTTGGTCACGATCCAGGCGTTGCGCGACACGCTCCGCAAAGGCTTCGAATTCTTCTTCAGAAAATGCGTTATCCAGCGACAACATGGGCACTTCATGCTCAATGGTGTCGAATTTGTCCAGCGGCTTGCTGCCCACCTTCTGGGTGGGTGAATTGGCTGTTGCCAATTCGGGATGGTTTTTTTCCAGTTGCTGCAGCTCGCGAAATAACGCATCGTATTCACTGTCGGGAACGGAGGGTTCATCCAACTCGTAATACTCTCGGTTATATCGGCTTAGCAGCTCTGTTAGGGTGTCGATGCGCTGTTTAACGGACGACTTTTCAGACATAGTAATACAACTCAATTAAAGGGTTAGGCTAGGCACCGGCCTGCGCTTTCTCAAACTCGCGAATGGTGTGATGAGCGCGTTGAATCGACTGTCGAGACAGCACCTGACGTTGGCCATCCAGCACTTGCCCCTGCGGAATTTCCATCGCCAATTTTTTCGCCGCATTCAACATCATATTGAACGCCTGCTGGCCGTCATAATCCAGTGGCAGGCTCATAAACAACGCCACTCCGTCGGTTTCAAAGTTCTCAATGTTGTCGAGGTCGAACGTACCCGGGTTATACATGTTTGCCACGCTGAAGATCAGCGGCCCATTACCCGACGTCTGTTCATAGCGGTGGAAAATCCCCATTTCGCCAAACTTGCAACCGAGCTCAGTCATCATCTGCAACAGCACGGCACCTTGCACCGAGCCTTTTACAAATAACGAAATCACTTCCTGTGCCGGCTGTGGTTTTTCCATAGCTTTGGCCACCGGCGCTTTGTCCTGCTGCGTTGAAACCGATTCCGGTTGTGACGGCGTGTCGGAATCGACGTTATCTTCAGGTTTCGCCGATGCTGTGGCCTCACGGGAAGCCTTTACCGAAGTCTGCGGCGGCTCATCGGTTTGTGACTCCGGCACTGATTCAGGCTCGAGCTTAAATGCTTCCTCCGCGGCGGGTTCGACGTCATCGTCATTTACCCGCATTGACGGTAATGGCGTGTCATCATCATCGATATCAAGGTTCATTGACATCTGTTCAACCGGGTCATTGGCTTTGGCTCTATCAATCACCTTAACCGAGCCCACGCCGTCATCATCAAAGCCGTTATCCTCTGTGCTTTCCCGTTGCTGACGTTTGGCCGCGACTTTACGCGCCTGCCGGGTCATTTGCTGACTGTTCCGGCGCATCGTCCAGAGGCCGTGACCAATGATGGCGACGATCAGTAATACACCGACGATACTTAAGGTTATCTGTAGATTGCTCATTCAGTTGCCAACCCTTTTGTTATAGTTATTCGCCTTCCGTCATCGCGACGGCTTGTTCGACATCCACGGCTACAAGGCGCGATACACCGGCCTCCTGCATGGTAACACCGGCCAGATGCGAAGCCATCTCCATAGCAACTTTATTATGGCTGATGTAGATAAACTGAACCGTTTCGGACATTTCACTGACCAATCGGCAAAAACGCCCGACATTAGCGTCATCGAGCGGCGCGTCCACTTCGTCCAGTAAGCAAAACGGCGCCGGATTCAACCGGAAAATCGCAAAAACTAATGATAAAGCGGTTAGCGCCTTTTCTCCACCACTTAACAGATGAATTGTACTGTTTTTCTTGCCCGGTGGGCGCGCCATGATAGTAACCCCGGTTTCCAGTAAATCATCATCGGTGAGCTCAAGCTGTGCACTGCCGCCACCAAAAACTTTCGGAAACAACACCTGCAGGTCATTGTTGATCGCCTCAAACGTGGTTTTAAAACGCTGCCGGGTTTCTTTGTCAATTTTGCGAATCGCGTCTTCCAGTGTTTCCAGCGCTGAGGATAAGTCATGGTATTGCTGATCCAGATAGTCTTTACGTTGTTTTTGCGTTTCCGCTTCGTCAATCGCCGCCAGGTTAATCGCACCCAGCCGTTTGATCTGATTTTGTACCTTATCCAGTTGCTGTTGCCAGCGCGTTTCGTCCGCCTCATCACTGAGTTCCTGGAGCAGGGTTTTAAGACTCATTTTGGTCTCTGCCAGCGCCTCCAGAACCGTTTGTGTTCGTTCCTGTAACTTCGCCAATTCGATTTCGGTGTTTTGCATACGCTGTTCAATCTGATGGATTTTTTCGCGTAACACCGAGCTTCCCTGACTCAGTTCATGCAGTTCGTGCTCGACCGTTGCCAAACGCTCCCGCTGCTCCAACAAGGCCTCGCTGGCGACTTCCCGTTGTTCCAGCAATTGCTGCAGTTGCTCACGTTGCACCTGTTCGTCATTCACATCGTTTTGCGCTGCCGCCAATTGTTCAAGTTCATCAAGCAGTGCCTGCTGACGCTGCTGATGACGCTGCTGAAGCTTTTCTTGTTGCTGTAACTGACTGTTCAGGTGTTGCCTTTCCAGCTGCAACTGTTGCTGTTTGCTGCCCAACTGCTGATGCTGTTGCTGTAACTGACGCAGTCGCTGTTCCAGCTCAGCGCCGGCGGCGTTATCCTGCGCAGGTAGTTGTGACAACTGGTGCTCAAGCTGTTCCGCCTGTTGCTGCAGTTGCTGCTGTTGCTCCTGCGCCTGCAATTGTTGCTCCATCAACTCTTCTGCCTGCTGCTGCGCCTGTTGTTGTTGCGCCTGATACTGCTGGTATTGTCGCTCAGCGTAGTGACGTTGTTGTTCGCCGGTTGCGACATCGGTGCGCAACTGCTGCACCCTTTGCTGCTCCGCCTGCAGCTCGCTCTGTGCCTGCGTCAATCGCTGCTGATGGTCGGCACAGGTCTGCTGTTGCTGCGTCAGTTGCTGTTGCAAGCGCTGTATCTGCGCGGCAAGTTGTTGTGTTTCATGTTGGGTGGCCAGCACACTGTCTTCTTCATCCACGGCTTCCGTTGTCAGTGAATAACGAGTACACCATTGCCCCGTTACCGTTAGCGCCAGCAGAGCTTGAGGGTTTTGTTGCAGTTGTTGCTGTGCTTCGCCGATATCCTCTACCAGCAGACACAGCGACAGCAGTGGCCATTTCCGGGTAACACCACTCACCACACGAGCGGCTGAATTTGCCGGCTGCTGCGGCGCATTCACCGTGCTTGCCGGCCACAACAGACTGACCCCCTCAGGCACCCGCTGCGACGGCTCGGCGTCAACCCAGAAGCTCTCCAGCCAAGGCTTGACCAAGGATTCGATGGCACCTCGCCAACGCGGCTCGACCTCCAGCACCTCACGCAAGGGCCGCGCGCTGTGTTGCTGCAACCACTGCCGCGCCGCTTCACTCAGGTGCGACTGCCGGCGTTGCAACAGTTGCTGTAACGCCTCATAACGGGCACTGGCCTGCTGCTCGCTGCGCTGATATTCCGTCAACTGCTGTTGATGTCGCTGTAATCCTTGCTGCAGTTCCGTGATTTGCTGTTCACGTTGCTGCAATTGCGCGGTTGCCTGTTCCAGTTGTTCGGTTAACTCAGTCAGGCGTTGCTGTTGCTGTTCCAGCTCAGCTTGCGCCTGCTCGCAGTTACTTTGGTCGTCTCGTTGTGCCAGTTGCTGACGTTGCTGCTGCAGATATTCCAGTTGCTGCTCAACCCGTTGCTGCTGCAACTGCAGCTGTTGCTGCTGATGTTGCAATTGCTGCTGCTGTTGTTGATGCTGGCGTTGTTGCTGTTGAAATTGCTGCCACTGTTCGTCAGCCTCCTGCAATTGCTCCTCAAGCAACAGCAGTTGCTCTTCGAGCTGTTCTGTACGCGGCTCGAGCTCTGCGTATTGCTGCTGCAGTTGTTGTTGATGCTGCTGATCTTCCTGGTTCTGTTGTTGCTGTTGCTGCAATTCCTGCTGCAGTTGTTGTTGCCGTTGCTGACGTTGCTGTTGCAACTGTTGTTGATGCTGAAGTCCTTGCTCCAGCCGAGTGATTTGGTTGGATAAATTAAACAACGCCTGTTGTTTGTCATCAACCTGCTGCTTCAGTTGTTCCGCCTGTTCACGCCGTTCTATCACACCGCGTTCATCACCGGTCTGCTCGGCCTGCCAACGTTCCCGTTCGGTACGTTGCTGCTCCAACTCGCTCTGTAATTGCTGACGTTTCTGTTCAAGCTTTAACCAGCGCAACGCATACAGCTCGCCTTTTAACTGGCGCTCTTCCGCCTTCAGGTCTTTATAACGTTTTGCCGCCGCAGCCTGACGTTGCAGTTTTTCCAACTGTTGACCGAGTTCCTCGCGCACGTCACTGATGCGCTCGAGGTTATCACGGGTATGCGCAATTCGGTTCTCGGTCTCGCGGCGCCGTTCTTTGTATTTCGAAATCCCCGCGGCTTCTTCAATAAATACCCGCAGTTCTTGTGGTTTTGATTCAATCAGACGGGAAATCATCCCCTGTTCGATGATCGCGTAGCTGCGCGGGCCAAGCCCCGTCCCTAAAAACAGATCGGTAATGTCCCGGCGGCGGCACTTACTGTTATTGAGAAAATAATTCGACTGCCCGTCACGGGTTACCTGACGTTTTACTGAAATTTCTTTAAACGCCGCATATTCGCCCTGGATGCGCCCACTTTCGTTATCAAACACAAGTTCAACACTGGCTTGAGAAACCGGTTTGCGCGCCGTTGAGCCATTAAAAATGACATCGGTCATGGCGTCACCGCGCAAATTTTTGGCAGAACTCTCACCCAGCACCCAACGCACCGCATCAATGACGTTCGATTTGCCACAGCCATTCGGGCCAACGACACACGTCATTTGATCGGGAAACGGAACTTTTGTAGGGTCGACAAAGGATTTAAAGCCAACCAGTTTTATATGTTTTAGCCGCATTATTGTTGTTATATCGTGTTTTGTAACAATTTCAAGGATGCATCCACTGCCTGCTCGCGCTACTATCTTAGCATTAAAGGTACTCAGATACGCTAGTCAAAAGGACGATGTTAGCATGCGCACGACCATCTACAGTGACAACGGTTTCGCCTATTTAGCACGTGGCCTGCAATTAATCCAAAGCAAAGGCTTAAAGCGCTTTGTGATCATTCCGATCCTGGTTAATTTACTGCTGTTTAGTGCGGCTATCTACTGGCTCACGGTGACCACACAACAGTGGACAACCCAGTTAATGGAATGGCTACCGGGTTATTTCCAATGGGTGGAGTATCTGATTTATCCGTTGCTGGTGATTTTTATTATTGGCATGTTTTATTTTCTGTTTACCTCGCTGACCAATTTAATTGCTGCGCCTTTCAATGGTTTACTGGCCGAGAAGGTCGAACAGTACGAGAGTGGACAACGCATCGCCGACGATGGCATTGCCGGCCTAATCAAAGATATTCCGCGCACCCTTGGCCGTGAATTTCAGAAAATGGCGTATTTTATTCCACGCGCCCTCGGCTTTTTCCTGCTCTCTCTGCTTATCCCCGTTATCGGACAGGTTATTTGGTTTGTCTGGGTTTGCTGGATGATGGCGATTCAATATCTCGATTACCCATTCGACAATCATAAACTGCCGTTTACCCGTATGCGCTTCGAGTTACGCGCGCAAAAAGGTAAGTCCTTGAGTTTTGGCTTAGGTATTACGGTGCTTACCATGATTCCGCTGATCAATCTTATCGTCATGCCACTGGCCATCGCTGCTGCCACATCATTGTGGGTCGATCACTACCGCGCCAAAGCGCTACAGTAGTACATCGACGTCAGTCAGCGGTCACTGGTATTTTGCGGCGCTGTTTTTAAACTGAAACAACCAACAGTTTGGTTTTGTTAGATCAGGAAGGACAGCGATATGGATGCGCGCCAGACGAGCCCTTACGTTTATTTGTATCAGCCACAACATGGGGTATTGCTGCTCAGTAATGCCCTGCAAGCTTTCTATAACCTACCCAATCAACAGCGGCTGTGCCCGCCGTTGCGTTGGTTCAACTGCCATGGCCCCGAGTCTCAACAACAATTGAAACAGGCCTTTGCAGCGCTTTGTTTTGCCAACGATGACAATCGTCTGCAACTGACGCTAAAGCTCAACTCCCATACCATTGACGGCCAAAGCCGGCCGGTTGAGCACAAGTTGTGCATGGTACTGATTAACGAGCAACGTTTTATTTGCGGTCGTGTGGCACCGATTTGGAATCCGCGTCTGAGTCGTCGTCATCGAGCCATTCATTGGCAATCCGTTTACTCGTCTGCACCCCCATCTCACGGAATTTCTCGATTCTGCTGACCAGGTTACCGCGGCCGCTGGAGAGCTTTTTCATTGCTTCCTGGTAGCGGTTATCCAATGTCTGGAGACTGCTACCGACTTTTTCCAAATCCTCAATAAAGCCGACAAACTTGTCGTACAGCTTGCCCGCATCAATGGCTATCTTCTCGGCGTTACGATTTTGGTATTCATACTGCCAGATGTTGTGGACGGTGCGCAGTGCAACCAACAGGTTAGTCGGACTCACCAGCATGATTTGCTGTTCCAGTGCCAGTTTTATCAACTCGGGTTCACGATCCACGGCTAATAAGAAGGCCGGCTCGACCGGCACAAACATCAGCACATAGTCGAGCGTCCGTAAGCCTTCCAGTTGCTGATAGTTTTTCTTACCAAGCTGCTTGATGTGCTGTTTTAACGACTGCACATGCTCTTGCAGCAAGCGCTCTTTTTCCGCCTCATCATCACTGTTAAAGTAACGTTCATAGGCCGACAAACTGACTTTGGAGTCAATGACCACGTCTTTTTGGTTTGGCAAATGCACGATTACGTCGGGTTTGAAGGACTTACCGTCTTCATCGCGATGATGACTCTGGGTTTGATACTCATGCCCTTCGCGCAATCCCGACTGTTCCAGAATCCGTTCCAGCACCAACTCGCCCCAGTTGCCCTGTTGTTTGGTGTCACCTTTTAACGCGCGGGTCAGGGCTTCGGCTTCATGCGCCATTTGTCGGTTGAGTTCACGCAGACTCATTAACTCGCTGCGCAATGCACTGCGTTCTTTGGTTTCGTCGCTGTATTGCTGTTGCACCTGCCGCTTGAACGATTCTAACTGTTGCTTGAAGGGTTCCAGCGTAGCGCTTAGCGTTTGCTGATTCTGCTGTTGCAAGCCCTGCGATTTTTGTTCAAAAATTTTATTGGCCAAATTCTCAAACTGTTGCGACAAACGCTCTTCGGATGCCTGTAATAAGCGCAATTTTTCATCGGCGTTACGGCGCTCCTGCATCGCCGTGGCGCGCAACGTCTGTAACTGCGCTTCTGCATACTGAGCCCGTTCTCTCAGTTCGTTATTGTGCGCTTGTGTTTGCTGCAACTGCTGTTGCAGACGCCGGTTCTGGTTGCGTGACATCCACACCACGACCGCCGTCAGTAGCACCACCAGCAGCACAAAAAATAAGGGTATCACCCAGGCGGTGATACCCTCTTGTGTCAGAAACGCTGCCACTGATTAAGCTCCCGCTTTATCACGCATATCAGCAATTTTCACTTTCCAGATGGCCGGTCCTTCCGTGTGGGCATTGTTCCCCTCACTATCTACGGCGACCGTTACCGGCATATCTTCCACCTCAAATTCGTAGATGGCTTCCATACCCAGATCCTCGAACGCAACCACTTTTGCTTGCTTAATCGCCTTCGCCACCAGGTAAGCGGCACCACCTACGGCCATCAAATAAACGGCTTTATGCTGACGAATGCTTTCAACGGCTTGCGGCCCACGCTCAGCCTTGCCGATCATGCCAATGATACCGGCTTTTTCTAACATTAAGTCGGTGAATTTATCCATCCGCGTTGAGGTCGTCGGGCCTGCCGGGCCAACGACTTCGTCACCCACCGGGTCAACCGGGCCGACGTAATAAATAAAGCGATTATTAAAATCAACCGGCAACGCTTCGCCTTTCTCAATCATGTCCTTAATGCGCTTATGCGCCGCGTCGCGACCGGTCAGTAATTTACCGGACAGCAGCACGGTTTCGCCCATTTTCCAGTCCTGGATGTCTTCTTTCGTCACTTCATCAAGGTTAACGCGACGCGCATCGTCACCGAGCTCAAAGGTAACATCCGGCCAGTCTTCCAACTTCGGCGGTGTTAAATCGGCAACCCCTGAACCGTCCAGAGTAAAGTGAACATGCCGGGTCGCCGCGCAGTTCGGAATCAAGGTGACCGGTTTCGAGGCGGCGTGAGTTGGCAAGGATTTAATTTTTACATCCAGCACCGTCGTCAATCCACCCAAACCCTGAGCACCGATGCCCAGATCGTTCACCCGGTTAAAAATCTCCAGGCGCAGTTCTTCTTCGGCCGTTTGCGGGCCACGCTCAATCAGTTCATGGATATCAACCGGATCCATTAACGACTCTTTCGCCAGTACCGCTGATTTCTCGGCGGTACCGCCAATGCCAATACCCAGCATACCCGGCGGACACCAGCCAGCCCCCATTTTCGGCAACGTTTCAACCACCCAGTCGGCGATTGAATCACTGGGGTTCAGCATCACCATTTTCGACTTGTTTTCTGAACCACCGCCTTTGGCGGCAATCATCACTTCAACCTTGTCACCGGCGACCATATCGAGATGCACAACAGCCGGCGTGTTGTCACCGGTGTTCTTACGCGCGCCGGCAGGATCAGCCACAATCGACGCCCGCAGTGGGTTATCCGGATTGGTGTAAGCGCGGCGAGTACCTTCATCAACCATTTCCTGCACGGTCATGTCGGTCTTGTCCCATTGCACGCCCATACCTACTTTGACAAAACAGGTGACGATACCGGTATCCTGACAAATCGGACGATGCCCTTGCGCCGACATCCGTGAGTTTGTCAGTACTTGCGCGATCGCGTTCTTCGCGGCTTCGCTTTGCTCGCGTTGATAGGCTTCATCTAATGCTTGAATGAAGTCCAACGGGTGGTAGTAAGAAATGTATTGCAACGCATCTGCGATGCTTTCAATAAAGTCGCTTTGACGAATAGTAGCCATCCAACAACACCTCATGGTTTGGGCATGCAAACGTAAATCCTTAATAACAGCCCGCATAATAGCGTTTTAATCGCCCGCTGACCAGTCACTGAGGTGCTGTGATATACTCGCCAAAAACAGCGATAAGGAAGATACTGCGGTGCTCTCAGGGTTAACGCTTAGATGGCAGAATTTTACCAACGCACTCGCTGCTCAGACTAGCGGCACGATTGATGACTGGGTAAAAGCGCGTGTGGCGCAACATCAGCAGGAAGATTATCTGCTATGGTTCGACTCCGCCGCCGACAACCATCCCAACAGCCGCTTTCATATTTTATTACGGCGGCCGCAATTTTTTTTACAGGCGACCGAGCGCGGCGCCAAAGTATTACTGAACGCTCACGCGGCAGCCGATGCCGAACGATTGCAAAGCTATTGCAGCGACCGCTCGTTGTTACAGGCCGCCAATGCCATTCTTGTTGATTTGCAAGCGGCCATCAGCGTAGAGCCGCATACTGAACTGCCCTTTAACGGCGGCTTTGCCGGTTATTTAAGCTATGATCTGGGCCGTCAAATCGAACACCTGCCGGCTCTGAGTCCAACCGAATACCAATTGCCTTATGCCGGCCTGGGCTTTTATACCGAAGCGTTGGTTGTCGACAAACAACGGCAACAATTATGGGTGTTAGCCGCCGACGGTCACCACCAGGCTTATTTTGACAGTTGGCTAAACAAAGCCTCAGCAGGCGCAACACGGCCCTTTACCCTAACGGCACCATGGCAAAGTAATTTAAACCGCGCACAATACAGTGACCGCTTCGCTCGGGTTCAGGCCTACCTCACCGCCGGTGATTGCTATCAAATTAATTTGGCGCAACGCTTCTCGGCCGCTTACGAAGGTAGCGAATGGCAAGCCTATGATGCTTTGCGTCGTGTCAACGGCGCTCCTTTTTCGGCCTTTATGCGACTGCCACAAAGCGCGATTCTTAGTGTTTCGCCGGAGCGCTTTCTGGCGGTCGACCGTCAACGACGAGTTGAGACTAAGCCCATTAAGGGCACGCGCCCACGTCATCCCGATCCGCAACAGGATCAACGGCAGCAGGAGCAATTGCGGGCATCCGCTAAAGATCAGGCCGAAAATCTCATGATCGTTGATCTGCTGCGCAATGATTTATCCCGCAGTTGCGCCCCCGGCAGCATCGAGGTACCGCATTTGTTTGCCATCGAGAGCTTTCCGGCGGTTCATCACTTAGTATCCACCGTTGTTGGTACCCTGGAGGCCAACAACACCGCGTTTGACTTGTTCGAAGGCGCGTTTCCCGGAGGTTCAATCACCGGCGCACCTAAGGTTCGGGCCATGGAAATTATTGAAGAACTCGAACCCAATCGTCGCGCCTGTTATTGTGGGTCTATGGCGTATTTCTCCTTGTGCGGTGCCAGCGACAGCAGTATCACCATCCGCACCCTCCTGGCCGAGCAAAATACGCTGTACTGCTGGGCCGGAGGCGGTTTAGTGATTGACTCAGAAGACGCCGCCGAGTACCAGGAAACGCTGGACAAAGTGGCGCGCATCTTACCGGTACTGGAGCAACCATGAGCATCAGAACGCGGCAGGATTTTATCCGGCGTTTTAACCTGCACCCCCATGCGCCGGTCAATCGACGGGTTGACGAACCGTTGCGCAAGCGGCTGCGGCCGGCAGCGGTGCTGATCCCGATCATTGAGCGCCAGCATGGGCTGTCACTGATTCTGACCCAACGCTCGGCGAAGCTGCGCCAACACGCGGGTCAAATCAGTTTTCCCGGCGGACGTTACGAGCACCAGGACCAGCACCTGCTCACCACCGCGCTGCGCGAAACCGAAGAAGAAATTGGCTTACCCCGGCAACAGGTGGAAGTGATCGGGCGTTTGCAGGACTACCCGGTGCTGAGTAACTTTATGATTCGCCCCTTTGTCGGTTTTGTGACGCCCCAACAACCTTTGGTCGCAGAAGCCGGTGAAGTGGCAGAGATTTTTGAGGTGCCGCTTGCGGATATTCTTGATCTCAACAATCATTATGCCTATCGCATTCGCAAATTTATCTACGACAGGGTGTATTTTATTCCCTGGCAACATCGTAATATTTGGGGAGCAACTGCCGGCATTTTGCGCGAGTTGGCAGAACAGTTACAACCTGAGCTCCGCCATAAGCTGCGCCCCCTTAACTAAGTCCGCAAAGCGTGCGACAATAAGTTGTAAATACATTTAATCGAGATAGGTCACAATTAATGATCAGTGTTTTTGATATCTACAAAATTGGTATCGGCCCATCCAGTTCTCATACCGTCGGACCGATGCGTGCAGCCTATGACTTTCTGCATGCTGCCAAACAAGCCGGCCACCTCCAACAGGCCAATGGCGTCGAAGTGGAATTGTTTGGTTCGCTCGGCCAAACCGGTAAAGGCCATGGCACCGGTAAAGCGGTGATCCTCGGTTTGGCGGGTGAACTGCCGGAAACTGTTGATACCGACAACGTCGACAACTTTTTAGAACAAACCGACAAAACCCAGCAACTTAACCTGCTTGGCGAATACCCGGTGCACTTCCCGCGCCAGGGTGCGATTGTGTTTCACCGTCGCAAAACCATGCCTAAGCACGCTAACGCGATGGAATTGCGTCTGTTGAAAGACGGCGAAGTGCTGTACAAAGACTTGTACTATTCAATTGGCGGCGGTTTTATCGTGCGCGATGAAGATTTCGACGAAACGTTGGAAGAAGCCATTGAGCAATCGAGCAAGCCGATTCCGTACCCGTTTGATACGGCGGCCGAACTGCTCGAACATTGTGAAGAACACGGTTTGCGCATTAGCTCGCTGATGATGGCTAACGAAAAAGTCTTTCGTAGCGAAGACGAGATTCGTCAGGGGCTCATGAAGATCTGGCGTACCATGCAGCAAAGCATCGAAAACGGCATCAGTACCGAAGGCATTCTGCCCGGCGGCTTAAAAGTTCGGCGCCGTGCCTCGGCGCTGTACCAGCGTCTGAAGAAAGAAAAAACCACCGAGCCGATGCAGTTCATGGATTGGGTGGATTTATTTGCCCTCGCCGTGAATGAAGAAAACGCAGCCGGCGGCCGCATCGTAACGGCCCCAACGAACGGTGCTGCGGGTATCATTCCTGCGGTAATGAGCTATGCCGATAAGTTTATTGAGAAACTGGATGAAGATGCAGTGGTGCGTTTTCTGCTTACCTCCGCCGCTATCGGTATTCTCTATAAGAAGAACGCGTCCATCTCCGGTGCCGAAGTCGGCTGTCAGGGCGAAGTGGGTGTGGCCTGTTCGATGGCAGCCGGTGCCTTGGCTGAGTTTACCGGTGGTTCACCACGCACGGTAGAAAACGCGGCTGAAATTGGTATGGAACATAATCTGGGACTGACCTGCGATCCGGTTGGTGGTTTGGTTCAGGTGCCTTGTATCGAACGTAATGCCATGGGCGCTATCAAAGCCATCAACGCGGCGCGTTTGGCTATGCGTGGCGACGGTAATCATAAGGTGTCTCTGGATAAAGTCATTAAGACCATGTGGGATACCGGTAACGATATGAAAACCAAGTACAAAGAAACGGCCCGCGGTGGCTTGGCGGTTAACATCATCGAATGTTAAGCGCATGACAGCCTGCCGACGCAGTGGCTTACAGCGTCGGCAGTTCTTCCTCAGCAAATAGTTGCTCGATTTCCTCATGGGTTTTTAAACGCATCGCCTGCTCAACGCGTGGCTTAGTCAAGTGCGGCGCAAAGTTTTCAATAAAATCATACATATAAGTGCGTAGAAAAGTCCCCCGACGGAAACCTATCTTGGTGGTACTCGGTTCGAACAAATGGTGCGCCGGGATGGCCACCAGATCCTTATCTTCTGCTTGGTTGTAGGCCATCGAGGCCACCACACCGATACCAATACCCATGCGCACATAGGTTTTTATCACATCGGCATCGGTTGCGGTAAAGACGATATGAGGCTCTTTGCCGGCCGCCGCAAACGCCCGATCCAATTCCGAACGTCCGGTAAACCCATGCACATAAGTAACCAGTGGAAACTCGCTGATATCGGCAATGCTCAGTTTGCTCAGTTGTGCCAGCGGATGATCTCGAGTGACGATGATCGAACGGTTCCAGTGATAACACGGCAACATGATCAAATCCTGATACAAATGCAGTGCTTCGGTAGCAATGGCGAAATCGGCGCGGCCTTTAGCAGCGGCCTCGCTGATCTGTTGTGGTGAACCTTGGTGCATGTGCAGCGACACTTTCGGATACTGCTTGATAAACCGACTGATGACGGACGGCAGCGCATAACGTGCCTGAGTGTGTGTGGTGGCGATATTCAACTTGCCACAATCTGGCTGATTATGTTCAGCCGCAACGGCTTTAATGGCATTGACCTGTTCCAGCACTTGCTGCGCAATATCAATCACTTCCCGACCGGCTGGGGTAATGTGTGTCAGGTGCTTGCCGGTACGGCCAAAAATCTGAATGCCCAGTTCATCTTCCAGCATCCGCACCTGCTTACTGATACCAGGTTGCGACGTGAACAAGCTTTCCGCCGTCGAAGATACATTCAAATTATGGTTCATAACTTCGACAATGTATCTTAATTGCTGTAATTTCATTCTAACGCGACCTGCCGTTGCCAAACTAGGTTATGCGAAAATACTATAGTAAATTACTTATTTATGCCAAACACTAAATAACGGTCTCGACCAACAGTTACTATGAATGAGCCACAACGACAACTCGATTTTACGACCGTACTGGCCAGCTCAGTGCATGATATGAAAAATTCATTAGCGCTGGTGTTGCAACAGTTGGAAGCCGTGGTCATGCGCGTCGATGATCCGGAACTTGGCAGTGATGTCGCCAATATTTATTATGAAGCACAACGCATTAACGCCAATTTGGTCCAATTACTGCAGCTGTATCGTCACCAGCAACACAGCAATTCGCTGAATATTGAACGCCACTTTGTGGATGAAATTATCGAAGAAGTGGTGATGAACAATGAGCTTTATGTCGAGCAGCGTGGCATTAACCTAAGCATTGATGTGAGCGATAACTGTCCGGCGTACTGTGATCGTGACCTTATTGTTAACCTGTTAAATGATATCGTCATTAATGCAATGCGCTATACCGCCGATAGCCTGTCTATTGAGGCGGAATCGGGGCCAACCGGTGAAGTCACGATTCGCGTGAGTGATAATGGCCCGGGTTATCCTGAGCACATGCTGGCAGCGGTGCCAACCCTACAGGCTCCGCAGCCGCAGAACAGCTCCCGCACTGGGCTGGGGCTGTATTTTGCTCAGCAAATTGCCAGTGCGCACGAACGCAACGGTAAAAAAGGTTTTATTACACTGCAAAATGGCGGACACTTAGGTGGTAGTGTGTTTAAATTAGTGTTGCCCTAAAGGTTTATCCATAACCGTTTAATGATAAAAACAATATGAGCATTGACTCGGATTACGCATGTTATACACCATTATCATCTCGCTGATCGTTTTGCTTGCAATACTGGCGGTCATGATAGGCGCTGTGCAACAGCACAAACAAAAGCAAGATATTCTGCGTCGGCAGAAACTGGCTAAATTTAGGGCTGCCCTGGAGCAAGTTGAGGATTTACTCAACATGGCCAGTTACTTTCCGATCGGTAAGTCAATGTTAGCAGTACTCAATGCCCGCGCCAAAGAGCTGTTGGAGGGTATGGACGAAGTCAGCCCAAGCGATGACTACAAAGCGCGGATAAATGATTATGCGCAACGCCTGCAACAAATGGATCGTAATGACACGTCACTGATTACCGAAGATTTTGAACTGCCTCATAACGATAAACAAATCATTGCCATGATCAATGCCCTCAAGCGTTTACGCAGCGCGCTGCGTTCCGAGCACACCCGCGGCAAGGTTGACAGCGGCGTTTACACCACCGAAGATGCCCGTTTGCAGAAGTTGCAGTTAAAAATCAGTGTAGAAACTCTGATTCGTCGAGGTCAAAACGCGTATCAGGGACATATGTTGGGTTCCGCACGACAGTATTATGAAAAAGCGCAAAAAATGCTCGAGGACCAAACGTACAGCGATGACTATATCGAAGGTCGTAGCCAGGTGATCGACCAGGCACTGGAGCAGATCACCAACGAATTGCGTGACGTTAATACTCGTGATGCGGCTAATCGCAAGCAAGACGAACTTGAAGAATTATTCCAACCGAAGAAAAAGTGGTAAGCGGTAATGACAGACTGGAAAGACCAACTGAGCCAATTGGTGTACTCTACTGACAGTGGCAAAGTCGACCCCGAACCGCAACCTGAACAGATTCCTGAGGGTGACGGCATTGTTCGGCTTCAGCGTCAGACCAAAGGCCGCAAGGGTAAGGGCGTCACCATTGTCAGTGGCATAGCTGCTCCGCAGCAGGAACTGAAATCTATTGCTAAAACCTTGAAACAGCACTGCGGTGTCGGTGGTGCCGTCAAAGACTACACCATCGAGTTACAGGGCGATCAACGTGACGCGGCTGAGCAGTGGCTGACCAAAAGGGCTACCGGGTTAAAAGGGCGGGGGCTGAGGTCGTACTCAACGTGCAACACCTGCCCTTCGGCACGCCATTCCACCTTACCCGCAAAAGTTTCAATTAACTGCAGACCGCGCCCAAACAGCGCTTCCTCGTTGCTTTCTGAGGCTTTACCGGTGGACGCTTTTGGACTGTATGGCGCAAGGCCGTTTGAGCTGATATCGAAACTGATAAATTCTTCCTCTGGCAAGTAATGAATCACAATTTCTACACAAAAATGTTCATTTTGCTCGAGTCGCCGCTGCCGCTCTAAATAATAACGCTCAAAGCCAAGTTCGTCCTTCATGGTCGAATCCATCTGCAGCACATTGTGATCAAGAATGTTGTTAAAACACTCGGCAAACAGCAGATACAAAGTGGTTTTGTGACTTTTTAAGGCATCCAATTTGCCGAGCGAATCAACCAGCTCCTGGACCGGATCGAGCCGCATCACCTCGCGTTTGCTGATGGTCACGGTTAACGTAAAGGGTAAGTGGTTATGCACCACCGGTTGTTCTGTTCTTACCGGCGGCTGTCGCTGGCACTGCAGAGCGATCAGGGACACATCATCATGAATTTGCTGTTTCGCCTCCATCATTGCCAAGAGCTGGTCGCGGACAGTGGCAAATCCATTTTCTCCCTGCTGCCAGGCATCGGCCAATAATTTTTCAAAGCCGCGCTCACCAAGCATGTTATCGTCCGCCAATTGCATTTCGACCACGCCATCGGTAAACGCAATAAGTGTCTGGTCAGCGCGCACAAACAAATGCTCGACCTGACTGTCGAATTGCTCCTCGGGAACAATCCCCAACGCCATATGACGTGACGGAATACGATGCTCAATCTGTCCGTGTCGATTAATCACCAGAGCGTCAGGTATACCGCCGTTCCAGCACGTTAACCGCTCTCCTCCCGGCGACAGCTCGATGATCAAGGCGGCACAGAACATGTCATCGGTAACAACTTTAACAGCCGCAGATTAAATTCAGTGGCCATATCGCTCACTGACATACCGCGCTCTGCCATACCAAAGAATGCCTGTGCAATGGGCAGGGTTCCGGTTGCCGGCGCCAGCCCGTGGCCAGTAAAGTCACCGACAAACAGATAATAATTGCCAAACGGACCTTCTTTGCCCAAACAGAGATCGCCGTTAAAGGTAGAAACTGAACGCAGAAAGGATTTTACATAGGGTTTGTCGAGCTCATTTTCGCTCAGTGCGTTGTGCAGCATATGACGGACAATGGTCTGCTCACGTTCCATCCATTAGCGTTTTATTCTTTTGTGCCAGCGAGTAACTCAACTCCCGCACCCGGGCATGAGCATTAATTTTGCCTGTAACACCACCGGCTCAAACGGAATACTGAGAAAGTCATCGCCCCCAACTTCCAGGCAACGCAACAACGTATCCTTAGCGTCTAATGCGGTAATAAAAATGATCGGTAGGTGTACATCACCGCTCAGTTCTTTCAGTAATGGCGCTGTTTTTCAAAGCCATTTAACACCGGCATCATCACATCAAGCAAGACGATTTGTGGTTTTACCTCGGCAAATACATCCAACGCCTGTGACCGTTATCGGACACAATGCACCTTATGCCAATACTGGTCAGAAGCCCCTCAAGCATGATTTGATTGGCTTTTTGATCATCAACAACCAGAATTTTCATTAACTGATTGGTAAAATTTTATCGAACCGCGAAATATCCAAAATGCGCTTAACTTCGGGGCGCGCATTAATTAACTGGATGCCCGTAGACTATTGCCTAGCGATTTACGCATATTCAACACATACCTAACGCCGAGCTGTCGAGGTATTCGGTTTCACGCAAGTCGATAATAATGAGTGGTTGCGTCTCACCAACATGGCTGTAAGCCTGCCGAAATTCCTGTACCAGACTAAAATCAAACTTTCCTTTGATGGCAATGACCAACTGTTTTTGGGCCGCCGAAAACTCTCGTGTTACACCCCATAACAGCCTCATTTTATTGATTGTTCTATTAGCATATATTTTTTTCATTGAGTTTGTCTGCTAAATCCATAATCTTTTTGCACCACCAATCAAATGCAACCACCTATGTCTGTAGCGCTAGACAACTTCGGATTTTGTTGGTAGAACCATCCCGCGTGCAACGCAAAGTGATCTCGCAGCATCTCAATCAAGCCGGCTTGACCAAACTCGGGCGCTGCAGCATTAGCGAAGCCAAACAGTTGATTCAAAGTTGGCAACCCGACATTGTACCAGTGCCATGTACTTTGCCGATGGCACGGGTCATGAATTAATTGAACACATTCATCAGAACAATTTACACGACACCGTGCATTTTATGTTGGTGTCCAGCGAGCACCGCGCCGATCAGCTGGAACAATTTAAGCAATCCGGTATTGTTGCTATCCTACCAAAGCCGTTCACGCCGGAACAGTTGCAAAAGGCAATTAAAGCCACCGTCGATTTACTCGAACCTGAACACCTTGAACTCGACCTTTACGATATTGAGGATTTACGGGTATTGGTGGTTGATGACAGCTCGACTTCCCGCCATGTGTTACGCCGGGTGCTGGAAAACATGGGGGTTGAGCATTGCGTCGAAGCCGAGAACGGGCAACAGGCTATCGACATCCTGTCAGAGCAACAGTTTGATTTGATCGTTACCGGATTTTCACATGCCGGAAGTTAATGGTAGCGAGCTGGCTCAATACGTTCGTAACCACTCAGCGCATTCACACACCACCCATGTTGATGGTGACAGCTCGCGCTAATGAGCCACAACTGGCAAACGTCAAGCAAAGCGGTATTGATGCTCTGACCGATAAACCCTTTGAACCCGAAACCTTACGCAAGATACTGAGTAAACTACTCAGCCATTAAGCAGCCTTCAGGTACAAAAAAACGCGCTGCCAACAGCGCGGTTTTTTATTTCAGCAGCAGCCATTATTCTGGTTTTTGCTGATACTTTTCGTACAACTCCGTATGGCGGCTTTCAAGTTCGACCGCTCGTCCGCTGATAAACAAGTGGGTCAAATCCTGACCCATAGGGTCCAGTAAATCCCCTTTTGATACACTGAAGGTTGCATTTTTGCCCACTTCCAGTGAACCCAACTGATCAGCAACACCCAGGAATTCCGCTGGTTTTCAGCGTGATGGCTTTTAACGCCTGTTCGACATCAGACCAAAAGCAACCGATTGACCGGCGGCAAACGGTAAGTTGCGAACATCCCAGTAACCCGGATAAGAAATCGCGAAATTAACGCCTGCTTCGGCTAAACGGCCGGTGTTGCAAAGGCCTGATCATAGCCTTCGTCATCGCGGGCCGGTAACCCAAACGGTGAACCAAACACCACAGGGGTCTGAGTTTCAGCCAGCCGATCGGCAATACGCCATGCGTCACGCGCTCCCATTAACACGAGATCAAATCCGTATTCCTGTGTCAATCCAGTGCCTGTTCAATCTGGCGCTTATCTTCGGCGTGAACGAAAAGTTTTTTGGAGCCGTAAACAGCCCTAACATCGCTTCCCAGCGTTGATCGACCAGCATATTAAGGTCGGCTTGCTTGGCATCATAGTAGGCTTTAGCATCCGCAAACACACGCTTAAGGCGTTTTAATGCCTTGGCATTGGCTTCCCGCTGTTCAGCCGGAGAACGACGCTCCCACCAGGTATCAACAACGTAGGTCCGCGGCCAGCTAACGTGCACACCGACTTCCGCCGCAACCAGGCTATCCTGATAGTTCCAGCCGTCCAACTGCATCAACGAGGATTGACCGTTGACCAGTGATCCTTCAGGCACGACCTGCGCATGAGTAATGCCGTGGTAGCGTACCGTCGGGATCACTTCAGAATCGGCATTAAAGGCAATATGCCCGGCCACTTCCGGGGTGACTTCGCCCACTTCACGGGCGTCGCGAGTCGCTCGCACCGCCTCGATTTCGTTCAAGCCCAGAGTTGTATCCATGGCAATCACGCCCGGATAAACATGCTGCCCGGAGATATCAACCACCTCGGCATTGTCAGGAACGGCAACATCGGTGCCGATGGCGGTAATTTTACCGTCACTGAATACCAGGTCCGTATCGACTAAGGTGCCTTGGGTAACGTATGCAACGTGCCGCCCTGCAACACAATTGGCTGTTGCTGCTTAGCGCCCGGAACCTGATCATGAGCCTGAGTTGCCGACGTTGCAGCCAGTGCACTATTGCTGCCGCAGCGAGAGTTTTGGTTAATGTTTTCATTAGTGTTTACCTCCATGGCTATGGGCACCGGCTAAGAAATGATCCATCCATACGTCGTGATCCGTGTCGCAATGCCAAGTTGGCTGGTCGGCTTTATACACGTCTTCTGCACCAATATAGGCTTGATCGCCCTCTGCCAATACTTTCTGGATTAACGCGTTCTTCTCAGCTTGTACACGTTGCTGACGTTGTGCATCCAGCTCACGGTCAAAGAACTTACGACCATTAATCCAGGTTTGCTGAGCTTGAGCATAAGCACTCAGCGGATAGTTATTCCACAACACAAAGTCAGCGTGCTTGCCTTCTTCGATGCTACCGACGTATTGATAACTTTCAGTTGTTTGGGCCGGGTTAATGGTCACCATCTTCAGTGCTTCGTGCGGATCCATACCGCAGTAACGTACGGATTTCGCCGCTTCGGTATTGAGACGACGTTGCAGGTCGTTACTGTCTGAGTTGATACTGGTCAACACACCGCGGTCATGCATCAGACAGGCGTTGTGTGGAATCGCATCATAGACTTCAAACTTGTATGCCCACCAATCCGCGAAGGTCGAGCCGCCGGCACCGTGAGCAGCCATTTCGTCTGCCACTTTGTAGCCTTCCAGAATGTGATGAAGGTATCCAGCGTAAAGCCAAAATCTTCCGCCACTTCCATCAGCATCAGGATTTCTGACGCGACATAGGAGTGGGCGTGAACAAAACGCTCACTGTTGAGGATTTCGATCAAGGTTTCCAGACGGTAGTCCGGACGCGGCGGCGCCTGTTTTGTTTCTCAGCGCGACTTAAGCGATCATAGGCTTGTTTTTTGCTGCTGATACTCGAGGGCGGCCTGGAATCCATCACGCATAATGGTTTCTACACCCATGCGTGTTTGTGGGTAGCGAACGGTCATGTCGTCGCCCCAGTTACTTTGCTTAACGTTCTCCCCCAACGCAAACTTGATACTCCTCAGGCGCGGCGTCAAATTTCATTAAGTCAGCATTAGCACCCCAACGCAACTTGATGACTTGTGCCTGCCCACCAATAGGGTTAGCGGAACCGTGCAGTAGCTGTGCCATGGTGGTACCGCCGGCAAGCGAACGATAAATATGAATGTCATCGGGGTTCACAACATCACCAATGCGTACTTCTGAGGTAATGGATTCAGAACCTTCGTTAACACCACGGTCAATCGCAATGTGCGAATGTTCGTCAATAATACCCGGTGTCAGGTGCATGCCAGAACCGTCGATGACTGTGGCACCACGCGGCGCAGACAAGTTGTTACCGATATCGGCGAATTCACCATTTCGCACCAGTACGTCCGTATCTTCTAAAATGCCGTCCTCGGTTGCGGTCCAGACCGTTACGTTACGGATCAATACATCCTGGCGCTCCGGCAGACCGTCAACACCATAAGCGACATTCGGGAAGGTTAAATCACCTACGTATTGAACTGTTTGTTCAGTGTCTTCCGCCGCATCCTGTGGTTTCGCACTGTAACTGGCGCTCAGTTGTTGTGCCGCACCATCGGGCGCTTTGGCGGTTAACTGAAACTGGTTTTGTGCGCTTGGTTCAAGTTTGAAGCGCCAGGTTCCCGCCGGCGTTGCCTGTGGCAGATCAGCAACGAATTCCATCACGTCCTCTGCCGCATTGACATGGCGTAACTTGATGGTGTCTTCACCCCATGTAAATTCACCACTGGCCGTCGGCTTCGCGGTAATATCGAGCGTCACTTGGTTACCCTGCCAGTCGATGTTGTACTGGCCGGCGAAATCGACCTCGTGGCGCGGCAGCAATTCGACTTCTTCACCCTGCATCCACACCGACTGAATGACGCCGTCGTCAAACACGTCACCTTTTACCATCACAAAATCGGCCATATTAGCCCGCTGCCAATTTACCGACTTTATCGCTGACACCGGCAATCTGCGCCGGAATGGTTGTCAGTGCTGCCAGAGCATCCTGTTTTGACAAACCGTGTTTGACCGCTTTACGGACGTTTGGCCAGAACTGATCGGCTTTATCCAGACCGTGCATGGTCAATGCAAAGTCAACGTCAGCCTGAGCCAGCATTGCCGGGTTAGCCGGCGCGCGTTCCCAGTGACGAAGCTTGGCTAAATCAACATCCAAATGCGCATCAACACCAGAAACATCCGGTGCTGCCGGGAAGTTCAACGGCAAAATTAACGGACTACCGGCGTTCTTAACATCGTCTAAGCGGGCATATTCGTAACCGGAGCCAACGTAGATCGTTGGTACATTAAATTGGTCAAACACCGCGTCAGCCCGCAGCAGGGACTTTTCGTCTTCAACTTTAAAAACAATCCCGGTGTCTTCAATCGACGCCAGCGAATCGAGCGCGGCATTAAACTCCACCGGGCCTTTACCGGCTTGTTTACCATAGGCTTGCTCATACCAGTTAGCGTCTGACAGGGTCTGCCGAACCAACGCGATACTGCCCATCAACGAGCTTGGGTATTGCTGTTGTGAGGAGCTTTATCAAAGGAGCCAAAGTGTCGTGTTTCTGCTTTATAAATCACGTCATTGGCGATTTTATCCGCCAGTGAAACCGTAACCGCGCGACCCTGGAAAATGCCGTCTAAACGTGCCGACTGCACACTGGTAAAACCGGCATCAACAAAGTTTTTGCTCGCCGCGCTGTCCGTTTTAAACGCACGAAACCAGGAGTCATCTGCATGAATAGCGTCGTTTGCCGCATTACCGCCCTCTCGTTCGTTGTTGTAGATCGGACTGTCCGGACGCGACGCTTTTTCCGGCGACGGCACACCATAATTGGCATAAGCATCGATAAAGCCGGGGTACACAGTATAACCCGTCGCATCAACAATGCGGGCACCTTCCGGCGCGCGGTTATTCTGTTGTACTGCAACAATTTTTCCGTTTTCAATGACCAGAGTGGCATTGTTGACCTGTTGCCCTGGTTCAGTAACTATGGTGGCATTCTGAATAGCGATCAGACTGGGTGTGTTGTCGCGCATACCGTTAACGCGCGAAGTCTGATCAGCTATTGCTGAGGTCGTGAACGCTGTGCTCAGCGCCAACGCCAAAGCACTTAACTGATGCTTTGCTTTCATTATGGGTTCCCCGTTTTCGTTATAAAAATGTACTTATTAACCCTAATGACCAAATTATTCGTAATGCTGTAAAGTAACAAGTGTTAACCGACAGAAAGTGTAAATTTGTCGTTAAGTTTCACCTAAAACAATAAGATGAAGGAAGTGACTATGAACAAGCTGACGATCACAGCCGTTACCACGGCGTTACTGAGCTTTGGTATTGCCGGCAACGCCATGGCCGACAAACATGCGTTTAACGACGCAGAATCGGCCGTCGAGTACCGCCAGAACGCATTGTCAATCATGCGCGATAACTTTGCCGCTATGGGCGATATGGTAAAAGGAGATGTTGCATTTGACGCCGCCATCTTTCAGCAACGCGCCGAGGACTTTGCCCGTCTGAGCCATATCCCATGGGCCGGGTTTTCAGTAGACGGCGCGATGCCAGGCGACAACACCGATGCACTGCCTGAAATCTGGGATAATTGGGACGACTTCAAACAACGCACCGTTGATTTTACCGCTGACGCCGAAAAGTTGGCAGAAGTAGCCGCCGGCGGCTCACTGGACGACATCAAGCCAGTGTTTATGGCAGCCGCGAAGAACTGCAAGGGCTGCCATGACAATTACAAGGACTAATTGATCAGCAAATAAAGGATAAACCACACCGCCACCGTCAGCAGCATTGCCTGCCAGCCCGGCTTTAACTCGGGCTGGGTGGCTTTGCTGTTACGATAGCCGCTGAACATCGCCCCCAGCAATGGCACACCGAAGATTCGGTAGATCACAACGGCTAACACATGCAGCGCCACCAACGCCAGAATCACGTTAAATTGCGCCTTATGCCAGTCCGTTGCCCAATCCACCAAATCGCCACTGGCGTACCCTGCTAACGGTCCCGAAAACAAAATACCATCGCTGCTGAACATGCCGGTGATAATTTGCATCGCCAGGATCAGCAATAATGCAATCACCGACCACCCACCGGCTGCATTATGTGTGTCTCCGGTGCGATAACGTCGTTGCAATAATGCCTGCGCGTGTTGCGGAATTTTCATTGGCGAGCGGATAAAATAGCTAAAGCGAGTGTTTTTGCTGCCAAAAAATCCCCAGCCAATACGCACAATTAATAATGCGGTTAATACAATCGCGAAATCCTGGTGCAATGCCATCTCGCCATTTTCACCGCTCCACCACAGTGCCCCGACAAGCGCTACCATCAGCCAATGATAAAACCGGATAAAGCTGTCCCAAACCTTGATCCTGGGCGCCTTTACAGCCATCGTATCTCTCCTTTCTCTAGGCAAAAAGCTATGACAATGCTAGGGTAAAGCTATTATCAGTAAAACGGTAGTATTATGAACGAAGTTAACCGCATGACGGTGCTGGTTGCGGACGATGATCTCATCAGCCTGGAAGTCTTTAAGGCGATGTTGAGCCAGCATCCCATTGACGTCATTACCGCTGAAAATGGGGAACAGGCGCTGGCCGCGCTGGAGTCACAACCGGATTTGATTTTTCTTGATTTCGAAATGCCTGACATGTCCGGCGCTGACGTTTGCCGGACATTGCGGCAACAAGCGGAGTTTTCGGATACCCCGGTCATTGCCGTCACCAGTCACCAGAGTGCCACCGAAATGGAGGCCTGCCGAGATGCCGGCATGAACGCCACCTTACACAAGCCGGTTGCACCTGATGCCCTAGCGGAATTACTTGAGCAATTCCGCCGTTAGCGCCACACAGCGCCTTTGTCAACCACCGTGTTGTTGACGAAAGCGCTGATCATCGGCCAACTGCACCATACCCTCACTTTCATCGAGAAACTGACTGGCGTAGTTGCCAAAATACGCCTTTACTTGCTCAAACTGTTCAATAAAGCGAGCTTTATCGCCCTTTTCTAAATACCCTAAGGCTTCCCCAAAACGCTCCAGATAGCGACCAATGGTTGGAAACTGCTGCTTGTTCGCCATAATGATATCGGCATAAAGCTCCGCGTTTTGGGCAAACAAGCGCCCGACCATCATCAGTTCCATGCGATAAATTGGCGAGCTCATCTGCAATAAAGCATCGATATCCGCATTTTCTTCAGCCATATGCAAACCATAGCTAAAGGTGCTCAAATGGCGCATAGCCTGAACCCAACCCATTGCCTCGTCGTGTTGCCCCGCATCGCTGGTTTCAATATGAGCCCCCCAGTTAACAAACTGATCCAGCAACCACTGACAAGCGTTAGCGCCCCGCCCCGGCGTCACCACCACCAACTGTTTCGCCAAGTTTTGTACCGACGGGCCAAACATTGGGTGTAATCCCACCACCGGTCCACTGTGCTGTTCCAGCATCGCCTGCAATGGTTCGGACTTAACACTGGTCACATCCGCCAAAACACAGTCAGCGGCCAACGCTGGCAGTTGCCGAATCACCCCAACCGTCTGATTCACCGGCACCGACAGCATCACCAACTGCGCCTGCGCAGCCAATTCATCAGTCCACTGATCGCCCTTATCCAGCACCGTCACCTGATAACCGGTCTGCCCAAACAACTTAGCCAGCAACTGACCCAACCGTCCACGCCCACCAACAATCACCACCGGACGTGACAAATCGGTCGAGGTTGGCGTCGCCTGCATAGTCTGAGTGCGGTACGACTCCCGAATGATGCGGCGCAATACGTCCTCTATCAAATCCGCTGCCAAGCCTTTTTGCTCGGCATATTGGCGCCGCGCACGAATCAAACTATGCTCACGCTCAGGGACATAAAGGGGTTGTTTCAACTGACGTTTTACCTGCCCCACCTGAGCAGTGATCGCAGCACGTTGTGCGATTAAGTCGACCAATTGGGTATCGACGGCATCAATGGCATCACGCAGTTGGCTCAACTGCGTAGCCGCGGCATCGGCGCTTTTACTGGACATAGTTACTACTCACTTATCCTATGTATGGGTTAATCAATGTTTTCAATTACAACTGCGTCATCAGTGTCTGATACGCCTTTTTAATGGTCTGCATTTTAACAAGACTACCGCCTTTATCCGGATGGTGTCTATGAATTAAGCGCCGGTACTGACGTTTGACTTGCGGCGCTGTCAGCGGCGGTGCCACCTCCATCACTTCACACGCTTGCTCATACGGCATTTGCGCCCCGGCGCTGGGTTTATGCGCCCCCATTTTACGCCAAAAGTCATCCAATAACGCTTCAACGTCAGCACAGGTCGTACCCGTTAATTGCGTAAGATCAAGATAATAGTCCGCCAACGGGTCATGTGGTTGCAACCCCGCTTCCCCTGCCTGCCAGGGTAAGGTTTCAATCTTTAAGGTATTGATCGTTAAATCCGCCTGTTGACGTTCACGCCAATCAGCTCGCAGTCGATAAAGACAATGAAAGATCAAAAAATGCGTCTGAAATAACGATAAGGGATCGCGCAAAGCCCCTGCCTCCAGCAGCTCATAAGGCGGCTTTTGCAAGGTTTCGATTAACTGATGTTCAGTCCATTGCGACTTTTGTTGCAGTAAATCCGCCAACGCCGCCGTGAGTATTGCGATATCTTCGTCCATAGCGCCAGCTTAGCATTTAGCACTAAAGCACGCTAGCAGAGCGGGCTGCATTGAACATGCTGAAGGCTATCAGGTCATGAATGGCCGGCAATCGGCGCTTGCCTATGACAGGCATAAAAAAACCCGGCCGAGGCCGGGTTTTTCAAAGCGACACCAATTACTTGGTTGCCAGCTTTTCGCGGATACGTGCAGATTTGCCTGAACGCTCGCGTAGGTAGTAAAGCTTGGCGCGACGTACTGCACCGCGACGCTTCACATTGATGCTGTCGATCAACGGGCTGTGCGTTTGGAACGTACGTTCTACGCCTTCACCGCTTGATACTTTACGAACCGTAAATGCAGAGTGCAAACCACGGTTACGAACACGGATAACCACACCTTCAAATGCCTGAAGACGCTCACGGTTACCTTCTTTTACTTTTACATTTACACTGACCGTATCGCCTGGAGCGAATTCCGGTAAATCTTTTTTCATTTGCTCTTCTTCAAGAGCCTTAATGATGTTTTGGCTAACTTTTGCCATGGTATTTCTCCTATCCTAGGTAAACTGTACGCTATTTTTCGGACGAGTGCTGCTCGATAAATTCGTTCAGCAACTGTTCCTGCTCGTCAGTCAGAGCTAGGCGATTCATTAAATCCCGACGTTGCAACCAGGTTTTACCCAGTGATTGCTGCAAACGCCAACGACGTATCTTTTCATGGTCGCCGCTCAGTAATACTGAGGGTACCCGCTGCTCGTTATAAACCTCCGGGCGAGTGTAATGAGGACAATCCAGTAAGCCATCAGCAAAAGAATCTTCGGCTGCGGAATCTTGATGTCCCAATACGCCGGGAACCAACCTCGCTACAGCATCAATCAGTACCATTGCTGGTAACTCACCGCCGCTGAGCACGTAATCCCCAATTGACCATTCAGCGTCAACATATTGCTGAATGACTCGCTCGTCGATACCTTCATAGCGACCAGCAATTAAAATCATTCGATCATGTTGGGCTAACTGTGCTACCCCTTGATGATCCAGTTTTTGCCCCTGGGGCGACAGATAAATAACCGGTGTTTCTTCACCCAGACGTTGCTTCGCGGCATTAATGGCGTCCACTAGAGGTTGCACCATCATTAACATGCCAGGTCCGCCACCATAAGGTCGATCATCAACCGTACGATGTTTGTCCTGCGTGAAATCACGTGGGTTCCACACCTCGATACTCAGCAAGCCATCCTGAATCGCCCGACGCGTAACACCGTGCTCGGTGATCGCGGCAAACATTTCGGGAAACAAACTGATAACGCCTACTTGCATCGGCAAGTCCGCTAAAAGTCTGCTGGCCAGTCCACCTGAATGAGCTGATTATCGTTGTCCACGGCCAGTATGTACTGGCTTTGCACAAACGGAATCAGTCGCTCAGACTTCCCAAACGCATCGTTCGAGTTGGCACTCACAACCAGCACATCGTTCGCTGGTGTTGGCATAATCTGTTCAACCACCCCCATGTCGTAGCCTTGTTTGTTTTTCACTCGCATACCAATCAGGTCACGCCAGTAAAACTCATCTTCGGCTAACGCTGGTAACTCATCAGCTGCAATACTGATTTCCATGCCAGTCAAGCGACTTGCTTCATCGCGGTCATTAATACCATCGATGAGCGCAATCAAACCTTTATTGTGACGACGCCATTCGACGACAGTCACGGCCTGTTCGCTTTGTTGGCGTGCTGCAGAACTCTGCAGGTACCAAGGGCTATAACTAAAAATATCTTCCGGGTTTTCGGTGTATGACTGAATCTTCAACCAGCCTTTCACGCCATAAACCGCACCGATGCAACCGATGACGACGTTATCTGATTGTGCCATATGCCGACGACCCTATGACTGAATAAGTCTTATGCTTACGCCGCAGCGCGAGCATCTTTTACTAATTTCGCAACGCGATCGGATAACGATGCGCCTTGACCTACCCAGTGTTCAACACGGTCTAAGTCGATGCGAAGTTTTTCTTCCTGACCACGAGCTACCGGGTTGAAGAAACCTACATTTTCGATAAAGCGACCGTCGCGGGCATTGCGACTGTCAGCAACTACCATTTGGTAGAAGGGGCGTTTTTTAGCGCCGCTGCGTTGTAAACGAATGGTTACCATTGCGTTCCTCGATTTCAATTGTGTAAATGTAAAACGTATCTGTTAAAAACAGCAAAGCCCTCCGACACGGTCGGAAGGCTCGGCAATTCTACTGATTTTTTCTTCAAATGCAAGTTAATTAGCGTCCTGGGAACATTCCCGGCGGCAGTTTTCCGCCCATGCCGCGCAGCATTTTTTGCATGCCGCCGCCTTTCATCTTTTTCATCATCTTTTGCATTTGCTGGAATTGCTTCAGCAATTTATTGACGTCCTGCACTTGAGTGCCTGAACCGGCGGCAATACGACGCTTACGAGAGCCTTTGATGACGTCCGGGTGCGCGCGCTCCTGCGGCGTCATCGAGTTGATGATGGCTTCCATGCGGATGGTGACCTTATCGTCCATCTGCCCCTTGATTTGGTCGGTCATCTTACCCATACCGGGCAATTTATCCATCAACCCCATCATGCCGCCCATGTCACGCATTTGCGCCAGTTGATCGCGGAAGTCTTCCAGCGAAAACTGGCCTTTTTTCATGACCTTGCGCGCCACTTTCTCGGCTTTCTCGCGGTCGACCTTGCGCTCGACTTCTTCCACCAGTGACAACACGTCACCCATGCCGAGAATACGCGACGCTACCCGATCCGGGTGGAAAGGCTCCAGCGCGTCGTTCTTCTCACCGACACCCAGGAATTTGATCGGTTTGCCGGTGATGTGGCGAATCGACAGTGCCGCACCGCCGCGCGCATCGCCATCGGTTTTGGTGAGGATAACACCGGTCAGTGGCAAGGCGTCGTTAAAGGCTTTCGCGGTATTAGCCGCATCCTGACCGGTCATCGAGTCAACCACGAATAAGGTTTCGATCGGCTTGATGCTGGCGTGCAGTTGTTGGATTTCCTGCATCATATCTTCATCAATGGTAAGACGACCGGCGGTATCCACCAGCACCACATCGATGAACTGTTTTTTCGCCTGCGCAATCGCGGCCTTAGCAATATCTTCCGGCTTCTGGTCGGTACTGGACGGGAAAAACTCAACGCCGGTTTGCTCTGCCAGCGTCTCCAACTGTTTAATCGCGGCCGGCCGATAAACGTCGGCACTGACCACCATGACCTTTTTCTTTTCCCGTTCTTTTAGGAACTTCGCCAGTTTGCCGACACTGGTGGTTTTACCGGCACCTTGCAAGCCCGCCATCAAAATCACGGCCGGCGGCTGGGTATTCAAGCTGAGCGGAACGTTGGCTTCGCCCATGGCCGCTTCCAACTCGCTTTGCACGATTTTGACAAAGACCTGCCCTGGGGTAAGGCTTTTATTTACCTCGGTGCCAACGGCGCGTTCTTTGACTTTACCAATAAATTCTTTGACCACCGGCAAAGCAACGTCGGCTTCCAGTAAAGCCATACGAACTTCGCGCAAAGTGTCTTTTATATTGTCATCCGTTAACCGACCGCGGCCGCCGATATTACGGAGCGATTGTGACAGTCGTTCGCTTAAATTCTCAAACATAAGGGCGATCTCTTCCGTTACTTGTCGCGTTTGCTGACGAATTGCCTTGTTAGATGGGGCTAGTATATCTGATTTGCAAGTAACTTTCGCCCTCAGATGCTTGGGTTTGTACCATCATGATCGTATACTCGGTGTAAATCATCGTTTCAATTGAGGATTGCGAGCCCGTGATGCTCACCATTCTGTTGCTGTTAGCCATCGCTGGATATGTCATCAGCGCTGTTGTGATTTTGCGAAACTTATTGCAAAACCGCGAACTGCATTCCGGATTTCATATTATTCCGGCGCTGGTTGCTATCATTAGCCACGCGTTGCTGGTTTTTAATGAATTTTCGGCAGATAACTTTCACCATATCAACATTGCCTCCAGTTTAGCCAGTGTGTCCTGGTTGGTGGCCTTGTTTGCGCTCTTGCGCAGCCATCACTCCGGTAGTCTGTTACTGAAACCGGTTGTTTATTTATTTGCCGCACTCACGTGTTTGTTGCTGGCCTTAGCGCCGGCGCAATGGGGCAGTTACATTAATATGAACGCCGGTCTGTTGGTTCATATTGTGTTGTCACTGGTTGCTTATGGCGTACTCGCCCTGGCTACTCTGTATGCGATTCAGGCCGCTTACGTCAGTTACACGTTAAAACAACGTCGCAACCCGACGTTGTTCCATAAATTACCGCCACTGATGACCATTGAGCGTTATTTTTTCCGTTTGCTGTTCAGTGGCACTATCTTACTCATTTTAGCGCTGTTATCCGGCTTTGCCTTTTTAGATAACATGTTCGCTCAAAACGTCGCCCACAAAACCTTTCTCAGCATCGCCGCCGCCATCGTTTATGTCGTGGCAAATGTCATGCACCGTGTCAGTGGTGCCCGTGGTAAAGTGATGGTAATCCTGACTTTAGTCGGCAGTTCCCTGCTGACGTTAGGCTACTTTGGCAGTCGTTTTGTTAAAGATATTATATTGACCTGAGGACAGTAATCTTGGACGAGATATCGACGAGTACGTTACTCGTTAGTTTGGTTATTTTAATTGCTTTATCGGCTTATTTTTCCGGTTCTGAAACCGGTATGATGTCCATCAACCGTTACCGGTTACGGCATCTGGTACAACACCAGCACAAAGCAGCTACCCGCGTACAATACTTATTGGATCGGCCCGATCGCTTGATCGGCTTGATTTTGATCGGTAACAACCTGGTTAATATTGCCGCCTCCTCGATTGCCACCATTTTGTTCATGCGCTGGCTTGGGGATTTAGGCCTGCTGTTGGCACCTTTCGTCTTGACTCTAGTGGTATTAATCTTTGCGGAAGTCACCCCAAAAACCATTGCCGCTCTGCACCCCGAGCGGGTTGCGTTTCCAAGCTCGCTGATCTTACGGCCGTTGCTGACACTGCTCTACCCTGTTGTCACCAGCGTAAACTTTATCACCAACTCGTTCATGCGCTTGCTTGGCATTGACCCCAAACGCGCCCATGTTGGTGATGCGTTAAGCTCGGATGAGTTGCGCACCGTCGTCAACGAGGCCGGCAACTTGATACCGACCTCGCACCAGGAAATGCTGACCAGTATTCTTGATTTAGAAAAGGTGACGGTCGAGGACGTCATGATCCCGCGTAATGAGATCGTTGGTATCGATATCAACGACGATTGGTCAAAAATCACCAAGCAAATTGAACACGCACAACACACCAGGGTGCTGCTCTATCGCAACGATATCGATGATGCAATTGGCTTTTTGCACGCGCGCGACATCATGCGTTTGATGAGTAAAAATCATTTTCAGACCGATAAGTCATCGCTGGTGCGTGCCGTTCGCGACATCTATTTTATCCCCGAGGGAACCCCGCTTAACGTGCAGTTGCTCAAATTTCAGCGTCGTAAAGAGCGTATTGGTCTGGTGGTCGATGAGTACGGCGATATTCAGGGGTTGGTCACGCTGGAAGACATTCTCGAAGAAATTGTCGGTGATTTCACCACCTCAATGGCACCGCCGCCGAGCGAGACCGTCACGGTTCAGCCCGACGGCAGTTATTTGGTCGAGGGTAGCGCCAACTTGCGCGAATTGAATAAAGAAATGGACTGGCACTTTCCCACCGATGGCCCTAAAACCCTCAGTGGCTTGATCATCGAACAATTTGGCGATATTCCGTCTGCGCGCATGAGCCTGCGCCTGGGCGGCTACCCAGTAGAATTGATCGAAGTGGGTGACACCATGATCAAACAAGTACGGGTACTACCGAATTACTACAAACCCACTAACGAGCATAACGACGACTAACCGAAAAACAGATTCCACAACCAGCCATGCTGAAAATCTTCTTCACAGGTTTTCAGCTGCGCTGCGTAGCGCAGAGAACGCTGCTTCACGATCTTCGATGTGCGCACCAGCCAAGGCTTCTGCAAATAGCTTTTACGTTGATAGCCACCCCAGCCTTCATGATAATTTAAGTACTGGCCATAGGCGTCCCATTTTGACACCCCGTTAATGGTGTAGGTCTTGGTAATAAACCAACCCATAAAATCAATGGCGTCCTCGAAATCACTGCGGCTGGCCCAGCCATTTCCGGTTTCTCGTTGATAGTCTTCCCAGGTCATGGTTTTCGCCTGAGAATAGCCGTACGCACTGCTTACCCGGCCCCAGGGAATAAAACCTAACAGGTAGTCACGTGGCGGCAACGCATCGTGTTTAAACGAGCTTTCCTGGTACATCATTGCCATTGGCACGTGAATGGGTACCCCCCACTTATCGCGGACGTCTGCTGCGGCGTGGTACCAGTCTTCCTTCTCTTCAAAGATATGGCAAATATTATCGGGCGATGCTGGCGGTGCCGTCGCACAGCCGCTGATGGCCGCTGTTGCAACAACGATAAGAGAGAGTTGCTGGATTTTTTTTAATTTTTTTTGGTTCATTGTTGAACTTCTGTTACGCACAAGACTCTGAGTTAATGAGCAGCGATGTTGTGTTCATCCCCTGAATGTATTTTTTGACGCGGCCACCTTGGGTGACCGCGTTTTTTTGTGCTCATGATTTGGCTAAACCACCCGGTTTAGCGGCTTCTTTAAAATAATTGCTTAAGAAAGCGTCAAAATCAACGACATTGTCGTGTTCTTTACGTGCCACAAACGCCGTTTCCGACTCTTGTTTCCAGCGCAGAAAGTCCTGCGGCTGATAATATTCCAACTCGGTACTGCGGAACTCGTGCTGATATTTGTGCGCAAGATCCATCCCCAGCGTGCTGAAGTCCCAATGATTTTCTTTCAAAATCGTTAATACCCGACCGGACAACGTCAACTCCGGGTTTAGCACACACTGATACAACTCGTTTAAGTGGCTTTGATACTGACCCGGATTATCTGAGAACTCGTCCAGTGAGCGTGCAATCAACGTAAAGTCAGCAAACAACTCTTCCAGCCAGTCAGCCATCAACCGTTGCTGGCCCGCCTGCCATAATTCCAGACTGGGGTTGCGCCCTTCAAGCACAACCTTGGCAAAGTTCTTATCGTATTGTTGCTGTTCTTCCCATGACATTTCCGGGCTGTCAGTCAACAGGCAATACATTAACAGCAGATCTAAAAAGTGAATTTGTTGTTCCGTAATGCCAATGCCACTGAAAGGGTTCACATCAAGCGCCCGTACCTCGATGTATTCCACACCACCACGCTCTAATGCCTGGCTCGGTGTTTCACCGGACTGCGCGGTACGTTTTGGCCGTATCGGCGAGTAAAATTCATTTTCAATTTGCAGAATATTATCGTTCAGTTGATGGTATTCACCGTTCACTTTTACGCCGATTCGGGCGAATTGCTTTGACGGTGTCGTAATGGCTTTACGCAATCCGGCGACGTACTCATCCAGCGAATTATAAGTAATGCCCAGGCTGGCCTGCTCTTTATTGGTGTAACCCAGATCACTCATGCGCAGAGATGTGGCATAAGGCAAATAAGCAGTACCTTTACCAAGGCGCTGGAAGTTCCAGTCGGTGTCTTTTTGCTCGGTACCGGTCTGCTGGAAAAACGACTGACAAAATGCCGGTGACGCGCCGAACAGATAGGGAATCACCCAGGCAATGCGTTTGAAATTACGTATTAACGCAAAGTATTTTTCAGAACGGAACGCTTTATCATCAGGACGTTGCTGTTGCTGCGCCAACTGCTCCCACATTGCTTCCGATACAGAAAAATTATAATGCACACCGGAAATGATCTGCATGGTCGCGCCATAGCGATGGGTCAACCCCCGCCGATACAGGCTTTTCATGCGCCCGGAATGCGAATCACCGTAGTTAGCAATACGAATATCATCATCAGAACCAAGATAACAGGGCATACTCATTGGCCACAGCAGCTCGTCACCCAGCGCCTGATAGGTAACCCGATGAATGTCACGCAGTTGCGCCAGGGTGTCACTAATGCGACTGGCAACGGGGGTAATAAATTCAAGCAAGTTTTCCGAGTAGTCGGTCGTGATGGTTGGGTGCGTCAGCGTTTTACCCAGTTCGGCCGGATGATCCGTCGTAGCTAAAGTTCCGTCTTTCATGATGCGCAGCGCTTCGCGCTCGATACCGCGGTGAATACCCGACCAGGCCTTACCCTGCTGCGCTTGATTCAAATCCTTTACGCGATCTGCTAGTGAATTCTGCAAAATACAACTCCATCGAACCGTTTCATTCTGGCTAGCCCCAAAGCTTACTGGGAATTTACCTTAACGTCTATGTTTGGCGGCGCTATCGTCCGCAACAACTTGGTGTTTTTCGCCGCTCATGGCAAACTACTTGACACATTGACATCACCCACTGGCAATCATGACTTCTATTTGGACGTTTCTGCAAATCGCCTTTATCGCGCTGCAATCCATCAGCCTGGTTTTGTACCTGGTGTTACCCGCCCCATGGAACGCCAGTGCGCTACTGGTAACGGTTATCATCAGTCTGATACTGGCCTGCAGTGTGTGGCTCTGGACGCACCGCACATCGCTAACGTCACCGTTACAACAGCCGTTTTTATCGTCCAATTCACTGCACCTGTTCGAGCAGGTATTCAATGACTTGCCGACGCGCGTTTACTGGCGTGATCGGGATCTTAAGTTGCTGGGTGGCAACCATGCCTTTTGTCAGGACATTGGCATTGCCGAAGATCAACTCAGTGGTAAAGACGATCGTGACATCAATATCCTCGCTAACAACGAAATTTTGCGCCAGCGGGATCAACAAACACTTAAGAATCAGCACGCATCCTGTAACGATGAAATCGAATTGACACTGACCAGTGGCCAACGCTGGGTCGAACACTCGAGCGTGCCTTTATACGACGAAGACCGCAACGTCATCGGCATTCTGGGCAGCTACTATGACATTTCCAGCATCAAGTCGGTCGCCGAACAAATGGAAAAAGCGAAGGAAACGGCGGAGCAGGCAAATCAGGCGAAAGGTGAGTTTCTGGCCAATATGAGTCATGAAATTCGAACCCCGATCAACGCCATTGTCGGTATGGCTAACCTATGCCTTAAAACCGAGTTGAATCAGAAGCAAAAACGCTATTTAAAGGTCATTGATTCCTCATCGCAGGCGTTGCTGGGGGTCATCAATGACATTCTCGACTTCTCTAAAATTGACGCCGGCAAACTCACCATCGAGCGCATTCCGTTCGATTTACAGGATGTCCTGACCTCACTTGCCGATATGTTTGCCTACAAAGCTTACGATAAAGATCTCGAGTTCATCATTAACTTGCCGGCCAATATTCCAACGCGGTTACTTGGCGATCCTCTGCGTTTGAATCAGGTATTGGTCAATCTGGTCAGTAATGCCATCAAGTTTACCGACGATGGCGAGATTAACGTCGCCGTTACCTTGTTGGAAAAGTCCGATGCGCAAGTGTGGTTACGTATTTCGGTCAGCGACACCGGCATTGGCATGGACGAAGAACAGCGGGCCAACCTGTTCCAGGCCTTTACTCAGGCAGACACCTCAACCACACGCAAATACGGAGGAACCGGCCTGGGTTTGGCCATTTCACGGCGGTTAATTTACCTGATGGGCGGTGACATCGGGGTCACCAGCGGCGTTGGCCAGGGTTCTACCTTCTACATTGAATTGACACTGCCATTACAAGACGAGCAGGATAATTCGCACCATCAGTATTTGATGCAGAAACTTGAAGGTGTGCGGGTATTGGCGATTGACGACAATCTCAGCACCCGTGAAATGATTCAGGAGATGCTGCGCAGTTATCGGGTGGATGTAAAAGTCTGTCGCACCGCTGAGCAAGCGTTAGAAATCTATCAGAGTTCGGTTGCCGACGAACACCCCTTTGATTTGATTTTAGTCGACTGGCGCCTGCCGGGTATGGACGGACTTGAGTTCTGTCGCCGTATCAGCCAGCACTACAGTGGCGAACAACGTCCGGCGCTGGTGCTTGCCACCGGCTACTATGTCGAAGAATTGAACGAAAAAGCGCGCCAGGCCGGCGTCGATGACATTTTGTCAAAACCCTACACCGCAGCCAGCCTGGGCCGCAGTTTAAGTTCAACACTGTTCCCATCGGCGCAGCCTGCCATCAATGACAGCAATAACCATGCGAAAATACCCGATAGTATTCGTCATGCCCCCATCCTGGTGGTCGAAGACAACGAAATAAACCAGCAGGTTGCCCGTGAATTGCTGCAGTCGCACCAGTTCCGGGTGGATATTGCAGAGCATGGCCAGGCTGCCATCGAGGCCATAGAACGCAAACGTTATGCGCTGGTGCTGATGGACATTCAAATGCCGGTCATGGATGGGCTTACCGCCGCCAAACAGATCCGTGCCCATTACAACTACCAGCAGTTACCCATTCTGGCGATGACCGCGAACGCCATGAGTGGTGATGAAGAACGGTCACTGGCGGCGGGCATGCAAGGACACATCGCCAAGCCTATCGATGAGGCACAACTGCTGAAAGCGATGGTCAAATGGTGTGTTCCCGGCGACTACGATGGCGAAGACAGCGATACCTCAGCGGCAACCACCGAACAGCAGCCGGATAAACATCCTAAATTGCGTTATCCGCAAACCAAGGGGATTGATTTCGACGGGGCGTTGGCGCGGCTTGGCAATAATGTTGAACTGTACATTAAGTTGGTTGGTCAGCTTTATGAGCAGTACCAAAACAGCGCCATGAAGGTATCTGACTTTATCACCCGCGGACAGCACGAAAGCGCCCGACGCTATTTTCATTCTCTGAAAGGAGCGGCCGGTAATTTAGGCCTTGATGCGCTGCAAAACAAAGCCAGTGAACTTGAAAAATATATGGCAGACGGCGATATTGACAAAGTTGCTGATCAAATCACGGTGCTTGAAAAACGTTTGCAGCATGCCTATCTGGCCGCAAGTGATCTGGACGCTATCCAGAACCATCAAGCTTAGGAGCGTTATGATTCGTTTTATTTTTCTGATCCCGTTGGTGTTGAGCTTAGCGTGGCTCATCTACCTAAAACTTAACGGCTGGACCATTAAACAAGGATTGAAGGGGTTCGCTTACATCGCGATTTTCAGTACAGTGATCGCGTTATTTTACACGCTGATGATGTGGGTGACGGGTCGCTAACCCGTCACCCGTTCCATTAGACAAGCGCCAGCAACACACCGGCAGCCACCGCAGAGCCAAGCACCCCGGCGACATTCGGTCCCATTGCATGCATCAATAAAAAGTTACTCTGATTCGCATCCAAACCCACTTTATTGACAACCCGGGCCGCCATCGGTACCGCCGATACACCAGCCGCACCGATCAACGGGTTAATCGGGCTTTTACTGAATTTACCCATCAGTTTTGCCATTAGGATACCGCTCGCTGTACCAATGGCGAAGGCGACCGCACCTAATACCAGAATACCCAAGGTGGTAAAACTTAGGAATTGCTCCGCCTGCAGCTTTGAACCGACCGCAAGCCCCAGAAAAATGGTGACGATATTGATCAGCTCGTTCTGCGTGGTTTTTGTTAAGCGTTCCACCACACCCGATTCGCGCATGAGGTTACCCAGACAGAACATCCCGACTAATGGCGTCGCACTGGGCAGGAACAACAGCGTTAACAGAATCACGGCTAATGGGAAAAACAGCTTTTCACGACGACCTACCGGGCGTAGCTGCTCCATTTTTATCTGCCGCTCTTCCTTGTTCGTCAGCAGCCGCATAATGGGTGGCTGAATAATCGGGACCAGCGCCATATACGAATAGGCGGCCACGGCTATCGCACCCAATAAATCAGGAGCCAGTCGCGATGCCAAAAAGATAGCGGTCGGCCCGTCCGCACCACCGATAATGGATATCGCCGCCGCATCAGCCAGCGTGAATTCGATGCCCGGAATCACGTTCAGACCGATCGCGCCGAATAATGTTGCGAAAATGCCAAACTGGGCGGCACCGCCAAGCAGCATCATTTTGGGGTTGGCCAACAACGGGCCGAAATCCGTTAGCGCACCCACACCCATAAAAATCAGCAGCGGGAACATGCCGGTATCGATACCCACGTTATAAACGTAATAAAGCACCCCACCGGGTTCATTAAAGCCGCCCAGCGGGATATTGGCGAGAATAGCACCAAAGCCGATCGGCAATAACAACAATGGCTCAAACTTCTTCGCGATGGCAAGATACAGCAAGATACCGCCAACGATGATCATTGAGGCCTGGCCTATGGTCATCGCCGCAATACCAGTGGTCTGCCACAAGGTTAATAATTTATCCATAATTTAACCCAAGGTTACCAGCTCATCACCCACAGAAACGGCGTCGCCTTCTTTAACATGCAGCGACTTAACGGTGCCGCCGGTCTCAGCCTTAATATCCGTTTCCATCTTCATCGCTTCCATCACGATCACCACATCACCGGCCGCTACCGCTTGCCCTTCTTTGACAACCACTTTGAAAACATTACCGGCTAATGGCGCTTTGATGGTTTCGCCACCCGTACTCGATGAATCACCACCCTTATCCGTGGACGACTTCGGCGCCGGTGCAACCTCTTCTAATTCGCCAGCCGGACCAATCCGGACTCGATAGCGTTGACCGTCGACATCGACATCATACGCTTCCGGCTCAGCCGAGCCGCTGCTTGTTGCCGGTTTCGACGTTGATTTGGCAGGACTTTCAGACTGCGCTTGTGGTGCCGGCTCAAAAGCGTCCGGATTATCACGGTTCTTAAGAAATTTAAGCCCGATTTGAGGGAATAGCGCATAGGTCAGCACGTCATCAACCACAGCGTCTGCCAGACGAATGTCTTCATTTTTGGCTTTTTCTTTTAGCTCGTCTGTGAGCTTATCCAACTCGTTATCCAACAAGTCGGCAGGCCGCTGCGTGATCGGCTCAGCACCGTCTAAAACGCGTTTTTGCAGATCTTCGTTAACCGGTGCGGCTGTAGCACCGTATTCACCTTTTAATACCGCCGCGGTTTCCTTCGAAATATTGGCATAACGCTCACCACTCAAAACGTTCAGTACCGCTTGAGTACCGACAATTTGAGAAGTTGGCGTCACCAGAGGAATAAAACCTAAATCCTCGCGAACTTTAGGAATTTCTTCCAGCACCTGATCAAATTTTTCGATGGCACCCTGTTCTTTCAACTGGTTTTCCATATTGGTCAGCATACCGCCGGGCACCTGTGCCAGCAGAATGCGCGCATCAACGCCTTTCAGTGAGCCTTCAAACTGCGCGTATTTTTTACGCACATCGCGGAAATAGCTCGCAATTTCTTCCAGCAACGGCAAGTCCATACCGGTATCACGATCCGTGTTTTCCGTCATAGCAACCAGTGTTTCTGTTGGCGAATGGCCGTAAGTCATACTCATGGATGAGATGGCGGTATCCAGCATGTCAATGCCGGCGTCAATGGACTTCTGATACGTCGCAACACTTAAACCGGTGGTAGCGTGGCACTGCATCGCAATCGGCAGGCTGGTGTTCTTTTTCAGCGCCGAAACCAGCTCGAACGCATCATTAGGCCGCAATAAACCGGCCATGTCTTTAATACACAAGGAATCGCAACCCAGGTCTTCCAGTTCCTGCGCCATTTCTACCCATTTCTCTAAGGTATGTACGGGGCTCACCGTGTAAGACATTGTCCCCTGCGCGTGTCCATCAACGTCTTTTGCCGCTTTAATTGCGGTTTTTAAATTGCGCACGTCATTCATCGCATCAAAAATACGGAATACGTCAACGCCATTATCTTTCGCCCGTTCAACAAAGCGCTTAACCACATCGTCAGCGTAGTGCCGGTAACCAAGCAAGTTCTGACCGCGTAACAGCATCTGCTGTGGCGTATTGGGCATGGCCTTTTTTAATTCACGGATGCGCTCCCAGGGGTCTTCACCAAGATAGCGAATACAGGCGTCAAAGGTTGCGCCCCCCCAGGATTCCATTGACCAATAACCGACTTTATCCAGTTTTTCGGCAATCGGTAACATATCGTCGATGCGCATACGCGTTGCAAGCAACGATTGATGCGCGTCACGAAGCACTAACTCCGTGAGCTTAAGTGGGTTACTCATGCGGAACTCTCCTTATTTTTTTATGCGGTTTGGCTGACCATGATTATTTACGGTGAGTATTAGTTACGGTGAGTTTTGCGATAACGATTTACCGCCACACTGATGGCGGCAACAACACCAGGTGATGGATTGCCATCTGAGTGAGAGGAATCTGGAGCCGAAGATGGCGTGCGCTGCGGCACAGGTTCAGGATGCGGAATTAGCCGCCCCATCAATGCCATAACAACGATCAGTAGTAACAGAAACGCCAGCACGGCGCCCATACCAACCAGCATGATTTCTGCAGCGTTGACAAATAACTCAGTCACGTTCACTCCTGCTTTGGTAGCCTAAAATGTTATAAAAAGATTAAAGACTATGGTAGCAGGCTTAGCAAGCAGATAAAGAGATATATAACCGGTATAAAGAGATAAAATATTGGGGAAAAACTAAGAAATGGCGCGCTCGGGAGGACTCGAACCTCCAACCGCCTGGTTCGTAGCCAGGTACTCTATCCAGTTGAGCTACGAGCGCATCATCGGGGTGTGTGTGAAATTGGCGCGCTCGGGAGGATTCGAACCTCCGACCGCCTGGTTCGTAGCCAGGTACTCTATCCAGCTGAGCTACGAGCGCGCTGATTTCAACGTCTAAACGTTACTGGCGGAGAGGGAGGGATTCGAACCCTCGATAGGGCTATAAACCCTATACTCCCTTAGCAGGGGAGCGCCTTCAGCCACTCGGCCACCTCTCCGTAACGTTGTGGCGTGCATTCTAGCGAGGTTGGAAATAATGTCAATCGCTTTTTTCCATCTCTGCGTTCAAGTGTGGGATATTTAACCATCTCGACCAGTTTTCAGGCAAAACCGGCCAAAAAAGACAAAAGCCAGCTTAACGCTGGCTTTTTCATTTAGTGTTTTTACTCGGGCAAGCGGAACGGTATTGTCTGACTTATTCGTCAGTGGTCTGGCCGTCGTCCTTTTCAGACTGAATGCGCATATAGATTTCTTCCCTATGCACAGACACCTCTTTTGGGGCATTCACTCCAATACGAACTTGATTGCCTTTTACTCCGAGCACTGTAACGGATACATCATCACCAATCATTAGAGTCTCACCGACTCGGCGTGTCAAAATCAACATAACTTGCTCCTTCAATACTGTCCCGCTTCACCACGAATTAGAACGTTTCCCTAAGCTACTGATTGGCAGTCTAACAATATCCGCGACAATTACACTATAACGAAACATATATAATCTCGTTAACTTTTAAGTTCGTTTTGTAACCAACTTGTCGCTGTTGCCAATGCTTCGCTCAGGTGCTCAGGTTGTGAACCGCCGGCTTGCGCCATATCCGGACGGCCGCCACCTTTGCCACCTACGACATTCGCGGCTTGATTAACCAAATCTCCTGCTTTCACGCGTTTGGTTAAATCTTTCGTAACCCCAGCAATCAAGCTCACCTTATTAGCTTGCGCTGTAGCAAGTAATACGACACCTGACCCCAATTGGTTCTTCAAATCGTCGACTAAACCGCGCAGTGCTTTCGGATCAGTTTGCTCAAGTTCGGCAACAATTGCTTTGACACCACCAATGTCTGTTACTTGATTAATTAGACCACCACTGGCCTGTTGCGCAAGTTTTTGCTGCAATTGTTCTTTCTGCCGCTCCAGTTCTTTTGCGCGAGACTGCAGTTGCGCCACTTTCTCCGGAACCGATTCGTGGTCGGTTTTAAACTCTGCAGCCAACTGGTCAAGCAAGCGTTGCTGGCCGAGCGTGTAATCCACCGCCGCTGCGCCAGTAACCACTTCGATACGGCGTACACCCGAGGCAATACCGGTTTCATTGATAATACGGAACAAACCAATATCGCCCGTTGCGCGAACGTGGGTACCGCCACACAGTTCCATCGACACGTCACCCATACGCACCACGCGCACATCGTCATCGTATTTCTCGCCAAACAACGCCATAGCACCGGCCTGTTTGGCGTCTTCAATGTTCATCAGCTGCGTGCTGAGTTCAATATTGGCACGGATCTGCGCATTGATCTGTCGCTCCAGTTCGGCAATCTGTTGTTTACTGACTGGCTCAAAGTGGGAAAAGTCAAAACGCATCCGTTCGGCTTCAACCAACGAGCCTTTTTGGTTTACGTGCTCGCCGAGTAGCTTTCGCAGCGCTGCGTGCAGCAAATGCGTGGCCGAGTGATTGCGGCGAATATTATCGCGTCGCTGTGCGTCAACTTGAGCTTCGACGCGATCATTACGTTTGATTGCGCCATGAGCTTTACCGTGATGCGCAATCGCCTTACCAATGTATTGGGTATCGCTTACTTCAAACTCACCGTCGGCCAGCAACAGCCGCCCGGTATCACCCACCTGACCGCCGCTTTCGGCATAAAACGGGGTTGCTGACAAAATCACGATACCTTCATCACCGGCCGCCAGTTCGTCCACCGACTCGCCATTTTTGAACAGCTCGACAACCGTCGAATGTCCTTCATTGCTGTCATAGCCGAGGAATTCACTCTGCTGCGATGATTTCAGTTGGCTGTTGTAGTCAACGCCAAACTGTGAACTTTGTTGTGCGCGTTGACGCTGTTCTGCCATCGCCTGCGCAAAACCCTCTTCGTCGATGGTCAGCTTCTGCTCGCGGGCGATGTCTGCGGTTAAATCCATCGGGAAGCCATAGGTGTCATACAATTTAAACACCACATCTCCGGGAATCACTGTACCCTCAAGGCCGGCAATTTCTTCGTTCAGAATCGTCAGACCGCGCTCGAGTGTCTTCGCAAACTGCTGTTCTTCACGATGCAACGCATCTTCGATAATTTGGCGCTTTTCACTCAGTTCGGGATAAGCATCTCCCATCTGATTAATAAGCTCAGCCACCAATTTATAGAAAAACGCCTGTTTGGCCCCCAACAAATGACCGTGACGCACAGCACGACGGATGATACGGCGTAGCACGTAACCGCGGCCTTCGTTAGACGGCATAACACCATCGACAATTAAAAACGAACAGGAGCGAATATGATCAGCAATGACGCGCAGCGATTTGCTCTCGGTATCATCCACACCAACCGCCTGTGCAGCCGCTTTTATCAGCGCCTGGAACGTATCGGTTTCGTAGTTACTGTGAACACCCTGTAAAATCGCAGCAATACGTTCCAATCCCATGCCCGTATCAATCGATGGATCCGGTAGGGGTTCTAATGTGCCATCAGCCTGACGGTTATACTGCATGAACACCAGGTTCCAGATTTCGATGTAACGGTCACCGTCTTCTTCCGGCGTACCCGGAGGGCCGCCCCAAACCTCAGGGCCATGATCATAAAACACTTCTGAGCACGGGCCACAGGGGCCGGTATCACCCATTGACCAGAAATTATCTTTTTCACCAATACGGGAAATTCGATCTTCAGGCACTCCGATTTCTTTTGCCCAGATATCATAAGCTTCATCATCTTCGGTAAAGACAGTCACCCACAGCTTTTCTGCCGGTAACTTGAGCTCTTCGGTTAAGAACTGCCAGGCGTACTGAATAGCTTCACGCTTAAAGTAATCACCAAAACTAAAGTTACCCAGCATTTCAAAGAAGGTGTGATGACGGGCTGTGTAACCAACGTTTTCCAAATCGTTGTGTTTGCCCCCGGCACGCAGGCACCGTTGTGCAGAGGTCGCTCGCGTATAGCGGCGCTTGTCGGTTCCCAGAAATACATCTTTAAAGGGCACCATACCGGCATTCGTAAACAATAAGGTCGGATCATTACCGGGAATCATTGACGCTGACGGTACACGTTCATGTCCCCGTTCAGCAAAAAACTGTAAAAACTTCTCACGAATTTGGGCGCTATTCATGCTCATTTAACATCCTATTGAACTTCTGCCTGAACCGAATTTGACTGTCTAGATTATCACGAAGCGAAAGCCTCGCCTAGCGTTCGAGTTCGCCGAGTACGGCGAAAATCTCATCGCCATTGAAGCCTTTTTGCTGCAAGTAGCGCACGCGCTTTGCCCACTGTTTGCGATCCTCCGGTGCCGAGTCACCAAATTTTTTCTGGTGCGCGGCGCGGCAACGACTGCGCCAGTCCGGCTGTTGCTGTTCCAGAACTGCCTCAACCAGTTCGCGCGCAATACCGCGCTGTTGTGTGGCCTGCGCCACGATTTTTAATCGTCCTTGGCCCTGCATAAGTTTGTCGCGAACAAAGCTCTCCGCAAATCGTTCATCGCTCTGCCACCCCTCAGCCTGTAACCAGTCAAGCAGCTCTGCAACCGCTGCGCTTGACCAGCCTTTTTTAACCAACTTCTGACGCAATTCAAAACGGCTGTGCTCGCGCCGGGTCAGTAGCCGAAAAGCGCTGTCTTTCAGTGCTTGAGTATCATCCGATACGGTTTTATCGCTTGCTGAGGAACTTTCATCCATAGCGGGACTCCAACTGATTAAATTAAAAGAAGAGAGGTGATAATGAAACACTCCGATCCATTTTGGAAACCAACCCTGATATTAACAGTTTGTCTGGCGTTGCTCATTTCTTTTACTTCCTTCGCGCAGTCATATTCTGCGAGCGACAACACCCACGGCCTGCGAGTATCCGGTTCCGCCAGTGTCAGTGCGGTACCTGACCAGGCGTCACTGACCTTCACCATCGAACAACGCGGCAATAAACTCAGCTCGTTAAAGACACAAGTCGACCAATATACCACTGCGCTGATTGATGACTTGCGTCAACGTGACATACCGGATCGCAACATTCGTTCCTACCAGTTGAATGTTTATCCGCAGTACGATACCTCCGGCGATGGTAAGCGTGAACAAAGCGGTTTTGTCGTGATGCGGTCACTGGAAGTTACGCTACCGTCACTGGAGCTCTATGACCAAATCATTGATTTAGCACTGGCACAGGGGGTGACCCGTGTTGGTCAGGTACAGTTTGAGGTATCTAATCAACAACAACTGTATCAACAAGCGCTGCAACAGGCCTTTAAGAATGCCCGTCAAAAAGCCACCTTTATTGCTGATACGGCCGGCGTCATTATCGACGGTGTCCTACGCATCGAAGAACAGTCGATGTCGCAGCCAATCATGATGCAAATGGCGGAGCTTGATACTCGCTCAAAGTCTCCCTCATTGCCCGGCGAACAACAGATTGAAGCACGACTGAATGTCATATTTTCCATTAAAAACACAAACTAAGCGGGACAAGCGTATGCCGCTGTACTACAATTTGTTAACAAATCATCTGCCAACGACTCCGTGACGTCAATACCACGCTTTATCGCATTGTATGTTTTAGCATTCGTTGCAATGGCCTTCAGCGTTGCCGGCAGCGCCGCCGAACCCTGGCAGAAATGGCGGGTTGACGCCAGCAATCATCCGCAACGCTGGCTCAATACCACACAGGAATGGATTCAAACATACGATCGTGATCGTCAATTCAAAGACCTCGCCCTCGCTTACGCAATTCGGGTAGAGGCGCTGCGCTATTCCGGTGACGAAGATCATGTCCAGGCTGCCATTGAAGAAGGGCTGCGCTTCGCCAAACTGGCCGATTACCCTACCGCAACATCACTGCTACGGATTAATCAAGGTTGGTATTTTATCCAGCGTGGTATGCTTAAACGCGCCGCCAGCAGTGCCATTTATGCCATCGAAGCCGCAAAAGATGCCGACAACAGTAATCTCATTATCGAAGCGGAAATACTTCAAGCCCAGGTTTTTCATGAGTCCGGTGATGTCGCCCGCGCGCTTGAAATCCTCGAGGCATTGGAGCAACAACGCTACTCCGATCTCCCCCGTCTGCAAATGGAGTTCCATGGGCTGATAGGTGCCATCTACCTTGAAATTGGTGCGTACGATATCGCTTTGCAACACATGCACGATACCCTGTCGATTGCCCAGCAACATCTTGGTGACTGGGATGTTTCGGTCGCTCAGTACAATCTTGGCCGAGCCTATTCGCTCACCTCGGATTATCAGAAAGCCAGACAGTATTTTAATCAGGCGCTGGCGTCGAGCCGCAAAATCGACGACCAATTGGGCATTGCTTATGCGCTGCAACGACTTGCGGAGATCGAAGATACCCAAGGTAATGAGCAACGTGCGCTGCAACTGATAGAACGTGCACTCCCGGTTTTTAAAGCGGCCGGAGCCCACCCGATGGAGGCGCAGGCGTGGCTCGCAAAAAGTGAAATTCATTTGGAGCAACAACAAATCATCAGTGCCGAACAGACACTGCAAGCGGCACAGTCATTAATCAACACGCTCAATGATACCAAGCTGTTACAGCGCCTTTACGAACTGCAATCACGGTTATTCCAGCAACAGCAAGACTATCAGCAGGCACTGGCGGCCTATCAGCAATCCGTCGACTATCTGTTGCAACACCAACAGACACTGCAGAATAAGCAAATTCAGGAAATCATGGTACGTCTGGAGATTCGTGAGCAAGAAGCCACCAATGAGCTACTGCAAAAAGAGAATCAGTTGCAACAGTTGCAATTACAGGAGCAGCGGACCTCCAATTATCTGATGTTATGGCTACTGTTTTCCGGTGCCGCCATCGTTCTGCTGATCAGCTATTTTCTTTATCAACAGATGCGGGCGCGTCGCCGTTATGCCGAGCTTGCACTGAAAGATGATTTAACCGGCGCACCGAACCGTCGTGCCATTGTCCGGCAATGTCAGCTCGGGCTGGAAGCGGTCGCGCACGGACAGCACCAACTTGCTCTAGCGGTTGTCGATTTCGATTTCTTTAAACAAATTAATGACTCGTTTGGCCATGACGTCGGTGACGCAGTGCTGCAACGTTTTGCTGAGGTTACTCAGGATTGTTTACGCAGTCAGGATAAATTCGGCCGTCTTGGCGGTGAGGAGTGGCTGTTGGTACTGTATGATGCAACCGAACAGGATGCGGAACTGATTTTCAACCGTCTACTCAACCGCATCAACGAGCAACCCATCCGCGGCTTGCCCGAAAGCTACCGCATTACCTTCAGTATGGGCTTTGCAACCGCCACGGCATCGGACACCTTCGAGACCTTATATAAGCGAGCTGACGATGTCCTTTACGATGCTAAGGAGCATGGTCGACAACGGTTAAAGATTGCGCCAGCGGCCGCGGTAGCGAGTGACTGATACAGTGTAGTCCGCCACCGCCAAGTACAAACTCGCGCGCATTCACCGTCATTATCCGATAGTCCGGCAGCGCTGACTTCAGTATGCTCAGCGCGATATCGTCCTCAGCCAGTCCGTACTGAGGCAATACCAAATGATGACCGACCACAATCACGTTCACGTAACTGCACAACAACGCCACGGATGTGTCACGTTTCATCACCCCCGCTGCTGATTTCAGTCCCGATCGTTCAGGGGATGTCGGCCATTGCGGGTAAGGCAGCGGCAGCGCAATTTGGCGAATATGATCGGGTAACAGCGCCAGCTGTTGCTGGACAAGCCGGCAGGCAGGATAATCCGGGTGTTCAGGGTCGTCAGTAGCACTGTAGATCAACGTTGTATCATTAATAAACAACGCCAGATTATCAATATGGCCAAAGGTTTCATCAGCGCTGAGACAGGTTTCGATAAAAACGGGTCGCAACGGTGCAAAATCTTCTGCGATGCGCTGTTTCAGTTGTGCGGCGGGATAGCCGGGATTGCGCTTGCACAAACTGGTAAAACCGACCAATAGCCATTCACCGTTATGGCTGAACATGCCGCCCTCACCCGTCCAATCGGTGCCGGTCACGACCTCACCAAACAGCTGCTTTGACAACCTTGCATCCTGCTCAATATGCGACTGTACGCCCCCCCAACCGTCAAATTGCGGTAACAGCCCGCGCCAATCGTCGCGGGTGTCATCAATAAACCATAACGGCAGCGTATCGCGTAACCAGATGTCGTCATAAGCCACCGTTTCAGGGGTTAAACAGCAGACATCGATAACCGCTGACAGATTGTCGCGCAGATTACTCAGGGCTTGTTGAGCAGGTTTCGCCTGGTCACGCCAGACATCATCACGGAAAGGTACGGCGAGCAGCAGTTGCTGTTCGCCGGCATACTCTTTAAACCAATGGCGCATACTATTTTTTCGGCTTGTTTGCGCGTGGCTTCTGTTGTTTTAACTGTTGTTTGCGTTTCGCGGTCGCTTTACGAATTTTACCAAATCGCCGCTGCTTCGATTCTTTGTGGCGAGGATCAATAAATGAACGTTGTTCAGCCGGCAGTTTAACTTGCTTGCGCAAATAGTTAACTTCCTCCAGCGACAACTCTGTCCAGCCCCCCTGCGGGAGCCCCGATTCTAATGGAATGTCGCCATAACGAACACGGATCAGACGACTGACCTGAACTTCCTGAGATTCCCATAACCGGCGGACTTCACGATTACGTCCCTCGCTTAAGGTAACGTGGAACCAACGGTTAATACCTTCGCCGCCAGCCGCTTTGATGGTATTAAATTTCGCCGGCCCGTCTTCCAGTTGCACACCTTTGCGCAGACGTTGCAACATAGCTTCATCCACTTCACCAAAAATACGCACGGCATACTCGCGCTCAATCTGCTGACTTGGGTGCATCAATCGGTTGGCCAGTTCACCGTCGGTGGTAAACAACAATAATCCAGACGTATTAACATCCAGGCGACCAACCGCCACCCAGCGCGCGCCGGACATTTTCGGTAACCGGTCATAAACCGTCGGGCGGCCTTCAGGATCTTTACGTGTACACAGTTCGCCCTCAGGCTTATGATACATCAGCACCCGGCAGATCACGGCCTCTTCCGGCTTAATCTGTACTTCGTGCCCATCAATCCGCACCTGAGCATCGGCATCAATACGTTCGCCAAGTCGCGCCACTTTGCCGTTAACGCGAATGCGTCCGGCAGAAATTTTTGCTTCAATTTCGCGCCGTGAACCGTGGCCAGAACGTGCCAATACTTTTTGTAACTTTTCAGTCATTCAGGAAATCTCTCTCGTTAGTCGCTGTCTCAGCGGTACGTTTTTCATCCGGTGAATCAATCACCGGCAATTCATCCAAAGTTTTTAAATTAAAATCATCTAAAAATTCGTTGGTGGTTGCATAAAGTTGCGGGCGTCCCGGCACCTCTTTTACTCCCACCACTTTAATCCAGCCTCGCTCCTGCAGCGTTTTCATAATATTGCTGCTGACACTGACACCACGAACTTGTTCAATTTCACCACGGGTTATCGGTTGCCGATAAACGATCAGCGCCAAGGTTTCCAATAACGCTTGCGAATAACGTGGTGGTTTTTCCTGCCACAAACCCGCCAGCCGCTGCCCAAGTTCCGCCCGTGTCTGGAAGCGATATCCGGACGCCACCTGCACCAATTGCACACCACGTTCCTGATAGTCTTGTTGCAGTTCATCCAACGCTTTCTTTACCGCCGTCAATGACGTTTCGCTGTCATTCAGCAACAATTGCCGCAATTGTTCCGCCGATAATGGCTGCGGATGAGCAAACAACGCGGCTTCTAATAACTGTTTAAGCTGATTCGAATTCATCATGTTGGCGTTTTAAGCGAATGTGAATGTCACTCATTGGCTCCATTTGCGACAATTCTATCATTGATTCCTTCACAAGTTCCAAAATTGCTAAAAAACTAACCACAGCCCCTGCTCGACCCTCACTGCGTTTGAATAAGCGTGAGAAGCTGACGTAATGGTTGTGTTGTAGCAACTCTAAGACCTGACTCATCCGAGCCCGGGTGGACAACTGTTCGCGTTTGATTTGGTGGTGAGCCTGCAGCTTGATGGTATTGAGTACCCGACTGAACGCCAGCGTCAAATCCTCCAGCGTCACCTCCGGTGGTGGCACTGTTACATAGTCTTTGGCATCGGTTTTTATCTCACTTAACCAACTGTCACGACCAATCTGCGGCTGTTGCTCAATAAATTCCGCACCACGTCTTATCGCCTCATACTCTTGCAGTCGCCGCACCAGCTCGGCGCGCGGATCGTCCTCTTCTTCATCCTCTTGCGGAGGCTTGGGTAATAACAGTCGACTTTTGATTTCCGCCAGCATTGCCGCCATCACCAGGTAATCGGCCGCCAACTCCAGTTTCAACTCTTTCATCATTTCGACGTATTCAACATACTGTCGGGTGATGGTCAGTACCGGGAGCTCAACAATATCCAGTTTTTGCCGTCGGATCAGATACAGCAATAAATCCATCGGTCCGGAAAACGTTTCCAGAATCACTTCCAGCGCATCCGGAGGGATGTAGAGGTCTTCCGGTTTCTCAATGACCGGCTCGCCGCGCACAAATCCAAGTGGTAACGACTGCTGTTCCGGCATGGTGTTGTTGTTCAAAAGTCGAACGGTTCGGTGTCACCGGCGCCTTCACGACGGATGGTCGGCGCTCCCTCAGACAGATCCACTACCGTGGTGGGATGCTCGGCTTTATTACCACCGTCAATGATCAAATCAACCAGCTTTTCCAACCGCGCTCGAATCTGATGAGGATCGGCTTCCGCTAACTCACTGTCGTCCAGGATCAAACTGGTCGACATCAGCGGTTCATTGAGTTCTTCCAATAATGCCAGCGCAATGCGGTTCGTCGGCACGCGGATACCAATGGTTTTCCGTTTGGGGTTTAACAAGCGTTTCGGCACTTCTTTGGTACCCTTAAGAATAAAGGTGTAAGGCCCCGGCGTGTTGTTTTTCAGCAAACGGAACGCATCGTTGTCGACACGAGCATAAATCGACAGTTCCGACAAATCGCGACACATCAGCGTAAAATTATGGTCTTTATCGATATTACGTATCTGGCAGATGCGATCAACACCCTGCTTGTTACCCAGTTGACAGCCAATCGCATACCCCGAATCGGTGGGGTACACCAGCACCCCGCCACGGCGAATAATATCGACAGCCTGCTGTACTAATCGTTTTTGTGGATTATCAGGATGAATTTCAAAATATTGGCTCATTTACGCCTCCAAGCTTAGGTGGGCAACCATTCACTCCATATTGGCACACACTGCTCCGGCAGACAAAGGTTTTTGCCGAGGTCTCGCCAGCCATTGGGGTGATGAAAATCCGAGCCCTGCGAGGCTTTTAACTGATAATCCGTGGCAAATTCAGCCAGTGCATTACGCTGTCCCAGCGGTTGCTGACTGATACTGACTTCGATGCCGTCCAGCCCCCAACTTTTGGCTTCCTGACACAGCTTGCGCAGCCACTTATTCGATAGTTTGTAGGCATGCGGATGTGCCAAAACGGCGTCACCGCCCGCGGCGTGGATAGCGGCAATAGCGGTTTCAATGTCACACCATTGTGCTTTTACATAGGCGCTGTTGCCCTTGCCAATGTATCGGTCAAACGCTTGCTGCGGACGCTCTACCACCCCCTTTTCGACCAGCGCGTCGGCAATGTGCTTGCGGGTCGGCATTGCGCTTATCCGACACTCTTCACGAGTCAGCATCACACCCCGTTTTTCGAGTTTTTCCAGCATCTGCGTAAAGCGTTGTTCGCGAGCCTGTTGCTGGCGCTGCAACAACTGTTGCAGCGCTGGGTGATGACAATCAACGTTTAAACCGACGATATGAATTTCGAACGCATGCCATTGACAACTGAGTTCGACACCGCCAACTAGCGTTAACGGTAACGGCTGTCGCTGCAGATAATCCGCCGCCGCGAGGCTACCGTCGACAGTATCGTGGTCGGTGATCGCCAGTACATCAATGTCGTTGGCAACGGCGCGCTGCAAAAGCTCATCCACCGCCAACTGGCCATCGGAGTAATTACTGTGGCAATGCAGATCAATCCTCATATCAGAGTTCAATCGCCAATTCGGTGCCCTGCCGGATAGCCCGCTTAGCATCAAGTTCGGCCGCCACGTCGGCGCCACCAATAAGATGTACCGACTGCCCGGCCTCCAACAATTGTTGCTGCAAATCACGCATCGGCACCTGACCGGCACAAATGATGACATTATCCACGCTCAGCAAGGTGCGTTCGCCATTGCGTTCGATCTCGATTCCCTCGGGCACAATTCGATGATAAGTGACACCGTTCCACATGTGCACATTTTTGCTTTTCAGTTCGCTCCGGTGTACCCAACCTGAGGTCTTACCCAGCCCTTTACCGACTTTCGAGTCTTTTCGCTGTAACAACCACACCTCCCGCGGACTTGATTCCGGCTGCGGCGCTTGCAGGCCGCCACGTTGCTGGTACGATTTATCGATGCCCCAGCGCCGCGACCATTCAGCTTCATCCAGTGACAGTGATTTTTCGGTGGTCAAATATTCGGAAACATCAAAACCAATACCACCGGCACCAATAACGGCCACTTTAGAGCCCACCGCTTTGTGATCGCGCAGCACATCCAGATAGCCCAATACGTGCGGCAGTTCAACGCCCGGAATATCAATTCGCCGAGGCACCACCCCGGTCGCCAAAACCACCTCATCAAAATTACCTGCCAGCAGTCCATCTGCTGATTGTGCCTGGCCGAGTTTGAGGTGTACGCCGGTGTCCTTCAGGCGCTCAGAAAAATAGCGGATGGTTTCGTAGAACTCTTCCTTACCCGGAATTTGCTTCGCGTAATTAAACTGCCCACCAATCGCATCGGCTTTATCAAATAAATGCACGTCGTGGCCGCGCTCGGCCGCCGTGCAGGCAAACGCCAGTCCAGCCGGACCCGCACCAACCACCGCCACCCGCTTCTTACGTTTGGCTTGGGTGACCACCAACTCGGTCTCGTAGCAGGCGCGAGGATTCACCAGACAACTGGCGCGTTTGTTTTCAAACACATGATCCAGACAGGCCTGGTTGCAGGCAATGCAGGTATTAATTTTGTCGGCCTGCTGACGTTGTGCTTTATTGACGAATTCAGGATCGGCCAGCAGCGGCCTCGCCATCGACACCATATCCGCTTGCCCGGACGCCAGAATGGTTTCCGCAATCTCCGGTGTATTAATTCGGTTTACCGCCACCACCGGCACCGTCAGTTCACGGCGCACTCGCTCGGTTATCCAACTGAACGCCGCTCGCGGTACAGAGGTCACGATGGTTGGTACCCGAGCCTCATGCCAGCCAATGCCGGTATTGATGATGGTGACACCGGCCTGCTCCAGTGCTTTGCCTAACTGCAACACCTCATCCAGAGTATGACCATCTTCCACTAGATCCAGCATCGATAGCCGGAAAATAATAATAAAGTCATTGCCGACCCTGGCGCGTAAGGCATCAACAATTTCCAGCGCCAGGCGCATGCGGTTTTCAAACGAACCACCCCAGCCATCATTGCGCTGATTAGTGCGCGGACACAAAAATTGATTGATCAGATAACCTTCCGACCCCATCACTTCAACACCGTCATAGCCCGCTTTTTGCGCCAAGCGAGCGGCGCGCGCATAGTGTTTGATGGTGTTAGCGATCTGCCGTTCACTCATTGCTTTAGGTTTAAACGGGTTGATCGGTGCTTTTACCGCACTCGGAGCAAGGCTGAACGGATGATAACTGTAACGTCCGGCATGCAGGATCTGCATGCAAATTTTAGCGCCGTATTGGTGCACACGTTCGGTCACCTTGCGATGCTTAGCAACGTGCCACGGACGCGACATTTCACTGCCAAACGGCGCCAAACGGCCACGAAAATTGGGGCTGATACCGCCGGTAACAATCAACCCGACACCACCGCGGGCGCGTTCTTCATAAAACGCAGCGAGTTTATCAAAACCGCCTTTTTCTTCTTCTAACCCTGTGTGCATAGAGCCCATAAGCACGCGGTTTTTCAGTTGCGTAAAGCCCAAATCCAGTGGTTCAAACAGATGCGGATAAGATGATTGTGTCACGACAGCCTCTTTTTAAACGGGTGTTTGATTTTTACCACACTTTACTCGCAACGGCGACGTTGCTCAAGTTTAAAACGCTAATGCTTCACGCATTAAAAACCGCGTCAGTGCCGGTCCGTTAACCTGAATAGTATCTGAACCTTGCCGCCATTGCCGCAATAGCTGTTCAATGATCGGAAAAATCAGTGCTTTAATTTCGGCGTCCGTGCTGTTGCTGCGATCAAGTTCCTCAATAATAAGCTCGGGTACATGCACACTGGCGATTGGTTCACCGCGATCGAACAGATTAATGGTGACATCGGTAAACTGCAGTTGCTCTAACTGCCAACTGACGGGCTCGTCGCTCGCCTGTGCCGGCTGATAGCGAGGTTTCTGTAATTGCTGCAGCTTATCCAACAGTTGGTGAAGATTAGACTGTCCAGTGCCATAGTAGGCCAACGTTAACTGCGCTCCCGATAAACGTAACTGTTTGATCGCAACCCGCTGTTGCCCGAGTGACTGCCAGTCTCCGGCCAGTTCGATCTGGTCGGCAATGATCAATTGATTCAAGGGCTCGGACAATTGTGCCACCCGGGTTGCCAGCCGCACCTGGCGTGCGCTCAGTTCATCGGTCAGTCCATTAACCGTCAGCTCGCCGAGGTGCAGATCGGCATTTAATTGCGTTGCCGCTGACTCGGTCAGTTGTTGAGACAGCCGCTGCGAAATACTTTGCTGGGCATGTCCGGCAAAGCTCAGCAAACTGACGAACAGAAAAAATAAGGAAGTCGCGTATCGCATGGTCTGATTTACCTGTTTGTTGCCACGTATCGTAAAAGCCCGGGTAATAATCGCATAATCTTTGACGCCTGCGCGTAAAAGTTTGTTAATCTGAGACAACAAAAACAAAGGAGAAGCTCAATGAAAACATCTCTCGCGTTAGTTGCCGGGTTGTCACTGCTGGGTTCAGTAGCAACAGCGCCGGTCGCATACGCACAACAAAATCCCGCAGAACACTTGCGCCAAATCGCCATCGAAACCACCTCTGTTACGGAACACAGCGTTGAAATCAATGGCGAAACGGTCGATTACACGGCAACCGCAGGCACCCTGCCGGTTTGGAATGACGAAGGGCATCCGACCGCAACGTTATTTTACACCTATTATCAACGCGAGGACGTTGATAACCGAGCCGAGCGTCCGATTGTTTACTCCTTTAATGGCGGCCCGGGTTCAGCCTCGGTGTGGATGCATCTGGCCTATACCGGCCCTAAAGTCCTTAACTTAAGTGACGAAGGCTACCCAGTTCAGCCTTATGGCGTGCAGGATAACCCGCACTCTATTCTGGACGTTGCCGACATTGTTTTCATTAACCCGGTTAACACCGGCTATTCGCGGGTTTTACCCAATAAAAATGGTGAAATGCCGTCAAAACAACAGCAACAGGACATGTTTTTTGGTGTCAACGCGGATGTCCAGTATTTGGCCGAGTGGATGACAACCTTCACCAGCCGTTACAACCGCTGGCAATCGCCTAAATTCCTGATTGGTGAAAGTTACGGTACGACGCGAGTGTCAGGTTTGGCCAATGCGCTGCAAAACCGCCAATGGATGTACATTAATGGCGTTATTCTGGTCTCACCAACGGACATCGGCATAGACCGTGACGGTCCGGTAAAAGACGCCAATCAGCTGCCTTACTTTGCCGCTGCGGCCTGGTATCACGATGCCTTGCCGGAAGACCTGCAGAGCAAAGATTTACTCGACGTTCTTGCCGAAGTTGAAGATTATACCTTTGACACCTACCTGCCGGCATTGGCGCAGGGAACCCGTCTATCCGAACAGCAACAGGATCAAGTCGCCACCGCCGTTGCCCGCTATTCTGGCTTGTCAAAAGAAGCGGTGTTATCCAATAACCTGGCACCCAGCACGTCTTACTTCTGGAAAGAGTTATTGCGTGACCGCGACCGTACCATTGGTCGTCTCGACTCGCGCTACCTTGGCATCGACGGCCGCCGTGCCGGTGACCGCCCTGACTATAACGCGGAGTTAAGTTCCTGGCTGCACTCGTTCACCCCAGCGATAAACTATTATCTGCGGGAAGAACTTAACTTCATTACCGACGTAAAATACAACATGTTTGGTCCGGTGCACCCATGGGATCGCAGCAACAACAATACCGGTGAACAACTGCGCCAGGCAATGGCCGCTAACCCGTATTTGAACGTGCTGATTCAGGCAGGTTATTTTGACGGTGCAACGAACTACTTTGACGCCAAATACACGATGTGGCAACTGGATCGCAGTGGTCTGATGAAAGACCGCATTGGCTTTAAAGGCTATCGCAGCGGTCATATGATGTACTTGCGCCGTGCTGATCTGGAAAAATCCAACGATGATTTGCGCGAGTTCATCCAGCAGTCGTTACCGGCTGCGGGTGTGCCAGCGGAATATAAATAGCCCGAACTGGGGGTTGACAAGCTGACCACAACTGGTTAGTTTGTCAATCAATAAGTAACTATACAAGTTAGATGAGAGCAATGCTGAATACGCAAATCCAAACGACTGTACAACATTGGTGGTGGCACTTCTCGCAAGAGCGGGTCGTGACGTCGTGCGTATAATTTACTCATCGTAGTCAACAAAAACCCGCTCCATCGAGCGGGTTTTTTTATGTCCTTCGATGGAGCAACCGACAAAAATTTCAGCTTGGAGTATGTAGGGTGAATAACGAACAAATCGAAGGACAGGTTGACAGCTTACGGGTTGATCTCCCCTATCAGGCCGATACCGACAGGGTCTATCAGGCACTGTGCAGCAATGATGATGGCGCCGGCACAGGCCGCCACCTATTGCTCGACTCCGCCGATATTGGCACTAAGCGTGCACTCAAAAGCCTGTTGCTTATTGATACCGCGCTGACGTTAACGTGCCGCGGCCAACGGGTCATGGTCGAGGCCAACAGTGATAATGGTGCACAACTCCTGCCGTTTCTGGCCGCCACACTGACACCGTCGATACAACGTGAGCAAACAGCCACCACGCTGGAACTTGAGTTTCCGCAGCCGACCTTCGATCAAACCGAAGAACAACGTTTAAAAGCGTTATCCAATATGGAACCGCTGCGGCTATTACAGCAACGCCTGACAAAAGCTAATGACGAAGCTCGCAACAACCCTTTTTCTATCTTCCTGGGAGGTGTGTTTGGCTACGACTACGTTGCCAGCTATGAGCAACTGCCGCCGGTAGCCGAGGGCGAAAACAACTGTCCCGACTATGTTTTTTATCTGGCGGAAACCCTCTTAGTCGTTGATCATGAGCAACAGCGTAGCGAGTTAATTGCCAGCTTCTTCAGCCAGGGTGGTGCTCGCAACGACAGCGACCAACAGCGCTACCATCAACTGACACAGCGGATCGGTCAACTGGCTGCTCAATGCCAGTTACCGTCGCTGCCAATGTCTACGACGGCACAACCGCCAGCCACACCGGCGATCACTGAAGTGAGTCCATCGGCTGACCGTTTCCGGCAGATAGTGATGCAGCTTAAGGAAAACATTCTTGACGGTGACATCTTTCAGGTGGTGCCATCGCGTCGCTTTAAACTGCCCTGCAATAATCCATTAGCGGCCTATCAGCGACTGAAGCAGAACAACCCGTCTCCCTATATGTTTTTTCTTAGCCACCCGGATTTCTGTTTGTTCGGCGCCTCGCCCGAATCCGCGCTTAAATATCAACAGCAGAGTAATCAGGTTGAGCTCTACCCTATTGCCGGTACTCGTCCTCGCGGACGCAATGCGGATGGCTCAATTAACCTGGATATTGACGGCAGAATGGAGCTGGAATTACGGCTCGACGAGAAAGAGCTCTCCGAACACCTGATGCTGGTTGATTTAGCCCGTAATGACCTGGCGCGAATTTGCCAACCCGGCAGTCGTTATGTCGCCGATCTATTGAAAGTCGACCGTTATTCACAAGTGATGCACCTGGTATCACGCGTGGTCGGCCAATTGCGGCAGGATTGCGATGCGTTACACGCTTACCGCGCCTGTATGAACATGGGAACCCTGACCGGAGCACCGAAAGTCAGTGCTGCACGCCTGATCCGTGAGGTTGAACAACAGGGACGCGGTAGCTACGGCGGAGCGGTAGGTTATCTGGCCGGAAACGGTGACATGGATACCTGCATCGTTATTCGGTCAGCGTTTGTTAAGGATCAGCAGGCCATCGTGCAGGCCGGCGCCGGTGTGGTCTATGACTCTGATGCCGATGCCGAGGTCGCAGAAACTGAAAACAAAGCCAAAGCGGTGCTGATGGCGATTCAGCAAACATACGCTGAGGAGGGAGCCTTATGAATAACGTTAACTCATCCGCCACCGTTAACGCGCGCATCGTACTTATCGACAATATTGACTCGTTTTCATACAACTTAGTTGATGAGCTGTCGCAGCTGAATTATCAACTGGTGGTGTATCGAAATACCGTACCGGCTGAAACTGTCATCGCTGACCTGCAACAATTCAACGGTCCACAAGTGGTCTGCCTGTCGCCCGGCCCGGGCCACCCGCGCAGTGCCGGCAACCTGATGACGCTGCTTGAATTTTGCGCCGGGCGTTACCCGCTACTGGGCATTTGTCTGGGCTTTCAGGCACTGATTGAGTTCAGCGGCGGTCGGGTCGCCCGCTGCGGTGAAGTGGTACACGGCAAAACCGCCGACATGACCACCCGCGAACATCCGATCTTTACCGGTGTCAGCAGCAATAACCGCTGTGTTGTCGCGCGCTATCACTCCCTCAGCGGCTATGACCTGCCTGCCACCGTTAACGTTATCGGCGATGTTAATGGCATCCCGATGGCGGCCGAATTCAGCGCCTGTCAGGCGCTTGGCTTTCAGTTTCATCCGGAATCTCTGTTAACGCCCAAAGGCAAGCAGTTACTGGCCAACAGCATGACCTATTTATTGTCACAACAGGTGTAGGAAAGACAGTATGAAAAGTTTAGATCAACTTCTTAATGGACAAACCTTGTCGCAACAGGACAGCAAAGCGTTTTTCCAGCGCCTGGTAAAAGGCGAACTGAATGATACGCAGATCAGTGCCGCGCTGGTCGCCATGAAAATGCGCGGTGAAACACCGGCCGAACTAGCCGGCGCTGCGGAGGCGGTGCTGGAAGTGTGCAAACCGTTCCAACGTCCGCAACAAACCGTTGTCGACAGTTGCGGTACCGGTGGTGACGGCAGCAATACCATGAACATCTCCACCACTGCCGCGTTGGTGGCAGCCTCAATGGGCGTTTGTGTGGCCAAACACGGTAATCGCAGCGTTTCCTCCCGCTCCGGCTCTGCCGACGTGCTGGAAACTCTGCAACTGCGTACCAACCTGGATCCGCGTGATGCCGCACGTCAACTCGACGATAACCGTTTCTGCTTTCTGTTCGCTCCGCACTATCATCCCGGTATTAAATACGCCATGCCGGTGCGCCAGACACTAAAAACACGTACACTGTTCAACCTGATAGGACCATTGGTCAATCCGGCGCGTCCGGACGCTCAGTTGCTGGGGGTCTACAGCCCCGAGTGGGTGCGGCCAATGGCTGAAACCTTGCAACGGCTTGGTGTTAAACGAGCCATGGTGGTGCACGGCAGCGGCCTTGACGAACTGGCATTGCATGGCCCCAGCCAGGTGGTTGAATTAAAGGATGGCGAATTGCACGAGTACCCGTTGAGCCCTGCTGATTTTGGTTTACAGCAGGCCGACCTGAGTGAGCTAAAAGGAGGCGACGCTGACTGTAATGCGCGCATCTTAAAACAGGTATTGGCCGGCGCCGGCAGTGTTGCCCAGCAACAGTCGGTGGCTATGAACGTGGCCGCGTTATTGTGTCTGACCGAACAGTTTGATGATCGGAAACAAGCGGCCGCCGCCACTCTTGAACACATTCAAAGCGGTCAGGCATTAACCCACTTAGAACAAATCCAACAAGCGCAGGAGACCTATCATGTCTGAGAACATCCTGGCAGGCATTGTCGCCGACAAAGTTGAGCAAAACCAACAGCAGGCACAGCGTTATCCGTTGGCGAGCTACCGCGAGCGGTTACAACCGAGTGATCGCAGCCTTTACGCGGCATTATCACAACCTCAGGCCGGCTTTATTCTCGAGTGCAAAAAAGCGTCTCCGTCAAAAGGTCTGATTCGTCCGGATTTCAACCCAGTGACCTTGGCACGAGCTTATCAGCCATACGCGGCGGCCATTTCCGTGTTAACCGAACCAGCCCATTTTCAGGGTAGCCTGGATTATTTATCCGCCGTCCGCGCCAGTGTTCATCAGCCGGTACTGTGTAAAGACTTCTTTATCGATGAAGAACAAGTGTACCGGGCGCGCTACTTTGGTGCTGATGCCGTTTTGCTGATGTTGTCGGTGCTGGACGACGACCAGTACCAACAGTTGGCTGCCGTCGCCGAATCACTGCGGATGGATGTCCTGACAGAAGTGGCCAACGCTGACGAAATGCAGCGCGCCAGCGCGCTCGGCGCGCGTATTATCGGTATTAATCACCGTGATCTGACCAATTTAACCATCAACCCTGACCGCAGCGCCGAATTGGCTCCGCTGGCGCCTGCCGACGCTTTGCTGATTGCCGAGTCCGGTTTTTCCACACATCAGGATATTCGTCGGGTTGCACCTTATGTTAATGGCTTTTTGGTTGGCAGCGCATTAAGCGCCCACAATGATGTTGATGCTGCCTGCCGCACGCTCATTTTTGGCGACAATAAAGTCTGTGGCCTCACCCGCGCCGAAGACGCTCTGAATGCAGCAGCGGCCGGTGCACGCTACGGTGGGCTGATTTTTGCCAAACGTTCACCGCGTTGTGTGTCACTGTCCCAAGCACGTGACATCATCCGTGCAACGGACACCCTTCGGTTTGTCGGCGTATTCGCCGATCAGCCGCTCAATGAAGTGGCACAAACCGCATTAGAACTGCAACTGCACGCCATTCAATTACACGGACATGAGGATCTCGACTACCTCAGTCAATTGCGGCACAAGCTGAAATTGGCGGGCGCCGAGCACATTCAGTTATGGCAGGCTATTCGCGTCGATGATGCGATGGATCTTGAACATTTACCCGGCGCTGACCGTATTGATCGACTGGTGCTCGACAATGGTGCCGGCGGAACCGGCAAAACCTTTGACTGGAATGCGTTGGATAGGTTGCCGGTGAGTGCACGTCAACGCTGCCTGCTGGCCGGCGGTATCAGTCCGGAAAATGTTGCCGAAGCGGTTCAACACGGCATCGCCGGCGTCGACAGTAGCTCCAGATTGGAAGCCGCACCAGGCATCAAGGATGCCGCCAGAATACAACAGCTATTTACTACGATTCGGGGTTATGGTCGCTTTGCCGGACAGACCTCTGCACAATCATCTTCAGACAGTTATCAGGAGGCAGTATGAGTCGCTCTCTCTCAGCCTATTTTGGCGATTTTGGCGGACAGTTCGTACCTGAAATTTTGTTACCGGCATTGGACCAGCTAGAACAGGCCTTTATCGACGCTCAGCAGGATGAAGACTTCCAGGCCGAATTCCGTGGCCTACTAAAAAACTATCTCGGGCGCCCGACACCCTTGAGTTTATGTCGTAATTTGCCGTTAACATCACCGAATAACACGAAAATTTACCTTAAACGTGAAGATCTGCTGCACGGTGGTGCCCACAAAACCAATCAGGTTCTGGGTCAGGCGTTACTGGCCAAACGTATGGGAAAAACTCGGATTATCGCCGAAACCGGCGCTGGCCAACATGGCACAGCCACCGCGTTGGCCTGTGCCCTGCTGGATTTAGAATGCATTATTTATATGGGTAAAAAGGACGCTGAACGGCAACAGCCGAACGTGTTCCGGATGGAACTCATGGGCGCTAAAGTGGTGCCTGTTGATACCGGTAGCGGTACCTTAAAGGACGCCGTTAACGAAGCCTTACGCGACTGGACGGCCAGTTATCCTAATACCCACTACCTGTTAGGTACTGCCGCCGGCGCTCACCCGTTTCCAACCATTGTGCGCGAATTTCACCGCATGATCGGCGAAGAAGCCAAAGCGCAAATCATTGAGCAGGCCGGTCGTCTGCCGGATGAAGTTATCGCCTGTGTGGGCGGCGGTTCCAATGCGATTGGTATGTTTGCCGATTTCATCGATGACGAAGACGTTGCACTGGTGGGCGTGGAACCAGCCGGCAAAGGCGTCGATACGCCACATCACGGCGCCACCCTGACCGCCGGCAAACCAGGCATTCTGCACGGTTGCATCTCGTACCTGATGCAAACGGACGAGGGCCAGATCGAAGAGTCGTATTCCGTTTCGGCCGGTCTTGATTATCCGGGTGTCGGCCCGCAACATGCGCATTTAAAGGCCATTGGTCGCGCCCGTTATGAATCCGTGACGGATGACGAAGCATTAGAGGCCTTTCAGTTGTTATCCCGTCACGAAGGCATCATCCCAGCGTTAGAATCGGCCCATGCCCTGGCCTATGCGTTAAAACGAGCAGCCGAAGCGGATGCGCCGGAGATCCTGCTGATCAACTTGTCCGGCCGAGGCGATAAAGACATTGACCACGTACGTCGCATATTTGCAGAACAACAAGCACAACAGGAGACCCCGTAATGAGCCGTTATGACGCTATGTTCTCAGCTTTAAAGGAACGTCAGCAAGGTGCCTTTGTGCCGTTCGTTACCATCGGTGACCCCAATCCTCAGCAAAGTCTGAAGATCATCAAAGCCTTGATCGATGGCGGTGCAGACGCACTGGAGTTGGGCTTGCCCTTTTCTGATCCGGTGGCTGATGGTCCAGTTATTCAACGCGCCAACTTACGGGCATTAACGGCCAACACTAAATTTCAGGATATTGTCGACATTTTGCGTGAAGTCCGGGCTTATGCACCTAATATCCCAATTGGCTTGCTGGTCTATGCAAACCTTATTTATGCTAAGGGCGCTGACAACTTTTATGCCAAAATGAGCGAAGTTGGCGTCGATTCGGTGCTAATCGCTGACGTTCCCACCAAAGAAGCCGCTCGTTTTGCCGATTTGGCCAAGCAGCACGACATCGATGCCGTGTTTATCTGCCCGCCGGACGCCAGTGACGCCTTGTTGCAAAAGGTTGCGCAGCATTGCTCCGGTTATGTCTATCTGCTCAGCCGTGCCGGTGTAACCGGAGCGGAAACGCAAATGCAGGCACCGGCCGCTGAACTGGTCGAGAAATTAAAGGCCTATGGCGCTCCTCCGGTGTTGCTCGGCTTTGGCATTTCTCAGCCCGCCCATGTCAGCAAAACCATCAGCGCCGGCGCAGAGGGCGCTATCAGTGGCTCTGCGGTAGTTGCGATCATCGAGAAAAACCTCGACAATGAGCCCGCACAGTTGCAGCAGTTGCAACAATTTGTTGCCGAGATGAAAGCGGCAACCTAGATTCGTTATTCACGTGGTAGGAGAAGTCGATGGCCCTGATCTTAGAGTATTTGCCAATTATTGCGTTTTTCGTGTTTTACAAACTGGCAGATATTTATGTCGCAACCGGAGTGCTTATGGCAGGTACGGTACTACAGTTGGTCGGGCTAAAACTGCTAAAACACCCGCTGACAACCCGACACTGGATCATTTTGGCGGTGGTGATGGTGTTTGGTGGTGTTACTCTGCTGCTCCGTGATGACTGGTTCATCAAGCTGAAAGTCTCTATCGTTTATCTGGCTATCGCAGTGATGTTATTGGGCGGCTTACTGTGGAAAAAACGCAGCCCGCTGCAGGCCATGCTCGGTAAAGACATTCAACTGCCGGCGCAAGCATGGAAGCGCCTTACTTACGCCTGGGTTATCTTTTGTGCCGCACTGGCGGCACTCAATCTCTACATTGCCGAATTCTGGAGCCAGGAAGCCTGGGTCAACTTTAAAGTGTTCGGCATTCTCGGTATCACACTGGTGTTTACCATTGGCACTGGTGTGTATATGTACCGCCATGCAGAACAAGAGGAAGCACGGCAATGATGTGGTTTGTCATTTTTGCGGAAGACCATGAAGATTCACTGGCCGCCAGAAAACAGGCGCGGCCGGCTCATTTGGAACGTTTAAAAGCATTGCAAGCCGACGGACGTCTGTTGGTCGCGGGGCCATGCCCTGCCATCGCTGAAAAAGATCCCGGCGCGCTGGGCTTTACCGGCTCCGTCGTCATTGCCGAGTTTGATTCGCTTGAGCAAGCCCAACAATGGGCCAATGATGACCCTTACTGGGCGGCTGGTGTCTACAAAAAAGCAACCGTAAAACCCTTTAACGCCGTGTTACCCGACTGACCAGCATCTTCTATGCAAAGCATTGAGCTAACGGCTGATCAACGCTATCTACATTGCGTTCGCTTTGAGCCGCAACAGCCGCCGTGTGCAACGCTGGTGATTGCCGCAGCGCTCGGAGTTAAGCAGCGCTTTTACCAGCCGCTGGCAAAATGGTTGTGTGAACAAGGCTACCGGGTCATCACATTTGACTATTACGGCATTGGTCAGTCGCTCGACAAACCCATTCAGCGCATCGATACCGACATCATCCAGTGGGCAGAACAGGATATTAACCGCGTACTTGCGTACGCCATCGACTGTCAGGACGATGAACCTTTGCTTTATCTGGCTCACAGCCTCGGCGGTCAAATCGTGGCGTTGGCAGATAATGCCGCCGCCATCGATAAAATGGTCACCGTCGCCAGCGGCACCGGTTATTGGCGTAACGCCAGCCAACAAGTACGCCGAACCTCTTGGTTACTCTGGTATTTTGCGGTACCTATCTCCACCCCGATAGCCGGCTACTTTCCCGGCAAAAAACTTCGCATGGTGGGTGATATGCCGGCCAATGCCATGCGTCAATGGAGCCGTTGGTGCCGCAGTAAAGACTATTTATTTGACCACCTCGATGCACAACAACAGCAACGTTATGCGGCTTTTGACCGTCCCATAACCGCCTTTCATATCAGTGACGACGAGCTGTTAAAGCGTGATAACATCGAGAACTTACTGGCGCATTACCCCAATGCACCCTCAACACTCAATGACTTAACGCCGTCGATGACCCCGCACGAAGGGATCGGACACTTTAATCTGTTTCGCTCCGAATTTAAGCACAGTCTTTGGCAAAATCACTTGCTTCCGGCCTTGCGCCTCGACTAAAGTCATCATTCTGACGATGATTTTTACAATGTGAAGAGTGAGTATGCACTACCAGCTCGAACTTGCACTATCCCTTCTGGCGGCACTGGCGATTGGCTTGATGATCGGTATCGAGCGGGGCTGGAGTGGGCGTGACAGTGGTGACGGTGAACGTCTCGCCGGGGTTCGTACCTTTAGCCTGATTGGTCTTTCGGGGGGTATTTTCGCAATACTGGGTCAACTGTTCGGCAACGCACTGATTGTCACCGGTTTTATCGTCACCAGCCTGCTGATCGCTGCCTCTTACATTGGTCACACACGACAGTCCGATGACTCTGGTATCACCACCGAATTCTCGATGCTCATCACCTTTGCCTTGGCCGTTTGGGCTGCGTCGGGAAATCCGTTACCGGCGCTGAGTGTCAGCGCGGTCGTCGTGGCGTTGCTCGGCCATAAGCAACGTTTGCATTTATTGTTAAAAAAAATCACCCCCCAGGCATTTTATTCCGGTATTACTCTGTTACTGATTTCGGTGGTGTTGCTGCCACTCCTTCCCGATAAAGGCTACGGTCCCTGGCAGACGCTCAATCCCTACTGGACCTGGTGGATGGTGGTGCTTATCTCGGGTCTGTCGTTTGTCGGTTATTTGCTGACACAGTTGCTGGGGCAACGACGCGGCACACTGTTAACCGCTATTGCCGGCGGCTTAGCCTCGTCCACCGCGGTTACGCTGACCATGGCTCGCTTTGCGCAAAAGCAACAGGGCAACGTGCTTTATGTTATCGCCATGCTACTGGCGTCCAGTATTATGTTTCCACGTGTCCTGATTGAAGTGTTTGTGGTCAACCGTCAACTGCTTGCATCACTGTGGTTACCGGTTGCCCTGATGCTGGCCGGACTGATACTGGTATTACTCTGGTTATATCGTTTACACCAACGCAACGGTCAACCTGAGTCGCCGGAGCTGGAGCTGAACAACCCTCTGCAGCTATCGACGGCATTAAAGTTTGGCATATTCCTGGCACTCATCATGTTATTGGCCGAAGCCATGAAAACCTGGTTTGGCGATGCCGGTGTTTACACGCTGGCGGTTGTGTCCGGACTCATGGACGTCGATGCGATCACGTTGTCGCTGTCAAAATCAGCACAGAACGATCTGGCTGATCGAGTGGCAGCGCTGGCCATTGTCCTGGCCTGCGCCAGCAATACACTGTTGAAAGGCTTTGTCTTCGCGGCCATTGCTGGCTTCCGACAACACCTTCGCTACGCCTTGTTGATGTTACTGGGCATCACACCGGGAGTGATCACAGCATTGATCCAACTTACCCTGTAAACAGTAATAATTTAGTGAATGGATTGTCGTATTTCTGTCACATAACTCTGGCAGACTGTTGCTCGTTAAAGACAATCCACTCCCTGGATTAGACCTTTTCGCCCCTTACCTTTTTGTAAGGGGCTTTTTTATTTCCGCGCGGATTTCATCACAGCATCATTTAACTGTCATGCGACTGTCACCTTAGTCAGTGAAAGTAATACAGCGAGCACAGCAACGAGGAATGAGCATGCCTTATTCAGCGCCAAAATACCGCGTCAACGCACTGTTTTTATCCGATTTGCACCTTGGTACTTCATCCTGTCACGCCGAATCGGCGATGGAATTACTGAATAGCATCGATTGCCGGCAACTGTACTTGGTTGGCGATATACTCGACCTTTGGGTGATCAAACGCCGCAGCCTTGGACTGCCCGAAGCTCACCTGCAGGTAATAAAAAAGATTTTATCGCTAGCCCGTGACGGCACTGAAGTTATCTACATTACCGGTAATCATGACGAAGGCTTTCGCCATGTTCTTAAGGCCTACCCATTTGATTACGGCTTAACCAATATTAAGCTATGCAATCGTCACGACTACGTCAGCCGTTGCGGCGCGCGTTACCTGGTTATTCATGGTGATCAGTTTGACAAGGACGTGCACTGTCACCCTTGGCTCAGTTGGCTGGGAGACTCAATTTACAGCGCCTTATTACGAATTAATCGTTGGTGGAATAAAGCCCGTACCCATAAAGGGCATGGCTACTGGAGCCTGGCATCCGCGGTTAAGTCACGCTCGGCGCGTGCATTAAACTACATTAACGACTACGAACTCGCAGCCAGCGAATTTGCCAAACGCAAAGGTTACGACGGCATCATCTGCGGCCACATTCACGTTCCGGCCGATAAACAGCTTAATGACACTCATTATTTGAATACCGGCGACTGGCAGGATTCCTGCTCTGCCGTGGTTGAACACTGTAGTGGTGAGTTCGAGTTGCTGTGCGCCCAGAGCTGGTTGCGCAGCCGCGCTAACCAAGAAGTCTTACTGGCGCGCGTGGTATAAAAAAGCGGCCTGCGAAAGCAGGCCGCCGTTATGTTTTACCCGTTGGTTTGCTACGATTTGTTTAAATCGAAACGGTCCAATTGCATCACTTTGGTCCAAGCTTGCACGAAGTCATTAACAAACTTCTCTTTACTGTCGTCTAACGCGTAAACTTCAGCCACAGCACGAAGCTCCGAGTTCGAACCAAAGATCAGATCAACGGTGGTTGCGGTGTATTTTTGCTCACCGGTGTTGCGATCGCGGCCGACAAAAATCGACTCGTCATTCGCTGATTTCGACCATTCGGTGTCCATGCTCAGCAGGTTGACGAAGAAGTCGTTGCTCAGCGTACCCGGTTGATCGGTGAACACACCATGATCCAACCCGTTATAGTTGGCGTCCAGAGCGCGTAAACCACCAATCAAAACGGTCATTTCAGGCACCGTCAGATCAAGGGTATCCGCTTTATCGACCATCATCTGTGCGGGATTCAGGCGGCTCTCATCACTGTAGTAGTTACGGAAGGCATCCGCAGTTGGCTCCAGGAATGAGAACGAATGCACGTCGGTGAGCTCTTGAGTGGTGTCATTGCGACCCGGAACGAAGGGCACACTCACCTCATAACCGCCATCTGCAGCGGCCTTTTCAATCGCTGCGGCACCAGCCAGCACAATGGTGTCGGCCAGTGAAACTTGTTTATCACCGGACAAATCATCATTGAAGTCGGCGCGCACCTCTTTCAGTGTGGCCAGTACCCGCTTTAACTCTTCCGGGTTATTGGCTTCCCAGTTAAGTTGTGGCTCCAGCGCAATGCGAGCACCGTTGGCACCACCGCGCAAATCCGTAGCACGGAAGCTTGACGCCGCTGCCCAGGCAGTACGCACCAATTCTGAAACCGTTAAACCAGAATCCAGGATACGCGCCTTCAATTCGGCTACGTCATTGTCATCGATGAGGGTATAGTCGATTTCAGGAATCGGATCCTGCCACAGGAAATCCTGCTGCGGCGCATCATCACCTAAGTAAACCGCTTTTGGACCCAAGTCACGGTGAGTCAGTTTAAACCATGCGCGGGCAAAGGCCTGCTCGAACTCTTCCGGGTTTTCCTGGAAGCGTTTTGCAATCTTGCGGTATTCAGGATCGAATTTTAGCGACAAATCGGTGGTAAACATGATCGGCGCTGAGCGTTTACCTTCGACATGAGCGTCAGGTACTAAGTTGGATGCCTGACCATCTTTCGGAATCCACTGAATCGCTCCGGCCGGGCTGCGAGTCTGTTCCCACTCAAAATTAAACAAGTTATTCAGGTATTGCATCGTCCACTGGGTCGGTGCGGCCGACCATGCCCCTTCCAGGCCACTGGTGATGGTGTCTTCCGCATTTCCTTTACCACAGTTGTTTTTCCAGCCAAGACCTTGTTGCTCGACCGGTGCCGCCGCGGGTTCTGCTTCCAGACATTCCTCAGGACTGTGAGCGCCGTGTGCTTTACCAAAAGTATGGCCGCCGGCAATCAAGGCAACCGTCTCTTCATCATTCATTGCCATGCGCGCGAAGGTGTCACGAATGTCTTTCGCTGCCAACAGCGGATCCGGGTTACCATTAGGACCTTCCGGATTCACATAAATCAAACCCATCTGCACCGCTGCCAGTGGGTTTTCGAGCTCGCGATCGCCTTTATAGCGTTTATCGCCTAACCACTCTGACTCTGGTCCCCAGTAAACAATATCCGGCTCCCACGCATCAACGCGGCCACCGGCGAAGCCAAGGGTTTTAAAGCCCATGCTTTCCAACGCAACGTTACCGGTCAGGGTCATCAAGTCACCCCAGGAAATCGAACGGCCATATTTTTGCTTGATTGGCCATAACAAGCGACGGGCTTTATCCAGGCTGACGTTATCCGGCCAACTGTTCAGCGGTTCGAAACGTTGTTGACCACCGGAGCCGCCACCACGGCCGTCCTGTACCCGGTAGGTACCAACACCGTGCCACGCCATACGAATGAAGAACGGGCCATAGTGACCCCAGTCCGCCGGCCACCAATCCTGTTCGGTGGTCATCAGCGTTTCAATATCCTTCTTCAGTTGCTCCAAATCCACCTGCGAGAAGGCTTCCGCGTAGTCGAAGTCTTCCCCCATGGGGTTCGATTCCGGGCTATGCTGACGCAAGGGTTCGAGGTTTAATCGGTTCGGCCACCAGAAGCTGTTTTCTTTCGCTTCCTGCATCGCGCCATTGTGATGGTATGAGGGTTTGTCCTGAGCGTGCGCAGAACCTGCTGACATCGCCATTGTCACCGCCAGCGCGACCGCCGACAGTACCGGTATTTTTTTTGCGTTCATGATTGAAGTCCTTTCGGTTATTGGTTTAATTACAACAACGTTACAGCCACGCAAATACTATAGACGACCGGTGGAAAAATGAGAGTGCAAAATTCATTGGAAAAACAGATTGTCCTAATCGACAGCTACTTCAAAATTTATTAAAAATTATTTCAATAAAAGCTCAATAAAAGATTGATTCAGCCGAAATGAATACTATAGTGCAACAGTGATATGACATACATCAAAGGCGACTTGTAACATATGCGCAACAATCAACCGGTTACCCAAACGGAATATCGCTTCCCTGAAAACCAACGCTTAATCTCTTCCACCGACCGACGCGGCAATATCGAATACGTGAATGATGCCTTTTTGGAAGTCAGTGGTTTTAGTCACAAAGAACTGATTGGCGCGCCTCACAATATTGTCCGTCATCCCGATATGCCACCGGCGGTTTATGAAAATATGTGGCAGACCATCAGTCAGGGCAAACCCTGGATGGGGCTGGTTAAAAATCGCCGCAAGAATGGTGATTATTATTGGGTCAGTGCTTATGTCACCCCCATTTTCGAAGGCAACACCATCACCGGCTATGAATCGGTACGCGTGTTACCGAGCGAGGAGCAAAAGCAGCGGGCGGCACGGGTTTACGCGCGCATGCGCCAGGGCAAAAAGCCGTTCTCGTTGTTTGACTTTATCCGTTACTACACCCGTCAATTAGCACCGGTTTGGTTACCCGCCCTAGTCGCTATCATAATCAGCCTGTTGCTGATTGGCTGGAGTGCGGCGGCCATCCTATTGGTGACGGCGATTGTAACCTGCATAACCACCTGCTGGCATCACGAAAGCGCCTTCAAACAACTCATAGCGTTGCGCCCTGACGCCTTCACCAACAGAATTGTGGCATACACCTACTCGAAAGACGGTGGCGCCAAGGCACAGCTGGAAATGATGATACGCAGCGAGGCCGCGCGCTCACGCACCGCCATTACCCGCGTTGAAGACTCGGTTGAGAAACTGGGCAGCATTGTCCGCGCCACCCGCGAGCAAGCCGCTGCCAGTAATGCACTGATTGAAGAACAGACCAGTAAAACCCAGGACGTTGCATCGGCGATTAACCAGATGTCCACGTCCATCCAGGAAGTGGCCGACAGTGTCGAGAATAATGCGGAAAAATCAGAAACCGCAGCCCGTAACGTTGACACGGGCGTCGCCGTTGCGGGACAGGCGTTGCAAGCCATTAACCGCTTAAGCGACTCGGTCGCTACCATCGCCAAGACCGTAGAAGAACTGTCGGGTTCCACCAACGAAATCGGTAAAGCAGCGGATCTCATCACCACCATTGCCGAACAGACCAATCTGCTTGCCCTAAACGCTGCCATTGAAGCGGCTCGGGCCGGTGAACATGGCCGCGGTTTTAGTGTGGTAGCCGATGAGGTACGTACACTGGCCACAAAAACCCGCAATTCAACCGAAAGCATTCATAAGATTATTGAAAACCTGATGCAAAAAGCTCAAAATGCGGTACGCGTTTCGCAGCAGGGCGAGGACGCAGCCAAAGAAGGCGTCGAAATGGTTGGCAAAACGGAAACCGCACTGGAAGAAATTCGCCGCGCGGTACAATCAATCAATGAAATGACCATCCAGATGTCATCAGCCGTTGAGCAACAAAGTAACGTGGCCGAACACATTAACCAACAAGTAACGGATATTGCCGACAGCTCTCGTACAGCGCGCGATAACGCGAACGAAACGTCACGCTCAAGTGAACGTCTGCAGCAAACAACGGATGAATTACACCAATTGATTCAACGATTTAGCAGTAAACACTAAACCATGATGAAACGCAGTAGCTGGCCGGTATCGGCTGAACAGCTGTTACAACAGACCGAAGTCCTTACCGGCAGTGGCTCGTGGTGTTTAAACCTCGCGACGAATCAATTGCTTTGGAGCGAACAGACTTATCAATTATTCGAGCGCCCGCTTGATAATCCCATCAACCTCGATGACGCACTCGGCTATTACCCCGACCCCTTTCGCGCACAGGTACTGCAGGCAATCGATGAAGCGTTAACCGGTAAAGAGTCATGGCAGTTTGAGAGTAAAATCATAACCGCCAAGGGCCAGGTTAAGTGGGTAAAAAATAACGGCGCTCTGTATCGAACAGAAGCGGGAAGTCCCTATTTATTCGGTTCCGTGCAGGATATTTCGGTCACCAACGATACCCTTAACCAGCTTAAACAAAGCTCAGCATCACTGAACACCGTTCTTGATAATATTCTCGATGGCGTCATCACCATCGACAGTTATGGCATTATTCAAGGCTTCAGCCGTCCGGCCGAACGCATTTTTGGTTACCGGGCCGATGAGGTGCTGGGAAAAAATATTAAGCTGTTGATGCCAAACCCTTACGCCCGCGAGCATGACCAGTATCTGGCCAACTACCTCTCAACCGGTAAACGAAAGATCATCGGCACCGGTCGTGAAGTCAATGCTCGGCATAAAGACGGTACCATATTCCCTATTGATTTGGCGGTCTCAGAAACCGAAACTCATGAGGGTAAACGCTTTATCGGTACCGTCCGCGATATCACCCAACAAAAAAACACCGCCGAGCGAATCGAATTTCTTTCTTATTTCGATCGCCTGACCGGCTTACCCAATCGCGTGCGGCTGTTGGAACAACTTGAACAATGGCTGGCCGAGGCGGATGTAGCCGTTGGTTGCATTAACATCGACTACTTCCGCCGCATCAATACCGTATTGGGCGAACGCGCCGGCGATGAAGCGCTACAATATGTTGCCCGTACTATCCGCGAAATCGCCCTAAAAGAAGCTATCGTTGCCAAAGATCTCGGTGACCGTTTTATCGTTGCCTGCCGCGCCCCCTACTGCGAGCCTGAAAGTACTGTGGCACGGATTCATGAGCTGTTAGCGACAATACGCGAACCCATTACCCTGAGTTGTGGTACCGATATCCATTTAACCATCAGTGTCGGTGTTGCCTTCGTCAGTCGTTACACCAAAGCTAATGACGCTTTGCTGAATGCGGAGTCGGCGCTGGAAAACGCGCGCCAATCAGGGCGTGACCAGGTGCAGCAGTACCGGGATAAAATGATTTCTTCGATCCAGCAGGATTATCGCCTGGAGAACGCCCTGCGACGGGAACTGGCAAACATAAAAACCGGTAAAGCCAGCGGTTTTGAGTGCTGGCTACAGTCCAAAGTCGACGACAGGTATCGCATCGCCGGAGCCGAGGCCCTGATCCGCTGGCGGCATGACAATGAGTTGATCAGACCCGATCACTTCATTCCGGTGGCGGAGCGGCTCGGACTTATTATTCCTATCGGTGAGTGGATGCTGCGGCAGGTAGCCCCGGTGATCAAGGCGACCGGATTACCGATTGCATGGAACGTCAGTCCCAAACAGTTCTTGCATGAACAGTTTGCCGACACCGTGTTAACGGTGATGCGTGAATACAATGCACCGCTGTCATTGTTATTTATCGAAATTACTGAAAATTTATTACTCCACGATCATGACAAAGTGCGCGCCATCATGCACCAGCTTAACAGTAAAGGTGTGAATTTTTCTCTGGATGATTTTGGCACCGGTTATTCGAACCTTCGCCGGTTACAGTTGTTACCCGTCAGTGAGCTGAAGATTGATCGCGAATTCGTACAAAACGCCTTTGAAAGTCACCGCGACCGCAACCTCCTCGATTCAATGATTTTGATGGCCCGCCACATGCGTCTGTCGATCGTTGCTGAGGGCGTCGAAACGCAGTTACAGGCCGATTATCTACGTGACAGCGGCGTCGACTTGTTACAAGGCTTCCACTTTCACAAGCCCAGCCCGATCCCCGACTGGTTGCAAACCCTCGACAACTAATCGCTTGCTGCCTCAGCAAGCGATTTGCGCGCGGGTAATGCGCTCACGGCAATGGTGGAGCCCAAGAGTAATAGAACCGATACCCCGAGGCAGGCAACCAGCCCCCACTGTTGATAAATCCAGCCGGACAGTATCGTGCCCAGCAACCGCCCGGCGGCGTTGGCCATGTAATAGAAACCAACGTCCAACGAAACACCGTCGCTGCGTGAGTAGGATACGATCAGATAACTGTGCAACGATGAGTTAACCGCAAACAGTGCTCCAAACAGACCCAGTCCAATAATGATGCTGGCGGCAACCGGTGCCGACTGCCACAACGCTATCGACAGCAACAATGGGCTGAGTGTCAGCAAAGCCCCCCAGACAACCGCTTGACGATGGGGCGCGACACGCTGTGACTGAGTAAACCTTGGTGCGAAACTTTGGACAACACCGTAACCAATTACCCACAGCGCCAGAAAGCTGCCAACCTGCCAGTGCGTCCAGTTTAGCTGGCTGGCAAGAAACACCGGTAACGCCACCACAAACCAGACGTCACGTGCACCAAACAGTAAAAAGCGTGCGCCCGATAAAATGTTGATGGGACGGCTTTTTGACAGTAAGTCCTTAAACTTGGGCTTAAACTTCGCCTTACCGGACTCTTTGCGTAAAAACACTAAACTGCCGATCCAGACCAGGCTCAACATGATCGCCATGGCCAGCACCGCGCCCTGAAAGCCAATCACGGTTAACAACAACCCGCCGAGGAAGAAGCCAACGCCTTTGAGCGTGTTCTTCGAACCAGTCAGAATGGCTACCCACTTATAGAGCTGGCTTTGCTGGTCATCCGGCACCAACAATTTAATGGTGCTTTTCGCACTCATTTTATTCAGATCTTTGGCAATACCGGACAGCGCCTGAGCCGCCATCACCCAGACCACCGTTAACCAGGCAGCCGGCACCAGCAACATCGCCAATGCCACGATCTGCAACCCCAAACCGATGTTCATGGTACGGTTAAGTCCCCAGCGCGCGCCCAACCAACCGCCGAACAAGTTAGTAACCACCCCAAAAAACTCGTAAAACAGGAACAGCATGGCCACTTCCAGCGCACTGTAGCCAAGCTGGTGAAAGTGCAGCACCACCAGCATGCGCAGTGCGCCATCGGTCAGAGTAAACGCCCAGTAATTACCGGTAACCAGTAAGTATTGGCGGATTGCCGGAGACAGTTTAGCCAGCATCAGCCCACCTTTTCGACCAGTTCAACAGCACGATTGGCATAGCCCCACTCATTGTCATACCAGGCATAAATCTTCACGTGAGTGCCATTAATGACTTTCGTTGATAGTGCATCAACAATGCTGGAGCGAGGATCGGTTTTATAGTCGATAGAGACCAGCGGCCGCTCTTCATAGCCCAGAATCCCTTTTAGCTCGCCTTCAGCGGCTTCTTTCAGCCAGCCATTGATTTGTTCAGCAGAGGTTGGCTTTTCCACCTCAAACACACAGTCGGTCAGTGATGCGTTGGCCAACGGCACTCGCACGGCATGGCCGTCGATCTTGTCCTTCAGCTCTGGGAAAATCTCTACAATCGCGGTGGCTGAACCGGTTGAGGTCGGAATCAAACTCATGCCACAAGCACGGGCACGGCGCAGATCCTTATGCGGTGCATCCAGAATACTCTGCGTATTGGTCAGATCATGGATGGTGGTTATCGATGCATGTTTGATACCAATGTTTTGCTGCAACACTTTAACCACCGGCGCTAAGCAGTTGGTGGTGCAGGACGCCGCGGTTACGATCCGGTGCTGTTGCGGGTCGAACAAGTGATCATTCACACCCACCACAATGTTTAACGCGCCCGGCTCTTTCACCGGCGCCGAGACCACCACTCGCTTAACTCCCTGGCTGAGGTAGTCGTTCAGTACCTTAACTTGTTTCATTTTACCCGAGGCCTCTAACACGACATCGCAACCGCTCCAGTCGTTATCAGCAATGCACTTATGCTGACTGAAACGAATACGCTCGGATCCGATCATGAGTGCTCCGTCTTCGCCCCGAGCCTCATAGCTCCAACGCCCGTGCACCGAGTCGAAATTAAGCAGATGCGCGAAGGTTTCCGCATCGGCACCGGGATCGTTCACCTGCACAATTTGCAATTCGGGATTGTCCCATGCCGCGCGCAGTGCCAAACGTCCGATACGCCCTAATCCGTTAATACCTACTTTTATCGCCATAATAGCCTCTTCATTTTGTGCTAAACCAATGCTGAGTGCGGTTAGCAAACCACACCAACGACAACATCACCGGAACTTCAACCAACACCCCTACAACCGTCGCTAACGCTGCGCCGGACTGCAACCCAAACAGCGAAACGGCGACCGCTACGGCTAATTCAAAGAAGTTTGAGGTACCAATAAGACAAGCTGGTGCGGCAATCCGATACGGCAGTTTAATCAACAGAGCAATGACAAATGCCAATGCAAAAATGCCATAGGTTTGTACCAGCAATGGGGTCGCAATCATGGCAATATCCAGAGGTCGCGTCAGCAGGATCTCCGCCTGAAAACCAAACAGCAACACCACTGTCATCAACAACCCGACGATAGACCAGGGCTTCATGCCTCGTTCAAAACCTTCCAGTGCCGTTTCACCGCGTTGTAATAACCTACGCCGGGTCATTAAACCGGCCAGCAGTGGCGCCACCACATACAAAACCACACTTAACAACAGCGTTTGCCATGGCACCACAATATCGGTTACCCCCAACAACAGTGCGGCAATCGGTGCGAAAGCAAAAATCATGATCAAATCATTTACTGACACTTGCACCAGCGTATAGTTGGCATCACCTCGGGTCAGTTGACTCCAGATAAACACCATTGCGGTACAAGGCGCCACACCGAGCAGAATGACCCCGGCCAAGTATTCGTTAGCGGTTGACGGTTGAATGTAATCGGCGAAAACACCGTTAAAAAATAGCCAACCAACCAATGCCATCGTGAACGGCTTAACCAACCAGTTAATGATCACAGTCAGTATCAAGCCTTTGGGTTCCTTAGCGATTTGGCTGATGGATTCAAAGTTGACCTGCACCATCACCGGATAAATCATCAACCAGATCAATACGGCAATGACAAAGTTAACCTGCGCAAACTCGAGCCCCGATAACCATTCAAACACGCCGGGGATAATATTTCCTAATACGGTACCGGCGAGAATCGCAATGGCGACCCATAACGACAGCCAGCGTTCAAATACACCCATTTGTTACGTCCTTGATCTGTTGTGGTATTTTTTGCACATGATACGCAGCACTGGTGGCAATCACTTTGGCCATCCAGTCCGGTAACGCCGGATTGATTCGATAGTAGACCCAACGCTGATCTTTCCTATCGGTCAGCAGGCCGTATTCACGTAGCTGGGCCAGATGCCGTGAGACTTTTGGCTGTGACATAGCGGTCGCCTCGACAAACTGACAGACACAGAGTTCACCGTAGTGGTGCAACATCAAAATCATTTGCAAACGTAACGGATCGGCCAGCACTTTAAAAAACTCATGCGGCTCATCGAACAGTTGCGGACGAGTGCTTTGCTTACGCATGATCAGTAAAAACATTTTTATGCGCTCGGTCAGTTCGTGCGCCGTTTTCCGGAATGCATCCTGCTTTTTACTGGCAACCGGGTCGGCAAAATCCCAGGCAATAAAGCGGTGCTCACCGGCTAACGTCTGACACTCGGTGCGGGCTCGATCACACAAACTGATGACGTAATCAAAGTCATTGACGTCAACATCAGCCAACGCTGTCGAGTGCAATCCAGTACAGTCTATTCCGATCGCCTCCAGGGCTTTTAGCGCGCGTGGTTCCGGCTGTGAAGGATGAGTTCCGGCGGACGCCACCTGAAAACGGTCATCCGCCAGGTGGCGAAATATGGCCTCTGCCATCAACGAACGCGCCGAATTAGCAGTGCACAAAAATAACACACGACAGTTTGAGCGAGACACCTCAGACTCCAATACATTCGAATTACCATATATATGGTATTCCATATATTTAACACCAGCAAGATCATTTTACCGATCACTTACCGGTGAGTAATTATCATACAAAGTTTTACTTTCAGGGCTTATCCGTGTATTATCCGCGCAAATTTTGATTTTAGTCACTTTCCCATTTTTTATGAGCGCCCGAATTGCTAATAACAATTTGCTTACGCCACCCTAGCTGCTGACCCCCTGTAGCGCTCGGCGCCCCTGTGCGCCTGTCTGTAAAAAATTTCGCTGTATTCACGACTTCTCAAAGTAACTTTTAACGTTAGCTGGAACACGTCTGTCTATGTTTAAGTATTTAAAAGAACACTGGTTCTTTAACACCAAAAATGATCTGCTCTCGGGTATTGTTGTCGCACTTGCCCTTATTCCTGAGGCCATCGCCTTTTCTATCATTGCCGGCGTTGACCCGAAAGTGGGTTTGTACGCTTCGTTCTGTATCGCAGTAATTATTGCCTTTGTCGGTGGCCGACCGGGCATGATCAGTGCCGCGACTGGCGCTATGGCGCTGCTCATGGTTACCCTGGTCAAGGAACACGGGCTCGAATACCTGCTGGCAGCAACACTGTTAACCGGCGTACTACAAATCGTCGCCGGTTATTTGAAACTGGGTGAATTGATGCGCTTTGTGTCACGCTCAGTTGTGACTGGTTTCGTGAACGCTCTCGCCATTTTGATTTTTATGGCGCAGTTACCGGAATTAACCGACGTGACCTGGCACGTTTACGCAATGACCGCTGCCGGACTGGCGATCATTTATGGTTTCCCGTATCTGCCGGTGATTGGGAAAGCCATCCCATCCCCCTTAGTTTGCATCGTTACCCTGACCATCGTCGCCGTAGCGCTGGGACTCGATATCCGTACCGTGGGTGATATGGGTCAACTTCCGGATACGCTACCGGTATTTTTGTGGCCGGACGTTCCATTAACCTTGGAAACACTGTGGATCATTTTGCCGTACTCAATTGGTCTGACCGTGGTTGGTTTGCTGGAATCGATGATGACCGCAACCATTGTTGACGACCTGACCGATACCTCCAGCGACCGCAACAAAGAGTGTCGCGGTCAAGGCATCGCCAACATTGGTGCCGGCTTATTCGGCGGCATGGCCGGTTGTGCGATGATTGGTCAATCCATTATCAACGTCAAATCCGGTGGCCGAGGTCGCTTATCAACACTCACCGCAGGTGTGTTTTTGCTGATCATGATTTTGGTTTTAGACGAATGGCTCAAGATCATTCCAATGGCAGCGCTGGTTGCCGTGATGATCATGGTTTCGATTGGAACCTTTAGCTGGGGCTCCATTCGCGATCTGAAAAAGCATCCGCTTTCCACCAACATCGTCATGGTGACCACCGTTGCCATCGTTGTCGCCACCCATAACCTGGCGATTGGTGTTGCAGTTGGTGTGTTACTGGCCGCACTGTTTTTCGCCAACAAAGTTGGTCATTACATGCACGTGCGTTCAAGCATTGATAACGACGGCAAGACTCGTCGTTACGACGTCATTGGTCAGGTCTTTTTCAGTTCTTCTGAAAAGTTCATTGCCTCATTTGATTTGAAAGAAGCCGTTGATAAGGTCATTATCGACCTGTCTCATGCGCATTTCTGGGACATTACCGCGGTTAATGCGCTAGATCGGGTGGTCATTAAGTTTCGTCGCGAAGGCGCCGAGGTCGAAGTCATTGGTCTTAACGAAGCCAGCGCAACCATCGTCGACCGTTTTGGCGTGCATGATAAAGCTGACGCCGAAGACATTTTAAGCGGCCATTAAGCACTCAGTCATAAGGAGAACAACATGAGTAACGTAATCGCTTGTATCGACGGCTCGAGTGCGATGTCAGCGGTCGTTGAATCGGCCGCCTGGGCGTCAGCACAGTTAACCGCGCCGTTAACACTGTTGCATGTTATCGAAGAAGGTCATGCCGCAGCACGTCAGGATATGACCGGCCATATTGGCCTCGGTAGCCGTGAACGGTTGCTCGAAGAACTGGCGGAGCTGGATGCGCAAAAAGGTAAACTCCTGCTTGAGCACGGTCACCAACTGTTGGATGAAGCCAAACGTCAGGTGCTCGCTAACAGTAAGGTCACTGATGTTGCCATGCGCCAGCGTCATGGTGCGTTGGTCGAATCATTACTGGCATTAGCAGCTGAAACACGGCTGTTGGTGATGGGCGTTCATGGCGAAGATCATGGCGCTGGCTCACACATCGGCAGTCAGTTGGAAACCGTGTTGCGGCGGGTACATAAACCCATCTTATTGACGCCGGATAAGTTTACCGCACCGAATTCGGTCATGCTCGCCTATGATGGCAGCGCATCAACCAAAAAAGCCATCGAACTGCTCGCTAAAAGTCCGTTATTTGCCGGCATGCCGGTGCATGTCGTGATGGTCGGTGCCGATTCCGATACCAACAACGCAGCCCTTGACTGGGCGCGTGAAGCGTTGCAGCAAGGTGGTCATCAGGTCGAGACCGCTATTGTTGCCGGCGACGTTGAACCAGCATTGCATCAGTATCAGGACCAACACCAAATCGGCATGATGGTGATGGGCGCCTACGGCCACTCAAAAATCCGTCAGTTTTTGGTAGGCAGTACCACCACGGCAATGATTGAAGCCAGTAAAACGCCGTTGCTGATTCTACGCTAATCGACGAATGGCTCGCGCCTCTGGCGTGAGCTTTGAGTTTTTACTCGAAACGCCTGCGTTTAAACAAAACCACGCGTTCACTGAGAACATGGCAGTCTAACTTAAATGCATGCGCTAACCACGCGATGGTTTGGGGGGAGTAAAAACTGACGTGTGTTAGGTCATTTTTATAATGCCAATTCTTAAATTCTGCGATGCCAGCCTTGTTCATCAAGGCGGTCATCACCCCCAGCCAACCATCCGGCTTGACCAGCTCAACGAGTTCGCGCCAACTTTCAGCAGGCTGGCGAAAATGCTCAACCACTTCAGTCGCCGTCACAAAATCATATTGCGACTGAAGTGTTGACTTGTCCGGAAAATAGTACAGATCGTATAAATCCATCGACATGCCCTGCTCTTCCAACAGCAGATTCAGCGTAGGTCCAGGGCCGCAACCAAAATCCAACCCTCGCATACCCGGCGATAAACGCTCGATTAATGGTGTCGATAGCTGCGCTAAAAAGCGACGATAGCCGGGATCGTTGGGGTCGTTCTCATGAAAGTCATAGATAACTTTTTCATCGGCGGCGGTTAAGCGCGATTGAGGATCAGCAAACACCAGGTCGCAGCTGCCACAGCGAAAATAACGGCGCTTGCGATCCCGGCAGTATTCCACGGCCGTTGATGAACAAAGAGTGCATTGCATTGGCGTATATTACGCTAACGCATTAATTACCGTCAAAGCCTAGTGGCCTGTTCGGTGCGCGATCTTCATCTTATACATGGCGGCATCCGCTTCCGACAGTAATGCCTCACGCGATTTTTTACCATCGGAAAGCGCGAAGCCAACACTCAAGGAGGGGTAAATAAGCTGGTCTTTATACGGCAACGGACTGCGCTCGATATTCGCTTTTAATGTGTCTACAAACTGCCTAACCGAGGCTTCTTCGGTTATTCGATTCAACACAATAATGAACTCATCACCACCAATACGTGCCACCAGATCCGTCGCCCGAACCTGCATCAGCATGAGTTTTGCGATGTGTCTGAGTAACGCATCACCGGCATCATGTCCTAACTCATCGTTCACTTTTTTGAAGTGGTTTAAATCGACATTAATGATGGCAAACTGTGGTGGTGCTCCCCGGCGCGAAATTAAGCCCTCGATGTAATTCATGAGGAACCGACGATTGGGAAGCTTAGTCAGTTCATCATGAAGCGCATGTTGGCGAGCCGCATGGAAAGACCGAAACAGGGTTAGGATAGCGAGGTAAATTAACAGCGCTAACGCCGCGCTGGCTACCCACAAACCATAGAGCAGTGTTTGTTCGTTGCTATCGAGCGCCAGGTTATATTTTGCCGCCATTTGCCAACGACCCGAGGGAAGCGTGACGGGCAGCGTAAAGTCTGCCGTCTCAAAGGTTTCAGGACGACCAAAAAAGACACTCTGCTGTTGTTGGTCTTGATCATGTCGCAGTGCCACTTCAACGCGCTCAAAATCGTTAAAGCCGGCTTCTTTCATGATGGCATCATAATCAATCACCACACTGACGACGCCCCAGTATTCCAGCGAAATCGGATAGTCACTGAAAATCGGAAAGCGGACGATCAAACCAATACCGCCCTGAATCAATTCGCGAGGGCCATCAATAACCACTTTACCGCTGCGCTGCGCGCGCTGCACATATTCAAACTGGTCGGGACGATCCTGATAACGAAAGCCGAGTGTTTGCTCATTCCCGGCTAACGGATAAATGTATTGAATGGTATTGTCAGGCGCCATGGCTACATTGCGAACATGTGAGGAATCGGCCATCAGCTTTTTGGAAATGGACTGCCAGTTATCGATGGCAAACTGAGGCTCAATATTGACGACGGTGGCAAGACTGTCTGCAAGATAAACGTCTTTGAACAGGATGGCTTCAAGGGTCGATTTCGCCAGCGAAACCTGTTGTCGAGCCTGCTCCTGCTGCGCAGAAAATCGCGATGAGACATAAGCATTGGCGGCATAATTGGTGACCAAAAACCACACCACAACATAAACGCACGATACGCTAAGCACTGCAATTTTCGCACGTTTATTCATGGCGTCGGCTACCTCATCGTCACTTAAGCTAACGTTAAACTAAAATTAACAGTTACGCAACAAATGAAGGTAACACAGCCCTAGGTTTGCGAAGACCTTCTGAATAGCCCGAACCAAAATAATAGTTCAAACAGCGCGCCCGCAAGCGCAAAACTGAGCGCCCCGCTTGCCATCCCGGCACCATAAAAGAGCAATGCGACGATTAAACAAACCGTTAATGGTAGCCACCGCTTAAGCTTAACTGTGGACATAATGTCCCTCCGTTTCAGTGCCATTAAGCTGCCGTAAATGCGAACAAAGACGCTGGTAATAAAGCAACTCAGCGACTACCGAAAAGCCAAACCCATACACCGTCAATTGATAGTGGCTATCGCCGTAGGTCATTGTGTGCAAAATGACGGCGAGCCAAGCAAGCAGGAACAACATCGGTAATATCCGCCAAAAAACGACCCATGACAATGAGATAAAGCGTTCCAGAAACTGATCACCCTGCGAACCTCCGTTAGCACGATAAGCCATTACAGTACCACTAACCATAATCACCAGTAACGCCCAGAGTGAGGCCTGATCCCACGCGGTAGTACCATCACCCAACTGTCCGATGGGCAGATACCACAACACCAGTAGCGCAACCAGATAGCTGAGCGCATGAGCTTGAGTCAATTGTTTGTCGCGCAATTGCTGTTTTAGCGCCTCGATATTAAAAAAATACATGGCTATTTCCTTATACTGTCTATCCCATAACCAGCATAGAACAAATCGGCACTCGATCCACTGCTAAAATGTAAGAAGTCTTGAAAAACCAACCCTGGGTTATTTGCTCAGTGACGGTTAAGCCAGACCAACAGTAGCTAGACGCAGGTATTGGCTGTTAGAATCCCAATACCATTAACGACAAGTTATCCCGTAGTTGAGAAACCGATGAGCCTGAAGTTACCTACGTATAAAGACGTTGAAGCTGCCGCCGCGCGTATCGAGGGTTATGCCCACCGGACACCGGTGATGACCTCGCGCACCGCAAATGAACTGTGTGGTGCTGAATTATTTTTCAAGTGCGAGAACTTTCAGCGCATGGGCGCTTTTAAGTTTCGTGGCGCCATGAACGCGCTTTTGCAGTTTACCGAAGAGCAGAAAGCGGCCGGCGTCATCGCCTTTTCCTCAGGCAACCATGCCCAGGCTATTGCACTGGCAGCACAACGACTGAGTATCAAAGCAACCATCATTATGCCCGAGGACGCACCGACAGCAAAAGTTGCAGCCACCCGGGGCTACGGTGCTACGGTTATCAGCTACAACCGCTACACCGAAGACCGTGAACAAATTGGTCGTCAACTGGCCGAGCAACACGGCTATACCCTCATTCCACCTTACGACCATCCTCACATTCTGGCTGGTCAGGGAACCGCCGCAAAAGAGCTGTTCGAACAAGCCGGTTCGCTGGATGCTCTGTTTGTCTGCCTGGGGGGTGGTGGTTTACTCTCTGGTTCGGCGCTGGCAGCACGGCATTTTGATCCTGCCTGCAAAGTTTATGGGGTTGAGCCCGCCGCAGGTAATGACGGTCAGCAGTCATTCCGGCGCGGTGAAATTGTCCGTATCGAAACACCAAAAACCATCGCTGATGGCGCCCAGACGCAGTTTTTAGGGGAGTACACCTTTCCGATCATACGTGACAATGTCGATGATATTTTAACCGCCACAGACGACCAACTGATCGACGCCATGCATTTTTTCGCAGAGCGCATGAAAATGGTGGTTGAACCGACCGGCTGCCTGAGCTTTGCCGCAGCCCGTGCCATGCAGTCAGAACTGCAGGGAAAACGCGTGGGTATTATCGTCAGCGGTGGTAATGTCGACATCAACCGCTACGCCCAACTGCTCTCATCCCACTCAGCAAGGAGCTCACTCAATGACCGCTAATCCTGCTTGGGTAAAAAACCTGGATACCCCCTATTTACTCATCGATGAGGCTAAGTTACAGCGCAACATTGATCGTCTCAGGGAGCGTATCAGCGCTTTGGGCTGTCAGTTACGGCCGCACCTGAAAACGCTACGCACATTAGAAGCCGCCGCTTATTTGTTGCCCGATAAAAACGCACCCGCCACAGTATCGACCCTGGCGGAGGCAGAAGCCTATGCACAAGCGGGTTATACCGATCTGCTCTATGCCGTTGGAATGGCTCCGGCTAAACTGCCAAGGGTCGCCGCAATACGCCAGCATGGCGTTAACTTACACATCCTGCTGGATACGCCCGAACAGGCAACAGCCGTGGTCGATTACGCCAGTAAAACACAACAGTCGTTTTCGGTATTTATTGAAATTGACAGTGACGACCACCGGGGCGGTATTAAACCTGACGCCCCTGAATTAACGGCGATCGCTGCACAACTGGGCAGTCATTTCAGCGGTTTAATGACACACGCTGGCGGCTCCTACGGTTGCTCAACACCTGAGGCTTTGAAAGACTTTGCCAAACAGGAATGCGATGCCGTGCGACGCGCCCGCGAGCGACTATTGCAAGCGGGTATTGAGTGCCGCATAAGCAGTGTAGGTTCAACACCAACGGCTCATTTTGGAGAGGACTTTAGCGACATATCCGAAGTCCGCGCCGGTGTTTATACCACCTTTGATTTGGTGATGAAAAACATTGGCGTGTGCAACATTGAGGATCTTGCCATGTCGGTTGTTACCAGCGTCATCGGCTATAACAAAGAAAAGAACTGGCTGCTAACGGACAGCGGTTGGATGGCATTGTCGCGCGATCGCGGCACTGCTGGTCAGGCTCAGGACTATGGCTACGGACAAGTTTGCAGCATCGAGGGCGAGGTACTCGACGGGCTTTGTGTCAATAGTACCTCACAGGAGCATGGCGTCATCGAGCTGAGCGGGAATCACTCAATCAGCGACTTCCCGGTCGGTACAACATTGCGCATATTGCCGAACCACGCCTGCGCCACCGCCGCCATGCACAACGTCTATCATATCGTTATGGCGGACGGTTCTCACAGTCAATGGCAACGGATCCAGGGCTGGTAAAGGGTGACCTCAGTAAGCGGCGGTCACTGCCGCTCACTGATGTCCGTCAACGCCTCACGAAGGGTGGGATAATAAAACTCAAAGCCATGCTGCCGCAGTTTGTCAGGCACCACCGCCTGACCTTCCAATAGCATCGACGCCATCTCGCCCATTGCCATATTCAACACAAAGGCTGGCACTTTAAACACATGAGGTCGTTTCAGCACCGACGCCAGCGTGCGACTGAAGGCTTTATTGCTGACAGGACCTGGTGCGGTCATATTAACCGGTCCGGACAATTCCGGTTCGGCCAACAAATAGTCAATACCCCGCACCATATCGTCAATATGAATCCAGGACATCATCTGCTCGCCGCTGCCAAGCGGACCACCAAGTCCCAGCTTATAAGGCAGCATCATTTTCGCCAAGGCTCCACCGTGCGGCGCCAGCACTACGCCGGTTCGTAGTAACACCACCCGAGTACTGTCCTTGGCAGCTAATGCCTTCTGCTCCCACTGCCGGCACAACTCGACCGCAAAGTCGACGCTATTGGCGGTGCCGTCCTCATTCACCGGAGCCGCATCACGCGGACCGTAAACACCAATGGCAGAGCCACTGATAAACACCGTCGGCTTGGTTTGCGCCCGGTTAATCCTCTCGGCGAGCTGTTCGGTTATTTGCCAGCGGCTGTTCTGCAACACCTGTTTTCGGTGAGCACTCCAGCGCTTATCAGCAATACCGGCACCCTGTAAATTAATGACGGCATCGTAGCGGCCGATATCCTCAACCTCATCCAGCGACGCAATGACCTTAACCTTGTCACCTAATTGCTGTCGCGCTTTAGCAGGCGTTCGCGAGGTCACGGTAAGCTCATGTTTGTTGCCATATTTTTTAATGAAATACGAACCAATTAAGCCTGTACCACCGGTCATCAAGATGTTCATAATATCTCCTTGTTGCAGCCGCCAACCTTACAACCAGGCCGGCGGACTGCGGGTTAGGCCAATTTGCGGATCAGTTGCGCGGTATTTCTGCGAATTAACCGAGCGCACGACAAACGTCCCAACACACCTACAATAATAGCACCGCTCAGCGGTCCAACAAGCCATAACCGCCAGTGCCAGGTAGCGTCCATTCCAAATGCCTGGGTTTGTAAAATCAACAGCGCAATGTCCATCGCAATGGTGGCGATAAAGCCACTGATGGCCCCTAAGACCAGGAACTCATAAGTGATACTGCGACTCAGTAATTTACCCGGCGCTCCCAGTGTTCTCAGAATCACCAACTCTTTCTGGCGCTCATCCATACTCGCCTGAACTTGAGCAATCAACACCAAGGAGCCGGCAATAATCACCAGCACCAGCACAAATAAAATCGCCAGACTGACCTGTGCAATCACCTCACGGATTTGATCAATGATCGCATCCAGGTCGATCAGCGAGGCTTCCGGAAAGGGCCGGAATAACTGATACAACTCGTCCTTGCGCTCTTCATCGAGATGGAAACTGGTGATATAAGTGGCCGGAAAGTCTTTCAGGGTCGCTGTGTTGAATATCATGTAAAAGTTCGGCTGTAACGTGCTCCAGTCAGCTTCACGGAGACTGGTAACCGGTACCGTAAACTCCTCACCACCAATATTGAACGTCAGCTCGTCACCGACCTGAATATCGAGACGCTCAGCAGCGTTCAACTCGACCGACACCTGCGGTTCAGCGTCCTCGCCCCACCAGGATCCAGCCACAATATCATTATTGGGTGGCAGCGTATCACGCCAGGTCATCGACAATTCCCGGCCAAAACCTTCCCTGCCCTGCTCTTGCTCCTGCTGCGCTTCACGATCTTCTTTAGTGACTTCTGCCAGCAGTCGTTCACCGTTGTGATAGGTGACTCGTCCAGGCACAATTGGGTATTGGTCGGTTGAACGTATATTTTCCCGTTCAAACATCGCCTGCAATTCCGGCACTTTTTCTTCGGCAATATTGAGCGCAAAGTAATTCGGCGCATCCTCCGGCAATTGCCGCTGCCAGTCAGCCAACAAGTCGTTACGCAGCACAATGACCAGCAACAACAACATGATCGCCGTGGAAAACGCCAGCATCTGCACACTGTTTGCGGCCGCGCGCCGTTGCAGTCCGGCCATCGCCAGACGCCACGCACTGCCCGCCTGCATACCGGCTTGACGACTGGCCCGGATTAACAGACGACCAATCCCTAACAGCAGCAGCGCCGCAAAAGCACCACCGGCAAATAAGGCAGTGGACAACCACCACTGTTGAGAATAGAGCACCAATAACGCATAGATGGTGCCACCGCTGAGCAACCATTGCAGCCAGCGCACCGCCTGCGCCCCCACCAGTTGCCGGTGCAGTACCCGTAAAGGAGGAATTTCCACCAACCGGAACAACGGATAGAGCGTAAACATCACCGCACTGATAACACCGGTTGCCGCCGCTAACGCATAAGGCTTCCAACTTGCCCCGGGCAATTCAGCGTCCAACTGCTGGGCAACCCAGTCTATTACAAACGACTGCACCAACCAGCCTAAGATCATTCCGATGCCGACACTGAGCGCGGTCAGCAGCAGTAAGTGAAGAATAAAAATACGGCGAATTTGCTGGCGGCTAGCACCTAAGGTTTTGAATATCGCCACCACATCATAATTGCGCTGACAATAGCGCTGTGCAGCAACCGCAACCGCCGTTGCTGCCAGCACCACACCGAGCAAACTGGCCAGCATCATAAAACGCTCCGCCCGGTTTAACGAGCGCGCCAGTGGACTATCGCCGTCTTCAATACTACGCCAACTGTGGGTATCATCATTCAGCCGCGGCAACAGCCAACGTTCATAGTCTGCCAAAGCCTGCTGCGATCCCGCCATCAGCACGTTATAACGAACACGACTACCCGGCTGAATCAAACCCGTTTGTTCCAGTTGAGAGTAACGGATGATGACATTAGGACTGTCGGTAAACACCGAAAAGCCCACATCGGGTTCGTAAGTCACCACCTTGGTAACTTTAAACTCGCTGTTCCCCACTTCGATGGAATCGCCCAACTCAATCTGTAGCGCCTGGAATAATGACGACGCGACCCAAGCTTCACCCGGTTCAGGCAAGCCTCGTGCAACCTCCCCTTCAACAAACGGTTGCTCCGCCACGCGCAGTTCTCCGCGCAACGGATAACCGTCGGAAACCGCTTTAACATCAATCAGTTGCAATGAGTCATTGGCAAACGCCATGGAATTAAACACCACCCGCCAGGCCGTTTGGATGTCACGACCTTGCGCTTCATCCAACCATTCCTGCGGAATGTCACGGCGTGAACTGAGCACCCGATCCGCCGCCAAAAACTCACTGCTGCGTTCAAGCAACCCCGACTGCAGGCGCTCACTGAACAACGATAACGACAGTACCGCGGTAACTGACAAAATAATGGCCAGCGCCATAATGGTCAGTTCACCTCGTTTCAGCTCCTGCTTTAACAACCGAAACGAAATTTTATGCCACATCCTGAGTCGCCTCCGTTAATTTACCGGCGTCCATACGCAACACGCGCTGGCATTTCTCAGCCAGTTGATTGTCATGGGTGACCATGATCAGAGTCGTGCCATAATCTTTATTTAAGTCAAACAGCAATTGCTCGACTTTTTCACCCGTGTGGGTATCCAAATTACCGGTCGGCTCATCGGCAAATAAAATTTTTGGCTGACCAACAAACGCACGGGCAATCGCCACACGTTGCTGTTCACCACCAGAAAGCTGATTCGGATAATGATGCCAACGATCCGCCAGCCCCACTTTTGCTAACAGCTCCCGCGCCTCCTTCTCGGCACCTTTATGCCCGGCCAGCTCCGCCGGCAACATGACATTTTCTAAAGCAGTCAGGCTGGGGACTAACAAAAACTGCTGAAAGATAAAGCCAATTTTATCCGCACGCACTTTTGCACGCTGCTCTTCATCCAATTCGCTGAGTTTTTCGTTCTCTATGAGAACGTCTCCGGCCGTTGCGAGGTCCAACCCTGCAAGTAATGACAATAAGGTGGATTTACCAGAGCCGGACGCACCAACGATGGCAACGGTCTCGCCAGCGTTGATTGATACGTTAATTGGCTGCAGAATCTGTAGCTTACCTTCTGAGGTATCGACGATTTTTTCCAGTTGTTGGGCTTGAATGAGCATATGATGAAAAACTTCCTTTTTAAATTAAGTCTTGTAGTCGTTCTGTTACTGTCTATACGTACGGTTTCAGCAAATGTGTCACTGGTTGTATTAGGAGATAGCCTGAGTGCCGGCTATGGCCTCTCCAGCCAACAAACCTGGGTCGCTGAATTACAACGTCGCTGGCAACAAAGCCACCCCGACTATGCCATTATCAACGCCAGCATCAGCGGCGAAACCACCACCGGCGGCCTGCGTCGGCTAGAAGGCATTCTCGAACGTCATAAGCCCGATGCATTATTTATCGAACTCGGAGGCAATGACGGACTTCGTGGCTTTAACCTCAGCACAGTACGCGCCAATCTGGAACAAATTATCGACCAAGCTCGTGCAGAAGGCGTTAAAGTGGCCTTAAGCCAAGTGATGGTACCACCTAACTATGGCCAACGATTTGCACAACAGTTCACGGGTTTGTATGAGGACATCGCAAAAGAAAAAAACGTACCACTGATCCCATTCTTCATGCAGCCCTTAATCGAAGAAAGTAGCGACTACGTACAAAACGATGGCATCCACCCCACCGCCGAAGCACAACCCAAAATAGCCGACTTCCTCGAGCCCCACCTACTCGAGCTACTGCAACGCGCGAAGTAGCTCGCGCCTTCGGCGCGAGGGTTGGGTATAGCTTAACAAACACAGCAGCATAGCGGCCCTTTGGAACGGACGAGCTTTATCAGGCTTTACGTCCTCGTTTTCAAAGGGACGCTGCAAGTACATCCATGTACGCTTGTTTCCGGCCATCCATGGCCTCCAACACCCTTTGAAAACGAGGACGCAAATCCTGACGCTCGCCCATACCAAAGGACCGCTATTATGGATTTTATTCGTTAAGCTATCAGAGCGTTTCCGTATTACAAAGGCTTGGCAGAGGATTAAATGGCGTTGGTAAAAAAATTGCAGCGATGCAATGGTATGGGCTAATTGCGTGGTAGGTATCGAGGGGGCTTTAGCCAGAAATGTTGGAGGCCATGGATGGCCGGAAACAAGCCACACGGATGTGCTTGGAGCGGTTTCTGGCTAAAGCCCCCTCGGTGCCTGCCAAAAGCAATTAGCCCATACCATTGCTTCAGCTCAACTTTGTGAGAGCAGCCATTTAATCCCCTGCCAGGCCCCCTCGCGCCAAGGCGCGAGCTACGGATTTTGGGCACAAAAAAACCGCCGGATGGCGGTTTGTGCAGTATGGCGTCCCCTAGGGGATTCGAACCCCTGTTACCGCCGTGAAAGGGCGGTGTCCTAGGCCTCTAGACGAAGGGGACCCGGACTGTGGTTTGATGCGTTACGAAGTGGCGTCCCCTAGGGGATTCGAACCCCTGTTACCGCCGTGAAAGGGCGGTGTCCTAGGCCTCTAGACGAAGGGGACGCAATCTCGTATTGCATCTGCTGTGGATGAAGTGGCGTCCCCTAGGGGATTCGAACCCCTGTTACCGCCGTGAAAGGGCGGTGTCCTAGGCCTCTAGACGAAGGGGACGCAGTTCATTCACAATACTGTCGCAGTAGGTTTGGTGGAGCTAAGCGGGATCGAACCGCTGACCTCTTGCATGCCATGCAAGCGCTCTCCCAGCTGAGCTATAGCCCCTCTACCTTGGCAGCAAAACTGCCCTGACAGCGGGGCGCATTCTATTGCGAGGGGCGTTAATGTGTCAACTGTTTTTTGAAAAAAACCATCTGTTTGATGAAAAATATCGCAATCTGCACAATTAACGTTCAAATTGCTTAACGAACGCCCTTTGGCAGGTTTTTATGGTAAACATGATAGACCTGTTCCAAACCTTCGCGGCTTGCAACAGAAACGTTCATGTCATTCACTAGTCCATTATCAAGGCGATATACCCAGCCGTGGATATTCAGTTCCTGACCGCGGTCCCAGGCTTCCTGCACCATATTTGTTTTGGCCAGGTTTTTGACCTGTTCAATCACGTTCAATTCGCACAGACGATCAATCTGAGCCTGTTCATCCAGCGCTTCGAGCTCCACCGCATGTTCACGGTAAATATCACGGATAGGATAAAGCCAGTGATCGACTAAACCGTGTGGTTTGGATTCGATTGCTGCTTTTACCCCGCCGCAGCCGTAATGACCGACGACCAGTACGTGCTTCACTTTTAACGCTTCGATCGCAAACTGAATAACCGACAAGCAATTAAAGTCGGTTTGTATCACCTGATTCGCGACATTACGGTGCACAAACAACTCACCGGGATCCATACCAACGATTTGATTCGCCGGCACGCGGCTGTCAGAACATCCAATCCAAAGGTATTCCGGCGACTGTTGACCCACCAGTCGCTGGAAAAACTCGGGATCGCGCTCGACTTGCTGTCGAGCCCATTCACGGTTGTTGTCAATTAAATGTTTTATGGTTGGCATGTGACCTCGGTTAGCCGCTACAGCTTAGCTGTTTGCTTCACGTTCAGAGATAAATTGTAAAGCAAGGTCGATACGCTGCAATACACTCTGTTGGGGTATAAGTTCCAGGGTCACATCTAACGACGGAGAGTTACCTCCTCCGGTTGCGGCTACCCGTAATGGCATACCCACTTTGCCCATACCCACTTCAAGCACTTCTGCGGTCTGGTTAATCGCGGCCTGGATATTGGCGGCATTCCAGTCGCTGACAGCGGCCAGCAGTTCTCTGGCTTTTTGCAACGGCTCTTTAGCAACCGGGCGTAGATGTTTTTTCGCGGCCTTTTCTTCAAACTCGGTCACGGCCTGGTAGAAATAACGGCTGATATCCGCCATCTCTTTTAACGTCTTAACACGGTCAGCCTGCAGGCCAATCACTTTTTCCAGCGCTGGACCATTGCGAGTATCAATGCCGAGTTGATCAAACTGCCATTGCAACTGCGGCGCAATCTGCTCTGCTGGCAGGGTTTTCATGTAATGCTGATTCAGCCAGTTTAGTTTTTCGGTGTTGAACGCTGACGCCGCTTTATTAACGTCGTCCAACTTAAAATATTGGATCAGTTCTTCAACACTGAAAATTTCCTGGTCGCCATGTGACCAACCCAAGCGCGCCAGATAATTGATCACCGCCTCCGGCAGATAGCCATCATCACGATACTGCATGACGCTGACGGCACCGTGGCGTTTGGACAATTTCTTGCCGTCGTCGCCTAAGATCATCGACACGTGTGCATATTCGGGTACCGGTGCACCGAGCGCTTTCAGGATATTAATCTGACGCGGTGTATTGTTAATGTGATCTTCGCCGCGAACAACATGGGTAATGCCCATATCCCAGTCGTCCACAACAACGCAGAAGTTGTAGGTTGGCGTACCGTCAGAACGGGCAATAATCAAGTCATCCAGCTCTTGGTTAGAAAACTCGATGCGACCGCGAATGTGATCATCAAATACTACGCTGCCTTGTTGCGGATTACGAAAACGCACCACGTATTTGTCACCACTGACATTCGGATTATCACGGCAATGGCCGTCGTAACGCGGTTTTTGTCCGGCGGCCATTTGCTCTTCGCGCATTTTTTCCAGACGTTCTGTGGAGCAATAACATTTATAGGCTTTATCTTCGGCAAGCAACTGATCGATCAATTCTTTATAACGATCGAAACGTTGAGTCTGATAGTAAGGACCTTTGTCCCAATTCAGACCCAGCCACTGCATTCCTTCTAAAATGGCATCAATAGCCGGCTGCGTTGAACGCTCACGGTCGGTGTCTTCAATGCGTAATACAAATTCACCTCCTTGTGCCTTGGCGACTAACCAAGAATACAAGGCGGTACGAGCACCACCAACGTGTAAATACCCAGTCGGGCTGGGCGCGAAACGCGTTACCACACTCATGCTAACTTCCTTTGAATTGATTCGTTCAGAAAAGACAATAATTGCCGCGAAGTTTAGCAAGAACTGGCGGCTAAAGCATCTGCCGAACAGCAGACAATCGCAAAAACGATTAAATTATCAGCACTTAAACAAAACTTTCAAAATTTTGTTTGACAGTTTTGTTCAGCTCCCTATAATGCCACCTCGCAACGACGCAGAAGTGTCACAGTGAAGATGGTTGCTTAGCTCAGTTGGGAGAGCATCGCCCTTACAAGGCGAGGGTCACTGGTTCGAGCCCAGTAGCAACCACCACTCACTTCATCCCCATTCGTTGTAACCCTTTAGAGTGGTTGCTTAGCTCAGTTGGGAGAGCATCGCCCTTACAAGGCGAGGGTCACTGGTTCGAGCCCAGTAGCAACCACCATTTCTTTTTTACCTTTGCAAGTTATCAACGAGATAGTCAATCAGCACCCTAACTTTAGGTATCTGTTGCCGGCTTTCCGGGTACAGCGCCCAAATGCCGTCGTCGGGCTGTCGATAATCGGCCAGCACTTCCTGTAACTGACCAGTTGCCAATGCATCCTGGACATAGTAATCGGGTAACATGGCCAGACCTAATCCTTTGAGCGCCGCGTCTCGCAAGGCAATACCGTTATTACAATGAATATGACTGAGCGGGGTCAGCGCTTGTGCTTTGCCATTAACCATAAAACGCCACTGTTTTACCGTACCGGTAAAACAACGGTGTTGTGACAAGTCTTCCAGTTGTAACGGCATCCCAAAGCGCTGAAAATAGCTGTCAGCACCGACCACAAAATGACGCCGGCTACCCAGTCGCCGGGCGCGTAACCTGGGGTTGCCTAAATGGCCCAGCCGAATCGCCAGGTCATAACTGCCTTCCACCAAATCGACCGTGTCATTGGTTAAATTCAAATCCAGCCGCAAGTCATCGTATTGCTGCATAAAATCGTTGAGCAACGGTGCAATAATTTGTTCACCAAAGTAAACCGGTGCGGTGACTCTTATCAGCCCCTGCGGTTGCTCATTGCGTTGCTGAATTAACTGGTTTGCTTCGCGCAGAGCCGCAACCAAGTGCTGACAGTGCGGCAGGTACAACTTGCCCTCTTCGGTTAAACTGACACTGCGGGTGGAACGATACAACAACTGCATTTTGAGCCGACTTTCGAGGGCGGCAATGTTGCGACTGACTTGCGCCACCGACAGACCCAGACGCTGCGACGCCGCGGAAAAGCTGTTAGTTTCGGCCGTGGCCACAAATTCACTGATCCCTTGCCATTCTTTCACGCGCCAATCCTTTTTCATTAATGCAAAAGTTATTTGTATAAAACCAAGATTACCTTTAAATCAGAAAAAGTTAAACTTTCGCTATTGTTATGCGTATAAACGACACAAGGCTAACAAGCCTCATTGACACGGGAGTAAGTTATGGAAACCATCAAATCAAGAGCAATGGTCGCCTGGGGACCGGGCGAACCGCTAAAAGAAGAAATTATTGACGTTGCGCCTCCCGAAAAAGGTGAAGTGCGGGTTCGAATTGTCGCCACCGGCGTTTGCCATACCGATGCCTATACTCTGTCAGGGAAGGATCCAGAAGGTATTTTTCCGGCGGTGCTGGGTCATGAAGGTGGCGGTATTGTTGAAGCCGTAGGTGAAGGAGTAACCTCGTTACAGGTAGGTGACCATGTTATTCCTCTTTATACCGCCGAGTGCGGTGAGTGTAAGTTCTGTACGTCCGGTAAGACCAACCTTTGCCAGGCTGTCCGTGCGACTCAGGGTAAAGGCCTGATGCCTGATGGGACGTCACGTTTTTCTAAGGACGGCGAAACCATTTATCACTACATGGGTACCTCAACGTTTTCTGAGTATACCGTGTTACCGGAAATTTCGTTGGCGAAAATTCCTAAGCAAGCACCGCTGGAAAAAGTTTGCTTGCTCGGCTGTGGGGTAACAACCGGCCTGGGCGCCGTCAAAAACACCGCTAAAGTACAACAAGGCGATACTGTTGCGGTATTTGGTCTCGGCGGCATTGGTCTGGCGGTCATCATTGGTGCCGTACAAGCTGGTGCCTCTCGCATTATTGCCGTTGATGTTAACGAAGATAAGTTCGAGATTGCCAAACAGCTCGGAGCGACTGACTTTGTCAATCCAAGCCAATACGATAAGCCGATCCAGGAAGTGATTGTCGAGATGACCGATGGCGGTGTCGACTTCTCCTTTGAATGTATCGGCAACGTCGACGTGATGCGGGCGGCACTGGAGTGCTGTCATAAAGGCTGGGGGGAATCGGTCATTATTGGTGTGGCCGGTGCCGGCGAAGAAATCAGCACTCGCCCCTTCCAACTGGTTACCGGACGCGTTTGGCGTGGGAGTGCCTTTGGTGGCGTGAAAGGCCGCAGCGAGTTACCTGATTATGTACAGCAGTATATGGACGGTAAATTTGACTTGGATACTTTTATCACCCATACCATGCCGCTGGAAGACATCAACAAAGCGTTTGAGTTGATGCATGAAGGGAAATCCATTCGTTCGGTGATTCATTACTAATGGAGTCGAGCATGAAAAAAGTGAGTGATGTGCGCTGCTTCGGCGGTCGCCAGATCCGCTTTGAGCACGATGCTAAAACACTGAACTGCGTTATGCAGTTCAGTGTTTATCTGCCTGAAGCGGCAACACAGCAGCCCGTACCAGCCGTTTATTTTCTGTCGGGACTAACCTGCACCGATGAAAACTTTGCCACCAAAGCCGGCGCTCAGCGCGTCGCCAATGAGCTCGGCATCGCGTTGATAATGCCGGACACCAGCCCCCGCGGGGATGACGTCCCGGATGATCCGGAAGCTGCCTACGACTTTGGCAAAGGTGCCGGCTTTTATGTGAACGCAACACAAACGCCCTGGTCAGAACATTATCAAATGTATGACTATATCGTCAGTGAGCTACCTGAACTGGTCGAGCGGGAGCTGCCGATAACTGACCGCCGTGCCATTGCCGGACACTCTATGGGTGGCCACGGTGCATTGGTGATTGGATTACGAAACCCACAGCGGTATCGCAGTATTTCGGCCTTTTCTCCGATCACCCACCCGACGGATTGTCCCTGGGGTGAAAAAGCCTTCAGCAACTATTTGGGTGACGATCGCCAACAATGGGCGCAATACGATGCCGTGGAACTGATTAAAGCCCATGGCCAACCCTTACCTATCCGCGTCGACCAAGGGCTGGCGGACGGTTTTCTTGATGAACAGCTAAAACCACAGGCGCTACAGGCGGCTATCGCTGAGGTCAATGGCGACGCTGAAATTCATTTACACGAAGGCTATGACCACAGCTACTATTTTATCTCGAGCTTTATTGAAGCGCAGTTGCGCTTCCATGCGCAGTATCTTTAGTGGTGTGTTTATCGGAGTGATGGCGCTTTGCCGCCATCACTCAAATCCGGAATTTCATCACCGCCTCGTGTAACTTCTGCGTTTGTGCCGTGACTTGCTGCATGGCTTCGGCATTTAGCTTGGCATCATTAGCAGCCTCTATACCCGCATCTCGCACACGGGTGACGTTTTCTGCGGTTTCATCGACCACGGCCGATTGTTCTTCGACCGCCGTAGCAATCGAGGCCGATCGATCATTAATGTTCATCAGTTCCTGATGGATTAACTTGAACAATTGATCGGATTCATCAGAGTGCTGTGCGCTTTCTTCGCCAAGCTCGTTGCAGTCGTTTAAGGTCGAAACAATGATATCCGTCTGTTGATCCAGCTGTTTGGTGATGGATTCAATCTCGGCAATCGACTGCTGCGTTTTCGATGCCAGCGTTCTTACTTCATCGGCGACCACCGCAAAACCGCGTCCTTGTTCACCGGCACGAGCCGCTTCAATCGCAGCATTCAGCGCCAGCAGATTGGTTTGCTCTGCGATGGCATTGATAACAGTAACAATTTGTCCGATTGCGCCACTTCGCTCCGCCAAAATGTTGGCTTCATTAACACTGCCTCTCAACCGCTCTGATAAGGTGCGGACTTTTTCAACACCAATTTGCACGGATGTCCGGCCACTTTGCGCGCGAGTCGAAAGTTCATTGACCTGATTGGCCGTTTCTTCCGCATCATTTGCTATACCATGCGCGGTGGTGCCCATTTCGTTCATAGCCGTCGCCACCTGGTCGACTTCCAGCGACTGGTTTTCCAGACTGGAAGAGGTGTGTGCCACGGTATCATTTACGCTCGCGGTCAATTCATTCACTCGATCCACTGAACGATTAATGTGCTGTATCACTCCCTGAAAATACCCCAACAACTCGTTAAAGCTATCTACCAGCTCACCGAATTCATCGTCCCGGTATTTACTTGAACGCAAGGTAAGGTCGTGTTTACTTCTTACCTTCCTCATGTCAGTTCTCAGTTGCTGAAGCGGCTTGTTAATCGAACGAATAACCCAGATCAACAAGCCCATCACTATACAGCCAACAACAATAAACAAGGTTGCGGGTACCCAATTCATCTGTGCCCGACGCTTAGCCAGACGGTCATCGACTTCTTTATCCAGTTCAATCAGATCGTGCTCAATATTTGCAGCGGCCTGACGCAACTTAGCTTTCGCACCCTCGTTCTCGGTTAGTCCGATGGTTTTACTCAAATCCACATAACGATTAAATTCCTTACGATAATCGTTAACGCGTTTCTGCAAGCTTCTGTCAGAACCCAACTGCTGGCTTAACTGTTGCAGTAACGCTTCCACCTTGAGCGGGTACTTGTTATCAAACCGCAACATAAAATCTTTCTCACTACGGCGGATTTGCAACAGCGTAATCAACGCGTTGTCCTGACCGTTTGCGGCGACTTCCCGTTCCAACTCATGAGTTGCCTTGCGTAACGCGCCATAAGCACCTTGGTTTTCATCCAGACCGCGCTGTTCAAAGGCTGTTATCAGCTGATTAAAGGCTCGCTGATACCCGTCAATATCACGCTTCAGACTATTAATAAGGGTAGCCCCACTGGCTGAACCCAGCAGCAGTTGCAACTGCTCAAGCTGCTGTTCAACCTTCGCTGCGACGTTATTCAAGCGCTCTTGTTCTGAGCGATCTTTGCGCATCAAAAAGTTTTTTTCCGCACTGCGTAACTCAAGCAGGTTGGTATTCACTTCCTGCCGTAACGCATTAGCCTGATGCAATTCACCAACCCGGGACTGAAATAACATCATTAATAACAACAGAGCAATAAAGGCGAGGCTGGTAGCGCCGCCGACCAATAGCAGTTTACTTCTAATCGACATCGTAGGGGGGACTCTCTTTACAAAACTGGCGGAATAATAGACAGTTTTGGGTGTTCAAACAATGATCAATTTTGTTAAATGATCACACCATTTTTTCACGCGTTGCCAAATGGTTACGGTAGAAACGCCAGTGTCTCGATTTGAGCAAATACCAGAGCGAAATAAACCAACCCATGATGATACCCGCGCGCCCAAACGAGAAATGGCCTTGATGCTCAATGAACAGCCAAGCGATCAAAAAGGCATCCAGGAACAGCGAAAATAACAGCAAAGGCTGTGCGATTGCCATAACCCGGTTGCCCCAGTTACGGTCGTCTTCCGCGGCAAAAGCACTGGCCAGCAACACCAGTAGCGACGGCAAACCGACCAGTAGCATCAGGCCAAACTGCTCGGCATTGCTGTAAAACAAGTTTAACAACCGCGTACGGTCTTCCGAGAAGGTAAGTGAAATGATACCGGCAACGTAACCGCGCATTTGGTACAAAATCACCAGCATCAACACCAGCGGTATACTTGCCCGCCCTTCTTTATCCAGATAGCGCACCTTCTCCACGAACGCTGTCGCGTTGCCAGATCTTTTCATGGAAGTAATAACCTACCGTATTTACTAAGGGTTCAATCAGCGCTACTGCGCCTCCAAGCACAACATCACCCGTCATTATCCAAACCACGCCAAAGGCAATGGTAAAGTGCATTACTGCGAACGAACATGTCTTTTTCATAACCTTATCCCTTAATGCTTCCTGTCTAAGAGATAATATTATCGATTATTACGGCGATATCTAATTGTAAATATCGATTAACCTATTCGCTTTACCACGCTTACACAGCACGTTTAAGTTGTTCACGCATTTTGGCGACCTCGTCGCGTAGCTGCGCAGCCTTCTCAAACTCAAGGTTTTGGGCCGCTTCGTACATCGCCTTCTCTTTCGCCTCGAGCTCTTTCATCAATGCCTTGGTGTCTTTAACCACCGTCACCCGTGGATCATAGCCCGCCGCCACTTCCGCAATGGCGCTCGAGGATTTCGATTTCTTCTGGCGCGCCGGCCCCTGACCGAGATCCATGACGTCAGTAATGGATTTATTCAGTCCTTTTGGTGTAATGCCGTGTTGTTGGTTAAATTCGATTTGCTTAGTACGGCGCCGATCGGTTTCTTCGATGGCCCGTTGCATCGAGCCGGTAATCCGGTCTGCGTACAAAATGGCACGGCCGTTCACGTTACGGGCCGCCCGGCCAATGGTCTGAATTAACGAACGATCAGAACGCAGGAAGCCTTCCTTATCGGCATCAAGGATTGCCACCAGTGATACCTCCGGCATATCCAGACCTTCCCGTAGCAAGTTAATACCAACCAGCACATCAAACTCCCCTAACCGCAAGTCACGAATGATTTCCATCCGTTCCACGGTATCGATGTCGGAATGCAGGTAGCGTACCTTAATGCCGTGCTCATCGAGGTAATCACTCAAATCTTCCGCCATTTTCTTGGTCAGCGTGGTGGCCAGCACCCGCTCGCCTTTCTCGACCCGAATCCGTACTTCGGACATTAAATCATCGACCTGAGTCGCTACCGGGCGTACTTCGATAATCGGATCGACCAGTCCGGTCGGACGCACCACCTGCTCAACCACCTCACCGCTACTGCGTTCAAGCTCGTATTTACCCGGTGTTGCCGAGACATACAGCGTTTGCGGTGCAATGGCTTCAAATTCATCAAACTTTAGCGGCCGGTTGTCCAGCGCCGAAGGTAGCCGGAAACCGTATTCTACCAAATTCTCCTTGCGCGAACGGTCGCCCTTATACATGGCCCCCACCTGGGAAACGGTGACGTGCGACTCGTCGATGATCAACAAGGCATCATCGGGTAGGTAATCCATCAGCGTCGGCGGCGGCTCACCGGGCGCACGCCGTGACAGATAGCGAGAGTAGTTCTCAATTCCCGAACAGTAGCCGAGTTCGAGCATCATCTCGATATCAAACTGTGTGCGCTGAGCAATTCGCTGTTCCTCAATCAATTTATTTTGTTTGATCAAAAACTCGCGCCGTCCCTTCAGCTCTTCCTTTATGTGCTCAATGGCATCCACCAATACTTCGCGCGGTGTTACATAGTGCGTCTTAGGATAAATCGTGGTTCGCGCAACATCGGCATCGGTGACTTTGCCGGTTAATGGTTCAAAATAACTGATACGGTCGATTTCGTTGTCAAACAGTTCAACCCGCACTGCCATGGCTTCTGATTCTGCCGGGAAAATATCAATCACTTCCCCACGCACCCGATAAGTAGCGCGCTCGAACGCAGCATCGTTTCGTTTGTATTGCAGTTGCGCCAGACGCCGCAGAATATCTCGTTGATCAATGATGTCACCGCGTCGCAGGTGCAGCATCATTTTCATATAAGACTCAGGGTCACCCAAACCATAAATGGCGGAAACCGACGCCACCAGCACCACGTCTCGTCGCTCCATAAGGGCTTTGGTGGCGGATAATCGCATTTGCTCGATATGGTCATTTATCGATGCATCTTTTTCGATGAACGTATCGGTGGTCGGTACATAGGCTTCTGGCTGATAGTAATCGTAGTAAGACACAAAGTACTCCACCGAATTATTCGGAAAGTACTCTTTCATCTCGCCGTACAACTGCGCCGCCAGGGTTTTATTATGCGCCAGAATTAAGGTGGGTCGCTGTGACTTTGCGATCACATTGGCCATGGTAAAGGTTTTCCCGGAACCGGTAACCCCAAGCAAGGTTTGATGAGCCAGGCCGGCGTCCAGATTATCGAGAATTTTTTCGATCGCCGCGGGCTGATCACCCGCCGGTTGGTATTTAGAAACCAGTTCGAATGATTTACTCACCAAACCTCCTCAATTCACGCGAGAACCAAAAGTACGCAATGCTGGCCGTGATCAGGTTGGCGAGCACGCCGCCCATGAACAACCCTGTTAAGTCGGCCAACAGACTGCCCAAGTACGATAGTGGTACGAAAAACACAAACAAGCGGATGATACTCAGCCATAATGCCCGCATCGGTTTGTGAATGGCATTGAAGCTGGAGTTGGTTAGAATAATCCAGCCCTGCAGACCATACCCCAGAGGCATGATGTAAATAAACAGCTCGACGATTTCCGCAACTTCCTGCTCCTCAGCAAACGCCGCGGCGATCCAGGGTGCCGTTAACACCAGCAACAGGTAAATGCCCGCCTGAATTAACAGCACTGCTTTTAGCGCGGTGTTGTAGGCGTAACGAACCCGGGTAATTTTATCGGCACCAAAGTTTTGACTGATCAGTGGTGGCAGCGACATCGAAAGTGCCAAAATGATGATGCTGGCCAATGACTCTAACCGGGTCCCCACACCGAATGCGGCGACCGCCGGAGCACCATAGGCGGCAATGATTGCCGTCATCACTGACATTGCCAGCGGCGTCAGCATATTCGCACCCGCTGCCGGCATGCCGATTTTTAAAATTTCGCGGGCTGATTTTAGCCAGGCGGCAGCAAAGCTGAGGCCATTAGCGGGACGAAACGCGACCAGCTGTTTACGTTTCAGTAACCAGAAAATCAGCAGTAGTCCACTCGCCCACGAAATCACACTGGCAAGCGCCGCCCCCTGTACACCCATGGCCGGGATAGGCCCCCAGCCGAAAATCAAGATGGGGTCAAAAATGGCGTTGGCCAGTCCTCCCGATGCCATAATGATCGAGGGCGTACGGGTATCTCCTGAGGCTCGCAATACCGCGTTGCCTACCATCGGTGTCACCAGCATCACGCAGCCGGCATACCACAACGACATGTAGTCACGGATCAACGGCATCAATCGCTCATGAGCCTGTAACAAACTGAATATCGGTTCCATTAACAGGTAGCCAATGAATGCCAGTATCAGCACCAATAATGCCGACACGGACAACGCCCCGAAGGCATCAAAGTGAGCCTCCGCGGGTCGGTCACTGCCATATTTACGGGCGATAACCGCTGAGGTACCAATGCCCAAACCAATGGTTAAACTGACCACCGTGAAGGTGACGGGAAAGGTGAAACTGACCGCTGCCAGTGGGTCGGTGCCGAGTAAACTGATGAAGAAGGTATCGACAACATTAAAGCTGATTAATGTTGCCACGCCAAAAATGACGGGCCATGTCATTTCCCATAGGGTTTTTCCAACCGGCGCATGAATTAAGCTACGTGAAGCGTCGGCTGATGACATGTATACCTCCTCTAAAAATGAGCGTTATAGTCTACCTTATCTGCCCGTCTCTTGGCTATGCCGATAGACTTTCGTTGACCGCGTACGTATTATAGAGAGCTCATACGAACCTACTTTGATAAAAGGATGTGCCGTGGATTATCAACTGTCGGATCGCGTCAATTCGATCCAACCTTCGCCGACCCTCGCTGTCACTCAAAAAGCCAATGAACTGAAGCAACAGGGTCATGATGTGATTGGGCTTGGTGTGGGTGAACCGGACTTTGATACCCCTCAGTTTATCAAAGATGCCGCCATCAAAGCGATTCAGGATGGCCACACTAAGTACACTGCTGTTGATGGCATCAGTGAACTGAAACAAGCCATCATTGATAAATTTAAGCGTGACAACCAACTGACTTATCAGGCTGATGAAATCATTGTTTCGGCCGGCGGCAAACACAGCATTTTTAATTTACTCAGCGCCTGGCTTAACCCGGGCGATGATGTCGTGATCCCGGCACCTTACTGGGTTTCTTATCCGGACATGACCAAACTGGTCGGTGCCAACCCAATCATTGTCAGTGCCGGTATTGAGCAACGTTTTAAAATTACCCCACAGCAGTTGCGCGACGCCATTACCCCTAAAACACGGTTAATGTTCATCAATAGCCCTTCAAACCCGAGCGGTACAGCTTACACGGCAGAAGAGTTAAGCGCGTTAGCTGACGTCTTGCGTGATTTCCCGCACGTTCTTATCGCCACTGACGACATGTATGAACACATTTTATGGCCGGAAAACACCTTTGCGAATCTGGCCATGGTTGCGCCCGACTTAAAAGACCGTATCGTTATTTTGTCGGGTGTTTCCAAAGCTTATGCCATGACCGGATGGCGAATTGGCTACGCAGCAGGTCCTAAAACCATTATTGCGGCAATGAAAAAAATCCAGTCGCAGAGCACCTCAAACCCAACCAGCATCAGCCAATACGCTGCGGCAGCAGCTCTCAACGGTGACCAATCCTGTATTGACACCATGATCACTGAGTTTAAAAAGCGCCATGACTATCTGGTCAATGCCCTGAATGACATTGACGGCATTCGCTGTGTCGCCGGTGACGGAACGTTTTATGCCTTTGCCCACATTGAAGAACTGATGGCAAAAGCCGGTGTCAGTACCGATGTTGCTCTTTGTGAAAAGCTATTAACGGAAGCGAAAGTGGCATTAGTACCGGGTTCAGCTTTTGGTGCCGACGGCTACTGTCGTTTATCGTTTGCGACCAGCCTGAGCGTGCTACAGGAAGCGGTTAAGCGGATCAGTCAGTTTGCCGCTGCACAGGCCGGTTAAGTCTGAGAAAACAAGATAAAATACTCATGATAGGCAGTTAAGACGATTAACTGCCTATTTTTTTGTGTTTAATTTAAGCTTCGCAGACGAAAAGAAGCATTTTATCCGCCGTTTTCTTGCGACATTTTTATTACAATTTAACAATTTATTTTCATCGTTTCGTTTTCGTTAACGCTTCCTTCAACACCCGCCCATCGCATTTATACGACGCTCCTAATGGCATAATCAGCGGTTAGAAAAACAACAGTTTTTATAAGAAATACACAAGTTGCTGAAACTTCATGCTATCTAGCCGGAGTCCGCGAGTTGTCAATAGCGAATTCCAGAAAAATAATCTAACTAATTGTTTTACAAGCATATATTTTAATTAAGCCAAAATCTAACCAGACCAAAATTATCGCTGCATCCCGCATCAAACATACTCTTTCACAGAGTTAAACACAGGGTTATCCACAGAATCCGTGGATAAGATCCTGTAGGCTATTGCTGACAAAGGATTCAGCGAACTGTGGATAATAAACATCCAACAGCCTATATGATCATGATCATAGTCAGCTTTGTGACAGAACATTGACATTGTCTATTAATCGGATTAATAGAGGCTACGATACAAAACCCATCTTTTTGTAGCTTAAAGTAGACATAACAACGTCTGGGCTTTAGTAACGGAGAAATATTCGCCAATCAAACCAAAAGCAGCAAAAAATCCATTGCTAGTAGTTGACACCCCCGCCCAACCTCTTTAATATTCGCAGCCGTTGAGAGTTGTTCCCCAGTAGCTCAGTTGGTTAGAGCGGTGGACTGTTAATCCATGTGTCGTTGGTTCGAATCCAACCTGGGGAGCCAATCACTCCCGACATCATCTCAATAGCGATTCCCCAGTAGCTCAGTTGGTTAGAGCGGTGGACTGTTAATCCATGTGTCGTTGGTTCGAATCCAACCTGGGGAGCCACTCCAAAGTGTATTACACAAATCCTGTTTAGATTGCTTGGCACCATCGGCAAGCCACTCAGCGACGGCTTTATCGACATAACTCCACTGTAATGCCGCAGGCGCAGCTTTATGATTTATTTGTGCTAACCAATCACCAATCACCGTATCGTCTATCCGTGTTAAAATCTGTGCGCGATGATCCTGCGCTAACAGCCTTGCATTCCAGGCTTGCTCAAATTGTCCGGCTAATGGCTTAACCGCTAATTGCTTCCCTTGATTTAACGCCTCACAGGTGGTTTCAAAGCCCGCATTGGCAATAACTCCTGACGCCAGCGCCAGTTGCTCTGCGAAGGTTTCGCGAGATCCCGGAAACCCCATAATATGGTCACTGGCGAAATATTTTGCCCGATGAATGGCAGGATGAAATACCGAAAACGAGTAATCGGTATAGGGCAATAAGGCGTCAATCACCTGATACAGATCCTCGAACGGTAAATAAACCAAGATCTGCTTTTCTGATACCGGCGCCTGCTCATGACGACGCACCACCGGCGGTAAACAATCGCCCAAAGGTTGCCAATGCATACCTAACCACTCTGAGGCCGGAGCAAAGTAATCAATGATGCTGCGATGCCAGGGTTTTAACTGGCGATACAGAGCCGCTTCGCGAAACGCATACTGCCGACCCAAACCAATACAACGTTTATGCTGCAGCTTTGCTGCCCAAGCCGTTACCGGCTCAAAATCAGAAACCACCAGATCATAAGCCGAGAGGTCCAACTGGCGCACTTCGCTCATGAATTGTGGCAATGAATTACTCATTAGCGTTTTCATCGGCCTTAAACGTCCGCGCTCAGTTGCAAAGGTCAGCCCCCGACGGTGACTGAAGTGACCAAAAACTTCGGTACTGAAAAGCCGCGATGGCTTGCGTCCGGAAATCAAATAATCAACGTCGACCGGCAAATCTTGTAGCTCGGTTGCAATTCGATGGCAGCGGCTCAAATGGCCGTTTCCTGTTCCCTGGATGCCAAATAGGATGCGCATAGCAACTCCGTCGGTTGGTTAGAACAATGGGTAGGTAGCGATAATGAACAAGGTGAATTCAGCAATTGCCGTACCGAGGCAGGCTCCGGCGACAACATCGGTCGGGTAATGTACGCCAACAGCGACCCTTGAAATGCCGATGGCGGTCGCCCATATCCATGACAATGGCGCAGCGTCGGGAAAATGGAGCGCACTGACCGTTACAAAGACAAACGCGGCGCAGGTGTGTCCGGAAGGAAAGCTAAAGCGGTCGTGGGCATTGAATAATGCCTTTACCGGTAGTGCATGGGCTGAGGGACGGTCGCGTTTAAAACTGTTTTTCAGTACCCAATACAACGGGCGCTCAATCGCGAACGCTAAGGCCAGCGTCAGAAAGTACTGCCAGCTCAATTGCAGCGACAGCGTAATGACCAGTGCCAATATCCCATACCAGTAGCCATCGCCGGTTGCTGATAACAGTCGAAACGCACCGGCGCCAAAGCGGCGGGTTCGCCAGCGTGAGACGCGAAAAAACAGGCGTTGATCCCACTGATGAACACGACGTTGCAACGCCAATAACATCAACATGATGATTCCTCGAATTGCACGTTCGTAACGGTACTATGCGAGGCAGATATTGCATTAGGGCGACACTTTGTTGACAAAATCGTGACAAATCCACAAAAAACCCGGTAGCGCGGCGTTCTGTCTGTTGTTTATCCGCGTTAAAACACCGATAATACGCACTGTTTTTTAACCATTCGGAAGGAGCCATGACCGACTATCTACTGCTATTGGTTGGGACCGTACTCGTCAATAACTTCGTGTTGGTGAAGTTTTTGGGATTGTGTCCGTTTATGGGGGTTTCTAATAAACTCGACACCGCTATTGGGATGTCGGCCGCCACGACCTTCGTATTAACCCTGGCTTCGGTCTGCAGTTATCTGGTCAACCAATATTTATTGGAGCCATTGGATCTGATGGCGCTGCAAACACTGAGTTTTATCTTGGTCATTGCCGTTGTGGTGCAATTTACCGAAATGGTTGTGCATAAAACCAGTCCTACATTGTATCGCCTGTTGGGCATTTTTCTTCCACTCATCACCACCAATTGTGCGGTACTGGGTGTCGCTCTCCTGAACATCAACGAACAACACAATTTTGTCCAGTCCATTGTTTACGGTTTAGGGGCTGCGTTGGGTTTTTCACTAGTTCTTATTTTATTTTCTGCATTGCGCGAACGCTTGGCAGCAGCGGATGTGCCTCAGGTATTTAAAGGGTCTGCTATTGCCATGGTAACAGCGGGATTAATGTCACTGGCATTTATGGGCTTTAGTGGTTTGGTGGTTAGTTCATGAGTATTGTCGTGGGATTGATAGCGATCGGTGTTCTGGCACTGATCTTTGGCATTATTTTAGGCTTTGCGGCGGTTAAGTTTAAGGTCGAAAGCGACCCCATCGTCGATCAGATCGATGAGATTTTGCCGCAGACACAGTGTGGCCAATGTGGCTACCCCGGCTGCCGTCCCTACGCTGAAGCTATTGCCAATGGCGATGACATCAACAAGTGTCCACCCGGTGGTGAGGCAACCATTAAACAACTTGCCGATCTCATGGGCGTGGAAGCAAAACCCCTCGACGCTGCACACGGTACCGAGGACGTGAAAAAAGTAGCCGTGATTCGGGAAGATGAATGCATTGGCTGTACCAAATGCATTCAAGCCTGTCCGGTCGACGCCATTCTTGGTGCGGCCAAGCAAATGCACACCGTCATTGAACACGAATGCACAGGTTGCGACCTTTGTGTTGAACCCTGCCCGGTTGACTGTATTGACATGGTACCGGTAAAAGCGAAGCCGGAAACCTGGCAATGGGATCTCAAGTCAGTGAAAGCTAATGTATCGATGGCAGATAACATTCCGGTCAAAATGGTGGAGTAACGGAACGGTATGCGAGATATAAAGTCATTTGTCGAAGCCGGCTTGATCGGACAATTCCCGGGCGGCATTCACCCGCCGGAACGCAAATCACCGGCCAACCAGCAACCCCTGCGACGCCTGCCATTACCGGCCGAACTGGTGTTACCACTGCGTCAGCACATCGGTCCTTCCGGTCAGTGTTTGGTCAAGGTGGGCGACAACGTCTTAAAAGGACAGCAACTGACCGAAGCAAAGCTCAGCCAGGGATTGCCATTGCACGCACCGACCTCCGGCACCGTCAGCGCTATTGAAGAACGTCCGACGGCCCATGCATCGGGGTTACCGGAAATGGCGATAGTGATCACGCCCGACGGTGACGACCGCTGGGGACCCAAACAGCCGTTGCCGGACTTTCGGCAACAGGATCGTGCCACCCTCATCGAACATATTCAGGCTGCAGGCATTGCCGGCCTGGGTGGCGCCGGCTTTCCGACGGCACAAAAACTGGCGTCGCAAAAGCCTATCCAATACCTCATCATTAACGGTGTTGAGTGTGAACCCTATATTTGCGCTGATGACCGGCTGATGCGTGAACAGGCCGACGAGATCGTCAGCGGCATTCAGATTCTGCAATACGTCAGTAATGCGGAACAGGTTTTGTTAGCCATCGAAGACAACAAACCGGAAGCGATCGAGAGCATGCGTAATGCCATTACCGGCATCGACGATATTAGCTTGCGCGTGGTGCCGACAAAATACCCTTCAGGCGGTGAGAAGCAATTGATCGAACTGCTTACCGGTGCTCAAGTGCCGCACAATCAGCTGCCCCTCGATGTCGGTCTGTTGATGCAGAACACCGGTACCGCCTACGCCGTAAAACGCGCAATCATTGACGGCGAACCCTTGCTGGAACGCGTGGTGACCCTAACCGGTGAGTGCATGCATAATCCAGGTAATGTCTGGGCTTTGTTAGGTACCCCCATCGACCACCTGTTGCAACAGGGTAATTTTCAGGCCGAGGAAGAAACCCGCGTTATCATGGGCGGGCCTATGATGGGCTTTACGCTTCCGGTGACGGCTGTTCCGGTGATTAAAACCACCAACTGCATTCTGACACCAACGCTGGAGGAATTACCGCCGGCGCAAGCGGAAATGGCCTGCATTCGCTGTGGCTCCTGCGCTGAAGTCTGCCCTGCTACGCTGCAACCGCAGCAGTTGCAATGGTTAGCCAAAGCCAAAGATTACGATGCGCTTGAGCAGCATAATCTGTTTGACTGTATCGAATGCGGTGCCTGTGCCTATGTTTGTCCCAGCGAAATTCCGCTGGTGCATTACTACCGCAAAGCGAAAGCGGAGATACGCAACATTGCCCGTGAAAAAGCCAAAGCAGAACTGGCCCGGCAACGTTTTGAACGCCGTCAGCAACGGCTTGAACGGGAAAAACAGGAGCGTCTTGAACGCCACCGTAAAGCCGCCGAAGCGCGTAAAAAAATGCAACAGGAAAAGGCACAACAATCTGCGCCAGCCGCAGACCAACCTGCCGCTACCAAGCCAGCGCAGGATAAATCCAGCGCGGTAGCCGCGGCCATTGCCCGCGCTAAAGCGAAAAAAGCGGCACAGCAAGCCGCTCAGCAAGAATCCAGTGATAAGGACACCTGAACATGAGTTTTCGCATTGCCGCCGCCCCGCACGGGCATAGCCAGCAAAGCACCAGCGGAATGATGCGTTGGGTATGCTATGCCCTGCTACCGGGCCTTTTAGTACAAAGCTATTTTTTTGGTGCCGGTGTTTGGTTTCAGTTGATCCTTGCCATCGTCACCGCTTATCTTGCTGAAAGCTTGTGCATGATGGCCCGCAATCGTGATGCACGCTCAGCGCTGCGCGATAATACCGCGCTGGTCACCGCCGTACTGTTGGCCATCTCCATTCCTTCCCTCGCCCCCTGGTGGATCATCGTCATCGGTACCGCCTTTGCGATCATCGTCGTAAAACAGTTATACGGAGGAATGGGACAGAACTTGTTTAATCCGGCAATGGCCGGCTATGTGTTGCTGTTGGTATCCTTCCCCGTACAAATGACCAATTGGCTGCCGCCTGCAACCATCAGCAGCCACGACTTAAGTTTATGGCAGACACTGCACACCATCTTGTTTGAATACACGCCGGCGGGCTACAGCGTCGAGCAACTGCGCACCAACATCGACGGAGTGACCATGGCAACCCCGCTCGATAGCGTCAAAACCGCTCTCTCGCAAAGCTATACGTTGGACGAAATCTTTCAACGCCCGCAGTTTGGTGTGCTCGCCGGTGTCGGCTGGCAATGGGTGAACTTGGCCTTTCTGCTTGGCGGGGCAATCCTGCTGCAACGGCGGATCATCAGTTGGCATATTCCGGTCGGCTTGCTGGCCGGCTTATTAATCCCGGCTTTCGTTGCTCACCTGTTGGCCCCATCGGTGATGCCCGGAGTGCTGTTTCACGCGCTCAGTGGCGCCACCATGCTTGGTGCGTTTTTTATTGCGACCGATCCGGTCTCAGCGGCTACCTCACCGAAAGGACGCCTGGTGTTTGGCCTGTTGATTGGTTTCCTTATCTGGGTGATTCGAAGCTGGGGCGGCTATCCTGATGCCGTTGCCTTTGCCGTCCTGCTGGCGAACCTGAGTGTGCCGCTGATCGATCGTTACACTCGGCCAACGGTCTATGGTCATGCGCGGGGAGATCATAATGGCAACTAAAACAATGCAAAAAAATGGGCTGTTATTAGCGCTATTTGCGATTATAGCGACGTTTTTGGTGTTGGCAGTAGAAGCACTCACCGAGGATCGTATAAAGGCACAGCAGCGCGCTCAGACGCTTCGTAGTCTTAATGAAATTATTCCATCAACCTTACACGATAACGATCTTTATCAGTCTTGCCGGCTGATCCAAGAACCGGCGTTGGGCACATCAGAGCCTACCGCTCTGTATCGTGCATTTAACGATGACCGACGCAGTGCGTTGGCCGCTGAAATTATCGCCCCTAACGGTTATTCAGGGGCTATTCGTTTGCTGTTGGCTATCGATCCCAATGGCACCGTGCTGGGCGTTCGCACGTTAGAGCATCAGGAAACGCCGGGACTGGGTGACAAAATAGAAACACAAAAAAGCGATTGGATCCGTTCCTTTAGTGGTAAACGGGTTCGTTCGGCCGACGATAAACGTTGGGCAGTGCAACGTGACGGTGGCATGTTTGACCAATTTACCGGTGCCACCATCACACCTCGTGCCGTCGTTCAGGCGGTTAAGCGGGCAACATTATTTTTACAGCAAAACAGCGACACGCTGTTTGCCGCCGACTTGCCCCGCTGTCAGCAGGAGCAGGTAATGGAGGTCAGCGATGAATGAATTTAAAGAACTTACCCGCCAGGGGCTGTGGGAAAATAACCCGGCGCTGGTGCAACTGCTGGGGTTATGTCCACTGCTGGCGGTCACCGCTTCAATCACCAACGCCATGGGCTTGGGCTTAGCCACCTTGTTCGTACTGGTCGGCTCGAATATTACCGTATCGCTGGTACGCCAATGGGTACCACAAGAAATTCGAATTCCAGTATTTGTGATGGTCATCGCAACCTTTGTTACCATCATCCAACTGCTGATGAACGCCTATGTTTACGAGTTGTACCAGTCACTTGGCATCTTCATTCCATTGATTGTGACCAACTGTGCGATCATTGGTCGTGCTGAAGCCTACGCCTCGAAAAATCCATGGCCCAAAGCAGCCTTTGACGGTTTGGTTATGGGCGTCGGTTTTGCCTTAGTGTTGATGTTACTGGGTGGAATGCGGGAGATTATCGGCAACGGCACCCTGTTTGACGGTGCTGAACTGTTGCTTGGCGACTGGGCAGCGCAGCTGCGTATTGAATTATTTGAAGTCAATTACCCGTTGCTGCTGGCGATCTTACCACCGGGAGCCTTTATCGGGCTGGGTTTTATTATTGCCGGTAAGAACTGGATTGATGCCAAACGTGAGGCTAAAGCAGAAAAAATTGAGAAAACGGTCACTCGTGCACGAGTCACCGCAGAGTCGTAACAGTATGAATAAAGAAAAACGTTATCAAATTTTAAGTCGCTTACGGGAACACAACCCAAACCCCACCACCGAGCTGGAATACGAAACGCCATTTCAGTTGCTGATTGCGGTGTTATTGTCGGCGCAGGCAACGGATGTCGGTGTTAATAAAGCCACCCGTAAATTATTTCCAGTCGCGCCGACCGCCGAGAAAATGCTGGCATTAGGCGTTGATGGCATCAAGGAACACATTAAGACCATCGGCTTGTTTAACTCGAAAGCCGAGAATGCCTATAAGACTTGCAAGATCCTGGTGGAAAAGTATCAGGGCGAGGTACCAGAAAGCCGCGAGGCACTCGAAGCACTGCCCGGTGTCGGGCGTAAAACCGCGAATGTCGTTCTCAATACCGCTTTCGGCTGGCCCACTATCGCCGTTGACACGCATATTTTCCGCGTGTCGAACCGTACCCGACTGGCTCCGGGTAAAAACGTCAAAGACGTTGAAGAAAAGCTGATAAAAGTAGTGCCCAAAGAATTTAAAGTGGATGTGCACCACTGGCTGATCTTACATGGCCGTTACACCTGTGTCGCGCGGAAACCCCGCTGCGGCTCGTGCGTGATCGAAGACCTCTGCGAATTTAAGCAGAAAACCAGCGACTAGAGCTGCACCCCGGTAGGTTTTGACAGCCGCACCACCACGCGGCGGTTTTTCGCCCGATCCAGCGCATTGGCATTGCCGGCTATTGGCCGGTCTTCGCCATGCCCAACCGTTTCGATGCGTTGTTCCGCGATGCCACGTTCGACAAAGAAATTTTTAATTTCTTCCGCGCGTTTCTCTGACAATTCCTGATTGGGTTCTCGGGCGCCAAGGGCGTCGGTGTAGGCATTCACCAGTACCAGCTCCAATTCGTCGTCTACGGCGAGATACTGACTGATCTGTTCCAGTTTACGCTGCGACGCCGGCGTCAGTTTTTCACTGTCATCTTCATGATTCAACACCGTGTAAGCAATGTCTTCAAAACTGAACGGCAGTAACGCGTTAATGCAACTGCGAAAGGCATCATAGGCATCTCGGAAATTAACCGAGGACAAAGCCACGGCTACGGTATCAGTTTGGTTATACCAATCTTGATAATAGAACGTGGGGTAGCGTCCTTTTTCCAATTCAGACAACAGTGTCCACGCCATTTGCTTTTGTATCTCACCGTCAAACTGTTTGTAAAACTGCATATCACCGAGCGCGTAGGTCGCTTGTCCTGGCTGCCAACGCGGCGCTACCGACTCAATTTTTGCAACCCCATAACCATCTGGCAGTTGCTGCATATCCAGTTGCATACGCAGATTGAGCTGCTTACCCGCTTCGCTGTTAAATTCTACTTTGCCATACCGCGGAATGGTGTGCTCAAGACCACACTCAAGACGGCTGTTTTCGGCCAGATACCACATAGAGTTGTCGAGGTTAGCGCTATAATGGCGTACCGCGTTTGCCGAACCTGCAGGAACAGTCAGCAACCCCAGCACCGCAACAACCGTGTTGGCGACCAGAGTGTGTTTGAGGCGACAGTTTTTAATTACTGGCATATTGGTTCCTACCGTACAAATTAAATGCTTAAGCTCACCGGTTTTCTATCAGTGCTATCGGCCGTCACCGCGAATCCTTTAACGGTTAAGGCGACAACCACCGGTGGTTTTTGGCATACTATGGCAACTTTCGTAATTACCAGGCAAATGGAGCGCGCATGTCCGACTCAACAGAGTCTTTAATGAAACAGCGATTTAGAGGTTATCTACCGGTTGTTATTGATGTCGAGACCGGCGGTTTTAACCCCCGCCAGGATGCGTTACTGGAGATCGCCGCGGTGTTGCTGGACTTCGACGATGACGGTTGGTTAAAACCAACGGAAACGTTGCATTACCATATTGAGCCCTTTGCAGGTGCCAACATCGAACAGGCAGCCATTGATTTTAACGGTATCGACCCTCACTCACCGCTGCGCGGTGCCATCGCCGAAGATGTGGCATTAAAAGAAATGTTTAAACCCATTCGTAAAGCGCAGAAAGCGGCAGGTTGCCAACGTTCAGTACTGGTCGGTCACAACGCCAACTTTGACCACAGTTTTATGATGGCAGCCGCTGAGCGGAGCAACATTAAACGCAATCCGTTTCATCCCTTTGTGAGCTTTGATACCACCTCGTTGGCGGCTTTAACTCTGGGCCAGACGGTGCTGGTAAAAGCGTGCAAAGCGGCAGGCATTGCCTTTGATCAACAACAGGCTCACTCGGCCATTTATGACACCGAGCGCACTGCAGAGCTGTTCTGTTGGATGGTCAATGAGTGGAAAGTGCTGGGTGGTTGGCCACGCGCCAACGACTAGACATAAAAAAACGCCGCTCATCAGCGGCGTTTCTTATCAACTCAACACTAACTTACAGTTTGTCAGCGTTCTTCGACAGGTAAGCAGCAACACCTTCAGGGTTGTCTTTCATACCTTCTTTGCCTTCTTCCCAGCCCGCAGGGCAAACTTCACCGTGCTTCTGATGGAAGTTCAGAGCATCGACCATGCGCAGCATTTCGTCGATGTTACGACCTAATGGAAGATCGTTAACAACCTGGTGACGCACAACGCCGTCTTCGTCGATCAGGAATGAACCACGGAAAGCAACACCGGCTTCTGGGTGCTCAACATCGTACGCTTTGCAGATGCTGTGACGAACGTCAGCAACCAGTGGGTACTTAACCTGACCGATACCGCCAGCGTCAGTTGAAGTGTTACGCCATGCGTTGTGAGTAAACTGAGAATCGATAGAGACACCGATTACTTCCACACCACGTTTGTTGAATTCTTCTAAACGCTTGTCGAATGCGATCAATTCTGAAGGGCATACGAACGTGAAGTCCAGCGGGTAGAAAAAGATTACCGCTTTTTTGCCTTTGATGTGGTCAGACAGTTTGAAATTCTCAACGATTTCGCCTGAACCCAATACTGCTGCGGCAGTGAAATCAGGTGCTTTACGACCTACTAATACAGCCATTGATTCTCTCCATTTGTTGATATGAAAGTAGCTTAACTAAAGCGTTAAATCAGTACAGTACGAGGATGGGGGTCAGTTGGATCGATTTCAAGACCCGCCCCAACCTGTTTGCTGATTTATTCCTTTTCTGTTGGCTCCGGGTGGCGCTCAGCAACTTCTGTGATCAATTGTTGTAGTTCGCCATTCTGGAACATCTCAATAATGATATCACATCCGCCAATTAACTCACCCTCTACCCACAGCTGTGGAAACGTTGGCCAGTCAGCATACTTCGGTAATTCGGCGCGAATGTCCGGATTTTGTAGAATGTCGACATAGGCAAACGGCTGACCACAGCCCATCAGCGCCTGTGAAGCTTGCGATGAGAAGCCGCAGCTTGGTAGCTTAGGCGAACCTTTCATGTATAAAAGAATTGGGTTCTCAGCAATTTGCTGTTTAATCTTATCGATGGTTTCCATAGGACCTCTATTTCTAACGTCTCGGTGACTGCTAATGGTTGATTAAAATACTCAAGTATTATAGCAGACGCAAGTTACAATTTCTGCCTTGAAAATGAAACCAATCGTCCCTATATATCGTAGTGAGTACTACTAATGAGCTTGCACTTTCGCTATTGTGTAAGTTGCTTTTTGCAAAAAGAAAACTATGGAGAGGACATTATGGCATTTGAACTTCCCGCTCTTCCCTACGAGAAGAACGCCCTGGAACCGCACATCTCTGAAGAAACGCTTGAATACCACTATGGCAAGCACCACGCTACTTATGTAAGCAAGCTCAACGATGCCGTTAAAGGTACTGATTTAGAAAGCAAATCACTGGAAGACATCATCAAATCTGAAAAAGGTGGTCTGTTTAACAACGCCGCACAGGTTTGGAACCACACCTTTTACTGGAACTGTCTGTCGCCAAACGGCGGTGGCGCTCCTACTGGCGCAATCGCTGATGCGATCAATGCCAAATGGGGTTCTTTCGAGAAGTTTCAGGAAGAATTCAACGCCAGCGCGGCCGGTAACTTCGGTTCAGGCTGGACGTGGTTAGTGAAAAAATCTGATGGCTCTGTTGACATCTTGAACACCGACGATGCCGACACCCCAGTGGCTCATGACGGCGTAGAAGCGCTGCTGACGGTTGATGTTTGGGAACACGCTTATTACATCGACTATCGCAACTCACGCCCTAACTATCTGGAAGCGTTCTGGAAACTGGTTAACTGGGACTTCGTGAACAAAAACTTCGCGTAATCCCCATACCGTAACTTGCGCCGCCAGGCGCAAGTTACCTATACCGCGAAGCCCACACCGCGCAGCCTAAAGCGCAAAGCCTAATCGACCAAATCTTCCGGCATATCACCACGTAAGCTGTGCCAAATTTCTGCCGATTCGTAACCGTAACGACGCACCAGATTAACTGACTCGTTGTAATCACCACGTTTGGCCACCGCCGCCAAATTCGCGTAATAATCGCGGGCGAGCTGACGCGCTTCCGGCGAGGAAAAATAATATTGACCAATGCGCGAATAAAGCCCTTTAAAGCCATTAAGGATAAGTACGTAAATCGGATTATCAGCCGCCATGGCCATGTCGTGGTTCAACTGATAATCAAATTCCGCAAATACGGTTTCGTCATCATCCAGATCCGCGGCCTGCTCTAACAATGCCAGAGCCCGCGCCGGGTTATGACGAATTGCAGCACGAATGTAAATAGCACTGATGTTGGTGCGTGCAGATAACAGTTGATCAACCAGTTCCGGCATGCCGTCTTCGTCCAGCCGTGCCAGCGTTTCCAAAATATTAAGGCCGGACGTTTCCCAGAAGTTATTCACCTTGGTCGGTTTGCCGTGCTGAATGGTCAGCCAACCGTCACGGGCTAACCGCTGTAATACCTCGCGCAACGTGGTTCGAGTAACACCAATCAACTCTGACAGCTCGCGTTCGGCCGGCAAAATGGTGCCCGGTGCAAAATGACCATTCCAAATTGATTTAACAATATATTCTTCAGCAAACCCCGCGGGGCTTTTTGCTTTTATAATCATTCTTTTGCCTGTCTGCGAAACAATACCTGAATTCTACCAGCCTTCTATGAGGTCGGACAAGCAAGGCGCACGCTTTATATCGACATCATGACGTCAGTTCGGTAAGGTTTAGGCGCATTTTTATAACCAAATCAACAAAAGGACTGATCATGACCCCGCTTGCCCAATGGCCTGCCCGCCAGACTCCCTGGCTGCTGCTTTTTCTCGGCACCATGTTGCTGTTTGTTATCGCACTGTATTTTCAACACGGCATGGGATTGGAGCCCTGCGTAAAATGTGTGTATCAACGTGCAGCGGTGTTGGGTATTGCACTGGCGGCACTGGTTGGCGGCTTAGGTTATAAATTTTGGCTGACACGTTGGCTGGGTCTTTTAGGATGGGGCTATGCCGCATTTGAAGGCCTGCGCATCGCCTACGATCACTGGGATTTACAAACGTCGAAAAACGCATTCTTTGCGGTGTGCGAAAGCGCGCCTAATTTTCCGGCCTGGTTACCCTTACACGAGTGGATTCCTGGCTTTTTTGCCGCACCGGGCCTGTGTGGCGATATCGACTGGGCCTTTTTAGGGATGGGCATGCCCGGCTGGATGACCTTTATCTTCGCCGGCTTGCTGAGCTTAGCGGTGATTGTTGCGTTACTGCACTTAATCCGAGGCCGGCAGTAGCGGCCAGGTCACAATCCGATCCTCAAGTTCGCCAGCAAACTCGGACTCGCTGATGCAACGGCCGGCAACGTGGTAGCCGGCCTTTTTCATTGGCGTTTTATCTCCTCCATGCCGAAGCGGATGCCAATCGGGAAGTGCTTGACCCTGCGCCCGCAATCGATAAGCACAGCTTTTCGGCATGAAATACACTTGCGCCAGATTATCGGGGCTTAACGGCACACATTCCGGCACCCGTTGGGTGCGGTTTGCATAGTCTTTGCAAAGTGCTTTGCCGGTATCCAGCAAACGACAAGCGACATCGGTTTGATAGAGGTTGTCCTGCTCGTCCTGCAGTTGATTTAAGCAACACTGCCCACAGCCGTCACACAGCGCCTCCCACTCATCGTTGGAGAGGCGCTCAAGTGGCTTGTCATACCAGGCCATTACCGCCACTATCGAGGAAAGCGAATACGGTCAGATAAATAGCCAACCGCGGCAACGAAATAATGTGAACGGTTCCAGCGCATCAGCGCGTCGTAATTAGCATACGCTAGATAAACGCGTCCTTCTTTATCGTCAGGAATCACCACAGAAGCTTTGATATCATTACGGTTAGGCAGTGCCGAACCATCCATGCGCGTGATCCCTAGTGCCTGCCATTCATCCAGTGACTTTTTGACATCCAAATCCGCCAGCGTGGTATCGAAATTTTCAGGCAACTGTACCTGCCGGCCCCAGGTGACGTCATCACGCCAACCAACGGATTTCAGGTAATTCGCCGCCGACGCGAACACGTCCCCGTAACTGTTCCAGATGTCCTTTTTACCGTCGCCGTCATAATCGACCGCATAGCTCATAAACGAGCTCGGCATAAATTGGGTTTGTCCCATAGCGCCGGCCCATGAGCCTTTCATCTGTTCAGGCTTAATGTGCCCTTCTTCAATGATGGTTAACGCTTCCCATAACTGCTTCTTGAAAAACGCCTCACGACGGCCGTCGAACGCCAGCGTGGTTAACGCAGAAACCACCTTAAAGCCACCGGTGAACGACCCGAAATTGGTTTCGATCCCCCAAAGGGCGACGATAAAGCGAGGCTGAACCCCATACTCTGCGCCAATTTTTTCCAGCAGTTGCTGATGTTCACGGTATTTTTCCAGCGCTTTGTCGGCTTTCCATTCTGGCACTGCGCGCGGCAGATAGGTGTCCAACGTCAGTTTAAATTCCGGCTGATTCTTATCCAGTTCAACCGCTCGCTGATAGTACTCAACGTCGGCGAAGGCTAAATCCAACGTTTGCTGCTGATAGCCGGCTGCCAGGGCTTCCTGTTTGAGCTTGGCAACATAGTCGTTAAACTGTTGCTGAACCTGTGCTTTATCCTGTTCGTGACTGTGTTTTTCACCGTCTTCAGGATCGTGCCCTGCGGCATTCACTAATGGCATGACCAATAATTGCGAGGCGACCACCGCCGCCGCGCCTAACATCGAAAATTTATTCACTTGAGTGACTCCTGCTGAGGGGAGAGTTGAAGATAAAACCCAGTTTCTTTGAGGTGTTTTATCAAATCCGCCGAAGAAATTCGCGCCAGTTGATCGCGCTTGGCTAAGTTAACCGTCAATACTTTTGTCGGTGGCCCAAAGCTCTCTCGCAGCGCTTCCGGCACATCGTCAAAGTCAGCGCCATGCTGCAAATACAGATAGGTATCCGCCTTACGCCGACTGCTAAATACGTCACACAGCATCCGTGGTACCTCCCGTACAACCTAAATTAAACCACTTAATTCTGCCTCAAGAAGGCGCCAGCGCCAACCCTGCTTTAAATCTGGCTGCGGTAGCCGTTGTTGTTGATGCGATGAAAATTGCCAATGGAAGTTTAAAAAGTCATTGATTTGCTTGCGTGAGGCAATCAGCACCGGGTCAACATCCAGTTCCGTCGCCACTCGCTGAATACCCTGTTTTATTGTTTTCACCGCGTCTTTGTAGCCCGGCATGTCATCTAAGCGTTGCAACGGCGCCGGATAGTCGCTCTGCGGCCGTTGTCGGCTATCCTGAATCACTTCTATCAGTTCGGCACCGGAATACTTCCGCGTCAACGGTGGCAGTCCATCAATCCCGTGCAGTTGCTTCTCTGAGCTCGGCTGACGACGCGCCAACTCCAGCAGCACGCCATCCTTGAAGACAAAGCCAATCGGCATATCACGACTTTGTGCCTTACGCTGACGCCACGCCGTTAAGCGCTGTAACACCGCTAGCTGTTGCGGGTTCAGTTGCCAGGCATTGCCAATGAACAGATAGAGTAAATCCGGCGCGATTTCCTGAGTACGTTTTTCGACTTGCAGCCGACTTTCCGCCAGCACAATGTCCAGTACGTCTTTATCTTCACACAAGCGCAGCAAATAGGGATACATCGCTGATAAGTAACTGGCATCGGCAGCCGCATAGTCCAATTGTTGCGGGGTTAACGGGCGCCGCAGCCAGTCGGTGCGCGATAAACTTTTATCCAACTCCACTCCGCCACACAATTGCTCCACCAGTTTGGCGTAGCCCATGGCACTACCGAGCCCGCAAAAGCCCGCAGCAATTTGTGTGTCAAAAATACGTTGCGGCGCGTTACCGGACTGATTGTAAAACAGTTCAATATCTTCACCACCCGCGTGCAATACGGACGTCACAGCCGGGTCCGCAATCAACTGCCATAACGACGCCAAATTCAGTTTCACTAACGGGTCAATCACCGCCGTGGTGCCGGCCGCATGAACCTGAAGCAACCCCAGTTTGGCGTAATAGGTACGTTGTCGTACAAATTCACTGTCAATTGCAAACCAGCCCGCAGAGCGGGCTGATTCACAAAAGTCCTGCAAGGCATCGGTCGTATCGATTAACTGATAATCAAGTACCGACTTAGGAACATCTATCAGACTCAAGCGTTTTCCTCATCGCGCAATTCTTTACGTAAAATTTTACCGACGTTCGATTTCGGTAATTCATCGCGAAACTCAACCAGTTTCGGCACCTTGTAGCCGGTCATGTTTTCTCTCGAGAACTCAATGACTTCACGCTCGGTCAATGATTTGTCTTTGGCAACAATAAAGACTTTTACCACTTCACCCGATGACTCGTGTGGTACGCCGATGGCTGCCGACTCCAGAATTTTTGGATGCTCCGCCAGCACGTCCTCGATTTCATTAGGGTAGACGTTAAAACCGGACACCAAAATCATGTCTTTTTTGCGATCGACAATTTTGAAGTAGCCGCGCTCGTCACAGGTGGCCATGTCGCCGGTTGCAAACCAACCGTCCTTGATGGATTCTGCAGTCGCGTCAGGGCGGTTCAAATAGCCGACCATAACCTGTGGACCTTTTACGTGCAGTTCTCCCGGCTCGCCAATTGGCAGTTCTTCACCCGTTTCAGGATCGCAGATTTTCATCTCCGTACTGGGTACCGGCAAACCGATGCTACCGGTATAGTGCTCGATGTCGTATGGGTTAACGGTAACTACCGGCGAGCACTCAGTTAAGCCATAACCTTCCAGTAAGCGCGACTTGGTTACCCGCTCCCAGTGTTCAGCGACTGCTTTTTGTACCGCCATTCCCCCGCCCAGCGCTACCTTCAGATTGGAAAAGTCCAGGTCTTTGAAGCCGCGGGTATTCAACAGGCCGTTGAACAAGGTATTCACACCAGAAATCATCGAGAATTTGTACTTGCTAAGCTCTTTCACAAAACCCGGCATATCACGTGGGTTTGTGATCAAAATATTGCGCCCGCCGTGTTTAATAAAAGTCAGGCAATTCGCGGTTAACGCGAAAATATGATACAGCGGTAACGCGGTGATGATGATCTCTTCACCGTCGCTCATAATCGGCGTAATAACCGAGGAAACCTGTTCCAGGTTCGCCACCATATTACGGTGCGATAACATCGCGCCTTTGGCCACGCCCGTGGTGCCACCGGTGTATTGCAGAAACGCTAAATCGTCACCGCTAATTTCTGGTCGCTGGTAAGACGCCGAAGCACCTTTCGCCAAGGCTCCGTTGAAGTCGATGGTTTTTTTAAGGTTGTGTCCTTCTACCATACGTTTCACGTACTTAACCACAACGTTGACGATCCAACGCTTGGGCGCCGGTAACATATCGCCAATTTGTGTGGTAATCACCTGCTGCAATTCGGGAATTTCAGCCCGCACTTTATCCAGGGTATGCGCGAAATTTTCCAGAATCACGATGCCTTTCGCATGGGAGTCGGTCAGTTGATGCTTGAGTTCCCGTGGCGTGTATAGTGGATTCACATTAACCACCGTCATGCCTGCCGCCAGAATACCGAATAAAGCGACCGGGTACTGCAACAAGTTAGGCATCATTACGGCAACGGCGTCACCCTTTTTCAAGCCCGTACTTTGCAAATACGCTGCAAATTGCTGAGCTTTTTCACCCAACTCGGCAAAGCTCATCTCACGGTCCATGTTGACGAAAGCAACTTTATCAGCGTACTTGTCTACACTCATTTCGAGAATATCAACGAGCGAGGCAAAGTGGTCTGGATCGATAGTTTCTGGCACCCCTGCAGGGTAGTTTTTCAGCCAAATTTTATCCATATCAGGCTCCGAATCGAATAGTTTCTATTATTATGTTTATAGTTGTACGCGCATCATCGCATATCCGACCAGTTAATCCTAGTTGCTAAGATGCAGTAATATCGGCGATAAGCCGCGCAAAAGGCTCTGGATTTTCCATATGTACATGGTGTCCACCGGCAACGCGGTGAACGTTCAATTGTTCCACGCAATGTCCCCAGCGAGCGATCGCCGGTTCCACTTTGTCATAGCCTTTTTCACCGCGAATCAAGGTGATAGGGGTAGAAATTTGCTGAAGTAGTTGCTCTACCGTCGACGCCGGCAAACGGTACGGTGAAGTCGCTTTTACCCGGGGATCGGCGCGCCATTGCCAGCGCCCCTGCGGGTTTCGATAGCAACCTCGCTGCACCAGTATTTCGACCAACGGTTGAGAAAAATCGGCAGATTTCATCCGCGCTTCAACCGCGCTGCTCAATTCACTGTAGTCCCGCCACTTAGACCCGCTGAGTTTTTGCCGTGACTGAAATCCGCTGAGCAACTGTTGATGCGCGTCTTCACCGTCACTGACCAGTAACCCAAAGGCTTCGATCAACAACAGGTGACGCAATCGTTGTGAGCATAAACTGGCCACCACATTACTGACAAAACCGCCCATCGAGTGCCCGACTAATACGATATCCTGCCAGTTCTGTTGTTCCAGCAATGTCCACAGATCATAGGCATAATCAATAAAATGGTAATGTGTGCCGGGCGGACGGTGATCGGATAACCCATGTCCGGCCCAGTCTAACGCCAATAAACCACCCTTTCTGCGTGACCAGTGATGTGCTATGGGTAAAAAACTGTGGGCGTTATCAAGCCAACCATGAGTACAAATAACCCGTACTTTTTTAGGATCTCCCCAGCAAAGTCCGCGTACCGTTCCCCACGGCAACTTATAGCTCACCGCCGTCGCGGCGGCGAGCGTTTCACGAAACTGTCCAGCCATTAGTGACGGTTTTTACTCGGACTTCCAGAGTTTTTATCTGACCCACCGTCGTTGGAAATGGGCGGCCGCGGGATATAATAAGGACGATACGGGTAAGGGGCATAAAAGTTATGCCGGAACCACAGTGGTGAGTAATCGATTTGCGCCTCAATTTTTGGTTTTTCCTTCGGCCACAAATAGTACCCTGTCGCCTTCAACACCGGATAGCGATAGGTATATTCATCAATCTTACCGATACGCGTTTCCTGAACGGTGCCTAACACCGTTAAGCTGCGTCCCGGTTGATACACTTCCGGATCGACAAAACCATCGATAATGGCAAGAAACCGACCATTACTGTCATCACTGACCAACGGACGTCCCCAACTTTTCAACGAGAAGTTAACCATTTCGATAATGGTTTCATCTTCAGCGTTGCGTACATCCGCGATAACACCGCCCCAACGCGCCTGTTGCCCGACCACTTGTTCGGGGTTATTCAGCGCGGCGGAATAGCTCACTAACGGTACGTCTTCCGCTGTGTTAATAGGTTCAGGAATCGTGGTACAGCCCGCCAGCAAAAGCGCCGTAACAAAAATCAAGCTGTTCTTCATATAACCACCCTTGTTGATGACGACCTGTCAGGCGTAGAGATCAACGCCAAACATTGATTTCACTTCTTCTCTGCGCTCGTTCAACTGGACGCCCTGATAGGCTTCCAGCGCGCGCCGCGATGACGGCGGAGGTGCATCATAAAATGTATTAAGCTGTTGCCAGCGTTGTGCGCGCTGACGACCGTTATCAGCCGGCCCAACCACATCGTTGCGCCGTGCCGTTTCCGATGCGCGTTGCTCAGCGTTATCAGCAACCGGCTGCACTCGCTGCGGTGCCTTGGACGCAAAGCGATCAACGGGTTGTAGGCCAATACTGTTTATATTCACCGCTCGCTACTCATTACTTTGACTGATCTCATTATGGCGAGTTCCGCTGCTTATGCCAAGTCATCCACAAAAATTAACGTCCGGGTAGCTTTTTCCAGGTCACTTCGTTGCGTACATATAAAGGCTCCAGCGCCTCCGCATCAACCGCATTCGCTTGTCCGGCCTGAGCCAACGTCAACATATCGCGCGCTTCGGGCAAACGACAATCGTTGCTTAAATTGACGCTTAACGGTAAATCAGCCGTCAGTAGCTCACTGTAGTTATCCCACCCGGTTCCGGCGGTGGTTACCTTCTCGTCACCGTTCAGATTCAGCGCCAGCAGCGGTTCCCTGAACAACGCCGCGGTAGGTTTGGCGACGGCCGGTTCGGTTATCGCCACGGCAATACCATTTACGTTTTCGTACAGCGCGTAATAAACTTCTGACATCCGCGCGTCAATACAGGCTAACACCAGTTGCGGCGGCTGATGACCTTTGTCAACGGTAGCCGCGCTGTTACAACGAATGCTCTTTTGCGCCAGCGCCTGCAGACTCGACACCGGATACACGGGAAACTGACCACTAAAGGCTAACCCCTGACCAACCGACACGCCTATACGTACGCCGGTAAAACTGCCCGGGCCACTGCCAACCACCAGCCCCTGCACATCCGCAAGAGTTAAGCCGGCTTCATCCAATACGTCATCCACAAAAGGCAACAGCCGTTGTGAATGTTCCCGCGGACTTTCTTGTACCCGCTGATAGAGTTGATCGCCGGCCAACAGGGCAACCGAACAATTTTCGGTTGAAGTATCAATTGCCAGTAGTGTGTTTGTCATGGTTGCTCTCGTCTAAAAAATCTAAAGCTTTCTGCAGATCCCGGGTGCGCGCCATCGGCGGCAGGCTTTTTAAAAATCGTGCGCCGTAATAGCGGTTTACCAGCCGGTTATCGCAGACAATCAGCACACCGCGATCACGCTGGTCACGGATTAACCGTCCGGCCCCCTGCTTTAACGCGATAATAGCCTGTGGTAGCTGGATGGTACTGAACGCGTCGACGCCACGTAAGCGCGCGTCTTCAACGCGGGCATTTAACAACGGATCATCGGGAGATGCAAAGGGCAGTTTATCGATAATGACGCAACGTAACGCATCGCCACGCACGTCGACCCCTTCCCAGAACGAGGATGTTCCCAGTAATACCGCGTTGGCGGCCTTAGTGAACTGATTAATCAACTCCGTTTTACCGGCGTCGCCCTGCACCAGTACTTTACGGTCAATACGATCGCGTAAAAAGTCCGCCATTTGCTGCAGCATTCGGTGGCTGGTAAATAACAAAAAGGTACCGCCGTGATTATGGTCTATGCACTGCTGCGCAATATCAGCCAGCAGCGTATGACGATTATAGTCATTGGCTTCCGGCAAGTAGCGCGGCAGACACAACAGCGCCTGCTCGGCAAAATTGAAAGGACTGGCTAATAATAACGTTTCAGCATCGTAGATACCGAGCCGATGGGTAAAGTGCTCAAACTTTTCGTTGACTGCGATGGTTGCCGAGGTAAATACCCAGGAACGCTGGCTATGCCGCACTAAGCCGCCGAATTTTTTTGCCACACTTAACGGCGTCTGGTGCAGCACCACATGCCGAACCGTGGTCTCAAACCAGTAGCTATAGCCGGTTTCGTCGGTATCCATTAACTGCTGCCACAAGCTTAAATATTCTTCGGCTCGTTCAATCAGGTTATCCATGTCTTTGTGGCGACCACGTGCCGTCCGCAGCACTTGCACCAAGGTTTCTAATTTTTCCTGAACCCGACTGGTGGCTTCTTGCATGGCATCCTGCTGCCGCCATTCCCGCCAGTTGCCGCGCATTGGATCGCGGGGAAACTGCAGTCGCCAATCCTTCACCACCTGTTCAAAGGTACGTGCCATTTGCGTCGCCTGAGACAAATCTTTCAGCTCAGTCAGACACAAACGAGTTACTTCTTCACACAGTTCGGTGAGCTGGCGTGATGATATCGCATCGCCAAAATACTGACTGGCAATGTCCGGTACCTGATGCGCTTCATCAAATACCACCACATCACTGTTAGGAATAATTTCGCCAAAGCCGGTATCTTTCACCGCAAGATCCGCAAAAAACAGATGGTGATTGACGACCACAATATCGGCTTTTTTGGCTTCTTCTCTGGCGGTAACCAGGTGACACTCGTCGTAAACCGGACAGTCACGGCCCAGACAATTATCTTTGGTGCTGGTAACCAGCGGCATCACCTGTGCGTCTTCCTGCAGTTCGTTGAGTTCGCCAATATCGCCACTGCGGGTCATGGTTGACCAGCGCTTAACTTTTAACAACTGGTGCTGGGTTGTTTTTGGCAACTGCCCTGCCTGCTGCTGCGCCTGTTCCAGCCGATAAATGCACAAATAATTGGCACGGCCTTTTAGCAGCGCAATCACTTTCTTTGGGGCAAGAATTTTACGCAGCGTTGGCAGGTCGCGATGAAACAGCTGTTCCTGCAGGTTTTTAGTGCCCGTCGAAACAATGGCTTTTTCTTTGGCAAGCAGAATCGGCGCCAGGTAGGCAAAGGTCTTACCGGTGCCGGTTTCGGCTTCCACCACTAACTGACGGCCGGCGCGAATGGTCTTTTCTATGGCCGTAGCCATCTCAAGCTGCGCATCGCGCGGCTGAAAGCCATCAATAGCGGCCGACAGTTGCCCACCCGGTTTAAACACGTCGGCGACTTTACTCATAACAGGCACTGCTTCCTAAGGTCTTATCTGAACACTCAAATTAGGCGGGCATTATGACACAGCAACACGCGTGATCGAACTGGCAATTGTGTTTATTGATTCGAGCCGCCCTGGCTCGGTTGACGGCAGATAACGGGAGAATGGCTTAGGCGTAGGTATCAATATGACCATCATTATCGCCGTCAGCATCCTGCTGCGGCGCATTTTGCTGCTGTTGTGACCCTTGCTTGCCGGACTGACGACGAGCGTCGTTATCGGTGATGGTATTGCTTTCCTCATCACTGATTTTAGCCACTTCTTTGGTTTTTTCTACCTGATTGACGCGCAATTGCTCGCGATCCTGATCGATCGGAATACGCGCATCACGCGGAATCAAAGGTACCATTGCATCGAAGTTTGCCACGTTCGTTCTCTCTGCTGACGGGTTGCCTCGGTAGGACTGAGCTCAGGCTCAGACCTCGTTTTCAGTATACAGACCCTTTTCCATTTGTACAAATTTTAACCGGCTCTTTTCAACCTTATCGGCTGGATTAAATTTAACCTGAGGGTTGCATTTATCCTGTGAGTCGTTATCATGCTATACAACTTATTTGTTAATCACCCACATTGGAGTCGCGAAATGCAAACTGAAATGCGCCAGCACCACCATCATCATTGGTTTTACATGGGCTAGCCATCAGTTTGTCTATGGGCTAGCCGAATAACGCTAGCCTTTCGCATGACTATACAACCCTTCGAAAGGCCGACTTTCGAAGGGTTTTTTAATTTTAGGAGCAATTATGACCGAACGTTTAACCATCGCCATTCAAAAATCGGGACGACTGAGTAAAGAGTCGCTGGCACTGCTGAACGCCTGTGGCGTTAAGTTCAGCATCAACGAAGCGCGTTTAATTGCTCACAGCACCAGCCACCCTATCGATCTATTGCGTGTACGTGATGATGACATTCCGGGTCTGGTCATGGACGGCGTCGTCGACTTAGGACTGGTCGGCGAGAACGTATTAGAGGAAGTTCGCTTAGAGCGCGAAGCCGTCGGCGACGCTGCCGAATACAAGCCGCTACGGCCACTGGAGTTTGGTGGTTGCCGGTTATCCATCGCCGTGCCCCGCGAAACGCCGTTTGAAAAGCTGTCTGACCTTAACGGTAAGCGTATCGCCAGCACCTACCCCTACCTGTTGCAACGTTATTTAAAAGACAACGGCGTCAGTGCTAAGAACGTCAACCTTACCGGTTCCGTTGAAGTGGCGCCGCGCGCTGGGTTAGCTGATGCTATCTGTGATTTGGTGTCTACCGGAGCCACGCTGGAAGCCAATGGCTTGGTGGAAAAAGAAGTTATTTTCCGTTCGCAGGCGCAATTGATTCAAAGTAACGAGCCGTTATCACCGGAAAAACAGGCAATGATTGACCAATTACTGCCACGAATCGATGGTGTACAACTGGCAAAAGAAAGTAAGTACATCATGCTGCACGCCCCCAAAGCCGCGCTTGACGAAGTGATTGCCTTATTGCCGGGCGCGGAAACCCCGACGGTGTTGCCGCTGAGCCACACCGATGAACAAGTTGCGGTACACATGGTCAGTACCGAAAAGCTGTTCTGGGAAACCATGGAAGATCTTAAAGCGATTGGTTGTAGCTCGATTCTAGTGCTGCCAATTGAGAAAATGATGGGCTAAGGAGGTCGTCGATGTCCGCATTAACGATTTCAGTTGAACGCTGGAATGAGTTATCCGCTGAACAACAATCTGCGCGTCTTGCACGCCCGGAACAAAGTCGTTCAGCACAGCTAAAACAGAGTGTCAGCGACATTCTGGCACAGGTTCGCGAGGGTGGTGATGACGCCGTACTTAAGCTGACCCGCCAGTTTGATGACGCCAATGCCAGTCAACTGCTGATGACAGCACAACAGCGTCAGGCATTAATTGCTGCGCTGACGCCTAAGGTCAAAGCGGCCATCGATACCGCTTACGCAACCATCCGTCGGTTCCACCAGCAGCAACGTCCCCGTGATCTCAAGGTTGAAACGGCCCCAGGCGTAGTCTGCGAGTCACGTTACGTTGCCTTGCAGTCGGTCGGGTTGTACATTCCCGGTGGTACCGCAACATTGCCGTCAACCGCACTAATGCTCGGTGTACCGGCGCAGATTGCCGGTTGCCAGCGTAAAGTGTTGGTCACCCCTCCGGCCAAAGACGGTTCGATTCCGGCAGCCATTGCCTATGTTGCCGAATTGTGCGAGATCGATGACATCCTGCTATGCGGTGGCGCTCAGGCGATCGCGGCATTGGCTTACGGTACCGAGTCGGTCGAACCCGTCGATAAGATCTTTGGCCCGGGTAACGCCTTTGTCACTGAAGCCAAGCAACAGGTCAGTCAGGATCAAAGTGGCGTCGCCATTGATATGCCGGCCGGCCCTTCAGAGCTTTTAGTTATCGCTGATGACAGCGCCAGTCCGGCGTTTGTTGCGGCAGATTTATTGTCGCAGGCAGAGCATGGTGCTGACTCGCAGGTAATCCTGTTAACACCGTCAGAATCATTAGCGGCTCAGGTTCGCGAGCAATTGCTGCAGCAATGCGCACAGTTGTCACGCCAACACATTGCCGCTCAGGCACTAACCAACAGCCGGTTGCTGGTTACTGATTCGCTACAGCAAGCATTAACGCTGTCTGAACGTTATGCGCCGGAACACTTGTCGCTACAGTTTAATGATGCCCGCGAAGCGTTGCCGCAATTAACACGTGCCGGTTCCGTCTTTGTTGGTCACTACACACCGGAGTCCGGCGGTGACTACGCCACCGGTACTAACCACGTGTTGCCAACCTACGGTTATGCCCGCAATTACAGCAGTTTGGGACTGACCGACTTTTACCGTCGCTATACGGTTCAAGAAGCCAGTCGCGAAGGTTTGCAAGGTCTGGCTGATGCGATTACCACACTGGCCGAACTGGAAGGTCTGGATGCCCACGCCCGAGCTGTTACCATCCGTACAGAGGTGAACTCATGAAGTTAGCTGATAAACTGCAACGCCCGCACCTGGCTGAGCTGGTGCCATACGCCTCCGCCCGTCGCAGCATGAGCGGTGGCAACGTTTGGTTAAACGCCAATGAATCACCCTACTGTAACAGCTACCAACTGGATGACAGTCAGCTCAATCGCTACCCGGCGTTTCAATCCAGCGCACTGAACCAGGCCTATGCCGATTATGCCGGTGTCGAGCAGGACCAAGTTATGAGCTGCCGTGGCTCCGATGAAGCCATCGAGTTACTCATCCGTGCCTTTTGCGAGCCAGCCAGGGACGCGGTAGTTATTTGCCCGCCGACCTACGGTATGTACGCCATTTCCGCACAGACTCATGGCGCGGAGGTGATCGAAGTACCTTTACTGCAGGACAATTGGCAACTGGACATGACGGCGCTGATCGCCCGTGCCGCTGCGGCCAAACTGGTATTTTTGTGCTCACCTTCGAATCCGCTCGGACAACGTCTGGCGGCTGAAGACCTGCATAGGGTATTGACGGAATGTCCGGATACCCTGGTGGTGGTTGATGAAGCTTACATCGAATTTTGCCCACAAGCATCGGTTGCGCAACAACTGAACCAATACCCCAACCTGGTGGTATTGCGTACGTTATCGAAAGCCTTTGCGTTAGCCGGGGCTCGCTGTGGCTTTGCGTTAGCGAACAGTGACGTCATTAATGTTCTGAAAAAAGTTCTGGCGCCTTATCCGTTGCCGGATCTGACCGTACAAGTTGCCACACAGGCATTGAGTCAACAGGGGCTACAACGTTTAACACAACAAGTTTCCGCCTTGGTCACCGAGCGCGAGCGTCTCACATCGGCATTAGACCCATTACCCATGCGACGGATTGCCGATAGCGATACCAACTTTTTATTGTATGCTGTCGACAATGCCGAGCAACTTATCCAGGCTCTAGCCGGCCAGGGTATTTTGATCCGCAACCAGTCAGCGCAGCGCAATCTGCCCTCATGCGTGCGCATCAGTATTGGTGATGAAGCGCAAAACCAGGCACTTTTAAACGAATTGAATGATTATTTTGGAGTATCAGCATGAGTAAGCAGCGTTGGTTATTTATCGACCGCGACGGCACCCTGGTAGAAGAGCCGCCGGTCGACAAGCAACTGGACCGATTCGACAAACTGGTGTTCGAACCTAATGTGGTTCCCGCCTTACTTAAATTACAGCAAGCCGGATACCAACTGGTAATGGTGAGTAATCAGGATGGGCTGGGTACCGACAGCTTTCCGACGGCTGATTTTGAAGGTCCTCATCAATTAATGATGAGCGTATTTGAATCGCAGGGCATTCGTTTTCAGGACGTGTTGATTTGCCCACACTTTGATGACGATAACTGCAGTTGTCGTAAACCTAAATTGGGCCTGGTACAGCGCTATTTGCAGGAAGGTCTTATCGACTTCACCGACAGCTACGTTATCGGCGATCGGGAAACCGATATGCAACTGGCGCAAAGCATGGGCATCCGCGGTATTCGCTACGATCGTAAGCAATGTGACTGGGACGCCATTTGCCGGCAACTGATTACTCGCCCGCGTACCGCACAGGTTACTCGTACCACGCACGAGACCGATATTTTTATCGGCGTGGACCTAGACGCACAGGGACCGCGTGAGTTTGCCACCGGCATTGGTTTCTTCGACCATATGTTGGAGCAAATTGCGACCCACGCAGGTTTTGCCTTACAGGTAAAGGTGCAGGGCGACTTACACATCGATGATCACCACACCGTAGAAGATACCGCGCTGGCTATCGGGCAGGCACTGCGGCAGGCACTGGGTGATAAGCGTGGCATCGGCCGCTTTGGTTTTGCACTGCCGATGGACGAGTGCCGCGCCGAATGTTTGATCGATTTATCCGGCCGTCCTTATCTTAAGTGGGACGCTGAATTTAGCCGCGATAAAGTCGGTGAACTCTCAACCGAAATGGTTGAACACTTTTTCCGTTCACTGACCGACGCCATGGCAATGAGCCTGCACCTTTCAACCACTGAGGGCAACAGCCATCATCAGGTCGAAAGTCTGTTTAAAGTGTTTGGTCGCGCGCTACGTCAGGCCATTGCCCGTACTGGCGACAATCAATTACCGTCGAGCAAAGGAATGTTGGCATGAAGGTCGTCATTGTCGATACCGAATGCGCGAACTTGACCTCGGTTAAGTTCGCTTTTGAGCGACTCGGTGTGTCACCGCTGATTACCGATGACGCAGCGCTCATCGCCGCGGCTGATCGGGTGATTTTACCGGGTGTTGGTACCGCCGCCGCAGCGATGCGCAATTTGCAGCGTAAACAACTGGTGGCACCACTGCAAAACCTCACCCAACCAGTACTGGGGATTTGCCTGGGAATGCAATTGATGACCGCGCACTCAGAAGAAGGCGACGTCGATTGTTTAGGCGTTATTCCGGCGCAGACCAAACGTATGCAGGCCGAAGGACTTCCTCTGCCGCATATGGGTTGGAATACCATCAGTGCGGTTAATCAAAATCCATTGTTGGCCGCCGCGGAAACGCCCTACTGTTATTTTGTTCACAGTTATGCCGTGGCCGAAGATCAGTACACCATTGCCCGTTGCAACTATGGTGAACCTTTTGCCGCAATGATCAAAAAAGACAACTTTATCGGGGCGCAATTTCACCCCGAACGTTCTGGCGCAGCCGGGCGTCAATTGTTGAAACAATTTTTGGAGCTAGGTACATGTTAATTCCTGCGCTTGATTTAATCGATGGTCGTGTTGTACGCCTTTTCCAGGGTGACTTCGCACAGAAGACGGAATACCCTCTGGATCCCGTTCAACAGGCTCAAGCATACAAAGCGGCGGGCGCTGAGTGGCTGCACTTGGTCGACTTGGACGGCGCCAAAGATCCGGCCAAACGCCAACAGGCGCTGTTAAAAGAGATTACCCAACAATCCGGACTACGCTGTCAGGCCGGTGGCGGTATTCGTACTCAGCAGGATTTAGACGACCTCTTTGCCGCCGGTATTGAGCGTGTCGTGATAGGCTCAACCGCCGTCAATCAACCTGACCGCGTCCGTCACTGGTTTACCGAGTACGGTACCGACGCCATTGTACTGGCTCTGGATGTCAACATTGCCGATGACGGCAAAGCCATGGTCGCAACGCACGGCTGGCAGCAGAGCAGCGAACTGACCCTTGACGACGTGTTAAACCGTTTTCTTGATGTGGGTTGTCGCCATGTACTCTGTACCGACATCGCTAAAGACGGCACTCTAAGCGGCACCAATGTGGCGCTCTATCAGCGCTACAAAGCGCTGTACCCACAAATTCAGTGGCAGGCATCCGGGGGCGTCAGTAATCTTCAGGATTTGATCGATTTGAAACGCGTCAATTGTGATTCCGCCATTTTGGGCAAATCTCTTTTAACCGGACAGTTTGAGCTGCAGGAGGCGATCGCATGCTGGCAAAACGCATAATTCCCTGCCTTGATGTTCGCGATGGTCAGGTGGTCAAAGGCGTTAAGTTTCGTAACCACGAGTTAATCGGTGACATTTTACCGTTGGCGCGACGGTATGCCGAAATCGGTGCTGATGAGTTGGTGTTCTATGACATCACAGCGTCTTCCGATGGCCGTACGGTCGACAAGTCCTGGGTAGAGCGTGTTGCGCGCGAGATTGATATTCCCTTTACCGTCGCCGGCGGCATCCGCAGTAAAGCCCACGCACAAACGTTATTGTCGATGGGCGCGGACAAAATATCGATAAACTCACCGGCACTGTTAAACCCAGATTTGATCAATGAACTGGTCGATGAATTTGGTCAGCAGTGTGTGGTGATTGGTATCGACAGCTTTTTCAACGCCGAGAGCGGCGAGTACGAAGTCCACCAATTCACCGGCGACGAGAGTAAATCACGTCGCTCCGCCTGGCAAACCAAAGACTGGGTGAAAGAAGTGGTCGCCCGCGGTGCTGGTGAGATCGTGCTGAACTGCATGAATCAGGATGGCGTCCGCCAAGGTTATGATATCGAACAACTGCGTACGCTTCGCGGGCAATGCGATATACCGTTGATCGCCTCCGGCGGTGCCGGTAGCATCGAACACTTTATTGATGTGTTTAAACAGGCGAATGTGGACGGCGCATTGGCGGCCTCGGTGTTTCATAAAAACATCATCAGCATGGCAGAACTGAAGCAGCAATTACTGGCCAATCATGTGGTTGTACGCCCGCTTGAGCAGCCTTAAAAAACGCAGACAGGAAGGCATTTTCATGAAGTTAACACAACAAAACCAGGCGCAGTTGGGCTGGGACAAAATGGACGGCTTGTTGCCCTGTACCGTACAGCACGCGCTGACCGGTGAGGTTTTGATGCTCGGCTATATGTCGGCGGAAGCCGTCACCGCCTCGCTGGACAAGGGGCTGGTGACCTTCTACAGCCGCAGTAAACAGCGCCTATGGACCAAAGGTGAAAGTTCCGGGCATACACTGGAGCTACAGGGCTTGTACAGTGATTGTGACAATGACGCGTTGCTGGCGCTGGCGCTCCCGAATGGCCCGACCTGCCATCTCGGTACCCGTAGTTGTTTCGCCGAAGCGCCGGCACCACTGCTGCAGCAACTTGACCGCTTGATCGGCTCACGCAAAGACGCCGACCCGAGCGAAAGTTACACCGCTAAGCTGTTTGCCGCCGGCATTAAGCGGGCCGCACAAAAAGTCGGCGAGGAAGGTGTTGAAGTCGCCCTCGCCGCCACCGTTCGTGACATCGACGAACTGCATAACGAGAGTGCCGACTTGCTCTATCATTTGCTGGTGGTACTGCAAGCCTCAAACACGGATCTGGAAGCCGTGCTCAAGGTGTTAAAGCAACGCCAGAGCTAGTCCGCATTGAGTTGCTGTTGATAGTGACGGCGCTCGTAGTTGCTGGCGATATGACGCAGTCGTATCGTCAGTAGCACCGCCGCAACGGACAAACCGCTGATAAAACCAATCCAGAAACCAGCCGCTCCCATCGCCGGTACAATCCAGTCCGTCAGCCCCAGCACCACCCCAACGGTGAGGCCAAACGGCCAGTATGAGATAAACGCCATGAGCATCGGGTACTTGGTATCCTTATAACCACGCAACGTGCCCATCGCCACCACCTGAAAGGTGTCCGATAAGGTAAAGATTGCCGCCAACCCCATCAGGGTCCCGGCCAGCTCAATGATCTCGCGATTAGGCGTGTATAAGCTGGCCAGCCATTCGCCGCCTAACCACATGATCAGACCGTTAACCGCGGCAAAAACGCCACCTATCCAAAGCGCCATACGAAAGCTCAGCATTGCATTTTTCGGGTCTCCGGCGCCCAGCGCAAAGCCCACTCGTAAGGTAACGGCCATGGAGATACTGAGCGGTACCATATAAACCAATGAGCTGATGTTCAGTGCAATTTGATGCGCCGAGACCACGGTTGGGCCAAGCGGCGAGATCAATAGCGCCACAGCCGCAAACAAACTCACCTCAAAAAACAGCGACATCGAAATCGGAAAGCCCAGTCGCATGATATAGGTTACATCATCAAAGTTCGGCGGATACCAGCGTCGTAACAAACGCAGTTTGCGATAGCGCTTGGCGTAGAGTACGTACACCGCCATCGAAATCGCCATGCCCCACAACACCAATGCCGACGCCAGACCACAACCGGCCCCACCCAGTTCGGGAGCGCCAAAATGGCCATAAATAAAAATGTAGTTCGCCGGAATATTGATCATGAGACCAATAAAACCAATCACCAACGATGGCATGGTGTTCGATAGGCCTTCACAGAAGTTACGCAGTACCGCATAAACAACAAAGGCAGGCACACCAAAAGCAATGTAAAACAAGTAGTCGAGCGTCGTTTGCCGGAACTGTTGCTCAACTTCCATCGCATCCAGGATGTAAGGCGAGCCACTCATCAATAACAACGTCAAAAGACCGATAATGGCGCAGGCGTAGAATCCCTGTTGCAGCATATTGGCAATGCGGCGGTGCCGACCCGCTCCGTCAAAGTGCGAAATGACCGGAGCTAGTGCCAGCGCGAGGCCAAAAATCAACAACGTCACCGGCACAAAAATACTGCCACCAACGGATACCGCAGCCAAATCTACGGCGCCTTTACGGCCGGCCATAACCGTATCAACCACACTCATCAACATTTGCGTCAACTGCGCGATTAAAATGGGTCCGGTGAGGCGCGCAAGTTTGGTTATTTCAGTTGTTGGTCGGGTCATTTAACGACATCACTCTCTAAATAAAGTCGGATAACAAAGGAGATACCTCAGCCGGATGCGTCAGTGGTCCCATGTGCCCAGCCGCAACCTGCTGTTCCGTCAGGTTAGGTAATACCGAGCTCAAGGCCCGGACGACGGCCTGTGCACTGCGCCGGGTATATTCGCCGCTGATCAATAATACCGGCTGCTTTATGCGGGCGTAATCATCAAGCTGCAATGGTTCGTTCAGTAAGGCGTCAAAATCGAGGCTGACTTTTTCTGCCTGACTTACCATCAGCGCCTGAATCTTAGCCGGCAGCGCGTCAAAATAGCCCGGTTGATTCCAATAGTCGACAAAAGTACGGGTGCATGCGGTTGCGTCTTTTCCGTGCATCGCATCACTGATGGCGCGAATTTCCATCATGCCGGGCGAGTCCTCCGGCAACACATGAAATGAAACCGGCTCGTATACCGCCACCTTGTTTACGGCTAGCGCTTGGTCGGCGACAATTTTTAACGCCAGCGCACCACCATAAGAGTGACCAACGACCGTTAACGGCTGTTGCACCGCCGCCGCGGCAATGGCTTCCTGCACCCGAGGAATCTCATGTTGTAAACGAAAATGCGTCGTTATCGATGCCTGTGGCGCATTGCCGTAGCCCAGCAAATCCACCGCCAGCACGTTCACCCGCTCACCCACCGTCTGAATGAAATGACGCCACTGCGAGCTGGCACTTTGCGAACTGTGTAACAGCAACACCGTATCGGCATCCGGCTGCGCTGCCGGACGATAATACACACCTGCCTGCAATTCCTTCATCACCACCTCACCATAGTGTGCCAATATAACGACCGATCAAAATCCCTGCTTCCAGTATCAACACGGCGAACGTTCCTGCAACCCCAATGGCGCGGGGCGTTGACGCTCCGACCGTACGAGTGAGCCCCACCGCATGAGCCAACCGCGCGATCACCAGCACGATACCTATCCCATGTACCCACAGCGTCGCGATACCACTGAATTCGATAATGGCTAACAGAATCAGCGCCAGTGGTACGTATTCAATGAAGTTACCATGCACGCGCACGGCGGCTTTCAAATCCTCGGCCTGACCGGTACCGATACCCACGCGGTGCTTCCATCGCAGACGGATAATTCGTACAGCCAGAATCAGATAGAGCAGCGTTAACAGAGCGGCGTAAAAGCCGGTTATGGTTAACGAAGGAGTGAATGACGGTGTCATCGTTTGTTCCTTTTATGTAAAAAGGCCCACCTGCGGTGAGCCTTTCTGGTAAGGTTAAGTCGGTTAAACCCCGGGATTACTGCTGAAGCAATTCACCCAGCTCTTTACTGACTTGCTCAACAGCTTTGGTACCATCGATCTTATGGTACTCAGTATCTGTTTCGTTAGCCAGTTTTTGATAATACTCAACCAATGGCTCTGTCTGCTCGTGGTAGACCGCCAGACGTTTACGCACCGTCTGCTCCTGGTCATCCGGACGAACGACTAATTCTTCACCGGTAACATCATCTTTGCCTTCTTCTTTCGGCGGATTATGCTCAACATGGTAAACACGGCCTGAGCCAGGATGGACGCGACGTCCACTCATGCGCTTAACGATAACATCGTCCGGCACGTCGAATTCAAGCACATAATCGACCTCGATTCCGTGCTCTCGCATAGCGTCAGCTTGTGGAATGGTGCGCGGAAAGCCATCCAATAAAAAACCGTTTTGGCAATCGGGTTCAGCGATCCGTTCTTTCACCAGTTCAATAATGATCTCATCCGACACCAACTGGCCTGCATCCATCACCTGCTTTGCCTTTTTGCCGAGTTCTGAACCCGACTTGATGGCAGAACGAAGCATATCGCCTGTTGAAATTTGTGGAATACCAAACGTGTTCATCAAGAACTGAGCTTGAGTTCCCTTCCCGGCTCCGGGAGCGCCTAAGAGAATGATGCGCATATACAGCCTCATTTTTTGATTTAAAAGTTTGTTGGGAACTTTACCCCGATGAAGCCGTTATTACAAGCAAGAAGCGCCGTCGCAGCGCGGTTGCTGCGACGGCATTAAGGTGGGTTAAGCGTCAAGCATTAACTTATTCAGCTTAGTGACAAAAGACGCCGGATCTTTAAGACTACCGCGCTCTGCAAGGGTTGCCTGGTCCAGTAAGACCTCCGCCCATTGCTTAAACGCATCGTCATCTTTTGCCGTCATTTTTACGACTAAAGGATGATTCGGGTTAACCTCAAAAATGTACTTGGTCTCAGGTACTTTTTGTCCGGCCGCTTCCATCAGTTTCGCCATTTGCGTGCTCATATCGTGTTCGTCGGTAATGATACACGCCGGCGAGTCGGTCAAACGGTGGGTTACCCGCACCTTTTTCACCTTATCACCCAGAGCCGTTTCAAAACGCTTCAACTGATCTTTAAAGGCTTCTTCGGCTTTTTCCTGTTCTTGCTTATCCTGTTCATCATCCAGTTCACCCAAGTCCAGATCGCCACGGGTGACCGACTGCAACGGTTTGTCTTTGAACTCCGTCAGGTGACTCATCAGCCACTCGTCGATGCGGTCAGACAACAACAACACTTCAACCCCTTTCTTACGGAAAATTTCCAGTGCCGGGTTGTTTTTCGCCGCTTCATAGCTGTCAGCAACAATATAGTAAATCTTATCCTGACCTTCTTTCATGCGCTCAATGTAGTCATCCAGACTGACCGTTTGAGCCGATGAATCGCCATGCGTTGAGCTAAAACGAAGCAACTCGGCGATGCGCTCTCGGTTGGCGTGATCTTCCGCAGGGCCCTCTTTCAGGACATTACCAAAGGTATCCCAGAACTGCTGATATTGCTCGCTGTCATCTTTCGCCAGCTTCTTCAGCATTTGCAGTACCTTTTTGGTGCTGCCGTTGCGCATCGCACGGGTGATCTTGTTATCTTGCAAGATCTCACGTGATACGTTCAACGGTAGATCATTGGTATCAATGAGGCCTTTAACAAAACGCAAATACGTTGGCATCAGCTGCTCTGCGTCATCCATGATAAAGACGCGTTTTACATAAAGCTTAACACCGTGCTGTTGTTCACGGTTCCACAGATCCCATGGCGCTCGTTTCGGAATATACAGCAAGCTGGTGTACTCAGTGGTACCCTCAACTTTGTTGTGACTCCAAAGTAACGGATCATCAAAATCGTGCGCAACGGTCTTGTAAAACTCTTTGTATTCGTCGTCGGAAATCTCGGCTTTGTCACGTGTCCACAACGCTTTACCTGAGTTAACGGTTTCCCATTTACCGGGTTCTGCCGGGGTCTTTTCACCGTCTTCGCCTTCCTGTTCAGGAACCGGTTCTTTCCACATTTGTACCGGAATACTCAGGTGCTCGGAATATTTATTAATGATACCGCGCAAACGGAATTCATCCAGAAATTCATCCTCGCCTTCTTTCAGGTGCAGGATAATATCCGTACCACGTCGAGCTTTTTCGGTTTCAGTGATTTCGAATTCACCTTCACCCTTTGAACGCCACTCAACGCCTATACTGCCTTTATCAAGCGCCGAACGAGTGCGCACCACCACCTCGTCTGCAACGATAAACGCCGAATAGAAACCCACACCAAACTGACCAATCAGCTGGCTGTCTTTAGCTTGATCACCCGACAGCTGTCCAAAAAATTCAGCCGTGCCCGATTTTGCGATGGTACCGAGGTTGTTCATCACCTCATCACGGGTCATGCCAATACCGTTATCGCTAATGGTGATGGTGCGAGCGTCTTTATCCAGTGAAATCCGCACATGCAGTTCACTGTCATCGCCGTATAGTGAATTGTCACTCAGCGCTTTAAAGCGCAATTTATCAGCGGCATCAGAGGCATTTGATACCAGCTCGCGCAGAAAAATCTCTTTGTTGGAATACAACGAATGGATCATCAAATGCAGAAGTTGTTTTACTTCTGTCTGAAATCCATGTTTTTCGGTTTGACCGGCTTCCGCCATAGTGGTTTTCTCCTATCATCTCAGCAATCTGCTGTAGAAATGGGGATGAGTCGGAGAAATTCAAGCGTTTTGTTAACGAGAAAATTGCTTTCGACCGCTAAATGCGTGTCCTAAGGTGGTCTGATCAACGTAACCCAGCTCACCGCCAACCGGTACCCCATGGGCGATACGCGTGGTGTTGATGTTTAACTGCTCAGCAATATCGGCAATATAATGCGCCGTTGCGTCGCCCTCGACGGTTGGGTTAGTGGCCAAAATGATTTCCTCTATCGGCCCTTGTTTTAACTGTAACTCAAGTTCATCCAAACCAATGTCGGCCGGACCAATGCCATCCAGCGGTGACAAATGACCCATTAGCACGAAATAACGTCCTTTAAACTGCGACGTTTGTTCAATGGCTAACACATCCGCCGGCGTCTCAACAATACAGAGGACGCCGCTCTCACGACGCCCGGGGTTGGCACAGATGCGGCACAGCGGCTCTTCGGTCAGAGTTCGGCATTGTTGACAATGACTGACCTGCTCAACAGCACGCTGCAGACTGCTTGCTAAACTCGCAGCACCGGAGCGATCCCGCTCGAGCAAGTGAAAGGCCATACGTTGCGCTGTTTTCTGACCGACACCCGGCAAGCGCTTTAGGTCATCGACTAATGCGTCAATTGCCGGACTGATACCCTGTGCCATGCTGTACTGTCCTTAAAACGGCATTTTAAAACCCGGGGGTAAACCCATACCGCCGGTCACTTCGCCCATTTTTTCTTTGCTGGTCTCTTCGACGCGGCGCACCGCATCATTGGTTGCAGCGGCGATCAAATCTTCCAGCATTTCCTGGTCATCGTCCATCAGGCTAGGGTCAATACTGACGCGCTTGACATTGTGGTTGCCAAGCATCGTAATCTTAACCAGTCCCGCGCCTGCTTCACCGGTGACTTCCAGGTTGGCGATCTCTTCCTGAGCTTTCTGCATGCGCTCCTGCATTTGCTGCGCCTGCTTCATCATATTGCCCATACCACCTTTAAACATGTTGTCTTCCTCTTTTTAAACGGCTTTAATCGTTGATTCATCAACTTCTGCGGCAAAGCGCTGTTTTAATTCCAGCACCGCTGCATCGTTCTGTACCCATTCTACCGCAAGCTGATGGCGATAGGCATCGATATGTTGTTGAATCATTAATGGGGTTGGTACCCGGGGCTCTTCAACCCTAAACTCAAATTTTCCTTGTGCCGCCAGACTTTGTTGCAACGCCAGTCGCACCGATTCAGCCGTCGCGTCGCTCAGCAGGCTTTGCTGCGCAGGGGCGACATTAATCAGCCAATGGTTGTCGGCGACCTTCACCAAATTTGAGTTTAACAACAATTGCCGCCCTAACCCGCTGATATCCATCGCCGCAATTAATGCCGACCAATCATCGACTTGCTCCGCGAGTCGAATATCGGGGGTGAGTTGCGGTAACAGCGACGTGAGCTCAGGTTGATTCGGTACGGCCTCCGGATCCGAGGCTGTTGTTGTTACCGGTGATGGTGCCTGAGGCGACGCAACAGGCGTATCGGTTACGGATGTGGCCTCTACTGTGGCCGGTTCAATGTCGTTTTTTTTTTCGCCGTCGGTCTGACCACGATCAGCAGAACGCAACTGCTCTCGCATCTGCAATAAATCACTTAAGTCCCCGGCAACCTCAGTTTCCGGCGGAGTGTCCGGCGCTGGCGGTGTCGACGCTGCCGTCGGGCTCGCCGACGGCGATGGGCGAGCTGGAGGCGATGGCTCAGGAGTCACTTCAGCGACCGCATCGGAGGATACCGCAGAGGGTGTCGCGGTTGTGCGCTCATCCGTTTCGTTGATCGTAGCATCGACCGTTAGCCCGTCGACCGGACGAAACGCCAGTAGTCGTAACAGCGTCATCTCAACACCGCTACGGTCATCAACGCTGTGCGGTAACTCTTTACGGCCTTCAAGTACCAATCGATAATAGAGTTGGATGACTTCCGCAGGAAGTTGTCTTAACAGCTGTTTAAAGCCGCCCTGCTGCTCCTCATCCGTTGCCAGTTCCGGTAACTGCTGAACTAACGCCAGACGGTGTAATAACGCCTGTAATTCAGCCAATACCATGCCAATATCAGGCACCAGCGCTGCCATTTCATCAAGCAGCGCGAACGCACCGTTGGCGTCGTTCGCGGCGATCTTGCTCAATAAGCCAATCATATCCGCGCGCGGTACGTTGCCGAGCATTTGTTGCACACTTTGCAGGTTAACCGCACCACTGCCCTGGGCGATGGCTTGGTCGGTCAAACTGAGTCCGTCCCGCATACTCCCTCGCGCGGCGCGGGCCAATAGCGGCAATGCCTCAGCGTCGTAGTCAATGGTTTCGGCGGATAATACCGTTTGCAGTTGTTGTGTGATTAAATCTGGCGTTAATGCGCGCAGATTAAACTGCAGGCATCGTGAAACCACGGTAATCGGCAATTTTTGTGGGTCTGTCGTCGCCAGCAAAAATTTGACGTGCTCGGGGGGCTCTTCCAGGGTTTTTAACAGTGCATTAAAACTGTGCCGTGAGAGCATATGCACTTCGTCAATCAGATATACTTTAAAACGACCCTGAGAAGGCCGATACTGAACGTTGTCCAACAGTTCTCGGGTATCTTCGACCTTGGTCCGCGACGCCGCATCGATTTCTAACAGATCGACAAACCGGCCTTCGTTAATTTCACGGCATGACTGACAGGTTCCGCAAGGCGTCGCCGAAACCCCTTGCTCACAGTTAAGCGCCTTAGCCAGAATGCGCGCAATGGTCGTTTTCCCAACACCTCGCGTACCGGTGAACAAATAGGCGTGATGCAGACGATTGTTCTCCAGCGCATGACGCAATGGCTCTAACACGTGGGTTTGTCCTACCACTTCATTGAATTGTGACGGACGCCATTTTCGTGCCAGCACCTGGTAGCTCATGTTTGCTTAGCTCACTTAATCGTTAAAACCGACACAAGGTATAGCATGCTAACCCTTGTTGCTGCAATTTTTGTTCACCCGGGAGACCATCAAGGGTGACTAAAAAAGCCGCTTCGTGAATCCGTGCCTGTGTCTGTTTAATGAGTTTTGCGGCCGCTTCTACGGTACCCCCGGTCGCCAGCAGGTCATCGACAATGAGGACGTTATCAGACGCCTTCAACGAGTCCGATCGCATTTGCAACTGATCTTCGCCGTATTCCAGCTGATAGCGTTGAGTGATGACGTTACCCGGCAATTTCCCCGGTTTGCGCAGCAGTGTCAGCCCACAGCCTAGTGCCTTGGCAATCGCGGCACCGAAAATAAATCCGCGCGCTTCAACGGCAGCAACCTGGGTAATGCCCTGTTGAACGTAACGCTCGACAAAAAAATCGATACACGCTGAAAATGCCTCAGCATTTTGCAGCAGTGGTGTAATATCACGGAAGGTGATACCCGGCTTAGGATAATCTTCAATCGCAGCAATGGTGTTTTTGAGTTGCTCAAGCGTCATGACCCGGTAGTTTCCCTTGTCGTTAAGACGATAATTAAATGATCAGGCGACGGAGCGTTGGATGTGCGTTTTAATCTGTTCACGCACCGGCTCTGCCTGCAATGGCTTACTAAAACAGGCGGTTGCGCCGGCCTTGAGAGCCTTGGGTTCAACCTCGGTTAAATCCTGAGTGGTCATAAAGAATATCGGTGCGTCTCGATAGGACTCAAGCTCACGCAGATTTTTTAATAAGCTTAAGCCATCCATCACTGGCATCTTATGATCGGTGAGGATCATATCGAACGACTCAGTCTTGGCTTTGCTCAAACCATCAAGGCCGTCTTTGGCCGTAACGATATGGAAGTTGAGTGGCGCTAATACATCGAGCACATGCTCGCGCGTACGGTCTTTATCCTCGACAACGAGTATAGAGACTGACATGTCAGTATTCACCTATTAAGTGCGATGGTAAAACGGGATGTTTTACGCTGAGAAAAATTGGACAATCCGAAGTACAAGCGGCAGGCAACTAATGCCCACAAATAAAACCAATCCAGCCAGTAAAAACTTGAAGCCAGCAGGTTCTTTATAATTATCGGCAGCCATAATACATTCCTCTTATGAAAGTCGGCGCAGATCATACTCGATAATCTCCGATTTAACAAACCGCTTTACAAAGAAAAAGCCCCGCCATAAGGCAGGGCTTTTTTATCGTTGAGCGACTTTCAATCGTTACAGCTTAACGCCTTTGCGCTCCGCTGTTGACTGAATGAAGCCACGCCAGCTACGGGCGCTGCGACGCTGTCCGTCAAACTCTGCTGCGCGGTTTACTGCGCGCAGGGCTTCCGGGTACTGTTCACTGTAGAAATAAGCTTCTGCCAGTGACATGTACACACGACCCTCGTCAGCACCTTCTAGGTAGTCAAGCGCACGACGTAGCGGAGCTACTGCCTCAGCATACTGCTCGTTAAGCATTAACAAGTTACCGCGTTTACGATAGTACTCGCCTTTGTCGTCAGCATCTTCAGCGGCTTCAGCAGCGCGAAGATACCAAGCCACAGCTTCATCGAACTCTTTCGCACGGTGGAAACTGTTGGCAACGGTCGCGAAATTCTTCGCCGTTCCCTCAATATCACCGTTGTCGATGTGCTTCGCCATGGTTACTGCAGCTTTATATGGAATACCTGAGTTGTCATAAAGTTGAACCAGCATTTTGTATTGGTTCTCTTTATCCAGGTAACCCGCCAGATAGGCGATTTCCATCGTAGCCAGCGACTTGTCGTAGTTCTCTTCAATCATGTAGAACTGCGCCAATTGAGGCCACCACTGCGTAACGCCAGGTAACTTATTGATACCCTCTTCAAGAACTTCGATTGCTTGAGGATACATCTTACGTTCGTAGTAAGACGCCATCAGCAACGTATAAATGTTCTTGTCAGCTTCTTCAGAGTTGTTCAGGGCTGCACGTGCAAACGGCACCACTTCAGCAAACTCTTTCTTCTGATAGTAAGCGTTCGCAACGAAAGTCAGAATTTGCGGGTCAAGATCACCGGTAAACTCTAACCAACGCGTCAGGTAGTCGATCGACATATCGTAGCGTTCTTCCTGAAGTGCCAACTGACCAACCAATTTCAATACCGCGGCCTGATCGTTCCAACCGAGAATATCTTGGTCAGCCGAGTTTTTCAGGATATCTAACGCTCGTTTTGTCTGCTCGTCTTGCGCATACAGGGTACCTAAGAAGCGACCCATGTAGGCCTGGTCGTAACCAGGGTCCAGATCGGGGTACTCTTCTTCAAGAATGGCAATCGCCTCTTGAAGTTGCTCTTGCTCGTACAGCTCAAAAGCATCCATAATCGCCCGCCCGGTACTCTGACCTGCGGCTTGGTTCTTACGGTTTTTCTTTTGCGCCTCTACGGTTTCTTTGCTTGGGATATCAAGTCCCAGGTCCTGTGCTGCAACCGGAGCGGTCGCAAGCACAGAGGCAAAGGCAAGGGCACTAACAAATGTCTTCATTGCTGCTTTCATTTCTTATTGCCCATCCATAGTGAAGTCGAGCTGCACGGTCATACCCGGTTGACTAACCGCTTTACCATCTATGACCTTAGGCTTGTACTTCCAACGCAATAATGCGCGGCGTGCCTCTCGGTCAAAAACTCGACGTGGTTCAGAGTCTATGACTTCAACATCGGTCACACTACCGTCAGGTGCGATGGTGAAACGCAGTTGTACCCAACCTTCGGTGCCGTTACGGGCAGCTGATGGTGGATAACGCGGTTCAATACGCACGATCGGTGTTGCGTCACCGTCTTGATTCAGAAGGTTGCCTGGACCCGATAAACCGGTGTCAGCACCACCTACATCTACGTCAAAGCCCATATTCATGTTCATACCACTGTTGTCGCTGGTATCAGGTTCTGCCTGAGGTGTCTCAGGAGGCTGCTCCGGCGGCGGTGGTGGCGGCGGTGGTGTCCGCTGCCGTTGTTGAACGTCGGACTCAGGTGGCGACGTTACGATCTCGATGACCGGCGATGGGGGCGGAGCTTCATTACTTTTCGCCCCCCCGCCGATTAAGTAAGCCATAAAAGCAAACAGAGCAAACGTAACGGCGGCACCTAGTAGTAAAGATACTAAAAAGCGCACCATATTAGTTATTCTCCGCTGCTATGGATATCTTATCGATACCCGCTTCCTTAACTTGGTCCATAACTTCAACAACACGACCATGTTCAGCTTGTTTGTCTGCCTGGATAACAACAAGATCCGTTGGCTGCTCAGCAAGCATACGTTCTAAGTTTGCTGCTACGCGTTCAACATCAACCTGACGTTTATCCATCCAGACTTCACCGTTATCGCGAATCGCGATAAAGATGTTAGCTGAAGGCTCCTTGTTCGCTTGGTTAGCTTCAGGTTTATTGACCTGAATACCCGCTTCTTTAACGAAAGAGGTCGTTACGATAAAGAAGATCAACATGATGAAGACGATGTCCAACATCGGCGTCATATCAATCGCCGCATCTTCCTCTTCGCGAATACGATTACGTGCCATAATTTTACTCTCTTAGTGATGTGGCAGACTGTCGACCAGGCTTTGCTTCGCGCGACGCACTTTACTTTCTAAACGTGTCGCGAAAAACATACCGGATAACGCTGCAACCATTCCCGCCATTGTCGGGATTGTTGCCATCGAAATACCCGACGCCATCAAACGGGGATTACCCGTACCCTGCACTGCCATGATTTCAAATACCGTAATCATACCGGTCACAGTACCTAACAGCCCTACGAGAGGACAAAGCGCAACACAGGTTTTAATCAACAGAATACGTGCATTCAGTTTATCGTTAGCTTCGGAAATCCATGCTTCACGGATTCTATGTGCGTACCATGAGGTGGTGTCTTTCCGGGCGTCCCACTCCGCAATAATTTTCTTGCGGAGTTTAGGGAACGAGCCCGATAGGAACCAATAACGCTCAATCATTAGTACCCACATTAGAAAGAGTACCCCCATGATGATGTATAAAACATCACCACCGGTCGCAATAAAATCCCTGATAGATTCCCAAAGTTCCATCAGGTAAAGCATGGGATTACTCCTTCTCCGAGTGAGCCGCTACGATACCAGCAGCCTGTTCGTCCAGGATGTGAACGATAGACTTGCTGCGACCTGCCACAATACTGTGAGCCAAAATCAATGGGATTGCTGCGATCAGACCCATAGCCGTTGTTACCAACGCCATTGAGATGTCGCCTGCCATGATTTTCGGATCACCGGTACCGAATAGTGTGATTGATTGGAAGGTACCAATCATACCAACTACCGTACCCAATAGACCTAATAACGGAGCGATAGCTGCAAAGATCTTAACAACGTTAATGCCGCTTTCGATCTTAGGCGTTTCTTTAAGAATCGCTTCGTCAAGTTTCAGTTCAAGGTTCTCAGCATCGCTGTTCTTGTTCGCATGATAAACTTTCAGGACACGACCCAGTGGGTTCTTGTCTGAAGGGTTATCGATGTTCTTAAGTTGCGAACGCATCTTGCCGCCAACAGCCGTCAGTGTGACCAGCTTGTAAACTGCAATCAATAGACCGATGATCAGCACAACAGTGATAACATAACCTACCGTGCCACCTTGGTGATAACGCTCTTCAAGCGTTGCTTTCTGTGTTAACAGACCCAGGATTTGGCCACGTGAAGGGTCGAGGTAAAGACCTGCATAACCTTCTGATGTACCAGTGAATTCGCTGTTTTGGCCAATAACATAACCTTCAGGCTGACGGCCTAATGGCTGAACCTGTTCAGTTGTGTCATTGTAAGTCAGGTATTCACCGTTCTGAGCGACTAAGTTGAATACACCAACACGAGTCACTTCTTTATTTTCAACACCGCCATCCAACTGGAATACGTCTGTGTTGTAAGTCACCACTTTGCCTGACTGGATCATTTCCGTCAGCAATGCCATCCAAAGCTCTTCAAGTTCAGGCAGTGTAGGCAATTCTTTTGCTTCTGCTAAACTTTCCAGAACGTCTTCACGACCTGGGTATTGAGAGCTAACAATTGACGTCGCGATACGACCGATGGTTTCAGTCGCTGCACCACGAACAACACCGAACATTTCACCCAAAGTGCCTTTGGCATTTTCAAGTTCTTGTTCTTTGTTTGCCAATGTGATCTCGTTTTCAGAGAACTGGTTTTGCAGACGCTTACCACGAGCTTCCTCATCAGAAAGCTGCTTTTTCGCCTGGTTTAACAGCGCTTGCTTGTCAGCACGAGCCGCTGTGAATTCAGCTTCACGCTCGGCACTCAATTGACGCGAAGACACACGGTTTTTCTCAACCAGCTGCATCAGCTCTTCCAAGCTTTTCGCTTCTGTGTTGTCCTGCGCGTTAGCAGCGAGAGTCGTACCTGCAGAAAGGCTGACTGCTGCTGCAATCATTAACGATTTTACTAATTGTTTCATTCTGCACTCTCCGCTGCGAATACTGGAAGTTTCACAAGATCGAAAGCTGTTTGCTTACGAGACATACGAATCGCTGTCGTCAGAGGGTTAAGGTACTCATCTTCAAGCGCTGTCCACTCACCGGATTCGTTGTTGTAGATCCAGGCATTTTTCAAGTCCAGAGACTGTGCCAGGAATGCAACGCGACCCATGTGGAAGAAGTCAACAGCAACCTCTTGACCGTCAACATTCAGGTTACCCTGATACGAGATCAAACCTGAACCATAATCCAGCTCAGCCTGGTAGGCTTCGATGATCTGACGGAATTTTTCAGAGGTTGAAACGTTTGAGTTACCCATGATGTCTTGCAGACGGGCAACACGCTCCAGACGCTTCTCTTTTTGGATTGGTAAGTCAAGTTCGACAAACTCTTCCAGGGCGTCGATCATCTCGTACATCAATGGTACGACACCTTGTTTCGTTTCTTCGATACCATCGATTTGACGCTGCAGCGAGTCGATTGTTGCCTGCTGGTCAGCAACCAGTTTAGCAACGTGGTCGTTGTAGACCTTCAAGTTCTCGTACTCCGCAACAACTGAGCGATACTCGATCAGCAGATCCTGGCTTTGTTCAAACAGAGAGTTGATTTTCTCTTGAGATTGTTCTTGAGCCTTTAGAATCTTTTGCTCTTCGTTCTGTAGCTTCGCTACATCAACTTGCTGTGCAGCGGCAACGCCGGTGCCAGCAAACGCCATCACACCCATCAGGGTTGCAGCGAGTTTGGTTCTCTTGATTACTTTGGTCATAGTTCCCAACCAATTTTAATTAACTTCCGCTTCAACGCCGTTGATGGCGTGAAACACCAGTTTTGAGTGACGAAAAGATCAAATCCAATAGTTGCTTGCTTTAGCTGAACAAGCAATAACTCAAGAATATTCCCACGATGGCTATACGCTGTCAACCTGACGATGACCAGCGTCAACTGCGTTATAACAGCCGTGGGCTAGGTGATACCCGAGTTTTTATGCCAGCTAAAACAGCATTAGATAACATCCTGTCATCTCTATTTGGTAACATTCCAGTGTTAGTGTGGCACAAAAACCACCCACTTCTGGATACTGCTCCTACTCGCATAGTATCACTTTTTGATCGGCGGACAACAGCTCGTTACAAATTTCAACGTAATTTAAACATCTTTATTTTTAACTATGTTGAATGTAAAGATGACTTTGTTTCGTAGCAGCGCTCCGGTACTATAAAATACGGTTGAAATGTTAATAAAAGAAGCGATTAGCGCGTGCAACAATTGAGTAACATCTTGCAAAACTTAATGCAACAGGCGGAGCAATTGGATGCCGACAATCGTCGTCGCCACAAGCAATTGAGCGAACAATGGTTTGCACATAGCCTTTTTAAATGCCGCTCTAATCTCGCGGTAGACTATGTTGCAGAAACCCAACGCTTGGTCACGCAGCTCGAGCACAGTAATAATGAACACATTCGGACGTTTATCGCCGAACAGATAAGCCAGCAGCTAACCGCATTATCAACCGCATTAAGGGGTAATCAATTACCGCTCGAAAAGCGTGATAGTCGTCTGCGTCAACAATCCCGCATCGCCGCGCTGCACCAAAAATTGGTGACTTACCGCGGCTACGAACAACGATTGCTTGATAACGTGAAAGCGTGCCGCGACCGTCACGATACACTGGCAGCGCAACAGCAGGAAAAACGCTTAAATCGTTGTCAGCAGGCTATCCAGGCATTGGAACAAGACATTCAGCGCTTAGAAGAGGGACGCTAGATGCCCGTACCTTTTATTTATCATCCACGCTACAGCGCGCTCGCATTGCCGCCGCGTCATCGCTACCCGATTCAGAAATATCAGTTGTTAAAAGCGTGGGCCGATGCACATGGTGCGCGCCGTTCGCAGTGGGTTCAGCCAGCGCCCATTAACTGGCAAACGGTGGCTACCATGCATGCCCCCCACTACATCGCCGAGCTCGCCAATAACCGGATGGATAAGCAACGCTGGCGGCGCATCGGTTTTCCCTGGTCTGAACAGTTACTACTGCGCACACTGACCTCCGCCGCCGGCACCATTCGTACCGCTCAACTGGCGTTAGAGGAAGGCTGTGCGATTCATTTTTCGGGTGGTTATCACCACGCCCATCACGACTGGGGCAGTGGCTTTTGTTTGATCAATGATTTGGCGCTCGCTGCCCGTGCGGTGCTTGACCAGCGCCCCTCCAGCAAGATCTTGATTTTTGATACTGATGTTCATCAGGGTGATGGCACAGCGACGTTATTTGCCAACGAGCCGCGGGTGACTACCTGTTCAATCCATGGGGCTAACAACTTTCCCTTTACCAAAGCGGTTTCAGATGTCGATATTGAGCTGCCTAAAGGCACCACCGATAACGATTACCTTGAAACCGTTGACCATGCGTTGCGAGCATTAATTGAGCGCGAGCAGCCTGATTTAATCCTTTATGACGCCGGTGTCGATATCTACCGCCAGGACGATCTGGGGCACTTGTCAATTAGCCTTAACGGTATTTTTGCCCGCGATTTTGGGGTGTTGAAGCTGGCCCGTGAACAGAATATCCCGCTCGCAGCCGTGATTGGCGGAGGCTATCAACGTAAGTTAGATCGATTAATAAGAGCCCATGCTCAATTATTAAGAGCGGCTTATGAAGTATGGAAAGCTTAAGAAATTGGGTGGCGACTCCACCAGCCACACCCCGGCACACACATCCCTGACTACGGCTGCTCCCTTCCGGGCCTGACCGGGTTCGCCAGTTAGCGTTGCGAGGGGACCCGCAGAGTCACCATAACGCTTACGAATAAGCGTGACTATTATCACTCACTCGCACGGCAGATACAAGGTTTGTCTTTGTCTACCCTAGCCGAATGCCTACTTTTTCTGCAGCTTTGCCGCTATCGCCTCGCGTGCCTCAGCAGAACTGAGTGCTTTCGCAAAAAAGCCGGCTTCGTGACTGATGCGCTCGGCCACCGACTGCTGCGGGGCTTTCAGTAATTGTTTACTGGTTCGCAACGCCTGTCGTGACAGCGTGGTTAACTGCGTCAGCACCTGCTCGGTTCTGGCATCGAGTTGTTCCGCGCTGAGTACCTCATTCACCAAGCCTAACTGCTGCGCTTTATGGGCATTGAAGGTATCGCCCAGTAGCAACAATTCTGCCGCTTGCTGATGTCCGCAAAGACGCGGCAGTAATAAACTTGAGCCGGCCTCAGGCAACAGTCCCAGTTTGACAAAAGGTAAAGCAAATACCGCCTCATCGCTGGCATACACCAGGTCGCAGTGCAGTAACAACGTCGTACCAATGCCGATTGCAAGGCCATTGACTTTCGCTACGATAGGCACATTGACTTTATTCAGAGTCTGCAGAAATTTAAACGGCGGCGCGCTTTCGTCGAGATTCTCGATGGCGAGAAAATCATTGAGGTCATTGCCTGACGAAAAGCTATCACCGGTACTTTCAAACAGTACCGCTGAAATATCCTGATGTTGTTCGGCGTCGATTAACGCTTGCTCACAAGCACTATACATAGCCTGAGTGAAGGCGTTCTTTTTCTCCGGGCGGTTTAAACGAATGCGTGTAACACCATCTTGATGGGTCACCACAACGTGTTGTTCTGCCATAAAAAAACCTCGTTCGTAACTGGTTGTACCTGTTACGAACGAGGTTATCAGCTTTTCAGTCAGAGTTCACGCTTTTGCCAGGCCGCTGCCGTTTTTTCGTGTAATGGCACGATCATGTCGAGTGCAGAGAGATCGCCGGGCTCTAACTGCAGTTGATTATCACGCTTAGGAGTCACCCGATCACCCCACTGGATAAGACCGGCACCGCAGGTTAAACCACCACCAAATACGGCCGACATGATTTTATCACCCGGCTTAATGGTACCGTTATCTGCGGCTTCAGCAAAGGCAATCGGCAAGGTTGCGGAAGAGGTATTGCCGTAATTTTGGATATTGATTACGGTTTTTTCACTTGGCACTTTGCATAACTTGGCCAGATAGTCGATCAGCCGCTTGTTCGCCTGATGCGGAATCAACGCATCGATATCGTCCGTCGACAATCCTGTCTGAGCGAAAACATTTTCCACCGCCGCATTCATGCCTTTCACTGCGCGTTTAAAGATTTCCTGACCAACAAAGTCAAACTGCATAATGCCGTCAAATCCGAAACGATCAAAACTAAGCCCGAAATCAAGGCTCAGCACGTCACGGGCTTCCGCATCACAACTGATATGACTGGCCAGTAAACCACATTCTTTGTCGGTGGCTTCCAACACCATCGCACCCGCACCGTCGCCAAACAGTACTGCACTCTCACGTTTGGTCCAGTCGAGAATTCTCGTCAGGCGTTCCGCACCAATCAGCAGTACCCGCTGGTGCGCCCCGGTTCTAATCGCCTGTGTCGCCATGTGCATACCATAGAGAAAACTGCTGCAAGCGGCGTTCAAATCAAAGGCTGCGGCATCCTTGGCACCGATATCCCGCTGTACCGCTGAAGCGACATTCGGAATGATTTCATCCGGTGTACAAGTACCGACAATAATTAAATCAATACTGGCGGGATCCAAGTCAGCTGCGGCCAATGCGTTTTTGGCCGCAATCGTTGCCAGTTTTGAAGTGCCGACGTGGCTGACCCGGCGCTCAGAAATGCCCGTACGGGATACGATCCACTCATCTGAGGTATCAAGAAACGTCGCCAGGTCGTCGTTTGTCATAACAGCTGGAGGTAAACATTTCCCCCAACCGGTAATTTCTGCGTATTTTTTCACGGCTAAACCTTATTACTTCTGCAATTGGTTGCTTTTACACACATCGCGGCAGAAAAACCGAATGAAAGCATTTAAGCGCAACACCTTTTTACCGTATCATAGCACGAATGTTATTCAGTTGAATGATCATGTTCGAGGGAATCACAATGATCCGATCTGTTCTGTCAGCCATTGCACTTATCGCGGCGACCATCCTCGTCAGCGGCTGTCAAAGCCCACCGCAACCACTTATCATCGGCGCGGTTCAGGTGAACGACCCGCTCAATCAACCGGTTGCGCAAATTAGCGTCACCGATCAACGTCCGCACGCCTACCTTTATCGCATCACGCATGCCGAGGATAAAGCCGAATTTGCGCCGCCGCAGCAACCACTGACAGAAGTGATCTCGAACTCACTAACAAACCTGACGTCATCTCAGGCTGGCGAGCTTAGTTGGCAAATCAGCATTGACGAAGCCCTCATCGATGGTCAACTGGGTGCTTTTAATTATGAACTGCAACATACCATAGTACTGCGGGTCGAAGCACAACGAGGAAACCGCACCTACAGCAACAGCTATCGTGGTCGCTTGCAGTCAAAAGGTGTCGGTCGCCCGGATGAGGCGGTCGTTGAGCGGGAGTTTTCTCAACTGCTGCGTTCCGTGCTCGCGGACATCAGTAACGACCCAAAACTACGTAATCTTTAATCAGGAGGCACCATGCGTTTCATGTCGCTCGTTAAAACTATTGTGTTAAGTGGGCTGGTATTGGTCAGCGCAAGTTTCAACAGTCATGCACAGGTTCAGCCTGATAATCCTTTTCCACGGGTCGTATTCGTTACTTCCGCCGGCGATATCACCGTTGAGTTAAACCGGGAAGCGGCACCTTTGACGGTAGAAAACTTCTTTCGCTACGTCAAAAAGGCGCAGTACAACGACACCATCTTTCACCGACTGGTGCCGGATTTCGTTTTGCAAGGCGGTGGGTACGACAAAGACTTTCAGGAAAAGCCAACCTTTGAAACCATCGTCAACGAATCGGGGAATGGTCTGCTGAATGAGTACGGTACCATCGCCATGGCTCGAGAGCGCGCGCCGCATACCGCCACTCGACAGTTCTTTTTTAACCTCAACGACAACAGCTCCTTGAACCCTGATAACGGCGATTGGGGTTATACGGTCTTTGGCCGTGTTGTTGAGGGCCTCGATGTGCTCGAAAAGCTGGCTCAACTGGAGTCGTTAGCTTATGACAAAGAAACCGGTTGGCGCGATGTGCCGGCACAACCACCGGTATTAAAGCGGATTGAAGTTGTACCGGCCAACTGATGGCTGTTAAACCGTCGTTCCGGGACGATCTGCGCGTTTATCTACAACCGCGGGTACTGGTCATTTTTATTCTTGGCATTGCCAGTGGCTTCCCGTGGGTCATGATCGGCTCGGCGTTATCAGCCTGGCTGCAGGAAGAAGGCCTGACCCGCTCTGTGATTGGCTATTTCGGTGCAGTTTTTGGGGCTTACTCAATTAACTTCCTGTGGTCCCCGCTCGTCGACTCAATAAAGATTCCCATACTGACCCGTTGGCTGGGTCAGCGCCGCAGTTGGATATTGTCCTGTCAGCTCATCATTGTCGCTGCTTGTTTTGCACTCTCGCAACTGCAGGTTAGCGAGCACTTACACTTGGTCGGTTTACTGGCGATGGCCATTGCCATCAGTTCGGCCACACAGGATATTGCCATCGACGCCTACCGCATCGAATCCTTTGCGGTAACCGAAGGTCGGTTGCAAAGTGCCGGTGCGGCGATGGCGACCGCCGGCTGGTGGACCGGCTATGCCGGCCTGGGCGCAATTCCCTTTTTTATCGTCGACAGCCAACAGTGGTACTGGCAGGACGCCTACGCCATCCTGGGCTTTATCATGTTGACCATTGCTGCCGTGGTTTTGGTTGTCCGCAAAGCCACCTACCACCAGCAAGATAGTGATGGGCAACTTGCCCACGCCGGGTTGCTAGGACGTCTCGAACACATTTTATTCGCCCCGATTAAAGAATTCTTTCAACGCAACGGCGTTAAGTTCGCACTGTCCGTGTTGGTGTTCATTTTTCTGTTTAAAATTGGTGAAGCCTTTCTTGGCCGCATGTCGATTGTCTTTTATAAGGAAATTGGTTTTTCCAATGACCAAATCGGCACCTACTCGAAACTGGTAACCTGGTGGGTTACGATTTTGTTTGCCCTGCTTGGCAGCGCCGTTAATTTGCGCATGGGCATCGTCAAGGGCCTGCTGTTTGGCGGACTGGCAATGGCCGCCTCCAATTTAATGTTCTCCTGGATTGCTCTGGTCGGCCCAAGTGAGCAGCTGTTTTTAAGTGCAGTCATTATCGATGGTTTTACCAGTGCCTGGTCGACCGTTGCGTTCGTCGCCTTTATCAGCCTGTTATGTAACCGTACGTTCACCGCCTCGCAGTATGCCTTGATGGCGTCACTTGGCACCCTCGGCCGCACCCTGCTATCGTCCTACAGCGGTGTGGTGGTTGATGCGCTCGACGGTAACTGGGCGTTGTTCTTCCTATTAACAGCGGTCATGGTAATACCCAGCCTGCTGTTCCTGTGGCACATTCGTCATACCTTGACTCACCTTGAGAGCCTGCGCGATGACCGTTAAGCTCAACTGGCTGATCACCGGCCCCGGCGCCATTAGTGGCTTATTGGCGGCGGGACTGTTGCGCCAGCAGCAACAAGTTGCCTGGCTCAGTCGCCACACCCAGGAAGAAACCAGCGTCAACTGGACGCTGACTGAGAACGGCAAAGCGACCCACTTTGTTACCCCGTTCTACCCTGATGCCCCGCCCCCCGATGCGGTGATTCTGGCGGTAAAGTCCTACGACCTTGCCGCCGCCTTAGAGCGGCTGGACGAGCTCCAAATCGCCACGGACTGCCCAATTATCATCAGTCACAATGGTATGTTGAGCGTCCACAGCGAGCGACCGCTGTTTCCGCTGATTACAACTCATGCTGCCAGCCGCGAAAACCACACCATTAGCCACAACGGCTATGGGGAAAGCTGGCTTGCCGCCCAGGCCATAAATCAGCCGCAGCCATTAGCGGGCGCTATTGGCGAAATACTGCAACAGAGCTTCCCGCCGCTGCACCTGGTTCATGATATTGAGCATCGACGCTGGCACAAATTGTTGATCAACTGCGTCATCAATCCACTCACCGCCATTTATCGGGTTGCCAACGGTGAACTGGCCGCGGCCCGCTTCAGCGATATAAAACAGCAGTTGATTGAGGAGTTTGTGCAGGTTGCCGCAGCGTGCGGGTATTCCTTTGATGCACACCAGGCTTCACAGGCTGTGGCAAAGGTGATTACGGCGACGGCAGCTAACCGTTCGTCGATGCTGGTGGATGTTGAACACCAGCGAACCACAGAAATTGATGCCATGAACGGCTTCATTGTTGAACAGGCACGTCAGCACCAGATCGATGTGCCGACGCATCGTGCAGTTACCGAGGCGGTAACTGCACTCCGTTAGCCAATGGCTTGGCACCGGCCGGGTTTTATTTGTCTTCGATAAAGTCCACGACTTCCAGACCAAAACCTGACAGCGCCGAGTAGCGCTTGGGCGAGCTCATCAAATGCATTTTGTGAATACCAAGATCGGCCAGGATTTGCGAGCCAACACCAACGTTACGCGATGCGTTTGACGCCGACGCAGTCGGTTTCTGCTCACCATGATCCTGCGCTTCAAATTCTTTAACCTGAGCGATGATGTCTTCCGGCGTCTGCTGACGTCCGATAATTACAAGGACGCCGTCATGCTCTGCCAGGTAGCGCATCGCCTTGTATATCGGCCAACTGCGCTTAGTGGCACGTTCAGTCAGCAAGGTATCATGGAAGGTATCTTGCAAATGCACACGCACATTGGTCGGTTTGTTCGGGTCAACCTCACCATGAACCAGCGCATGATGAACCTGTTGATCAATAGAATCCTGAAACGTAATCAGCGTGAATTCACCGGCACTGGTGGGTAAGCGGCATTCAGCCACGCGCTGAACGGTTTTTTCCTTCATCGAACGGTATTCGATGAGGTCGGCAATGGTGCCGATTTTTATGCCATGCTCAGCGGCAAATTTTTCCAAATCCGGACGACGCGCCATGGTGCCGTCTTCGTTCAGTACCTCGACAATCACTGAGGCAGGTTCAAAACCCGCTAAGCGCGCCAAATCACAACCCGCCTCGGTATGTCCGGCTCGGTTTAATACACCACCGGCTTTCGCTTTCAACGGAAAGATATGACCCGGCATGACTAAGTCTTCCGGTTTTGCGTCTTTGGCCACTGCATCTTTTACCGTTTTCGCACGATCGGCGGCGGATATACCAGTGGTTACGCCCTCTGCGGCTTCGATCGAAACGGTGAAGTTGGTTGCATAAGGCGCGTTGTTTTTGTCCACCATCAGCGGCAAGTTTAACTGCTTACAACGCTCTTCCGTCAGCGTTAAGCAAATTAAACCGCGGCCAAAGCGCGCCATAAAATTAATGGCTTCCGGCGTCACGCAATCAGCGGCAATGATCAGATCGCCTTCATTTTCACGATCCTCATCATCCATCAGGATGACCATTTTACCCTGACGAATATCCTCAATTATTTCTTCGGTAGTGTGTAAGCCCATAGCTAACCTTTTACTGTTGATTCTGTGGAATACCGATAATCCGAGTATCCGGCCCCACTTGACGCCGATCGGTAATACGAATGCGCGGAGCTTGCGTCAGTGCAGTCAGTGACGTCAAATCGACCACGCCCCGGGCATCCGAACCAAGCAACTGATTGGATTGGTATAAATAAACTTCATTCACTAAACCTGCATCACAAAGCGCGCCAGCCAGTCGGGCACCGCACTCCGTCCAGATCAGATTAATCTCACGTAGCGCCAGCTCCAGCATCATGTCATGCAAATCCACGTTGCCATTCGCGGTACGCCGCACTATCACCTGGTGACAATGGCTGTGGCGGCTGGCATCGGCTTCTTCATGACGAACCAGCCAGACCGGCCCGGGTTGTTCAAACAAAGCCAGTTGATCGTGAATACGGTTTTGTCCATCAATGATAATACGCACCGGTTGTTTGAGTGGATCCGGTAACGGCCTTGAGGCCGGCCACTGCTCGGCACGCACGGTTAAACGCGGATTATCAGCCAGCACTGTATCGGCACCGGTTAGAATCGCGTCGGCATGCGCCCGCCAATACTGCACGTCGGCACGCGCCTGCGGCGACGTGATCCACTGGCTTTCGCCGTTAGCCAATGCCGTGCGGGCATCCAGTGAAGCAGCCATTTTTAAACGCAACCAGGGTAACTGCGTGGTCATGCGGTGAATAAAACCCGGATTAAGTGCGCGTGCCGCTTGCTCCAGAATACCAACCTCTACGTCGATACCTGCTTCGCGTAAGCGGGCAATGCCCTTGCCCGCCACCTGCGGATTGGGATCTTCCATTGCCACCACCACCCGCGCAACACCAGCATCAATCAACGCATTAACACAGGGCGGCGTGCGGCCAAAATGGCTGCAAGGTTCGAGCGTGACGTAAGCGGTAGCGCCTTTAGTTTGTCCAGCCGCTGCGGCTATCGCATGCACTTCCGCATGGGGTTGACCCGCACGCTGATGCCAGCCTTCGCCGATGATTTTTTGCTGCTGTGTGATGACACAACCGACCGCAGGGTTTGGGGCCGTCGTTAACATGCCCCGGCGACCGAGCTGCAACGCCCGGTGCATCATCTGATGATCAATGATTACTTGGGTAGGATCAGTCATTAAGACGGGCGATCTCCTCGCCAAATTCGCGGATGTCTTCGAATGAACGGTAAACCGAGGCAAAGCGCACATAGGCCACTTTATCGATTTGCTTTAAATTATCCATCACTTGATTACCGATGAAATCGCTACTGATTTCACGTTCACCGGTCGCCCGGATCGCTGATTTAATTTTGTTAATGGCTTGTTCCATCAGTTCCAGACTGACAGGGCGTTTTTCCAATGCCCGTAACAAACCGTTACGCAATTTATCCTCGTTAAACGGTTCACGGCTGCCGTCGGATTTAATCACTCGCGGCATAATTAATTCAGCGGTTTCGAACGTGGTAAAACGCTCTTTGCAGTGATTACATTCGCGCCGACGGCGCACCGATGCGCCATCCGCCACCAATCGCGAATCAATCACTTTGGTGTCTTGGGTGCCACAAAAAGGACAATGCATCGATGCTCTCCGGTTAACTTAACGATCCAATTCCGATCATGCGTTATTGATACACTGGGAAGTTCGCACACAGGGCTTTCACCTGTTCGCGAACCTTCTCAATGGTTGCTTCGTTGTTAATGTCGTCTAACACGTCGCAAATCCAGTTCGCTACCTGTTCGGCTTCCGCTTCTTTGAAACCGCGGCGGGTAATCGCCGGCGTCCCCAGGCGCAGACCTGACGTCACAAACGGCGAACGTGGGTCATTAGGAACCGCGTTCTTGTTCACGGTAATAAAGGCACGGCCCAAGGCAGCATCGGCGTCTTTACCGGTAATGTCTTTGTCAATCAGGTCAACCAGGAACAAATGGTTCTGAGTACCGTTAGAGACAATTTTATAGCCACGGCTTTGCAGTGTTTTCACCATGGTGTTGGCGTTTTTCAGAACTTGTTCCTGATAAGCTTTAAATTCTGGCTGCAGCGCTTCTTTAAACGCAACCGCTTTAGCGGCGATGACGTGCATTAACGGGCCACCCTGGTTACCAGGAAACACCGCACTGTTTAATTTCTTGTGCAGCTTTTCATCATCTTTACCTGACAGGATCAACCCACTGCGCGGACCGGCAAGGGTTTTGTGCGTGGTTGTGGTCACCACGTCAGCGAATGGAATCGGGCTTGGGTAAACACCTGCCGCAACCAGACCCGCTACGTGTGCCATATCGACCAACAAGTAAGCCCCCACTTGATCGGCGATTTCACGGAAACGCTGCCAATCAACAATACCCGAGTAAGCCGAGAACCCGGCTACAATCACTTTAGGTTTGTGCTCTTGCGCCAGACGTTCAACTTCCGCATAGTCGATTTCGCCGGTTTCTTCCGATAAACCGTACTGCACCGCATTATAAAGTTTACCCGAGAAGTTAACGCCGGCACCGTGCGTCAAGTGACCACCGTGCGCCAGGCTCATACCAAGGAAGGTATCACCGGCTTCCATCAACGCCATGAACGCGGCCGTATTGGCTTGCGATCCCGAATGCGGTTGTACGTTCGCGTATTTCGCACCGAACAACGCTTTGGCGCGCTCAATGGCTAAATCTTCAACGATATCGACGTACTCGCAACCGCCGTAATAACGTTTGTGCGGATAGCCTTCGGCGTACTTGTTAGTAAGCTGGGAACCTTGAGCTTCCAGTACCCGCGGGCTGGTGTAGTTTTCTGAGGCGATCAGTTCGATGTGCTGTTCCTGACGCTCTACTTCCTTGCTCATTGCGTCCCACAGTTCAGCATCAAACTCGGCGATATTTTGTTGCGATTTTTGCATTACGGCTCCCACTTTACCTATTTGACTTGGGGCATACGCCCAGAGTGCCGCCATTTTAACCTAAAACCACCCGTAATGCCTAGTTTGTAACAACAAACAAATTTGGGCATTTGGGCCATTTGGCTTTAAACTATCGGCAACTCTTTAAACCAAATCAAGGATTGTTCGTCGCATGGCGCAATATATATATTCCATGTCACGGGTGAGCAAAGTTGTTCCCCCTAAAAAAACCATTCTAAAAGACATTTCACTGTCGTTTTTCCCAGGTGCCAAAATCGGTGTGTTAGGCCTCAACGGCGCCGGTAAATCAACGCTGCTGCGAATCATGGCCGGCGTCGATCAGGATTACGAAGGCGAAGCGCGCCCATTAGCCGGTATTCAAATTGGTTACCTGCCGCAAGAGCCGCAACTGGATGAAGCCAAAACCGTTAAAGAAACCGTAGAAGAGGCCGTCGCTGACGTGAAACAGGCATTAACCCGCCTCGACGAAATCTACGCTGCTTACGCCGATGAAAACGCTGATTTTGATGCCCTGTCAAAAGAGCAAGGCGAATTGGAAGCGCTGTTGCAGGCCAAAGACGGCCACAACATCGATAACATCCTGGAACGCGCCGCGGACGCATTGCGCCTGCCGCCCTGGGACGCGAAAATTGGTAACCTCTCGGGGGGTGAACGTCGTCGTGTCGCCATTTGTCGCTTGCTGTTATCAAAACCGGACATGTTGTTGCTCGACGAACCGACCAACCACCTTGATGCCGAGTCAGTTGCCTGGTTAGAACGCTTCCTGCACGATTACAACGGTACCGTTGTGGCTATTACCCACGACCGTTATTTCCTCGACAATGTCGCCGGCTGGATTCTCGAACTTGACCGTGGCTACGGTATTCCGTGGGAAGGCAACTATTCCAGCTGGCTGGAACAAAAAGAGAAGCGTCTTGAACAGGAAGAGCGCCAGGAGAAAGCTCGTCAACGCACCATCAAGCAGGAGCTGGAGTGGGTACGCACTAACCCCAAAGGCCGCCAGGCGAAGAGCAAGGCACGTCTTAACCGCTTTGAAGAGTTGCAAAGCGGCGACTACCAGAAACGCAACGAAACCAACGAACTCTTTATTCCACCGGGTCCGCGCCTGGGTGATAAAGTTATCGAAGTTAACGGCATCAGCAAAGGTTACGAGAACCGCCAGTTGATCGACAACCTGAGTTTCTCCGTTCCTAAAGGCGCGATTGTCGGTATTATCGGCCCGAACGGTGCCGGTAAATCAACCCTGTTCCGAATGATCAGTGGCCAGGAGCAGCCGGACAGCGGCTCTATTGAAATCGGTGAAACCGTCGAGTTAGCCAGTGTCGATCAGTTCCGTGACAACATGGATGACAGTAAAACCGTATTCCAGGAAATCACTGACGGCAATGACATCCTCAAAATTGGCAACTTCGAAGTTAACGGCCGCGCCTATGTCGGACGCTTTAACTTCCGCGGCACTGACCAACAAAAACGCATTGGCGAATTATCCGGTGGTGAACGCAACCGTGTGCACTTGGCCAAACTGTTACGCGCCGGCGGCAACGTTCTGTTACTCGATGAGCCAACCAACGATCTCGACGTTGAAACCTTGCGGGCATTAGAAGAGGCTATCCTCGAATTCCCGGGTTCCGTTATGGTTATCTCGCACGACCGTTGGTTCCTTGACCGTGTCGCAACGCACATTCTTGACTACCGTGATGAAGGTGAAGTGGTCTTCTACGAAGGTAACTACAGCGACTACGAAGCTTACATGAAAGACAAATTTGGTGAGCAGGCAATGGAACCTCACCGAATTAAATACAAGCCTATCGGTTAATCGGTTGCCGGCAGCGGTTGTGGTATCCAGGCCACACCGCTGCTGTCACAATACCACTGCGCCTGAATGCCAAACGCAGTGGCTAAATGAGCGTCTGACAACACCGTTGCAGGCGCTCCTACTTCCAGCAATCTCCCCTCATGCAATAACACCAATTGATCACAATAACGTGCTGCTAAGCTCAGATCGTGCATACAGCACAGTACCAGTTGTCCCTGGCGCGCCTGCTGCTGTAGCAGTTGCAGGGTTTGTAACTGATGCTGAATGTCGAGTGCCGCCGTTGGCTCATCACAAAGTAATAATTTCGGCTGTCCAACCATCGCTCGAGCCAGCAACGCACGCTGTCGCTCGCCACCGGACAGGGTCGATAGCGGTCGTTCAGCCAGTTGCAACAAATCACAGGCCGTCAGGGCATGCTGCAACTGCAGTTGCCGCTGGCGGCGACTAAGACGGTGGTGCAACAAGCCGATATCCACCAGTTCCCGTACCTTAATGTCCCATTGCGGCTGCTCATACTGGGGTAAGTAAGCCATCACTTGTGCGCGCTGTTCTGGCGCGAGCGAGGTGACGACAGTGCCGTCAATGCGCACTTCGCCGGCCGACGGTGTCAGTAACGCGGCAATCACTTGTAGCAGTGAGCTTTTGCCGGCTCCATTAGCCCCCACCAAACCGACCAGTTGTCCGGCGCTTAATTGCAGTTGCACCTGTTGCAAGCGTGGTCGGCGGATACCGGCCAGTGACAGCTGTTGAATGCTCAGCACAGTACCCTGCTCCTTAATGGTCGGTCACTCATAGAAACGACGTTGATAGCGATGAAACAACAGCGCCACCAATAATGGCGCACCCACTAATGCGGCAACGATACCAATGGGTAATTCCCTGGCACCACTGATCAGCCGTGTAGCAATGTCCATCGCCAGCAGCAGCAAGGCACCAGCGGGTGCGCTCAGCCACAACACCCGTTGCGGATGTTCCTGCCCTAATAATCTCACTAAATGCGGCGCCAACAGTCCAACAAAACCGATAATACCGACACTGACGACACTCCCGGCAACCAGCACAGCGACGGCCAGTAATACACCATTACGTTGGCTGACTAAGCGAAAACCCAGAGTAGCGACGGTCTGTTCCGATAGGGTTAAAGCGGTCAGCAACGTCCGTGTCCACCACAGCAACAGCGTGCCAATCAGTAAACAGGGTAATAGCAAGCCCAGGTGTGACCAACTGCGGTTCGCCAGGCTTCCCAGCGTCCACTGACTCCATTCCTGAAAAGCAAACGGATTGGGGGCCAGGTATAAGATCAACCCCATCGCGCTACCGGCTAACGACGACACCGCAACCCCGGCTAAAATAATCCGGTAGATGTCATGCTGCCGGCCGGCCAGCAACACCACCAGTAACAAACCAGCCAGACCACCGGCAACGGCCGCCAGCGGTAACCACCAGGAAAATGCCGCTAACCAGCCAAAATACAGTAACGTCACGGTCACCAGTGCCGACATCGACGACACGCCGATTAAGCCGGGCTCTGCCAACGGATTACGCAACAACAGCTGCAGTGCTGCACCGGCCAGGCCCAGCGCCATACCATTGGCCAATACCAATAGCCAACGCGGCAAACGAATGTCCATAACGATGGTGTACTGCAGATCGTTCAAGTCCAGCCAGTTAACCGTGGCGGCGCCCTGATTCAGATGCCAACCGCTTAATATCACGGCGAGTAGTATGAACAGCCAGCCCCAGCCGCGCGCCGTCACTGTCATTGTTCCGCTCCCAAACGTTCAAGATAGTTTCCGATATTAACCACTGGACATGCCGCCGTCGCGCTGTCAATGACCATGACCCGTTGTTGCTCCAACCAGCGCTGCATTAAAGGATGCCGTTGCCATTGATTGGCCAGTGCAAACGTCTGCCCGCTAAATCCTTCCAGGATGACCCGATCCGGCTGCCATTGGATCAGTTGTTCCAATTGCAGGGCAACCAACCCCGAGCCCAACGTTGCTGTCTGGTTACGCCAGTTTAACCGTTCTATCAGGGCATTAGCCCAGGTGTTGCGTCCCCAGCTCCACTGGTTTGGCATCACCATAACCACGTCTTGTGGTTGCTGCGCCAGCCGTGTTAAGGCTTTCTCCGTTTCGTGCTGATGCTGCACGACCTGCTCCGTCAATCCCAGCTCAGCCAACTGCGCCAACCATTGCTGATACGCCGACCAGCTTTGCGGTTGAGGCAACACGGTGACCGGTACGTAGTCACGCAATCGTGCCACCAGCTTAGCATCGCTGAACTGAGTCGCGACCACCCGGTCAGGCTTTAGTGCCAGCACCGATTCGAGCGTGCCGTTATGGGTGGGTTTATCAATGTCCGCACCGCTCAGGTAAGTAATACCGGCTAACTGTTCAGGCGCCCAGCGTTGCAGCAGTTGGTCCACGCACTGATTCAGCGACACCCAGCGTTCATCAGCATGGGTTGGCAAGGCGATGCTGAACAGCAACACCACGGCGCTTAATAACCCGCTAAATCGCATCTAATGCTTCTTGCAGGTTTTTAACGCCGATTACGGTCATTCCCTCAGGCGCTTGCTTGGGTTTATTCGCCAGCGGCAGTATGGCTTTTTTAAAACCATGTTTGGCCGCCTCATTTAAGCGTTCCAGACCACTGGGAACGGGGCGAATTTCTCCGGCTAACCCCACTTCACCAAAGACAATTAAATCACGCGCCAGCGGCTCCCCTTTAAAGCTCGACACAATGGCCAACAGCAACGCCAAATCGGCCGAGGTTTCGGTGACCTTAACACCACCGACAACGTTCACAAACACATCCTGATCGGACACCTGTAATCCGCCATGGCGGTGCAATACCGCCAACAGCAACGCCAGCCGGGTAGCTTCCAGCCCTACCGCCACGCGCCGTGGATTTGCCAACGCAGAATAATCAACCAGCGCCTGGATTTCGACCAGCAGTGGGCGAGTTCCTTCCCAAACGACCATGACCACAGAGCCATTGCCCTGCTCCTCGCCCCGTTGCAGGAAGATCGCAGAGGGGTTAGACACTTCTTTAAGACCGCTGCCGGTCATCGCGAAAACGCCCAGCTCGTTAACCGCGCCAAAGCGGTTCTTGGTGCCTCGTAAGGTGCGGTAGCGGGAATCAGATGAACCGTCCAGAATCACCGAGCAGTCGATACAATGCTCCAGTACTTTCGGACCCGCCAGGCTACCGTCTTTGGTGACATGACCGACCATGATGATGGCCACGCCGTGTTGTTTTGCATATCGAGTTAAGAAAGCTGCGGTTTCACGTACCTGTGAAACGCTGCCCGGCGCCGACGATATGTCGGCAAGGTGCATGACCTGAATGGAGTCGATCACCATTACTTCCGGCTTTTCCTGGTCCGCCAACTGACAAATGGTTTCGATCGACGTTTCGGCCAACATCCTGAGTTTATCGGTTGGTAATGACAACCGCTGAGCACGCATCGCCACCTGCTGCAGTGACTCTTCGCCGGTAACGTACAGCGTCTTTTTATTTTCGGCCAAGCGGCATAAGGTTTGTAGCAATAGAGTACTTTTCCCTGCTCCCGGCGAGCCGCCAATCAAAATCGCCGATCCCGGTACCACACCGCCGCCCAGCACCCGGTCAAACTCCTTAAATGTGGTACTGAAACGAGGTAGCTCTTCCAGCGAAACTTCGTTAAGGGTTTGCACCCGCGCCTGGGTTGCACCGGCAAAACCGCTGCGCTCAGCAACCCTGGGGTGAGCTTTCGGATTGCTCAAGCGCACTTCGCTGAGCGTGTTCCATGCCTTACATTCGGTGCACTGCCCCAACCAACGGGGAAAGTCTGCGCCGCATTCATTGCAGACATAAGCGGTTTTTGTTTTTGCCATGACTAGCCAACTCGTTCTATGATGCGTAATAAAGTCATCTATTATAAGAACAAAATACCATAATGCCGAATGACCATTTTGAGCAATTAATCGAACAGCTCAAACTCGTGGTAAATGAGCCGGACTTTGACAAAATCTTCCGCACCCTAACCGAGGGTGAGGACGGACCAACGCGCTTCCAGTTGAAAATGGAGTTGCGACGACTGGCATCGCCCTGTCTGCAGACCGTTGATTTGCGCAATCGCGTCAGCGGCCGTTGCCAACCCTATGAGTTCTTAGGCCGCAAACATTACCTGGATGACGTTGCCAAAGACATTTTCGAACGCGGTCTGAAAATCTATGGTGGCGTATTTACCCAAGATACCTTCGAACAAATTTTAAACGCCGAAAATAATAACCGGGTCATTCAGGAAAAAGAACGGGAGCAAGCATTACAGCGTAAAGCTCAGCATGCCGAACGGATAGCGACACGCGAGGAAATTCCGGAACACGACGACGTTCGTTCGCCTTACATCATCGATACTTTTCAGTTCGGTCAGTACCCGTATCGTGCCGAAGAGCGCATGAATTTTACCGTTGAAGTAACACTCAATGATGAATACGGCGACCAGCGAAGAGCCATCACCAGTGATTTGTCGGTTACCGGTCTGCGCATTCGACTCGATGCCGCCTGGCAGAAGCAGGTCGGTGATGAGATTGATGTATACTTCACCGGCTTGGCGCGTGAGTTCACTATTGATCCTGAAATGGCGGTGCCTTATACGATCGTTGCCATTGACCAACAGGGCGAAAAAACCTATTTCAGCCTTAATCGCAAGGCCGAGTTTACCTCGTCATCGTTGGACAGTTTTTTAAAACGATTCATTAATGGCTACAAAAAACGTTACCGGGTGAATATCGATAACACCTATCAAACCCTGATGAATAAGGGGCATGAACAATTTTTGATGCCGCGCCTGGGCGCTCTGCCAATCTATTTTTCCATACACAATAAGCAGTTACATGCTGATTACGTATTAACTACCGACAATAACCGGCACATCGTCGAAGACTGGATCAACGAACACAACCAGATTGCGCTGGGTTCGATATTTAATCCACGCCGATCACAGCATTTTCTCAAACGTTTGGCGGACACCCCTGGTGCGACGGCTACCATACTGACCTTCAGCATTACCGCACGAGGCAAAATTCATTATTATTCGGCGCTGGCTGAAGAGCTGATTAAAAATAATTTATGGCGCACCTTTGTAAACTTCGCGGCGCGCAAGTCATCCTTTCGTGTCTATCAGTTTAGACTGCGCAGTATTGACAGCAACAGCGCCTGGCAGCCACAAAGTGTGCCTTACGAAGTGCAGATCCCTTTTCGTCTGCAGCCGCCGACGCCCAAAGTTAAACACGCCATCGAGCCATTAACTCACCTTGGCGTGCTAACCGATATCACCGAGTCGATGCGTCAGTTCGCCCACGACGACTACGATAAAGGCTTGGTTAAATCCTTGAAGGCATTTATGCATCCGCCATCGGTGCCCATCCGCACCAAAGACGTGCGACTGGAATTTGTCGATCTGCGCAAGGAGCAACGCTTTAGCTACCGCAGCCGCTGCCGTGTTCGGGTCGGAAAGTCCATTCGCGAAGGTATGGTTTTAGATTTATCGGTGCATGGATTAAAGCTTCAACTGGACGATGCCGTGGCCTTGCAAGCCGGTGAAGTGGCGCTGGTATCATTAACCGGGTTTGAAAAACATCACCGCAAATTTCAACTGCGCGACATCCCTTACCTGGTGGTAAACATCGACATCAGCCAGACGACAATTAACCTGAAAACGCCCGACTCATCAGAGAAACACGATGGCGCGCTGTTCTTCCGCTATCTGATTAAAGAACATCGTAACCAGTTAAAGCTACTGCATGAAAATACTTCATTAAATGGCCTGGAGCTGTGTTTACGTAACCTATACTGCGACGCTCCGCCGACCGTTCCCTTGTATTTTTATCAAAATAACAAACGCCAGGTGACGTTGCGCCGGGCCGGTCTTTCCCGCTGGCAGACCGCCTGGTTAACGCTATTACAAGGTTTGCCCGGCAGTCGTGCTAGTAACCTAAATGTACAGCCACTGCTGCGCGGCGACAGTCTAACGACCATGCTGTTGCCGGAGTTACAAGGGCTGTCTCGCTCGGATCGCCCGCGACGCAAGCTGCTGTTACTGAAACTTTATCGTGAACAAGGCGAGGCCGTGCTAAGGACTGAATGGCATGCCGCCGATCAGTTTGATACCGCTGCGATCCTGTCGTTTATTGACCAGTGTCTGCCAGACGCCGTCTTTGTGGCCGTCGCCGTTGACCTCAGCAAAACCGGCCGTCCGGATATTCAGTTTGTGCAGGCGGAAATGAACTACCTATCGCAATACGCGGCTCATCGGGCGAATGAGCTAGAGGAAGAACTGTGGCAGGTTTATGGCATTGCTGACACTCAGGACGTTACCGATGATCTGCTGAAGTTTGCGGATATCAGCCTCGAACACATCCGCCAACAACAACAGCGATTAGCCCACTGGCTCAGCCTGTAACAGGCCCCGTTGCTGTAATAACGGTAACAGCAGGCTGAGGTCATTGTCGTCGATACAGATATCGGCAACTTCCTTCAACGTTGGTTTGGCACAAAATGCAACGCCAATATCAGCAGCTTGCAGCATGTCGCGGTCGTTCGCACCGTCTCCCACGGCGATGGTGCGGCCAGACTCAATCTGCCAACGACGTTTAAGGTCGATAACGGTTTGTGCCTTAAACCTTGCATCCACAATTTTGGTGCCTACCGTACCGGTTAGAACACCTTGCTGCTGCTCCAGCTCATTAGCCGCAAACCAGTCAAGTTGCAGTTGCGAAGCCACTTGTTCGGCAAACCAGGTAAAGCCTCCCGACACCAGCGCCGTTTTCCAGCCCTGCGCGCGCAAGGTTTGAATAAGCTGATGAACGCCCGGCGTAAACGGGATCGGGTCGAACAACGATTGAAACTGGCTGACAGACACGCCTTTAAGACAACTCACTCGTGCCCGCAGGCTTTGCTCGAAGTCAAGCTCGCCGCGCATTGCTCGCTCGGTAATTGCCGCAACCTCATCGCCTGCCCCTGTTAAAGAAGCAATTTCATCGATACACTCCATTTGAATTAGGGTAGAATCCATATCGAAGACTACTAATCCGGCGGCTGGGGTGTCGGCCATAATCGACTCCATCAAAAAGTTGGTGCTATGCTTAAAACGATGATTAACAGTGGACTGCAATCGGTGCTAAACCCGAACACACAAACGCGGGCGTGGCTGCGATTGATCACCAAACGCATACTTCGCTTAGCCGTAGCGGCGGCGTTGCTATTGGTCATCCTTAATGTTTGGAATATTGCCAGTTTACAGTCACAACAGCAACTGGCTGAGCACACCCGGCAGTTGACGCAACTGACCTTGTCGCAATTTGAACATCAAGCAGTACAAGCCATCCAACAAAAACAGAATGAGGCGTTGGTGGCTGCCGCACAGCATCTTCAACAACATCATGCGGTGGTGTCGGTGGTGGTACGCAATCCTTACGGCGAGGTTCTGGTAACCCAGGGCAATTATGACAGTGTGATCGACTGGCCTGACGATGCCCCGGCAAAGCCCTGGATAATGACCCGGGAACTGACCGACAACGGTACAACCGCGGGTTACCTGCAAGTGATTTTTGACGAAAATAAGCTGATGACGATCAGCGCCAGCGCACACGATGGTCTGATGCAACAGGGTCAAGTACTGCTGTTACTGGCGATGCTGGCCGGGGTTTTCATCATGCTTGGTTTTAATCGCATCCGCGATCGGTTCTGGCAACAACGCAGCTCAGCGGTTAAGCCCGAACAACGCTAAGCTATTACGATACGTTCGTTCTGCAACGTCTTTTTCGCTGAGTGACGTTATGCTGGCCAATGCGCTCAGCACCTGCCGTAATCGCGCCGGTTCATTGCGTTCACCCTGATGCCCACACACTGGCATATCGGGACAGTCTGTTTCTAGTACCATGGCGTCCAATGGCAGCCTTGCCACCGCATCCCGTGTTTTTTTTGCGCGTGGATAGGTGATGGTGCCGCCAATGCCCAGATAATAACCTTGTTCGACCCAGGCCTTGCCCTGCTCGTAACTACCGGAGAAGGCGTGCACAACGCCACGCTGCGGCCCTGATTCGCGCACCATTTTCAGCAGCTTATCGAGCGTTTTGCGATGATGCAGTATAACCGGCAGTTGGTGTTCTCTGGCCAAGCGAAGCTGTTCTCGTAACAGCTGTTGCTGCCGCTCCATATGACCGCACTCTGCATCAAGACCAATTTCGCCTATCGCGCGCAGCCTGCCATCACTACCATGCTCCAACAACTGTTGTTTCAGTGCTTCGAGGTGCTCGGGCTGGTGCTTTTCGATAAAGTATGGGTGCAGGCCGAAACTGTAATAGGCAGAGCCAATTTCCGACGCCACCCGGGGCAGTTGTGCCCATTGCTCGCACGTCACGCCAAGTAGCATAAATTGCTCGATACCCTGTGCTCTGGCACGCTCTACCACTTCGTGGCGGTCGCGGTTAAACACCTCAAAGTCGAGATGGCAGTGGGTATCGAACAGTTGCATCTAATGCTAGTGCTCGCGTGTGTGACTGAAGGTAATATCTGGATAACGCTCCTGCGCCAGACTTAAATTCACCATGGTCGGTGCGATATAGGTTAAGTTATCACCACCATCGAGCGCCAGGTTAGCTTCCGCTTTGCGCCGGAACTCATCCACTTTACGTTCGTCACCGGTTACCCAGCGGGCGGTTGCAACATTGATGTTCTCGTACACGGCATCGACCTTATATTCGGTTTTCAAACGGTGTACCACCACATCAAACTGCAACACACCGACGGCGCCGACGATCAGATCGTTACTGATCAATGGCCGGAATACCTGTACCGCTCCCTCTTCGGATAGTTGTACCAGACCTTTCAACAATTGCTTTTGTTTCAGTGGATCCTTCAGACGAATACGGCGGAACAGTTCCGGCGCAAAGTTCGGGATACCGCTGAATTTGAAATCGCTGCCGGCGGTAAAGGTGTCACCAATCTGGATGGTGCCGTGATTGTGCAGACCGATAATATCGCCCGGATAAGCTTCATCGACATGCTCTCGGTCACCGGCCAAAAACGTCAGTGCATCACTGATACGGACATCCTTTCCGGTACGCACCTGACGCATTTTCATGCCTTTCTCGTATTTACCGGAGACGATTCTGAGAAACGCCACACGGTCACGGTGACGGGGGTCCATGTTGGCCTGAATTTTAAAAATGAAACCCGAAAAGTCCGGGTTGTCGGCATGGATCAGCTCGCCGTCGTTCACCTCACGGGGTTGTGGCTGCGGAGCCCAGTCCACCAAACCATCCAACATATGATCAACGCCGAAGTTACCCAGCGCCGTACCAAAATAAACCGGGGTTAATTCGCCCGCAAGGAAGAGCTCTTTATCAAACTCGTTAGAAGCGCCTTTGACCAATTCAATTTGTTCACGCAGCTCTTCCGCCCAAACACCAATACGTTGGTCCAGCTCGGGATTATCCAGGCCTTCAATAATGTCAATTTCCTGAATACGATGACCCTGCCCAGTTTTGTACAAAATGGTTTGGTCGAGTAATAAGTGATAAACCCCTTTAAAGTTTTTTCCGGAACCAATCGGCCAGGTAATCGGGGCGCACATGATTTTTAGAACGTCTTCGACTTCATCAAGCAGTTCCAGCGGGTCACGTATATCGCGATCCAACTTGTTCATAAAGGTGATGATGGGCGTATCGCGCAGCCGCGTCACTTCCATCAGCTTAATGGTGCGATCTTCGACACCTTTAGCGCCGTCAATGACCATTAAACAGGAGTCGACAGCGGTCAGGGTACGGTAGGTATCTTCCGAAAAGTCCTCGTGTCCGGGGGTATCCAGTAAGTTCACTAGCCGATCGCGATACGGAAACTGCATCACCGAGGTCGTCACCGAGATGCCACGTTCCTGCTCCATCTCCATCCAGTCTGACTTAGCATGCTGGCCGGATTTTTTGCCCTTCACGGTCCCGGCTTTTTGAATTTGCTGACCATGCAGCAAAACTTTCTCGGTAATTGTGGTTTTACCGGCATCAGGGTGCGAAATGATGGCAAACGTGCGGCGTTTTGCGACTTCGGTTGCGATTTTGTTACTGCGGGCGTCTGACATGAACCTTCTCAATTAACTCATTAATGTATTACCCGCTATTTTCGCTGATTTACTCAGGATTCACAACGTTTCGGGTGCTATTCCCATCAGCGCCGCAATGTTAACGCGCGTCCCTCCGCCATTGCCGGTAACTCAAACAGTTCACACAACGTTTGCCCGAGGTCCGCAAAACTGTCGCGCTGACCATGGCTGCCGGGCGCCAAAGCATCACCAGCCATTAACAAGGGCACAAATTCTCGCGTATGATCGGTACCCGGCCAGGTCGGATCACAGCCATGATCAGCCGTCAACACCAGAATATCGTCAGCGTTCATAGCCTCGAGTAACTCCGGCAAACGCCGATCAACGCGCTCTAACTCCTGCGCGTATCCTTCCGTATCGCGGCGATGCCCATACAGCGTGTCAAAGTCGACCAAGTTAGTGAAAATTAAACTGCGATCGCCGGCGCTTGCCATGGTCTCCAGGGTTTTGTCAATGAGCGCGTCAGTTCCTGCGGCTTTAATCGTTTGGGTGATACCCCGATGCGCAAAAATATCGGCGATTTTACCGATCGCAATGACTTCCCCGCCGCTGTCCTTAAGCTTATCCAACACCGTCGGTAAAGGTGGCTCAACCGCGTAGTCGCGGCGATTGTGGGTGCGCTCGAAATCGGCCGGGCTATTACCAACAAATGGCCGCGCAATAACACGACCAATGTTGTAATCATCGAGCAGTTCCCGGGCGATTTCGCACACCTCGTATAGACGTTGCAGACCAAAATGCTGCTCGTGAGCGGCAATCTGGAATACCGAGTCTGCCGAGGTATAAACTATCGGTTTTTCACTGCGAATGTGTTCACTACCAAGGCGTTGAAGAATTTCCGTGCCGGACGCATGGCAATTACCCAGTACCCCTTTTAGTTGGGCTTTTTCAATCAGGGCATTAAGCAATTCAGGCGGAAATGAGTGCTGTGGTTGTTCGAAATACCCCCACTCAAAGTGCACCGGAACGCCCATCAGTTCCCAATGGCCGGAGGGCGTGTCCTTGCCGGAGGAGCGCTCAGCAGCCCAGGCATAACTGTGCTGTGCTGAGTGGTGTGCAAAGCCGGGCGCCCAATCACCGGTAGCACCCCGATGGGCTTCAGCCAGACCCAGAGCGCACAGATTCGGCAGTTGCAGCGGTTTTGCCTGCGCTGCCCGTGCCGCGGCAATGTGTCCAAACGTATCTGCCCCTTGATCACCAAACTTAGCCGCATCCGGCGCACTGCCGATACCAAATGAATCCAACACCACAATAATTGCACGTGCCATCTGCTGCCTCCTTTAAGACCGCTGAAATCCCTGCCTAATCACCCATTCGCTCATAAATTACCGGCTGTTCCGGCGCCGCTTCTGCGCCAATCCGGTAAGCCTCGGTCAGTGTTGCTGCCGCTTGTTGCCAATCATCCTCGGAATCGGCGTGAATGGTCGCGAGTACGAGATCCGCTTCTGCTTTGCAGCCGATACCCGCCAGATCCGTTAAACCTACCGCGTAATTGAGCGGATCGGAAGCGATCCGTCGACCACCACCCAGCGCCACCACGGCCATTCCTACCGCGCGAGTGTCGATTGCGTTTACCCAACCTTGCTGAGGCAGTCCACTGTCGGCCAGTGTTAACGGTTTGATTATCTTCGCCTTAGCCAGATGCTGTTCAGGCCGTTCAAGCAGGTCGGTCGGGCCGCCCAACAAGCTCACCATTTTCGCAAAGCGTTCAGCAGCGGCCCCGCTGACAAGCACCTGCTCAACACGCTCCGCGGCTTGCTCGTGGGTTGTACAAAGGCCACCTTGCAACAACATTTCCACTGCCAGGGCATGCGTCACCACATGTAAGCGAGGGTCACGATGGCGACCGGTCAAATAGTCAATCGCCAGTTTTACTTCGACCGCGTTACCCGCCGCGGACGCTAACGGTTGGTTCATATCAGTGATCAGCGCTGAGGTTTTCACCCCTACACGATTGGCGACCGAGGTTAAACTTCGGGCCAACTCGACCGCACGCTCATACTCAGCCATAAATGCGCCGCTGCCAGTTTTTACATCCAGCACCAGGCCGTCCAGCCCTTCGGCAAGCTTTTTCGCCAAAATAGACGCCGTGATCAAGGGCACCGATTCAACCGTCGCGGTTATATCACGGGTGGCATAAAAACGTTGATCTGCCGGCGCTAATTGTCCGGTCTGTCCGATAATCGCTACCCCCGCCTCTTTGACGGTGCGTGCAAACCGCTCATTGTCCGGTTTGGTCTGATAGCCATTAATCGCATCAAATTTATCCAACGTACCGCCAGTATGACCAAGACCACGACCGGAAATCATCGGCACGAAACCACCGCAGGCAGCGACAATGGGTCCCAACATCAAGCTGACAACATCACCGACACCACCGGTCGAATGTTTATCCAGTACCGGACCACCTAAATCGAGTTGCTGCCAGTTCAGTACCTCACCGGAGTCACGCATGGACAGGGTTAACGTGGCTTTTTCCTGCTCGTTCATTCCCTGGAAATAGATTGCCATTGCCATCGCCGCAATCTGACCTTCACTCACCGATTCATCGGTTATTCCTTGCACAAACGCCTGAATCTGTTCCTCACTCAGGGGTTTGCCGTCACGTTTTGTCCGAATGGCTTCCTGCGCTAAAAACATAACTTATCCTAACTGTTGTTTAAGATCGTTAACCAGACTGCTGGCACCAATACGAAAATGTTCAGGTGTCACCCAGTCCTTGCCCATGATATCCGCCGCCAGGTTAATGTACTGTTCGGCGTCTGCTAACGTCCGAATGCCACCAGCGGCCTTAAAGCCAACGTTGCGGCCGGATGCCTTAATCGCGTTCAACATCACAGCGGTCGCTTCCAGCGTTGCGTTAACCGGCACCTTACCGGTTGAGGTTTTAATAAAATCCGCACCGGCGTCAATGGCCAATTCGCTGGCTCGTTTTATCCGTTCCGGGGTTTTTAATTCACCGGACTCGATGATCACTTTTAGGTGAGCCTGCTGGCCACAGGCAGCTTTTACTGCGCTGACTAATTCTGTCACCACAGCCTCATCGCCAGCGATGAGAGCATTGTAAGGCAGCACCACGTCGACTTCGTCAGCGCCAACCGCCACGGCCCGTTCGGTTTCTGCAACAGCCCGCGCAACATTATCATGACCTTCAGGAAAGTTTGTTACGGTAGCCACCGGTAACGACAAACCTCGTTGCTGTAGCGCTTGTTTGGCCGCCACAATCAATTCCGGAAAAACACACAATGCCGCAACCTCAATACCATCAAAGCTCGCGTTATCACTGAGCGTTTCAATGGTGGCCACCGTGTCAGAATTATTTAAACTGGTTAAATCAATGTAGGAAGCAATGGTTGCTATTCTCTCGCGCATACGGGTTTGTTCCTTTTGTTAGGTTAGATTACGGTTGGCCTGCCAACGCATCACCAGGCCGTCTTCGCGACCGTCGTTATTGGCGTAATAGTTAGGGCGTCTGCCTACCGTCTCAAATCCACTTTGTGTGTACAAATGAATTGCGGCGTGATTGGATACACGGACTTCTAAGAATACGATCAAACCATGTCGTGCGGCATGATCCAGCACATCATTCAGTAGTAACCGACCAAATCCCCGCCCCTGATAGTCCGGTGCAACGGCGATATTGTGCAGTGTTAACTCATCGACAACCTGCTGACAGACGGTAAAGCCGACGGCTTGTTGGTGGAGCGTTAACTGCCGCCAGCGATAGCCGGTACCAACGCTCGCCATAAAAACCTTCTCGCTCCATGGTCGCCGATGGGCACGTTGCTCAATCGCATACAGTGGCGCAGAGGGCGAACTGTCAGACAGGTTTATTGTTGCGTTATGTGTTGACGAATGTTGTGCCAAAATTCACGTTTCCCGGCGGCGCTGCTCAGTTGTTGCTGACACTGCTGATAATCCCATACCATGGCGCTGTCACTGGCTGCCTTAACGGCTACCGGACGGCAGTCCAGCAGCACACAGCAATCTTCCAACCAGCGCGGCAATTGCACCGGCAGTGGCTCCGCAGCGGTTAGATAAAATGGCCCCAGACGGTAATGGTAACGCAGCGTAGTAGCGGCTTGAGTTTTATCGGCGTCCGACTCCGCACTATGCAGTTGCTTTAACTGATAGGCAGGAATCGCCATTGCCTTTAACGCATCACGCTGTTGAGCACGCCAACGAACGGGCATCAGTCATCCTGTTTTGTTGAAGAATTCTGTGAGTAGTGTAAACGAAGCGTTTAAAGAGTGCTAGCAAGGGGATAAATTGGCAGGGGCGGAGGGATTCGAACCCCCAACCGTCGGTTTTGGAGACCGCTGTTCTGCCATTGGAACTACGCCCCTGCATCATGAACTCAGGATTATACTCAGCTCATTTGTGCACGCAAGCAGAAACTGCCTTCAGCCTGATTAACTGCGGATAAAATAAGCAATCAGGCCTCATTCAGTTCAAATAACGCGTCCTGAACCTCTGCAACCAGGGTTTCGACTTCGACCTCGTCAAGCTTTAGCCGGGTCATCACCACATCTTCTACTTGTTGCCACTCGGCTTTACCGGCCAGACTGCGAGTCCGCAGATCGACGGCATACTTAGCTAGTTTGGCGATGGAAACCAGATTAATCGCTACCGGATGCAGTTCTGAATCGGAACTCAGTACCGAACTGTCGTCGTACAAATAATAGATCGCTTCAACCAACAAGCTGGGTAACTTCCACTGTTGCGCCAGTAGCGCCCCGATGGTGGTGTGTGAAGTATCAAATTGGCGCTGTTCCTGCTCCTGCAACTCATACCATGAGGTGCTGTCGGCACGGCGTACGAAATCAGCGTAATCGTCAAATTGCTCCAGCATCACCGCAATACCGCTATTCTGAAACAAGCCCAACATGTAGGCGTGGTCTTTCACTGAGGATAATCCAACGCTGTCTGCAACGACCGCACAGGCACTCGCGACCCACTCGTTATAACGCCAAAACTCGGATAAGTCGTAATTACCGCTGAGCGCTCGCTTTAAAGCTACCGCCCGGACAATCGGGAACACGCGACGAAAACCTAAGATCATGACCGCCTGTTGAATCGAGTCGATTGTCTGACGGCGACGATACGCCGCCGAATTCACGACCTGCAGAACCGCTGCGGCGATACCCACATCCGCCGCAATGGCATCGGCGATCACGCTAACATCCGGGTCTTCCTTTTTAGCCTCGGCACTCACCGTTAACAGGGTCTGAGGTCGAGGCGGTATACTGACGTTTTGTAATAGCTTTTTTTCAGCGGCAGTGATTACAATCGCCATCTAAAGCTCCCTTTATCAACTATCATTTTACTTTTTTGCACCCGGCGTGCGACTATGGACGCAAGCTCCGGAGATGTGTACGCGATGATAACACTGGCCAAAACCAAACTTGCCAATTTGGCGTTGTTTTTTTTCTTGCTCGCAGCGTCGCTGCCACTGCAAGCCTCTACCGTTACTCACGTTAGCGTTGATATCCGCGGTATTGACGGGCGGCTGTTGGACAATGTCAACGCCTACTTACAGATTGCTAATTTAGACCCAGAGCGACGTTACGTAAACTATCAAATTCGTTATTTACACCGAAAAGCAGCAGCAGAAATTAAAGCCGCACTACAACCATTCGGGTACTATCAAGTTGACGTCGACAGTCGTTTAACCGCAACCGATGATGGCAGGTGGCAAGCGAGCTATCAAGTCACATTAAACGAGCCGGTCACTTTTGCCCAAACGCAATGGCAAATCGACGGCGAAGGACGCGACGATGAGATCCTGCAAAAGCTGCTCGCTAACAACAAAATTGAGCCTGGCGACACCCTGATTCATAGCCGCTACGAGTCGATAAAGTCTGCCTTATTGCGCCAGGCTATCCAACGTGGTTATCAAAATGCGCACTATAAACAGGCACAAATAACCGTTGATACAGAACGCAACAGTGCCGACCTTGAAGTGATATTTGACACCGGACCACGTTACTTTTTCGGCGAATTGACGGTGGTCGACAGTCACCTGGACGCCGATCTGATCCGCCGTTACGCGCGCTTTAAACAGGGAGCCCCCTATCTCAACTCGGAACTGAGTCGTTTGCAGGTGGATCTTGGCAACAGTGATTACTTTTCGCAGGTGACCATCCGTAGTGACTGGCAAAATGCCGATAGCAACCAGCAAGTTCCCGTAAACGTTGAAACCCAAGCTAACGAACAAACTCAGTACCGTTATGGTATTGGCTACGGCACGGATACGGGTGTTCGACTCACCGCCGGACTCGATCGACGTTGGGTAAACAAGCAAGGTCATCAGTTTCGCTCACAATTACAACTGGCACAATACGAAAGCCAGGCAACCGCCATTTATCATGTGCCAGGCAAGAAACCGCAGATGGATTACCAGCAATATCGTGCTGAGATCGGTGATAAGGAAAATGACAGCTTAGACAGCCGGCTTTATCAATTACAGGCGTTGGATGTGTATACCTATGCCCGCTGGCAACGCGAATATAATATCAGCTTATTGCGCGAAGACTTTAGAATTGGTGATGAGCGGGACAGTTCCAGTTTCTTTGTCCCGGGCATGGAGTGGCGCTATCTGAATGCCGACGACCGTATTAATGTGAGCAATGGCTGGCGGCTAACACTTGGCTTGCGCGGTGCGGCTGAAAGTGTGCTATCGGAAACCAACCTGTTGCAGGGCTATGCTGAACTAAAAACGGTTTGGTCGTTAACCGAGCATTGGCGGCTTTTAAGTCGTGTTGAAATAGGTGCTTCCTACACCGACAATTTCGATGTGCTCCCACCGTCGCTACGGTTTTTTGCCGGCGGTGATAATAGCGTGCGTGGTTATGCTTATGAGCAACTTGGCCCCAAGGATGACAGTGGTGCTGTGACGGGCGGCAAGTATCTTGCAGTTGCCAGCGCCGAGCTCGATTACCGCTTCGCCGATAACTGGCGAGTTGCCTTGTTCACGGATATCGGTAACAGCATGATAGAGCCTAACCAAGCGCTGAAGCAAAGTGTTGGTTTTGGTTTTCGGTGGATATCTCCGGTTGGCGCCATTCGCCTGGATCTCGCACAAGCGATTGATGAACCTGGTGACCCCTGGCGTTTACACTTTACTCTGGGGTCAGATTTATGAGCCTTTATCGTAAACTCGCCTACAGCTTTTTGTGCCTGGCAGCATTGGTTTTTATTGTGTTACCACTGTTCTTGCTGGTCACCATCAACTCGACCTTCCTGAGTCAATGGTTGGTGAACTACAGCCGCCCGTTTTTACCTGAACAGATAGAATTCAGTCGCTTTTCGGGGCGTTTAAGCGGCCCTTTTACCCTTGAGCAGTTTCGTTATCAATCACAACCGTTCAGCGCCGAGTTTGCCGACATCACCCTAGATTGGTCGCCGGCAACCTTATTATCCGGTGAGCTTCGTATTGATGAGCTTGCACTTGGCGCCGGTGAAATCAGAACCCGCCCGGTGGCGCAACAACCGTCGACTGAGCCGGCCGCATCCCTTGAGCAGGTATCAGTCTCCTTACCGTTTTCAGTCACTCTGTCAAAACTCACCATGGCTGAAAGCTGGTTATTCGTTAATGATGCCCCACAGCAGCAGGTAGCGCTGGACGCAGCACTCAATGTCAGCAAGTCAGGTCAGTTAATGATCGACGAACTATTCCTGCAGCACCAGTATGTCACCCTAGACGCCACCGCTGAGGCAAGTCTGAGCTATCCGTTTGATTACTCGCTGAACACGGATGTTGACTTACATTCACCGGATTACCCGGCCACGACATTAAACCTGTTAAGCTCCGGCAACCTCGAGCAACTAAGCGCCACAGCGCAGATACGTAAGAGTGCCGTTATCAATATCAAGGCATCCGCTCAGAATTTGCTGGCAACACCACGCTGGCAAGCACAAGTCGACATCGTCGATTCGCAACTCAATGATTGGCTTGCTGCTGTTAACTCGTCCGGGTTACCCCCGTTAGTGGTTGACGGTACCATAACGGTCGCTAACGCTGACACGGCTTTGCTCAATGCCGAGCCTAAGCTCAGCATTCGCTCTCCAGAATTAGCGGCTGACGTTAGCGGCCTACTCTCGTTCGCTAATAATCAGCTCACCGTCAGTTCGTTGACCACAGCGCTGACGGGCTTGGTCACCGGGGAACTAAGCTCTTCCGGCACAATTAGCCTGGCAGACACGCCTACCGTCAATATCGGGATTGAGGCTAACCAGCTTAACTACGAGCAAACATCAACCTCAGGCTCGTTAACGGTGAATGGAACCGCACAACAACTTGAACTAACAGGCCAAAGCGAGTCGCGACTGAGCGAAGAACACCGTCTAACCGCCGCCGTTAAGGCTCAATTAACCCAAGAACAACTCACCATCTCCGAGTTAGAAGTGGCAGAAACCGCCACCGATGGGCGCGTTTCAGGCTCTGCATCCATCCATTGGGAAAATGAGTTACACGTGTTGTCGGACATCACCGGGCAATTATTCGAGCAACCACTTTCGCTGATCACGGATATTCGCTACGCCTCACCTTATATAACCGTGACGCGCTTGCAGGCCAAATGGCAAGATAATACTCTGTCCGCAGAGGGAATGATGGCGCCAGGCCGCCAATTAACGCTATCCGCAACACTCCCCCAACTGGCCGACTTGCCGTTACCTGTTGCGATCCGCGGGGCGCTCGATGTGGACGCAATCATTGAAGGGGATATAAACGCCCCTTGGGCCAACGTGCAGATAACGGCCGATGCACTTGCCATCGCCGATACCGACATTGAACAGCTGGATGTCAGTGTTGAAGGCGACCTGAACACTCAGGATGTCGCGCTAACGGCGACAACTCTGGGTGCTTCGTGGTCCATTGAAACCCAGCTAGAACGGTCAGCAACGGCCATTGCAGCCGATATCAACAGGCTGGTGATTGACCACGAAAGTCTCGAGCCATTGGAACTGAAAACTAACGCTCAGTTTATGTATAACTGGCAGACAACGTCGCTGCAGTTGCACAATTTCTGCGTAACTCAACAACGGCTAGCCGAACCCGCCTGTGTACAAATACACAGCGAGAATGGCCTGAGCAGGGCTGAATTCAACGCTCCTCACCTTGAACTCGCCGTGATCAACCCATTATTGCCCAATTCGCCGTTGCGCGTGCAAGGTCAAAGCCGCATCTCATTAGATGCGACCTGGTCGTGGCCTGATTCTGAACTGACCAGGTTATCGGGTCAATTCAATACCGGTGCCATTCGCCTTGAGGGCTTGGAAGAAACCATAACGGTGGACACCGTTAACATTGATATAGCGCCGCAGCGACAACAGACACGAGTATCCCTAAAGGCGACAGCAGAGGAAGTCGGGCTTGACCTGAAGGGGGAACTGTCGCTGGCGGCTCTCACCCCGACGGCTGCTTTAGACGGCAGGTTGACGGCCGCACTATCCGATTTAAGTTTCCTACAACTCCTTAGTCCGGCCGTTGCGCAGGCCGATGGCAACCTGCAAGCTAATATCGGCATCACTGGTACGCTCAGGGCGCCCCGGCTTAAACCAAGCGCAGAAGCGAGCATCAATCAGTTCGTACTCAGCGAGACCGGCACCGATATCAGCGAGACTGAGCTGGTTCTAACCGCCGCAGGAGCGGACAACTCGGTATTCGACTTGCGCGCCAACGGCCGGATTGGCGACGGTAGGTTTCAGCTAAACGGCCGTTACGATGTGCCACAGCAACAGTTGTCAGCAAGCCTTAGTGGCGATACGTTACGTGTCATGAACACACCGGAGGTATCGGTATCGGTGTCCCCGGATGTGAGGTTAGAGCTGGCCGATAATAAGCTAACGGTACGTGGCGATGTTATTGTTCCTGAGGCGCATATCACGCCACCACAACTGGATAACGTAACCAGACCGTCGTCAGACGTAGTGATTAAACAGGCTGAACAACAACGGCAGACAAAACTGGAAACTGACGCCAATATCACCGTCACGCTCGGTGACAATGTTAATGTGGCCGCCTACGGCTTCGAAGGGCAATTGCAAGGCCGCTTAACCATCAGCCAGGCAAATTATGGTGTTGCCAGAGGCGATGGTCAGATAGGCGTTAAAGCCGGTACCTATGAGGTTTATGGACAAGAGTTGTCAATTGACCGCGGACAGCTGATTTATAACGGTGGACCGCTACAAAATCCAGGCCTTAACTTACAAGTGGTACGCAAGTTACCAGAAGCAACGGCAAACCCTAAACAAGTAGGTGCGCGAGTTCAGGGTACCCTGCAAGAGCCAACTCTGTCGTTATTTTCCGAGCCGCCGATGCCCGACGCGTCGGTATTATCGTATTTGTTGTTTGGCCGGGCACCAAATTCTCAGTCAGAATCGACTAACCTCGAATTACAAGCCGCCTTATTGCTTACCGGTGACATGGCCGATGCGTTTACGCAAAGCTTAAAAGATACTTTTGGGTTTGATGAAGTGTCGATAGATTCGAGCACTGACAACGTCAACGATACCTCGCTATATATCGGTAAATACCTGACCCCAAGGCTGTATATTAAGTACGGTATTGGTTTGGTAGAGTCGACTTCATCCTTTTTCCTGCGCTACCAGCTAACGGATCATTTTTGGATCGAGTCAAACTCGTCAACCGAGAGTCAAAGCGGCGATCTGATTTACAGCATCGAAAAATAGTTTGTCGGCGTTAAAAGCTAAAGCTTTCCGGTAACAGGGATCCGACCGTCCAGTGCGTGATGTCGTGACGGTTGGCGGAACTCACCTGGGTGTCGGCGGAGAAAAATTCGGCCATCACTTGTCGACAGGCACCGCACGGACTGTGTAACTGTTCGGTGGGTGTATAGATAGTTATCGCTTTGACATTACTCAGATCAATGCCTTCGGCGATGGCGCGATATATTGCTGTGCGTTCCGCGCAATTTGACAGTCCATACGACACGTTTTCGACGTTGCAGCCGGTAATGATGTCACCATTATTAAGTTCAATGGCGGCACCAACTTTAAACTTACTATAAGGTGCGTAAGCACGCTCAGCAGCTTCTCGGGCTGCCTCTACTCGTTTTGTAGGGTTCAATTCCATCGTTTTATCCGTTCTCCAGTGAGAAGCTGATCTTAACCTCATACCTTCCTGGAAACCAGACTAAACAGTCAACCGCGCGAGATTAACGAACCGCGGAGAGCATTCAAAGCGACCCGTTGTGAGCGCCGAGCGGGCATAAAAAAAAGCCCCGAGCGTGAGCCCGGGGCTTTCCTTAATTTGAAGTCTGGCGGTGTCCTACTCTCACATGGGGAGACCCCACACTACCATCGGCGCTGGTATGTTTCACTTCTGGGTTCGGAATGGAGCCAGGTGGTGCCATACCGCTATGGCCGCCAGACAAAAACTGTCACAACATGAAGGCTGATTGTAATGCCACTCGTTTGATGTCGCGCTCTGCGCAACCTCTGTTATTCGGTAAAGGTATCGTGCTTGTGCTTAACGATTCCCAAACACCTTGGGTGTTGTATGGTTAAGTCTCACGGGCAATTAGTACGGGTTAGCTCAACGCATTACTACGCTTCCACACCCCGCCTATCAACGTTGTCGTCTTCAACGACCCTTCAGAGCACTTAAAGTGCTAGTGAGAGCTTATCTCGAGGCTCGCTTCCCGCTTAGATGCTTTCAGCGGTTATCGATTCCGAACGTAGCTACCCGGCAGTGCCACTGGCGTGACAACCGGAACACCAGAGGTTCGTCCACTCCGGTCCTCTCGTACTAGGAGCAGCCCCTCTCAACTCTCAAACGCCCACGGCAGATAGGGACCGAACTGTCTCACGACGTTCTAAACCCAGCTCGCGTACCACTTTAAATGGCGAACAGCCATACCCTTGGGACCGACTTCAGCCCCAGGATGTGATGAGCCGACATCGAGGTGCCAAACACCGCCGTCGATATGAACTCTTGGGCGGTATCAGCCTGTTATCCCCGGAGTACCTTTTATCCGTTGAGCGATGGCCCTTCCATTCAGAACCACCGGATCACTATGACCTACTTTCGTATCTGCTCGACGTGTCTGTCTCGCAGTTAAGCTGGCTTCTGCCATTACACTAACCGTACGATGTCCGACCGTACTTAGCCAACCTTCGTGCTCCTCCGTTACTCTTTGGGAGGAGACCGCCCCAGTCAAACTACCCACCAGGCACTGTCCTCACACCCGATTAGGGTGCCAAGTTAGAACATCAAACATACAAGGGTGGTATTTCAAGGATGGCTCCACACCAACTGGCGCCAGTGCTTCAAAGCCTCCCACCTATCCTACACATGTAGGTTCAATGTTCAGTGCCAAGCTGTAGTAAAGGTTCACGGGGTCTTTCCGTCTAGCCGCGGGTACACTGCATCTTCACAGCGATTTCAATTTCACTGAGTCTCGGGTGGAGACAGCGTGGCCATGGTTACACCATTCGTGCAGGTCGGAACTTACCCGACAAGGAATTTCGCTACCTTAGGACCGTTATAGTTACGGCCGCCGTTTACCGGGGCTTCGATCAAGAGCTTCGCTTACGCTAACCCCATCAATTAACCTTCCGGCACCGGGCAGGTGTCACACCCTATACGTCCTCTTTCGAGTTAGCAGAGTGCTGTGTTTTTAATAAACAGTCCCAGCCACCTGGTCACTGCGACCACCATCAGCTTACGACGCGAAGTCTTCACCAACAGTGGCGTACCTTCTCCCGAAGTTACGGTACTATTTTGCCTAGTTCCTTCACCCGAGTTCTCTCAAGCGCCTTAGTATTCTCTACCTGACCACCTGTGTCGGTTTCGGGTACGGTCGATGTTTATCTGAAGCTTAGAGGCTTTTCCCGGAAGCATGGCATCAACAGCTTCGCACCCGTAGGTACTCGTCTCGTGTCTCGACCTTAAGAGCCCGGATTTTCCTAAGCTCTCAGCCTACGCACTTTCACCAGGACTACCAACGCCTGGCCTGCCTAGCCTTCTCCGTCCCCCCATCGCAATAAACATCGGTACAGGAATATTAACCTGTTTCCCATCGACTACGCGTTTCCGCCTCGCCTTAGGGGCCGACTTACCCTACCCTGATTAGCATGGGATAGGAAACCTTGGTCTTCCGGCGTGGGAGTTTTTCACTCCCATTATCGTTACTCATGTCAGCATTCGCACTTCTGATACGTCCAGCATGCTTCTCAACACACCTTCATCCGCTTACAGAACGCTCCCCTACCCAGCAACAAGTTGCTGCCGCAGCTTCGGTGTATGGCTTAGCCCCGTTACATCTTCCGCGCAGGCCGACTCGACTAGTGAGCTATTACGCTTTCTTTAAAGGGTGGCTGCTTCTAAGCCAACCTCCTAGCTGTCTGTGCCTTCCCACATCGTTTCCCACTGAGCCATAACTTTGGGACCTTAGCTGGCGGTCTGGGTTGTTTCCCTCTCCACGACGGACGTTAGCACCCGCCGTGTGTCTCCCGGATAGTACTCTGCGGTATTCGGAGTTTGCATGGGGTTGGTAAGTCGGGATGACCCCCTAGCCCAAACAGTGCTCTACCCCCGCAGGTATTCGTCCGAGGCTCTACCTAAATAGATTTCGGGGAGAACCAGCTATCTCCGGGCTTGATTAGCCTTTCACTCCTAGCCACAAGTCATCCCCTAATTTTTCAACATTAGTGGGTTCGGTCCTCCAGTTGATGTTACTCAACCTTCAACCTGC
>NZ_CP027188.1:1992500-2893517 GCF_002968395.1 Idiomarina sp. OT37-5b
GTGTCTCAGTCCCAGTGTGGCTGATCATCCTCTCAGAACAGCTAGGGATCGTCGCCTTGGTGAGCCGTTACCTCACCAACTAGCTAATCCCGCTTGGGCCCATCTCTAGGTGTGAGGCCCGAAGGTCCCCCACTTTGGTCCGTAGACATTATGCGGTATTAGCCACCGTTTCCAGTGGTTGTCCCCCGCCTAGAGGCAAGTTCCCAAGTATTACTCACCCGTCCGCCGCTCGTCAGCAAAGAAGCAAGCTTCTTCCTGTTACCGCTCGACTTGCATGTGTTAGGCCTGCCGCCAGCGTTCAATCTGAGCCATGATCAAACTCTTCAATTAAAAGTAGTTCAATCAACTCAATGAATTACGCGTTTTTGCTTAGCTTCAAATTTGAAACCTTGCTGAACACTCATTCAAAAGTTGCAATACATAGTTCGTTTTGCTTAACTTTTGCAAGTGCCCACACAGTTTGCTTGGCTTGATATATTGTTAAAGAGCGTTGCTTCTTTCCGAAGCAGGGACGCGTATTTTACATCCCTTTTCGTTATCGTCAAGCGCTTTTTTCTGCTTTTTGATAACTCTTTTTTCTTTCGTTGTCGGAAGCCGGCTACTCGTCTCGCGTGCGGCTTTCTCCCTGACAACGGCGGCGAATTATAGAGATCTTATCTCGCCTTGCAAGCACTTTTTTTCATTTTTTTAATATTGATGACTTTCTCATCAATTTTGTTAATGGGTTGTATATTATTAGGGAACTCATGCTATGTTTGAGTGACTAATAGAAGACACAATAATAATTATCATCCGTTACTCACCATAACAGCAATGTTTTGCCGGGGGTTAAATGGCGCTAACAAACCGAGTTGGGATCACCTTCATTGGTGCAACACTCATGTTTAGTAGTACAGTGCTCTCGTTACCGGGTCACGCCGCGACGGTAGCGACATCGCAAGGCGATGAGCTGATCAGCTACATTAAGTTATTACCCGCTACTGAGCAAAAGAAAATCGAAACCTATGAAAGCGTTATTCGCGATCACCTAAATCAAAACTTTTCGATTATTCGCACTGTGCGCATTCTTACTACTCACTACCCACAGGATGTCGAACAGATTCTACTTGCGGCCTATCAGCAACATCCAAAGCGAATTGCCGTTATCAGCCGAGCCGTCATTCGTAGTGAACCAGCACTTACCACCGATGTTTTGGATACGGCGCTGAGTGTTGCGCCTGATGATTGCGAACAAATTGTACGCATGGCCATTGAAGCCGAGCCCGCCTATATCGACGATATTGTTGCGGTTGCAGCTCAGCACGCACCGGAAAAGTTAGACAGTATTATTCGAGTTGCCATAACCACAGAACCTGATTTCAGTGGTTCAATCGTGCGTTCGGCGGCGCTTAGCTCACCGACGGAATTCTTTGATGCTCTGGTCAATGCCGTTACTCAAATTCCAGATTCCGCACAAACTATTTTCTACGCGGTACGTGATTTTTTCACCGACAGCGAACAAAGCCCGCAAACGGTTCCGGCAACAAGTTCAGAACAATGGAGTGCCTTTATCAATCAGGCTAAATCCAGCGGTGTAACCCGGGAAGAAATGGAATGGTTTAAAGAACAGGGCTATATAACAGAACAGCAGCTTGCTGCCGTATACGAGAATGGTCATTGATGAAAACAAAAAAGCCGGCAAAAGCCGGCTTTTTTAATCGTTTAAAAGCTTATTCCGCTGTTGCTTCTTCAACAACTTCTGCTTCTTCAACTTCTGGTCGATCGACTAACTCGATGTAAGCCATAGGAGCGTTATCGCCAGCACGGAAGCCACACTTCATAATGCGAGTGTAACCGCCTGGACGCTGTTCATAACGCGGACCAAGTTCATTAAACAACTTGCCTACAACTTCTTTATCACGAGTGCGTGCAAACGCCAAACGACGGTTTGCAACGCTGTCTTGTTTCGCCATTGTGATTAATGGCTCTACTACGCGACGCAACTCTTTCGCTTTTGGTAACGTCGTCTTAATGATTTCGTGACGCACCAGAGAGCTAGCCATGTTGCGGAACATCGCTTGACGATGGCTGCTATTGCGATTTAGTTGACGACCACTCTTACGATGGCGCATACCTATACCCTTCTCAGTATATCAATTACTAAGATGACTTAGTCGTTATCAACGAGGCTAGCGGGTGGCCAGTTCTCAAGGCGCATGCCCAGAGACAGTCCACGTGATGCTAGCACGTCTTTGATTTCGGTCAGCGATTTCTTACCAAGGTTAGGCGTTTTCAATAGCTCAACCTCAGTACGCTGTACTAAATCACCAATGTACTGAATTGCTTCTGCCTTGAGGCAGTTCGCAGAACGAACAGTTAACTCAAGATCGTCTACCGGACGAAGCAGAATTGGATCAAACTCCGGCTTCTCTTCTTTCTCTTCCGGCTCGCTGATATCACGAAGCTCTACAAACGCTTCCAGCTGTTCAGCCAGAATGGTTGCCGCGCGGCGGATAGCTTCTTCTGGATCTAACGTGCCGTTAGTTTCCATATCGATAACCAGCTTATCCAAGTCGGTGCGTTGCTCGACACGAGCCGCATCAACACTGTAAGCAATACGCTCAACAGGGCTGAATGACGCATCAACCAGGAGACGACCGATTGGACGTTCATCATCGTCTTCAGACTGACGAGATGACGCAGGAACATAACCACGACCACGTTCGATTTTAACACGCATGTTAAACTCACTCTCACCGGTAAGGTGACAGATAACGTGCTCAGGATTTACGATTTCAACATCACCGTCGTGCTGGAAATCGCCTGCGGTTACAGGACCTGCACCGGATTTGTTCAAGGTCAACGTCGCTTCGTCTTTACCTTCCAGGCTGACTGCCAGTCCTTTCAGGTTCAACAAAATTTCGATGACGTCTTCCTGTACGCCCTCTTTACTGCTGTACTCGTGCAGTACGCCGTCGATTTCCACTTCAGTCGCTGCACAGCCTGGCATTGACGACAATAGAATACGACGTAACGCATTACCTAAGGTGTAACCAAAGCCACGCTCTAGAGGCTCCAGTGTCACCTTGGCATGAGTCGGGCTAACTTGCTCGATGTCGACTAACCTCGGCTTTAGGAATTCGGTAACAGAACCCTGCATTGTGTCCTCTCTCTATGCTTAAGCTTTACTTAGAGTAAAGCTCTACGATCAACTGTTCGTTAATTTCAGCAGACAAGTCGCTACGTTCTGGAAGACGTTTGAACTGACCTTCCATCTTGTTGCCGTCTACTTCTAACCAAACTGGCTTCTCACGTTGCTCAGCCAATTCCAGTGCTGCTGCAATACGTGCCTGCTTTTTAGCTTTCTCACGTACTGAAACAACATCTTCAGGACGAACCTTGAACGATGGAATGTTAACAACTTGACCGTTTACAACCACAGCCTTGTGGCTGACCAGTTGGCGAGCTTCTGCGCGTGTAGACGCAAAGCCCATGCGATAAACTACGTTATCCAAACGCTGTTCAAGCAACTGCAACAGGTTCTCACCGGTATTGCCTTTCAGACGAGCGGCTTCTTTGTAGTAGTTACGGAATTGCTTTTCTAGTACGCCGTACATACGACGAACTTTTTGCTTCTCGCGCAACTGCACACCGTAGTCCGACAGACGACCGCGACGGGCGCCGTGTTGTCCAGGTGCAGTTTCGATCTTACATTTAGAATCGATTGCGCGTACGCCGCTTTTCAGGAACAAATCTGTTCCTTCACGACGGCTTAGCTTGAGTTTAGGACCCAAATATCTTGCCATGATCTTTCTCCAACTATCGATTCACGCCTTTAAACGCGACGTTTCTTAGGCGGACGACAACCGTTGTGAGGAATCGGTGTCACATCGGTAATATTTGTGATGCGGTATCCCACGGCGTTCAGAGCACGAATCGATGATTCGCGGCCTGGACCAGGACCGTTTACAAATACTTCCAGGTTTTTCAGACCGTATTCCTTCGCCATTTCACCTGCACGCTCTGCCGCTACCTGAGCAGCGAACGGCGTTGATTTCCGTGAACCACGGAAGCCTGATCCACCAGCAGTAGCCCACGCTAACGCGTTGCCCTGGCGATCAGTGATGGTGATAATGGTGTTATTGAAAGATGCATGCACGTGAGCCATGCCATCGGCGACTTGCTTTTTAACGCGCTTGCGAGAACGAGTCGGTGTTTTAGCCATTACTCAATCTCCTTACTTCTTAATTGGCTTGCGCGGACCTTTACGAGTGCGCGCATTAGTTTTAGTGCGCTGTCCACGTAAAGGAAGGCTGCGACGATGACGAAGTCCACGGTAACATCCGAGATCCATCAACCGTTTGATGTTCATTGATACTTCACGACGTAAGTCACCTTCTACTACATATTTGGCAACTGCGTCACGAAGCGCGTCTAGTTTCTCTTCTGACAATGAACCGATCTTAGTGTCTTCAGCAATACCAGTCGCTGCACAGATTTCCTGTGAGCGAGTACGGCCAACACCATAGATTGCAGTTAATGCAATAACTGCGTGTTTATTGTCAGGAACGTTAATGCCAGCGATACGGGCCACTAACACGTCTCCTATAATTTGTAGGCATCAGTTGAAAAGCCCGTTAGGATACTCAACCGAATGCCGAATTGCAAACACTTCAAAGGGGGTGACCCAACGGCCACCCACCTTTCCTTCGAATCAACCTTGTCGTTGCTTATGCTTTGAATCACTGCAAATCACGCGCACAACACCGTTGCGCTTGATGATTTTACAGTTACGACAGATTTTCTTCACGGAAGCACGAACTTTCATTGCTACTCTCCGTTCTATCCAACCTTAGCGGCCGTAGCCTTTAAGGTTAGCTTTTTTCAGCACAGAATCATATTGATGTGACATCAAATGAGTCTGTACCTGTGCCATGAAGTCCATGATGACAACCACGATAATCAATAACGATGTACCGCCGAAGTAGAACTGAACGTTCCACGCAATCATCATAAACTCAGGAACCAAACAGACAAAGGTAATGTACAGTGCACCAGCAAGGGTCAAACGAGTCATTACTTTGTCAATGTACCGCGACGTCTGTTCACCTGGGCGTATGCCCGGGATAAACGCGCCGGATTTCTTCAGATTATCTGCTGTCTCGCGAGGGTTAAACACCAACGCGGTATAGAAGAAACAGAAGAATATGATCGCAGCCGCGTATAATAACACATAAAGCGGCTGTCCTGGAGATAAAGTCATCGATACTTGTTGTAAAATATCAGCGACCATTCCTTCACCGGAACCGAACCAGGTTGCGATGGTACCAGGAAACAAAATAATACTCGATGCAAAAATTGGTGGAATAACACCGGCCATGTTCACTTTTAATGGCAAGTGTGTGCTTTGCGCTGCGAAGACCTTACGACCTTGTTGACGTTTTGCATAGTTAACAACGATACGACGTTGACCACGCTCGACGAAAACAACGAAATAAGTGACTGCGAGAACAACCACACCAATTAATAACAACAGCAACAAGTGCAAGTCACCTTGACGGGCTTGCTCAAATGTTTGACCGATAGCAGATGGTAACCCTGCTACAATACCCACGAAAATCAGGATAGAGATGCCGTTACCAATACCGCGCTCAGTAATCTGCTCACCCAGCCACATCAGGAACATGGTTCCCGTGACAAGGCTCACAACCGCAGTAAAATAGAATCCAAAACCAGGGTCAATAACCAGCCCAGGCATCAAATTCGGTAAACCGGTCGCGATCCCAACAGACTGGAACGTTGCCAGTATCAGAGTACCCCAGCGCGTATATTGACTGATCTTACGTCGACCCGACTCGCCCTCTTTTTTCAGCTCTGCCAAGCGTGGATGAACCACGGTTGCCAATTGCATGATAATTGAGGCCGAAATATACGGCATGATACCAAGTGCGAATACTGACGCACGTTCTAAAGCACCACCGCTGAACATGTTAAACATGGCAACGATGGTGTCTTTTTGCTGTTCGAACAACTGAGCTAAAACCGCAGCATCAATACCAGGAATAGGCACAAAGGAGCCCGCTCGGAAAACGATGATCGCTCCTAATACAAACAACAGGCGACGCTTGAGTTCCGACGTGCCACCTTGCGCTCGATTTGATTCCAATCCTGGTTTAGCCATGAGCTCTATCCTTCGATTTTGCCGCCAGCAGCTTCAATAGCTTCGCGAGCGCCTTTGGTGACTTTAAGACCTTTTACAGTCACGTTGCGAGTGATTTCGCCAGACTTGATGACTTTTACAGCCAACACGTTCTTACGAATCAGGCCCGCAGCCTTCAATGTTGCTAAATCAGCAACATCACCATCGACTTTCGCAATCTCTGCCAAGTTTACTTCCGCAGTGGTCATTGCCTTGCGAGAAGTGAAACCGAACTTAGGCAGACGACGCTGAATTGGCATTTGACCGCCTTCGAAACCTGGCTTAACGCTGCCACCAGAGCGAGACTTCTGCCCTTTATGACCACGACCACCGGTTTTACCCAGACCTGATCCAATACCGCGTCCAACGCGTTTCTTGCTGCTTTTTGCACCAGGTGCAGGAGAAAGAGTGTTTAATTCCATCATTTATCCCTCCACCTTAACCATGTAATTAACTTGGTTCACCATACCGCGGACTGCAGCAGTGTCTTCCAACTCTACTGTGTGACCAATGCGGCGGAGACCTAAGCCACGTAGTGTAGCTTTGTGCTTCGGTAAACGACCGATGCTGCTACGCGTCTGTGTTACTTTGATTGTCTTTTTCGCCATTGTTCACTACCCCAGTATTTCGTCAACGCGCAATCCACGCTTCGCAGCAACCTGCTCCGGCGATTTCATGTCGTTCAATGCTTTGATAGTTGCACGAACAACGTTGATTGGGTTGGTTGAACCATATGCTTTTGACAGCACGTTATGAACGCCTGCGACTTCCAGTACCGCACGCATCGCACCACCTGCGATGATACCGGTACCTTCAGATGCAGGTTGCATATATACCTGTGAACCTGAGTGACGACCTTTAACAGGGTGTTGCAAAGTTTCGCCTTTCAGCTGCACGGTTACCATGTTACGGCGTGCTTTTTCCATCGCTTTTTGAATAGCGGCTGGAACTTCACGTGCTTTACCGTAACCGAAACCGACTTTACCTTTGCCGTCGCCAACTACAGTCAGTGCGGTGAAGCTAAAGATACGACCACCTTTAACAACCTTCGCCACACGGTTGACCGTAATCAACTTCTCGATCAGTTCACCGTTTTGAGCTTCTGCATTTGCCATGTTCGTCTCCTAGAACTGAAGTCCAGCTTCGCGCGCAGCGTCTGCTAATGCAGCAACGCGGCCGTGGTATTTAAAACCACTACGGTCGAAAGTGACGCTGGTAACGCCCTTTTCTACCGCACGCTCAGCGATGATTTTACCCACGACTTTAGCGGCGTCGACGTTACCCGTCGTTTTCAGCTGGTCGCGGACTGCCTTTTCAACCGTTGATGCGGCTGCAAGCACTTCAGAACCGTTTGGGGCGATCAACTGTGCGTAAATGTGACGCGGCGTACGGTGTACAACCAGTCGCTTTGCACCCAAAGCTTTAATTTGTTTACGTGCGCGAGTAGCACGACGTAAGCGAGCTGCTTTCTTGTCCATCGTATTACCCTACTTTTTCTTGGCTTCTTTACGGCGCACTTGCTCGTCTGCATAACGTACACCTTTACCTTTGTAAGGCTCTGGCTTGCGGTATGCGCGAATGTTAGCGGCAACTTGACCCACTAACTGCTTATCTGCGCCTTTAACGACAACCTCGGTTTGAGAAGGAGTTTCAATGGTGATTCCTTCAGGAATCTCGAACTCCACAGGGTGTGAAAAGCCCAGCGTCAGGTTCAGTTTTTTACCTTGTGCTTGCGCACGGTAACCAACACCAATCAGCTGTAACTTGCGCTCAAACCCTTTAGTTACTCCAACCACCATGTTTTGCAATAATGCACGCGCAGTACCTGCTTGCGCAGTGGCGTTAGCAACGCCATCACGCGCAACAGTGCGCAGTTCGTTGTCTTCTTTTACCAATTCAACGGCATCATTGACTACGCGACTCAGTGAGCCTTGGGCACCTTTAACTGTTACTTCCTGGCCATTTAGCGCAACTTCAACGCCAGCAGGAATTTCAATGGGTGCTTTAGCAACACGTGACATTTCCTACCTCCTAATTACGCTACGTAACCGATGATTTCGCCACCAAGACCAGCTTGGCGAGCGGCACGATCGGTCATTAGGCCTTTCGATGTTGAAACAACAGCGATACCAAGACCACCCATCACGTTAGGCAGCTCGTTGCGCTTCTTATAGATGCGCAAACCTGGGCGACTAACGCGCTCGATAGATTCGATTACTGGCTTGCCTTCGAAATACTTCAATTCGATTTCAAGCTCAGGTTTTGCATTACTCTCGGTGGTAAAGCCAACGATAAAACCTTCCTGCTTAAGCACTTCGGCGATAGCCACTTTCTGCTTAGATGAAGGCATTTTCACTGTAACTTTATTAGCACCTTGAGCGTTGCGAATGCGTGTGAACATATCCGCAATTGGATCTTGCATGCTCATATTTGCTTTCTCCCGTGATTCGTGGCTTACCAGCTAGCTTTTTTCAAGCCAGGAATTTCACCGCGCATCGCCATCTCACGGACCTTGATACGGCTCATGCCGAATTTACGAAGGAAACCATGAGGACGACCAGTAATACGACAACGGTTACGTTGACGCGTCGGACTGGCATCACGTGGGAGCTGTTGCAATTTAAGAACTGCTTCCCAACGCTCTTCGTCTGATGCATTTACGTCATTAATGACCGCTTTCAGTGCGTTGCGTTTTTCTGCGTACTTAGCAGCGAGTTTGGCTCGCTTAACGTCACGCGCTTTCATTGACTGTTTTGCCATAACTCTACACCTTACTTTCTGAACGGGAAGTTAAAGGCAGCTAGCAAAGCACGAGCTTCGTCATCTGTGCCAGCATTTGTGGTAATGGTGATATCCAGACCACGTACCTTGTCGACTTTGTCATAGTCGATTTCCGGAAAGATGATCTGCTCACGAACACCCATGCTGTAGTTACCACGGCCATCGAAAGATTTCGGGTTAAGGCCACGGAAGTCACGGATACGTGGAATTGCAATCGAGATTAAACGTTGCAAGAAATCCCACATGCGCTCGCCGCGCAGAGTTACTTTACAGCCAATCGGGAAGCCTTCACGGATTTTGAAACCGGCGACAGACTTGCGTGCTACAGTACGAATCGGCTTTTGACCAGAGATTGCCTCTAAGTCAGCCACTGCATTATCAAGTACTTTTTTGTCAGCCAGAGCTTCACCAACACCCATGTTCAGGGTGATTTTCTCAATCCGAGGGACTTGCATGACGCTGTTGTAGCTGAACTGTTTAACCAGCTCAGGAACTACCGATTCTTTATAAAAATCATGCAGTTTCGCCATCGTAAAACTCCAAAATTGAATTAAATGATTGCGTTGTTCGATTTGAAGAAACGGACTTTTTTGCCGTCTTCAATACGAAATCCAACACGATCTGCTTTACCTGTCTCTGGGTTAAGGATCGCTACGTTCGATACGTGGATAGGCGCTTCTGTTTCAACAATGCCGCCAGACTCACCAAGTGCCGGATTTGGCTTTTGGTGTTTCTTGACAACGTTGACGCCTTCTACGATCACGCGATCTTTATCAGTAAGAACTTTTAGGACTTTGCCTTGCTTGCCCTTGTCCTTTCCTGCCAGGACGACTACTTCGTCATCACGTTTAATTTTTGCCGCCATAATGGACTCCTTATAGTACTTCTGGTGCCAGCGAGATAATCTTCATAAACTGCTCTGAACGCAGCTCACGAGTTACCGGCCCGAAAATACGAGTACCAATCGGCTGTTGGTTGTTGTTTAACAACACAGCCGCGTTGCGGTCAAAACGGATGACCGACCCGTCTTGACGACGGACGCCTTTTCTGGTGCGAACGACCACCGCATTCACAACATCACCTTTCTTCACCTTACCGCGCGGAATTGCTTCCTTAACAGTAACTTTGATGATATCGCCGATGTTTGCGTAACGGCGGTGCGAACCACCTAGAACCTTAATACATTGTACGCTGCGCGCGCCGGAGTTATCGGCAACGTCCAGGGTAGTTTGCATTTGGATCATTTCAGTGCCCCGCTTAGTTAAAAAAACAGACCCTCTCGGGTCGTGCTGCCTTTGGTTTTTCCCTTATAAAAAGGGCGGCGAATTGTAACAGATAAAATTACGATGTGGTAGGGCTATCTAACTTTTTTTCTAAAGATAAGCTAAGTGGCGTATTTTATGCTTTCGGATTCAGTTGGCAGTAAACCGCGGGGATGGTAAATTCGTACCCATCACAACATAAAAAGCTCCGAATAATCAATAACTGAGCATTGGCAACTGGAACGATAATAAGCCTATGAACCTACTCTTTATTATCATGGCGCCACTTTTTGGAGCGCTATTACCGTTATTTCTTAAACGAACGCCGCGCACAATACAGACGCTGGTGACACTCGCGATTCCGCTGGCCGCCATTATTGTATTGCTACAGTATGCGCCTCTGACGCTGGCGGGAGAGGTACCTAAGCAATTCGTTGAATGGCTGCCCGCACTGGGGTTAAATTTCGCCTTGCGGCTGGATGGTCTGTCATTGTTGTTCGTCAGTTTAATTCTGGGTATTGGCGTGTTGATTATCGGCTACGCGCACTACTACTTATCGACGGAAGACGACGAAGGACGCTTCTACGCTTGCCTGTTGCTGTTTATGGCGTCGATGCTTGGCATCGTCATGGCTGACAATATATTGTTGATGTGGGCGTTCTGGGAGCTCACCAGCATTTCTTCTTTCTTGCTGATTGGCTACTGGTTCCATAGCAGTGACGCCCGCCGTGGCGCCCGCATGGCACTTGCGACAACCGGCGCCGGTGGTCTGGCTCTGCTGGCCGGTTTACTGATCATCGGTAACATCGCCGGCAGTTATGAATTCTCAGCGGTTTTGGCCGCTGCCGATACCATTAAAAATCATCCCTATTATCCGGCCGCACTGATTTTGCTGTTGCTGGGAGCCTTTACCAAATCGGCCCAGTTCCCGTTTCAGTTTTGGTTACCCCATGCCATGGCTGCACCTACGCCAGTAAGTGCGTACTTACACTCAGCAACTATGGTTAAGGCGGGTATTTTCTTGCTGGCTCGCTTCCACCCGGTTATGGGCGGCACCGAGCTATGGCTGACCATTGTTACCATTGTCGGCCTGATTACAATGTTAGTCGGCGCTTACTTTGCACTGCTCAAAAATGACCTGAAAGGACTACTGGCGTTCTCGACAGTCAGTCATTTGGGATTGATTTGTATGCTCCTCGGTATCGGCAGCGAGGGCGCCGTTATCGCGGCTCTGTTTCACATCATCAACCACGCCTGCTTTAAAGCCGGGTTGTTCATGACCGCCGGTATTATCGACCACGAAAGCGGCACGCGCGATATGCGTAAGTTACAAGGACTTATGGGGCTGATGCCGGTCACCGCAACACTCGCCATGATCGTTGCCGCGGCTATGGCAGGCATTCCGCCGTTCAATGGCTTTATGTCCAAGGAGCTGTTCCTCGATCAGGCTGTACAACAGCATTTGTTCGGAGGCCTATCCTGGTTTGTCCCAATTTTAGCGACGGTGGGCGCTGCACTATCGGTAGCCTACTCAATTCGTTTTATTCACGATGTGTTCTTTAACGGAGAATACAAGCCGTTACCCAAGAAGCCTCATGATCCGCCGCGCATGATGTCGGCACCGGTTGCCCTGCTGGCGGTGTTCTGTATCGCCATTGGTTTAGCGCCAATGACTATGGTATCCGGCATCCTCGACAGTGCGTCAAGTGCCGTGCTTGCGCAAAGTGTGGCGGTTAAGCTATCGCTGTGGCATGGCTTTAATCTGCCATTGTTGATGAGTTTTGTTGCCGTTGTAGCGGGGATTCTTATCTACGCCGCCCGTGATCAGTTGTTTACGTTCAATCGCCAATTTGACGGCCAGGATGCGAAACATAACTTTGAACGCATTGTGCAACGTGTCAGTGATGCGGCCAGCCGTTTATTTGATCGTCTCGACACCGGGTCGTTGCAGCGTTACATCGCCTTTGTGCTGATTAGTGTCATTGTTGTGATGCTGCCGTCGCTGGTCGATATCAGTATGTTGACCGGCAGCAAAGCTCAACAACCCATCGACATGGTTTCTATGGTGGGCGCGATGGTGCTGATCATTGCCGCTTTTGCAACCGCAACGATGCACCGCAACCGCTTTGTTATGCTGATGATGCTGTCGGTGGTCGGGTTGATGGTATCGCTTTCGTTTGCGCACTTCTCAGCACCGGATCTGGCCATGACACAGCTGGTGGTGGAAGTGGTTAGCATCATCCTGATGATTCTGGCGCTGTTCTTTATGCCTCAGAAAACCGCGCGAGCCTCCAGTGGACACCGGGTATTTCGCGATATTATCATCGCCAGCTTCATCGGTGGCATCGTCGCCACGCTGAATTTTGCCATCTTAACGTCGCCGGCAGAAACCATCTCTGACTTCTTTATTGCTAACGCCAAAACCGGCGGTGGCGGCACGAACGTCGTCAACGTCATTCTGGTCGACTTCCGGGGTTTTGATACGTTAGGAGAAATCACGGTATTGGCGATTGCAGCAGCGGGTATCCATAAGCTACTGAACAAACTGAAACCCTTTATGCCGTCCAGTGATGTTGATGGGCGTCCATGGCACCGCATTAAGCATCCGCTGATGCTCACGAATGTCGCCAATTTGGTGTTGCCAATGGCAATGATGGTTGCGGTGTATATTTTCCTGCGTGGCCATAACCTGCCGGGTGGCGGCTTTATTGCCGGGCTTATCGCTGCGTCAGCAATGATCCTGCAATACATCGCGAACGGGGTCGACTGGGTTAAGGATCGCTTCAACGTGAATTACCAGTCACTGATGTCAATTGGTGTGATGATCGCGGCATTGACCGGGGTCGGCAGTTGGCTATTCAGTAAGCCGTTCCTGACCAGTTGGTTCACCTATCTTAAATGGCCGTTGGTGGGTAAATGGGAGTTTGCTACCGCCTTATTGTTCGACCTGGGGGTATTCCTCACCGTGATTGGTGCGACCATGATGATTTTAAGTAACTTTGGCAAGATGACCACTCGCCACCGTCCAACGTACGAGGGCAATTAATGGAAACTTTATATTCGGTAACTGTTGGCATTTTAACTGCCTGTAGTGTGTTTTTAATTTTACGCGGCCGTTCTTTCCCGGTCGTGGTAGGTATTACGATGCTATCTTATGCCGTCAACCTGTTCCTGTTCTCCACCGGGCGGCTCACCATTGACGGTGCGCCCATCCTTGGTACAAAAGACAGTTATGCCGATCCACTGCCACAGGCATTGGTATTGACCGCTATTGTCATCGGTTTTGCCATGACCGCTTACTCGATCATTCTGGCGGTCCGTACACGTGGCGAAGTCGGTACGGATGAGGTCAGCGACACGGACAGCGATGCGGAGGGTAAACGCTGATGTTACAGCAACACTTAGCCATTTTACCGATATTGATTCCGCTGTTTACGGCATTACTGCAGCTTTTGCCCTGGGGTAGTCGACCACAGCCTAAGCGCCGTGCTATCGGTTTAATAGCCAGCATACTCACCCTGGTCAGCACCGTATTTTTACTGATCGATGTTAATCAGCAGGAAATGCTGGTATATCTGCTCGGCAACTGGGAAGCGCCCTTTGGTATCGTCCTTATGGTCGATCGCCTCAGTGCGTTAATGATGTTGCTGACGGCGGTTCTCGCGTTACCGGTATTGGTCTACGGCTGCTATGCAGAAGACAACCTGGGTTCGCACTTCCAGGCCCTGTTCCAGTTTCAAATTATGGGCATTATGGGCGCCTTTGCGACCGGCGATATTTTTAACCTGTTCGTCTTCTTCGAAGTCTTGCTGATTTCATCCTATGCACTGATGATGCATGGCGGCGGTAAGTTCCGCGTGCGCGCAACCTTGCACTATGTATTACTTAACCTGCTGGGTTCCGCCCTATTCCTGATCAGTATCGGCACGCTTTATGGGGTCACCGGCACGCTCAACATGGCCGATATGGCCGTTAAAATACAGTCGTTAAGCGGTGATGAAGCCATTCTCGCGAAGGCCGGCTCATTGATGTTACTGATTGTTTTTGGCCTGAAAGCCGCCATTCTGCCGTTGCATTTTTGGTTACCACAGGCTTACTCAACCACCACCGGTGTGGTTGCTGCGTTGTTTGCCATTATGACCAAAGTCGGCGTCTATTCCATCATTCGGGTTTACTCATTGATTTTTGGCGCCGATGCCAATGAACTTGCGCTGGTAGCGCACGATTGGCTGTGGGTCATGGGGCTGCTGACGTTATTGGCGGGTGCCATCGGTATTCTCGCCGCCCGTGATTTACGCTTGATGGTGGCGTATTTGGTGGTGATTTCAGTGGGTACGCTGGTCGCTGCCTACAGCCTGTCTTCGACCGCCACTACGGGTGCAACGCTGTTCTACCTGGTGCACTCAACCTTCATCACTGCGGCGCTGTTCCTGCTTGCCGACCTGATGGCTTACGAACGCGGTAAAACAGCGTCACGAATTGTGTCCGGTAAAAAGATGGCGAACCATTCAACCTACGCCACTTTCTTTTTAATCGGAGCCATTGCAATTATAGGCTTACCCCCGTTATCCGGGTTTGTCAGTAAACTGATGATTCTGGAGTCTGCAGCGGCCAACGGCCATAACTTCTGGCTCTGGGCCGCCATCATCGGCGCAACCTTTATTATGTTGGTCGCCGTCACTCGTGCCGGTAGCAAAATGATCTGGCACACGTTATCAGGCAAACCCTCAGAGCATTCAGCGCCGCTGGGTAAACGGCTGGCGTTAGCAAGCCTGCTATCGTTGTCACTGCTGATCACGCTGTTTGCCCAGCCGATTCGCGATTACACCGATGCCACGGCTGAGCAGCTACGTGATGTCGACAGTTATCCTTACCATGTTTTGCCTAAAGCGGGAGGCAACAATGAGTAAACTCTTTCCGGCGCCCTATTTAAGTTTATTTTTGTTACTGATTTGGTTGTTGTTGTTTAACTCAATCGCGGCCGGTGTGGTATTGCTTGGGATCATCTTTTCGCTGTTGATTCCCATCGTTTTTCGCAACGCCTGGCCTGCCTTTGCGCGGGTTAAAAAACCGCATTTGGCGGCTGTTTATTTTTGTATTTTGCTGTTCGATATCATCGTCGCCAACTTTAAAGTCGCGGCGCTGATACTGGGCAGACGGAAGTCAATTAAACCGGCGTTGCTGGTTTACCCGCTGAATATGACGGAAGAGCTTCCGGTAACCATCCTGGCCAGTACCATTACCTTAACGCCCGGCACGGTTTCCTGTGAAATCACTCGTGGCCGCAAAGGAATATTAATCCATGCGTTTTCTGAAGATGATCCGGAACAGGTAATCAACACCATCAGAAATCGCTATGAGCGCCGCTTAAAGGAGATTTTTGAATGTTAGGCATCATCTTACAGGTCGCTTTTTTATTATTCAGCCTGTCGATTCTGATGAACTTCTGGCGACTGATTAAGGGGCCGGATCTACCTGACCGGATCCTGGCACTGGACACCGTCTACATTAACTCATTGGCTCTGCTGCTGTTACTTGGTATGTATCAAAATACCCAAACGTATTTCGAAGCAGCCTTATTGATCGCCATGTTTGGCTTTGTTGGCACCATTGCAGCAGGTAAATTTCTGTTGCGCGGTGACCTTATCGAATAGGGGTATAATAATGGACGTACTTAATGAACTTCCGCTCTGGAGCCAGTACCTTATCGGATTCTTTATCTTACTGGGTTCTATCTTTGCGTTTATCGGATCGTTGGGTCTGGCGGTTCTACCGGACTTTTTTACTCGTCTGCACGCGCCCACCAAAAATACCACGCTGGGTATTGGCGGCATTGTCATCGCTTCGATTATTGCGACATCAGTACAAGGCAGTGTTACGTTGAGTGAGTTGTTGATTGCCATCTTTTTGTTTTTAACAGCGCCTATTAGCGCCCACATTATGGCAAAAGCAGCACTGCATACAGAACTGAAGATGTTTCATCGCACCCGGGATTATCGACAAGAAGGTGACACTTACGAGCACAAAAAAGCCGACTCTTGAGGTCGGCTTTTTTAATGCTGCTATTAACCGGGTGGTTAGAAGTAGTAACCAAAGTTAATGTTAAAGCGGTCATTAACCTCACCACCGTCGGTGGCAATATTACCGCCGATGAATGGCTGGTTTTTAGCGCGTACGTAATCGACGTAGGTGTAGAAACCGCCACCGGCCGCTACCGCAACACCCAGTACGTTCATCCAGGTATCGTCTTGATAACCCGCTTTATCGGTAATGATGCTATGGTCATTATAGAAGGTTAAGCTGGTGATAGGGCCAATCTCTACAGGCAATGTATAGGCGACGTTACCGGTGTAGATTTTCGCTTCCGTAGGAATCGCATCGTAATAGGCATAAGCGCCCATATAAACGCCGCGGTTTTCTACCTCAAGATCATACTCATAATCAGCATACTGTAACTGCACGTTCCACGGACCGTTGTTATAGTTAGCATGAGCGCCCCAAGCAAAACGGTTACCAACGTTTTGGTCATTGTACTGAGCGTACTGCTCAAAACCTTCCGCGACCGTGCCTGAGTAGTAGTTATTACCCTGCGCAGACAAGCCGACTTCCAGGTTGTGGTCATCCGCGAACGTGAACACTCGTGCACCACGGACAGCATAGCTGTTGCTCTCGCCCACAGCTAACCCTGGGGTATCGTAAGCGCCCTGTCCAGGCAAACGAATACCCACGGTGTCGTAGTTGTAACGAGCCGTGCGATCGCTGGTAGAGCCGTCTACACCACCCTGTTCATCGGATTTGTGATAGGCAATATCAAACTGCCATTGATCGTCGCGATACAATAACCGGATGCCGTTGTCGTGCTCGTCCTCTAAACCAACATAGAAGGTCGAGTTAAAGAAGTAACTGTGCGAGTTATAAGGCATGTTACCGAATGGAACTTTGACGACACCTACCTGACCTTGCCAGTTATCGGTGAAGTTATACCCAAACCAAGCGTGTTTAACGGTGTCCATGTAATGGAACCAACGGTATTCCGCCGACAAGATGACATCGCCAATTTCGCCGTCGAAGTTAAGACGGAAAATATCAAAGTCTAGGTCACCGGTGCGGTTTTCATTGCCCGAGTTGTAATTATTGTATTCATACTGAAAACGTACGGCACCATGGACTTTAATGGGCCAATTTTCGTTTTCTTCGGTTTTTTCTTCGAGTTTCGCTAAGCGAGCCTGAACGCCTGAGTCTGCTGCCGCTTCATCAGTTGCGCGGGTTCGCTTTTTAGCACCTTTTTTGTAGTCTTTACGCGTCATCATTTCTTCATGACGCTGCTGCATTTGTTCCTTTTTCTGTTCCTGCTCTGCTAATCGCTGCTCAAGTTCAGCCAGTTTCTGCTTCAGCATCTCGATTTCGGATTGCACACTCTGCTCGTCCTGTGGTGCCGCATGCGCGAGCACCGGAGAAGCTGCCAATACCGAGGCTGCTAGTATCCATCCTTTTGCCATAAAGAACTCCTTTGTTGGGCGCTAGTTTTAAACCTGTCAGTATAACGAAAGATTTGATTTATATTTTAGTATAACTTCCTGACTATTACCGACATTTTTAACGTTTAGATCAAAAAAGGCCTCCACAAGGGAGGCCTTTTGTCGTTCAAACGTTATCTGCTATTAGACAACGGTAGCACGCTCAACAACTTCAAGCAGTGTCCAAGATTTGTTCTTAGACAATGGGCGTGATTCGCGAACGATCACGACGTCACCCATTTTGCACTGATTGTCTTCATCGTGTGCATGTACCTTAGTTGTACGCGAGATGTATTTGCCGTAGACCGGGTGCTTAACACGACGCTCAACAGCTACAGTGATGGTCTTATCCATCTTATCGCTGACAACTTTGCCTTGCAGAGTACGAATACGTTTTTCTTCAGCCATTACGCACCTGCCTTCTCGTTTAAGATGGTTTTGATACGTGCGATATCGCGACGTACTTGCTTCATCATGTGAGTCTGATTCAGCTGACCGGTTGCCGCTTGCATGCGCAGGTTAAACTGCTCACGACGCAAGTTCAGCAATTCTTCTTGCAGCTGCTCAACGGTTTTTTCTTTCAATTCACTTGCTTTCATCACATTACCGTCCGAGTCACAAAAGTGGTTTTGAATGGCAGTTTACGAGCCGCAAGACGGAACGCTTCACGTGCCAGTTCTTCAGAAACACCGTCCATTTCGTACAGTACGCGACCTGGCTGAATCTGAGCAACCCAGTATTCGACGTTACCTTTACCTTTACCCATACGAACTTCTAATGGCTTCTTGGTAATTGGCTTGTCTGGGAATACACGGATCCAGATTTTACCTTGACGCTTAACGTGACGAGTCATAGCACGACGGCCAGCTTCAATTTGACGCGCGGTCATACGACCACGGTCAGTCGCCTTCAAACCGAAGGTTCCGAAGCTGACTTTGTTACCAGACTGCGCCAGACCACGGTTGCGGCCTGTGTGAACCTTACGGAATTTTGTACGCTTAGGTTGTAACATTATCGTCTCTCCTTACTTACGGTTTTTGCCGCGCTTAGGAGCTGGCTTTTCTTCTGTTGGCAAGCCACCTAAGACTTCGCCACGGAAAATCCAGACCTTCACACCAATGATACCGTAAGTGGTGTTCGCTTCTGACGTCGAGTAGTCGATGTCCGCACGCAACGTGTGCAGAGGTACACGACCTTCACGGTACCACTCAGTACGTGCGATTTCAGCACCGCCCAAACGGCCACTAACTTCAACCTTGATGCCTTTGGCACCCAGGCGAATGGCGTTTTGAACAGCACGCTTCATCGCGCGACGGAACATAACACGACGTTCCAACTGACCGGCAATGTTGTCAGCAACAAGCTGAGAGTCCAGCTCAGGCTTACGTACTTCAGAAATGTTGATTTGCGACGGAGCGCCAGTCAACTTCTGAACCTGCTTGCGCAGTTTTTCTACGTCTTCGCCTTTTTTACCGATAACAACGCCTGGACGTGCAGTGTGAATGGTCACACGAACACTTTTAGCAGGGCGCTCGATAACGATACGCGACACTGATGCATTGCGCAGTTCCTTTGTCAGGAACTTACGTACCTGATGGTCACTGTGCAGGTTATCAGCGAATTCGTTTGTATTCGCATACCAGGTTGCATTCCATGGTCTGGAGATACCTAGGCGAATACCATTAGGATGTACTTTCTGACCCATAATTTATCTCCTAGCTATCCGACACGACCACAGTAATGTGGCTGGTGCGCTTAAAGATACGATCGGCACGGCCTTTCGCACGTGGCTTGATGCGCTTCATCGTAGGACCTTCGTCTAAGAAGATCTTAGCGACTTTCAGCTCATCAATGTCCGCACCTTCGTTGTGTTCCGCGTTAGCGATAGCTGATTCAAGAACTTTCTTGATCAAGCCAGCTGCTGCTTTCGGGCTGTACGCAAGGATGTCCAGTGCTTTCTCTACTGGCAAACCGCGAATTTGGTCTGCGACCAAACGGCCCTTCTGAGCAGAAACGCGGGCAAATTGGTGTTTAGCAATTGCTTCCATCACTCTCTACCTCTTACCGTTTCTTCGCTTTCTTATCAGCAGCGTGGCCGCGATAAGTACGGGTTGGTGCGAATTCACCCAGTTTATGACCGATCATTTCGTCAGAAACGAAAACTGGAACGTGTTGACGGCCGTTGTGAACAGCGATCGTCAAACCGATCATATCTGGAATAATCATTGAACGACGGGACCAAGTTTTAATTGGCTTCTTATCCCCGGCTTCCAACGCTTTCTCCACCTTATTTAGCAGGTGAAGGTCAATAAATGGACCTTTTTTAAGAGAACGTGGCATGTTTAATCCTCAACTCTTATTTGTTGCGACGGCGTACGATGAACTTATCAGTACGCTTGTTTTTACGGGTTTTGTAGCCCTTGGTCGGCGTGCCCCAAGGTGTCACTGGGTGACGACCACCAGAGGTACGGCCTTCACCACCACCGTGCGGGTGATCAACTGGGTTCATCGCCACACCACGAACGGTAGGACGAACACCGCGCCAACGTTTGGCACCGGCTTTACCCAATTGACGAAGCATATGCTCTGCATTGCCCACTTCGCCGATAGTTGCACGACCTTCAGACTGCACACGGCGCATCTCGCCAGAACGCAAACGGATGGTGACATAAGCACCGTCACGGGCAACGATCTGTGCGTAAGCACCTGCTGAACGAGCCAGCTGTGCGCCTTTACCTGGTTGCATTTCCAAAGCGTGAACAACAGTACCCACTGGGATGTTGCGCATCGGTAATGCGTTACCTGGTTTGATAGGTGCATCAGAGCCTGACTGAATGCGGTCGCCCACGTTCAGGTTCTTAGGCGCAAGAATGTAACGACGTTCGCCGTCTGCATACAGTACCAAAGCGATGTTCGCTGAACGGTTTGGATCGTATTCGATACGCTCAACCTTACCAGGGATACCATCTTTGTTACGTTTAAAGTCGATAATACGGTAATGGTGCTTATGACCACCGCCGATGTGGCGAACCGTAATACGACCGTTGTTGTTACGACCACCAGACTTGCTGTTTTTCTCTAGCAAGGGGGCGTAAGGCTTGCCTTTGTACAGGTCCTGACCGACGACTTTAACGACGTGGCGTTGACCCGGAGACGTAGGCTTACTTTTAACTACAGCCATGATTATTCCTCCTGTTACTCAGCGCCGCCAACGAAGTCGATGTCAGCACCCTCTTTCAGGGCTACGTACGCTTTTTTCCAATCGTTGCGTTTACCGAAACGGAAACCGGTACGCTTGGTTTTACCCTTCACGTTCACGGTGCGTACGTTCTTAACTTCAACTTCAAAAAGTTTTTCGACAGCTGCTTTAATTTCGGATTTGGTCGCATCTTTAGCTACTTTGAAAACAACCGTGTTGTTGCCTTCAGCAGTCATGGTGCTTTTTTCCGAAACGTGAGGTGCTAGGATCACATTAAGCAAACGTTCTTCGCGCATCATGATAACACCTCCTCAAGCTGCTTGACTGCGTCGGCAGTCATCAGGACGTTTTCGAAAGCGATTAAGCTAACAGGGTCGATACCTTGAACGTCGCGTACGTCAACTTTGTGCAAGTTGCGAGAGGCTAAGAACAGGTTCTCGTCCACATCTTTAGTCACGATCAAAACGTCGTTCAGGTTCAAACCTTTCAGTTTTTCAACCAATTGCTTAGTCTTCGGTGCGTCAACACTGAAGTTTTCAACAACGGTTAAACGATCCTGACGAATCAGTTCTGACACGATGCTTTTGATCGCACCGCGGTACATCTTTTTATTTACTTTTTGGGCATGACTTTGCGGTTTAGCCGCAAATGTCGTACCACCTGAGCGCCAGATCGGACTGCGGATAGTACCCGCACGTGCACGACCGGTGCCTTTTTGACGCCATGGCTTCTTGCCGCCGCCTGCAACTTCAGAACGAGTCTTCTGTGCTTTAGTACCCTGACGGGCACCGGCTGCGTAAGCAACGACTACCTGGTGGACAAGTGCTTCGTTAAACTCACGTCCAAAGGTAGCTTCGGAAACCTCAAGAGCGCCTTTTGCGTCTTTCAATGTTAATTCCATCACCATTCTCCTCAGACGTTACGCCTTGACCGCAGGTTTAACGATAACATCACCACCGGTAGCTCCAGGGACCGCACCTTTGATCAACAACAGGTTGCGTTCTGCATCTACACGGACCAACTCAAGTGATTGAGTAGTGACGCGTTCGTTACCCATTTGACCAGCCATTTTCTTGCCTTTAAATACTTTACCAGGCGACTGGTTTTGACCGATTGAACCCGGTGCACGGTGTGACAATGAGTTACCGTGGGTAGCGTCCTGAGTGCGGAAGTTCCAGCGCTTCACGGTACCGGCAAAGCCTTTACCTTTAGAAGTTCCGGTAACATCCACTTTCTTTACTTCTGCAAATACTTCAACAGTCAGTTCAGAACCAACTGTGTAGTCTTCGCCTTCGCCATCTGCAAGGCGGAATTCCCAAAGACCGCGACCAGCCTCTGTACCAGCTTTAGCAAAGTGACCTGCTAAAGGCTTGGTGACACGGCTTGCTTTCTTCTCGCCTGTGGTCACTTGAAGCGCGCGATATCCGTCAGTGTCGTCAGATTTAACCTGAGTCACACGGTTCGCCAACACTTCGATCACAGTAACAGGAACAGAAGCGCCGTCTTCCTGGAAGACACGCGTCATTCCTACTTTACGACCGACTAGACCTATAGCCATTGTTAAAACCTCTCGTGTGTAATCCTATTACTGCCCACTTAACCCAAGCTGATCTGTACATCAACACCAGCTGCCAAATCTAAACGCATCAGAGCGTCTACGGTTTTGTCAGTTGGGTCCATGATATCGATCAGACGCTTGTGGGTGCGGATTTCGTACTGGTCACGCGCATCTTTGTTTACGTGTGGAGAAATCAGCACGGTGAAGCGTTCTTTCCGTGTTGGCAGTGGAATTGGACCACGTACCTGAGCACCAGTGCGCTTAGCAGTATCTACGATCTCTGCCGTTGACTGGTCGATCAGACGGTGATCGAACGCTTTCAAACGAATCCGAATTCTTTGATTAGCCATAAAAAATCAAAGCCTCAATTAAAGAGCATTTAAAAAAGAGCACAGACAAACGCAAACCTCCCTGGCACATACCGGGGGTGCGATCATCTACGTCAACCATTCAGTCCCCTATCGGGACTGTTGTGGAACATCAATTATGTAAGTCAGTCGACTTAGGGAAAATTGACGTGGTCGCGAATTATACAGCTTCGCGACCGTATGTCAACATTTAGCAGTAAGTAGGTCGCGCCTATGGCGCGACTTCATGGTATGACTTGCGCCACAGGCGCAAGTTACTTCGCGAGGTCTTCCACCTGCTGCCAGACACGCATAAAGTTGCCCCCCAGAATCATTTCGATTTCTTTTTCTGAATAGCCGCGCTCTAACAACCCTTGTACCAGGTTTGGATAGGTCGATACATCTTTCAAACCAACCGGCAAAGAGTCACCCACGCCGTCGTAGTCTGAACCAATACCGATGTGTTCAACACCGATCAATTCTTTAACGTAGTCGATATGGTCGAGTACCTGATCGAGTGTTGCGTAGGGATATGGGTTATTGGCTTCGATCTCCGCTACGCGGCGTTTTGCTTCATCACTTTCCTTGCCAAACTGCTCATACACCGCTGCAATGCGCTTTTTCATCATATCGCGATAACGGTTGGCTTGCTGAGCAACAAAGGAGGAGCCAAAGTTAATTTGAACGACACCGCCGTTTTCCGCCAGTTTCTTCAGCATATCGTCGCTCATGTTACGCTCAAAGCCGGGCGTAAACTGACGTAAAGACGAATGCGAGGCGATAACCGGCGCTTTGGTTGTTTCGATAACATCATAAAAGGCGTCGTCAGAGATATGTGATACGTCGATCATCATGCCAATGTCATTACAGGCTTTGACTAAATCGAACCCGAACTCACTCAGACCGTTCCACTGTTTACGGATGTCATAAGAAGAATCGGAAATGTGGTTGGTTTGCGAATGGGCAAACGAAATGTAACGGACACCGCGCTCATAGAACATCTCAAGATTCGCCAGATCGCCTTCCATCGGCGTACCGTTCTCCATCCCCATGGCTATCGACATCAGTCCATTGTTCATATTTTCGCGAGCTTCGGCCGGCGAGTAAGCCAACGCAAATTTATCCGGAGCGCGACCGACCAGTGCTTCCATACTGTCGATCAAATCATGCGCTAACTCGATACTGCCGCCGGTTTGCTCATACTCCGCAGGAATATAAATTGCCATAAAGGGCACATTAAGACCGCCGGCAACGGCGCGCGGATAATCGAAATCGCCATCGGCTGTTGCCACCGAGACATCTTCCCAGCGGTTATGAATGCGATACGGAACATCAATATGTGTATCGGCAATTAAATACTTCTTCGCCAGTTGTTGTGCTTTTTCACTCGCTTGATATTCGCCGTTGGCGCTATTGTCCTGGGCGACCGCGTAAAATGTGGCACAGGCTCCCATTACCGCCAGCAATGACGCTTTTATCGTTGTTTTTAACATGCTCAGTCCTCGGTAATACAACAGTTGTTCTTGTGACCAAGCAGGTTAGCAAATCTTTAACTGTGGCGCATCATTGATGCGCCAAACATGATAAAAGCGCCGATGACTAACGTTCCGATAACTAAGGTTCCTAGCACCGGCGCAATAAGCCAGGCAAGCCACCATTCATTGATAAACATGGTTAACCTCCACTTACTACAGAATTAGTGAGATTGAGGTTGGCTGGCTTTTTCGTCGACCGTTTCATTAGCCGCGACGGTTTGCTCGCTCTCAGACATCAGCAACTCATCGCCCCAGGCTGATAAAGTTTCAATAACAGTCGCTTTTGTGACGTTAAACAGTTCTACCGACACGTTGGCAACCTGCTCACTGATGAAGGATGTGGATTCTTCTTCTGCCTGTTGAGCGGAAGCGGTACTTGACAGCATAAGGGCTGTTACAGCTACGGAAGTTAATACAAGCTTTTTCATGATGTTCTCCTTTGTATTCGCCATTTTGTTCGACTTATCAGTTAAGTCGTAGGTACTAATACAAAGGTTGTGCCAACTTCCAAATATGTCTTAACTCATTGATTTTTATTGTTTTATTTTTTAGCAACACAGCGAGTGGATGACAGCCCTTAGAGTGGGCAATAACTTTTTAGCAAATTTGACCAACTAGCTGGTCAAATCCGCTAATTTGGTCTCGCGACTTTCCCGAAAAGCCAATGCTCCCTCGATCAGTGCGCGCGCGTCATCCGCTTTAGGACCTTTAATGCTCAGGTACTGACGCCATTTCTTGCCACCCGGCTGACCCTGGAAAAGCCCCAGCATATGGCGTACCACATGCCACGCACGTCCACCGCCACGGATATGTTGATCGATATAGTCGATCATCTGCACGGCAACGGCTTCACGGTGTGATGGTATGGTTGACGCTTCGTCGATGGTCGCAAGCTCGGTCAGCAACCAAGGGTTCTGGTAGGCCTCTCGACCAATCATAACCGACTCTACATAGGTGAGGTGATGATAAACCTCGGTCAACGTTGTTATTCCCCCATTGATACTCATTGGCACACTCGGGTAGCGCTGTTTGGCACGATAAACACGGTCGTATTGCAACGGCGGGATCTCTCGGTTTTGCTTTGGACTCAAGCCACTTAACCAGGCTTTACGAGCGTGTAACGTCAGTTGATCCACGCCCGCAGCAACCACTGCATCCAGAAACCGATACAGAAATTCATCAGAGTCCTGTTCGTCAATGCCGAGGCGGGTTTTCACGGTTACCGGAATATCCGTCACTTGCTTCATCGCCGCGACGCATTCAGCAACGGTTTCGGGCTGAGCCATCAAGCAGGCACCAAAACTGCCGTTCTGAACCCGGTCGGACGGACACCCCACATTAATGTTGACTTCATCGTAACCTCGTTGTTGAGCCAATGCCGCGCAACGCGCCATCGCCTCAGGGTCACTCCCGCCTAATTGCAACGCGACCGGATGTTCAGCCTCGTTATAGGCAAGAAAGTCCTGTTGCCCGAACAGTATTGCGCCGGTTGTCACCATTTCCGTATAAAGTAGTGTCTGCGGTGACAATAGCCGATGAAAATACCGGCAATGGCGATCCGTCCAATCCAGCATCGGGGCGACTGAGGTTTTGTAAGGGTAAGACGACATAAGGCTGCAAAAACCCGGGAAACGTTTGATGATTGTGGCGATTATACCCAATAATTGGCTAACTCTCATCCGCCATTGTCAGAAAAGCGGTTGCCTGCCCCTTAAAAGGGATTACAATAGGACTTCAATATTGAGAAATGAAACGCTATGACGAAGTCAGAAACCGAACGTCTTGTTCGCAAGGCAGAAAAACTGTGCCAGAAACGAGGCGCCCGTATGACGCCAACACGTAAGGAAGTGTTCACTATCCTTGCGATGCAATCTGGCTCGATTGGCGCTTACGATCTTCTGGAACAGTTAAAAGCAGCGGTTCCTAATGCCAAGCCGCCAACCATTTACCGCGCTCTGGATTTCTTGCAAGAGCAGGGGTTCGTGCACAAAATCACTTCATCGAACAGTTTCGTGCTTTGCTCTCATTTCGATCATCACCACCCGGTGCAAATGTTAATCTGCGAATCCTGCGGCAATGTCCAGGAAATACAATCCGAAGGTGTGTACGAAGAACTTCAGCATCAGGCTGAAGATCAAGGCTTCCTGGTCCAAGAGCAGACCATTGAGGCGCATGGTTTATGCGCTAACTGCCACTAACTAAAAATAACGAAAAACAACAAGTAGGATGTCCCATGAAACTACCTTACCTGCTGGGAATTACCGTTGCCAGCATTGGCTTTACAACCCTTGCCAACGGGCAAGCCTTTGACGACAAATTCCGCCAGTTAAATGACGATAAATTCAGAACCCCTAATGTTTATCGCACCGCATCCGGCGCACCGGGTCACGAATACTGGCAACAGGAAGTCGACTACGACATTCGCGTTACACTGAACGATGACAACCAGAGTGTCAGTGCACGCAGCACCATCACCTACACCAACAACTCACCTGACACCTTGCGTTATTTGTGGGTTCAACTGGATCAAAACCGTTTTAAGAAAGACTCTATCGGGCCACAATCCAGAGCAACTTCAGCAGACAGCCTAGAGCGTGTCAGTTTCTCACGCATGGAGAGCATGCTCACCCAGGAAGAGTTTCCGGCGGGCTACACCATTACCGATGTCAGTGATACACGTGGCGAGCCGATGGATTACACCATCAATGATACCATGATGCGCATTGACCTCGACGAAGCACTGGCGTCCGGCGACAGTGTCACCTTTAATATCGGTTGGCAGAACAACATTATCGAAGCCGATGTCTTAGGGGGTCGTGGTGGTTACGAGTATTTTGAAGACGACGGTAACTATCTGTATGAAATGGCTCAGTGGTTTCCGCGCATGGCCGCTTATTACGACGTTGAAGGCTGGCAGAACAAACAGTTTATCGGCAATGGCGAGTTTGCGCTCGAGTTTGGCGATTACACCGTTGCTATTACAGTACCGGCCGATCACATTGTAGCGTCCACCGGCGAATTGCAAAATGCCGACGAGGTTCTAACCGACGTCCAGCTTGAGCGTCTGGAACAAGCCAAGTCAGCGGATAAGCCGGTTAAAATTGTGACCGAAGAAGAAGCCTTAGAAAACGAGAAAGAAGGTACCGACGAGACCAAAACCTGGGTCTTCAAAGCGGAACAAGTTCGTGATTTCGCCTGGGCTTCGTCGCGTAAGTTTATTTGGGATGCACAACGCTATCAGAAAGGTGAAACCGACGTGATGGCGATGTCATTTTATCCCGAAGAAGGCAACCCACTGTGGGAGCGTTATTCAACGGCGTCAATTATTCATACCATTGACGTGTATAACGATTACAGCTTTGACTACCCCTACCCTGTTGCCATTTCGGTAAACGGCCCGGTCGGTGGCATGGAGTACCCCATGATCACCTTTAACGGTCCGCGCCCATACCTGGATGAAGACAGCGGTAAAAAATATTACTCCAAGCGCACCAAATACGGTTTAATTACCGTCATTATCCACGAAATCGGTCATATTTATTTTCCGATGATCGTTAACTCTGACGAACGTCAGTGGACCTGGATGGATGAAGGCATCAACACCTACCTGCAGTTCCTGGCAGAACAGGAGTGGGAGCCGGATTACCCGTCCTGGCGTGGTGATGCGCGTAATATCGTGACCTACATGGCAAGTGATAATCAAATGCCGATCATGACCAACTCCGAGTCTATTCTGCAGTTTGGCAACAACGCCTACGGTAAACCGGCAACGGCGCTGAACATTCTGCGTGAAACCATTGTCGGTCGCGAGCTGTTTGATTTTGCGTTCCGTGAATACGCCAATCGCTGGAAGTTTAAACGCCCGACACCTGAGGACTTGTTCCGCACGTTGGAGGATGCCAGCGGTGTCGATTTGGACTGGTTCTTCCGCGGTTGGTTTTACACCACGGACCATGTTGATATCAGCCTCGACCAGGTAAACCTGCTGACCGTCAGTACGCAGGACCCGGAAATTGAAGCGGCATGGCGCAAGCAGGTTGATGAGCAGGATCCCGAAACCATCACCGCCATTCGTAACCAGGACGTGATGTACAAAATCCATCAACAAGAGCAGTTGCAGGACTTTTATAACGAACACGACGAATACACCGTGACCAACGCTGATCGCAACAAGTACAAGCAGCTACTGGATGGTCTGAACGACGAGCAAAAAGAGATGCTGAACAACGGCAGTAACTTTTATGTCTTAGACTTCAGCAATCTGGGCGGTCTGGTCATGCCTATCCTGCTGGACCTGCACTACGAGGACGGCAGCAAAGAACACGTCCGGATTCCGGCAGAAATCTGGCGCCGCTCTCCAGAGCAAGTCAGCAAACTGCTTATCCGCGACAAGACCATCAAAGAAATCGTGCTGGACCCATACTGGGAAACGGCTGATGTTGATACCACCAACAACTATTGGCCAGCCCGTCCGGTACCGTCACGCATCGAGCTGTTTAAGCGTGGTGACCGCGACAACAGCATGATGGAAGATTACGATGAAGAACTGAAAACCGATGAACCAAAAACCGACGATGAGAACTAAATTCGCCGCTGTTTTTGGCGTTATCATGAGTATTGCGCTGCTGCCCACGGCAGCAGCGCATAAATACTTTTTTGGTCTGACTGAAGTCAGTCATAACGCCCGAACGGAACACCTTGAAGTGGTTCACCAATACACCCTTCATGACGTTCAGCGGGCACTCAAATTAAACTATGGCGACGACTTTCAGATCGACGATTCCGGTGCGGAAGAAAAAATAAAAGCATGGCTTGAAAACCATTTCGAGCTGTTTGACAGTAAAGGTAATAGGCTTAAATTAAACTGGGTCGGCTTTGAAGCCGATTTCCAGAACATTTGGCTGTACCAGGAATACGCGGCAGACACAGCAGAATTTTGTGACTGGCGTGTTAGTAACACGATGTTAATGGATGTCTTTTCGGCACAGGTCAATACCATTAATTTTGTAACTCCGGCAGCAACCCATGGGGTGACGCTGACCAAAGGACGTAGTTTAAAGTCCGTTAGTTGTAACTGATTACAAAAAAAGGGACGAGATTGCATGAATGCTGAATTCGTAAATCCATTTCTGCAGGCATTGCAAAATGTATTGTCAATGATGGCGCAAATGGAGTTGAAACCCGGCAAACCTCAAATCAAGAAAGATGAATATGCGCGCGGTGATGTCTCCGGCATTATCGGTATGGTGGGACCACAAATAAAAGGCTCATTTTCTATCTCTTTTGAGGAGAATCTGGCGTGTGAAATAATGCACAAAATGCTCGGTGAAATGCCAGAATCAGTCGATGATGAAGTCTGTGACATGGTCGGCGAGATCACCAATATGGTTACCGGTGGTGCAAAGAAGACGCTCGGCGAAAAAGGCTATGAATTTGATATGGCCACACCTATCGTCGTGTCCGGTCGCGACCATACCATTTCTCACCGCTCAGAAGGGCCGAAAATCATCATGCCTTTCAGCCATATCGCCGGTAAAGCGTATATCGAAATTTGTTTCGATAAAATCAGTTAATTAATAATGGTCATCGTCTGCGGCGCGGGCAAAGTTGTCGAACCGTGACAGATGACCATGAAATTTCAGCTCAATTTTACCAATCGGGCCATTCCGCTGCTTACCGATAATAATTTCGGCCAGGCCTTTCTCAGCGCTGTCAGGGTGATAAACCTCATCACGATAGATGAACATGATAACGTCGGCGTCCTGCTCGATAGAGCCCGATTCACGTAAATCTGAGTTAACCGGTCGTTTGTCCGAGCGTTGCTCCAGTGAGCGGTTCAACTGTGACAGCGCAACCACCGGTACATTTAACTCTTTCGCCAGTGATTTAAGTGACCGCGATATTTCGGCAATTTCCAGGGTGCGGTTTTCCGACATCCCCGGCACCGTCATCAATTGCAGATAATCCACCATAATCATGGCTAAGCCACCGTGATCGCGGGCAATACGACGCGAGCGCGAGCGTACTTCGGTGGGGGTTAACCCCGACGCATCATCGATGTACAAGTTATTCTTTTCATTGAGAATGTTCATGACCGAAGCAATTCGGGCCCAGTCATCGTCTTCGAGTTTACCGGTACGGACTTTGTTTTGATCCACCCGGCTCAGAGACGCCAGCATACGCATCATGATCTGTTCCGCCGGCATCTCGAGACTGAATACGAGCACCGGTTTTTCTTCATTCATGGCGATGTTTTCAGCCAGGTTCATGGCGAACGTGGTCTTACCCATAGATGGACGTGCGGCAACGATGATTAAATCGGATGGTTGCAGCCCAGCCGTCATTTGGTCGAGGTCATGGAATCCACTGGAGACGCCGGTAACGCCATTGTGATTCTTAATTTTGCTGAGCGCATCAATACGTTCGATAGTTTTCGCCAGAATGTCACTGACACCCTTTGGTCCTTCGGTCGCACTGGTGCGTTTTTCCGCAATTCGAAAGACTTTGCTCTCGGCTTCGTCGAGAAGCTCCTGACTGGTACGGCCCTGGGTATCATAGCCGGACTCGGCAATATCGTTAGCAGCGGCAATCATCTCGCGTAATACCGCGCGCTCTCGGACGATGTTTGCATACGCCAGAATGTTGGCAGCACTGGGGGTGTTTTTTGAGATTTCGCCAAGGTAAGCGAAGCCCCCTACTTTTTCCAGTTCACCGGCCGCTTCAAGCGTTTCTGATACGGTCACCAAATCCATCGGTTGGCTGTTATCAGCCAACTTCTGCATCGCCTGAAATATCAGTCGGTGGCCCCGATGATAAAAGTCCTGCGCAATAATGCTTCCGGCAACTTTGTCCCAGGCATCATTATCTAACATCAGACCGCCAAGCACCGACTGCTCTGCTTCGATCGAGTGAGGCGCTGATCGCAGCGCCTCGATAGATTTATCCGTTTTTTTAGCGGGTTCAGCCATGCAAAGTTATTCTCATTGGTTAGCGTCAAACAACCCGCTTACTATAGCGTTAATCGCGTTTGATTTCGATACTTCCTGATACGGTGCTCACTTTTACCTGAGCCGCTCCCGAACCTGCACTGAACTGCAGTGAGGAAGCCGTACCCCAGCGTGACTCTTCGGCTTTGTCAGCGGTCAACTCATTAATGATGTCACCGCCGGCATTGGCTTTAAGGTTAAAACTGGCATTAACGTCGTCGCTAAAGCGGAATAACAAGTCGCCACTGACGGAGGACGCATCCAAAGTAGCGGTATCACTCAAACCCAAGTGCAACTCGACATCACCGCTGACATTTTTGACCTGACCGTCATCAATGGTCGGTAATTTCATCCGCACATCGCCCGAAACATTCTGCAATTCAAAGCGACGTAACGCATTGGAGCGTACTTCAAGGTCGCCACTAACGGCCTGATACTTAGCCCGGTTGGCATTATTCTCAACATCTTTGATATCGCCACTCACCGTTTCCAGTACCACTTCACCGGCCAATTGGCTGGCATCGATATCACCGGATACCGTTTTTAATAACACATTTTGTGACGCGTTAGTGAGTTTAATATCACCACTAACCAAGGTGATATCGGTACCGCCGCTCAGATCCGATGCATTGACATCCATCGACACCCCTTCAACTTTCAAAGGGCTACTTTCCGGCATATATAAGGTCAGTTCGGAACCGTCTTCATCATTATAGCTCCAACCATTTTGCTCCGGTGTACGCACCTCTATCCGAACGCCATTACCGCGCAATTCGAAAATGAGGTCTTCGGCCCGTTTATCCAGCGTACCGACTAAACGGACTTGGTCTTTATCGTGGGTAATCACTTCCAGCTCACCGCGCTCATTGTTCAGATACACACGGGTACCGGCACTCACATCGAGGGTTTTGTCCACCGACTGCTGTGCGAAGGCCATAAAGCTGGCACTGGCTAATAACGCGCTTGCGAGTAATGATACTGTTTTCATAACGTTTCTCCTGGTCTAAATTTCTTCCAACACGGGCTGTTGCTGATACGCGTGTTTCAGTAGTTGAATTTCTTGCTCATTGATCCAGCGCAGCATGTCGATCATCTGCGCGTCACCGCCGTTTTCCTGCATCGACAGCAGTAACTGTTGCTTGGCGTTACGCAAGCTGGCTAATGACTCAATGTAATTGTTTTGCGTCATTTCGTAGCCGGCTAACTGGTAACCACTGGCCATAGCGTCAACCTGCTGATGCTGGGCCTGATTCATTTGTTGGGCCAGTAAGTACCATTCGCTGACATCCGGCTGCTTGGTAACCGGACTTTGCAGGCCAACAATAACGGCTACCGTCATCAAACTGGCAGCTACCGCTGACAGACCGCCTGCAAACCACCATTTTGTCGCGATTGGAGTGGCTGTTTGTTGTACTGGACGCTCTTCCAGTCGCGACTCGATGCCGGCCCACAAGTCCGCCGGTGGGGTTACCCCTGAGTCCTGCTGCTGATGTTCATGAATCATCGCATCAAGTTGCTGTTTTTTGTCTTTCATAACCACTCCTGCATAAGGTTACGAGCCCGGTGAAACTGAGATTTACTGGTTCCCTCGGCAATTCCCAACAAATCGGCAATTTGTTGATGAGAATAATTATTCAATGCGTGTAACACGAAAACTTGTCGGGTCTGCTCCGGCAGTTTTATCACTAACTGATCCAGCGCGCCCAAGTCGATGCCATCCTCTAAATCGGCGCAGCGATTAGGGTCCTCTTGCTCCGCCGCCCGCTGATTGCGTTTAAACCAACGCGTTTGTTTTCGTAGTTCCGTAATGGCGACGTTGTTCGCCAAGCTGTAGAGCCAGGTTGAAAACTTTGAGCGCTGGTCAAATTTCGGCAGGCTGCGCCATACCTGGACAAAAATTTCCTGCACCAAATCATCCGTTAATGACGCATCCGCTGTAAGCCGCAATACCTGTCCATAGACATTCCTTATGTGTCGATCATAAAGTCGTTTGAATGCAGCCTTGTCGCCTTTTGCAGCCAGTGCTATGTCGGTGGTTTCGGACACCGCGTTCTCCCTGTCTACGTGATTTGTTATTGAATTTGGTAATAAGTCGCTGTCGGTTGTAGCAGGGTTTACAAGGGAGGTAAAATTTTTCAAAAAAAAAGCTGCCCGAAGGCAGCTTTTTCGCTATTGCTTTTGCTCACTGCTTAGTCAGCAGCAACAACTTTCAATTTCACGTTAGCAAACACGTCCGCGTGTAAGTGTAATTCCAGCTCGTATTCGCCAGTTTCACGGATGGTACCATGAGGCATTAATACTTCTGCTTTCTTCACTTCTACGCCGGCAGCAGTGATCGCGTCAGCGATATCACGAGTGCCGATTGAACCGAACAGTTTACCTTCGTCGCCAGCTTTCGATGCAATTTCAATCGTATCCAGTGCATTGATTTTTTCAGCACGAGCTTCAGCCGCTGCCAACTGGTCAGCAAGCTTCGCTTCGTACTCAGCGCGACGCTGTTCGAACAATTCGATGTTTGATTTGGTTGCCGGAACTGCTTTGCCCTGAGGGAACAAGAAGTTACGAGCGTAACCAGCTTTAACGCTAACTTGGTCGCCAAGGCCACCCAGGTTAGCAATTTTATCTAATAAGATGATGTTCATTTTTCGCTACCCCTAATCTTGGTATTCGAACCGATGCTATCTTACTGATGTGAATCAGTGTAAGGCAGCAGTGACAAATAACGCGCACGTTTGATAGCACGAGCTAACTGGCGCTGATATTTTGCAGAGGTTCCAGTAATACGGCTAGGAACGATTTTACCCGATTCGGTAATGTAGTTCTTAAGCGTAGCGATGTCTTTGTAATCAATCTCTTTAACGCCTTCTGCCTTAAAACGGCAAAACTTACGGCGACGGAAAAAACGAGCCATGATGGTCTCCTTAAATCTGTTCTAGATGCTGAGCATGAAGTACTAATCGCGCGAGTCCATTTTTGTCCTCGTGGCGATGCAGAAAACCTTCTGCGTGAACTTCACTACCCACCGTCAATTTTTGTAACCAGTGTTGTAACCCTTCACCGCTCATAACAAGCTGCAGCTTTACGTATGACTGTCTACTCATGCCGGCTTCCGGCTGCATTGAACGATGCTCAATGGTCACCATTAAATGTTCGATGCCTGAAGGACTGGTTTCCAGCTTCACTGGCTTACAAACGGTTCCGGTAATGTGCAGTCGATTCATACGTCTCTCTGTGAAGGTACAGCCTTACTCATTATGAGTTATGCGGCTTCACTGTCACCTTTACGATCTTCCTTCGGCTTAGTCAGCGGCGAAGGTTCAACGATCGCTTCTTTTTTGCGCATGATCATGTTGCGCAATACTGCATCGTTAAAACGGAATGCAGTTTCCAGCTCTTCCACAACTTCTGCAGACGCTTCGATGTTCAACAGAACATAGTGTGCTTTGTGCAGTTTGTTGATTGGGTAAGCCAGTTGACGACGGCCCCAGTCTTCTAAACGATGGATTTGACCACCACCTTGCTTGATCGTTTCGCTGTAGCGCTCGATCATGCCAGGTACTTGCTCGCTCTGGTCCGGGTGGACCATAAATACGATTTCGTAATGACGCATTACAGTGTCCTTTTGGTTCATATAGCCTCAGTTCAGCTCAGCCGCACTGACATAGAAGCAAGGAACTCAACTAGTAGTTTATACAATGGCTGATTTAAGCCGCGCGATACTAACGCAAAATGACGATGATTGCAATCACCACCTAATCAGGCGATGTGCTTTGTTGAGCGTGGTCGGACTCGATGCGGTCCGTGAGCAGCCTTACCAGACGGTCGGCCAGCTCGTTCTTTACCTCACTTTCACCGCGCACGACAATGTGTTCAAAGCGCTCGTCGTTACGATAAAGCGTAGCATCTAGTTGTACCGCGGAGCCTGACTCGATCAGTTGTATCACCACATCGTACTGCGCTTCACGTTCGCTCACTTTATGCCACTCGTGGCGGACATCGAGCCGATTATCAACATCTTCGGCAACGTCACGCAGTAACTGCGTCGGCGACGGCTCAAACTGGTAGTCAAACGAAACGTAAGGTTTGGTCGAGCGAAGGAATTCACCGGACTCCCAGTTAGGAGTCCAACTGACAAATAACATGGCGATCAAAAAAAGTGCAATGCCGATCGGGAACAGGCGACGTTTAAGATCCATGGCGCTGTCTCACCACCTCAAACAAACAAATACCGCTGGCAACCGAAACATTCAGGCTACTCACACTACCGGCAAGGGGAATGGCAACCAGTTCATCACACGTCTCACGCGTCAAGCGGCGCATGCCCTTACCTTCAGCCCCCATCACCAATGCTGTGGCACCGCGATAATCAACATCGTATAGCGACTGCGTCGCTTCTCCGGCCGTGCCGGTCACCCACACGTTCAATTGCTGCAGATCTCGTAACGCGCGGGCTAAATTAGTCACCACCACCAGCGGAACCACTTCAGCAGCCCCACAAGCGACCTTTCTGACCGTTGGCGTTACTTGAGCCGATTTATCTTTTGGCACAATTACTGCCGTAACGCCGGCAGCATCTGCGGTGCGCAGGCACGCTCCTAAATTATGCGGGTCGGTAACACCGTCCAACACCAAAAACAACGGCGCGCCGTCACTTTGTTCTACCAGCCGCGTAAGGTCGTGCTCATTGAGCGTCGGCAAGGACGTCACCGTCGCAACCACGCCCTGATGATTACCGCCTTCGGCACGTTTATCCAGCGCCGGTTTCGGTACCCACTGCGGGCGAATGCCTAAGCCATGAGCCTGTTGCACTATTCCGTTAACCGCATCGTCCTGACGCTCTTTCGAGACATACAGTTCAACCAGACGGTCCGGATGGTTGTCCATTATTGAGCGGACCGCATGCAAGCCAAATACCGTTACTTTTTGACTCATGAGGGGTTATTACCTTTGTTTTTACTGCCTTTACGAGGTTTATTCCGGTTGGAACCCTTACCCCGTGACGACTTACCCTGTGATTTTTTCCGTTGTGTTTTGCCCGAATTACGTTTGCGTTGCTTACCCGTCGGGCTTTCAGCCCCCAGTAACGTCAGGTCAATTTTACGCTCATCCAGATCTACCGTTTTCACTGACACTTTGACTTTATCGCCGAGACGATAAATGGTGCGGGTATTCTCGCCAATCAACATGCCTTTCTGGTTGTCATACTGGTAATAGTCATCACCCAGGTTACTGATGTGTACCAACCCGTCGATTTGGTATTCATCCAGGCGTACAAACAACCCGAAGTTGGTCACCGAGGACACCACACCGGTAAACTCCATACCAATATGATCCAGCATGAACTCACACTTGAGCCACTCATCCACCTGCCGTGTTGCGTCATCCGCACGTCTTTCGGTCATCGAGCAGTGCACGCCTAAATCATCCAACTCTTTCTCGCTGTAGCTCCAGGCGCCGGTTAACGACTGCTCAGTACCTTCACGTTTACGCAGTATTGCCTTGATTGCCCGATGCAAAATCAAGTCAGGATAACGCCGAATGGGCGAGGTGAAGTGAGAGTAGGACTTCAAGGCCAGACCAAAGTGACCCTCATTCTCCGGCTGATAGACGGCCTGCTGCATGGATCTCAGCATCATGGTTTCAATTAACTCATGATCCGGACGGTCTTTAACCTCTTCCAGCAGTTTGCCATAATCCGTCGGTGTCGGTTTATCACCACCACCAAGGTTTAATCCCAGTTCAGCTAAGAAGGCGCGGAAGCTGGTCAGGCGTTCATCGGCAGGCGCTTCATGCACACGAAACAGCGCATTAATGTCCTCATCATCTTCAACCAGCCTTGCTGATGCGACATTGGCTGCAATCATACATTCTTCAATGATCTTGTGCGCGACATGACGCTTAACCGGCTCAATACGTTCAATTTTACGATGCGCATTAAAAATGAAACGCGTTTCTTGCGTATCAAACTCAATGGCGGAACGCTGCTTGCGAACGGTTGCCAGAGCTTTGTACACATTATGCAACTCTTCAATATTGCTGAGTACGTCTTTGTACTGTTCGCGCAACTCAACATCGCCGTCGAGAATTTGTTTCACTTTGTTGTAGGTCAAGCGGGCATGACTGTTCATGACCGCGGGATAAAAACGCGACTGTTTTAATTTTCCGCGCGGACCTATCTCCATTTCGGCAACCATACACAAACGGTCGACGTTGGGATTAAGGGAACACAAGCCATTGGAGAGCTTTTCCGGCAACATCGGAATCACATTGTTCGGGAAGTACACCGAGTTACCCCGGTTCACCGCTTCGTCATCCAGTAATGTGCCAGGGCGCACGTAATAGGAGACATCGGCAATCGCCACCCACAGGCGCCAGCCTTTGTCTTCCGGCAACGCACAAACCGCATCGTCAAAATCACGCGAGTCTTCACCGTCGATGGTAATCAGTGGCAGCTCTCGCAAGTCAATGCGGCCTTCATAGGCCTCTTTAGGCACTTCTTCGTCGTATTTCGCAAGTTCACGGTCAAGACCGTCGGGCCACTCATTCGGGATATCATGCTCCCGCATCGCAATTTCAATTTCCATGCCGGGCGCCATATGGTCACCAAGCACTTCTGAGATTTTGCCAATCGGGCTGGTGCGACGATTGGGGCGGCGGGTAATGGTGACAACCACTAACTGACCGTGACGGGCGCCGGCATTATCCGCGTGCGGAATTAAGATGTCCTGGCTGATGCGTGAATCGTCAGGGACGACGATGCCGATATCGTTCTCAACAAAGTAACGTCCGACAATATCACTGTCTCGCGGTTCGACCACCCGCACCACACGTCCCTCGGGACGGCCGCGGTTATCGGTTCCGGCCGGTTTTATCAGCACGATATCGCCGTGCAGCACCGAATACATCTGATGATGTGGAATAAAAATGTCTTTGCCGCCATCGTCTGGTTTACAAAAACCAAATCCGTCACGGTGTCCGATAATGCGGCCACGAATCAATTGCATCCGCTCCGGCAGGCCATAGCAGTTCGCTCTGGTATAAACCAACTGGCCATCTCGTTCCATCGCCCGCAGGCGGCGTTTTAACCCCACCAGCTGACGCTCATCATCGAGTTTAAAATGACTGATGAAATCGTCAATATGCACAGGTTTCAGTCGCTCGTCGACCAGCACCAGCAGCGCTTCCCGAGAGGGGATTTCGACTTCGTATTGTGGTGCATTTTCGTTGCTGTCGGTCATAGAATCCTTTTAATTTGCTACCAATAAATGTTTTGGCTTTGGCACAGTATACGCCTCTCTGTCGGCAATGTCAGTTAATGAAAAATGACAACCAAAAAGCCCCCGACTGAGCGGGGGCTTTTTAGTGCTTATCTCCGTCTATTCATTGTCTTGGCTAAGACTCAACTGACGAACGGTATTGGCCTCAATGTCACTGTTGTTAAACCAAATTGAACGCAATTGTGGTTGCTGTGAATACAGCAAGGTTTGATCAATGTAATGATCAGACAGCACATTGCGTGATTGCGAATAACTCAGCAAGCCCTGAGCAGAAGGCCCTTGTTCAGTGAACTCCATGGTGAACATCCAGCTTGAGCCGTAACTGATGTGGTAGCCAAGCCCCGCTTCGGTCAAATTCGAGCCATCCACTTGCGGATAAATCAAACGCGGATAAATCGTACCGTCCGAGCCTGTATTAGCGCGGAACACGTTAAAGCCACCTTCAATGTTATTGGCGCCCCCCCAAGGTAGGCGTTGTCCTGAAGGCTGACCGTCGGGCAACGCCCGTTCGACAAACTGTACCTCGCCTAATGGCGCGTCGATGTCTAGTCCAAGCGACTGGATACGAACCATGGCGTTACCCAAATCGGTCAGTACGGATACGTTATTAACCAGGTCACGCGGAGTGTTTAACGGGTCAGTCGGATCAAAGTCCACCTGCCACTTCGGATCACGATTAAACTCCGTTGCAAACTCGCGGAACAGCATGGCTCCGACGCTGTCTTTGTTCATGGTTCCGTCCCACTGTGCCAACGTATCGCAGGCCGGTTTGATACTCTGGTTACCGGCGACCGTGGCAACAGGTTGTTCACCCTGACGCGAGCACAATGACAACAAGTCATCCAGCACCGCTTCAGCCAGATAGCTACGGTTGCTGAGCAATTTTTCAGCAATATCTTCGCGGGTAAATTTACCGTCAGCTGAACCACCCTCGGCTAACATCTTCTGACCCAATCGTGAACGCCATGACTGTTCATTACCGACAGGCCCCCACAATGGCGCCACGTCGTCAATCGGTTGCTCCGGATTGGTCAGCCAGAAACTGTCGTTGGAGTTCTGCACAAAGTCAGTGCGCAGTAACGAAGGTGCGCGACTAAACGGCATCTTGCCATCGGCTTTAAATAACGCTGAATTGCCCGGCATTACCGGAAAACCAGCCGACTGGCTGATACCCTGCAACAACGTATTCTGCTGCCAGGCCGCGAGTGCTTCTTCACTGATATTCGGTACCGACGAACCATCGGTAAAGAAGGCATCACCATCGTCGTCCACCGACATCGCGTTATTGAATACGGTTCCGGTGTAATCGATAAAGCTCTGCCGATACTCCTCAATATTACGGGAGCGGTTCATCGCCAACCAGTGGTCAAGAATTTCATAATTCGGCAGGTTGGCATCGTAAATCGCATAAGCAACATCTTTACCGAAGTCATCGACACCCCAGGTGAGCGGCGAATTCGGTACTTTTATAATGGTACCGAAGTCACTGTGATAACTGGTTTTCTGCAAGGTGATGCTCTGTCCGCCGCCAACATTGACCTGGATCTGATGGGTTTTGGTGGTCATTTCGACCGGTTCCCCGTCGACCAGATAAGTTGTTCCTGTTTCATCTTCAGGATCCAGCTCGAGCTGATGCACCACGAAGCGATTTGCGGTTGAAAACGTATGGGTCCATGCCACATTTTCGTTAAATCCGATGTTTACCACGCCCGGCATACCGGATAACGAGCCGCCTGCGACTTTCAATTCGCCGGGAATTTCAATACCAAACTGCCAGAAGCGCTGATTACCGGTGTGCGGGAAATGCGGATTTGCCAATAACATCCCCTGCCCTGTAGCACTCAAATCGCGCCCAATCGCCCAGCCATTTGAGCCCATCTCCGTCGGGTTGGGTTCAGGCATATGAACGCTGACTTTTGAAAAGTCTAGGCTGGCGGTCTCCTGCGCCGGCATTACCGGTTGCGGGGTATAGTCCTGACCCGGAGGAGCGGCGACGAAAACCGCGCCGGTAAAGTTACTGGCACCAGGCAGCAACGCAACACCCTGTGCGTACGTTAGCATGTCAATCGGCGTGATTTCACGAACAAAAGGCTGGCCGGCACACTGCGGATCGATATTAGCGACGCCGGTATCGTTTAAATATCGGTTATAACCTGCGGCATATCCCTGCAATAGCGCCTTGGATTCATCGCTTAGGTTAGCAAAACCTTGCTCGGCATTGTCACGAATTCCCAAGGCCAGAAAACCAAAATCATCAATCACATTCTGACTGTTACCTGAACCAATAGGATTGTCAGGCCCGAAAAACATCGAACGTTGAGAGTTAAACTTAACGATCTGATCGGCAAGAATACAGATATTATCCTGCGCGAAGGCATAGCCCACGCCAAATGCCATACTTTCAAGATTATCAGCGGTAATATACGGCACGCCATAGGTGGTCCAGGCAATATCTGCCTGCAACTGACCATCCTCGTCAAATGTAGAAAGCGGCTCCTGCTCCGGAAGCGGGCTGCTGTAGTCCGGTTCTTCTGTCGCTGGGGGCGCCTGATATTCAGGGACTTCGTTGTCAAACTCACACCCCGCGAGCGCAACGGCCCCCGCTAAGATCATCCCTTGATAGATCCGACTTGTTTTTGGCAAATTCATCGCTTTGTCCTTTGTTATTGTATTTTGCAAACGATACTGCCTAATTCGTTTAACTGCTGAGTATGTAACCAAGTGGTCTAACCTGCAAGCAGTAAGCCGCCTTTTGCTTACAGATTTATCGTGCCAATAAGGTAATCCACCGCACGCCCGTAGAGCTGTACCCGTTCGCCCTTGACCACACAGCGAATAGTGCCGCCGCGCGCCGATAATTGACGGGCATTAAGTTCTGACTTTTGCAGTTGCTCAGCCCAGTATGGTGCCAATTGACAGTGCGCCGAACCGGTCACGGGGTCCTCCGGAACGTTGAGTTTTGGGTAAAAGCAGCGGCTGACACAATCGTATTGGTCACCGGCTGCGGTAACCACGACACCACGCGAATCCAATTGGCGTAGCGGCGTCAAGTCGATTACCAATGACTGCACTTGCTGCTCATTATCCAACACCACAATGTGATCATAACCCAGCAATACGTGGTTGGGCTCGAACCCAAGTGCTTCGGTAATGGCAGTCGGCGTTGCCACCGGGGTCGGTCGGGTTGCCGGAAAATCCATCATCAGTCCGCCTTCGGACCGATGCACGATAAGCTCACCACTGCGACTGCTGAAACGCACTTCATCCTGGTCAAAGCCCAGATGCGAAAATACCACATGAGCCGCTGCCAGGGTCGCGTGACCACAAAGGTCAACTTCCGCAGCCGGAGTAAACCAACGTAACTCGTAACCCGCGGCTGACTTAACCAGAAACGCGGTTTCAGAAAGGTTATTTTCCTCGGCAATGCGTAACAATAAGTCATCATCCAGCCATTGTGGCAACGGCACCACCGCTGCTGGATTGCCCTCGAACACGCGCTCTGCAAACGCATCAACCTGAAATAATTTTAGTTTCACCGGAACTTACCCCTTGCGGTTATTTCTAATTGGCTATACATAGTAATGTATGAAAACGATGCTGATAAAGACACTTAACCTATTACTCCTGCTAACGAGCGCAATCTCTTTTGCGTACGTTGAACAAGTGTGGGCGGACTCCGGTACTGGCGAAGCCCGCCAGTTTGTCCATCAGGCATCCGATTTTCAGCGTCATACCGAGCGTTGCAACGAAAACTGCCAAACCCATTGCAATGAAAAGGACTCCCAGGACACCAGCGCCCTAACCGGTTTTGCGCAGCTTACGCTTAACGCTGTTAAGCACTCAAGCTCAGTCGCTGATGAGCCGGCGGGGTTTGCTCACACTCGCCACCAACACCCGCAAACGCGCGCACCCCCAGTCACTTCTTAACACAACGACTACCCTCGCTCTACCGCGTTGCAGAGCGCACTTTGTTGTAATTAAGGAGTACTAAAATGACACCATTTAAAGCCCTTCAGTCTGCGCCATCGAGCACGGAACTGAATACTCTGGCCGATATTGAGCCGCCGGAAAAATTGAGCTGGAACGACGCAGCTTTGCAGGTATTTGATGACTTTCAACGCCACGACCCCATCATGGTCAGTGCGAATAGCACGCTGGCAGCCACAGAAAAACTGCTGACCAGTAGCGGACAGCGCTATGCCTGCGTTACCAATGCACAGCACAAAATCATTGGTATTGTTGCATTACGAGAGTTTTACGGTCGCCGGGCCATGCAACTTGGCTTACAAGCGCAGATACCTCGTCAGGACGTCGCTGTTAAAGACTTGATGACGCCACTAATGCAACTGCCGCAAGTGGAATACCGTCAGTTGCTATCAGCACGAATTGGCGACGCTGCAGCCACCTTAAAAATGAAAGGTCACGACTTTATTGTGATAAAAACCGGTGACGTTATCCGCGGTGTTGTTTCCTCTCTGCGTATCGCCCAGCGTACCGGAGAGTCCGTTAATATTTACCATTCGGCATCGACGTTTGCGGAAATCATGACGGCGGTCAGCCATAAAGAACTGACGGATTAAAATAACCCTGACCGTGGTAGCCGATCCCTCCGGGACGGCTACCGTCGGTCAAAGTAAGACATTGCCAACAAGGTATCATGAACGCCTTTGATGTTTAGCGGAAGCCACTCCTCATACATCGCCAAATCCCGATAATCGTCGAGCTTGATCTCGGCCTGCAATTCCGCCAATGATTTACCGTCCAACATTCCCTCGACAACCGCAAGGTAAAGATCCTGAAGGTAATTTAAATACCGTTGCACATCATGCCGGGTTCCCATTTCAGCATGTCCGCCCACAAAAACATCGAACGCCGGTTGCCTTAAAATTTCTTGAGTTGAATGGATCATGCCGTGAATGTCATAACCGGGCAGATCTTTATAGGGCATCCGACCAATGACGATCCAGTCGACCACATACAGCACGTTAGCCGGCATAAAGCGCATACTGACGGAACCACGTCCATTGTTAGGCCCGTGATAATTGAGTTGAACAGAACTGTCCCCCAGCTTGACCGTCATCCCATCCGCAAAGGTCTGCGTTGGCAGCACAGTAGGCGTTTGGGTCCACTCCAGATCTTCGGCCGCGTACTCATGCGCGAGTATTTCCACCTCAGCATCAGCCAGTTGTTCACCTCCCAGCGTATGATCAATATGATTGTGACTGTATGCCATATAGCGGATGGGTTGATTAAACCGTTGTTTAATTTGTTGTTTTAAGTAGGCCGCCGCCTTTGGATTAATGGGATCAGTAACAAACACACCACTTTGCGTCACCATGAACACGGAATGGTAATGCCCGGCACTGAATCGATAGACGTTTTCTTTCACTCGCTCGATGCGATAGTCCGCGGCCGATAAACAACCGCTGTAAACCAACAAACTGATGAATAACATTCTTAGCCACATATTGATCACTCCGCCTTATCTTAGCTGCCTCTCACCGTCGCTGGCATTAAGCTCTACTAACTAAAGCCAACTTATGCAAAACTGGCAAAAAAACATAACGAGAACGACTTATGACTTATCGTATCGCCACCCTCCTTGCCGCTGGTTTATTCGCACTCACGTCGGCGCAGGCAGACGCTCTGCAAGCTCAAGGACGTGTTATCGAATCAGCCGACCAGTTTCAGGTTGTTGCTCACCGTGACCGCATCGAACCGATGAACGCCATAACCAATCATCGCCTTGATACGTTACTTCCAACGTTAATGGATGCCGCTGATCTTGATATGTGGCTGGTTATTAACCGCGAGTACGCTGAAGATCCGGTCTACTTTTCCCTCGTGCCGCAGCCTACTTTTGCTGCCCGGCGCACCACGATGCTTATTTTTAACCGACATGAGGATGGTCATGTCGAAAAACTGTCGGTCAACACCTACCCATTTGGCAAGCCCTATGAGTCCGTCTGGTCCGGCGGTGATCTGGATGAGCAATGGCAGGCTTTGGCAACCCTGATCGCTGACAAAGACCCGCAACGCATTGGTATCAACGTATCAAAGGACTGGCCAGTAGCAGATGGCCTCACGCAAGGTTTACACAAACGCTTGCTTGAGGTGTTACCGCAGCACTATCAACAACGATTGGTTTCCGCTGAGGACCTCGTCGTGCGCTGGGTAGAAACCCGTACGGAGCGGGAAGTCAGCATCCTCAGTAGCGCAGTTGCTGTTGCTCGAGGCGTTATCGCTGAAGCATTCAGCAATAAAACCATCACCCCCGATGTAACCACCACCGACGATGTGGCCTGGTACATTCGCGAGCGCTTTGAGAAGCTGGGGCTGGAACCTTGGTTTATGCCTTACGTGACCTTCCAGCGGCAAGGTCATCGATGCGACGACAATATGCCGTTCTGTAGCACCGGTAATGGGATCATTAAGCGTGGTGACGTGCTACATACCGACGTAGGCATTTGTTATCTGGCGATGTGCACCGACACTCAGGAAATGGCCTACGTGCTTAAGCACGATGAAAATGAAGCGCCACAAGGACTAACCGACGCGCTGGCGACCGGCAATCGCTGGCAGGATATATTAACCACTGAATTTGTCGCTGGTCGCAGCGGTAACCAGATACTGGCGGCTACGATAAAAGCGAGCCAAGCGGCTGGCATTAACAGCAGCACCTATACACACCCCATTGGTTTTTACGGCCATGCCCCAGGCCCAACGATCGGTATGTGGGACAATCAAGGCCCAACACCTGTCCGTGGCGATTGGCCTTTACACGCCAATACCGCTTATGCAATTGAAGGTAATATCAAACAATCGGTGCCGGAATGGGATGGCCAGATGATTCAGATTATGCTTGAACAAACCGCCTTTTTCGATGGCGACAAGGTACTCTACAGTGCCGGGCGTCAAACGCAGTGGCATTTAATCCGCTAGTCTGCTTGTGGGAATTACTGATTGGTGTTAGTTACGAGTGTTATTGGTGCCGAGGGGGGGACTTGAACCCCCACGCTGTTACCAGCGGCGGATTTTGAATCCGCTGCGTCTACCAATTCCGCCACCTCGGCATAAAGATGGGATGTCATTGTTGGCGACGGATGGGATTATACCCGTGCGAAAGTGCTAATCAAGCACTTATTGCAGAATTTTTTCAGCATTGCGTTTGATTGCTGATTAGTTGAGCAATTCGGTCTCTTTTGCGGTGACTGCCGCTGCCTAAACCAACGTGTTATGATAACAGCGCCGTTTAACTAGACTGAAAAACTCTATGGTTTCCAACGCTCAAAAATTACACGCCAGTTTTCCAAGTGCGGGCTTTCCCCGTCGTCTGGCAGCCTGGATATATGACTTACTGGTTGCCGTTGCCATCATTATGCTGGCTTCTGCACTGGCACTTGCTTTTGCCGGCATACTTTCTGCCAGTGGTATGATAACCCTGACCGAAGACTTCGATCACGCAGCCTGGCTGGCTCAAGGGCCTTGGTACAGCATCTATCTTGTCGCCGTGCTCGCGCTGTTTTTTGGTTATTTCTGGAAAACCTCCGGCCAAACCGTCGGTATGCGCGCGTGGCGTTTGAAACTGCAAAACCGCGATGGCAGCAAACTCAGCGTCCGCCAAACCTTAGTGCGGTTGCTCACCTGTTTTGCCGGACTCGGCACCTTGTGGGTGCTGGTGGACTTTAAAAACCGCCGCGCACTGCAGGATTACGCGGCCGGCACCGAGTTAGTGGTACTGTCGAAGGAGGCCAACCAGTTGTTCTACTGGCATGAACTTTAAGCATGGTTTTTCTGCATAAAGTAAACCGCCAGGCCGGCAAACACCACACTGGGTAAAATCGCTCCTAACACCGCTGGTATCTGGTACACCTGTGCCAGCGGACCAAATATTTCATTGGTCACGTGGAAACCGAAGCCAGTCACCACGCCCAGCAAGATTCTCGCCCCCATACTGGTTGAACGCAAGGGTCCAAAGATAAATGACATGGCCACCAGCAACATCACCGCGACCGTCAGCGGCGCAAGCACTTTCCGCCACAGCGCCAGCTCATAACGTTGCGAAGACTGCTGATTACTCTCGAGATAGTTCAAGTAATCCACCAATCCTGTTATCGACAATGACTCCGGTTTTACCGTGACGACGCCCAGTTTATCGGGTGTCAATGAGGACTGCCAGGTCATTGAAGGTAGTTGCCGCTCAACAATCTTCCAGTCCTGAATTTCGGTCACCACCACTTGATTGAGACGCCATTTACTGTCCGCAAACAAGGCTGAGCGAGCGTAGGTAACCTGTTGCAATTGCTGTTGTTGATCAAATTCGTAGATCAAAACGCTGTTCAATTGACCGGTATCCTGCACCTCACCGATATTGATGAAGTTTGTGCCGTCTTTGGCCCACACTCCCCGTTGCGCAGAAATCAGGCTACCGCCGGAGATTTCCTGGGCGCGAATTAAGCGACCTTTGGCTTCCATGGGTGGCGCTACCCACTCACCAATCGCCATCACTGCCACCATCATGATAATGGCGGTTTTCATCACCGCAGCGGCTATATTCAGGCGCGAACGGCCTGCCGCCATCATCACCACCAGCTCTGAATTACTGGCCAGCATACCCATGCCGATCAAACCGCCGAGCAAGGCCGCCATCGGAAAAAACACTTCGACATCTCGGGGCAGGCTGTAAAACACAAACAGTGCAGCATCAACCACTTCATAACTGCCACGCCCCACCGCCTTTAATTGTTCGACAAAACGGATCAGCGCCGACAATCCGGTGAGTACGGCTAAACTGAGCAAAGACGTACGCAGTACGGTCATGCCGATATAACGTTCTAATATCGATAGCATCAGCTACGCCTCCACTTTAAGCTCGCTAGCATTTTTAAGCCGACCGGCCGACCTTTGCCAATCAAAATCATACCAAACACCAATAACCCGACATGAATCCACCATAATCCGATTGCCGCCGGTATAACACCGTCACGTACAGCCGACTTGGCCGCCATAAGGAGCAGAAAATAGCCCAGATAAATGAGCAGTGCCGGAGCCATCCGGGCAAACTTGCCCTGTCTCGGATTAACGCGGCTTAACGGTACCGCAATCAGCGTCAGCAACGGCATCGCCAGCGGTATCGCGATACGCCACTGAAATTCAGCGACTGCGGCATTACCGGGCTCGTTCAATAATTCCAACGTGGTATAAGCTTCTAACTTGCGCAGTTGTTCATTGACCGGTTGCTCTTTGATTTGCAGTCGGTAGCTTTCAAACTGCATTAATTGGTAGCTGTTACGATCCCCGGCAAAGCGTTTGCCCGCGGTCAGTTCGAGCCACTGCTCACCGCCCGGTTCAGTGATCACCCGGCCACCGTCCGCCATCACCACACTGCCGCCCTGCAACTCGCCCTGCTCGTGTTGATGCTGGGCAACAAACACGTTATCCAACTGACCGTCGTCGCCCTGCGCTTCGATAAAAATAACCGCTTTCTGGTTACTCGCCTGCTGAAAGCGGCCGGGCATCAACGCGGTGAGGCCACTGTCGGCACGTGCTTTATCCTCAATTTGCTGCTCTTGATCCAGCGCCCAGGGCACAGCCCACAAGGTCAGCACGGCCGTTACCGCAGCTAACACCAGTGACAACACCAGCGTAACCCGGGTTACGTACCACTCACTGACGCCGCAGGCGTGCAACACCGTCATCTCGTTGTCGGCATAGATGCGGCCGTGCGCCAGCAAAATGCCTAAAAACAAACTGAGGGGTAAAATCAGCGATAACAACGCTGGCAAGTTCAGTGACAGCAACTGAAAAATAATGGTCCCGGGTATGTCACCTTCAGAAGCGTCGGAAAGCACGCGAACAAACTTTTGGCTGACAAAAATTGTCATCAAAATGAATAAAACCGCGAGTTGTGACTTAAAGGTCTCGCTGATTAAATATTTAAATATGCGCACTGACTTTCGCTCTTAACATGGGTTTTTACTGGAATAGCTGAGATTTTTAAGTAAACTTGTTATTTTAACAACAAATTTATGCTTTGGGTAAACTATAGCAGGCCTTTAGCCCTACCGAAACAGGAGCCTTTTCATGGAGTTCAGCGTAAAAAGTGGCAACCCGGAAAAACAACGCTCTGCTTGTATCGTCGTTGGTGTGTTTGAACCCCGTCGATTGTCAGGCGTAGCCGAACAACTCGACAACGTCAGTGAGGGGTATCTGAGTAACTTATTGCGACGCGGAGATCTCGAAGGCAAATCGGGCCAGGTGTTATTGCTGCATCATGTACCCAATGTGCTGGCGGAGCGAGTATTACTGGTTGGTTGCGGTAAAGAGCGGGAACTGGACGAACGTCAGTACAAACAAATCATCGCTAAAACCATCAATACCCTGAACGAAACCGGCTCGATGGAAGCCGTCTGTTTCTTGAGTGAACTGCATGTTAAAGGGCGCGATACCTACTGGAAAGTTCGTCAGGCCGTTGAGGCCGCACGCAGCACCATTTACAGCTTTAACCAACTGAAAACGAAAAAAGAAGAGCCCCGTCGGCCACTGCGTAAACTGGTCTTTAATGTGCCAAGCCGCAAAGAACTTGGCATTGGTGAGCAGGCGGTACAGCATGGCCTGGGCGTTGCCGCGGGCATGGATCGTTGCCGCGATGTCGCCAACATGCCACCTAACATCTGTACACCTCGCTACCTCGCCGAACAAGCGCAGGAAATTGCCAGTCAGTACGACAACTTAAGCGTAACGACCGTCGAAGAGAAAGAGATGGAAGCGCTGGGTATGAACGCATACCTTGCGGTAGGCCGGGGTTCGGAGCATGAATCAGTACTTACGTTAATGCATTACCGCGGCGCGGCTGATGATCAGGCACCGATTGTGCTCGTCGGTAAAGGCCTGACCTTTGACTCCGGCGGTATCTCCATCAAGCCTTCCGCCAACATGGATGAAATGAAATACGACATGGGCGGCGCTGCCGGCGTTATTGGTGCCATGCAGGCACTGGCTGAACTGCAGCTGCCGATTAATGTCATTGGCGTTATGGCCGGCTGTGAAAACATGCCCGACGGCAAAGCCTATCGCCCCGGTGATATTCTCACCACCATGAGCGGACAAACGGTAGAGGTGCTGAATACCGACGCAGAAGGGCGGTTGGTCCTATGCGATACGCTGACTTATGTTGAGCGTTTTGAGCCTGAGCTCGTCATTGATCTGGCAACTCTGACCGGTGCCTGTGTTGTGGCGCTGGGCGCGCACGCTTCCGCGGTGCTTAGCCAACATAACCCGCTGGCCAGCGAAATCCTTAATGCCGCTGCGCAAAGTGGTGATAAAGCCTGGCGCCTGCCGCTGTGGGACGAATATCAGTCACAACTTGATAGCCCATTTGCCGACATGCAGAACATCGGTGGCAAAGAAGCCGGCACCATTACGGCTGCCTGTTTCCTATCACGCTTTACCAAAAAGTACACCTGGGCGCACATGGACATCGCCGGCACGGCCTGGCAAGGCGGTGCCAATAAAGGATCAACCGGACGCCCGGTGCCGTTATTGACCCAATTTTTGATCAACCGCTGCAGCAATGCAGAAAGCGCCGAGTAAGATGCCGAAGGTTACTTTCCTGCTGTTACCGGACGTACCGGAAGACGAGCAAAATCGGTTGATTTGCGATAAAATCGCGGATCTTTTTCGGCACTATCGTAAAGTGCGGGTTTGCGCGTCATCGCAAACCCAGGCCGAGGCCTTAGACGAACTGCTGTGGCAGCGGCCTGCCGATGGCTTTATCCCGCACAATTTGCACGGCGAGGGCCCGGCCAACGGCGTACCGGTAGAAATTATCTGGCCACAGGCCGAAAACGTTAGCCGGCGACCCGGCTACGTTTTATTTAACCTGGCGGAGCAAGTACCGGCGCAGGCACAACAAAGCCAGACACTATTCGATATCGTTCCGCCGGCCGAGGCACAGAAAGCACTCGCACGGGAACGCTACAAACATTATCGGGCCAATGGGTGTGAACTGAACACTCAGCCCTTGAATCCAGCTTAACAGAAAGGTCATTATGGATAAGACGTATTCCCCAAAAGACATCGAAGAAAACCTCTACCAACAGTGGGAAGAAAAAGGCTATTTTAAACCCAGCGGTGAGGGTCAGCCCTACTCCATTATGATTCCGCCACCAAACGTTACGGGTAGCCTGCATATGGGTCATGCGTTTCAGCATACCATTATGGATACGCTGACCCGCTATCAGCGTATGGATGGCAAAAATACACTATGGCAGGTAGGCTCGGACCATGCCGGCATCGCCACCCAGATGGTTGTTGAGCGCCAGCTCGCCGCACAGGGTCAAAGTCGTCAGGACCTTGGTCGGGACGCCTTTATCGACAAAGTGTGGGAGTGGAAAGAGCAGTCCGGTGGCACTATCACTTCACAAATGCGCCGCTTAGGTGACTCCGTCGATTGGGACCGAGAACGCTTCACCATGGACGAAGGCTTGTCCAAAGCCGTGTTAGAAGTGTTTGTGCAACTTTACAAAGAGGGATTAATTTACCGCGGCAAGCGACTGGTAAATTGGGACCCTAAGTTACAAACCGCCATTTCTGACCTGGAAGTTGAAAATAAAGAACAGCAAGGCTTTATATGGCATTTGCGCTATCCGCTGGCGGACGGTGCAAAAACCAATGATGGCAAGGACTATCTGGTGGTTGCCACGACGCGTCCAGAAACCATGCTGGGCGATGTTTGTGTTGCGGTGCACCCGGACGACGAGCGCTATCAGCATTTGGTCGGTAAAGACGTTGTGCTGCCAATCGTTAACCGCCGTGTGCCCATCATCGCCGATGACTACGTTGACGCCGAGTTCGGTACCGGTTGCGTAAAAATCACGCCGGCTCACGACTTCAACGATTACGAGGTCGGTAAGCGCAATCAACTGGGTATGATCGCGGTATTTGATAATACCGCTAAGGTGCTCGCTAAAGCCGGTCTTTACACCAGCACTGGTGAAGAGCTGGATGAGCTGAATGGCTTTACCGGCGAGTTGCCTGAGCATTACGCCGGCCTCGACCGTTTTGATGCACGCAAGCAACTGATCGCTGAATTTGAACAGCAGGAACTACTTGAGAAAACCGAAAAACACACCAACAAAGTTCCATACGGCGATCGCGGTGGCGTGCCGATTGAGCCTCATCTAACGGATCAGTGGTACGTGCGCGCAGCACCATTGGCCGAGCAGGCGACTCAGGCGGTCGAAGACGGTCGTATCGAGTTTGTACCAAAGCAATACGAAAATATGTACTTCAGTTGGATGCGTGACATTCAGGATTGGTGTATCTCGCGGCAGCTATGGTGGGGACACCGGATCCCGGCCTGGTACGATAAACAGGGTAACGTTTATGTCGGCCGTAACGAAGATGAAGTGCGCGCCGAATACAACCTGGGCGACATCGAACTGCATCAGGATGACGATGTCCTCGATACCTGGTTCTCATCGGCGCTTTGGACCTTCTCCACGCTGGGTTGGCCAGAACAAACCGACGATCTTAAAACCTTCCATCCGACCGATGTGCTGGTCACTGGTTTTGACATCATCTTCTTCTGGGTTGCGCGTATGATCATGATGACCATGCACTTTATGAAAGATGAGCAGGGTCAGCCTCAGGTTCCGTTTAAGAAAGTGTACGTCACCGGCCTTATTCGCGATGAAGAAGGCCAGAAAATGTCCAAGTCAAAAGGTAATGTGCTGGATCCTCTGGACATGATTGACGGTATCAGTGCCGATGAGCTGGTTGCTAAGCGCACCGCCAATCTGATGCAGCCTAAGATGCGGGAAAAAATCGAGAAAGCTACGCGCAAACAGTTTCCTGAGGGCATCGCCGCACACGGCACCGACGCGTTGCGGTTTACCTTAACCGCATTAGCCTCAACCGGCCGCGACATCAACTGGGACATGAAGCGCCTGGAGGGGTACCGCAACTTCTGTAATAAGCTGTGGAACGCCAGCCGTTTTGTACTGATGAATACCGAAGACCATGATTGCGGGGCTAACGGCGGTGAGCTGAAGTTATCACTGGCCGACCAATGGATCCTGGCACGCTTTAACGCGACCGTTAAAGAATTCCGCCAGGCGCTGGATAGCTACCGTTTTGATATGGCCGCGTCGATTGCCTATGAATTCACCTGGAACCAGTTCTGCGACTGGTACCTGGAGCTAACCAAGCCGGTATTGCATAACGGTTCTGAGCATGAACAACGCGGTACGCGTCACACCTTGGTACACATACTGGAGCAATTACTGCGCCTGTTGCATCCGATCATGCCATACATCACCGAAACCATCTGGCAACGCGTTAAACCACTTGCCGGTGTTGAAGGCGATACCATCATGCTGCAGCCTTTCCCACAAGTATCCAGTGATACCGATGTACAAGCGATGCAGGACATGGAATGGTTAAAGCGGGTGATCGTTGCGATCCGTAATATTCGCGGTGAAATGGACTTGTCACCGAGCAAGCCACTGCCGTTGCTGTTATCTCACGCCGATGAAATGGCGCGAGCCAGAATCGAGCAGAACCAGAACTTCCTAAGCAGCTTGGCAAAACTGGAATCCATCGAGTTTCTTGCAGAGTCGGACGAAGCACCGGCCAGCATGACCGCGTTAGTTGATAACCTGCAACTGCACATTCCGATGGCCGGATTAATCGATAAAGACGCCGAACTGAAGCGTCTGAATAAGGCGATTGAGAAAGCCGAGAAAGATCTACAGCGCGTCAGCGCCAAGCTCAGTAACGAAAACTTTGTCAGTAAAGCGCCAGAAGCGGTGATTGCCAAAGAGCGTGAAAAGCAGGCGGAAGCTCAGGAGCTGGTTGATCAATTGCGTGAGCAGCTGAAAAAAATAGAGGCTCTGTAACAGAGCCTCTGGCAACAATCGGAACTCACTTGCTCAGTGCCAGTGAGTTCTATTCTTCTTCCCCGAAATCCTCGTCAGCGAAGTCTTCGTCGTCATCCAGCAGAGCACCCCAGCCGTCATACTCAACACCGCACTCATCAGCGATGGTTGCGATTTCACGAATTTGACGAGCTAGCACCGACTCGTCCAGTTCAACATCAACCGATGCAGCAAAGGCAAACCAACGTTCGCCCTGTTCATCTTCAAACTCGTCGGCGTCATCGACGTGGTAGCCCTCTTTTACCAACTCAACGGCCGCTTTTTCCAGCTTAGTAAAGTCCTGGCTGGCTAAGTGATGGTCGATTTCGTAAGGCAGGCTGGGATCCGCACCATCTTCGATCATCGCGGCAATGGTGTCACGGCTCTGCTCCAGCAAAACGTTTACATCCACGGTCATGGGTTATCCTTTTGTTGTTCCAATGTGTTATTCAGCGCAACGATCTTGTCGTTCATCAACTGGTGGCAATGCTTACTCAGCTCTCGCAGCGTTTCCTTGCGATAATTCGCGATATGGATAGGCGCTAAAAACTCGACCAGCAACTCGCCATTATTCCAGCGGTTCATATGGATTTTACCATGTAAATTTGACACGCACACCGGCACAATATCAACACCCGCTTGATACGCCGTATGGAAAGCACCGCTTTTAAACGGCAACAGCCCGCGGCCATAACTGCGGGTGCCCTCAGGAAACATCCACACCGAAATGTCACGTTTTTTGATGGCTGCCGCAGTCTGTGCAATTGTTCCGTGGGCCCGGCCTTTATTGTTACGGTCGATAAGAATGTTACCGGCAAGCCAGTACAACCAACCAAAAAAAGGAATCCATTTTAAGCTTTTTTTGCCGAGTGTTACGGTATTTGGTGGCAACGTGGCCGCTACGGTAAAAATTTCCCAACTGTTCTGATGATTACAGACATAAACATAAGGTCCGTTTGTGGGGACATCCGGATGCACTTTTAGCTTAAGTTTTACGCCCAGAATCCGCGTTGCAGAACCAAACACCCGCGCCCATAGGTAGGTGTTATTGCGGTGAAACGGCCTTAATATACAGAACAAGCAGCCGATAATACCTATCAATACGACAAATACAGCCAATATGAACCAGCGAACCGCAGCTAACATCATTTCTCCTTGTTGTTTTGCCTCGCTAGTATAACCTCTTTAATGAAGAGTAAACGTCCGATCAGTGACGACAGGAACAAACTACGATGACGATTTTTGAACGACCGATGATAGAGCCTGAAGTATATCAGGAGTTGCTCGATGAAATCCGCGAGTTACATCAACAAGCGGAAAACAGCTTGATTGCTCTTGAGCATGACGCAAATAATGAACAACATCAACACAGTGTCTACCGAGCGATTCATACCATCAAGGGTGACTTAGGCATTATCGGGCTAAGCCCGATGGTTCCGCTTATTGGCGCTATCGAAGATCTGCTCGATCTGATCCGACGGGGGCAGATGACCTACAATTCCGTATTCAGCGACATTGTGTTGAGTTTAATTGATCAAGTTACCCAATTCGTTGAGCAATGCCAGCACCAGGCCAGTATGGATATCCCACAGCAACGTTATCAACGCATCATTGATCTATCGGCCGATATTGTTGCCAGCCCGGATTCCCGACGGCCCCCGCTATTAAGCCGCTTACTGGCACTGCTGTCGCCTGAACTGGTGCTGGATGCCGACATCCAGCCCGAGCACCATTATCGGCCACCTCATACGGAAGATGATTGGGATTATGATCTGCGCTTTTTCCGGCGGCTGATGGCTGAGGTCGAAAAACGCTCAAGTTACTGGCATGACCGTGCCGATCGCCAATTGAAAATTGCACTGATGATCAACCGTTATGCCGGTAGTCCGGTCGATGAGCGGCAGCTAACAGCGGCCTGTTACGTGCACGACTTTGGTATGGGGTTTATGCCGTTGAAGCTGTTACATCAGACCGCAACGCTAACCAGCGAACAGCACAAAACCATTCAGAACCACGTCTATCTGTCGGCAAAATTGCTGGAGAATCTCGACTACTGGAAGAGTGCTAAGCTGATGGTGTTGCAGCATCATGAACAAGCCGATGGTAACGGTTATCCACTGGGGCTGAAAGATGCCGAAATCAGCGACGGCGCAAAAATACTGGCACTGGTGGATACCTTCGATGCCATGACCCACGAGCGGGCACATCAGCATCACCTGAAACGCCCCATCAGCCGCGCCGTTGCCGAAATCAACCGGTTGGCCGGCACCCAGTTAAGTCCTTACTGGGTGACGGTATTTAACGAAGCGATGAACAATTTAGTCAAGAGTTGGCGCTAAGTGCCAGCCTCTTCCCCGTCGCTAGCCTCGGCGGTTTGCGGCAACTCGACCGTGACGCCGTCCACGCGTTGTAAGCCACGCGGTAATTTGTTACCGCGACGACCACGCTCACCACGGTAATGATCCAGATCCGCCGGTTTCAGTGTTAATTTACGCTTGCCGGCTTGTAGCGTGAGCGTAGCCCCCGCAGGGATCGTGGCCAGCGCCACCACGTACTCTTCTCTCGACTGAGCACGCAATGCCGGAATGCTCAGGATCTTGTTACCCTTACCCTTGCTCAACTGAGGTAAATCCGCTACCGGGAATACCAACATGCGTCCTTCATTGGAAATCGCCACCACGCTTTCACTGCTGACGTCATTCACCGCAACCGGATTCAGTACCTTGGCACCGGTCGGCAACGTCAGTATCGCTTTACCGTTTTTATTGCGGCTGACCAGGTCTTTAAACTGACAGACAAAGCCATAGCCGGCATCCGAGGCCAATAGATAATACTGTTGTTCTTTGCCCATGATGACCTGTTCGATCGACTCACCGGCGACAATGTTAAAGCGCCCGGTAAGTGGCTCGCCCTGCGATCGGGCTGACGGCAGCAGGTGCGCCTCACAGGAGTAACTGCGCCCTGACGAGTCGAAAAATACCACCGGCTGATTGCTCTTACCTTCTGCCGCGGCCAAGAAACTGTCACCGGATTTATAACTCAGTTTAGCGCCATCAATATCGTGCCCTTTGGCACTGCGTACCCAGCCTTTTTTCGATAACACCACGGTTACCGCTTCGGCCGGCGTCAGCTCGCGCTCGCTCAGCGCTTTTGCTTCCTTACGTTCCACCAGGGGTGAGCGTCGTTCGTCACCATAGGTTTCCGCGTCAGCCAATAACTCCTTCTTGATCAACGTCTTCATACGACGTTCGGAGCCGAGTAATTTTTCCAGTTGTTGGCGCTCTTTTTCCAACTCGCTCTGCTCGCCCTTGAGCTTCATTTCTTCCAGCTTCGCCAAATGCCGTAATTTCAGCTCCAGAATGGCTTCCGCCTGCTTGTCACTCAGCCCAAAGCGCTTAATCAATTCCTCTTTCGGCTTATCCTCATAGCGGATAATTTCGATCACTTCATCAATGTTCAAGTAAGCGATCAACAAGCCTTCCAACAGGTGTAAACGCGCCAGCACTTTGTCCAGCCGGAACTGCAAGCGACGGGTTACGGTCTGCAACCGGAATTGCAACCACTCACTCAAAATACCCACCAGCGGCTTCACTTTCGGACGTCCGTCAAGCCCCAGGATATTCAGGTTAACGCGGTATTGCTTTTCTAAATCAGTGGTAGCGAATAAATGCGCCATCAGCTGTTCGGTATCGACCCGATTAGAACGCGGCACAACCACCAGTCGGGTCGGATTTTCATGGTCCGACTCGTCACGTAAATCCGACACCAGCGGCAATTTCTTGGCTTGCATCTGCGCCGCAATTTGTTCAAGAATTTTCGCCCCGGACGCTTGATGCGGTAACGCCGTAATCACGATTTCGCCGTCTTCGAGTGCGTATTTGGCACGCATTTTTATGGCGCCACGGCCGCTTTCATAGATCTTCTTAATGTCTTCCGCGGGCGTGATGATCTCGGCGTCGGTCGGGTAATCCGGCCCCTTCAGGTGCGCCATTATCTCATCAAGAGACGCGTTTGGTTTATCCAGCAACAGCGCACAGGCATTGGCCGCTTCGCGAGCATTGTGTGGCGGAATATCGGTGGCCATCCCCACGGCAATACCGGTAACGCCGTTCAGCAGTATGTGCGGTAACCGCGACGGCAGCACCTTCGGTTCTTTCATGGTGCCGTCAAAATTAGGAATCCAGTCCGCCGTACCCTGACCCAATTCGCTCAATAGCACTTCACTGAATTTGGACAGTTTGGCTTCGGTGTAACGCATCGCCGCAAACGACTTAGGATCATCCGGCGAGCCCCAGTTCCCCTGTCCGTCAACCAGCGGGTAGCGGTAGGAAAACGGTTGCGCCATCAGCACCATCGCTTCGTAGCAGGCACTGTCACCGTGAGGGTGGAACTTACCCAGCACATCACCGACGGTACGCGCCGATTTTTTGTATTTTGCCAGTGCCGATAACCCAAGTTCCGACATCGCATAAACGATACGTCGCTGCACCGGTTTCAAACCATCGCCAATATGCGGCAAAGCGCGATCCATGATGACGTACATGGAGTAGTTAAGGTAAGCCTCTTCGGTAAAACGGCTTAACGGTGTCTGTTCACTTACTTCCATCGACATGAGTGGTCTCCGTTATAGCTCAGCCAGATCGGCCATGTTGCCTTTGCTTTCCAGCCAGGCACGACGATCCGCGGCACGTTTCTTGGCCAACAGCATATCCATCAGTTCTTCCATTTGTTCCGCATCTTCTATCGTCAGTTGCACTAATCGACGGGTATTTGGATCCATGGTGGTTTCACGTAACGTCAGCGGATTCATTTCGCCCAACCCTTTAAAGCGTTGCACGTTCACTTTACCTTTGCGTTTTTCCGCGTCGATACGTTCTAAAATGCCGCGTTTTTCATCCTCGTCCAACGCATAAAACACGTCTTTTCCTACATCGATACGATACAACGGCGGCATCGCCACAAAAATGTGGCCGTGCTCAACCAATGGCCGGAAATGTTTCACAAACAAGGCACAAAGCAAGGTTGCGATGTGCAAGCCGTCCGAGTCGGCATCGGCAAGGATACAAATTTTGTGATAGCGCAACTTGTCCAGATCAACGGAGTTTGGATCAACCCCGACGGCAACGGAGATATCGTGGATTTCCTGTGAGGCAAGGATCTGATCCGGTTCAACCTCCCAGGTGTTCAGGATTTTTCCACGCAATGGCATCACCGCCTGAAAGTCACGATCGCGAGCCTGTTTTGCCGACCCTCCGGCGGAGTCACCCTCGACCAGAAACAGCTCGCTACGAGATGGTTCCTGTGAGCTACAGTCAGTTAGCTTACCCGGCAAGGCCGGACCAGAAGTGACTTTTTTCCGCACCACCTTCTTACTGGCCCGCAATCGCCGCTGCGCATTGCTAATACACAATTCTGCCAACGCTTCGGCCTGTTCCGTGTGTTCGTTCAGCCACAGACTGAACGCATCTTTAACGACTCCGGAAATAAAGCTGGCCGATTGACGTGACGACAATCGTTCTTTGGTCTGACCGGCAAACTGCGGGTCCTGCATTTTCGTGGAGAGAATGTAACAACAACGATCCCAAACGTCTTCAGGGGTCAGTTTAACGCCCCGCGGCAGAAGGTTACGAAACTCACAGAATTCCCGCATGGCTTCGAGTAAGCCTTGTCGCAGACCATTAACATGAGTCCCTCCCAGCGCGGTTGGAATCAGGTTAACGTAGCTTTCACTGACGCCCTCGCCGCCTTCAGGTAACCAGGTAACCGCCCAGTCAACGCCTTCTGTCTGCCCGGAAAAACTGCCGTTAAAAGGTTCTTCCGGCAACGTCGGCAAATCACTGACCGCTTCCACCAGATAATCCGTCAAACCATCCTGATAAAACCAACTGTCCTCGCTACCCTCCAGCTTGTTTTTAAACTGGATGGTCAGGCCGGGACACAGTACCGCTTTGGCGCGCAGCAAATGGCGCAGTTTGGTGACGGAAAACTTGGCCGAATCAAAGTATTTCGGATCCGGCCAAAAATGCACCCGGGTTCCGGTATTGCGCTTACCACAGCTGCCGGTGACTTCGAGTTCGCTGACTTTATCACCATTCTCATAGGCCATTTCGTAGACATTACCGTCACGCCGGATGGTCAGCTCAACCCGCGTTGACAGGGCGTTAACAACTGAAATACCAACACCGTGCAGACCACCCGAAAACTGGTAGTTTTTATTCGAAAACTTACCACCGGCATGCAGTTTGCTCATGATCAATTCGACCCCGGGGACTTTCTCCTCAGGGTGAATATCAACCGGCATGCCGCGCCCGTCATCAATCACTTCCAACGACTGATCCTGGTGTAAAATGACGGTAACGGTTTTAGCGTGACCGGCCAGCGCTTCATCAACGCTGTTATCGATGACTTCCTGGCCTAAATGATTGGGGCGGGATGTATCAGTATACATCCCCGGACGGCGCTGAACGGGTTCTAGGCCATTGAGCACCTCAATTGAATCGGACTTATAATCTGTCATGAGTTTTCGTCGTTATCGCTTAGCGCTTGTAGTTATGGGAGTCGACGTAATCCAACCGACTGATGTTTCGCTGTTGTCTTTGTTGTGTAACATGTCGTCAGTGACGACGTTAATAACAACAATGTACCGCTAAGCTACGCTTATTTGAAGCCGTGCGGAAGAAATTTGTCGGCAACACCCGTTTTTACCTGTCCTTGTTCCCGGCATAACCACAGCCAGTCCGCCAAAAATTGATTGACCTGGTGCTTTTCGTCACGGTGACGCATGGCCGGATTGGGTTGCTGGTAATGCACGGCCAGTCGCCGCACGCCCTGACTGGCCATGACTTCGGCCATACGCACGTCGTGATAAAGGCGCACTTCGAGCTTCGCGCGTAGATAGTCGGCTGCCCAATGCCCGGGTTGCTGGGTAATTTCGATATCCGTGGTGTAACGTGATTCTGACGTGATACGCAGATCAAAACTCAGGTAATTACCCGTTACTATGGTGGTGATCGCCGACGTTTCCGGCAACAGGTTGACCAACCCGGCGTAATTACGCTCATGCAATCGATGCAAAGCGGCAACATCGACCTGATACTGCTGTTGATGCGACACGGGTTACTCCTGAGTCTGAAATAAGCGTGATTTATTAAGCTGTATCCATTGTAACCCAATGACACTGGCGGCGTTGTTAAATTTTCCCTGCGCCAACATCTGCACTGCATCTGCAAAACCGATGGTCGATACCCGAATGTCTTCGTGTTCTTCGGCCAATCCACCGAATTCTGCGGCCTGATTGGCGTCCACTTCGGCAATATAAATACTGATGCGTTCGTTGGTGCCGCCGGGGCTTGAGTAATACGTTAATGCCTCGTGCAGCCGTTTCGCCGTCAAGCCCGCCTCTTCCATCAACTCGCGCTCAGCGACTTCCTGTGCGGATTCGTCGCCATCAAACATGCCGGCCACAAACTCAAATAACCAAGGCCCCTGCTCGTTGTTCATAGCGCCTACCCGGAACTGCTCCAATACCACCAGCTCATCGGTCACCGGATCGTATGGCAATACCACCACGGCGTCACCACGATCCATCAACTCACGGTCAATTTCTTCACTCCAGCCACCCGCAAACAACCGGTGTCGCAAGCGATACTTATAGATCGATAAAAAGCCTTCATATTGCGGCTGGATATCCGTAATCTTCACATCGTGTTGGGTAAATTTAGGCTCCACAGTCATCCTTATTGTCTTAATTCTCGTTCAATTCATCGATTAACATACATTCTGTTACACTTAGGCGTGATCTGAAACCATCTTTAGCTTAAAGTTAGAACAAACTCAGGTTAAACTAGTATTCATTCAACGCTGTATGTAAACTATTCGGCCATTGGTGGCGACTACTGTTAAAGTAACATCATCAATCGCTCACATTTAAGCTACGGGACATTACGAACGATGAAAAAGCATTTACTGTCCGCAACTGTTGGTTTAGCGCTTTCCGCAGTTACTTTTACGTCAAGCGCTGACGATTTGGCTCAAATTTATCAGCTGGCTGTACAAAATGACCCAGCGCTATTGCGCGCTGCCGCCGAGCGCGATGCCGCGCAGAAGCAGGTCGACATTGCTGAATCCGGGTTCTGGCCACAAGTAACTGGCTCTATCGGATTGAGCGACAGTAAGGCGGATCGCTTTCAGCCCGGCTTGGGCGTTTACGAAAGCGAGTCTAATGGTTGGAACGCCGGAATCAACATCAATCAAAGTGTGTTTGACTGGAGCACCTGGAAACAGGCCGATATCGCTGACAAGCAGGCCTATCGTGCTGAGGTTGCGTATCGCGATGCTGCGCAAGGTCTGATGCTACGAGTCGTTAATGCTTACTTCGGCGCATTGCAGGCACAAGATGATCTTGATTTTGCAGAAGCCGAAAAACGTGCCATTGAACGCCAGCTTGAGCAGACCAAACAACGGTTCTCGGTTGGGCTAACCGCCATTACGGATGTTCACGAAGCGCAAGCCCAGTACGATAGCGCTGTGGCAGCAGAAATTCAGGCGCGTAACGCGGTCAACATCGCCTTTGAAAATATCCGCGAAATTACCGGCCAATACCCAGAATCACTAGCCGGTCTGCAAACCAATGCGTTTGATCCGACTAAACCGACTCCAGAAGATGTTCGCGAGTGGGTCACAAAGGCTGAGAACGGAAACCTTAGCCTGATGCAAAGTATGGTTGCGGTAGATATTGCTGAACAACAAATCAAGTTGGAGCAAACCGGTCACTACCCAACCGTGTCACTCAACGCAAGCTGGGGCACTGATGATAACGAAACCACGGTCAACGGCACAACAACCGATCTTCCCCGGCTGGATTCTCGCCAAATTGGTTTAAGTGTTGATGTACCTATCTTCTCAGGCTACCGCACCAGCGCGCTGACCGAGCAGGCGCGTGATAATTACGTGGCCAGCAGCCAGACCATGGTGGAAACTCGTCGTACCGTCGAGCGTGAAACCCGTAATGCCTTCTATGATGTCACCGCATCGCTGTCGAGCATTCGAGCCTTCGAACAAGCGGTTACTTCCGCAGAGAGTGCTTTAAAGGCAACCGAAGCCGGCTTTGAAGTCGGAACTCGTACCATTGTTGACGTGTTGAACAGCACCCGTAACTTGTTTAACGCCCGCCGTAACTTGGCCGAAGCGCGTTATGGTTATATTCGTCAGCGGCTGGCACTGGAGCAAGCGGTTGGCGATCTGACACCGGAAGACCTACAAGGTATTAACGCAGCCCTGTCAGAGCAGGCTGACGGCACCGCTGCCGACTAAGTCAACGCGGTCAGACAGCGACAAAGGCATCGTGGAGGTCGGTTCACGGTGCCTTTTGTTTTTGTGCTACTATGCGCAAAAATTCGTTCGGTAAATAAAAGACCATCACAGTGATCGAGAAACCCAAGTTTAAACTGTATTTTCTGCACCCCAAATTTTGGCTTACCTGGCTTGGTGTCCTGTTTTTGTACCTGGTATCGTGGCTGCCCTATCGACTGCAGCTGTGGCTGGGCAAAGGTCTGGGGCGATTGTTTAAAAAGGCGATGCCGCGCAGGGTTAATATCGCCCGTCGTAATCTGCAATTGTGCTTTCCTGATTACAGCGACGAACAAATCGAGCAACTGGTGACCAAAAACCTGGAAAATACCGGCATTGCCTATTTTGAAATCGGTATCGCCTGGTGGTGGCCCGATTGGCGTATCAAGCGCAAGTTGCATGTGCATGGTAAAGAAAACCTGGAGCAGGCTCAGGCTGGTGGCAAAGGCGTGCTGATGCTGCTGTTTCACTTCTTGAGCCTGGAAGTTCATGCCCGTCTGCACGGTTTTGTAAAGCCGGCGGTTGGACTTTATCGTCCACATAACAACGCGGTTATGGAGTTTTTACAAACCCGTGGTCGTGGTCGCTCAAACAAGTACATGATCCAACGACGCGATGTAAAAGGGATGCTTAAAGCCATCAGCAATGGTGAAATTGCCGGCTACCTGCCGGATCAGGATTATGGCCGCCGCCGCGTCGAGTTTGTGCCATTTTTTAATGTTCCGGACGCATCCACAACCACAGGCACTACGCTGTTTGCCCAACACAAAAATTGTAACGTGCTGGTCAGCCGTTGCGTTCGTCGCGAAGATGGCAGCGGTTACGACGTTTACTACGAACCGATGCTGCGGGACTTCCCAAGCGGGGATGATAAAGCCGATGCGGCGCGAATCAACACGTTAGTCGAGCAGGCCATTGAGCAAGCACCGGATCAATACCTTTGGGTTCACCGGCGCTTTAAAACCAGACCCACGGAGGATATGCCGAGCTACTATAACTAGTCAGGTTCGGCAAACACACGGTTCCAACAGTCAATAACGGCGTCACGTTCGCTACTTAAATCGTGCGTCACTAATGCCTGTTCGCCCTGCAAAGCCAGGGCATGACTCTCACAGCGCAGTATTTGGTAAGCATTAATCAGGTTCTGCGCGTCCAGCTCACTGATAATATGCCGTTGTTGCGCGGCTGTCAGCACGCGGATGTTGTCGCTGTAACGACACAACGACGGATGCTCATGCGAGTACGCCAACACCAGGTATTGAGTAATAAACTCAATATCAGCAATACCACCGGCGTCCTGTTTTATGTCAAAGGCCTGAGTCGTATCTGAGCGGCTTAGGTGCTGACGCATTTTGGCCCGCATCTCAAGAATGTCTTGCTTTAACTGAGCCTTATCCCGTTGCCGTGCCAGCATCGAGCGGCGAATGTCTTCCAGTTGGCTGCATAAGTGCTCGCTGCCATACACACAACGTGCTCGCACCAAGGCCTGCATCTCCCAGGTCCAGGCGTCCTCGCGCAAGTAACGCACAAAAGAATCAACCTGAGTGACCAGTAACCCGGCCTGCCCTGAAGGTCGCAAGCGCAAATCCACATCATAGAGGATGCCGGCCACGGTGCGGGTCGTGAACAAATGCAAAATACGCTGTGCCAAGCGCAGATAAAACTGCTGCACCTCGATCGGCTTGGCACCGTCTGTTTGCTCGCTGTAGTCCGCATCGCAGACGAACACCAGATCCAGATCGGAGCCATAGCCCAGTTCCAACCCACCCAGTTTGCCATAGGCCAGAACCGCAAACCCGGTATCGCTGGCTGAGCGACCCGGCGGCGTTCCATGTTTTTGTGCCAACTGCTGCCACGCCATCACGACCACTTCGGCAATCACAGCCTGAGCAAGGTAACTTAAATGATCACTGACTTTCATTAATTCCAGTGCACCGCTGATATCTGCCGCAGCGATTTTCAACTGTAATGCTTGTTTAGCCTGTCTCAACGCGTCCATCTGCCGTTCCAGATCCTGTTCCGGAATACGCATCAGGTATTCCCGCAACAGCGCAGGGTACTCTTCCAAATCGGCCAGTTGATACAATTGTTGCGGATCGATCAGTTCATCCAGCAACACCGGGTGTAAAGCCAGTTGTTCTGACACCCATGGGCTCGCCGCGCAAAGCTTACACAGCTGCTCACGTGCGCCCGGGTTTTCCGTCAACAACTCGATATAAGCGGTGCGGCTCATGATGGCGCGGATAACCGATAGCACGCGCTCCAGCAACTGCACCGGATGCTGCTGTTGCAAGATCTGTCGTAACAATACTGGCATCAGTCGCGTCAATGCCGCGCGCCCGCGCGGCCCCGAACTGCGTTTGCGCGTTTCCTGCCGAAAGGTCTTAATTTGCTGCCACAGTTCGGCAGCATCCACTTCGGTTTCCTGTTGCAAAATTTCAACCGCAGCGTCATCTTCCAGCATGTCCTGCCACAACACCTGCAGCCCATGCTCCTCTTCATCATCCTCTGACTGCGAGCCGATGACCTGGCGAAACTCCTGGTGGATACGCTGCATAACGTCATCGACACGTTGCTGTAACTGTTGCCACTCGGCATCGCCCATCATGTAACAGAGCTGCTGACGCAACCGCTCATCTTCAGGTAACTGTTGGGTTTGTTCGTCGTTAAGCTGTTGCAGACGATGTTCGAGTTCGCGCAGGTACTCGTAATCCTGCATCAATTGGTTGACGGTCGCTGACGCCATAAGTCCAAGTCGCTCGATTTGTGAAAACGCCTGATAGAGCGATTGTGTTTGCAGCGCTTTTTCCTGGCCACCACGAATCAATTGATGCACCTGCGCAATAAATTCAACCTCCCGAATACCGCCGGCACCGAGTTTTATATTGTTCTTTACGCCCTGACGCCGAGTTTCCTGGGTGATCAATAACTTCATCTTGCGCAGCGCTTCAATGGCACTGAAGTCAATATAGCGACGATAAACAAACGGCCGGATCAGCGACTGAAATAACTGGTTGTAATCCTCGTTCTGATTAATCACCCGCGCTTTGACCATGGCGTAACGTTCCCAGTCCCGCCCCTGCTCCTGATAGTAATGCTCAAGTGCGTTATAACTGGTCACTAACGGACCGGAGCTGCCAAACGGACGCAGCCGCATATCCACTCGAAACACCTGCCCGTCAGCGGTCGCTTCATCCAACGCTGCGATCAAGGCCTGTGCCAGCCGGGTAAAATAAACATTATGCTCAAGTGAGCGGCGCCCGCCGCTGGTTTCCCCCTGCTCCGGATAAAAAAAGATCAGATCGATATCGGACGAAAAGTTAAGTTCGCGACCGCCGAGTTTGCCCATCCCCAACACCACCAACGACTGCTCGTCGCCGCTAGCGGTATAGGCGCTCCCGTAACGGACTTTAAAATCCGTTTGCAACCATTGCAGAGCCTGCTGAATACAGGCATCAGCGATGGCACTGTAATGCGCCAGCGACGTTGACAGCGATACGTCACCGCGCAGTTCACGCCACAGCAGGATCGCCATTTGTGTGTGCCGGAAGCAGCGTAACTGCCGTTTTAACTGTTGTTCAGTGCTGCATTGCTGCAAGGCTTGTTGCAAGCGGTTCGCATAGTCCTGCTCGGCACAGGGCTGCGCCATACCGCTCAACAGCTTATCGCCATAACGTTCCAGTACTCGTGCGAAAAAATCACTGCTGGCGACCAGATTCCGACATTCGTCGTTTTCCTTTGCGGCGGGGTGGAGCTCTACGATGTGCTCCCAGATCCCGGCAGACTGCTGCAGTAACGATTTTGGCGGTAGTGAACTTAAATGATTCTGCATAACGTCCTTACAACTGCCAGTATGGCTCCCGTTTCAACGCGGCTTTACGTGAATACTCCAACGCTGTTAACAAGGATTCACGCTGCATACGCTGCCAATCAATCAGCTTTTCGTCATTGAAATCATCACTGTTTTTTACCGTTTCGTGCAAAATATGCAACGCGGTAATTTCACGGATACCCCGCGCCAAATCCTGCCACGGGGCGCGGAAACTGTCCCGGAGATTGGCGTCGAACAGTTGCCCAAAACAAATACCGAGCATCAGACTGTGCTGTAACTTTGGCAACAGCTTCAGGTAGCGTTCTTCACTCATGTCCTCCACCTGCTCAAACTCCTGTTGCACGTCGCGCCAGTCATCTCGTAACAGTGCCGTCGCCCATTGTTCACAGGGTTGTTGCATGTCGTCGGTTTGCTGACGTTCAATCATTAACCGTGATAAATCCAGCAACAGCAATTGGTAGTCCGACGAGCGCACCAGCTCCAGTAATTGAGTTAACTGAACCACCTGCTGCTGGCTATCCTGTAACGCTTCATAAAGACTGTTGTAGCGCTTCAGCGCACGATGGTAAGCGCCGTCTTCGGCGGTCAATTCAGCCAGTCCTTCAAATCGCTTCAGCCAACCGAAATGGGACAACATGGTGCTGATGCGATCGACCAACCCGGTACATTCGATGCCTTGGTTTGCCAGCAGCTCCAGTACTGATTTGCATAAGTAAATGCCGTCAGCCATTCCCTGTGCCGCGCGCACGTTGGCATGCCGTTCGAGACAGGATTCATTATGCTGCCAATGTTTTAAGCCATATTCCAACGCCCGGTAAAGCGCTTCGCCGAGACTGTGTTCGGCTTTGGTGCTGACAAAGTGGGTTTGTACAAAAGGTTCAAGCACGCTGCGGCCCGCCAACAGATAACCGCGCGCGGCTTTGCTGAGTGACCCCATGCGCGCGTTAAGCTGCTCCACCAACTGCTGGCCCAGGCGATAAACATCATTGATGTCGCCACCTTGCAACTCCAATTCAATTTCGGCAATGCGCTCAGAGGACTCCTGCGCCAGCACCTGACCCAGATCCAGCACCATTTCGATGACCCCATCACCGCTTTTCAGCAACCAACGATGGCGTTTAAAATCGGTCACAAACAATTGCTGCAGATCGCGTTGGACGTCATAAACCGGAAAATCGTCGGGCCAAATGTCTTCATCAAATAACGTCAGATCCGGCACCATATCCGCTATCGGAACATTGTATTCCGGGCGTTCATGCATCCCGCCGAGTACTCTTCCCGCCAGCTTGATGGTTTGTTCAAGTTGATCTCCTGAGCGTCTGATACGTAATCCCATATCGAACTGGCGTAAACGCAAGTCGCTCGTGTCGAAGTAGGCATTTTCGAGTTCAAGCTGCTGATAGTCAGCCGCAGTAGCAAAGGTTTCAGCCAGCTGCTGACAAACCGTCAGCGCATTGTCCCGCTGACTGGGTTCGATGACCAGTTTTAGCTCGAGCTCTTGCGACGTATTTTGCGACATACAATTATGGATTCCAGTGCTGTAAGGTGTGCTGCTAAAGGTATCGGCTTGCGCAGTCCGGGTCAACATAAAGCACGTTGACACTGGCTTGACAGCCCTCGTGAAAAGTTGCACCGTGGGCGAGCAAAAAGAACTCTTTACCGGGGCAAAAAGTCATTTATACTTGCGCCCGATTCCCAGCGTTGGGGAAGCACGCCGAGCTTCGGCCTGGCTTTACAGGAGATGCTATGTTTAAAGCGAGTGAGGTGCTATCCAAACAGCATCAGGCGGAGGACCTAAGGTCCTTACAGCAGGCAATCACCGACAACTATATTGTCGATGAAGACGCGTATATGCGTGAACTCTTGCCGCTGGTTCCTGCTGATGACGAAACGATTAGCGCAGTAACCGAACGCGCAGCTAAATTAGTTGAGCAAGTCAGAGAGAACGCAGCCAACGGCGTTGTTGATGCGTTTTTGCAAGAATACAGTCTGGACACCAAGGAAGGCATTATTCTGATGTGTCTAGCGGAAGCGTTACTCCGTATTCCGGACGCTTACACGGCTGACGCCTTGATCCAGGACAAATTATCCGGCGGTGACTGGCAAAAGCACATGGGCCAAAGTGCCTCATGGCTGGTCAATTCCGGTACCTGGGCTTTAGCCCTGACCAACAGTGTGACCAATCCAACGGGTAAAGCCATGGAGACCCCGCGGGGCGCTTTCCGTCGACTGGTACGTAAGTTAGGTAAACCGGTGATTCGCAAAGCCACCTACGCGGCGATGCAGATCATGGGTAAGCAGTTCGTGCTTGGCCGAACCATTGAGGAAGCCCTGAAAGAAAGTCGCGATAACCGCGACAAGGGTTATACCCATGCCTATGACATGCTGGGTGAAGCCGCGCTGACGATGAAGGACGCGGAGTACTATAAGCAACAGTACGTCAACTCCATCAAAACCATCACCAAAGAAGAGTTCAATAACCCGGATGCGCCGCGGCCGACCATTTCGATCAAATTGTCGGCTCTGCACCCTCGCTATGAGGCGGCAAACCACGAGCGGGTTTTGACCGAACTGGCAACCACCTTGACGGAACTGGTTAAATTGGCGAAAGAGGCGGACGTAGGTGTCACCATCGACGCCGAAGAAGCCGACCGCCATGAACTGTCTCTTGAACTGTTCGAAAAAGTCTATCGCAGTGGCGTGTGTAAAGGCTGGCCACGTTTTGGTCTGGTGGTACAGGCCTACTCAAAACGAGCGTTGCCAACGTTATGTTGGATTTCTGCGTTAGCCAAAGAATGCGGTGATGAAATTCCGGTGCGACTGGTTAAAGGTGCTTACTGGGATAACGAGATCAAATGGAGCCAGGAAAATGGCTTAACCGGCTACCCGGTGTTTACGCGCAAATCCCACAGTGACATCTCGTATTTGGCCTGCGCCCGGTACTTGTTAAGTGATGATACCGACGGTGCCATCTACCCGCAGTTTGCCACACATAACGCGCAAACCATCGTCTCGATTCAGCACATGAACGAGGCGGCACAACGACGCATCGAGTTCCAGCGCCTGCATGGTATGGGCGATAACCTTTACGACACCTTGATGGAGCAGGACAGTAAACTGGTCGTGCGCATTTATGCGCCTGTCGGTCCGCACCGCGATCTACTGCCCTACCTGGTTCGCCGCCTGCTGGAAAATGGCGCAAACTCGTCGTTTGTGCACAAATTACTGGATGCAGACACGCCGGTGATGGAGCTGGTTAAACACCCTATGGCTACCGCCTCGGGTTACGAAAAGTTCGCCAACAGCAAAATTCCTCTTCCCACTGAGATTTATGGGGATCGCACAAATTCGTTAGGATTGAATATGAATATTCACTCACAAGCAGATGATTTTATTGCTGCAGTGCAGCAGTACCGTGACAAGCAATGGCAGGGTGGCCCGATCGTTGATGGTAAAACCATTGAAACGGATCACCATGTTAGTATCACCAGCCCACAGGAAACCTCGAAACAAATCGGCAGCATTTACTGGGGTGATAAACAGTTGGCAGACAAGGCGCTGACCAGTGCGAATAAGGCCTACCGCGCCTGGCGTGAGGTTGCGGTCGAAGATCGTGCCAAATGCCTGGAAAAATTTGCCGATCTGATGGAAGCAAACCGCAACGAGCTGATCGCGATTTGCTCGCTAGAGGCCGGTAAAGGTCTGCAGGACGGTATCGACGAAGTGCGTGAAGCCGTTGATTTTTGTCGCTATTACGCCAATCAGGCGCGCAAGCTGATGGGCAATCCGATCAAACTGCCGGGGCCAACGGGTGAAGACAACGAACTGTTTGTTGAAGGCCGCGGAACCTTTATTTGTATCAGTCCGTGGAACTTCCCGCTGGCGATTTTTGTCGGTCAGGTTGCCGCGGCACTGGTTACCGGTAACTCCGTTATCGCTAAGCCCGCCGAGCAAACCGGCCTGATCGCCTACCGCGCGGTACAACTGGCACTGGAAGCTGGCATTCCGGGTAACGTCCTGCACTTTATGCCCGGCAGTGGTGCTGAAGTCGGTAGCTTCCTGACCTCACAGGAAGACATCGGTGGTGTTTGTTTTACCGGTTCAACCTATACCGCGCAAGCCATCAACCGCGCGTTGGCTGCCCGCACCGGTCCTATCGTCCCATTAGTGGCCGAAACCGGTGGTCAAAATGCCATGATGGTGGATTCCACCGCGTTACCTGAGCAAGTTGTCACTGACGTTGTTGCCAGTGCCTTCCAGAGCGCCGGTCAACGTTGTTCGGCATTGCGTGTGTTGTTCGTGCAAGAAGACATCGCCGACCGCGTCATCGATCTGCTGCGCGGCGCCATGGAAGAATTAACCGTTGGTGACCCGCTGTTGCACGAAACCGATGTCGGCCCGGTGATCGATGGTATTGCCAAAACCAACCTGGAACAGCACATTTCCGATATCCAGCAAGCTGGCCGTCTGATTGCTCGTGCACCGATGCCGGACTACACCATGGGTGGAACCTTTGTTGCGCCAACGGCCATCGAAATTGACAGCATCAGCCAACTGGTGAAAGAAAACTTCGGCCCTATCCTGCACGTCATTCGCTACAGCACGGATAACATCGACGACGTGATCGACAGCATCAACGGCACCGGTTTCGGCTTAACCTTTGGTATTCATAGCCGTAACGAAACCTTTGCGCATGATGTTGCCAGTAAAATCGATGTCGGTAACGTTTACATCAACCGTAACCAGATTGGCGCTGTGGTTGGTGTACAACCGTTCGGTGGCCGTGGCATGTCCGGTACCGGTCCTAAAGCCGGTGGTCCACACTACCTTACGCGCTTTATTACCGAAAAAACACGCACCGACAACATTACTGCCGTTGGTGGTAATGCAACCTTGTTGTCACTGGACGATTAATCGCAATAAAGCCAAAAGCCGGGGCCCCTGCCCCGGCTTTTTTGTGCCTAACGGTCACGCCTATCAATCACCGGGATGTCGCTGCCCTGTAATTGCTGTTCGAGCTCCTGATCGTGTATTACAGCGATCTCATAAAGTCGTCCCTGATCGGTAAATTGCAAAGCCGACAAGTCCTCCTCGTAACGCACCAGCTTCGGCGGTTGCGGTAACGAATGGTGCTTAGGCGGCAGAATAAACCGTTTTTCCAGCAATTGATTATCCGCCCAACGTGCTGCCAGCTGTTTCGGTCTGAAGCGAATGATAATGGCCGCAACCAGCGCCATTGTGGTCAGCGCGCCGATGGCAATAATCCACAATGGCACCACCCCACCAATATAGATTGCCATCCAAATGGCCAAAAAAAAGCCGCCCCAACCCTGGGGACGGCGACTGTCTCGATAAAACTCAACGTGGTCAGAATTCGTTGTCGTCATGCAGATATAAACTCTCACTTCCGTCTTTAATGGATGCGACCAGCGCATGTACGCGTGGTAAAATCCGGGCAAAATAAAACTTGGCGGTCTTTATCTTGGCGGCCAGATACGGCTTTTCTGCTTGTCGTTGCTCGGCAACGACTGCCATCCGTAGCCACAGATACGCGTAAGAAACATACCCGACTAAATGCAAATACTCAACGGCAACACTGCTGATGATGTTTTCATCGGTTCCGGCTTTTTGCAGTACCTCGGCGCTGACACCCTGCAATGCATCCATCGCTTGCTGCAATTGTGCGCGTTCCGTATTCCAACGATTATGCTGCGCAATTTCTGCAACAAACCCACTCAGTTCTTCCATGAACGGCTGTAACAGTTGCCCCTGCGACCCACAGACTTTACGTCCAAGCAGATCCAACGCTTGAATGCCGTTGGTGCCTTCGTAAATTTGCGCAATACGGGTATCACGAACTAACTGCTCCTGTCCCCACTCTCGCACATAGCCATGACCGCCAAACACTTGTTGCCCGTGAATGGTCGATTCCAGCCCGGTATCGGTCAGAAACGCTTTTGCAACCGGGGTCAATAGCGCCACCATCGCATCCGCCTTCTCACGAACCTTCGCATCAGAGGCGTATTTGGCTCGATCCAGTTGTTGTCCCACCCAGGTCGAAAATGCCCGGCCACCCTCGGTCAACGCCTTCATGGTCAGTAACATACGACGGACGTCGCCGTGGACTAAGATCGAGTCAGCCTCGGCTGCATCATTACGGGTGGCTTTTGCCCCGCGCCCCTGAATACGGTCTTTGGCGTATTCCAGCGCATTTTGATAAGAGCGTTCGGCAGCACCTAACCCCTGAATGCCAACCCCTAAACGTTCATAGTTCATCATCGTGAACATCGCCGGTAAGCCACGGTGAGGCTCTCCCACCAGCCAACCTTTAGCACCGTCGAAGTTCATTACACAGGTGGCGGAGGCGTGAATCCCCATTTTGTGCTCGACCGAACCGCAGCTCAGGGCATTACGTTCGCCCAGCGAACCGTCTTCATTGGGAAGAATTTTAGGCACTACAAACAGCGAGATGCCTTTAGTTCCGGCCGGTGCATCCGGTAGCTTCGCCAGCACCAAATGAACGATGTTATCCGCCAGGTCATGCTCGCCACCAGTAATAAAAATCTTGGTGCCGCTGATGGCGTAGCTACCATCATCATTCGGCACGGCTTTTGATTTGATGATGCCCAGATCGGTACCGGCGTGTGGCTCGGTCAGGCACATGGTGCCCGTCCATTCGCCGGCTGCCATTTTCGGCAGGTACTGCTGTTTTAGTTCTTCGCTGGCATGCAAATCCAGTGTCATGATGGCACCGGAGGTAAGCCCCGGATACAGCGAAAACGCGATGTCCGCACTGCAGAGCATTTCCTCATACTGAGCTGACAATGCCTTGGGTAAACCCATACCGCCAAACTCCGGATTGGCAGTGACACCGACCCAGCCACCTTCAGCGAGTTGTTTAAAGTTTTCTTTAAAACCATCAGGCGTCGTTACGTCACCATTATCAAAACGGATGCCCTGCTCGTCGGCCTGAAGTGATAACGGAGCGACCAGGTTTTCAGCCACTTTTGCCGCTTCATCAAGGATTGCGGTTGCGGTATCCACGTCCATCATTTCTGCTAACTCGGCTGCTTGCTGCCAGTCAGCGGCTACATTAAAGACATCGTGCAAGACGAAGTCCATATCATCACGTGGAGCTCGATAATCTGCCATGGGGAAACCTCTTAACTAAACGGTTATTTCAAACAGGTGTTTGATTTATCCGGTTAGATTAAGAAGTTCCCGAGCTAATGTCAATCAGCTATTCGTTAAGCCCGTTCCAGTCACTGAGCGCATCAATACTGAAAGCCTGTCCATCGCGCGACAGCACCAGCCGTTGCGGTTCAATCTGTTCAATACGCAGCCCGTTAAAACGTTCGCCAACGTAATAGCGTTGTTGATTTAACTCCACCCATCGCTGCTCGGGATCGGATAGGTACATGTGCCCGTCATAGCTGAACGGTGCCACTTGCTGTTTAAAGCTGTCGCTCAGTTCCGCCAACGGCGGCACCACGGAAGAACGGTTATCGTCCTGGTTAGCATTGCCGGCACTACTCTGCTGTACGGCCTGCTCAAACTTCGCTAATAGTTCCGGCGATACCTGATTAAGATCCAGAGGCTCGCGTTGGTTGTTTCGTGATTCCGGTTCCGGCCTTACCACAATCGGCTCGGCGTCAACTCGGGGGCTTTCTTCAGGTTGCTGTGCCGGCCAGCTCACTGAGCTCACCTCGTAGCTTTCTCCCAGTTGGTAATCGGATAAGGCGCTATTGGATTGCGACGGCTGCTTGTTATCCTTGTCATCAGCGGCCAGCAGTTGCCAGCCAATAAACGCCAACAGCATAATGATCACGAGGCCTAAGGCGACCAACCACACTGTCATCCTGCCACCCCGCTCGGGCGCATCAACAAGTGATGGATCCAAATCGCTACCACGGTTTACCAACGGCGATTGTTGTTGTTTCAGCGCTTTTAATAAGGATGACATGAGTTACTCCTGCGCCTCGCTCAATCGCGGCACGTTGGCATAATAACGGGCGCTCAACCACGCCAGTGTGGGGGCATCTAACTGACCGGTTACCGGCAGCCCCTGCTGTCGTTGTAACCGAGTAAACTGTTCGCTTGCGGATAGGTTGGCATCAGCGGCCGGCAAGTGCCGCTTAAGCTCCTGTTGCAGCCACTGCTGTTGCTGTTCTTCATCCATCGCCGCGGCCATAAAAGGATGTCGATACAACAACAAGATGTCGCCGTTCCAGCCCTGTGTGTCAACGGCTTGTTGCTGGCTCACCAAGGTTGCCTCACGCTGTTGTCGAAACAGAACTACCGGATAATCAATCGCACGCAACTCACGCATACTGAGCGGTTGCCGTAAACAAGCAAGCTGATACTGCTTAACCCAGTCACAAAACCTTTGTTGTTGCGGTGGTTGTGGTAACTCCCAGGCGCGGGCAAGTGCTGTTGCTGCCTGATAGTCCGTGTTGCGCGACTCACTCTGTGACTCGGCCGCGGCAGATCCTGCCGATGCCGGCAATCCCTTTTGCCATTGCCAACCGGCTACAGCCAGCAACGCCATGACCACAATGATCAGTAACCACAGCAAAAATGAACGCCCCGATGCGCGCTCTGGCCGAGCCGGCCCTTCCAGCTCTGCCACGGCAGTTTTAATGTGTTTCGGTTGTACCGCGGCAGCGCTATCGGTGTAGGCGGCCAGTAAAGCGCGATCACACACCAGGTTGAGTAGCCTGGGGACGCCCTGAGTCGCCTTATGGGCAGCAATACAAGCGGCATGGCTAAACAATGGCTTTACCGCGCCGGCAATTTGCAAGCGATAAGCGATGTAACGCTCAGTGTCTTTTTCGGTCAGCGGCAGGATGTGATAACGCGCGGTGATGCGTTGCGCAAGCTGTCGTAATTCACGCCGCCTCAGTAAGTCCTGTAACTCCGGCTGCCCGATCAAAATCACCCGCAGTAGTTTTGCCTGGTGCGTTTCCAGATTGGTTAACAGCCGCAACTGCTCGAGCACCTGGGGTTTTAAGTGTTGCGCTTCGTCAATCAGAACAACGCACTGTTCACCCCGTTCATGGGCTGCCAGCAAAAACTGGCTGAGCTTGTCGGTTAAGGTTTTACGCGTGGCACTGCGTTTCTGATAACGGATGCCAAACTCATCGCACAAACTCGCCAGTAATTCGTCTTCGTTGAGCATTGGGTTTAGAATAAACGCGGTATTGGTGGTTTCCGGTAACTGCTCTAACAACGCTCGTGATACAGTGGTTTTGCCGGTTCCCACTTCGCCGGTTAATAAAATAAAGCCGCCGCTGCCATTTAAGCCTTGAGTTAAGTGCGCAAGGGCTTCCTGATGGCGCTCGCTCAGATACAGGTAATGCGGATCCGGTGCGATCGAAAAAGGCGCTTCTTGTAAGCCGAAAAAATTTTGATACATAACCTGGTTGCGTCATTTTTTGTTGTCAGTGTAACGACTCACTTGCAGTTGGGCTAGTGATTCGACAAGATCAGGAAAAAAACACAGGAGTTAGCGTGAAAACCTATTTAGTCGGTGGCGCGGTGCGCGATAAATTACTCGGTATTGAACCGCACGAACACGACTGGGTCGTTGTCGGCGCCAGCGCCGAAGAAATGGAACGACAAGGTTTCCAACAAGTAGGGAAAGACTTTCCCGTGTTTTTGCACCCACAAACTCAGGAAGAGTATGCCCTAGCCAGAACCGAACGCAAAGCCGGAAAAGGCTATAAAGGTTTTACGGTAAACGCTGACCGCTCCGTCACACTGGAGCAGGATCTCAGTCGCCGCGATCTCACCATTAATGCCATTGCCGAGGATCCTGACGGCAACCTGATTGATCCGTTCGGCGGCCAACGTGATATCCGGCAGCGGTTGCTGCGACACGTTTCCGATGCCTTTGTCGAAGATCCATTAAGGGTGTTGCGCATTGCGCGTTTCTGGGCTCGGTTTGCTCACCTGGGTTTTCAGGTTGCCGACGAGACGCTTGCGCTGCTTGCGCAGATGGTTGCCTCCGGAGAGCTCCAACACCTAACTCCGGAACGGGTATGGAAAGAATGGGAGAAAGCACTGGCAACGCAGGCGCCGGATAAATTTCTGCAATTGTTGGTAACGCTCAACGCAGAACAGCAGGTGTTTCCCGAGTTGCAGATTACTCAGCAGGTACTGCAACATCAACGCCAAGTTTCTGCGCTAACCAAGGATACTATTTTGCGCTTTGCCAGCCTATTTATCAGCCAGCCACAACGCTTCGATGTTGCTGATTTTTGCCGCCGGCTGGCCGTACCCAACCGCTACAAGGAGGCCGCGCAACTGGCTCAGGCGCAGCAAGTGCTGTTACTGCAAACCGATACCATCAGCAGTGAGCAGTATTTTAATCTGCTCGGTGAGTTGGACTACTGGCGCCGACCAGAGCGACTCAATCAATGGTTGATGTTAAAAACCGCGTTACAGCCGGGCATACCCCAACAACAAGTACGGCAAGCGGCTGCTACTGCGGCAACCGTGACGGCACAGGAATTGTTGCAACAGGGGTTTACGGGCAAAGCGCTCGGTGAAGCGCTGACCCGACGTCGCCGGCAAGTTTTTCTCGAACAGCTAGAACGGTAGCCAGCGCTCGTCGGTCAACGGCGCTAATTGTTGTTGTCCCTGATATTCACGCCATAGCTGAGCATAGGTTTTATGCACCAACGGATGTTTACGATTCGGAGCGATGTCGGCGAGCGGCCAGAGTACGAATGCGTTTTCAAGAATTTCCGCACGCGGTAGCTGCGGATGCTCAGCGTTCAGCTCATCATCATAAAGCAGCATATCAATGTCGAGAGAGCGCGGGCTGTACTTAGGACTGTTCGGTGAACGTCCATTGCGCTCTTCGATGTCTTTGCAGCACTGCCAGACCTGCTGTATGGAAGAGTCGGTACGGACTTCAACCACCAAATTATAGAAATCGGAGCCGGCAAAACCCACCGCGCGACTCTCGAACACCCGCGAACGCTGACGCCACTCAAATTGCTCTGCTAATGCGATAACGCCACTGAGAATGTGTTGTTCGCGGTCGATATTGGAACCTACCCCTAAAAATACGGTTGCCATAAACGACTCAGAACCTCAACCAAAGGGGCTGTCAAATTGACGCCGGCTAATGCTCACGGCAACATTGGCCGCGCGTGGGACAGCGCCGGGCTTACTGACTTTGACCTCAACTTCGCGCACGCCAAATTGCTGTAGCACCAGTTGAGCGATCCCTTCAGCTACGGTCTCGATCAGTTGCCGCGGTTTTTGCTGGACCCACGCAGTAACGGCTTCTGTCACTTTGGCATAGTCCAGCGCCTGCTCAATATCGTCTTTTTGCGCTGCAGCCTGGATATCCCATGCCATTGCCAAATCAATCAGCAGACGCTGAGTCTGTTGTTGTTCCCACTCATAGACACCAATAACTGTATCTATTTGCAATCCTTCAATATGAACCCAATCAAGATCGGATGCTGACATGCTAATCCACCATTGGTATTTCAACGTAAAAGCGCTTATTCTAAAAGTCGCTGAATTCATTGCAGTCTACACCAAACATTTAGAGAATCGTACCCTATGACCGCACTGACCCTGCTGATGATTTTGGTTGCCTATTTACTGGGCTCAATCAGTAGCGCCGTTCTCATTTGCAAACTCTGGGGCTTACCAGACCCGCGCAAGCAAGGCTCGGGCAATCCCGGAGCAACCAACGTCTACCGCATTGGTGGCAAGGTGCCCGCCTTTCTGACGCTCTGGTTTGATGTGTTAAAGGGGATGGTACCGGTGTGGGGTTCGTACTTTCTCGGCATTGAACCTTTCTTTCTGGGGATTATTGCGGTGGCCGCCTGCCTAGGCCATATTTTCCCGCTGTATTTCAATTTTCGCGGCGGAAAAGCCGTTGCCACCGCATTAGGAGCGATGTTTCCGGTCGCCTGGGAAATGGCATTGCTACTGATCGCCACCTGGTTGCTGGTGTTTAAAATTAGCCGGGTATCATCACTCGCGGCGCTGATTACTGTATGCCTGGCGCCATTTTATGCTTATTGGATAAAGCCCCAATACACCATTCCAGTGATAATGATTTCCGTATTGATCGTATGGCGCCATCAGGCCAATATTCTGCGCCTCAGCAGTGGTGCCGAGGCGCCGTTTAAACGGCGCCGGGATTGAGCTAACCACCAGCCTTCATCGGTGACAAATCGGTCATTGGCCAGCGTGGAAAGGTTTTGATCGCCAACGGTTGCCGCTCTCCGGCCTGCAAGCGTAACGCGCCGGCCAGGGCGATCATGGCACCGTTATCAGTACAAAACTCGGTACGCGGATAGAAAACCTCGCCCTTTAGCTTTTTCATTAATGCGGCCAGCTGTTCACGCAAGTGTTTGTTTGCGCTGACACCGCCGGCAATCACCAGTCGTTTATAACCGGTTTGCTCAAGTGCACGGCGACACTTTATCACCAGAGTATCAACAACCGCATCCTCGAAAGCCCGGGCAATATCAGCCAGTGTCTGTTGTTCATGATCACTGGCAGCCAGCGTGTTCGCCGTAAACGTCTTTAAGCCACTAAAAGAAAAGTCCAGCCCCGGGCGATCCGTCATCGGCCGTGGGAAACGATACAGACCACTGCGCCCCTGCTCGGCCAGTTTTGCCAATCGTGGTCCGCCCGGATAATCAAGCCCCATCAGTTTGGCCGTTTTGTCAAAAGCTTCACCGGCGGCATCATCAATGGATTCACCCAGCAAGGCATAGTCGCCTATGCCTTTCACCTGCACCAACTGTGTGTGTCCGCCGGACACCAACAAGGCGACAAACGGAAACTGCGGCTGGTTATCTTCCAGCATCGGCGCCAGCAAATGGCCTTCCATATGATGCACACCGACGGCCGGTAATTGCCATCCATAGGCCAGACTGCGACCAATACAGCTCCCCACCAACAACGCGCCCACCAAGCCGGGTCCCATGGTATAGGCAACCCCATCCAGTTGCGCAGGGGTTAATTGTGCTTGTTCCAACGCCGCATTAATCAATGGCAGCGTTTTACGCACATGATCTCGTGAGGCCAGTTCCGGCACCACGCCACCATAGTCTGCGTGCAATTTTACTTGAGAATACAGCTGATGAGCCAGCAGGCCCTGCTCGGTGTCGTAAATCGCAATACCGGTTTCATCGCAGGAAGTTTCAATGCCTAATACTCGCATAGGGTTCGCGCTCTGTTGCAGTTAACGTAATCAGGCGACAGTTTACCGTATTTTTTATCGTCAATCTGCCCAAACTGTGTCAGTTTATGGCAAACAAAAATAACCAGAAGGACATTTCCATGAAGACAACGACGTCAACGCTCAAATCCCTGTTTCTGGCCAGTGCCATTGCACTCTCGCTGAGTGCCTGCCAGACAACCGACTCGACGCAGCCGGAACCCTTTGCCTATCAGCAGGCTTCGGTTGCCGATCTGCAACGCGCGATGCAAGACGGCGAACTCAGTGCCGAGCAGCTCGTACACTACTATTTGGACCGTATTGCACGACATAATACCAAGGGTTTTGAGTTGCGCGCTGTCATCAGCGTCAATGAACAGGCGCTGGCAGATGCCCGTCGTCTTGATGCCGAACGCGAAGCGGGTAAACTGCGTGGGCCTCTGCATGGTATCCCGGTATTATTGAAAGATAACATCGACACAGCTGACGGCATGCCCAATACCGCAGGTTCCGTTCTGTTCGCCAATAACTTTCCGGCCGACGATGCTTTCCTAGTTGAGGAGCTGCGCGCCGAGGGCGCTATTATTCTTGGCAAAGCGAACCTCAGCGAATGGGCCAACTTCCGCTCAACGCGTTCCAGCTCCGGCTGGAGTGGCGCTGGCGGCCAAGCCGTGAACCCCTATGACGCAACTCGCTCTACCTGCGGTTCGAGTGCCGGTTCGGCCAGCGCCGTGGCGGCCGACTTTACCGCATTAGCGGTAGGCACCGAAACGGACGGTTCGTTAGTGTGCCCCGCAGCGGTCAACGGTATCGTTACCATCAAACCGACGCTTGGCCTGATCAGCCGTGACGGCATTATCCCTATTGCCCACAGTCAGGACACGGCAGGGCCGATGGCGCGCACCGTAACCGGAGCTACCCTGATGCTGCAGGCAATGGCTGAGTATGATGCCAATGACACTGCTGGTTATGCGGCCAACAGCGACTTTACCAGCCACTTAAAAGCCGATGGCTTAACCGGCAAACGCATTGGTGTGGTGCGTAACCTGATGGGCTATAACGAGTTGCTCGATCAGCAGTTCGAGCAACAACTGGACGTTTTACGGGCGCAGGGAGCCGAACTGGTGGATGTTCGCATGCCAACCTATGGTCAATATGGTGGCGATGAATTTACGGTTCTGTTACACGAGTTTAAGTACGACCTGGAAAGCTACCTCGCCAGTAGCGACCTGCCCTACAAAACGCTGGATGATCTGATAGCGGCCAATCAACAGGCCGCCGATCAGGAGCTGATTTATTTCGGCCAGGAACTGTTTGAAATGGCAGCGGCCAAGTCGGAAGCGGATCAGGAGGAGTACGAAAAGGCGTTAGCCAACAGCAAACGCCTGGCCGGTAAAGAAGGCATCGATGCGATGTTGACCGAGCACAACCTCGACCTGTTAGTGGCACCGACCACGTCACCGGCCTGGAAGATTGATCGTGTCAATGGCGATAACTACTCCGGCTCGGCAAGTTCTCCCGCGGCGGTAGCCGGTTATCCACACATCACCGTACCGATGGGCTTTGTACAAATTGGTGAAGAACCCGCGTTACCCGTGGGAATGAGCTTTTTCAGCACGGCACGTGCCGAACCGGTGTTGATCGAGGCGGCCTTTGCTTATGAACAAGCCAGTCAACAACGGCGCGCTCCGCAACTGGACTAATTAGGAAGCGTTAGCGTTTGTTCAAGCAGCGCCCGGCCATCGACGTCGCGTAGCGACAAAATGAGTTCGGGCGTTTGCTGCCAACGCACTTCAATTTGACCATAACGGGCGTTTTCCTGCGCCTTCCCCTGTCGTTCGTTGTAAGCATAGGGCGTGTGACTTTCCGCTGACAAGTAACCGGACGTTACCTGCCATAACGGATACTCCAGTATCCCGTCAACTTTTACCAGTTCACCGAAGCCCCTGTCGCCGACCGCCAGCACCAAACCGTTTGGCTGTACCTCTTGTAACAACTGCTGCAAACGCTGCTGTTCCTGTGCGTACATGGCCCAACTGTCGTAGCCATTGAGCGGAGCAAAAAAAGGCGTTGCACTCATCAATACCCGCACTTCCGCGGGTTTTTGCAATTGTTCGCGCAGCCACTGCCATTGCTCATCTCCCAGCAAACGACCGCCGGGACTGGCCTGATAAGGCCCGAGGTTATCGTCAAAAGAACGCTTAAGCCGTTCAAACCAGCCAACCCTGCTCAGCGCATCCCGGTTCCAGCGACCATCCAATAGAATCACCTGCACCCGTTGTGGCGCGTCGCCAAAAATGACCGACTTGGCGATACCATGCTGTTGAAACATTCGCGGCGAACTGATGGGTTCGCGCCAAAAGGTCAGAAAGTGGTTGCGTACGGCGTACTTGAGCGGATTATTTGCGCCACTATAACCGTCAATTTGGTAATCCATACGATTCCACACGGCCATCACGGCCGACTGTCGACGCAGTAAACGAGGCCCGCGAAAGCGGTTTAGCACCTCATAGGCTTCCAGCATGTCATCCATGTCACCCGCGTCAACATCGACCGTATCCCCTAAAAATACAAACACTTCAGGATCAGCCAGATTCAGGGCATCAAAGACCTCTTGGCGCTCGCTATGATCCATACAACAACCAAAGGCCACTCGGGTTGACTGTTGGGCGGCAACATTCGACGCAACCGTTACCGTCAATAGAACGCCCAGCAGTAGTCGCAATACCATCAAAACTCCTCTTTATTGACCGCGCAGCGACGCGCTTCCTGTGCTTCTATATCGCCCCGGGCAAGCAATTTCTTTAATGCTTGATCGAGGGTTTGCATACCACGTTCCCCACCGGTCTGAATGGCCGAGTACATCTGCGCGACTTTGTCTTCCCGGATTAGGTTTTTAATGGCGGAGTTGCTGAGCATGATTTCATGCGCCGCTACCCGGCCGCCCCCAACACGTTTCAGCAGCGTCTGCGAAATGACCGCGCGCAAAGATTCCGACAGCATCGAACGCACCATCGGTTTGTCGTCCCCCGGGAACACATCAATGATACGATCGATGGTCTTTGGGGCTGACGTGGTATGCAACGTTCCCAAGACCAGATGCCCGGTTTCTGCGGCCGTCATTGCCAACCGGATGGTTTCCAGATCACGCATCTCGCCGACCAGGATCACATCCGGGTCTTCCCTCAAGGCTGAGCGCAAAGCGGCTTCAAACGAACGCGTGTCCCGATGAACTTCCCGCTGGCTGACCAAGCTTCGTTGATTCTCGTGCACAAATTCAATGGGGTCTTCAATGGTTAGGATGTGATCCGAACGCGTGCGATTAATATAATCTACCATCGCAGCCAGCGTGGTGGACTTACCCGACCCTGTCGGTCCGGTAACCAATACCAGCCCACGAGGAGCATCGACAATATCTTTGAAAATTGCCGGAGCTTCCAATTCATCCAGCGTTGTCACTTGGTTCGGAATCATCCGAAACGCAGCGGCAATGCCTTTTCGCTGCGTAAACACATTGACCCGGAAGCGGGCGATATCGTCCAGTGTAAACGAAAAATCGCATTCAAAGCGCTGTTCATACTCTTGCTGCTGTGGCTCGGGCATGATCTCATATAACATGCGTTTTAACTCAGCAGCTTCGTGTACCGGTTGATTCAGCGGGCGCATATCACCATCTACCCGTATCATCGGCACACTGCCCGAGGATAAATGTAAATCCGAAGCGGATTGCTTCATACTAAAGGCTAATAAGTCAGTAACATCCATAACGACTCTCATGTGCTAAAGGACAATCAATGTGACTAAGGTAGCAGAGAATAATAGCCAAACCATAGCAAAAAACCTGGCGACAGTGCGTGAACAACTGCACGATTTGGCGGCCGAGTCGAGCTATGTCAATGAGGTGCAACTGGTCGCGGTCAGTAAACGCCACCCTATCGAAGCGGTTCAGGCAGCGGCCGCCGCCGGACAGCGTGATTTTGGTGAAAATTACGTGCAGGAAGGCGTCGCCAAAATTAACGCGCTTGCTGAGCTATCACTGACCTGGCATTTCATCGGCCCGTTACAATCCAATAAGACCCGTGACGTGGCTGAGCACTTTGACTGGGTACAAAGTGTTGAGCGTGAAAAAATTGCGCGCCGGCTGAATGACCAACGTCCCGCGGATAAGCCACCGCTGAATGTGTTATTACAGGTTAATATTGACGACGACGATAATAAGTCCGGTCTGGCACCGGCGCAGGTGATGGCATTAGCCAAGCTTGTCGACGCCTGCGAGCGGCTGCAGTTACGCGGTTTAATGACCATCTTAAAAGCCGGTACCGAGCCGACGCAACAACGCGAGAGTTTTGCCCGCATGCGGTCGTTATTTGAACAGCTCCAGCAAACCTTTGGGTCCTCCGTTGACACGCTTTCCATGGGAATGAGCGGCGATATGCGACAAGCGGTGCTTGAGGGTGCTAACATGGTACGTATTGGAACTGCAATTTTTGGACAACGGGAGTGATAATGAACGATATCCGTAACATCGCCTTTATTGGTGCAGGTAACATGACGCAAAGCATTGTTGGCGGTATGTGTAAAAGTGGCTACCCAGCGAACAACGTGTGGGTCAGTAACCCCAGCGCCGGTAAATTGGAAAAAATGAAATCGGAATTGGGCGTTAACACCAGTCACGACAATCTAGAAGTCGTCAACGCCGCCGATGTCGTGGTGTTGTCGGTAAAACCCCAGTTGATGGCTGACGTCTGTGCTCACCTGAAAGAAAATATTTCAAATCTGGCTGATAAACTGATCATCACCATTGCCGCCGGTATCCGTATGCCCAAGTACCGTCAATACCTCGGCGATGACATTACTATTATTAGAGTGATGCCCAATACCCCATCGTTGGTCGGCCAAGGCATGTCCGGATTGGTCGCAGAAGATAGCGTCAGCGATACCGACAAAAGCTACGTCACTGAGGTGTTTAACGGCGTGGGCGATACGCTTTGGGTAGCTGATGAAGATCAGCTGGATATACTTGGCGCCGTTGCCGGTAGCGGTCCAGCTTACTTTTTCGAATTTATGGACAGCCTCGCCAAAGGCGCGGTCGAACTGGGCTTTGATCCGGAGAAAGCGCGCGCCATGGTGCAACAAACCTGCTTAGGGGCTGCGCAAATGGCAAAAGAAAGCGACTTATCGCTGGAAGACCTGCGTAAACAAGTCACCAGTAAAGGCGGCTCAACCGCGAAAGGGGTTGAAGTTTATCAACAACGTCACTTGCACGAGATTTCTGCTGACGCTGTCAAAGCGGCGGTTAAGCGTAATCAAGAAATGGCTAAGTTGTTTTAGGAGCGGACATGAACGACGCGTTAACGTTTTTAGTTGCCACCCTTATCGATCTGTATTTGATCGTCATTTTACTGCGGGTGTGGATGCAACTGGTAAAGGCGGACTACTACAACCCCGTCAGCCAGTTTGTCGTTAAAGCGACCCAGCCGGTGGTCGGTATTCTGCGCAAGGCGATTCCCTCAGCGGGTCGCCTTGACACAGCGAGCCTGGTGTTCGCGATCATTATCGGTGTGCTAAAAGCGGCGGCATTATTCTCATTGAATGGCTACGGTGTACCGCTGTTACCGGTGATCATTCAGGGGATTCTGTTTACCGTCAGCAGCTTACTGTCGATGTTATTCTGGATCCTCATTATTCGTGCGATCCTAAGCTGGTTCTCGCAGGGCTATAATCCGATGGAAGCCATGCTGCATCAGTTGACAGAGCCCTTGTTAGCACCGGTTAGACGGATTATCCCACCGCTTGGCGGGCTCGACCTGTCGGTGCTGGTGGTGATTATCGTGTTGCAGTTTTTACGAATCTTGATTGGCGTATAAGGAGCAATAGCGATGTCAGGCGTTATCTTAAGAGTGCTTAGTGGTTTGTTATTAGCGGCCGTTTCTGTCGTGGCTGTAGCAGAGCAGAAACAGCAAATCGGTCAATGGGACGTGCATTACAGTGCCTTTAACTCAACCTTTCTGACGCCAGAAATCGCCGCGCAGTACGGTATTACCCGCAGCGATAAACGTGGCTTGGTGAATATTTCGGTGCTGCACAGCGACACTCAAAGCGCGGTTCGTGCCAAGCCCGAAGGCTACGTCAGTAATCCACGCGGCGGTGTGCAGAACCTGGAGTTTCAGGAAATAACCGAAGGTGACGCCATTTATTATCTGGCCAGTTTTCAGTTTGGCGATGAAGAAGTTATGCGCTTTACCCTTCGTTTTCCTGACAGTAAAAACGCCGGTGAAACGCTCACGTTCGAGCAGCAATTTTATCAAGAGTGAGCCGCGGCTCACTCTTTTGCTTTAATCCCCAGCGATTTAACCTCACCCAGTTCATCAATTTCACGCACAGTAAGCACCACATCCCCAACCGTTATCATGTCCCCGATAACCACGCGCCGGTGAAATTTTTCGGTGAAGTAGTCTTTGAGCATTTTTCCCATCAGCGTATCGTCAACATTACCCAGCGGATAAACCGATGACAGCTCGGTAAAGGTTAGATCGCCGCGTAACGAGAAATCGCCGAAGAAGCCTTTGTCATTCACTTTCAGACCGCGCCCGCCAGATGCCAAAATTCGGCTGACCTCATCGATATCACGAGCCGTTGCCGCAACCAACAGATCATCCCCTTCCTCTACCACCGGTTTGGTTTCCGGTTGAATCCATTCACCATCCCGCACCAGACCAACAAAGGTCGCCGGGGCGGTTAGCTTCAACTCACTCCAACTGTGATCACAGGCCGGCGAGTCCTTATCAATACGGTACAACCAGACTTCCAGCGCTTCTTTTGACGGTACCGAAGACAATGGCATGCGTTGTTGCGGTTGTGGCCGCTTGGGCACTTCGAGGTTCAACCAGCGAGCCAGCGGCGCAATGGTCCAGCCTTGGATCAGCAGCGAAACCATCACCACCACAAAGGCAATGTCGAAATAAAGCTCCTGTTGTTCAACACCGCTTAGCCAGGGGAACAATGCCAGAATAATTGGCACCGCACCGCGCAGCCCAACCCAGCTCATAAATATCTGTTCGCGCCAGGGGAACGAAAACGGTAACAAGCTGATGAGCACCGCTATCGGACGCGCGACAAAGATCAGTGCAAACGCAATACCTAAGGCGACCGGCAAGTACTCCAGCAAATGTGAGGGGGTGACCAGCAGGCCCAGGATCAGGAACATGGTAATTTGCGCCAGCCAGGCCAGCCCGTCTTGCACATGCAGAATGTGCACCAGTTGCGGCAGCCGTGCATTACCGATCACAAAGCCCATCAAATAGACCGCCAGAAATCCACTGCCCTGCAGGGTCGCGGTGGTGGCAAACACCAATACCGCGCTTGCCACCGCCAATAACGGAAAAAAAGTAAAACTTAACGGCAGCTTACGCGCCGCAATAATAAACAGCCGGCCACCCAACCAGCCGAATAATAAACCACCAACAAGTTGCCATATCACTTCGGCCAGCATCAGGTACCAGACGTCAAAGCGACCACTGGCAACCGCTGCGGTCATCGTCAGCGTCAGGATGACCGCCATCGGATCGTTGGTACCGGACTCGATCTCCAGTGTAGCCCCGACCCGTTCCTTAATTTGCAGTCCCTGCGACTGAAAAATACCAAACACCGCGGCAGCATCCGTCGAGCTGAGAATGGCTCCGATCAATAACGCCGCCGGCCACGGCAGACCAAACCAAAATACGGCGGCGCAGGCAACCAAGGTACAGGTTAGTGCAACCCCTACCGTTGCCAGGCTTATCGCTGGCCACAGTGCCACCCGGAAGCGTTGCGGATTGGTGCGCATCCCCCCATCAAAGAGGATAATCACCAACGCGGTCGAACCGATGAAAAACGCCATATCAGGATCGTCGAAGTCAAGGCCGATAATGCCGTCCGTGCCGGCGAGCATTCCAATGATAAGGAAGGTCAGTAAAATCGGCGCGCCGAGGCGGTTTGACAGAACGCTCGCAAGAATACTGATCACCAACAGCAAGCCACAAATCAATAACAGTGTATTGGCAGTATCCAAACCAGTATCTCCTTGCTCGTTCCGACGAATCCTCGGTCATGTTATCATGCAATTCAAATTGAGTGATGAATTTAACACTATGCAAAATACCCGCAAAGAAATCGTTCTGGCTACCGGAAACCAAGGGAAAGTCAAAGAGTTACAGGCCATGTTGGCGGACCATCCGACCACCAGCAACTGGCGTATCAGAGCGCAGTCCGAATGGCACTTTGAAGAAGCTGAGGAAACCGGCCTGGCGTTTGTCGAAAATGCCATCATAAAAGCGCGCCATGCGTGTGAACATACCGGTCTACCCGCGATTGCTGATGACTCAGGTCTGGCGGTCGCGGCGCTCAACGGCGCTCCCGGGGTATTCTCGGCACGTTTCGCGGGGGCCGGCTGCAGTGACGCCGATAACATCGACAAGCTATTAACCGAATTACGGGATGTTGCCCCCGAACAACGACAGGCGACCTTCCATTGTGTCTTGGTATACCTGCAACACGCCGCCGACCCAACCCCGTTGATTTGTCATGGCCAATGGCATGGTTCAATCCTGGAACGCCCGCGGGGAGAAGGCGGCTTTGGCTACGATCCCATTTTTTGGGTAGCACAGGAGCAAGCCTCTGCGGCCGAATTGCCGCGCGAGCGCAAACAGCAGTTGAGCCACCGTGGTAAAGCCTTAGCCCAATTATTGGAACAGTTGACCCAACATGCCTAAAGCGTCTCTTGAACTGCCAGAATTATCGCTTTACGTACACATCCCCTGGTGTATACAGAAGTGTCCGTATTGCGATTTTAATTCGCATAAATTAACCGGGAACATTCCGGAACAGGCTTATATTGGCCGCTTACTGGATGACTTGAAAGCGGACAGTGAATGGGTTCAGGGGCGTGACATCCACTCCATTTTTATCGGCGGAGGCACCCCGAGTGTGATGACCGCCAGCGCTATTCAGCGCCTGTTGGACGGCATCCGCGCGCAATTAACCTTGGCCGAAGGCTGTGAAATCACGCTGGAAGCAAACCCGGGCACCTTTGAAACAGAAAAGTTTGATGACTTTGTCCGCGCTGGTGTCACCCGCTTGTCGATTGGCATTCAGAGCCTCCAGCACCACCAGTTGCAGGCTTTAGGTCGCATTCATGACCCGCAGCAGGCGAGAGCCGCCGCCGCACACGCTGGCGTCTTGCCGTTAACCAGTTTTAACCTGGATTTAATGCATGGCCTGCCGGACCAATCGCTGGCGATGGCGCTCGATGACCTTAAACAAGTCATCGAGCTTAACCCGCCGCATATTTCCTGGTACCAACTGACCATTGAGCCAAACACGCTGTTCGCCAGCAAGCCTCCGCAATTGCCGGACGATGACACACTATGGGATATTTATCTGCAGGGTCATCAATTATTGCAAGCCGCCGGCTATCAGCAATACGAAGTCAGTGCCTATGCAAAACCTGGCCATCAGAGCCGCCATAATCGTAATTATTGGCGCTACGGGGACTACTTAGGGATCGGTTGCGGGGCGCACAGTAAGGTGACTCTAGCCGATCGAAATACCATTTTACGCTGCGAGAAAGTCAAACACCCGCAGGGTTACCTCGACTTAACCCGTAACCCACGCTATCAGCTTACAGAAATTACACCGGAAGAACGGTATTTTGAGTTTTTCATGAATCAATTACGATTACTTGAGCCGGTATCCAAGCAACGCTTTGAACAAACCACGGGGCTTAGCGCCGACGCAGCCTCCGCTAAACTCCAACCTGCGATCAGCAATCAATGGCTGGTTGAATCAGAAAGTCACTGGCAACTTACTGCCAGCGGTCACCGCTACCTCAACAGCGTGCTGGAGACCCTGCTATAGCCTTATACCTAAAGGTTGGCCGCCACGTGAATACGCGAGGTAGAATTCGAGGGGGCTAAGCCAGGAATGTTGGAGGCCATGGATGGCCGGAAACAAGCCCACACGGATGTGCTCGTGGCGGTTCCTGGCTTAGCCCCCTCAAGTTCTGCCAACAGCGTATTCACTTGGCAGCTATCTCGCGGCGTTAGCTGACGCCCCGGACAATTTTCCTCGCCATAATCAGCGCTGAAACATCAAATCCCAAACGCCGTGACCTTTGCGTTCGCCTCGTTGCTCAAATTTGGTCTTCGGCCGTGTTGTCGGACGGGGCACATAGTCGTTGGTTGCTGACAGGTTCGTCAATTCAGCATTGGCATTGAGTACGTCCAGCATATGTTCGGCATAATTTTGCCAGTCGGTGGCCAGGTGCAGAATTCCGCCAGGCACGAGCTTTTGTACCAACAGTTCGACAAACTCAGGTTGAATGATACGGCGTTTATGATGGCGTTTTTTATGCCAAGGGTCCGGGAAGAAGATCTGTACCCGATCCAATGAGTGGTCTGCGATGCACTGTTTCAGCACCTCGACGGCGTCTTCATTGTAGATACGCAGGTTATTAACACCTTCCTGCTCAGCGGCCATTAAGCAGGCACCAACGCCCGGCTCATGCACTTCTACCCCGATAAAATTGCGATCGGGCTCATTGTGTGCCATTTCGACCAACGAGTGACCCATGCCAAATCCAATTTCCAGAGTCACCGGGTGGTCATTGCCAAACACCGCCTTAAGATCCAGCTGGCCACCGGCAATACTGAGCCCCATGACCGGCCATTGACGCTCAATCGCTGCAGCCTGGCCCTTGGTCAGACGCCCCTCGCGTTTCACAAAACTACGTACGGTACGTACATATTTACCCGCAGCAGCGGCTTCTTCGGCACTTTTGAATTGAGTCATGAATGGCTGTTATCCGATATTCTGAATGATGAGAAATAAAAAAACGGGCCTACCCATTGGTAGACCCGTTCTATTTTAGCGGTTTATGGTGCTAAATCGCAACGCTTAGCGTTTAACCGGCACGCGGTTTACCACTTTCAATTCCGCTTCGATGCGACGGTTTTCCTGACGGTCAGCTGCACTGTTCTCACGCACTTTAGGCTGTGACTCACCGTGTCCTTTGTAATCAACACGGTTGGCGGCGATACCAAAGCGCTTAATTAACACATCGCCCACTGACTTCGCGCGGCGTTCCGATAGCCACTGGTTATAGTCTGCCTCACCGGTAGAGTCAGTATGACCGTGGATGGTAATGCTTAGCTGCGGGTGTTCCTTCATAAAGTTTGCCATTTCTTCGATGGCACCCATCGCTGACTCACGAACTTTTGATGAATTCAGGTCAAATTCGACCAGTAATTCTTCGCGAATCACTTCATTTTCATACATCACACAACCGGTTTCATCCACTGAGTAATCTTTAGGTGTGTTGACACATTTATCTTTGCTATCGATCACTCCGTCGCCGTCAGAATCAACCGGCTGCTGTGGCTCTGGTTGTGGCTCCGGCTGTGCCGGTTGCGGCGCTACTTCAGGACGCTGACGCGGCTCCGGCGATGCGTCTCGACCACCGAAGAACCACTGCACACCAAAATTAGCAAACATCTCATTATATTTCTCGTCGGTACCCTTCTGACCGCCAGCCTCTATGCGCCATGCCAGGTTATCATTAATGAAAGATCGATGGCCCACAGTAGCGCGAATCGCTTTATCCGCGATTCCACCGATATCCGAGCTAACCACACCCAGACCGGCATAAATGCTATCGTTAAAATGATACAGTGCGTCCGCACCAACATTTTCACCGTATGCGTTTCCGCCTTGTTCTATATCGGCTTCCAGGTACTCATAGTAAGCGCGAATTTCCCAAGCATCAGTAAGCATAGAACCGACTTCGATACCCGTTGCCAGTGTCGAAAAACCATTGTCAACAGGAGCAAACTGATTGTTTTCAACGGCAACACGGTCAGGGTCGGCAGAAAAAGCGCCCATACGTGCGCCGACGTAGATATCATTCTTCTCTACTTGAGTCTGTTGAGCCATCGCTGTTGAAGTCATTCCGACACCAACTAAGGCCAGTAAAACAGCATTTAATTTCTTCATTGCAAGCTCCTTGTTACTGCAATAAGCATATTACTTCTTGCACCCTTATACGACATTTTACGTATAACGATCACAATATGAATTACGTTAACCGTTATTATAGTACTAACTGGAAAAATGTCAGATGAGTTTGCAAATATTTACAGATACTTCATGGTAGGCTCATCCTACACTAAAGCCATACAAGTTAAGGAGTAGTTAATAAATGGCAAGCCGTCAACTGCAGGCTGATTTCAGCGGTTTGGTACTCGCCTGGTTTGACCAACACGGGCGTAAAAATTTGCCTTGGCAACACAATAAATCCGCTTACCGCGTTTGGGTATCCGAGATCATGTTGCAGCAAACTCAAGTGACTACTGTTATCCCCTATTTCGAACGTTTCATGGCGAGGTTTCCAACCGTCAATGATCTGGCTACCGCCGATATTGATACGGTACTAAGCCTCTGGAGCGGCTTGGGTTATTACGCGCGTGCTCGAAACCTCCACAAAGCCGCGCAATATGTTGTCGAGCACTACGACGGTGTATTTCCATGCTCTCAGCAACAATTGGAGTCTTTGCCTGGTGTCGGCCGCTCCACCGCGGGCGCGATTGCATCACTCGGCTGTGGTGAGTATGCGGCCATTCTGGACGGTAATGTCAAACGAGTACTCGCACGTTATTTTTTAGTCGCGGGCTGGCCGGGCCGCACTGCCGTTTTAAAACAACTGTGGTTGCTGTCAGAACAAGTCACGCCGAGTCAACGACATGCCGACTTTAACCAGGCAATGATGGATTTAGGCGCATTGGTTTGTACGCGTAGCTCACCACGCTGTAATGATTGCCCTCTTAGCGAAGGCTGTGGTGCTTTTCAGCAAGGTACGCAAACAGACTACCCGGCTAAAAAGCCAAAGCAAGACAAACCGGTGAAAACCGTCGTCTTTGCGATTTATCAACGCGGCAACCAAGTACTCCTGCAACAACGCCCGGCACAGGGCATCTGGGGTGGTCTCTGGAGTTTTCCTGAATTTGAATCTATGGCACAACTTAGCGATACATTATCAGTGAGCGTAAGCAACCTGCATGCCCTGCCCTCGTTTCGACATACGTTCTCCCACTTCCATTTGGACTGTCATCCTGTCTTAATAGATAATTATGACGAAACATCACCGGCTGTGGCAGAGCCGTCGGGCGGTGACAAACAGCGTTGGCTGAGTCTGGATACCTCCCCCGACGTGGGTGTTTCCGCAGCAACTCAAAAAATTCTTCAACAATTAAAGGAATCATTATGAGCCGTACGGTTTTTTGCGAATATTTACAACGAGACGCAGAAGGTCTGGATTTTCAATTATACCCAGGCGAGCTCGGCGAGCGTATTTTTAACCACATCTCCAAACAGGCGTGGGCAGAGTGGCAGAAAAAACAAACCATGCTCATTAACGAGAAGCATCTGAACATGATGTCTGAAGACGATCGCAAATTTTTGGAAGAGCAGATGGTAGCGTTTCTGTTCGAACGGAAAACTATTGAAATTGAAGGCTACACACCGCCGGAAAACTAAACGTGCGAAAAAAGATTGCAAAATCTCTGATTAGGCTAAATTATTGACTAAAATATTGACAATAGTTTCAGGTTATGAGCGTTACTGGAGCTTAAGCATCGATTCTGTTAGACTACTAACGAATTCAACAAAAGGGAGTCTTTATGAAAGCGCCATCCTGGCGAAGAGCCGTGCTTAAAGTTGGTAGTGCGCTCATCGCGCCAGATGAAACCGGAGTTAGTACCAAATACTTACTGCCCATTGCTCGTTTTATCAACGAGTGCCGTGAACGAGGCCAGGAAGTTGTATTAGTATCTTCAGGCAGTGTTGCCGCAGGTCGTAAGCATATTCACTTCGAACACAAGAAAGTTCCGGTCGCTGTTCGCAAAGCGATGTCAGCGGTAGGCCAGAACGAAATGATGGGGTATTGGTCGCGCTTTTTCGATTTTCCTTGCGCCCAGCTATTAATGACTCACAGCGACTTACGTGATCGTGCACGTTATGTGAGTATCAAGAACACCCTAAACAGATTGTTAGAGCACAACGTTTTGCCGGTCGTTAATGAAAACGACGCCTTGGCAACGGACGAAATGAAGGTCGGCGACAACGATAACTTGTCCGCGATGATCGCGACTCTGGTCGATGCCGATGCGCTCTTCATCTGTTCGGATATCGACGGGTTATATGACGCTGATCCGAATTTGAACCCGGAAGCTAAGAAAATACCGGTTGTCGAACAAATCGATGAAAGCATTTTCTCGCTGGCCGGCGGCTCGGTCAGTGCAGTAGGAACAGGTGGTATGCGCACCAAAGTAGAGGCGGCAGAAAAAGCAACCTCACACGGTATCGATACTTACATTGTTAATGGCCGCAAAGGTGAAACCTTTGAATCGCTACTACAAGGCGAAATTCCCGGAACACTGTTCCGTCGCCAGTCTGATCCTATCAGCAACAAGAAACATTGGCTCCGGCATACGCTGGTAGCCCAAGGTGAAATTCTCATCGACGAAGGCGCTGAGAAAGCGCTAATGGAAAATGGCGCGTCTTTATTAAGCTCAGGCATTGTTGATGTACAAGGCGACTTTGACCGCGGTGACGCCGTAGTGGTTCGTAGCGCGAACAACACAGACGCACTGGCAAAAGGCATTTGCCAGTACAGCTCGCACGAATTACTGCACATTAAAGGGCAACAAACAGAAGATATCGCCGAGCAATTTGGCTATAGCCCGATTACCGAAGTAATTCACCGCGACGATTTAATGATTTTGGAGGATTCATGAGCCAGCAGTTAGCAGAACAAATTGCCCAACGCGCAGCCAAAGCCGCTCGCGCCGTTGCTACTTTATCAGAGCAGGACAAAAACAACGTTCTGCAAAAAATGGCGGACGCCATTCGCAACCATAAAGACAACATCCTGGAAGTGAATAAAAAAGACATGGTTGCCGGCAAAGAAAAAGGCCTCAGCGACGCCATGATGGATCGCTTGCAGTTAAACGATGAACGTATCGAGGGCATGGCGACAGCCATTGAAGAAATCATCGCATTGAAAGACCCGGTAGGCGACAGCTATGTCCTGGAAGAGCGTCCCAATGGCCTGACCATCGAAAAAATGCGCATTCCGTTGGGTGTCATTGCGATGATTTACGAAGCACGCCCTAACGTTACCGCCGATGCGGGTGCGTTGTGCTTTAAATCCGGTAACGCCGTTATCCTGCGTTGTGGCCGCGAAGCCATCGAGAGCAGTAAAGCGATTGCAGAAGCTTTGCATGAAGCGTTGGAACAAAGTGGTTTGCCAAAAGACGTGATCACAGTGGTACCCACTCCGGATCGCGAACTGATGACCGAATTACTGCAACAGAAAGATTACATTGACCTGGTGATTCCACGCGGTGGTGAAGGTCTGATTCATTACGTCAGTGACACCAGTAAGATCCCGGTAATTCAGCACTATAAAGGCGTCTGCCATTTATATGTCGACAAAGACGCAGACCTTGATAAGGCGCTGGCTATTCTGCTGAACGGCAAGACGCAGCGTACTGGTGTTTGTAACGCCCTTGAAGGCCTGTTAGTGCATCAGGACGTAGCGGATAGCTTCCTGCCGATGGCAGCGAAAGCACTGGCGGAAAAAAACGTGGTTATCCACGCCGACAAGCGTTCAGTGAGCTATTTTGACGGCGCTGATGAAATTGCTGATGATGCGTTTGGTGAAGAGTATCTGGCGCTGGAGATTGCGGTACGTACCGTTGATGACTACGAAGCGGCGCTGGAACATATTCAGCAATTCGGCAGTGGTCACACCGAGGTTATCGTAACCGAGAATCAAGACACGGCGAAACGCTTCATCCGCGAAGTCGATTCTGCGGTCACCATGGCGAATGCCTCGTCACGTTTCTCAGACGGTGGTCAGCTTGGTTTAGGCGCCGAAATCGGTATTTCGACCAGCAAGCTGCACGCTTATGGCCCAATGGGCTTACAAGCATTAACAACAGAGAAGTTTGTGGTCACCGGCAACGGCCAAATCCGCGAATAACCGAAGCCACCGCTAATGCATTTAAAAAGCCTGCTCAACATCTGTTTGAGCAGGCTTTTTTATTCAGAGTATGGAGAGCGTTTAAGACTTTTCATAACCTGTTAAAAATTCAGGCCAGTCACGATTTTCTTTCCAGAAAAACGACTCGTTCTTACCCTTTTCTTTCACTAACGATCGTTTCAGTCTTGCCAGATTGTCCTGCTTCCATTGATCAGGCTCTTTAAAACCACATTTATCAAAGTCAACAATCCATGCTTTGTCCTGGTCATCCAGCATCAAGTTATGACAGTTTAAGTCTGAGTGATAAACGTTGTGGTTATGCATCTGCTTCACCGCAGCACCAAGAGTTTGCCATTGTTCTGCAGTTAAAGGCTTGTCACGCAGCAACCGGAAAACATCAATAGCCCCCGGGATCACCTCAACTAAAATATCTGCCCGATAACTGAACAGCCCGGTTTTAATCATTCTTGCAGCGATCGGTTTGGGTACCGGTAATCCCAGTTCTACCAATTTACCCAGTAAATCAAATTCATGAATCGCACGGCTTTGCTGTTCAGGTTCGCGCCAAAACCGGTCTTTATTCACCTTGCCCACTAATCCACCACGATAATAATGGCGCAATAACATGCCATGATCACCCTGCTGAATAAACCAGACCGTAGCCCGTCCGGTCGAATTACCGGCAATCGCTTTTTGTTGCTGCCAGTATTTGGGAGAAAAATGTTTCGCTTCACACTCCGGCAAAACCGCTGAATCAAATTTTATAAACTCTTTGCCGTTGGTCTGAGTTTTTACCATGAAGTTTCCTGTAAAAGTTGCTTGCAAGGCCCTTTCCCGGACACGTTGTGTCGCACCTTTGTGTTGTAATAGTACCTTCTGCGCCGCTGCAATCTGTTGCTGACGAGTGTTGCTGTCAGACAGTAACTCAGCGACTTGATCGACAAGGGTATCGCAATCGTCGACCCAACGTACACCTTTGGCACGGTTTAACTGTTGATAGATTTCCGCAAAGTTATACACCGAGCGACCCGACAGCACCGCACTGCCGCCCGCGATCAGTTCCAGTGGGTTATGCCCACCCCGCTCAATCAAGCTGCCACCAACGAAGCTGATGTCAGCGGCGCAGCTCCAAACCAACATTTCGCCCATGGAGTCGGCGATAAGCACCGAGTCGTCGTTGGGCATTTCGGTAATTTCACTGCGCCGTGTAAAATCAACACCGGCTGCATTCAACAGTTCAGCGACGCGCTCAAACTGCTCCGGGTGGCGGGGTGCAATCACCAGTTGAACATCGTATGCCCGCTTAATTTTCGCATAAGCGTCCAGGATGATCTCATGCTCGCCGGGATGCGTGCTGGCACAAAGCCATACCGGCTTGTCCGCCACTGCAGTAAAAAATGTCCGCGCCTGACAGCGCTGCTCATCGGTGACCGTAACATCAAATTTCAAGTTACCATCAACCGTCACAGCAGGTGCACCGAGCGCTCGGAATCTTCGGGCTGACGCCTGTGTTTGTGCGCTCACCAGCGCCAGTTGTTGCCAAACTGGGCGCAACAGTGCCTGTAATCGCCGATAACCCGCGGCCGACGGTTGTGATAGGCGGGCATTGAGCAAGGCCACAGGAATACGACGGCGTTTCAATTCGTCTAAAAACCGTGGCCACAGTTCTGTTTCCATCAACCACACCGCTTGAGGGGCTAGTCGCTCAATGAAACGCTTTACCGCACCGGGATAATCCAGCGGAAAATAGACACAGTTAACGCGGTCGCCAAAGCGTGCTTCGATAAGTCGCCGCGCCGTCGGCGTCATGCAGGTAACGGTTATGGGCAACATCGGGTACTCAGCTAACAACTGTGCTATCAGTCCCTTCGCCGCCAGTGTTTCGCCCACAGATACGCTGTGAATCAACAGGCCGCCCTGGTACTCAGCTTTAGTGGCAGTAAAAGCCAAGCGTTCACCCAGATGTTGACGATAACCTGGGTCCTTGCGACCACGCAGCCAAAAATAAAGCACCAACAGCGGCACTAATGCTGTCATCAATGCCGCGTACAGCCGTCGTAGCATAATTAACGCCAGTACTCGGCAATCCAACGCGTCGGTAATACCTTGCGGTACCATTTACCGCTACGGCCACGCAAGGCATCGTCAGGATGCGGTTTACCGTGGAAAATAATCACCTTAGCTCCCTCAGGGATCCGCGGCTGCTGGAAGAAGCTGAGCGGGAATGGACGCAGGCAATGGCGTTTGAAGCTGCGGCACCACTGTGCCGGCCAGTATTTCAATTTACCCTGGCGGTCGACGAACTGAGTGATAAATTCCTGTTCGTTGCGCACCGGCTCGGTTGCCTTCTTCGGATCAGCCTTAAGATAATCCAGTGCATCTTCGTGCGCGCCGGCCTCAAAGCGGAACACCGAGGTATTACCGGTTGCATCGGACTTATCCCATTCTTTGATCACCAGGAATTCGCCTTCCGGCTCAAAGAACTCATCCAGGCTGCCGACAATAACGATATCAAGATCCAGGAACAGCGTTGGACCGCTTAAATCATGCAGCGGATTGGCAAAACAGGTCAGTTTTAACCAGCCGTGTGCTTTGGTCCATGGCACTTGCTTGTCAAAGTCCTCAAAACCAATTTTAGGTATCGGTTTAACCTCGACTTCGTTGCGAATGCCTTCATTATCGTCAGTAAGACAAACAAAGCGGAACGGCCGGCTCAAATTGCGGCTTACCATAGAATACAGCGTGTTGACGTAGTCAGAGCCGTATTTATTGCCCCACTTAATGCATAAAACGTTTACGGGATCGGCTTGGTTATTCATAATTGCTCCCACCAAATAAAGTAGCCGCATAATGCCATATTTTTCACTTTTTAGGTATTAGATCTGCTTGCACAGTCTGCTCGTATTAGCTTTTTACACCAGTGAAACGCAAGGAACGTTATGAAGCACTTTAATCAAAAAGAACTGGCAGACATGGAAAACGAGGCAAGAGTAAAATTTATCAACTCCTTGTCGGGTTTCAAAAGCGCAAATTTAATTGGCACCAGTAGCCGCCGCAACGAGGACAACCTGGCCATCATCAGCTCTGTTGTTCATCTTGGTGCTAACCCACCGTTGATTGGATTCATCATGCGCCCTCATTCCGTCAGCCGCCATACTCTGGAAAATATTGAAGAGACCGGAGTCTATACCATTAACCACGTTCATACCGGTATCGTTAAACAAGCGCATCAAACATCAGCGCGGTATCAACGCGAACAATCGGAGTTTGAACAAACCGGTCTCACGCCGGCCCGCTATGATGGCTTTCATGCACCTTACGTTGAAGAAAGTCGCTTATCAATGGGCGTCAAACTGGTGGAAGTTGCCAGCATCACGCACAACGGTACCGAATTTGTCATTGGCGAAATTCAATGGGTAAGAACCGAAGAGTCGGCGATTCTCGATGACGGTTTTATCGATATTGAAGCACTGGAAACCGTCACCGTGTCCGGCCTCGATCGCTACCACACAACATCGGGCTTATGTCGTTTAAGTTACGCCAAGCCCGATCGCGAACCCACTGAAATTCCATTGAGTGGACCTAAGCAGGATGACTAACAAGCGCTATCAAACCCTACGATTGATCTTAGGTGACCAGCTCAACGCCAGTCATAGCTGGTTTCAGCACCAGCAAAAGGACGTACTTTATGTGATGATGGAAGTCGCGCAGGAAACCGATTACGTTCGCCATCATCGGCAAAAAGTGCTGGCCTTTTTTGCAGCGATGCGCAACTTTGCCAAGGCGCTCACCAGCAAAGGTTTTGACGTTCACTATCTGAGACTCGATGATGAACAAAACACCGGCTCCATCACTGACAACCTTGCCGCCTTGTTAGCCCGTTATCCGGATGCCCAATTGCAGTGTCAGCTGCCCGATGAATATCGGCTCGATCACCAGTTACGCTCCTGGGCCGGCGCTGAAAACATAACCATTGAATGGTTTGACAGTGAGCACTTCCTTACTCAGCGAAATTGCCTGGATAAGATCTTCAAAAGTGACGATAGCCTGCTAATGGAAACCTTTTATCGCCATATGCGGCGCCGACTCGGGATCCTCATGGACGGCGATAAACCGCTTGGCGGCAAGTGGAATTTTGACGCCGATAACCGCAAAAAGCTGCCAAAAAATGTAACCGTACCGGAACCTCTTTGCTTCGCCAATGACGTTTCCGACATCGACACCATGCTCTCCAACTGTGGCATAGCAACGCTTGGCAATGCACAGCCCCAACGGCTGCTTTGGCCAACCTCCCGCGCACAGGCAAGGCAATTGCTCAGTTATTTTTGTCAGCACTTACTTCCTTATTTCGGCACCTATCAAGACGCCATGGCTTTGCCAGAGCAACATCAGCATGCCTGGAGTCTTTTCCATTCTCGTTTATCATTTGCGCTGAACAGCAAAATGCTCAGTCCACTTGAAGTGGTCAGCAACGTGGTCGAGCACTGGCAACAACGCCCGGATGAGATTGAACTCAACCAGGTCGAGGGTTTCGTTCGCCAGATTATCGGCTGGCGAGAATATGTTCGTGGTATTTACTGGCGCTTTATGCCGAATTACAAGAACCAGAACCAGTTGCAGCACCAACGCGATTTGCCGGCTTTCTATTGGGATGCCGACACTCATATGAATTGCGTCCGACAGGCGGTTCAGCAGTCGCTCGATTATGCCTACGCACATCACATTCAACGGCTGATGATTACCGGCAATTTTGCGCTGCTGGCGGGCGTGCACCCCGATCACGTTGATGCCTGGTATCTTGGTATCTATATCGATGCCATTGAGTGGGTCGAGCTACCCAATACCCGCGGCATGAGTCAGTATGCCGACGGCGGAATACTGGCAACCAAACCCTACGTTGCCAGCGCCAACTACGTGCATAAAATGAGCCACTACTGCAGCGACTGTTACTACCAACACAACCAAAAAACCGGTGATAAAGCCTGCCCGTTTAACAGCCTTTACTGGCACTTTATCGACCGCCATCAACAAGCATTTGCGCAAAATCAGCGCATGAGTATGATGTATTCAGTTTGGCACAAAAAAACGCCGTCTGAGCGAGAGCAGATACTGCAGCAGGCTCAGCATTATTTGGACAACATGAATACCCTCTAAAGAGTAAGGAATTCGCTATGAAACACGGGCTGCTGGCAGCACTTACCGCGCTCCTCCTGTTAGGCTGCAAATCGAATCCGACGCCTGTTGCAGAGCCGGTTCAGTCATTTCAGGCCGAGCGTTATTTGGGCAAGTGGTATGAAATACTGCGGATGCCGCATGGCTTTGAGGAAAACCTCATTGCGGTAACCGCCGAGTATCGTCTAAACGGCGATAATACGCTGGAAGTCACCAACCGCGGTTGGCATATTAATGACAAAGAGTGGCAAACAGCCATTGGCCGTGCCGAGCCGGTTGACGGTATGACGGCGGCCTATCAGGTGACGTTTTTCTGGCCATTTTATGGTGGCTATTATGTTAGCTGGCTGGACAAAGATTATCAGCTGGCCATCGTAACCAGTGACTCTAAAGACTACTTTTGGCTGTTATCGCGAACCCCCGATGTGGATCAGAGTGATATTGATTACGCGCTGGCGAAAGCCAATGAGTGGGGATTTGATATTGACCGGATGATCGAGGTTGAACATCCGGCCAATTTGCCTTAGCGAGCTACTTAGTTAAAGCGACGCGCTGCGCCCTGGCCACGACGACCATCGCGACGGCGCTCACCGCGCGCACTGTCACGCCCACCTCCGTCACGACCACCAGTACGTGGTGGACGTGGCGCACGACGCACCTGCTCAGAGGTCAGTTCGAGTGACATTGGTTGCTGACGAACACGAGCTTTCTTCAATACTTTTACTACCTCACCCGGCAAACCTTTCGGTAACTGCACTAACGAGTGCTGATCAAATAACTGGATTTGACCAATAAAGCGGCTGTCCATTGACGCTTCGTTAGCAATCGCGCCAACAATGTCGCCCGGGCGAGCGCCATGCTCGCGACCGACCTGAATTTTATAGGTATCAAAGTCAGCATCAGTTGGGCGTGGCCCACGTGCCTTCTTACGATCACCGCGATCGGCACGGTCAGTCCGTTCACCACGTTCTGGGCGTTCACGCACGATACGATCTTCTTTCAGGAACAACGGACGCTGCTTGTGTTGTTGCTTTAACAGAGCTAATGCGATTTGTTCCGCGCTCAGATCCGATTCCTGCAACCATTTTTGCAGCAATTGCTCGACCGGTTGATGGTTTTCCTGCTCCAGTGTTGCGCGAATGGTCGTCAGTAATTGTTGCTGGCGATGTTCACTCAACTGCTGTGCGTTAGGCACCTCAAAGTACTCGATCGACGAGTTGGTCAGGCGCTCATAATGACGCAACAAGTGACGCTCTTTCGGACGGAAGAATAAAATCGCTTCCCCTTCACGACCCGCGCGGCCAGTACGACCGATACGGTGAACGTACGACTCAGTATCACCCGGTAAGTCATAGTTAATGACGTGAGTAATTTCAGGAACGTCAAGACCACGGGCAACAACATCCGTTGCCACCAGAATCTCAATGTGACCGCTACGCAATTGACTCACTGTCTGCTCACGTTGCGCCTGATTCAAGTCACCACTTAACGGCGATGCTTTAAAGCCAGACCGTTGCAACAGCTCCGCCACATCCATCGTATCCTGACGGGTACGCACGAAAATCAGTGCACGTTGGTACGGGGTGACTTCCAACAAACGGGTTAATGCCGTCATTTTGGTCAAGCCCGCCACTTTCCACGCTTTTTGCTTAATCGTCGCTTTTTCACGGGCAATCGCTTCGATCTGAATGTTAAGCGGATCGGTCAGGAAGGTTTTCGCCAACTTACGGATAGCGCCAGGCATGGTTGCCGAGAACAACGCACGTTGAGCACTTTCAGGAACCGCGCTAAGAATCTTTTCGATGTCTTCGATAAAGCCCATGTTCAACATTTCGTCAGCTTCGTCGAGTACCGCAACGCGCAAGGCGTCCAGTTTTAGCACGTTCTTATTAAGCAGATCGATCAACCGACCCGGCGTGCCGACGATGACCGGAGTACCCTTCTTAAGGGCCTGGATTTGTGGTCCAAATGCCGAGCCACCGTAAACGGTAGCAACATCAACACCTTTTAGCTGTTGCGCAAAGCTTTCAATGGCTTCCGCAACCTGAATCGCCAACTCGCGAGTCGGAGTAACAACCAGTACCTGCGTTTGACGCACTGATGGATCAATTGCGGCCAGCGCCGGCAAGCCAAATGCTGCCGTTTTACCGGTTCCTGTCTGGGCTTCACCCAGTACATCTTTACCGTCCAGTAACGCCGGAATTGACTGTTGCTGAATAGGAGTCGGTTGGGTAAAACCCAGCTTTTCCAGTTGGTTAAAGATAGCAGCAGGTAGTGCCATGTCGGCAAACGACATCGCTGAAATAGAATTTGACATGAATTTCTCACTCATTCCTGTTTGCCCAAGGCAAACGTACAACAAAAATAAGGGGTCCGGCCCGGCGACAGGAATCAATGACAAGCGCAATCGTAGCTTACGCTGTGCGTATGCCTACGGTTGAATAGAATATCTGGAATCAGGCGCTCAACCCCACGAATCAAGGGTTACCGCAGCCTCTAGATGCCAGCAGTCAGTGCTGGTATAAGCGGATTTCCTTGAAGAACGCGCATTATACGCAGTTTACCGACAAATACAAGTGAGAACGTTAATTATGGTTAATCATTGAGCGACAATACAGTTTTTACGAAAAAGTTGAACCATTACGTCAATTATTGCCTACATTGTAATAGATACTTTTTTGGAAGGAGGCACTATGTCAGCGCATTCTATGTCGTCGCTAACAAAAACGGATTGTTTTATTGAGGGTCATTGGGTTCCTACCGATAAACGTTTCAGCGTAACTAACCCGGCCACCGGTGAGTCGATTACAGAAGTCGCGGATGCCGGTGAAGATCTCACCCACCGCGCCATCAACGTGGCTGAAGCTGCACTCCCAAAATGGGCTAAAAAGACCGCTAAAGAACGTGCCGACCTGCTGCGTAAATGGTATCAGGCCATGATGGATAACAAACAGGCACTGGCCGAGCTGATGAGTGCCGAGCAAGGTAAACCGGTCGCCGAAGCGGCTGGCGAAGTCGAGTACGGCGCCAGCTTTGTGGATTGGTTCGCCAGTGAAGCCGAGCGTATTGATGGTGACATTCTGCCGGTTGCCGATAACAGCAAACGGGTGTTCGTGATGAAACAACCGATTGGCGTATGCGCTGCCATCACGCCGTGGAACTTCCCCAACGCCATGATTACACGCAAAATCGCACCTGCATTGGCGGCCGGCTGTACCATCGTGGTCAAGCCACCCCAACTAACCCCGTTATCCAGTTTGGCGCTTGCACAGTTAGCCAGTGAGGTCGGTATTCCTGATGGCGTTATCAATCTTATCCCGACAAGCGACGCCAAAACCGTTGGAAAAATCCTGGCGACGTCGCCCAAGGTGCGTAAATTATCATTCACCGGCTCTACCGGCGTTGGTAAAATTCTGATGCAGCAATGTGCCGAGAATGTGAAGAAAATTTCCCTCGAATTGGGCGGCAATGCACCATTCATTGTGTTCGATGACGCGGATATTAATGCAGCCGCCGAACAATTAATGGCCTGCAAATTCCGTAATGGTGGCCAAACTTGTATTGCCGCCAACCGCGTACTGGTTGATGAAAAGGTAAAAGACGACTTCATTAAAGCCATTACCAACAAGGTCAAAGCATTAAAAGTCGGACCGGGCGATGAAGAAGGCGTCGAACTCGGCCCATTGATTGATCAAGATGCCGTCGATAAAGTTCAACGACTGGTGGTGTCAGCCACATCCGACGGTGCGACTCTGGAAACCGGCGGTGAGGTACTGACCCGGCTAGGCGATCTGTTCTATGCGCCAACGGTGATCAGCGGCGTAACCGAGGAGATGGAAATTAACAGCGAAGAGATTTTTGGCCCGGTGATTGCCATCAGCACCTTTGCGACGGAAGAAGAAGCCATTGAGAAAGCCAACAATACGCCCTTTGGGCTGGCCTCGTATTTTGCCAGCAAAGACACCGCACGCATTTTCCGGGTGAGTGAAGCACTGGAATACGGCATGGTCGGCGTTAACACCGGCGGCATTTCTCACGCCTATAATCCTTTTGGCGGCATAAAAGAATCTGGTGTTGGACGAGAGGGGTCAAAATACGGTATAGATGAGTACCTGGAAATTAAGACAGTAACTCTCGGCGGACTCGGATGAACACATGGCAATCGCTACTGGATGACCTCAATCACACCTTTCGCACCGGGCTAACACGCCCGGTGTCCTGGCGTAAAGAGCAACTGAAACAATTGTTGCAGTTCCTCAACGACCATGAACAAGACCTGCTTGATGCCTTAAAAAAGGACTTAGGTAAGCACCCCAGCGAAGCCCGCCTGACCGAACTGCAGTTTTTACGCTCTGACATTAAACATACCCTTGCCAGTATCGCATCATGGGTCAGACCGCAGCGCGTTAAAACACCGATGTTAGCCTGGCCCGCTAAAAGTGAACTAGTGCCGGAGCCGCTCGGTACAGTATTGATACTCGGTGCCTGGAATTATCCGGTGCAGCTGTTACTGGCTCCGCTGATTGCGGCGATAGCGGCCGGCAACTGTGCGGTTATTAAGCCGTCGGAACACGCAAAGCATGTGGCCCAGGTGATGGGCAAAAATTTACCGAATTATTTGGATGCATCAGCCATCCGGGTCGTCAATGGCGAGGTTGACGTGTCATCGGAACTGACTCAGTTGCCCTTTGATCATATCTTTTACACCGGCGGTGAACAGGCGGCGCGTGCGATTCTTGCCGCTGCCGCACCGAACTTAACGCCGGTGACACTGGAGCTTGGCGGTAAAAGTCCGGCGGTCGTTCTCGCCGACAGTGACATCAAGGTCAGTGCCCGCCGTATCGTCTGGGGTAAGTTTTTAAATGCCGGACAGACCTGTATTGCGCCGGACTATGTGTTGGTTGAGGAAGCGGTCAAAGCTGAACTGATCGAACAGTTAACCTCCGCCATTAACGAGTTTTATGGTGACGATCCGCAAACCAGCGATGACTATGGGCGGATCATCCATCAAGCCCATTATCAACGCTTAGTCGATAGCCTAAAAGACCAACACATTCTGCACGGCGGCGACTTTTCCAAACGCGAGCGCTATATTGCACCGACGCTAGTGGATAACGTCGAGGCCAGCCACTCGCTGATGAAAGAGGAAATTTTCGGTCCCATCCTGCCGATTGTCAGCATCGACTCTGCGAATGAGGCGATTGAATACATCAGCGCGCGCCCCAAACCTTTGGCGTTGTATGTATTCAGTAAAAATAAACGAACCTTAAAGCAATTTACTCAACGCGTTGCGGCCGGTAACGTCTGTTACAACGATACGCTGATGTTTATGCTCAACGATGAAATGCCGTTTGGCGGTGTCGGCCGCAGCGGCATGGGTCGTTACCACGGGCGTTTCGGGTTTGATACCTTCAGCCATCTAAAACCCGTAATGACGCGTCGCTTTATGCTTGATGTTGCGCTGCGCTATCCTCCCTACAGCCGACTAAAAGACAAAGTTTTATCGTGGTTTAGTTAAAAAAGTTTCGTTAGCGCACCATTGAAATTTATCACCGGCGTCTGCATATCCTTTATTATCATTCAGAACAAAGGAGCGGACGCCCGTTATGGCTGCCGATAACATCGTTGATGTCACGATTCAGAACTTTCAGCAAGTGCTGCTGGAAGGTTCAAAAGAAAAACTCGTCATAATAGATTTTTGGGCGGATTGGTGTGAGCCCTGCAAACAGTTGATGCCAACACTGGAACGCATTGCCAGCCAGTATCCAGAACAAGTAACGCTGGCTAAAATAAACTGTGACGACCAGCAGGAGCTGGCCATGCAGTTTGGTATTCGTAGCCTACCCACCGTCGCTTTCTTTAAAGATGGACAGCCGGTCGATAGCTTTGGCGGGGTGAAATCAGAGTCCGAAATTAAAGAAATGCTGAGCAAGCATTTACCCAGCCCTGCCGATGAGTATATCCAGCAGGCGCAACAGGCGATGGCGGAAGGCAACGCCGCCGATGCTTACACCTTTGCCAAGCAAGCGTTCGATATTGATAACCGCAATATGCTGGCATTAAAGCTGTTGGCAGAAGCCGCTGTCGACAATGGCCGGCTGGCACAGGCGAAAGAACTGGCTGAAACCATTCCGATGGTGGAGCAGGACAATGACTATCAACGGTTAATGAGCAAAATCGAGTTAGCCGAACAAGCCGCTGACTCGCCCGAGATTCGTAATTTACAGCAACACGTTGAGCAGCAACCGGACGACTTTGCGACGCGCCTGCAATTGGCATTGGCACTGCAACAGGCTCACCGCGACGAGGAGGCACTGGATCATGCCTTTTATGTGATGCGCAAAGATCCGGCCAACGCCGATGCAAAACGTTTTGCACTGGACATTATTAATGCCCTGCCAGATGGTGATCCGCTCGCCTCACGCGCGCGTAGAACCCTGTACAGCATGATGTATTAAATGGCTGTTCACTAGCAACGAGTTTAGCCGGCATCCTCTGCCGGCCTTTTTTTACGATGCTCACTCGTTACCAGCAACTCATCGACCAACAACAACTGACCGCCGATCCGGCGCAGAAAAATGCCTGTGCGGCGCTTGATCACCTGGCACAGCGACTCAACCAGGGCCTCACAACCGAGAGTCTTTACCTTTACGGGCCGGTTGGCAGGGGTAAGTCGATGCTCATGGACCTGTTTTATGACAGCCTGTTCATTAATGCCAAGGTACGCCTTCATTATCACCACTTCATGCGCCGCGTACATCAGCAATTGCAACTCAATGAGGGGGAAACCAATCCATTGCAACATATTGCTGCCGCCTGGGCACAGCAATGCCGGGTCATTTGTCTCGATGAATTTATGGTCGAGGATATTGGTGATGCAATGCTGCTGGCAAACCTTTGGTCCGCGCTCTTCGATGCCGGCGTGGTATTAGTAACCACCTCCAATACGCCTCCTTCAGAGTTGTATCGCGGTGGTCTTGCCCGTCATCGATTTGAGCCTTTTATTGACTTGCTGAACCGGCAATGCCGTATTGTTGCTATTGATTCCGGTACCGATTATCGGCGTCTGACAGCAGCGGAAACTCCCTATTACCTCATCGGCCAGTCTCCCACTAAACTAAAATCATTGTGTGAACACTTGTCGGGGCCAGTGAGCCCAACTCACCAAATCACGGTAATGAACCGTCCCATCAATACGCTTTGGTGCAACAGCGCAATCGTTGGCTTTGATTTCCGGCAACTCTGTTCAGGTCCTCGCAGCCATCGCGATTACATGGAGCTAGCAGACCGTTACCGGGGTATTGCCGTTAACGCCGTGCCGCAATTTAGCCTGCAGCCATGTGCCGAGGCCACGCAAGGTATCGAAGAGGGTTACCAGCGCGACCAAGCTTCGGAGCATCTCAGCCACCTGGATAATGAAGCCCGCCGATTTATTGCTCTGGTTGATGAATGCTATGACCGCAAATGCCTGCTGGTACTAACGGCAGCGGTTGATATCGACCAACTGTACCGCGCTGAACTGCTTAAATTCCCCTTCCAGCGGTGTGCCTCTAGGCTGTTCGAAATGCAAAATTGGAAGTTTGTTGCGTAAATGTTGTACACTGAATGAGTCATAAGATAATAAGAATAATTGATATGGATATTGTCTACCATTTTGCCGGCAAAACTTTTATTCCGGCGCGTAACCTGTTAATCGAAGGGAATACCGAACAGGTACTGGAACAACGTGTTAGTGATTTATTACTGGCGTTTTGTCAACAACCCAACCAAGAGCTGAGCAAAAACGAGCTAATAACGCTGGTTTGGCCTGACCGCGTGGTTAACGAAGACAGTTTATCGGTTGCTATCAGTAAGCTACGAAAAGCGCTTGGGGATAATCGTCACAACCCAGCCTACATTAAAACGCTGTCCGGTCGCGGTTACCTTTGGCTAACAGCTGTTGAAAAGGACAACGGTAACGAACAGCAACAGGAAACCGCGACATCACCGGCAACAGTTGCCAAAGCATCACGCAAACGTCTGGGTTTAACCACTCCCTTAGGAAAGACAGTAAGTGTAATTCTGGTTGTGACGTTAATTGCAGTCTCTATTGTGATCAAACCGTCAACAACAGATGTCTCGGATAATCCAGAAGTTCCTGCGGCGGTCATACAGCAACATGAGGAACTGAACAGGAGGCTCGCCCAAGTCGACAGCGAGACACAGCGGGATGTCATAAAAAAGGCGCGAAGGTTAACGGAAGAGTACCCCGAATATTTGCCTCCGTACCTTACCATAGCACAGGCCAAACTCATTCTGAGTATGATAAATGGCTACAGAGATATTGCCATTTATAAACCCGAAATCGAATCTATTATCGAGTTTGTGCTAGCCCGAGACCCCGAGAACGGTCGCGCGTGGCTTTACCGTGGTTGGCTCGCACAAATTGCCGACTGGGAATACGAAGTCGCCGGTTCTTCGTTCATGAATGCTTTAAAATACAGCCCTGAAGATCCGCTCGTTTATTTGGGTTACTCTGAATATCTCATGGCGTTAGGTGAGTTTGAGCAGGCCCATGCCTTTTTTGATCAACTGCGCCGCGAAAACCCAGACTATTACAAGTACTTGAATATGTCCTTCGTTTACTTGTTGCAAGGTGACTATGATAAAGCCAGAGCAGAAGTTCAGCGAATAGCCAATTCAGAAGCCGAGTCATATTTGTCGGATAGGATGTTGAATCGCATTGCTATCCTCTCGGGAAACGATGACGAAGCCTTCGCCACGCTGCAACGGTTAATGCGTAAAGTCGATCTGCCCAAAACCTTTATTGAGCAAATGGAAACGCTGTTCCTACGCGACGGTTTAGCCGCTGTTTATCAAAAACTCTTGGACGAGCGCATTGATGTTAATTTAGGTCATTATTTGCCACCCTTAGCATGGGCTCGTTACGCCGTTATTGCGGGAGACTTTGAGCAGGCTATCCGGTGGCTCAATCAAGCAGTGGATATAAAACAACCCGTTGCGGTTTTTATTCCATTAGATCCGCTCTACCAGCCGCTGGCGTCACTGCCGAAATTTCAGCAAGTGACGCAGCGCATCGAACAGCAAATATCCCGTTAACTGGCTAACGGAAACTCGTTTGCGGTAAGCACTCGCACCGTGGTGCCGTCTCGAAGCGTCTCGGCACCGCGGACAATCACCCGCTGCCCCGCCTCAAGAGCTCCCTCGACAGCCAGCCGCTCACCAGCTCCGTGCTTTACCTTAACGCGGATTTTTTTGGCCACGTTATCTTCTCCCAAGGTGAATACAAAACGGCCTTCCTGATTAATCACCAGGGCATCCCGAGGCACTGTAAACTGCGCCGTATCAGCAGCGCTGGGCACGCCCACGCTCACCACCTGGCCGATATCAAATTGAGCGCGCGCTGACTCTGGAATTTGCAGGTACGCAGAGAAGGTTTGCGAGCGCTCATCGCTAACCGCAACCAGTGCCCGGACCGGCAACAGCGTCCGCCCCCCATTGAAGTACACTTCCGCAGACCCTTTTTGCTCAAGGTAGCGACCATAACTCAACGGCCCGTACAGTTTGACCTCCAGTTGATCAAGGTTAACCAGGTGTAACACCGACTGTGTCGCTGATACAGCTTGTCCCACCCGCACAAAACGTTCGGTAACGACACCATCAAACGGCGCTTTGATGTGTGCTTTCGTCAAGTTATCCTCGGCCTGTTGTACTTCTATTTCCAACAACTCAACATCGGATTGCGCCAGCGCCATATCAACCCGGGCATTATTTAGTGCCTGTTCCGACACCGACTGGCTGTGCTCCAGGCGCTGCAAACGCTGATAGTCTTCCGTCAGGCGTTCCAGTTCAACGTTCTTGCGTTGCAGCTGCACTTGCAAGCGACGGTGTGCCAGGCTCAGTTGAGTGGTATCCAGTCTTGCCACCACATCACCTTGTTTTACTTTCGTCCCTGCTTCCGCTGTCCAGGCAACAACGCCACTGACGCCAGAAGAAAGCTCACTGCGATAACGGGACTGCACATGTCCGGTCACTCGAATTGATGGGCTTAATTGTTCCGTTTTTACTTCACCGACGGACACCACAGGTTCGTTCGCTGCAGCCGCACCGCGACTGAATAACAGAGTGACAACAAGCAAAATTAGGTAAAGATAATATTTCATGTGTGCCTCGCAAATTATACGTTGGGTTGAATCGATGCGTTTTCGGTGTTCAGCTTAGGTATGCGTGCGCGTACCAGTTCGGCCAGATACAACAGACTGCTCATACACATAATCATGAACAGCGTACTTACCGTCATACCACTTAAAATAACCGTTGCCAGCCCGCGGTAGAGCTCACTACCCGCGCCCGGAATTACCGCCAGCGGCAACATACCGACCACCGACGTCAGTGAACTCATGTAAATAGGGCGCACCCGCAAAGCGACGGCTTCGGCAATCGCCTCACGAATCGACAACCCGCGAGCTTGTGCCTGACGCGTCTTTTCAATCAATAGAATGGCGTTATTAACCACCAGTCCCAGCAAGATAACAAAGCCAATCATGGTCAGCAGATCCAGCGCCTGAAACTGAAATAAGTTCAGGCACCACAGTCCAATCACGCCTCCGGCAATCGCCATCGGTGTGGTTAACATCACCAACAGACTGTCGATCAATGAACGGAAAATGGCGGCCATGATTAAGAACAGAATTAACACCGCAAAGATAAAGTTGCTGATCATGGTATCGATGGTCTCAGCCAAGTCGTCAGCGCCGCCGCTAAGTGCAATAAACGTACTTTCCCCCAGTTGCTCCTGCGCCTCCACTTTGAGCTCTTCCAGCACCGCTATGGCTTCCTCCAGTGACACGTCATCCGGTGGTGTAACACCGATACTCAGCACTCTTTGTCCGTTCAGACGGCGGATTTCATTAGCGGCAACGGTGCGTGTCTGAGAGGTCAACTGATCAATGGTCTGAATGCCACTAGTCGGGGTGTAAACCGGCATCGCCGCCAAGGCTTCCGGTGTCTGCCATGGCTTGGTTTTTAAAATCACGTCACTGCGCAAGGTGCCGTCAAAGTACTCACCCAGATACTGACCATCGGTCATACTGCGTATCATTTGCCCAACCTGATTACGGGTTAAGCCGGAATTCGCAATGGCGTAGTTATTGGGACGAATGTTCAATTCGGTCTGAACCGATTGGGCATTCGGCACACGACGCACATAGGAGCCGGGAATGCGATCACTTATCTGCGCCATAGTCCGCTCGATAACCAGTTCGGTGGTACCATCCAGTTGTCCGGTAAAGTCCAGATAAACGCTTCGCCCCGAGCCAACTTTTACGGTGTTCAACAACGACATTTTGAAAGCGACACCCCGCGTATCCGGCAGGTCTGCAAACAGCTCAGTACGCACGATGTTCAACAGTTCTTCCGCTTTCGACGGATCTTCGGGGTAAATAAATATGGCGCGTCCACCGGAACTCATCGTTAGGTTAAAGTCTTTTATAGCCGGTGTTTTCTCACCCGTTCTATAGCGGTTCAGACGTGCAATCAGTTCTTTCGCCAGCTCGTTTTCCAGCGTCGTATAGTTGGTGCCAGGTGGCGTCTGCAACACCGCAATGATGCCCTCAAACTTGGCTTCCGGCAGAAAGTCGGTTTTCGGAGCCAGTGCGACAATACTGAATACTGAACCCAAACCAAGCACCAAAAACCAAACCCACGCTTGCCGACGAGTACTGCATAGGCGCTGATAGATAGACGCTATCTTTGTCCAAATTGGCAGCGGTTCACTAAAATGTGTATTACCCCGCAAAATCAAGCCGGCAACCACGGGCAACAATAACAACGCCGTTAGCATTGAGGTAAATACGGCAATGGTCATTGTCAACGCCAGATCAAAGAACATTTGCCCTTCGACACCGCCCATAAAAGCAACCGGCGCAAAAATGGCAACGGTGGTGAGCGTAGCGGCAAAGAGCGCTCGCGATACTTCCTGAGCGCCCTGTACCAGGGCTTTGGCGAGCGGAACACCTTGCTGGCGTAAACGCACAATGTTCTCCTGCACGACAATAGCAGCGTCCAGAACAAGCCCGGTTGAAAACGCCAGTCCTGCCAGTGAAATGATGTTTAACGTACGATCGAGGAGGCCCAGGCCCAGTATCGCAGCACTCAAAGACACGGGAATTGTGATACTAATCAACAGCGTTGAGCGAACGCCCCGAATCATTGCGTACAGCATCAACAGGGCCAGGGCAATACCGATACCTAAATTGCCTTTCACCAAGTTAACAGCACGTTTAATGTGCAGCGAAGAATCAAAGCTTAACGTCATGTCTAAGCCACGCGGATTAAGCTCTTTCTCATTTAAATCCGCAATAATGACCTTCAACTGCTCGAAGATTTCGACGGTATTGGCATTTTTGGCCGCGTCGAGCGTGATATAAAACGCGGGGTTATCATTTCGATAAATAAAGTTTTGTTGTTTTTCGTAACCTCGTACGACGGTCGCAACTTCCCCCAGGTAAACCGGGCGGCCATCGTTGTGGGCGACCACCATCTGGTTCATTTCTTCAGGCTTAAACTGGCCTTCATACCGCACCGAGTATTCACGGCGGCCAACCTCGGCAAAACCACCTGAAAAATCTTTGGATTCCATCACCTGATTCATTAATTGCGGTACCGTGATACCCAGTGCCGCCAACTTATAAGGGTCAAATATGATTTGCAGTTGGTTATTCAGATAGCTGGCCAAGCTCACATTACTTACCCCGGGAATCGCCCGCAGACGCGGACCAACGGTGTGCTTGATCAGCTCTTGGTACGCCGTGAAATCCTTGCTCTTATCCTGACCAACTTTCTGAATCATCATGGTCGCCGTACCTGCTTCGAATTCACCGAGCATCGCTTGCGGTTCATTCGCCTCACGCGGCATTCCCTGTACCTGGTTCAGCGCATTAATGACGTTAATGTAGGCTTGCTGCATATTTTCATCGAGAGCAAACTCAATCGTCGTTAACGCCAGGCCATTACGAACGGAGGTCGAAATTCGTTCCACTCCCACGATGTTTTTAAGAATTTCTTCTTGCGGCTCGACGATTTCAGACTCCATTTCCTCCGGAGCCGCTGAGCGCCAGCTATTGATCACCGATATGGTAGGCCGTTCAATATTCGGCATTAACTGAATGGGCATATTGATTAACGTGGTTGCCCCAAGTATCACCACGATTAAAAACGCAACGATGGTTGCGAATGCATTCTGTTGAGTTAATTTTATCCAGCTCATTGTTCTGCCCTATCAGGAATCGACAGGTTGAGCATCGCCTAACCCGTCTTAAGACTCCTGAAAAAGTCCTTAAAGGTTCTTAAATCTTCTAATTAAGCTTATGGTTTACACCTTTAATCGCAGAAACACGTTAGCCGTGCTTGCCGAGCGTCATGCCCCTTGCTAGGATTGCTGGAATTTTCTGCGCACGACAACATATGGGCGCCTGATAATAATAACGATTAAAAGAAGGAAGACCATGAGCGAACAACGCGATCAATTCAGCTCGAAAATCGGCTTTATATTAGCCGCAGCCGGTTCCGCCGTGGGCATCGGCAACCTCGTCGGGTTTCCGGTAGCAGCAACGAAAAATGGTGGCGGCGCGTTTTTACTGATCTACGCGATTTTTGTCGCCTTTATCTGTGTGCCAATTATGCTGGCCGAAATGGGCGTTGGCCGTCATGCGCAAAAGAACCCACTCGGTGCTTACTTAAGTTTGGGGAACGGTAAGAAATTCTGGAGTTTTGCCGGTTTTCTTGCGGTATTAACCCCCTTCATGATTGCCATTTTTTATATGGTCATCACGGTTTGGATTTTTGGCTATCTGTTTTACGCGGTGACCGGTGACCTGGCGCAACTCGCTCAGCCCGGTTACTTTGGTGAATTCGTTAACGACTATAAGTTTATCGGCTTCTTGGTTGCAGTAACCCTGGTCATCAACTTGATCTTGCTGGGTGGTGTCCGACAAGGTATTGAAAAAGCCGCCAAGTTTCTCATGCCAGCGTTATTTGTGATGCTCATTCTGCTGGTGATCTTTGTGCTGTCGTTGGACAACGCAGAATTGGGTGTACAGTTCTATCTGGTACCGGATTTTAGCAAGATTGATGGATCTGTTGTCAGTGGCGCGCTTTCACAAGCGTTCTTCTCGCTATCGCTGGGTATGGGCATTTTGATCACCTATGGTTCTTATTTCAGCCGTTCGGATGACATTGTCACTTCCGGCAAGTTGGTTGCAATAACGGATACCGCGGTGGCATTTACCGCCGGCTTAATGACCTTGCCGGCCATTTTCGCCATCAATCCAAATACCAATCCTGCGGATCTGAGCGAATCTTCGGTCGGCATGATCTTCTCGTTCTTCCCGCAGATCTTTATGGAGTTGGAAGCATCCATCGGTTACGTCGCTGCCAGCGTCGCCGCTTCGGTGTTCTTCTTGCTGGCATTCGTCGCCGCCATCACCTCATTGGTGTCGATTTTGGAAGTGCCGACGGCCGCCATCATGGAACAGCGCAATACCAGCCGTAAGAAAGCGCTGCTGTTCATGGTGATTGCCAATACCATACTGACCATAATCGCCGCGACGTCGTTTGGCTTTATTCCAGCCTTCACCGAGTTTGTAGAGTACGCAGGGCAATCGAAGTCGGTATTCGATGTCATTTATGATGTCTTTTATGACACCATTTTGCCGCTGAACGGCTTACTGATTTGTCTGTTTGTCTGGTTGCACTGGCGCAATAGTAATCTCGAGTCAGAACTGACCCACGGTAATCATGCTTATCCCACCACTTTACTGGCCAAGTATGTGCGTGTTTCGATTTCGACCTTTATTCCGTTAATTCTTGCCGTCGTGTTCGTCAACACCTTACTCGCTAAATTCTTCGGGGCGCAGTACGCCTTCTTCTGATGCACACGAACGGTTACCGCAGACTGGTAATACGCTCGGTTACCGACAGCTGGCAGCTTCCACTGCCAGCTGCTCAGTCAGGACACTTGCTGCTTTCCGATCGTTTCCCACAAGCCGATGCGCAATTATCCCGTTACCGTGATTATCTGGGACATGAATTTGACCAGGTTACCATTGACTGCCGCGAGCAGTTGCATGTTGATGCAATAGCCGCGCTGTCAGGAACGGTGGTTGCCGGCGGCCAACTGCAGTTGCTAACCGGTAGCACAGAGTCGCCTATGCTAAGGCGTTTGCGATCAAACTGGGCAGAACCGACAGCACCCGCGCCACCACTACCACGATTACCTACGCCCGAGCAGCAGCAACTGTCGCAACACCTGCGCGATACCAAGACCACCCATCTGTTGCTGGCCGACCGTGGGCGCGGTAAAAGCCATACCCTCGGCCAGGCCGTTGCCCGGCAACTGCAGCAGCATCCACAGCAACGACTATTGGTGACAGCGCCCCGCAAAGCCAATGCTAAGGTCTTATTGCAGTCGGCACCGGCAGCACAGTTTGTTGCCTGGGATAAACTGTTGGCAGAGCAAAAAGGCGATGCGCTACTGGTCATTGATGAGGCCGCCGGTATTCCGTTGTGGGCAACACAGCGTTTATGTCAGTTATACCGCCCCTGGCTACTGGCGACCACCATCAATGGTTATGAGGGCTGTGGTAAAGGCTTCGCGGTACATTTTACCGATTGGGCGCAACAGCAGTTTGCGGCGGTTCGATTTCACCGTCTCGACACCCCGATCCGCTGGCCTGCCGGGGACCCGCTCGAACACTGGCTTGAGCAGGCACTCCTGCTTACGCCCGCACCGCCGACGCTGACGCACATCACCAGCCGGCAAACGGTACACGCCAGCTCGTTGCCCGATGATGCTCTGCATCAGGCGTTCGAGCTGCTGTTACAGGCACACTATCAGAGCAGTCCCAATGACCTGGCCTTATTGCTCAACGACCCCCATCAATTTTTAACCCTGGAATACCAGGATAACCGCGTCGTTGGGGTAACCTGGTCGGCACTCGAGGGGCCACTGCCGGAGCCGATACGCGATGCCATTGTCACTGGTAAACGGCGTCCTAAAGGCAACTTGTTACCACAAGCCATCGGTTATTTTTTACAGCAACGCTGGGCTCTGTCGCACAAGTGGTGCCGCGTGGTTCGCATCGCCGTCGCTGACGCATACCGCCGCCAGGGAATTGCCAGTCAGCTGCTGCAGCGGGTAAAACAATGGGCAACTCAACAACAGTGTCAGTTTATCGGTACCAGTTTTGGTTTCAGTCAGGCACTGGGGGCGTTTTGGCAATACAACGATTTCCACGCCGTTCGCACCAGTACCGCACTGGATCGTGTGAGTGCGCGCCATCAGCACATTATGGCGTGCTGCCTGCACGAGCCTGTTGAACAGTGGTCGGCTTTACTGGAGTACGGTGCTGCCGAACGCGACTGGGTACTGCACAAACGTCTACAACCCCTGACTGACAACACAGTCGTTGCGGCCATCGAACAGGGTTTCAGGCAAGGCTACCTGCCAAGAGCATCGGCGGAATTTGCGCTTAATGTTCGTTAACAAACGGTAAAGAACGTTAAGAGCAAAAACGCCCCGTGCTAAAGTAACTAAAAAGATAACTGAGACTTTGGTATGCCCTCGCAACGAAAAACATCATTACTGTTATTGGCCGGCTCACTGCTGTCGCTGTTAATTGGCGCTTGTAGCTCCGCCCCAAAAGACTCAGAGCAGGCGCTTCAAAAAGGCCTCGATTATCCGGCAACCCAACGTGGCACAGCCTCGGCCGATTACCATGGGCACACCATCAGCGGGCCTTATCAGTGGCTTGAACAACTGCACACGGCTGAAACCCTCGATTGGGTTACTCGCCAGCAGCAGTTTACTCAACAGCAGCTACAACAACTAACGGCTTCCCGGTTCGTCAAAGAGCGCTTAACCGAACTTTGGAATGTCGAGCGTGTTAGTGCACCCATCGAAGTGGCAGGAAAAATCTTTTATTGGCGCAATGACGGTTTGCAGGCACAGGCTGACCTCTACATGCAACAGACCGTTGACAGCGCGCCGCTTAAAGTGGTCGATGTCAATCAAGTCGACCCAACCGGACTCACCGCAATAACTGACTTTAGTGTCTCACCTGATGGCCGTTACCTTGCCTATGCGCTGTCAGAAACCGGCAGTGACTGGCGGATTTGGCAGATCAAACATTTAAACAGCGGCGAAATTCTTAATGAGCGTATCGACGGTACTAAGTTTACCAATATCAGTTGGTACCCGGACAGCAAAGGATTTTATTACAGCCGCTACCCTCGCACAGCGCGCGGATTTGATGATAACGCTTCGGTCGACGTGTTCTATCACTCCCTCGGTACCGACGCCCGGGATGATGTTCGCGTGACAGAACTGGGCTACGAACCAGGTGTTAACCCCTATCCACAAGTCAGTAGTGACGGGCAGTTTTTGCTGTTACGTGTCCAACAGGGTCCCAATGAGAACCGCTGGTATCGCCGTCCTTTAAGGCAAACCGCCGCGGACTTTGAGCCCTTATTAGAGCAGCCGCAAAGCGAACATCAATACTTAGGGACTGTCGATGATGAGCTGTACTTTTACAGTCATCACCAAGATGGGCTGGGTAAAGTTGTCAGCATTCAGACAACATCAGCCTCCATCGAAACCGTCATTGAAGAGCAAGACCATCCGCTGACTTCTGTCAGTTTGATGGGTAACCAGCTCGTTGCTCATTACCTGGACAACGCACGTTCACGCGTCATGACCTTTGATCTTCAAGGACGTTTTGTGCGCGAGCTTGCGCTTCCCGGCATGGGCAGCATTAGTGGTTTCGAAGGTCATCCTGATTCCACTCAGGCATTTTTTAAGTATTCCAGCTTTACCGAAGCCGGAAAAATTTACCGCTATCAAGTCGAACAGCAACGCACCAGTTTATGGCAACAGTCATCGTTACCCATCGATACCAGCCGCTATCAAACTCACCAGGTGTTCTTTAGCGCGGCCGACGGTACCCAGGTTCCGATGTTTATTGTCCATGCCGATGAGGTTCAGTTGGATGGTAACAACCCATTGTTACTGCACGGTTACGGCGGTTTTGGCAGAACCCTGAGACCAGAATACCAGGCCGATTTTATGGCCTGGCTTGAACTCGGCGGTGTGCTTGCGGTTGCTAATGTTCGCGGCGGTGGTGCCTATGGTAACCCCTGGCACAAAGCCGGTATCCAGAATAACAAAGCGACGGCGATTAATGATTTTATTGGCGCGGCCCAATGGTTGATTAGCCAGGGTTATACACGTCCTGACAAGCTCGCCGTTCACGGCCGCGGACATGGCGCTATGATGGCGGCGGCCGCAATGGTGCAGCAACCGCAGTTATTTTCTGTCGTGCTCGCCGAAGTTGGCGTTTACGATTTGTTGCGCTATCAAACCGCCAATGCGAATGCCCGAGCCTGGCAAACCGAGTTTGGTATCAGCTCCTCCGCGGATGACTTTAACGCGTTAATTCAGTATTCACCGCTGCATAACACCCGTTACGGTCAGTGTTATCCCGCCATGTTACTGAGCACAGGTCAGCGTGATCAGCGGGTTGCCCCTTGGCATAGCTATAAATTTGCCGCACAAATGCAATACGTGCAGGGTTGTCCGAACCCAGTCCTGCTTGATGTCGACGAAAATGCCGGGCATGGTGATAAAACTCCCATTTGGATGGAAATTGACCGCACGCAACGGCAATGGGCGTTTGCACTCAATCAACTACAGGTTGGTTGGCTGAAAAATGAAAAGCCGAAATGATGCTTTAGCAAAAATGTGCTATCTTTCGCGACAATTATTGTCCTCAAAACTGCGATTAAAGGATTACTGATATGTCGAAAGTTTTAGTCATTGGCGCCGGCGGTGTTGCCAGCGTTGTTGTTCAAAAGTGCGCTAAATTAGCAGACGTTTTTTCTGAAATTCACTTGGCCAGCCGCACGCTCTCAAAATGTGAAGCTTTACAAGAGAAAGCCGGCAAAGATCGCGTCGTCGGTGTTTACCAGGTGGATGCCGATGATTCAGCCAAAGTGGCTGACTTGATTCGTCAGATTCAACCTTCGCTGGTCATCAATGTTGCGTTGCCTTACCAGGACTTGCCGATCATGGATGCTTGTCTGGAAACTGGCGTGCATTACCTTGACACCGCAAACTACGAGCCTAAAGACGAAGCGAAATTTGAATACTCATGGCAGTGGGCTTATCAGGAGCGCTTTAAAGAAAAAGGCTTAATGGCCTTGTTGGGTGCGGGTTTTGACCCGGGCGTAACCAACGTATTCACCGCCTATGCGGCAAAACACTACTTTGACGAAGTGCAATATCTGGATATCGTTGACTGTAACGGTGGCGATCACGGACAAGCTTTTGCCACCAACTTTAATCCAGAAATTAACATTCGTGAAATTACCCAACGCGGTAAGTATTGGGAAAATGGCGAGTGGCACGAAACCGACCCGATCAGTGTGCGTAAAGATCTGGATTATCCTAATGTTGGTGTACGTGCATCTTACTTGTTGTTCCACGAAGAGCTGGAGTCGCTGGTAAAACACTTCCCGACGCTAAAACGTGCGCGTTTCTGGATGACGTTTGGTGACCAGTACCTGACGCATCTGCGCGTACTGGAGAACGTCGGCATGACGTCGATACAGCCGGTTAAGTTCCAGGGACAAGACATTGTGCCACTGGAATTCCTAAAAGCGGTACTACCAAACCCAGGCTCACTGGCCGAAGGCTATACCGGTAAAACCTGTATTGGTACTTATGTGACCGGGATTAAAGATGGCGAACAAAAAACCATCTTTATCTACAATAACTGTGACCATGCTGAAACCAACAAAGAGTTGGGCGCACAAGCCGTGTCTTACACCACTGGCGTACCGGCGATGATTGCTGCGGCGATGATGTTAGAAGGTCAGTGGATGAAACCGGGTGTCTGGAACATGGAACAATTTGATCCAGACGAATTTATGAATCGTTTGAACCAACACGGCCTGCCTTGGCAAGTTGTTGAGTGCGATCAACCTTTTGGCGAATAGCATGAGTAAGTATACATCACCGAACATTCCCTCACCATGTTATGTACTCGATGAGGCTCTGTTGCGTAAAAACCTGCAATTGATGCAGCGCGTGCAAGAGCAAAGCGGCGCTGACATTATTCTTGCGTTGAAAGGTTTTTCTATGTGGTCGGCCTTTCCGATTGTACGGGAGTATCTGAAAGGGTGTACCGCAAGTTCGGTATGGGAAGCAAAACTTGCGGCCGAAAAATTCGGCCGTGAAGTGCACGCTTATGCACCGGCCTATAAGCAAGATGACATTGATCAACTGCTACCGTTGGTTAATCACATTTCGTTCAACAGCTTAGGCCAATGGCAACGCTACCGCGAACAAGTTAAAGCCGCTGGTGTTTCAATGGGTTTGCGCATTAACCCCGAACATCAGGAGGCGGAAACCGAGCTTTATGACCCAAGTGCTCCGGGCTCTCGCCTGGGGGTAAAGGCAGAAAGCCTTGAAGGTATAGAGTTAGAAGGTATCGAGGGCTTCCACGTTCATAACCTGTGCGAATGTGACTCCTTTGCACTGGAGCGTACCCTGGAAGCGGTCGAGAAACGTTTCGGCCACTATCTGAAGCAGATGAAGTGGTTAAACTTGGGTGGCGGGCACTTAATGACGCGCGCCGGCTACGATGTTGATCACCTCATCGAACAGTTGCGCGGCCTTGCGGAACGTTACGATTTACAGGTTATCCTCGAACCTGGCTCAGCCGTTGCCTGGCAGACCGGACCACTCATTTGTGAGGTGGTCGATATCGTCGAAAACGACGGTAAGATCGCGTTATTGGATATTTCTGCAACCGCTCACATGCCGGATGTATTGGAAATGCCTTACCGCCCTGCCATTACCGGAGGCGGTTTACCGCACGAAAAGGCGTTCTCTTACCGTCTGGGCGGCAACAGTTGCCTGGCCGGGGACGTTATCGGAACATACAGTTTTGATCATCCGCTCAGTGTTGGTGATCGCTTGGTGTTTGAAGACATGATGCATTACACCATGGTCAAAACCACCTTTTTTAACGGCGTACAACATCCTGCCATTGGGATTCTGCGTGAGGACGGTTCCTTCGATTGCGTCCGTCAGTTCCGTTATGAGGACTTCCGCGACCGACTGTCTTAACCCATTGAAAGGTCAACCAATCGCTTACCAAGCCCGCCTTAAAGTAATTTTTGGCGGGCTTTTTCGACGGCGGAGGGTGGCATCAATTTAGCCAGTTGCTCGAGCTTTTGTTGAATACGCTGATGTTCGTCACGATCGCCGGTTTCCGCATGATGCAGCCAGTGATAGGCGTGGGTAAAGTCATAAGGACTGCCGTTGCCGGCCAGCATGATATCGGCAAAACGTTTTTGCGCGGCTAAGTTACCTAAAGACGCCGCTTCACGCAAATAGCGAATAGCCCGCTCAGTGTCTTGCTGGACTATAGTGCCCGTATGGTAATAGCGACCAAGCTGCTCAAGCGCCTGAATCAACCCTTGATCCGCAGCCACACGCATATAATGCAGCCCAAGCTCGACATCGCGCTCATAACAAACGCCCCAAGCTAACATATCACCATAGAGAAACTGATACGTCGGACGTTGCTCAAGTTCAGCCTGAGCTTCGATGTCCATGACCAATTGGCAGCGATCGATCTGCTCAACCTGTTGCAAGTGACGATTATCCTCGAACATACTGACCAGCGCTTCATCGGTATAAAGCTGAACCGCCTCTAACTCATCAGCGGGTTCGGACTGTTGAGCAAGTGCAGATGCTGACAGCAGCGCTGCAGACAGGACTAGCGCCGGCGACTGGAGCCATATTTTCGCCATGAAGAAACCTCTTATTCAACCGATATCACTGTTATCGGCAGCGATTGCTAATCCCTTAAATACCAAATCGTCAATGCGTTGGTAACTGACGTTTTCCACCTTTTGCAATGACTTTAACAGTCGTTCGCCATCACCACCGGTCACCACCACCGAGAAGGGTTGTTGCGCAAATACGTCTGCAGACGCTGTTAATGCCTGCGCTATTGCTCCCACCAGAGCATAATGGACGCCATAGCTCATGCCCTGCTGTGTATTCACGGCCGGCACCCTATGGCAGGATTCTGATAACAAATCGGAAAGGTTTGCGGTACCTTTATGCAGGGATTCCTGCATCAGACGCCGCCCTGGCACAATCCATCCACCAAGGTGATGGCCGTCCTGTTTCAGCCAGTCGATGGTAAGCGCCGTACCGGCATCAATAATAAGCGCGTTGTCCTGGCGTAGACTTCGATAGCCAACCAACGCGAACCAGCGATCCGCACCGAGTTTCGACCAGTCCGAACCGTAACCATTAGTCACACCACCAAATTCGCGTTGGGTATGTAACCAGTTCACCGGACCAACAACGGACGCGAGCTTCGCCTCAATCAACCTCGCTGCCTCAGGAGCACCGACACGGCACCCCCACGCACGAGGCTGCTTACCAAGCGCGCTGCTTAGCTTCGTACACCAGTGCTGATCGAGCTTCTGTGCGATTTCGGTGTTCACGAGTTTTTCTTCGAAGACCACCTTGCCATCATCATATACGACAAACTTGGTCCGGGTATTACCGTTATCAATCAATAACATGTGCCGCCCTCAGCGATACCTCGCCGCCAAAATAACGAATAATACTGCCCTGCTGGTCGAGCAAAATGGCACCATTCTCGTCGATCCCACGGCAAATCCCTGAAACCGTCCGCTGTCCCATCATTAATGTCACCGGTTGATTAAGATAAATGTCATAACTGACCCACTTATTCCGGGTTGGTTCTAATCCATACTGGCTAAAGCGTTCCAGGGCATCCAGAACATTCCGGTAAATACTTCCTGCAATCGCATTACGCGACCAATCCGCGGAAATATGTGCCGCAATATCGGTCCAACGTTGGTCGATGGCTTTAGCGCCTTGTTCAGGCATGCGCAAGTTTACACCAATACCAATTACGCTAGTGCTTTGCCCATCAGAGCGTGAGTCCAGTTCAACCAGAATTCCGGCGAGTTTTTTATGTTCAACGTAAACGTCGTTCGGCCATTTGACACCAACATCTTTTATACCCAGCGCCGTTAACGCGTCCGCAACGGCAACGCCGACAACCAGACTCAGACCCATCGCACTATTAATGCCGTCCGTTAACGGCCAGTAAATGCTGATATAAAGATTACTGCCAAAAGGCGAGAACCAGGGCTTACCGCGACGTCCGCGTCCGGCCGTTTGTGCTTCTGCAAATACCGCGTAACCCGCCGGTAACGCTTTAGCGTGACTGAGGGTACGAATCTCATCGTTGCTTGAGCCAACCACTGACTGTACTTCAAGCTGTTGTTGATTAACTGCGGCAGCCGCAGCGATCGTTCCAGCGTCCAGCAGTTCCAGTCGATGTCCCAGCCGATAGCCCTTGCCATGCACCGAAAAGACCTCTACGCCCAGTTCAATCAGCTTTTGGATATGCTGGTTAATGGCGGCTCGGGTTACGCCCAGTTGCTCACCGAGTGCCTGACCAGAATGAAAACGTCCGTCGGCTAGCAACTGCAACACATCATTGATGCGATTATTCATACAACAGGCTCTCCAGCTCAGGTGGACTTAATAACCCGGCTCGACCAATTAATCGGACTTCCGGCTCTAAGCGCACAGCAAATGCGTGGAAAACCTCATGCACAATCTTTCGGCATAAACGAATAACGGCATCTGCGGTTGCAGTGCCCTTGTTGACCAACACCAATGCCTGTTGCTGATGTACCGCGGCACCATTAATCTCGAGTCCTTTAAGTCCGACTCGATCAATCATCCAACCCGCTGCGAGCTTCACATCATTACCGTGTTGGAAATACACAACATCAGGATGATTTTCGAGAATCTGTTGCAGATGTTGCTTTGATACCACCGGATTCTTAAAAAAGCTGCCGGCATTTGGTGTGATCTCAGGATCAGGTAGCTTGCTTTGTCGCACTTCAATCACTTTGTCGTAAACGGCTCGGGCATTAACTTCCTTACCGATCAAGCTCTGTAAAGGTCCGTAGCTCAGAACCGGTTGCCATTGCTTGGGGATGTTAAAGTTGACGTGGGTTATCAGGTATCTGCCTGGGTTTTGTTTGAATAAACTGTCACGATAGGCGAACTGACAATCCTTGACTGAAAAGCGCTGTTGCTTTGCCGCGTTGATGTCGACAACTTCCACACTATCAATAAAAGTGCCTACTTCAATGCCGTAGGCGCCAATATTCTGCACAGGCGCTGCGCCAACGGTGCCCGGGATCAGGGCGAGGTTTTCCAACCCGTTGATGTTTTTAGTGAGGCAATAGTTCACCAGTTGATGCCAGTTTTCAGCGGCACCAACCCGAAGTTTGTAGTCGGTTGCTGTTTCGCTTTCTTCAATACCGGTAAAGTCCGGGACAACAACGGTGCCCTGATAATCATCTATAAATAAGGTATTACTGCCACCGGCGAGGATGATAACGTTATCCAGTTTCGCCAAGTCCGGCAATTGTGCCAGCGAGGACAACCTAAATAATGCAGAAGCTTTAGCAGGTAATTGAAAGGTATGAAGTTGTTGCAGATCGACCGACATGCGTTACCCAATTAATTTGATTGCCAAAATTGTAGCATAGCCAGCGAAAGAACCGGAACTCTATAAGACAGCAAAGCGACAAGGGTGCGGGTTCAGATCGTCGGTCACCATCGGCTGAAGGTAACGCCGCGGGCCGAGCGGGCATAAAAAAAAAGCCCCGAGCGTGAGCCCGGGGCTTTCCTTAATTTGAAGTCTGGCGGTGTCCTACTCTCACATGGGGAGACCCCACACTACCATCGGCGCTGGTATGTTTCACTTCTGGGTTCGGAATGGAGCCAGGTGGTGCCATACCGCTATGGCCGCCAGACAAAAACTGTCACAACATGAAGGCTGATTGTAATGCCACTCGTTTGATGTCGCGCTCTGCGCAACCTCTGTTATTCGGTAAAGGTATCGTGCTTGTGCTTAACGATTCCCAAACACCTTGGGTGTTGTATGGTTAAGTCTCACGGGCAATTAGTACGGGTTAGCTCAACGCATTACTACGCTTCCACACCCCGCCTATCAACGTTGTCGTCTTCAACGACCCTTCAGAGCACTTAAAGTGCTAGTGAGAGCTTATCTCGAGGCTCGCTTCCCGCTTAGATGCTTTCAGCGGTTATCGATTCCGAACGTAGCTACCCGGCAGTGCCACTGGCGTGACAACCGGAACACCAGAGGTTCGTCCACTCCGGTCCTCTCGTACTAGGAGCAGCCCCTCTCAACTCTCAAACGCCCACGGCAGATAGGGACCGAACTGTCTCACGACGTTCTAAACCCAGCTCGCGTACCACTTTAAATGGCGAACAGCCATACCCTTGGGACCGACTTCAGCCCCAGGATGTGATGAGCCGACATCGAGGTGCCAAACACCGCCGTCGATATGAACTCTTGGGCGGTATCAGCCTGTTATCCCCGGAGTACCTTTTATCCGTTGAGCGATGGCCCTTCCATTCAGAACCACCGGATCACTATGACCTACTTTCGTATCTGCTCGACGTGTCTGTCTCGCAGTTAAGCTGGCTTCTGCCATTACACTAACCGTACGATGTCCGACCGTACTTAGCCAACCTTCGTGCTCCTCCGTTACTCTTTGGGAGGAGACCGCCCCAGTCAAACTACCCACCAGGCACTGTCCTCACACCCGATTAGGGTGCCAAGTTAGAACATCAAACATACAAGGGTGGTATTTCAAGGATGGCTCCACACCAACTGGCGCCAGTGCTTCAAAGCCTCCCACCTATCCTACACATGTAGGTTCAATGTTCAGTGCCAAGCTGTAGTAAAGGTTCACGGGGTCTTTCCGTCTAGCCGCGGGTACACTGCATCTTCACAGCGATTTCAATTTCACTGAGTCTCGGGTGGAGACAGCGTGGCCATGGTTACACCATTCGTGCAGGTCGGAACTTACCCGACAAGGAATTTCGCTACCTTAGGACCGTTATAGTTACGGCCGCCGTTTACCGGGGCTTCGATCAAGAGCTTCGCTTACGCTAACCCCATCAATTAACCTTCCGGCACCGGGCAGGTGTCACACCCTATACGTCCTCTTTCGAGTTAGCAGAGTGCTGTGTTTTTAATAAACAGTCCCAGCCACCTGGTCACTGCGACCACCATCAGCTTACGACGCGAAGTCTTCACCAACAGTGGCGTACCTTCTCCCGAAGTTACGGTACTATTTTGCCTAGTTCCTTCACCCGAGTTCTCTCAAGCGCCTTAGTATTCTCTACCTGACCACCTGTGTCGGTTTCGGGTACGGTCGATGTTTATCTGAAGCTTAGAGGCTTTTCCCGGAAGCATGGCATCAACAGCTTCGCACCCGTAGGTACTCGTCTCGTGTCTCGACCTTAAGAGCCCGGATTTTCCTAAGCTCTCAGCCTACGCACTTTCACCAGGACTACCAACGCCTGGCCTGCCTAGCCTTCTCCGTCCCCCATCGCAATAAACATCGGTACAGGAATATTAACCTGTTTCCCATCGACTACGCGTTTCCGCCTCGCCTTAGGGGCCGACTTACCCTACCCTGATTAGCATGGGATAGGAAACCTTGGTCTTCCGGCGTGGGAGTTTTTCACTCCCATTATCGTTACTCATGTCAGCATTCGCACTTCTGATACGTCCAGCATGCTTCTCAACACACCTTCATCCGCTTACAGAACGCTCCCCTACCCAGCAACAAGTTGCTGCCGCAGCTTCGGTGTATGGCTTAGCCCCGTTACATCTTCCGCGCAGGCCGACTCGACTAGTGAGCTATTACGCTTTCTTTAAAGGGTGGCTGCTTCTAAGCCAACCTCCTAGCTGTCTGTGCCTTCCCACATCGTTTCCCACTGAGCCATAACTTTGGGACCTTAGCTGGCGGTCTGGGTTGTTTCCCTCTCCACGACGGACGTTAGCACCCGCCGTGTGTCTCCCGGATAGTACTCTGCGGTATTCGGAGTTTGCATGGGGTTGGTAAGTCGGGATGACCCCCTAGCCCAAACAGTGCTCTACCCCCGCAGGTATTCGTCCGAGGCTCTACCTAAATAGATTTCGGGGAGAACCAGCTATCTCCGGGCTTGATTAGCCTTTCACTCCTAGCCACAAGTCATCCCCTAATTTTTCAACATTAGTGGGTTCGGTCCTCCAGTTGATGTTACTCAACCTTCAACCTGCTCATGGTTAGATCGCCCGGTTTCGGGTCTATACCTTGCAACTCGACGCCCAGTTAAGACTCGGTTTCCCTACGGCTTCCCTATACGGTTAACCTTGCTACAAAATATAAGTCGCTGACCCATTATACAAAAGGTACGCAGTCACCCCACAAGGAGGCTCCTACTGCTTGTACGTACACGGTTTCAGGTTCTATTTCACTCCCCTCGCCGGGGTTCTTTTCGCCTTTCCCTCACGGTACTGGTTCACTATCGGTCAGTTGGGAGTATTTAGCCTTGGAGGATGGTCCCCCCATATTCAGTCAAGATAACACGTGTCCCGACCTACTCGATTTCACTTTTCATGCGCCGTCACATACCGGGCTATCACCGTCTCTGGCTCTGCTTCCCAACAGATTCTGCTAACGCATGTAAAGCTTAAGGGCTGTTTCCCGTTCGCTCGCCGCTACTAAGGAAATCTCGGTTGATTTCTTTTCCTCCGGGTACTTAGATGTTTCAGTTCTCCGGGTTTGCCTCCTGACACCTATAGATTCAGTGCCGGATACTCTGTAAACAGAGTGGGTTTCCCCATTCGGAAATCCATGACTCAAGTGCCTCTTACTGGCTTATCATGGCTTATCGCAAGTTAGTACGTCCTTCATCGCCTCCAACTGCCTAGGCATCCACCGTGTACGCTTAGTCACTTAACCATACAACAACCAAAGTGTCTGTGACCCTTCAGATGCTGTAATCGCAACTAAGATTGTTTGTTCTCGCTGTACACAAGTTCGATACGCCTCTACCTAATCACAAAGGTTCAAATAGAGTGGCATTTCTTTCTTTTTACAATCAGCTTTCCATGTTGTTAAAGAGCGTGTAACACAAAGTTACCGGTAAACATTCAAGTCCTGAACGCTTAGCGCTAACGTCGTATTGCTACAGAGATAATAAGTGGTGGAGCCAAGCGGGATCGAACCGCTGACCTCCTGCGTGCAAGGCAGGCGCTCTCCCAGCTGAGCTATGGCCCCGGATAAAGCCTCATTTTTGAGTGACTGGCAAGGCGGGAAGTCGCGAAGCATACACCAGTATGCGAGTGACTTTCCAACGCAGCCCAGGCGCTCAAAATGGTGGGTCTGAGTAGACTTGAACTACCGACCTCACCCTTATCAGGGGTGCGCTCTAACCAGCTGAGCTACAGACCCAGTAAACCTTCAGGCATCATCTTGTGCCAAAGGCACAAGCTACCCAAATGTATCTCTGTATTTTATCAAGCCGGCAAACTGTGTGGACACTCACATCAGTCAGCATAATGTAAGGAGGTGATCCAGCCGCAGGTTCCCCTACGGCTACCTTGTTACGACTTCACCCCAGTCATGAACCACACCGTGGTGATCGTTCTCCCGAAGGTTAAACTAACCACTTCTGGTGCAGCCCACTCCCATGGTGTGACGGGCGGTGTGTACAAGGCCCGGGAACGTATTCACCGTGGCATTCTGATCCACGATTACTAGCGATTCCGACTTCATGGAGTCGAGTTGCAGACTCCAATCCGGACTACGACGCGCTTTATGAGATTCGCTTACCTTCGCAGGTTCGCTGCCCTTTGTACGCGCCATTGTAGCACGTGTGTAGCCCATCCCGTAAGGGCCATGATGACTTGACGTCGTCCCCACCTTCCTCCGGTTTATCACCGGCAGTCTCCCCAGAGTTCCCACCATTACGTGCTGGCAACTAAGGATAAGGGTTGCGCTCGTTGCGGGACTTAACCCAACATCTCACAACACGAGCTGACGACAGCCATGCAGCACCTGTCTCAGTGTTCCCGAAGGCACCAATCTATCTCTAGAAAGTTCACTGGATGTCAAGGGATGGTAAGGTTCTTCGCGTTGCATCGAATTAAACCACATGCTCCACCGCTTGTGCGGGCCCCCGTCAATTCATTTGAGTTTTAACCTTGCGGCCGTACTCCCCAGGCGGTCAACTTAGTGCGTTAGCTGCGTTACTCACGTCTTAAAGACACGAACAACTAGTTGACATCGTTTACGGCGTGGACTACCAGGGTATCTAATCCTGTTTGCTCCCCACGCTTTCGTACCTCAGCGTCAGTCTCTGACCAGGTGGCCGCCTTCGCCACCGGTATTCCTTCCAATATCTACGCATTTCACCGCTACACTGGAAATTCTACCACCCTCTTCAGGACTCTAGCGTGCCAGTTCAAAATGCCATTCCCAGGTTGAGCCCGGGGCTTTCACATCTTGCTTAACACACCGCCTACGTACGCTTTACGCCCAGTAATTCCGATTAACGCTTGCACCCTCCGTATTACCGCGGCTGCTGGCACGGAGTTAGCCGGTGCTTCTTCTGTGGCTAACGTCAACTGTAACCGCTATTAACGATTACCCTTTCCTCACCACTGAAAGTGCTTTACAACCCGAAGGCCTTCTTCACACACGCGGCATGGCTGGATCAGGGTTGCCCCCATTGTCCAATATTCCCCACTGCTGCCTCCCGTAGGAGTCTGGGCCGTGTCTCAGTCCCAGTGTGGCTGATCATCCTCTCAGAACAGCTAGGGATCGTCGCCTTGGTGAGCCGTTACCTCACCAACTAGCTAATCCCGCTTGGGCCCATCTCTAGGTGTGAGGCCCGAAGGTCCCCCACTTTGGTCCGTAGACATTATGCGGTATTAGCCACCGTTTCCAGTGGTTGTCCCCCGCCTAGAGGCAAGTTCCCAAGTATTACTCACCCGTCCGCCGCTCGTCAGCAAAGAAGCAAGCTTCTTCCTGTTACCGCTCGACTTGCATGTGTTAGGCCTGCCGCCAGCGTTCAATCTGAGCCATGATCAAACTCTTCAATTAAAAGTAGTTCAATCAACTCAATGAATTACGCGTTTTTGCTTAGCTTCAAATTTGAAACCTTGCTGAACACTCATTCAAAAGTTGCAATACATAGTTCGTTTTGCTTAACTTTTGCAAGTGCCCACACAGTTTGCTTGGCTTGATATATTGTTAAAGAGCGTTGCTTCTTTCCGAAGCAGGGACGCGTATTTTACATCCCTTTTCGTTATCGTCAAGCGCTTTTTTCTGCTTTTTGATAACTCTTTTTTCTTCCGTTGTCGGAAGCCGGCTACTCGTCTCGCGTGCGCCTTTCTCCCTGACAACGGCGGCGAATTATAGAGATCTTATCTCGCCTTGCAAGCACTTTTTGGGAAAAAGTTTTCAACTGCTCAGTTATTGTTCAGAATCGCTTTTTTCCGTTGATTTTTTAGCCTCTTTGGCATCATTTTGCCCTTCAGCTTTAAAATCTGCGTCATTACTGTCCTCGTCACCAACCACATGTTCTAATTTTAGCTTCTTCACATTCTTTATGGTCAGCACCGGGCCTGACAAGGCATAAAGGAAGAAGATTCCAAATAAAACCAATGACGGCTGGGTTGCTACGATGACGAAAGCCAACACAACGACCAGGATAACAACAAAGGATACCTTTCCTTTCCAGTCGACATCCTTAAATGAATGGTAGCGGAAGTTGGTAACCATCAATAATCCCGCACAAATAGTAACGAGTGCCGCAAAGCTGCCCATATCGCTGCCATCAATACCGTACTCGGTACCCACCCAGACTAAACCTGAAACGACAGCGGCTGCACTTGGAATGGCGAGCCCCTGGAAGTAACGCTTATCCGCTGTTCCTAAATTGGTGTTAAACCGCGCCAGTCTTAACGCACCACCAGCAACAAAGATAAACGCCGCGAGCCAGCCGAGCTTACCGAGGTCACTTAACGCGTAGTTATACATCACTAATGCCGGTGCCATACCAAAAGAAACAATGTCGGCCATACTGTCGTACTCGGCACCAAAGTCACTTTCGGTATTGGTCATGCGCGCGACCCGGCCATCGACTCCGTCAAATACCATGGCAATGAAAATCGCAACGGCCGCTTCTATATAGCGTTCATTCATTGACGCCACGATCGCGTAAAAGCCAGAAAATAGCCCGGCTGTTGTAAAAAGGTTCGGTAAAAGGTAAATGCCGCGGCGTTTATTACTGTCTGTTGCCATGCTTGGACGTTCCTTAGTGTGTCAATTCAATAATGATTTAGTCTAGCACAGTCGCTACAAACCTTGAAAACCCAACTTTTCAACAGCCAGAAATCAAAAAGCCCACCGCAAGGTGGGCTTTAGCGATTAATGAATGACGAGTTTCTCATCCTCGACCGACACTCTAATAGTCTGTCCCGGCGTTAGTTCACCCGCCAGAATCTTCTGTGCCAACGGGTTCTCCAACTCGTGCTGAATCGCACGTTTTAAAGGTCGTGCACCAAAGACCGGATCAAAACCGGTTTTCGCCAGATGATCCAACGCGGCATCATCCAGTTCTATCGCATAATCACGTTCTTCCAGACGCTTGTACAATAATTGCAGTTGCGCCTGCGCAATCGAGCGAATCTCCGCCTGTCCGAGTGGGTGGAATACCACCGTGTCATCAACCCGGTTGATGAACTCCGGACGGAAGTGCTGGCTGAGCACATTCATCACCATCGCTTTCATCTGCTCATAGCTATTTTCATGAGCATGCTCCTGAATTAAATCCGATCCCAGGTTCGAGGTCATAATGATCACCGTGTTTTTAAAATCAACGGTACGACCCTGCCCGTCCGTTAAGCGACCATCGTCCAGGACCTGCAACAGAATATTAAAAACATCCGGGTGCGCTTTTTCCACTTCGTCCAGAAGAATCACCGAATAAGGTTTACGTCGCACAGCTTCGGTTAAATAACCGCCTTCTTCATAGCCAACATAGCCCGGAGGCGCACCGACCAAACGTGACACCGAATGTTTTTCCATAAACTCGGACATATCGATGCGTACCATTGCGTCATCGGTGTCAAACAAAAAGTTCGCTAGTGCCTTGGATAACTCGGTCTTACCAACCCCAGTCGGACCAAGGAATAAAAACGACCCAATCGGACGGTTCGGATCGCCCAAGCCCGCTCGTGAACGACGAATTGCATTGGCTACGGCATCGACGGCTTCATTTTGACCAACCACACGTTTATGCAGATTCTCTTCCATCTTAACCAGCTTCTCGCGCTCTCCTTCGAGCATTTTACTGACCGGTATACCCGTCCAGCGCGACAACACATCAGCAATCTCTTCATCACTGACGCGATTTTTCAACAGACTCATGTCCTGCATTTCGGCCTGTAGCGCAAGATCCAATTGACGCTCAAGCTCAGGGATACGCCCATATTGCAATTCCGACATGCGATTGAGATCGCCGGCACGACGGGCAATGTCCATATCAGTGCGTGCTTGTTCTAACTGCGATTTAATGTGTTGAGTGCCTTGAACCGCCGCTTTCTCCGAGTTCCAGACTTCTTCCAATTCTTTGTATTTGCGTTCCTGATCGTCAAGCTCTTCGTGCAGTGCTTCTAACCGCTTCTTGCTCGCATCGTCTTTTTCCTTCTGCAACGCCTGACGCTCCAGTTTTAACTGAATGATGCGGCGCTCCAACCGGTCCAGCTCTTCGGGTTTAGAATCGATCTGCATACGAATACTTGATGCCGCCTCATCAATTAGATCAATCGCTTTATCCGGCAGTTTGCGGTCACTGATGTAACGATGCGACAACGACGCTGCCGCGACGATAGCCGGATCGGTAATTTCAACCGAGTGGTGAATTTCGTAGCGCTCCTTCAGGCCACGCAGAATGGCGATGGTATCCTCGACCGTGGGCTCGTCCACCAGCACTTTCTGGAAACGGCGTTCCAACGCCGCATCTTTCTCAATGTATTGACGATATTCATCCAGCGTAGTGGCACCAACACAATGCAACTCGCCGCGCGCCAGCGCCGGCTTTAACATATTACCGGCATCCATAGCACCGTCAGCTTTACCCGCACCGACCATGGTGTGCAGCTCATCAATAAAGAGGATGATGCGTCCTTCTTCTTTTGACAGTTCGGTCAATACCGCTTTTAACCGTTCTTCGAACTCACCGCGGTATTTCGCCCCGGCCAGCAGAGCCCCCAGATCCAGTGATAACACCCGCTTATGTTTAAGACCTTCGGGAACCTCACCATTAATAATACGCTGCGCCAATCCCTCAACAATCGCCGTTTTACCGACCCCGGGTTCACCAATCAGAACGGGGTTATTCTTGGTGCGACGTTGCAACACCTGAATGGTGCGACGGATTTCTTCGTCACGACCAATGACCGGATCCAGTTTGCCCTGCTCCGCGCGCTCGGTCAGATCAATGGTGTACTTATCCAATGCCTGTCGCTTATCTTCGGCATTCGGGTCGTCAACTTTTTCACCGGCACGCACATCATCAATCGCCTTTTCCAGCTTCTCTTTGGTGATACCGACTTTTTTCATCAACTCACCAAGTGCGCCTTTATCTTCGGTTGCTGCTAATAAAAACAGCTCAGAAGAAATGTAGCTGTCATTGCGTTTCTGCGCATATTTATCACAGAGGTTTAACAGTCGTACGGTGTTTTGCGAAATCTGTACATCGCCGCCGGTACCCTCGACCTGGGGCAATGTATCCAGTGCCTTTGCCAAACCAGAGCGGAATTGCGGAATGTCAGCACCGATCATGGTAAATAACGGGCGTATTGCGCCACCATCCTGATCCAACATCGCCTGCATCAGGTGTACGGGTTCAATAAACTGGTGATCACGGCCGACCGCTAACGACTGCGCATCCGCTATCGCCATTTGAAATTTGCTGGTGAATTTATCGTGTCGCATAGGTACTTCCTCAAATCTGTTTCATTACCAGAAATGTGGGTACTTTTTACGCAAATTCAAGTAATGCCTTACGATTTTCGCCAAATGATTGACGCAAATCGTCCGCTGTCTTTGTGTCGACGGTAAGAGTAAAACTGATCGGAACGGCAGGATGTGCACAGCCCGCTTTGGGTTATTGATGCTATACCCAGCACACGCGCCTGGTGTTCGGCGAGTCCGGGCAGATCGGCGCGCCAACGGTCTTGATCGGCGCTAAAATGACGGTTAACGGCAACATCACCCAATGCAGTTAGGAAGCTATCACGGACATCGTCACCAACCTGAAAGCAATTCTGGCAAATCGCCGGCCCAATCCATAACATCAATTGCGCCGGCGATGTCGGCATCTGTGCCACAGCGCGACTAAGAATACCGCTGGCAAGGCCTCGCCAGCCAGCGTGCACTGCGGCAATCTGCTGACCATCACGTGAGCATAACAGCAATGGCAGACAGTCGGCCGTCAACACCGCACAAGCCGCGCTGGGTTGGTCTGCGATGATGCCATCGGAAGGCGTTTGAATGACTGGCCAGGTAGAAACAATGCGGGTGTGTTGCTGAGCTAAATAGGCAACGGGTCTTGCGATCGCTAGCTCCCGTATTAACCGCCGCCGGCGCAGCACAACTCCGGCGGGATCATCATTTACGTGCGCAGCAATATTACCGAATTGACGAGTGGTAAAGGCGGCGCCGACGTTATCAGGTAACGCCCAATCAGGTTGCAGAATGCGCTTTGGCATCTTCTCTCATCGCATCCAACAGCGCTTCAAAATCTGCCGGCCGCGGTGCTTCAAAGGTCATCCAGTCGCCGCTGACCGGATGATGCAATGCCAACTGTGCAGCGTGCAGCGCCTGCCGGTTGAAGTTTCGTAAGGTCTGCAAAAAATCATCGGAAGCCTGTTTTGGCGGGCGCGGGCGTCCACCATAAGTAAGGTCGCCAACCAAAGGATGACGAATGTGTGCCATATGCACACGAATTTGGTGTGTCCGCCCGGTTTCCAGGCGCAGTCGCAACAGCGTATGGGCACGTAACCGTTCCATCACCCGATAATGAGTGACTGCCGGCTTACCACTGGCAACGACCGCCATATGTGTGCGCTTAGTCGGGTGCCGACCGATAGGCTCATCGACCATACCACCCGCAGTCATTACACCATTACAAATGGCTTCGTATTCGCGGCGGATCTCACGCTTTTGCATCATATCGACCAGCTGTGTTTGTGCCGGTACGGTTTTAGCAACCACCATCAAGCCGGTAGTATCTTTATCCAGCCGGTGAATAATGCCCGCGCGAGGTACCTGATCGATCTTAGGGTAATGATGCAAAAGCCCGTTCAGCAACGTATTATCAGGAGCTCCTGCGCCGGGATGGACCACCAGTCCCGCTGGTTTATTAATAACGATGATGTCATCATCTTCATAGACGATATCCAGCGTGATCGGCTGCGCCTCATGACGTTCTTCTGCTTCCAGCTCCGCATCCACTGCCACCAGTGCACCGAGTTCCAATTTTTCCCGCGGTTTTGTTACCGTTTCGGCATCAACGGACACTTGCCCGGCAGTGATCCACGTTTTCATACGAGAACGGGAATAATCCGGGAACAACTCTGCAAGCGCCTGGTCTAATCGTTTCCCTGCGAGTTCTTCCGGGACAATGGCTTCTAGTTGAATGGTTTCGCTCATAAATTGGTTTTTGCTGTGAAAGCCCTTAATGCTGAGTTAGAATGCCTAACTATTAAATTCTATGCTAGTGTAACCCTTTGCACGGTTAAATGCACTGTAATGTAACGTTTTGAGGTTTTATGAAAGGTCGTATTTTATTGCTGTCGGCTCTGTTGAGTGTGTCCCTGGCGGGCTGCTCAAGCAATTCTGACAACTCAAGTGAAGATTTAAAATACTCGCAAATCGAGTTGATGTACGAACAGGCCCAGGAACAACTGGAAATGGGCAACCTCAATCTCGCCCAAGAGCAGCTGAGCACATTGAATTCGCGCTATCCGTTTGGGCCGTTTGCTCACCAGGTGCAATTGGATCTCATTTACGTCAACTACAAACTCGACAATACCGATGAAGCGCTGGCGGCTATTGACCGTTTCATCAGTTTGAACCCCAACCATAAAGACGTTGATTATGCCCTATACATGCGCGGCTTGGTTAACCAGCGTGCTGAATACAACGCCATTCATGAAATTGCCGGCATCGATCGTTCGGACCGTGACTCAACGATGGCGAAAGAAGCCTTCAAGGATTTCGCTGAGTTAATCCGTAAATTTCCTGACAGTAAATACGCTGCGGATGCCAAGCAACGCATGATTGCACTGAAAAGCCGGCTGGCCAAGAAAGAACTGGCGGTAGCTCAATATTACATGGAGCGCCAAGCGTACCTGGCGGCAGCAAACCGCGGCCGATACGTGGTTGAGCATTTTGGTGATATGCCGGAAGCCGAAAACGCGCTGGCCATTATGGTAGAAAGTTATGAACAATTGGGGCTGGATGAGTTGCGTCAGGATGCCCTAACAGTATTAAAAGCGAACTACCCAAACAATCGACTGATTGATTAAGAGTCACCAACGTGGGTGAGTGGCGTTAACAAACGCTACTCACACCGCTTGTTCGTTTTCTTCTCCGGTACGGATACGAATGACCCGTTCTACATCCGAAATAAAAATCTTACCGTCGCCGATTTTGCCCGTTTGAGCGGTTTCCATAATCGCTTCAATACACCGTTCGACATCACTGTCAGCAACCACCACTTCCAGTTTTACCTTAGGCAGAAAGTCCACCATGTATTCGGCACCGCGATACAATTCCGTATGACCTTTTTGACGCCCGAAGCCTTTCACCTCAGAAACCGTCATGCCTGCAATACCGACTTCCGACAGTGCTTCACGCACATCATCGAGTTTAAAGGGCTTGATAATGGCTTCGACTTTTTTCATCACACAGCTCCCGTCTACAGTTGACGTTGAATTTCATAGCGATAATGACTGGTTATCGGATAACGTCGATCTTTACCAAAGTTACGCGACGTTATTTTCGGACCAACGGCCGACTGGCGCCGCTTATATTCATTGATATCAACAAGTTTAAGCACTTTTCTGACATCATCCTCGGCAAAGCCCGCAGCGACAATTTCTGCCAGTGACCAATCCTGTTCAACATACAATGCCAGAATCCGATCCAGATCGCTATAGTCCGGTAATGAGTCGGTATCGACCTGATCCGGTGCCAGTTCGGCCGACGGCGGCCGCGTAATTACGCGCTCTGGAATCATCTCTGAACGGCTGTTGCGGAACTTCGCCAGTTCAAAAACTAACTGCTTTGGCACATCTTTAATCGGCGCAAAGCCACCGCACATGTCGCCGTATAACGTGGCATAACCGACGGCCATCTCACTCTTATTACCGGTCGTCAGTACTAACGCGCCGGTTTTATTCGATAACGCCATCAACAGCACTCCACGACAACGTGACTGCAGGTTTTCCTCCGTGGTATCGGTTTTACTGCCCTCAAAGAACGGCGCTAACTGGCCCATAAAGGCATCAAACATCGGCTCGATGGTTACCACGTCGTACTGTACCCCGGCTGTTTTCGCCTGTCGCTCCGCGTCTTCCAGACTCATACTTGACGTATATTTAAACGGCATCATCACCGCCTGAACCCGATCGGCGCCAAGCGCATCAACCGCTAACGCCAGGGTCAGCGCTGAGTCAATACCACCGGATAAACCAAGGATAACACGTTGAAAACCGTTCTTATTGACGTAGTCGCGCACCGATAACACCAATGCGTCATAAACGTGTGCCAATCGTTGCTGTTCAGTAACTGGTTGCTCCTGTTCAACTCGAAATGACTCACATTGCACGCCATGATCATCCAGCACAACCGTCGCCAAGGTCATTTGACAGTGCGGCAATTCGGCGATCAACTGACCACGGCCGTCAATCACCAAGGAATGACCGTCAAATACCAGTTCGTCCTGACCGCCACAGTTGTTTAAATAAATAATGGGCTTATTGATTTCGGCGACTCGTTGTCGTAACACCGACAAACGTTGCTGATGCTTATCAATTTCATAAGGTGACGCGTTAACCGAAACGATCGCGTCGATCTCATCATCAAGCATCTTGGCGAGCGGTTCGGGGTGCCAGAGATCTTCACAAATCATCAAGCCAATACGTTTACCCTGCCACTCGAACACTTCCGACTTATTACCCGGAATGAAATAACGCTGCTCATCAAAAACACCGGTATTAGGCAGTCGTTGTTTCTGATAGCGTTGCAGACACTCACCACGATGCAATACCGAGACTACGTTAAACAGCTGTTCACCGGTTTTGCTCGGGTGCCCGACAATGACAACACAGTCCGACGCAGCAGCACTGATTTGTTCAACGGCATTGTCGACGGCACGCTGATGATCCGCCCGGTTCAGTAAATCTTCCGGGGGGTAACCCGTGATGGCCAGCTCAGGAAACACAATGATGTCGTGTTGAGCACTTTGCTCACGAATTGTCTTTAAAATAATCGCTGTGTTGTTATCAATGGCGCCGACGGTAAAATCCAACTGTGCCAGGCAAATTGAGAGCTGCGACATAAACTGCGGTTCCGCTTTATCAATAAAATAATGGAGGCGAATAATATAGTAGCGCGGAACATTGCGCAAATGACGGTCAGTATTTCAGATCGTCCGGTATCGGCAAATCGGAGGCGGGCTTGTTCGGTCGCTTGGCTTTGCCTTTCTTGTGCATTTTCAGCTGATAAACGTAAGCCAGTACCTGCGCTACGGCGACAAACAGGCCTTGAGGAATTTCCTGTTCGAGCTCAGTGGTGTGGTAAATCGAGCGCGCCAGTGCCGGCGATTGCACCAGTGGAATATCATACTCCAACGCGATTTCGCGGATCTTCGCCGCGGTTTCGTCACTACCTTTCGCCAGTACCACCGGCGCGCGAGCACCGTTATCTTCATACTTCAAGGCCACAGCATAGTGAGTCGGGTTGGTGACCACCACGTCGGCTTTTGGCACTTCCTGCATCATTCGGCGATTGGCCATTTCCATTTGCAGCCGTCGTATCCGCCCTTTGACTTCCGGACTACCCTCACTGTCCTTATGCTCGTCTTTTACTTCTTGCTTGGTCATTTTTAAATCTTTCTGATGCTTCCATAACTGGAAGGGCGCATCGATCACAACAATCAAAAAGATCGAGCAGCACAGCAATAAAAACATCCACAGCAGGATATCCAGTGCATTTGCCATCATATTTGGCATCTGCCCCATCGATATTTGCAGAATATTGTCGTACTGCCAGGCCAATAACAGAAACGCACTTACCGCAACGACGAGAAACTTTGCCAAGCCTTTAACCAGTTCCACCAGTGCCTGCACACCGAACATCCGTTTAAACCCATTGAGTGGACTCATGCGTGAAAATTTAGGCGCCATTGCTTTCCAGGCAAAGTTAATACCGCCTAGCCAGCTGTTCCCAAAGAAGGTAAAAACGAGAATAAACGCAAAGATGATTAGAATTGGCCAGATGATTTCACCAAAGGCAATGGCAAAGGCCTCGTACATTTTATTCGGATCAAACGCCTGCTGTCGATCGAGCGTAAAAAAGGTTTGAAAAACTGAGCGCAAACCATCGAATAACGCGCCACCAAACCACATAAAAGCAACCGCAGCGCTGACTAATACGAAGGCCGTGCCCATTTCTTTCGAACGAGCTATCTGGCCCTTTTCGCGGGCCTGCTGTTTTCGTTTCTCTGTGGGGTCTTCTGTGCGTTCCTGATCCGTCTCAGCCACAACTGCCTCCTAGCATTGACTGCCGATCAACTGACACATAGTTTGAACAACGCGCGCCCATTGATTTTCAAAGTGATAAATAAAACCACCAAGCGTCAGCCATATAACCACTAAACCGCTGACCATTGTTATCGGAAAACCGATGGCAAAAATGTTGAGTTGAGGTGCAGCTCGCGTCATCACGCCAAAGCTTAAATTAATTAACAATAACGCGATGATTCCCGACAACATTGCCGTTAATGCGGTTGAGAACATATAACTGCCCCAGTCGCTGATCATGCGGAAAGCATCGGCATCGAGCCCGCTAAAACCAATCGGTACCGACTCAAAACTAGCGACAACCATTTGGATCATCAATAGGTGGCCATCCAGTGCCAGAAAAATCAAACTCGCCAGCATCAGGAAAAACTGCGCAACCACTGGCACCTGCTGACCATTTGACGGATCCACCATGGACGCAAAACCCAGACCTATTTGCATCGCAATGATCTGCCCACCTAACACGAAGGTTTGCAGAAATATCACCGACAGCAAGCCAAGACCAACACCGATGAGAACTTGCTGTGCGGTCACAACAAAACCGCCGACCGACATCATTTCATAAGGCGTGTTGACTTCAGGTAAGGCGGGCGCAACGGCAAACACAATCGCCAGCGACAGCAACGTCTTAATACGGGCATTAACTAATGTTCCAGAGAAAAGTGCCATACTCATGATCATGGATGACACTCGGGTCAGTGGCCACAAATGCTGTTGTAGCCACTCGATCACACTCGCGGTCACCAGATCCATCAGCCAACCACTTCGGGAATACGGTTGTACATTTCAATGGTAAAGTCCATCACCATTTCGGTCAGGAAATGGCCACCTAGCCCAATTACTGCAAGCGTTACAAGTAAACGCGGTAAAAAGCTCAATGTTTGTTCGTTGATTGAGGTAGCAGCCTGGAATACGGCCACAATTAAGCCAACGATGAGACCCGGTACGATAATAAAAGCGACCATAATAACGATCACTTTTAACGCTTCTGAAAAAACGTCAAGAAAGACCTCTGGACTCATAGTGCCCCCTAAACCCCAAAGCTTCCGGCCAGTGTGCTCATGGTCATGCTCCAACCATCAACCAGCACAAACAGCATCAGCTTAAACGGCAACGATACGATCATCGGTGACAACATCATCATACCCATTGCCATCAATACGCTCGCAACCACTAAGTCAATAATCAGAAATGGAATGAAAATCATAAACCCAATCTGAAAAGCCGTTTTTAATTCCGACGTAATAAATGACGGAATCAAAATCGACATTGGTACATCGTTGGGCTCAGCGATACCTTGCTCGCCGGATATTTCGATAAAGGTTTCTAAATCGGTCAAACGTGTTTGTGACAACATAAAGGCTTTCACCGGAGCTTTCGCTCTATCCAGCGCTTCCATTGATGTCACTTCCTCATTCAAATAAGGCTGTAGTGCCTTATCGTTCACTTCATTCAGCACCGGACTCATTATAAAAAATGAGAGAAACAGTGCGATACCGATAAGAATTTGGTTTGACGGTGATTGTTGTAGACCTATTGCCTGACGCAGAATTGCCAGCACAATAATAATCCGCGTAAAGGACGTCATCATAATGACCATCGCCGGAATGAACGTCAGCGCGGTCATGATGGCAAGAATTTGCAGCGTTACAGAATACTCTTCGCTTCCATCTGGGTTGGTCTTAACCGTCACCGCACTGATATCCTGCAGAGCCCAGGCGCTATCAGGCAGCAGCAACAAAACCATCGCTATCACGAAAAAGCTCACTCGGTTCATGATTTTTGTTGTCCTTTTAATTCTACCGAGTCAGGTAGTTCTTTTAAGCAGTCGATGCGTTGGGCAGTCACGCCGAGCAACAGTTTCTTACCGGCCACTTCCACAATCATTAATCGCTCTTTGGTACCCAGTGACATCGCACTTAGTACCTTCATGTCGGCATTTCCCTGTATCTTAAGGTTAAGCCGCTTAGCGATCATGGCTAAGCCAATAATCACCGCTAAAACGACAATAAGCGCCAATAACATGGCGCCTATGTCTGCTCCCCCGATGGGAGAGTTCGCTTGCGTTTGCTGAGCGCTTGCCGAGGTACTGACAAGCAGCGTAAACGCGCTAGCGAAGCTTGCGTATACGCTCGATTTGGCTAATAACATCTGTAAGGCGAATCCCGAATTTATCGTTTACAACCACGACTTCACCGTGCGCGATGAGTGTCCCGTTTACCAAAACGTCGAGCGGTTCACCGGCCACTCGCTCAAGTTCCACCACAGAGCCTTGGTTTAGCTGCAGCAGGTTACGAATGCTGATTTGGCTACGACCCACTTCCATCGAGATGGTGACCGGAATATCGAGAATCGCGTCAAGTTTGCGTTTGTCGTCATCGCTGACTTCATCATCACTTAACTCTTCCAGCTCAGCCGTTTTGATACCGTCCATGCCCGAATGACTCGAACTTTTTTTCTTCTTACCGGATTCTTCATCTTCTGCCGCAGCCTGCTCAGCCATTGCAGCTTCCCAATCGTCCATATCTTTATCATCATTACTCATCAGGTAACCTCATTCATGCGCAGCATACGCTGTTACAAATCAATATCTTCTTCCAGTTGTCGCAACTCGGCATCACCACCAATACGACGTCCGCCGCGAGTCAGCATATGGATATCGGATTTCACGGTTTCAGGCCGTTTGATCTTATCGGTAATTTTCAACGCGACATTTTCTCGTGACCGGCCTAACTTCGCATGGAAGGTTGGCAAATCTTCAATCAGTACGGTCAAATTGTCAGGCACTTCCAGTGGAATGATATCGCCCGCCTGCAAATCCATAACCTCACGTAACGACAGGTCAAGATCCGCCAGTTTAGCAATCATTTCTACCGGTACATCCATGATTTCGTCGCGTAGCGCCTTACTCCAGCGCATATCGGTATCTTCTTTGTCCGACTGCACACCGGCATCCAACAATTCCCGGATCGGCTCCAGCATCGAGTACGGCAGCGCAATGTGAAAATCACCACCACCGCCATCCAGCTCAATATGAAACGAACTGATAACAATCACTTCGGTTGGCGACACAATGTTGGCCATTGCCGGGTTAACTTCCGAGTCAAGGTACTCAAAACCGACATCCATAACCGGCGCCCAGGCCTCTTTGTAATCTTCGAAAATCAGCTTCAGCAACATCTGAATGATGCGCCGTTCTGTCGGGGTAAACTCACGCCCTTCGATTTTCGCGTGGTAACGGCCGTCGCCACCAAAAAAGTTGTCCACCAGAATAAAAACCAGACGCGCTTCCATGGTAATCAGCGCCGTTCCTTTTAATGGACGAAAACGCACCATATTCAGGCTGGTAGGCACAAACAAGGTGTGCACGTACTCACCGAATTTGAGCATCTGCACACCATTTATTGACACTTCTGCCGTGCGCCGCATCATATTGAATAAACTGACACGCATATGCCGCGCAAAACGCTCATTAACGATTTCCAGCGTTGGCATGCGCCCACGAACGATTCGATCTTGCGATGAAAAGTCGTAATCTAACGCTTCCGACGCCGCTGCCGAGGACTCGGCATCCTCCTCCTCAACATCATCGACACCGTGTAACAGCGCATCAATTTCATCTTGTGATAATAAATCGCTCACAATTTAATTCGCTCTGTTATTGCATGACCATGCTTGTGAATAAAACTTGCTCGACCAATCCACGACCCGCCACTTTCTCCAGCGCGGCCTGAACTTCACGCAACGCAAGTTCGCGTAGTTTTTCTTTACCCGCTACTGTCTTTAGCTCTTCTGCGGTCGACGAACTAAAAACTTGGTGCAAAGTTCCCTCAATCAACGGAATATGGCGCTTAGCTAACTCTTCGTTTTCCTCACCGCGCACCATCAACTGAACCTTAATCTGAACCGTGCGCTCACGCGCATCACCCGGTACAATAAATACGAACGGTCTTGGCATACCAACATACAACGCGTTACCCACTTCGGGGGGCGGCCCAACATCAACTTCGGCTGGGGAGGTTTCAGCAGAACCCGCCGAACGGTTAGGGGTTTCAGGGGATGAGCCCGTGAACAGCCAGATGACGACCACAACGATCAATATCACACCGACACCAATACCGCCGAACAATATCAGCTTCTTTTTGCCGGCTCCACTTTGCTCTTGTTGTTCTTGTTGTTCTTGGTTGTCTTCAGCCATTTTGTCTTCTCGCTTAGTTCAGAGCGGATTGTCTCACACTATAGCGCCTATTAAACGATGATTGCAGTACTCAGACGTAGAAATCTACGCCACCTAAGCCAATGGGCCGACCGTTATCTAGAGCAATTTCATGTTCTTCGACCATTTCAGCACGGCCGCCCATTCCGCCATCACGCTGGCTGGACTCCTGCTGACCGGCGGTTTGCTGCTGTTGTTCTTTAACATCGGTATCGGCTAACGCCACACCTTGCTGCTCTAACATCTCACGCAGTCGCGGCAAGGCATTTTCTATTGCTTCGCGAGCCTGGGGTGACTGCACCTGAAACTGCACCGTGGCTTGTTCAGAGTTCATATTAATACGAACCTGAAGTTGACCCAGTTCGGGCGGATCCAAGCGTATATCGGCACGCTGTATATTTTTACTCAGCATAATGTTGATGCGTTCCTGCAACTTCTGTGACGCTTCACTTTGCTGCGGATCAAACGGTTTTTGAATCGACTGCATACTGCTCTGCAGCGTTGACGACATTTCCGTCGCTTTCACGGTACCGGTCTGTGTCGATACCGCGGCCGTTTGCTGATTAATCAATTCTTCACCAAAGCTCGTCGGCGCCTCGGTACGTGACGGTGCGGCTCGCTCTGCGACCCCGTTCATTAGCGCATTATCGGGCTTAACGTCAGCACTTTTTTCCGTATTGGGCTTGTTGCTGGCAACATCCACTGGCTTGTCTTCAACAGCCGCTTTAGGGTCTGCCATCTTGGTCGTTGTCTCAGTTGCTTTTGCTGAAGCATTCAACACAGGTTGCGCACGTTCGGTGCGTTCAGCCGGGGCGTCGTTATCGGTAACTTGAGCCAACAGTTTTTGTAATTCACTCAAGGCAGCAGGCTGACTTGTCGTGGCTGCCGCGGTCTGCGATGGCTGCATCAGTTGTTGTTCTATTTGGTTCAGAAGCTGCTGCACTTGTTGCTTTTGCTCAGTACTCAAAGAACGGTCATCATCGAGAAGCTGTTGTAGCTGCTGCAATACCGCCTGTCGTGCATCATCATCACCGGTAGCAGCACTAGATTCAGCACTAGATTCAGCACTAGATTCAGCCTTAGCCCCACGTTCTAATTCCTGTAACTGCTGAGTCAGCCATTGTAACGCCTTGGCATCATCGGAACGCTGCGCGTTCTCGCTCAAGCCTGGTTCTTTAGCGACTATTTTGCCGCCGGCGACCTTTACCGCCGCGTCAGCAAGTTCACTTAGCCGGCTCAGTCGAGACAATAATTCGGCATCGACGCTGCCTTTAACGGACTCCTGTTCGGCCACATCGGCAACGGACAATTGCATGATTTGCCGCTGTTCGTCCTCAGACAAGGTAGCAAAGACTTCACCGGCAAGTTGTTGCCGTTGCTCATCCGACAGCGACTCCGCACCAAGCTCGGCCAACAGCTCCGATAGCTTCGCCAACTGCGCTGCCATCTCTTCATCGTCAAGGTCGGATAATGCGGCTAGTTGTGCCGCATCACCCTGACTGTCACTGGCCTCACCGCCAGGCTGCAACAATGTCTGCATCTCCTCCAGCATCTCAAGAATCGGGGCTTCAACCGGTTCGCCAACGTCACTGTCATCAAACTGAAAGCGCTGCAACGCTTTGCCGTCCGATTCCTTTAGCCGCAACTGCGCCGTTGTTTGCGACACTTTTAGTTGCTGTTGGGTTATTTCACTGTCAGCACTTTTATTCAGTTCCAGCCCGGCCAACAACTCACGAGCAAAGTCGCCGCCTTTGCTTTGGCTCGCCGACGAAGGCTCCAGTCGAACATCACCGGAAGCTTTTAGGAATTGCTCGGATTGGGCCGTTAGTGTTAGCAGTTGTTGCATAATAGTGTCTCAATTTTGACGCCGAAACGCGTTTGGTCTCATTGCATTTAGTAAAGCAATTGCCGTGCCAGTTTTACTGTGTCGGCTTCCGGGCTTTTAACTGCATTTCCCGAATAAAACGCTGGCTGGAAAAATCATCTAAGTTCTTTTGTTCGCGGCGGGCGCGCTGATGTTCTTCACGCTTTTGTTGCTCGGTTATCAAATGCTTGATCGATTCTTTTTTGCGGCGCTGCGCTAGCCACTGTTGACGTCGCTGATCAGCGACCTGCTGCAGTTTTACCAACGACCGGTGAAGTTGCTCAACCCCCTCATCCAGCTTACCGACAAAGGCATGGTACTGACCAAACTGACGCGACACGATGCCTGAACTACCGCGCTGTTGTAATTGCTGCAAGTAATCAAGCCGATACTGTGATAGCCCCTCGAGTCGCGAGCGTTGGTCGTCGACTTGTTGTTGTACCTGGGCATAGTTTGCCGCCGCTTCGTCTTCACGTCGCTGCTCAAGCTCAAGTAACATTGCCATCTGTTGCAGATCCGCCATAGCCTAATTAACCCTGACGTTGCTGTGGGTTGATAACCTGCTGCAACAACAGCAGGCTCTCATCGTAACTGACCACTTTGCGCATTGGTTGCTGCAAAAACTTCTCGACTCTGGGATGCATCGCAATCGCTTGATCAATGGCAGGATCAGAACCTCTGCTGTATGCGCCAATCGCAATTAGGTCGCGGTTACGGCGATAATTTGAATACCATTTCCGCACTTGCACTGCTTGCTTCATATGTTCTTCCGACACGACCTGTGGCATAACCCGACTGATCGAAGCTTCAATATCAATGGCCGGGTAGTGACCCGAATCGGCCAACTCACGACTTAAGACAATATGACCGTCAAGAATCGCTCGTGCCGAATCAGCGATCGGATCCTGTAAGTCGTCACCTTCCGTGAGTACCGTATAAAATGCCGTTACTGAGCCTTGTCCGTCACCCCCATTGCCTGCCCGCTCTACCAGCGCCGGTAACTTTGCAAATACCGACGGCGGATAACCTTTGGTCGCCGGGGGTTCACCGACGGCCAGTGCGATCTCCCGCTGTGCCATCGCATAACGGGTCAGTGAGTCCATCAGTAACAGTACGTTTAGACCCTGATCCCGAAAGTACTCGGCAATTTCTGCGGCCGTTTCACAACCGCGCAAACGGATAAGCGGTGACTGATCGGCCGGAGCGGCTACTACCACCGACTTCTGCAGTCCTTCCTCGCCTAAAATTTCCTGAATAAACTCTTTAACCTCTCGTCCTCGTTCACCAATCAGGCCAACCACGATCACATCCGCATCAGTCCCCCGGGTCATCATTCCCAAAAGCACACTTTTACCCACACCACTGCCGGCAAACAGGCCCATACGCTGCCCTTGTCCAACGGTAATACAGGCATTAATCGCGGTCACGCCGACATCAAGGGGTTGTTTAACCGGACGACGGTTAAGCGGATTCATGGGCTGGCTACGATAGCGACGGTTCTGTTCGGTATGAATAGGTCCCCGCCCATCGAGCGGGTTTCCGCGCGCATCAATGACGCGCCCCAGCAACTCCATGCCAAAGGGGATGGTGGTTTTCTCTGAGCGAGGCTTTACTTTTGCACCGGGCACAACACCATCGGCGTCCTGAGTCGGCATTAAATAACTGATGTTGTTTTCAAAGCCGACGACTTCGGCCTCAATATCACCGTTGGCCGACTCGACCAGACAGCTCGAGCCAATCGGCGCACGCACGCCAACGGCTTCAAACATCAGCCCGACAACCCGGGTGAGATAACCGGACACGAGAACAGGAGGTTTCTGAATGCGCTGACGAGCTTTTTTAAGACCTTTTAAAATGGACTCGCTCATTATCAGCCCTTAAGTTTATCGAACACACTTTTAATACGACTGCGCAAGGTATAATCAACCGAAGAACTCTCGGTCGTCACCCGACATCCGCCACGCTCGAGCAAATCATCTTTATTTAATAACCAACCGTGTTCTCGTAACTGCTCCTCACTGTACATGTCCTGCACCAGTTCCAGATCATCGGGGTTGAGATGGATAACCACACGTTGATCGGTCACCGGCAGCACTTCCAGTGCGTTGCGGACAGCAACTTTAACAAGCTCGGGTTGCTTGTAGGGGACGTCCAAACAGATGGCTTCGGTCAATTCCATGACCATTTCCAGCAGTTCCGCTTCGACGTCGTCGGTAATTTTTTGCTCCGGATGAGATAAGCTGTCGAGCAGCTTTAACAGTTCTCCGGCTTGTTGTTCCATTTTGGCCTTGCCATCCGCCAGGCCTTGTTCAAAGCCTTTATTGAAACCGTCCTGTTGGCCCTGTTCAACACCTTCCTGATGGCCGGCCTCCAGCCCCTCGGCATGGCCTGCGTTATACCCTTCTTTAAAGCCCTCTTCGCGAGCCGCTTCACGGATTTGTTCCAGTTCCTCAGCCGTCAATGGCTGCAGTTCCTGCTCCTCATCGTCATCAGCTTCAGGCGGTTCATACTGCCAACGGCGCGGCTTGTTGAGCGCATTGGTTTTCTCCCCCTGCAGAAATTCTTCTGAGGTAATATCAGGAAACTGCCACTTCTCTGTCGTGTTAGAACCGTCGCTCATAATTGCTGTTTACCACGTTGCCTTACAGGAACTCATCGTTACCGCCACCGCCAAGCATAATTTCACCTGCATCCGCTAAACGGCGAGCGACAGCAAGAATGTCTTTCTGGGCGGCTTCCACATCGCTAATGCGCACCGGCCCCATCGCTTCAAGGTCGTCTTTCAACATGTCCCCTGCGCGTTTTGACATATTTTTGAAGATTTTCTCTTTGACGTTGTCATCCGCACCTTTAAGTGCTTTTTGCAACACGTCGCCTTCCACTTCACGCAGCAAGGTCTGGATACCCCGATCGTCGACTTCGACGAGGTTTTCGAAGACGAACATCAGATCCTGAATTTGCTGGCTCATCTCTTCGTCCTGCTCGCGGATGGCATCCATCAACTGACCTTCGATGTTGGTATCGAGGTAGTTCATGATATCCGCAGCGGCTTTCAGGCCGCCCATCTTCGCTGCCTGAGCACCGGCCTGACCGGCGAACTGTTTCTCCATGATTTCGTTCAGTTCCTGCAATGCTGCTGGCTGTACTTCTTCCAGGTTGGCAATTCGCATCATGAGATCCAAACGCACCTTCTCCGGGAACTGTGCCATAATTTCCGCGCTTTGCTCGGCATCGAGATAGGACAATACAATGGTCTGAATCTGCGGGTGTTCGTTGCGAATGATGGTTGCAACCTGCTTCGAGTCCATCCATTTCAATGAATCTAGACCCTTCGAACCACCACCCATTACAATTTGCTCAATCAAATTGCCGGCTTTATCTTCACCCAACGCTGAGGTAAGTGCCTTACGCACAAACTCTTCACTCTTGAAGCCGATGTTGGTGAATTTCTGGATCTCTTCCAAAAACAGGTTATGAACTGCGTTGACCTTATCTTGGTTAAAGTCCTGCAAACTGGCCATTGCCATACCGACCTTTTGCACTTGCTTTGGTTCTAAGTGCTTCAGGATCTGCGCAGCATCTTCTTCCGATAGACTCAACAGCAGGATAGCGGCTTTTTCAACGCCCTCAAGGCTGTGAACATCGAAATCGGTTTCACGCTTTTTGGTCTGTAATTGTGTATTAGGCATCTTCATTCAACCACGCTTTCACGACTTGCGATGACAGTTCCGGTTCATTCGCCACCAGTGCACGAACTGCCTTCAGCAAATCTTCGTCTTTATGTAAGTCCGGCAACTGCAGGCTACCGTCCGGACCAAAGCCCACCGAATTCTCATCAAACTGTGATGACAATAAGTCGATGGTTTCATCGCCCATGTGCTCGTCATCATCCAGTAATGCATGCGCATCGTCCTCGAACTCTTGCGTTGGGTTCATCAGTTTCTTCAGCATTGGCCGCACCACCGCAACAATCAGCACAATGATAACCAACGCACCCATGACCAGCCGGAATGCGCGCCAGAACCAAGGCTGATCCCACAGCGCCTGCTCGCCTCCGCCTAAATCCGGTAGTTGTGCAAACGGCACCGAGACCACTTCCAACGTATCCCCACGAGTCAGGCTAAAGCCCAAGCCACCCTGCAACAAGCGACGGATATTATCGAGTTCTTCCGCAGAACGAGGCTCTTGCACCGTCTCTCCTTCTGCATTCTGAAGGGTATTATGATTAACCGCAACCGAAACACTCAAGCGATCGATCACACCTGTTTGGTTTTGGGTGTAACTGACGGTATTATCCAATTCATAGTTACGTGTCGCTTCGCGATGCATACTACCGCTGGCATCGCGTTGCGATGACCCACCGTTAGCCTGTTCAGGAATATCCGACTCCAGTGGCGGCTGATTACTCAGAGCGCCGGGAATACCGCCAATAGCCGTACCACTAGAACGGTTTTCTACCGTCATTTCACTGCGAATCGCCGGCATATCTGGGTTGTACTGACGCTGTGTGGTTTCTTTTCGGGTAAAGTCCATGGTTACGTCCACTTGCGCGGTATAATTGTCGTAACCCAGTACCGGTATCAGTATGCTGTCAATTTTCTGACGTAATTCTTCTTCACGCTTAAGTTCCAGCTGATACTCACGGCTGCTTTGCGCCGCCAATGCACTTTGCGAACCCGAGTTCAGCAAGCGACCATTTTGATCGGTAACCGTCACATGTTCAGTTTGCAGACCGGTAACCGACGACGCCACCATATCAACAATGGATGCGACTTCTTCTTCACTCAACGACTGATTACCGCGCACATTCAGCATCACCGAGGCTTTCGGCTGCTTCTCACGGCGTGCAAATACGTTCTCTTTTGGTACGGCCAACAACACGCGTGCGGCGGAAACGGCTTTCATTTCTTCGATGGCGCGGGCGAGCTGTACCTCACGGGAGTGAATGAGGCGTTCACGCTCAAGTCGCTGACTGACACCAAAACCCGGTTCGCTCATCAAAATTTCCGAGCCGTTGCTTTCGGTTTGTCCGTAATCAACACCGGCGCGCGTGAGCTGCAACTTGATGGCATCGTATTGTTCTTCAGGAACCGAAACCGTATTGCCGGACACTTTGTATTCGATGCCATTGGCATCCAGGTAGTCGAGTGTGCTAACCAGTTGCTCGGTTTCCAGCTTGCCGATCGGTCGGTAGGTTGACTCTTGCGCCCACAGCATAATAAAGACGGCTATCGCAACACAGATTGCCAGAGCCAGTACAACCACAACCTGGCGCAACATATCAAAATTGCCGATCATGTCCATCAGGCCAGATTTACCCTCGGCATTGTCTTTGCCGCTGCCCTGATTATTGACGTTTGGCTCGGTTACCATCAAGTCTGTAGATTCAGCCACGGTTTAACTCCCTAAGTCGCGCGGTTAGACCGGCATAGACATAATTTCTTTGTACGCTTCAACAACCTTGTTTCTTACCTGCACGGTTGCTTCGAAGGCAATGCTTGCTTTTTGACTGGCGATCATGGTTTGTTCCAGCGTGACATTCGGGTCACCCAGTTCCATGCGTGTTTTTAGGTCGCCGGACGTCTGCTGTAGCTCATTGACGTTATCAATGGCATTTTTCAGCATGTTGGAGAAATCGGCTTGAGCCGTATTACCCGGCAGGGCATTGACATTGGTTGCCTTATCCTGGCTGGCATTAACACCGGATAAAGCTTGCCATTGTTGGTAGGCTGCGTTGGCATCGACTTTCATCTTTTTCTCCGTCAAAATTTCCACAGATGGATTTTCTAACGTTAGAAATGCAAGTACGATGCCAACTTTTAGGAGAGCGCGATCTGATCAGATCGGTAATCCGTTCTCTCTGATCTTTGCCAGCTTGTAGCGCAGTGTTCTTGGGGAAATCCCAAGCTCTTCGGCAACCGGTTTACGTTTGCCCTGATGACGCTGGAGCGCCTGTTTGATGATTTTATACTCCTGATGAAACATAGACTCGCCCAGGCCATCCGCAACCGTCTCAGTATTTGAAGGTAGTTCCGATGGGTTACTATCCGCAGAGTCAGCAATTTGCTCAGGAAAAACACTGTCTAAATCAAGCTCTAGCATGAGGTCCTGAGGCTTGATTTCACCATCATTTTGCAATACCAGAGCACGTTGGATAACATTCTCCAGTTCACGAATGTTACCCGGCCAAGCATAGTGCTCCAGCGCCTGTTTAGCCGCGCTTCCAAAACGCACCTGCTGCTTTATTCCCAAACGCTGCCGATGCCTTACCAGCAGAGCCTCAGCGATCGGCACAATGTCTTTGCGCCGTTCAGCCAGAGCCCGCCACTGCAACGGGAAAACGTTCAATCGATAGAGCAGATCCTCGCGAAAACGCCCTTCAGCTACCGCCTGCTTTAAATCACGGTTAGAAGTTGCAATCACCCGCACATCCAACTGGATGGATTTTCTTGCCCCCAGTCGTTCGACCTGCCGCTCTTGCAAAACCCGCAACAGCTTCGCTTGCAGGTTAATATCCATCTCGGTTATTTCGTCCAGTAAGATGGTTCCGCCCTGTGCTAGCTCAAATTTACCGGGGGTTGCCTGAGTCGCTCCGGTAAAGGCCCCTTTCTCATAACCAAACAGCAATGACTCGAGCATATTTTCGGGAATCGCTGCACAGTTAATTGCAACAAAAGGCTGCTCTTTGCGATTTGATTGCTCATGGACGTAGCGCGCCAGCACTTCCTTACCGGTACCGCTGGGGCCGGTGATCATCACCGTCGCATCGGTTGCCGCTACTTTTTTTGCCATCTCCAGTAATGCCTGGCTCGATGGGTCTTCAGCAACAACCGAACACTGATCCTGTTCGGTCAAGGGTAATTGTCGCTGCACAAGCTTTAACAAGGTTTCGGTCGAGAAAGGTTTGCTTAAGTAATCAATGGCTCCTTCCCGCATCGCGATAACAGCATCATCGACTTTCGCAAACGCGGTCATCACGATAACCGGCACATCAATACCTTGATTATTCAAACTACGCAGCAGTTGCAACCCATCGATACCCGGCATCTGTACATCACTGATGATGAGATCCACCGGTTGCTGCTTCAGCATGACCAACGCCGCTTCACCGGAGTCGGCTTCCAAACAGCAATAATCGGCCAGTTCCAATGTATCAATGATGGCCTCGCGCAATGCCGCATCATCCTCGACAATTAAAATTTTTGCTTCAACCATAACAAACCTCCTTGGCCACCGGCAGCACGTCATCCACAGGGAACGACAAGGTAAATTCGGTGCCTTTGCCTTCTTCGCTCTGCCATTGCAACTGCCCTTGATGCGCTTTCACCACGGTGTTGACAACGGCCAGGCCAAGCCCGGTGCCATTGGCTTTGGTGGTAACAAACGGGGTGAATAACTGGGCCTGAATGTGTTGTGGAATTCCGCCGCCCTGATCAACGATTCGGCACTGCCAATGGCCATTGGCTTCGCTCAATGTCATGGTCACCTGCTGACCCGCTGTCGAGGCATCAATCGCGTTGGTTATCAAATTCTGAATGGCACCACTGAGCGCCGTGTGATTGGCGCGGATACAAAGCGCCTGAGCATGACGTTCAACTCGCAGTAAAACCCCTTTGCCTTCGGCGTAGGGCTGCACTGAAGCAAGTACCGAATCCACCAATTGATCGGCGCTTAACGATTCAAGCACCTGCTGATCGCCGCTTTTGGCAAACAGCAACATATCGTTAACCTGCTGTTCCAGTGAACTGAGTCGTGATAAGAGTTTGTCAGAGAAGCGGCTGCGACGAGTGTCGTCGAGCCCCGGCATCGCCAGATTCTGAGCATAGAGGATAGCCGCCGATAACGGCGTCCGAATTTGATGCGCTAACGAAGCGACCATTCGCCCCATTGATGACAGCCGTTGCAGGTGGCTGATTTTTTGTTGTAGACGCCGCGTTTCCGTCAAATCCGTAAGAACGATTAACTGTCCCGTGCCGTCGTGCAGTGCCGAAATATCAACCTTTACGCGACGTCCGCTGTGCAGCGAGACCTCGTGCCAGTCATCAGCCTGTGGTGCAAAATACTCTGCAACACAGTCGCGCCATGGGCGTCCAACCAACGCAGCATTCAGCAGTCGATGCGCATTATCATTGCAGTGCTCTACCACGCCTGAGTCATCCACTAAGATGACCGCGTTTGGCATCGCATCAATTAATGATCGATGTGCTTGCATAGTTTCCCCGTTTTGACATCAACGTTTCTAACTATGACTATGCAAGCAGCATGCCTATTTTTTATTTATTATAATCAGTAGGTTACGTAGTTTTTGACCGTGTCAAAATACCGACAACTATTGCTTTATCTGGTATTTCTTCATTTTTTCAACCAGCGTGGTACGGCGCATACTCAACAGATCCGCTGCTTTCGCCACGACCCCGTCGGTCTTATCCAGCGCCTGCTCAATCATGGCAATTTCCAGTTCACTCAACATATCCTTCAGGTTGACGCCGTCGTCCGGCAATGACGTATTAACGTTGGCATCCATCATCTGTTCATCCAGATCATCATCGTCATCATCGGCAAAAATCGAATTGAGTGCGTCGCGTTCAAGCAACTCATCAGGGTATTCCGGCGTCACGTCAGGCTGGTCTATATGTTGGTATTTAGGCGGTAAATCCTGCACATCCACCAACTGATCCGGATGCATTATGGTCAATCGTTCAATCAGATTGGTTAGCTCCCGCACATTGCCTGGCCAGCGATGCAACGACAGTGACTCCAACGCCTTGTCGGAAAAGCGGACACCGACGCCACGCTCCTTTCTGAATCGCGCCGTGAGTTCTCTTAACAACATCGGTACGTCTTCCTGCCGCTCGCGCAACGCCGGCACTTCAATCGGAAAAACGTTCAGTCGGTAATACAGATCCTCACGAAACTTGCCTTCTTCGATCATCGTTTCAAGCTTACGGTGCGTTGCCGCAACCACGCGCACATCGGCCTTCAGGCTTTTGCTACCGCCAACCCGCTCGAACGTCCGTTCCTGCAATACCCGTAATAGCTTAACTTGCATCGCCAGTGGCATATCACCGATTTCGTCGAGAAACAGCGTGCCTCCCTGAGCTAACTCAAAGCGGCCTTTGCGCGTTCCGATGGCACCGGTAAAGGCACCTTTTTCGTGACCAAACAGCTCGCTTTCGAGCAAATCACCGGGGATAGCCCCACAATTGACGGGCACAAAAGGTCCATCTTTACGCTTGGACATTACGTGAATGCCGCGGGCAACCACTTCTTTACCGGTTCCTGATTCGCCAAGCACCAATACATTAGCGTCGCTGCCCGCAACTTGTGCGATCATACGGCGAATGGTTTGTATCGCCGGCCCCTGACCAACCAACATCGTCTCGAGCTGACCGGTTTTATGATTATGCGAGCCGTGGTGCTGCGCCAGATTACGATGGTAGGTATGACAGTAATGCAGCCAGCGCGACAGTTCCTGGTAGTCAACGTCGCTGTCAATCGGGCCAATAACGTTGGCTCTTGTCAGTGCGGGCTGGTGTGAATCACATGCAGAAATAAACGGGATAGCCGGCAACGCACGGGCGTGGTGATCGAGATCACTGACTCCCGTACCGGCGATCACACAGAGTACATCGTCCGCCCCGTCAAGTTCATCGACCGACGCGATGGTCGCAACCTTTTCGCCAACGAATGTTAAAATGGTTTTAAAGCGTTCGCGTCGGTTGTTGTCCTGCTCACATAAGTAAACGACTTTGGCGTTATTCATCATGCCTGACCGCAGATTCCCTATTAATTAAGCTTGTCCAAGCGTAAACGCCTGACCTGCACTATGGATAACAAACTCGTTATTAGGCGCATGCTGAGCCAGCTCTGCCCATTGATAATATACGTTACGGTGGACTTTGGCGGTCATACCTCTTGGTAAGCACACGTAGGGTACACCCTTCTCCACAACCAGTGGTGTCCGCGCCGAAAGAATATATCGCTCGCCAATATTTGTCGCAACTTCTATTGCCGGTTGTCCGGCCACTTCAAGCTGCCGCCATTCGGTTACAATGAAAGGCGCATCCTCTACCTGGATCTTCACCTTTTCGGCCGGAGTCACCAAGTAGTAGTCCTGTTGCTCACGCACCAACACCGACGCAAATAGTTTTACCAACCGAGGCCGCTCTATCTTACTGTTCTGGTATTCCCAGTCCCCGTTGGCTTTGATGCACAGTGGTATTTCACCACAATAAGGTGGATCCCACATTTCGGTCGGGGCATGCTGACAGGATTCAAGTTGTTCCAACAGCTTATCTAAGCTCATAAGGCTCAATCAACAAGCTTTTTCTGACGCAGAAGATACCAAAGTGTGGCTTCAGTACGATTAGACACCTTGATCGCCTTAAAGATGGCCGACAGATGGACACGAATCGTACCTTCTGTAATCCCGAGGATATTAGCAATTTCTTTATTGGATAAGCCCTGCGCCAGCAACTGCATGATTTCCAGTTGTCGAGGCGATAGAAAGGTTTCAGCACCACTGCTGCGCTGACGTGGTTCATTCAGCGAGGGGTCATCCGGCAAGTAGCGATCGCCGTTAAGCAGACTTTTTATCGCTAATTTTGCCTGCTCTGCAGAAGAGTCTTTTGGCAAGTAACTGCGCACCCCGGCAGACATTACCTGGCGCACATCACTCATTGCACGGGCTTGGGTAAAAAGCACTAAATGGGCACGCGGAGCGAGCCGTTTTAAACGTTGCAAAGCAGGACGAATTTCCTCGTCCGGCAAATCCATTTCGATGAAGACCAAATTGAATTCATCAGAGGACAAGTAAGTTTCTGCAACGCTAAAGGACTCCGCTTCAAAAATCGACGGTTGCGTCGCATAATTCGTCAATACTTGTATAAGGCCCGCGCGCATGAAAAACGACGGGTCAATAATCAGAATTTTCATGTTTTTTTCCAAATCTTGCGACAACCACACTAACTTTTAGCATACCTGAATTCGCTCTCTGAGCAAGAGTGTTTGTTAAACTATCGACGAATTACATGATAAACGTTAAAAAGACACACAACTTATAATACTATCTCCTGATACAATTTTACGCCATTAGGATTTATAGTGGCTTTAAACACCAACATGAGGTTGTGTATGTTCAAAAAATTTCTGTGTGCTGCCGGTGGTATCGCGGCATTGACGCTCATTTCTTCGCCCGTTGCGGCACAAAAAGTGTACACCAATGCCAACGGCTACACGCTGACCAGTCCTGCGGGTCAAGATGCGGTATTAAAGCAGTTTCAGACACTGGTGGTTCAAAACGGCCGCATCATTGCTTTGGGTGACCGCGAACTCGTTGGCAAATACCAGCAATTTGAGCAAGTCGATTTGCAGGGCAAAACCGTACTGCCGGGACTCACCGACGCCCATGGCCACGTTCTCGGTCTTGGCATGAGTCTGTTGCAGGTCGATCTGCGTGACGCGACATCCGTCAATGATGCCGTCAGCCGTGTCGCCGATTACGCGAAAGCACAACCTGAATTAGCCTGGATTACCGGTCGCGGCTGGAACCAGGAGCAGTGGCCAAGCCGCAGTTTCCCGAATGCCAGCCAACTGGATGAAGTGGTTAGCGACCGTCCGGTTTACCTTACTCGTGTTGACGGTCATGCCGGCTGGGCCAACCGCAAAGCCCTTGAACTGGCCGGCATCGACGCCGGCACCGTTGCTCCCGATGGAGGAGAAATCATCAAGGATGCTAACGGCGAACCAACCGGGGTGTTGATCGACAATGCCATGGCGCTGGTGGAAAGCATCATTCCAGAGCCTACCGCAGCGGAAAAGAAAAAAGCCTTTGCGCTGGCTTTTGAACACTTATTGGCGTTGGGAATTACCAGCGTTCACGACGCTGGCGTTCCGGCAACTGACTTATCGATTTATAAGGGTCTGCAACATCAAGGGCAATTACCGCTGCGTATCTACGCCATGATAGCCGCAACCGAACCACAGTTGCCCCAATTGCTTGCTGAGGGCCCGTTTGTCAGCGCCGATGATAAGCTGACCATTCGCAGCGTAAAAATTTATGCCGACGGAGCGCTGGGAAGTCGCGGCGCCGCCCTACTCGAACCTTATAGCGATGACCACGACAATCATGGTTTACTGGTCACCTCGCCGGAAGATATTGATGCACTCTATGAGCTCATCATTCCGCACGGTTTCCAAATTAACACTCACGCTATAGGTGATCGCGCCAACCGTCTTGCCCTTGATGCCTTCGCTGAGAAATTTGACAGCATCGGCGGCCGCAATTTGCGTAATCGCATCGAACACTCGCAAATTGTACACCCGCAAGATCTAAAACGTTTTAAAGACCTCAACATCATTGCCTCAATGCAGCCTACCCACGCTACCAGCGATAAAAACATGGCAGAAGATCGCCTTGGTAAAGACCGTATGGAAGGTGCCTATGCCTGGCAAACCCTGCTTGAACAAGGCACCATCGTAGCCGCAGGTTCTGACTTCCCGGTTGAACTGGCGAATCCTTTTTATGGCTTACATGCAGCCGTCACCCGTCAGGACCGCCAAAATCAACCGCAGGGCGGCTGGTATGCAGAAGAAGCCATGTCGACCGAACAGGCACTACGAGCCTTTACCATTGATGCTGCGTATGCGGCTTGGCAGGAACAGGATTTAGGTTCACTGGAACCCGGTAAATGGGCCGACTTTATTGTGGTTGACCAAGACCCGTTTGCGATTGACAACAGTGCGCTGTGGCAAATTCAAGTTGAGCAAACCTACATAGCCGGCGAAAAGGTCTATCAACAGTCACGCTAATATCGGCCATCAGGTGAGGGAGACACAGAACCATGAACGACGACTTTTTGTTTTCCGAAGACGAACCGGAAATCGAAATCAAGGACGAAGCTGAGCCTTTCCAAATCCTCATCGTCGATGACGATGAGGAGATCCACACCATCACCCGCATGGCACTCAGTGACTTTAAACTTGATGGTCACCGGCTGAATTTTAACTCAGCCTATTCCGGCAGCGAGGCGAAGAAAATCCTTCGTGAGCGCAGTGACATTGCCATGACGTTGCTTGATGTAGTGATGGAAACGGACCACGCCGGACTGGAAGTCGCACGTTGGATCCGGCAGGACTTAAAAAACAAGCTGATCCGTATCGTATTACGCACCGGTCAGCCCGGTCAGGCTCCGGAAGAAGACGTCATTGCGCGCTACGATATTGATGACTACAAAGAAAAAACTGAGCTGACCTACCGCAAGCTGGTAACCTTAATGTATTCCTGCTTGCGGGCCTATCGCGATCTGAACGCCATCGAGCGCAACAAACGCGGGTTGGAAAAGGTCATTAACGCCTCTGCCGAGGTGTTCAGTGCAAAGTCCATGCACGGTCTGTGTCAGGGCATACTGGAACAACTGGTGGCGTTGATCACACACTCCGATGACGCCATGTACTGCCGAACCGACTCGACGGAAGCAGAAGGACTGACCGCCACGCTTGAGGGCAATCACCATTTCGAGATCATTGGCGGCACCGGCGACTACGAACTGGCGATAGGCAAACCGGTAGAGCAGGATATTGACTGGGACTTAATTCAGCAGTTGCAACGCAGTCCAAACCACGTCGAATTCCGTATTCACGATAATAATTATTACGGTCTCTACAAGACCAAAGGCGAACGCCAGTATTTACTGTTTATAAAAGGTGTTCGCGAGTTATCTGAGCTGGATCAGAACTTACTTGGCTTATTCGTGAATAATAGTTCGATTGCTATCGATAATTTGTACAGCCGTGATACTGAACGGGCGCAACAGCGTGAACTGCTTTACAGCGTTGGTGAAGCCATTGATAAACGTTCGGTGGAACAAATCAGCCACCATGTTAAGCGTTCGGCCGAAATGGCCGGTCAACTGGCCATCTATACCGGCGCTTCATTCGACGATGCCGAGCAACTGAAACTGGCGGCATCAGTGTATGACATTGGCAAGGTTTCGGTGCAAATGGAGTTGGCCCAGCGCGCCGATGCACTGAGTATTCATGATTATGAAGACATCATGCAAAAGGTCATAAAAGGCCATGACTATTTAAACCAGACCGATACCGAAATTGCCCATCTTGCCGCCAAAATTGCGCAAGATATTCATGAGCGCTGGGACGGTTCAGGCTTTCCAAGTCAGAAGAAAGGCCGTGATATTGATCTGAATGCACGAATTTTGGCCATCACCAGCCAATACGATGCCATTCGCACCGATCGCACTTATCGAGAAGCGCAAACGATGGAATCGGCGGCGGATTATATTCTGCAACACAGCGGTAAGTTTTTTGACCCAGAAATCGTCGGGCTGATGCTGGATAACCTGGATGCCATCGAAAAAATCCGTCAGCGCTATCCTGATCAACGCTAACGGCAACCGTTTTTTATTAAGAGGTACGGAATGGATCTTGAGCAAATTCGCCGCGACTACGGTCTCGGAACGTTAAAACGCGAGCAATTACATGATGACCCGCATCAACAGTTTGCTTTGTGGTTGCAACAGGCGATTGATGCAGAGTTAAGTGCCGACCCAACGGCCATGACCATTGCCACCGTTGACGGTGAAGGTTGTCCAAGCCAACGGGTGGTGTTGTTAAAAGGCCATGACTCGCAGGGACTGCGTTTTTACACCAACAAGCAGTCCCACAAAGGCCGCGATCTGGCACTAAACCCCAATATCTGTGCCCATTTTTCCTGGTTGCCGCTGGAACGTCAGGTCAGCATCAAGGGTCAGGTTGAGCCATTAACGGATGAGCAGAACGATCGCTATTTCCATGCCCGTCCGAAGGCCAGTCAGGTGGGCGCGTTAGTGTCACAGCAAAGCCAGCCGATCAGTGGCCGCGAAACCTTGGATCAACAATTTGAACGGCTCATGGCACAGTACGCAGATCAGGAAGTTCCGCGTCCCGGGCATTGGGGCGGTTATTTGATTAAACCCACCGAATTTGAATTCTGGCAAGGTGGCCGCAACCGTCTGCACGATCGTTTCCTTTACCAGCTCGACGCGGGACAATGGACAGTACAGCGTTTGCAGCCATAAATTCTTAAGCTCCGCCTGACAGCGCTGTGGGTAACGTTACCCCAACCAGTTCCTCACAGCGTTGCAACACCTTCATCGTTGCTGCGCTGTAGGCAACGCCCTGCTTCAGTTGTTGCGCTTTGCGTTGTAACGCTCGTTGCCCGGGAATGCGCACAGGCTCATTAGCATCAATTGGGGTCGCCTGACGACAATCCTCCAGCATATCGTCCACTTGCTGTAGGAACGCTTTTTGTGGACCAAATGCACTGGGGTCAATCACTTGTACCCAAACCGAGTTGGCGTCGCCGTCGTTGCCGCCCTGACGGCGACCGTACTGGCTCAATGCCATCGTCATGATCTCACTGAATAATGTCAGCCCATAGCCTTTATAACCCAATTTTTGTCCACCTAACGGCGCAATAGCACTGGGTGGATCGGCGAAGAAACTGGCCGGATCGTCCGTCCATTCGCCTTGTTCGGTAATTAACGCTTGATAAGGCAAGGCGACGTCATTGGCTTTAGCCTGGCGAACTTTGCCCGCCGCTGTCATGGAAAAACTGATGTCCAGCAGCAGCGGTTGACCGGAACTGGGAACCCCGAGGGCAAACGGGTTCGGTGAAAATATCGCTTGCTTACTGCCAAATGGTGCCACCGCTCGCTGCCCCGGAGTTGAACACATCAGACTCACTACCATGCCCTGCTCTGTCGCCAGGCTCAGGTAAGCCGCCAAGGCTGCAATATGTTGACTGCGGCGAATCACAATAGTGCCGGTGCCGGCCTGCTTCGCCATGGCCGTTGCCGCTTCGATGGCCTGCGGCACCACATAAGGGCCCGGCAAATGATTGGCGTCCCAGTGTGCCACCGCGGCGCGCTCACTGACCACGGTCGGCTGGCCTTTACCCAGGCTTTTGCCCTGCTGTAACCACTGGCAGTTATTCAACAAACGAATCAGGCCATGGGTCGAATAGCCCAGCAAATCGCCTTCCAGCAGATAGAATGCCACATGACGGGCAATCTCTCCGGAAGCGCCGGCCTGTTGCAAACTTTCATCGGCCCATTGTAAAAGTTGTCGGTAATCAAAGCGTGTTACTGCACTGGACATCAAATTTCCTCTTGGTATGCCATGACACTATAGGTAAGCTAACGCTAAGACATTATCAAGGAGTAAAGATCGTGTCATCTTCTGACGCTATTAATCGAATTGCATTAATTACCAGTGGTGGTGATGCACCGGGAATGAATGCCGCCATTCGCGCGGTGGTGCTCACAGCCGAACATTACGGTATCGAAGTCATTGGTTTTCGCCATGGATATGAGGGCCTGCTGACCAATGATTTTGTGAAGCTGGGCCGCGAGCAGGTTGAACATATCCTGCAATACTCGGGTACCATCATTAAAAGTGCCCGCAGCGAGCGTTTTAAAACCGACGACGGCGCGCGTGAAGCGGCTGAGAACCTCGATGCCCATCAGATCGACGGTTTTATTGTTATCGGCGGCGATGGATCATTTCGTGGCGCAAATCATCTTGCCAAATTTTGGCAAGGCCCTATTATTGGCGTCCCCGGAACCATCGATAACGACTTGTATGGTACCGACAATACCATTGGCTATGACACCGCCGTAGAAACGGCCATGGATGCGCTGGATAAAATCCGCGATACTGCCGAAGCGATGGACCGTGTGTTTATTGTCGAGGTCATGGGCCGCAACGCGGGATATATCGGCATCAGCAGTGCGATGGCCTGTGGCTCAGAACGCATGATTTTGCCGGAGTTGCAAAAAGACAAACCGCTGACCGTCGATGCGCTGGTTAAACACATCGAAGCCGTACACCGGGTTCGCGGCGATTCCAGTTATGTCATGGTATTATGTGAGAACCAATGGCCGGGCGGTGCCGTACACTTAGCAGAGCAGTTGGAAGATCGGCTGAATTTTCCCTGCCGGCCTTGTCTGTTAGGGCACGTGCAGCGTGGTGGACGACCGACAGCCATGGATCGTATTTTGGCCACGCGTCTGGGTGTGCATGCCGTGGAACTGATCCGCCGCGGTGAAACCGGCGTTATGGCAGGTGTTGAGCGTAATGAGTTAACGCAAACGCCATTACAGGATACCTGGATGGAGCGTAAAAAACTCAGCCAGGAGTTGATCGATATACAGACCAAACTGTTTAATCCGGTCAAAAAGGAACGCCATAAGGCGACACAGAAATAATCAACAGTGAGGTGAGAGCGTTTATGTCTCAGATCCCTTTGCCGGTTCCGACCAACGATCCGAGCCGCCCTTTTTTTGGCGCCGAGCGTGCGTTTTCGATTCGCCCGGGCCATACTCATTTAATCGGTTTCGGGTTTGACGGCACCGCTTGCTTCCGTAAAGGCACGAAAGAAGGCCCTGACGGTTTACGTGCCGTATCTGAAGACATCGAGTCGTACTCACCCTACTTAGATGCCGATCTTGAAGACTATGAGTTCTTCGACCTCGGCAACCTTCGCCTGGGCTTTGACGACGACGTCGAAGCCCAATGGCACCATGCCGTCGGAGACTTTAACGCCATCTTCGAACCGCTCCAGCTAAAAGGCACAAAAACCAAGGTGCTGACGCTCGGCGGCGAGCATTCGATCTCCTATGCACCGATCGTCAAACACCTAACAGAGTTTCCGGACTTGGTGTTATTGCACCTGGACGCGCATGCTGACTTACGCGATGGGTTCCTCGGCTATCATTTTTCGCACGCCTCAATTATCCGTCGCGCCTATGACCACTTTGGTGATGGCCATCAACTGATACAGTACGGCATTCGTTCCGGAACCCGCGATGAATACCAATGGATGAAAGAGCACGGCACCATCCGACAGTCACGCCAGGCGTTCCTGGACAGCGTACGTGACATCGCAGCGGATCGTCCTATTTATCTGACGCTGGACTTGGACTACTTCGATCCCTCGTTTTTGCCGGGCACCGGTACGCCGGAACCGGGCGGTGAAGACTTTCACTCCTTTGTCAGTTTAATGAAAATCCTGTGTGGCAAAAACTTTGTCGGCGCTGATGTTGTTGAGCTGTCACCGAAAATTGATCCAACCGGTAATTCCGACGTTTTTGCAGCAAAAATTGTTCGGGAAATTTTACTAACACTTGAGCAGTCAGGAGCAAACGCTTAATGTCAGACTGGAATATTGAACAGGCCGAAGAACTCTACGGTGTTAACCGCTGGGGTGCCGGCTATTTTTCGATTGGCGAAAACGGCAACATCAAAATTGCGCCGAACCATCGCTATCCGGATATCACCATCGACATGAACGATGTGGTGGAAGAAATTAAAGCCGAAGGCATCGAGTTTCCGGCGGTTATTCGGTTTCATGACATTTTGCGTTCACAAGTTGAAATCATCAACGAAACCTTCGCACAAGCGATTGCTGATGCGGACTATCAGGGCGAATACTGCGGTGTATTCCCAATCAAGGTAAACCAGATGCGCGAAGTGGTCGAAGAGATCATGGATGCCGGTGAACCCTATGATTATGGCCTGGAAGCGGGTTCAAAACCGGAGCTGATGGCGGTATTGGCATACAATGACAACCCTAACGCACTGACCATTCTGAACGGCTATAAAGATAAAGATTACTTAACGCTGGCGTTGTTAGGCCGCCAGTTGCGCCGGAAAATGATCATCGTGATCGAGAAATATTCCGAATTGGAAATGCTGATCCCGCTCGCCAAGCAGTTGGGTGTCGAGCCAATGATTGGTCTGCGTTCAAAAATGATGGTGCGTAGCTCGGGCAAATGGGCAGGCTCCAGTGGTGACCGCGCCAAATTCGGTCTCAGCATTGCCGAAATTCTTAACGTGATTGAACGTCTGCGCGAAGAAGATATGCTGCATTGCGCCAAATTACTGCATTTTCACATTGGCAGTCAGTTGTCGGACATCCGTAAGATCAAAGAAGCGGTGACCGAAGGTGCTCGTTTGTACGCAAAATTGGTGCAAGAAGGCGTTCCGCTGGAATATTTGGACATCGGCGGCGGCCTCGGTATTGACTATGACGGTACCAGTTCCACCACCGACTCCTCGCGCAACTACTCCACCGAAGAATACGTCGCCGACGTCGTTTGGGGCGTTAAACAGATCTGCGATTTGGAAAACGTCGCCCACCCGAACATCGTCAGCGAAAGCGGACGAGCCATGACCGCCCATCATAGTTGCGTGGTGACCAATATCGTTGGTGAAATCAAACCCGCCGGAACCGATTTTGATGTCAGCGCCAGCGACAATGAGCATATTCTAGTTAAGAACATGCGTGAGTTGTATTTATCCGGTGACCAGTACCATCCGCAAGAACGTTACAATGACGCCGCTGGTTATAAGCAGAATGCCTACGAGGCGTTCAAGCTCGGCATTTTGTCGTTACCGGAAATGGCCAAGCTGGACACCATGTACTGGCGCATACTGACAGACATTCATCACTCACTGGACGAAGAGAATCAGTTTATTCAGGAGTTGGAAGAACTGGAAGACATGCTCGCCAGCCAGTATCTGTGTAACTTCTCCATTTTCCAATCGGCCGCGGATACCTGGGCGATTGGTCAGGTACTGCCGATCGTCCCCATTTCCCGGCTTGACGAGAAGCCGCAGGTACGTTGTTCGATTGCGGACATTACCTGCGACAGCGACGGTAAGCTGAGCAAATACATCGAAGGCACCGAAATCAGCGATAACATCCCAATGCACACGCTGAAAAAGGGCGAGGACTACCATGTCGGCTTGTTCCTGACCGGCGCCTATCAGGATGTGATGGGTGATATGCATAACCTGTTTGGCCGCCTGACCGAAGTTCATGTTTATTGCCACGACGACGAACCAGGTGACTTTTACATTGAAGAGGTGGTTCCGGGCACTTCGGCCGAAAAAGTACTGCAGACCATGCAATACAATACCGAGTCGATGGCCAAAACCGTGAAAAAGCAAATCGACCGTCAGGTTCGTAAAGGTAAGCTGGCACCGCGCGAGGGCGTGCGCTGGACCAACTTTTATGAGCGTTGCCTGGCCGGAAGTACCTATTTGAGCGTCGATTAACCGCAAAACGGTGATTTACTGAGCAAACAGTAAAAAACCTTAGAAAATCGGTTGACTCGGAACTCAAAAAAACGTTTAATACGCCTCGTCGCCCGGATAGCTCAGTCGGTAGAGCAGAGGATTGAAAATCCTCGTGTCGGTGGTTCGATTCCGCCTCCGGGCACCACTATTCAGAAAAAGCCCTGCACTTTGTGCGGGGCTTTTTAGTTTCTGAACATCGGATGTAACACACTTAGTCACACAGTTCAGTAACTTGGCATTACCTCTAACCTCATAAAAAATCGTTTTGCCAAAGCCACGTCATTGGAGCCGCGATGCAGTTTTCAGTCTTTAGTGGCAGTGCGTTATTGCCGCAATAGAGCAATACGCCCCCTTTAAAGCTTTTACCGGCTTGCGCAGCCAACCGTTTTAGTCCTTCACCATCTTTGGCTTGAATGCTGGCGGCTTTTTTTACTTCAATGCCATAAATGTCGCGGCCTTGTTCAAGCACCAAGTCGACTTCGATCTTGTCTTTATCTCGGTAATGGCTGAGTCGAATAGGATCCTCTAACCATTCCGCTTGAGTGCGAATTTGTTGAATGGTAAAGCTTTCCAGCAATGGGCCAAAGTCGGAAGAATAATCATGCCATTCGGCAGGTTTTAAATTATTCATAAAGGCGGCCAAGCCACTATCAATTAAATGCAGTTTGGGGGCTTTTACCAACCGTTTGGCTTGATTGCTATGCCATGCAGGTAAGCGATAAACCAAGAACAAATGCTCCAATATACTAATGTATTTTTCAGCCGTTTCGCGACGCATTTTAAGATCAGTTGCGATGCTGCTGGTATTAAGTAAATTACCTGTATGTAAAGCTAGCAATTCGGCTAAGCGCAGTAGCTCGTCCTCGTCGCGTATATTGGCAATGTCTTTCACATCGTTCTGAATAATAGTTTGCAGGTATTGCCGGTACCATTGTATGTAGCGTCAATTACGGTGGCCGGTCCGGCCACCGTAATTGTCGCTCAATAACCATTGCCGTGCTCGTGAAGCAGAGCGAGTTAACGGTTCTGGGTAACCGCCCTGACATACACGCTCTGCTACCCCAAGAGTTCCTGCTGAGCTTGAGTGATTCTGGGCTTGAGTTTGCCACTGAACAATGCCTCTAAAAAGGCGGGCTTGTTTTGCTCTTTCTCTAATTCGGCCAGTGGGTGTAAATGTAAGATCTCCACACGGCCTGCTAGCGACTCTTTCACCTTAGGTAGTAGCAATAGGTTCGCAGAGCCAGTGAGAAGAAACCTCCCTGGTTGTCGGTTGCGATCGACTTCAGCTTTTATCGCCAGTATCAATTCCGGCACCCTTTGAATTTCATCAAGCGTTACCTGTTCTGGCAGGCTTTGAATAAAGCCGGTTGGGTCTTGTTGAGCAGCTGTTAGGATGGCATGGTCGTCAAACGTCAAGTAGTGACGATCCGACGCGACCTGATGGCATAAAGTCGACTTCCCCACCTGGCGCGGTCCTAACACACAGACGACGGGTGTGTCGACCAAACACCGGTTTTGACAGCGTCTATTTGACTATTATAAGTGCGGCTACTTGCCTATTTGAAAATCCTCGTGTCGGTGGTTCGATTCCGCCTCCGCACCACTATTCAGAAAAAGCCCTGCACTTTATGCGGTTTTTTTGCACGTATCCGATGCGTGCCAATCAAATCTCTACCAATGTAAAAATTAACAAGCACGCCCAATAAAGAGCGTGCTTAAATTTTCAACTTATTCTACACGGGGTCTCTTAAAGCGCTGCACTGTGTAGTACAACGCTGGCAGCACCACCAAAGTCAATAATGTCGACGAGACAATGCCGCCGATTACCACAGTAGCCAGTGGTCGCTGTACCTCAGCGCCGACACCGGTATTAAATGCCATAGGGACAAAGCCCAGGCTAGCTACAAGAGCAGTCATCAGTACAGGTCTTAACCGTTGTTGCGCGCCTTCAAACACCGCATCTTTCAACGGCAGTCCGTCGCGCAGCAGTTGCCGTATGAATGTCAGCATGACCACGCCGTTCAAAACCGCCACGCCCGACAGTGCAATGAAGCCGACTGCAGCGGAAATTGATAGCGGCATATCACGCAGCGCTAATGCGAATATCCCGCCGGTCAGCCCTAAGGGAACGCCTGTGAATATGACGAGTGCACTGCTCAGCGAATTAAACGCACTGTATAGCAGGCCAATAATTAATAGCAGCGCTAATGGCACAACCAAACTCAACCGTTGGGAAGCTGATTGCAGCTGTTCAAAGGTACCGTCGTAGTTAACCCAATAACCTGCTGGCAAATCAACGTCAGTCGTTAGCGCATCCTGAACATCTGCCACAAAAGAGCCCAAATCACGATCTTCAACATTCGCACTCACAATAACATTGCGTTTGCTGCTTTCCCGATTGATTTGGTTTGGTCCGCTATTCAAGCTTAATTCGGCGACCTCGCCTAACGGCACATAGCTTAGCTCTGGGTTACTAGCTGAGACGTCTATCGGCAGTGATTTAAGCTGCTCAATACTCTTACGCCATTCTTTGTCGAGACGTACCATGAGTTTGAAGCGTTTATCCCCCTCGTAAATAATCCCTGACTGAACGCCGCCAACCGCTGCTTGAACTGCCCGTTGCACATCAGCCACTGTTAGGCCTAATAACGCTAAATGATCACGCTTAGGTATCACTGAGAGTGTCGATAAACCGGTCATTTGTTCAACCCGAACATCAGCAGCGCCATCAACGGTGCGAATGACTGCCGCGGCTGAGTCGCCTAACCGTTTAAGCGTTTGCAAGTCATCGCCATAAATACGAACCCCCAAGTCAGCTCGAACGCCTGCAATAAGTTCGTTAAACCGCATTTCAATCGGTTGAGTGAACTCGTACTTATTACCGGGAAGCTCTTGCACAGCAGTTCGTATTTCAGCAACCAGTTGCTCTTTGGTTTTTTCTGGGTTTAGCCAGTCCTCACGCTCCTTTAAAATAATAATGGTATCAGCGACGCTCGGTGGCATAGGGTCGGTCGCAACATCCGGGGTACCAATTTTTGAGAATACCAGTTTAACTTCGTCAAAGCGTGACACCACAGACTCGACATCTTTTTGCATTGCTATAGACTGCTGCAAGCCAGTCCCCGGAATGCGCAAGGCTTGCATGGCAATATCGCCTTCATCAAGCTGTGGCAAAAACTCAGTTCCCATGCGACTCGCCTGAAACATTGATACCGCAAACAGCCCAAAGCCAAGCAAAATAATGACAACTGGAAGCTTCAGTGTTTGCTGTAAAACCGGCTGATACACTTTGCGGGCGGCTCGCATTATTCGGTTTTCACCGTGCTTAATATTGCCACGGACAAATATTGCAATAGCAGCGGGTACAAAGGTAACGCTGAAAATCAGAGCCCCTAAAAGCGCGGCTACGACAGTAAACGCCATGGGATGAAACATTTTGCCTTCAACACCACTTAACGCAAATATGGGCAAGTACACCAGCATAATGATAAGCACACCAAATACCGCAGGGTTAAATACCTCACGAGTACTATGGGTTACTTCAATTAAGCGCTCTTTAGTGGTAAGTACCCGGCCTAAGCGTTGCTGTGCAATTCCAAGCCGTCGCAAAGCGTTTTCAACCACAATGACCGCACCATCGACGATAATACCAAAATCAATTGCGCCCAGGCTCATTAAATTACCAGACACCTTGTTGGCGACCATGCCGCTTACCGCAAACAGCATACTCAAGGGAATAACGCACGCCGTAATCAGTGCTGCACGGACATTTCCAAGCAGAATGAAAAGCACCACAATAACCAGCACCGCACCTTCAAACAGGTTTTTCTCGACCGTTGCAATAGTTTTATCAACGAGAGAAGTACGGTTATACACCGTTTCAATCACCACCCCGTCTGGCAAGCTTCGTTGCACCTCCTCAATTTTATTGGCGACATTCTGTGCAACGATGCGACTGTTTTCGCCAATAAGCATCATGGCCGTGCCCAATACCACCTCGCTCTCGCCCGAGGTTGAAGCGCCAGTGCGTAATTGTTCTCCCAGTTTGACCTCAGCCACGTCACTCACGCGCACCGGTGCATCATCACGTTTTGTCACGACCACATCACGAATATCGTCAAGTGTCTTAAGCTGTCCAGGCGAACGCACCAACCATTGCTCACCATTTTTCTCGATATAACCGGCACCAGCGTTTCTATTGTTAAGATCCAATGCTGCCAAAAGGTCCTGCATGGTCACTTTATAGGCCAGCATACGACCGGGGATGGGAGCCACCTGGTATTGCTTTTCATAACCCCCCACACTATTAATCTCGGTAACACCGGGCACCTTGACCAGTTGCGGCTTAATGATCCAATCCTGGATGGTACGCAACTGCTCGGGCGTATACGCCTCGCCATCGGCATTGGTAGCCCCCTCTTTCGCGCGTACTACATAATTAACAATTTCACCAAGGCCGGAGGCTATTGGCCCCATCGTCGGCTCGATACCGTCGGGTACTTCTCCCCTTACCTTTTGCAGTCGTTCACTGATTTGTTGTCTAGCCCAGTAAATATCGGTGCCCTCTTCAAACACCACGGTAACTTGCGACAACCCATAGCGTGAGATCGAGCGGGTGTAGTCCAGCTTTGGTAAACCTGCCATCGCGGTTTCCACCGGATAAGAAATACGTTGTTCGGTTTCTAATGGCGAATAGCCTGGCGCTTCTGAATTTATCTGTACCTGAACATTGGTAATATCCGGCACAGCATCGATGGGTAGCTTTAATGTGCTATAAACGCCCGCAGCTGCTACTAACAAGGTTGCGGCAAGCACCAGCCATCGACGCTCAACCGCAAAGCGAATGAGTGCATCTATCATTGTTTAGTCTCCCTAATGGCTGTGGCCTGCGCCTTGTTTTAGAATGTCAGCCTTTATCAAGTAGCTGTTTTCAACGACATAACTTTCGCCATTCTCAATACCCGATAACACCTCGGTGTATTCACCGTCAGTTCGGCCTAACTCAACTTCCCTGGCTTCGAAACGATTACCCTCTTTAATAAAAACAACGGGGTTATCTTCTAAACGTTGAACAGCATCATTGTTTATCGCCAAGCTCGCGTTAAAGCTGTCTGTAACGACATCCGCTTTTACGTGCATTCCCGGTCGCCAATGCCCCGACTGATTGGGCAACTCGATAAGTGCGCGTGCAATATGTCCGCCAGTCATTTGTGGCGAGATATAAGACACAGTTCCTTCGACGGTTTTATGATGATGCAAGTCGTACACATAGGTCGTTTGCTCTTCTTCTAACGACTCAATGTTCTCCGGGAACGCTGAAAGCTCTACCCAGACCGATGATGGATCCAGGACTTCAAATAATGGCTTTTGCTCAACCACTTCACCAACATTGGTAAAACGTGCAGTTACCTCTCCGCTAATTGGGCTGATGACTTCAAATGCCGTGCCTGTCGTAACATTCTCAACAACAGCCAGAGTTTGCCCGGCTTTTATGTCATCGCCGATATTGGCCTTTAGTGACGTAACAATACCTTTGTACTTCGCTCCGATATGCACAATATTGTTATTATTGGGGGCTATTACACCGAAAATTGTTTGCTTTACTCGAATGCTTTGAGCGCTCGCTGTTGCCAACGTTAATTTCGCGTTTTCTATTGCTGCATCACTTAAATTGGTATGGGGTGCTTCATGCTCTTCGTGTTTTTTCTCATAAGCCAATACGGGCAGTGAAAAACTGGCAATGCAGATAATTGTAATCAATGTGTTGAGTTTCATTGTTGTACTCCTAAAAACGGCTGTCCGGTCATGCGCTCTAATTCGATGATGTCGCTGTAAATCGCATGTTGACGGGAGATTTTTTCATACTCGAGTTTTGCTAACTCTGTTTGCGCGTCTAACACTTGCAACAAAGAGTGCGTTCCGCGTGCGTAACCCTGTTGAGTTTGTGCGAGTAACTGTTCAGATAGCGGCATCAGTCGCTGGTTTATCTTTTGCAGATAACTTTGGTGAGTTTGCAAACTATGCACTAGTGATAAAGCCAGTGACTTCAGTTGCTGCCGAACCACTTTTTGCTGCGCTAGGTTAGACTGATGCAGTAGTCGGCTTTGCTTTATGCGACCGACGTTAGGGTCAGCGAACTGCAATGGCATTGATGCCTGGACAATTAGACCGGCATCATCGAACTCGTTATTGTAACGAGCCCCAACACCAACGGTAATATCCGACGTTGAGTCCGCTGCTAACGCTCTGGCTTGCGCTTGTAGAAGTTGCTCAGAGTCCAGTAAACGCAAATACTCCGGCGCCCGATTAACAGCCGATAACACGTTGGCTTTTTCCGGGAGGCTTAGCGGAAAAGTAAAGTCTCCAGAGACGCGCGTAAAATTGAGCTCGCCTGCCCACATTGAAGCCAGTTCAGCTTGTTGCTTTTTCAGTTTACCGTTCAACTCGTCAGAGAAAGCGTATTGGCGCTCTAACTGTAATTTAATGCGAATAACCTCGGATTTAGGCACCGCGCCAGCTTCTACACGCTCCTGTGCCACTTTTATCAGTCGCTCAGTTCGCTGAATTTGACGCTCGCTGGTATGCGCGACTTGCTGAAGTTTTAAAATGTCATAGAAACGCTGTGTGGTTTCTGCCAAAACCTCAATTTGACGATACTCAAACTCTGCTCGCTGAGCTTTCTCTTTTTCGGTTGCAGCTTTAACTCGTAACTGCCGTTTGTCCCCTAACTCTATGAGCTGAGAAAAGGATACGGTCAACTGTGAGTTACTGATACCTTCTAGCCGTCCTGAGCCGGCAAAGTTTTCTATTTCCGCAGATACCCTTGGGTTCGCTGAAAACTCAGCCTGCTCTATCAGTGCTCCTGCAGCTCGTATTTTATAATCATACTCCAGTAACTCAGGGTTATTCTTGATCGTTTTTTGTAACGCTTCTTTCAGCTTTAAATCTGTCGTCGCAGCCGTCGCCACAGGCACTAGCGCACCTAAGCAAAAGGCTGCCACGAAGTATAAATACTTCATGTTGCTTCTCCATTAACTTATAGGTTTTAAAAAGTCTAAGTTAACGGTTACGCGTTTGGTGGAGGTACAGGGGGTTGGTGAGTCAGGCTTTGGTCAAAACCTACCGAGTTTGAGTTGGGTGCCAAAATAACAGGCACGGCTGAAATTAAGAGGTTATAACCAGTAATGCAACTAATATGAGGTTGTGTTTGTTGTTTACTATCATATATTGATTTATTTAAGTCTTGATTTTCACGCTCAATTTCTAAGACTAAGTCATACGCAACTCCTGCACTCTTTATTGAAGACTGACTGAAAGTACCAGCCACAGGAGCACAGGCAAAAGAGCTATGAATGAGCACAGTCAGTATTAAAAACCAAGATATTTTCATTCAATTACCCCACTCAATATAAATTCCTAATCCATCCAAAATAAGCTCGGCCATATTAATTATTATACTTACTATTTACTTAGAACCCGGTAGATTCGGTATCATTGAGACCTGCAAGTTGCTTAACAGTAATAGGATAACTCCTAGGGTAATTGCAATATCGGCAATATTAAAAACTGGCAATTGCCACGTTTGCCAACCTAGATGAAGGGAGTCGACAACATAGCCACGAAACAGTCGGTCAATGAGGTTCCCAACCGCCCCCCCAAGAATCAGCCCGTAGCTAATGCCATCCCGTTTACTTACTTTATTAAAGATCAACCTCGTTAAAGCCACAGACATTAGCAGAGCAACCCCAATAAAAAAATAGCGCTGCCAACCTCCACCATTTGAAAGCAGGCCAAATGCCGCACCAGTGTTCCAAGTGTGTACCCAATTGAAAAAAGGGGTCAATGAAATCGAATCACCGTAAGCTATTGATTGCTGCGTCTGCCACTTGATCACTTGGTCAAAGACTACAGTTAAACCAGAAATTAACAGAGAAATATAGGGCGAAAATCCTTTATCAACGCAGGACATTCAGTTCCCCTTCAGTGCAAAAATGCGTCTTGACCCGTTAAGCACGATTAAACCTGCTATGCTACCTATAATAAGATCTGGGTAATTCGACCCGGTCAACGCAACGAGGATGCCAGCGATGATTACGCCAAGGTTAATCACTACATCATTAGCTGAAAAAATCCAACTTGCTTTCATATGCGCACCACCTCCTCTATGTTTGGAGATAAGTAGAAGACAGATGGTATTGCCAATCAACGCGACAAATGCAATCCCCATCATCGCAAGTGACTCAGGTTCACTCCCGAATACGAAGCGTCTCACAACTTCTGCAAGTACACCCAGAGCCAAAACCAGTTGTAGTACGCCAGCTAGGTGCGCAGCACGTATTTGCATATTAACACTACGCGCCACGGCATAAAGAGAAAGCCCGTAAACTGCCGCATCGGCAATATTATCTAAAGATTCCCCAATCAAACCAGCAGACTGCCAAAGCAGTCCGGCAGTCATTTCCACCAAGAACAGAAGAGTATTGATGGTGAGCAACCAACACAAGGTGCGGGACTCCTGCTTATCCGAACTTGCCGAAAACTCCTCAGCTTTGATTGCCTCGGAGTCCGCAGCAGTGTCTCTTTCAAGCGAGGCACCCAAACCTAGAGTCTCTAATTTAGAAGTAATAAAGGCTGTCTCACCATCATGTAATACCTTCAGCCGACGGTTTGACAAGTCGAAGGATAATGAATGAATTTCCTCAAACCCATTCAGTGCCAAGCGAATCATTCGTTCTTCTGATGGGCAATCCATTTTTGCTACAGAGTAAACGATGAGCCGTTTACCTGACTCTTCGTAGGCATTTTTTGAGTCGCCATTTGTTCGAACCGTATCAAAGGAACTAGCCATCGTATTACTTACCTTAAATATATAGTTTCACAATTAAAAACTATAAAGTTACTATAAGGTCAAGAAATTACTTAACTAGATAGGAAATTTTCTTATGCGCATCTATCATCTCGGCAATTTCTAACTCTTGGCACATACCTGCAACCAGGCCAAGATGGTCGAGGTTTTTTATCTGGTAGGAAGGTGTAGGCATGGTTTTGGACTCCCAAAAGAGAGTAATAGATCAAGATCGGGGATCGGCGTCAAGAGGTAATCGGTAAATTGGCGATCAATCGCTCATTTATTGGACAGTTCTAAATCCGAATATTGGTGCGGAATAACGGTGTTAGTTGTAATCGAGACGTCTAAATTTCCGGAGGTTACACAACGTACTTACACAATTTTTTAAGGTTGTCCAGCGGAGCTTCGTTAGGCTACTGATGGGGAAGCAGAACAGCCGCTCCAATTTCGGTAACATAAATATAAAGAGTCTAATGCTTAGTGCCTTGTGCGGACTTTCGCTTTTAGTGATATGCCTGATTTGCGTTTCCCCTTCACTCAAAAGTTGGAATACGCTCACTTGGTTAGTAATTACATTTAGCCAGCTTATAAGGGATCTATTATATTGATATCTACTTTATATTTGGAACATTGAATGCACTATGAATCGCCACTAGTTCACTAGTTGAGAACTATTTTTAATTAATGTACCGTTAAGCTGCTTATTTAGAACTGTAAGATAATGATGCTTAGACTCGGATTTTTAATACTGGTGCTTGTTGCTGTTCTGACTCAAATCAGTCAGGCGGTTGCTGATGTGCATCAATCTCACCAGTCCTCTTCTGAGCAACACCTCAATTTTGAGCATGACGAATCCCACATCGATAAGCGCAATCTCCCTAAAAGTGGAGAAATCAGCTTTGACTGCCATCACTGCTGTCACTGCCATGGCTCATTTCATTTATATGCCATGAAGACTGAAAAAACTCTCGCGTTACCACGAATGGGAACAATGCGCCCTGGGTACACCCAGTTCTACACTAATCCACTGTCATCACCACTGTTCCGGCCTCCCATCTCCTCATAACTGTCTAATAAGCTGCTATAGCAGCGCAAAAAAATCATTATTTTACGCAGTAATATGACTGAGGAGTCTATCTATGGGTCCGTTTTCGACACATAGCAAACGCTTGTTTATTGCCGTAAGTCTGGCAATAAGTTCAAGCTACGCCAATGCACAACAGTTGCCCGAGCAATGGCAAAAAACTGTGCAGCAACACCCCAGTGTTGAAGCCGCTCAACAGCAGGCTGAAGCGCTGATCCAACAGGGCAAACAATTAAATCAGCCTTTGTACAACCCTAGCTTATCGTCACGCTTAGAGCGCGAGGGTGACATCAATAATTACACTGTTGGCCTAAGCCAAACGCTGGACTGGAGCACTCGCAATGAAGCACGAGCCAGTCAGAGTGACGCCATGACGGCTATGGCAGTGAGTATTTATCGCCAGTCGGCGACATCGCATGCTAAAACTCTGTTGAATGCCTATGTGCAATGGCTGGATGCAAAACAGCGTTACGCACTGGCCAAGCAGCAAGAGAAAATCGTTAAACAGGCGATAAGCCTGGTTGCCGAACGACGTAAAGCCGGTGACTTAGGTGCCGTCGACGAACAACTGACGGTACTCGCACTAAGTCGGCAACTGCAACAAACGGCAGCGGCTTATCAACAACTGCAATCCGCTGAAGCAGAGTTAAACGCTCTGCTAACAACGTCTGATGTCGGTCAACTCTCCATTAATGAGGAGCTATTTAACGTTGAACCTGCGTTAACGACTCGTTGGCAACAACATCCAGCGTTAAAAGCCGCTTACCTGCAATGGCAATTAAAGCGCGCCGATGTCGACTGGAAACGCTCGTTAACCACCGCCAACCCAACCATAGGCGTCGAAGCGGGCGAGACCGATAACGAAACAGTAGTTGGCTTATCATTCAGCATTCCACTACAGATTCGCAATAACTACAGCGATGCAGTACGCGCCGCCAATAGCGAAGCTGTTGCTGAAGAAAAGCGTTTGATTGCGCTACGCCAACAATGGCAAGCAGCACTGAAATCGTCCCTTAACAACTACCGCTTTGTTAAAAAACAATGGCAAAGCTGGCAAAGAGACTTCCAATCTCGGCAGGATGAGTCGATGCAGGTGATTGAGCAGTCCTGGCTCGCCGGTGACCTATCCACCACAGACTACCTCACCGCTGTGCAACAGCAGCTCGATAGCCAATTTGCAGGGATAGCGCTGCAAACACAATATCGGTTGGCCGCCATTGAATGGTTGTACCGTTCGGGCGAACTCAGTAAAGCACTGACGTTATCGCCGTTAAGCCAGCCAACAAACGCAGAGATTGGAGAGTAAACGATGTCAGTAAAACCTTTATACGCAGCAATAGCACTTGCGCTGAGCTTTTCGGTTATGGCGCAGGATGAACACGGACACGACGAAAAAGAAACTACCCACAAGGAAAGTGCAGGCGTGGAGCTATCCAGCAAGCAGCTGTCCATGGCAGATATCACCACGCGAACCTTGCAAACTCAAGTCATTGAATACCCGGTTTATGCCCCGGGCGAGGTGGTTGCTAACGACTTTAACAGCTATATCGTGAGTCCGCGCATCGACTCGACCGTGCTCAAACGTTTTGTCAGTATTGGCGACCACGTCGAAAAAGGTGAGCCGCTGGCAACCCTCTTCAGCGCGACCATGGCGGAGGCGCAAAGTCAGTATTTGGTCACACTTAACGAGTGGCAACGCGTGCAGTCACTCGGCGAGTCAACGGTGGGTGAAAAACGCTTTGTCGAAGCGAAAAACGCCTTTACCTCAGCGCAAGCGCAACTCAAAGCATTTGGTATGTCAGCCAGCGACATTAAGCGTTTAAGTAAAGCTAACTACCCTATCGGCGAATACCAACTGACCTCAGAAATTGGCGGGATTGTGGTTAGCGATAACTTCAAGCAAGGCCAGCAAGTTAATGCCGGTAATCACTTGGTTGAAGTGCTGCAAGAAGAAACCTTGTGGGTTAATGCTCGTCTACCAGGCTCAGCTGACCTTAGTGTGCAGTTTGGTGATCCTGTTACAGTGAGTGTCGACAATCAGCGCTTTGCGGCAAAAGTCATTCAGGAAGGCCACACAATAGACCATAAAACCCGCACCCGAACGGTACGACTTGCGGTAAATAACGAAAAGGACCAATTACACCCTGGTTTATTTGCGGATGTTTATTTCTCAGTCAAGTCGGATGGACCGGTGCTTGCAGTTAAGGACTCAGCCTTAATGCGGGCCCCTGATGGTGACTGGCAGATATTCATTGAGCACGAACCCGGAAAGTTTGAACCGAAGAAAGTCGAATTGGTTGATGAAAAGGGTCCGTGGAAAGTTATTCGAGGCGTTAAGGAAGGCACAAAATACGTAGACAACGGCGCGTTTTTCGTTCGCTCACAAATCGCTAAAGGCGGTTTTGACCCACATAACCACTAACAGGAGGTTGTATGTTTCAGCGCATTATTCAGTTTGCTGTCGCCAATCGCCTGTTATTGGTATTGGCTTTATTCAGCATCAGCATTGCGTCATTTTTTATTATTCCCAAACTTAATCTGGATGCCTTTCCCGATGTTACCAACGTTCAGGTAACGGTAAATACGGAAGCACCCGGATTAGCAGCGACCGAAGTCGAGCAGCTGATTACCTATCCGATAGAGTCGGTGATGTATGCCCTGCCCGACGTCAAAGAAGTTCGGTCAATCTCAAAAACAGGTTTATCGGGCATTACCGTGGTATTTGACGAGAGTGTCGATATCTACTTTGCCCGGCAACTGGTATTCGAGCGGCTGCAAGCGGCAAAGGAATTGATTCCAGAGGGAGTCGGCACGCCCGAAATGGGCCCTAACTCTTCCGGTCTCGGCCAGGTTTATCAGTATCTGCTACTTGCCGAGCCGGGCTCTGATGTCAGTAGCATGGAGCTACGCAGTCTTAACGACTATGTGGTTAAACTGCTACTGATGCCCGTTGAGGGAATTACCGAAGTCTTGTCCTTTGGCGGTGAAGTTAAGCAATATCAGGTTAACCTCAATCCCGCCAAGCTGCTGTCTTACGACCTTACCCAGCAAGACGTCATGGGCGCGGTCAACAAGAATAACGGTAACGTTGGTGGTTGGTATATGCCCCGCGGTCAGGAGCAGTTGGTTATTCGCGGCACCGGCTGGCTGGAAAGCGGTAAAAAAGGTCTACAGCAGATACAACAAATACCGCTCAAAACCGTTGACGGCGTTTCCGTAACACTGGGCCAGGTTGCCGACGTCGAAATCGGCAGTGAAATTCGCCAGGGAGCGGTCTCAATGTCGCGTAAAGTCGACGGCGAGGTCAACCAGCTGGGCGAAGTGGTGTCGGGTATTGTGCTCAAACGCATGGGCTCGAATACCAAAGCCACCATCGACGGTATTAAAAAGCGCATTCCGCTTATTCAGCAAGCATTACCCGAGGGTGTCACCTTTGAGCCGTATTATGATCAGGCCGATTTAATACAAAAAGCCGTATCTACGGTCGCATATTCACTGCTCATTGCCTTTGTCTTTATTATCGCAGTATTAGCACTGTTTTTGCTCAACATACGCGCTACTTTTTTAGTGTTACTGTCCATTCCCGTTTCTATCGCCATTGCCCTGATGGTAATGTCCGCGATGGGCATGTCAGCTAACCTGATGTCGCTGGGCGGGATTGCTGTTGCCATTGGTATGCTGGTCGACGGCTCCGTGGTGATGGTTGAAAACATCTTTAAGCACTTAAGTCGTCCGGATAGTGAACACCAAGGCGACGCCGAGCAACGCACAGAGCACCGCGACCCGGATCCTCAGGCAGCCAAACTCGATAGCCATGGTATCAAGCTGCGAGTTAAGGAAGCGGCTAACGAAGTGGCACGACCGGTATTCTTTGCCGCCATGATTATCTTGGTGGTCTTTATGCCACTGTTTAGTTTTCAGGGTGTTGAAGCTAAATTATTTGAGCCCATGGCGATCAGTATTATGTTGGCCATTATCTCCGCGGTTTTTGTGGCCATTATGGTTGTCCCGGCATTAGCCAGTTACTTTTTCAGTCGGGGTATTAAGCCTCGTGAAAATAAACTGCTTAAACCACTAGATAATGGTTATAAAAGACTATTATCGGTGGCGTTACGCAGTAAAAAGGCTGTTATTACCCTGGCCGGTGTGCTGTTTGTCGGCGCTTTGGTGTTAGTGCCTCGTCTCGGCACAGAATTTGCGCCCGAATTGGAAGAAGGCACGATTAATATTCGCGTGACATTAGCCCCCTCCTCTAACCTTGAAACGGCCTTAGAGGTGGCTCCGAAGCTTGAAAAAATCCTGATGTCGTTCCCGGAAACCACCTACGCACTCAGCCGCATTGGACGAGCTGAAGTGGGTGGTGATCCAGAGCCTATCAGCAACATCGAGATATACGTGGGTCTCAAGCCGCAGTCTGAATGGACAACAGCATCGGATCGCTACGCCTTACAAGAAAAAATGGAGGCAAAACTCGATGCTCACCCAGGCTTGTTGTTTAATTTTTCACAACCTATCGCAACACGGGTTGATGAACTGCTCTCAGGTGTAAAATCGCAGCTAGCCATCAAACTATTTGGACCCGAGCTTGACGTGTTGGCCCGTAAAGGCCAGGAAATAGAAAGTGCCGTCAAGCAAGTTGACGGGGCCGTTGCAGTAGCGATGGAGCAAATAAAAGGTGAAGCACAACTCGTGGTTTCGCCGAAACGCCAACAACTCTCACGCTACGGCTTAAATGTCTCCGATGTACTGAGCGTTGTCGACAATGGCTTGGGTGGCGCTTCGGCAGGCCAGATCATTCGCGGTAATGAGCGCTATGATATTTACGTGCGGCTGGCCAAGCAATTCCGCGATACGCCGGAGTCTATTCGCTCGTTACGCTTGTTAACTCCTTCGGGAGCCTGGGTAACCGTAGGCGAAGTCGCCCACGTCGCAATTGAATCAGGACCACCGCAAATCCGTCGTGATGATGTACAGCGTCGCGTTGTGATTCAATCGAACGTTCAGGGTCGTGACATGGGTAGCGTGGTTGCCGATATTCGGAAGGCGATTGACGAGAAGGTGGATTTACCAACCGGTTACTCAGTCGATATTGGTGGCCAGTTCGAAAGTCAACAACGAGCACAGGAGCGCTTGTCCATTGTCGTTCCCATATCGCTGGCACTCATCGCCCTGCTGCTTTATTTTGCTTTCGGCACCATGGGTCAAGCCATGTTGATTTTGGTGAATGTACCATTGGCAGTCATCGGCGGTATTGTGGCTCTCTATGTGTCAGGACAGTACTTATCGGTGCCCAGCGCCGTGGGTTTCATCACGCTGTTTGGTGTGGCGGTACTAAACGGTGTAGTTCTGGTCGAGAGTATTAACCAGAGAATAACCGATGGGCATGCGGTTAATGATGCCGTGTTTGATGGCGCATGGTCGCGACTCCGCCCAGTATTGATGACTGCAATAACCTCAGCGTTAGGACTCATTCCCATGCTGTTTGCAACCGGTGCAGGGGCTGAAATTCAACGCCCACTGGCTACCGTCATTGTTGGTGGTTTGGTATCAGCTACTCTGCTGACATTGGTTATCTTACCCGTGCTCTATCCTTGGTTTTCGAAACAAAAAATTAAGGATTTAAGCCGTTAGGGTTCAATAGCATTTAAGGGGGCGGTTATTGTCGCCCCCTTTTATTAAAAGAGGAACGTATTATGGGACATCACCATAACCATGATCACTCAAAGGACATGCCGTCCAACCGATTAGGTTGGGCATTTCTGCTTAACTTTGTTTTTACCATTATTGAGTTCATTGGTGGTTTTCTTACCAACAGTACCGCCATTTTAGCTGATGCCGTTCATGATCTTGGCGATAGCCTGTCGTTAGGTCTCGCGTGGATACTAAATAAACTTGGCAAAAAACAGGCTAACCAACACTTTACCTACGGTTATAAGAGACTGAATCTTGCCGGTGCATTTATTAATGCCGTTGTTTTAATCGCAGGCTCTGCCTGGGTACTTGTAGAAGCAATTCCCAGGCTCTGGAACCCACAAATGCCCATGGCTGATGGCATGATTGCGTTGGCGGTACTTGGCATTGTGGTTAATGGCTTTGCGGCTTACAAATTGTCAGAAGGTAAAACGTTAAACGAGCGCGTTATTAACTGGCACTTGCTAGAAGATGTTCTCGGCTGGGTTACTGTACTTATCGTTGGTATTGTTTTGCTGTTCGTAGACTGGCCGATTCTCGACCCTATATTGTCGATTGGCTTTACTCTATTTATTTTAGTGAATGTACTACGCAACCTGTGGGCAACACTGAAACTCTTCATACAGGCCACGCCAGACAAAAAAACCTACAAACAAGTCGCGGACGCTTTACTGGAGCTACCTCATGTTGCTGACCTACACCATTTGCATTTTTGGTCACTAGACGGCGAGGAGCATGTATTAACCGTTCATTTGGTGTTAACTAAGAACCTTGATATTGAGGCTCGTAGCGACTTAAAACAGCGCATCGATAACGTCCTTGCGCCCTATGCTTTAAGCCATACAACAGTAGAATTAGAAGATCCTGATGAAGCGTGTAGGGACAACTGATAATGAGTGCATTATTTTTATTGAAAACGCTCGGGTTATTTATTGCAACCGCAATTGCCGAAATTGTCGGTTGCTATTTACCCTACCTATGGCTCAAAGAGGGCCATTCCGTTTGGTTGCTCATTCCGGCAGCAATAAGCTTAGCTTTATTTGCTTACTTATTAACACTTCATCCAGCGGAAAGCGGGCGGGTCTACGCAGCTTATGGTGGTATTTACGTGTTAACTGCCATAGTCTGGCTGCGAATTGTCGATAAATCGCCACTATCCAATTTCGACCTGATTGGCACGACGTTTGTGCTAACCGGTATGGGGATTCTTGTGTATGGCTGGCGTTAGCTATAAAGCAATTCAGTTAAAGAACTCCACTCAAAAGTTTTACACAGACTAGCGCACCTTATGTTTGTCCGTCGTAGCGTCCTCAACCCCATCGTTAAGCGACGCCATCAGTGGACAATAGACATCTCCGTGTCCGGCGCTGCATTTTTGCACCAACTCATTCAGCGCTTGTTCAATTTGCTGTAAGTGCGATATCTTTCGACGAACACTGGTGAGCTTTTGCTCTCCAAGCTCCCGTGCTTCATCGCAATGAGCGCCATCTTGCAGAGTTAATAGCTCACCAATTTCATCCAGACTAAATCCAAGCCATTGAGACGCGCGAATAAAATGAAGCCGAGCAAGCGCTTGTTCGTCGTAATGTCGAATTCCCCCATACGGCTTTTCCGGCTCGCTCATTAGCCCTCGGCGCTGATAATAGCGCACCGTTTCCACGCCCACGCCGGCTGTTTTGGCCAGCGTGCCAATTGTCATTACGTTGCGTTTTTTTAACATAGCTATTGCTTCCGTAGTGAGGTACGGGTCTAAGATTAACACATTAAAGCAAAATGCCCGAAGGAGTTACTCTTATGTCAAATTCAAAATCTGGTCGGGGCTCTCTTCTCGCGGGAGGGATCGCAGCGACTCTGGCATCTGCGTGTTGTCTGGGTCCCCTCATATTACTTGCACTCGGTGTATCCGGGGCCTGGATTGGGAGCCTCACAGCACTTGAGCCTTATCGACCCATTTTTATTGCCATTGCATTGATTGCCATATTCTTTGCCTGGCGTCGAATATACCGGCGTGCTGATGACTGCAACCCTGATGACACCTGCGCAACGCCAAATGCTCGTAAGAGCTACAAAGTGATGTTTTGGCTCGTTGCGGTACTTACTTTAACAGCACTGGCTTACCCCTATGTTGTTCCTTTCTTTTACTAGGAGGCAATACACAATGAAAAAAGCAATGATAACAACCATTTTATTTTTACTGTTTAGTATGCCCGCATTGGCGGCTGAGAAAACCGTCACGCTATCAGTACACGGTATGACATGCGTCACCTGCCCAATTACTGTCAAAGCTGCACTCGGTGAAGTCGCAGGTGTGAGCGCCGTCGATGTCCGTTTTGAAGAACGGGATGCAACCGTGACATTCGACGACGAAAAAACGTCAGTTAAGCAGCTCACTGAAGCAACGACAAATGCAGGATACCCATCAACACTGAAAGCAACGGCACCAAAAAATCAGTCATGAAACATCACAATGCCTTATAGCTGCTGTAAAACTGAAAGACCAAGGAGTAACCGTTATGAGTAATAACAATTTACACATTGCTGTCATTGGTAGCGGCGGCAGTGCGATGGCTGCGGCACTCAAAGCGACCGAGGGAGGTGCCCGAGTGACGCTCATTGAGAGAGGTACTATTGGCGGAACTTGTGTCAATATTGGCTGTGTCCCGTCTAAAATCATGATCCGAGCGGCTCATATCGCCCAACTGCGGCGAGAAAGCCCTTTTGATAAAGGCTTAAGTACCCATACTCTTAAGGTAAATCGATCAGCTCTCCTCGAGCAACAACAGGCTCGGGTAGAAGAACTCCGTGAATCCAAATACCAGAGTATTCTTAGAGAGAATTCCGCCATTACCGTTATTAACGGCGAAGCCCGCTTTATAGACGATGAAACTCTTTCCGTATCACTTTGCGATGGCGGTGAGCAAACGGTTCACTTTGACCGTGCTTTTATCGGCACCGGGGCCCGACCCGCACAACCACCCATCCCCGGCTTAGCTGAAACCCCTTACCTTACTTCGACAAGCGCATTAGAGCTAAATGACATTCCTAAGAGCCTCCTTATTATTGGAGCCTCGGTCGTTGCTCTTGAGTTAGCACAAGCCTTCGCGCGTCTCGGTAGTGACGTTACTGTTTTGGCCCGCAGTCGAGTGTTATCCCAAGACGAGCCTGCCATTGGTGAAGCAATAGCGACTGTTTTTGATCGCGAAGGCATCAATGTGCTTGAGCATACAGAAGCCAGCGAAGTGCGTTACGACGGACAACACTTCATTCTCAAAACCAATGCCGGAACATTAAAAGCAGAACAACTGCTCGTGGCCACAGGCCGTACGCCCAATACGGAAAACCTCGATTTAAAAACCATCGGTGTACAAACTGAACGCGGTGCAATAACGATTAACGATCGCATGCAAACCTCTAACTCAAGAGTATATGCGGCAGGCGACTGTACGAATCAGCCGAAGTTTGTCTATGTCGCCGCCGCAGGCGGCAGCCGAGCCGCTATTAACATGACGGGCGGTGATGCGCATCTTGATCTCAGTGCCATGCCCGAGGTTATCTTTACTGATCCACAAGTCGCCACGGTGGGTTTATCAGAAGCTGATGCTAAAACTGGTGGTTACGTCACCGAAAGCCGCACGTTGGGCCTTGAAAATGTCCCACGGGCATTGGTTAACTTCGATACCCAAGGGTTTATAAAAATTCTCGCAGAAAGTGGCAGCGGCCGGCTGCTCGGTGTTCAAGTCGTCGCAGGAGAAGCTGGTGAGTTGATTCAAGCTGCTGTAATGGCGATAAGAGCAGGAATGACAGTCAATGAGTTGGCTGATGAGCTCTTCCCATACCTTACGATGGTAGAAGGCTTAAAGTTATGTGCTCAAACATTCACTAAAGATGTTAAGCAATTATCTTGCTGCGCTGGATGAGATAACCTAGCTTAACTTCACTGGACAGTTACCAATATTTCGGGTTTAGCTGCTGGTTGGTGATAGGTTAAGCTAGTTCAGGAGTGATAATAGTTGTTATAAGCACTTTTTTTTCATTCATATTACCCTTATTTGTCTCACTTATTTGACAATAAGTTTTCCTAGATACCTTTGCATCTGACAATGAAAATCGTATTCTCCGGTCTTTAATACTGGCAATTCGATCAACTTTAACTTATTGGTCGGTAAAGTATCGCTGATCCCCAGATCAGGAATAAGCAAAGTTTCAGAGCAACAGATTTAAAGGCTTCCAGTTTGACAACAATCTCATTTAGCCGTTTTCATTTGTTTATTATATAACGTTACAATTAGCCAGCCAGTAATCATAGCTCCCAAGGACCACCCGAATAATCCCGTAACAAATCCACTAAAACTCAAATGCCACTCGAAACCAGAGAGTTTTCCGTGAACCATGCCTTCTGTTAAAGCCATCATGCTAGAGAGCTATCATCATTTGCATCATATCCATTCTATGCTCCATCATTTTCATTTTATTCATCATATTCTCTTTGCCCATTTGCTCTGCTTTGTCTCCCTTTTTATGTTCTCCTTTGTTCATGCCTTTATCCATCCCATGGTTCATCATTTGCATTCCCTTCTGCATTGACTTCATGTGTTCTTCCATTAGTTTTTTACGTTTCTTGGGATCGGATTCGCTTTTTATTTTTTCCATAGCTTCGCGCATTTCTTGCATGTGCTCATTCATTGATGTCATTTTTTCATGATGCATCATTCCACTCATTGAACCTGTTTTATCATCACCATGTTTATGCTGTGCATCAGCAAAGACAGGAGAGGCCATTAAAGCTGTGATAGTTAAAGCTGAAAGTACTTTTTTCATTTTATTACCCTCTTGACTATGACCAAATTGTATTGGTCTCATTAATTTTACTTTGTTTCACTATCGTTAAATCTTGGAGCCCACGCTGACGTAGACCTCATATAACGGCGATATTTATTGCCGAATCCTTCAATGCCTTCGATGAAATTGAATTTCATCGAATCTAACGGGAAACTTTTAAAGCTCATATTGTGACCTGGACGTTTTAAGCCATTTAACCGACAACTAGCTTTCCCCGATACATTTGCATCTGGCAATGAAAGTCGTACTCTCCGGGTTCCAGCGCTGGTATTTGAATTTGCTTTAATTTGTTAGAAGGCAACGTTTCACTTATTTCTAGCTTGGGAATGAGCAAAGTTTCAGAGCAAGGAGATTGATCCTTTCGCAGAAATTTAAGCTCAACAGGCTTGCCTTCTCGCACCTTTATACGCGAAGGTGAGTAGGTACCGTTTTCTACAGTAATTACAATCTCACCTTCTTCCGCCTGTTTCTCAGCAGGTTCATAAAGCCAAAACCACCAGACAATCAGTGCAATTAATGTTAAGCCAGCGATATTAATAAATAACATTTTTACTCTCCTGAAAGAGCTCTAATTAAAAGAGGAATCAGTGACTCTTCGCTTTGAAAAAGCGCAACCGATTAGCGTTACTCACTACCGTGAGTGACGAAAAAGCCATGGCTGCACCGGCAATGACAGGGCTTAATAGAATGCCGAGAAACGGGTACAGTACACCTGCGGCAAAAGGTATACCTGCCACGTTGTAAATAAAAGCACCGAATAGATTCTGCTTGATATTGCGCAGAGTAGCCTTACTTACAGCTACTGCATCAGCTAGACCATGTAACGACCCCCGCATCAAAGTAATGTCAGCACTTTCAATGGCTACATCCGTGCCCGTACCGATGGCGAAGCCCACGTTGGCAATAGCCAGTGCTGGCGCATCATTAATACCATCTCCCGTCATGCCAACGATTTCGCCTTCCATCTGCAGCTCCTGAACCTTTTTTGATTTTTCTTCCGGCAGAACTTCAGCGAAAAATTCTTTAATTCCTACTTTTTCAGCAACTGCTTCTGCTGTCGCGCGATTATCACCAGTAAGCATCACTACTCGCACACCGTTATCTTGCAAACGTTTAATGGCGGCTACGGAGTCGTCTTTTATCGGGTCGGCAACTGCAATAATTGCAGCTAACTCATTATCAACGGCAAAGTACATAGGCGTCTTAGCTTCAGCAGCTAAGCCTTGGGCTTTTTCAACAAAGTTACCGAGCTCAACTTGACGTTCACGCAACAGCTTTTCATTACCGAAAAGGAGGGACTTCCCGTCAACTTCTGCCTCCACGCCATGACCAGCGATGGCGTTGAAGTTCGAGACCTTACTTGTCTTAATCCCTCTTTCCCTGGCTGACTCAACTATCGCCTGTGCTAGCGGATGTTCAGAGCCAGACTCAAGTGTCGCTGCAAGTTGCAGTACGGTTTGCTCATCGTACTCACTCGCTACTAATACGTCGGTGACTTTAGGAGAACCAAGTGTAATGGTGCCCGTTTTATCCAGGATCATAGCCGATACTTTCGACGCTGTTTGCAATGCTTCGCCATTGCGAATCAGCACACCTGCCTCTGCGGCTTTTCCTACACCCACCATTACCGACATAGGCGTCGCCAGGCCTAATGCGCAAGGGCAAGCAATAATCAAGACAGTGGTCGCTGATACCACAGCAAAGGCCAGTGCCGGCTCAGGCCCAAAGTTAAGCCAAGCTAGAGCACTGATAACAGCGATAATCATAACGACTGGCACAAAGTAAGCTGAAATAATATCGGCAAGACGACCGATTGGGGGCTTAGAGTTTTGCGCCCGTTTCACCATGTTAATAATTTGAGCAAGTGCTGTATCTTTTCCGACTCTTGTCGCTTGAAACAAAAAGGAACCACTTTTATTTATCGTGCCCGCCACAACGTCATCACCAACTGATTTTTCCACGGGCATGGGTTCACCCGTTAGCATAGATTCATCAACGGTGGTACTTCCCTCTATAACTTTTCCATCAACAGGGATTTTTTCTCCGGGACGAACACGTACTACGTCCTCCTCGAGTACGTCTTCGATAGCGATATCCAATTGTTTATCGTCACGAATCACCCTTGCGGTTTTCGCCTGCAAACCAATGAGACGTTTTATGGCTTCGGACGTGCGCCCACGAGCTTTCAGTTCAAGTGCCAGCCCCAAATTGATCAAACCGATAATCATTGCGGTCGCTTCAAAGTATACGTGACGCGCCATTTCCGGAACCAGGTGCGGAACCAATACAACCACCATGGAATACAACCAGGCGGTACCAGTACCAAGTGCGATCAGCGTATCCATATTAGCGGAATGATTTTTCAAAGATTGCCAGGCACCGACGAAGAAGTGTTTGCCCGAAAAGTAAAGTACACCTAACGTTAGAATACCTACGACTAACCATGTCACACGCTCTGTGGCAGTGGTCACCGTCATTTCACCAACAAAAAGGCTATAAATCATGAGAGGTACACCTAACGACAGCGCAACGGTCATCTCCCGCATCAGCCGCTTGTAATAAGCCCAGTCGGCTTGCTCTTTTTCTGCCAACGCATCACCGTCACTTTCGGACGTGGCTACTTTAGCGCTATACCCCGCCCTCTCTACTGCTTTCACTAAAGCGCTCGGATTTGCTGTTCCAGTCACACTGACCGTTCGCTGGGCAAAGTTCATCTCTGCATTTTCCACGCCGGATACAGACTTTAATGCATTTTCGATTTTGCCAACACAACTCGCGCAACCGGCTCCCTCGATAATGAGTTCCTCAATGGAACGACTACGAACGTCCTCAGTTTTTACACCCATACCTGTGCTCCTTATTGACGGGAAACGAGCCAAGCAACAGCTATTTCCCGCAAAGTACCAACGATAAAACCGTCACTCACTACATATCCGAAAATCGATTCGCAGTTTGCACCATTCGTTTAATTTCATTTTCTTCAACGTTCTTTACCGTTTCTAGCAGCTCTTTTGCGCTATCTATATCAACACGGGAATATAGGTGTTCATACAGTTCTATGACTTGCTCATGATGGTTTACAACCTTCTCCATAATGTGATCGGTATCTAACTCTTTAAAAGGCGAATCGCAGTGCCCATGCTCAACGATGGGATGTTTCCCAATATAGTCATAACACCAAGTGTCTAATGCATTTCGGTTTGCTGTACTCAAAAAACCTTCGACCATTCGCTCTAAGCTAGCCTCATGACCCGACACGTAGTTTAGAATCATCCGAGCTCGTTCATCTTGGTTTTGTTTAGAGCAGTGAGTCACACACTCCTTCAGGTTTTTGTGGAAATCAACGGTCCAACTCAGCACATCTTTGATTGTTTCTATTTGCATTTTTTACTCCTTACCTATAATTAATCGTTACTTTCGTTTGCTTTTGTTAACTGGCGGACTTCTGTGACAACTCCACGGTGTATGTTCCGAATTATCTTTAATATTTTGGTCAATAAACTTGTAGTACTCTTCTTTCAGATGAGTCCACCACCCACTATTTATTTCAACACCAAACTTCCTGAGCTTTTCCTCTATAACATTGAGATCCACTTTAGAGGCATCATAAGCGACCAATAACAAGTTATGCTCAGAGTCATAGGCAACGCTATCAAGGCCAACCAAGCGATCGATTTCGTTAATCGCTTCGCGAACTTTTTTCACACTCTCAGTGTTTAGCTTTAACGTGCGATTGACTAAGTTAATTTCCCGCACTCCGGCTCTATGATCGTTAGTTGACATTAGTACTGTCCTGTTAATTAAAACTACCAATACGTTTCAGGCAACATTTGCTCGGTGTTAACTTTGTAACGAAAGCTCTTTATTAGTGGCTGCTCGTTTATCGTGAACCCAGAACAATTCATCGATTGGCGAGATAGAAACTAATCCCTCGTTAGGTACCCCAGTATGGGCCGCTTCAACTACCAAGAGGGCAACATCACGCGCATCATCACTGTTCACATAAACTTCAAGCTGTACGTGATCAACTAAGTGATCATCGTTATAGCTATCGAAGTAGTAACCCCGTCCTCGCACAGGAAACAGCGTAAAGCCGCTAACGCCACGGCCGATGAGAGCCTCTTCCACTGAGTCTTGTCGAAGTTGATCAAAAATAGCGGTAATTTTAGATAGGTTCATATATTCTCCTACAAGCCTTAAGTCACTTAACTTAAGAGCTCTATCTAGCATGATTAAATTTCGAAAAAAGTTTTAATTGAAATTCAGCAGGAGCTATTTCGGAGGATAAAAAATATCAAAAGACATTTGCTTAACATTCCCTTCATATGAAAGAGGATGCTGCAAGTAACCAATTGACTTTATTGGTAAATTGAACGGAATTAATACTAAAGGTGAGCTTGCAGAGTTGCACCCCGCATCCATTAAACATGTATCAGCAGAGTCCGTTAAACAATAACAGCACGTTTTACTGGCAGGTTGTTCGTCGTCATCACAATGAATGTTGCTTTTTCTCTCGTTTGCAACATCTGCCTGATTAACGTTGATTACGTGCTCTGCGCTGGAGGCAGTATTATGGACAGGAGCAGCTGGGAAGGATAGTTGAATTACTATTCCTAGCATAAGCACAACTAAAAATTTTGTTTGCGCCATATGTGTGTCCCCAATCCCGAATTTTAACCTAGCATACTTGTTAGCGCACATCATTGATCAAGATCAATGATGTGCGTCTCTTAACTAAAATAATTGGTCTTATACACGCTTAACCTTTTGCCCACGCCACAAGTAGTAAACAGCGGGTAACACGAGCAAGGTTAGAATAACCGCACTGATCATTCCTCCAACCATCGGGGCGGCTATTCGGCTAACCACTTCAGCACCAGTTCCTGTGCTGAACATAATAGGCAGTAGACCTGCAATTGTAGAAACAGCCGTCATCATGACAGGACGAACACGAAGCCCAGCCCCTTCCATTACAGCGCGAGAAACACCGTCTTTAGTCAAAGCTTTACCTTGCTCTAGTTGGCGTTGTTCGTATTCGTTATAGGACTGATTAAGATAAGTCAGCATTAATATCCCTATTTCTACGGTAACCCCCGCTAGTGCTATAAAGCCAACCGCTACAGCAACTGAGAAGTTATAATCTAAAAGATACATCAGCCAAATTGAACCGACCAACGCAAGAGGTAAGGTTCCCAGTATGATCGCGATTTCCGTGGCATTTCGAAAATTCATGTACAAAAGAACGATAATAATCGCGAGCGTTAACGGAATCACGTAAGTCAGTTTTTCCTTTGCCCTTTCCATATATTCGTACTGCCCGGACCAGGTAACTGAATACCCTGCTGGCAACTCGAGTTCTTGTTCTACAACCTTCATTGCTTTTTCAACATAAGTGCCGACATCAACTCCCTCAATGTCGACAAAAGTCCAGCCATTAAGTCTTGCGTTTTCGCTTTTAATTGCCGGCGGTCCAAGTTCAACGTAGACATCAGCCACATCCGCCAAACTAATACGCTGCCCGTTTGGCGTAACTAAAGGTAGCTTCTTTAATTCTTCCGGCGAATCACGGTAATCTTGAGGGTAGCGCAAGTTTATTGGGTAACGTTCAAGCCCTTCAATGGTCTCTGAAACATTCATTCCACCAATAGCCGTGGCAACGACCTGCTGCACATCCTCAATGTTCAAGCCATAACGTGCAGCCTGCTCTCTTTCTATGTCAACTTTGACATAGCGTCCACCTGCCACTCGCTCTGAATAAACAGAAGCCGTACCATCGACATCATCAAGTATTGCTTCAAGCTGCTGCCCTATCGTCTGAATTTCATTAAGATCGGCTCCGGCAACTTTTATACCTACCGGCGTTTTGATACCTGTCGATAGCATATCAATGCGAGTTTTAATGGGGTAAACCCACGCATTGGTCAGCCCCGGAAACTTTACAAGCGCATCCAGTTCTTTTTTCAACTTCTCAGTGGTCATACCGTCTCTCCACTGATCTTTCGGTTTCAGTTGAATAAAGGTTTCAATCATCGTTAGGGGTGCCGGATCAGTGGCGGTATCCGCTCGACCAATTTTGCCAAAAACCGTCTTCACTTCCGGTACCGTTTTTATGAGCTTGTCGGTTTGCTGCAACAGCTCCCTTGCTTTACCAATTGATAATCCGGGATAGGTAGTGGGCATATACATCAAATCGCCCTCATCCAAATCTGGAATAAATTCACTACCAATTTTGTCAATCGGCCAGACACCAACGGCCAGGATAACAAGCGCTCCGACAACTGCTGTCTTGGGGTATTTCAAAATGCCTTTTAAAAGCGGTTTATACCCGGCGATCAATAACCGATTAAGCGGGTTTTTCCCCTCAGGTGTTACCTTTCCTCTGATAAAATATCCCATCAACACGGGGATAACGGTAACCGCTAAGGCTGCACTGGCTGCCATTGCGTAAGTTTTCGTGAAAGCAAGCGGAGAAAACATCCGCCCTTCCTGGGCTTCTAAGGTAAATACCGGCATAAAGCTGACGGTAATAATGAGCAAGCTAAAGAAAAGAGCAGGGCCCACCTCTGAAGCAGAGGCGGCAACCACCCGCCAGCGGTTCTCTGCTGTCAGTGGCGTTTTTTCCATATGCTTATGCATATTTTCAATCATGACGATGGCACCATCGAGCATAGCGCCAATAGCGATTGCGATCCCTCCAAGTGACATAATATTCGCGTTAATTCCTTGCCAATACATGACAATAAACGCGGTTAAAATACCCAAAGGCAAGCTGATAACGGCAACCAGCGAGGAGCGGACATGGAAGAGAAATATCACACAGATAAACGCGACAATAGCGAGTTCTTCTATTAAACTTTTCCAGAGACTTTCCACGGCATCCGAGATAAGCCCCGAACGATCATAGACAGTGACAATATCGACACCTTCTGGTAGCCCCGACTTTAACTCATCCAACTTTTGTTTAACGCCATCAATCGTTTTTTGGGCATTTTCTCCGAAGCGCATTACCACAATGCCGCCCACGGCTTCTCCCTCACCGTTGAGTTCGGCGATACCGCGTCTCATTTGGGGGCCCACACCCACATCAGCAACGTCTTTAAGCAATAATGGCGTGCCATTTTCATCAACGCCAAGCGGGATACTCTCTAAGTCTGACACACTATCAATATAGCCTGAGGCCCGGACCATATACTCAGCTTCCGCCATTTCAACCACCGACGCCCCCACTTCCTGATTGCCTCGCTGGATAGCATTTTGTATGTGAGCAAGAGGAATATCGAATGCGCGCAGCTTCTCCGGATCCACTTTCACCTGGTACTGCTTTACCATCCCGCCCAGGGCGGCAACTTCTGAAACCCCCTCGACCGTTTGCAGTTCATACTTTAAAAACCAATCCTGCATACTGCGTAACTCACTCAAATTGTGGTTACCCGTGCGATCAACCAAGGCATACAAATACACCCAACCAACCCCTGTTGCATCAGGGCCTAATTGCGGTCTTGCATTAGAAGGCAATGTCGGAGCAACCTGAGACAAATATTCCAGTACTCGCGAACGCGCCCAGTAAGCGTCTGTATCTTCGTCAAAAATGACATACACATAGGAGTCGCCGAAAAACGAATATCCACGGACGGTTTTAGCGCCGGGGACAGACAGCATAGCGGTTGTTAATGGATAGGTTACTTGATCTTCTACCACCTGCGGCGCTTGACCCGGATAGCTGGTTTTAATGATCACCTGGACATCCGACAAGTCCGGCAGTGCGTCTACGGGCGTATTCTTAACCGCAAAAGCACCAACACCCACGAGGATTAATGTCGCCAGAAGAACGAAAAAACGGTTACTCACTGACCATCGAATGACTGACTTAATCATGGTTATGCTCCTGCTCTGTCACTTGTTTTTGCTCAGGAATATGAATCGATGTGAGCTGGTACTGTTGCTTCCCGACTTGCGTTATTTCCGCATGCAAGGATAACCCCGTGCTAAGCTGAGAAAGTTCAACATCCGAAGCAACATCGAAGTCCATCGTCATTGCAGGCCAGTCCCATTCAGAAATCTCACCGTGCTCCAGCGTAACCATCGAGTGCTGAGGCATAACATTTTTAACGGTTGCTTCAACCCAGACAGCTTGAGCTGCTGCGTCACTTGACATACTGTCGTGGCTCTCGCTATCAGTGTTAGAGTCGTGGTTCATACGTTTAAAGTCGGAAGACTTACTGGACTCAGAGTCAATTAAGAACTGAGCCGATGTAACAATTTCATCACCTGCCATAAGACCCGATAAAATCTCAACTCGCGAGCTACCTAACCGCCCAACGTCAACATTAACTGATTTAAATTTCCCATCACCCAGTGCCAGGACAACTCGGTTCGAATCACCCATTCGGATAAGCGCTTCTTTAGGGATGATTAAGTTTTTGTCGCCTAAACCAGCCTTAATGTTAAGATTCGCAAACATGCCCGGTTTTAAAAAACCATCTGGGTTGTCGAAGCGAATTCGAACTTGTCCCGTCCGAGTTTTAGGGTTAAGTGACGGATAGACATAATCAACCTTTCCTTGCCACTCTTTACCTGGAGCATACTCAAGGTTCATTTGAACGTCATTGCCTACCTCAACCTGGTTCAATTGCCGCTCAAAGACTTCTGCAATAACCCAAATTTTATCCAGTTGAGCAATGGTCATTAAATTCATACTCGGCGTTACAAACGCACCTTCACGCACAGTCAGTCTATCCAATACCCCGGACTGCTTTGCTTTTACCGTGATTGTTTTCTGAATTTTACGAGTTTCTTTTAACTTCTTAATCTCAGATTCAGAGACTTGCAGAGCTCTTAAGCGTTCTTCAGCGGCATCAATTAGCACCTGTTTACCTCGCTGCGAGGCTAGTACAAGCTCCTCTTGAGCATTAACCATTTCCGGTGAGTAAATACTGTATAACGGTTGGCCTGCTTTAACCGAGTTACCGACCGCTTTTACAAAAAGGTTTTCAATCCAACCTTCAACACGAGGACTTACTGTTAAAACTCGGTCCTCATCAAACTGAACATAGCCAACTGTTTCGATATCCAGGTTGAGTCTCGAGGACGTGACGGTTGCAGTTGTAACCCCAAGGTTATTAATAACGTCGGGATCAATTCTCACCGTACCAGGTGAACTCTCTTCTGCATCATCGCCATAGTAAGGAATAAGGTCCATCCCCATTGGAGACTTTCCTGGTTTGTCTCGGCGATAATTGGGATCCATCGGAGCCACCCAATATAACGGCTCTTTTTCTGCATTGCCCGATGAACGATCAGACACTTCAGTCGATTGCATTACATAGCCAATAGCGCCAGCGCCAACTGCAAAGCCTACAGCTAAACTTATAAGAGATTTGGTGACTGTTTTCATTTTACACTCCTGAAAGTAATAAGTAGTTTGCTTCGGCAATCAATTTTTGGCGGTTGATGGCGATTGCTAATGCATCAATTTTTGCGTCGATTTCCGCAATCTGTGACCGTACCGCCTCGGCAAAGTCGCCATCATCATTTTTGTAGGCAGTCAATGCGGCTTCAGACTGGGCGGACATTTGTGGAAGTAGCTCTTCGTGATATAGGGCAGCACGTTCATTCAAACGGTTCAGTTGTAAAAACGTACTGCGTAAATTGGCTATTAACTGCCTGGCAACCAATAACTTCTCAGTTTTTTTTGCTTCCGTTTTAAACTTTGCTGAGCGTACCTGCTTATCCTGTTTGTTATCAGTAAATAAAGGGACATCGAACGTAACCCCGGCTGACAGCAAGTTGGCACGGTCATTGCCGCTTGGATCGTCGTTTCTATGGCCATATTTCAGATTGGCTGACCATTGCGGTTTATAACCTTGCTGAGCGAGCTCGACAGACGTCTTCGACGCCAAAATGTCTTGATCGATCGCTTGCAAAACCGGGTGTTCTTTTATCAATTCGTACAAGGCTTGTTTCGGTATTGTCGAAGGTGATAGCAATGTCTTCTTCAGCGTAAGACTCGGAAGGTCATCCGGTAACCTTGATTTCGCTATAACACCTATCCATTCCGACAATTCGCTTTGAAGTCGCTCCTCTTTTTGTCGCAGTGACGTCAACCTATCATCCAGGCGTGTAAGCTCAAGTTGGGCTCTAATAACATCTTGCTGCCGTGCTTTTCCCTCGGTACTGGTATAACTCGCCTTAGCGGTTGACACTAACTGTTCAAAAAGCGCTCTATCCGATTCAATCAAGCGAATACTTTGCTGAGAGAAAAAAACATCTAACCACAACTTCGTGACCGTTGTTTTGACCTTTGCAATACGATCCGCTCTCAAAAGCGGTTGTTTTTGAGCTAATTGGTTTTTCTGCTTACGAGACAACGATAATGTGTCTCCTCTGGGAAATGCTTGTGAAACACCGACGACTAACTGGGTCATCCCTTCCTGTCTTGAACTAAAACTGTCAACAGGGAAACTGGCAGCCGTGAATGATATTTTAGGGTCAGGCAAACTGGAAGAGGCTATCGCTTCACTCGCGAATGCCTCTTGGGTTTGCTTACTTGCCGTTAACCAAGGATCTTCTTGTACAGCGATACTCACTGCTTCTTGCAAATTCAAAAGCGGCTCTTGTGCATTAACGACATTTGGCACCACTACAGTCAGAACACCTAAATAAGCCATTCTTCTTAAAAGTTTCATATTGTTACTCTCAAAAACTGTGAATTTTTAAATTAAACACAGACCAAGTTATGAGTCGGACCGTAACGAGGACGACGAACGACGTCGTAACGACAATGACCGAACCAAAGTTTATAGCTGTGTTTTACCTAGACGATAGACGCGCCAGGAGCGAGAAATTTCGTATTTTTAAGAGTGGATTGGGGGGCGAAAAAGCGAGAGAGAATGCTTTTCTTTAATATTCGTATCTAAGAATGAGGTTGCGTTAAAAAGCAGCTTATCAACAGGCGGAACCGTCGATTGCTCAGAATAAACGACAGTAATTGACGGACTGTAACAATGTCGCATCATTGAATCAGAGCAACAATTATCGGTAAGAGAGTGCGACACTTCGCAATCAGCAAGATCACAAACCTGCTCAGTAGAATCGTGCATACAGGCCTCTTCCGTACTGATAGTTTGTGAAAATGACATTGTTGTTACTGCCAATAGCAATAGAGCAATGATTAAACGATACATGCGAAGTTCTGCTGTAAAAACATGCTTGCATTGTATCTCTTTTGGCTGATAAAGATCAATCAATTAAAGGAAGTACCCATAACGAGGTAGTCAACCCAGATGGTGATACGACTTCTACATCACCACCCAGATTTATTGCTAACTCAGGCGCTTTCAAGCTCTAAATACCAAAGTCATCGAACCTTACTTGTTCTCGCGGAACGCCAAAGTCAGCAAGAGACTTTAACGTTGCTTTCAGCATTGGTGGAGGACCACACACGTAAACGTCCAATGTGTTTTTGTTTTCATCTGCCAACCATTTCATTGCGGTTTCGTGCACAAAGCCAGTGTGCCCGGCCCACTCATCTGATTTAGCAACCTCTGAAAGTACCGGTATATAATTTAACCGCTCATCTCTTTCGAACTCATCCCTATAACAGAGCTCTTTTTCATATCGTGCGCCGTAAAAAAAGATACAGCGACGAGGAGAGCCTGCTGCTAATTCACTTTGTATTAACGCTCTCAACGGTGCAATACCCGCGCCGCCCCCGATGAAGACTTGTGTATGAGAGTTTTGCTTTGCCAGTTGGAAGTCTCCAAATGGCCCAACGGCATCGACACGAGCGCCAGCTTCTAAATTACATAAGTAATTTGATCCCACCCCCGGCGGTACCCCTTCGCTTGGCGATGGCAGCTGCCTTATGTTAAACACAAATCGAGTCGGGTGAGGCCGCGTAGCAACAGAGTAATGTCGTGACAATATTTCGTTTAAGTGTGGAATACGAAACTGCATAAACTGCCCGGCTTCATAATTAACGGGCTCTGAACTCACAAAGGTAAGCTCCATAATGGATGGAGTCAGTTGACGCTTTGAATCGAGTGTTAAAGCTATATCACTAACCCCCTCATTATGTAACTTTACTTCATAATTTGGGGTAAGCGGATTAAATGGTTGATCTTACCTTTGCATGAGAGTGAGACAGACCGGCATCTCATCGGATTATCTGGTTGATGCTTCACCTACTGCTGGTGCATGTTTCCTTCGCTAATTCCAGCAAGAACCCCACACGCCTCAACTTCCCGGTCATCGTTGCAACTCGCTCTCAGTGAAACGAGTTGTTTCTCAAGCGCTTGCAGAGCGGTTATCTGCGACCGCACATGAGAGATGTGATCATCGAGCAAGGCGTTGACGGCGGTACAAGGCTGATGAGGGTCGTCCTGATAGCTCTGTAGTTCGTGAATCTCAGCCAGTGACAGGCCCAGGATTCTGCAGCGACGGATGAAGGCCAGCCCCTCACCATGCTTCTCGGTATAGACACGGTAACCGTTGTCCTGCCGATCAGGCGGCGGCAACAAGCCCTGCTGTTCATAGAAGCGGATCGTCTGTGTTTCGACCCCTACCAACTGCGCCAACTGACCAATGCGCATCAGCCTCCTCCCCAACGGATTCTTTACTCTATTGACCTTATAGTAGCTTTATAGTTTAAAATGGTACCACAACATTGTTCAAGTGGAGTCGTATCATGAGCAAATCCTGTGGTGGCGCCTGTGGCGGTGATGCAACGTCCGCAGCGGATACCGATATACAGGCCTCCTCCGAGGCGCCAGGGAGATGGGTCAGTGTTTATGCCGTGCCGAAGATGGACTGTCCATCAGAAGAACGAATGATTCGCCTAGCCCTGAACGGCTTTGAGGAGATTCGGGCGCTGTCCTTCGACTTGTCGAACCGCCGGCTGAAGGTCGTGCATGACGGCGAGGTCGAGCCCGTCACCTCGAAACTGAAGACCTTGGGGCTAGGCGCCTCGCTTCAGGAAACCGTCGCTGCAAATCCGGAGACCATCAAGGCCGCCGAGTTTTCGGCAGCTTCTGCTAAGCAAGAATCCGGGACCCTGCGCTGGTTGCTCGGCATCAATGCACTTCTGTTCGTGGTGGAAATGACTGCCGGTCTGATCGCCCGGTCCACCGGCCTGATTGGAGAATCCCTGGACAATTTTGCCGATGCGGCGGTGTACGGGCTTGCCCTTTATGCGGTTGGACATAGCGTGAAAATGCAGGTACGTGCCGCGCATCTTGCTGGTGTACTGCAACTGATCTTGGCTGTGGGCGTGCTCGTAGAGGTGGTGAGACGCTTTGTATTCGGTAGTGAGCCTGAATCGCTGGTGATGATGGCTATCGCATTCGTCGCATTGATTGCCAATACCAGTTGTCTGCTGCTCATATCCAAACATCGGGAAGGCGGGGCGCACATGAAGGCAAGCTGGATATTCTCGGCCAACGACGTGGTGATCAACCTGGGGGTCATCACCGCCGGCGCCCTGGTCGCGTGGACCGGTTCCAATTATCCGGATCTGATTATCGGCACCATCGCGGGGGGCATTGTACTTAACGGTGCCAGACGCATTTTGGCGTTGAAGGGTTAAATAATGCTCATTATTGGCAAAAAGCTCTCGCCGTATGCCCTATTGTCCATATCGGGCCTGCTGGCAGCGTCTGATCAGGCTGTAAAGTGGCTGGTGCAGCAATCAATGGCCTATGGCGAGTATGTTTCGGTGACCCCGTTCTTTAACTGGGTGCACCTATGGAACACCGGTGCCGCATTCAGTCTTTTTGCGAATGGTGGAGGCTGGCAGCGCTACTTTTTTATCGGAATCGCGGTAGTGGTCTCGATTCTTCTGATCAAGCTGATCCTTGAAAATCGTCATAAAGGAGAAGCCATCGCTTACAGTCTTATCCTCGGTGGCGCCATGGGCAACCTGATTGACCGGGTCTTTCGCGGCTATGTTGTGGATTCCTTTGATTTCTATTGGCGAGACTGGCATTGGCCGGCCTTCAACCTGGCTGATATTGCAATTGTCCTAGGTGCCTTACTTTTCGTTTCCAGCAGCTTGTTGGGTAAAAAAAGCAAACACCAATGCCGAGTCGGATGGATCTGACTGACACCTACGCCTATACAACACCATGACCGAACTTCCCGACAACATCCTTCACCTGCCGCAATACCAAGTACTGGGCTGCAAATCAACCGACGACGAAATGCACTTCCAGGTGGACGTGCCCGATCCCATCGCCTGCGAGGAATGCGGCGTGCAGGGTGAGTTCGTACGGTTCGGCAAGCGTGACGTTCCCTATCGTGATCTGCCCATCCACGGCAAGCGGGTCACTCTCTGGGTGGTCCGCCGCCGATACACCTGCCGGGCCTGCAAGACAACATTCAGGCCCCAGCTACCGGAGATGGTGGACGGATTCCGTATGACACTGCGGCTGCATGAGTACGTGGAGAAGGAATCCTTCAACCACCCCTACACCTTTGTGGCGGCACAGACCGGCCTGGACGAGAAGACGGTGCGCGACATCTTCAACGCCCGCGCCGAGTTCCTGGGGCGCTGGCGCCGCTTCGAGACGCCCCGCATCCTGGGCATTGACGAGCTATACCTGAACAAGCGCTACCGCTGCATTCTGACCAACATTGAGGAGCGAACCCTGCTCGACCTGCTGGCCACCCGCCGCCAGGACGTGGTGACCAACTACCTGATGGGGGCACCTCAGAAAACGGAAAATAAAGCACGCTAAGGCATAGCTGACCTTGCCAGGCCTGCTTCGCCCTGTAGTGACGCGATCAACGGGCAGGAAACATTTCCCTTTCGTGCATGGCAGGCGCACACGAGTTCAGACAGCACGGTTTCCATGCGCGCCAAGTCGGCCATCTTCTCGCGCACGTCCTTGAGCTTGTGTTCGGCCAGGCTGCTGGCCTCCTCGCAGTGGGTGCCAACGTCGAGCCGCAACAGCTCGGCAATCTCGTCCAGACTGAACCCCAGCCGCTGTGCCGATTTCACGAATTTCACCCGAACCACGTCCGCCTCCCCATAGCGGCGGATGCTGCCGTAAGGCTTGTCCGGTTCCGGCAACAGGCCCTTGCGCTGATAGAAGCGGATTGTCTCCACGTTGACCCCGGCCGCCTTGGCAAAAACGCCAATGGTCAGGTTTTCCAAATTATTTTCCATATCGCTTGACTCCGTACATGAGTACGGAAGTAAGGTTACGCTATCCAATCCAAATTCAAAAGGGCCAACGTATGTCTGAACCACAAAACGGGCGCGGTGCGCTCTTCGCCGGCGGGCTGGCCGCCATTCTTGCATCGACCTGCTGCCTGGGGCCGCTAGTACTGGTCGCCCTGGGCTTCTCCGGTGCTTGGATCGGCAACCTGACGGTGCTGGAACCCTATCGACCGTTGTTCATCGGCGCGGCGCTAGTGGCGCTGTTCTTCGCCTGGAAGCGGATTTACCGGCCCGTGCAGGCATGCAAGCCAGGTGAGGTCTGCGCGATTCCGCAGGTGCGCGCCACCTACAAGCTGATTTTCTGGATCGTGGCCGTGCTGGTCCTGGTCGCGCTTGGATTTCCCTATGTCGTTCCATTTTTCTATTAACCAGGAGTTCATCATGAAGAAACTGTTTGCCTCCCTTGCCCTCGCCGCCGCTGTTGCCCCGGTGTGGGCCGCTACCCAGACCGTCACGCTAGCGGTTCCCGGCATGACTTGCGCCGCCTGCCCGATCACAGTCAAGAAAGCGCTCTCCAAGGTCGAAGGCGTGAGCAAGGTCGATGTGGGCTTCGAGAAGCGCGAGGCCGTCGTCACTTTTGACGACACCAAGGCCAGCGTACAGAAGCTGACCAAGGCCACCGCAGACGCCGGCTATCCGTCCAGCGTCAAGCAGTGAGCCAGCAAGCCAACGACAAGAGCGAGAGCCGCTTCATGGGACTGATGACACGCATTGCCGATAAAACCGGCGCGCTCGGCAGCGTCGTTTCCGCGATGGGCTGCGCCGCCTGCTTTCCAGCCCTCGCCAGCTTCGGCGCGGCCATCGGGCTGGGCTTCTTGAGCCAGTAAGAGGGACTGTTCATCAGCCGCCTGCTGCCGCTGTTTGCCGCGCTGGCCTTCCTGGCGAACGCGCTGGGTTGGTTCAGTCATCGGCAATGGCTGCGCAGTCTGCTCGGCATGATCGGCCCGGCCATCGTGTTTGCGGCCACGGTCTGGCTGCTCGGCAACTGGTGGACGGCGAACCTGATGTACGTCGGCCTGGCCTTGATGATTGGGGTGTCGATCTGGGACTTCGTGTCGCCGGCGCATCGCCGTTGCGGACCGGACGGCTGCGAACTCCCCGCCAAGCGCTTGTGAAAGACGGCTGACCGTGCGACACGGCGGCCCACACGAATAAGGAACGATGGTATGAGCACTCTCAAAATCACCGGCATGACTTGCGACTCGTGCGCAGTGCATGTCAAGGACGCCCTGGAGAAAGTGCCCGGCGTGCAATCAGCGGATGTCTCCTACGCCAAGGGCAGCGCCAAGCTCGCCATTGAGGTCGGCACGTCACCCGACGCGCTGACGGCCGCTGTAGCTGGACTCGGTTATCGGGCCACGCTGGCCGATGCCCCCTCAGTTTCGACGCCGGGCGGATTGCTCGACAAGATGCGCGATCTGCTGGGCAGAAACGACAAGACGGGTAGCAGCGGCGCATTGCATATCGCCGTCATCGGCAGCGGCGGGGCCGCGATGGCAGCGGCGCTGAAGGCCGTCGAGCAAGGCGCACGTGTCACGCTGATCGAGCGCGGCACCATCGGCGGCACCTGCGTCAATGTCGGTTGTGTGCCGTCCAAGATCATGATCCGCGCCGCCCATATCGCCCATCTGCGCCGGGAAAGCCCGTTCGATGGCGGCATCGCCGCTACCACGCCGACCATCCAGCGCACGGCGCTGCTGGCCCAGCAGCAGGCCCGCGTCGATGAACTGCGCCACGCCAAGTACGAAGGCATCTTGGAGGGCAATCCGGCGATCACTGTGCTGCACGGCTCCGCCCGCTTTAAGGACAATCGCAACCTGATCGTGCAACTCAACGACGGCGGCGAGCGCGTGGTGGCATTCGACCGCTGCCTGATCGCCACCGGCGCGAGCCCGGCCGTGCCGCCGATTCCCGGCCTGAAAGACACTCCGTACTGGACTTCCACTGAAGCGCTGGTCAGCGAGACGATTCCTAAGCGCCTGGCCGTGATTGGCTCATCAGTGGTGGCGCTGGAGCTGGCGCAGGCGTTCGCCCGACTCGGAGCGAAGGTGACGATCCTGGCTCGCAGCACGCTGTTCTTCCGCGAAGACCCAGCTATAGGCGAAGCCGTCACGGCCGCATTCCGCATGGAGGGCATCGAGGTGAGGGAACACACCCAGGCCAGCCAGGTCGCGTATATCAATGGTGAAGGGGACGGCGAATTCGTGCTCACCACGGCGCACGGCGAACTGCGCGCCGACAAGCTGCTGGTCGCCACCGGCCGCGCGCCCAACACACGCAAGCTGGCACTGGATGCGACGGGCGTCACGCTCACCCCGCAAGGCGCTATCGTCATCGACCCCGGCATGCGTACAAGCGTGGAACACATCTACGCCGCAGGCGACTGCACCGACCAGCCGCAGTTCGTCTATGTGGCGGCAGCGGCCGGCACTCGCGCCGCGATCAACATGACCGGCGGTGACGCGGCCCTGAACCTGACCGCGATGCCGGCCGTGGTGTTCACCGACCCGCAAGTGGCGACCGTAGGCTACAGCGAGCCGGAAGCGCACCATGACGGCATCAAAACTGATAGTCGCACGCTAACGCTGGACAACGTGCCGCGCGCGCTCGCCAACTTCGACACGCGCGGCTTCATCAAACTGGTGGTTGAAGAAGGCAGCGGACGACTGATCGGCGTGCAGGCAGTGGCCCCGGAAGCGGGCGAACTGATCCAGACGGCCGCACTGGCGATTCGCAACCGGATGACGGTGCAGGAACTGGCCGACCAGTTGTTCCCCTACCTGACGATGGTCGAAGGGTTGAAGCTCGCGGCGCAGACCTTCAACAAGGATGTGAAGCAGCTTTCCTGCTGCGCCGGGTGAGGACAAGGAGGTGTGCGATGAGCGCCTACACGGTATCGCAACTGGCCCATAACGCTGGGGTGAGCGTACATATCGTGCGCGACTACCTGGTGCGCGGCTTGTTACGGCCGGTGGCCTGCACCACGGGCGGCTACGGCGTGTTCGACGATGCGGCCTTGCAACGGCTTAGCGTGCTTTATTTTCCGTTTTCTGAGACGACCCCCTGATGAAGCTGAAAGACCGGCAGAAGGTCGAGATCGTCAGCATGGACATGTGGAACCCCTACCGGGCAGCGGTCAAGGCTGTGCTGCCCCAGGCCCGTATCGTGGTCGATAAGTTCCATGTGGTGCGCATGGCCAACGATGCCCTAGAGAGAGTGCGCAAGGGCCTCAGAAAGGAGCTGAAACCGTCCCAGAGCCGGACTCTCAAGGGAGACCGGAAAATCCTGCTGAAACGCGCTCACGAAGTCTCAGACCGGGAGCGCCTCATCATGGAGACCTGGACAGGCGCGTTCCCGCAACTGCTGGCCGCCTACGAGCACAAGGAGCGCTTCTACGGCATCTGGGACGCCACCACACGGCTCCAGGCAGAAGCCGCCCTGGACGAGTGGATAGCCACCATCCCGAAGGGCCAAAAGGAAGTCTGGAGCGATTTGGTCAGGGCAGTGGGAAACTGGCGCGAAGAGACCATGACCTACTTCGAGACGGACATGCCCGTCACCAACGCTTACACGGAGTCCATCAACCGACTGGCCAAGGACAAGAACCGTGAAGGGCGCGGTTACTCCTTCGAGGTGATGCGGGCACGAATGCTCTACACCACGAAGCACAAGAAGAAGGCACCGACTGCGAAGGTCTCTCCTTTCTACAAGAAAACCATCGGTTACGGACTGCCGGACTTCGCAGAGGAACTCAACTACGGAGTCGATCTATCAACCATCTGAGGGTGGTATCAGATTGATGGGGTGAAGGTGCCCCATCAACCATTAAATCCGTATACCCAAAAAAACTAAAGTTGTATACAAAGCTCTTTAATAGCAGCGCTTGTAGAGCTTGTATATTCAACTTTTACCCCCTTAAATATCCTAACTCTTTTAAAATCAGCTCTTATAAACGGTTAAAAAGCCATCAAAAAAAGTTGTCCAGTTTTTCAAAATTTAAAATATATTTTCAATTTTTATGAATTTTTAATCTCACAATTAGAGATGCTAATCCTCCAGCGACTATAATGCGTATATAGATGTACCATTTTTAAGTAAGGAGACGTCACTATGAGTCAATCAACTCAAAAAGCCACGCTTTACAGAATGTCGACACCTGACCACCAATGCCCTTTTGGTTTAAAAACCAGGCACTTACTTAAAGCCAACGGTTACGATGTGGACGACAACCTACTGGAAAGCCGCGAGGAAACCGACATATTCAAGGAAAAACACAACGTCGATACCACTCCACAAGTGTTTATTGGTGATGAACGCATCGGTGGGTACGAAGAGGTTCGAGCCTTTCTTGGAAAACCTCTTCCTGACCCTGACGCAACCAGTTACCGACCCGTTATTGCATTATTTATTATGACAGCGCTCCTCTCCGTAGCCACGTCGTGGTTGTCTTTTGGTCGCGCATTTACCGGACAAACCATCGAGTGGTTCATCAGTTTCTCGATGGTGGTTCTGGCCTTGCTCAAACTCCAGGACGTAGAGAAATTCTCTACCATGTTTCTCAACTACGATCTTCTCGCCAAAAAATGGGTGCCTTATGGCCGTGTTTACCCCTACGCCGAAGGCTTGGCGGGTCTGTTAATGGCAGCGGAATTTGCTCATGTCATTTCCATCCCTATTGCGTTATTCATAGGCATCGTGGGTTCTGTCTCCGTTTTTAAAGCCGTTTATGTCGACAAACGTGAGCTAAAATGTGCCTGTGTCGGTGGCTCAAGTAATGTGCCGTTAGGCTTCATTTCGCTCACTGAAAACCTCATGATGGTCGCTATGGCTATCTGGATGTTTTTTACAATGAACTAGAAAAGGAGCGCTATGCGCTCTTTTTCTTAACGCTTTTTACGTAAATACAAAATCTCACCAGCGGCAATCAATGCCATACCGATAAGAGACGCCCAAATAACCAGCGGATCGCTTGTCCATTTCACCCATATAAAAGCGGCTAAAACGATGACATCTAGCGCGATTGCGCTGACAAGTATGTAAATATTGGCATTCACTTTTTGTCTAAGATGTCTCAATACCCCCCAGTGGATCGCAATGTCCATAACGATATAAAAAATAGCACCAAGCGAAGCGATTCGGTTCAAATCGAAAAAAGCAGCTAAGACCATAGCCATCACGATAGTGTAAACCAGTGTGTGCTTCTGAATGGAACCTGGCATCCCAAAATGACTGTGTGGCACAAGTTTCATATTAGTCAACATAGCCAACATTCTCGAGACGGCAAACGCGCTCGCGATCACACCGGATACCGTTGCGACAATTGCAAAAGCGACCGTCACCCAAAGTCCAGTCTCGCCATAGACGGGTCTGGCAGCTTCAGCAAGCGCATAATCTTTCGCTTTCACAATCTCATCTATGGACAGGCTCGAGCCAACCGCCAGAGTGACCAGAACATATATTAACGCGCAGATAATCAACGAAATAATAATGGCACGCCCGACATTTTTCTTGGGCTCAACAATTTCACCGCCACTATTGGTTATTGTTGTAAACCCTTTGTACGCAAGTATGCTTAAAGCAATCCCCGCTAAAATACCGCCGCCGGTAGCTTCTTCTGGAATAGCCGATATCGATTCAAACTGAATGCCTGAGGCCCACAAACCACCAGCCGCTAAAATCACCAATCCTAAAGCCTTAACAAAGGCCATAAAAAACGAGAACGTTTGAATAAACTGATTACTCAAAATATTGATAAAAAACGCAAAGACCAGCAAACCAACCGCCAACAACGGGACAAGCCACTGCGCTTCAAAAGAAATTAATTGGCTGGTATAGGACGCAAATGTCCGAGCGACTAAACTTTCATTAATCACCATAGAAAAGTACATCAAGAGTGCGAATATTGCCGTCACACTTCCTTTCCCATAGGCTTTACTGAGGAACATCGCAATGCCCCCCGCTGACGGGTATGCTTTGGCCAGTTTCACATACGAATAGGCGCTGAAACCGGCAATGATACCGCCGCACACAAACGCCAGTACAAACCACTCTCTTGCTAGCTGAGCAACTTGTCCTGTCAGTGCAAAAATACCAGCGCCAATCATGACACCAGTCCCCAGCGACACCGCCCCCCAAAGACTAAGGCTTCCTTTCTGATAACCCTGATGTCCGTGTTCGTGATCGTGTTCCGCCATAATCAGCTCCTGTGGTTGACGTTAGTTGGACCAGTGAATCCGGATAATTTTCCAGCCAGACTCCGGGGTATGTGAAACGGTTACAGTTTCATTCATCGTTAAATCAATCTCACGCCCGTTGTACGCCCCGGAAATACTATATCGAGAAGTGATCACAGCAAGGCTAGCCACTTCATATCGTGTTCTTTCAATCAGCTTGGAAGGAACCGCCTGGCTAAATTTGATATCTGACTTAAGATGATGAGCACTGTATTCAGCCAGGGACCGTTCAACGCCACCACCTTCAAAGATAAGCACATCATCGGAAAGCACGTCTTTAACGACCTCCGTGTCACCTTCAGTTAAAGCAGTTCGAAATGCATCAAGCACAGCGGTCGGCTCAGATAGTTTTTCGGCGCTACTGGGCGCTGAAATAAACATTACCGAAACCATAAAAACACTCACAAGTAATTTCATTCTTCTTATTCCTTACATTAACCGGGGGAAAACGCGCTGCTTAGCGCAGAGGCCAGGGTAAAAATAGTGACAGCCAATACCATTTCCGCCGTTATGGAGTTTTTGAGTCGCTTGGCGGCCGCGTTATCATTTAATTGCGGTACGAACTTTAATTTATGCAATGCGGCAACAAGGAGAATCAGCGCCACAAACACAAGTTTCGCTAGTAGTACCGTGTCATACGACGTAAGCGGCAGCTCTGGCATCCATCGCCCTGTTGCACTACGATACATAACCAAGCCCGCAATAAGGAGTATTGGAACCGCTGCAGACATATGCACACCAAAACGCTCCATAATGGCTTTCGCTTTAGCAAGCGGTACCGACGTTGCCAGCTTTCGCAATGAGTTAAGACTGCCGAACCAAACCCAAGCGACTAACAAGTGTGTTAAAAGCGCTAGCTTTCCCCACCAGACGGCGTCACTGCCGTGACCAATACTTAAAAAGCTCCATCCCATGAGTCCAATGGCGACAACATATAGCACCCACTTTATACGTTTTAGCTTAACAACGGAGTAAACAATCCAAGCAATAGCAACCGCTATCTGAAGTTGGATGAACAACCCAACAGGGCCGGTCCATATAAACTGCATGTAGGTCGTGTCAATCATGCCGGCAAAGCCTTCAGCAGCAAAACTACCGACTTTCAGAAAAAAATACAGAAGGCTTGCCAGTAATAGAAGCCACGCAACAAGGCTATTCTTTCGTTCAGACTGCTTTTTTAAACCGGACAAATAAACGATATAAGGCGAGGCGGTCATCACCGCGTTAAGCCAGAATATAAAGGCCAACGTTAAAACGCTGGCCACACTCCAAAGGGTCATCATTTCACCTCAAAGCTAAAATCACCCGATATTTTATGACTGTCCCCACCCATTGCCGTCCAATAAACCGTATAACCACCTGACGCCAAATTGTTTTTAACAGCAATTTCGTACGCTGCTTTGGGAGTCATGCTCATCGAAAAGTCCAGCGGATGCATTTTACCGTCATCTGAGTGCAGCATAATTTTAGCCAGACGAACATCACCGGAAAAATTCATCGTAATTTCCGTAGGTGACTCGGACAAAGTAGCACCGTCCTCCGGGCTACTGGATGTTAGGCCGACGTGAGCGCTGGCCCATGCACTAAAAAATAACGCGGTACCGAAGGCTAATTTAAGTACGTTTTTCATGTTGTTTCCTCTTTGTTTTATTATCAATTAAAACCAAACTCTGGCCCCAAGGACCACGCCTGTTTCTGTGGTGTCTTCACCCATTCGTTTCATTTCATCTGCCGTATTTCCTAACGCCCCGTTCCAATACACACCAATGTAAGGGGCAAATTCACGACTTATTTCATGGCGATATCGCAACCCCACGCGCAAGTTGCTCAAGCCACTTTGCCGTTCATATTTGTCTGAGTCTGTCAGGTTGGCTGTTAACTCAATGCGAGGTTGTAAGTACGAGGTTTGTGTTAACTGCCACTCGTACTCGGTTTCGCTAACAAATTGGACCTCGCCTTCTTCATTCACCATCAGCGAGTTATCCATTTCGAACCAATAGGGCGCCAACCCCATAAAACTCACGACAGCATAATTTTCCATAGACGCGTCCGACGATAAGGTACCTCGCGTACCAATACCGGCCTGAAACGACCAAAACGGAGACACCAAGTATCCATACAGCAGTTCGGCACTTTCCAAGTCAGTGGGCTCACCGTCGTCTTGAACATTCTCCCCTTCACTCTTGAAAACAGCTCGGTGATAGTCACCGCCATACCAAGCCATCATGTCCCAGACGGCTAGGTTCTCTTCCTCGTTGGTTCGCGTTAACTCCAACCGATCGAACAGTACTTGCCCGGTGTAATATTCTTTGACGGGTTCAGGCCAGTCCTCTTTCGCATGTCCGGCGACTGCTAAACCTGGCAACAACGCCGCACCCACTAATAATGATTTACCGTACATAATTGTCCTCCTTATGCGACATTGACCACACGGAACATACCCGCTTTCATGTGATACAACAGGTGACAGTGGAACGCCCAACTACCCGGCGCGTCTGCCGTTATCAATAACGACACTTTTTCGCTCGGCTTCAGGCTAATCGTATGTTTGCGTGGGCGTGGATACTGTCCGTTTTCAAGTTCCATCCACATACCGTGTAGGTGTATGGGGTGGTCCATCATCGTATCGTTTACCATCACCAACCTCAGTCGTTCTCCATGATGAAACTGAACCGGGCCATCCACTTCGGTAAACTTCTTCCCGTCAAAAGACCACATGTAACGCTCCATATTACCCGTTAAGTGCAGCTCTATCTGTCGTTCGGGCTCCCGCGTATCCGGCCATTCATGCGCGCCGACCAAGTCGGTATACACTAAGACTTTATGATCAACGTCTTCCAATCCAATCCCGGGTTCATGCAAACGGCTTACCGGGTTTGTAGCAATCATAGCCGCCCCGGCACCATGTCCGGACTCACGGTGTTTGATTTTAATGTTTTCGACCGGGAGCTCTTTTTTATGTGTCATTTTATGCGTCATATGGCTGTTATTGCCGCCCATATGCTTCATATTCATGCTATTGCCTTTCATATCACCGGACATCGCCATCGCTCCCATGCCCATAGCGGCCATGCCTCGCTCAGGAACTTGCCGTAGTTCAGGCACTTCAGCCTCAAGACCAAGTTCCGGCGTTAATGTACCTCTGACATAACCACTTCGATCAAAGCTCTCAGCATAAATAGTGTAAGGCTTGTTTTGCTTAGGCTGGACAATTACATCGTAAGTTTCCGCCACACCAATGCGGAACTCGTCAACTGACACTGGTTTCACCGGTTGCCCGTCAGCGGCCACTACCGTCATTTCCAACCCAGGGATCCTCACATCGAAAAAACTCATTGCTGAACCGTTAATGATACGAAGGCGTACTTTTTCACCAGGCTTAAACAATGCTGACCAGTTCATCTGTGAATCGCGGCCATTCATCAGGTAGGTATAAGTACTGCCCGTCACATCCGCAATATCACGGGGGCTCATTCGCATTTGCCCCCACATTTCTCGTTGCTTCCAGGTTTTCTCTAACCCTTGCTGTCGCACGTCCTCGAAGGTCTCAAATATCGTACGTTTTTGATAGTTATAGTACCCCTCCGCAACTTTCAAGTTACGAAACACGGTATCCGGATCTTCGAATGTCCAGTCGCTGAGAATAATGGTATGTTCTCGATCAGCACCAATGTCTCCGTCTTTCGGTTCAATCACTAACGGCCCCAGGTGTCCCAATTGCTCCTGCAAACCGGAATGGCTGTGATACCAATACGTTCCGTTTTGCTCGACATCGTAGCGGTATTTGAACGTTCGTCCTGGCTTTATCCCTTCGAAAGATACGCCAGGCACGCCATCCATATTCTCCGGCAATATAATTCCGTGCCAGTGAATTGACGTGTCTTCCGACAACCGGTTAGTCACATTTAGCTTTGCTCGCTGCCCTTCTTTTAAACGAATCAAAGGGCCCGGCATTTGGCCATTGATGGTTATTGGTGTTCCTACTTTATTTCCCACGAGCAGTGGGGACTTTGCAATGGTGAGATCAATCTCATCGTTTGTCAGGATCTGATCTTTAAAACTGCGTCCCTGAGGAGCAGCCCAAGTTGGGGCTACTTTGGCGATTGCTAAAGCAGACGCCACAGTGAATGCAGATTTAATAAACTTTCGACGCCCTTTGTTAAACTCATTGCTCATTATGACGCTCCTCTTTTGAGGTTAAATTTTGATAACGTTGAACGTCCTGTTCCTTATCAGACGGCTCATCAGAAACCGATGATTTAAACCCTTTAATCGCACTACCAAGATCGGAGCCCAGGGTTCGTAGCTTTTTACTACCAAAAAGAAGAATGACAATAACCAGTAAAACTCCTAACTGAACCATACTCATGCCGCCAAATCCCATAGCTAAAGCCCTCCATTTGAGAGTGCTTGCTGCTGCTCTAAACTTGCTATCTGCTTATAAGGTGTAATTGAACCGTCCCCTTTGATTTCATAGACCGTATACGGTTGAAACCGAGTACCCATTTCCATACCAACAGACCCTACCGGCATGCCAGGAACAGTTAATCCAATGCCATTGGCTGACTTTTTCCCAGCTAAATAATGAGAAACCAATGTAGGAGGAACGTGCCCCTCAAAGACATAGCCATTACTAGAAATAGCGGTATGACAGGATTGGACCTCGGCACTAATACCGGAGTCACGTTTTCGTTGGGTCAGGTTGTTCGGATGTTGTACGGACACACTAAAGCTATCGGGTAAAGCTTGTAACCACTTTTCACAGCAACCGCAGTTGGGATCTTTTAGAACGGTTAGTTGCTGCTCTTCTACATCGGTTGCAGATACAGATACGGAAAACAGCATCGCCAAAACAGCGATATTGCGTTTGATAGACATAATTATTCACCGATTAATAAGTTTTAAGGAAACACGCCGAGCGTGTGTTAAATTTCTAGTAACTTATTAAGCGGTAATTATTGGGGGACGGAATAAATTAGACGCGTGTTTAGCACGAATGGAGGTGTCAACGGGCGCATCGACTTTGGCAGAGAGGTTAACTGCAGCGGCATTAACCGAAGAAGACTGTCCGACAAATAAAACCGAGCCGCCGGAGCAATGCCGAATGGTCATGTCAGCACAGCACGAGTTGTGCTTTTGCGTCTCATGCTCGCAATCGTTTGTGTCGGCTTCGTACATCATGCTGTGCTGCATTTGGCTGTTATCATGACATGCGTGAGCTTCTGCCGTTTGCGAAAACGACATCGACACCAATAGCACTGTCATTAATAACAGAATTCGAATTAGCACGAGCACCCTGCTTTTTGCAATTTAATAAACTTCAGTCTAACGTCATTTTAACGCATGTCAAATAAGGAGCAGATAATGATGAATCACGAAATGTTCGCAGGTATGGGCTTTCTATGGATGTTGGTAGTGGGTCTTATTTTTGTTATTCCAGCTTGGCGCATATGCCAACGTATTGGTTACCCGGGCCCTCTAGGACTCTTAATTTTAGTCCCTTTTGCTAATATTGTGCTGTTTTATTTCATCGCATTTGGACCTTGGAAAAAAGCATGAAGAACATTTAAAACGTACAGCTCCTTTAGCAAAAACTTTCACTAAGGCCCCGCACGAAGTGCAGGGCCTTTTTGTTTTTGTAATGAATCACATTCTTACTTATGTCTATTTAGCAAGAAATAGCCCGCCGGCACTATCACCATATTAAGCACCGTCGAAGAAATAAGACCCCAAAGGATAACTATCGCCATAGGGGCCTGGATTTCACTGCCTGGCTCACCAAGCCCTAATGATAATGGAATGAGCGCTAATGCCGTTGCCAGCGCCGTCATCAAAATAGGTACTAACCGTTCTTCTGATGCTTGCTTAATGGCATCCGTTAATTCGACACCTTTAGCCATAAGCTGCTTGATGTAGTCCACTAAAATAACGCCATTTCGCGTGGCTATACCAAACAGTGTGATAAAACCGATAATGACAGCAATGTTGATAACACCACCAGCAAAGTAAATGCCAGCGACACCACCAATCAGCGCTAACGGCAGGTTTAACATCACCAGAAACGCTTCTTTAGCCGAGTTAAACGCCGTGAGTAGCAACAAATAAATGCCAATAATTACGCCAATACCTAGCAGCATTAGCCGTGTGTTAGCGCTCTCGGCACTCTCAAACTGTCCACCAAACTCAATATAGTAACCCGTGGGCAGGTCGATACTCTGCGCTATCCGTTGCTCAATATCGTCAACCACACCAATAAGGTCGCGACCACTCACGTTTGCCATGACCACCAGGTTACGCTGCACATTTTCACGGGTAATGGTGTTAGCACCGCGCGTCTTATTGATATCTGCGATGGCTGAGAACGGAATAACCGCGCCATTCGGGGCCTTAATCATGGTATTTTTTAACGACTCAATATCTTCGCGATACCGATAAGGGTAGCGTACCACCAGGTCAAAGGTCGCCTGCTCTTCAAGAATGCGACTGGCCGATGTTCCGGCAAACGCCGTTTCCAACGCATGCGATGCCTGCTCGATACTCATCCCATACTGCGCTAACTGAGCCCGCTTGAAATCAAAGGTAATAAACGGAATTTCCGCTTGCTGATCCATCGCTACGTCAACGGCTCCCGGAACTTCTTTGACCAAGCTTTCGATTTGGGCGCCCAGCTGACGCAGTTTGTACAGCTCATTGCCAAATAACTTAATGGCGATGTTTGCTCTCGTGCCTGACAGCATATGGTCTATACGATGCGATATGGGTTGCCCGATAATGACGTTAACCCCGGTAAGAAAGAAAAACTCTTGGCGTAGGCTCTCGAGCAGCGCCTCTTTAGAGCGGGACTGCATACTGAGCTTAACGTCGATCTCCGATGCAAACACTTGCTGTGCGTGTGGGTCTCGTTCAGCACGTCCGGTACGGCGTGTCGTCGCAACCACTTCGGGCTCGTCCAGTAAGATCCGCTCTACACGTTCACCGATAGCATCGGACTTTTCTAATGAGGTTCCTGGTACCGTAACCACACTGACCGTTAAGCTGCCCTCATTAAACTCCGGCAAAAAACCGCGCCCAAATTGGAACACCGCTACTAACGCAATCAGCAACAGCACGCCCGCTGACGATAGCAAAAGTTTTGGCCGTTGCAGTGAGCCATTGAGAATGGGTCGATAGCTTGCCTTAAGCGCGCTAATAAAGCGCGTATCGTGCGATGCCAGTAAACTCTTACTGCCGCTCAAACCATAGTAACTGAGTACCGGCGTAATCGTGATCGCGACCAGTAGAGACGCAAGAATAGAAACAATATAGGCAACGCCTAACGGTTGCAGCAAACGCCCTTCAACGCCTTGTAAAAAGAACAGCGGTAAAAAAACCAAAACAATGATAAAGGTCGCAAACACAATCGAGCTTTCTATTTCTCGTGTTGCGCCAGCGATCACTTTTAATTTAGACAGTTGCTCCGCAGCCGGCTTCGCCAAATTTTCACGGAGTCGCTTAACCACGTTTTCAACCACAATAATGGCGTCATCAACAAGCGCACCTAAGGCAATCGTCATACCGCCTAAGGTCATTGTATTTAGAGAGCCTCCGAAGTGGCGAATGGTTAAGACAGCAACCAATAACGACAGCGGAATTGCCACTAAGGCAATACCGGTTGCTCGGGCACTGAAGAGGAAAATAAACATAATGGCAACGACTAAAATCGCACCGTCTCTAAGCGCGCTGTTTAGGTTGCCAATGGATGTTTCAATAAAGTCAGACTGACGGAACGTATCTGTCTGTAGCGTCATGCCCTCTGGCAGACTTTGGTTGATATCATTAATGACGCGATCTAAGTCGTCCGTTAATTCTAGCGTATTGGTGTTCGGTTGCTTTTGAATACCCAACACCACACCCGAGCGACCATTAAAAGCCGCAGTCCCACGACGTAAGGCAGGCCCAACTTCAACGTTGGCAATATCCTGCACTAACACCGGAATACCACCGCGATTAACGATCACAGTTTGTTCGATATCGCTTTGCGACTCTATGCGTCCCATGCCCTGGATGAGAAACTCCTGCTGGTTCTGTTTTACAAAGCCAGCCGATGACGTCATGTTGGAGCCTTCTAAAGCTTTGGTCACATCATCAAGCGATAAATCATTAGCAATGAGTGCATCCGGTTTCGCGACAACTTGGTATTGCTTAACTTGCCCCCCGGTCGAAATCACTTCAGCAACGCCAGGCACAGCCAGCAACCGCCGTCTAATGGTGTAATCAGCCGTTGTTTTTAGCTCTATCTCCGAATGCGCCTCTGAGGTCAGTGCTAAAAACATAATTTCGCCCATAATAGAGGACACCGGTGCCATCTGCGGTGCTCCCACGTCCGCGGGTAACTCATTCTGTAATGTTTGCAGACGCTCCGACACCATCTGACGAGCCAAATAAACATCGGTTTCCCAGTCAAACTCAACGGTAACAACACTAATACCAATGCCACTATTAGAGCGAACCCGACGTACCCCCGAGGCGCCGTTCATCGCGGACTCAATCGGAAAGGTAATGAGTTTTTCAACGTCTTCCGGCGGCATACCGTGAGCTTCTGTCACAATAGTGACCGATGGCGCGGTTAAGTCAGGAAATACATCGACGGGCGCTTTAATGGTGCTGTAACCACCCCAGACCAAAAGCACTAATGCCAACGCAATAACAATCAGCCTATTATGGAGCGACCACTGAATAATTCGATCAATCATAAAAATCCTTAATGTGCGTGGCCGTGGCCGATTTCTTCACCACCGAGAGCCGCTAAACGAACATCATAAGCGCCGATGCTTACTACTCGCTCACCCGCTTTCAAGCCTCGAGTCACTTCAATGTTCTCGCCATCCTGGATACCCAGCGTGACCTCCCGGCGCTCGAACGTTTCTCCGCCTGTATGCACAAATACAACGTCCTTACCTTCTTGTCTGATGACTGCACTCACGGGAATCGCAATCGCCGCTTTATTCGCCGACGTAAACGCCTTGGCCGCAAACGTCTGACCAATCATGGGCTGCCATGTGTCAGCAGCGAACCCCAGGGTTACGGAATAAGTTCTTGAAGCGGGCTGAACCATCAAGGAGCGTGCAGCAACTATCGAGTTTTTCTCATCTAACCGAACCATTTTCTCATCGGTATCTAGCCATGCACCTGAAATGGCTTGCACGTGCTGACTAAAACGCTCTGGAATAGACAGTTCTAACCAGCGTTGTTCGTTGGCCGCAAGCTCTGTCAGCACTTGCTGTTCGTCGACATACATACCGCTGGCTAGCGGACTGCTTAAAATTTTGCCACTAATCGGGCTTTTTATCGCAATACCGCCTTCCGTCTCACCCAATTGACCTTGCTGAATACGCGCTTGGGTGGCGTTAACTCGGCTACTCAGTTGCTGTTGTTTAGCTTTGGCTGTTTGCAGACGAGTTTCAGGTATCGCTCCATTGTCAACTAACTGCTGTAAGCGCTGAACTTCTTGCTCAGCCAAGGCCAGCTCTGATTGATATTCATCAAGCTCTAATTGCAACGAAATAATGTCTTGAGAGCTCTGCGCCCGGGGAACTAACAGCCCCAGTGTATCGCCGCGCTCAACCGAGTGACCTGCCGTAACTGAGGCATCCGGGAAAAAATAACCGGCCTGAGGAGCGCGGATCGTCGCCTGTTTGTTCGCCGGTGCTTTTACTGTGGCAAACGCAGGCACTGATTCGCTGAGGGATAACTGTTGCGCCTTAGTAGTCGCGAACGGTTGCTGCCACTGCTGTTCTTTTAAATAGGTGATATCACCAGCAACCTCTGGTTGCGAGACTTGTGCGTGTTCGTTTGCCTCAAAAACCCTGACTTCCCCGAGCTCATGGGTACTACTGAACTGATCATTCTCTAAGCGAATACTCAGTTGGTAACGTCCGGCATCACGCGGCGTGACAACAGGGGTAAATAAACCGTCTCGTGTCGGCTGTTTAACCCGGAAGCCAGCTTCCAATTTTCCATTTTGCCGAAGCTCGACATAAACGGCGCCCTCTGTAACCGGAGTAAAGTCACTAAGGTTGGTTAAATGAGCAAGAAAACGAGAGCTCTCGCCCTGTTGCAATGCCGGGAACTCTACGAAAAGCTCAGTATGCTCTGTGTAATCGGTATACACTAAACTTGTCGCTTCTTCGTGCGCATGACCATGCGACTCAGTTTCAGTTTGGCCACACCCCGCTAGCAATACGGCGATAAAAATACTTGCTAAAAGCTGATGAAGTCGCATGTTCATATCCTTGGTTCTCTAATTAGTGGTGGCCGTGCTCTTCACCGTCTTCATGGGTGTGAGTGTCTTCTTCTTTTTTACTGGCTTCTTCGGTCGAGTTCTTTGGTTCAGCTTGTTCATCACCGTAGTAAGCTTCTGTTTCCGGTTGCTCTTCGGCATGTTCATGAGTGCCCTCTCCATGTTCATGCTGCTCTTCGCTCATATGGGCACCATCTTCATCGTGCGGGTGTCCGTGGTCATCCCCGGAGCAAGCTGTTATTGCTACCGCTGCTGCGGCCATTGCCAGTAGTTTCAAGAGTGTGTTCATTGGTTAATCTCCGTTGTTTGATTGAGTAATGATTGCAAGGCGATCCAGTCTTGTCTGATCGCCAGTTTTGCCGACAGCACTTGTTCACTAAGCGCCATCTGCGTCTGTTGAATGTCAATTAATTCAGTCACACTGATCTCGCCCAACCAGTAGGCTTCAGTGGCACTATCAAGCATTTTACTGACACTTTCTTGTTGTGCTTTATTCAGGCCTTTGATGCCTGCTTTTAAGCGTTGCTTAATGCTTGCGAACGTTTGCCATACACGCCGTCGGGTCTGCTCTTGTTCTATTTCCAGTGCCGATGTCAGGCTGGCATAGTGGCGCGAATGATATTGACCGCGTTCAAACAGCGGCAGCTCAATGGCTAAGGATGCAGCCGCCTCTGACTGGTTGCCGGCATTCGTATCCAACTGTCGAACGCCCACACTGAGCGCAACTTCTGGCAGTGCCATTGCATCTGCGCCTGCACGTTGCGCATCTAAGCCTTTCAACAACGATTCAAGCACCTTTAATTCCAATGTATCCTGCGGTGGTGACAGTTGACTTAACCGACTAACCGTTAAGTCATTCGGCAACAGGGAAGCGTCAATATTGCTAAGCGTTAAACCGGTGTATGCGGTCAAAGATTTACTGGTAGAAATCACTTTTTGTTCAAGTGTGCTCAGTTGCAGCACAGCTGATGACAACGCCTGGTTCAGACGGAAATGGTCTAAGGCCGATTGTTCGTTTAACTGTAATTGTTGGTTGCTCAAATCAACCAGCTTTTCTAACTGTTTGACCCACTGCTGCGCCGAAGCGTAGTGGTCTCGTAACATGACCAACCGATAAAAAAGACGCTTAACTTCAACCAGCTCATCACGCACCTCTGCCGCTAGCCGTAATTGCTCGACCAATGCTTTGTGGTTCGCTGCTTGTTGCCGGCTGTCTCTTGCTCCCCATGCGTCGAAGGACTGCGTCAACCAAATAGCCAATTCATTTTCTTCGCTACCGTCAGCATATGTCATCGGCTCATAGCTAACTTCCAGTTCCGGGTTACGCAGCAATGCCGCTCCCTCTCTTTCGGCCTGAATGGCTTGTGTCTCGGCATCCAACCACTGCTCTATACGTTGTTGCTTCATATAGGCGGTCACAATATCTTGTTCGGTCGTGCCAGAGCTCTGTGCAACCGCGCCGGGCGCGACCGTGCCACACAACAACGCACTGATAACGAGTTGTTTTATCATTAAGTAATCCATCCAATTAAGGTCTCAAGCGCGTGGTGCTCAGCGGTTAAAAATATGGTGATGCTCAGTGTTAATACTGCCACCCATTGATAAGCTCTCTTAGCGCTAAACAAGTCACGTTCATTTAAGTTTGCTAACGCAGTGATTCGCTGCTCGATATCACCGCCAGCGCTGTTTAAGCCAGCCTCATGGTTTTTAATCGGCAACATGCGCAATAACGCATCGGCCACAGCGGCTCGGCCAAACCGACCAGCTAACTGCCTGTCGACTTTTTGCTCCCGATAAAGCACCCATTGATTCATTAAATACGTTTTTGTGCTGCGGCTGTAAAAGCTTAGGAGACACTCGATAAAGAGCATTTTAATCAGGTCACGATTGCGAACATGCTGTATTTCGTGCGCCACAATAATCCGTAAGGTTTGTCGCGATAAACGCTTTTTCAGCATGTGAGTTAGGTAAATACGAGGCTGTCTTATACCCGCTACAAAAGCCATTTCCCGATCACTGTCTAACCAATTGATGCGGCCTGTTTGGAACTGACTCACTGACCGGTTAACTCGAGCGTACTTCAACGTGCTTTTTGCCAGAGTGGCTAACTTAACCGCTATATAGAGTATGAGTAAGGATGCACCAACTACCGCCAGAAAAGACAACTGACCGGCCGGCAAATGTTCAAAACAAAGGTGAGGGTGATTTAATCCATGCACCAGGCAATGATCCACAATGAGCCCGGTGCCTTTTCCAAGAAAGGTCAAGCTAAGCGCCAATAAAATAGCTGTGGCGAGTAACACAGGTCCTGTTGTTAGAGTCACTAACAACGGTGTCGGCAAGGCCGTTTTATTGCGGCGTCTATATCGCCACACCTGACCCTCAACTATTGCCAATGACACGAAAAATACGATGGCGATTAAAAATAACGAGGAAAAAAGCAGCTCAATCATCAGGCGCTTCCTCATTTTTTATTTGCTCGACAACCGCTTTTAAGTGTTGCCACTTCGCGTCGCTTACCCCTTCTTGTTGCTCAACAAAAGCGGCCAATGTCATTGACGGATCGCTTTCAAACTCGCTAACCATATTAGTCAGCAGCTGGGCGGTAAATGCTTCACGGGATAGTTTAGGCTGGTAAACGTAGGCATGACCTTCTTTATGCCGCGTTAGTATCGACTTCCGGTATAAACGCTCTAGCGTCGACTGCACTGTGTTCTGCGACACATTTCTCGCTGGCTTTACTTGGGTATAGAAGGTTTTCACCGTCCCTGAGCCAAGCTGCCACGCCATTTTCAATACAAAAGTCTCCAGGTCACCCAGTTTCATTCGTCTACTCAACGCTAATTACTGATGGCAAATTAGCCTACAGATATAAAAACCGAGCGTCAATCGGTTTTATACAAATACGTGCTTCTGAGTTATGGTAGGCAGTATTGGTAATAACTTTCTCGGCTGGTTGCTAGAGCGCAGATTTTAGTAACACGTTAAGTTACACGGCGATTTTAATTCTAAAAATAATATATAATAAACAACTTCTTAAGTGACTTATTCGATTCCGCCTCCGGCACCACTATTCTGAAGAAGCCCTGCTAGCAATAGCGGGGCTTTTTTGTTGGTTCAAACCGACACGAGTGTCGGTGCTGTTGCACGATGCGTTCGATTCCGCCTCCGGGCACCACTATTCTGAAGAAGCCCTGCTAGCAATAGCGGGGCTTTTTTGTTGGTTCAAACCGACACGAGTGTCGGTGCTGTTGCACAATGCATTCTATTTGAGGATATACTGTCCTTTTCCATCTATTCATAACTGTTTTTATGTTAAAACGTATTTACGAGCACATTAAAATCCCCTTGCTGATTGTCCTGGTGCTGTTGCCTTCGGTGCTGTTAGCGCTCGGTATGTATTGGCTGGTCAGTGAGCTTTTACTGGGGGACGACGACTTCTGGAGCTGGTCCACGATGGGGTGGACGACGTTAATTTTCTTCGGCTTCTGGTTGCTTGTGGCACTGTTCAACAGCGACAAGATATTGTTTGGCGCAAAGCGTTAATTCATTGTTGCGAACGATTCTCATTTGTACTATTGTTGGGTCATCGTCAACCATCAGTAGGGTTTTACTATGTCATGCGCTATCGTCGAGAATCATCGCTTTCATCAAATGTTCCATGCGGCTTCCGGCAAATTGCAGCAAGGGCAACTTGATAATGCCCTCCGGCTGTTAACGAAAGCGCGCGCATCGGCTCTTGCGGCCAGTGACGATGAGGTGCTCGGCGCCAATGCACAGCAAAATTACGTCACTGCCAGCCTCATCATCATGGGTGTGCAATTTCGCCTGCAACACCATGCTGATACGCTGAGTACCTACCATGCTCTGTTTAAACAACTGGCGCATTGGCTGGAACAAGACGACTCGGACGACAATCTAAAGCGTTTGCGGGGATTTCAGGCGTTAGCCGAAAAAGCTTGCCGGCATTTACATCTGGAACGTTTTCGCGAGGAGACAAGGTATGCGTCCTCAACAAAATAACCGTGTCCGCCTGGAAATTGAATCAAGCCAGTTGATGCGGCTGATGCAACAACGGCAGTTGGTTGCCAGCGACATTCGCTGCTGCGACAGCGAGAGTCGCTGTGTATTAAAACAGTTGTTATTAAAATGCTCGGCAAACAGCCTTAATGAACAACTGAAGTGACGGGCAATGACTGATGGACTCTGATACTACCGGCAAACGCTCGCTCCAGGTTTTCGACAATGAACGTACGATGGTCGGCACCGGTCACAACGACCAGAGTACCGCCGCTGCGCGCATTCATGACGCGGACGATGTTTTCCGCTATCTTTTCATCACGTCGCTGGTTAAAGTCCAATATTGCCTGGTAACGAGTTTTGCCGAGCCACAGTTGTTGTTGCTGATCAATGGCACGTGTCAGTTGCCCATAGCGTCCGTCCATCAGACTTTCGACCGTCGCGCTCTGCAACAACGCTTGCTGCTGTGATTGCAGTTCATCTAATTTCGGCGGTCGTCGCGCCATTAGGGCTTGCTCTTTATCCAACTCCCGCTCAAGTTTTTTAACCGTTAGCGTCTGCCAATAGTTTTTGGGGATCGGTTGTCCGGTAATCGCATCACCGAGCCAATCAAAACCAAACACTCGACCCGAAAAACGTTGCGCCAACTCGACCATTTCGAGCGGATAATTGGCGTTTAGGTAGCGAGTGTCCTCACCGATATCTTCGGGTCGGATCTCAACCCCCACAAAGTCGGGGTCCAACCGCTCAACCACCTTATAAAGATGGTCGTAATTAAAGCTTGGGTGGTCTTTATGGTAGCCGTGCATTGCGCTGATGACATAGACATCCCAGCTTTTCGCCAGCACCGTTGGCACCAGCAATACCAGTATGGTAAGTGACAGTAACACCTTGCGCATAAGCACCTCTTGTAGGCAAAACGACGTTATAACCAAGCATCATAATAAATCCCAACGGTTATTGTATGTCCATTTGTAAGAACTTGTTATGTATATGTTTTATAAAAAGAAAGCTGTTTTGCGTTTAACGGCATAAGCGCCAATAATAAAAAAGATATCCATAACCGGGGAACATTATGGCGGTAACCTTTGAAGATCGCCCGCTTGAGCAGGTACGGGAAGAAACCATCGACCAGTTGGTCATGAATTACAGTCACGGCATCATTTCTGCGGAGGCCTTTGAACGTCGTCTTGATGCGGCAATGGACGCAACCTCGCATGCCCAGCTTGCTGATTTAGTGGCAGACCTTGAGCTCAAGCCTGACTCCTCTTACGACAACATCAAGGCCCGCCAATTTGCGCCGCATTATGGAGCAGGTCGCGTTGAAGCGACGGAAAATATTGTCTCAATCTTGTCTTCCAATGAACGCTCCGGAGTTTGGACCGTACCGCGAACCATCACCGTTTATGCGTTACTTGGCTCCGTCGAGCTGGATTTTAGTGATGCGATTTTTCAGCAACCAGATGTCACCATTAAAATCATCGGTGGCTTATCCAGCATCGAGATCTTTGTTCCTGAGGAAGTCACCATCAGCACCAATGTGTTTAATATTCTGGGGTCAACCGAGAATAAAGCACCTTCTATGGGCCACTTACAACAGCCCCCTCACCTGAACATCGAAGGGACACAAGTATTAGGCTCACTGGAGATTAAAGTGAAGCGCACCATGAAAGAAAAGTTTGTTGCCTTCGCCAACAGTCTGAAAAGCACCTTTCAATCTCGTTAAAGTCGGAGTAAATTGGAGCTAACACTCAGTTTAACAGGAGGTTAGCTCATGAAACTTTACGAAATGGCGAAAGCGCCAAACCCGCGTCGCGTGCGCATGTTTTTAGCCGAAAAAGGATTGCTGGACAAGGTCACCCGAGTCGAAATCGATTTAGCCAAAGGCGAAAATCTCAGTACCGAATTCTGCAATAAAAACCCGATGAAAAAAGTGCCGGTGTTAGAACTGGACGATGGCACCTGCATCAGCGAAACCACGGCGATTTGTCGCTACTTCGAAGAACATTACCCGGACTCTCCCAAGCTGCTTGGCAACAACGCCAATGAAAAGGCCATCATCGAACAATGGACCCGCTGGGTCGACTTTTACTTGTTCCTGCCCATCGGCATGGGTTTTCAACATACCACCGATTACTTTAAACACCGCATGAACCCGATTAAGGAATGGGGCGAGAGCAACATCAAAGCAGCCACCGAGTTTTTTGACTTTCTGAACCAGCACCTACAGGACAAAGACTACATTGCGTTTGGTCGCCTCACCGCAGCCGATATCAACGCGTTTTGTTCGGTCGATTTTGGCAAAGTCGTTAACCTACGTGTGACCGACGCCTACCCGAACCTTAAACAGTGGTATGAGCGCATGAAGGCGTTACCTTCTGCTAAGGTGTAGGATCGACGAACATGCAAATGAACTGGCAGGATATTGCTGACTCAGTAGCCTCATTGTGGCAGACCGAGCTGTATAAAGCGGGTGACACCCCGATTTATCTGTCGCAGGTCATCATTGCGTTAACCTTGATCATGATCGGTTTCGTCGTGGTGCGCTGGGTTGGCGCACGTCTGGTTAAGCGGGCGTTGCGCTCCAGCGGTGCTTCCGAAAACACCGTCTTTGCGTTTCGACGCCTGATTTCGTTCGTTGCCTACGTCATGATCGTGCTGATCGCGCTACCAATTGCGGGTATTCCTATCACCATTTTCGCGGTGCTCGGTGGCGCTCTGGCTATCGGTGTAGGCTTCGGCGCACAAAACCTGCTGAACAACCTCATCTCGGGCATCATTTTAATTGCCGAGCGCCCTATCCGTATCGGCGATATCGTCGAACTGGAAAAAGAACGAGGTCGCGTTGAAGAAATCGGCAACCGCTGTGTTCGCATTCGCCGTTACGACGGCGTACACGTACTGGTACCAAACAGTTACTTTCTGGAACAGCGGGTGGTGAACTGGACGCTGGTGTCGGCGGATATTCGTTCGGTTATTTCCGTTGGTGTCGCTTACGGTTCGCCGGTAGAGACAGTGCGCGATTTATTGCGTCAGGCCGCCGAAGAACACGAACAGATATCGACCGATTATCCTATTGAAGTCATTTTTGAAGACTTTGGTGACAGCTCGCTGCTGTTTAATTTGTATTTCTGGACCAGCGTTCATCAGCCGATGGATATCCGCCGCATTCAGTCGGATGTTCGGTTTAAGGTGAACGTGCTGTTCGATGAACACAACATTGTCATTGCGTTCCCCCAGCGCGACATTCATCTGGACACCTCAAAACCGCTGGAAATTCATTTAAAAGAACCTTCTGCATAGCATAAAAAAAGGGCTCCTGACGGAGCCCTTTTCGTCACTGCAGTAGTCGTTAGAATTCGCGCTTATACGTCAGCGAGAAGCTGATACCACGAGTTTCTGAACGTAACAGCGTATTATCAAACTCAATTTCTTTATCCTGATTCAGGATGTTCTGAACCTTTAAGGTTACTTGAGAATTGAAGTCCGGGTAATAGCTGTACACGGCATCAAGTGAGTGGAACGGTTGCTCAAAGGCATCACCACGGCCGTCGATTCCCGGAATGATGATACGGTCACCAAACACGTTATAGACTAACGAAGCCGAGTGCATGCCGTCGTCCGAGTCGAAACCAAGTTGGGTGTTAACCACCCATTCTGAGTGGCCGGTTAAGCGGCGTTCAGTGTTGGTGATCGACGTAGAAACGCCTGTTTGCTCAACAATATTCTGCGTATCCAGTGTGATGCTAGAGTCACTCAGGGTGACGTTACCGGATAAGAAGAAGTTGTTGCTCAGTGTTTTCAGCCATTCCACTTCGGTACCATAAACTTCACCCGTTTCAGCATTGGCGATACGTACCAGTGGTGGACCATCCTGAGAAGGCGACTGCACCGATTCAATCGGGTTGGTCATGTCTTTATAGAACAAACCAATCGACAAGGTATCGCCGTTATCCTGATACCACTCCCAGCGGGCGTCGAAGTTATCGATGTCTGTGGTGTTAAGACCCGGCGTACCACCGACGGGGAACAAAGTCAGCGGATCCAGGTAGGTTGAGCTGGACACTTCACGCAGATCCGGACGTACCACGGTTTTACCGTAACTAAAGCGCAGTTGCTGTTCATCGCTCAGGAAGTAGGTCAATGCCAATGATGGGTAGAGATCATCTTCCTGGAACGCCAGATCCGCCAGATCTTCCACGGTCGGGCTGGTTGGCAAATCAATCTCGCCGGTTTGCGGAACCAATGGTACCACCGCCTGGCGGAAATTTTCCCAACGAACACCGGCGGTTATGCGCCATTTTTCATCGAAGAAAAAGTCACCTTCGAAATAGTACGCATCAATTGTCTGAGCGGAAATATAATCATCACCCGCAACGGTGGTGTCGTTCAGAATCGGCAAGAAGCCAAGCTCTGCGTTTGCGATGACGTCATCGTTCAGGATTTCACCCAGTTGATAGCCTTCCAGGATGCTGGAATCGCTAAACGCACGAGTGTTGATGTCGAATCGACGGTTGGTCGCGTAGCGTGTCTTCTGCACGAAATCAGCGCCAGCTTTCAGGGTAATGTCCCAGTTATCCAGCATGATTGGCAGAGTCACGTTACCACCCCAGTTCTCAACTTCGTCGTTCAAGTCCTGGAAGTTATAACGGGCCGCGGTGGTGGCGTTGGTCAACACGCTCTCGTTTTCGCGATCAAACATTCCGTCATCATTGCTATCCGTCAGAATAAAACGCGTTTCGATATTGCCTGGTGCATAACGGCTTGAACGTGACTTCGAGTATTTCCAGTCAACGCCTAAGAAGTTCCAGTCGGTAAAGGTATGCATACCTTTAATCTGGTTCGCGACCATGCGACGTTCCTGATACGTCACGTCATAAGAACGGATACGCTGGTCAGAACCAAAGTTAATGTTGTTGCTGTTACCGAGCTTTTCGCGGAACTGATCTTCGGTGTCGTTCAGGATGACATGGCTTAAATCGACTTTATGGTTACTGCCGTAATTAATACCAGCGGTAAACATTCCGGACCAGGTTACCTGCTGTTCGGTCGACTCAACATCATCCCAGCCACGCAAAATGGTGTAGGTGCCATCCGGGTTAAGACTCCAGTCTTCACCTAAGTATTGCTCCGACACTTCCCACTCGTTGTCATACGCAGCTGTGGCTAAAAAGCCAATAGCCCATTTGTCGTCAATGTCATAACGATTGCCATAGGTCAGATCCAGACCATAATCTGGGTCAATCGTTTGTAGGCTTGGGTCATAATCGCGATTTAACGCCAACGCAACATCGCGGTTTTGTTCCAGTGAGATATCATCCAGAAAGGTACGCTGATCCCACAGGTCTTTCAGCATTTGCGGCGCTGCCCGAGTGCCGTCGTCTTTACCGTTCCAGTTACTGCCGCCGTCGTACCAGTAGGCGTCGTTAAAGTTTTCGCTGTTTCCGCCCACTTTAATGGAGGCGTTAAAGATCTCTTCATCCGGTGCTGATTTCAGGCGAATATCAACATTACCGCCGCCGAAGTTTGCCGGCATCGAGGCAGAATACGACTTCTGCACCGCCAGGCTCTCGATGATATCAGCCGGGAATAAATCCAGTGGAATAACAGCACGGGTGGGATCCGGGCTTGGTACTGACATACCATTCAATTGGGTACTGGAGTACCGCTCACCCAAACCACGAACATAAATAAACTTGCCGTCAACCAGGGTCAAACCGGTCACCCGGCGAAGGGCTGCTGCAGCGTCGCTGTCACCGGTACGGGAAATTTGTTCCGCGCCCATGATATCAGCAACGAACGCCTGCTCTTTACGTTCCTGAACAACCGCTGCCGCACTGCCCTGCAAACGAGTACCTGTGGTTACCACTTCTTCGATAACCGCTTCCGGTGAGGATTGTTGTTCAGACGCGGATTGTTCCTGCTGTTCTTGTGCTGCAAAAGCGCTTTGCGATGACAAGCCAGTTAAAACCGCAAGAGTAAGGCTCGCCAGAGGAAATTGTTTGGCTCGCATGATAGTAACTACCTCTTTTATACAGTGAAAACCGGGGCACACAATCCTTTGCGTACCCTCGGTTTATAGTGCGGTGTTATTCCAGACCAACAGTCCAGCCTGCAGTCCAGTCGTTATCGCTGCTTAATGCGCCAACGAAGTCTGCGTTGTCAAAGAAGGTGTCGCCGCTTAAATCAGCTGCTGCAGCGTCAGATACCGTAAAGATACCGTCCAGTGCTTCTGCTGCTGTCACAACGCTGTTGCCTTCCTGACCCAGGAACCACTGCTCCAGGTCTACATCTGAAGAACCAAACTTGAAGTTCTCACCGTTATCACAGGCCATCAGTGAGTTCGTCATGCTGATACCGCCGTCCTGCAGGTGACCCTGGCTTACCGGGTTACCTTCAACTTCTAAGCACTCACCCATACCGGCCGGGCCTGATACGATGGTGTTGTAGAACGTTGCCTGAGTACCTTCGCGCAGGTAGATACCCTCTGAAGCGTTTTCGCCAGAGAAGGTGTTACCAATGATGGTCAGGTTAGCGATGGTCGGGCTAGACATTGGTTCAGCACCTGGGTTAGAGCCATCGTTATCGGCTTCGATACCACGGTTAGCGTCTGAGTTGTCTGGGTTTTGACGTACCAGTACGTACTGCAGTTTACCTTGGTAACCGTTATCCCAGTCGATGCTGTCGTCTTGCATGTTGGTCAGTACAACGTACTTGAAGTTAACGTTGCCGCCGAACATTTCAATACCATCGTCAGAGTTGTTGTGAACTTGCAGGTACTCAACCGTTGTGCCTGAACCAACACCACCGAAGGTGATACCGTTAAGTTCGTTGTCCGGTGCGATTTCAAAACCACCGTTCATGACACGTACATAGCGCAGCGTACCTGAGTTATCAGCGGTATCGGTACCACCAAATACAGCGCCTTCCTCAGCACCTTCTACCTGCAGCGCACAGTCTGAACCGTCTGACGGGCACTTGTTGCTTGGCGCGTTACCAAGAATAATCAAACCACCCCATTGACCTGGCATGCCTTCGCCACCTTCAACATCAATTGACGATGTCAGTGAGATAGGTTCTTCGGCAGTACCCTGAGCGTCGATATCTGAACCACGGCTGATGACCAGGTAGTCATTACCGGTACGACCGTATACGGTAACACCAGGTTCGATGGTCAAGGTTGCTGAGTCAGCATTGTCACCACCGATGAACACGGCACCCGTTAATGCGTAGTAGTTACCCGCGGTCAGGGTCAGATCGTCTGTGTAACGACCTTCCAGTTCACAGGTCGTCGTTGAGCCGTCAATAGGAGTAATCGCTTCTGTGCCGGCCGGGCAACCTGCTACTGGCGCTTCTGAGTCACCGGCAGTCACTTCACCACCGCCAAAACCAAAGGCCCAGCCTTGACGCCAGTCGTCATCGCCGCCCACGGCGCCGATAAAATCAACCGATTCAAAGAAGCTACCGTCTACGGTGTTCGATACGTCTTGTCCTGCACCCAGTAACGGTGAGCCGCTCATTGGCTGACCATTGGCTGACAGCATCACAGAATCGCTGATAAAGTTATTAGCTTGATCGTTCAGGAACCAGTCTTCCAGGTCAACGTCGGTATCACCAAACTTGAAGTTTTCACCGTTGCTGCAGGCAAACACTGAGTTTTCCATGCGAATGGTGTTATCGGTTAAGTGACCTTGAGATACTTCGTTGCCTTCAACTTCAAAACACTCGCCCATTTCTGATGGGCCGGTTACTACGGTGTTGTAGAACTGCGCGCCAGTCCCTTCACGTAAGTAGATACCTTCTGATGAGTTTTCACCCTGGAAGTTATTACCAATGATGGTTAGGTTCGCGAGAATGGGGTTAGACATTGGCTCAGCAGCCGGGTTAGAACCGTCGTTGTCAGCTTCGATACCACGGTTAGCGTCGCCACCGTTTTTGTCATGCTCAACGTAAACGAACTGCATGCGGCCCTGGTAACCGTTATCCCAGTCGATGCTGTCGTCTTGCATGCCGGTTAATACAACGTGTTTAAAGTCGACGTTACCACCGAACATTTCGATGCCGTCGTCCGAGTTGCCGTGAACCTGTAAATATTCAACCGTTGTACCTGAACCAACGCCACCGAAGGTGATGCCGTTTAATTCGTTATCTGGTGCGATTTCAAAACCACCGTGCTTAACCACTAAGTAGCGTAAAACACCAGAGTTGTCTGTTTCGTCGGTACCACCGAATACGGCACCCTCTTCAGCGCCTTCAACCTGAAGCGCACAGTCAGAACCGTCAGAAGGACATTTGTTGCTTGGCGCGTTACCCAAGATGATAAAGCCACCCCATTGACCCGGAGCCGTTTCTTCACCCAGCACGTCCTGCGAAGACGTCATGATAATCGGCGCGTCCGCTGTACCTTCAGCGATGATTTGTGAGTCACGGCTAACCACCAGGTAATCGTTACCTTGACGACCAAAAATCACAGTACCCGGTTCAACGGTCAACACCGCAGAATCGGCTTTATCACCACCGACAAAAGTAGGTCCGTCCAGCGCATACATTACTGTTGTACCGTCGTCCAGGCTATTTACCAGCGTGGTATCTTCCGTGATGCGTCCAGAAAGAACCTGTACCTGAACTTCCTCACCCAGCGCTTCACTGGCTGCGAGTGAGAGTGAACCACTGGTTTCACCCGGTAAGTCAGCACCGGTATCACCGCCACCGTTGTCGCCACCACCTGTGCCTGGATCCGGTTGTTCAACCGTCGCACCGGTGTCGATGTTGATGTCACCACCACAGCCTGCCAGCGCAAGCGCTGCGGCAACAGCAGAAGCTTTAAATAGAGTTTGCAGTTTCATTGAGTTCTCCCGACCTTCATTTTTCGGTTTTGAATTGACGGAAACGAGAGTAGTGATTCGGCATGACAGATATGTGACAACTTCAAACTGTCACAAAAGATTCACGTTTTTGACACGTTGAATTGATCCCTTTCTTTGTCTACAAAGTAATCAGGTTAAAACCCAATCAGGAACCCGTTATGAAAAAACTTACCCTGCTGGCAGCCCTTGCTCTAAGCGCTGCTGCGACTGCTCAAGATCGTTTTGCTGACGTTCAGGTAAGCGCCGATGCCGTCGCCGATAATATTCACATGCTCACTGGTGCCGGCGGCAATATGGCACTGATGCATGGTGCCGATGGCGTGCTGCTGATTGATGATCAATATCAGCAGATGGCGGAAAAAATCAGCGCCAAAATTGACGAGTTGACCGGCGAGCCGGTTCGTTACGTCATCAATACACACTTTCACGGCGATCACGTCGGCTCTAATATGTGGCTACGGGAAAACCATGATGCCACCATTCTGGCTCATGACAATGTACGCAAACGGTTAAGCAATGACAGCGACTTTAATGCCGCCGGACTACCGCAGTTAACCTTTGATTCAACCGTTACGTTACACATCAACGGTGATACGGTGCATGTGTTCTATCTTGCCAATGGCCATACTGACGGGGACGTCGCGGTATGGTTTGAAAAAGCGAATGTATTGCACCCGGGTGACCTGTTCTTTAATGAGCGTTTCCCATTCATTGATTTAGGCAGTGGCGGTGACGTTGAGGGGTATATCAATAACGTCACCACACTCATCAGTAAGATTAATGACGATACGGTGATCATCCCTGGCCACGGTCCGAAGGCGAGCCGCGCCGATTATCAGGCGTTTCTGGATATGATTAAGGCCACCAAAGCGGAAGTGGACAGCATGCGTGAGCAAGGTATGGCGCTAGAGGATGCGTTGGGCAACGGCCTCAGTGATAAGTGGAAACCATGGGCCTGGAACTTTATCACCGAGGAACGCTGGATTAAAACCTTGTACTAACACCGCGTAAACGGCTTACAGCAACCGAAACTCCATGGCCAGCTCATCGCAGTTGGCCTTGCGCGGACACAGCTCACAATCTTTCATCACCTTCTCTGGCAGGCTGTCCTTCGAGCAGTGGTAAAAACCCTGCTGCTCAAAGAAGTCCGGCACCCGGGTTAACACAATCACCCGCTTTAAATGTAAGTCGCGGGCTTTGCGCAGTAGCTTTTCCACCAGCAGTCGCCCCTGCCCTTTAACCTTGCTTTGCGGGTTCACGCCAAGCGAACGAATTTCTGCCAGACCCGTGGTGTATATGTACAATGACGCACAGCCCATGACGTTGCCGTCAATTTCACTCACCGCAAATTCATTGATGGAATGAATAATATCATCCTTGGCGCGCGGCAAATTTTCACCGGCTCCCGCCCAATGACCGACCAGCCCGACAATCGCGTCAATGTCCGATAGGTTTGCATCACGAACACGTATCTTTTGCTGCTGTTGATGCTTTTTCAGTGCCTCTTTGACGCGCTCCGGTGAGGTACCGCCCAGTGCCTGCCGTTTTTCCAGCAGCGACTGTAGCGACAGCCACGGGTAGACATCCTCTTCAATCGTTTCAGTAACCTGCTGCATCTGCGATAATGACAACTGCTCCAGCGGCTTGCCCTGTTTTATCGCCAGTTGCACCAGTTCGCCGACTTGGTGGTGCGCCTGCCGAAAAGGTACGCCTTTACTCACCAAATAATCCGCCAGCTCAGTCGCGTTTGCATAACCCTGTTGAGCCGCCTGCCGGCAACGTTCGCGATTGACGCGAATCCCTTGTAGGCACTGGCTGCTGATGTTGAGCGCTGCACGCCAGTGTTTTAATGCGTCAAAGAGGCCTTCTTTGTCTTCTTGCAAATCTTTGTTGTAGGCCAGCGGTAACGATTTTAAGGTCACCGTCATTGCCATCAGCGCGCCGGTCACACGTCCGCTTTTACCCCGCACCAGTTCCAGTGCGTCGGGATTCTTTTTCTGCGGCATCAGCGACGATCCGGAAGTCACATCATCGGCCAATTCGATAAAGCCGGCCTCACCACTGTTATAGAAAATCAGATCTTCTGCCAGCCGTGACAAATGCAGCATCGATAATGACGCAGTACTGAGCAGTTCCAGCACAAAATCACGATCGGAAACCGCATCAAGGCTATTGCGGCAGGCAGAATGAAAACCCAGTTGCTGCGCCAACTGCTCCCGATCAATCGGGTAAGCCGTACCGGCCAGAGCACCACACCCCAGCGGCGACTGGTTCATACGCTCTAAAGCATCCACCAACCGCTCGTGGTCACGCTGCAACATTTCCACATAAGCCAGCGCCCAATGCGCGAATAACACGGGTTGGGCTCGTTGCAAATGGGTATACCCCGGCAATACCGTATCGATTTCACGCGCCGCGAACTCCGTCAACGCACCTTGTAACGTCGTCAGTGCCTTCAGCACCGCCTGGCCTTGTTGACGACTCCATAAGCGCAAGTCCGTAGCAACCTGATCATTACGGCTGCGCCCGGTATGTAATTTTTTGCCCAGATCCCCCACCCGCTCAACTAACTTCCGCTCGATGAATGAGTGGATGTCCTCGTCGCCGGCGCCGGCGATCTGCTGCGGATGCTGTTGCAATTCCTGCCACAGCTCTGTCAGTGCCTGCTGCAGTTGTTGACATTCCTGGGCGGTTATTACGCCAACCTGGCGCAATCCATCAGCCCAGGCTACCGAGCCCTGAATATCCTGTTCGGCTAATACATGGTCAAAAGGTAACGAGTCGTTAAACGCCTGAAAGGCTTCGCTGGGTCCGTCCGCAAAACGTCCTCCCCAAAGTTGCGCACTAGCCATCGCCGCCTCCTTGCTGTTGCAGTGCCGCTATCCGGCTGGGCAGCGAGAACAGACGGATAAAACCCTCTGCATGCTGTTGGTTATAGACCTCATCGGCACCGAAGGTGGCGAAGTCTTCACTGTACAAGGAATAGGGCGAGCGCTTTTTCACCGCTGTTGCCTGGCCTTTGTAGAGCTTCAGCACCACCTCGCCAGTGGCTTTTTCTGCCAGCACTTCAGCGGCCGCCAAAACCGACTGTTTTAACGGCGTAAACCAACGTCCGTCATAAAGCAATTGCGCAAACTGCTCACTCAGTTGCGACTTCCAGCTACGGCTTGCTTTATCCAGTACCAGTTCATCGATCGCCTGCAACGCTGCCATCATCACGGTGCCTCCGGGCGTTTCGTAGCAACCACGGCTTTTCATGCCCACCAGTCGATTTTCAACAATATCAACCCGTCCGACACCATGTTTGCCAGCCAGTTGATTGAGTGTTTCCAAACAACCAAGCGGCGACAAGGACGCACCGTTAACCGCCGTGATTTCACCTTTTTCCAACGTCACTGACAGATATTCCGGCTCATCCGGCGCCTGTTCAGGTGAGTTGGTCAGTGTCCAGACTTGTGCGCTCGGCTCGTTCCACGGGTCTTCCAACTCGCCGCCTTCGTGCGAAATATGCCAGGCATTGGCGTCACGACTGTATATTTTGGTGGCAGACGCAGAGCACGGAATATCGCGTTCTGCCAGGTAGTTTAACAACGATTCACGGCTGTCTAGCTGCCACTCACGCCAGGGCGCAATCACGGTAAGATCTGGAGCCAGCGCTGCGTAGCAGGATTCAAACCGAACTTGATCATTGCCTTTCCCGGTGCAGCCGTGCGCCAGCGCATCAGCACCCACTTTTCGTGCGATCTCGACCTGCGCTTTGGCGATAATCGGGCGCGCCATCGCGGTTCCCAGCAGATAGGTTCCCTCGTACACGGCACCGGTTTTTAGGGTGGGATAAATATATGCCCGGGCAAACTCTTCTTTCAGATCCACCACATAGCATTCACTGGCACCTGAAGCTTTAGCTTTTTCTTCCACTCCGGCCAGCTCTTCTGCCCCCTGCCCGACATCGGCGACAAAGGCAACAACGTCACAGTCGTAATGCTCTTTTAACCAGGGAACAATGGCGGAGGTATCTAACCCTCCGGAATAGGCGAGTACAACTTTATTCATGAGGCATTCCTTAAATCAGTAGCAGCGGCAAAAGCACAACTATCACTGAGCATCATGCTCAGTAACGCATTCTGGGCATACAAGCGGTTTTCGGACTGTTGCAGACAAAGAGACAAATCACTGTCAATGACCTCCGAGGTCACTTCGTAACCGCGGTGTACCGGCTGACAGTGCATCACTGCACGGGGCTTAAGCTGGGCAACCCGTTGTGCATTAATTTGATAGGGCAGAAATTTTTCTTTCACCTGCTGTAGTGGGGTATCGTCTCCCATCGACACCCAGGTGTCGGTATATAAGACATCCACCGCGCCGAGGTCATCAAAGTGGGTGGCGTTATGCGCCTTCCCGCCGGCCTGTGCATTAATATCGTCCAGCCAGCTTTGCTCAATGGCCCGATCAGCCGGCGTCACGGATGTCACCTTGGCGCCAAGCATCGCCGCATACAACATCAGCGAGCGGGTCACGTTGTTACCGTCGCCGCAATACACCAGATGCAACCCATCAAGTGAACCGAATTGCTCCTGCAGCGTCAGGCAGTCAGCCAGCGCCTGGCATGGGTGATAGCGATCACACAAGCTGTTGATGACCGGCACCGATGCGTGTTTGGCCAGTTCCTGCAGGGTCTCGTGCTGAAGCACTCGTGCGACAATCGCGTCACACCAGCAGGATAAGTTTTTTGCGTAATCCGCAATACTCTCGCGCTGTCCCAGCCCTTGCCCCTGCTCATCCAGGTAAATGGCCTGCCCGCCCAGCTTTTGCATGCCAACGGCAAAGGAAACCCGGGTACGCAGGCTTGGTTTTTCAAAGATTGTCGCGATGCTTTTGCCGGCCAACAGTTGTTGATAGGCCTGCGGCCGGGCTTTCTGTTGTTGTGCGATGCTCAGCACCTGCTGCAGTTGCTCAGCGCTGAGTTCGCAACCCGACAATAGGTTTGTCGGTAGGGTCGTGGTGTCTTTCATGGTAAAACCTAAGTCAATAAATCAGTCAACGATCGTGGTGCCGGATTCTGGGCGGGTGAGGCACGCGCACCCGCAGATTCGCACACTGCGTCGCAACTGCCTGGCGGTCGCCAGGGCACTGTCCACTTTTACCTTCATTCCCCCGGAAATGACGCCCTGTTGGCACAGGTGCCGGTACCTTGCCGAATCGAGTTGCGGGATCAACTGTTGCTGCTGGTCGTAAACACCATCTACGTCAGTAACAAAGGTCAGTTTGGCCTTTAACATTTGCGCGAGTGCCGCTGCGGCATTATCCGCGTTAACGTTGTACCAGCTGCCGTTAGCATCAAAGCCGATGCAACTGATGATGCTGAGGTGTGAGTGCTCGAGTAACCAGTTCATCCATTCAGATACCTGGCTTTGCTCCTCGTCGCAAATGCCCACTTGTCCCAGTTCACTCGACAGCGCTTTGCACCGCATTCCGGTTTCCCACAAGCTGAGACCGGTGGGCTGCAGTCCGGCTTCAATCGCATAACTCATGAGCTGTTTATTGGCATAACCGGCCAGAGCTCCGACAATCAGCGGCATCTGTTGCTCGTGACTGACCCTGAGCCCGTCACGCTTTTCGGTTTGTAGACCCATGCCTGCCAACCAGTTGTCAACGGCAGCACCGCCGCCATGCACGATGACGGTGCTGTGCTGTTGCTGTGCCAGCCCCGCAAATAAGGCTCGTAACTGTGCAGGCTGCGCCAGCAAACTACCGCCTATCTTGATCACTTCAACAACGCCGCTCATAACGGCACCCCGGTTGTTTGCGGCTCACCAAGACGCAGGTTAAGACACTGCAAGGCCTGGCTTGCGGCCCCTTTTAGCAAGTTATCAATGGCAGCAAACACAATCAGTTGAGTCCCTTTACGATGCCAGCCAATATCGCAGTAACCGCTGTGCTCGACGTCCTGAATCGCCGGTGTGTGTTGGTATCCAACCCGCACGCACGGATGTTTTTGATACACGGCATAAGCCTCGGCAACGTCTTGACACGATGTCCCTTCGGCAAGTTGCAGGTACAGCGTGGCTAAAATGCCCCGTTTAAACGCCCCCAGGTGCGGCGTGAAGACCACCGCTGTCTGCCCGTGCTGCTCAATTTCAGGCTGATGACGGTGATTAAATACCCCATAGCCCTGCAGCGATAGCTCGGCTCCCAGCGTTTTATGCGTCGGCTTGCGGCCGGCACCCGTTACTCCGGATACCGCGTTAACTATCACCGGTTGCGACGCCAATAGATGCTGCACCGGCTTCAATGCCAGTAAGGTTGCGGTGGGGTAACAGCCCGGTACCGCGATAAGATTGGCGTTTTCCAGTAAACCGGTATGCCATTCAGCGAGGCCATAGACGGCTTCGCTCAGCAATTGCGGATGCGGATGAGAAAAACCGTAATGGGTGATATAGTCCTGTGCGTCTGCTAAACGATGAGCGCCGGATAAGTCAATGATAATGCGTTTGTTGTCATATAACTGATAGGCCAACTGCGCGGCGGCCTCATGTTCAGTGGCAATAAACACCACCTGCGCTGTTGCTTTGATTTGCTTCAGTGACAGGCTGTCCAGCCCCTGTAATGGCAAATCCACCACACCCCGAAGCTTTGGGTACAGCACCGACAACTTCGTACCGGCATCAACACTGCCTTCAGAAACAAAACAGCCAGCAAGGGTCAATAATGGATGCCGCGCCACCAAACGACACAGTTCAGAACCAGCGTAACCACTGGCACCGATAACAACGGCAGTTAAGGACGAGTTTTTCTTCACGCGGCTATTTCCTTTACGACGATTTTCTGCTTCAGTGGTGAGCAAGTGAATTTTTGTGCAGAATATCCGAATAAATATATTTATGCAACTTTTATGGATAATTATCTATGTCGATACCTTCCTTTTTTTCCATGTACCAGCAGTTAATTGCTACTCCTTCCATCAGCAGCATGGATCCAGGTTGGGACCACTCCAACAAAGGTGTCATTGATTTGCTCGCAACCTGGCTGGAAGCGCTGGGCTTTCAATGCGAGATCAATGAACTGGAAAATAAACCGGGTAAGTACAACCTACTGGCACGTCGGGGTACTGGTACCGGCGGTTTGCTGCTGTCCGGACACACCGATACGGTTCCCTACGATGCCCAGCGCTGGAGCCTGGACCCGTTTCAACTGACCGAGAAAGACAATCGCTGGTATGGCTTGGGTAGTATTGATATGAAAGGCTTTTTTGCCTTTATCATCGAGGTGTTAAAAAACCTGCCCAGTGCTGCTCAGCAAAAACCGCTGATGATTCTGGCGACAGCGGACGAAGAAACCACCATGGATGGCGCGCGCCAATTGTCGATGTTCAACAACCTCAAGCCGGACACCTGCATTATTGGTGAACCGACCAGTATGCGGCCGGTTTGCGCTCATAAAGGGCATTTAAGTGAAGCCATTCGGGTGATCGGGCGTTCCGGTCACAGTTCGGATCCTAAGCTAGGTATTAACGCTATTGAGGTGATGCACCAGGTGATCGGTAAATTGTTACAAGTCCAATCGGAATTTTCGCATAACTATTCAAACCCGATGTTTGCCGTACCCGAACCCACACTTAATCTCGGTAGCATCCATGGTGGTGATAATCCCAATCGGATCTGTGGCTGTTGTGAGCTACAAATCGATGTCCGACCATTGCCTGGCATGGCCATTGATGACCTGTACGGTATCATCGACCGCCACTTGACGGAGCTCAAACAACAAACGGAAGCACAAATCGAGTGGCTGCATTTGCATGAACCCATTCCAGGCTTTGAACAAACCACCGATGCCGCCCTGGTCAAGCTCGCTGAAAAAGTCAGTCAACAGGCAAGTCAGGCCGTTAACTACTGTACCGAAGCCCCCTTTTTACAAGCATTAGGCTGCCAAACTATCGTCATGGGGCCTGGTTCGATCAATCAGGCACACCAGCCCGATGAGTTTTTGTCGATGGATTCGATAGATTCATCCAAGAAAACGATAGAAAGTCTCATTCGAGCCTTATGTTTTTAGAGCATGTGGCCGATAATGGCCAAAGCGTTCATGATCTAAATCAATAATAATTAGGAAAAGTTTATGTTTCGACAGTTCTCTATCGGCGTGCGTGCGTCCGCAGCCTTTGCCATCATTGGCCTTTTAGTGCTGGCATTGGGCATTTTTGCACTTAATCGTCTCGCAGTAGTGACTGACCAAATGGACTTTATCACCGACGTTCAGGTTCCCGCGGTCGACAACGTCAATGATCTCGATCGAGAGTTTCTTCGGGTCCGCATTCATTCGGCTAACGTCACCAATTTTGTTAACGACCCGAATCGCTTACCCGGCTACATGGACAAACTCAATGAAGCCATTGAAAGCTTGAAACGCAATCAGGATGAGTACTCCAACAGCATTGAAAATGCCGAAGCCCGTGAAAAGTTCAATCAATACATGGCGCTAGATAAGGAATATTGGACGCTTCATGATCAGTTCGAAAAACTCGTCGACGCACAGCTGACCGATCCAATTACGTCGCTGCGGGAAAATCGCATATTACCACTGACCGATGAGATCTCAGCCGCGTTAGACGAAATGCTGGCGCTGGAAATGGCATTGATTGCTGATGCAACTGAACAGGCCGGTGATGTCGCCACCTCAGCGAACATTGGTGTAATCACCGCGCTTATCGTTGCACTGATTCTGATGATCGTGTTTGCACTGGTACTCACGCGCAGTATTGTCGTACCGATTCAACAAGCGGTCGAATTTGCGCAGACCATTGCCGCTCGTGATCTTACCGCTAGCGTAGAGATTGATGGCAATGACGAAGCGACGGTGTTGCTAAAACAGTTACAACGAACCCAAAACGAGCTGCGCGAGTCGATTGCTAAGATTTCTGAGTCGTCTGAACAGTTGGCGTCAACTTCCGAGGAGCTGAGCTCGGTAACCGATGACTCTACCCGTACCATTCAACAACAAAGTGAAGAACTGGAGCAAGCTGCCACCGCCGTCACTGAGTTAACCACGGCCGTAGAAAACGTTGCGTCGGATGCCCAGAGTGCCTCTGAAGCCTCTGAGTCGGCTGATGAGCAGGCGCAGTTAGGGAATGACCGAGTCCGCAAAACCGTCACCGCGATCGAAGAGTTGTCTCAGGAAATTGGCGACTCGTCTAATAGCGTGACCGAGCTGGCCAATAAGGTTACTGATATCACCAAAGTGCTGGAGGTTATCCGTGGTATCGCCGAGCAAACCAACTTGCTGGCACTGAATGCCGCCATTGAAGCCGCTCGCGCTGGTGAATCAGGACGAGGCTTTGCCGTAGTAGCCGACGAGGTTCGCTCTCTGGCGCACAAAACACAGCAGTCTACGGTCGAAATTGAAGACATGGTGAAGGCCATTAATCAGTCCAGTGATATGTCTGTTACCACCATGAAGCGGAGCATGGAAAAAGCCACCAGTACCCTGGATATCGCCCGTGAGGCCGGCGAAGCGCTGAAACAAATCGCACAGGCTGTGAGTGAGATTAATACTCACAATACCTCAATTGCGTCAGCCGCAGAAGAACAAGCGAACGTCGCACGCGACGTTGATAAGAACCTGGTCAGTATCCGTGACCTGTCGAACTCAACGGCATCGGGTGCCGAACAGACCAGCGCTTCCAGTCAGGAACTGTCACGCCTGGCTGTCGACCTCAACGGTCTGGTCGCGCGCTTTAAAGTATCCTAACCCATTCACCGTCACATCAGCGGGGCTTATGGCTTCAGCGATAAACGCCCCGCTGAAATATTAACCACAGTTTCTCCACCTTTTAAATTACTCTAGTGAATACCCGCAATCAGTTTGATAAATTAGACTGATATAAAGAACAGGGTCTAACCTTAATCCGTGTTAACAAGTTAATAACAACGGATTCAAAAATGACCACCCAACTCGAATTTAATCAACCACTGAACGAACAGGCGAGCGCCCTGTTCACTGATGACGCCATCGCCTTCTTGACCGAATTGGTCGAGCGCTTCCAGCCCGAATTGCACCAGCTACTCGCGAAACGCAAGCAACGTCAGGCATCCTACGATGCCGGCCAATTACCCGACTTCGATCCGGCCACTCAGGCGATCCGGGACGGTAACTGGCGCATTGCCGAATTACCAAAGGACCTGACCAAACGGCGGCTGGAAATTACCGGCCCGGTGGATCGCAAAATGGTCATCAACGCCCTCAATGCAAATGTGGATTGTTACATGGCCGACTTTGAAGACTCACAGTCGCCAACCTGGGACGGTTTGCTCAACGGTCAACTCAACCTGCGTGACGCCAACCTTGACGGCATGACCTACGATGATCCTGACACCGGCAAGCACTATGCCGTTAAGGAAAACCCAGCATTGTTGATTGCCCGGGTTCGTGGCTTGCATCTGCCGGAAAAGCATATCCATGCGGGCGGCAAACCCATTGCCGGCGCCTTAATGGATTTTGCGCTGTACTTCTTTCACAACTACCAAACTCGCCTGCAACGCGGCAGCGGTGTCTATTTTTATTTGCCCAAGTTGGAGCACAGTGATGAAGCCGGCTGGTGGGCAGACGTTTTTCACTACACCGAAAAGCGCTTTAACGTAAAAACCGGTTCCATTCGTGCCACCGTGCTTATCGAAACATTGCCGGCAGTATTCCAGATGCACGAAATTCTGTACCGCATGCGTGAGCATATTGCCGCGCTGAATTGTGGTCGCTGGGACTACATTTTCAGCTACATCAAAACCTTGAAAGCTCATCCTGACCGCGTTTTACCCGATCGTCAGGTGGTGAGTATGGATAAGCCCTTTTTAAACGCTTACTCAAGGCTGCTGGTACGCACGTGTCATTTGCGTGGCGCTCTCGCCATGGGCGGTATGGCGGCGTTTATTCCCAGCAAAGACGCGACCGAAAATCAGCAAATTCTGGCCAAAGTGCGTGCGGACAAGACACTCGAACGGGACAACGGACACGATGGCACGTGGATCGCCCATCCCGGCTTGGCCGATACCGTGCGCGAAGTCTTCGTCGAGGGAATGGCTGCTGACAACCAATTGCAGGTGCTGCGCGACCAGGACAACGACATCGATCAAGCGTTGCTGCTGCAACCCTGCGAGGGTGAACGCACCGAAGCCGGTATGCGCACCAACATTCGCGTTTCACTGCAATACATCGCGGCCTGGCTGGACGGTAAAGGCTGTGTGCCCATCTATGGATTGATGGAAGATGCCGCGACCGCCGAGATTTCGCGCGCCTCAATCTGGCAGTGGATTCGCCATCAAAAGACACTCAGCGATGGCACCATTGTCAGCAAACAGCTGTTCCGGGATTACCTGCAGCAGGAGGCGGCTGTGGTTCGCCAACACGTTGGTGAGCAGCGTTGGCAAAACGAGCCATTTGCCGAGGCTCTGCAGCTACTCGAAGACATCACCACCGCCGATGAGCTGGTCGAATTTCTAACCTTACCCGGCTACCAAAAGCTGGCCTAACGATAACAAAACGCTATACAGGACAACCATCATGACAACACAATCTCTCTCTCAAGCGGCACAAGCCAAAAAGCTCCAGGAACAATGGCAGTCAGATCCACGCTGGCAAGGTGTCGAGCGTCCCTACTCCGCCGAAGAAGTGGTACGCCTGCGTGGCTCGGTACAACCGGAATATACCTACGCGCGTAACGGCGCCAATAAATTATGGCGACTGATCAACGGTGAAGCGCAGGGTAAATTTGGTAAAGACTATGTCAATGCGCTTGGTGCGCTAACCGGCGGCCAGGCGGTACAGCAAGTGAAGGCGGGTCTGCAAGCAATTTATCTGTCCGGCTGGCAAGTAGCGGCTGACAACAACAGTGCCTGCAGCATGTACCCCGATCAATCCTTATACCCGGTTGATTCAGTACCCACGGTGGTTGAACGAATCAACAACTCGTTTGCCCGCGCAGACCAGATTCAGTGGTCAAAAGGCATAACCCCGGAAGATGACCGTTACATCGATTACTTTGCCCCCATCGTTGCCGATGCCGAAGCCGGATTCGGCGGGGTACTGAACGCTTATGAGTTAATGAAACGAATGATTCAGGCTGGCGCTGCCGGTGTTCACTTTGAGGATCAGTTAGCTTCGGTGAAAAAATGCGGTCACATGGGTGGTAAGGTGCTGGTTCCCACCCAGGAAGCGGTACAGAAGCTGGTTGCGGCCCGACTGGCTGCCGATGTTGCCGGTATCCCAACGCTGATTGTCGCGCGTACCGATGCCAATGCCGCCGACCTGCTGACCTCCGACTTTGACCCCAATGACAAACCCTTTATTACCGGTGAACGCACCGCGGAAGGTTTTTACCGCGTCAAACCCGGAATTGAGCAAGCCATCTCCAGAGGCCTGGCCTATGCCCCTTATGCCGATCTGCTCTGGTGCGAAACGGCAAAACCGGATCTTGACGAGGCGCGTCAATTTGCGCAAGCGGTTCACGCCAAATACCCAGGCAAATTGCTGGCTTATAACTGTTCACCGTCGTTTAACTGGCGCCGCAACCTTGACGATGACACCATCGCCAAGTTCCAGCGCGAACTCGCTGCCATGGGTTATAAGTTCCAATTCATTACGCTCGCCGGTGTTCACAACATGTGGTATCACATGTTCGAACTGGCTTACGACTACGCCCGCAACGATATGTCGGCTTACGTTCGCCTGCAACAGCAGGAGTTTGCGGCAGCCGACAAAGGCTACACCTTTGTCGCACATCAGCAGGAAGTCGGTACCGGTTATTTTGACGATTTGACCAACGTCATCCAGGGCGGTGTTTCATCCGTCACCGCCTTGACCGGCTCAACCGAGGAAGACCAATTTAAAACCTCCGCGTAAAACGCAGGTGTTGCTCATAAGGAAACACATCCGTCAGGCATCCCTCGCGGATGTGTTTCTGTATTTTTCGCCAATAACCCGGGTCATTCAAATCCGGATGGTGCTTAAGTAAAACCTCACGCAAATGTGGCTGTGGCACCGCAAATTGCGCTAATTGCTCAGGGAATACGTCATCTGGCGCCGCAGACACTTCCGCATCCATAAAGCCATCCTGTTTTGGCAGTGCGCGAAAACTCATGTCCGTTAGGTAACGAACCTCATCGTAGTCATAGAACACCACTCGCCGGTGGCGGGTCACACCAAAGTTCTTCAGTAGCATATCGCCCGGAAAGATATTGGCCGCTATCATTTCCTTGATCGCCAGACCGTAGTCATTCATGGCCGCATCTATCTCATCATCACTGGCGTATTCCAGGAACAAGTTCAGTGGCGTCAGACGTCGCTCGACGAAGAGTTGTTTGATGATCAGCGTCTCGCCCTCAATCGCGATTGACCCGGCAACCGTTGACTGCAGTTCCTGCAGCAAATCCGCAGCGATTCGCTTGAGCGGAATGGCGACGTCGGCAAATTCCAGTGTATCAGCCATACGCCCGACCCGGTCATGACGCTTCACCATTCGGTAGCGGTCAATCACCGTTTGTCGGCTAAATGCCTTAGTGGATCCAAGTTTGTCCTTAATCACCTTAAACACATAGGGAAACGACGGCAGTGTAAATACCGTCATTACCATACCTTTTACTCCCGGTGCCGCCACCAACTGATCATCAGTCCGTTGCAGATGATGCAAAAACTCGCGATAAAACTCGGTTTTACCCTGCTTATGAAACCCTATCGAGGCATAGAGCTCGGCCAGGGTTTTGCGGGGCATCAGATCTTTTAAAAAGCGTACCAGCGCCGATGGTGCTTCGGTTTCCACCATAAAATAAGAGCGTGCAAACCCAAAAATGGTCGCCATTCGGTTGGAGTTGGTAATGAACGCATCGACATAGAGTTTGCCCTGGCTGTTCACCAGCACCGGGACAATAAACGGATAGTGATGACGCTCGGTGACAATGCGCCCAACCAAGTAAGCGGCTTTATTACGAAAAAACGGCGAGTTTAAGACATCGATACGAATGTCATGCGGTTCAATTTCGGTTTCCTGTGACCGTTGCAAAAAGGCATCTCGCAACTGCTCCAGATCGTTTTCGAAATGCTCAAACTCCCCGTTTAAGCCGCTGTCCAGAAAGATCGTTAAGAGTACCTGTTGCAGCCCACCTTTTACCGGAAAATAGCTGCGGTACTGGCTTTGTACGGAAACCGGAATGTGGCTGTGTAATAAGGTTTCAACGAAAATAAAGTCGTTATTAAAATAACGCCGTTCGAACGCCCGGCAAAACACCGAATTATAAAAGGTTTCGGCCAGTTCAGCCTGCGGGTGAAACTTGAGTAAGGATTGATAACGCTGACGCGTTGCCAACCATAACGCCGCATCAAAGTCTGCTCCCACCGCACGTTGCACGGCAACGCTGGTTTCCTTTACTTGCCGGTCATAATAGGAAATGCGTTCGGCGGAGGCATTCACCACACCTTGCCATTGTTGTTTTAAAAAACGCGAGCGGGCGCCGCGTGTGAGACGCTGAAAACGGTCATAGTGACAATGAAAACCCTGCAAAATTTTCTGTGCTAAATACTGACTATCAACCGCCAAAATCACGCTCTCCACGTCGTTTTTTAAGCTCTACCATAGCGGTTTGATACATTCTGTTACAGTCCTTTTTATGCTTTTCACAACCCTTTTCGCGCCGGCGGCGACTTAAGTTAACAATGACAACCAATTTGTTAACCGTCGAGGGTAGAGCAAATGACAAAAATATCGGATACCAGTGGGCAGGATAAAGTGCTCACGAAAACAAAACGCAGCTACTGGCGCTGGGGGATCGCCGCCGCGGTTGTGGTGAGTGTGTTTACGATCGCAGCTCCCATGGTTTCGCAGTGGTCCAGCGCTGAAGCCTCGGTGGCAGCAGAAGACCTGCGCATTGCCACCGTCCAACGCGGCGAATTCGTCCGCGACGTTTCCATTCAGGGCCGCGTTGTCGCTGCCGTCAGTCCAACACTTTACGCGCCAGCCGAAGGTGTTATCACCTACCATGTTGATGCTGGCGATGCGGTTGAAAAAGACCAACTACTGGCCGTTATCGACAGTCCAGAACTGAAAAATCAATTACAGCAGGAGCAAGCCACACTCGAAAGTTTGCTGATGGATTTGGATCGCCAGCGCATCCAGTCCAAAAAAGCGGCACTTGAGAACCAAAAACTGGTCGACCTGGCACAAGTCACACTGACCGCTGCCGACCGGGAAAAGCGTCGCGCCGACGCCGCCTGGGAAAAACAAGCCATCAGCCAGATTGACTACGAGAAAGCTCAGGATGACTTGGAGAATGCCAAAGTGGTGCACCAACACGCGGTTCAGGATGCCAGGCTCAACAGTGAGAGCCTGGCGTTTGACATCCGCTCTTTGCAATTAAAAGTCGATCGTCAACAGTTGCTGGTTGACGAGTTGCAGCGCCAGGTTGATGGCCTGCGGATTTTATCACCGGTGGCCGGCATTGTTGGTAACCGCGAGGCCGACCAGAAAAATCAGGTGGCGCGCAACCAAGCCATTATCGGCGTAGTGGACTTGTCTGAGTTCGAAGTTGAGCTTGGTATCCCGGAAAGCTACGCGGACGATTTAGCGATTGGTATGGCGGCAGAAATTAACTACAACGGCCGTATTCATGACGCTACGCTGGTCGCCGTGTCCCCAGAAATTCGTGAGAATCAGGTCGTCGGTACCGTCCGTTTCAGTGGCCAGTCACCGGCCGGCCTGCGTCAAAATCAGCGTCTCACGACCCGCATTCTGCTGGACAAAAAAGATAATGTACTGACACTGCAACGCGGTCCTTTTTTACAGGACAGCAGCGGCACGGCTGCTTACGTTGTGCGTGACGGAGTTGCTGTGCGAACCCCCATCGAAACCGGTTCCAATAGTCTTTCCAGCATTGAAATCATCGCCGGCCTGCAAGCCGGTGACCAAGTCATTATTTCTGACACACAGCGCTTCAACGGGGCGCAATCTGTCGTCATCAATCAATAAGGAATTCATCATGCTAACCATGAATAACGTCAGTAAAGTGTTCCGTACCGACACCATCGAAACCACCGCACTGCAATCCTTCAGTTTGCAAGTTAATGAAGGCGATTTTGTTGCAGTAACCGGCCCATCCGGATCGGGCAAAACCACCTTTTTGAATATCGCTGGATTGCTCGAGAGTTTTGAAGACGGTGACTATTTGCTCGATGGCCAATCGGTTAAACACCTAACCGATAAGCAGTTGTCGCGCCTGCGCAACGAAAAAATAGGCTTTATTTTCCAGAGTTTTAACCTGATTCCGGATTTGAACTTATTCGATAACGTCGACGTGCCGTTGCGTTACCGTAAGTTAAGCAAAGCCGAGCGCAAACAGCGCATTGAACACAGTTTAGAGATCGTCGGCCTGGCGAACCGCATGCAGCATCTACCCTCGCAGCTGTCCGGTGGACAGCAACAACGTGTTGCCATCGCGAGAGCTCTGGCCGGCGATCCTCTTTTCCTGCTGGCGGATGAACCCACCGGTAACCTGGACTCGAAAATGGCGGACAGCGTCATGTCGCTGCTGGAGGACATTAACGCCAACGGCACCACCATCGTCATGGTCACTCATGATCACGCGCAGGCAGAACGCGCTCAACGTCACATTCAGGTGCTTGATGGCAAGGTTACCGAGCAGCACAACGGTCCGGTAACGGCCGTACCGCTGCGCGCTTAAGGAGAGTTGCTATGTTTATGTATTATCTTCGCCTGGCCTGGCTCAGCATCCGGCGCAACCCTGTGCTGTCAACCTTAATGATGGCTGCCATTGCGTTGGGTATTGGTGCAGCAATGACAACCTTAACCATCAATTATTTGATGTCTGCCAACCCGATTCCTGACAAAAGTGAGCAGCTGTTTTATGTGCAACTGGACAGCTGGGATCCCAACCAACCCTACAGTGAACCGAATGAGCCGCCGGATCAGCTGACCTATCGGGACGCGACTCAATTAAAAGAAGCCGGAGCCGCAAAATATCAGGCAGCCATGAGTCAGTCCGCCGCCGTTGTTGAGCCGGAAGGACTTGGCAAGAAACCGTTCATGGCGCATTTACGGTTAACCCATAACGATTTCTTCGACATGTTCGAACCGCCATTTTTATACGGCCAACCATGGTCTGACGAAGCCGATAAGCAAGGTCACCTGAGCATTGTGTTGAGCAAGAAAACCAACGACGAGGTATTCGACGGCGCCAACTCGGTGGGGCAAACCATCACTCTCATGGACAAGCAGTTTGAGGTGGTTGGCGTGCTCGATAGCTGGGAGCTTAAACCGCGTTTTTACGACGTTACCACCGGCGCTTTCAATAATATGGAACACGGCTATGTGCCGTTTAAGTTAAGAGAAACCATAGAGATGCCCAACAGTGGTAACACCAACTGCTGGAAGTCTCCTGAAGGCGAAGGTTTTGCGGCTTTTCTGCAGTCTGAATGCATTAATTACCAATTTTGGGTGCAATTGGATAGCGCTGCAGCCGAACAGGACTATATGAGCTTCCTGAATGCCTATGTCGAACAACAAAAACAATTGGGTCGTTTCCCGCGGCCGCTGAACAACCGTCTGTCGGATGTGATGGAATGGATGGAAAACCAGCAGGTCGTTGACGACGACGCGCAGGTGATGATGTATCTGGCACTGATGTTCCTGGTGGTCTGCCTGCTTAATACCGTTGGTCTGCTGCTGACCAAGTTTGTCGCTAAGTCCGGCGAGATCGCATTGCGTCGCGCCGTCGGTGCCAGCCGTACCGATCTTTACTGGCAGCATCTGGTGGAAACAGCACTCATTGGCGTGGGCGGAGGCATCGGTGGTCTGTTACTGGCTTGGTGCGGGCTACAGGGTATTAAAGCGTTGTACGGCGACAACCTTGCCGGTCTGGCCGAACTGGATCTGACCCTGGTCGGCATTGGTATCGCCCTGGCGATTATCAGCAGCTTGCTGGCGGGTGCCTACCCAACCTGGCGAGCCTGTCGTATTCCTCCGGCCTCACAACTGAAAACACAATAAGGAGAACCTGCCATGAATCACATTGGACCGATTTTTCGCGCGTTATTGCGCAACAAGGTAGGTGCTGTTCTTATCGCGTTGCAGGTGGCCGTGACGATGACGATCATTGTCAATGCCATCCATCTGATCACCAGTCGCGACGATCTGATGTCGCGAGACTCTGGATTGGATGAAAGCAACCAGTTTTACATTACTACCATTGGTTATGATCAAAACTACGATGCCCGTTATGTTACTGACAGCGATTTGGACCTGTTGCGCAATGTTCCGGGCGTGGTTGATGCCATCCAGATCAACGCCTTACCCATGTCCAACAGCGGCTCTTCGCGTACCATAAAAAATGCCGCCGGCGAAGACGCCGGTGATGCCGGCGCCGCGGTTTACTATGTTGACGACCATGCCGTTAATGCCATGGGTATCGAACTGTTGGCCGGTGAAAACTTCAAGCCAACCGACATTACCTGGCGTGAAATGAACAAAGGCGACTGGCCGCAAACGGTGATGATTACCGCGACCTTAGCCACGTCTTTATTCCCGGATCTGGAGCCACAGCAAGCTGTCGGCAGAACACTCTACACCGGCGATGACGAGCCGATGACGGTCGTTGCCGTGATCAAACAACTGCACGCCCCCTGGGTTGGCTGGGGAAATATTGAGCACGCCATGTTGGTACCGCAAAAGTCCGACTCGGTCTATGCCCACTACTTAGTGCGAACCAGTCCGGGCAGCCGCGATGCAGTTATGCCACAAGCAGTGGCGCAAATGGAACAACGCGATGTCGGACGAATGGTACTCGAGCACGACACCGTCAATCAGTTGCGCAGCGACAGTTATCGCAATGACACGGCACTGCAGTCGATTCTATGGGTGATTATCGTCACTCTGATGATCATAACGGCGCTGGGTATCGTCGGCTTGATCTCATTTACCATCAACCGTCGTCGCCGTCAGATTGGTACCCGTCGTGCGTTAGGCGCCAGTCGTGGTGATATCATCAGCTACTTTTTAACCGAAAATGTGTTAATCACCTTTACCGGCGTTGTCATCGGTTGCGCCGGCAGCGTCGCACTGAATATGTGGCTGGTCAGTACCTTTGATTTACCACGGCTCAATCTCATCTACCTGCCCATCGCCATGCTGGCATTACTTGCTGTCGGATTGTTGGCTGTCTATGGTCCGGCGTTACGAGCCGCTCACATTTCGCCGGCGACCGCGACGCGCAACATCTAGACTGGCGTTAACTATTCACTGCGCTTATAATCCCGATACATTTTCTGTATCGGGATTATATTCAGGCGCTCTATGAATACCATTAAAGACATCGATCTTAACTTACTGGTTTATCTGGATGTGCTGTTGCGCGAACGCAATGTAACGCGTGCCGCAGCGCAGCTTAACATTACTCAACCGGCCATGAGTAACGGCCTTAAGCGCCTGCGTAACCTGCTCAATGATCCCATTTTAGTGCGCACCAGCGAAGGCATGGTACCAACCCAACGAGCACTGGATATGCAGGAATCACTGCGTACGGTCTTGTACTCGGTGGAAGAAATGATCCAGCCGGTGCGTGAATTCGAAGCCGCAACCAGTGACCGGGTATTCCGCATCATGGCGTCTGACTATGCGGCCTCAACCCTGATGCCTCGTTTACTGGAAGCGCTTGATGAGCAGGCGCCCAATGTGTCCCTTGATATTATGACCCCCAGCGACATCAGCTTTCACGACGTCGAAAACGGTAAAGTTGATCTCGCCATCAACCGCTTCGAAAAACTGCCGCAGTCCTTCCATCAGAAGGTGCTTTGGCAGGATGATTTTTCCTGTCTAATCCACAAAGATCATCCGTTGCTGAAAAATTACACCCTGGATGAATACTTAAAAGCGCAGCACGTTTGGGTCAGTAAAACAGGGTTTGGGGTCGGTGTAGGCATGGATCCACACGATGTCCAGAAACTGGGTTGGGTTGATGAAGCGTTAGATCAACTTGAGTGCCGTCGCCACATTAAGGTCTTTACCCGTAATTATCATGTCGCTATGTATTTAGCACGGCAGGGGCTGGTTGCAACGCTACCGACGCGGGCGGCGTCGTTGTATGAAGGCGATGAGTTTTTGGTGATGAAAGAGCCACCTTTCACCATCCCGGGGCTTACCCTGACCATGATCTGGAGCCCATTGCTGCAACACGACGCCGGCCACCGCTGGTTCCGCCAAATTGTGGCCGATACCGCGGCGACCGAAGCCTGAGGGGGTCGCCCCCCTATTTTTTAACTAGTTTTTCTCCCAGAAGAACGGTTCCCGTTGCTGTACTGACGGTAACAACTGATCCATCGTTTTGGCGTCGTACAAGACACCATTGACCATCGTATGAGTCACTTTGTCGGTGTCACGAATGTTCTCCAGCGGATCACCGTCAATCACAATGATATCAGCCAGTTTTCCGGCCTTGAGCGAACCAACCTGATGATCCATACCAAACACTTCTGCCGGCGCAATGGTTGCCGTACGCAGTGCTTCTAATGGTGTCATACCACCCTGTGCCATCATCCAGATCTCCCAGTGTTGTGCCAGCCCTTCGCGCTGACCGTGGGCGCCTGAGAGCACGTCCACACCCAGATCCTGCAACTCCGCCGCCACTTCGGCATTATTAAAGTGGTTGTAATGGTTATGAGGCGCTTTTTCGCGACGCATCGCCTTACCCACTAAAAACTCCTGCGGCACAAATGACGACAGCTTAGGGTGCTTCCATACGTCGGTTTCCGCGTACCAGTAGTTTTCACCCCAAATGCCGCCGTACGCCACGCCCAGGGTCGGTGTATACGCAACGTCCGTCTGATCCCATAACTGACGAATATCATCGTAAATGGAAGCAACCGGCAGCGAGTGTTCAATCGTTGTATGTCCGTCAACCACCATCGTCAGGTTGTGTTGTAACAGCGAACCGCCTTCAGGAACCACCATCATTTCCAGTTGACGGCCGGCTTCTACCACTTGTTGACGCTGGTTGCGGCGCGGCTGGTTATAACTTTTCACTGAGAATGCGCCCACTTTCTTCAGACGCTCCAGGTGGAATTTGGCGTCCTCAAGACTATCAACATGAGAGGTATAGCCCGGACCATGCGCACCGTACAAAATGGTTCCGGTTGAATACAGACGAGGTGCCGCAATCAAACCGGCTTTTTGCATTTCGGCAGCGGCAAAAAACTCCGTAGTATCGTTGGACGGATCGTGAATGCTGGTTACGCCGAAGGCCAGGTTGGCATATTGTCCCCAGTTTTGTTCAGGGATAATTTCATTAGCCCCCTGGGCACCGTGCGCATGGGCATCAAACAAGCCAGGCATCACCGTTTTACCACTGGTGTCAATCACTTCGGCACCCGCCGGGATGTCAACCTCTTCGGCCGTACCGACCGCGGTAATGCGGTTGTTTTCAACCACTACCACACCATTTTCAATGACGGTGTCACCTTCCATCGTGATCACCTGACCACCGACAAAAGCAACCGTGGTATCAGGTACCATGGCGTCGGCAGTAAACCCGATATTCAGACCACTGTCGGTTTGTAAAGTCTGCTCATCGACACCGGCGTTGAACGCACCACTGACGTCGGTATGGTAAAGTTCCGGGCCCAGTGTCCAGTAGATTTGTGCACTGTCCGCTGTCCACGACAAGCTCTCGCCGGCGCGAACCGACAGCTGTTTGACCGGCATTTGTTGATCGCCCGGACCGACATTAATCACTTCACCACGCTCGACCAGCGGCGTTACAAACACTTTGAAGCGTTCCGCAAAGGCCAGCTGTTTACCGTCCGGCGACACCCGGTATTCTGTCGCTAACTCAGACTGGTACAACGGGCGTGCCTGCAAGGTTTCCAGATCCACCACACTTAAGGTTGGCTTAGCCGCCGGCGTCATCAAGTACAGCCGATCGTTGCGCGCGCCAAACTGCGGCAACCAACCGTTGTCGGCGATTTTGCGTGGCTGCTCGGCATCCAGTGCGATCTGATAGATCCCGGTTTCCAGTCCATATTTGTCGCTGGTGATATAGCCACCACTGACTTTGCGATACACCACACTGCGGCCATCCGGCGAAAATACCGGTTCGACAAAGGTACCGCCGCCGGTGTTCAGGACGGTTTCCTCTCCGGAACTCAGATCACGGACAATAACTTGCCCCAGTGCCTGATCGTCCCAACTGACAAAAACCAGCTTATCCCCGTCGCGCGAGTAGCTTGGATAGAGTTCCATCCGATCCGCATCGGTAAGGCGCTCAACCTCACCATCCGGCAGACTTTTACGATACAAGCGACCCAACGCCTCATAAATGACTTCGTCACCGTCCGGTGATACCTGCGTCATTCGCAGCATTTTTACCGCAAAACGATCCTGATCGATGTCCTGCTCAAAGCGCAGCGGCTTCTGTACTTGCTTGCTGGTTTCCACAGAAAATGGAATGATACGGGCGTCACCCGATGCCACATTCAGCCGTTGAATATGACCACCGGCCCAAAACACCAGCTCTTTACTGTCCGGCGTCCAGTCCATTTTTGGATACACACCGTGAATAGCCCAGGTTTCCTGCATGTCGCGTTCCATATTGCGATAGACACGACGATGCTCACCGGTGGTCAGATCCATCACGTACAGGACGCTGTTAAAGTCTTCCCGCTTAATGTAGGCCAAATAGCGCCCATCCGGTGACGGGGTCGGGCGAATCGCCCCACCAGCACCGGCAATTAACGTCTCAATGTCACCGCTTTCTCGTTCAAAGCGTTTGATCTCATAAATGCCTTCCAACGAATCTTTACTGTAGTGGAATGTTTTACCCGGGGTATCATCCTGAGAAAAATAGATGTATTTACCGTCCGGTGAGAAAGCCGGTTCGCCAAGATCTTTTTGATCGTTCGGGCGTTCCGTTAACTGCACTCCGGTACCGCCACTGACGTGATACATCCACACTTCGCCGGCGCCCAGTGAACGCGTTGCAGTATAGTGTTTTCGGGCAACGATAAACTCGCCGTTAGGTGACCATGCCGGCGAATTTAGCAGCCGGAAGGTCTCATTGGTCACCGCACGCTGATTAGAACCATCGGCGTCCATCACCCAAATGTTGTCACCGCCACCCTGGTCAGAGGTAAAGGCGATTTGGCGACCGTCAGGTGAGAACACCGGTTGCATTTGCCAGGCGATGTCACTGGTCAGACGCTCAGCCTTTCCACCGTTGGCTGGCATACGATAAATGTCGCCGAGTAAATCAAAGACGATGGTTTTACCATCCGGACTCAAATCGACGTTCATCCAGGTACCGGAATTAACCTTAATATCAACGGTGTCGAACACCCCTTTAGGTTGATCGACATTCCAGCTCTCGGCATTTTCCTGCTGTGCATACGCAACGCCAGAAACTAAAGCAGTTACGGCCAGCGAAAGTAGTGTTTTTTTCATTGTATTCACTTTGCTTTTGAATTTATCTTTTTGTAAAACGAATCGGCAAGAATGTCTAGCCGGGCTCGGCCAGTTCGTCGAAATGGACGTTCAATAGACAATAACACTGGCTTCTGTATAGTTACTATCAGGAAAACTTCGGAACGCAGGTATGCAGGAAAGACTGGAAAACATATTGCTCGCTGTCTCACGATCAGCCGATATTGACGGCGGCCAGCTGGATAAAGCCACGGAAACCATTTTAGAAGCCATCATGGACGGGCTTCAGATCACCCGCGTTGGCATCTGGCTATTTAAAGGCAGTACGCATGAGATGAGTTCACAACTCATCATCGATAAAAACAGCAGCGACACCTCGCAGACACTAAAAATCAGCGAGGATGACTATCCTGATTACTTCGCGACCCTGCGTAACGAGCGCACCATTATTGCGAACAATGCAAAGCAACACCCGGCAACCCACGAATTAGCGGAGTATATGACCGCTTATGGCATTTACGGCATGTTGGATGTGCCGCTACGCCATAAAGGCGAAATGGTCGGTGTGTTGTGTTGTGAAAGCCGCAAAGCGGAACGCAAATGGACGGAGGATGAAGTCGCCTTTGCCGGAATTCTTGCCGATATCTACGGCCGCGCCATGAGTTCGGCGGAGCGGGTACAGTTTGAACAAATGCTGCTTAAACAAAACGAGCAGCTGGAAGCCATTGTCGAACAACGCACCAAGTCCTTGCAGGAGGCGTTGGATAACTTTAAACAGGCTCAGGACCGGCTGGTCGAGACCGAGAAAATGGCCGCGTTGGGCAAACTGGTTGCCGGCGTTGCCCACGAGGTAAATACACCGCTTGGTATTGCGGTGACGGCAACCACACACTGCGAGCATCGGTTAAAAAAATTGCGTACGGCGTTTGAAGACGGCAGCATTTCCCGCAAACAACTGGCGACCTTTATTAGCGACACCTTCGATGCGTACACGTTACTGAGCAGTAATCTTGAACGTGCCGCCAGTCTGATTCAAAACTTCAAAAAAACGGCCGTCGACCAATCAAGCTTTGAACTGGTCGAATGCGCATTGGCCGATTACCTTAATGCACTGGTTATCAGCCTAAAGCCGATGGTGAAAAAGAAAAAAGTCAGTATCAGTATTGATGCTGACGAGCGCATCAAAGTAAAAACCTATCAAGGCGCACTGGCTCAGATCATTACCAACCTGGTCTCTAATTGCCATGAACACGCGTTTACCGAGGCCGATGAAAAACATCACATCAGCATCAGCGTCGAAGCTCATGAGGACGGTGCCGTGGTGCGTTTTAAAGATAACGGCAAAGGTATGGAAACCCGTACCTTAAAAAGTATCTTTGAACCTTTTTATACAACCGCTCGTGATCACGGGGGATCCGGACTGGGCTTGTCCATCGTTTATAACTTAGTGACCCGGAAACTCAAAGGTCAGATTGACGTCCAATCAACACCAGGGGAAGGCAGTGAGTTTATTCTACTGATTCCTAACCTTTAACGTTATAGAGAAACGGTTATGCCATGCTAAAGAGACTGCAACAATTGATTCAAGCCAAGCTATCGCAGCCACAGGCGACGACTGAACAAACCATTGAAGGCCTGAGCCAAAGCCAGACCCTGAGCTTGATATTGATGGTGGAAATCGCACTCGCTGATGGCCAATTCTCAGCCGATGAACACGCATTTTTACGCGGCGATCTCATGCGCGACTACGCGCTAACCGAGCGTCAGGCTGAAACCGCCATTGAAGCAGCCCGTAAGGAGGTCAGTGAAGCCGCGTCGTTGCAACATTTCACCGCCCCACTGAAAGACCTGCCATACGCCGACAAGATCGATTTACTGGAAAATCTTTGGCGCCTTGCCTATGCTGACAGTATGTTAGATCCACACGAAGAAAGCATGCTACGCAAATTGGCCGATTTACTATACATCTCTCACGCAGACTTCATCAAAACCAAGCTAAAGGTTGCAGAGCGATTATGAACCGTCCGCAGCGCCTGTTGCCGATAGCACTTATTCTACTAGGCATCAGTCAGCCTGCGGCCGCCGATACACAAGCCGGTATGGCGACCGGCTATCCACCTTATCAATTTTTTTACCAGGGTGAGCTCACCGGTTTTGACGTGGCTGTTATCAACGCCATCTACGCGAAACTTGATGAACCTCTAGAGCTTAATCAGTACGATTGGGACAACGTCGTCAGTTTATTACGCTACGGCGAACTGGATATCGCCATCGGTATGGAAGCGACCGCTATTCGTCAGCAATACTTTGATTTTTCCACGCCTTACTACGAACGTCGCCCGACACTTTTTATCCTGTCCTCTAATCAACAGATTGAAAATGTTCGCGATTTAATTGGCAAACGCATTAGCGGCGATCGTCACTCAGCGCTGGAAACGCACTTGGTCGAGCTCGGCTTACGTGACGCCATTCGTATTGAACAAGCCAGCTCTAAAAAAGAAGCGATGGCGCAACTGGCGGTGGGTGAGGTGGAGGCCGTGATCATGCCACAACGGGTAGCACACTACCTGGCAGCACAGTATGGCCTTGAATTAAAAATACTTTGGCAACCAAAGGAGGTTACCCCTGTTGCAATGGCGGTTAATAAGGGCAACCAGGAATTATTAAATAAGCTCAATCAGGCATTGGCAGCGCTTGAGCAGGACGGCACCTTAGACCGCCTGCGCAAGCAATGGGATATTAAGCCGATTCGTTAGCTTCCTCAAGCTCGCGGCTTAAACGCGCCGATTCATCCGCCCGTGGCTTGGTAAAGCGAGCCAGCCACAAATAAAGCACCGGTGTCAGATAAAGCGTAAATACCGTTGCCAAACCAAGACCACCGAACACCACCCAACCGATGGAATTACGTGCTTCAGCCCCGGCACCGGTCGACAGGATCAACGGCAAACCACCAAGGATGGTCGACACCAACGTCATCATAATTGGCCGTAACCGAATCGATGCTGCCTGTTCAATCGCATCACGTACACTGTTACCACGATCTCGAAGTTGATCCGCAAACTCGACCAACAGCACCGAGTTTTTCGCCAATAGACCAATCAACATGACCAGGCCAATTTGCGAATAGATGTTGAGTGAAATACCGGTCAGGAACAACGCATAAATGGCGGCCGCAATACCAAAAGGTACCGTTAACATCACCACCACCGCACTGTTGACGCTTTCAAACTGCGCGGCTAACACCAGCAACACAATCAAAAACGCCAGAATATAAGTCATCGCGACTTCACGATTGGTGTCTTCGAAGGTTTGTGCTTCACCGAGGAACAGCAGCCCCATACCCGCCGGCAACTCCTCCTGTGCGATGTTGCGCAGAATTTCGGTTGCTTCAGATAATGGATAATCTTCGGGTATCTCAAACTGCACTTCGATAGCACGCCGTTGACCATGACGTTCCAGTTCCGCCGATACGCCCTCTTCGACAATCTCAGCCACACTGGAAATCGGTACCAGTTCGCCTGAGTTCGAAGAGACATACAGGTTTTGCATGTCCTGAGGTGACTGGATGCTGCCCACTCGGGTCTGCAAAATCACCGGTATACGTTGGTCGCCGACATTAAGGTCGGCAACGTCGTCACCATTAATCGCCGCCCGCAGAGTGGTCGACACATCACTCAGCGAGACCCCCAGCTCCGCGGCACGGCGGCGGTCAATCTTAAACCGCAGTTGCGGCTGCGTTGGCTGATAAGAAATATCCGGATTGGTCAGTTGTGGCGCCTGTTGCACCACTGCCGCGGTAAATTCCTGTGCGGCATTAAAAATATCGGTGTAGTTTTCACCGGTGATGGCCATCTCCACGGCACCACCACCCTGACCTCCTCTCACGTCCAGTGAGTTGGAGCCAAACGCTCGACCGGGTGCTCCCGGGATTTGCGACAGCGGGCCACGTATTTCCTCAATCACCTGCTGTTGTGAAATATCACGTTCTTCCCATGGCTGCATATTGGCGGTGATGAAGCTCAGGTTTACATCCCACTGGCCGACCACGGTATAGATGGAATCGAAAACACCAGCTTCCTGATAAGGAATCAGGATATCTTCCAGTTGCCGAGTCTGCCGATCCATAAAGTTAAGTCCCACACCGTCCGGGCCTCGGGAAAACACCCGCACCACGCCGCGGTCCTCTGATGGCAATAACTCTGAGGCGACGCGATCGTAAATAAACCCGGCACCGATTGCGGCCACCAGCGAAGCAGCAACAATCACCCAGGAAAAATTCAACGCCTTGTGCAGTGTTTTCTCATAGCCCCGTTTAAACCAGTGGCCAATTGGTCGAAAAATATTTCGCCGTCCGGCATCCTTCGGGAGTTTCGCGGTAAAAGCGGGGACCAATGACAGTGCCACAAACGAGGAAATGATCACCGCGGCGGCCAGTACGCCCCCAAATTCCCGGAACAAACGCCCGGCGGTGGACGGTAAAAATGCTATCGGCACAAATACCGCAACCAATACGGCGGTGGTCGCAACCACCGCAAAAAACACTTCCCGAGTCGCCAAAACGGCCGCCGCTCTGGGACCCAGCCCCATGCCCCGGCGACGCTGAATATTTTCAGTGACGACAATGGCGTCATCGACAATTAAGCCGGTAGCCAGCACTAACGCGAGCAACGTTAAAATATTGATGGAGAATCCCATCAGCCAAATCGCCGAGATTGCGCCAAACAGCGCCACCGGAATCGAAAGGGCAGGCACAATGGTAGCCCGGAAGGAGCCAATAAAGACCCAGAGTGTGGCTACCACGAGCGCAATGGTAATTGCCAGTGTGGTAATGACTTCGGTAACCGATTTGCGGATAAACAGCGCATCATCATTGGTCACCTTCATTTCCATATCCGGGAAACGCTGCCGTAATCGCTCCAACATCGCCAGTGCCTGGTCGGAAATTTCGATGGTATTGGAGCCAGCCTGACGAATCACCCCGACACCGACGACCGGTTTGCCGTTAAGACGTACAAAGCTGCTCGCATCGGCCGGGCCAAAATAGGCCTGTGCCACATCGCCGACACGAGTATCGGCCTCGATGATGATGTTCTCAACCTGTTCGGCGGTAACCGACGTGGCGTCGGCGCGAATAATGATGCGCTGATCGGTTGAGCGCAGACTACCGGCTGGAACGTCAAAAGGTGCTTGCCGCAGCGCATCGGCCACATCGGTGACAGAGAGCCCAAAGCTACTGAGTTTCAGCGGATCGATGGCAACCCTTAGTACCCGTTCACGAGCGCCGTTAAGGCGTACATCGGCAACGCCGTCAATTGACAGAAACTCCGGCGCCACGTCCGTTTCCAGCCGGCGGGTTAATTCTTCTAAACTCAGCGAGTCACTGCTGACCGCAATGTCTAACACCGCTCTGGCGTCATCATCCGCTTTAACAACGTTAACCTGCTCGACTTCCTCGGGCAGTTCTCGCCGCACCTGGTTAACTGACTCTCGCACTTCACTGGCGGCGACGTCTAAATCGACACCGGGACGAAATTCGACCACCGTTCGGGCGGAGTTTTCTTCGGACTGTGAACGAATGGATTTAACCCCTGAAACACGTGCCGCAGCACCTTCCAGGACGCTGGTAACCTCGGCATCAACGGTTTCGGGAGCGCCACCGGGTAAATTGGCACGCACGGTCACCACCGGACGGTCAACATCGGGTAACTCACGTACCTCAACGCCCATGATGGCGGCGATACCGGCAATCGCGATAAGAATATTGAGAACAACGATGAGTACCGGCCGGCGAATCGACAGTGACGGTAAGTCATTCGCCTCGGCAGGTGCAGGATGCTTGTTATCAGCCATCAGTCTGCCACCTCTGCAGAGTCAACACTGCCAACATTTTTAAACTTAATGTCCTGACCGTCGCGCAAATTCTGGATACCCTCAACGATTAAGATATCGTCCCGCTGGATGTCACCGGACACCAACACGCGGCCTTCGAGACGTTGTTCGATTTGCACTTCAATGCGTTTCGCCTGCTGATTTTCTGCTAACCAGATGTAAGGGGCGTTAGGTCCCCAGGATAATGCCGCTTCGGGGATGGACACGAATTCCTGACCAAGCAATTCAATTTCTGTTCTGAAACTGCTGCCCGGCAAAAAGTCATCTTTACTGTTATCAAGGGCTGCGCGAGCGCGAAACATACGGGTTTGTGGGTCGATCCGTGAGTCACGCTCGACAATTTCTGCCGTAACCGGCGGTCCCGAATAACGCCATGGCTGAACGGTCAATTCGGCGCCTTCCTGCAACAGGTTGACAGCCGCTTCAGGAATACGAAAGTCAATCAGCAACGTATCGCGATCGTCAATGGTGGTGACAATGGTCTGTTCGGTGATGCGATCGCCCTCTTCAATATCGGTGAGGCCGACAATGCCCTCAAACGGTGCGATGACCTTGCGATCATCCACTTCGGTCTTGGCGCGGCGCACTTCAACCTCGGCCAGATCACGCAATAAAATCGCATTATCTAACTCAGACTGCGGCACAGCACCCTGTTCAAAACTTGAGCGCAACCGTTCAACCGTACGTTCGGCATCCTGTAAATTCAGTTTGGCTTGTTGCAACGCGACCTGTTGCCGGCGGTCATCCAATTGCACCAGTATTTGCCCCGCCTGCACCTTGTCACCCGGCTTAAAATTCACCGCTTCGACACGATCACCGACGGCCGGATAAAGCGTGACAGACCGTCGCGCCTGTGCCGTACCAACGGCCTCAACCCGGTTTGATTCACGTTCAAATTGAACTTGTTCCGCTATCACTAATGCTTCCCGCGGGCCAAATCCTTGCGCCACTGATAGCTGGCTCCAACTGACGGTTAAAACGGTCAGCGCCATGCCTAATACAACACCAAAAACTTTCATCGATACTCCATTTAAAAGCCCGTGAATGAAGGCATACACGGGCTTTTACTCTAGCGTTTTGAATCAGCGCTAGCTATTTAGTAATTTTGAAAACACCTTGCATGATGGCTGAGTGTCCAGGGAAGGTGCAATAGAACTTGTAGTTACCGTTTGCATCCATACCCTCGGTTGAAAACGTGATTGACGTTTCTTCGCCGCCACCAATAACGTCCGTTGCTGCCAATACAGCGTCAGAGTCAGGGGTGTACTGGTTGTCGAGTCCAGCAGCCATACCTTGTTGTACAACCGACTGCATGTCCGATGCTTTACTCAGCACCCAGTTATGACCCATCACTTTTTTGCCCATCTTACCTGAGTGAGTAAGCGTCAAAGTGACTTCTGAACAACTTGCCGGAACAGACAGTTCCTTTTTATCGTATCTCATCTGATCATTGCTATCGATGGTCAGCTCACATTCGTTCGCCAGCGCAGAGTTTGCGACAAACAACAATGAACCCAGTACCATAGTTTTTAAAAATCGCATTGCATTACTCCTGTGGTTACTATCAAATAACACCCATAAATACGTGTGATTTCCTGTTTAGATTACTTTATGGGCCAGTTTATGACGCAAAAACTTCCGTTCGCGCCGCAGTCGCTGCTTGCACAAGGCTCTCCTTGTCAGCAACAGCACGACATCAACGACAAACAAGCGCTGATACCACCAGTATATAACTCAACCACTTATTTGCGTGATGAGGATAATCAATATCGCAGTGGCCGGGTTTACTCACGGGCAGACAACCCGACTTACCGCGCACCGGAAGAGCTTATCATGGCACTTGAAAACGCCGCCGATGCGCGCATTTTCAGTTCCGGCATGGCAGCGGCGACAGCTATATTTCTGGCTCTTAAGCCCGGTGACGCCGTCATTGCGCCTACGGTCATGTATTGGGCCTTGCGCAACTGGTTACGAACCTTTGGGCAAGATTTTGGCTTAAAGGTTCGATTTATTGATACCCATATTGACGGCGCGGTCGAACAGGCGTTAGCGCAGCAACCGGCACAGTTGGTTTGGCTCGAAACACCGGGCAACCCGCTCTGGAACGTTTCCGATATCCAAGCCATTGCCGAGAGTTGTCGGCGTCACGGCGCCATGCTGGCGGTCGACTCAACCGTCGCTACACCACTGCTGACTAAACCGTTGGAGCTTGGCGCTGACCTGGTTATGCACTCGGCAACCAAGTATTTAAACGGCCACTCCGATGTCATTTCTGGTGCTTTGGCGTGTCGCGACAACAATGCTTTCTGGCAACGAATCGTTGCCTTGCGGGCGCAAAATGGCTGTGTTCCCGGCCCCAATGATGCTGCGCAATTACTGCGCGGTATGCGCACTCTGCACCTGCGGGTGCGCGAGAGTTGCGAGTCGGCGTTATGGTTGGCGGAACAATTACAGCAACACCCTCAAGTTAAAGAAGTGCTTTATCCGGGATTACCCAGTTTTGCCGGCTATCACGTTGCCTGCCGGCAAATGCAGGGCGGTTTTGGCGGTATGCTGTCGATACGTTTACAGGGTGGCGCTGAGCAAGCGATTGCGACCGCCGCTAAAACTCAGTTGTGGAAACGTGCAACCTCACTGGGCGGCGTCGAGAGCCTGATTGAGCATCGCGCCAGCATCGAAGGGGCCGGAAGTCCGGTTCCGGATGATTTACTGCGCCTTTCGGTAGGCATTGAATGTAAAAAAGACCTGCTCCGGGATCTGGAACAGGCCTTCGGATAACTTCCGTCAGTAACCCCATCGGGCGTTAGCATCATGCCAACGGCACCACAGGCTAGATGCTGACGCGTTTGTAAAAGCGGTATTCGGGCTTCCAGAAATTGTTGTCAATGCGCTCACGCAGTTGTTCATCATCAATTTCCAACGCATAGCCCTCTTCCTGAGCGACCTTGCCAACCGCAAAGGCGATGTCTTTAGACAGTTGTGCTAAATCATCAAAGGCCGGCAACAGATGCTCGCCTTTGCCGTTGGCCGAGGGTGATGCTTTGGCCAAGGTCTTACTGGCAACGCGGAACATCTCATCACTGACTCGGTTTGCTTTTACGGCAATCACACCGAGGCCGATCCCCGGGAAAATATAGCTGTTGTTACATTGCGCAATGGGATACTGCTTGCCATCGTATTCGACAGAACCAAACGGACTGCCGGTCGCTACAATGGCTTTACCCTTAGTCCATTTCATCACATCAGCCGGGTGCGCTTCCACGTGTTTTGACGGATTACTTAACGGGAAAATGATCGGCTGTTCAACATGCTTAGCCATCGCTTCAACGACCTGTTCGGTGAACAAGCCTGCCTGACCAGAAACGCCAATCAAAACATCCGGCTCTGCACAGTGAATCACATCCAACAACGATGGATAGTCACCACTGTATTGCCACTCGTTAATACGCGCCAGCGGCTGTGCCAACGCCTGCTGGAAGTCGCGTAAATCGTTCATACTGTCGACCACCAGGCCGTAACGATCGACCATGAAGATGTTTTGCTTAGCCTGCTCTTCGGACAGACCTTCCGCCATCATTTGAATCATCACTTGTTCGGCGATACCACAACCCGCTGAACCCGCACCGACAAAAACGACTTTCTGCTCACTCAGCTTCTTATTTTTCTTGCGGCAAGCGGCCAGTAAGGTACCGACGGTAACCGATGCAGTGCCCTGAATATCATCATTAAAGCAACACACCTGGTCACGGTAACGGCGCAGCAGCGGCATCGCGTTAGGCTGGGCAAAATCCTCGAACTGCAGCATGACGTTCGGCCAGCGACGCGTCACCGCTTTAATAAATTTATCAAGGAATTCATCATACTGTTCCTGATTAATACGCTTGTGGCGAGCGCCCATGTACATCGGGTCATTCAACAGCTTTTCATTGTTGGTACCAACATCCAGCATCACCGGCAGCGTGTAGGCCGGGCTGATACCGCCACAGGCGGTGTACAGCGACAATTTGCCGATCGGGATACCCATGCCGCCAATGCCCTGATCACCGAGCCCCAGAATGCGCTCTCCGTCCGTCACCACGATCACCTTGACCTTTTGTTTGGTCGCGTTGCGAAGGATGTCATCCAACTGGTCACGCTCGGAATAAGAAATGAATAAACCGCGTGAACTGCGGTAGATGTCAGAGAACTTCTCGCACGCATCACCGACCGTTGGTGTGTAAATAATCGGCATCATCTCTTCGAGATGATCAGTCAGCAAGCGATAGAACAACGTTTCGTTGTTATCCTGGATAGCACGCAAATAAATGTGTTTGTTTAGCGGCGTTTCAAAGCTCTTGTACTGCATGTAAGCGCGTTCAGCCTGTTCCTCTATCGACTCGTAGCGCGGCGGTAACAGCCCGGTCAGGTTAAATGCTGCACGCTCTTCCTTTGAAAAAGCGCTGCCCTTATTCAACAGTGGCGTTTCCAACAACGAAGGGCCCGCATAGGGTATGTATAACGGGCGTTGTTCAGAATCTGACATAAGTACTTACTCCTAGAACAGTACAGGGTAACTGAGTGCTAATCATAGCAAATGTTAAGGCCGAAAGGGCAGCTCTCTTCGGTGCCGGCATAAATTCTTGAATGATTGAACTAAATCGAATGCAGATAAGTAATTAACTGCGTATAATTCAATTAAATCGAACACACGAAGATAGACCGCCGGTAACGGCTCAACCAGGGACACATACACCAAGTAACGTTATGTACGAATGCTCCATGTCTGACGAAGACTTTTTAATACAACTTGAGCAACGTTCATTTGGCAAAGATGATATCGATCACCTTTGGCACTTGCGTGTGGCCTGGGTTTATCTAAACGCCCACCCGTGGCCGATCGCGCTGTCAAAAGTGGTGGAGTTACTGCGCACCGAGCGCAACTTTGGCTTAGGTGAGATTCCCTATCACCACACCTTGACGGTTGCTTCACTGCGTATCATCAACGTTCGCATCCGCAAAGCCAATTATGCGGATTTCTGTGACTTCATTAATGACAACGGTGACTTGGTGGATGACCTGAAAGGCGTTATCAACCGCTATTATTCCCAGCAGACACTCAATTCAGCATCGGCTACGACAACCTATGTGCCACCGGATTTACGCCCCATTGAATAACGTCACCAGCACCATGACCAACAACGCGATATTGGCTAACAGCCCAAGCATAAAGAAGTAACTGCGGGGGCTTGGGTTTTTCTCGGTTGCTATCGCGTAATACAGTACCATATGAGCAATGCGAGCCACCGCAAACACCGCCGTCGCTGACGCCGTCCATAATGGATCAACATCGGCCAATATCGCTAACACCACCGTGCCCAGCATTGGGCTGAGATTTTCCAGTGAGTTCTGATGCGTCCGCCAGGCACGAAACACAAAGTCCTGATGGCTCATTTGCTGCGGTTCTTTGCCGGGAATTGCACCTGCCTGTCTGGCTTTGGTGCCACTGGCGACAAACCACTGCACCAACACCGTGGCGATAATGACGGCCATCCAGATCAACGTTGCCCGATAATCAGTTAAAAACATCGTTTCGTCCTTATTACAGTTGTAGCTGCCAACGCGCCGCCACTCGTCTTACCGCCTCGACATTTTCGGACGCCAGAATCTGAATCGGCGTCTGTGAAAACTGCGGCTTCAGTTCCAGTTGCTGTTGCAGCCAGTGCAACATTGCCTCACCCGAATGAATGGTTTGCGCACCGTTAAAATACGCCGAAATTGGCTCCGCTATCAATGGAAAATGAGTACACCCCAGCACCACCACTTGCGGTGGTTGCAGGTTACCGAAATAATGCGTGAAGGTTTCCTGTAAAATAGGGCCTTCATACAGCTCTTCTTCGACGATTGGCACAAACAACGGGGTAGCCAACGCGGCCACCTTTTGATAACCCAGTTCGTTCAAACGCCGTTGATATTCGCCCGAACCGATCGTTGAACGGGTCGCGATAACCAGAATCGATGCCGATTGGTCAATTCCCGGCAATTGTTGCAGCGCCATAACGCCTGGCTCCAACACACCATAGACCGGCTTATTGGAATAACGTTGCATCTGCTCCAGCGCCACCACGCTGACGGTATTACACGCCACCACCAACGCATCCACATCTGCACCGTTAAAAAACTCAACCGCCTCCAGCGCGTAACGAGTAACCGTATTCGCATCTTTGCTGCCATAAGGGACCCGAGCGGTGTCGCCGTAATAGAGCAAATGACTAAAACACCCACTGCGTTGCAGTGAGCGCGCTACCGTTAAACCACCGACACCACTATCAAATATTCCAAGCTTCATGCTGGATTAACTCTCCAACGTCATTCGTTTTAAACGCAGCGCATTCGTTAGTACAAACACACTCGACAAGGCCATCGCACCGGCGGCCAGCATTGGTGACAGCAAAATGCCGAACCACGGAAACAGCACACCCGCGGCGACCGGGATCAGCGCGGTATTGTAGGCAAACGCCCAGAACAAATTCTGCTGAATATTACGCATCGTGGCTTTAGACAGCGCAAACGCCTGCTGCACCACGTTCAGATTGTCCGACATTAATACCACGTCGGCGGATTCGATCGCGACGTCAGTACCGGTTCCTATCGCAAAGCCTACGTCAGCCGTAGCCAGAGCCGGCGCATCGTTAATGCCGTCGCCGACAAAAACAACACGACCCCACTGGCTTTGTAACTGCTTCACCGCATCAACTTTGCCATCGGGTTTCACTTCGGCCACGACTTTATCGATACCCAGTTCAGCCGCAATACGCTTTGCGGTCGACTCCGCGTCGCCGGTTACCATCGCCGTTTTCAGACCGCGCTGGTGCAGCGCGTGGATCAGCGCCTTGGCGCTTTTACGAACAGGATCGCTGACACAGAATATCGCCTTTAACTGACCATCAATTGCCACGTAAATAGGCGTCAAGCCAGAGTCAGACCACTCTGCCGCCTGCTCAGGGGCTTGCTGCAGATCAACCGCTCGTTCAGCCATCAATGTACTCGAGCCAACCAGTACTTGCTTGTCGTCGGCTTGACCCACCACACCTAAACCGGACAGTGCCTCAAAGGACTGCACGTCCTTCAACGGTCGCTGTTGTTGTTTGGCAAACTCGACTAAGGCTTCTGCGGTGGGGTGTTCAGAGCGTTGCTCAACGCTTGCCGCTAGCGCAAGTGTCTGTTCGTCATCCGCATCAACGGTTACCCAGTCCGTTAATTGTGGCTCACCTTCAGTCAGCGTTCCGGTTTTATCAAACACCACCGCATTAGCCTGCTGCAATGCCTGCAATGCACTGCCCTGCCGGAATAATACGCCCAGATCGGCACCACGCCCCGTTCCCACCATGATAGACGTTGGCGTTGCCAGCCCCATCGCGCAGGGGCAGGCAATGATTAATACCGCTACGGCGTTCACCAAGGCAAAGGTAAGTGAGTCTTCACCTGCGGCAAACAACCAGACGACAAAGGTCAACAATGCAATCAGCATGACCGCCGGCACAAACCACAGCGTAATTTTATTAACGGTGTCCTGAATCGGTAACTTCGCCCCCTGCGCCTGCTCCACCATGCGGATAATTTGTGACAATACCGTGGTTTCTCCAATCGCCGTCGCTTTGAATCGCAACGTGCCCCGTTCGTTGACGGTGCCGCCAACCACTTTATCATCAACTTGTTTGTGCACCGGTTCGGCTTCGCCGGTGATCATGGCCTCGTTGACGTAGCTGTCGCCACTGGTCACCGTGCCATCGACCGGGATTTTTTCGCCGGGTCGTACTTCGATTTCATCACCCTTGGATAATTCTTTTACCTCAACTTCCCGCGCTTCACCGGCGGTGATCACCCGCGCGGTTTTGCTTTGCAGACCGAGCAGACGCTGGATGGCGTCGGAGGTATGGCTTTTGGCGCGCGCTTCCATGTAGCGTCCGGCCAGAATTAAGGTAACGATGACCGCCGAAGCCTCGAAATACACACTGATCGATTGTTCCGGCAGCCATTGCGGCAACACTGTAGCGACCACCGAATAGCCCCACGCGGCTGTCGCACCAATCGCAACCAACGAATTCATGTCCGGTGCGCCCTTAGCTAACGCCGGCAAACCGATGCGATAAAAGCGTCGGCCGGGTACAAACAAGACCACTGAGGTCAACACCAACTGAATCCACCAACTGGTTTGTAAGCCAAGACTGTTATGCACCCAGTTAGAAAATGCCGGCACCATATGGTTGCCCATGGCCAAAATAAAAACCGGTAGCGTCAGTAAGGTTGCTACCAGGAGTTCTCTGCGCAAGGTACTAAACTCCTGCTGTTGCCGCGCTCGCTGTTCACGCATTTCTTTGTCACGATCAACGATTTCATGAGCATCATAACCGGCATCTTTTACGGCCTTTATCAATTGTTCGACGGTGACGTTATCGGCCTTTATTTCAGCTGAGTCCGAAGCGAGATTAACCGCAACCTCATTGACCCCTTCAAGCTGATTCAATGCTTTATCAACGCGGCCGGCGCATGACGCGCAGCTCATCCCGGAAATACTGAGTCGGATAAGTTGTTCACTCATAAGCTGTCGTCCTTATCGGGATTATGGGTTAGAAACAGCAACAACCAAAATACCGCCAGTTGAGCAATTTCTGTATAGCGTTGGATGGCACCACGAATTTCCACTAACGGATAAGACGTCATCAGCAAAAAGCCCAACACAATCACAACCGCCAGCAACACCAACGCTAACCGTACCGGCCATGAGGCTTTGGGGGTTAAGGCCAACAATAGAGCACCCAACGCGAAACCATAATAGCTGGCCGCACTGACGACATTGTGGATGGCTTGCGAGCTGCTGCCATCAGCCGGGCAGCCGGCATCACAGGGTGCCAATGCTGCCGCCAGGTAGCCAAACGGCCAGAGAAACAGCAGTAACCAGCCACAGTAACTGATGCGGTTCAGCGTTAATTTGCTGCGTATCGATACCAACAGGCTAAACGCAATCATTGCCAGCGGAATAAAACCAACCCAGCCAAGCACGCCAGCTTTTGGGGTGCCGGTGGCATTAATTTCGCTGATGTACTGGCCAATATGATCAAAGCCCGGTTTTACCCAACTGGCCACCAGTTGCAGACCAACCCAAAAGAGCGTCAGAATGATCAATTGCGGAATAAAGCCCTGTGCTTTATCGGTATTGGCTTGAGTAGCTGTTTGCAAAACGGCCTCCTGGAGAATGTTTTCGGCGACGGACAATTATCATAACACCATTGTTGCGCAAAGTTTTGCTATGCTTGCGCTATCATAGATGTGCAGTCAACCATAAGGATGATCCGGTGTCTCTTCGTGTATTAGGTTGTAGTGGTGGTTTGAGTGGTGAAAATCAACAGGGTTCAACCTGCATTCAAATCAGTGAGTCCACGCTGATTGATGCCGGTACCGGTCTGGCAACGCTGTCACTGTCCGAAATGCATCGCATTCGGCATATCTTTCTTACTCATGCACACATGGATCATATTGCGGCACTACCGACGTTTTTAAGCAATCAGTTTGAACAGCCTAATCTACCGGTCAAAGTCTATGGTTTAGCGGAAACTCTGCAGCGATTGCAACGTAATATTTTTAACGACGAAATTTGGCCAGACTTTACCAAAGCTATCGGTGGCGCTACCGCCGTTGTTGAACTGGTTGAACTCGAGGCCGGTGAGCGCATCGAGCACGAAGGGATGTTGATCGAACCCTTTGCCGTGCAACACAAAATACCCACCGTTGGCTATTCGGTAAGAAGTGAACACTTACACTATGTTTTTTGTGCGGATTGTACCGAGTCTGCACAGTTAGTCACGGACTTAAACCGGCTGGCACCGATTGATGTATTAATGATCGAATGCGCTTTTCCTGATCGGCTGACCGAAGTTGCGGAGAAAACACAGCACATGACCCCGGCGATGCTACAACGCACCTTACTGCAGGTGCAGGATATTAAGCACGTCTGGGTGACTCACCTTAAACCGAGTTATGAATCAGAACTACGCCAGACGCTCAGTGATGGCCCCTGGACCATACTTTAGCTGGCGCCTCGCATCACACAGCGTGCCGCTACTGCGTTCTTGCTTTCGCTATCGCCTGTTCCAGCTCGTATGGCTGGTAAATGGTTGATATCGCGTAATAGCGTCCACCTTTGGTATTAATCGTGATGGTGCCATAATTAAACCAGCGCCCGACAAAGCCCTGATTAATGAAGACAGAACTTAAGTCATCCCATTCTACGACTACGGTTTCCCGGAACAATGCACCGTATTTGGCCAATAGCCGCTGATTGGTCACCACCACACGGGTACCGCTGTATCGTAAAGCGACTTTGACCGCATCAATGATAACGAACAGCAGCCAGGCTATCGATAACGTATCATCATAGGAACTGGAGACCGCACTGAACAACAGCCCAATAGCGATGAACAAAAACGTTTCGCCGAGAATGACATAACTCAGCCAAGATCGATGAATAATCTGCTCATCGTCACGTAACTTTATAGCCATTTGCTTCCCTGCCTGTCACTAAACCTTCCTCCAGTTTTTACTAATACCAAACAATATACAAGCCATTGCCTCAGCAAATCACCATTGCGATAGCCAATCTCGCCAGACTGGCTGCAAACCCTGTGCCCGAATGGCAGCCGCCACCTCAGACGTGCTGCGGCTGTCATCGATACGAAACTGTTCCAGCTCGGCAGTGGCATTGGCATAGCCGCCCGGCTGTGTTTTCGACTCAGCGCTGACCGCGGTCACGCCTAAGTTAAACAGGCCATCACGAAGTCTAGCCTGTTCGCGTGTTGATAAGCTCATTTCAACGTCATGAAAACGCAATCGATAAGCACAGATAAGCTGCACCAACTGACGATCGCTGATGACATGAGTGTCAACTTGAGTCCCGGCACACGGGCGTAACCGCGGAAAGGACAAGGAATAACGACTGCGCCAGTAACGACGTTGTAAGTAGCTTAAATGCATGGCGGTAAACACACTATCCACGCGCCAGTCAGCAAGACCAATAAGGCTGCCTAAGCCGATTTTATCAATGCCGGCAGCCCCCAGCCGATCAGGCGTATTCAGTCGCCATTCGATATCCGCCTTCTTGCCCCTAAGGTGGTGCCGGCGATAAGCAGCAGCATTATAGGTTTCCTGATAAACCATCACAGCGTTGAGGCCGAGCGATGACAGTTGAAGATATTCTTTCTGGCTCAGCGGCTGTACTTCAAACATCACATAACTAAAGTACGACTTAATGATGGGTAATGCCTGCGCAAAGTATTGCCGCCCAACTTTGCGTTCATGTTCGCCGGTTACCACCAGCACCGAGTCGTAACCTTTCGCTTTAATCGCCGCGCATTCCTGTTCAATTTCAGCCATCGACAAGGTTTTACGTCGCAACCGGTTGCTCATCGAGAAGCCGCAGTAACTGCATTCATTGGCACAGAGGTTGGATAAATATAAGGGAATGAATAAGCTCAGAGTGTTGCCAAAACGTTGCCGCGTAAGCTCCTGCGACCGTGTCGCCAGAGGCTCAAGGTAAGCCTCCGCGGCCGGCGACACCAACGCCATAAAATCATCATCACTGAGTCTCTTCTTGGTCAGTGCGGCTTCAGCATCGGCCGCCGTTTTGCTGTACAGCGTCAGGCTTAACGCATCCCAGTTCAGCTTCTGCCAATGCGCAAAAAAGCTCATAGAGACTCCAGAAAATTGGTCATTGGACTGGAAGCCTCCGCGCGCCCGATGCTTGGCGCCCGGCCCCCGGCCTGACGCCCCTGATAACCCGCCAGTACCGCGAGTTTAAAGGCTTCGGCCATAGCCACTGGATCCGCGGCAGTGGCAATGGCCGTATTGACCAGTACGGCATCAGCCCCCATTTCTAATGCTTCGGCAGCGTGACTTGGCGCGCCGATACCGGCGTCAATGATCACTGGCACCTGCGCCTGCTCGACGATTATCTGCAGAAAATCACGACTGATCAGACCGCGATTCGATCCTATCGGCGCTCCCAGCGGCATCACCGCGGCACAACCTGCTTCCTCCAGCCGCTTACACAACACCGGATCAGCGCCGCAGTAGGGCAACACCACAAAGCCCTGTTTAACCAATTGTTCAGCGGCAGTCAGGGTTTCGACCGGATCCGGCAGTAAATAATTGGGGTCAGGGTGAATTTCCAGCTTCACCCAGTCAGTACCTAGCGCCTGACGCGCCAGTTTGGCCGCGAACACGGCCTGTTCGGCAGTTTTCGCGCCGGACGTATTCGGCAGCAACTGCAGCCCCAACTGCTGTATCGGCGTGACCAAATCATCCTGCGGTTGTTCCAGTTCAACCCGTTTTAAGGCAAACGTAATTAGCTCACTGCCGGAGGCGGCAATCGCATCGTGCATAACCTGCGCGCTGCGATATTTACCGCTACCAACCAGTAGCCTTGAAGAAAACGCCCTATCCGCAATCTTAAGCATCTTCAACCTCCTGCGACGACGGTAACCAGAGTGACACGATCACCCGGTTGAAGTGTGAGCGTTGGCCACTGCTCGCGGTGTACCACGTCATCATTAATCGCGACCGCAATGGCTTTGCCATTAACGCCCTGTTGCTGCAGCAATTGTTGCAGCGAGAGATCGGCTACTACGGTCAGTGGTCGTCCGTTAACGTTAATTTCCATCGTTACCTCCACATCGCGGGCACTGCACTGAACGCGGCAGATTCAGCGACTGCCAGCTCAGGTTTAGCCCGTCAAAAAGAAACAGTTTGCCCCACTCAACTTCAGTGCCGGTGAGTACTTTAACCGCCTGCAACGCCTGCAGGGTGCCCATCATGCCGACCACCGCGCCAACAACACCCACTCGTTCACAGGCCGCGCTCTGTTGCACACCACTGGGGTACAAACATTGGTAGCAACCATGGGCGTGCTGTGGGTGCAGACACAATAACTGCCCGTTCATCCCCTCGGCTGCCGCGCTCAGTAGCGGTATGCCCAGCGCATAACACTGGTCATTGATGAGATAGCGGGACGCCAGGTTGTCGGTACAGTCCAGCACCAGATCGCTGCCGCTAAGCAACTGGCAGACGTTAGCTGCTGTGACTCGTTGCTGCATTGCCTGCAGGGATATTGTCGGGTTAACGGCAGCCAACCGTTTCGCGGCGCAATCCGCTTTCGCGTGTCCGACATCCGCAGTGCTGTATAACGTCTGTCGCTGCAAATTACTCAGTTGAACCACGTCAGCGTCGAGCAGCGTGAGCCGGCCAATACCGGCACCGGCGAGATAATGTGCGGCCGCACAACCAAGCCCGCCAAGCCCAACCACAGTAACCTGCGCCCGGGCTAACGCCTGTTGGCCATGCTCACCAACTGTGGCCGTCGCGATTTGTGCGGCATAGCGAAGGTACTGTTCGTCACTCAGCACAACGAACCTCCAACCGCGCCATTAGACGCCGCACAGCGTCCTCAACGGATTCCGCCTGAGTGATAGCCGTCACCACAGCAACACCATCCACTCCGGTAGCCATCACCTCATCGAGGTTAGCAAGGTTAATCCCGCCAATCGCGACCGTTGGAATGTCGGTTGCAGACAGCAATGCCACATAATCCCGCAATCGCTTGGTGCCCTGAGGCTGCGACGGCATCACCTTGGTTCTGGTCGGGAAGATATGTCCCAACGCGATATAAGACGGACGACAGCGCAGGGCTATCAGCATTTCGGTATAGCCATGGGTAGAAATGCCTAACCGCAGTCCTGCCTGGGCGATGGCATTAAGATCAGCATCGGCCAGATCCTGCTGCCCAAGGTGCACCCCAAAAGCGCCGTATTTAAGCGCCAACGCCCAGTGATCATTGATAAAAATTTGCGCATCGTAATGTCTGCCAAGGGCTACTGCGGTTTTTATTTGTTGCTCTAACGACTTATCCGGTGTGCGCTTGATGCGCAATTGCAAGGTCCGCAGCCCCAGATCAAGTAATTGTTGCAGCCACTCAACCGAGTCCACCACGGGGTACAACGCGGGTGAGTACTTCAGTGGCGCAAAGCGGACATCACTCACCGGCAACGTCTTACAACAGACTTGCGGGAAGTTTTCCAATTCGGTAGGCCAGCCCGTGTGAGCGACGGGTCCCGGCCCAGAGCCAACCCCTTCCGCGCAGCGTAAACCCTTATGCACGTATGCATGAGCAAGCACCAGTGCGTCCTCCAGCGGGTAGCCATGGGCAACTGCGGCAGCGATGGCCGCCGACAGCGTGCAACCGGTGCCATGGTCATGAGTGGTACTCAGGTGATCATGACAAAAGCGTTGCTGACGGTCGCTGCAATACAAGTGATCGCAAACACGACCGCCGTCGTCGTTAACGTGAACGCCTGTCGCCAGCACCGCTTTACAGCCGCTCTCCAATAGCATACCGCTGGCCCGCACCAGCGATGGCTGGTCAAATACCGCTGTCCCGGACAGCCATTCTAATTCGTCCGTATTAGGAGTCATCACGTCCACTTCGGTCATGAGTGCGCGGCATTCATCGGGCGTGAGTGACGACAGACAGTCCCGCTGCGTACTGATGATCACCGGATCCCAGACCACAAAGGGACGCTCAATCCGTTCCGGCCACCGGTTCAGAAAGTCCGCAATCGCCTGCAACTGCGCGGAATTACTGATAAGTCCGATTTTGATGGCCTGTGGCGGCATGTCATCCAGTAAGCACGTTAATTGCGCTTTGATTTCTGTACTACTGAGGCCATAGATACCCCGCGTGGTCACCGAGTTTTGTGCGGTTACCGCGGTAATGACGGAACACCCATGCACGGCAAAATCAGCAAAGGTGTGCAGATCAGCCCGAATGCCGGCTCCTCCACCGCTGTCAGAGCCGGCAATGGTCCAAACCACCGGTTTGCTCATGAGCTCACCTCTGCCGCGTCTTTCACCTTGATGTTAATCCGCTGTGAACCATACTGTCGCACTTCATGGGAAATCTTCATCGAACAGAATTTAGGCCCGCACATCGAACAAAATTGTGCGGTTTTATTCGATTCCTGCGGCAAAGTTTCATCGTGATAAGCCCGCGCCGTTAACGGATCGAGCGCTAAATTAAACTGATCGTCCCAACGGAATTCGAAACGCGCTTTTGACATGGCGTCATCACGCGCCTGCGCCCCGGGATGCCCTTTTGCCAAGTCCGCGGCATGGGCAGCAATTTTGTAGGCGATCAGCCCCTGCTTTACATCCTCTTTGTTAGGCAGGCCCAGGTGCTCTTTTGGTGTGACGTAACACAACATGGCACAGCCAAAGGCCCCTATCATTGCCGCGCCAATGCCGGAGGTAATATGATCATAGCCGGGGGCAATATCCGTGGTCAGCGGCCCGAGCGTGTAAAACGGTGCCTCATGGCAGTGTTTCAGCTGCTCATCCATATTCTCTTTGATTTTGTGCATGGGAACGTGTCCGGGTCCCTCAATCATCACTTGCACATCGTATTGCCAGGCAATTTTGGTCAGCTCACCCAACGTTCTGAGTTCTGCAAACTGTGCCTCATCATTGGCGTCGGCAATGGAGCCGGGGCGCAGCCCATCGCCCAGTGACAGCGAAACATCGTACTCGGCGCAGATGGCACAAATTTCATGAAAATGCTGGTATAAAAAGTTTTCCTGTTGGTGAGCCATGCACCATTTCGCCATAATCGAGCCACCACGCGAAACAATTCCGGTGACCCGGCGGGACGTCAGCGCAATGTAGTCGTGCAATACGCCCGCATGAATCGTAAAGTAATCAACCCCTTGCTCTGCTTGTTCCAGCAACACCTCCTTAAAGGTTGTCCAGGTTAACTTCTCAGCGATACCGTTAACCCGTTCCAGCGCCTGATAAATCGGTACCGTACCGATAGGCACGGGGCTGTTACGTAATATCCACTCGCGGGTTTGATGAATATTGCGACCGGTGGACAAATCCATAATGGTGTCGGCGCCCCAGCGGGTGGCCCAGACCAGTTTCTCCACTTCTTCTTCAATCGAAGAGCTAACGGACGAGTTGCCAATATTGGCGTTTACTTTGACCAAAAAGTTGCGACCAATGATCATCGGTTCCGATTCGGGATGATTGACGTTGGCCGGCAGAATCGCACGACCCTGGGCTATTTCGTCACGCACAAACTCGGCGGTTATTGGATTTGCCAGGTGTTCACGGCCAAGATTTTCCCGCAACGCGACGTATTCCATTTCTGGAGTGATAATGCCTTTGCGGGCATACGCGAGTTGGGTTACCCCTCTTTCCGGGCTACTCTGGCGTTCAGCTATCCAGCGCTGACGTAATTTGACCAGCCCTTGTTCGATGTCGATGTTAGCTCCAGGTTCGCCGTACACGCTGGAAGTATCGTAAACGTCCAGCGGTGGGTTATCTGGCATCGCAATTCCGGGCGAGGGCTGGTGCAAACTTTTACTCAGATGAATGCGTCGATAGGGCACACGAATATCGGCTCGCGAGCCATGCAGAAACTCACGTGTTGAGTTTGGGAAATAAGCACCGCTGAGGTTTTTTAAAAAAGATTCGGCCTGTTGCCGATACTGACGTTGGTTCGATGACATAGCATACTCTCAATCGTTAAGGTTAGAGTTGCTTGTCAGGAGTGTTGAACGGAGTGACACAACCGATCGACGGTTCAGAACCATCGTAGCTGACACTCTCTTGTTCCCTTCGCAGGTATTAGCCTGATCAGGTTCAACGGATCCCGCAGTGCGGTCTCAGCCTGCTTGTTTGATAAGCGAGGCACTCCGACAAGATTTCCTTTTTAGTGAAACAAAATCACGCCAGGGGCGCAAGTACCAATAGGCTAAGAACCGAAGAAATGGGTTGATTAAGCGACAATAACAGCCTATAACCACCACAAAATGGGTATGGTGTTTAGTGGCACTATATGCCACGATTCGTCTATTTTAAACGGTATTAACAGGACGTAATGAAAGTCGATCGCGCCTTTAAGAAATTAGCAGATTCACTGCCTCTGATGATGGCTTACGTAGATAACCAAGGACGGTATCAACACGTCAATCAGGCTTATCGAAACTTCATTGGTCTTGAGCTTCATCAAGTTAAAGGTAAATTCATCAGCGAAATCATTGGTGCGGAATCTTATCAACAGATCACGCTGTATCATCAGCGCGTTCTTGCCGGTGAAGAAGTCAGTTTTACCGACAAGGTAACCTTTGTCGATGGTCGCAGTTTCCAGCTTGACGTAAAGTACGTACCTAACATCGAGAACAAAACCGGCCGGGTTAACGGCTTTTTCGCGATCATTAATGATGTCACCGAGTATGCCAGTGCCGCCGAAGTTTTGCGGGCTGTTCACGATGTGGTCAATCGACAGACGCAAACCCTGTCCACCGACCGCATTAACGAATTGCTGAGGCTCGGATGTCATTACCTGAACACTCAGTACGGTATCGTCAGCCAGGTTGAAGATACCCTGTATACCGTTAAATTTTCATACGCCGATCACGACCCTGTGCCGCCGGGATCACGCTTTGACCTGGGTGACACCTATTGTTCGATTACTCTGGAAGCTGAAAACGTCGTTGCCACCACGCACGCGTCCAAAAGTAAGCCTTATGCCGGTCATCCCTGTTATCAACAGTTTCAGCTACAAACCTATCTGGGTCTGCCAATTACCATTAACGGCAAAGTGTGGGGAACCGTCAACTTTTCCAGTCCGCAGGTGCGTTCACATCCGTTCTCGGAACTGGATATTGAGTTAATGGGACTGATCTGTTCGGCAATCGAAACCATATTAATTAACTCGTCGAAAACCAAGCGCTTGGAAAAGCTCGCTTATACCGACTTTTTAACCGGCTTGAGCAATCGTCTGTACTTAACCGAACGCTTTAACGAGTTAACCTTGCAGCGCCACACCAATAGCAAGAGCTGTTGTTTTGCGCTCATTGATATCGACCATTTTAAAGCCATTAACGATACGTTTGGCCATGATATCGGTGACAAAATGTTGCAGCAGACGGCGCTAAAAATCGCCGGTCTGATACGGACTACCGATACGTTGACGCGCATTGGTGGTGAAGAATTTGCCTTAATCATTACCGGCCTTAATCAAGCTCAGGCCGATAGTGTGTTGGAAAAAATTCGGCGGGGTGTCGAGAACAACAAATTTCAATTGGCCGATGGCTCAAGCCTTGCGGTCACGGTATCCATTGGCGCCACCCTGATCAGTGACGCTGAGCCCTTTAAAAGCGCTTATAAACAAGCAGATTTAGCACTTTATAAGAGCAAACGAGGCGGTCGAAACCGCACCACCTGGAGCCAACAATCGCTAACGATGGCTCAATAGAGCGGCCGCTTCAGGTCAACTAAAGGTTACTAGCGCTTATTTGTCGGAGTCGTCATGAGGTTTACAGCAGCAGAACAGTCACGCATCATCGAAATGGCCTGGGAAGATCGCACGCCTTTTGAAGCCATCGAAGCGCAATTTGGTTTATCCGAGCAAGCGCTGCGAAAATTTATGCGCCAACAACTGAAACCCGGCAGTTTCCGGCTTTGGCGAGCGCGTGTAAACGGGCGCACAACCAAACATCGTCAACTCAGACCAAAGGCCGTCGAACGCGGCTACTGCCCCACTCAATATAAACAGCGTTAAATAAATGTTATTTTTTTAATAACATAGCTCCATAACAACTATCTTCTTACAAAAATAATTGGCAGTGTATAGTAGTCAAACAGACTCACGTTTAATGCGAATAAAAATGATATGACGACGCTGTCACAACGCGACTCAAAATTCAGCCGGCTGGCCAATGCCATGACCCGCACAGGTTACGAGGATTTTTTGCCTCAACTTGCACACGAACTTGCCAATATTCTCGATGTTGAGTACGTCATGATTGCGCGTATCGCCGACAACGACAATGTCGCTGAAACGCTCGCCGTATCAGGTCGCGGTAAACTGTTAGATAACTTCAGTTACCCGTTGACCGGAACACCCTGTGAAACCATCCCTGAACGTGAGCCTTGTCAATATCAGCGAGGCGTTGCCAAACAATTTCCCGACGATTTACTGCTTGCCGATCTTGGTGTCGAAAGTTATTTTGGGATGCCCATCGTAACCTCTGATGGCCGCAAAATTGGTCTGATTGGAGCCATGTCGACTTCAGCAACCTTTATGGACACCGACAACGTCGAGATTCTCCGTATCGCTGCCGCACAGGTCGGTTCAGAACTCGAGTTATCGTCAAAAAAGAGCCACATCCAGACGCTAACCTACGAAGACGAAGTCACTGGCCTGCCTAATCGCCAGCAATTGCGCGAATACCTGCGCCACCAGAATGATGTACACACCGTGTTATTGGTTGATTTGCGTCGGTTTAAAGACATTAATGACCTGCACAGCCATAGCACCGGCGATACGGTGCTTTATGCCGTTGCTGATCGTTTACAATCGCGCATCGCGTCACGTGGCTTTATTGCACGTTTTTCCAGTGATGAGTTTGCCATTGTGCCCAATCCACGTTGGCAAGCAAGCGTGGAGGCGATGGCCGCTGAGATCGATCAATGGTTTTATGAACCCATAAACTGTGGCCAGCACGAATTCTTTCTGGATATCTGTATCGGTGCCGCCAAGCGTGATCCTTCACCGCTACCCGTCAATGCCAACGAGTTGTTGCGCAAAGCCTCCGTAGCGCTGGCCGAAGCAAAGGTCGCGAACTGTAAGTTGATGCTGTTTGCCGAGCAGATGGTGGAATCGTTAAAACAACGGCAGCGATTATTTGATCGCTTTCTGCGCGCTCTGAGAGACGATAAATTCAGCTTACACTTTCAACCACAAGTGGCCCTAAAAGATGGTGCTATTGTCGGCGCCGAGGCTCTGTGCCGCTGGTATGATGAAGATTTAGGCTGGGTCAGCCCGGCAGAGTTTATTCCGCTGGCCGAAGAACGAGGGCTTATGCCTGCACTCGGTGACTGGGTTCTCCAGGCCGCCGTCAAACAGCTTAAGGACTGGCAGGCAGCAGGCTCGCCACTGCCTGGCCCACTCTCGATCAACATCTCTAATAAGCAGTTGGAGTCGAGCAGTTTCTGTCAACGGGTGCTTGAACTGACGCAAGGAATCGCACCGGATGCCCTCATTTTCGAACTGACCGAGTCTGCGGTTATGCGTTCACCGGAGACCAACATCAAGCAAGTCAACACGCTCAAAGACAAAGGCTTTCGCTGGGCGATTGATGATTTTGGGACCGGTTATTCCTCGTTATCCTACCTCACACGACTACGTGCCGACGTGCTTAAGATTGATCGCTCTTTTGTTGCCAGAGTGCCCGGCAGTCAACACGATGAGTCACTGATAAAAACCATTATCGCAATGGCAAACAGTATGCAGATGAAATTAGTCGCCGAAGGCATTGAACACCCGGAACAAGCACAATACTTGCATCGTACCGGCTGTGAATTCGGGCAAGGTTATTATTTTTCTCATCCACTCCCTGCCGAGGCCTTTTTTGAAAAAATCCGCAAGCAGTAGGAGATCTCCGACAAACGGATAAGATTGACGTCCTCTTCCCCCTGCTTTAAGTTATAAAAGTTGTTAAAAAATAGGGAATTAGACAATGTCGGATTTTACAGAATATAAAGTCATTCATGTTGCCGAAGGCGGTTGCGGTACCTTGCTTCTGGGCTCCAGCGGTCTACCATTAAAACGTATCGAGTCGGTACTGAATGAAGAAGCTGCGAATGGTTGGCAACTGGTCTTTCAGGTTATCGAACAGAAGCGTTTCTGGTTGTTCTGGACTCGCGAGGCGGCCATTTTAACGCTGGGACGTAAATAACATTGATGCAACGGGCGTTACTTTCTGCGATTCGCTGGTACCAACGACGCGGGGGCTCCAGGCGGTTTTTTAATACCGAATGTAATTTTGAGCCTTCCTGTTCAGAATACACCTACCAGGCCATCAGCCAGCATGGTATCGGGCGCGGGCTTAAGCTCGGCTGGGCCAGAATTCGTCGCTGTAACGACCCCGACTGCGTCAACAAAACATATGACCCTGTAGGGTCTCATGAACAAGGACCGCATCAGGATGCAAGATCTTAAAGACGAAGAGGACCGGCTCCGCGAAAAAATACGGGCGTTGAGCGATGAGCAACGCAAACAGTATTACCGGCTTGAACGTGAACGACTGAAAGATCCGGATACCTATGCCGTATTAAATTATTTTTTTGTTGCCGGCTTACACCACTTTTATCTGGGCAAAACCACACGTGGCATGATCAATGTTGTACTGATGCTGCTCGGACTGCTATTACTGCCGATGTTTGCGCCGCTGGGTATTATTCTGTTGCTGACCGTGCTGCTGATCGAATTACCACAATTGTTTAAATCGCAGCGCATTGTGTTTGCACACAACTTAGAACTGATGGAACAGATACTGGACGAAGTCACCGATGAAAAAGCCCTCTAATAATGAGAGGGCTTTTCAAACGACTAATAATGGAAATAAGTCGTTTAAAGATGTATTCGTTTTCCAATCATATGAGCGGAACTATAAGAACGAAAGCGAAAATAATCGCTGGGCGCACATTACTCATAGAACGTCGTGAACATGCTTAGCATACATAACAAATTATGGGTTGAAGTACTCTGTAACTACATACAAACATCTTGGTTATCCGCTAAGTTATTCCCGAGGGCTTCTTTGAACAGTATTTAGAATTAATTGTGGAAGGCCTCTAACTAACTCCCATTGATAAAATCAGCGCATCGCAATTCCCATCATCTATTAAACTTTTCTAGATAACATAACTAAGCTCTTCTACTCTTCGACCTTGGAGTAGCTCTTTGTTTCTCGCCCCAGAATAAATTTTTACGTTACGTGCATTTTTTGGATACAAGCTAGAATCCTTTATAAATGGATAGCAACGAGCGTCCGACGAACAAAATAGATCGCACCTAGAAACTCCCAAAAGAGCAATAAGGTGTTGATCGTCACAGCCAGTTCCTTGGGTTTTTCGAGCTACAACCTTTTGCTGTTGGTCAACTTGGTCATCATCAATATTAACAACGTGGCCTTTCTGCTTTAGTCGTTTAATAAGCTTAAGATATGAACGCATTTTCGCCAACTCATCTTTTAGACCAGACCCTCCTAAAACCATATAGCCTCGGCCACTTAATATCCAATCCTTTACAGGTTTAAATTCTTCGTGGTTTTTGCTCGTCGCTTCGAAAACACTAGGCAATGCATTTACATCAATAACGATACACATTCAGACCTCCAGCATTGATAGGTCTTCTTTGATAAAGAAATCTAAAAAGCCATCTGGCAACTCACGCTCATACTTCCCGTTATTCTGTATGTTAACCACATGGATTTCATTGCCATTTTCTCGTCGCTCAAAGAATATTAAATTTGCTTCTGTCTGATTTTTTTCTTTCGACATCGCAAACCTGAACCTATCTATTAGGTATTCTGAATGAGTCTCTATTAGAAACTGTTGCTCTCTCTCCTCAACCAACTCAAAGAACAAGTCTCCTAACGCAGCTTGAGCCCTTGGGTGGAGGTGAACCTCTGGTTGTTGTATTGCAAACTTATTGGGCTTTGATGAAGCCAAAATTTCTACAATTAGAGGTAAAACTTGGGAAACTCCATACCCTACATTACTAATATTTAGATCAGCATCTGAAAACTGAATCATAATTTCAAAAGGGGCTTGAGGACTTCGTCCAAACTGATGGGTCGAAATCGATTTAAATAGACCTGATGATTCTCCGAAAGCTAATAGTTTTTCAACAAATCTCGACTTTTTTGACTGAGTCTTAAGCGAACGCCTCAGAAGAAATGGGGTATGCTCGCCCTCGGGAGTAAATGATTTCCTCAGTCCATCATAAATTCTTTGAGGATTAGTTCTTATTGGGGCTATCCACACCAAATCATCGACAGTAGTAAAAGCTGGCATAAAAGACGGCCGCACCTCTTTATCTTCTCGGTTTATGGCCTCTATAATTGATAGTAATATAGGGATTGGCGGGTATGGAGGAAGTCCTTTAGGTAATAACTTGAAACCAGTAGTTTCTCTGAATAGTGATTTTATAATGTCCTTTGCTTTAACAGGGAGTTCATTTGAAGCTACAACGTCTTCAGCTTTCTGCTCTTTGAACCTCGTTCTTGAGCGGTCAAATATGACATTAAAAACCTTGTCATCTCGCTTACACGAGAAACGCTTTAATTCAGGAACACCCTCGTTCGCCCCAAATTCCATTGCGTAAAAGTCGTTCTCATCATTGTCCTTCCTATTCCTTACAATTCCAACTCGAAAATAACTCGAGTCTTTGGACCTCGCCGATACCAAGTCGGAAAAGCTTCCCATATTAACTAAGTTATTGAATGCTTCTCGAGGATTGAACCAAAACTCTGGCTCTGAAAATAGATAGCAAAGACTTAAGAATGAGCTTTTACCGGTGCTGTTTTCACCGACCAAAAAGGAAACATCTTTCACCGGAACAAGCGTATCAGTAAAACCTCTGTAATTATCCATGTATATATATTTCATATCGTCCCTTATTATCGTTCTCAATTAAGATGTATCGTCTTCTAAAGCTACCTCGATATAACTCGGTATGTTTATAAAAAATAGAGGTGCGACCTCGTTTTTACGGTCAGTTTAAACTGACCATACCTTCCTATCTTTAGCTCCAACTCTCTTTTATATAACAAGAGTCCTACGGATAACAAATTCTGTATACATCGTCTACCTCTACGTATTCAGCTTTTCCACTTTTAACTAACCTATCCCAAACTTTTCCCGCGTCCTGAGTTCTATAGATATTTCCGATACCTCGAGTGGGACTGGAACATACTGATCTTTCTAAATCTGAGGATATTAGTGGAAGAAGAGCATCAGGAATGCCCTTTGCTTGATATACCTCGTCGCGGTTGTTGTACATAGCGATGACGCGAACTTCATCATCAGTTATCGCTTTCACTGTTAGCTCAAAAAACTCCCCGGATTCTGGAGGAGGAACTGACCGTACTTTATAAGTCCATTCATTTGTGTGATGGTTGGTCGTGACAGTATAATCAAAAATCCGAGTGACCGCGTCTTTACCTGTACAGGTCAATTTGTTCATTGTTTTCTTAAATTCCATATTCTAAAGCTAGTTTGAATTTAGATATTAATTTCGACAACACAAAGTTACTCTACGCTGCTCACTCACACAAAGCGTCAAACTTTCGGACGAACGCTTCTTGAAGACATCTACTACTAGCAAGCTCATCTCCGTATTGTTTAATATATTCTTTTATGGCGGCCTCAAAATCATCCCGATACACAGTTTTAGTTTCCATGCAGACAATATCCACTCCTGAATCAGACATCCCCTTTATACGCCATCCATTTTTTGTTGATGCTTCGTGAAGCAGACCACATCTGACTGACGAGTAGAAATCTATTGCTTCAACTTCTGAAAACTTCTCGGAGAACGGTTCTCGCTTGGTTAAGAAATCAATGAAGCATTGCTTGCTTCTGTTGTACTCGTGCAAATCTAGCTCATTTGTGTTGCACTGGCGATATATCTTACCTTCGTAACAAGACTCTAAGAACTCAATGAGAGAACATAATAAAGTCATTATAGTAAAGCCATAGCCATGATAACTGTCGTCATTTCTTAGGCTTTGTATCGGTTCGAAGTATCGAGACTGAACTCGCCCCCAGAAAAAGTCGTTAAACGCTTTTCTCCATTCCAACTCGTCAGTTGAACCAATTATAGATTCACGTTTTTTTTGCCAGTCCTTCACTGTTCTTCTGTTAGTTATATACATAGCTTGAGATGCTTAAAACCGAGGGTGAGAGCCTAGCGAAAGGAAATTCAACAACTCAATCTTGCTCAGCATTTTTCACCTCTCCGATATGCAGCACTTCACCTAAAAGTAAATAAGTATTAAGAAAGAGAGATCTGGCTTCTTCGGCAGTAACGTCTCTATGAACCCCGGTTGATACCCGATCATATAGGTTGGAAAGGTTTTGACGGATCTTGGCCTTTCTAGATTTACTCTCTACTCTCTGGTAAACAAAAGCATTTATTCGGTTCTGATGTCTGTTGGGTCCGAGTGAGACCTCATTACCACCCATTTTTATAGTGTCATCGGTTGGAGGAAATATTGAGTCAGCGAATGATTCGATTATTCGGCGAACCGTTGTCAATGCTTGGCTAATAGACTCGGGGGCGTCTTCCGAAAGTCGAGACATAACGGACGGAACTTGCTCCAGAATTTCACCAGAATGTCCTGCTATTAATGTATCGATATCGCTTTTATATTTTTCGAATATTGACTCGCTTAAACTATCGAACTCCTTTTCGTAGTACACATTAGTTACAAAATTATGGAGTAGCGCAAGAACCCTACTTTTTATACCACTCAGCCTTGAAATATAATTCGTTGTTGACAACTGTTGTTTCTGATACATATCCATTACGCGAATACCATAGTCACCGCCTGTATCCGGCGTTGTCATTGAGCGTAGTTTAATATTCTCAGCTTCAAGTGCTGCTTCATGTTGAGCCAATGGTCCCCAGTAACCTTTCCCTTCATCTTTCTTGGTCCAGCGTCCCGTTTTGCCCATGAATTTTAAGGATGTAGCATCTGAACCGTTATAACCACCCATCTCGAAGCCAATCCAGCGCTGTATTTCTTCTGAACCTACCCACCGAGCCAAGCGTGACGCCTTTAGCAAAAGTGCCTCAGCGGATAATCTGCTTAGTTCAATATCATCGAGCAGTTCTTTGGCTAACTGTAGAATATGTTCGGATCTGCTTTGGGACACTAATATCTCCTAAGTGCTCATTATATGAAGCCCATGCACTAGCGCTTCTATCTCTTAATCGACACTAAAAGACTTTACCGTGCAAAGCAAGAACAAGGCGCTAAGCAGCTTCCTGCTGATCGATAACGCTGTAAATTAATACGCGAAAATTCAATAATCGTCCGCTGATGGCTTAACTGTAACCTTGCAAGACCCGGCCATAAGCAGTAACTGGTCTTCCTCATTGAGCTGTTTAGCCACTGCCCGGCCCAAATAGATCCTGTATTAGCCCCTTTTCGATAATTTCATTTGCCGTCTTGGGCAACTTTTCTAACTCAGCTTCAGCTGCGCTAATCAAATCGGCATCAATGTTTAACTCTACTTTCGTTTCTTCTGACTGTGACATTTGCCTTTTCCTCTCAGTGTGAAAATTTCTTCGTGATTCTTCGGTAAAAGCGGCTGCAAATTGGCAGCTTGTCTTGTGCTCTGTTGAACCAGCTATGTCCGCCAAGTGCTTGGTCGATTTCATATTGCGATGGCACGCCTTTGTTATCGTGAAAAGCTAAACGAATGAACCCTTTCAACTGGGGGAGTAGCTCTTTATCCCTTCGCGGCCATAGCTTATGCCCTTGATATTTTCGCTTCTCATTGGCTGGCAGAGTATCCATGAGCCACTTTTTATCGTACTTATACAAAAGCCCATACTCTTTCTGAATAAGCTGTCTAAGTTGCGTCCGCGAGTGAGTTGGATATTGCTTTATCGCTTTTTGCACAACTTTCCGCGCGTTATTTCACTTTGAAAGCAGACGCAGGTATTGTCGCCAAACCATCAATTAACTAACGGACTTAGCAACGTATGTTCGCTTAGTAAATAATCTTTTTCGTAGTCAGATCATTCTGCAATCTTATTTACCTCAGTGCTTAAGGCCTTTTATGCTCACAAAAATTTCCTGCGTTACCATCGAAAGCGGTCTCTTGAGCAAAATGCTTACTTACTTCAGGGGACATCTTTACACTGCCAATAACAAAACTACAGCCGTTTGAGCTATTCTCAAGCAACCAGAAGTTCTGATAGGAAAGAGCTTTTGGGGGAGTTCACTACTCCTATAGAATGCTTAACCGATAAAGGTGTTTTTGATGTACTTGAGGAAGATAATTGTGTCGATGCGATCACATCATTTTTGCGGCGCGATTACTGCGTTCACTACCTAGTCTGGTGCTTGAAAGGCAAGTAAAAGTGCATGGCCATCTCAATACCCTTACTGTCCTTATCAATCGTTTCAGGTAGTGTTCCTCGCTCGCTATATGGTGCCTTGGCGATACATAAGCACATCATTGCATCTACGATATCGTCTCTTGCCAAAACTTTGCGTGGGTATTTTGTCAGTGCGCGTTCGTAGATTTCGCGAGCTCCTTTGATTTGCTGCTCAAGCAACCTCAGTCGCTCTTCAATACCTTCAGAACTTTTCTTTTTTGTGAACAGTGGAGCATTCGAATTGAGCATACAAAAACCAAGCTCTGGATGAACCTCTCGCACCACCTCTTTGAGTTCAGGTCGCTGCTGCAACAATTCATCGACTTCCTTTATTTTTCTGAAGATATGAAAGGCCTGTTGAGAGAGCCTTTTACCTGTTAATTCGGCACTAATGCTACATGCTTCTTCATACGTAACCGCCTGCAAACATGGTCGAACGGGTGCAGGGAAAACCGTCGAGCCTCTGGACTTAAGCGCTTGCCGAGCCAGTTTGTCGCAAGCTCTCGCCTGAGCGCCACTATCATAAAGGCCAATTGGGATGTCGATGAAAACACCAGCAACGTTATCAAACAACTCAAATAACTCGGCCACAGTGACCACTATTCCAAACCTTGTTTCTAAGTCACAGGAGGCGATATAGAACCATCCAGCCTTACACCCATCCATACCCACTCGCCAACCATCCAATTGTTTACCACAGCCGTCTGACGCAGCTTGAGGCAGGTTATATCCAATCTCTGAGTTGTGGGACTGATACTGGTTTATGAATTCATCGAACTTTTTCATCAACGTCTGCTTGTCACAATCGGTTTGCTCCCAGAGTACTTCACGTCGAATGCAATAGTCTGACTGCTGAATTTTTGGTAATTCGGATAGATCCTTACGAAAGGCGATCCAGTCAAAGCTACTGAAATCATCGCCTTCAGAATCTATGCAGAAACTGACAAATATCTTCCCCGTCGGGTATGTACATTTGATGATTTGATTCATTTCCGTTTAAACCACCTTTGTGGCACGATATCGAAAGGCTTTTTAATATACCTCACAGCGCCCGCACTAGCGTGAATCGCCAAGATAATATTTACATGCGTTGATACTAAGGATTGGTCAAATGATACGCAAGAAGCACCCAGATGTACTTAGAGTGGTTGAATACGTTTTAGACAAGGCGTCGCAGAATGAAACGTTCAGCGTGCAGTCAGCGACTGCCAGCAAAGAGCTGAATGGATTAAACCGATATCAACTCGCTCGGATCATGCGTGATATTTGTCTCGACCCAGAAGATAATGGCAGCCTTGCGAGATATACCACAGTAGATAATAACAATACCGATAATATTTCTTGTCATTGGCAGTTAAATGCCAATGCCTACTTTAGCTATTTATCATATAAATCAGTACAAACCGCCACGATAGCTTTGTGGGTCTCATCAGCTGCTTTAGCGGTTGCAATCGCAGGTTTAGCTCTCAATAGCATTGGCGTTTTTAGCTGAAAGTATCTTTTGATATAAATAATACTAGGCCTCAAGCCGGAGAATAAGAAGTAATGGCACAACTGGAAAATATAGAAGCAATTGAAAATCGCCTATGGGGCAGCGCAGATAACTTGCGGGCGAATAGCAACTACGCCAGTAACGAGTACTTTATGCCTGTGATGGGGCTGATTTTCTTGCGTCATGCCTACAGCCGCTTCCTCGCTGTGAAACCGCAGATAGAAGCATCGCTTCCATCACGTGGTGGCGTAACCCGGCCATTAACCAAAGAAGACTTTTCAAGTAAAGGCGCAATTTTTTTGCAGGAAGAAGCCCAGTTCGAATACCTCGTTAACTTAACTGAGGGCGACGATCGTGCTCAGGCTATCATTAATGCCATGGAAGCTATCGAGGACGACTACGAAACGCTTCAAGGTATCTTGCCCAAAAGCGAATATCAGGAATTAGATAATGATGTTCTAGGCAATTTATTACGAACCTTTAACGACCCTGCCCTGAAAAAGGCGACAGGCGATATCTTTGGCCGTATCTACGAATACTTCCTGACCCAGTTCGCCAACCAAAGCGCTCATGATGGGGGCGAATTTTTCACGCCTGTTTCTCTGGTACAACTCATCGTAAACATAATCGAGCCTGACCACGGTAACGTTATTGACCCAGCCTGTGGCTCTGGTGGTATGTTCGTGCAAAGCGCTCATTTTATCGAGCGCATGCATAAGAGCCCACAAGATTTGGTGACTTTTTACGGTGCCGAGAAAAACCCAACCACCATTCGTTTAGCCAAAATGAACCTCGCCGTACATGGGTTAGAAGGTCGCATCAACAAGGCGATTTCCTATTACGAAGATCCGCACGATTTTATCGGTAAAGCCGACTTTGTTATGGCAAATCCTCCGTTTAACGTCGACGACGTTGACGCTGAAAAAATCAAAAACGACCCTCGGCTACCTTTTGGCCTTCCGGGCGTCAATAAAAAAGGCAGTGTATCCAACGGCAACTACCTATGGATGTCTTACTTTTACAGCTATTTGAATGAAAATGGCCGCGCAGGCTTTGTCATGTCATCACAAGCTTCCAGTTCTGGTGGTGGCGAGGCTGAAGTGCGGCGCAAGATGGTGGAAACGGGACATGTTGATGCTATGGTTTCCATACGCTCAAACTTTTTCTATACCCGCTCTGTTCCTTGTGAACTATGGTTCTTCAACAAGGCAAAGCCTGCCAAACATAACGACAAAGTACTCATGCTGGATGCGCGTAATGTGTATCGCAAAGTCACCCGTAAAATCTATGACTTCTCACCAGAACAGCTGGCAAACCTGACCGCTATTGTTTGGCTGTATCGAGGTGAAACCGACCGTTATGTTGGTCTCGTTGAGCAGCATCTATCGCATGCGTTGAATGAAGCTGCAACAAGCAAAGTAGCCATGGATACCTTTGTTGCTCAAGCCCAAGACTTGCTCGACAAGTTGCCGCAAGTGGATACCGATATCAGCGCTGCTTTTGATGTGCTGTGCCAAGACATTTCGACCTTTGAATCAGATATTGATGCTCAAAACACAGCATGGCAGCAAATAAACAAGGACAATGCTGGGTTACTTGCTTTCGCTAACCGAGTGGAGCCGCTTACCGAAACCAGCCGCGACTTAATCAAGCAAATTGACCAGTTATACAAATTCGCCGAAAAGCAGACGAAAGAGAGCGGAGAAAAAGGCCTTAACAAACTGGTTAAAGCGTTAGATGAGCATCGCAAAGAGGCAGTCGAGCAGCTAAAGCTCATTCGTTATTTCTACAAGCAAGCTCATTGGTTGCAAGAGCGCTTCCCCGATGCCGAACTACAAGACGTCTTAGGCCTCGTGAAATTGGTAGACAGAGAAGAAATTGCCACCAACGACTGGAGCCTAACCCCCGGACGTTATGTCGGCGTTGCCGCAGAAGTCGAAGATGAAAATTTCGATTTTGAAGAAACCCTACGGGATATTCATATTGAACTTAAAGGCCTCAATGAGGAAGCAGCTCAGCTCGCGGCTCAAATTCAGAAAAACTTCGAGGAGTTGGGGATATGAGTTGGAAATCAAAATCGCTTGGTGAGCTATGTGATTCTGCGAATGGAGTCATACAGACTGGCCCATTTGGATCTCAGTTGAAGCAATCTGAGTACATCGATGATAAAGCTGGTACACCAGTAGTGATGCCCAAGGACATCAAAGCTGGAACGGTTGACGAGAGTGAGATTGCCAGAATATCGGAAGCAAAAGCTAATGCATTAAGTCGGCATATGTTATCAGCTGGGGATATAGTCTTCCCTAGAAGAGGTGAAATTAGTAAAAGAGCATACATCAAAGAGGGCTCTAAGTATTTCTGTGGTACAGGCTGTCTAAAAATTCATATACCTGATGCAGATGTACTTAATAAGTTTCTGTTTTACTACTTGGACCAAGAGCACGTGGTCAAATGGTTGGAAGGAAGAGCAATTGGCTCGACAATGCTCAACCTGAACACCTCAATTATGAGGTCTGTCCAAGTTAAATATCCAGACATAAAAACTCAAGAATGGATTGTTAATACTCTTAGTGCATACGACGACCTAATCGAAAACAACAAACGCAGGATTACTTTGCTCGAAGAGTCGGCGCGGCAGCTATATAAAGAATGGTTCGTGCGCTTCCGCTTCCCCGGCCATGAGCACGTTAAAATTGTCGATGGCGTGCCGGAGGGTTGGGAATTAGTGACATTAGGTGATGTCGCTGTCACAAATGCAAGTAGCCACAAAGCCAAAAGGCTCCCCGAAGAGCTAAATTATATTGATATTGCTTCTGTTTCAAAAGGCAATATCGAAGAAAAAAAGAGCATGATTGCAGCAGATGCGCCCGGAAGAGCAAGACGAATCGCGCAGCATGGCGATATTATTTGGTCAAATGTAAGACCAAATCTTAAAGCATATGCTTTAGTTCTGCGCCCTGTTGAAAACGATGTTTTTTCAACTGGCTTCACGGTAATTACTGCCGAAAGAGTACCTTTCACTTACCTATATCAGTTTGTTACTACCGATGCTTTTGTAGCGTACTTGGTGAATCATGCTACAGGAGTGGGTTATCCGGCGGTAAGACCCGCTGACTTCGAAAGAGCACCTTTTTTACTGCCCAAGACAGAGTTAACTGATCAATTCCACGATACTTGCAAAGCGAGTTACGAGCAAATTCATAGGTTGGGAGAACAAAATAAGCAATTAGCTAAAGCCCGTGACCTGCTACTTCCCAAACTCATGAGCGGAGAGCTTGCCGTATGAACCCACCTCTCAACGAAGATACGCTGGTTCAAGCCACCACAGCCGACTATCTAGAGACCGAGCTGGGTTGGGACAACGTGTTTGCCTACAATATGGAAACCTTCGGCAAGGAAGGTCTACTAGGTCGTCAATCAGATAAAGAGGTGGTGTTAACCCGTTATCTTGGTGAAGCACTCGTTAAGTTTAATCCCGGCCTACCTCAGGCCGCATATCAAGATGCGCTTCGTCAAATTACCGAAGCGCCTGTGACTGAAAATACCCTACAAATCAACTTCGAGCAATATGAGCGCGTTAAAAAAGGCGTGCTCGTTCAATATCGCAATGCCGAGGGCGAGTTAGAAAAGAAACGCCTGAAGGTTTTTGATTTTGAGAACCCAGAAAACAATCACTTTCTTTGCGTGCGTGAACTTTGGGTGCGTGGTGATATCTATCGACGCCGCGCTGACATCGTTGGTTTTGTTAATGGTCTTCCACTGTTGTTTATCGAGTGTAAGACCATTCACAAAGACATCCGTCATGCTTTTGAGAACAACCTGTCTGACTACAAAGACACGATTCCTCACCTGTTTTATCACAATGCTTTTGTGATTCTAGGGAACGGTGTGGATGCCAAAATTGGTTCTATCTCCAGTAAGTTTGAGCACTTCAATGACTGGAAGCGGCTAGCAGAAGCCGAGCCCGGCATGGTCGATATGGAAACTTTGCTTAAAGGCATTTGCGCCAAGCATAACTTCCTTGATCTCTTTGAGAACTACACACTCTTTGATGAAAGCAACGGCAAACTTGTCAAAATTATCGCTCGTAATCACCAGTTTCTCGGCGTCAACCGAGCCATTGGTGCTGTTCAAGAACGTGAAGCACGCAAAGGTAAACTGGGCGTATTCTGGCACACTCAAGGGTCTGGGAAATCCTATTCCATTGTGTTCTTTGCGCGTAAGATTCATCGAAAGCTAGGTGGCAACTTCACGTTTTTAATCTGCACGGACCGTGAAGATCTCGATAAACAAATCTACAACACCTTCGCTGGCTGTAAGCTGGTCGACAATGACAAAGACCCGTGCCGCGCATCCTCTGGTACGCATTTAAAAGCATTGCTAAATCAACATAAAGCCTATGTATTCTCACTGGTTCAAAAATTTAATCAGGATGTTGACCCTGACGAGCCCTACTCAGAGCGTAACGATATTATTGTTATCACCGACGAAGCGCACCGCACCCAATACGGACGCTTATCACTGAATCTGCGCAATGCACTGCCCAATGCGAGTTACATCGGGTTTACTGGCACCCCACTCTTTAAAGATGACGAGATTACACGACGGGTATTTGGTGATTACATCTCAACTTATGACTTCCAGCGCGCTGTGGAAGATAACGCCACTGTGCCACTCTACTACGATGCGCGCGGCGAAAAGCTTGGGGTGGCAACCGATGAATTGAATGAGAAAATTGCCGCTAAAGTAGAAGAACTTGAAATTGATGATCAAGACGTGTCAGAGCGTTTAGAAAGAGAGCTAAAGCGCGATTACCACATCATCACCGCTCAATCTCGGTTAGAAAGTATCGCTGAAGATTTTGTCGAACACTACAGTACAGGCTGGCAAACGGGCAAAGCAATGCTGGTGTGCATAGACAAAGTTACTTGTGTTCGCATGCACCAAATCATTCTTGATAAATGGTTAGCGAAATTAGAAGAATTGACAAAAGAGCGCAACAAGCTAAGCGATGAGCAAGCCATTATGGAGCTTGAGCGCAAGCTGGTTTGGATGGAAGAAACCATCATGTCGGTAGTCGTCAGCGAAGAGCAAGGCGAAGTCGATAAGTTTAGGAAATGGGGGTTGGATATCACCCCGCACCGTCGACTAATAAAAGAAGGCTTTGAAACGCCCGATGGCAAACGCATCGACATGGAAAGCGCCTTTAAGAAGGAAGCCCATCCATTTCGGGTAGCCATTGTATGTGCCATGTGGCTTACCGGCTTCGACGTTCCCACGCTCTCGACTTTGTATCTAGACAAGCCGCTCAAAGCCCATACATTGATGCAAGCGATTGCGCGAGCTAACCGTGTCTCTGAGGGTAAAAACAACGGCTTAATTGTCGATTACTGCGGTATTCTTAAAAATCTGCGCAAAGCACTAGCTACCTTCGCTGGACATGTAGGAATTGAAGGCGAAGGTGGCGAATCACCGAATGAATTCGATCCTGTAAAACCAGATGAAGAGTTGCTGGCCGACCTTGCCGAATCAATTGATACAGTTCGTACATTTTTGGCTGACAAAGAGTTTCGACTTGAAGATGTGTTAGAAACTACTGGCTTCGCTCGCAACAAATCAATCATTGATGCCAAAGAAGCAGTAAACGAAAACGATGAAACTCGAAAACGCTACGAGATACTGTCTCGTGAGGTGTTTAAGAAGTTCAAAGCCTGTCTGACCATTAAGGACATTAACCAATATCGCGCAGCTTACGACGCCATCAATATCATTTATAAGAGCTTGCAGAAGGACGTTGAGCGCGCAGACATCTCGGACATCATGCAAGAGTTACATAAAATTATCGAAGACAGTATCGAGATCGGCGGTGGCACGCGAGAGCCAACCAAGCCTTACGATATCAGCAAAATCGACTTTGGACGCCTACGTAAGGAATTTGAGCGCTCCCCGGCCAAAAATAGCACTGTTACAAGCCTCAAGGAGATGGTCGAACGCAAGTTACTTAGACTGCTGATGCAAAATCCTACTCGCACTGACTTTCAAAAGCATTACGAAGAGATCGTAAACGAATACAACAACGAAAAAGACCGTGTGACCATCGAAGCTACGTTTGATGCCTTGCTCAAATTAGTTGAAGACCTATCTGAAGAAGAGCAACGCGCAGTGAAAGAAGGGTTAACCGAGGAATCACTAGCGCTATTTGACCTACTACTCAAACCAAACCTCGCTAAAGCTGACACAAACAAAATTAAGAAGGTTGCGGAATCGCTTTATAAAACGCTCAATCAAGAGCTGCAACGAATTCAAGATTTTGCGGCCAAGCAAAGCACCCGCGACGAGATCAAGGTAAAGATCAAAGACTTTCTATGGGACGAAAAAAGCGGGCTACCTCCAAGCTTCGGGCCCGAGGAAGTAGACGAAAAAGCAGAGCTGGTGTTCCAACATATTTTCATGCAGCAGCGGCAATCGGCCAAACTCGCTCAGTTTAGCAGACTCAAAATGTAGAGAGTGCAAACAATTCAGCTCTCTCATTTAGAAAGTTAAGATATTAAAGAGCCCACGACTTTGATCTAAAACTTCCGAATAATGATGATGAAGAGTAAGAAATCAGACTATCAGATTGTATGTTTTGTGCCCATCTAGTAGGTTAAGGCACGAACTAATAAAAGGAAAAATGAAATGGCAGTCGAACATCATCATGTGGTCATACACCATTTACGAAAGGAATCTAAGCAGCGTATTCAAGCGCCAGTGATAAAAGAAGAGACACTAAACTGCGAAGCAGAGTCAGTACGCAAATTGGTCGAAGGCGTCATTAACCTATACGGAACTAAGGATAATAATGCAATTTTCGGTACTTTTGTTACCAACGGAGTAAAATTGATCCACTGACAACGGTTTAAAAGTGATCCACCTGAGGCATCATAGCCGCACTTTTCAATAAGACAAGGCGGCCTAACATGCTAACTCAGGAGCAACTAGTGGACATTCACGTTTTACACCGACAGGGATTAAGTAATCGCGAGATTGCACGCCGTCTTGGTATTTCCCGCAACACAGTAAAAAACTATCTGGCCCGGCCAACAGTAACGCCAAGCTATTCGGCGCGTGAAGCGCGCCCAACGAAGTTAGGCCCTTATGAGGCATATCTTCGGGAACGGATTAAAGCCGCTGAGCCTGATTGGATACCGGCAACGGTTCTCTTTCGAGAGATAGAAGCCCAAGGTTATAACGGCGGTATGACTCAGTTGCGACAGTATGTATCGCAGTTTAAAAAGCCAGAAGCGAGCGACCCAGTGGTTCGTTTCGAGACCCAGCCCGGTGAGCAGTTGCAAGTTGATTTCACTAACATCAACCGCAACCGGCGTCGCATGAAGGGCTTTGTCGCGACGTTATCGTTTAGTCGTGCAACCTTCGTACACTTTTCAGAGCGCGAGCGCCAAGAAGATTGGTTGTACGGTTTAGAAAAAGCATTTGTCTTCTTCGGTGGTGTTACTCAACACGTTCTGTTTGATAACGCCAAGACCATTATGATCGAACGTGATGCATATGGCTCAGGACAGCATCGCTGGAACCAAGCGCTGCTCGAGTTCGCTAAGTACTACGGTTTCCAACCGCGTGCTTGCCGCCCCTATCGGGCTCGCACGAAGGGCAAGGTTGAGCGTTTCAACTCGTATTTAAAAAGCAGCTTCATCACGCCATTAGCGGCGAGTTTGAAGCAGCATGGCTTACGCTTTGATGTGTCGGTGGCCAACGCTCACATTGGCCCATGGCTTGAACACGTTGCGCATCAACGTATTCACGGTACAACGGGACAGAAGCCGCAGATATTGCTTGAGCAAGAGCGGTTTCATTTACAACCGCTACCAACTAAAGAACACGGTCGTATCGTGACATCATCAGCGAGCCGACCAACACCGATAGAGAGCTTACAGCACCCGCTGAGCGTCTATGACAGCTTGTTGGAGGGACGTTTATGAACCTTCAACAAGAACGCATACTAGACGCTTGTGAGACGCTCAAGCTCGGAACCATTAGTTCTGAGTGGTCTGCCGTCGCAGATAAAACAAGTGCTAAAGAAGGTACTTTTGCCGACTTTCTAGAGCAACTACTGCAGCTTGAACTGCAAGCACGGACACGACGAACACAAGAGACGCTTCTTAAGTTGGCTGGCTTTCCAGCATTAAAATCGTTCGATGATTACGATTTTAAGTTTGCTAGTGGCGCACCACGACAGCAACTAAAAGAGCTAACTGGCTTAGCGTTCGTTGAACGTGCCGAGAACATTGTATTACTCGGCCCTAGCGGCGTTGGTAAAAGCCACTTGGCTATCAGCCTCGGTTACCTTGCGGTAATGCGTGGTATTAAAACTCGGTTTATTACAGCGGCTGATTTAATGCTTCAACTCGCAACGGCAAAAAGCCAAGGCCGACTTGAGCAGTATTTAAAGCGCAGTGTACTTGCGCCGAAGCTGCTCATTATTGATGAGATAGGTTATCTACCTTTTGGTCGCGATGAGGCGAATCTGTTCTTTAATGTTATCGCCAAGCGATATGAGCAAGGTAGTGTCATCGTCACTAGCAACTTGCCATTTTCACAATGGTCGAACGCTTTTGCCGATGACACAACGCTCACAGCGGCATTATTAGATCGGCTTCTGCACCATTCGCACATTGTGCAAATTAGTGGAGAGAGCTTCCGATTAAAGGGCAAAAAAGCTGCAGGAATAATACCTGCTGTCGAAACAAGCGCAGAAGTACTTGTTGATGCTTAAATGCAGCAATGGATCAGTTAAATACCGTTGTTGTGCACGAAAATGGCTGTAAAGGTGGATCAATTTTATTCCGATGCTTTTCGGATAAACCGCAAACCGGCCATGATAATTGACGCTGAGTAAGCACTTTTGTGGATCACTTTGTAGCCGGCGTCTGAAGTATAAAATTAGCTAAGGGTGGATCACTTTTACTCCGTTGTTTTTAGGACAAAAGTGGATCAGTTTTCATCCGTTGTTGACACTTTTGCTAACAATGACGAAGAAAGGGGCTTTTTTCCCGGCTCATTTGAAGGATTTAGACAGGGGCCTCAAAGTGCAGCTGACTTTATTTCATTGACTAAAACAGCAATGAACTCACTGCAAGCCAAAGCTAGAGACGTTAATTTCGCATCTGGTGGCTATATTTTGTTTGCATCTTACCTCAGTGAAAACAAGCCGTTTCTGCTCGTGGCAATGATAAAACAGCGCGAGGGTATACAACTCAATGAAAACCTTGAACCGGTGGGTATACAGGAATTAGACCTGAGTAAACTACATCAGGCTGCTAGGATTAATATTGAGAGATATTTGCAGCATGAGTTGGCTGAAAATGAAGACAAGGACCAGTTCAGCTATTTAAGCTTTGTCAGCCCTCGCACTAATCAAAGCGCTTCTGGCTACTTTATAAAGGCATTGGGGTGCAGCGGTGGTGTCGCTGCTAGCCGTGCTACTGACGCTGCTTGTAAAGAAATGGCTAAATTCTTCCGGAAAAAACCGGAATTAAGAACCAAAACTTCTGACCTTAAAGCCGACGTATTTTCATATTTGCGCGAATGCTATGAAGATCAGAGAGCCGCGACAATCAATGATCTCACAGCGGTAGCTCGGAAACATTTACCTGCCACATATGATGACGAACAAAGGACAAGCCTAGAAAAAGAGCTAGCAGAATATCTCAATAGTGAAGAGGTTCAGGTTCCAAGCGAGTTTAGGGTTCATTTGGCGACAATAAACAAACATGCAAAAGTTAAAATCAAAACTGCCAACTGGCAAATTCAGTTTGAGAAGCATGCTCTCGGAGTAAACGAAAACGCCGAAATTTGGTATGACAAGGACAATAGTCGCTTAGTCATAAACAATTTAACTCCCGAAATGAAGTCCGCAATCACGGATGATTGATAATGAGTAATAAGTCATCGAAAATTGAAGTCATATTAAGCTCCATTGTATCGCTTTACAGAGCTTCAGGCAGACCCCATATTGGCGACAACAACCGGATCGAAGCTGAACTAAGCGCTACGGAACAGCTTATTTCTGCCATTCAAAAATGCCAATCGCTAGACAATACTTTCGGTAGATTTGAAGAGTTATTGGTGGATGATTTAGAACTGGGTGATAACCAACAAATCGCGCCCGGCCAACAAGTTCAATTTCGTTGGGCTTTATCTACGGGAGGAGTTTTACCCTTTTATAATAGCTTCAGCCAGCTACTAACCAATCGTAAGACACTTTTCAAAGGTGACATACCTGAAACATATTATATCTCTCAAGATGACTTGTTAGTCGAGCCAAACCATAAAGGACCGAAGAGTACTAGGCTAGCGAGCATATGTAAGTTAATTAGCCTGTTATCTGAAATAGCACACTATCATGATGAAAAAACTCACGCAGAGACATATCAGTTAGTATTTGTGATAAATGATACTTCTAAAAATGGTTATCACCCTGTTGTTCTTGAAACGAGGTTTGAAGAAGATGACTTAGACGGAGAGGAACTGGACTTACGAACTCTTTCGGTTATAGTCGATTCGGAAAAAAGTGCTGAGTCTCATGCTCAGGAAAAGGCGAGTATGTTCCGTTTGTGTCTGGCAGAAACTATTGAAGCTACTCCAAAAGAAATCAATACTTTCAAATATGTATTGAATACTTGGGAAGAGTTACTTAGAAAATACAAACAGAATTTCGACATATATATCAGCGGCTTTTCATTCAGTAAGCTACGAAACGAGCTAGCCAAGGCAGAGGTTGAAATAGCAAATTCACTATCACGAGTTTTGAGTGATGTTACGGGTAAACTGTTTAGTATCCCTATTTCGTTTGCAGCGTTACTAACGATGAAAAAATTGGACTCAGTTGGCGAGGGTGCTTTATTTGTATCTGGAGCCCTGTTGGTTTCTCTGATTATTAGTGGTCTTGTCAGAAACCAACTGCTTCTAAAAAACAACATCGATGCAAGTCAGAGAATGGTCTTCAATCAGTTTGAACAAAAACGAGAAGACTACCCTCAGGATTTGAAAAACTGCTTAGATGAAGCCAAGATGACAATCGATAAACAATCAAAATTACTGGGGTTGACATTGCATGGAGCGAGAGCCGTTGGTTGGTCAATTAGCATTACTGCCACCTACATATTCTGGATGAAGTTCTATTGAGCGTTCTCGTCAACCATTTTTCCCAGCCTCAGTTAAAAGTTCGCATCGGCCTCCCACCGCTCGTCCTTCAAGGCGATTATCGCCTTGCTGTACCAGCTTGATTATTGAACGTGGCCAATGAGTCAACTCGCTCTCTGTAAGCGATTCTTCATTCGCAATTTTGCGAATTCTCCCATTTTCCCTTATCGATTTCAGCGGCTTACATAAACCGTCTATATTAACCCCACATACGAATGGACTGGCCAAACTGATTGATTTATACCAATTCTTACAACGGTGGGGTCCGCGCCTACTCTTTGTTCCGCCCAGTACCTTGAACTGGTATAGGTGGCAAAATTCGTGGGCCAAGGTGAGCAGAACTTCTTTGTTATCTTTGGCTACTATTCCTCCCTTACTAGATTTGCAAAGATGATTAACCAATTCAATTGTATGAGACTCAGAGTTGTACCAGCCCGCAAAACGATTGTATGACGATTGCGCAGTAGTCATGACAATGGGAACCTCTGCACTTACTTCGTTACTAAATGCTTTTTCGCAAAGTTCTTGCAGGAATCCATACATGAGATCCCCCGAATTCTCACCGTAGAAAAGGTTAGCAGCATTTTTAAAATCTTGAATCATCTTGAGAGCCGAGCGGTAGTATCATCAGTAAATGATACTACATTAAAATAAAGCCCACACAAGGTGGGCTTCACTTTTAAACGACTTATTTATTCCCATTAAACGACTTATTTCATGAGAATATCAAACGCACTCGCTACCGATACTCTTCAATGCTCGGGCATGAGCACATCAGGTTACGGTCACCAAAGACATCGTCAATACGGTTAACCGTTGGCCAGAACTTGTCGTAGCCGACGGCTTCAACCGGATAGGTTGCTACCTGACGGTCATATGGACGATCCCATTCGGCATCGGTAATGTCAGCCAGTGTATGCGGTGCATTGACCAATGGGTTGTTGTCCTTCGGCCATTCACCTGCGGCAACTTTATCGGCTTCTTTCTTAATGCTGACCAAGGCTTCGATAAAGCGATCCAGCTCGGCTTTCGACTCCGACTCGGTCGGCTCGACCATAATGGTACCCGCTACCGGGAAACTCATGGTCGGTGAATGGAAGCCGTAATCCTGTAAGCGTTTGGCGACGTCGATTTCGGCGATACCAGCGGCTTCTTTTAACGGACGTAGGTCGATGATGCACTCATGGGCAACCCGGTTATTGCGGCCGCGGTAAAGGATCTTGAAGTGCTTGCTCAACTGCTCGGCGACATAGTTAGCGTTTAAAATAGCTACTTCTGACGCTTCACGCAGGCCACGACCACCCATCATCGCGATGTACATCCACGAAATTGGCAGAATGCTGGCACTACCAAATTGTGCTGCAGAAACCGCACCGTTGCCGGCTTTTGTGCTATCCAGAGTAATCACACTGTGGTTTGGCAAGAAGTCCTTCAAGTGCGCCTTGACGCCAATCGGACCCATACCAGGGCCGCCGCCACCGTGTGGAATACAGAAGGTTTTATGCAGGTTTAAGTGCGACACGTCCGAGCCAATATAGCCTGGCGAGGTAACCCCAACCTGAGCGTTCATGTTGGCACCGTCCATGTAAACCTGACCGCCATAGCTGTGCACCAGATCACAAATTTCGCGGATGCCTTCTTCGTACACACCGTGAGTCGACGGATAGGTGACCATGATGCACGACAGGTTGTCGCCCGCCTCTTCGGCTTTTGCCTTAAGATCGTCCATGTCGACGTTGCCGTTTTTATCACAGTCTACGACAACCACTTTCATGTTCATCATTTGTGCCGACGCTGGGTTGGTACCGTGCGCTGAACTCGGGATCAGGCAGATATCGCGATGGGCTTCGCCACGGCTTTCATGGTACTTCTGAATGGCCAACAGACCCGCATACTCGCCCTGTGCACCGGAGTTAGGCTGCATCGACAGCGCATCGTAACCGGTGATGTCGATTAACCAGTCCGACAGTGTTGCAACCAGCTCAGCATACCCTTGTGCCTGTTCTACCGGACAGAACGGGTGCAACTGACCGAATTCCGGCCAGGTCACCGGAATCATTTCGGCGGTAGCGTTCAGCTTCATGGTGCACGATCCCAACGAAATCATCGAATGGTTCAGTGCCAGGTCTTTGTTTTCGAGCTTTTTAATGTAACGCAGCATTTCGGTTTCTGAATGGTATTCGTTAAATACCGGATGCGTTAGAAACTCTGACTGGCGCACTAATACCGCCGGGATAGACTCCACTTCGCCACTGGCAACACGGCTGTCGAGCACGTCAACATCAAGACCGTGATCGTCACCAAACAGCACCTGGAACAGGACTTCGACATCCTGGCGGGTCTTCGCTTCGTCCAGGCTCACGCCAAATACGCCATTGCCGTCATTACGTAAGTTGATGCCAGCATTCTTCGAGCGCGCCAACACCTCAGTGGCGTTATCCGCCAGTTCGAACGTCAGTGTGTCAAACCAATGACCGTTGTTGATTTTGACGCCTTTGTCCTGCAGGCCCAGCGCAACGATGTCGGTTAAACGGTGGATGCGGTTGGCGATCCGACGCAGACCTTGAGGACCATGGTAAACGGCATAAAACGACGCCATATTGGCCAGTAACACTTGCGCCGTACAGATGTTGGAGTTGGCTTTCTCACGGCGGATGTGCTGTTCACGGGTCTGCATAGCCATACGCAGTGCAGGACGACCGCGGCTGTCTTTCGAAACGCCGATGATGCGACCCGGTAGCGAGCGCTTGAACTTATCGCGGGTAGCGAAAAACGCCGCGTGTGGACCACCGTAGCCCATGGGTACGCCAAAACGTTGGGCGTTACCAAACACCATGTCCGCACCCATTTCCCCGGGCGCTTTTAGCATCAACAGGCTCATCAGATCTGACGCCACGGCGACAATGGCTTTGTTTTCCTGCAACTCGCCAATTAACTGTTCGATGTTATGCAGTTCACCGGTTTTGTCCGGGTACTGCAACAATGCACCAAACACGTCGTGATCGGAGGCTTCACGAGCCGGGCCGACAATGATTTCAAAACCAAAGTATTCCGCTCGCGTTTTCACCACGTCGATGGTCTGCGGATAGACGTTGTCGGCAATATAAAATGCGTTCGATTTTTTGTTCTTCGACACACGTTTTGCCATCGCCATTGCTTCGGCCGCTGCGGTGGCTTCATCCAACAACGACGCGCTGGCCAAATCCAGGCCGGTCAAATCCATGGTCATTTGCTGGAAGTTCAGCAGCGCTTCTAGACGACCTTGTGCGATTTCTGGCTGATATGGGGTATACGCGGTGTACCAGCCCGGGTTTTCCAGTACGTTACGCAAAATGACATTCGGCGTAACGGTATCGTAGTAACCCATGCCGATGTAAGAGGTGAAGATCTGGTTCTTCTTAGCGATGGCCTTCAGCTGCGCCAGCGCTTCACGCTCCGTTTTTGGCTCGCCAACCTGTAGAAAAGGTTCACGTAAAATGCTGCCGGGAACCGTGTCTTTGGTCAGCGCTTCCAGTGATTCAGCGCCAAGCACGTCGAGCATAGCTTTTTGCTCGTCGGCACTTGGGCCAATGTGGCGGCCAATAAATTCATCATGATGTTCTAATTGCGTCAGGGTAGTACTGGTCATTTACCTCGGCCTCGTACAAATAGGGAAATTTCTGTTTGAGAAAAACAACGAACCCCGGCTGAGAGCTCCGGGGTTCGCGACGTTCCATGTCTGCTATTACATAATGACGTTAGTCTTCGTCGATAGACGCTTCATACGCGTCTGCATCCAGCAGGTTACTTAACTCACCGCTGTCATCTGCTTTAATCTTAAACAGCCAGCCGTCGCCGTATGGGTCGTTATTGACGGTTTCTGGAGCGTCTTCTAAATCTTCATTGACGGCCACGATTTCACCGCTGATCGGTGCATAGATGTCAGACGCCGCTTTCACCGATTCTGCCACTGCGATGTCATCGCCGGTTTCTACTTTGTCGCCTACGTCAGGCAGCTCAACGAACACCATATCGCCCAGCAGGTCCTGTGCGTGTTCGGTGATACCTACGGTGAAGGTGCCGTCACCTTCGTCACGAACCCACTCGTGGGTTGATGCGTATTTCAGATCGGCTGGAATGTTGCTCATAATGACTTCCTGTAGTTCAACTTTAAAACGTTATTATAAAACAGATTGACCGTTTCGCACGAAGCTCGGCTTGACCACTTTTACCGGCACTTGCTTCTTCCGCATTTCTACTTCGGCGGTTTCACCGACGGTTGCAGGAACACGCGCCATCGCGACTGAGAAACCAAGTGTAGGCGAGAATGTACCAGATGTAATGACACCTTCGCCACCCTCAACGGTCACTTTTTGACCGTGACGTAATACGCCTTTGGTTTCCATCACCAATCCAACCAACTTATCGTGGCCTTTTTCTTTCAGCGCTTCTAATGCTTTGCGACCAATAAAGTCGCGGTCGGCCGGCTCAAACGCCACACTCCAACCCATGTTGGCTTCCAACGGAGTGATGTTTTCATCCATATCCTGGCCGTACAAATTCATTCCGGCTTCCAGTCGCAGCGTGTCGCGTGCGCCCAGACCACAAGGCGCAACGTTGGCCGCTAACAGCGCATCCCAAAGATTGACCAGTTGCTCGGCCGGAACCACAATTTCATACCCCTTCTCGCCGGTATAACCGGTGGTCGCGATAAAGTAGTCACCGACTTGTTTGCCGACGAACGGTTTCATGCCGTCGATTTCAGCGTACTGCTCAGCGCTCAGCACCTGTTGAATTTTTTCTGCCGCATTCGGCCCTTGCAAAGCGAGCATGCCCATGTCATCGCGTTCTTTGGTGGTAACGTCAAAGTTCGCGGCGATCTTTTCGATCCAGGCCAGATCACGGTCACGGGTCGCTGAGTTCACGACCATACGGTAGGACGTCTCAGAGAAGTGGTAAACGATCAGGTCATCAATAACACCGCCGTTTTCATTCAGCATACTGGTGTACTGTGCTTTACCTTCCGTTTTCAACTTGGCGACATCGTTGGCCAGCAGGTAACGTAAAAAGGCCTGAGCTTGAGGGCCTTCCACATCGACGATGGTCATGTGCGACACGTCGAATACGCCGCAGTCGCGACGCACAGCGTGGTGCTCTTCGATTTGCGAACCATAGTTCAATGGCATGTCCCAGCCATGAAAATCAACCATCTTCGCACCGGCTTTTACGTGTGCATCGTACAGTGGCGTTTTGCTACCCATAACGCGATCCTTTTTTAAGAAAAGTTTTACTGACGTAATGGGCGCAAATTATAGGCGGGTTCGACTTAAACTAAAAATGAATATTGCTTATAATGGCATTAATTTTTTAAATACCTGACGCATACATTATAAGGTCTTACAATGAAGCACCTGTCTCTAGAGGCGTTGCGCAGCTTTACCACCGTGATTGAGCTCGGCAGCATGACTGCAGCCGGTGAGCGCATGGGACGTTCGCAGCCAGCGATCAGTCTGCAGTTAAAAAAACTGGAGCAACAAGTCGGGGTGGAATTATTAACCCGTCACGGCACTGGATTCGCGTTAACAGCCGACGGCGAAGTATTATTCGATTACGCGCAACGGCTGTTGGCCTTGAACGATCAGGCCTGGGCGCAATTCGAACCCCAGCAGGTCAGTGGTAAAGTGCGATTAGGCATTACCAGTGAATTTGCCTCCAGTTTGCTACCCAGCGTGTTAGGGCAGTTCGCGCAAGTCTATCCGCAGGTAACTCTGCAGGTTACCTCTGCATTAAGTAAAGACTTACTGACCGGGCTTGGTCAACAGTTTGATATTATCCTTGCGCTGCGTGAGCAAACCAATAAGAGCGACGTGCTGATTCAGCGCGAGGAGTTGGTCTGGGTGGGGTCATCGGCGTTAATGGAGCAACCGAGTTTTCCGTTGGTTGTGGCGCCGGAAGGCTGTATTTACCGGCGCCGTGCCGAGCAATGTTTGCAACGAATTCATCAACCGTACCGTATTACTTACACCAACACCGACTTTTCCGGTCTCACCGCGGCGTTAAACAGCGGGCTGGGTATTACCGTACTGGCACGCAGTACCGTACCTGAAAACATTGCCATTATCGATCTGCTGCCCGACGGCAAGCGCCTGCCGCACCCGGGTTCCGTCAATGTCATCATGCGACTCGCCGGCGGCGCCTCCAGCGCGGCATCGCAACTGGCGGATTACCTGAAAGCACGGATCTAGCAATACCCTTGCGCCAAAGGCGCAAGCTACCGCAGGGCGATTTCGGCGAGCTTCCGTTTGAGTGGCGTCACGTGGTTAGGGAGTGCGAAAGCGATGGCGCGCAGGCCTTTGAGAATCGGGTTGGCGGTTCCAAAGCCGCGCTTGAACGCTTCCATAGCGGCAATCATAAGCTGGGTTTCAGCTTTACGGGTTCTGACATACGCCCCCAGTCTCCGCGACAGCGCGCGCAGGTCTTTCAACTCAACCTCGGCCAACACCTGCGCCAGTTCCTGCACATCACCAAACCCGAGGTTTGCCCCCTGGCCTGCCAACGGATGAATGGTGTGCGCCGCATCGCCCGCCAGGACAATGCGTTGGTGTTGCCAACGGCGCGCATACTGCATACGCAACGGAAACGCTTTCACTGGCGATGCCGTTTCGCACGCACCAAGGATCCGTCCGGATTCGGCCTCAACCCATTTCGCCAAACGTTCTGGCGACTCCGCCAGCAATTGTTCGGCAAACGGCTGATCCGCTGACCAGACAATCGACACCGTGTGCGCTTCGGGCGTCGGCAACAATGCCAACGGCCCGGTCGGCAGAAATACCTGCCGCGCAACGCCCTGGTGCGGTCGCTCCGTTTTGATATTGGCGACAATTCCCTGCTGCTGGTAATCCCAGAATGTGATCGGCAATTCGGCCCACTGTCGCACCTGCGAGCGGCCACCATCGGCACCAACAACCAGTTGTGCACTCAGCAGCTCATTACCCAGACTGAATTCCGCCGGGCTGTCTTCATCCCCCGCATTTAATAGCTTCCAGTCCTCAGCCTGCCGGATGTCGACCTGCAACGCCTGCGCCCGCTGCCAGAGAAAATGCTCAATCACATTGTTTTCGACAATAGCCCCCAAGTCATCGGCGTTGACGTCCTGGGCACTGAACTCGATGTGTGCCGGGCTATCTTTATCCCATACCTGCATACGGTGATAAGGGCCGGTGCGGTGTTGAGCGATCAATGCCCAGGCGCCACATTGCTCCAACAGCTTTCGACTGCGGGCGTTCAAAGCACTGACGCGCAGTGCCAGTTCGTCTCCCAACTGAGGTTGTGTGTGGCGCTCCAGCACCGTTACCCGGCGCCCTTGAGTCGCCAGCAGGCAGGCCAGTGCGAGGCCAATCATGCCACCGCCGACAATAGCGATATCGGTTTGCTGACGTATCATGCGCGCATCCCCATGGTTAAGCGGGCAAAAGCTGATTTTAACGGCCCGCAATGGTGTAACCCAAGTAGAGCAAGGTTACGTGGAACCACCATAGGCCAATACCGATTGGAAAAACCACGCACCAACAGATCGGTCAAATTGATGATGGCGTTGTAATCTTGCTCACGGCGCCGATGGTACTCATTCAGGGCGGCAAAAGCGCCGGCATCGTCGACACCGGACAGCACCTCGACCAGGGTTTCGACATCCCGCAGGCCGAGATTAAAGCCTTGTCCGGCAATTGGGTGCAATGCGTGCGAGGCGTTGCCCAAAATCACGCAGCGATGATGAATCGAGCGATGCGCGCGGCGCAATTGGAGCGGGTAAAAAAACCGCTCCGAGGTTGCTGTAATGGCGCCGGCTCGATAGCCGAAAGCGCGCTGGCAGGCGTCAATAAAGTAATCGTCGTGCCAGCTTTTCACGTCGTCGGCCACTTCGCCTTTAAACGTCCATACCAGTGACGCCTGTTGTTTTGGCATCGGCAACAGCGCGATGGGGCCGTCTTCGGTAAAACGCTCGTAAGCCCAGCCCTGCAGCGGACGATCCAGAGTAAGGGTGGCAATACAGCCAACCTGATTGTAATCCTCGACTGAGCTTGCCAGCCTTAGCGTTTCCCGCACGTAAGAATTTTGCCCATCAGCTCCCGCCAACAGTTGCGCTTCGATGGTACGCCCGTCACTGATGGAAACGGCGACAGAGTCACTTTTTTGTTCAATCGCGGTGACTCGGCAACCGCTCAGCCAGCGCACATTAGCCAGTTGCTGACAACGTTCAAACAAGGTCTGTAACAGTTCTGCGGCTGGCACCACAACGCCCAAGGCGGCGACGTTCTCAGCGGCCGCATGTAACTCCATCGCGCCGAGATGACCGCGGTCGCTGATATGAATGTGCTCGATCGGCGTCTGTGTCTGCGCTGCGCCGAGCACTCCAAGCTGCTCCAGGCGTTTGGCCGAAGCCGCCGCCAGGGCAATGATTCGTTTGTCGTTAGGGGGCCCGCTATCACGCGGTTCAACCACAACGATAGGCCAGTCGGGACGTTGCTGCGCGAGCATTAATGTCGTCAACGCACCGACCAAACTTCCGCCTGCAATTACAACTTTTGCATCCACGCTTCTATCTCTTCAACCGTCTTAGGCACCGATTCGGTGATGTTTTCATAGCCGTCTTCGGTGATGATCAGGTCATCCTCAATACGAATACCAATCCCGCGCCAGCGTTCATCCACGCCGGATTCGCGCGAAATATAAATGCCGGGTTCAACCGTAATGACCATACCCGGTTCCAGTTTTACCGGACGATTCTGCGCGTCTTTATAACGACCAACATCATGTACGTCGAGCCCAAGCCAATGGCTTAAACCATGAATAAAAAACTGTTTCCAGCGTTGCCCGTTAAAGTTTTCCTCGGCGTCGCCTTTTAGAATTTCCAACTCGGTCAGGCCATCATTAATAATACGAGCGGCTGCCTCGGTCGCTTGCTGCAAATCAGCCCCCGGCTTGATGCAGGCAAAGGCTGCCTGCTGTGCCTGCAGCACCAGCTCATACAACATTTTTTGTTCATCCGAGAACTTGCCATTGACCGGAAACGTTCGGGTAATATCGGCGGCATAGCCCTGATATTCGGCACCAGCGTCCACCAGCACCAGATCACCGTCGTGTAACTGATCCCGGTTGTCTGTGTAATGCAGTACACAGGCATTAGCGCCACCGCCACAAATCATGCCATAGGCGGGATACAGCGCACCGTTCATGGCAAACTCATGGTGTAGCTCGGCGCCAAGCTGATATTCATAAACTCCCGGCTGGACAAATTTCATGATGCGTTTAAACGCTTCACTGCTGATCCGCGCTGCTTCGCGCATGACGCTCAGCTCGTGCGCTGACTTAATTTGCCGCATTCGGTCAAGCCGCGGCCGCAAGTCATCGATCCTATGGGGTACTTTGTTACCGCGTTTTTCGGTTTCCCGCAAAAATGCCATGGCCTCATGGACTTGATGCTCAAGACCTTCATCCTCACCGAGGATGAGATAAACGCTCTCAGCGCCGTTAAGGATCTCCGGTAAGCGGTCGTCCAGTTCCTCAATGTCATGAGCGGTATCAATCCCCAGAGCGTTCGGTGCGTTGTGATAACCCAGCCGCAGACCGTGCCAGACCTCGGCACTCGGATCCTTATCCTGACAGAACAGGATACTGCCCGCTTGTTCCGGCAACGTACTCAACACCAACACCGCATCCGGTTCGTTAAACCCGGTCAGGTAATGAAAGTAGCTATTTTGCCGAAAGGGGTACTCGGTGTCGTTGCTACGGGTCAATTCTTGGTTCGCTGCCACCAGCGCTACAACGTTGGCCGGTAGCTGCTGCAACACACGTTTGCGTCGTTGCAGAAATTCATCCTGCGGAATCACGGGCTTCATTGACACACCTCGGTTTAATGTAAGGTTTTATTTTTCTCCGGCACAGTCTGCTGATGATGACCCAGTTCGGTAAAGCACATCATTGCCGAAATGCGCAGATATTCGGCCACTTCGAAGTAAGCACGCTCGGCATCTTCGCCGTCTTCATCATCAAAATCGAGTTTGGCAATTTCAATCATGTCGTCAAGCGCCTCGCGCAGGTCTCCGGACGTGTTAGCCACATTGGCCTGGTTGACGCCAAAACCGACCAAGAAAGACTGCACCCAGCCACCGAGTGCCTGCAGACGGTCACCGAGCGGCGCCTGATCATCGGGCAATAATAACTGATAACCCATATCACGGTCGCCCAAAGCCGCCTGAATCTCTTCGGCCTGTTCCCGCAGCAAGTTTTTTAACTCGGCGGGCATGGTATTGCCGTCGTAGGCCAAATCGGTCATCAAGGTCATCAGCTCGTCACTCTGGGCATCACTGCCCGTTGCGATGAGTCCGGTTAGCATACCTTGTACTTCCGCAGCAGATGGCGTCATATCAAATTGCGCGAGCAATTCCGCCAATCGATCGTAATTAAAACGTGTCGGCATTGTAAAAATCCTTGAATTTACTTGCTTACATCCTAACACTGGCCTTTATAATACGCTAGCTGACAAGCACCGGCGGCTCGTGTCATAATAACCGCCGTTGGCACAAACACTGTGTTTTAAAGAATGATAAGCAGGGAGTCTGCAAAATGGCGGGTCGTACTATGGACATAACCTTACTGGACAGAAACTATCGGGTGAATTGTCCTGCCGGTCAGGAAAGTGCGTTGCAGCAAGCCGCCGATGCACTCGATAAGCGCCTGCGTGACACCAAAGAACGCACCAGCTTAACCAACGTCGAGCAAATTGCGGTAATGACCGCCCTGAACCTGTGCCACGAGTGGATGCAGGATCAAAACGACCAGGCGGCACGCACCGCTAAATTGGAAGAAAAGATCCAATTACTGCAGGCAACCATAGAACAAGCTATGAGTGAACAGCGATCGCAGCGCGGTTCACGCTAAACAATATAACGATTTCTGCGGTTTCCTGGGGCGTACGACAGGTAGGCGAATGTCCCTGAGCCGATGCTTTTATCTAAAGGGGACCACTGGCCCGTCATGAGCAAGCCCGACACGTATCGGGAAGCCTACGACGGATACCAATTGCTCCCCGCCTTGAACCAATGGGTTCAAGGGCTAACGCCCAACAACGGCGCCTCCGGGAAACCACCCTATCGAGTAAAAAGCATCACTGACGTGATGCTTTTTCTTTGGCAACAATACCTTTAACGTCTTCCAGCAATTGCTGGGCATCGTACACAATACCGTCTTTGATCGTGTACTTAACGCCCTCTGTGCGCATCGGCTTATTGTTATCGTCCAGCTTAAAGTGGCCGGTGCCGTAAAGTACTTTAAAGTTGGCCAACGGATTTTCTTTTACGATCACCATGTCCGCTTTTTTGCCCAGTGCGATACTACCGATGTCGTCTTCCATGCCCAGAGCTTCAGCACCGGATACCGTTGCGGAATGAATGACTTCTAATGCATTCAGGCCCGCTTCGCGCAGCAGTTCCATTTCGCGAATGTAACCAAAGCCGTAAATTTTATAGATGTAACCGGCATCGGAACCCAGTGTGATGCGACCGCCATTGGCATGATAGTCCTTCAGGAAGGCCATCCATTTGTCGTAATTATTCTTCCACGCAATTTCGTTGTCGGTGGTCCAGTCAAACCAATAGGAGCCATGTGCGTAACGGCTGGGTTCAAAAAAGTCCCACAGTCTCGGTAAGGTATACTCATCATGCCAAATCGCCTGGCGCTCCCGCATCAAGTCCCGCGACGCCTCATAAATCGTCAGTGTGGGGTTGATGGTAAAATCCAACTCGATCAGCTCATCCCGCACGGCCTTCCACTTATCGGAGCCCGGCTCGGCAGCTTGTTGCCAGAGTTTACCCGCTTCTTCAAAGCGGTTCTGTTCGTTGTTGTAGTTGTAATGCGCGGGGTAGTCCTGGATACGTTGTTGTTCAAACAGCGCTTCCGGTAAGCCGTACCAGTGCTCCATGGAGGTAAGTCCGAGCCGCGCTGAATCCAGAGCGTTCATCGACATCACGTTCAGTTGAGCGTGGTGCATCATGGTACCCAGACCCTGTTTATTGGCCTCATCCAGGGCCGCTTCCATCACTTTACGCGAGGCACCGAAAAACTTAATCCCGGCAGCGCCCTGTTTTTTTATGTAACGCACCCAGTCGCGTGCCTGTTCTGCGTTGTATATGGGCTTATCCCAACCTTGTCCAAACCCCACATAAGGCACAATGCGTGGCGCTGCAATGTCGTTGGTCTGCGCGTTTTGTTGGTGCCACTTTACCCAATCCAGTCCGTTAAAACTGCCAGGTTCACGAATGGTGGTAATACCATGACCCAACCATAGCTTCAGTACATACTCTGCCGGAATTCCCTCGGCCGAGCCACCAATGTGGGCGTGCATATCGATAAAACCCGGCAGGATATAATGCCCGCTGACGTCCATTTCTTTATCATCCGCGCCGGCTTTGGGGCGCCGCGATTCAATCACAGGGACGCCTGGATTACCCACACTGACAATTTGCGTGATCCGGTCGTTCTCAATCACAATATCGACCGGTCCCTGTGGTGGTGCTCCTTCGCCGGTGATGACAGTGCCGCCGCGCAATATCAGCCGTTCATAAGGACCATCGCCCCGCTCCCGCTCTGGTGCTTTCGGTGGCGCTTGCCAAGCCAGTGCTGCGCTACTGACCGTGAGTAGAGCCAGTCCAGCCAACATCGTTTTTAATGCTCGCATCGGTTATCCTTGTTTTGTTGTTATTTTAGCGTGGTACTAGCATGACCCGAGACGAATTAAGACGCAAGTTACAGCAGGCCAGAGCCGCTCTTTCTGAGACCAGCCGCCGACAGGCTGCCGATGCGGTTGCGCAACGTGTAGCGCAACGCGTGACCGGTCAGCAAGGGGTTGCTGCCATCTTTCTCAGTTTTGCTAACGAGCTCGACACGGCCCCAAGTATCGCTGCACTGTGGCAACAAGGCGTCCGCACCGTGCTGCCGGTGTTACACCCGTTTGCCAAGGGCCATTTGTTGTTTTTGAATTACCAGCCTGACACGCCACTGGTGAACAATCGATACGGGATTCGTGAACCCCGGCTCGACTGCCGACAGGTGGTGCCGTTGGCCGCAATTAATTGGTTGTTTATGCCGCTGGTCGGTTTTGACCAACAGGGTAACCGACTCGGCATGGGCGGCGGCTATTACGATCGCACGCTGGCGCAATGGCGACGTGGTGCCTTACCGCGCTTACAACCCATTGGTCTGGCTTATGATCAACAGCGGGTTGAGGCGATTCCTACCGCCGCTTGGGATGTGCCGATTAACGAAGTGATTACCCCCTCAAAGCATTGGCGGTTTAAATGAATTGTGTTGTGCAACCGGCGGCTAAAACTCGTATACTGACTTACCAAATCCGTTTTTATTTGGAGCCCTCTGATGACAAGCAGTGACGAAATGAAAAAAGCAGCCGCTGAAGCGGCCATGGAATACGTACAAGACGGCAGTATTGTTGGTGTTGGCACCGGTTCCACCGTTAACTTTTTTATCGACGCTTTGGCCGCGAAAAAAGACGACATCGAGGGCGCCGTTTCAAGTTCTGAAGCCTCGACCGAACGGTTGAAAAAACACGGTATACCAGTATTTGACTTGAATTCAGCGGGTCCGGTTCCGGTTTACATTGATGGCGCTGATGAAATCAATGAGTTTGGTCAAATGATCAAAGGCGGCGGCGCTGCGCTCACCCGCGAGAAAATCATTGCCGCGGTCGCCGAGCAGTACGTTTGCATCGCCGATGACAGCAAAATGGTACCCATTTTAGGGCGCTTCCCATTACCGGTTGAAGTGATCCCGATGGCGCGTTCCTATGTTGCCCGCGAAATTGTTAAGCTCGGCGGGGATCCCGTTTGGCGTCAGGGGGTAACAACCGATAATGGCAACTGGATTCTCGACGTTCACAATTTAGAAATCATGAAACCGATGGAGCTTGAAGCAAAGCTCAATAATATCGTCGGTGTGGTTACCAACGGCCTGTTCGCTGCGCGCGGCGCTGACGTTGCCCTGCTCGGCAGCAAAGAGGGCGTGAAGAAATACACGTTTTAACCTTGCACAAACACAATAAGAATAACAATGACTGCAATAAAACAATCTCTGCCAAAAGATAAAATAAAGGTTCTGCTGCTTGAAGGCGTACACCACAGTGCCGTGCGCCTGTTCGAACGACAGGGTTACACGAACCTGGAAATCCTGCCTCATTCATTGTCCGATGACGAATTGATTGAGAAAATTAAAGATGTGCATATTGTCGGCATTCGCTCGCGTACTCAACTGAGCGAGGCCGTCTTTGCCGCCGCTGAAAAACTGATCGCGGTTGGCTGCTTTTGTATCGGTACCAATCAAGTTGATCTGGCAGCGGCAAAACGCCACGGCGTGGTGGTTTTTAATGCGCCATTCTCAAATACCCGCAGTGTTGCCGAACTGGTCCTGGCCGAGATCATCATGTTGTTACGCGGCATTCCGGCCAAGAACGCCTCAGCACATCGTGGCGGCTGGTTAAAATCGGCGAAAAACGCCTACGAAGCACGCGGAAAGACCTTAGGGATTGTCGGTTATGGCCATATCGGCAGTCAGCTCAGTGTGCTGGCTGAACAACTCGGTATGCAGATCATATACTACGATATTGAAGACAAATTGCCGCTGGGCAATGCACAGCCGGTTCACACGCTGGATGATTTGCTCAGTCAGGCGGATATTGTCACCTTACATGTGCCCGAAACCGAGCAGACACAAATGATGATGGGCGTACGTCAGTTTACCCGGATGAAGGCCAACAGCTTATTCATCAATGCCTCACGCGGTACCGTGGTTGATATTGATGCCTTGGCAGCGGCTCTGCAGGGCGGCCATTTAGCCGGTGCAGCGATTGATGTATTCCCGGTTGAACCGAAAGGAAATAACGAGGAATTTATTTCACCGCTGCGGGGTATCGATAACTGTCTGCTGACACCGCATATTGGCGGTTCGACCATGGAAGCTCAAGAAAATATCGGTACCGAAGTGGCCGGCAAATTGGTTCGTTACTCAGACAATGGCTCGACCCTGTCCGCGGTTAACTTTCCGGAAGTCAGCCTGCCAACGCACGACACCACCCGCCGACTGTTACACATTCACAAAAACCAGCCTGGCATGTTGAATGCCATCAACGGTATCTTAAGTGAGTATCACATTAACGTGGCAGGGCAATACTTACAGACCGACGAGAGTGTCGGCTATGTGGTCATGGATATCGACAGTGATAATGGCAGTGAAATTTTAGCGCGGATGAAGCAGATACCGGGCACGATTCGCGCCCGGCAATTATTCTGACGTTAATCTGGTTTTTTGTTACCCATCACCGTGCGTTGCATGCTTTCAGCTGAAACATGGCGCACGTCTTTGCCTTTAACAAAGAAGATGATGTACTCGGCGATGTTCTGACAACGGTCTCCCATGCGCTCGAGCGAGCGTGCTGACCACAATACGTCCATGATTTTTGGAATCGAACGTGAATCTTCCATCATGTAGGTCATCAGTTGACGCGTCAGCGCCTCGTATTGGCGATCCGCCTGCTCATCCTGCTGGTGCACTTCGTATGCCGCTTCAAGATCCATGCGGGCAAAAGCATCCAGCACTTTGCGCAACATACTCAATACGTGCAGACCGAGATTCTCCAGGCTCACCAGCAACTGCTCCTGATCTTTGCTGAAGCTCTCTTTCGCCACTTTAGCAATGCGTTCGGCCTCATCACCAATGCGCTCTAAATCAGCAATGGTTTTGATGATGGCAATCACCAACCGTAAGTCACTGGCGGCCGGTTGGCGCTTGGCAATAATGTGCACGCACTCTTCGTCAATTTGCACTTCCAGTTTATTAATTTTGTGGTCGCTGTTGAGCACTTTCTCAGCCAACTCAACATCCGCCTTTTGAATCGCTTCAAGGGCGTCGCTGATCTGTTGCTCAACCATTCCGCCCATACTGAGCACACGGTTACGGACAGCTTCCAGCTCTTCATTAAACTTACCGGAAATGTGCTTCCCCATATTCATTTTGTCCATCACTGTCTCCTTAACCGTAACGACCTGTAATATAGTCTTCTGTCTGCTTCTCTGACGGCGTGGTAAACAAGGTGTCGGTATCAGCGTACTCGATCAGTTTACCCATATACAAAAACGCGGTTTGGTCAGAAACCCGGGCAGCCTGTTGCATATTATGCGTAACAATCACCACGGTAAATTTCTTTTTCAGATCGGTGATGAGCTCTTCAATCGTCAGCGTTGAAATCGGATCCAGTGCCGACGTTGGTTCGTCCAGCAGCAGGATTTCCGGTTCAATCGCAATCGAACGGGCAATGACCAGACGTTGCTGCTGACCACCCGACAGGCTGAACGCACTTGCGTTCAGACGATCTTTCACTTCGTCCCATAATGCCGCGCCACGTAACGATGTTTCTACCGCTTCGTCAAGTACGCGGCGATCTTTAACCCCCTGCAGACGCAGGCCGTAAACCACATTCTCATAAATGGATTTCGGGAATGGGTTAGGACGCTGGAATACCATACCGATACGACGGCGCAGCGCTGCTACGTCGACGTCTTTGTCGTAAATATTCTTGCCGTGCAGCTCAATATCGCCTTTTACTTTACAAATCTCAACCAAATCGTTCATGCGGTTGATGCAGCGAAGTAACGTTGACTTACCACAACCGGAAGGACCGATAAATGCGGTAACACGGTTTTTAGGTACGTGCATTGAGATATCGTACAACGCTTGATCCTCTCCGTAGAACAGGTCGAGGTTCTTGATGCTCAATGCCGTCTGCTCTGGCGCCAGGTTGGCCAGATCCAGCTTTTCTGCGTTAGTTGTAGTCGGATTTACCGAAATCATAATTTAAAACCTTCTCGACAATTCAAACTTAGTGTTCAAGCGAACGATATTTTTCACGTAAGTGGTTACGCACACCAATAGCCGTTAAGTTAAGTCCCACGATAACCGTGATCAACAAGAACGAGGTTGCATAAACCAACGGGCGAGCCGCTTCGACGTTCGGGCTTTGGAAGCCTACGTCGTAAATGTGGAAGCCCAGGTGCATAAATTTACGATCCAAGTGGAAGTACGGGAAGTTACCATCGACCGGTAACATCGGTGCCGACTTAACCACACCCACCAACATCAGTGGTGCCACCTCACCCGCAGCACGGGCGACCGCCAGAATCAGACCGGTCATGATCGCCGGTGATGCCATCGGAATGATGATACGCCAAATGGTTTCCCACTTGGTTGCACCCAGTGCCAGCGAGCCTTCGCGTAAGGTACTCGGAATTCGCGCCAAACCTTCCTCGGTGGATACTATCACCACCGGCAGCGTCAGAATCGCCAGCGTCACCGCTGACCATAATACGCCCGGGGTACCGAAGGTTGGGTTCGGCAGTGCCTCCGGATAAAAGATTTGGTCAAGGCTACCACCCACCATGTAGACGAAGAAGCCTAAGCCGAATACACCATAAACGATAGACGGTACACCGGCGAGGTTAATCACAGCAATACGGATTAACTTAGTGATCGAGTTTTTGCCCGCGTATTCATGCAGATAGACCGCTGCTACGACACCAAAAGGCGTCACGATAACCGACATTAACAATACCATGAACACGGTACCGAAAATGGCCGGGAAGACCCCGCCCTCGGTGTTGGCTTCACGAGGATCCTCGCTGACGAACTTGCCCAGTTGCTGGAAGAAGTGAGCCAGCTTGGCGAAAAAGCCCATATCGTTCGGGAAGTTAACGTCTAACACCCGATACATAGGTACTTTTACCTCTTCACCACGGAAGTCTTTCACCAACAAGGCATCACGCTGCGCCTGCTCACGCAGTTCAAACAGCTCTTTTTCGTAAACCTGATAATCCGCATTCAGTTGTTCACGCTGAGCTTGCAAGTCAGCAATGGCTTGCTCCGTTAGCTGATCGTCCAGTTGCAGACGGCGGCGTTCCAGTTCCAGCTCATTGAGCTGGTAGTTAATGGAAGAAATCTCGCCTTCCTGCAAGCCCATGGCTTGCAGGTTCAGTTCTACCGCACGCTCTACCCGTTGGTACATCAACTCACGAAAGTCGGCATCGCCTTGACGCGCAATCACTTCGCCATTTTCAGTCAGCGCCGTAATCCGGCCATAAAAATTGCCGTCTTTACTGCGCTCAATCACAGCTAAGTCAGCCGGCGTTGTGTCCTCAGAAACCAGCGACTCCAGTACCCAGGTAAAATCAAGAGGTACGTACTCGCGGTTACCGATTTTCATCAGGTAACGGGTGACCGTCTCTGACTCGATTTGCGCCAGGTCAATCATCGACTGCGGCAAACGGGTCGTCGGCACGGTTTCGGTGTCATAGACTTCACCGATGATGTGCTTGGTGCTACCGTCAGCCTGCAGTACATCCATTTCATGAATGGCGGATGGCCAGAAGAAAGACAGCCCGCGCCAACCAATCATGATGACCAGCCCAATGACCGCGATAAGACTGACACTGACAGCGCCTGCGGTTAACCAAATCCAGGGTTTGCCGGTTCTAAACCACTTATTCATTGTTAAACCTCAAGTCCGGATTACATTGAGCTGTATTTGTCGCGCAAGCGTTGGCGCACAAATTCAGCAATGGTGTTAAAGAAGAAGGTGAAAATAAACAACACGAAGGCCGCCAGGAACAGAATGCGATAGTGTGAACTACCCACCTCTGATTCGGGCATTTCCACGGCGATGTTTGCCGACAGCGTGCGCATACCTTCGAAAATGTTCCAGTCCATAATTGGCGTATTACCGGTCGCCATTAATACGATCATGGTTTCACCAACAGCACGGCCTAAGCCCATCATTACCGCGGAGAAAATACCCGGGCTGGCGGTCAGTAATACGACCTTGGTCAGCGTTTGCCATGGTGTTGCGCCAAGCGCCAGCGAGCCGTTGGACAAATGCTTAGGCACACTGAATACCGCATCTTCGGCAATCGAGAAGATGGTCGGAATCACCGCAAAGCCCATCGCGATACCCACGACCAGTGAGTTACGCTGGTCAAAGGTGACGCCCAGTTCATTGGTAATGTATCGACGCGCGTCGCCGTCGAACAGCACTTGCTCGATCCACGGACTGATTTCGAACGACAGCCAGCCCGTCAGCATTACTACCGGTATCAACAGCAGCGCGGCACGACCGTCATGAACTTTGTTCTTAATGTTGGTTGGCATCTGGCTCCAGATGGCCGCCATTGCGATAACTGCCAGCGGCATCAACACCAAGACCGCAATAAATCCGGGTAAATAGGCCTCCACTAACGGTGCCAGCCACAACCCGGCAAGAAAGCCAAGAATAACCGTGGGTAGCGCTTCCATGATTTCTACGGTTGGCTTAACAAACTTACGCACCGAAGGAGACATGAAGTAAGCAGTATATACTGCCGCAGCCAGACCAATAGGTACCGCGAACAGCATCGCATAAGCCGCTGCCTTTATGGTACCGAAGGAAATCGGCACGAGGCTGAATTTTGATTCAAAGTCATCGGAACCAGACGTTGACTGCCAGGTATACTCTGGCTCTGGGTAGCCCTCATACCAAACTTCCTGCCACAAACCACTCCAGGTCACTTCCGGGTGTTCATTGTCGACATCAAACAGACCGTAACCATCGGCTGTTTTCATCAACAAATAATTCGCCCGCGGATCAACCATTACCCGTTCGATACGTGACTCGGTAGGCTGCCCCTGGAACAGATCGGCCTCGGACGTGGTGTGGAAAATATTCATGTCGCCGTTTTCTGACAAGGTGTAGAAGGTACGGCGATAATATTCCACTTCGATACTGGTGACCGGTGAGCCTGCATCAAAGCTACGGATGTATTGATACTGACGACCCTCATCACCCGGTACTTCGAACCACTGTGATACTTTACCACTGTCATGCGTGAGCAGAATCGACGAAGCGCCGGCCAACAAATACATGCCGGTTGCGTTACCCAACTCACGGGTGCGCATCGGCAACAACTCGCGTTCACTGACCGTACCGCTTATCGAAATATCAAACACATGGACGCGGTTCCCACGGCGCACCAACACCTGACGCAAGTCCGGTGTGACAACGATGTTATCAATCGCGCTGTTAAGTGGGATTTCCGTGTAATTTGGCGTTAACGTGACGGCTCCGGTCATGAAGTTTTCTTCAGCAACGAAGTGCGTGATCAGCAACGTGTTTTGCTCAACCGCTGCAGCAAATAACATACCTTCGCCATCGGTCTCGTAGGCCAGTTTCTGCAACGCTCGTTGCTGCTCATCGATCAGCAATGGCTCACCGTTATTTTTAACCTCGATGCGCGGCGTAATGACCCGCTCAACGCGGTCTGTCGCAGCGGTGGCAACGGTTTGCGGAAACGTCACTGAGAATTTCGGTTCAACAACAACGGCTTCACCAGTGGTTAAACCGTAGGCGTACTGATGGTTAACCGGCAGAGTGCGAGCAAAACTGCTGATTTGCTCGGGCTGAGCAAAGCTTTCGCGTAATAAAATATCGCCTGACTGACGTTCGTTTTTATCAATCAATGAGAAAAACTGCAGTTCGCCATCGCGCAAAAAGCGATAACCAATTTCCGCTTGCTCTTCCATCCCCACGGCTTCAACCTGACCTGATTCTGGTAGCGTGAAGCTGTTTACTTTTTTAAGGCTGACCGATTCAAAAATCGGTTGTACCACGTAAAGCAGGTAAAAGAAGATCAAAAGCAGAGCGACCAAGACCATCACACCGCCGGCGGTAACGCCATAACGGGCAAAACGGTCTTTCAGTAATCGAATCCTATTGGCCGATAACTGCTGGGCAGATTGTGTTGCCATTGTGACCTCAAGCTTCTTAAAGTGACTACAAATTAACTGTACCTAGTTTAGTAAAGTTTTATGACAGTACTGTTACAATGCTGTCATATTTTCTTCACCAAACTGTAAAAATACAAAAAGCCGGCAGTCTATAGCAGACTGCCGGCTTGCTCATACTTACCTATTAGTGGCTTAAGCCCAGCTTTTTAAGTTCAGCTTCAACAACCGCTTTCGGCAGACCAATGTAACCGTCTTTGTTGACGATATCCTGACCTTGCTTAGAAAGAATCATCTTCATGAACTCAGCTTCCGCTTTACCCAATGGCTTGTTTGGGTGCTTATTAACATAAACGTAGAGGAAGCGAGCCAGTGGGTATTGACCAGCCAGCGCGTTTTCACGAGACGCGGCGATAAAGTCGTCGCCGTCACCTTTCGCGATTGGCACAGCTTTCACACCAGAAGTTACGTAGCCAATGCCTGAGTAACCGATGGCATTCAATGAGGTTGATACAGACTGTACCACCGATGCCGAACCAGGCTGTTCATTAACGTTCGAACGGAAGTCGCCGTCACATAAGCCGACTTCTTTAAAGTAACCGTAGGTACCTGATACCGAGTTACGACCATACAATTGCAGATCGCGGTTTGCCCAGTCACCTTCAAGACCTAAGTCACCCCAGCGATTAACCTGCTGATTGGCACCACACTTACGGGTTGACGAGAAAATCGCGTCGACTTCAGTAATCGACAAACCTTCAATCGGGTTATCTTTATGAACAAACACCGCCAGTGCGTCGATAGCCACACGGACCGCCGTTGGCTTGTAGCCATGGCGCTTTTCAAACGCTTCGATTTCTTTTGACTTCATCGCCCGGCTCATAGGTCCGAAGCTTGATGTTCCTTCGGTTAGGGCTGGTGGCGCCGTCGAAGAACCTGCCGCCTGAATTTGAATGTTAACGCTTGGATACATGCGTTTAAATTCTTCACCCCAAAAGGTCATCATGTTAGCCAGGGTATCTGAACCAACTGAAGATAAGTTACCCGAAAGTCCTGAAACTTTCTGATACTCTGGCAAGTCATCGGTGTTAGCGGCAACAGCGCCACTAAATGCTACACCGCCGGCCAAAGCAACAACGGAAAAAGACTTACTTAACGTTTTAAGTGATTTGAACATACTGTTCACCTCTCTGTGAGCATCGCAAGGATGGTTCGATTCGATGCTGTTAAGTGTAGGTCAGTAATGTGACAGTTTGATGACAAATATGACAGATTTTTAACGCTTTTGTGATTTCGCTTTACCCAGGCGTTCTTCGATCAATCCGGCCGGCAATCGGAACCAGAAGCGCGAGCCAGCGCCAGGCTTGCTGTTCACTTCCAAATGGCTGTTATGATGTTCCAGTGCCTGTTTCACAATGGAAAGCCCCAAGCCGGTGCCACCACTGTCACTGTTGCGATCGGCATCGACCCGATAAAACCGTTCTGTCAAACGCGGAATATGTTCGTTTTCGATGCCCGGACCATTATCCTCGACACTAAACTCCACTTCGTCACGAACTTTTCTCCAGGTCACACGAATGTTGCCGCCCGCCTGGGTGTAGCGTACCGCATTGGTCACCAGATTTTGCATGGCGCTCCGCAGCAAATCGCTTTTACCGTACACACGAATGGGTTCAACATCAAAGACCAGCTTCAGTTGTTTATCAGCAGACAGCTTTTCTGCTTCCTGACGCAACTCGCCCAGTACCGTCGGCACATCGACAACGTGTTCAAATACGTCATGGCTGGGCGTTTCCATCCGTGATAACTGCAACAATTGATCGACCAGATTCTTCATCCGGTCACTTTGTTGCTGCATTTGCGTCAGCGCTTTTTGGGTCATCGCCGGTGGTGTATTTTCGACGTCACCGAGCATTTCCAAATACCCCTGCAACACCGTTAGCGGCGTTTTTAACTCATGCGACACATTAGCCACAAAGTCACGGCGCATATTTTCCAATTGTTTTAATTGCGTTACGTCACGGGCAACCAGCAAAAACTGATCGTCGCTGTAGGGCATCACCCGGATCTCAATATCAAGACTGTCCCGCATCGGTGACGGAATGGTCAACGCTTCGCTGAAGTCACCTTTATTGAGGTAAGAAAAAAATTCAGGATGACGAATCAGGTTGGACAGCCGCATACCAGCGTCATCCGGCCAACGTAAGCCGAAGTAGAACTGCGCCAGCTTATTGCTCCACAACAGTGAGCCGTCTTTGCGGAACACAATGGCAGCATCCGGGAGCGCTTCGGCCGCTTCCCGAAAGCGTCGTAGCAAACGCGCCAGCGAGCGGCGACGGTGCTGGCTGCGACGCTGATTACGGTAAATACCGTCGTAAATGTAACTCCAACTGCCCGGCGCGGTCGGCGGCAACAGGTTGCGACTTTGCCACAGCCATTTGGTTAGCCGCTGTTGGTAGTAATAATGCCAAACCACCAAGCCGGCAAGCCCCAATGTCAGTGTTTCCCAGAGATAACCGATTAACCAGCCCAAAATAAAAAATGGGATCAGGTATAAAACCAGTCCACGCAGCGCGAATAAATTCGAGTAATCACGATCCATGCAGCAATCTTCCCTCTTTATTCGGCCACAACCGACATCAATTAACGGCTCGAGAAACGATACCCCACACCGCGTACGGTCTGGATAAGACGATCATAACCATGTTCTGAGAGCGCCTTACGTAAACGTCGAATGTGTACATCAACGGTACGGTCTTCGACGTAGACATTGGTACCCCAAACATGATCCAGCAACTGTTCACGGCTGTAAACACGCTCCGGATGAGTCATAAAAAAGTGCAGTAACTTAAACTCGGTCGGCCCCATGTCGATGCTTTTATCGTTGGCGGAAATACGATGTGAGACCGGGTCCAATTTCAGGCCTTCAAAGTCCAGTGGCTCATCGAGCACGGTTGGCGCCACGCGTCGAAACACCGCGCGCATCCGCGCCATCAACTCTTTTGGCGAAAATGGCTTAGTGATGTAGTCATCGGCTCCGACTTCCAGCCCTTTCACCTTATCTTCTTCTTCGCCTCGTGCGGTCAGCATGATAATGGGAATATTGCGGGTGAAGTCATCACCCTTAATTTTCTTTGCCAGTTGTATACCTGAGCCACCCGGGAGCATCCAGTCCAATAACACCATATCAGGATACGGCTCGGCAATTTTGCTCACCGCAGTGTCAAAGTCTTTGGCCTCTACCGCCTGGTAGCCATGCTGCTCCATAACAAAACTCAGCATCTCACGGATGGGAGCTTCATCTTCAACAATTAAGATTCTGCGTGACATTTATGGGTTCCTGCTTTTTTTGGATGTCCCAATTATTAACAAATAATATGACATTTTTATGAAAACGCGTCACTTTTATGACAATAAGTTGGCTCACCGGCTTACGCCAACCATTGCAATAATTGGTGCACCAGCGGCAACGTAATAAATGCGATCAAGATGCCATAACCCACCATCGCCGCCGACAGACTCGGTGCCAGCCCTGCCATAATGGCAACCGCCCCTGCCGTAATCATCGGCGGCATCGCGCTTTCAAAAACCGTCACTTGCACCAAATGGGAGTCAAACCCAAAACTCCAGAGTAATACAATCGTAATAGCAGGCATCACCACTAACTTAGTAAACAACCCCACAGCCAACGGGGTTTTACTGCCTTTCGGCAGGCGAAACTTCAACTGAAAACCAACCGCCACCATAATGACCGGAACCAACGTTACCGCCAGCGATTCAACCAGCACCGTAAACACGGTCGGGTAACTCATATCTTTAATCAACAAGGCGATAACGAGTGCGATGAACGGCGGAAATAACAGGATTTTCTTACCAATTGCCAGCACCGACGGACGTGTTCTCTCACCCTGTGGATTCTCGGCAAACAGGGCGATAATAATGGTTGAATAAATGGCTAACCCGAAAAAGGAGCCAAACTGGTCATAGAACAGGCCATAGACGATCGCGTCACTGCCATAGAACGCCTCGATCATCGGGAACCCGAAAAATGACGTATTACCCAGTGGCACGCAAACCAGTAACGCGCCAATAATCGGGCGACTCCAGTTCAATAGCTTGCCAAGCAGATAAATCAAAGACGCACTGATGACGAGCAGCACCCAAGGAATGATAACCGGTATCAACAACTCAGCCGAAAACTCCAACGACGGGACTTTAGTAAAGATGACGCCGGGTAAGGCAGCGTAAATCACATACAGGTTGAGCACTTGCGCGGTGTTATCAGGAAACTTACCTGCGCGCTTGATGACAAGCCCGATAAGCAGATAGATACCAAGTACGACGAGGTTGGTCATATCGGGTTAGCTCCCGTAGCTGAAAAGAAAAAACGGGAATAGTGTAGCCTCTCAAGGATTAAGAGGCTACTTCCTGACCGGTATCAATTACCAGGAAAAGTCGTGGCGAATGCCCACCGCGAAGAAATCTTGTTCAACGCCGGCTGCGCCGCCGCAACCACGGCTGGTATAAGTGTCGATGTCACAGTCACGGCCGGTATACCAAGTGTACACACGGGTATCGCCGCTGAAGTGATAATCAGCACCAAAAGAGAACGAGGCATCGGTATCGCCGCTCTCATCAAGCGACTGGTACTGACCTTTAAATACCCAGTTATTGTAAGGGTAGGCCGCACTCAACAAGTAGCCGTCACCTTCGTAAAGCCCGTTGACACTTTCAAACTGTTGCAACGCCGCGCCCAGTTTAAACTTGCCGGCTTTGGTGTACACGCTCAGTTGTTCAATGTCATAGCCCGCGACATCACGATCGATAGCGATAGCTGCATACACCGGTGTGCTTTTCAGTTTTTCATCACCGTACAACAACCCGAAGGAAACACCGTCATCCTGGTTTTCCGTTTCTGCAGCAACGTAGGTTACGCCGAAACTGATGTTGTAAAACTCCGGAGAATAATAGGTTACGGTATTATCTTCACGGTTTTCACCACGGAATAAACTTTTTAAATCCGCTTCGTAATCTTTGAACTGATCAATGCTTCCCTGAGAGTCCTTCAGAAAGGTGTCATAACGACCAATCATGACTTTACCAAAGTTACCACGCAGACCAACCACCTGATTACGATTGGTAACGGCGTCGTCTTCAGAATCGGCTAGATCGACGCCAAACTCCAATTGGTAAAACACTTCAAGGTCATTCTCAAGCTCGGCAGAGCCTTTAAAGCCAAAGCGTGATGAGTTACTGACGACATCCGTTTCTGCGCCATTACCTTCGTCATTGCTTTGCAATGAGACATTGGCACGTCCATACACGGTAAGAGCATCACTATCTTGCGCGAACGCCGCAGGTACAAAGGCCGATGCCAATGCAACCAAACCAAGCAACTGTTTCATAAAAAAGACCCTATCTAAACGCAAACTTAATGGAACATTAAATTGTGCTGAAAGTATACTGCATAACAGCACAAGTTACAGATTCATTACTGATCTGTGTCCATGGTATGTCTTTTTTATGACAACTTTATGACAATGTGACAGTTAAGTGACGTTTTGATGTCAGTTAGATGTCGTTGTTAGCCAATTGTTGTTGAAACTCCAGTTGCGATTTGGCATAGCGAACCCACTGTGATGCCGCTGCTTCGGTGGCCTCATAATCCTGCGCCGACTGGAAAGCCGCTACGGCCTTCTGGTACTGTTTTTGATTAACATGCACCATGCCCTGCACCAGATACATGTTGCCCGGATTTTTTAACTCACCGGCCGCCAGCGCTTGTTGTGCAAGCTCCAGCGCAACGTCATTGCGATCAATATTCAGCGCCAGTTGGGCGGCCTGCGCCAGCATGTCGCCACGATCACCCAGCTCTGCTGCCTGCTGATAGGCTTCGATTGCAGCATCAAACTCTTTCGCCTGCATCAGACTCTGGGCGTAAAACTTGCGGTTACTGAGGGTATTGTCCAGTTTGCCGTTACTTAGGCCCTGTTCCATAATCTCAGCCGCTTTATAGGGCAGTTCGTTTAAATAATAAACCTGCGCTAAATTACGCAATTCGGATGGTTTTTCGACAAAGCCCTGTTGATAGGCTGCTTCCAGCACCGCCAGTTGCTTGGCATTTTTTTCCAGTTGCCCATAAACACCGGCCAGTTGCAGCCAATATTCGGGTTTGCTGTAATTCACCACCAGCTTCTCCAGCATCTTCGCCACGCCGTCCGTTTGGCCCAGTTCGTAGTGAATCGCACGAGCCAGGATCAGCCAGTTTTCTTTTGCAACATCACCTTCGTCTTCGGCTTTCGCAATGGCCTTCTGAATCGGCTCTAAAGCATCCTGGTAACGGCCGTTCTGGTACATCGCCTGCGCTTCGAGCACCCAGGCTTTGGGCAACTCATCAGCGTCAGCCAGTTGCCGCCACTGCCCTAAATAATTCAGTGACTTATCATACTGGCCGTCGCTCAATGCCAATTGCGCTAAGCTGAACAAGGTGCTTTTCTGCAGTGATTCCGGAATCGGTTGTTCTGCAACAACCTTACCGAAATAATCGATGGCTTTGGCGGTATCACCATTGTCGTAATACATGAAGCCAAAAAAGTTCCACAACATGGCTCGTTCATAGCTGTTCATGCTGTCCGCGCGGGACGCCACCTCATTGAGTACTTCAATGCCTTGTGCGTTGCCCTGTTCGTCAGCGACGGTCTGCGCCCGCGCCAATTGACTGTACACCTTTTCACGTAACGCCGGGACGCGCTCAGTTTGCTGTGCGAGCACGGGTTGCGCGGAGATAAACAGCGCAACACCGGCCATTGCCATTGTCTTCAGGATCGTATTCATGGCCAATTCCTTAGTTCATCTCAAACGTCATGCGATTTTGAACCCCTTCCACTTCAACCGGTTCGCCATCAATAACGCGAGGTTTGTACTTGAACTTAACGACGGCATCCAGCGCCGCTTGCTCAAATATGCCCTGCGGTTCTGCCTGAACCACGCGCGGATCTCTCACGGTACCTTGCTTAGTGACGGTAAATTCAACCACCACAAAACCCTCAATACCACGCTGCAAAGCTCGCCGTGGATAAGTCGCCTGCACCTTCACAATCGGCAAGTACTCACCGTCAGACGCCTGTAATGAAGCACCATTGCCAATATCGGCGCTGGCATCAACATTGGCGGAAAAGTCATAGCCGCCACTGGTGTCCGCATCCACGTCACTATCCATCTGTGGTTGCGGCAAGTCTTCCGGTGGCTGCTCAGGTTCCGGCGGACGCTCTGGCTTGCGCTCCTTTTCCTGAACTTGCTCCGGCTCCGGCGTGCGGACAAAGTCCAACACACTGCCGCGTACCGGTTCGGACATCGCCCCCTCGCCACCACTGATCAACGACTGCATCAAATAAAACAGTCCGATAGTGATGGTGGCAGCGGCGACAATCGCTGCTAAATAACGCATATCACTGCTCGTCCGTTGCTACAGAAACATCAAACACGCCAGCCGACCGCGCCGCATCCATCACTTCGATTAGGGTCTTGGTATTGGCCTGTTCGTCGGCTTGAATCACCACCGAACCTTGCGGGTTCTCCGCATACAGACGTTCGATGTTAGCTTGCACGGCACGAATATCGATTTGCCGTTTATTTATCCACACTTCATTATTCTCGCTGATCGCAACCAGAATGTTGGCACGGCTTTTCTGCACCGCAGTTGATGCATCAGGGCGGTTCACGTCAATACCAGCCTCTTTTACGAAAGAGGCGGTAACAATGAAGAAAATCAGCATGATAAAAACAACGTCGAGCATCGGCGTCATATCAATCTGGCTTTCTTCTTCTTCCACTAAGTTGGCAAAATGCTGTTTCATCGTTGGCGCTCCAATTAATGACGCTCAAGTAAAATTCGGTCTTCTAACTTCATCTTTTCACGGCGCGTGGTGCGCTGTAGCCAGGTCGCCGCAAACACGCCGGACAACGCGCCCACCATGCCGGCCATTGTCGGGATGGTGGCTTTTGATACCCCCGATGCCATCGACCGCGCACTACCGGTGCCGGTGATCGCCATCACGTCGAATACTTCGATCATGCCGGTAACGGTTCCCATCAGTCCCAGTAACGGACACAGTGCAACCAAGGCTTTAATGACCGGCAAATTTCCGCCTAGCCCCAAGGCGACTCTGGAAATCATCGCCTGCCGAATCTGTTCGGCATTCCAGGACGATTTATCTTCTCGCTGCTGCCAACGCGTCAGAGCCTCTTTTACCCGAGCCCGATGACCGCGAAGGAAGTAGAAAATGCGTTCCAGAATCATCAACCACATGGTGAAGATGAGGATTCCGATGACCAGCAGGACTTGCCCGCCGGCCTCGATAAAGTCACGCAGTGCGTGACTGAATTCAATGAGGAATAACATGCCTTATGCTCCTCGCTCAGAACGCTCCGCAATAATGCCTGAAGCTTGCTCTTGCAGGATGTGGATCATGTTCTTGCTGCGCGTGTGAAGCATCGCGAACAACAAGGTCATTGGAATCGCAACCACCAGACCCAGCACCGTTGTGACCAACGCCTGTGAGATACCACCGGCCATCAGTTTCGGGTCGCCGGTACCAAACAAGGTAATGGCCTGGAAGGTGTTGATCATACCGGTAACGGTACCCAACAGACCCATCAGCGGTGCTACCACCGAGATGATCTTAATGAACGTCAGGTTACGAGTGATCTTAGGCACTTCACGCAAGATGCCCTCACTGAGTTTAAGCTCCAGCGTTTCGGTATCTGCTTGTGGGTATTTGTCTTTAATTAACATCACACGACCCAGTGGGTTATCCGCACTCGGCTGCTCTTTCTTCAACTGACGTTTTACTTTGTTGCCGATAAGCATCAGCGACACAAAACGCTCCAGCGCGAATAACAGACCGGCCACACCTAATGCCAAAATGATGTAACCGACCGTGCCACCTTGTTGCACGCGTTCTTTCAGACTCGGCGCCTGCACCAACAAGCCCAGGATCGAACCACCGGTTGGGTCCAGACCAAAGGTCACCACGCCCGAATCCGCCTCTTGCAAGGATTCCGCTGACTGCAGGTAACGCCCTGCCGGCTGACGGACTAATTCGGCGATATTACCGGTGGTGCTGTTGTATTCGAGGTATTTGCCGTCTGCGACAAGGTTAAAGGTACCCACACGAACCACGTCTTGTGTTTCCTTTTCACCGTCCGCTTCGGTAACCATAGCTTCAAATTCGGCGATTTTGCCGGACTCGGTCATTTCTTGTTGCAGCGCAAACCAAACGGTTTCGATTTCTTCGATGGTTGGGAGCTTCGACGAACTGCCGATCTTCTCCGCCAATTCGGTCAACTGCTCTGCACGGCCAGGGAACTGTGCGGATACCACAGAGTTTTGGAATTTGCCCGACGCATCACTGGTCACTTGTTGTAAGACACCGAACAACTCTTTTAATGAGCCCATGCTCTGAGTCAGGTTTTCTTCTAAGTTTGCCAACTGGGTTTCGTTGCCTTCAAACTCGGTTTCCAGATCAGAAGCCAGCTGTTCCAATTGATTGCGTTGTGCAATGGCGTCTTCAAGGATCTGCTTTTGTTGGGCTTCCTGTTGGCGAAAACGGGCTTCACGTGCCTGGTTTTCTTCGCTTTGCGAAAACTGCCCTTGCTGCAACTGTTGCAACAACTGATCCAGGTTAATAGGTTCTTGCGGTGCCGGGGCTGCGCTGACCGATGCGGTCATTAAGGTAGCCGCCAAAGCCGCAGTTATCTTTTTCATCGAACGACGTAACATAGCGAGGCTCCTTTACTGACCTGATGTTTTATTGGCTAAAAGCGGTAACATCAGCAGATCCGGCGCTTTCTGTTTCCGCGCAATGCTGATGGCTTGGTCGATGGCAATAAGGTGACTGCTGTCGAGTGGCTTCCACTCGCGTTGTTGCTGGTCCCAGATGCCTAAGTGTTGGCCGTCGCGGGTCTTGTAAATCAGCGCTACACGACCGATACGCAGGAAGGTAACGTCCTGTTTTTCGCCGCCATTCACCGAGTGCTCAGCGGTGTAAGCTTCGATGTTGCGACCGTAATCGGTTTCAATTTGATAGGCTTCCATGACCCGACGGAATTTCTCGGATACCTCAACGTTGGCACGTTGCATCAGCTCTTTCAGTCCATTGATACGTTGTTCGCGTTCCTCGGCCAAAAATGGCACATCGAGCTCAACAAAGGTTTCCAGTGATTCGATCATGCGCATCATCAGCGGCGTAACCTGACGCTCAACAAAGCTCACCTGATCGATGGATTCGTTCAGGTCAGACATTTCCTGTTGTTGATTATCAACTTGCTGCTGTAACTGACGGGTATAGACTTGTAAACCGTCAATCTCTTTCATGATCTGTTTGTATTGCTGTAAACGCTCTTGCATTGATTCAGCAATATTATCAACGGTCAGCTGTGACTGACGCGCTGATTGGTTTATCTCCGCGGCATTCTCAACTACCGGCTCAAGACTCTGATCTTGTGCCTGCGCTGGTAGAGACAATGTGGCTGCGAGAGCTAACGCGGTACCTGTTGCTAACAACCTCATGATGTGGACCTTTTCGCTTGAATGAAGGTGATGTAAACCACCTGAAATTAGAGATGCGACAACTTTAGTGAATTTTCGTGACAACTTAATGACGGCTTTATGTCAGCTTTGTGACAACCCTTTTTATTGCGTTAGCTTTCGTAATGCTTTAGCTTACTCACTATAACGAGTGATCATAATAACCAGCGATTGTTACCCTTTTATGGCCAATAAAAGTATTTCTACCTCTCTTCTAACCCGCGTTCTGTCAGTGTATTTTTTGCTGACACTGATGGTGACAGCGATCCAGATTGGAGCGGAATACTTTGATACCAAGCGTGCCCTTATTTCCGAGTTACAGAACCAGCAAAGTACCTTCAGTGGTTCGTTAACACGTTCTTTATGGGAATTTAACAACCCCCAGATCGATACCATCGCCGATGGACTCATCAGCATTCCTGCCATCGCCGGCGTGCTGATCCGGGATGACAGCGGTAATATTGTCGTGCAACTGGGTGAAACGCTGTCGGTGGATGAACTGCCGGAACAGACGGTTGATGGCTATATGTTGCCGGAGCAAAACGGAATTTTTGGTTACTTTGACACGTTAATTTTTGAATTCTCCGGGCACTCTACCCGGGTCGGCGATGTAACGCTGTTTTCCACCCGCGATATCGCCATTGACCGGATCAAACTTAGCCTCGCGTTCATTATTGGTAACGCCATCATTAAAAGCACCTTTCTGCTGATTTTGTTCTCGCTGGCGTTCAGCCGGATGCTCAACCGCCCACTGAATGATCTGACCCGGCAGATTCGCTCGTTTCGGCTGGATAATTTGGAAGCCTCGCGCGTACGCCTGCACGACCAGCACAATAATGAACTGGTACTGATCGAACATGCCTATAACCAACTGATTGATAATATCGAGGAATATCAGGACGACCTGGAACGAACGCAGCATAAGCTGAAGCTCGCCAATCGACAGCTTGATGAACAGAATGCCATCCTCGAACAAGAAGTCGCGCGTAAAACATCTCGATTAAGTCAAGTAATGCTGGATCTCGAACAACGCAAAAACGAACTCGAGCTGCGTCAGGAAAAGCTAGAGCGAGAAATCAGCCAGCGCCGCACCATTGAAAAAACCCTGCGTGAATCCAATCAACGCCTGGAAGCCTCATTACAGCATCTGAAAGAAACGCAACAGCAGTTGGTCGAGTCGGAAAAAATGGCGTCTTTGGGTGGACTCGTTGCCGGCATCACCCATGACGTGAATACGCCAATCGGCATCAGTGTCACGGCAACGTCCTTTTTGCAGGAAAAACTGGACGAACTTGCTCACGCGCTGGAATCCAAACAGCTTACCCAGCCACAGTTGCAGAAATTTATCAGCGAAGGACGTGAAAGTCTTAACTTACTGGATAATAACCTGCAACGTGCGTCTGAATTGATCAGCAGTTTTAAACAAGTCGCTGTCGACCAGGCGTCTGATGCGATCCGCGATATCAACCTCAAGCGCTACATTGAAGACCTGATCCAATCACTACAGCCTCAACTTAAGAAAACCCAACACCAAATTCATGTAGAATGCCCGCAGGATCTTTACGTTCGCTGTCCAGCCGGCGCCATCTCGCAAATTTTCACCAACCTCATTATGAACTCGTTAGTGCATGGTTTTGAAGGCATTGAAGCGGGTAATATGTGGATTAGAGTGACACCGCAACATGACGGTCAGCAGGATAGACTGCATGTCCACTACAGTGACGACGGCCGCGGCCTTGATGAAAGCAAGTTGGCGCACTTATTTGATCCTTTCTTTACCACCAAGCGCGACCAGGGTGGCAGTGGTTTAGGCACGCACATTGTGCGAAACCTGGTAACGCAGACACTAAAAGGCGACATTGACGCCAGTAGCGAAGCCGGTAATGGGCTAACCTACGAGTTTTCGTTTCCGATTATTATTCTTAGCTAATCCAGCTCTTAGTCTATCAATAGAGAGAACCTATCTATGTGGTTTAGGAATTTACGTTTTTATCGTTTCAGCGATGAGTTTGCATTGCCTGACGACTTCGAGAATAAATTAGGCGAGCACTTATTTCGTCCCTGCGGGCGTCAGGAGCAGTCTACGTTTGGCTGGTTCTCACCGTTTGGCGCTGATCACGAAACACTGACTCATGTTCTCAACGATTGCCATTTACTCTGTGCACGACGCGAAGAGAAGGTTTTGCCGGCGGCCGTGATTAATGCCGAACTGGAAGAGAAAGTCCGGCAAATACAAGAGGCTGAGGGACGCCCTGTTAATCGAAAAGAAAAACAAAACCTCAAAGAGGATTTGATCCATCAACTGTTACCGCAAGCCTTTAGTCGTTATCGCTTGAGTTGGGGCTATATCGATTTGAAGCGTCAGTTAGTCATCATTAATGAATCGGCCGCAAATAAAGCCGAAGATTTTCTCGGCTTGTTGCGCTCTACGCTGGGTTCATTGCCGGTACAGCCGGTGAGTCCGGCAGAAGCCGCCGAACTGACCATGACTGACTGGCTAAAACGCAACGACCTACCCGCGGCCTTCGATTTTGGAGACGAAGCCGAGTTGCGGTCACCACAGCAGGATGGCGGTATCTTACGGTGTAAAAACGAAGACCTGACCCGTGACGATATCCAGGCTCATATCGAAGCCGGCAAACAAGTTACCCGTCTGGGCTTGGTGTGGCAGGAAAACATTGAGTTTATTTTGGAAACCGACTTTGCGTTGAAACGGGTAAAGGCCACAGACATTCTGATGGACGCCCAGGATGACCTAGTCGACCCAAGCCCTGAGGAAAAGCTCGACGCCGACTTCATGCTGGTGTCTGCGCAAATCGGTGAACTCTACGACGATCTCGTCAGAGCCTTTACCAGCGACGCTAACTAAGCGTTTCGAGCATGTCACGATAATCTTGTACGATAGCCTCTTCCTGCCAGAACCCGCTGGCAGGAATCACCTCACGCTGTTCGTATTCAGCCACCGTCATCGCGTTTACATCGGGTTCGGCATTGCCGGTCAGAAGGCTCGCCAAATGCACAATATCGCAATAGTTTATGACAATGGCATCATCCAGTAATTTTATTCTGCCGCAGCGGAAATAGTGAGGAACACGGATCAGATTTGGCGTGAACTCCCAGTGTTTAAGCACATCCACACCCAACCGCGCACCGAAACTCTTCATGGTCTCGTTAATCAACGATGGATTAGCAAAACTGTCGTCAAATTCGTCGGCAAGCTTTAGTATCGGGGCTAACCCAATACGCGACACCATACCGGCTAATAATGCGACATCCTGGTGTAACCGGTGTCCAATACCACGCTGTTGCAAATGTCGCGTGATAATCACCGATGCGGCAGCAATTTCCCGAGTCTGGCGAACGTAGTCCGCCGAGAACTCTTGCACAATGTCATTCTTTGGGCAAAATACCTGCTCTACCGCCATCGCCAGCGCCAGTGTGCGGATACGACGCAAACCGATCCGGGTCAGTGCCTGCATCAAACTTTCGGCTTTACTCCGGCCCCCCAAGTAGGCGCTGTTTGCTAACCGAATCAACCGTGCCGACAACGCCGGGTCATGCTGGATGATGCGCGCCAGATCTTGCAGGTTGCAGTTAGGGTTAAGCGTTGCATCACGAACTCGTTCAGCCGTTTCAGGCAATCCCGGCAGTTGCAATTCATCACGTTTTAAACGATCGTCAATGAGAGAGTAAAGCGCATTCGGCGCAGCCATTACCTTGTCCTTTATCTTATTTATGTCGCTTGCGCACACACGGAGTAAGCAGTATTTTATACATTCATATAACACTTACTATAACGAAAAAAGCTAAGCTATGTTAAAACAAATATTTACCTTAACGCCATTGTTTCTTGCGCTGGTTGCGTGCAGTGATCAAGAAGCCGCGACCACAGTAGCCAGCAACGATGCCGGCAACGCACAACAGACCGTCTCTTACCAATTGACTCCCAATGCAGAGCAGCGCTTTGACATTTATACCGATTATGAATTGACGACCGATCTCAGCCACCTGAGTGCTGACCAGAAACAGATGTTGTCGTTGCTTATCGACGCCGCAAAAATCATGGATGAATTGTTTTGGCGGCAGGCATTCCCACGGGATAAAAACGAATTTCTAGCGGCTCTGCCTGAGTCCGCAAAAGCGTTTGGTCAAATTAACTATGGTCCCTGGGATCGCTTAAACGGCAATGAGCCTTTTGTCCGCGAGTTTAGCGACAAACCTGCGGGTGCTAACTTTTATCCTGCCGATATGAGCAAACAAGAGTTTGAGGCGTTCGACAGTGAAAGCAAGCGTAGTCTTTATACGCTGATCCGGCGTGATGACAATGGCCAACTTACCACGGTTCCCTACTCAAGCGCCTATCAGCAACAACTCACAAAAGCATCTGAGTTGCTGCGTCAGGCCGCTGACTTGGCCGAAAGCCAGGCGTTTGCTAATTATCTGCGCCTGCGTGCCAATGCCTTTTTAAATGACGACTATCAACCGTCCGATTTGGCCTGGATGGATATGACCGATAACGATATTGATGTGGTCATTGGCCCGATTGAAAACTACGAAGATCAACTGTACGGCTACAAAACCGCATTTGAAGCCTATGTGCTCGTAAAAGATAAGGCCTGGAGTGAGCGTTTAGCGAAGTACGCGCAGTTTCTGCCGGTGTTGCAACAGGGCTTACCGGTTGCCGAAAAATATAAAGCAGAAATACCCGGCGCTAATGCACAGTTAAATGCCTATGACGCCATCTATTATGCCGGCCATTCCAATGCCGGCAGTAAAACCATCGCCATTAACCTGCCGAATGACGAAACGGTACAGTTGGAAAAAGGCACGCGCCGGCTGCAGTTAAAAAATGCGATGCAAGCAAAATTCGATAAGATCCTGGTGCCTATTGCCGAGGAGCTTATTGTCCCTGAACAACGCGACAATATTACCTTCGATGCGTTTTTTGCAAACACCATGTTCCACGAAGTCGCTCATGGGCTTGGCATAAAAAATACCATCAATGGCAAGGGTACCGTGCGTGCAGCGCTCAAAGAACATGCTTCGGCTTTGGAAGAAGGCAAAGCGGACATACTTGGGCTTTACATGATTACGCAACTGTTTGAACGCGGAGAAATCGAAACCGGTACTCTGGAAGACTACTACACCACCTTCATGGCCAGCATTTTCCGCTCGGTAAGATTTGGCGCCTCAAGCGCACACGGCAAAGCCAACATGATTCGCTTTAACTATTTTGCCAATCAGGGCGCTTTCACCCGTAACGCAGAAGGACAATACGCCATCAACATGGGCAAAATGCGCCAAGCCATGAATGATCTCTCAGAAAAAATTCTGACGCTGCAGGGTGATGGTGATTACGAGGGTGTGACAACATTAGTTGATAGCCTGGGTGTCATCAATAACCAATTACAGAATGACCTGGATCGCTTGAGCGACAAAGGTATTCCGGTTGATATTAATTTCATTCAGGGTAAACAGGTATTAGGACTCGAGTGAGACAAAAAAGGGAGCCTTTCGGCTCCCTGTTCTACGCTAGTTGTTCAACAAATCCAGAATAAACGCATACTCCTCGGCAATTTCTTCCAGCCTTGAGAAACGTCCCGAACTGCCACCATGGCCAGCTTCCATGTTGATACTGAAGACCAGCGGATTATCATCGGTTTTCAGATCACGCAGTTTCGCAACCCACTTGGCCGGTTCAAAGTACTGCACCTGTGAGTCATGTAAACCGGTTGTCACCATCAACGCCGGGTAGTCCTGTGCGGCTACGTTATCGTAAGGAGAATACGACAACATATAGTCGTAAAAGGCTTTTTCCTTCGGGTTACCCCATTCATCGAACTCGTTGGTGGTCAATGGAATCGATTCATCAAGCATGGTCGTTACCACATCCACGAACGGCACATGAGCCACCATACCGCGGTACAGATCCGGCGCCATATTGGCCACGGCCCCCATCAACAGTCCACCGGCGCTGCCTCCCATAGCAAACACCTTGTCCGGATGCGCATATCCTTCCTTGACCAAATGTTCGGTAACATCAATGAAGTCGGTAAAGCTGTTCTTCTTATTCAACAGCTTGCCCTGTTCATACCAGTCACGCCCCATTTCCTGACCACCGCGAATGTGGGCAATGGCGTAAACAAAGCCACGATCCACCAGGGATAAAACCGTGGAGCGAAAATAAGGATCGGAAGATGAGCCATACGAGCCATACGCGTATTGGTATAATGGCGTCGTACCGTCATGTTCGAAATCACTGCGCATCAGCAGCGACACTGGTATCTGAGTGCCGTCATCGGCGGTCGCCCACACACGCTTGGTGCGATAATCCGACGGGTCAAAGCCCCCCAACACTTCAGTTTGTTTAAGCACCTCTCGCTCGCCCGTTTTCATGTTGTAAGCGAACACGGTTGTCGGTGTCTTCAATGAGCTGTAGGAATAGCGCAACACGTCGGTATCTTGCTCGACGTTACGTTCAAAGTAGGTCACATAAGGTACTTCATCTGACTCGATGTAACGCTGTTGCGAGAAGTCCTGCCACGGCAACACGCGAATACGGCGCAAACCGTCGCTGCGTTCGTTAATGGCCAGGTAGTTATCGAACGCTTCAAAGCTCTCAATAAAGACCTCATCAGAGGTTTCGACCAGCGGCTGCCAATTGTCACGGCTGCCGATGGCATCATCAGCAACTTGCATTAGTTTAAAATTCGGCGCGTTCCAGTCGGTGCGGACAATCCAGCGTCCGTCAAAATGTTCAGCGCTGTATTGCACGCCGCGCTCTCGTGGCGCAAACACCTGCAATTCGGCGTCTGGAGTGGTCGCATCCAGAATGCGTAATTCGTCAGCAACGGTGCTGCTCATCTGCACCTTGATAAATGCATCATCCTTGCTGTTGCTTAGCCACATGTAGAACGATTCATCATTTTCTTCATAGACCAGCGTTGCTTGATCCGCTGGGGCATCGAGCTGATGCTTTAACACCCGCTTAGACAACAGCGTCTGAGGGTCGTTTTCAATGACAAACAAGGTGTTATTGTCGGCCGCCCAGGCAATACTCGACGATAACCCCGTCAGGCCTTGCGCCTTCATCTCGCCGGTCGTCAAGTCTTTAACCCACAGTTCGTATTGACGTCGCCCGGTTGTATCGACCATATACGCCAACAGGTTCTGATTGGGACTGATGGATAAATTGGCGGCATTGAAATAATCATGCTCAGCGGCCAATTCATTCACATCTAACAGCACTTGTTCTTCACCACCGGCTACCGGCTTACGCGCATGGATAGGATACTCACTACCCTCTTCGTAGCGCGTATAATACTGATAGTCACCCTTGGTGTAGGGGACTGAAGCATCATCCTGTTTGATACGACCAATAATTTCATCGGTCAAAGTTTCTGTCAGCGCCTGATAATCGGCACGGTAGGCGTCATAGTAGTCGTTTTCTGCTTCCAGATAAGCCAGTACTTGCGGATCTTTGCGCTCGTCATCACGAAGCCAGTAATAGGTATCGACGCGGTCGGCAACCGGCGACTCAACAATAAACTCTTTTTCTAAGGCATCGGGTGGAACCGGCAGTTCGGATTTATCCGCTGCCTGTGATGTGTTGTTAGTAGACTGTGCCGTTTGCTCACTACAGGCACTGACCGACAGCCCTAAAATCAGTGCAATGGTCAGCGTTAAGGTGGAACGTTTAATATCCATCAGGATCCTTCTCTTTGTTGCGATTTTGTTAAGTAATGTAACGACTTTTCAAAAAAATGAAAGCTCTGCTGCGATGACTGGAACTATTAGCGCGAGTAAGCATCCCATGATAGACTTTGCGCCGCGAAAGAGGACGATATGATGAAGCACGTTTTTGCCTGCCTTGATGGCTCAGCCTCAACTATTGCTGTCTGCGATTATGCCTGTTGGGCGGCTCAGCGGTTAAACACGCCGTTAACGTTATTTCACGTATTGGATGAACAGCGCTATCCAGCCCCCACCGATTTATCCGGACAACTTGGTTTTGGTAGTCAGGAAGCCTTACTCAATGAACTAACCGCTCTTGATGAAAAGCGCAATCGGTTGGCATTGCAGCATGGCCAAAACATGTTGGATGCCATACAACGCCGTGCCGAAGAAAATGGTCTGCAAGAAATTAGGCAACAACAGCGGCATGGCAGTCTGGTTCAGTCATTAACCGACGTCGAAGCAGACATCCGGCTGTTGGTCATCGGTCAAAAAGGTATCGACAGTAATGACAGTGTGCGCATGGGAAGTCAGCTGGAAACTGTAATCCGGGCAGTACGTCAGCCGATTCTGGTGACGCCAAAACAGTTTCGTTCACCACGCACTGTTATGTTGGCCTTTGACGGCAGCGACACGTCACGTAAAGGCGTAAAAATGTTGGCCGAAAGCCCCATTTTTAAAGGTATGCCAATACGGCTGGTAACGGTCGGTAATAACGACAACGATACCAAGGCCGCAATTGAGGCCGCCGCCAACCACTTACGCGAATACCGACACGACGTTGACTTTGATATTATTTCCGGAGCCATTGAACCGGCTTTGCATCAATATCAAAAGCAGCACAATATTGACTTGTTAGTGATGGGTGCCTACGGTCATTCACGTATGCGTCATTTGGTGTTAGGCAGCACCACGCGCAAAATGATTCAGGCATCCGACACCCCGCTATTACTTTTACGTTAAGGCTCACCATGGCTATCGATTGGCAAGATTTAGAACTCGACGACGCGTTAATTCACCCGTTATTGGAACTGGGGCTTAAAAAGCCGGCCAAAGTTCAGCAACAGACCATTCCGGTCGCACTCGACGGTCTGGATGTACTGCTCAGCTCCCCCACCGGCAGCGGCAAGACATTAGCGTTCCTGCTACCGGCATTGCAGCACCTGTTGGACTACCCGCGCCAATCACCGGGTCCGGCCAGAATTCTGGTGTTAACACCCACGCGCGAACTCGCCGAGCAGATCCATCAGCAAGCCAAAGCGTTCGAGGCCAGTACAGGGATGCGCTCGATTGTTGTTACCGGAGGCATCAATTACGGCAGCCAACTGAGCCAGTTGGAAAAATCCCACGAACTACTGATTGCCACGCCCGGCCGTTTATTGGATCTGCTACAAGCGGAACAATACGAACTGGAAAGCGTTGAATGGCTTATCATCGATGAAGCAGACCGGATGCTGGATATGGGCTTTACCAAGTCCGTCGAGGAAATTGCCCGACGTGCCCGTCACCGTCAGCAAAACATTCTTTCTTCTGCCACGCTTGCCAGCGGCGGCGTTGAGATCTTTGCTAAACGACTGCTGAATGAGCCAGAACGAATTGAAGTGCAGCCACCAAAACGCGAACGTGGTAAGATTCTGCAATACGTCTACTTGGCGGATACCGCCGAACACAAACAACAGTTATTACTGCGTACATTGTCCGAGTACGAAGGTCGTCAGATCGTGTTTGTCAAAACTCGGGAAAAAGTTGCCCAGCTTGCCGGACTTTTGCAAGCGCAACTAACGTATCCGGTACTGCATTTGCGCGGCGATCTGCCACAGGCCGAGCGCCAGCGTATTATAGAGCAGTTTAAACAGCACCCTAAGGCATTGCTGGTAGCAACAGACGTCGCCTCTCGGGGTCTGGATATCGAAGACGTTAGCGTGGTGGTAAACTTCGACTTGCCAAAACAGGCCGATACCTACGTACACCGTATTGGTCGCACCGCTCGAGCCGGCGCTAAAGGTGTCGCCGTCTCCCTGGTTGAAGCTCATGATGCACTGCTGCTAGGACGTATTGAGCGCTATACCGAGCAAAAACTGGAACGGCGTGTGTTTGATGACTTACGGCCCAAGTATAAGTTTCCTGCAACCGATAAGAAACGCAGCAAGAAGAAAAAAGCCGCGAAGAAAAACAAAAAACGCTAACTCAGTTAGCGTTTTTTTTTGTATTTCTGAACTAAAAAAACAATCGCGAAATAACCCAGTACACCCGCGCTGTCGGCCAGCCAATCATACACATCAGATCCGCGCCCCGGGATATAGCTCTGTGCCACTTCGATAAACAGACCGTACAAACCAAGCCACAAGAAGGATGCCCTCGCTGACAGGGCAAACGCCTGATGAAGGGTAAAGCTCAGTAGGAAAAACACCCCGAAATGGACGTATTTATCAATGTATGGAATACGACTGGCGCCGGTACTCGGAACCTGCCAAAAAAAGGCAATGGTGGCGCCAATCAACAGTAAAATAAAGGCTATCCGTGCCACGGTTTTTGAACGCTGTGAACGTAACAAACTTACTTCCTTTACTCAGGTTTATAGACCGAAACATTGGTATGACCAGACTCTTGCAACAGCAACGCCTGCATCTTACTCATCACGCCCTGCGAACAATACAACAGGTAATGCGTGCTGGCATCAAGTTTTACAAATTCTGACTGCAGTTTAAAAAACGGAATTTCCTTAACCTGCAGATCAACGGATAACGGCTGCTCATCAATTTCGTCCTGATTGCGGATGTCGATAATCACCCGTTCCGTGCCCTCTTCAACCGCACTCGGTTGCAGCTCTGTCTTCTCTGCTGCCTGCGCGGCGATATCGGCCATACTCAATACCTGTGCGTCATCGACAACACGCTTCAGTAAACTCATGTCCAGCTTAGCTTCTTCCGCATGCACATCATCGACAGGCGCCCGCACGGTCGGCTTAACAGAAATCACCCCGCAATACTCCGGGATCGATTTAGCCAATGGCTCGGTACCAATTTGCTTGGCAATATCGACGATCTCTTGCTTATCACGGGTAATCAGCGGCCGAAGTACCACCGCATCCGTTGCGGCATCAATAACCCGTAAGTTTGACAACGTCTGGCTCGACACCTGGCCGATCGCCTCTCCGGTCACCAATGCCTGCGCTTTTAGATAACGGGCTACCCGCTCTGCAGCTCTTAGCATTTGTCGCTTTAATACCACGCCCATAAGACCGTTATCGCAGTGGGTCAGAATATCCTCGACTACCGGCGCAAAATCAATACTCACAAATTTGATCGGGTGAGAAGAGCTATAGCGTTGCCAGAGGTAATGGCTGATTTGCCTTACTGCGACTTCGTGCGCGTCGCCGCCAAGATTAAAGAAACAAAAATGGGTACGAGCGCCGCGCCGGATAAATTCAAAGCTGGCAACACTGGAGTCGAAACCTCCGCTCATCAGGCTGACTACGGTTTCCTGCGTTGGAATTGGGAAACCGCCTAAGCCCTGCTGCCGTTTACCGACTAAGTGCACAATGTTATCGGTGATTTGAATCGGGATTTCAACGTCAGCATCCTTCAGCTGCACCCGACTGCCCTGGGTCTGTTTTAATAAATAACCTCCCAGGTATCTTTCCAGTTGCTGTGAGTTAAAGTCATGGTGGCCTTTGCGCTTTACCCGAACCGCAAAACTCTTACCATGCAACTGTTCAATCCAATGTGCACCGACCCAAGTGGCGATGCTGTCAAAATCACTGAGTTCGCGTTCCTCAACTTCGGCGAACCATGAAATCCCCGGAGTGCAAGCGAGTCCCTCTGAAATGGTGCGACGCACGTCGGTTGAGGATGCGCCAGCGTGTGCGGTGGCCGTCACTTCGATGCGATCCCAAAGCCACTTTACATAAACATCGGCATCGTCCCGGGCCAACACCTTGCGCAGATTATTCGTTAGAACCTTGCCGTGGCGTTTTCGCACCGTGCGGCTTTTAATGGTGATTTCTGCGTGTAAGCGTGCGACAAATTTCATAAACCAGACCCGTATTAACAAACAACAAAGCCGCCCCGCGCTTTGTTAAGCACATGGCGGCTTGAAAATATAGCGTTGCGTATTATACGGAATTTTATCGCTGTCGGCTATTCGACCACGTTAACGGGGTCTGACTCTTTCGCTTTGCCCTGCATAATGGCGATATCAACACGGCGGTTTTGCGCTCGGTTTTCGGCCGAGTTATTCGGTACGATCGGCTTGGTATCGGCGTACCCCATGGTCACCAGACGATCTTCCTCAAAGCCTTCGGTTTTCAGCATTTCTTCGGCAACAGCTACGGCTCGTTTTGCCGAGAGATCCCATTTCGAGGTATAGATCTCAGAAACCAGTTGCTGATTATCGGTGTGACCGGACACCGTGATTTCGCCCGGAATATCCTTCAGTGCCTCGGCAACGGCACGAATCACAGATTTAAATTGTGGTTGTAAAAATGCTGACCCTTCAGGGAACGAGCCACGTTCCCGAATACGAATAATAATTTGCTGGCCAAATTGCTCCATTTCCAACATACCGGCCTGCATTTCCTGCTGCAGTTGACGCTGAATGCGCTCCAACAACTCTTTGGTTTTTTCACTCGCGGCTTCAGAGTTACGCTCTGACTCTGCGCTTTTCTTATCGTCTTCACTTTCGGCTTGTTGACCGCCCCGCTCGGTTTGTTTACCACCGGCAAAGTCGGATTCTCCTTCCTGAAACTCCAGCATCTGCTGCGTCATTTCGACGGTTTGCTGCTGAATCGTTTCAATCGGTGTGGGTTCAGGTCGGCCGGGACGGAATTCCTGCGCAATGACGCTGGTACCTTTGGGGATATCTTTCACTTCAATTTTATTCTGTACACCCAGCGCGAACTTCATCGAGCCGGCAATCTGCTTGAACTTCAATACATCCATTTCGGAAAACGACAGCAATAACACGAAGAAACACATCAACAGTGTCATCAGATCGGCAAAGGTTGCCATCCACATCGGCAGTCCCGGTGGCGGGCATTTGCATTCTTCTTTGTCGTCTGCTGCCGCGGCCATAGTTACTCGTTTTCCTCGCTTTCACCCGCGCGTTTCGATTCTGCCAGGTAATTACGTAACATACCTTCGATAACCCGAGGGTTTTGGCCATCCTGAATGCCAAGAATGGCATCCAGAATCAATTGTTGATTGAGTTTTTCCTGTTCGGCACGCAGCAACAGTTTATTTTTTACCGGAATACAGATTACGTTCGCCATAAAGGCACCGTAGAGCGTGGTCAACAACGCAACCGCCATCGCCGGACCGATCGCCTTCGGGTCATCCATGTTGGATAACATCCCTACCAGACCGATCAAGGTACCGATCATGCCCATTGCCGGGGCGATATCACTTAACACGGTAAAGAAGCGCGCGCCCTCCTCATGGCGGGAGAAGCTCATCTGAATATCTTTTGACAGCGTCTGCCGCACCACTTCAGCATCGTGTCCATCCACCAGCATATCAATGCCCTTGCGGAAAAAGCGGTTGGGTATTTCGGCTTCTTCTAGCGCCAAGAAGCCGCCTTTGCGGGCGGAATCCGCCATTTCTACGGCCGTATCAATGAGTTCCTGAGGATGCTCGATTTTAAAAAAGAAGGCTTTTGCCATCACTTTGCCGGTGGCAAAAAACTGACCCAACGAAAAGTTGGCCAAAGTGACAAACAGTGAGCCACCCACCACGATCAAAATCGACTGCACGTTAATGAACAGGCCAATATCTCCGCTTAACACGATAGCTGCAATAACAAAGCCTATTGCACCGATAATTCCTATCAGCGTTGCGATATCCACTCAGCGTCCCCCAAAAAGTTCTTCGTTTTTACAGGCGTCTGCGGCCAGTTCCATTGCGTTCATTTTTAATCATCCCGGCGTCGCTGACAAGCGATTCCATTAAGTTCTCGCAGTAAGTTAGTCTATCATCGGCTGACATTGCTAAATCTTTATTAGATAATGGTCAGCAAACAACAGCCCAACGCACAACCTATGGCGGGAATACCATGACAGACAGTAGCAAACAGCCGTCCTTCGAACAGGCATTGCAACAACTCGAACAATTGGTTAACGAACTGGAGCAGGGTGACTTGCCGCTGGAAGAGTCGCTGAAGAAATTTGAACAGGCCATCGCACTTTCTCGTGCCAGCCAAGCGCAGTTGCAGCAGGCTGAGCACAAAGTCAAACTGTTGATCGAACAAAATGGCGAACAACAATTGCAGTCTCAAGAGGCGAATGAGTGAGTATTAAAGCCGTTACCGAAGCGGTGCGCTCACAAGTTGACGCCGCACTTGAGCAGCGTTTACGTGAGGCCAGTATCGACGCGTCTCTGGCAGACGCGATGCGCTATGGTGCCCTGCTCGGTGGCAAACGCATTCGCCCGTATTTAACCTTAACGATTGCCGACATTTGCAGTGCCGATAAAGCGGCTGCATTGGATGTGGCCTGTGCGGTTGAATGTATCCATGCGTATTCGTTAATCCACGACGATCTGCCGGCCATGGATGATGACGACCTGCGCCGCGGCAAACCGACTTGTCACATTGCCTTTGATGAGGCGACCGCAATTCTCGCCGGCGATGCCTTGCAAACGCTGGCTTTCGAATTACTCAGCGCTGCGCCGCTTGCGGCAGTACCGGCGCAACGCCAGCTTGAGATCATTCGTATATTGGCCGCCGCCAGCGGTGGCAACGGTATGTGCGGAGGGCAGGCGCTGGATTTGGCGGCTACTCATCAATCGTTATCGGAGTCCGCACTGGAGCGCGTCCACCGTCATAAAACCGGAGCGCTAATCCGTGCCAGTGCCGAGCTTGGGGTGCTTTGCGGCAAGGAACAAGCACAGCCCTACCGGTCGGCATTTGCGCAATTCGCCGATGCGCTCGGGCTGGCGTTTCAAATCCAGGATGACATCCTTGATGTCACGGCCAGCACCGAAACACTGGGGAAACCTCAAGGTTCCGACGAGCAAGCCGAAAAATCGACCTATGTTAAGTTGCTGGGGCTTGACGGAGCCCGGCAAAAACTGCTGTTATTGCACCAACAAGCACTACAGTCGCTAGCTGATATACCGTACAATACCCAGCAACTGGAACAATTCTCGACGGTCCTGCTGACGCGGGATCACTGATATAAAGAGCACTATGACAACACTTCTGGACCGTATCGAACTGCCATCGGATCTTCGTCGTATCCCTAAATCGCAACTGCAACAGGTTTGCAGTGAAGTTCGTCAATTCTTACTTAACTCAGTAAGCAAAAGCAGCGGTCACCTGGCCTCAGGCCTTGGCACCGTAGAACTCACGGTTGCTCTGCATTACGTTTACAATACACCGGAAGACAAGTTGGTGTGGGATGTTGGTCACCAGGCCTACCCTCATAAGATTCTGACCGGACGTAAACATCAATTACATACCATTCGCCAAAAAGACGGCTTACACCCATTTCCGTGGCGTGAAGAAAGCCCTTACGATGTGTTATCTGTCGGTCACTCCAGCACATCCATATCAGCCGCTTTGGGAATGGCCGTAGCCGCTGAACGCAGAGGCAGCCGCGAAAAAGTTGTGTCCATCATCGGTGACGGCGCGATAACCGCGGGGATGGCGTTTGAGGCAATGAATCACGCCGGTGACATTAAGCCAAATATGTTGGTGATTCTGAATGATAACGACATGTCGATTTCAGAAAACGTCGGTGCGCTCAACCGGCATTTTGCACGGCTTTTATCCGGTAAAGTCTATACCTCGCTGCGTGAGCAAGGGAAAAAACTGCTGAAGCCACTACCGCAGATCCACCACCTCGCCAGCCGTGCGGAAGAGCACATGAAAGGTATGATGGCTCCCGGCACCATTTTTGAGGAGCTTGGCTTTAATTACATCGGCCCGATTGACGGTCACAACGTCGACGAATTGGTGGAAACCCTGACCAATATGCGTGATCTCAGCGGTCCGCAATTGCTGCATATCGTGACGCAAAAAGGGAAAGGTTACCGTCCCGCCGAAAATGACCCGATCGGTTATCATGGCGTGCCAAAATTTGACCCGAAATCGACTCAACTACCGGTTAAACCTCCGGGTATACCATCCTACTCCGATATTTTCGGCCAATGGTTATGCGACCAAGCCAAACATGACCGTCAACTGATGGCCATCACGCCGGCCATGCGTGAAGGATCCGGTATGGTCGAGTTTTCAAAACGCTATCCGGAACAATACTTCGATGTTGCGATAGCCGAACAACACAGTGTGACCTATGCGGCAGGACTTGCGATAGCAGGCATGAAACCGGTTGTTGCCATTTACTCGACGTTTTTACAGCGTGGATACGATCAACTCATTCATGATGTCGCTTTGCAAAATCTGGATGTCCTCTTTGCGATTGACCGTGCCGGTATTGTCGGTGCTGACGGGCCAACGCATCAGGGCGCTTTTGACATCAGTTATCTGCGTTGCATTCCGAATATGGTGGTAATGACTCCAAGTGATGAGCAAGAATGCCGTGACATGTTGCAGACAGGCTATGAATACCGAGGCCCTGCCGCTGTCCGTTATCCTCGCGGTAGTGGTGTAGGCATTGAGTTGCGTGAGCAGGACCAGCCACTCGCTATTGGCAAAGCCAAACCAGTGCGCGAAGGGTCTACCGTGGCAATTCTAAACTTCGGTATTTTGTTACCTGAATGTATGGAAGTCGCCGAACAACTTGATGCGACGGTCATCGATATGCGTTTCGTCAAACCGTTGGACGTTGAAGCTGTGATTAATGCCGCTAAAACACACGATTTACTGGTCACGGTAGAAGAAAATGCCATTGCCGGCGGTGCCGGTAGTGCCGTGTTAGAAGCTCTGGCTGAACAGCAACTGGCCACAAATGTGTTAACCTTAGGCTTACCGGATCAGTTTATTAAGCACGGTTCGCAACAGGAAATACGCACTGAGCTCGGTCTGGATGCCAGCGGCATCATCGACCGTATCCGCACACGGTTAGCCGACTAAAGCCACATCAAAACCGCATGAATGACGACGCTGCTGGCGACGCCTGCCAGCACATCGTCCATCATGATGCCACTACCACCCGTCAACTGTTTGTCCACCCAGCCGATAGGCCAGGGTTTGACGATATCAAAAAAACGGAACAACACGAAGGCTGCCAGAACATAGGGCCATTCGAAGGGTAATGCGAACATGGCAATGGCGTAACCGACGATTTCATCCCAGACAATCGCCGGGTGGTCGTGCACACCCATTTTATCGGCCGTAAAACGGCAGATGTATATCCCACCAAGGGTGCCTAAAAGGATAAATAGCGCCAGCGCAGTTGTTCCCATCAGTGACAGCAGTGCCACCACCGGAATCGCTGCCAGCGTGCCAAAAGTGCCGGGCGCTTTGCGCGCTAGGCCGCTGCCAAAACCAAGCGCCAAAAAATTGATTGGATTAAAAAAGTTAACCCCTGGCCAACGCTTCAAGAAGTCGCTCCTGCATCATCAAGGAAGTGATTGAAACCCGGTTGCTCAAGCGTTAGCGGATAATCCTCTCCGTCCAGCTTAAAACTCACCGTCGCCTGCTGCGATTTTTTTATCCGGCCAATACAAACCGGTTTATTCTTTAAGTGCGCTGTTAGGGTTTCCAGCTTACCGCGGTGGTGCTCAGCGACCGTGAAACATAATTCGTAATCATCTCCGGCCGTGAGAGCCTTAGCATAAGCCTGCTGCTGGCTTAACGTTTCGGTCATTGCCAGCGACAACGGTAACTTATCCAGTTCGATTTCAGCGCCGACCTGAGAGCTCGTTAGAATGTGCCCTAAATCCGCAAGCAAGCCGTCAGAAACATCAATACAGGCATTAGCAACCCCTCTTAAGGACTGCCCAAGCGCTACCCTTGGTGACGGATAATGCAGACGTTCAATGAGCTTCTGTAAATGAGGACCGGCCTCAGGATAGCGCTGTTGAGTAATATCCAGCGCCAGCCCGGCATCACCCAAAGGACCGCTGACATACAACCAATCCCCCGGCATCGCCCCCTTACGAGTCAGTGCCTGACCCTCGGGAACCTGACCTTGTGCGGTGATGGTCACCGTTAACGGCCCGCGGGTGGTATCGCCGCCAATGAGGCTACAACCGTAATACTGACAAATCTCATGCAACCCGGCGCTAAATTCCTGCAACCACTGCTCATCAGCCTCGGGCAGGGTTAACGCCAAGCTGATCCAACAAGGCTCAGCCCCCATTGCAGCAAGGTCACTCAGATTAACGGCGACCGCTTTATGACCGATGGCTCGTGCTGGCGTGGTGTCATCAAAATGCACACCAGCGACCATGGTATCCGTGACGGTCACCAAGTCATGTTGCGGCTGCACGCGCGTGACGGCACCATCATCGCCTATGCCAATAAGCACGTCGTCGCGCGTACGCTGATGTTGCTGAAAGTAATATTCGATGAGGCTAAATTCGTTACGCATAGTGGGTATTGGTATGGCCAAAGCGCGCACCATACGATGCGCGCTTTGGCAAAAAAAGATTACTGGCGTACGGGTCGCAGCGAGTCGACGGCCTTATCCAATACGCCGTTGACGAAGCGATGACTGTCGTCGGCGCCAAACGACTTGGCCAATTCAATGGCTTCGTTAATAGCGACCTTGTAAGGCACATCGAGCCGTTCTTTCAATTCAAACGCGGCAATACGCAGTACCGCCAATTCAACAGGATCAAGATCCTTAATCGGGCGATCCAGGAAAGGTTCCAACGACTCATCCAGACTCCGGAAATAGCTGCCGACACCTCGTAGCAAATCCAGAAAGTAATCCACGTCGACTTTGCTGGTGTCCGTATCGGTCAGGTACTGAGCCTCAATTTCAGAAAACGAATTCTGAGACAGTTGCCAGGAATAAACGGCCTGTACGGCCAGTTTCCGTGCTTTTCTTCGTGCTGCAGGTTTCATCTCTTACTCCTTACAGCTGTTCAAGAACATTGACCATTTCTAACGCGCTAAGGGCTGCTTCAGAGCCTTTATTTCCCGCTTTAGAACCACTGCGCTCAATAGCTTGTTCAAGGTTTTCGGTGGTAATGACACCATTCGCAACCGGTAAACCGTATTCGGTCGCGACACGGCCTAGTCCGCTGTTACATTCGCCGGCGACAAAGTCAAAATGCGGTGTACCACCGCGGATAACAGCGCCTACAGCGATGATCGCGTCATAGCGGCCTGATGCTGCCAGTTTCTTCGCCGTTACCGGCATTTCATAAGCGCCTGGCACACGAACGACCGTGATGTCGCTCTCATTGACCTGGCCGTAATGCTTTAACGACTGTATCGCGCCATCCAGTAAGCTTTCGACAACAAAGTGATTAAAACGCGAAACGATGATGGCGAACTTTTTGCCCTGAGCGGCGATACCGCCTTCGATGACTTGCATAGATTTTCCCTTGTTCATTTTGGCGCGGATAATAGCATAATTTTAACGGTTTTGCGGGTTATTTGCGCGCCACAGTATAGGAGTAAAAACGTTCTTTTGTATCTCGGTTTTCACCGATAAAACGCGCCGGACTGTTCTCGAGCACGGCAATTGCAGGGCGGTTAGAGGCAGCCACCGGGAACAGCACCTGTTCCCACGGCCAGCTACTGCGCAACCACCCAGATAACACCTCAAACAGGTCATTATGCAGACTGGCATTCACAGCTGGTTCAGTCAGCCACCAGGTGACCTCGGCGTTAAAATTGCTGCTGTTAATAATACCAGAGCTACCGCGTTGTTCTGCCACCGGCACCAAATAAACCGCACCAACAATCATCTCGCGTTCGCGATCAATCACCAGGTAGGTGAAGGCCGTTTGATTTTGCCACTGTTTTAAATGCAACTGAACCATCGAATGATTCTGCTCCAACGTGCTTTTTTCTGACGGCCAGCTCCAGCCAAGGCGTTCGTAGAGAAACTTTTGCGAACCCATATAACTGTGAAACAGCCGTTCAGCATCCGCAGCTTCCAGTGGACGAATCTGAATGCGACTTGACTCAACGCGTTGTGGAGCCGACCAGCTTTGCCGCCAGAACTCCGCGCCGAACGCTGTGGTACAAACACACCAAAGCATGGCACAGCTGATGAGGTAGGCGGTCAGCCGCATCATTAACTGTACTCCGCCCGTTTGCCTTGAGCATGTGCAAAATAACTTTTGACCCGTTCCAATTCTTTTTCGATTTCACCCGTTATCATTATGGCTGGACCAATATCGATGGCCTTACGGGCAAAATCCATCGCCACCGGTATGATGGGTACATTGGCTTGCTTGGCCATATGCAGAAAGCCTTTTTTCCATTCTTTAACTTTCTTGCGAGTCCCCTCCGGGGTAATCACCAGAATCAATTCATTCTGTTGTTTAAACTCAGCAACCATCTTGCCAACCACGCCATTTGGTGCGCTGCGGTCAATGGGAATACCACCCAACTTGGTCATTAAACTTTTAATCGGGAAACGGAACAAACTGGCCTTGCCAAGGTAGTTCAGTTTTAATCCCAGTGCCAACATAACAAACACGCCTACCGGGAAATCCCAGTTAGACGTGTGCGGTGCAACCGGCAAAATGGCTTTTTTTACATCCGGCATTTGCCCATTGATTTTCCAGCCGCCGGATAAACGTAGGCCAACCCGGCCTACCCATCGCAAAAAGCGCCCGTCACGTGTCGGGAACTCGCCCTTCACGTGCTCAGGTAAGGTATTGCTATCATTCATAAATTTGCCTGAAACACCTGTTTTAGTTCACGTAGTTTATCTTTAATGCGCTCTATATTATCCGGCCCCATACGCAGTAATTGTTTCTGTGCCGGCGGCAACGCTTCGTACGCCGGATTAGCGTAGGTGTACATAACCTCATCGTCTTCAACTTCGACTAAGGTTTCTGGCACCGGTGTCGCCAGCAACACATCCATCGCCTCATACAAGGCATCACTCACTGCCGCATCGGGATAACCAATTTCGGCAAATGCGTCCTGTAGCAGCGGTTCAAATAAATCAAAGTTCTCTGCCAACGCTTGATTATCCATACTGATAAACCAATCCACTAAAGCGTCGTAACGCTGATAGCTGCGTTCATCAATATAGAGTTTTCCGTCGATTTCCATCACGCTAAAACGTCCGTCGGGGCGCTGTACAATAGTACGGTCGCGCACCAAGGTGCCATTGCGTAAGTTATCGATGATAACCACCGCATCACGCACCAACTGCGAACTTTTAAGCGGCTGAATCACAATTCCACTAGAGTCCAACGTCTGTAATACCGTTGGCGTACTCTGATCAAGAGGTGGTAACTCCGGTTCTGGCTCTGGTTCTGGCTCCGGTGCAGCCTCAGCCACCGTTTCAGGCTCCGGTGCAGGGCTTGGTTCCTCGGGCTCTTGCTCAGGTTCTGGTTCCGCTTCTGGCTCGACGGTTTGCGTCACCGGCTGTTGTTGCTGTGGTGCTGGTTCGGGGGTCATTTCCGTCGGCTTGTCCGCCGTTAGCCACCATACCACCGCGGCAATTACCGCGATGACGATAATAGCGACAGCTGTCCAAGTTACCGCTTTTCCCGCCCCACTTGGTTCTTCGTGTTGTTCTGTTTGATTGTCCGTCATAGTCCTATCCGCCATGCAGTGAGTTTCGGCAAGTTATCCGTATCAACCACGCGCAGCTTCAGAACGTTTAAACACCAATTTGTCTTCGCTCGATTCTGCTGCGTTAAATTGATAGCCAGCAACATCAAAATCCTTTAAATCAGACACAGACTTGGGCGTTTGGTTCACCATAAAGCGAGCCATTAACCCGCGCGCTTTCTTGGCGTAAAAACTGATCACTTTATACTGACCGTTCTTTTCATCTTTAAATACCGGCGTAATGACACGAGCCTTAAGCGCTTTCGTGTTCACGGCCGAAAAATACTCATTTGATGCCAAATTCACCAATACATCGGTGCCTTGTTGTGCCAGATCCTGGTTCAATAACTCGGTAATGGTATCACCCCAAAACTCATACAAGTTTTTACCACGAGGGTTGTTCAGCTTAGTGCCCATCTCCAACCGGTACGGCTGCATCAGGTCAAGCGGACGCAACAAACCGTATAAGCCGGACAAAATACGCAATTGATGTTGTGAGGAGTTTAGCGCCCCGGCGTCTAACTGGTAGGCGTCTAATCCGGCATAGACATCCCCATTAAACGCAAAGATTGCCGGACGCGCATTGTGCTCACTGAAAGGTCGAGACCATTCGGCAAAGCGGGCAGCATTGAGGCCTGCCAGCTTATCGCTGATTTTCATCAACGACCCCAATTGCTGTGGGCTCAGCTCACGGCAAACGTCAACCAGCTCTGCGGCATCATCCAGTAAGCGCGGCTGAGTGGCCTCAACGCTCGGGTAATCACTTTCATAATCCAAGTTTTTCGCCGGAGATAAAACAGCAAGCATGATGCGCTCCTCAACAAGTCAATCGCGTAATTTAATGGTTTTAAGGCAACGGATCCTGATCCGCGCCCTCTTTCTCTACTTCGGTCGGCATCAAATCTTCGCGGCTCACGCCAAAGGTAATGGCTACCGAACTAGCAATGAAAATCGATGAGTAGGTACCAATCACCACACCGAATAACAACGCCGTAGAGAAACCGTGGATTAACGGACCACCCAAAAAGAACAGCGTCAGTAATACCAGAATGGTGGTTAGTGACGTTACTAATGTTCGACTTAGCGTGTCCGTTAATGCCCGGTTGACCGTTTGCATCGGCGTTAGCTTCGCGAATTTACGGAACGTTTCACGAATACGGTCACTCACGACCACGGTATCGTTTATCGAGTAACCGATGACCGCCAGTAACGCCGCCAATACCGTCAGATCAAACTCGAGACCGAGGATTGAAAACAGCCCCAGGGTCAAAATAACGTCGTGCGCCAGAGCTGCAACAGCCCCCACCGCAAGCCGCCACTCAAAGCGCAGAGCAATGTATATGAGAATGCAGATCAGTGCGGTCAGCATCGCCAGACCGCCCTGTTCGATAAATTCATCACCAACATTAGGGCCAACAAATTCAATCCGACGCATTTCAATGCTTTGATCGATATTCGACCGCAGCGCCTCAATGATTGAGCTGCCCAACTGCTCGGCTTTAACGTCAGTACGCGGCTCAAGACGGATCAAAAGATCCTGTTGCGTCCCGTAGTTCTGTACGATCGCATCGCCATAACCGTTGTCGTCCAGCACGTCGCGAACCTGTTGCAGGTTCGCGGGTTGCTGGAAGCCAACTTCAATCAAGGTGCCGCCGGTAAAGTCTAAACCAAAGTTCAGTTTGTTAACCGACAATGAGACGATCGACGCGACTAACAGCAAACCACTGATAATGGCGAAGACGCCGCGAAACCGCATAAACGGAATTCGTTCATCTGTACTAATTATTTCTCGCATAACATCGCCTAAATCGAGAGTTTACTAAGGCGTTTTCCGCCCCAGATTGAGTTCACAATCGCGCGGGTGCCGACAATGGCCGTAAACATCGACGTTATAATGCCGATAGCCAGAGTAATCGCGAAGCCTTTAATCGGACCATTACCAATCGCAAACAGAATGAGCGCTGCAATCAGGGTCGTCACGTTCGCATCCGCAATGGTTGACAACGCGCTGTCATAACCGTGGTGAATGGCTTGTTGCGGACTGCGCTTGTCTTTGATTTCCTCACGGATACGCTCAAAGATCAGCACATTAGCGTCAACCGCCATACCGACCGTTAAAACGATACCGGCCATACCCGGCAAGGTCAGCGTGGCTCCCGGAATCATCGACATCACGCCAATGATCAAAATCAGGTTCGACGCCAGTGCACAGTTGGCGACCAGTCCAAATTTACGATAATACGCGACCATAAATATCAGGACTAAGATAAAGCCCCACATAATGGCTTGCGTTCCTGCATCAATGTTTTGCTGACCCAGGCTAGGCCCGACCGTGCGTTCTTCAACAATTTGGATAGGCGCGATCAATGCACCTGCACGCAGCAACAGTGCCAGGTTTTGTGCTTCCTGGGCGCCAACGCCGGTAATTCGGAAACTGCTGCCCAACCGCGATTGAATGGTAGCGACGTTAATCACTTCGGCGTTTTTAGTGAATTGCAGGTTGCCGTTTTCATCGCGCTCGTCAGTCGCTTTGTACTCGATGAATACCGTCGCCATCGGTTTGCCCACGTTATCCTTGGTCGCCATCGACATCTTATTGCCGCCAGCGCCGTCTAACGTGATATTAACCTGCGGTCGGTTGTATTCATCATAGCCGACACCCGCATTGACAATGTGGTCACCGGTTAGAATAACGTCTTCTTTCAGCAACTGCTGCGGGCCATCACGCATTGGCAACAACTCGCTGCCAAATGGCACCCGGCCGCTCATGGCATCGCGAACGTCATTTTCGGTATCAACCATACGGAACTCCAGCGTTGCTGTCGCACCAAGAATTTCCTTCGCCCGCGCAGTGTCCTGCACGCCCGGAAGTTCGACCACGATACGGTTGGAGCCTTGACGCTGAATCACCGGTTCTGCCACACCCAGCTCGTTGACCCGGTTGCGCATGATGGTGATGTTCTGTGATACCGCATAATCGCGGGTTTCTGCCAGCTTCTGCTCGGTCATACGCAATTCAAGCGTTTGTTCGTCAGGATTCTCGACCAGAGTGTATCCCTGATACCGATTATCCAGATAACTCAACGCTTGCTGATAATCTTCTTCCGTACGCAGTTGAACCTTTACCCCATCGCGATCTTCAACGTTAACGGCCGTGTAACGAATTCGCTCTTCGCGTAACTCGTTACGGACGGTATCTTTCATACCGTCGAGAATCTTGCGCATCGCTTCGTCCATATCGATTTCCATCAGGAAATGGACGCCGCCACGTAAATCCAGGCCCAGTTTCATGGGTTGGGCGCCAATGCTCTTCAACCATTCGGGGGTTGCCGGCGCCAAATTCAACGCCACGATGTAATTGTCACCTAACGATTTAACTAGGGCTTCGCGCGCTTTCAACTGCTGGTCGTCCGAAGTCAGCCGCACCAAAATCTGCTGTTCTTCAAGGGCAACGGACTTAGGAGAAATATTTTCGCTTGTTAGCGTATTGCGGACTCGATCAAGCGTTGCTGCATCAATCGTAGCTTGTCGATCTGCGGAAATTTGAACTGCCGGATCTTCGCCATAAATATTTGGCAGCGCATACAGCGCTGCCACTAGCACGACAAAGATGATCAGCAGGTTTTTCCACAACGGGTATTTATTTAACACGTCGTGCCTACCTTTGTTATTACTGTGATTACAGTGACTTCATCGTTCCTTTCGGAAGAACCGATGTAACGGCTGCTTTTTGCACGGTGACTTCAATTTCGTCAGATAGCGCGATAACGATGAAATCTTTATCGTCACTAACTTTTGTGATTCGACCGACCATGCCGCCTTGAGTAAGCACTTCGTCGCCTTTGCTCAATGACGATACAAGCTCTTTATGCTGTTTAACGCGTTTTGCTTGCGGGCGATAAATCAAGAAATAGAAGATCAAACCAAACATGACCAGCATGAAAATAAGTTCCATGCCGCCACCTTGGGCGCCACCTGCGTCTTGAGCGTAAGCAGGACTGATAAAAAAGTTCATAATATTCCCCAATTGGTCATTAATTTTATGGTATTTGTTGTCACCTTGTCTTAGATAAGGACAAGGTGACCGAATTACAAGTCAACAAGGAGGGATAGTCTAGCAAAAATTTGCCGGGAAAGAATACTGAATCAAATATCGTAACCCATTGCTTTGAGTCGTCGCCGCATTCCGACCTGCGAAACTTGCAGCTCCCACATCATCTGCTCGGTATCCCCGCGGTACTTTTCATAACACTCTTTCAGCTCCGCTTCGGTCAAGTCCTGTGCGGTTCTGATGCCATCAAAGCGTTGTATCAACTGATACACCGAGGCCCGAGAAATATTCAACTCACGCGCGGTAGCCTGTAGTTCAAAGCGATTTTTTTGCAACGCTTCAATCAACTCATCGCGACCAATGGTATTCGGCTTGCGTCCACTGCCATTTGCTTTGATTTTTTCCTGCACGCCGCGCAATGATGATTGCGGCTTCAGAATGGAAAGCAGTTGCGGGTCTAACTGCAGTGCTTCCTCATCACGACTGTCAATGACAACCTGACGAGCGACATTACGCAACTGTCTGACATTACCGGGCCAGTTAAAACTGAGTAACTGTGCAATTAAACTCGCCGGAATCTTTAATGCAAAGCTGCGCTGAGGATAAATGCGCTGCCATTGCTGCTCCACAAAGTGTAAAAACAGTATGCTGATGTCTTCAATACGCTCTGCCAACGATGGTAAAAACACCTGATAAGCGGCTAAATAGTTCATCAGTTGCCAAAGCTTAGAGCCCTGTGGACACGGGCAGGTGTCATAAATACTGGTAACAATGATTCGGCAGTTAATGGTCACCGGCTTATTGCCATTCGGTGGTATGTAACTGCCCTGCGTTAATGCCGAAAACAACAGACTTACCACCGTTTCGGAGGCATCTTCCAGATCCTCTAATACCAGTGTCCCACCCTGGGCTTGGCAAAAATAACCCGGCGAGTGTTGATCGCCACGAACCACACCAAACAGTTCCTCTTCCGCCACTACGTCGTGGATAGCGGCGACGTTCACAGAAACAAAGGGGTTATCCGCACAATGGCTTTCCAAATGGATTTTATAAGCCGCTTGTTCTTTGCCAGCTCCGGTGGCACCGCGAATGATCACCGGCATATCCAATTTCGCAATATGTTCAAGTTTATGACTAATGGCATTGATATCCGGACTGATGCCTTTAAGCACCGCATCCAAGTTATAACGGGTTTCTTCCAGCGGCATCATTTTCAGCACCAGTACCACAGTATTATTCAATGTAATAACAACACCTTGGCTGACTTCCGCTGAGCTCAGTAAATACTCACTTTGGTAGGCGCGTCCTAAAATTTGGACTTTGGTACTGGTCGAGTGCGCCCGCACGCGAAAGGCATCATCACCATCTTGTTGGAAAATAATGGGCGAACGACTGATGTGAGGATCATTGAGGGGCTTACCGGTGTAGCCGTTTTTGGAAAAATCCGGGCGGTTACGACTTAAATAATCTCGATTTTCCTGAAGAATACCCAGCAGCGGAGCGGTGTCGCCAATACGCCCCAAATCGGGGTGAAGAGCAATAATTAGCGTCGGCGCATACTCAACTCGACGTGCAATGTCATCGTCCGCATGCTTTGTTTTCATTTCTGCAACATTCATCATTTAGCGCTATTCCCTAGCATTACTACGTCTCGAGGCTGGTTACATTGTACGCGGTGACGATAAAATAGCCAACGAAATTCACCAGCTACTGACTACCAATCTTGATCTTAAAGTGACAAACTGACAAGTAAAGGTATCAGGACTCGCAGACGTTATGGATATTTTGTTTTACTGGACAGACCAGGCTGGTGTCGCGGTATTCGCCATCGCCGGTACACTGTTAGCATTCCGTAAGCACATGGACGGTTTCGGCGTTATTATTCTCGCCTCAACTACCGCCATCGGTGGTGGTACTGTGCGCGACTTAATTCTTGGCCTTCCGGTATTCTGGACCCACGACCCGACCTACATTTACACCATCTTGGTTGCAGCCGTCTTGACCATCGTCTGGTTACGTTACAAAGCTTACATTCCGATGACAACCTTGCAAATTGCCGATGCGGTGGGTTTAGCATTCTTTGCGACCATGGGCGCAGAAAAAGCGCTTTCTGCCGGCTTTTCTCCCTTTATTGCTGTCATTATGGGAACCATATCGGCCTGCTTCGGTGGTATGATCCGTGACGTACTGGCGCGCGATGTGCCGATGGTCCTTAAAAGTGAACTCTATGCCACCACCTGTATTGTCGGTGCCATGGTGTATACCTTACTGGTGCCCTATTACCCTATCATCGCCTTAGCCGCCGGCATGTTATCAACGCTGATCATTCGTCTAGGCGCGATACGGTATCAATGGTCGTTACCGGTTTTTCCTGATCACCACGACCATCACTGATCATGCTTTCGGTCAGTTTAACACTCGCAACGGCGGTCATTTATTTATTGATTCTGTTTGCCATTGCTTATCGCGGCGACCGTTCTGCAACACAGCCCGTTAAACCCTATCGTTACGCCCTGGCACAGGGTGTGCATTGTACCTCTTGGGCGTTTTTTGGCACGGTTACGCAGTCGGCTCACTATGGCTGGGCGTTTGCGCCAACCTACATCGGCGCCATCGTGGTGTTTTTGTTTTTACATGCGGTACAACTGCGCCTGTTAAGCTATTGCAAACAACAAAATATTACCTCGATTGCGGATCTCATCGGCACCCGCTATGGCAAGTCACCCTTGTTAGCCAGCGTTGTCGCCATCACCGCGTTGATCGCCGTTGTGCCCTATATTTCCCTGCAATTGCGGGCCGTAACTGCGAGCTTCTCTGCCGTCACCGGGTTCGAACCGAATCCATTCTGGCTGTTTGATTTATCCGCGTTGGTGGCTTTGGTCATGATTGGTTTTGGCTTCTTATTCGGTACCCGTCGCTTAAGCCTCGCCGAACAGCATGGTGGCTTAATGGACGCCGTGGCGTTTGAGTCGCTGGTCAAGCTGGGCGCTTTTATTATTGTCGGACTGTTTGCCACTTATGGCCTGTTCGATGGTTTAGCCGACTTACTTGATAAGAGCTTTGCTGAGCCGGTCACTCAAGCGGCTCTGAACGGTGTCGAGGGCGGCGGTTATATTTACTTAGTGCACATTTTGTTAGGCGCATTGTCGATGTTTTGTCTGCCCAGACAGTTTCACGTCAGCTACGTCGAGAATACACACAGTGATGAATTACGTGTTGCCCGCTGGGCATTTCCGCTTTACCTGTTCGCGATTAACTTCTTTATTTTGCCCATCGCCCTGGCAGCACTCTTAATCGCGCCGGAGCAGGCATCAACGGATACTTTCATGCTGGTGATTCCGCTTTCCAGCGACACTGCATGGCTGTCTCTTATCGCCTTTATCGGTGGACTGGCAGCAGCAACCAGCATGGTCATCATCGCGCTGCTGGCACTCAGCATCATGATTTCGAACGATGTCGTGATGCCGCTGTGGTTGCGGATTGGTCATCAACAGCTGACTCGCCTGCAATTTACCCCTTCGCGAATACTGTGGGTAAGGCGGATTACCATTATGGTGGTGATGTTACTTGCCTACGTTTACTATCAACTCACCATTGATACGCTCCCCTTGGTTAACTCCGGATTATTGTCACTGGCGTTGCTTGCACAATTAGGTCCGGCCATCATCGGCAGTGTTGTGTGGCGGCGTAACAGCCAACTGGCGGTGATCAGTGGTTTAGCCATTGGCACAGGTATCTGGTTTATCACCTTATTTTTACCAGCGCTTGATACCGCTAATCCAATTTCTGATGTGCAGGTAGCCGATGGTGTGCTGTTGAGTCTCGGGAGTAATCTGTTGCTTTACCTGCTGGTTTCCATTGTTTATCGGCCCGCAAGCAACGGCAGAGATAGCAGCGGTTTTGACGAGATGACGCAAGACCCCAGCTTAACCTGGGGACGTCTGCGCGCCTTGCTTGAGCGCCTCTATAACGATGAGCAACTGGTCACTCTGCAACAGAAGCTTGGTACTGATCTTGTCAGCCAGGATTCGCAAAGCTACGTACCGGCACGAACATTAATGCGCCTGGAACGCGAGCTGTCCGGTATTATCGGAACTTCGGCCACGCGCTTGCTGTTTGATACCATCACCGAACAACAGAACCTACCCGTGGCTAAGGTGGTTGACTGGGCCACTGAAGCATCCAAACTGTACCAATTTAACCGTGAACTGTTACAGGCGTCGGTAGAGAATATTCCACAGGGCATCAGCGTCATTGACCGTGAACTCAGACTGGTTGCCTGGAATCGCCGTTACCTGGAAATCTTTGATTATCCTGAAGGCCTCGTGAAAGCCGGAATGCCTGTTGCCGATCTGCTCTATTACAACGCCCAGCGCGGCCTACTCAGTTGCTCGGAGGATAATGACGTCAACGCCGAAATTGAGAAACGGCTGAATTATCTACGAGCCGGCAGCGCTTATAAATATCAACGAGCGCAAGGCGATTCGATTATTGAGCTGCAAGGCAATCCAATGCCCGGCGGTGGCTTTGTCACCACCTACAGCGATATCACCGACCGTGTCGAGGCTCAGCAGGCGTTGCAGCGGATTAACACCGAGCTCGAACAACGTGTTAACGAACGCACCGAGCAGCTATTGCTGGCCAAACAGGCGGAAGAGAAAGCACATCTGAGTAAATCGCGCTTTTTTGCGGCTGTCAGCCATGATTTGATGCAACCGTTTAACGCCGCCAGCCTCTTTTGCGAAATGCTGCAGTCGCGGGCTGACAGCGAACAACTGCCGTTAGCGTTAAACCTTCGCCGTTCACTTGATCACGCAGAAGAGCTGCTGACCATGCTGTTGGATATGACCAAGCTGGATGCTGGTAACCTCAGCCCGGAGTGGCAATCGATTGCACTGGATCAGGTACTGTCCCCATTGGTTGACCGGTATCAGGCTATGGCGTCCGAAAAAGGACTGACCTTTCATTATCAACGCAGTTCTGCCGTAATACGCAGTGACAGAAAGTTATTAACCCGCATCGTTCAGAACCTGTTATCCAATGCCCTCCGTTATACCGGTCAGGGCCGGATCATTCTTGGCAGTAAACGTAATGGCAATCGCCTAACACTGTGGGTTATCGATACCGGCGAAGGTATACCTGCGCACAAACAGCAGGAAATTTTCAGAGAGTTTCATCAATTACGATCCGAAGGCGATAATCCCGGCCTGGGGCTGGGTTTGTCGATTGTCGAGCGCATCTGTCGACTAATGGAAGTACCCATCGAAGTCCGCTCAGAGCCCGGTATGGGCACGGCATTTGGTATTCAATTACCGGTCGAACACTGGCTTCGACAGCGTTCAGCGCCAGCCTCCGTTCCAGCCGTTAGCGTTGACGAAGACTTATTGCGTGGCCTCTGTGTCTTGGTTATCGATAACGATGTTCGCGTGCTCAATGCGACCGCGTCACTGCTACAGCAATGGGGCGCAAAAGTCCTTACCGCAACTTCCCTCGCCGACGTCAAATCCTCAACTAAGGTCGACCTGATTTTTGCCGATTATCACCTCGACCATGGCGCCACCGGGATTGATGCGGTTCGGGCGCTGCGTGAACGTTGGCAGCATCACACCGCTGCGATCATTAATTCGGCTGACCCGGACGAAGTGCTGCGTGAACAAGCATTAGAAGTAGGTGCTCACTTTATTCCCAAACCATTAAAAAGTGGCGCATTAAAGCGGCTCATTAAACGTCTCAGAAGTATCCAGCATCTGCCGAAATAATATTCCTGCCTGAGTACGATTCACACAACCCAGTTTGCGCAGAATTGCAGACGCGTGTTGCTTAATGGTGGTTTCCTGGACGTTCAGCTCGTAGGCAATTTGTTTATTCAAAAGTCCATCAGCGATGCACTGCAGGACTTTAAACTGTTGCGGTGTCAGTTGTTCCAGTTTGTTCGCAAATGCGGACATTTCCTGGTCCGTCTCATCACTTAGATTTTGCATCGAGGAAGGTAGCCAGTTATCTCCGGCCAATACCGTTTCTACCGCGATTTTCCACTCCGGCAGCGGTACTGATTTGGGAATATAACCACTGGCGCCCAGCGCCATCGCCTGACGAACAACACGGCTGTCTTCGTTGGCTGAAACAATGACGACCAAAATATCGGGATACTGACTGCGTAACACCGACAACCCTGTGAGTCCTCGGTTTCCGGGCATGGACAGATCTAAAAAGACCAATTCAATTTGCGGCTGCTCGCCAAGTAACTGCTCAAGTTGTTGAAAACTCGACGCTTCAATGACGTCAGATGACAAGCAATCCGCCAGGGCTTGCTTCATTGCAGCCCGAAACAGCGGATGGTCATCGGCAATAATAGCTCTGGCCATAAGGCTCAACTTCGTTGGCGACTGAATAGTAACCATGCTAGCGACTTTCAAAAAAATTACCAGCACGCAAGCCACAGGGATAACGCTCGCGTGCCGGTAATGCGCACATCATTAGAAACGATAGCCGACGGTCAGTGAATAAGTACGGGGATCGCCGTAGTAACCCGTTACGATGTTCTCACCAAAAGTCGAGCCAAAGTTATAGCCGGATACCCGATATTCCTCGTCAAAGACATTTTTAGCATGAAGCCCAACGGTCCATTGACCCGAGTTTGAATACCACACCAGACTGGTATTGGTCAGGCTGTAAGCCTCTTCGTCCAGCGGTGAAGGTACCTCAAAAATCTGTGTGTCATCGCGGTAGGAAACGCTTCCTGACCACACTAATGAACCGCTTTCCAATGCGAATTCTTTGTTGAAGCCAATGTTCGCAGTAACTTTTGGCGTATTCTGGAATGACCAGAGATCGGAAACATCTTCAACCTGCTGAGTATCAGGATTAAAGAATGCCACCGAATCGAACTCGGCATCGATATAGCCCAGTGAGCCGGTGATATTCAGTGTCGACGTCGCGGCAAAGGTGGATTCCACTTCAAAGCCCTGTACCGTCGAGTCTGCAGCATTCAATACCTGCGATGCCACACCACCGCCTTCAATCGCGCGCTGCACGGTTACCTGCATATCCTGGTAATCGGAGAAGAAGGTTGCCGCATTTAAACGCATACGTCCGTCAAGCAGTTCGCTTTTAACACCAAACTCAAAGGTGTCAACGGTTTCCGGGTCATAAGGATTTGAGGCATCGGGATTAAGCGATACATCGGCGCGCATATCCACACCGCCGGATTTAAAGCCATTACTGTAGCTTGCGTAGAACATCAGTTCAGGATCGACTTGGTAACTGACACTGGCATGTGGACTGAATTTGCTCCAGTCCGCCTGAGTCGTAAAGTCCGAGTTAACCACGATGGGATCGGCGGAGTAGTCGCCCCGATCGAGGAATTTTACCCCGGCATAGGTGTAACGAAAGACATCTGCGGTTTTATCATCTCGGGTATAGCGGCCACCCAGAGTAACCGACCACTGGTCATCCAATTGATAGGTCGCCTGGCCAAAAATGGCCTCACTTGAGGTATCAACACAACCGCCGGTATCTATGGATAATCCCAGTAGACCCAGCACGGTACCGAATTCACCACAGGCTTCACCTTCATAAAGATACAAGCCACCGACAAAGTCCAGCCGATCGTCCCGGTACATGAACTGGAATTCCTGGGTGGTCTGGTCGTCTTCATAAATGGCCGGCACCAATAGCACCGGATTAACCGTTGAATCAAAATCGATGTTGGTGTCGGTAAGACCCTCGCGATAGGCGGTGACCGACTTGAACAGCCAATCGTTGTTAATCGCCCAGTCGATGGTCATGGAATACCCTTCGGTTTCGACCTTGTTCCAGGTCGGCATCGCGGTATAGGCATCGTACACATCGGTCAATCTGGGTTCATCACTTAACAACGACTCCTGTTCACGGTGGCCACCGCGAGCATTGGAGTCGTCGCGGGTCCAGTCTGCCGCAAATTTGACGTTGACGTCTTTATTCACCAGCCATTTGGCGTTCAAACGGCCGGTCATTAACTCTTTGTTATAGTTGTCGTCACCGGTATTAACAAATTTACCAAAGCCATCCCGGTTAAGCGTGGCAAACGCGCCGCCGACGTAGAAATTATCGGCTAGTGCCGTCTGTCCTGACACTTTTAAGTCGGCCTGATTGTAGGAACCCACCGTGCCTTTTACTTCAAACTCATCATAACCCGTCAGTTCGCGAGTCACGTATTTCATCGCGCCGCCGATGGTGTTTTTACCGTACAACGTGCCCTGCGGACCACGCAGGACTTCAACCCGCTGGACATCAAGCACTTCTAACACGGCGCCTTGCGGACGAGCAACGTACACGTCATCGATATAGATACCAACACCGGGCTCAAACCCCCACAACGGATCCTGCTGACCAACCCCACGAATATAGGCTGTCAGCGTGGAGTTGGTGCCTCGACTGACCTGAAACGTGGTGTTCGGCATTTTGTATTGCAACTCGGTAATGTCTTCAATGCCGTCGCGTTCGAGCAGTTCCTCACCAAACGCGGATACCGACACCGGCACTTCTTGTAAACTTTCACTGGTTCGGCGCGCAGTCACTTCAATGCGTTCTAGTTTGCCATCTTCTGCCTGAGTGGTGTCCTGCTCATCCTGAGCTAAGCTTGCAGGACTGGTAAACAGTGCAGCGATTGCGACGGCTACCAGCGAGTGCTTAAATTTGGCTGTATTCATTGTTGTTCCCCTGACGATGTTGTCATTCTTATAGGTGTTCCGTTTATTTTTTGAACGGCCCAGAGTCATGGCTGGCTATTAAACTAGCGCAAATTGTTAAAAAAGTGATCTGTACCATAGTACTATGGGGCAAAACTACCGAATAACGCACAATACAGTTCATGCAACGACCGGAGCATGGCTGTTTCTATTGACTCGTTGCGAGGTAACTCATGTTAAGTATGATTGGTCTTATCGGCGGCCTGGTGTTGCTGATCATCCTCACACTCAGAGGAATGAATTTATTTATCAGCGCACCCTTGTGTGCGGTCGTCGTCGCGCTTTGCAGTGGCATCCCGTTGTTTACCGGTGAGGTAAATTTCGTCAGCGCTTATATGGATGGCTTTGCCAGCTTTGTAGCCGCCTGGTTTTTCATGTTTTTGCTCGGTTCGATGTTCGGCAAATTTATGGAAGATACCGGCGCCGCCGACAGCGTCGCTCAGTGGATCATTAATAAGTTGGGTCGCAAACAAGCGGTACTGGCGGTGGTGTTAGCCTGCGCCATTCTGACCTATGGTGGTGTCAGTGTATTCGTGGTCGCCTTCTCAGTTTATCCGATGGCATTATCACTGTTCAAAGACGCTAACCTGCCACGCCGTTTTATCCCGGCCGCACTGGCATTTGGCTCGGTCACCTTTACCATGACTTCAGCGGGATCACCGGAAATCCAAAACTGGATTCCGATCAAATACCTTGGCACCTCACCTTATGCCGCGTGGGAGGTAAGCCTGGTAGTTGCGGTGTTGATGGCAACCTTCGGTTATTGGTGGTTGCGCAAAATCATTAATCGCGCCATCGCGAATGGTGAAAGCTTTGAAGCTCGCGAAGGTGACCCGGTATTGTTGGATCGGGAACTGCCCAAGCCAGTGCTTAGCTTGATTCCGTTACTGGTGGTATTAGGGCTGTCGTTTTTCTTTCACGACGAACTCGCACAGAATGCACTAATCGTCGCTCTGCTTGGCGGCGTTATTGCCATTGCAGTGATTAACTTTAAACACTTCCACCGTCCGCAGCTCGCTATTTCCGAAGCCACAACCGGCGCTTTAGTCGCCATCGGTAACACCGCCGCCGTGGTCGGCTTTGGCAGCATCGCCAAAATCACCCCGGCCTTTGATACGGCGGTTACCGCCATGACCAATTTGCCGGGCAACGAATTAGTGGGTGCTGCGGTTGCCGTCAGCGTCATCGCCGGTTTGACCGGTTCGGCCTCGGGTGGCCAGGCGATTGCGCTACCGGAGGTAGGGCCTCATTACATGCAGGCCGGCGTCAACCCAGAGCAATTGCACCGTATTGTTTCGATTTCCTCCGGTGCGCTTGATTCGCTGCCGCACAATGGCTATGTGGTCACCACCATCCGCGCCATCTGTAACGAAACACACAGTGCCGCTTATTGGGCCGTTGCCGCCGTAACGGTCGTGGTGCCATTACTCGGCCTGGCCGTCGCCATTGGTTTATTCATGCTGTAAGGAATAACACATGTTGGTTTCACCCATTCAAGGAAATATGATGCAGCGACCGTTACAAATCATTGATTTGTTGCGTTTTGCTGCGACCCGCCACCCTCAGCAGGAAATCGTCACGCGACGACTGGAGGGTGACATACACCGCTACAACTATGCCGACTGTTTTGCCCGTACCGGTCAGCTCGCTCATGCATTAATTCAGCTTGGTATCGAGCCCGGCGAGCGGGTGGCCAGCCTGGCCTGGAACACCTATCGACACATGGAGCTGTATTATGCGGTCAGCGGCCTCGGTGCGGTGATGCATACCGTCAACCCAAGGTTATTCGGTGACCAGATCGCCTGGATCATGAACCATGCTGAGAGTGGTTGGGTATTCGTCGATGTAAGTTTTGTGCCGTTACTCGAGCAGATTCAAGATGAATTACCCAACGTCAAAGGGTTTATCATAATGACCGACCCTGAACACATGCCTCAGACGTCTCTCGCTCATGTGCTCTGCTACGAAACCCTGATTAGCGACTACCCCGCTCAGTATGACTGGCCGGATATCGACGAAAACAGTGCGGCACTGCTGTGCTACACCTCAGGCACAACGGGCAACCCCAAAGGGGTAATGGCCTCGCACCGCGCCATGGTGCTGCATGCGCAAGCGACCATCGGCCGGGATATGCTGGATCTCGACAGTGATACCGTGCTGATGCCGATGGTTACCATGTACCACGTTGCCGCCTGGGGCGCTCCCTATGCGGCTCCCATAGCCGGCTGTAAATTGGTGTTTACCGGTGACGGTACCTCCGGTGAAGCCATGGCCAGCATGATCCGCGCAGAAAACGTCACGGTTGGATTGGGTGTACCCACCATCTGGTTGACGTTGCACAATTACCTGAGTGAACAGCAGCTCGAGGTACCCAGCTTAGCCCGCGTCTGTGTTGGCGGCGCCGCATCGCCGTTGGGTTTGGTTAAAACCTACGACCAAACCTATAATGTGTACTGGCAGCCGATCTGGGGCATGACGGAAACCGGCCCGTTGGTGTACTCCGCCCCACCACAAGGCGATATCCTCGCCCGCCCTAAAGAACAGCAGTATCGTATTCAAACGACCGCTGGCCGACCGGTCTTTGGCATCGAAGCCCGCATTGTCGATGCCGACAATCAACCACTGCCTCATGACGGCGAAAGCCGAGGTGAGTTGCAAGTTCGCGGCCACTGGATCGCCGCGCAGTATTTTCGTAACGATGACGTAAGCAGTTTTCCCGACGGCTGGCTAGCAACCGGCGATATTGCCGTCATCGACGCCGAAGGCTTTATGAAAGTTGTTGATCGAAAAAAAGATGTGATTAAAAGCGGCGGCGAATGGATCAGCTCACTGGATATCGAAAATATCGTCAGTCAGCATCCGGCGGTTAACGAATCCTGCGTGATTGGCGTAAAGCACCCGAAATGGGACGAGCGCCCCCTGTTACTGGTGGTATTGAACAAGGGGATGGACGCCAGCAAAGCGGATATTAAGGCGTTCCTGGACGGCAAAATCGCACGCTGGTGGACCCCCGACGATATCCTCTTTGTCGATCAACTGCCTCACACCGGCACCGGCAAATTGGTTAAAAACCAGCTCCGCAAAGACTATGAAAATTACTTACTGGAGAAGCAATCATGAAATGCACCGCCAAACTCGCTCTGTGGCTGACTACCCTGCTGTTCAGCCTGACCGGATGGGCCCAGCAACAACCCATGCTGGTCGAAAAACAACGTTTCACCCTGGATGAGTACGTCACTCATGGCGGTGAAACCATCCAGGAACTGCAAGTCGGCTGGGAAGCGTATGGCCAATTAAATGAGAATAAAGATAATGTGATTTTGATAACGCACTTTTTCTCAGGTAACAGCCACGCCGCTGGCAAATACTCAAGCGACGATGAACAGGCCGGTTACTGGGACGCGATTATCGGTCCCGGCAAAGCGATTGATACCGATAAGTATTACGTTGTCAGCGTCGACTCGTTAGTAAACGCTTACCCTCATTTGCCGTCGGTCATTACCACTGGCCCTGCCAGTATCAATCCGGCCACCGGAAAGCCTTATGGACTCGACTTTCCGGTGGTAACGATTCGCGACTTTGTTAATGTGCAAAAAGCGGTGCTGGAATCCCTTGGCATAAAAAAACTGCATGCCGTTATCGGCGCGTCCATGGGCTCACTACAAGCGATCGAGTGGGCGGCAAGCTACCCGGACTGGGTTGAGCGGATGGTATCGGTTATTGGTACCGCATCCATGGACGCCTGGACCATTGCCGGCTTAGAAGCCTGGTCACAAGCGATCAAGCTGGATCCAAACTGGAACGGCGGTGATTACTATGACGCCGAAGCACCCTTGGATGGAGTAACCATGGCACAGGCGTTGATCACCCACGGTGCCATGCACCCGACCATTTTCAACCAACTCGCCCCCGCACAAGAGACCCTGCCAGAGCAAGGCCTGGATACCGTAGACAATCAACTACCAGCCGCACAATGGCTCTATGAAAGCAGCCGCCAGCGCGCCCCCCTGGCCGATGCCAATCATATTTTATACCTCGTGCGTGCCAACCAACTGTTCGTTGCCGGACACCAAAAGACCCTGCAACAAGGCTTACAAAACATCAGTGCCAAAACCCTGTTTCTACCCGCCAGCAACGATCTACTGCTGATGCCCTACATGGCCGAAGCCGCTGCTGAGCAACTACAAAGCCTGAACAAAGACGTCACCATCGAACACATCAACGGCCCCTGGGGACACCTCGACGGCATCTACAGCATCCAGCAAAAAGCCACCACCCTAAAAACCTTCCTCGAGTAGCTTGCGCCTTTGACCGTAGCTTGCGCCTTTGGCGCAAGGGAGGGGGGCGGTCATGACAAGCAGGCTTAACAGGCTCTGTTGCCCCCGTGGCAGGGGGACGCTACGAGCACGTCCGTGTGCGCTTGTCTCAGGCCATCCCTGGCCTTCGACACCCCCTGCCACGGGGGCAACAAATCCTGTGCCTGCTTGTCACGACCTCCGCAAGTTGACCGTAAAGTGAGTACGCGCGTCAGAGTTTGAGGGGGGTTGACCAGGAATGTTGGAGGCCATGGATGGCCGGAAACAAGCCCACACGGACGTGCTCGTGGCGGTTCCTGGTCAACCCCCCTCGAGCTCTGACAGAAGCGGGCTCGCTTTACGGCCAACTTGCGCCAAAGGCGCAAGCTACCGCCAAAGGCGCAAGCTACGAGCCGAATAGGCGGTCTTTGAGTTTGTCTTTGAGACTGTCTTCGATTTTGGCTTTTAGCAATTCTTCGAGTTGCTGGTCGAAGCTTTCGGCCTGGCCGTTCAGTTGGGTAATGTCTTCCAGTAATTGGTTTTTGGGGCCCAGTTGGTTTTCGACTTTGGCGCTCAGTTCAGATTTTATGTCATCAAGCTTGGTTTGTGCCTCCGCCATGGCGGTTTGAGATAGCAATTTGCCCAGCTGTTGGTCGAGATCTGAGTTTAGGTTCAGTTTTGGATTGAGGATATCGCCCCCCACTTTGGTATTGATATCCAGGCGTTTTAATTGCGCCAGCGCTTGGGCAATGGCATTGGTGATTTTACTGCTGCCCTGTGCGGTAACCGCTAAATCGAGCATGCGGATGATCGCTTCACCATCCAATTGGTTACCTCGGACTAACACCCGCCCGTCACTGTCAATCAGTGCCGAGGTTATTGCCGCGGTCAGTTCACTGCTGTCGCTAAGACCTAAATTTTTTACGTTGGCTCCTTTTAGCTGCCACTGCTGTTTGGCGTCAATGCCCGACGACAGGAGCGATAGCTCGCCATCCAAATTAAACGCCTGCCAGAGGTCGCCATTATCCACTCGGGCCTGATAAGTCGTAGGCTGACCCAATAAATCATGTTGATGGGTGATGTTTTGCCAATCGATGTTAACGGCCGTGTCCCCAATCATCACTTCGGTGCGGGCTTGCTTGATCCAGAACTCCGGGGGGGCGTCGTCTTCTACAAATGACAGGCTCTCACCTTCGCCGCGGACTTTCTCGACCGTTTCGGTATTTGCCGAGCGCGCCAGCATCGGTGCTAGTTGCTCATATGCCAGTAACAGATATTCGCTCCATTGACGTGCCTTATCACCGAGCAACAAGCCGGTGACGTTCTGTAGCCCAGATTCATTTAACTGGAAAAAGTTGCGAATACGGTTGATGTCATTTTCCGGGGCCTCTTTGACTCGGGCAATCTGAGTTTTCACGACATCAGCAGACTCACTTAACTGCTGCCGGAATTTTTGGATCGCTTCTTTATCCTGGCGGATGGCTGCCTTAACGTTGTCCAGTTTTTCTTTGCGCGCGGCAATATCCCCAAGACCTTCAACCTTACCTTCGGTAATTGCTTTTACCTGCTGCTGATACTGCTGCAACGTTTCCTTCGTCGGCAGCGCTGCTTTGGCCTGCTCGAACTGCTCGCGTTGTTGCTCAATCTGGGTTTCTGCATCCGTCAGGATCTGTTCGGTCTGCAAGCCGACTTGCTGAACAATTTCATCGGTTGATGGCAATGAAACTTTTAACTGCTCCCAACTACCGGAGGCCCATTCTTTGATGTCCTCTTTCGAGGGCGCGACATAAACCTCGCCTTCGCCTTGCTTGCGGGCTTGATCCACACGCACTCCCACAACGTCGAGCTGCTCGATATGGATGCGCCCCAGTAACAGCTCCGCCGCGGACACATCGGCACTGAATTTTTCCAGTTGCACCTGGTTGTGGGATGGTTTGGCCGGGTCGGTCGCCTGCACATCGTAGGCGGTCAATGTTAACGGGGACCACTTATGCTCAACTTTCTGAATAGTCACTTCGGCGCCATTTAACCGCCCCAGTCCGTATTCCAGTGTCACTTTTAAAATAGCGTCCAGAAATAACCAGGAAACAATGACCAGTAAGCCAACGATGGCAGCGAAGGCGGCCAGTCCGGGCCAACGGATTATACTGCGTTTCATACTCACCCCCGTAAATCCATATACAACTGCCAGAAGCGGCTACCGCGGATAACCTGCACAATTTTTAACTTTAACAAGGTTTGCTGAATGCGTTTGCGGTAATTAACCACCACAAAATAGGTTAAGGCCGCAATCACAGGACTGATTAATAAACTAAATACCAGGCTACCCATGGTGATGGTGTGATAAAACTGACTGACACGCCCCGCTGCTGTGGCATAAATGGCCTCGTAGATCCCCTGCCAACTATCAGCTTGCAGGATTGCGAGTCCCCATTCGTGAAATAAAGGGTCGAGCAGATAAGCGAGTCCTGAGAACACACCAAACGAAATCAGGAACAGCGTGAGGTTAACGCGAAAAATAAGTGCGGCCAGCAGAATGATCAGGTTGTGTACCCGCCACAAGGGGGTCAACCCCAAAATCATGCCCAGCACCATCGCCATAGCAAGCGCCCAGGGGCTGGTTTCTGAGTTTAAGGCCTTTAATAATTTGGCCAACAGCGTCAACATACACAAAGCTCCTTGTCTTTCTTCCATGTTCTAATATAGTGTCTGCTAAGTCTCTCTCGCAAATAACATTTTACTTTATGCAGCAGCACGTCCATGTAGTTATCAATGATATGTCCGATTGGCAGCCTTACTATCCGAGCCAATCGTTATTAACGGCTAATGAGTACCTCAGTACTCACGTTAGCCGCACTCGTTCGCACATTCTCAACCTTTGTGATGACCTCAGCTACCTGTCTACCGGTTACTATGTCAGCTTACTGGCAGAAGCCCGTGGCCAGCGCGTTATGCCGTCAGTCACCACTATCAATGATTTAAATAACTTTAAACATTACCAGTTATTAACCAATGTATTAGATAAATCAGCCAGCCGCTACCTTGCTAACTATACCGATGACGCGCTGGATTTGATCATTTGTTTCGGTGTTTCCGATATTGATGAGTTTAATGGCTTTGCCCGTCAGTTGTTCGAACGCTACCCGTGCCCGTTGCTGCGCGTTCAGTTACGTAACGAAGGGCGCTGGTATATTCATTCCTTAACGGCCGGCTATTTGAATCAACTGGATGATGCTCAACAAACCATGTTTGGTGACGCACTCGATGCCTTTAATAAAAAAGTCTGGCGTAAAGCGCGGGCGCGCAAAGAATACCGCTATGACCTGGCGATTCTTTATAACCCGGATGAAGCCATTCCAACCAGTGACAAAAAAGCACTGAACCTTTTTATTAAGGCGGCAAAAGAAGCGGACATCGAAGCAGAACTCATTACGGCAGCAGACTTTAACCGGTTGCTGGAGTTTGACGCCTTGTTTATTCGCGAAACCACGCGTATCAACCACTATACTTACCACTTTGCCAAGAAAGCAGAAGCCAATGGCATGGTCGTCATTGACCATCCTGAATCCATTGTTAAATGCGCCAACAAAGTGTTTCTAAAAGAGCTGTTGGAACAACATCAGGTCGGTATGCCACGAACAGAGTTATTGTTATCCGGCACCGACATTAACTACCATGAAATCGGTGAGTCACTGGGTTATCCGGTGGTGTTAAAAATTCCAGATGGCTCATTCTCGATTGGCGTGGAGAAGGCCGATAATGCCGAGCAGTTTAAAGCCACGGCTGAAGAACTGTTCGCGCAATCAACCATTTTGCTGGCACAGGAGTTTATGCGCACCGACTACGACTGGCGTATCGGCGTACTCAATAACCGTCCGATATACGCCTGTCAGTACTTTATGGCACGTAACCACTGGCAGATATACAACCATAAAGAATCGTCCGGCCGTGCTAAAAGTGGCTCGTTCGAAACCTTTGGGGTTCATCAGGCGCCCAAAGATGTCGTTAAGATAGCGCTACAGGCAACGCGTCTGATCGGCGACGGCCTCTACGGCGTTGATGTTAAAATGACCGCTAAGGGCCCGGTCATCATCGAGATTAACGACAACCCGTCGATCGAATCCGGGGTAGAAGATAAACATCTGGGCTATGAGCTTTACCGCCTGATTATGGCGGACTTTGGACGCCGCCTGGATGAATACTGATCACCCATCGACGCGGCGCATTCGGCTGGCCGACAAGGCCGATTTAGACGCCTTGGTGCAACTCGAGCAACGAACCTTCGATTACAGCCGCATCAGCCGCCGAAACTTCCGGCGGCTGTTGCAGTCATCTTCGGTGCACTTTTGGGTGGTTACCGACGCCGGCCAAGTTATCGCTTATGCCATCGCTCTGAGCCGTTCCAACAGTCGTTACTGGCGTGTCTATTCGCTTGCGGTAGACGCCGAGCACCGTGGCCAAGGGCTGGCACGAGCCATGTTAGAGCACGTCATTACCGAGGCCAAAAAAGCCGAGTGCCACGGTCTGTCGCTGGAAGTGAAGTCAGATAACCTGGCGGCTATCCAACTGTATCGACGTTATCATTTCGAAACCATTGATGTATTACCGGGTTATTATGACGACGGTACCGACGGCTTAAAGATGCGCGTTACTTTTTATCCGGAAAGTCACTAAACACGCCGGTCACACCGGCTTGCTTTAGCCAACCCCGCAATTGTCGGTGAGACTCCACGCCTTCAGGCAAATCATCGGCTCGCAAGGTGTAAACAAACACCGGCAACTTAGCTCGTTGGGCGTTCGATAGCACATCGCTCCATTGCGGCTCGCCATCTTTCACCCCGGTCAGTACATGCCCGAGCCACAGGCCGACCCCTTCTGCATAGGATGACAATGACTCCATCCCCGCGTAAGTTCTGAGCGCATCATAGTCCACACTGCTCTCGTTCCAACTGTTGTCGGCAATTAACTGAACCAACGGATAATCAATATGGTACTGGCGCTTTAACCGTCGTAGCGTTTCCGGGTCAAAAGACTGCAGATAAATCGGGGTTGGCAACGCCCCCTCTTTATAACCCGCATCTTCCAGCACCCGCATAACGGCTGCGGTGATGTCATAGTCTTGCTGGTGATACCAACGCGGTGATTTTATTTCGATATAAACACCGGTATCGGTTCCCCTGACCCGGTTCAGCTCTTTTACTAGCGCCAGGTGTTCGGCCAGTGTCTGTACCTTAAAGGAGGTGGTCGCCAGCCCGAAACGCTGCGGGTAGCGCCGCTCACCTTTATCATTCACCCGTGGTTTTAAGGTTAATTGCTGCAAGTGCTTTAACGTGAAATCGACCACATAATATTTACCATCTGGCCGGTGTCGCTTCGGAAACACGTCAGCAACATCCGATATTTCATCCAGATAGTGATCGTGCAGCACCACCGGAATACCATCACGGCTTAACTGCACATCCTGCTCGATGTAGTCAGCGCCCAACGCGTGCGCCATCACCGCACTGGCCTGGGTGTGTTCTGGCAGATAACCGGACGCGCCGCGATGCGCAACATCGATAAAGTCCCGTACTTCAATGGTCGACAGATTTGTAACGGGTTCTACCGTTTGTGCCTGCACCGCCCCCACCGCAAACAGCCATGCTGCAGTTAACGCTGAATAGTTTTTGGTTATAAAACGCATATCGTCATCCAAGCGGTCATTCAAGACCACACCATTTTTTCGCCAGCACGTTGTCGCCCAAATTCGCATAGCGCTCGCACAATTGTTCAATCGGCTCCGGCTCAGGATTAAGGCCACGCCCTTTTAAATAGGCTTCGTTATAAAGCTTGCTGGCCGAACGCTCACCTAAATCACAGGCGAAGGTAACAATACGTTGTCCTGGCCCTTTATGCAGAGCCGCAGCCAGCGCCGCTGCGACGTTTAACGCCGAGCTACTGCCCAGCACAATACCGTCCTGTTCACGCAGATAGCGTGACAGCGTTACCAAGTCCTGATCCGGCAAATTGACCGCATGATCGATGCTGGCCTGACGGAAATTGTCCACCAACCGCATAATACCGATCCCTTCGGTCATTGAGCCACCATTCGCCACGTATTCTCCTGACTTCAGGAACTGATAAATACCAGAACCATCCGGATCCGCCAACCAGACATCGATATTGGCATCCTGTTCTTTAAAAAACTTCGAATTACCGCCAATGGTGCCGCCGGTACCCGCCACCGACACAAAAGTATCGATGCGACCTTCCATCTGCTGCCAAATTTCCGGGCCGGTATGTAAATAGTGCGCCCGCGCATTACTGGTATTTTCAAATTGGTTAGCCCACCAGCAGTCGCTGCGCTCTTCTGCAATGCGCCGTGCGGTATGGTAAAAATGATTGGGGTTCTTAAACGGCACCGGGTCAACCGCCATTAGCTCGCCCCCATGCAGAGCGATCATGCGCTCCTTTTCCGGCGCTTGATCGTTCGGCATGACCGCCAGCATTTTCAAGCCATAAGACTTAGCCACCAAAGCTAAGCCGATACCGGTGTTACCGGCGGTTCCTTCGACCACGGTCATACCCGGCTTCAGTTCACCGCGCTCAAAGGCATCTTCAATCAGCTGTTTCGCAGCGCGATCTTTTATCGAACCGCCGGGATTCTGAAATTCACATTTTAAATAAATATCACTGCCACTCAGTGCAGACAGTGACGGAATTCTCAAAAGATCGGTTTGCCCGATCAAGTCGCTCATACGTTGACCTACTAACATAGGTACCTCAGTAACTCTGTGAACAATGACTCCTAGTATCCCGCCAGTGCGTCAATGGTTCAACTCACTTTGCGTTATAAGCCATAAGCACTTTTCTCGTGCAGTTGCACCAAAACAACCACCGCGATGGGGCAAGAGGTCTCTTTGTGGAAATTAAACCATTACTTTTCAGTTACTTACATTATGGCATGACAATTGAAACCGAACTTCTGCCGAACCGTTAATCAGCTAGGAGAACCCCATGAAAATGGTCATTGCATTAATCAAGCCCTTTAAGCTCGATGATGTCAGGCGCGCATTAGCCGATATTGGCTGTGCCGGCATGACGGTATCCGAAGCCCGGGGTTTTGGCCGCCAAAAGGGCCACACCGAACTCTATCGTGGTGCCGAGTATACCGTGGATTTTCTGCCCAAGATTCGAGTCGAGCTTGCGGTTGCTGACGATATGCTTGAGCGCGTTATTGAGACCATCACTGAGCATGCCCACACCGGTAATATCGGTGACGGCAAGGTGTTTGTCTGGAACCTCACGCATTGCACCCGTATTCGCACCGGTGAAACCGGTCAACAGGCACTGTAAGGAACACATCATGTCAGCAGATAATCAGCTCGCTTTTGCGTTAGATACTTTTTACTTACTCATCTCAGGCGCACTGGTAATGTGGATGGCGGCCGGTTTTGCCATGCTCGAAGCAGGCTTAGTCAGAGCGAAAAACACCACCGAGATCCTCACCAAAAACATTACCTTGTACGCGCTGGCCTGTCTTTGTTACCTGATCATTGGCTATTCGCTGATGTATGGCAACGGTGGCGCCAGCGATTATGCCGACGCTGCCGACTTCTTTTTCCAAAGCGTTTTTGTCGCCACGGCACTGTCGATCATTTCAGGGGCGGTGGCCGAACGGATGAAGCTGGTCAGTTTTTTGCTCTTCAGTATCATCTTGTCGGCGGTATTGTATCCGGTGCAGGGCGCCTGGAGCTGGGGTGGCGGTTTCTTCAACCAGTGGGGCTTTGTCGACTTTGCCGGCTCCGGTATTGTGCATCTGGCCGGTGCCGCTGCCGCTCTTGCGGGTGTACTGATCCTCGGTCCGCGGCTGGGAAAATACAAGGACGGCAAAGCGCAGGCGCTGCCGGGTGCCAACATGCCATTGGCTGCTTTAGGAACGTTCATCCTATGGTTTGGCTGGTTTGGCTTTAACGGTGGCTCACAACTTAAACTGAGCAGCAGCGCCGATGCCGAGGCCATTGCTAACGTCTTTGTTAACACCAACAGCGCCGCTGCCGCGGGCACCATTGGCGCGCTGGTCATGACAAAATGGCTGTCCGGAAAAGCCGACTTAACCATGATTTTGAACGGCGCCTTAGCCGGTCTGGTCGCCATTACCGCGCAACCGGTCAGTCCTTCAGCCCCATTGGCCGCTGTGATTGGTGCCATTGCCGGGGTGCTGGTGGTGATATCCATCATCGCGCTCGACAAGCTCAAACTGGATGATCCCGTTGGCGCCCTATCGGTGCATGGGGTTTGTGGTTTGTTTGGTTTACTGATGGTACCGATCAGTGACACCAGCGCATCCCTGGCGGTGCAAGCGGCAGCCGCTGCAACCATTTTTGTCTGGATGTTCGGCTCCAGCCTGGTTATTTGGTGGCTTTTGCATAAACTGATAGGAATCCGGGTAAGTGCGGAACAAGAATATCAGGGCGCCGATACCGTCGACTGTGGTATCGATGCCTACCCGGAGTTTGTACGTGGCGCTTCATCCAGGTAACCGCGGTTAAGAGGTCCATCCGTTGCCAGTTTAAGCGCATCCTGTTAGCGTAAAAAAAGCTGTTGAGCAGAAAATGAGGACCTTATGGCAACGTCAAAAGCGTACGTCGAAGAACTGCTGTCCCGTGCCGACATTCGTATTAACGGCGACCGTGCGTGGGATATGCAAGTGCATGATGACAGTGTGTTTGATCAAGCCTTATCGCGTGGAAACTTAGGGTTGGGCGAGTCCTATATGGCAGGCCATTGGGATGCTCCGGCGCTGGATCAGTTTTTCCATCGTCTGCTGCGCTCCGGCATTCAGCATGAAGTGAACCCGGCTCGGCTTATCTTTCACTCCCTGAAGGCACGTATGTTTAATCTGCAGGATAGCCGTCGTGCCTGGGAGGTCGGCCAACATCATTATGATATTGGTAACCATCTGTATCAAAAAATGCTCGATGAACGAATGGTGTACACCTGCGGCTACTGGCGCCATGCCAGTAATCTCGATGAAGCACAGCGCAACAAGCTCGAACTGAGCTGCCAAAAGCTGGGACTGGAACCCGGCATGAGAGTGCTTGATATCGGCTGTGGCTGGGGCAGTTTCATGCAGTATGCGGCAGAAAACTACGGCGTTGAGTGCGTCGGCGTGACCATATCGAAAGAGCAGGTCGCGCTGGGCAAAAAGCGCTGTGAGGGGTTGCCGGTTGAATTTCGCCTACAGGACTACCGCGACCTGGATGAGTCCTTTGACCGCATCATCAGCCTCGGCATGTTCGAACACGTCGGCCAGAAAAACTACGACGACTACATGACGGTCGCCAGACGTTGCTTAACCGATAACGGCTTGTTTCTGTTGCATACCATTGGCAAAAACGTTTCGGATACAGCCGCTGATCCCTGGATCAGCCGTTATATTTTCCCTAACGGCGAAATCCCCTCAATTTCACAAATTGGTTCGGCATTGGAAGAACGTTTTGTCTGCGAAGATCTGCATAATTTTGGTGCCGATTACGATAAGACGCTGATGGCTTGGTTTGCCAATTTTGATCACGCCTGGCCAGAATTGAAGTCGGGCTTTGACAGTTCGTTTTATCGCATGTGGAAATATTATTTGTTGTCCTGCGCCGGCGCGTTTCGTGCCCGCGACATACAACTCTGGCAATGGGTGCTGTCACGAGAAGGGCTCGAAGGCGGCTACCAGCGGCCCTTCTATTAAGGATCAGTCGATATTGAATTCGCGCATGAAAATATTCCAGAACGCCATAAACAGGGCTGCTACCAGCGGCCCGATAACAAACCCGGTAATACCAAACAGGGCCAGCCCACCCAAGGTTGAGAACAACACGATGTAATCCGGCAACTTGGTATCACGACCAACCAACAGGGGTCGCAAAATATTATCCGCCAGGCCGATAACTACCGCTCCAAAGGCGATCAACACAAGACCTTCCCAAATGCTTCCGGTCGCGAGCAAATAAACCGCAACCGGTAACCAGACAATACCAGCTCCAACCGCTGGTATCAGGGATAAAAAGGCCATGACTACGCCCCAGAGCAGTGCTCCAGGAATGCCAAGAATAGCAAAGATAATACCGCCCAACGCCCCCTGAACCATCGCCACGACAATGTTGCCTTTAACGGTAGCTCGGGTGACTTCTGCGAACTTACCGAATAGCTCTCGCTCGCGCTGGTCGCCGAGCGGCAAAGCCCGCACCATCAGGTTAATCAGCAAATGCCCATCGCGCAGTAAAAAGAAAACCAGATATACCATCAGCGCAACACCGACGACAAAGCTAAAGGTGTTTTGCCCTACCGTCAGAGCTTGCTCAGCGAGTGTGCGACTCGCGGTAACCGCAAACTCTGAAATTTTCTGGCGCAAGTTATCCATTTCGATACCGAGCGTCTCGAGCAAATCGGGAATAAATGGAAAGGCGGTTTCAATTTGCTGCAAAAACTCACCGGGGCGGATTTCGCCGGAATCAACCTTCTGATAAAACTGTACGCCTTCCTGGATAAACGAGTAGGCAATACCGAGCACCGGAATCACTACAATCACGACCGCGATGGTTAAGGTTAACAGCGCATTTCGGTTCGGTTTATCACCTAAGCTCTGCTGTAACTTGCGTTGTAACGGGTAAAAAATCACCGCCACCGCGCAAGCCCAGAAAATCGACATCCAAAAGGGTTTTAACACCCATAGGAAAGCGACGCTGACGAGCAGCAACAGGAGAAGAAATGATCGCGTTTCCAGCTTGTCTTTCATTAAAGTTTCCTTTAAAACGTACGTTATTATTCTAAATGCTTGACACAGAGTAGTTTACTTCTCACTCTGTGTGCACAACTAAATAACAATAAACAGCGCCAGCTAACAACTCAAGACGCAATAATGGCAAAAATAGACGACCCATACAGCTTTGCGGCCTGGTGCCGTGAGAGTCTTGCTGACTTTACCAAGCTTAATGCCGAGAAACAGGTATTTTTCGGATTTGTGTTGGCTATTTTTATTGCCGCCATTATTAAAGTGATTGATGTTACCGGGGGGCTGCCGAGTGTTTACGAACACTTTATCTACTTACCGCTGTTTTTTGCCGGTTTATTGTTGGGCCCTCGTATTGGCGCTTTGGGGGGCTTCGTCTGTGGGCTTGCGCTGAGTCCTTTGTCACTGCCGGACGACGCCATTGCTGACTCCGAAATTGGGGTTGGCTGGCTGGTCAGGCTGTTAATTTTAACGCTGTTGCCGACCATTGCCGGACTGATTGCTAATTCAGTTCGCGAGTTGGTGGCGATGGAGAAAAAAGCCAAGCACACCTATCAAGGCACTGAACTGCCCAATATGGCCGCTTTTGTCGAACAGCTTAAGCAAATCGGTGCTGACGAGAACGGCAATGCCAACGATCTGGTTGATATTTTCAACTTTAAACTGCAGAACCTTGAGCGCATCCAGCATCAAATTGGTACCGAGCGCACCGAAAAATTAATGCGCCAGTTGGCCGAGCAGCTAAAAAAGATGATTGGTGACTCGGCGCATATCGGCCAGACCTCACAAAACGAACTGGTTGGTGTCAGTACCGACACCAAACATAGCCACCAGGAGCTTGAAGAAAAATTAAAGAAACTGTTGCAGCGCCCTATCGTCATTGACGGAGTTTCTTACAATCTCGAAAGCGCAACAGGTGTACTACGTACCAATAAAGCAAACATTAAAGAACGTGCCGAGGAAGTGGTTGAACAGGCACAGCACCACGCGTTCGAAGCCCGTGAGCAAAAGAAATCGTTCTCGTTTTTAGAGGATGACGACGCCATCAATTCAATTTCAGACGCCTCTTTCTCGCGTCAACTCACGGATGCCATTGAGCGAAACGACATCAAGCTATACTATCAACCCCGCTTAAACGCCAATACCGGTTACTTCTCGGTGCTCGAGGTCGTCGTGAAGTGGACTGACCCTAAACGCGGAGATATGAGTCCGGACGACTTTAGGCCGTTAATTGAAGAAGCGGCTTTGACAGAACAGTTTACCTGCTGGATGGTCAAAAAAGCCTTTGAAGATATCCGCTACTGGCACAAAAACGAATTTGTGGTGCGCGTTTCATTGCACATTACCTTAAACGACGTAATCGAACCGGGTGTGTTAAACGTCGTTGCCCGAGAATTACAGGATTCAAAATTCCCGGCGCGGGACTTCAGTTTGGAGGTCAGTGAAAAAGCACTGATGCGAATATCCGACAAAGCGAAACGATACCTGGAGAAACTTCGTAGTATTGGCGTTAATGTTATTGCGGATCATTTTGGTGAAGGCGCATCAACCATACAGTCTTTGTTTGTACTGCCCGTTGATGCGGTAAAACTCTCTGAAGATTTGGTGAGAAAAGCCACCTCTAACAGCGATAAAAAACGTGCTTTATTGTCGATGGTCAAGATGGCGCGTTCACGGGGCTTAAAAACCATAGCAACCGGGGTGGATGATCGCAGTAAACTGTTATTATTAAGACAAATTGGTTGCGAAGAGCTACAGGGTTCAATTCTCAGTAAGCCGCAATCCAAAGACGATATTCCATGGGCAAGGATTCGATGAACCAAAACAGCATGAAGCGCAAGCAGTGGTACCAGCGGGCAACGATACGCAGCGTCATTATGTACGTCGTACTGATGGTGTTGATCGAGCTCGGTATGCTCGCGGTTTCTAAGTTCGGCGGTTTATCCGAAGCTAATGCGCGACAACTGGATGCCGCGCAGCCGTGGGTTGTTTTAGCGCTGTCGGTGTTGTTCCTGTGGTTTTATACCCGCGCCATTGTTAAGCAATATCGTAAGCCGACTGACCTTCTGAGTGAATACCTTGCCAATAGCGCTACGATTCATTTCGAACTGCGCCGGGTAGAGAACGACTTTCGCGTGCACTGGGTGAGTCAGAACGCCGAAAAGTTGCTCGGCTACTCAGTCCAGGAAATAAAGAGTCCTAACTGGTGGTACAACAATCTGCATCCGGCTGATCGATCCAGCGTCGTCAAAAAAGCGCTGCGTGGGCTTGATGAGCCCGAATTTGTCTACGAGTACCGCTTCCGCCACGCCGATGGCCATTACATCTGGATACGCGATCAATTGCGCCACGACGATCCTTCCGGCAAACGTATTCGCGGCTCATGGATTAATATTTCAAATGATTTTAGCGTTCCCGATGACAGCCTGTACACCGATGCCATGCATCACGTAAAAGTGGGCCTGGCAGAGTTAACAGAACATCGCAAACTGAACGTCGTCGACGATATCTTTGCGTCAATTATCGGGCTATCCGCGGAGGAAGCTCAGAATCTGCGCCTGGAAGATATCCTGACGCCAATCAGTGACAACATTAGCGGTGGTCACTTTCCAACCAATGAAGCCATTGAGGTGATTGGCAGACGCCCTGACCAGTCGCGCTTTAAAGCGCAATTACTGATACGCCCTTGCCCCCGCAACGAGCAGGTTATTGCCTGTCTAGCGGATATTTCGTTGGTCGAGCAGCAACGTCAAGCGCTGCATAACGCCGCCTTTTTTGACGAGCTCAGTGGCCTGCCTAACCTGCGCAGCCTGCACTTACATTTCAAGTCGTTGATTGATGAGTTGCCCGAGGATCGCCTGGCCGCGCTGATAACGGTGAACATCAACCAGTTTCATCACATCAATCATCGGTATGGCTCGCTCGTTGGTGATAAGACCTTACAGCGGGTCGCTAAGCGGATCAAAGCCGCCTTGCCCTTTGGAAGTAAGCTCTATGCCGCCGGCGGTGACGAGTTTGTTGTGCTGATCAACAACATCACCGAATACATTGACATACAGGTTATCACGGACAACATTCTCCGGGTCTTTCGTGATAAATTTATCATCGATAACAACGCTCAGTTTTATTTAACCTGTAGCTCTGGCTCCAGTATCTATCCGTTAGACGGCTATGACAGCGATCAGTTGCTGGCGCAGGCGCGGTCAGCGATGATCCAGTCTCGTGCAGAAAGCACAACCATTTCTGCTGGTAGCCAGCCGCAAAGCGCACAGCCATCACATTTCCATTTACAGTTGGCCGAAGACATCAAGTCCACGACCTTGCACCAGGAGCTGGAAGTTTACTATCAGCCAATCTTCAATGACGCCAAAAACATTATCGGTGCCGAGGCACTGTTGCGCTGGAACCATCCGGAGTTCGGATTATTAAGTCCGGCGCTGTTTTTACACCATGCGGAAGAGGCTGAGAAACTAGCAGACATCGGTTTATGGGTGCTGGATGAAGTCGTGCTGCAATTGAATAAATGGATCGCAAATAACTCACCGCTGAATTATGTGTCCATTAACCTGTCGGCGCCTCAATTAACCTCGACCTGGATTCACAAGCTCAGAGAACATTATGACCGTGACCCGGGACTGGTCACGCACTTAGGCATTGAACTGTCAGAGTCCGTTTTGAACGAGCCGGACTTGCAAGTGCAGAACGCCATCAAAGCACTTTCCGAACTTGGCTTAGACATCATCATTGACGATTTTGGTACCGGCTTTGCCAGCTTAACCTATTTAGCCGAGTATCCCATTGACCAGATTAAAATCGATCGTCGCTTCATTGCCAACCTGGTCAGCAATGAAAAGACGCAACGTATCGTCGAGTCAATGATGACCTTTGCACGAGCCGCTGGCGTCGAAGTTGTCGCGGAAGGCGTGGAAAGCGAAGAGCAGTTTGAACTTATCCGAAAGATGGGCTGTCTTAAATGGCAGGGCCATTTGATTCATCCCGCAAAACCTGTCGATGAGCTGAATGAACTCGACTAGCATCCTCGAATTGATTCAACATGATCACAGTATAAGTCAGTACCTTAAGAGATTACGTAAATTATGAACCCGGAAGTTATGAGAGCGTCATCCGCTCAGGCAGCGCGTGTCATGCAGTTGCTGTCGCACCCCGATAGATTGCTCATTCTATGTCTGCTGAGCCAGGGCGAGTTCACAGTGGGCGAAATCGAGCAACGGCTGGAGTTACACCAGCCGATGCTGTCACAGCATCTCAATCGTTTACGGCAACAGGAACTGGTTACCACCCGCCGGGAAGGAAAGTACATCCACTACAAATTGGCCGACGAGCGAACCATGAAAATCATGAATTTGCTGTATAACCTCTATTGTCCGACCGATGAATAGCGATAACAAAGCCCGTGACCGGGTCTATCAGGTTTCCAGTAACCGACAACGGGCTTCTCATAAATTACGTTACGTCGAGGCGTCAGCACCGGCTGACGGCGACTGCCGGCTGTGTGTTGGGTCCGTCGCGGACAAGTCCGCGACCGATGATGCTATGAAGAAAGCAACGGCAACAAGTGATGGCGAATCTTCTCAACGTGAGGATCAATAACGCCCAACTCCCGCAAGCCGTCTGCCAATTTTAACAAGTATTCCGAATTTTTCCCGCTCGGGCCCTCTGACTCCGCAATATGCTTGGCGATTACGGCTTCATCCGCTGGCCCCAAAAATGCCGCATTATCTTCTGTCGCAATATAAACCAGTCCTTGTTGCTGTTCACCATCGGCAAAAGTCAGCGGCGTGAAAAACCGTAAATAGCCGTTCTTCTCGCGATGGTCGAGATGTTCAAACACATCTGGGCTGACACGGTAGGCCATCCCCGTACAGCGCTCCCCGGGAGTCTCAATTAAGGTTAATACTCGCCCCGGCCGTTCGGGGGTGCCGCGGTGATCGTGCGAGCCTTGCCAAAAGCGGCGGCTCCAGCCTTCGATGTAGGCCGGTCGGCGCTCCAGGAATGGGAAGTCCACTTTATAGATTAACGAACCATAACCGAACAACCATACCGACTGGTGCTGGCTCAGGTCTTGTCGTTGTTTATTAATTGCTGAGGTATCGTGAGGCATACGGCTTACTACAATGATTTAGGCTGGCCTATAGCCTACCCGAAAACCACCCCAATGTTTACCTTTCACCCAAATAGGAACCGATAAATCATGCATCACTTCGCCGGTGTCCCGCTTGTACGTTTGTAAAAGCAATTTCTCGGTATGTGCACCGCAGCGAGATCCCGTTGCATCGTTGAATAAGCGCCGCGAACGATTACCGACCAAATCCCTCTGCGCATCGCCGGTTAACGGCTGATTAAAGCGATCGTTGTGGCGGGCAACGTAACCATTGGGATCGGTCGCAATTGCATAAACAATATCCGGGTTCTTTTCCAGTAAGGGTTCCTGAAGTTTCGGCAACACCGCATCGAGAAATTGGGTAGCGCGCGTTTCGAACTTCTCCGGCACCACACCCTTCACCGGCTGATAGCGCCGGTCAAACAGGTCATCGAAACTGATCTCGTGCTGCTCCACTGCCGCTTCCAGTCGCGCCGCTATGGCATCAGCGGTATCTCTGGCCAACCGATAAATTTCACCATGCTCCGTTGCATCGGTATCGCTGACCAGTAATGCAAACAATTGTTCGGATTGCTGTTCCAACTGCTTGGACTTAAGTTCAACCTGAGCCAACTTGTCTTTACGTGCGCTCAGATCATCCAGCGTTTGCCGAATATCCTGCGCATTGGTGTCCATCAACTGCTGATTGTTAACCGACAGTTCGGCCATGCGTTCGATCTGCTCCGCTACATTTGCCGATTGTTGCGCGAGGGTTTGCAACTGCTCTGATAAGCCATTACTGCTTTGCGCCTGCTCATCGACATCGTCAGACAGTTTATGGATGCTACTCACGGCATGCGCAATGCGTTCCCGGATAGAGCCCACTAAATCGGTTACTTCTATGGTGGCTTTTGAGGTCCTGCCTGCCAGTTGTCGCACCTCATCAGCAACGACCGCGAAACCACGTCCGTGTTCGCCTGCACGAGCCGATTCAATGGACGCATTAAGCGCCAGTAAGTTGGTCTGGTCGGCAATTCCATCAATCACATCGGTGACTTTTACGATCTCATCAGCGGTCGTCTGCAGTTGATTCAGGGTATCTGCCGCGGCTCTGTTTTGCTCGACGATACGGGCAATACCGGCGACAAGCTGATCGATGGCGACCTTGCCCTGCTCGCTAATCGACTTGGTCTGTTCTGTATTCGCTGCCACATCTTCTGTGGTCACTTTTATTTCGGCCGCTTGTTGCTTGACCTTGTCCGAATCCTCAGCCGTCGACTCAAGCCGTTGGATGGTTGCTCCGATGACACGATTTAAGTCACTTATCGCATAACTGAGCTCTGCCGTTGCTATCGCATTACTGCCGGCATTTTCAGTGACATGCTGTAAGGTCGCGGTTTGTTCGTCCAGTGCAGGTTCTGTTGCCGTCGTCATGGGTATCGATGATGTCTTTCGTGCACACCAAAAACTCGTCCAGCCGACCACTAAAAAGAGCAACGGCAGCAGTACCACCGTTACCATGAGATGATTCAACCACAACAGCTGTACTAACGACACGGCTAGTGCGGCAATACCTACGATCCATGCAATTAACGCGTTATTCACCCGACCTACTCCCAGACCAGCATACGTTATGCTCCGATACACAATGTGCGCTAAAAAACACAAAAGTAAACTTAGACCTTGGTCGACTGAGGTGCAATAATTGACACAGAACACAGGACGTTGCAATCTTTACACAACGCTATCCCGAACCGCATGGAGCAAACCTCATGAGCAGCAAAACCGTTGCTGAACACCTTGCCCAATACGGCGACTATCACCGTGACCGCCGCAATGTATTGACGCATCTTATCGGCATTCCGATGATTGTTGTCGCGCTAATTACACTGCTTAGCCGCCCCGAATTTGCCGTTGCCTATTTACTGCTGACACCGGCCAATTTGGTTGTTTTTGCAGCCGTCATTTTTTATATCCGCCTGGATATCAAGCTAGGCCTGTTAATGACCGTACTGCTGTGGCTATGCCTTAGCCTAGGCCGCGACATAGCCGCACTCAGCACGACAGCATGGCTGGCCTGGGGCATTGGCCTGTTTGTCGTTGGTTGGGTATTTCAGTTTATCGGCCACTACTTTGAAGGTCGTAAACCGGCGTTTGTGGACGACATTATGGGCTTAGCTATTGGTCCTTTGTTTGTCGTGGCCGAAGTCGTTTTTATGCTAGGTTTGCGCCAAGATCTGAAAAAGGCGGTTGAGCAACAACGATGAATTACCCCCAATGGTTTACTGACTGGGCCAATCAACATAACTGGGCCTACACCGCCACCGCTCTGACGATCCTTTTCGTAGCGGTGTGGTTTTCACAATTAATCACTAAGCACATTTTACTGCGCGGCATCGCCCGGCTGTTGTCTCGTACCGAACTGGGCAGTGACCCCAGTGTAGGACTTAAGTTAATTGTCGGTCGAATCGCTCAGGTGGTGCCGGCACTGGTGTTATCAGCCGGCATAGCTTATGTGCCGGACATACCCGACACTCTGGTCAGTATTATTCGCAACGTCGCCATTGCCTACATTGTGTTGACGTTAGCACGAGCCTTTAGTGCGGCGATGACCAGTGCTAATGAAATTTACATGCGTCGGCCCGACTCACACCTTAAGCCAATTAAAGGCTATTTGCAGATTGCCCAGATCGTCGTCTACGTTATCGCAGCGGTACTGATCATCGCGGCCCTCATCGATAAGTCACCCGTTATTCTGCTCTCCGGTATTGGTGCCATGGGTGCCGTCACGCTGTTGGTGTTTCAAGATACCATTTTGTCTTTTGTCGCCAGCATTCAGCTCTCTTCCAATGACATGATCCGAGTCGGCGACTGGATCGAAATGCCACAACTTAATGCCGATGGCGAAGTCATCGATATGGCATTGCATACGGTGCGGGTACAAAACTGGGATAAAACCATCACCACCATTCCCACCAAGCGCCTGATTTCAGATTCTTTTAAAAACTGGCGCGGCATGCAGGACAGTGGCGGGCGCCGCATTAAGCGTTCGCTGTTTATCGATCAAACCAGTATCGATTTTCTCTCCGAAGCGCAAATACAATCTCTGAAAAAACTGTCGCTGTTAGGTGATTACCTGGACTCAAAACAGGCTGAAATTGACGACTGGAACCGAGCGCTGATCGCGCAAGGCAAAGATCCCATGAACACGCGTCAGTTAACCAACATCGGAACCTTTCGAGCCTATGTCCTCAATTACCTGAAACACCATCCCAAAATCCATCAAGGTATGACGCTGATGGTGCGCCAGCTCAGCCCGACACCTCAGGGGCTACCGCTGGAAGTCTATTGTTTTACCAATGATATCCGTTGGGAAGTCTATGAAGGCATTCAGTCGGATTTATTTGACCACTTGTATGCTGTGTTATCCCGCTTTGATTTACACGTATTCCAGGAGACCAGCGGCCAGGATATTCGTGCTTCAATTGCGGCATTGAGTGGCTCCGGGATTGAGCGATAAAGCGGTTACTTGTATAGTTTACCTATTGCAACTAACCGATAACGACCATGCACAAGTTACGTAATACGATATTCTGGGCGGCGATGGCGCTCGGCTCGACGGCGGTCAACGCCCAGCAAAACGTCAGCTTTGCCGAGGTTTTGGCACACCCCAGTCAGGAACCGGATAGCACACTAAGTTATGGCCAATCCGCGCAGCAACGCATTGATGTTTGGCTGAACGAAAACGCCTATACCGATGTCTTCTTTATTCACGGCGGTTGCTGGCTGTCTCAGTATGATGTGCAGCATGCTCGCGCTTTTGCCAGCGCCCTGCAACAACAAGGGCATCAGGTGTTTGCCATTGAGTATCGGCGTACCGGAGCAACCGGTGGCGGCTGGCCAAAAACCTATGACGATATTCGCCAAGGCTTCGCACAATGGTTAAAACAACGCGACAGCAATCGCCCATTAATTGTCGCAGGCCACTCTGCCGGCGGCCATTTGGCGTTATTACTGGGCGCTGAGTCGGATTACCGTAACCAGATTGACGCCGTTATCGGTTTGGCAGCCATCACCGATATCCGTGAGTACGCAACGGGCGATAACAGCTGCGAACGCGTTACTGTCGACTTTATGGGAGGCACCGCCGAGCAGCTACCGGACGCCTACGCAGCGGCCAACCCGTCAACCAAACAGGCACATCCCAACACCCTGTTACTGCAGGGTGATAACGACGCGATTGTACATTACCGATACGCACACAAACTCAAGGATGCCCAGCCGAACGTACTGCCCGATGCCGGTCATTTTGACTGGTTACACCCTCAAACCCCGGCGTTTAAACAGCTTCTGGATATCCTGCAGGAACACCACTGATGATAGTTGTCGACGATATTAAAACGCTCGATCAGAACGATCCACTGACGAGCTACAAGGCCCAATTTGCTTTGCCTGACGAGGTTATTTACCTTGATGGAAACTCACTGGGTGCGCTGCCCAAACGAGTATCCGAACGGGTGGAGGAAACCACCCGACAGCAATGGGGACAAGACCTCATTAGCAGTTGGAACAAACATCAATGGGTCACACTGCCTCAGCGCGTCGGGGCCAAAATTGCGCGATTGATTGGCGCTAACGCTGATGAAGTGGTGTGTTGTGATTCTATCTCGGTAAATTTGTTCAAATTACTGGCTGCCGCCATCACCTTTAATGGCACTCCCGTTCGCAACCGTATCGTTTCCAGTCACGATAATTTCCCCACCGATTTATACATCGCTCAAGGGCTGGAGACTTTGCTCGGCAGTGAGCGCTGCCAATTTGTCGATGTTGCGGAAGATGAGCTGATGCATGCCATCGACGACCAAACCGCCGTGGTAATGGTTACCGAAGTCAACTTCCGCAGCGGCAAGCGACTGGATATTGCTGCGTTAGCCCACAAGGCCCATCAGCACGGCGCATTAATTTTGGTCGATTTGGCGCACAGTGCCGGAGTAATGCCGATTCACCTCAATCAATGGCGGGTCGATATGGCCGTCGGCTGTACCTATAAGTACCTCAACGGCGGTCCGGGCGCACCGGCGTTTTTGTATATTCGCAGCGACTTACTGGGTAACTTACAACAACCTGTCGCCGGTTGGTTTGGTCACAGCAACCCTTTCGCTTTCGCTGCCGACTACACACCAGACCAAGGCATTAAACAATTTCTCGCCGGCACGCCATCGGTGATATCGATGGCCGCAGTCGACGCCTCACTGGAGTTATTTAGCGATCTTGATATGGAGCAAGTGCGTACCAAAAGTATGCAACTCACCCAAGTGTTTCATGAGTTAATCGAACAAACAGGGCTCACCAAGACGCTGACATTGTTGTCACCGTTGTCCGCCAACGAGCGCGGTAGTCAACTCAGCTACGCGTTCGATTACGCTTACGAATTATGTCAGGCATTGATTGCCCGCGGAGTGGTGGCGGATTTCCGAGCGCCTAACTTCATTCGCTTTGGCTTTGCCCCTTTGTACAACAGTTTCGATGATGTCTGGAAGGCCGTTGAGCTGGTACAACAGGTGATTGAATCAAAAGATTACCTGCAACCCCGTTGGGCACAACGCCAGACGGTCACTTAATACGACAGGAGGTTTTATGTCTGCCGATAACTATCAGCCACCCAAGGTATGGCAACCGGATCAGGCCAACGGTGGTAAGTTTGCCACTATCAACCGCCCAACGGCGGGCGCAACTCATGATAAGGCGTTACCCGTTGGCAAACATCCGCATCAGCTCTATTCCCTGGCAACGCCTAACGGCCAGAAAGTTACCATCCTGTTCGAAGAGCTACTCGAACTTGGTATTAGCGATGCAGAATACGATGCGTTCATCGTCGATATCATGGAAGGCGAACAGTTCAGCAGCGGCTTTGTCGAAGTCAATCCAAACTCAAAAATCCCGGCGTTACTGGACGTTTCCACGAAGCCGGCCACCCGCGTTTTTGAGTCTGGCTCAATCTTGCTTTACCTGGCCGAGAAATTTGGCCACTTCTTACCATCAGAGCCGGCCAAACGTACCGAGTGCTTAAATTGGCTCTTCTGGCAAATGGGCAGCGCCCCTATGCTTGGTGGCGGCTTCGGTCACTTCTACGCCTACGCACCGGAAAAACTGGAGTACCCAATCAATCGCTACACCATGGAAGTCAAACGACAGCTTGACGTGCTCGACAAACAACTCGCTCAGCACGAATTCATCGCCGGAGATGACTACACCATTGCCGATATGGCCATTTTCCCATGGTACGGCGCGCTGGTTCTGAACGAAGTGTACGAGGCCGCCGAGTTTTTACAGACCCATACCTACAAACATGTCGTTGCCTGGGCCAACCGTATTAACGAACGCCCAGCGGTTAAACGCGGCCGCCGGGTGAATAAAGTCTGGGGCGATGAACACCAGCAGTTACGCGAGCGGCACAGTGCGGATGACTTTTAAAGCACAGATTTCGCGATAACAAAAATGCCCATGGCAACCAGGAAAACTGCAAAGCCTTTTTGCAGTTTTTCTTTGGGTAATGCCCGCCCAATTTTGCTGCCAAATACCGTCCCAAAAACACCCCCGGCAATCATTAAGCCAATCACCAACCAGTCAAATTCAACGTTCTGGGACGCCATGACCGCGTAATACTTTATAAAGCCCGCCAATGACTTAATGACAATGATCAACAAGCTGGTACCAATGGCAACCGGCATCGCCAATCCGGCCAACAGCACCAGCGCGGGGACAATCAGGAAGCCACCACCAACGCCGACAAATCCGGTGATAACACCGACAACAAGCCCCTCGAGGGTCACTTTGGGATAATTCATCGCGGTGACATGATCGGGAGCTCTCGGCTTACTTCGCCACATTAATACCGCCGCCACAATCATCAGTAATGAGAACACCAGCAGTTGCCAACGACTGTCCACCAGAGTTCCCAGCCAGGCACCGCCATACGTGCCGGCCATACCGGGTAACCCAAAGGCCCAGAAGTGCTTCCAACTGACGGTTTTACGACGAATGTATGAAATCGAGCCAAACAAACTGATACCAGCCACAATGAGCAACGACGAAGCAATCGATACATCAGCCGGCATATCAACCAAGTACATTAACACCGGTACCGTCAGGATTGATCCCCCGGAACCGAACAGTCCAAGCGAAAGACCAATGATCAAAGCACCGAGAATGGCAAGCAACATGGTTACCTCATATTCCTTAATTGAATATCGTTATAACTACTTTAATTTATTTTTTCATTAAATGAAAGCGATAAAAAAGGCCGCACTGACGTCAGTCAGCGCGACCCTGTACTGCAAGTAACGCGATTTATTTGAGGTCAGTCAGACGCAAGTAAGGACGCAGTGTTTTCCAGCCTTGTGGAAACTTAACTTTGGCATCGTCGTCCGATACGCTAGGACGAATGATCACCGGCTTACCCGGAGTCCAGTCCGCTGGGCACGCAACTTCCTGCTTGTCGGTCGTTTGCAGTGCATCAATAACACGCAAGATTTCGTCAAAGTTCCGACCGACGGTCATTGGATACGTCATGGTCAAGCGAATTTTTAGATCCGGATCGATAATATAGACCGAACGAATCGCTGCGTTGTCGTCTTCATCCGGGTGGATCATGTCGTACAATTCAGCCACTTTCTTGTCTTTGTCCGCGACAATAGGAAACTCAAGAACCGTGTTTTGCGTTTCATTAACATCTTTAATCCAGCCTAGATGCTCTTCTACGGTATCTGTAGAAAGTCCCAGAGGTTTAACGTTACGCTTAGCAAACTCCGGAGCGAGTTGCGCGGTGCGCCCCATTTCGGTCGTACACACCGGGGTATAATCCGCCGGATGACTGAAAAAGAACGTCCACGAACCTTTTGCCCATTCATGAAAGTCGATGGTGCCGGTTGTTGTCTCGATGTTAAAGTTGGGTGCAATAGTACCAATACGTAAGCTCATTTTTCATACCTCTCTGTGATTAAAACTTATTAGCCGGAATTTTGAAGTAATGCTCTCCGTCATTCTCGGCCGGGGGTAACTGCCCTGCACGCAAATTCACCTGCAGTGCATGTAACATTCTGTCGGGTAGTGCCAGAGTTGCATCACGTTCATCACGAACTGAGCGATACTGCTGCTCGCTAACACCACCGGACAAATGAATATTGCTTTGTCTATGTTGCGCCACCGTGGCTTCCCATTGCGCTTCCCGACCTTCTTTGCCATAGTCGTGACCCACAAACAGCCGGGTATCATCCGGTAAACTCAAAATACGTTGTAACGAACTCCACAAATCCTTAGATGAACCTCCCGGGAAATCCGCTCGAGAGGTACCGCTGTCCGGGTACATAAAGGTGTCGTGCACAAACGCGGCATCGCCGACAAGATAAGTTATCGAACCCAAAGTGTGACCCGGTGACAACCACACAGTGACGTCGAGTTCACCAATTTTGAAGGTATCGCCTTCACTAAACAGATAGTCAAAATCTTTTGTCGGCTCAAATAAACCCGGTACGTTATAGTAATCACTCCATAGCTTTGCAATTTCACAGGTTTTCTCACCAATCGCGTTGGGCGCGCCCGTCTTATCTTTGAGATAGTTGGACGCCATCAAGTGATCAGCGTGCGGGTGCGTATCCAACACCCATTCAATCGTGAGTCCGTTATCATGTGCTAATTGCAAAACCTCGTCGGCGCTCTCAAACGAGCATCTTGCGCTACGTGGGTCAAAGTTTTGCACAACATCAACCAAGGCGGCTTTCTTCGTTGCTGGGTCAGCAACAATGTATTGCACTGACCCTGTATCAGCCTCATAAATTCCCCAAACGTCCGGCGACTGCGGACCTGTGGAAGGGCTTTTTCGAATAATGCTTGTCATCTTTGACCTCCTGGCCGTTATTGCCATTTGCAACCACCAATGTGGTTATAAGCATATAACATAATGTTTTTATCGCAAGTGATACCGCTCTGATCTGCCCCGATTACAGTAATCGATTTATACGATGAAATGTTTCGTTCTAATAGACACTTTAGTTATACCCTATTGCTATTTGATCCCTTGCCAAAATCAGAGTATGTTCTACCCATAGTTATATGCTTATTGCTTTTAGATATATAAAGAAAATGTATATTATGAGGTGTGAATTATGTCAGCAGGTATCAGCAAGCCCATCGTTACGCATTTTTTCGATGAACCAACCAACACATACAGTTATGTCGTACAGGATCCAGATTCGAAGCACTGTGCTATCGTCGACTCGGTACTGGACTTTGACTATGCCGCTGGTCGCACTAACACGACGTCGGCTGAGGCTATTTTACAGTTTATCCAGGATCATCAACTTACCGTTGACTGGATTCTGGAAACTCATGTTCATGCTGACCACCTGTCTGCAGCACCGTTTTTACAAGAAAAGACAGGCGCTAAGTTAGGTATAGGTGAACACATTAAGACCGTCCAGGAAACCTTCGGCAAAGCCTTTAATGCGGGTACCGAGTTTGCTCGTGACGGTAGCCAATTCGACCGCCTTTTTGCCGACGGTGATACCTTTACGATTGGCCATATTGAAGCCCGTGTAATGCACACCCCCGGCCATACTCCAGCGTGTTTAACCTATGTCATTGGTGACGCAGCCTTTGTCGGCGACACCCTGTTTATGCCGGACTTCGGCACCGCACGTTGTGACTTCCCCGGAGGCGACGCTCGCACGCTCTATCGTTCCATTCAAAAAGTGTTTTCATTGCCCGACCAAACACGCTTGTTTATGTGTCACGATTACAAAGCGCCGAACCGGGATGAGTATGCTTTTGAGACAACGGTCGCGGAAGAAAAGCAACACAACATCCATGTCGGTGGCGGCAAAACCGAAGAGGAGTTTGTAAAAATGCGCACCGAACGCGATGCGACATTAGATATGCCCCGGCTGATCTTGCCCTCGGTTCAGGTCAATATGCGGGCCGGTCAACTACCACCGGCAGAGGATAACCAACAGCGTTATCTCAAAATTCCATTGAACCTATTTTAGTCGAGGCAAGCATGGAACTTCGTAAACTCAGTCCCTTTATCAGTGTGTCTCCCCAAATTTCAATTGAGGACGTTGGGGTCGCGGCTTCTCACGGATTCAAAACCATTATTTGTAACCGCCCGGACAACGAGGGCGAAGACCAGGTAAATGCCGATAAAATCGGACAAGCTGCGCAAAAAAATGGCATCGCCTTTGAATACCTACCGGTCATTTCCGGCAACATTACCGACCATGATATCCGTGCGTTTGCTGAACTGATGGCTAAGGTGAAAGGCCCGGTACTTGCCTATTGCCGCACCGGTACCCGCTCGTGCACCTTGTGGGCACTAGCAGAAGCAGGGCATTTATCACCGCAAGCGTTACTCGATACAGCTCAACAGGCTGGCTATGACCTTTCAGGTCAACAAGCACGGTTACAGCAACGCTTTGCGCAATCTTCGATCGTCGAGAGTGATAAGCCCGGCAATTATTCCATCAATAAACACACGGTGGTTATTGTCGGCGGTGGCGCAGGAGGACAAGCGGTTGCCGCAAGCATCCTGCAGCGCCAACCACAAACAGATATCGCTATTGTGGAACCCGCAGACGCGCATTTCTACCAACCCGGTTGGACGTTAGTTGGCGGCGGAGTATTCGAGCGCGAGCAGACCAAGCGAAAAATGCATGATGTCATGCCCAAAGCCGCAAAATGGTATCAAACCGCAGTCAGCGAATTTAAGCCCGACCAACAGCGTATCGTGTTAGAAAATGGCGATCAGCTCGCTTATCAAAGCTTGGTCGTGGCTACGGGGCTGAAGCTGGACTGGGAAGCCATTCCCGGGTTAAAAGAAAGCCTCGGACAGCACGGTGTGACCTCAAATTATCGTTTTGATCTTGCCCCATATACCTGGAAACTGGTGCAGGCAACACGCAAGGGCAACGCCATCTTTACTCAGCCTCCGATGCCAATCAAATGTGCCGGGGCGCCACAAAAGGCAATGTATTTATCCTGTGATGACTGGCGACGCAGTGGACGCTTGAACGACATTAATGTTGAATTTTGTACCGCCGGTGCCGCGCTATTTGGTGTCAAAGAGTACGTCCCTTCGCTACAGAAATATGTCGACGACTATGGTATTCAATTACGCTTTCAGCATAATCTGATTGCCGTTGACGGCCCCAATCGAAAAGCAACCTTTGCCGTAACGGACAACGACGGTAATATCACCAACGTAGAGAAATCATTCGATATGTTGCATGTATGCCCACCACAAAAGGCTCCGGATGTTATCTCGCACAGTCCGTTGGCGGATCAATCGGGCTGGGTGGACGTCAGTCCCGAAACATTACAACACAAACATTATGGCAACGTTTATGCCGTTGGTGACGTGGCAAATGCACCCAATGCGAAAACGGCGGCTGCGGTTCGAAAACAAGCGCCGGTTGTGGCTGAAAACGTGTTATCAACACTTGCCGGTAAACCGGCAATGGCGGTTTACGAAGGCTATGGTTCTTGCCCTCTCACAGTAGAGCGCGGCAAAATCGTATTAGCTGAATTTGGTTATGGCGGCAAGTTACAACCTACCTTCCCAGCCTGGCTCGTTGACGGCACCAAACCCTCGAGGCTGGCTTGGTTGTTAAAAGAAAAAATGTTGCCATGGCTCTATTGGGACGTCATGTTAAAAGGAAAAGAGTGGTTGGCAAAACCCAAACACTTAAGTCATCGCCCTGAGCCTCAAGGCGCGCCTGACGCTTGTAACTTCGAAGAAAAGAAATAACGCTTTCCCAACCCAGCGGCGGCTACTCACTCTCTCCGGTAGTCGCCGCTTTTTTTAGTAAGATGCTAACTGAATTCGTTCCCCATCAGGCACGTTCGGGCTATTCAGTTGTTGCGGCCCAATGTGGCTAATGATAAGCCAGGTTTTATCGGGATAGGCTTTCACTAAGCGCTCTAACAGACGTTTCGCCAACGGTCGTTCAAGTCCGGCAAAGGGTTCATCAAGCAGTAGAATCGGCCGATTCTGGAGCAACACCCGCGCCAGCGCCAGTCGCCGCCGTTGTCCTCCGGAAAACATAACTCCGCGGCTTCCAACCAACGTATCTAACGCTAACGGTAAGCTGCTGATCAGACTATCCAGCTCCAGTAGCTTTAAGACCTGCCAGTAATCCTGATCGCTCAGGCGTTGCCGGGACGGGTTCAGATTGGCGCGCAAGGTGTCATCAAACATTTCGCTTTGCTGGGTAAGGTAGCCAACGTGCGCATCGGTACTGGCCGCCGGTAGTAGGCTAACTGAGCCACTATGCAACGGTCGCCAGCCCATAATGGCTTCGGCGAGTGTGGTTTTACCGATACCGGATGCCCCCTGTATCCAATGCACCTTGCCTGCTTGCAGGTGTGCCGACACATTGTCTACCACCATCCGTCCAGCCTGCATTACACGAACCTGCTCCAGTATCAGAGCAAACTTGTTGCCCCCGGAATGCGCTGCATCCGTTGCCGGCTCCTGCTCATTTTGCCCGGCAAACCTGAGCAAGCGCTTAGCCGCTGCTAAGGTTTTTCCGTAACCACCCCATTGTGTCGGTAACTCGGTTGCCAGCTCCTGCCATGCGAATGCCGAGAGCAACAACATAATCACCTCCGCACTCATAAGCTGCCCTTGCTCGAACTCAGTAATAACCAAGCCCAGTACCAGTAAAAACAGCAACTGCGCAAAAATTTCGACCTTATACAGGCACCGGTGCTGCAGTAACAACTGCCGATTATCAAGCCGCTCTTGTCTATCAGCCTGTTGCAATAACGCCTGCTCATAGTCCGGGTAAACGTTCCAGGCCATAAGCTCGGTTATGGACTCTGTGGTATTCATGGCACTGCGCCGTAAACGCTCAGCAACGCGCAGCTGTTGTACCGCCAACGTTCGCGTTGTTGCGGCTAACCGCACACTAAACAGCAATACCGCGAGCCAGCCGCCAATGGCGAGCACGGCTAAAACCGGGTTATAAAAGCTCCAGAACAACGCCAGCAACAATGAGGCGATGGTAAACACGAGCCCCGGTAGCAGCAGCCGTAACAACAGGTTATCCAGCGCATCCAAATTACGAGTCAATTGCTGCACCGCATCCGCCACACGCAATCTTAATAAACGACCCAGCGGCTGTGCCTGCAGGCGTTTAAATAGAGCCACTCGCCAGCGAGCCTGCAAGGCAAGCACGACATCATGATTAACCAACCGCTCAACGTAGCGACTGACGGTGCGTGCTATCGCAAAGAACCGAATCCCCGCACCGGGCGAATAAATATCAAAGGCCACATACAGCGCCGCCGCAGTAATAAACCACCCTGAAAGCGACAACAGACCAATTCCGAACAGTGCCGTTGCCAAGGCCAGCAACAGGCCTAATAACAACGACCAACGAGTACCTTTTACTTGTTTTAGCCACGGCCGCAAAAACCGCCAGTCCCTTCGTATCATGCCGTCACCTCGATCACATGAGTTGCCCGCGCCAACAGTTTCGGATCATGAGTGGCAACAATAACGGTTTTACCCGTTGCGGCTAAATCCACTAAACAGTCGCAAATGACCTCAGCAGACACGTCGTCCAGGTTCTCAGTGGGCTCGTCGGCGATGACAATCGGCCGTTCTGACAGCACGCAGCGTAGCAACGCAATGCGACGCTGTTCACCGCCGGACAGACCGCGTCCCTTTTCGCCAAGTTTAGCTGCCAGCCCTTCGGGCAAAGACGTCAGCAGATACCCCAGCCCGACTTGGCGCAAACCTGCGATGATGGTGTCGTCGCTGTGACGTTCAAACAGATTAATGTTATCGCGTAAACTGCCTGCGATCAGAAACGGCTGTTGCGCAAAGTAAGCCACTCCACGTGACATCTCCGTGGTACAAATCAGGTTGCCCTGATAGGGCATTTGCTTCAGCAATACCCTGAGCAAGGTGGTTTTTCCGCTACCGGAGTGACCACTGATTGCGCAAAGGCTGCCTTTCGCTATCTCGCCATCCGCATAAGTTATGCGTTTACCTTCGGCTAAGGTGACCGATAAGTTCTGCCAGCGAAACGACAAGCCCTCAGGCAACCCCGTGTTAACGGCGGGCTGCCCATCAGAGCCAGGGGCTTGTTGTCGATCGCACAGCAGCGTTGCAGCACCAATGGCCGCGGCGCGGTCGTGATAACTTTGCGCGAATTGTCGTAACGGCGCAAAATATTCCGGCGCCAGCAACAGCACCAGTAAACCGCTGAACAACGTCAGTTCATCCGCACCCAGCCAGTCAATGTAACCCAGTAAGCCAAAGCCAACGTACAGTGCTACCCCGGCAATTGCCACACTCGAAAAAAACTCCAACACCGCCGACGACAGAAACGCCACTTTTAGCGTCGACAGGGTGGCTTTGCGATAACCCTCGCCGGCTTCAGCGACATCTTGCAAAGCCGCATCACCGGCGTTAAATAACTTAAGCGTTATCACGTTGCGTAGCTTGTCCGTAAAGGTACGACTTAACGCAAACGTTTGCTCCGCGTGTTTTTGACTTAAACGCTCAGCGCCCATCCCGACCAACGCCATAAACAGCGGAATGATCGGGCCGGATAATAACAGCAGTCCGCCAACCACAGGATTCAGTGAAAAACAGACAATTAAGATGAGTAGCGGCGAGGCAAACACCAAGTACTGCTGCACCAGATAGCGGCTAAAATAGCCCTTTAATGACTCAATGGGTTCTAACTGTAGCGCTCCGTCGGCAGCCGACAGCTGCGCCCCACCATCAATTTGCCGACGCCAACGGGTAAGCAACCGCGTTCGCGCATGGTGGCTTGCCGTCTGTGTGGCCAACCGTAGGCAGGCATTTTGCAGTAGCCCGATACCCGCGCGAGCAAAACTGAACACCACCAGCCAAATAAACAGGTGCAACAGAGACACCAGCCCACGCCCATGAACAAAGAGTTCATGAGCCAGCGAAGCCACGATTGCCAACTGAATAACGATGACAGCGGTTTTGATTAAGCCAAAACAAAACGCCCACATAATGGGGCGCTTTACTGTCCGCGCAAGTTGCTGCAAATAAGCGTGCGCAGACGCCGCAACTGTACTCATCGGGTATCCTTAATGATAACCTTGATCGGCCTTCACTTTGCCGCGGAACACCCAATAGGTCCATGCCGTGTAAACCAGCACGATAGGTATCACGAACAGTAAGCCAATCAGCAGGAACAACTGGGACTCATGAGCCGATGCGGCATCGGCCAGTGTATAACTTGGCGGCACCACATAAGGCCACTTGCTGGCCAACAAGCCTAAGTAAGTGAACACAAACAACGCCATCGTTGCCACAAACGGCGTGCCCTCACGGCGTTGACTGACGGAGCGGTAAATCCAGAACGCACTGGCTAAACCGAGGATTGGCAGCAGCCAGATGGGTGAAACACCGTCAAACCAGCGGTTAGCGACAAATTCATCAACAAAAGGCGTCCAAATACTGATGACGACGAAAATCAACAACACCACAGCCAATAACGGTTTCACCAGCTTATACGCCCACTGCTGCGTTGAGCCTTCTGATTTCATTATCAGCCAGGTCGCTCCCAATAAGGCATAGCCGGCCACCAGACCGATCCCGGTCAGCACCGTGAATGGTGTTAACCAATCCAGAGCACCACCAACATAGCGCATATTTTCCGTTTCGAAGCCTTGAATGTAAGCACCCACTACCGCACCCTGCGCAAAGGCAGCTACCGTTGAACCTATGGCAAATGACCAGTTCCATAGGTAACGGGAAGAATGTGCTTTAAAGCGGAACTCAAACGCCACACCGCGGAATATCAGTCCGGCGAGTAACAGAAAAACACCAATGTATAGCGCCGGCAGAAATATCGAATAAACCAGCGGAAACGCAGCCAATAACCCGGCTCCGCCGAGCACCAGCCAGGTCTCGTTGCCGTCCCAGACCGGCGCAATCGAGTTCATCATGATGTCCCGATCGTGATCGCTCGGTGCAAACATGAACAAGATACCCTGCCCCAGGTCAAAACCGTCCATCAGCACGTACATGATCACGCCAAAGGCGATGATAGCGGCCCAAATATAGGTTAAATCAAAAATCGGTTCACTCATTGCAATCACCTTTAATCAAAACTGGCTTCTGCGGCAGACAGCGGACGTTTGGCACGATGTTTATCGTCATCATGCTGTTCCGTGCCCTCAGTACCTGTACGGATGACCCGCGTGAGGTAATAGGCACCCGCAGCAAACACGCAGGCATAAACCAAAAAGTAGCCAATGAGAGTAAACAGCGCCATACCGCCGGTTAGCGACGGAGTCAGCCCCTCAGCCTGAGTCATTTGTCCGTAGACCAAATAAGGCGCTCGTCCAACCTCAGTAACAAACCACCCCGCCAAGACGGCAATAAAGGGACTCAACGTCATCAGTCGCAGCGTTTGCAAATACCAACGGCTGTGCATGTATGCGCGGTTACGACGCAAGAACAACCCAATCACAGCGACCAGCACCATGAGTAACCCCATCGCGACCATGACGCGGAACGACCAGAATACAATGGGAACATTCGGCTGTAGCTCGGGAGGTTGCTCCTTGACGCCGGGAATCTCACCGTCCCAGTCGTGGGTGAGAATGAAGCTCGCGAGCTTAGGGATACCCACTTCAAAATGGTTGGTTTGCTGCTCTTGATCCGGAATCGCAAACAGCAGCAACGGCGCTCCCTTCTGGGTGTCCCAATTGCCCTCCATTGCTGCAACCTTTGTCGGTTGATGTTTTAGCGTGTTCAAACCATGCAGGTCACCAATGAAGACTTGTAATGGCGTTAATAACAACAGTAACCATAAGGTCATGGATAATGCTTTACGGTGCAGCTCTGTGTCACGCTTCTGAATCAGGAACCAGGCGCTGACACCAGCAACCACAAAGCCGCCGGTAAGAAACGAGGCTAGCCCCATGTGGGCAAAACGATACCAGAACGAGTCATTGAAAATCGCTGTTGACCAATCGACCACATGGTATATCCCATCACGCACCTCAACCCCTGCCGGCGTTTGCATCCAACTGTTGGCTGAAAGGATCCAGAATGAAGAAATGAAGGTTCCTATCGACACCATCAACGCGGCAAAGAAATGCACTCCGTTAGGTACCTTGCCTCTGCCAAATAACAGCACACCAAGGAAAGCCGCTTCAAGGAAGAACGCCGTCACCACCTCATAACTCAATACCGGCCCGAGAAAGTTTGCCGTTGCCAGCGAAAAATTACTCCAGTTGGTGCCGAACTGAAACGACATGACAATACCGGAAACCACCCCCATACCAAACACAACCGCAAATACCTGAGTCCAGAATCCACCAAGGCGCTCCCACTTGGGATCATTGGTTTTAAAGGCAAGTCCGTAAATCAAGGCAATGTAGGATGCCAGTCCGATAGTGAAGACCGGAAAGATAGCATGGAAGGAAACAACGAACGCGAACTGAATTCGCGAAAGTAACAGCGGATCAAGTTCCATAATTAGAACTCCTCATCAGATACTAATATCAGTCTACTTTATATCCATATAAGTTACATGGTTATTGTGAAGACTTTACAACAAATGCGCCCCGAATTTGTCCAACCTCAAAGTTCGTTGCGGCATCTTCCGGATAGCGCTCAACAATGGCTTGCTTCAGAGCCGGTTCAATATTGCTCCCGTGGCAGGCGGCACACTGCGGTTGCATGATAATCGCCTGCATCCAAACTTGCTGGCCTTGATCGTTGGTATAGGTTGCCGTTGGCACAACATTTTTTGTGTGTTGCCACTGTTCTACAAACTGTTGCAAGACGTCACGTTGACGTGCTGTTGGAGCATTTTTCGGATTACGCACCCTTAATGCAGTACGCCCTACTTCCAAGTTAAGATCGCTACCGACCGCTTGGGCAATTTGAGGGGCTTGCTCGTTACAGACCCTAATCGCAGCCACATGGCCTTCGGTCTTAATGGTATGCATGAGTACCTTGCCAAGCCGCTGCTGCAATTGCTGCGCCGCTTGTTGATAGGGTTCATCGCCGGCTAAAGCCAGAGAAGAACCGGTTAACAGTAAGGCTATACCGGAGATTCGTAAAAAGTTGTTAAACATCATCGGCCACTCCAAAGGTTGGAAACACATGTGATGTTATATGCTTATTCGTTTGCGTTCTAGCAAAGTCACTGTGTCATTTTGTCGCAATTAAACTGGTTGCACAATGAACAATTTATGAAAATACAGATTTAATCAAGGCGGGAGCAGAAATGAGGTGGATTTAGAGGTAATGGGGTCTCTGAGGACCCCAATCCTTAACAGCTAGATTAGATAAGAGGAATCGAATTACCGTTCAGTAACAGCACACCATTCTGTAATTCGATGGCACTCCGGTACTGCTGCTCTTGCTCTTCAATAAAACCTTGTTGCAAATAGACACCAATGACCTGTTCAGCTTGCTGATTCAGCATCGACTGAATTTGCTCTGACTGCATATCTTGATTAGGCATTTGAGCCGCCAATGCCGTTTCTAACTGCATGATAAACGCATTGCGTAACAAGGCTTTATCCATCTGCATATAGCCTTCTGCCAACAGCTGTTTTAACCAATAATCACCGCTGGCATTCACCATTTCTGCTGCCGCATTTTCCGCCAGTTTTACCGATAACTCGCCGTCAAATTGACCGTCCGGTGCCTGCCCACTCAGCTCGCTGATGATAAATTCAGGATCCGCTGCAACGACAGGCTCTAAATGTTCTTTCATTAACGCCTGCAATTGCTCTTGCATCTCTTCAACATCAGCACTGTATGCATCATTAACCGTTTCTTGGTAAGCCCGCATAAAGGCGACATCAACACGCCGCATTTCGATCGCTAGCGCTAAGTTGTTCCAGTTGCCGGTTGCTGAGGTGATGTTATTAATATTGGTGACAAAACTGATATCCAGGGTTTCGCCGTTGTCCGACAACTCACTCTTCGCATCAAGCTGAACATCCCTCATCGAAAAGGCCGGCGTCGATGCCTTTGCAATGTTCAGCACCACTTCAGATTCCAGCAGTTGCGAAGTTAACGCTTCCGCGAGCGTACCCTTTGCTTCAGTGGCGAACGTCAGATCATCTATTTGCACACTCTCATCGGCAATATCCACGCGGAATCGTTTATTCGTCCCTTGGTAAGCGAATTGCTCGGCACCAAACTCCCCGTTACCACGGTAGTCGTTAAGTTCAATCGTCATATCACTAGCTGCGTCGCGGTATACCAGCCCCGCAATCCGATCGTGATACTGTCCGCTGCCGACCAGATTCATCGAGCCAATCATCTGGTAAAGTGGTTCGCCGTCATTCCAGGTCAAATTTGCCCTTAATCGTTCATCGGCCGCCTGCAACTGCCAGGACAGCAGTCCTAAACCCGCATCATAGTCCGTCAACACAGGACCGTGTTGTAAGTCCAGCACCACTTCACCACTGCGAACCTCTGTCATTTTAGTGCCGCCGCTTTGATCAAAGTCAGCCATTTGCATCGAATGTTCAAATACGGCCTTCGAACTAAACCAGCCACGTTGGTAAGATTTCAGTTCAAGCTGGTGCACCGGGTTATTGTTCACCGCTGCGACCAATGCGTTGATATCTTGCTCCGCCTGCTGACCAATAAAATGAGGCGCAACTAAGACTGCGGCAACGCCCACACTGAGAATCCCTAATACCGGTTTTTTTAAATTCATATTTATATTAACTTGTTGTTTTTTTGTTTCAGGAAGTGATAAATCCTATCTTTCTTTATTGAAATAATCCAGAGTTGAGTGGATACAGTAGTAATTAAGCAATCAACCACAAGCATCACAAATAGGGACCATTATGAGCTTTATTAAAGAAACGATTGAAAAACTCAAACAAACCAGTCCCGCCCAATCAGAATTTTACCAAGCGGTGGAGGAAGTCCTGGAATCCATCGAACCGGTTATCTCCGAACGTCCAAAGTACCGTGAACAAGGCATCATCGAGCGCTTAGTTGAGCCTGAGCGGCAGATTATGTTCCGCGTGCCCTGGGTTGATGATAACGGTCAAGTACAGGTGAATAAGGGCTATCGAATTGAATTCAATTCGGCGCTGGGGCCTTATAAAGGTGGCTTGCGTTTTCACCCCAGTGTTAATGCCGGCATCATTAAGTTTCTTGGGTTTGAACAGATTTTTAAAAATGCCCTGACCGGCTTACCCATTGGCGGTGGTAAAGGCGGTGCCAACTTTGATCCAAAAGGAAAGTCTGATGGCGAAATCATGCGTTTCTGCCAATCCTTTATGAACGAGCTGCACCGTCATATTGGCCCCAACACCGATGTCCCTGCCGGTGATATTGGTGTCGGCACCCGTGAAATCGGCTATTTATTTGGCCAGTACAAACGTCTGGTCAATCGCTTCGACGGCGTCCTCACCGGCAAGAGCGCGTTGTGGGGAGGCTCCCATGTGCGCAAAGAAGCCACCGGTTACGGCGCTGTTTATTTCGCACAATGCTTGTTGGGCGACAACAATGAATCCATGAATGACAAACGCTGCCTGGTTTCGGGCTCTGGTAACGTTGCGATTTATGCGATGGAAAAACTCTACGAGCTTGGTGCCAAACCGGTTTCCTGTTCGGATTCCAGCGGTACGATTTACCACGAAGCCGGTATTGATCTGGACCTCGTCAAACGCATTAAAGAAGAAAACCACGATCGTCTTGAAGCGTATTTAGAAACTCACAGTAATGCACACTATACCGCTCGTGAGGACTACCCCGAGGACGGGCATCAAGTATGGCGCTACGAGGCCGATATCGCCTTCCCTTGTGCAACGCAAAACGAACTGACCGAGAAAGATGCACAGGCGCTGCTCGAGAACGGCTGCCGCTACATTGTTGAGGGTGCCAATATGCCCTGCACGCAGAATGCTGTCGACTTATTCATCGAAAGCAATACCGCCTATGCACCCGGTAAGGCTGCAAATGCCGGAGGTGTTGCCACCAGTCAACTGGAAATGGCACAAAACGCGAGTATGCTGAAATGGAGCTTTGAAGAAGTCGACGACAAACTGCAGCGTATTATGCGCAATATCTATCGTGACTGTAAGCGCGCCGCAGAAGAGTTCGACCACCCTTCAAATTTAGCGCTGGGCGCGAACATCGCCGGCTTCCGCAAAGTCGCCGATGCGATGTTGCAACAGGGCGTGGTGTAACGTGTTGAGGCAGTCCTTTATTGTTATTGTCGCCGGTTTTCTCGTTGCTTGCTCTTCCGGCGACTGGCGCAACACGTCGCGTGAACCGGCGGGGATTGCACCGGATCCTGCTGTGCAGCGTGAGGCGGTTATCGAAGCTTATGCGGCCGATGCGTTTGGTTGGCGCGGCTGGTTTGCGGTGCATACCTGGCTGGCCGTAAAGCCACAGGATGCTGCTGAATACACGGTCTACGAAGTGGTTGGCTGGGGTGTTGAGCACGGCCGCCCCGCTCTGCGCGTTTATAAAACAGCCACCCCCGATCGCTTCTGGTACGGCGCCAAACCCGATAAGCTGTTGTCGCTCAGTGGCGCCAAAGCCGCTCAGCTAATCCCGCAAATCGAGCAAGCCGCGGAACGTTACCCATGGGCCAATGAATATGAGGTCATACCCGGCCCCAACAGCAATACCTTTCCGGCATGGATCGCCCTGCAAATTCCCGAGCTAGGCCTGAAATTACCCTTCAGTGCCATTGGCAGCGGCTACGCCGATAATGATCAATAACTGAAAGTGTGGGATAATCCCGCACTTTCATGCTTACTATCCGTTCACTACTACAAGCGAAAGCCTGCTCCCTATGGAAATCAACGTTCGTTTTCTTGAAAACATGCGCCTTGAGGCGAAATTTGACGACTTTACCGTTATCTCTGATCAACCGATCCGCTATAAAGGCGACGGTTCAGCGCCGGGGCCTTTCGATTATTTCCTTGCCTCATCGGTGATGTGCGCAGCGCACTTCATTCGTTTGTACTGCGACTCACGGGATATTCCCACCGAGAATATCCGCATTTCGCAGAACAACGTGGTGGATCCGGAAGATCGCTATAAACAGCTGTTCAAAATTCAGGTGGAGTTACCGGCCGATCTTTCTGACAAAGATCGTACCGGAATTATTCGTGCGGCTGAGCGCTGCGCAGTAAAGCGTGTGATCGAAAACGACCTCGAGTTTGATGTTGAAGCCGTTGAAAGTATTACCCAAAACGCACAGGCGCTGCTGACCATCGATCCCGATGGCGATCGCAAAACCTTCATTGAAGGTAAAGATCTGCCATTGGAAGATACCATCAAAAACATGACCCGCATTTTGGCGGATCTGGGCATGAAAATCGAAGTTTCTTCTTGGCGCAATATCGTTCCGAATGTCTGGTCCTTGCACGTTCGTGATGCGGCCTCACATATGTGTTTCACTAACGGTAAAGGCGCCAGCAAAGAAAGCGCGCTGTGCTCTGCACTCGGAGAATTTATCGAGCGCTTAAGCTGTAATTTCTTTTACAACGACCAGTTCTTTGGTGAAGAAATTGCGAACGCCGAGTTTGTCCACTACCCCAATGAAAAGTGGTTTAAGCCAGGCCCTGACGATCAACTTCCCGAAGGCTTGTTGGACGACTACACCCGTGCTTTCTACGATCCGGAAGGCGAATTACGCGGTTCCCATCTGATTGACACCAATTCCGGTCGCAGCGATCGCGGTATCGTTGCCTTGCCTTTTATACGTCACTCCGATGGCGAAACCGTTTACTTCCCATCCAACCTGATCGAGAACCTGTATCTGAGTAATGGCATGAGTGCCGGTAACACGATGGCCGAAGCTCAGGTGCAGTGCTTGTCGGAAATTTTCGAGCGGGCTGTTAAAAAACACATTATTGAACAGGAAATTGCACTGCCGGATGTGCCTCAGGAAGTCCTTGCTCAGTACCCTGATATCCTGGCGGGTATCCAAGGCCTCGAACAACAAGGCTACCCGGTACTGGTAAAAGACGCGTCATTAGGCGGTCAGTTTCCGGTCATGTGTGTCACTCTCATGAACCCCCGCACCGGCGGCGTGTTTGCCTCCTTCGGTGCTCACCCCAGCTTCGAAGTGGCACTCGAGCGTAGCCTGACCGAGCTGCTGCAGGGCCGCAGTTTTGAAGGGCTGAACGATTTGCCACCGCCAACGTTCAACTCGATGGCGGTCACCGAGCCCAACAACTTCGTCGAACACTTTATTGATTCATCGGGGGTGGTTTCATGGCGCTTCTTTAGCGCGAAATCCGATGTTGAGTTCGTCGCATGGGACTTTACCGCCTCCAGTAATGAAGAAGAAGCAGAAATACTGTTTGGCATTCTTGCCGAACTGGGTAAAGAATCCTACATCATGGTACACGACGATTTAGGCGCGCCGGTCTGCCGTATTCTCGTGCCCGACTACTCCGAAGTGTATCCGGTGGAAGACTTGGTCTGGGACAATACGAACGTGGCGCTTCAGTACCGCGAGGACATTCTTAATTTACACCGTTTGTCCGATGAACAACTGGGCGATCTGGTCGAACGGCTGGAAGACAGTCAGTTGGACAACTATATGGACATCATCACGCTGATTGGTATCGAGTTTGATGAGAACAGTGTCTGGGGCCAGCTCACCATTCTTGAGCTAAAACTACTGATTTACCTGGCGCTGCAACGTCACGAAGACGCGCAGGAATACGTCGAGATGTTCCTGCAGTATAACGACAACACCGTTGAGCGAGTGCTGTTTTACCGAGCGGTAGAAGCGGTGCTCGAGATTACCCTCGATGACGAACTGGAGCTGGACGACTTCCGTTATAACCTTGGCCGTATGTACGGTGAAGACGTGATTGAAGCGGTCATTGGTTCCGTTCACGGAAGCACCCGGTTCTATGGCCTGACCCCAACCAGCATGAACCTGGAAGGGATCGACCGTCATTTGAAACTGCTGGACAGCTACAAAAAACTGCACCAGGCAAGAGCACGTCGTATCACTGGATCTTAAAACGCCCGACCGTGCCTTTCAGTTCCGCAGAAATATCACGCAGCCGGTGAAAATCGGCTTGCATTGCGCTGGAGTGTTCCACCATTTGTTCGGTCAAACTATGAACACTCTCCAGCTCAGTGTTAACTTCGGCTGCAAGCGTGCTTTGTTCACCCGTTGCATCAGAAATACTGCGGTTCATATCGGTGACCTTACGCATCGCCTGCTCGATTTGCGTAATGGCTGACAGCACACGCTCTACCTGCTGCTCTCCGTCGTCGCTCATCGCGTCGGTATGCTCCATCGCCTGTTTCACCTTATTGGCGCCGCGCTGCAACTTCTCGACCGTCGCCTGAATATGGTCCGTTGATTCCTGTGTGCGCGTGGCCAGTGTTCGCACCTCATCGGCGACCACCGCAAACCCTCGCCCCTGCTCACCGGCACGGGCAGCCTCTATCGCCGCGTTTAACGCCAGCAAATTGGTTTGCTCGGCAATCCCGGTGATGACATCAAGCACGGTACTGATGTTACCGACATCGTCATTTAAGCTCTGTACCGCCTCGGTTGCACTTGAGATGGATTTCGAAACGTTACTGATCACTTGCTGGGTTTTGTGAGAGTTATTCGCCACAACGGCCACCGAATCCGCCGCTTCTTCCACCGCCTGAGTGGCATCGCCGGCATAGTCATTGATGGTATCGCTGGCGGCATTCATGCGCTGAACCGCAGCTACGATACGCTCCAGTTGCTGCTGCTCATTTTGCATTTCCCGGTTAAATTCATTCACCGTTTTTGACACTCTATCAGCAGCCTCGGAGACCTGCTCAGAGGATTGGTTAGCGTGCGCAATCAGTTGCTGAATGCGATCTGAGAATCGATTAAACGCACGCGCCATACTGCCCACTTCGTCGTCTGAATCAATATTCAGCCGACGCGTTAAATCACCGTCGCCCTGAGCGACATCTTCCATCGCCGCAGCAATTTGTTTGACCGGTTTGAACACCTTCATCGAAACGTAATACGTCACCAACGTCAGCACCACGATAATCAGCATTAAGATTGCAAAGGATGACCAGCGAGCCTGACTAATTGGGGACTCAATCATTGAGCTGGGCACCAACAACCCGAGCTGCCAGTCAATATAAGGCTGTTGCGATGCGATAGGCACATAGAAAACACGATAATCGCGGCCTTTCCAGGTCACTTCAATACCGCTCCCCCGGGGTTCTTGTGTCATCGCCTCGGCTAAAGCGGCAAAACCCGCGGTCGGCACATCCAGAGCGCGTTCATAAATACCATCGAGCTTGCCAATCGGCGTGTTTAAATCGAGTTCAACATCTTCGGTTGGAAAGTACACCAACTGGTTTTCTTCATTGACCAGAAAAGCTTTGCCGTCACCCTGATACTTAATGCCATCGACCAAATCCGCAATGGTAGTGATCAGAATATCAACACCACCAACACCTAGTAGTTCACCGCTCGCGTTTTTGATTGGCATTTGCAGTACCGAAGAAATCGTACCATCCGTTGCATCCACTTGCGGTGAGGTTAGGTACAAACGGTCCTTCTCTATCGCCTGATGCCACCAGGGACGCTGATTGGTGAAATAACCCTTGGACGGATCGCCGGCATCTGGCCCTGAAGTGTCCACACCAACGCGTCCTTGTTCATAAAGGTATTCATAGGTGTTGGCTGAGCCCATAAACACCGACTTGATGGTGGCGTCATTACTGGCCAGATTCTGAAAGGTCCGCGTAATGGACTGGTACGTATCATCGGTGGATAGATCTTTACCACGTTGATCATAACTGGCAAGCCAGTCTGTTACCCGCGGGTCAGTCAGTACCGATAACGGAATACGTGCGCGTTCAGCAAAAAAGCTCTTTATTTCGGCAGCCTTGAGCTCTATCAGTTCCGCCACCTGGGCTTCTGTTTTGTCGCGCGTCAGTTCGGCAATGGTTTGCGTGACAAAAATACCAAAAGCGGCCAGTAGCACCACCAACACACCAGAAATAGAAATAATCAGCTTACGCTGCAAAGAGCCTTTTATTTGCATAACCCAGCCACTTTTTTATTGTGATATAGAGCTTATTATCGACCGTAATAAAAATTTCTTAATCGCGCTTTAACGCACGTAGCACATCGCGCGCAAAGTCGTGTTCACTGAACCCTTGCTGACCTGCTACGTCATAACCGCGACGGACGATAACCAGATTTTCGCTTGGAATGACCAGCAAAAACTGGCCGCGATTCCCGCGCGCAGCAATGGTATCGTCGGGCAGTTCTGGAAAACGTTCATTGTACAGCCACCACTGCGCTCCATACCCCGGCGCATTTTCAGGCGGCTGTGCCGGCGCTGGTTCGCTGATATAATCCAACCAATTGCCCGGAAGAATCTGTTCGCCCTGCCATTTACCTTGTTGTAAATGCAATACGCCCAACCGCGCTAAATCTCGCGACGTAGTCCATACCTGTGACGACAGGATAAAGTCGTTTTGCCAGTCGGTTTCCAAAAACGTATGACGCATACCGATCTTATCGAGCAGCGATGCGTAGGGAAATTTGACGTAATCCTCTTCGCTTGCCATGGCCTCGCGCAGGACTCTCAGCGCCAGCATGGTGTCGTTATTGGCATACTTCCAACGGGAACCCGGTTCAACTTCCAGCGCGGTTTCGGTTGCCGTATCGCTCACCAGACCTCCGCCCATGTAGACCCGATCGGTGCGGTTGCCTGCCTTATTGCTGTCCAGTCCGGAAGACATATGTAACAGATTTTCCAGAGTAATATGCTGACGCGGATCAAGTGGATGTGACCAATTCTCGAGACCCGCTTTCTGTTTGGTTGTGACAATGCCTTGTTGCACCGCTGCCCCGATCACGCTGGCACCGATACTTTTCGCAACCGACCAGGTACGTTGGGCGGTTTCCGGCGTGAATCCTTGTTTGTAATGCTCCGCCAGAATCTTATCCGGTGTTGCAATTAACACCGCAGACGTACGCGCACCGTCTCCGTAATGTTTGCTAAAAGCTTGCTTAATCACTGCATCTAAACGCGGATTGCCGGTTGCCTGGTTGACACCGTTATGATGCTGCCATGGCGCACCGCTATCCGGCTGCGAAGCTGTATCTTTGGAAAAGGGGCGATAGACCTTTTTGATACTGTCAGCGCTCGCGCCAACGGGTAAATCTACACACCCGAGCCGTGGCCGCCAAACCGAGTAGCGTTCCCGCTTACCGTCATCATAAGCCACCCGCACCCAGCGCTGCTCGGTATTAATTGAGGCGTCAAGTTGATGAACGGCATCGGCAATCAACGGGTAAATACCGGTGAGTTCATCTTCTTCTATTTGCGCCGTTGATTTGCCACCATTAAAAACCGCGCTGCAAGTGAAGTTAGCCTTATAGCCTGCCGCGTAAGCGTTTAAGGTGGTTTGCGTTTCCTCCGAAGCGAATGCCGTGGCCGAGAGGGTGGTGGCAAAGCCTGCCGTCAGTAGTATGGTTAAGTAATTTTTCATTTTTATGCTCTAGTTATATTTGGGTTGATCCCGCTTTACGCCTCACTGCATTTGCGGGGGAATTGCTTCTGATCACGTTTTACGTAAATCTACGGATTCAACAATAAATCAAACCGCTTTAAAATAAAGAGTGATTTGGATCAAAGTCGTTTACTCACTATGACAGAAAACACACACAGCGAACCAGGGAACGGATGCCCATGAAGCAAAGAAGCTATTTTTTTGTCTTATTTTTTCTCGCTGTCGCAACACTGACTTTACTCGCCATTCAGTCACTAAGTCCGTCTGCGTCACAACCAGAAAGCGATAAGAAAACCTTGGTGGCAGGCTACACGAATGAGCCGCCTTATGCCTACTATGACGAAACTGGCAAAGTAAACGGGCTGTTCCCCGCAGCGCTTCGCAACATGATCCAGCCACTGGGCTACGATAAAGTCGAATGGGTGATGATGACGTTTGAGCAGCTACTACCGGCGCTGCTGTCCAATCGCGTCGATGTCATTGCGGCCGGTCTTGTCGTAACCGAGCAGCGTAAACCCTTTGGCTGCTTTTTGTCGCCGCTGGCGTTGACGCATACTGCAGTGATGGTGCAAGATGATTCACCACTATCAAACCCATTACACTTCAGCGATTTAAAAAATAAAAACATCGCCACGCTCTCAGGTAGCATTGAAGAAACATTAGCGGTAAAACATAAGCTAGGAAACAAGTTGGAAAAAGTGCCGGATGTGCAGGCCGGCGTTTCTATGATATTAACCGACAGGGCCGATGCACTGATGTTGACGCGACCAACACTGGAATACCGCAAAAAACAACTGAACACTGTTGAGGTATTGGCTATCGAAGAACTAAAAGACGAGGCCTTAGGCCCGGCATTTTTATTTTCGCACCGTCTTCATAGAAAACTAGAACGCGCCCAACAGGCTCAACAGCAATTTATGAACTCACAGGAGTACCAAAATTATCTGCGCCAATTTGGTTTCGTGAGACCTCCGGAAAACAGCCTATCAGCGGAGTGCTCGAACCGTGCCGCTTCATAACCGGTTGCAAACCCGCAAGCTCAATCGTCAGGTTTCATTTATTATTGCCGCAGGGCTGGCCATCATTACCATCATCGCGGCGTTGTTAGTCTGGAAAGAGCGTGAAGTTGAAAGCCGCGTTTATTTGATCGATAAAATTGGTACCGCGGCTGAAGATTTTCATACCGGTGTCATGCACGTCAGCCTCTCTACGAACGATGCCTCTAGTCCTTGGCACTACAGCACTGGACTTGCACTCATCCAACAGGCATTGCAGGAATTCCGTGAGGCAAACGCCGAATTTCCTCGGAGCTTGCCAGTGAAACACTGACGCTGTCGGCAAATGTGTTTAAAGAACAACTACAAAATTACCAATTCCCTGAAGATCAGGACGACATCCGTTTACGTCAGGCAAGCTACGTGCTCAACACCAACATCCGAAACATTGAAAAAGCCTTACGGCAGGAACTCGATCAGGAACGGATGGCTCAGCGCCTGTGGTTTTCACTGGCGCTGCTGGTTGCCGTTGCTATGCTGGTGCCACTGGTTATGTCCCTGCTGCGCTCGGAATATAAGCGTCTTCGTTTGGACTATCAATTACGGCAGAGTGAACAGAAATTTCTTGAACTGGCCGAAAAAATCTCTTCCTTTGTTGAGCTAATTGAGGGCGTTACCGATCAAACCAACTTACTGGCATTAAATGCAGCCATAGAAGCAGCTCGAGCAGGACAGCACGGACGTGGATTTGCCGTTGTCGCAGATGAAGTGCGCTCATTAGCGCAAAAGACGCAAGAAACTACTCGCGATATCGTCACAATGACCGGCGAACTTCGTAACGTTATCTCCTCTTCAGCACATATTAGTGATAAAGCACTTGAAGCTGCAGAAGAAGCACAGGCAATTTCAGCGGAATCGATTAATTCATACAGTCAGGTGTTAACCGCTGTAAAAGATATAAACAGCGAAGTTGATTTAGTGACGGACGCCAGTCAACAACAGAACAGTGCTGTTGAGACGGTCAGTCAGAGTATCCAAACACTGAGTGAATTATGTGATGATGCATTCGACCAGGCTGACACATTAGCATCGAATACTGACGAGCTCAGCGAGTTGAGTAGTAATATTGTGAAGCAACTGGACAAACTCGATGATGACTAATCGTTAGCCTAATTTTTGCTCTAAAAAATTGATGGTTTCATTGACCGCAGAGCTTGCGTATTGGCGCGTTGCGAACAGCAAGCTGACGGGGATTGGCGGCGGCATAAACGCATTCAGTAGCTGCTTGAGTTCACCACTTTCGAGGAGCTCGGCAACCGAGTATTCCGGCAGAAACGCAATACCCAGTCCATTGCGGGCAGCCTGTTTTATGGCGCGGTTTTCATTGCTAAAAAAACGTCCACGCACAGGAACCGTTACCTCTTCCCCGCCGCGATAAAAATGCCAGCGGCTTCCCAACGCCGAAGGGTTCCTAGGTATGCACCAATGCGACGACTGATCAACGCTCAACTCCTCAGGGCTAGCGGGCTCGCCAAAGCGGTTCAAATACGCCGGCGAGGCAACGACAACGTGCCTTAACGGTTTCAAGCGTCGGTAATAGAGCGCCGAATCTCGCAGTTCGCCGCAACGTATCGCGATATCCACATCCTGTTCTTTAAAGGCAACCACTTCGTCAGACAGTGTCAGGTGAATATTCAGGTGCGGGAATTTAGACAACAACTGGTCAATATGCGGTGCCACTTGCGCAGCGCCGAAATTTACCGGAGCCGAGACCGATACCGTGCCCTTAGGCTCACTTTGGTACTCACCCATATGTTCTTCGGCTAACTGAGCCTCTGAAACAATCACCTGGCAATGCCGAAGAAATTGTTCACCTTCGCCGGTGAGTGACAGTCGACGTGTGGTTCTGCGCAACAGCTTCACCCCAAGGTGACTTTCAAGACGGTTGACTGCCTTACTTACCGAGCCTTTTGTGACCCCCAACTGTTCAGCGGCACGTGTAAAGCTGGTAGCCTCTGCCACTGCGGCAAAGGTTGCCATGTCGGATAAACGCTCAAACATTGACTCTCCCGAAAAAATTCAGCAACAGCCGACACAGCATTTCTGCTCAACTTGCCTCATCAAATCATCGTAACCATGGGGCTTAATCATTGGCTTAGGATGTTCAACGTTCACTTTGGTATTACCCTCAGAAAACATCAAACCACGCGCCATTTCGCCCAGCACACTGATAAATTGTTTGCGATTAAACATGTTCCTGACTCCTCTGTTAAAAGACAGGAACCATTTTATTGTTTAATAATGCGCTAAAAAGTACCTCACTGGAAACTCATTGTTTCCAGTTGCGCACGAATAAACTGACGCGTGTCATCCAACAAGGCTTTGCGCGAAGGTTCATGCACGTACATCATGTGGCCACCGTGATAGTAACGGTAAATGATGTCATCGCGAGCGATGCCGTGGCGGTTAAGCGTATATTCCGCATCGAAAAATGGCGTGACAAGGTCATAATAACCCGACCCCACCATGACTTTAAGCGCTGGATTGCTTCTTAGCACCGACGCCAGATCCGGCGCCGTATTGACGTAGTGTGGCTCCCACGAGCGGCCTTCCGGTAACGGACTCCAGCGCCACTTACCGGACAATTCCGGGTCCGATGGGTTTAAGTAACGGCGGTTCCAGTCAATGCCCAGCTCATTTCTCATGTAATGCATAAGTGAGGCTTTGTAGGCCGGTGAAATCGCACGAGCCGCATCGTCTTGCGGACGTGCCGCGACATCGTCGCGTTCGTCTTTGGTATAGCGACTGTCAAGCAGACCGACCGCAACGCCCTCATCACGCCGTAATTCTTTGGCAAATCGGAAGGCATTAATGCGCAAATCGACTTGTTCGATATAGGTTTTACTTAGCCCCGTGAACCGTTGCAGCTCGCTGACCAGTCGTGCGCGTTCGTCATCGCTCAACAAATTGCCCTGAAATAACGCCGGCAGCAGTTCCTGAGTGGCAAACTCACGACTTTCCGCAATGAACGATTCAAAGTCTCCGGTATTATCAACTTTTCCGTGATACCAAGCCGTCGCCGCCATGGTCGGGATGTAGGTGATATAAGAGATGATATTGTCATCCACATAAGGCGTAGAGCCTTGGTAATCCAAGGCCTGAGAGACAAACACGATGCCGTTGACGTTAATCAGATAGTCATCGAGCAACACCTTAGCGACAGCAGCCGCGCGGGTCGTACCAAAGCTCTCCCCCAGTAAAAACACCGGTGAGTTCCAGCGGTTGTTGTTGGTCAGCCATTCCGCAATGAACGCCGCCATCGACTCCGCATCCTCGGTCAGCCCCCAAAAATCTTCTTTCTTCCCCTGACCAATGGCACGAGAAAAGCCCGTACCAACCGGATCGACAAACACCATGTCCGTCACATCAAGTATCGTTTCGGGGGCATCCTTAAGCGTGTACGGCGCTGCCCCCGGGTGCTCTGCCTCACTCGGCACCACGATGCGTTTCGGACCGTAGCCCCCCATATGCAACCAATTCGACGACGAGCCGGGCCCCCCATTCCAGAAAAACGTCACCGGGCGGTTTTCATCCTCCTCGGCAATGTAATCGAAGGAGAAAATGCTCGCGGTCGGTTCACCCTCAGCATTGTTCAGGTAGGTCTCGCCCGCGTTAACCCGATAGTCGATGCGTGCTCCGTTAAAGGTACCGCTATGCTCGGACACAAACTGCTTGGGTTCAGCAACCGGCGGTTCGTCAGGCGCTGGCTCATTATCTTGCGCCATCACGGTTAGCGAAACCATTGCTAACAGCAACGTCGCTAAAACGCTGAAATAGCGATTGGGTGTGTTGATGGAGTGTTTCACGAATTGCTTCCTGTTGGTTCTGTTGTATCTGAGATTAGCATAACTCAGCATCCTATAAATTACTTATTGAGCAGACGACGTTCAAGCGCAATGCCTAGCACCCCACACATCAGCAAAAACAAACCCAACGCTTGCAAAACGCCATTAATCACTCGAGGCTGTTGAATGGTTCCGTCGATGTAGTAGGTCCGTTTGATATTGGGATCATCCGCCTCAGGTGCCGGCACCGTGAATTGTTTTCCCCGATAGTCGGTCAGTATCATGATATCCGGGTTTGAGCGCTCAGCCATCCGTTTTGAGAGCTTCTCCAATTCGTCAAAACCAACGACGGTATCATTCCAATTACGATAATAATTAGGGTTTTCACCCATCAATAATATGCCCGGAGACATATATTGGTAGGTTAGTTCAGGGAAAAGAACCTTGGTGTAGCCACTGTAAAACGTCGGTAATGAGAGCGCGATAAGCAGTCCGCAAATGGTTAACCAGCCCCGTCGTTGACGCTGATAATTTGCGGTTTGTTCTCGTAAATAAGCATCAATCGATGGAATCTGTCGCAAGCGTCCTTGTAGATAACTTGGATCAAACTGTTCTGCCACCTGCTCTATGGTGAGTTCTAGTGCGCTGAGCCATGTCTTCAGTACATCATCTGAGGGAAGTGATCGATCACTTTCCAATTTCGATAAGTAAGACTGCTCAATACCGACTTGCTCAGCTAACTCTGACTGGCTAAGATGCAACTCGATACGTCGTTGTTTAAGGAGCTCTCCAAGTACCATATCCTTGTTCCTTATGTGAGATGTGAGGATTCCACAGTATTCTTTCCTATTCCTTAAGGCATAAAAACAAGAATATATGCGAATTTAAAGGAATATTTCGCGCAGCTGTATTACTCTGAGCCACCGCGCACGGATTACGAGGAACGATATGAAAGGTAAAGCCACTTCTTTCGATATAGCTCATAGAGCCGGGGTTTCTCAGTCGACGGTTTCCCGTGCGCTGCGAGGCAGTCCGCTGGTTAATGAAGAAACACGCCGACGGGTCGTTGAAATTGCCCGCGAGCTTAATTACAAGGTGGATAAAAACGCCAGTAATTTGCGTGCGCAACAAAGCTCTACCCTGGCGGTATTGTTGTTTGAAGATCCTACTTCTGACGATTCACAAATTAATCCGTTCTTTTTATCCATGTTGGGTTCGATTACCCGTGCCTGTGCGAAAGAAGGCTATGACTTACTCGTTTCGTTTCAATCCAGCAGCAACGACTGGCATGCGGACTATGCCGAAAGCCATCGCGCCGACGGCATCATATTGCTCGGCTATGGCGACTACATCGACTATCAGGCCAAGTTTGCCCGGCTGTTGGACACAGACACCAAATTTGTTTGCTGGGGCGCGAGCGTTGATGGCCGACCTGAGCTGACGGTAAGCTGCGATAACGAGCATGGGGGACGGCTGGTCGCCGAACACTTTATTGAGCTCGGTCGCACCGACTGTGCCTTCATTGGCGATGCCTCACATCACAGCCCCGAGTTCAGTGCCCGCTTCAATGGCTTTGAAAATCGCCTACAGGAGCACGGTAAACACTGTAGCGAGCGCAAAATGGCAACCGCGATTTCTACCGAAGAGTCCGGTTATCAAGCGACCAAATCACTGCTTGCCAATAACATCACGTTTAACGCCCTGTTCGGTGCCAGTGACTTAATTGCTATTGGTGCAATTAGAGCGCTGCAAGAAGCCGGCTTAAGTGTTCCTAAAGACGTTTCAGTGGTGGGTTTTGACGATATCGCGGTCGCCCGTTTTTGCAGTCCGCCGTTGTCGACCGTACAGCAAAATACGACCTTAGCCGGACAAATGTTGGTGGCAAATCTGCTGAACCTGATTGCTGATAAAGACGTTGATGTGGCCAGCAGCATTTTGCCGCCCAAACTGATCGTACGCCAATCGAGTTGTTTATAAGACAAAAAAGCCGCCAGATAAACGCTGGCGGCTAATACTCATCAGACGGTCATTCAGTCAGCGAGCTTCTGTTCCACAAGCGGATAATTATCCCATACCGCTTCGTCACTCAGCGAGCGTAACAGCTTAACGTATTCGGCATGAGTCCACGCCAATGGTGTGGCTGAGTTGGTGCCTTCGCCAACCTCATAACCGAAAGGATTGACCCCGACGCCGTCCCATACCTGTTCCGGTAACATCATGCCTTGGTTCGCAAATGCTTCCATTCCCAACACATAGGTGTTTTTAATCCGTTGGTACTGCGCGTCCGTCAGGTCGCCGTCACTGGCTTTCGCAACGGCGATTTCATAATGCCCCCGCTCACCGGTAAAGAAAGGCCAGACGCGGCCACGTTGACCTGCCGTCTGGTTGCCGCCTTCAGCATAATTGGTGCCTAGCTCCTGATCCTCGCCGTAGCCATCATTGCCATAACGGCGCCAGCCAGGGAAGCTTTGCCCTTGATCGTTCATAAAGGTGTATTTAACCCGTAGCTTATGCTCGAGGCTTTGATCGTCATATTCCGGTAACGACGCCACAATCGACGGACTATCAGCAGAACGCACGCCGTAACGCACCAGCTCTAAAAAGCCACCATCAAGGATCAGTTTTTTATCCATCCCCGGACGACCATTATTGGCTGCCAGTTTGGTGTCTGCATTGACGTTTTCATCCTGTGCGATGCGCACAAAATATTGACCGTCAGCTGCATCGCCCTCCAGCGTGCCCTCCGTTGTGAACATCAAAGCTTCGATATCCTGTTCATACTCCCGCGCGGTTTCCAGATAGCGTTGTGCGTTTTCCTGGTCACCGCTCAGAGCGGCGATCTCGCTGGCGGTTATCAGGCCAGTTACCGTGGCGGCAATGGTTGAAGGAGAGTATCCTGCCTGTTCTTCCCAACGCTCCTGCTGGGTATAAGGCGGCGTGATCTGAGTATCATTCCACAATATTTTCGCTAAACCTCCGTCAACCAGAAAATCGGCCGCAGGCTTAAGCATTGATTCGTACCACTGGCTCAGCTCAGTTTCTGACAGCACGCCGTTTTTATAGAGTTTCCAGGCCAGCATGATCGGCATCGAGGTTTGATCAAGCTGTACTGCCACCCATTCCAATTCGCCGTCAACGTGGGTTTTTTGCAGGAACCAACCGGTATCCCCCTGATTTCCCGGCGTATCCTCTCTGACTTGTACCTTCGGCAAGTAACTGAACGCGGCTTTAGCCGTTTCGGTGTCGCCCAGCGCCAGAAACGCCATCGCTACTTGATAAAAGTCGCGCACCCAAACCGCTTTATAGCCCGTTTTACCCTGTTCGGCAGAAACCGTATCGCCCCAAGGGTTTGATAACGACGCAATCAACGCGCCAGCATAGGTTTTGTCTTCCTGAGCTTTGAGCACCAGGGCACTGGTATTCAGTAACTTGCCACCATCCGTAGTGGCGCCGTACATTTCTTCAAGGTTCAAGCTTTGCAGATAATCTTGCCAGCCAATCGCGTCACCCTCACCGTTGTAATGCGCCAGCACGGTATCGTATCCGCGCTTCAAGGTCTGTTGCCCCTGCTCTCTGGCCTGTTGTTCGCTGTTACCGTAACTCAGTACCAAATCAAATTCGGCCGCTTCTGAGATCTCACCCAGGGTCGCACTCATAGACACATTACCGGGTTGCTCACCGGTGCTCTGATAGCGCGTCAGTTCGCCTGAGGTTTGTAATTGAGAATAGCGGTCGGATGTGCCCATAAAGCCTACCGAACCTTGTTTTAAACCTTGTTCACTTTGTAACGTCAGGTAATGTTCGCCGGAGTAGGCCACTAACGCATCACCCTCGACCTTAGCACGGTCATCGACGCCATCGTTGTTCACATAAGGGTTCACCTGTACGTGAGCGGTGAGCCCGGGTTGATTAGCTTCAAAGCGCACACGAACCATCAGCGATTGCGCATCAGGATCGGTAAAGATGTCTTTGATGATGCGAAAACGTCCCTGGCTATCCTCACTGGTCACGCGATACGCCAACGACAGCGGCCGGCCCTGCTCATCCACATGCAGGTATTCCACGGTATTTTTCAGCCCATCTGACTCTGCCACCACAAAATCATCGCCGCTGACGATAAACTGTAAATCACGGATTTGCGCTTGGTGAATAAGGCCAAACATGGTTTCCGTGATCATCCCTTTAGCCAACGAGAACCAGACCTTGGAAACCGTGCCGGTGGCACTGGCGTCGTCATAGTGCCCCTGTTGATACGCTTCATAAGAAGTGCCGATGCCGGTTTTACCCGAGTAGGCCCAAAACGGTGTTTCCCCCGGTGCGCCCGGCGCCACCTGACTGGCGGCTTCGGTAGTGCCGCTGTTACAGCCTGCTAGTCCTGCCAGTAACATTGCACTGGCGATTGCGTTTACGACTTTCACTGTATCACCCTCTAATTAGTTAGTTTTACCCGCGTCAGCGATAACGCAGCCAACACAAACGACAGTCCGCCAATGACTAAGGCGTAAATCGGCTGGTTGGCAAAGCCATGCTTTAGAATCAAGCCGAGAATACTGGCGGCAAGCAATTGCGGAATCACGATAAAGAAATTAAAAATGCCCATGTACACGCCCATCTTCGCGCTGGGCAGCGCGCTGGCGAGCATGGCATAAGGAAGCGATAAAATGGACGCCCAGGCGAAGCCAATACCGACCATCGGTACCATCAGCCAGGCGGGGTCACTGATCAGCAAAAAGCTCACTAGTGACAGCGCGCCAAAAATCAGGTTAATCGCGTGAGCAACGCGAATACCAAAACGTTTCACCATCACAGGGATCACCAAAGCAGCCAGCGCCGCAAAGCCATTGTAGGCAGCAAACAACACACCGACCCAATCGGCACCGTCGTTGTAGGCTTTGGAGGTCACATCAACACTATGGTAGTGATAACTGGTGACGGCACCGGTGGTGTAGATCCACATCGCAAATAACGAGAACCAGCTAAAAAACTGCACCCAGGCCAGCTGTCGCATCGCCCGCGGCATGGTGAACACATCGTATACGACGGTGAAAAAGCCGTTGTCGGTATAGCGTCGTTGCTGTTGCCAGGCGGCGACCCCCTGCAGCAGGGCAAAAGCCAACAGTAACCCACCCAGTAAATACAGTTCTTTTTCTAAGCCCATACCGCCAACGGCAGCGATAATGACAACCCCGACAAGGCCGCTGACCGACATCGTTTTGGCAAAATTTATCGTTGTTTTAGGTTCGCTTTGTGCGTTCGCTTCAGCACTGTCGCTAAAGGCGGCAAGCTGCTCAGGGCTGTATTCGCTGGTGGTAAACACCGTCCACATCACACAAATCAGCAAGAAAGCGCCGCCAACATAGAACGCATACTGCACCGACGGAGGAATAATGCCAGCCGCGGCGGTATTGCTGACGTCAAACCAATTGGTCAGTACCCAGGGTAGACTGGAAGCAATCACCGCTCCCACACCGATAAAAAAGCTCTGCAATGAATAGCCCAGCGCCCGTTGCCGGTTAGGCAGGTTGTCGCCGACCAACGCGCGAAATGGCTCCATCGTGACATTAATGGAAGCATCCATGATCCACAGCATGCCCGCCGCAACCCACAATGTGGGCGAGTTGGGCATGACCAACAGCGCCGCGGTGGTAACAATCGCACCATAGAAGAAATATGGGCGCCGACGCCCCAGACGGCCCCAGGTCTTATCACTCATGTAGCCAATAATTGGCTGTACGATCAACCCGGTCAGCGGCGCAGCCACCCACAAGATGGGGATATCATCGATTTCTGCACCCAAGGTCTGGAAAATACGACTGACATTGGCGTTTTGCAGCGCAAAACCAAACTGAATGCCCATAAAACCCAGACACATGTTCCATATTTGCCAAAAACTCAGGGTCGGTCTCTCGTTTTGCAGGGTATTTTGCATCAGTGGTTACTTCCCAGTTGTACCACGCTCACACCCTGATAGGGCAAGGCAATGGTGACACCGTTGTTGGTGAATTCCGGCGGCGTACCGAGTAAGGTATTGCCTTGCGAGGCGTTCACGTCAACGCTTACGGACTGTTGTTGCCCGGCGAAATTTGCCACCACCAGCAGACGCTGTTCACCCTGCTGGCGAATAAAGCTGACCACCTGCTGCGGCTGCGAATTGTTCACTTCAACCAGTTGCCCTGCAACAATCGCCGGTAATCGATTCAGGCTCATCAACTGCACATAAAACTGTCGCAGTTCGCGCTGAGCTTCGCTCAACTGACCGCCATCAAAGGCGCCATTATTCATCCACTGCTGGTGCGCAGGAACGCCGATGTAGTCAAAGATACTGGTGCGCGTAGGAGCACCAAACCCGGGTTCTTCCGAACCGTCCTCGCCCACGGTCTGACCGAAGTAAATCATGCTGGGTCCGCGGCCAATCAGCGTTGATACGGTCATCGCCGGTTTTCCCCAATTCATATCACCGGCAAAGTCGGCACTGGCGATACGTTGCTCATCGTGGTTTTCTAAAAAATGCAGCATGTGCTGTTCAATATCCAGCACTTGGCGGTGTTCGGCAAGCAGCGCTTGAGCCCCTTGCCGCCCCTGAATAATTGCTTTCAAGGTGTCATAAAAACCCACCTTGTCATAGAGGTAATCCATTTTACCGCTATGAAGATAAGGACGATAAAGGCTGGGGTTGTAGACCTCGGCCAGCAGGAAAGCGTCTGGATTGGTCATTTTGATGGATGAATTCAAGAAGCTCCAAAATTCGACAGGCACCATTTCGGCCATGTCATAACGGAAGCCATCCACGCCTTTGTCCAGCCAATATTGAGTAATATCGCGAAATTTATACCAACTGTCCGGCAGTTGTTTATCCTGCCAGAACGCGTAATGCGCTTGGTAGTCTTTATCGGCGTATTCCGGCGGCAAGCGCGGAAAGTCGTAACCGCCATCGGGTTTTACGCCGTAATTAATCTTAACCGTTTCGTACCAGTCATTAATGTCCGGCTGCGCCTTGCGCGCGCCATTACCGGTCCATTTCGCCGGGCGCTCGACAAACTCGCCATCCGCCTTAGGGTGACTCATCCCCCCTAACACTTGATAATCATCGTCCTGCGGTACCTGGAAGTCCTCGCCAACCACATAATAAAAGTTATTGTCGCGACGATAGCTGACGCTGGTATCATCATTGACGCCGAAATCCTGTACACCGTCTGGCTTAGACACCGAGTGATAATCCCGCGCCACATGATTCGGGACGATATCGATAATAACCTTCATACCCTGCTCATGGGTGCGCTTTATCAACGCTTCAAATTCTTGCAGTCGACGTTCCGGGTTAACGGCTAAATCCGGGTTAACGTTGTAATAATCTTTCACCGCATAGGGAGAACCGGCACGACCTTTGACCACATCAGGATCATCCCCCGGCAACCCGAATTCACTGTAATCGGTTACCGTTGCATGATGCAGCACACCGGTGTACCAAATGTGCGAAACACCGAGTTCTTTAATACCAGCCAACGCTTTGTCATCAAAGTCGGCAAACTTACCCACACCATTTTCCTGCAATGTGCCCCACGGCTTGTTGGTCGTATTGGTGTTACCGAACAAACGGGTAAATACCTGGTAAACGACCGGCTTTTGCTGGTCTTTGGCGCCCCGCTCAGAGTCAGCTGACGTTGATTGTTTATTATCCGTGCCACCGCAACTGACAAGAGCGGTTGTCAGCGTCAAAGCGAACACTGTTTTTGCTAGCTTGTGAACTTTCATTGATACACTTTATTGTTTGATTTGTCTTGCCATGAAACGGCGAAAAAGCCCCTGAACGACGCCAAGGGCTTTTGCATCAAGTCACCACGTTTATCGATTACAGCTCGTACTTAATGCCAAGCATGTAAACACGACCATAATCCTGGTAGTCGCGCACTTGCAATGCGTTGTCGCCCTGCAACGAGATAAACGGTTCTTCAGTAATGTTCTGTACCTGGAAGGTCAGCTCAAGATTCTCAAGTCCCGCAATACCCGACTCGGAGAAGTCATAACCGAGCTGCGCATCCCAGATGGTCTCACCCTGGATATCCACTTGCTGCGTCTCGAAGCCAAGACCATAGATGTCGCCTTTAAAATCGCTCCGCTTACGCATACTGGTGCGGACGCTAAAGCCGTGACGCTCATAGTAGAAGGTTAAGCTTTGAATGCTGTCAGACAGACCCGGCAACTCATAGTCATTGCCATTAGGGTCCTCGATGTCCTGTTCAACACCCGTGTGGCTTACCAGTAAGCCAAAGCCTTCTAACTGGTCTGCGAACATACTGAATGGCAGCGCAACGGCTAACTCGTAGCCCCACAGGTCGCCACCGCCACCATTGATTTTGCCTGAGCCAGTGCCGGTTGTCGTATCCGGTAATTCACCCGTGGCCGGGTCAGGTACGCCGCTCATGTCAATTTCATAAGTACCGTCGAAAATCCACTCGTTCAGGTCTTTGTAGAACAGGGCTGCAGAGAAGTAGCCTTCTTCATGGAAGTAGTTCTCATAACTCAAATCAACGCCCGTTGCTTCTTTTGGCTCCAATTGCGGGTTACCACCGGATACCGACCAATAATTGCCATTTTCGTCAGGCTGTTGCGCACTGTAGGTGGCACTGACCGAAGCGTTCATTTCGTCCAAGCGAGCGCGTGAAATCGTTTTTGCAGCACCAAAGCGCAGAATCTGCTGCTCATCCAGAGCGAAATTCAGGTTCAGGCTCGGTAACACGTGGCCATAGTCGTGGCTGATGTCGGTTGGCTGTGCAACCACAAGCCCGGCGTCGTTAACGTTAAATGCGTTACCTTGAGACGATTGGTCGGTGTGCACGTAACGTAAGCCAACGTTACCGGTAACCGGAATACCACCTACTTCAGCGTCAATATTACCTTGAACAAATGCCGCTGTGACTTGCTCCTGCACCGTCCACGAACGTGTTAAATGTTTTGGATCGGTCAAGCTTTCGCGCAGCAGTTCAAAATAACCGTCGCTAACCAGCCCTCGGGTATCATAAGCAATCATTTGTCCCATACCGATGAAGCTTAGATCCGCCGTGCCTTCACGGTATTGTTCAGGAACCGGCAACATGCCCACATTATCCGGATAGGAAAAATCGGCCAGCGTCATGTAATAACCTTCAGAATTTTTGCTCTTCTGACGGTCACGATAAGAGACACCAAACTCGATACCTTTAAAGTACGCATTATCAAGCGCTTTGCGCGCTGCCAGTTTCAGCGTACTGAGCTCATCTTCGACTTCCGGGGCATTAATAAAACCGTCTTGCGCGGTGTTCTCATAAGGAGTTCCGACCAACCCATACTGATTATTCAGTGCCGCACTTGCGCCCCAGGACAAAGGACCACCGAGCTGAATCAGGTCAAAGTCGCCGTAATCTAACTGATGCGAGAACTGTGCTCCGGTGTTGCCATCGTCGAAGGTATAGCCAATGTTATCCGCGATGCCGTTGGCATCACCGCGACCAGTACCGGAGTAACTTTCAATACTCCAGACCTGACGCTCAACTTCAGAACGGCTGGCATCAAACTCAAGCGTCCAGTCGTGGTTAAGGAAGTATTCGACGTTATAACCGAACTGCGTTAACTCCGCCTCGCGGTCTTCAAAGTCATTACGCACCACCACACGTTGCCCTTCCGTTACCGCACTGGTCACGAACCCGGTTTCAGGGTCAACCGTTGCGTTTTCCGGAGATATTGAACCTTGCCCCCAGGCAAAAGGTACTTCGATACCACGCAGAATTTTTTCGTCGGAGAAGTCAACGTACAGGGCGTCAAAAGTTACGCTCAAGTTACTTGTTGGCGCGTACTCAAGCACCAACATGGCTGAGTCTCGATCCAGCGTTGACGAACGCACATAAGGTTTCGCACCGCCCAAAATCGATACGGTTTCACCAGATTCTGACGTAAACTCCGGGTAACCCCAGGCGTTCCAGCGTTTTTCCTGATTCGGCGAACTCATTGAGGTATAAGCAAAAGCCACACCAAAACTGTCATCCGCAAACTGATCAATGTACGACACCGTGCCGCGATAGCCTTGGTCATCGCCATCCGGGTTTAATTTTTCAAAGCCTGTTTGTTCCAACTGACCGTTAAACTGAATGACTTGCTCACCTTTGCTCAGCGGACGTACCGTTTGCATATCAATGACACCGGCAATACCTTCCGCATCCAGCGAAGCACTTGGCGTTTTATAAACCGTTACGCCGCTCATGATTTCTGATGGGTAAAGGTCGAACTCGACCCCGCGGTTATCACTGATAGAAACTTGCTCACGTCCATTAAAGGTTGTCGCACTTTCGTTTTCACTAAAGCCACGTACGCTGACGCGTGATGCACGTCCGTCCAAACGCTGCGCCGTCAAGCCAGGTAGTCGCGCGATAGCCTCTGCGATGGATGAATCAGGCAATTTACCAATGTCTTCCGCCGATACCGACTCGACAACCTCACTGGCAAAACGCTTGGTATTAATCGACTCAACAACGCTGCGGCGGAAACTGCTGGTTACCTCAATGCGTTCAACATCGCTTTGCTGGCTTTCTTTTTGCTCTTGTTGCTGCTCTTGCTGTGCTTCAGCATTTTGAGCGTCGGTATCTTGTGCATAAGCGACTTGGCTACTTAAGCCGGCACTGATCAGTGCGAGCGTTAGCATACTGGGTTTGAACGTAGACATAATGTGCATCCTGATTAATTATTTTTATCACCATTTTGGTGCGCTCTGGCGCCACACCATTCGGTATATTGCTTGTTGTCGGCGAAATACTAGCGCTCGTAATAAATTATTAACAAATTTATGCATACGTATTCAGCCGCAGGTTTGCCCCACCATTGTGCATCGATACCGCACCACATGAGTAAAAACTACACTATACGAAAAAATGCGATTTATCAGTTTACGTAAACGTAAAGTCGTTAAAAAATTAACTTACCGGTCATGGTTTAGCGCTACACCCCTTCACTCAGACGTGTTGTAGCCCTTTCGCCGCAAATTGCCTTTGACTGCATACGTATGCAGTTTTTTTACAACACTTCTAACCCTGACTTATTCTTTGCCCAACAAAAAAAATAATCGATGTTCTGGAGCAAAAAATGGCGAACCCTCTTTGGTGGAAAGGTGCGGTGATATATCAGATATACCCACGCAGCTTTCAGGATACAAACGATGACGGGATCGGCGATCTTCGTGGCATTATTAACCGCCTCGACTACATTAAAAGCCTCGGTGTTGACGCGGTTTGGATCTCGCCGTTCTTTAAATCACCGATGAAGGATTTCGGCTACGACATCAGTGACTATCGCGACATCGACCCAATTTTTGGCAACCTGGACGACTTTGATGACTTAATTGCCCAAGCCCATCAACGAGGCATCAAGGTTATTATTGATCAGGTATTGAGCCACACCTCCGATCTGCACCCATGGTTTTTACAAAGTCGCGAATCCAAAACCAACGATTACGCTGACTGGTACGTGTGGGCAGACGCCAAGGAGGATGGAACACCACCGAACAACTGGCTATCGATATTCGGAGGCCCGGCCTGGAAATGGGAACCCCGACGCGAACAATATTATTTACACAACTTTTTGACCGAGCAGCCCGATCTTAATTTTCACAACCCTCAGGTGCGTCGGGCGGTGCTCGATAACGTCGAGTTTTGGCTGAAAAAGGGCGTTGACGGTTTTCGGCTTGATGCGATTAACTTCTGCTATCACGACGCGAAGTTGCGTGATAATCCGGCAAAACCAAAGGAGAAGCGTCAGGGTCGTGGCTTTAGCGAAGACAACCCCTATGCGTTTCAGTACCACTATTACAATAATACCCAACCAGAAAACCTCGAATTTATGCGCGACATCCGCGCATTACTCGATAAGTATCCGGGTACTGTGGCGCTGGGCGAAATCTCTTCGGAAGACTCACTGGCGACCATGGCGGAATACACCAGCGGCGGTGACAAACTGCACATGGGCTACAGTTTTGAGCTGCTGACCGACGATTACAGCAGCACCTACATTCGTCACACGGTAGAAACGCTCGAGGCCAATATGCGTGAAGGCTGGCCATGCTGGGCTTTTAGCAACCATGATGTTGAACGCGTAGCCAGCCGCTGGGCCGAAAATGGTGAAGTAAACACGGCACAAGTGAAAATGCTTACGGCGCTGCTGGGTTCCCTGCGCGGCAGTGTCTGTATGTATCAAGGCGAAGAATTGGCCTTAGGTGAAGCAGAGGTTCCGTTCGAAGCTTTGCAGGACCCCTACGGCATTACCTTCTGGCCCAACTTTAAAGGCCGCGATGGTTGTCGTACGCCAATGCCCTGGCAGGAGGGTGACAATGCTGGCTTCAGCCAGGGGAAACCGTGGCTGCCGGTGAGCCCCGGCCACCTTGCAAATAATGTCGCTAAACAACAGCAGGATCCTAACTCGACGCTAAACGCCTTTCGCGAATTTATGGCATGGCGTCGAACCCAGCCCGCACTCATAGAGGGCGATATCCGTTTTATCGAAACCGATGAACCCGTACTGGCGTTTTATCGCCAACACAACGATGAAACACTATTGTGCTGCTTTAATTTGGCCAGCACCCCGGCAACCTTACATTTATCGCAGCAGTCAGCTCATCCGTTTGACGGGCTTAGCCACAACAACGCGTCATTACACGGCGATACGCTGCATTTACCACCATACGGCTGCTGGTTTGCCGCCGTGTGAATACACTCTCCCCTGGTGTCATAATAAGATGTGACATTTTTATAGCACCCTTCGGGGTGCTTTTTTTTTATCACAACCCAATAATCACTGTTTTGCCTTGCGGGGTTTACTGGCTGGGTTTACGCGCGAGCATGGTTGCAAACTGAAGTTGCGCTCCGTTGTGCATGGTTCCAAGGTCTTCGTTGTACTTCAGTAACTCCCACCCTTTATAGGCGTCGCGCAGCTGCTCAGTTTTAAACGTAAAGGGAAAAGGAACCGGGCATGGGTGTTCATTAGTATTCATAGCGCAAACAATTAAATTGTAGCCACCAGGTAAGGTATGCGACTGCATATTTTCAATAACCGCATCAACCCGCATAGGGTTAAGAAACATTAAAGTTACTGTGCAGGCAATCAACCCATAGTCGCCGCTTAACGCTGCATCATTAATGTCGTAGACCAGCGCTTCGATATTGTCGATGCGTTCTTCGCTAACAATTTGTCGTAGCATATTGATAGCGTCAGAGTTATTGTCTACTGCGGTCACATTGAAGCCGAGCTGGCTTAAATACAAAGCATTACGGCCATTAGAACAGCCCATATCCAACGCCTTACACGGAGCGACAATCTCGCCAGTTTTCACAACTTCGCTGTGCGCGGGGTTTAGACCATAACGGCTATTTATATCAGCTGACATTATACTCACCTAGTTTTCAGTAGTGTGCTGGCATGGTACTACTTTTAAGGCGTTATTAAATAACCATAGCTGGCAATGCGGTCGATGCAGATCAATATCTGAGTTGTTAAGTATGATGCTTTACAGTGAAATATGGTGGCCCCTCCCAGACTTGAACTGGGGACCAACCGTAATTTGCTTATAATCGGCGATGTACTAACCAGTTGGCGAAAGTGTCATTTATTTGCTTTACAAAGGTTTAATACTATTACTGTCTTTTGTCATTAGCGTCATCAACCGCGGATGCACAAATAATTTTCCCTTTCGTCCCCGGTACTTTACGAATATCCATTTCTGATTGCGTTAAGGTACTGCATACCTCAATCGACGTCGCTGTGCATAGCGGTTTTTTCTCAAGTTTTATAAAGCCCTAGTATAACGCAGTTCGGTAACGTAATGCTTCCTTGGTTGCATGATCAGCACCTTTACCCCCCTTGCGCATACTGAAAAAGCTTATCGGTCGTGGTAACAATATTTTCAATTTCTGAACTATCTTTTGCTTCAAGCAAAGGCAGCAGGTTAATTAACATGCTTTGGTTGGGAATGAGCTCTCCAGCCTTTTTTAATTCCGCTACAGCAGCACGTGCAGAAATACAGGCCTTCAGCACAGCTCTAGTTTCTATGACATCTAGGTTGGGTGGTAATGTCGGTAATTGGTTGTACGGTTGCTCTGCTTGCCAAGTCATGTTTGAATTTCCAGTTTAAATCGACATAAATGACCATGGGTTCACTTTATGTCGTTCCTATCGACACATTAATTTAACGTGTCGATTTTTTCTTGTTTTTTCGACATAAATTGTTTTTAGGTCGATATCATCGGCATACCAAACCTTAACCCCCCACTATGTCAGCCTAGTTGTCTCTTGGTGCATGATAGACCTCTAATTAGGTGGCCAAATTTAGTTTGCCACTACAGTATTAGTGGTACAACTGAGCCTTACCAAATAGAAAGAGTTTCAACTATGTCCTGTATTTTTTAGGAAAAATAACGGGCAAACTAATGCACTTATTACCCTCAGACTAGTCTTTTTGAAGGCTAATTTCTATGGCTTAACGAATATGTTCTTCAGGGGGGGAAACACATCTAACTGAGAGTTTAGAACCGAGGCTGAAAGTGAAAAGCAACTTCAGATCATGGTTTCAATGACGAATTAGCTTAAGGCTACAATAAAATAAAGCCTCCCATAGGCCGATCATACTATTTTTGGGAAAGACTGCGTCAGCATAGCGCTATACAGGAGATGACATCTCTAATTCTGTCGACAAGGTATCTTAGTGCTGAGATACAGCCTTCTGTACGGCTTAAACTTCACAGTGCCAGAACCATTCCGTATATACAACATAAATCGTATTTAACGATTATATTCAAAGGGTTAGATTCCGTTTATTCAAGACATCGAATAACGAGGAATCATATCGTGCCAACCAAGCCACGCCAAACGATTATTTATATCGATACCACTAAAATAGTGTTATCTGATTACTATGAACAAGCAAGCGCCAAATCAGTGTCCTACGAAGTCTTTCGTGACCGTATCCGGTCTCTACGCAATCGAGATGTCGAAATCAATTATGATCACTTAGAGCGTGCAATCCAAACGCCCGTCAAAGAATATCAGAAGTACAGTGGTTTGGGACGCGCAGTCAGTTTTACATATCGTGGCCAACGTTTCCCAGAACAGATCGGAAAGATTTTCCCAAGTATCAAGAGCTTTATGTGTGAAATTGGTCTTGAACACCTTTATCCAAAGGTTAAGGCCAAAAGAAAGATCTCAGACCTTTCCTTAGATGAATTAATTGAAGCAGCCCAACACGGGGGTCTAGCGAAAAAGGCGAAGAAAGGAATACTTTACCGAATCACACACATAAATTCGGGTGCGAAATATTACGGTCTTACGCGACAAAAATTGCATCACCGCTGGAATCAGCACTGCAACCAAGCTAGAAAAGGTAGCTCGCTCCCCCTTCACTATGCAATAAGAGAGAATGGCACTGCATCATTTCGTGTGGAAGTCGTGAAAGAAGGGGTTCCACTTCAACAGCTCTCCAAATTAGAGCGACACTACATAAGCAGAGAGCAAACTCAGTGGCCTAATGGGCTGAACGCATGCTCCGGTGGTCAGATTGGAAACCTAATAGAGTACCCTGTCGAATTCAAAGGCCAGATATTCATTACACAAACCGAGTTTGGTGAGTACATTGAAAACTTAACAGGTGGTGCTGTGAAATCCCATGTTGCGATTTCACGTCTCAGAGCCGGTCAAGAAATCTTAGGCAAACAACGGCACCATTCACCTGAGCCTTACGCAGGGAAGCCACTCTATCGCATCTGGAAAGCTAAGTTTAATAAGGGATTACTGTGCAGTCGATGGAGATCATTTGAGCGCTTCATTTATGATATAGGAGCACCAGGTGACTATAGCTCGCCTTATCCCGGTAAATCATTGTGCCGCATTGACAATAAAGTCCCATTCGGACCAAACAATTACCGATGGATGACACGTGCTGAGAAGGCCGCGGAAGTGACTGCTCGTTCAATTGAATACAACGGCAAGAAATTTTCATCATTTGCGAATCTAGCCAAGGCTACAGGTATCGCGGCGTCAACGCTAATTTACTGGAACAAAAAACACCCACATTCTTATGTGTCAAAAATTACAGAAAAGATAACTACAAAAGTATTCTTAGGCACTCAACTTGGCGTACCTCTATAAGCAACATGCGCCGCTTGCTTGATATTCAAAACTTTAACCGCTATCATAATCACATACCCAGCGACTAGGAGTATCTCCAGTCATTATGCAGGGTCCCTACAGGCTATGAGTCAATGTTACCTTGCGTTACTCTTTACGCTCATTTAAAAGCATAAAGTGTAGCGCAAGCTAGTAACTCGATTAGCCGCGACAACCCCTCCGTGCATACTACACCCTAGACTATCATTATTATTTAACTAGCCTTGGATTACCTTACCTAAGATCGTATCAAAAATAGAAGAACACAAATGACTGGCCGATTATGAGCTGATTTGGTACTTTTATGTAACCTTGCGCTTTGTCAATTGAGTCAAAGTAGAACAGTCTGAAACACTACGAAGAGAAGCCTCAGGAGTTTGTTTTGACGTCAATTCAGAAAAAAAGAAGCCTTCAAGAGGTTTTCTTGTCAACTTTTCATTCGCAGTTAACTTTCGATGATTTTCTAAATCTGAACGTTGCGCATGAATATAAAAAGGTTGAGATTCAAAAGCGAGTCATTTACATCCCTTCCTATAAGCTCAAGAGAATTCATAAGTTCTTAAATAATACAGTTTTTAATCATGCGCGCTTCAACACAGATGTGGTATTTTCCTATAGGAAGGGCATTAGCGTCAGAGATGCTGTAACACCTCACGCAAAAAATAAATTCTTCTTTCAAACCGACATTGTAAGCTTTTACCAAAGTATCAAAACCAATGATGTAGAACGAGCATTGAAGAACCAACTTTCCGATGTGCCTATTTCTGACATCGATCGGTATATCGACCATATAGTGAACCTCGTAGTAGTAGATGACCATATACCAGCCGGCTTCGCTACTTCCCCAGTGCTAAGTAACATATGCTTAGTCAATTTTGATGATGCTCTTCTCGAGTACTGTAAGACGCAACATCTTACATATACACGATATTCAGACGACATCATCATTTCTGGGGAATATGAACTAGAGCATAAAGTAATCGAGATTTTCGTTACTGAATTGCTTAAAGCAAACTTAGGTAGAGCTGCGGAGCTTAATATACAAAAGACCAAAAGATACAAGAGAGGTCACGATTTCAAGCTCTTGGGTCTCAATATATTACCTAATGGTGTCGTTACAATTCCTAGAGAAAGTAAAAATGAAATAGAGGTAATGCTATACCTCTACTTAACAGATGCTAAAGGTTTTGATGATTACGTTAAACATACCTTTTTCTCTTCAGAGACGGATATTGATAGCAGCACATTACGAGAACGAGGTATCGCGAAATTATCAGGGAAAATAATATCAGCGAAATCGATGGATAATAATTACATATCGAAGCTTAGACGTAAGTACGGAAACACGATAATGGAAATGTTTATACGGAAATCGGTGAAATAACGTGCAACTAGATATCTCAATTAGAAACGTACAACATATTAAACACCAACACGTTAGTCTAAGTCTTCAGCACAATAAACTAATGTGTATTGCAGGCAAGAATAGTATTGGCAAAACCACGTTGCTTAGAGCTATTCGGAATATTTCATACAACGATACCTTCATTCAGACTGCTGCTCCCTATATATTCAATCAAGATAGTTCGATCACATACTCGGTAAGTACACTTGATGAAGATATTGTTTTTGGGTACAACAAATTCATAAATTCTATCGACACCAAGCAGAATATTCCAGATGAGCTTCGACGGCTAATTAACGTTGAGCTTGCAATACCTCATGGTGAGCGATTTAGTCATTTTCGTCGACTCGCAGATATTGATGCTCAGTTACGTTCAAAAATAGCAGTAGGCGAGTTCGAAACGCCTTATGAACTTATTGAGTTCTTGAACAAAGTCTATCGAAATAATTCTTTTAGCGATCTTCGAGAAGTTACTATCGATAACAAGACTTATTACTTCATCCTTAAGGATAACGATGAACGCTTTTATATAAGAGAAGATTATCTTAGCTCTGGCGAATATTTCGTTATAAATTTATATAAGCAAATCATCAAAGAAAAAAAATTAATCGTCATAGATGAAATAGATATATCGCTTGACGCTAGCGCGCAAGTTAATCTGATTAGCTCACTCAGAGAGCTCTGTATTGAATACGAGACGAACATTGTATTTACGACCCATTCTCTGGCGCTAATACAAACTCTCGACAATGACGAAATTTACTTCATGGACATAAATGAAGACACTGGGGTGGTTTCAATACAGCCCCGTTCTTTCAACTATGTTAAGTCAATCATGTTTGGATTTAAGGGGCGAGATAAGTACATCCTCACAGAGGATAAACGCTTAGAACACTACATAAACTGGGTAATATCAAAAATCGAGCCTACCCCCTTCTATTTGTACCACGTTATCTATATTGGTGGCGGGAGCCAAGTTAAGGACATCGCCATCCGGAATAATGACGAAGAGTTTTTTGGGCCAGCTGATAATATACTGGCGGTTTTAGATGGCGACCAAGAAGGTGAGCGATATTTGGAGGATTTAGAGGGGCGATATCTACTACTCCCATTCAGGAGCATAGAAAAAGAAGTATATGCGCAATACGAAAACGAACACCCTGATATTCCTAGAGTGCCAACTATCGATGGTGGCAACTTGAAAAAACGTGCAAGGAATCTCTTTGGTCAGCTTACCTCTAAATACAACGAGACTCAGCTAATTTCTGCTGAGCGGCTCTACACATTACTTGAAAAGGAATATCCGGAAGAGGTTCAGGAGTTTAGAGCAAGAATAATAGCCTTTCTCAATCCATAGAATTAGATAAATTGAGTGACACTGGCGATTTATGAAAAATTGAGCCCTCAAAACATCGAGAACATCTGAAATAGTGAAAGGCTGCTTTTTTTAATCTATTTTTTTCAGCTTACTTGACCCGTTACTTGACCCCTGCTAGCTAAATTACCCGAGATGTTAGCGTTCACTTTCGCTAAAAACATCTATATTAGTGGTGGCCCCTCCCAGATTTGAACTGGGGACCAACCGATTATGAGTCGGGTGCTCTAACCACTGAGCTAAGGGGCCATATCAGGATGGAATGCGTTTAAGCGGCGCAGATTATACGAACTTTTTACTCGCTTGTCATGGGTATCTGCATGATAAATCGTGAGTTTGCGCCATCGGATTGATAACTCACGTCACCACCAATGGCTTGCACGGCATCGCGTGCCAGCTTCAGGCCATTACCATAGTGCTGAGGCAAGACATCGTCCTGCCGGAACAGTCTGCGTTCGTCTTGCGAAGATAATCCTTCAAACTCATCGATGACTTCAATCACTACCTCGTGCTCGTCGCCACTGGCTTTGATCAGCACTTCTCCCTTATTAGGACCAAAATTGAGGGCGTGGGCTATCAATGTGTCGAGCGCGAAACGCACCAACAAGCTGTTGCTTGTCAGCGTCAGCGGCTCAGGACAAATCGCGGTTAACGTCTGACCATCATTGGCGGTACGTTGCTGATGGAAGGTAATAATTTGCTCTAACCATGGTTGTAGCGTCAGGGTTTCGTTACCATCGCGGCCCGGATTCCGGGTATCGAGATTTTCAAACCCTACCACCAGGTTTTCTATCCGCTGCAAGTCCTCGAGCAATACGTCCAACTGGTCGTTGTCGATTGACTGCTTTTCCGATAGCAGTTGCTGGACGCTCAGTTTCCACTGTTCGACCCGTAGCACCAACTCTCTAGCCAACGACGAGGATAACCGCGCGATATGCGACAACTCCTGGTTTCGACTCAATTTAGCCTCGAGCGCTGTTATAGTTCGCTCCAGGTTGATGTTTTTCTGCCGTGCTTGATACAACAACATCAATAACGGTTGTATTTCGTTAATATCGGACGTTACCGGCACCGGTTTCGACTCATCTTCGCCCTGCTTAACCAAACGGTCGCGCTCGAGATACCAGCGCCGCTCAAATTTTATGGTCTGCGCCAGCATTATAATCGCCAACACACCCAGCAATACAAACAACACGCCGGTCGTTATCGTATTGTGCACAGGAACCAGACTGGCGCGCTGCATTAACCAGGCACTGAGTCCTTCGTGTGTTGTTATCGGGCAGGCCACTGCTATCAGCGCACTATCGGCATTACGTTGCACCGCTTCGACTAACTGGTCCTGTTCAAGGGCGCGCTGAGACAACGAGCTTAGCAAGGTTTTTTCGGCGTTGGGTACATCCGTTTTAATGTCGCTGCCAAGATAGGTGGGGAAGGCATAGCCGAAAAAGTTGGTATGAATATGCCAAAAGCCGCCTTCAACGCCTGGTAAATTGGCCGTTACGCGGTTGATTTGTTGCTGCAGTAAGTCGGGATTGCCAACGCGAACTTGCTTCTGCTCATTACGGGGGAAAAGCTGTTGGATGTCGGTCTGCAGTTGCTCGCAATTTTTACTGAGTAGCGCAGTTTGCTGAGAAACCGTTTGTTGCGCCGATTGCCAAAGGGTAAATACAAAACCAGAAACGGCAATGGCGATGAAAATCATCGCCATCCATCGATTCAGTTTTGAATGGGAAGACAGAGAGTACACCCAATAACCACGCTTTAATTAAGACAGACCGTTACGGGAGCTTATAAAACTCTCGCGCATTTTCATAGAAAACTTTATCGATCGCTTGTTCATCATCCAAGGCTTCAATCATGGTATCGATATCACTTGGTTCAAAAGAGCGGTTACTGCGCGTGCCTGGCAAGTCGGTGCCAAACATTAAGCAGTCAGGGTTGGCTTTATAAAGCGTTTTCATTGCATCCGAGACATTCACTTCGGTGCGACCAAAGCCACTGGCCTTAATCTTTACCCCACCTTCGGCCAGGCGGCGCACTTGCGACAAGCCTGATTTTGCCATACCCAGGTGATCAACGCTGAGCTTAGGCAGCTTCAGTAAGGTCGGCACCATATCGTCTAGCTCTCGGCTATCGACGTATATTTCTAAGTGCCAACCGGCCAGATCCCAGATGCGCTGACCAAATTCAACGATACCTTCAATATCACGGTGCACACCGCGCTTAAGGTTAACTCGCACACCGCGAATACGGTGCTCATTCAGCTGTTGAATCTTTTCATCACTGACGCTACCGGGTAACTGAGTCACGCCAACATAGTTGTCGCCCAAGTTTTCCAGTGCCGCTTTAAGGTAGCGTTGTTCGAAGCCCTGAAATGAGCCAGAAACAATAACACCGCCTTCAATTGGCATACCGGTAACAAGCTTACGGTAATCGTCAATGTAAAAAGGCTCTGGGATATGCCCTTGGTTTTCAATCAACGGAAATTGATCGTCATAAATATGCAGGTGCGAATCAATAATCCGTTTTGGCCAGTTGTTGCGGCTATTTCCCATAGTGCCTCCTGAGCTTATCTTCCTAGTTTGGCCAGATTAACGCATCTGGCCTAAGAACGTAAATCGCAGACCTTATTACTCGTCCAGGAACGACTTCAGTTGTTCAGAGCGACTTGGATGACGCAATTTACGTAATGCTTTGGCTTCAATTTGACGAATTCGTTCCCTTGTTACGTCAAACTGCTTACCCACTTCTTCTAATGTGTGGTCCGTATTCATATCAATACCGAAGCGCATACGCAACACTTTCGCTTCACGCGCGGTCAACCCGCCAAGCACTTCACGAACCGAATTGCGCAAGCTTTCCGAGGTCGCTGAGTCAATCGGTAGATCCAGCGTATTGTCTTCAATGAAGTCACCCAGATGCGAATCTTCGTCGTCACCAATCGGCGTTTCCATCGAAATCGGCTCTTTCGCAATTTTAAGCACTTTGCGAATTTTATCTTCCGGCATCATCATTCGTTCTGCCAGCTCTTCCGGCAGCGGCTCCCGACCCATTTCCTGCAACATCTGACGTGAGATGCGATTCAGCTTATTGATCGTTTCGATCATGTGCACCGGGATACGAATGGTACGCGCCTGATCCGCGATCGAACGTGTGATCGCCTGCCGGATCCACCACGTTGCGTAGGTTGAGAACTTGTAACCACGACGGTACTCGAACTTATCCACCGCTTTCATCAGGCCGATGTTACCTTCCTGAATCAGATCCAGGAATTGCAGACCACGGTTGGTGTACTTTTTAGCAATTGAAATAACCAGACGCAGGTTCGCTTCGACCATTTCTTTTTTGGCCCGGCGCGCTTTCGCTTCGCCAATCGACATGCGGCGGTTAATGTCTTTTACCTTGGCAATGGTTAGCCCGGTTTCACGTTCCACTTCAAGCAGTTTGGTGACACTACGTTCGATATCGCCACGAATCTCACGCAAACCTTCAGAATAACCTTCACCGGCGTTGATGTGCTCGTCGACCCAGGCCATTGAGTTCTCGTTACCAGAGAATGCTTTCATGAACGCGCGTTTTGGCATGCCAGCCTGTTCCACACAAGCTTTCATCACCAGGCGCTCTTGCACGCGGACACGATGCATCATGTCACGCATGTCTTTCACCAGACGATCAAACTGCTTTGGCACTAACCGGAACTGCTTGAACAGCTCGCTCAATTTATCAATTTCAGCGCGCGCTTTCGGGTGGTCACGGCCATTATCAATGATGGCCTGACGGGTCACTTCGTACTGTTCACGTAGCTCAGTGAATTTTGCGCGGGCAAACTCAGGATCGATGCCAGTATCGGCTTCTTCTTCGTCTTCGCTGTCATCGTCATCATCGTCTTCTTCTTCCAGCTCTTCTTCTGAAAGTTCAGAACCGACGTGCGTGGCGCTGACCGGTGCCTCGTCCACTTCATCGGGGTCGATAAAGCCAACAATGATATCGGTCAGGCGAAGCTCTTCGGCTTCGTAGGAATCCCATTGTTCAAGCAGGAAGTTAATCGCTTCCGGGTATTCAGCAACAGAGCACTGTACCTGGTTGATGCCTTCTTCAATACGCTTGGCAATGTCGATTTCGCCTTCGCGCGTTAACAGCTCAACGGTACCCATCTCACGCATATACATGCGCACCGGATCGGTCGTGCGACCAATTTCACTGTCAACCGTTGCAAGTGCTTGTGCGGCTTCTTCTGCGGCATCTTCGTCCGCAGCACTTTCCGCCATCATCAAGTCATCGGCATCCGGCGCGCTCTCGAACACGCGAATACCCATGTCATTGATCATGCGAATAATATCTTCTATCTGATCGGAATCAACAATTTCCTGAGGTAAATGGTCATTAACCTCAGCGAATGTTAAAAACCCTTGTTCTTTGCCTTTCGCAATAAGGACTTTAAGTTGCGATTGCCGACTCTGCTGCATACAGACGTTCCACCCAATAACTGACAATGAGATAACAATGAAAAATCAGTGAGAATACCCAAAATGACCAGAAAGTATAACAGATTGCTGCCTTTTAGGCCAGCAAAACACTCACTTCCGGCCTGTCACTGCTTTTTCCTCAGATGCTGTAATAGCATCAAATATTCCTGCTTTTCAGCTCTATTAAGCTGATGTGTTTGCTCTTTTCGTAACAAGTCGTTCGCACGTTGTTCAACGTACTGATCGATGAGAAAAACAAAGATGTCATAAAATTCTGCATTGATTTGCTCCTCATCTAATTGGTGCTCCCAAACCGCCAGTTTTTCAAGGGCACCATGAAATTCTGTGTCCCGCCAAGCTTCCAGCAACTGCGCCGTGGTCATTGCCTGAGCCGCGGTTTGCCGGTGCAGTTGCATAAACAACTCAACACCGTTCAAACGGAGTTGCCCGAGTTCTTCTCGAACCGGTACCGTTTGCCCAAGCCCCGGGTACTGTAACAGCAATGCGATGGCTTTACGTAACGGTGTCATTTTCATCGCCTGCGGCGTCATCCGTTGCTGTTTCGGTTTATCCACGTAACGTTCAAGTTGCGAGCGGTCCCGACGCAGCAAGTTCGCGAGTTTTTCCATCAGTGATTCGCGATAAAAGTCACTCGCAACTTTTTCGATACGGGGCTTTGCTTCACTCAATAATTGAGAACGTCCAGCGTCATTACTTGGATCGATGTCAGCCAGCAAATGTTCAAAAAAGTAGTCAATAAATGATGTTGCCTGCGCTAATTGTTGCTCAAAAGCCTCAGCTCCTTTGCTTTGCACCAGCGAGTCCGGATCTTCTCCGTCAGCCAGAAACAAGAAGCGCATATCGACGCCGTCTTTTAACAGCGGCAAGGCGTTTTCCAGTGCCCGCCAGGCGGCGTCGCGACCGGCTCGGTCGCCGTCATAACAACATACCACCGTGGAAGTGGTTCGGAACAAACGCTGCAGTTGCTCTGTGGTCGTTGCCGTACCCAGAGATGCGACGGCATAATCAATACCCGCCTGCGCTAAACTGACGACATCCATGTAGCCCTCAACAATCACAACTTGCTCGGGGCGTTTACGCTGTTGTTGTAAATGCCAGAAGCCGTACAGTTCATGCCCTTTGTGAAACAGCCGGGTTTCCGGCGAGTTCAGGTATTTCGGACCATCGCTGTCGATCACCCGGCCGCCAAATCCAACGACTCGTCCACGCCGGTCATGGATTGGAAACATGATGCGGTCACGAAAAAAGTCGTAATGACGGCCGTTGTCATTCCGGTTCACCAGTTTTAAGTCAACCAATTGTTGGCGCTGTTGTCCGGAGCGGCCAAAGGTGTTGAGCACCCCATCCCACTCGTCGCCGGCATAACCGATTTGAAATTTCTTGACGATCTCGCCGGTTAATCCGCGTTTCTTTAAATAGGAGATGGCTTTTTCAGCCTGTGCGTGGTGTTTCAACTGATGTTGATAGTACCGCGCGCATTGACTCATTAACTCACTGTCCTGACGCTGCTGTTGCTGACGCTGTTGCTGCTGTTGCGGCGTAGTATTTGATTGCTCCCGAGGCACATCTAAACCCAGCATGCTGGCCAACTCTTCAACCGCATCCGGAAAGTCGAGCCCATCGTAGTTCATTAAAAAGTCGATGGCATTGCCGTGCTCACCACAACCAAAACAATGGTAAAACTGCTTATCCTGACTAACAGTAAACGACGGCGTTTTTTCGTTATGGAATGGGCAGCAGGCCTGGTGATTTTTACCGGCTTTTTTTAACGGCACACGGCTGTCGACAACTTCCACAATATCAGCACGATCCAGCAGATCATGAATAAATGATTTTGGGATAAGCCCTGCCATACGCGTTATCGCCCTTAGTTCTGTTGCCCCTAACTGAAAGGGTTACCAAAAACAAGAAAGCCGCGACGGCATTCCGACACGGCTTTCGAAACAAGACTAAATTAGCAAGTCATTGTCATTACGCGAAAGGTTTCGCTCTTCGCTTTGCCTGTCTTCGAGGCTAAAGCTTAGTACAAACGTGTACGACGAGCGTTCTCGCGAGCCAGCTTTTTAGCGTGACGCTTTACAGCTGCTGCTTTCTTGCGCTTACGTTCTGCAGTTGGCTTTTCGTAATGTTCACGACGGCGAACTTCAGACAGAACACCTGCTTTTTCACAAGAGCGCTTGAAGCGACGCAGAGCTACGTCAAACGGCTCGTTTTCTTTCACTTTAACGACTGGCATTAAAAAATCACCTCGGGTAAATTATCTATTTTGATTAAAAATTAACCACTACGGGTTTAATTGGTGCTGAATTGTACCGAGTCAAATTACTCTTGTAAAGCCTTATCCGAATTTGATCCTTCCGATCGTCCCGAGCTTTTCAGTTGTAAGACAGGGATAGAGTTCATTAACAGCCGATGCATGAGATCGACCCGATCATCATCGTTCATCACTGACTCCAGGCCAATACGCCACTGCTTAGGTCCAGCTTCTTCAACAGACTTGATACGCACCGCCCGTGTTTCATGCTCATCATCAGACAATTGAATCGTTAATTGCGCGTTTTTGCCAAGCAGTTGGCCTTCAAAACACGGTAATACACCTTCGCAGTCAAAGCCAAAACCATGTGCCGCCATATCATGCAGCAGCCCATTAGTCATCGGCTGCTTTTCACCCTCAAGTGTCAATTGCCCACGCACTTCAATTTGCATTCGTGGTGTCTTTCGTAACGATCTCGTTTGGGAGTTCTTAGGATAAGAAACAAACAACAACTTATCGGGGAACTGGGTGGCGTGGATCAAGTCAACCGAGCCGACGATAACTTCGCCCTGCGCTGAGATGGTTCGCATGACCAGTTGATCACTGCCGCGCAACGCCGGCAGTACGTCCTGCCAGCGATATAAATGTGACACTTCAAGAATCAGATAGTCTGGATAATGCTGACCAATCAACGTAAAATGGAACCGTCCATTCGTGTCGTGTCCGGCCTGAGATGCGCACTGTAATTCCACCACCTGATTGTACCCAGAGGCTATTAATTTGTGCTTGCTCGTTTGCATACCGTAAGTGTTGTTGATTGGCGATGGTTCCAGCATAGCGCATTTTTTCAGAATGTTAATAGTTGATTTTATGCACATTTTTTTGACGTCGTTTGACGCCACCCTGTTCAAATACCTACCTTAAAGGCAACTTGTTTTGTCCTGAAACCGAGGATATAGGTACACTGAAAATGGATTAATGACCTCAAAATAACGCAAAAAGGTGCGACTTTGGCCCCCGAGGATCCGATAAATACAACCGAAGAGGCTCGATTTCCTTATCGAATAGCCGATCGTTACCACTGTAAGGGATACCTTGGTGGTGGCGGCAGCGGACTTGTATTTAAAGCATGGGACGACATGCTGCAACGCATGGTAGCGATAAAGTTTATTCGCAACCCCTCGCTTATCGCACGCCAAAGACTGGTTGCCGAAGCCCGAGCCCTGGCCAAAGTGAATCATCCCAGCATCTGTTCGATATACGATATCGGCGAGCCGGTTGATGAACACTCGTCCCTATTCATGGTTATGGAGTTGATTGAAGGTCCACGGCTGACCGAGCTGGCCGGACAGTTAAGCACCGCCTCCGCAATTAAGATCATTCACAAATTGGCCGAGGGCTTGAGTGAGCTTCACGCCGCAGGGCTGGTTCATAACGACATTAATCCGGGCAATGTCATTATTAAGCAACAAGATGGTGATGAACCTTTCCCAACACTGATTGATATGAGTATTGCCGGCCGTCATAGCCACCCGATTCGTGCGCGTGGTTTTGGAGTTACGCCTTTGTTTGCAGCACCTGAACAAAGCAACGGCGATGTCATCAACCCGCGCCAGCGAGAGCGCGTTGATATTTATAGCCTGGGCGCATTATTGTTTTTTTTGATTACCGGTCAGGCACCCAATAAGCATCCGGAAAAGCTGCTTCGCGAACACAATGACCGATGTCCCGCGCCGCTGCGGCGTATCATTTTGCATTGTATCGCCCGCGATCCAGGCAAGCGTTTTCATTCAGCAACGCAACTGGTTGAGGCGTTAGGCCCTCTCCGTTACCCTAAGCGCCCTTGGCTACCTATCGCTGCGGTTGTCGCCGGAAGTTGTTTGGCCGTTGCAGCCGCCGTCACTGTTGTCCACAACATCGATTTTACGATGACACGTGGCAATACCGAGAACATCAAACTGCGAGAAGAACTGATGTCTCAGGCAACGGCTTACGCGCTTTATGCCGAACAATTACAGATTGACAATAAACATAATGAAGCGCGCAAACAGGCACAAAAATCCGTGCAATATTACCGCCGCGCCATTGCCGTTTCCGAAGAAGCGAACATTCGTCCGATAATGCAACTGATCGATTTTCTACTGAGCTATCAGCGTTTATTCAGTACCTCGGAGTTATCAGCGCTATTGCTCGATACCCTGGCACAGCTTGAGGAAAGAAAAGAGATTAGCAGTGACGATCACTTGTTGTCGTTCACACGAGCACGAATTTATTTCAACTTAGCGAAATTACATAAAGATCAGGAACATTTGACTGATCGCTGGGCTCAACGCGCCTTGTCGGAAGTAAAACGGGCTGTTAAAAAACAGCCCGCTTTAGAACGTTATACCCAGTTCCAATGCCGGGTTGAAAAACACCTGGGTCAGTCAAGCACCGGTACTTGCTGATCTCTGGCAGCATAAAAGTTCTGCACGTACTCATCGAAAGTACCCTCATCCAACGCATGGCGCATATCACTCATCACGCGTTGATAAAAACGCAGATTATGAATGGTATTCAGACGCGCCCCTAGAATCTCGTTGGTGCGATCCAAATGGTGCAAATAGGCCCGCGAATAATTCTTACAGGTATAGCAGTCACAATCCGGGTCCAAAGGACCAGTGTCGGTACGATGAACCGCATTTCGAATCTTAACCACGCCGGTGCTGATAAAAAGATGACCGTTACGGGCATTTCGTGTCGGCATCACACAATCGAACATATCGACACCACGACGCACCGCTTCGACCAAATCTTCCGGCTTACCAACGCCCATAAGGTAACGCGGTTTTTCCACCGGCATTTGTGGTGTGGTGTGTTCTAAAATGCGCATCATGTCTTCTTTCGGCTCGCCGACGGAAAGTCCACCGATAGCATAACCATCAAAGCCAATCTCGGTCAGGCCATTTAATGAGATATCCCGCAATTCCTCGTACATTCCGCCTTGGATAATGCCGAATAACGCCGCGTCATTCCCTTCGTGCGCTTTCTTTGAGCGCTCAGCCCAACGCAACGATAACTCCATCGATTGACGCGCTTCCGCCTGAGTTGCCGGGTAAGGCGTGCATTCGTCAAAAATCATCACGATATCTGAGCCTAACTCCCGCTGAACCTGCATTGACTTTTCCGGTGTCAGCAGAATCTTCTCACCGTTAATCGGCGAGCGGAACGTTACGCCTTCTTCGGTGATTTTACGCAACTCGCCCAAACTGAATACCTGGAAACCGCCTGAATCTGTCAGAATCGGCTTATCCCAATTCATAAAGTCGTGCAAATCACCGTGTTGTTGAATGATCGACGTACCCGGACGAAGCATCAGGTGAAACGTATTGCCCAAGCAGATTTCGGCACCGGTTTCCTTCACTTCCTCTGGAGTCATCCCCTTTACGGTACCCAGGGTGCCGACCGGCATAAATGCCGGAGTCTCTACCGTGCCGCGTGCAAACTTCATGCGTCCGCGACGAGCTCGTCCATGTGTTTTATCAAGTTCAAATTTCATCATATTCTAAGCTTCGTTATCGTTAGCGCGACAGGAACATCGCGTCGCCATAACTGAAAAAGCGGTATTTTTCGGCTATAGCCTGGTGATAGGCGTCCATAATCAGGTCTTTGCCGACGAAGGCAGAAACCAACATAATTAGGGTTGATTCCGGCAAATGAAAGTTAGTGATGAGCGCATCAATGACTTTAAATTCAAAACCGGGATAAATAAAAATGTCAGTATCGTCAAAAAACGGTTCGATCAGCTCGTCACTCCGGGCAGCCGCCGATTCCAGTGACCGCACCGAGGTTGTGCCAACCGCGACGACACGTTTGCCGGCAGCTTTCGTTGCCTTAATTTTTTCACACGTTTCAGCAGGCACTTTGGCGTATTCGCTGTGCATGACGTGCTCTTTGATGTCGTCTACCCGCACTGGCTGAAAGGTACCTGCGCCGACATGCAGGGTCACATAAGCAAACTCAACGCCTTTGTCGGTCAACTGCTGTAAAATGTCATCATCAAAGTGCAGCCCCGCCGTTGGCGCGGCAACCGCTCCTGGCTCACGGTTGTAGACGGTCTGATAACGTTCTTTGTCACTGTCCTCATCGGGACGATCAATGTAGGGTGGCAGCGGCATATGGCCATACTGCTCCAACAACTCCAATACCGTCTCATCGTGTTCAAAGCGCAATTCAAACAGAGCATCATGACGAGCCACCATGGTTGCCGTCACTTTACCCTCCAACCGTAATTCCTGCCCCGGTTTGGGTGCACGGTTAGCGCGCACATGGGCAAGTACGCGATGGTCGTCCAGCAACCGCTCCACCAACACTTCGACCTTACCGCCAGAAACTTTCTCGCCCAGCAGTCGTGCAGGGATAACCCGCGTATCGTTAAAAACCAACAAATCGCCGGCATCGAGCTCAGCGACAATGTCTTTAAACATTTTATGCTCGATACGCTGTTGTTGCTGGTTGACCGTTAGCAGGCGACTGGCGCTACGTTGCTGCTGAGGATAACGCGCGATCAGTTCGTCCGGTAAATCAAAACTAAAATCGCTGACTTTGAGCGAGGTATCAGGCCGGGTCATGATTATACTGCATTCACTTTAATGACTAATGTGCGCGGATTTTACTCGAAACTCGGCAGCCTGTCACGGCTGCCGGTAGGGTTGGTCGGTTAGTCGGTATTAAAAGTAGTACGGCTTCGCTGCTTCAATCAAGTCAGCGGCCCCGTCATTACCGCTGCACTCGCGAATGTCGTCCATTGCAAACACATAAACGCGATCCCGACGACGCTCACCGGCACTATTGTCCGCCCCCTCCAGAATAAAGGTGACAAACTCATCCTGTGGCAGTGCTTTCAGTGTTATGCCGTAATCGCAGAGGGTTTTTGACAACAGTTGCTCAGCATTGGCAATGGCTTTATCGCGCGTTTCTATCTGTTGTTGACGGATTTTTTCACGCTCAGCCTTTAATTCTTGCTTCAATGCCTCGGATTTTTCCCTCAATGCGCTCTGCTCCGCCCGTAGCTCATCTAATTGCCGCTTTATCTCATTACGCTCACGGGTCAGCTCCGCCTTTTCACTGTCTTCGGTGTTACGTAGCCGGAACTCAATATCACGCAGCTCTCGTTCCTGTTCGCGAATATCCCAGGCAAGGTCACGCTGCTTTTCCGACAACTCAAACCATTCCTCCGAGTATTCACCGCTGAGCTTACTGAGTATCCGGTGCGCCGTTCGCAATCCCTGCTCAACCACGACATCCAGTTGCAAATCACGGGCAAACTCTCCCATATCAGCGGCTTCCGGCGGCATTGGCGGCTCCGGCGCATCAGGCGCCACGAAACGCCAGCCAGACTGGCCAAGTCGAACTCGGTAAATCACGCCTTGATCGCGCACATAGGTGTATCGAAAGTCCGACAAACGGGCTTCGTCATCACCGCTTTGTCGAGCCGCTGTCTGGATGATGCCGGTAAAAATTTCTAACTGGTCTTTTAATTCACTATAAGGTTCGTTCGCTTGAGCGGCTGCGCCATAAAAGGCACTTGCTACAGCCAGCGATAATAGCCACTTTTTCATCACTCATTCTCCAACATCGGTGGATGGTTTTGCATTCCCACACGGCGTAATTGCTGTGCATAGAATGTAATATCTTCTTCGCGAGTATCGTTTACGTACTCAACCAGGTTTTCCATATCAGCTTGCCGTTCCTGCCGGTTGGTGGCCAGGATGTAAGTCGCCAGTTGTGTGGTCGACGTTGACAGCTGTTCACGAAAATCGTTACGCAAGTCCTTACTTTGCTGAGCCAGTCGCATTTTCTGCTGCTCCTCGAAAACACTCAGCTTTTGCTCAACAATTTCAGCCACTCGAGCATCAACCTGAGCATCAATATCGGCCCGGTAACTTTGCACAACCACCAGCGATACCGCCAGACAAGACAGGGCAAAGGATGCGAATGCCATTGGCTGAGACCACCAGGATAATTTGCCGGTCGGCCGGTAGTGCGCCCGGAAAATGGCTTCGCGATCCCACTCCGGCATGTTTTCCGCACTGCGGTATTGCTCGCCGGCATCGGTTAGCCACTGCTCAAAGCTTGGTTTGTTATTTGACGATGGCTTGTTCATAGACATCCTCCAGGTACACCTTTAATTTATCCAACCCAGCATACAGCCGAGACTTAACCGTATTCTCTGATTCACCCTGTTGTTCAGCAATTTCCCGCGTCGTCAACTGGCGAAAGAACTTTGCTTCGACCACCGCGCGTTGTTCCATCGGCAAACGCTGCAACGCTCGTATGATGCGCTGTTGTTGCTGCTCAAAGTCGGCACTTTCGTCGGGCGATGCCTGCAACGATTCGTCCGCCTGATCGTGTTGCTCAATATCCCAGCCGTCTTCCTCCTTACGGCGGCGGTAATACTCAACGCAACGTCGATGCGCGATGGTCATCAACCAGCCGCTGAAGGCATGCTGCTGATTCCAGTTGTGCAGGCTCCGAAACACACTGGCAAAGGTTTCCTGCACTAAATCCAGTGCATCATCTGCATTCGGCAGCATACGCAAGCCGTAATGAAAGACTCTTTGTTCATAGCGTTTAACCAGAGCTACCCAAGCCTTACTGCTCCCTTTGAGCGCCTGTTCGGCTAGTTTTTTATCGCTTTTTTTAAACACGTGTCGTTGCGTCCGAGGATTTGTTTATAAAGTCGATAATGAACAAAAAAAAGTTGGATGGGAATGTGATTTTTTTTCGGGTAAAAAAAAGCCCCGTATAAAACGGGGCTTAGCAACGGCATATCCTCTTAGGCGACACCGAATATCGCTTTCAGAATGTAGAAGAAAATAATCGACATAATCGCGCCTGCCGGCAGCGTCACGACCCAGGACACCACGATGTTGCGCACGACGCCAAGGTTTAGCGCCGCAATACCGCGCGCCATGCCTACACCAAGAACCGCACCAACCAGCGTCTGTGTGGTTGAAATTGGCAAACCAGTACCCGAGGCAAGTACCACCGTCGACGCAGCGGCCAGCTCGGCGGCAAAACCACGGCTTGGCGTCAGATGCGTAATGCCCTGACCAATGGTCGCGATAACACGTTTACCCAGCATCGCCAGGCCGACAACGATACCCACGGCACCTACCGGAAGCACCCACCAGGCCAACGCCGCTTTCGACGAAATTTCACCATTGTTGGCAACGATGCTGACAACAGCAGCCAACGGACCAATCGCGTTTGCAACGTCATTCGAGCCATGCGCAAAGGCCATCGCACAGGCGGTCACGACCATCAGCACGGCAAACACCTTCTCAACGTTGGTGTAGTGCATCTCTTTGTCGTCGGATGGGTTAAACTTAAGCCGTGAAATAGCAAACTTACCGATAAAGAAGACCACGACGGCAATACCAATCGCCCATAGGTAACCTTCCATTGAACCTAAGTTCAAACCGACGTGTTTTAAGCCTTTTTTGATGGTAACCAGCGACAACACGAAGCCGGCCATTGCCATATAGAATGGCACATACCGTTGCGCCATTTTTAATGGGTTAGAGCGGTCAAAAATCAGTTTCTGCGCACTCATAAATATGAGGTACGCAATAAAGCCTGATATCGCCGGCGTTACCACCCAAGAGCCTACCACACCGCCAACTTTTGCCCACTGCACGGAATCCATGCTAACGCCAATGGCCGAGAAGCCGACTATGGCACCGATGATCGAGTGCGTAGTTGATACCGGCCAGCCCAGGTAAGAAGCGATCAGCAGCCAGAAACCGGCAGCAAGTAGTGCCGAGATCATGCCGAATACGAGTAGTTCGGGGCTGTCAACGAAATAGGCAGAGTCAATGATGCCTTTACGAATGGTGGAGGTTACTTCACCCCCGGCAAGATAAGCACCTGCAAATTCAAACACCATGGCGACGAGAATCGCTTGCTTGATGGTCAGCGCTTTTGAGCCAACCGAGGTACCCATTGCATTTGCTACGTCATTTGCGCCGATACCCCAGGCCATAAAAAAGCCAAAGACCGCCGCCATGATCACCAGGATCATGCCATAAGAAGTAATGATATCCATGAATCGTTCCCTTAAACTCGCGCCAGCATGAGTTCAAAACGTGCGCCAACACGTTCAGAGAGGTCGGCAAGGTCGCCCACCCAGTCCAAAATGCGATACAAAAACATTGCATCGAGTGGGTTCATTTCGGTTTCAATTTTGCGCAGATCTTTGCGCAGTTGAACTTGCAGCGTGTCAGTGTCCGCTTCAATTGCATCAAGTTCTGCAATGAAGTTGTTCACCAAATCCCGCTCCCGACCTTTAAAGCCGGTTTCCAGCAAGTCATCAAACTCGCCAATGGTTTCTTTGGCTTTTTCGGTCGCGTCAAGGCAACGTTTGAGGTAGGCATCGAAGGCGTCGATTAATGGCTCGGGGATTTCTAATTGACGCCCGGTCATTAAGCCTGAAATATCTTTTGCTTTATTCGCAATACGATCCTGCTGCGAGACAAGCTCGAGCAAATCGGTCCGTTCGACCGGCATAAACAAACCACCGGGTAGGTTCAAACGAATATTGCGTTTCAGTTCATCTGCCTTTTGTTCATGCTCAACCACATGCTTGCGCGCCTGCTCGGCGGCATCCCAGTCTTTGGCATAAACGGCTTTAAAAAACTCCTTCAACCATTCAGCGCACCGGTGAACTTCGTCCATGTGCTCGATCATTGGTTTTATTGGGGACTTAGCAAACACCCCAAGAAATGAGTTTACCGACATATCGGATCCTTACTTGTATTAGCCTATTTTAGCTGCCGCGAATGGTAGCTAAATCTTAGATCAAAAGGAACCGTTTTGCCGACAAAACTCTGCGTTAATGCTCAAAAACTTGCTCAATTTTGTGCTGCTGCTGTCGTGTTTGTTGTGTCGCCTGAGTTAACAGTTGCACGGATTCTTCAAGGCCGTCTACCAACTCGGTCATGCGATGTTCAAAATCCTGCATTTTTTCCGCTTGTTGCGACACCAGAGTAAATGCCCCGCTCACTTGTTGCGAAGATGAATCCGCCTGTTCACCCGTTTGTTCTATCAGGCCGACAATATGATTGACCTGTTGCTGCTGTGTTTCCGCCGCTCGATCAATTTCAACGTAGTTCTCACCGAGTACACGCGAAGCCTGTGTCAGTCGACTAAGAATTTGCTGAACCTCGGCGAGCGACTCATGGGTCTGTTGCGCGAGCTTTCTGACTTCATCGGCTACCACCGCAAAGCCACGGCCATGCTCGCCGGCTCGCGCCGCTTCAATGGCCGCATTCAGTGCCAACAAATTGGTTTGCTCAGAAATGTTACTGATGACGGTAAGGATGTGGCTCACTTCTTTCACTGACTGATTCAAGTCGGTGACCGCGTCAGAACCGGATTCGATAAGCTGTTGTGTCCGTTTCGATGCCTGATGCAAGGTCTCAGTGGTCTGCCCGCTGTCCTGCACCGAGGTTCGAGTCGCTCTGGCATTGGTCGCCAGAACATCAAAGCGCTGTTGCAACTGATTACCCAGCTCCGCTAACTCGCTCAGTTGCTGCTGATTATTAAGGGCAGAATCCTGGCTGGCCCGGGAGCGCTCGACGACTTGCTGGATCTCACCATTGATGGTCTCCAGAGCGCTTTTCACGATGCCCATTTGTTCCTTCTTCTGCTCGGCTTCGCGGGCATTGAGCTCCAGTAGCGCATTGAAACTCGACGCGATATCACCCATTTCAGTGTTCGAGTTAGCCCCTGGCAAAACCTCCATTTGTCCTTCAGAGACCAGCTTTTTCATCGCGTCACGCAGTGTTCTTAACGGTGCCAGCACCATCCTGCTGAGCAGGACAAAGTTGACCAGCGCAAAAACGATCAAAACCACAACCAGCACGACCACCACGGATTTTATCTGCAACAATGTCTGTTGGTAGGATTCCGCCAATTGTTGTTCGGCCCCGAGTGCGTCGGTTTGTAAGGCGGCAATGTCGGAGCGCAATTGTTCGAACGCTTGTTCACGTTCACTGATTTGTTGCTGGGTTTTTGCCAGTTCCCGAGGGTAGCGATTTAATAAACTGTTTAGCTCGGACAGGATACCGATGCCGAGATCTTTCGCTTCGCGCTGCACCAGCATCATGGACTGGTCTGGTAGCTCTTCTTTAATGCCCAGTAGAGGAAGGTTTTCGAGTTGCGCGACGGTCTGCTTCAAATTATCCAGTATTGGCTGATACTCGGCACTACTGTCTCCCTGCGACAACTGTTGCCGAATGTGTATCAAATGAACCAGCTCTTGCATCACGTCATTGGCCAGCGCAATGTACCGCTGTGCCGTTTCCGGCTGTGTTTCGATACCCAACTCTGCATAATCAATTAAACTGGATAACTCATTACTCAATGAACGTTCCGCATTTAATACCAATTCATTCTTCGAACCAGCCAGTTTACCCAGAGCTCGGTAATCAGAATTGGTCTTCTGCAGGAGATCCTGCACTGATTGCTGCAGCCGGCTAAGACGTTCACTGTCCAGTTCGGCCAGTTGCTGTTGCACACCAGTCAGTGTTTCGGCAGCGTTGCTTAACAACAGCGTATCGCCGGATTGCAGATACTGGCTGAGTGACGTAACCACATCCACCTGTACCCGTTGCTTAATCTGCTGGAAATGTTGGTCGAGTTGTTTTTGCTCATCCAGCTTGATGTTGCCCCAGGCCAGCAAGCCAAGGAACAACAGCGATACCAGTGAAAGCGAAAGCGACGATAAGCGGCTAAAGTGAGATACGCGCATACAACTGAGTGGGCTGAAAACATTGGCGCTATACTAGCTCGGTTGTATGACACTTTTATGAAAAAGCCCGCCAGAATGGCGGGCTTCAATGCATCAGAACAGGACGGGTCTAAAAGCTATAAACCAAAGTCACTGCGGTTTCCGTATCAAGATTTTCAATGGTCTCGTTAGCAACTTCTGAGTTATGCGTTGCTGAGAAGGACACTTTCATTGCCAGCGAGCTGTTCAAGTTTGATGACACCGACAGCTCAGCACGGCTTTTGGTGTTGTCTTCACCAATTTCCGACGAAACCAGCGCATTGAACTTGGAAGTTTCAGAAATTTTCCAATGAGCGTTACCCGCCAAACGGAGGATTGCAGAGCCTTCTGACTCCTGCGGTACGCCGTCAACAATCGGCTTATAACGCGCATAACCCGGACCAATTTCATAGTCCGCATAAACCGCTTCGCTGTAACGATAGCGGGCGCCATAACCTAAAGCCACAGTGCTCTGATATTCATAACCACTGTATTCATCTTCTTCGTAGGAACCAAACAGAAACATTGATGACTTACTTTCAGGCGCAAATTTATAGTTACTCTGCGCGGAAATAAACAGGCTGTCTGCAGTCTCTGAGGTTTGGCCCGTCGACTGGTCTTCCTGCTCGGCCGTGTAGTAATCGATAATGCCTTTATGACGCCACTTTTTGTAGTCGCGAGAAACGTTTAATTTGCCTTTTAAACTCTCGGTCTTGGTGTTACCTGTGGTGAATAACAGGCCAAACTCTGCGCTTGCCTCCCATTCTTCAACGGTATTTGTATCCATATCCTCGGCATCGTCAAACATAAAGGTTTGTGCTGATGCGGATAGGGGCAACATTAAACTGGCAAAAATAACGGATAAGCGCACGTATACCTCGACTTACATTTTTATACGAGCCGCACAGGATGGACAATTTTCTATCCCATGCGACTCAATTTTCGATTTAATTAAGCAAAGTTTACGTTACTTTACAACAGCCTTCAAATCCCCACGTTCATATTTCTTGAACATTTCCTCAAGAGAAATAGGCTTGATTTTGCTAGCCTGACCTTCACAACCAAATGCCAGGAAACGTGCTTCACAAATTTCCTGCATCGCGTCAGTGGCCGCAGCCAGGAATTTACGCGGGTCGAAGTTCGACGGGTTCTCCGCCAGGTGACGTCGAATCGCACCCGTGCTGGCCAAGCGTAAGTCGGTATCGATGTTCACTTTGCGCACACCGTTTTTAATGCCTTCCTGAATTTGTTCTACCGGTACACCATAGGTTTCCGGAATTTCACCGCCAAATTCATTGATGACCGCCAACCAGTCCTGTGGTACTGAAGAAGAACCGTGCATGACCAAGTGAGTGTTTGGAATACGACGGTTAATTTCCTTGATGCGGTCAATCGCAAGGATGTCACCGGTTGGTGGACGAGTAAACTTGTACGCACCGTGTGAGGTGCCACACGCGATCGCCAGCGCATCCACTTGTGTTGCCTGAACGAATTCTGCCGCTTCTTCCGGATCGGTCAGTAATTGATCGTGTGACAATTTGCCTTCAGCACCAACACCGTCTTCTTCACCGGCTTCGCCGGTTTCCAGCGATCCCAGACAACCCAGTTCACCTTCGACCGATACACCACAGGCGTGCGCCATAGCAACCGCTTGCTGAGTGACGCGCACGTTATAATCGTAATCGGCCGGGGTTTTACCGTCTTCGCGCAGCGAACCGTCCATCATCACCGAGGTGAAACCTAACTGAATCGAACGCTGACAAACGGCCGGTGAGGTGCCGTGATCCTGATGCACAACCACTGGAATATCCGGCCACTCTTCGCTAGCCGCTTGCATTAAGTGGCGCAGAAACGGCGCGCCAGCGTATTTACGAGCACCAGCAGAGGCTTGCACAATCACTGGGCTGTTCACTTTTTCCGCCGCCTGCATAATCGCGCGCATTTGTTCCAGGTTGTTGACGTTAAACGCTGGAATACCGTAGCCGTTCTCCGCGGCGTGGTCCAGTAACTGTCGTAGTGACACGAGGGCCATAATGTAACTCCTTAATTTGTTGTTCCGATTATGCGTCTTTTGCGCGCTGTTCTAAAATGTCGACCGCGGGCAGCTTTTTACCCTCGAGAAACTCAAGGAAGGCACCGCCGCCGGTAGAGATATAACTCATCTTATCAGCGATACCGTATTGGTCAATCGCCGCCAAGGTGTCGCCGCCACCGGCAATCGAAAACGCCTCGCTGTCGGCGATCGCATTAGCCATCACTTCAGTGCCGTGGCTAAATGCATCAAATTCAAACACACCTACTGGGCCGTTCCACACGATAGTGCCTGCATTTTTCAGCTTTTCCGCCAGCATTTGTGCGGTGTCCGGGCCGACATCGAAAATCATATCGTCGTCCTCGACTTCATTTACCGGCTTGGTTTCAGCACGGGTATCGGCACTGAATTCTTTACCGGTTACCACATCCGTTGGCAATGGAATTTCCGCATTGCGTTGCTGTGCCTGCTGCATCAAGCGTTTTGCTTCCGGAATCAGGTCCGGTTCGTAGAGCGATTTACCCACGGAGTGACCTGCAGCCGCGATAAAGGTGTTGGCAATACCGCCACCAACGATCAATTGATCAACCACATTGGACAACGATTCCAATACCGTAAGTTTGGTTGATACTTTCGAGCCACCGACGATCGCCACCAGTGGTCGTTTCGGATTATCCAGCGCTTTACCCAATGCCTCGAGTTCATTTACCAGCAGAGGACCGGCACAAGCAACGGGCGCGAACTTCGCCACACCATGGGTTGACGCCTGAGCCCGGTGAGCTGTGCCAAATGCATCCATAACGTAGACATCACACAGTGCCGCCAGTTTCTTAGCCAGCTCATCGTCATTGCTTTTTTCGCCCACATTAAAGCGGACATTTTCAAATACCACCACTTCGCCGGCGGCAGCATCGGTACCGTCTAAATAATCATTTTCTAACCGTACCGGCACATCCAGTGCATCGTTCAAATAATCGACAACCGGCGCCAGCGAAAACTCAGCATCAAATTGTCCTTCGGTCGGTCGCCCCAGGTGTGACATCAGCATGACCGCGGCACCTTTTTCCAGAGCCAGCTTAATGGTCGGCAACGCCGCACGCAGACGAGCGTCAGAAGCCACTTTGCCGTCTTTTATCGGCACGTTCAGATCTTCCCGAATTAAGACGCGCTTGCCGTTTAATTCCAAATCCGCCATCGCTAATACAGACATGGTTTTTCCTCTTTTCAATGATTTCGATTGTTAGCCTTCACGGCGCTACAGCGTGTTGATGATAACGCGTGTGGTATCGAGTAACCGGTTTGCAAAACCCCATTCGTTGTCACACCAACACAGTAGCTTCACTAACCGTTTATGGCTGACGCGAGTCTGGGTGCCGTCAACAATGCTGGAATGGGGATCATGATTGAAATCGATAGAGACTAATGGCTCTTCGGTATAGTCCACGATCCCATTGAGTTCATTTGCGGCCGCCTCTTTTATCACCGCGTTTACGTCATCCAATGATGCATCATTATTTAAGGTAACGCTTAGATCCATCGCTGTCACATTGGTGGTCGGCACGCGCACCGCAATCGCTTCAAAACGCCCTTGTAAATGCGGCAAAATACGCTCGATTCCTCGCGCCAGCTTAGTATCCACCGGAATGATGGAGCGCCCTGCAGCTCGGGTTCGGCGTAAATCCGGGTGGTACGCGTCAATCACCTGCTGATCATGCATCGCCGAATGAATGGTCGTTACCGCGCCTGAATCAATACCAAACGCATTATCGATGATGTTGATGATGGGAACGATACAGTTCGTGGTACAGGAACCATTGGAGATAATCCGATGTTCACGGCTTAGCTGTTGGTGATTGATACCGTAAATGGCAGTAAAGTCGACATCCGGCTGTCCCGGATGAGAAAACAGGACGCGCTTAACGCCCTGCTTCAGATAGCGCTGGCCGTCAGCCTGGCTACCAAACACACCGGTACAATCGATAACAATATCAACGGCGTGCGCCGCCCAGTCGACCGCTTCTATGCTGGTTTCGTGGGTAACCGCAATATCATCCTTGGCAACCGTCAGCTGCTCGCCCGCTTGCTGCACCGCAAACTTAAAACGGCCATGACTCGAGTCATACTTCAGCAAGTGCGCCATTGACGCGGCCGGCGCCGGTTCATTAATCAGCACCACCTGGAAGTGTTCGCGGTAATTGTTTTCGTACAATGCCCGCAAACAGCTCCGTCCAATCCGTCCAAATCCGTTGATAGCGACTCGAATCGACACAACTTAACCCAGCAACGCGTTGGCCTGAGCCACGGTGTTTTCAACAGTGATGTTAAAGTGCTGATAAAGCTCAGCCGCTGGCGCCGACTCACCAAAGGTGGTCATACCGACCACCGCGCCATTTAAGCCAACGTATTTGTACCAGTAATCGGCGATACCCGCTTCAATCGCGATACGTTTGCTAACCGCCGCAGGGAGCACCTGTTCACGATATTCTGCCGACTGTTGTTCAAACACATCAGTGCTTGGCATCGACACAACTCGTACTTTGTGCCCCTGCTCCGTCAGTTTGGCGGCCGCCTGCACCGCAATATCCACTTCTGAACCGGTCGCAATAGCGATCAGTTCCGGCGTACCCTCGCAGTCTTTCAGGACATAACCACCTTTGGCAATATTCTGCAGTTGTTGCTCATCACGTTGCTGTTGCGGCATACCCTGACGGCTGAACACCAGTGCACTAGGTGTGGTCGTACTTTGAATCGCTGCACCCCAGGCTACTGCCGTTTCCACGGCGTCACACGGGCGCCAGCAATTCAGGTTTGGCGTTAAGCGCAAGTTGGCTAGCTGTTCCACCGGCTGGTGAGTCGGCCCGTCTTCGCCTAAACCGATCGAGTCGTGGGTATAAACGAAAATCGCTGGCTGTTTCATCAACGCCGCCATCCGCACAGCATTACGGGCGTATTCCATGAACATCAGGAAGGTGGCGCCATAGGCTTTAAAACCACCGTGCAAAGTAATCCCATTCATGATCGCTGACATCGCAAATTCGCGCACACCGTAGTACACGTAGTTACCACTAGCGTCGTTCGCATCGATGCCTTTCGCTCCATCCCAAAGGGTTAGGTTCGAACCTGCCAGATCGGCAGAACCGCCCAACAGTTCACCCAGCTTTGGACCAAATTCGTTTAACGCATTCAGCGAGGCTTTACGTGTCGCAGGGTTATCCGGGTTCGCCTGTAACCGTTTGGCGTAATCGACAACCTGTTGCTCGAAGTCCGTCGGCAACTCACCATTTAGACGGCGCTTCAATTCCGCCGCCAGTTGCGGGAATTCCTGTTCGTAAGCAACCCAGCGTTTGTTCCAGCTAGCTTCAACAGCGTCACCGCGGTCTTTTGCTGACCATTGCTGATAGACATCGGCCGGAATTTCGAACGGCCCGTAGTTCCAACCCAGTTTTTCACGAGTCGCTGTAATTTCATCATCGCCCAGTGGCGCGCCGTGACAGCTCTCTTTGCCCTGTTTGTTTGGTGAGCCAAAACCAATCACGGTTTTGCAGATGATCAGGGTCGGCTGATCCTGATTTGCCTGCGCCTGCTCAATGGCATCACTGATGGCGCCGGCATCATGCCCATCAACATCACGAATAACGTGCCAGTTATAGGATTCAAAACGCTTCGCGGTGTCATCGGTAAACCAGCCTTCAACTTCACCGTCAATGGAGATGCCGTTGTCGTCGTAAAACGCGATCAGCTTACCCAGTCCCAGCGTCCCCGCCAGCGAGCACGCTTCATGCGAAATACCTTCCATCAGGCAGCCATCACCGAGAAACGCGTAGGTGTGGTGGTTAATGATTTGATGACCTTCACGGTTAAACTGGGCCGCCAGCACTTTTTCTGCCAGAGCCATACCGATGGCATTAGCAATACCCTGCCCCAGTGGTCCGGTGGTAGTTTCGATACCGGGTGTATAACCGTATTCCGGATGGCCCGGCGTCTTCGAATGCAGTTGGCGGAATTGTTTAAGATCATCAATACTGAGGTCGTAACCGCTTAAGTGCAGGAGCGAGTATATGAGCATTGAACCATGCCCGTTCGACAGGACGAAACGATCGCGGTCAGCCCAATGCGGATTATTCGGGTTGTGTTTTAGATAATCACGCCACAACACTTCGGCAATATCCGCCATGCCCATGGGCGCTCCGGGATGGCCAGACTTGGCTTTTTGTACAGCATCCATACTTAGAGCACGAATAGCATTGGCGAGATGACGACGGTCAGACATGAAAAACCCCCAAACGGTGAGATGCGAATTCAGATGCGCGTATTCTCCACATTTCGGGGGTTACAAGCAAATTTAATGCGTATTTTCTAGCCGCCGGCGCGGTTAGATATCGGCTTTAAGAATCTCCGCTTTGTCGGTCTGTTCCCACGGGAATTCATCGCGGCCAAAGTGGCCGTAAGCCGCAGTTTTACGGTATATCGGCTGTTCTAAGTTGAGCATTTGAATAAGGCCGTAAGGGCGTAGATCAAAGTGTCGGCGAACCAGCGCAATCAGCGTTTCCTCATCGTACTTAGAGGTGCCGAAGGTGTCGATGCTGATTGAGGTCGGCTCGGCCACGCCGATGGCATACGAAACCTGAATTTCACAGCGTTCAGCCAGACCGGCTGCGACCAGGTTCTTCGCCACATAACGTGCGGCATAAGCAGCACTGCGGTCTACTTTCGACGGATCCTTACCGGAGAACGCGCCGCCACCGTGGCGTGCCATACCGCCGTAGGTATCAACAATGATTTTACGGCCGGTCAAGCCACAATCACCCATCGGGCCGCCAATCACGAAGCGACCGGTCGGGTTGATATGAAACTTGGTGTCTTTGGTAATCCACTGCTGTGGCAGCACCGGCTTCAGGATCTCTTCCATCACAGCTTCTTTCAACTGATCCTGGGTAATATCTTCGCGGTGTTGGGTCGACAGTACCACGGTATCGATACCAACCGGTTTTCCGTTTTCATAGACAAACGTCAGCTGGCTTTTCGCGTCCGGACGTAACCACGGCAGGGTACCGTTCTTGCGCACCTCAGACTGACGCTGCACCACGCGGTGTGCGTAGGTAATTGGCGCCGGCATCAACACCGAGGTTTCATTCGACGCATAACCAAACATCAGACCCTGGTCGCCGGCCCCCTGCTGTTCAGGATGCTCTCGATCAACCCCTTGGTTGATGTCCATACTTTGTTTACCAATCGCATTGAGTACGGCACAAGAATTGGCATCAAAACCCATGTCTGAATGCACATAACCAACGTCTTTGATGGTATTACGGGTCAGTTCTTCAATATCAACCCAGGCGTTCGTTGAAATTTCACCGCCCACCAGTACCATACCGGTTTTTACATAAGTCTCACAGGCAACCCGAGCGCGCGGGTCATCTGTTAAAATGGCATCAAGCACCGCATCAGAAATCTGGTCGGCAATTTTATCCGGATGTCCCTCAGAAACTGACTCGGACGTGAACAGGTGACGTGACATATGTCTACCATTCCTTTATTTTGATTAAAGCTACTAGTACTAAAACGGTAATGTAACCGATCAACAATTATTTTTCTACTTCTGGACGTCTAAAAGTCCACTTCGTTATGAGAAATGTCAATGAGACTGCCAAGACTGTATCACCCTGACGCTTTGGCTATCGGCGTCGAGGTCGAGTTATCGGCCGATGCCTTTCAGCACAGCGTGAAGGCATTACGGATGAGTAGCGGACAAACGGTTTGTCTGTTTAATGGTGACGGCTTTGAGTATCAAGCCGAACTCACCGAAGTGAGCAAACGCAACGCCAGCGCCCGCCCGATTCAGAAAACCGAGAACCCAACGGAGTCGCCGTTGCAGGTGCACTTAGGACAAGTCATTTCCCGTGGCGACCGCATGGATTTTGCGTTACAGAAATCGGTCGAGCTCGGCGTCACTGAAATTACTCCGCTTTTTAGTGAGCGCTGCGGTGTTAAATTATCCGGCGAGCGACTTGAAAAGAAACGCCAGCAGTGGCAAAAAGTGGTTATCTCTGCCTGTGAACAATGTGGCCGCAGTGTGGTTCCCACCGTGCACCCGGCACAGGCTATGGAAACCTTTGTTGCCCAGGTCGAAGGGCAATTGAAGTTGACGCTCGACCCCTATGCTCCGGCGCCGTTAACGGAACTTATTGCGGGCAGAACGATGACTTCAGCGGTATTGATCATCGGCCCGGAAGGCGGCTTTAGCGACCAAGAGGTGACTCAGGCTGCCCATCATGAATTTAAACCGATACGTTTGGGGCCGCGTATACTACGCACCGAAACCGCTGCTTTGACTGCGCTGAGTGTACTGCAGTATCAAATCGGCGACCTCGCCTAAACACAGTCAAAAAGGATAAGGCATGAAAACGCTTGCTATGGTGATGGATCCCATCGCCGAGGTCAAAACGCACAAAGACACCAGTTTTCGATTGTTGCTTGAGGCTCAAGCACAGGGATATCAATGTTATTACATCGAAATGGGCGACCTGTTAATCGATAACGGCCAACCGTTTGCGCTTACCCGAACCGTTCATGTTACCGATCGCAGCAGTGATTTTTATCAGCTCGGCGAGGATGAAAAGCGGGCATTGGGCGACTTCGATGTCATTATGATGCGCAAAGATCCGCCGTTTGACAGCGAATTCCTGTATGCCACCCAGATTTTGGAGCTGGCGGAGCGTGACGGTGCGCTTGTCGTCAACAAGCCTCAAAGTTTACGTGACTGTAACGAGAAGCTTTATACCAGCTGGTTTGCGGAATTTACCACCGATACCATCGTCAGTGCTAACGCAGAGGTGTTAAAGGCATTTCATAAGCAGCACCAGGAAGTGATCATGAAACCCCTCGATGGCATGGGTGGCGCGTCCATTTTCAAAGTCGGTGCGGATGGTGCCAATTTAGGCGTCATTATCGAAACATTGACACAGAAGGGCCGCCGCTACGCCATGGCACAGAAGTACTTACCGGCCATTAAGGATGGTGACAAACGCATCCTTATCATTGACGGCGAACCGATGCCTTATGCGCTGGCTCGCGTGCCTTCGGCGGGCGAAACCCGGGGTAACTTAGCGGCCGGCGGCAGTGGCCGCGCCCAGCCGTTATCAGATTCAGACTGGGCTATTGCCAACGCCATCGGTCCGGAACTTAGTCGACGCGGACTACTCTTAGTAGGTCTGGATGTGATTGGTGATAAAGTCACGGAGATTAACGTAACCAGCCCGACCTGTATGCGCGAAATAGAGGCCGCTTACGACATCAATATTGCCGCCAAATTGTTTGCCGCAATTGACAAAAAGTTATCGCAGCAACATTGAATTTTGCACCATCGCACCGATATCTAAGGTATCGATTGTTAAGGAGTCACCGATGGAAAGCTTACAGAATCATTTTTTGATAGCCACGCCGACAATGGACGATCCGTTGTTCAAGCGCAGCGTAACCTATATCTGCGAGCATAACGAAGACGGTGCGATGGGTTTAATCATCAATCAACCCGCGAACCTCAAGGTCAACAGCTTGTTGGATAAGCTTGAAATCGTTTATCCACAAACCTCCGAGCAACTGACGGGTCCGGTTTTTACCGGTGGTCCTGTCGGCCAGGAGCGCGGCTTTGTTATCCATCCACCGCAGGATAACTGGCGCAGCAGTTTAAAGCTCAGTGACGATATTATGGTGACTACGTCGCGCGATATTTTAGAAGCGCTCGGCTCATCTGCGGCGCCACTGAAATTTTTATTGACGCTCGGTTACGCCGGCTGGGAAGCCGGACAACTGGAAAAAGAGCTCGCCGAAAACGCATGGCTGTCGATTCCTGCAGACCCGGACATTCTATTTAATACGCCCGTTGCAGAGCGCTGGCAGAAAGCCACCGAAAAACTGGGCTTTGATGTTTGGCAGCTTGGTCCAGACGTTGGTCACGCATGACCTTACTGGGCTTTGATTTTGGCACCAAAAGCATCGGCGTTGCAGTTGGACAAACCATTACTGCAACGGCATCCCCATTGGCGGCCTTAAAAGCCCGTGACGGAGTTCCTGACTGGAACCAACTGGAGCAACTGTTAAAAGAATGGCAGCCCGAGCAGGTGGTGGTTGGGTTGCCGTTAAACATGGATGGTAGCGAACAACCACTTACCCAACGAGCCCGCAAGTTTGGCAACCGAATACATGGACGCTTTGGCGTGAAGGTTGTTTTTCAGGATGAACGTCTAACCTCAACCGCTGCTCGTGAACAACTGTTCAGCGACGGCGGTTACCGAAACCTCAGTAAAGGAAAAGTCGACAGTCAGGCCGCCCTACTGATCGTTGAAGATTATATGAGCTCGCTCAGCGATTAACACTTGCGATAGTTTCGTTGACGCTGTATTGGTTAATCTTTAATAATTCGTTATAGTTGCAACGTTAACTCGTGCTCGATTAAGCATTCATTCTGATTTTGTCTTTCGATAGGAGCAAGCTCGTGTTCGGTAACGAAGAACCTTACACTGTAACCGGCAATACCATCATGCTGAAAGATGAGAACAAGAAATTGTTACTCATCACTAATGATCGTTATAAAAACATACTGGTTACACGTTTTGGCGTAGAAATGTCCGATTGGGGACCAGAGCGACGTCCGGGCGTAAAAATTATCACTCTGCAAGAGTTATTTAAACGCGATAAGACGTACTTCTTTGTCCGTGCTGGCGGGGTAGAATACCAAGTGGATCTTAAGTTTGAAGAGAATCCCATCACCGAAATGAAGTTCTGACGAGAAACAATGAACGGCCGCCGGTTGCATCATCAAAAGATTGGGTTCGCTGGCGTGTTGTTGTTGATCACACTAACGTCACTTCCGGCTTTTTCTCAGCAACAGTCCTTTGAACGCACACAGCAAGATCAACAGTTGCAGTTTTCTTACCAGTGGCAGGAAGCTACTGGCACTTCTCGCTCACTGAGCTTCAGTTCCGACCGTCAGCCATTCTTAAATTCCTTTCAACGCTTTCGTAACTATAATTTAAAAAGAGCCAATCGAGAGCTTTACCAACAACTAACTCGGTTTATTAAACAACAAAACTATCGAGGCGTAGAAGTCACCCTGTCGCCACGTCAGCAGCAGCTTTCCATTGCGGTAAAAGAAACTCGCCAACGACACTTGCAACAACAGTACCAGCAACAAGCTCAGCGTGTCCGCAGTTATTATCAACAACAGTGGCAAGACTATCTAAGCGCTAACTATTATCGTTATTTACGTTTACCGTCCGGTGAACAGGGGATCATTCCTGATGCGGTTCAGATAGCCGCTCAGCAACAAAGCCTGTTTAACCCGTTGATCGAACAAATCGGCCATGCGCTGCGCGATAACAGCCGCCGTAGCTATACCGATTATATTGCTCAGTTTATCCAGGCCATTCCTTATGACGCCCAAGAGGACGGCATCAATAATCGCGGTGACGGTTATTTGCCGCCCAATCAAGTGCTCTACTACAATCAGGGCGATTGCGACAGCAAAGCCGGATTGATGGCGGCCCTACTCAAGCCGATCATTCCACAAGCGAAAATGGCGATTGTTTACCTGCCCGGACACGCGTTGTTTGCCATCAGTATGGCCAGCACAGCGGCCGATGCGACCATTGAGGACGGTGGTACGAAGCTGGTATTGGTGGAAGTTGCCGGCCCGGCCATCATGCCTGCCGGCAACATCTCAGCGCAAAGCCAATTTTACATCGACAGCGGTCAGTACGTCGTTGTCCCGTTAAGTGGCGGTTAACGCTATAAATGCTCTTCCGCGAACTGAGCCAATTTACTGCGGACTACGCCATTCAGGTTAATCGTTGCACTGCCGGGATAATCTTTAAAGCGCTCCACAATGTAGGTTAGGCCTGACGTAACCGCTGTAAGATAATAACTGTCGATTTGCGCCAGGTTGCCGGAAACCACCAACTTGGTGTTCTCACCGCACCGCGTGATCAATGTTTTTAACTGGGATGCGGTCAGGTTTTGCGCTTCATCCAGAATTACCACCGCATTTTGAATGCTCCGTCCCCGCATAAAGTTAAGCGACTTAAACTGGATGTTCGCTTTATTCATGATGTAATTCAGACTTGAGTCCATGCTTTCGTCATGGCGATGCAGCACTTCCAATGAATCCGTAATGGCCGCCAGCCAGGGCGCCATTTTCTCTTCCTCTGTGCCCGGCAAGAAGCCAATGGATTCAGCAATTTCCGGCGTATTGCGGGTGACAATGATTTTCTCGTAGATGCCCTGCTCGACCACCATTTCCAACGCAGCCGATAACGCCAATAGGGTTTTACCGGACCCCGCCGGTCCGGTCAGTACCACCATATCCATATGCGTATCAAGCAGTGCATGCAATGCCATTGCCTGGTAGATGTTTTTAGGCCGGACGCCCCACGCATCGTAGGCCATCATCCGTTCATAGCCAAGATCCTGCAAGGTGACCGTTTTATCGTCATAGCTATCGACACGACTGGCAAAGGTATGGGTTTCATCGATGATGTACTCATTATGAAACACCTGCGGCAACACATCCCGGGACACGGTATGATAAGCATCACGCCCTTCCTGTTGTGTTGATACTTCCTTGACTTGCTGCCAGAAGTCGCCACTGAACTGATAAAAGCCTTTGCTCAACAGGCGAATATCATCGATCAGTTGGTCGGTGCGGTAATCTTCGACAAACCGCATCCCCGCACCTTTGGCCTTAAGGCGCATATTGATGTCTTTGGTCACCAGCACCACTGCCGCTGGCGACTGTTTGCGCTGAATCTCCAGTGCCGCCTGAATAATGCGGTGATCGTTTTCTTTTAACGACAACACCGAATCGTTCTGTTCCAGTTCGTAATCCGGAAAAATAGCTAAGGTGCCATTGGCCTGATGATCACCCTGCACTCGGGTTAACGGCACACCGTCGATGATTTGTTCCGGGCTTGCCTCTTTTAACACTTCCTCAAGCGATCGAATGGCTACCCGCGCTTCACGGCTCACATCCTTGTGGCGATCTTTTATGTTATCGAGTTCTTCCAGCACCACCATCGGAATGATGACATTGTGTTCGTCAAAATTAAGAAAGGCGAGTGGGTCGTGCAGAAGGATGTTGGTGTCAAGAATAAAGGATTTACGAGCGGTCGTTGAAACGGATTTTGAGGTCATCGCATCACCCTAGTCATAGTCGGCTTTATCATTATTCTTTTCTTACAGCTTAGACTAAAATTCATGACAGAGTGATGACACGATTGTTTTTTTTAGCCTCGACCATTACCATTTGCGCCCTCTTAATGGTTAGCAGTAAGGACGGATAGTGAGCGAGTTCAGTTTAGGTCAGCGTTGGTTAAGCGAAACAGAAACAAGTTTGGGGTTGGGTATCATCACCCACATCGATGGCCGTCAGGTAACGGTTATGTTTCCCAGTAACGGTGAAAGCCGAATTTACGCCAGCCATGACGCACCACTGGCTCGTCTGCAACTGTCCGAAGGTCAGCAGGCCAAACACGCTGATGACTGGTCGTTTACCATTACGGACGTGAAAGAACAAAGCGGCCTGTTAATTTACTTCGGTCAGCGTCTCGACGACCAATCCGAGGTGATGGTACCGGAGTCACAATTGTCCCATCAGATCGACATTAACCCGGCGCTGACGCGTCTGGTTGCCGGTAACGCTGACCGCCATGACCTTTACCTATTACGCAACCAGGCCAGTGAATTCTATGCGCGCTGGCAACAAAGTCCGGTCGCCGGCTTGCTCGGCGCCCGGATCGGTCTGTTACCGCATCAATTGTACGTGTCGCACACCGTCGCCGAACGCTACCATCCGCGCGTTTTGCTGGCGGATGAAGTCGGCCTGGGGAAAACCATTGAAGCCGGTATGGTCATGCAGCGCCGCCTGTTAACCGGCCGCAACCACCGGGTATTGGTGATTGTACCAGAGTCACTTCGCAATCAATGGCTGGTCGAGATGCGCCGGCGCTTTGCACTAACGTTCAGCGTGTTTGATGAAGAACGTTGCCAACAGCTGAGCGACGAAGGTGCCAACCCATTTTTTGCTGAACAGCTGATTATCGTCAGCGACCAATTTGTCGCCGCCGGTGAATGGCAATCGCAACTGCAGCAGGCAGAGTTCGATTTACTGGTTGTGGATGAGGCACACCATATGCAGGCCGGAACGGCTGGCTATGAACATACCGAAGCGTTGTGCCAAAACATCAGCGACGTTTTACTGCTGACGGCAACACCAGAGCAGGAAGGCAGTGAAGGTCATTTCCAGCGTTTACGATTGCTTGACCCAAACCGTTTTAACAGCCTTGACGATTTTCAACAGCAACAAAGCCATTACCGCGAGCTCGCCGAACAGGCCTCTCAGCTAACAGGCGAAGCCCTCGATCAGTTGCTCGACCAGCACAGTACCGGTCGTGTTATGTTCCGTAATCGCCGCAAACACATTGGCGGCTTCCCGCAACGGCATTTGCACAGCTACGCCCTACCGGAATTCATGCCGGAAAGTGGTGAACCCTGGTGGCTTGAGGACCCCCGGGTGAGCTGGCTAATGGACTTTTTAAAAGCACAAAAGCCCCATAAAACCCTATTGATTTGTCATTCGGCCGAACAGGTGCTCGATTTATCGGAGGCTCTGCGGGTAATGGCCGGCGTTCATGCCGCCGTGTTCCATGAGGGGATGTCGTTGCTGGAGCGGGATCGTGCTGCGGCCTTTTTTGCCTCGGACGAAGATGGCAGCCCAATCCTGTTGTGTTCAGAAATTGGTAGCGAAGGACGTAATTTCCAGTTTGTGCAGCATCTGGTGCTGTTTGACTTACCCGAAAACCCCGATTTACTCGAGCAGCGCATTGGCCGTCTTGACCGGATTGGCCAGCAAGGCGATGTACACATTCATGTGCCATATTTACAGCACTCCGACGAAGCGCTGCTATTGGATTGGTACCACTTGGGCATGAACGCGTTTGAGCAATGCAACCCTGTTGGGCGGCAGGTTTACGAAGCTGAGCGCGATGCTTTACAACGCGCTCTGAATAGCGCCGAGAGCCTGCCAGACGATTTATTGCAGCGAACCCGCAACTACCACCAGCAACTGGTGCAGGAAACCGAGGCTGGCCGCGATAAGTTGCAGGAACTCAACGCTTGCCGCCCAGAGGCAGCAGCACAACTGATTCAGCACATTAACAACGATGCTGATGCCGACGCACTGTATGACTTCATGGAATCATTCTGGGATCGTTTTGGCGTTAATACCGAAGTACTGGACGAGCACCGTATGTTTGTGAAGCCCAGTGAGCATATGCGAGTACCGGCGATTCCCGGCTTAGCCGAAGACGGCATGACCATCACCGTCGATCGGGACACCGCGTTGGCCTTTGAGGACATTGAATTTTTAAGCTGGGATCATCCTCATGTGCAAGCAGCAATCGAACTGCTCACGACCGAAGACTTTGGCAGTGTCTGCGTCGCACGCTTACAAAATAAGGCGTTACCGGCAGGTGCCTGGTTCCTGGAGCTGGACTACGTGACAGAGGTGCCACGCTCGGATAACATCGCAGCACAGGAATTTTATCCACAACAGCGGCTACGTATTCTGCTGGACAGCCAGGGGCGCGATTTGAGTGACAAAGTGCCACGCGATGCACTGACGCAGCAAGCCAGCTTTTTGGATAAAAAGACCGCACGCCAGATCGTTCGCCAGTTACGCGACAGCGCGCAGCAGTTTATTCAGCAACAGCAGCCTACCGCCGAAGCATGGTTGCAGCAACGTATTGAACAGGCGTGCGAGCAGGCACAACAGCGCCTTTCACAGCAGAAACAACGCCTCGTCGCGCTGAAGGAAAAAAACCCAGCCGTGCGTGATGATGAAATCAACGCAATTGATGCTCGCCAGACCGCGGTAATGCAGGCGTTGAAGCAGCCAACGTTATCGTTGTTCGCCATTCGTATCCTGGTCAACCAACCGTAAATGGCGTTATTAAACTACACACCACCACAGACACCCTATCTGACGGTGGTGTACCGTGACGAACAGCTACTGGTCATCAATAAGCCCAGCGGGCTACTCAGTGTCCCCGGGCGCGCACCGGAGCATTTCGATTCGGCGTATACCCGGGTCACGCGGGTGCTGCCGGAGGCAAAGTTGGTACACCGGCTGGATATGGCCACCTCTGGCATCATGGTTTTTGCGCTGGGTAAACCGGCACAAAGCCATCTTAGCCGGCAGTTCCAGCAGCGCCAGCCGGTGAAGCGTTATCACGCCCGTGTATTTGGAATACCGCCGGCTCAATCCGGCGTTGTTGATTTACCGCTTGCCTGTGACTGGCCCAATCGTCCGCGTCAACAAATCGATTACCAGCAAGGCAAGGCCAGCCAGACGTTGTACCGGGTCATGAACCATGATGATCACAGCACGCTGGTGGAACTAACCCCCTATACCGGACGCTCACATCAACTTCGTGTGCATATGCTGGCGCTTAACTGCCCCATTCTTGGCGACAAGTTTTACGCACACGACGAGGCCTTTAATATGGCGCCGAGGCTGTTGCTGCATGCCCATCAACTGAGCCTGTTTCATCCACAGTCCGAACAATGGTTGACGTTTACCTGCCCGACGCCGTTTGCGTAAAAAAGCTCGGCTGCGACTCAAGACTGCCGCGTTGCATCCGATAACAAAGCATGAACACAAAATCTGTCATCGCTGTAATGGCCACGCTGTGGCTCAGTTCGACATTGGTTCCTCCAGGAGCCGATGCAAACGATGATTTGCAGCGTTACCTGCCCCCGGATCAATTGCGCTGGCTCGAGCATGAGGACAATCGCTATTTGGCCTTATACCAACCGGCGCAAGTGAATTTTGTGCGTGGACGGCTGCTCAGCATGCCTGACTGGCCATTGCATCCTCTGCAGTCTCCTTGGGTTCGTCACAGCTATGAGCAGGCACCGATACTGGGCTGGCATAGCTGGGCACTGGTACCGCCCGAAATGGCATTACAGACTCACCAGTTGCAACAACATAACCCAGCGTCTGTTCACCCACAGCCGGTCGATGAGGCTTTTTTTGAACCATACATTGCGGCGTTGCAAACCCGTATTCAAAGACTGTCGACGGAGTTTTCCGATAACCCGGGTTTTACCCTTTGGGTGATGGAAGGAATTACCGCTGCGATGGCGGTCAAGTTGATTCAACAGCAACCCGAACTGATGCCGGACGCCTTAGTGGTTATCGATATGTACTTGCCGCAACCGCAGTTGAACCGGTCGTTATCCGAACAGCTGGCGAAGTTGCAACTGCCGGTGCTTGAACTCAGTACGCCGGAGGCCAACCAATGGGTGACCAGTAGCCTTGACCTGCGCCGCCAGTACAGTCAAAAACATCAACAAGTGAACTATCGTCAACGCCCCCTTCTGAGTGAAGGAACATCAGGGCAAAGAGAGCTTACCAGCACCCTAAAAGGTTGGCTTAAATACCACGGTTTTTAACGCATACCTCGTTTTTGTTTGATGGTTTCGTAAGCTGCCTGAATATCCTGAGCGCGTTCCTGAGCTTGCTTCATCACTTCTTCCGGTAAACCTTTAGAAGCCAGCTTATCCGGGTGATGCTGTGCCATCAGTTTGCGATAGGCTTTTTTGATTTCCGCGTCAGATTGATGCGCTGAGACCCCCAGAATCTCATAAGCATCTTGCACATCATCGGCACTGCGCGACGCGTTCTGAGTTCGACCCTGGCGCTGTTGCTGCTGGCGTTGATTGAAACGAAAGGCCGCTTTTTGCATCATCAGCCACTGGTCAATTTGGAACTTGGTAAAGCCCAGCGTTTTACCAACGTTTATCAGCACTTCATGCTCTGCCTTATCCAGCACACCATCATTGAGCGCCAGCGCCATCAACTGCTCCATAAACAACTGCAGGACGTCGCGGTTACCGTAAAAGGCTTGTTTAAATTCACGCACTACCTGCTGTAATGGGAAGGTGTCGTGTTTGCCTTCACGAAACGCCGATTGCGCTTCAGTGCGAGCATCACCGCTGAGTTTTAGCCGATCCATTAAGGCTGAAGCCTGTGCAATATCACGCTCGGTCACTCGTCCTTTAGCCTTAGCCAAGTGCCCCATCACCGCAAACAAGGTATACAGGAAGGTGGCATCTTCGGCCGCCGTTCCGGCCCGAAAAAGGAACTGCCCAAAACCACCTTTGCGGGTAAAGTCTTCTGCCATTCCGCGATCAAACCAATGCCCAATCAGGGCGCCCAATATGGCGCCGGGGATCCGCAGAAATAAATAGCCGGCCAGTGCACCTATCACTTTACCCCAAATCATCTTCACCTCGTAGCTGTGTATCAAGTTGCGCTAACCGCGCGGGCGTGCCTACATCTACCCAATGTCCCTCGGTGACAACCGTTGCTGCCATCTTCCGCTGCTCAATCGCTGCATCAAACAGCGGCCTTAACGGCAGTTTCTCAACCGGTCGGTGGCGAAACCAATCGGGACTGTACAAACCCATTCCCGAATAAGTGTAACTCGCTTTGCCATTATCGGCGCGGCAAAGCCGGCCCTGCTGCACGGAAAAATCACCCTCTGGGTGATGCGGCGGATTCTCGACCATCAGTAAATGAGCAAGGTCACCGTCGCCCAATTGTTTCGGTAGTCGGCTGAAGCAGATATCTGTCCAGATGTCGCCATTAATCAACCAAAACGGTTCCTGCCCAAGCAGTGGCAACGCATTTATGATGCCACCGGCGGTTTCTAAACCTCCCGCGGGTTCTGGTGAGTAATGAATGGCCAGATTCCAGCGCGACCCATCACCAAGGTTGTGCTCGATTTTTTCTCCCAGCCAGGCATGATTAATAACGACCTCCCGAATCCCCTGCTGCGCCAGTTTCTCCAGATGATACTCGATCAACGGCTTGCCATTAACCGCCAGCAACGGCTTCGGCGTGTGGTCCGTTAAAGGGCGCATTCGCTCGCCCCGTCCTGCGGCGAGAATCATTGCTTTCATAGCGACTGCTGCCACGCTGGCATGACCCGTTGTTGTAACCACTCGCGATACTCACTCAAGTCGGCATAACCGGCGCTAACTCGGCTCAGATAACCGAGCGTTCGTGGCACATCCTTAAGATATCCCGGTTTATCGTCGCGATGCGCCAGCCGCGCAAAAATGCCGGCCGCTTTGGTGTGGCGTTGCAATCCCATCCAGTCAAACCAATGTTGCCACTGTTGCTCGTTCACGTTGGCGGCCAATTGCTGGCTATCGATCAATCGCTGGCGCAATTGTTGTGACAATTCCAGCACCAGTTCGTCCGGCCACTCAACATAGCAGTCGCGTAACAACGAAACCGCATCATAGGTCACCGGACCGCGCACAGCGTCTTGAAAATCAATCACACCTAACTCGTCATCACCCAGCACCATCAAGTTGCGCGAATGATAGTCGCGATGCACCCCGACCTGCGGCTGTTGCAGCGCGTTATTCACCATTTTTTGCGTAAACTGCGACCATACCTGCTGATCATCATCCGTCCACTCCAGCTTTAGATGTGTCTGCAGTAGCCAGTCTTTGAACAGCGCGAGCTCCCGTTGCAACAAAGCTTCGTCATAAGCTGGTAATTCGCCCAATTGCGTATGGGTGACTGACATAACGTCGGGTAATATAGCCAGTGCCGCTTGATAATATTGACGGGCATTACGCGGATGCAGTTTCGACAATAACAAAATATGACCGAAATCAGACTGCAGCATAAAGCCGTGCTCGCGATCAACAGCGAGAATGGACGGTACCGGGATATTCGCCGATCGGTAAGCGTCAGCAACAGCAATAAAAGGCGTCATATCTTCTTTCTGCGGTGGACAGTCAACCGCGATCAGGCTTTGCCGTCCATCCGACGCTCTAAAATAACGACGAAAACTGGCATCACCGGACACTACTTCTAACTGCGACTGCGGCACGCCGGTCTGAGCTTCGCACCATGCCTTTAAGTCAAGTTCACGTTTATCTTCCAAGCCGTCCTCCGAAGTAAAAATCGCTCATACTGGCGGTCTATCAAATAGCGGAATCAAAAAAATTGCTATATCATAGCATTCGCGCACAACAAATATTAAAGCCTTACAATAATTAAACGGATTAACCATTGCCAGCTAGCGATACATTCACGTTTTCCTCTTTTTTCCGCCTGTGTTCAGTGGCTCTCATGGCCACCCCCATCAGTGTGGCGGCTCAGGACACGCCCCCCCGTGCTACGGGACTGTGTCCGCCTGCACCGCAAGCGTTTGATTTTGGCCTGACCGACGAGGAACAGTCGTTCACACCCAGTACGATCAGAGTGTCTTCTAACACGGCGAAAATATACAGCGACGAAAGCGCCTATTTTAGTGGCGATGTGATCATTCAGCGCAATAATCAATGGTTAAAGACGCAAAGCGCTCAAATCAGCCAGCGGGACAACACCATTGACGCCGAGGGTGGTGTTCAGTTTACCGATGGCTATATTAATGTCACTGGTGCGTCCTTTAATTTTGACGGCGACAACGAGCTGGCCAAACTTAACCAGACTCAATATCAGATGGCCTCCACCAATGCGCGTGGTAAGGCACAACGGCTCGAAATCTCGCCCACTCATGTCAGTTTGTTCGGCTCCAGTTTTACCACCTGTCCGACGGACGATCCTGCCTGGCAGTTGACCGCTAAGCGCATAGAAATCGACGAGCAAAGTGATTTTGGTAAAGCTTGGGGCGCCAAGCTTGAGCTGTTCGATATTCCGGTTTTTTATCTGCCGTATTTCACGTTCCCGGTTAATGATAATCGCAAATCCGGTTTCCTTTATCCGACCATAGACTCGTCATCGCTCAATGGTCTTGAGGTTGAAGCCCCATACTACTTCAATCTGGCACCGAATATGGACGCCACCCTCGCGCCGGTGTACATGAGTGAACGCGGGGTGATGCTGAAAACCGAATACCGCTACTTATTTAATGAGCATGCCGGACAACTGAATTTGGAATATCTGGGCAACGATCGGGCGCGCCCCGATAATGCCGATCGCTACCTGTGGCACGTTAATCACAGTGCCCGTTTTTCTGACAACTGGACGGGTTATGTCGACGCCACACAAATCAGTGATGACAACTATTTAAATGATTTTGGCAGCGACTTTGCCGGACGCGCCGATACGCACCTGTACCGAGTTGCCCAGGTCGATTACCGGGTACCCAACTGGCATTTACGCTTGCGTAGCGAAGACTACGAATTACTGGGTCAGTACCGCAGCCCATACCGGACGTTACCACAAGTCAGTCTTAACTATCAGAGCAGTCAGTTAGAAGGTCTGCGTTTCGACTGGTACAACGAACTGACGTATTTTCAGAATCAAGAGCAAACCGCTAACTACGCAACCCGTGCGCACAGTGCACCGACCCTTGGCTACTGGCTGGAAGCGCCAGCGTTTGATGGCGAGGCCGAACTCACCTATCTGGTCACTCATTACCGTCAGCAAAGCACCAACCCAATGTTGGATGAACAGGTGACCAGAGCTCTGCCTCGAGCTCGCTTGCGTGGCCGCATGCATCTCGAGCGTTATTTCAGCAAAGGCGGCGGAGAGTTCCGACAAACGTTAGAGCCGCAGTTGCAATACCTCTACGTTCCGTACGAGAACCAGCAAAATATCGGCATTTACGACACCACCCTGATGCAGGACGATTATAACGGTCTGTTTCGGGCACAGCGCTTTTCCGGGCTGGATCGTATCGCTGAAGCGAATCAGGTTACCTATGGGGCGAGCAGCAGCTTATTTAACGCGAACGAGCGCGAAGTATTGCGCGTCAGTCTTGGTCAGATTTACTACTTTGATAACAGCCGTACCCAGTTGCTTGATTCCCAATCACAGGTAACCTCTAGTAACTCTGAGTGGGTTGCAGATGTAAACTGGGCATTGGATTCGCAGTGGAGCTTCCGAAGTGCAATTCAATACGACACGGAACTAAACCGGACGCGCAAGAGTCAGACCGCGTTAGAGTACCGCATTGACGACAAGAACCTGGTGCAAATAAACCATCGCAAAGCAACCAATATTCTGAATAACGATATTGAACAGATGGGCACACAAGCCGTATGGGAAATCAGTAAACAGTGGCAAGTTGCGGCAAATGTGTATTATGACTTGAGTAATGACCGAGTAAATGATGCTATTGTGGGCGTTCAGTACAGTAGTTGTTGTTGGGCGTTACGGTTATCAGCGTATCGTCGCATCAACCGCGACTTAGAGCCTGGCAATGCCGCTGCCGGTATGATGAATATCAGCGGTAACCCTGCTGAGTTTGACAACGGTGTTAGTTTACAGTTTATCATCAGCGGTCTTTCGTCAGACAGCAGTAGCTTAATCGACATGCTTGAAAAAAGCATTTATGGCTATCGTCGGCCTTTTTATCTTAGTAACTAGTGGTAGGTATAATGAAATATTTGTTGACTCTCTTTTTGGCGGTCTCAAGCATAGCCGTTAGCGGCTTTATCGCGACACCGGCCAAGGCGCAGGAAACGCTCGATCGCGTCGCCGTTATCGTCGATGAGGGCGTCATCCTGCAAAGCCAAATTGAACAAATGATGCAGCAGGTTAAAAGCGGCGGAAACTTTGACGCCGACAATGCGCCCAGCGATCAGGTATTGGAAACGCAGGTTACCGAACGCCTTATTTTGCAAGAATTGCAGTTGCAAATGGCTGAGCGTATGGGGGTAGAAATTGGCGAATCGCAGTTAGAGCAAGCTATCGATGGTATCGCTAAAGAACGTGATAAAAGCGTCGAAGAGTTACGTGCCGAAGTCACTGCTTCAGGCATCAGCTGGCCGACTTTCCGTGAGCAGATTCGTAATGAACTGATCATTTCTCAGGTTGAGCGAGCAGCCGTACAACGTCGTGTCAGCATTACTCCACAAGAAGTCGGCAACCTGGTTGAATTAATAGAAAATAATAGCCAAACACAAACAGAATATCGTTTGAGCCAGATTCTTATCGCCAGCCCATCGGACGCGTCACAAGAAGAACAAGCAACGGCGAAACGTCGCGCTGACGCGGTAATGAAACTACTGAACGAAGGCGAAGACTTTTCTGATCTCGCCATTCGCTCATCATCCGGCAGTAATGCACTGGACGGTGGTGACTTAGGCTGGATGACGGAGAACACCATGCCAACGTTGTTCGCCGACGTGGTCAAAGGCAAAGACGTTGGTGCCATTGTTGGTCCGTTACGCAGTGGTGTTGGTTTCCATATTCTTAAGGTCGCCGATAAACGCGGTGAGCAGAAAGTCGAAGTACAGGAAGTGAAAGCCCGCCACATCTTGATCAAGCCGTCGGTCATTCTTTCGGACAAACGTGCGCAGGAAATGCTTAACGAGTTCCGCCAACAGGTTGAAAGCGGTGAGAAGACCTTCGACGAACTTGCTCGCGAACATTCGGCCGACCCTGGTTCAGCCTCTCGCGGCGGTGATTTAGGCTGGTCACGCCCAGACCGTTATGCCCCTGAGTTCAAACAAACCGTTGAAACCATCGAGCAGGGTGTCATCAGTGAACCGTTCCGTACCCAATTCGGCTGGCACATTGTCGAGGTTACTGATCGCCGCACCTTGGATGCTACTCAGGAAAGTAAGCAAGATCGGGCCTATCAGATGCTGTTCGCACGTAAATACCGTGAAGAGCTGGACAACTGGCAGCAAGAGATCCGCGATCGGGCTTACGTTCGCAAAGTCGTCAACTAGAGGACAGCGCCAATGCTTCCGGTTTTGGTCTTTACTCCCGGCGAACCCGCCGGGATTGGTCCTGATCTCGCGGTAATGATAGCGCAGCGGCAATGGCCCGCTGCGATTGTCGTTTGTGCCGATGCCCATTTACTCCAGCAACGCGCACGAGAACTCAATGTCGATCTTGCCATTGAGTATTACGATGGTACCCGACCACAACAGCCAAGTCCCGCCGGAACCTTACTGGTTGAGCATTTACCCGTGGCTGAACCTGTCACTGCCGGGCAGTTGAATGTCGCTAACGGGCACTACGTGGTGGATACTCTGGCACGCGCGTCAAAAGGCAATTTGAACGGCGAATTTGATGCCATTGTGACCGGCCCGGTACATAAAGGTATCATTAATGATGCTGGGATAGCCTTTTCCGGCCACACTGAGTTTTTTGCCAACCTTGCCAACAAGAACGATGTCGTTATGATGCTGGCAACGGAAGGACTACGAGTTGCATTAGTAACCACTCACATACCGCTAGCCTATGTTAATAAGGCAATTACTCCCGAAAGACTCACGCAGATCTTGCGTATTTTACACCATGATTTGTGTCATAAATTCGGCGAGAACAACCCGAGAATATTAGTTTGCGGTCTTAACCCTCATGCCGGTGAGAACGGCCACTTGGGTCGTGAAGAAATCGACGTCATCCAACCGGTTTTGGAACAGCTGCGCAACGAGGGCATGGACTTACAAGGTCCTTTACCTGCCGATACAGTGTTTCAACCGAAGTATCTTGAGGGTGCAGCGGCTGTGGTTGCCATGTATCATGACCAAGGCTTGCCCGTGCTAAAATACAAAGGCTTTGGCAACGCGGTTAACATCACCCTTGGCCTACCCTTTATCAGAACATCCGTCGATCATGGTACCGCTTTGGATATGGCTGCAACCGGACAGGCTAACCCAGGCAGTTGCCTGCTGGCGATTAACACCGCAATCGACATGGTAAGAGCATCACACAATGAGTAAAACACATCTCGGCCACCGCGCGCGCAAACGCTTTGGCCAAAACTTCCTGCATGATCAGAACATCATAGAGCAGATTGTTGACGTAATTAATCCTCAGCCGGGTGAGAACCTGGTTGAAATCGGCCCGGGTCTGGCCGCATTAACCGAGCCAGTGGCTGACCGCAGTGGTCACCTGAACGTCATCGAGATCGACCGTGACCTGGCCGACCGACTGGAGTCCCATCCATTCTTAGCGCCTAAGCTTAACGTGACTCGTGGCGATGCAATGAAAATCGACTTTAACCAGTTCACCAACAGCGAAAAACCCTTGCGCGTGTTCGGTAACTTACCATACAACATCTCTACGCCACTGATTTTTCACTTACTTAAGTACACCGCCAGCATCAGCGATATGCACTTTATGCTGCAAAAAGAAGTCGTTGACCGCCTCGCGGCAGAACCGGGCTCCAAGACCTATGGCCGCATCAGTGTTGCGGTGCAACAAGCGTGTCGGGTAACACCGGTAGTAAACGTCCCTGCGGGCGCGTTTAACCCACCTCCAAAAGTCGAATCGGCGGTGGTCAGACTCGAGCCATACGCGCAAAGTCCTTACCCGGTCACCGATCGCGAACAACTGCATGCACTTTGCCTGCAAGCCTTTAATCAGCGACGCAAGACCATCCGCAATAATCTAAAAGGGTTGCTGTCCGAGGCACAACTGACTGAGCTCGATATCGATCCTGGTGCTCGACCTGAAACACTGAGTGTGGCAGATTATTGTGCTATGGCTAATTATCTCTCTGAGCAGAGCAACGTCCGCAATGACTAAAACCAACATCGACATCAAAGTTAAGACGCAATACCTGCCGGCACAATCCGTGCCGGACAATGGTCAATACGTCTTTTCGTACACCATCACAATAGTGAACAACTCACCCATTCAGGTTCAGTTACTCAGCCGCGAATGGCATATTGTTGACGCCAACAACAAGGTAACACGGGTCGCCGGTGAAGGCGTTATTGGCCAAAAACCGTTGATCGCCGCCGCTGACTCGTTCAGTTACACCAGTGGCACCGTATTAGCGACCCCCATCGGTACGATGCAAGGTCATTACCTGATGGTTGATGCGAACGGTCAGCATTTTAAGGTTGAGATTCCTTCGTTTAGGTTAGCGATTCCGAATATACTGCATTAGTCATGAGTTTATACGTTGTAGGTGATATACAGGGCTGTTATCGCGAACTGATGCAGTTACTGGAGCAGGTAGGCTTCAGTTATCAAACCGACACACTTTGGTGTGTCGGTGATATCGTTGCTCGTGGTCCTGATTCCCAGTCTGCTTTGCACTTTTTCATGAATGCCCCTGACGGCGTGATAAACAGTGTGCTTGGCAACCACGATTTGAATTTGATCGGCATTTTGTTGGGCCAACGCCAGGCCAATCCTAACGATCAGTTAGACGCGATTCTATCGTCCCGCCAGCGTCTGGATTACATCGATTGGCTGCGACAGCTTCCGTTACTGCACCACAATAGCGAACACAACCTGGTTATCAGTCACGCCGGATTTTATCCCTGGTGGACGTTAGATGACGCAAAAAAAGGCGCTTTTGACGTAGAGCGGGTACTTAAGAATAACGATTTTGGTATATTTATAAAATCTATGTTTGGTAACCAACCCGACAAATGGGACTCAAGTCTTGCGGGTTTTGACCGATACCGTTTTATAGTCAATGCGTTAACCAGAATGCGTTACTGCACGGAAGAAGGCGTATTAAATTTCTCGGAAAAATCACATCCGAGTGACATCACGGATGAAAAGCTGCAACCTTGGTTTCACTACTATTCGCAGCCCTATCGTATCGCGTTCGGACACTGGGCCGCCCTGATGGGCGACACCAACGATGACAACGTCATCGGCCTGGACACAGGCTGTGTCTGGGGTAACCATATGACCTTGTGGGACGTCGACAATAACGTATTTTATCAACAGTCTGCCGTTTCATAACGAGCTTACGCTGTATTGAGGGGTTTTTCATGAAATTAACAGTCGCCACGCGAGTGATTGGCGGATTCGCCATCATAACCTTGCTTTTACTCATCATCAGTTTGAGTTCGCTGTTTAATATTAATAGCATCGGCTCATCGGTCGACCGCCTAAATGATAAAGCTGTGCCAGCCCTTGAGAGTGTGGCAAGTGTTCAGGTGGATGTACTGAGACTGGGCGCGCTGCAAACCGAGACCTTTTATGACGAAACCCTGGAACTGGTTGATACACATACCCAGGATCTTGAACAGACCCGCGACCAATTTCAGCAATCGTTAACCCGATTACGCGACCTTATCCGTGGCGAAGGGTATGGCGATCTTATTGCGCGAATGGAAGACGACGCACAGCAATACGTTGCGCTGGTCGAACGCCTATTTGAACAACAACGTCGCTATCTGGAGCTTGGTGACACGGCCCGGGCGCAACTTGATGAGTTGGCTTTCGCAATTGACGACGCGTCCATCATGTTGCTCGACGCCTCGGATATGACTCAAAACGCACAGGTTGCCGAAGTCGCCAGCACCATCGAAAAATCACTGGCGTCGCTCATCACCCTGATGTATGACCTGGGTAACGCTGATGATATCGATACCGCGCGCGTCATCCGTAGCGAAATTGACATCAATATCGATGCCTTGAAACCACGCCTCGACGACCTAGACGCGATTGCAAATGGCAGCTCAGAACAAATCGTTGATGATGCCATCAGTGTAACCAAGGATGCCATTTCACAACTGCAGGGCGCCGGCTCCTACCCAGACAACATCGTCAGCCAAAAACAAACGCGCATTGATGAGGCACAAACGCTTGCCGACTCCGAGCAAGAGCTTAATGCCTTACTTAATTTAGCGACGGAACTCCGTCAAGCGGTACGAAAAATTGCCGATGACTCACAAACTTCGGTGGCGTCCTCAATCAGTACATCAAGCTGGATTAATGGCATTATTACGCTGGTTTCAATCGCTTTGGCGGTACTGATTTCCTGGTTTACCGTGCGTAGCATTAGCGTGCCGTTAGGCAAAGTAAACCATATGCTGAATATTATGGCCGACGGTAACCTGACCGAACGGGTCAACTACCAGTCCGATGATGAGTTCGGCACGCTGGCGGTTAACACCAACAAGCTGACCGAGAACTTAAGAACGCTGATTGAAGGCATCGCTAACCGCGCGACGCAATTAGCCACCGCCGCTGAAGAGAGCTCGAGCGTTTCTGACGAAACCACCGGCGCTATCGAAGAGCAACGACGTCAAATTGAGCAAGTCGCCACCGCGACCCAGGAAATGAACAGTACCGCCAGCGAAATGGCTGACGGAGCCGACAAAGCCTTGGGTGAGATCCAGCATTCTGATGATGAAGCTAAACGCGTCCGCAAAATATCTGAGCAGAACCGTAGCACCATCGACAGTCTGGCACGTGAAATCCAGGGAGCATCAGAAGTCATCAATCAGCTGTCAGAGAACAGTAAGAACATTGGCGGTATTCTGGATGTTATTCGTGGCATTGCCGACCAGACCAACCTGTTGGCCTTAAACGCAGCCATTGAAGCGGCACGGGCAGGCGAGCAAGGACGAGGTTTTGCGGTTGTTGCCGACGAAGTACGTACGCTGGCAAGCCGTACCCAGGAGTCTACCGAAGAAATTCAACAAATGATTGAAAGTTTGCAAACCGACTCTACCCGTGCGGTTGAAGTCATGAACCGCGGTCGCGAGCAGGCCGAGCTGAGCGTCAAGCAAACCGACGAAGCCGCCGCCGCGCTGCAATCAATTACCGACTCCGTACACCAGGCTGCGGACAGCAGTAATCATATTGCTACCGCAGCGCAAGAGCAAAGCCGCACCGCTCAGGACATCAGTGAGCGCCTCGAAGCCATTGTGTCGATTGCGGAACAAACGGCATCCGGCTCGAAACAAACGGCACAGGCGTCCAACGAAGTGGCCAAACTGGCCGATGAATTACAAGACTCCATTAAGAGCTTTAAAGTCTGACGTTACACAAAAAAAAGAGCGCCGTTTGGCGCTCTTTTTTTTTCGTAGTCAATGGACAAAATACTAGGCGGTAAAAATAATCTTAGCGAAACGTCGCTTACCGACCTGGTAAACGCCGGAATCGCCTTCTCCACACACCATCTTGGTGTCAGTGATTTTTTCGCCGTCACGTTTTACCGCAGACTGTTTGATCATACGCAGGGCATCTGACGTCGACTTAACCAAATCGGCCGCTTTTAATGCATTGGCGATCGGCATTCCGTCAGCCTCTATTTTTACTTCAACTTCGGGAATATCGTCAGGGATCGCATTCTTTTGAAAGCGTTGTACGAAATCTTGCTCAGCGTCTTCGGCGGCCGCTTCGGAGTGGAACCGTGCAATAATTTCTTTAGCCAGCAGGACCTTGATATCACGCGGATTTTTACCGGCTTCAACATCCTGTTTAAACTGCTCGATCTCGGCCAATGGGCGGAAACTCAACAACTCAAAATAGCGCCACATCAGTTCATCTGATATCGACATGATCTTACCAAACATGTCATTGGCCGGCTCGGTAATGCCAATATAGTTATTCAGCGACTTCGACATCTTTTGCACACCGTCGAGACCTTCGAGCAATGGCACCATAATGACGGTTTGCGGCCGCTGACCTTCTTCTTTCTGCAACTCTCGACCCATCAACAAGTTAAAGCGTTGATCGGTGCCGCCAAGTTCGACGTCGGCTTTTAACTCAACCGAATCCCAGCCTTGCACCAATGGGTACAAAAATTCATGTATCGCAATCGACTGATTTGCCTTGTAGCGCTTCTTGAAGTCGTCTCGTTCAAGCATCCGCGCGACGGTCTGACGGGCAGCCAGCTTGATCATATCGTCCGCGCCCATCTTACTCATCCACTCTGAGTTGAAGCGCACTTCTGTCTTTTCCGGATCAAGGATTTTGAAGACCTGCTCTTTATAGGTTTCGGCATTGGCTAGCACCTCTTCCTGAGTGAGCGGCTTACGGGTAACGTTTTTGCCCGTTGGATCGCCAATCATGCCGGTGAAGTCGCCAATCAGAAACACCACTTTATGGCCATAATCCTGAAAGATCCGCAGTTTATTAATCAGTACCGTATGTCCCAGATGAAGATCGGGAGCGGTTGGGTCAAAGCCTGCTTTAATCACAAGCGGCTTATTCTGCGCGAGTTTCTCCGCTAACTCACTCTCGATCAGTACTTCCTCAACGCCGCGAGTAATTTCCGCGATCGCTTCTTTTACCTGAGCTGCCATTCAGTGATTCTCCTGCGCGGTTGGGCCAAATAAAGTGTAAAAGTCATAGTTTACGCCATAAAACCGCTGGTTTTAAGCACCCTAAAACTGGTATTCTCATTTTTTTCGTATTATCCTCAATTCATGCATGGAGATGCTCAAAAATAATACAACAAGGTGAGTGGTTACCGCATTCGGTATTTCATCCAAAACAAAAGAGTAGAAGTGCGCTAAATTATGACGTCAAAAGTAGTTTCCCGAATTAGGCAATTGCTCAATGAATTGCCACATTCTCATCGTGTCCTGATCAGTGCGATCAGCGCGACACTCTTTTTATTGTTGGTGATTCCTTCCGAGCCCGCAACCGCATCAAAAAACTCGAAGTCTCCCGAGCAATTGATGCCCGGTAAACGCTACCAACTGGATTTAGCCTTCGAGAGTACACAAGCTGAGGGCGAGGCCAGTACCAATCAACTCAGTTGGCAAAGCTACGAAATTAAGCGTGGTGATAACCTCGCTAAGATTTTTGACAAGCTGGGTTTTACCGCACAACAACTCTATCGGGTAACACAGTCCGGTGATGACGCTGAATTATTAAAGAAGGTACATCCGGGCGATATTTTGCGGTTAGCCACGGACGACGCCGGTGAGTTGGTGCAGTTGGTGTTTGAAGTCAATGACATCGACACGCTGATCATTACTCGTCAAAGTGATCGCTTTGTGGCCGAAGTCGAAAAGCGTGAAATTGAGACGCGCACCGAGTTTACTCATGCGGTTATTGACTCCAGCTTCTGGAACGCCGGCATTAACGCGGGTATGACCGATAATCAGATTATGCGTGTGGCCGATATTTTCGGCTGGGACATCGACTTTGCCCTAGACCTACGCCAGGGCGACGAGTTCAGTGTTTTATACGAAACCCAATACGTTGACGGTGAGTTTGTCGGCTACGGCCGCATCCTTGCTGCAGAGTTCGTTAATCGCGGCGATAAATTCCAGGCGATCCTGCACGATAACGGCAATTATTACACCCCTAACGGGCGTGCCATGCGCAAGACCTTCCTGCGCTCACCGGTGAAGTTCACTTATGTGAGCTCTAACTTTAACCCTAAGCGTTTACACCCGGTCACCGGTCGGGTTCGTCCGCACAATGGGACCGATTACGTGGCAGCGGTCGGTACACCGGTAATGTCAGCCGGCGACGGTAAAGTCATCAAAGCCAGTTATAACTCGTTAAACGGTAACTATGTATTTATTCAGCACGGTGAAAGCTACGTCACCAAGTATTTGCATTTAAGCCGCAAACACGTACGTACCGGTGACCGCGTCAAACAGGGACAGATTATCGGCCGCGTCGGTGCAACCGGACGGGTAACCGGAGCTCACTTGCATTATGAGTTCCTTTATAACGGTGTCCACCGCAACCCGCGTACGGTCGAGCTGCCGAAAGCGCAATCGCTGTCTGAAGCCGAACTGCCGTCGTTCCGTCAGCACGCGGATCAACTGGTCGCAGTGCTGGAAGATAACAAGCGAGTTTTCCTCGCCATGCGCTAATGAAAGAGCGCTATATCGGTGTTATGTCAGGGACCAGCGTCGATGCCATCGACGCGGTTCTCTGCCACATTAATGAACGCGGTGACGTCAGCTTCGAAGATGCCTTCAGCCTGCCCATCGCTCCACCCTTGGCAAAACGCCTGCATGCTGCAATGACGCCGGAACGGCATTCGTTGCCGGATTACAAGCAACTGGAATACGACTACTCCAAAGCCGTCGTCGAGACAATAAATGCGTTACTGCAACAACGCCAGTTAAGCCCTGGTGATATCGCGGCGGTAGGCTGTCATGGCCAAACATTATGGCATCAACCGCCCAGCCATGAGCACCCGGCACCCTTTTCGTTGCAATTGATTAATGCGCCCTACATTGCCTTTCACTGCGGTATCGATGTCATCAGCGACTTTCGGCAGAACGATATCATTGCCGGTGGGGAAGGAGCGCCATTGGTTCCGGCTTTCCACTTTGCTGCGCTGACACCGCACACCGGCTCGAATTGCGCGGTACTTAACCTCGGCGGCATTGCTAATATTACCTGGCTGGGCGAATCCGAAGCGGACGTCATCGGTTTTGATACCGGTCCTGCCAATACCCTGTTAGACGCCTTTTACCGTCACCGCGTTAACGACAGCGGTTTTGATGTTGACGGTAAATTAGCCGCGTCCGGTCGATGTATAACACCTTTGTTGTCAAAACTGCTGGCCGATCCGTACTTTTCACGAACACCCCCCAAAAGCACTGGCCGCGAAATCTTTAACCTGAAATGGCTGAACCGCTACTTACAAGGCGACGAGAGCGTTGCCGATGTGCTGCGCACGCTGGTTGAGTTAAGCGCGTATTCAGTGATGGCGGCATTGCGTTTCTTGCCACAGCCCCCCGAACGGCTTATCGCCTGTGGCGGTGGGGTCTACAACCCGACTCTCATGCAGGCTCTGCAGCAACAACTGGGGGCGGTTAAATTGCAAAGCATTGCCGACTTTCAGCTCGACCCACAAGCGATAGAAGGGATGGCTTTTGCATGGTTGGCCTGGTGTTATGAGCACAAAAAACCGGGCAATCTGCCTGCCGTAACAGGAGCACAGCGCCCGGTTATTTTGGGTACGAAAACCTACGCGAGTTAAGTGATTACTCGGCGCCTAACGCTTTGAACGCGTCCCGTGTCAGGTTTTCATTGTTGCCTTGTTCGCCAACAACAATACTGTCTTCAATGCGTACACCACCGTATGGACGCAGTTCATCCACTTTTTTCCAGTTAATGTCAGCACTTCCGGCGAAATCTTCCAACAACTGGTCGACAACATATAAGCCCGGTTCAATGGTAAACACCTGACCCACTTCGATGTCCCTTAGCAGACGCAGGAACGGGTGGCGTTGACTGCGTTCGTAACTGTCACCTTCTGCAGACTTCAAGAAGCCGCCGACATCATGGACTTGCAGACCGATAAAGTGACCCAACCCGTGAGGCATGAACGCTGACGTAATTCCTTTATCATAGGCGCTCTGAGCATCAATCGTGATAAATTCAAACTGCTCTAAAATGCGGGCAATTTTCAGATGCATCGATACGTGCAAATCGTAGTAGTTCACACCCGGTTTGATCTCGTCCAGCAACTCCTGTTGTGCAGCATCCATTGCCGCCACCAAGTCGGCATAAAAGCCAGGCTCACGTGCGTAGCTGCGGGTAATGTCGGCACAGTAACCTTTATATAATGCCCCGGCATCGATTAGAAACGATAAGCTTTCTCGCGGTGGTACAACGTCATAAACATCGTAATGTAAGATCGCCGAATGGTCATTCAGTGCGACAATACTGTTGTACGGCATTTGGGTTTCGCGCGCATCAATGGCCGCCAGATAGTCACTGTATATCGCCAGTTCACTTTTGCCGGCAAAGAACGCCTCTTTTGCCGCAATGTGCGCTTTGGCCGCCAAATGATTGGCTTCGCGCAGGTTTTGGATTTCCCATTCGGTTTTGATCGCGCGGGTAAAGTGCAGGTGGTCAATCAAATCCTGTGGATTGCGCGCTTTGACATTCCAGTCGCTGACCGGCTGGGCAAAATCTTCTCCGATAAAGGCGCTGGCCGCCAGCTCATCACCCAAATCGTCTGTTAACTTGCTCAGATCATCGATGATTTTGAGTTCAACATGCTGTTGCCAGTCTTCAGCGGGAATTTTTGCTTGAGAGTGCCAAAAATCACGTGCCTGAAACAGGTAAACCGTCGGTTTACCCGAGCCTTTGCGGTAGAAAATTGCGCTTTTTGGACTTTCCAGTACCGGCACCCAATACTTAAACAATGGGTTTACCTTGTATGGAGCGGGATTATCGTCCAAAAAAGCAACCCGCGGCTGGCCGGCATAAATCAATGCAGATTCGTAGCCAGTATCCGCAAGCGCTTGGTCAAAACGCTCGGTAACGGTTTTTAAATGCTTAGCGTATAAGCTCATAGAACACCCTCAAGCTTAAAAAATGTGAGAGCATTCTATACGATCCGAAGTGAGAAATCAGTACCGCTACTGGTTAGATGGAAAAGCTGGAGCCGCAACCACAGGTTGTTGTAGCGTTGGGGTTTTCAACGAAAAAGCGTGAGCCCTGCAAACCTTCTTCATAATTGACGACTCCGCCTACCAGATACTGCAAACTCATCGGGTCAACCACCAGGGTGACCCCTTCTTTATCGATTTGCATATCTCCGGGGTTCACTTTTTCGTCAAAGGTGAAGCCATACTGAAAGCCGGAACAGCCACCGCCGGTCACGAACACGCGCAACTTCAGCGCTGGATTTTCTTCCTCAGCGATCAGTTTTTTTACTTGATTAGCTGCTTGTTCCGTAAACTCGATGGGCATCGCTTGTTCAACTGAAGCCGACATGAAACCTACCTTTGGTTAATGTGCGATAACGAATGCAATTTTCTCGTAGTTGAGTATTTTGGTCAAGTATTGCTCTCGCTGCGAAGGCTCTCACGCCAAAAAAAAGTGCGTTGCAGACGGCCGTCGCCGCCTTTGGTCAGTGTTGCTGTGACTTCAATGCGTTCAGGCACCAAACCTTTCGGCAAAAAGAAGTCGCCCTCATAGAGACTAAAGTAACGCATCACAAAATTGTGCTCACTGGTCGCGATATTGGCCAGCTTTAACAGGTCATAACGTTTCTCTTTGCCGTCAACGCGCCCGATCAGCTGTATCGCAATTTCACCTTCCACAAACTGCCGCCGTTGTTCCACCTGCAATAACGCCAGAGAAAAGTGGTAATGTCGTTCCGCCGGATTTTTATCCAGCGCCAGCGACTCGATGACCACCCCGCTTTGCTGCAATTCCGGCGCCATAATCTTTTGATAAAAAGCGACATTTTCGCGCAAATTATAGTTTTCTTCCTGTAACTCACTGAGCTGACTTTGCAGACCCTGATTGGATGACTTTTCAATATCAAGCTCGACTTCCAAAACGTTCCGTTGATATTCAAACCGATCCAACTGTTGATAGAGGCGCTGCAACTGTTGCTGCTGCTCTGCGACCTGTTGCTTGAGGTGATGAGCATGCCAGACCCCGACCTGATAAGCGCTAATGCTCAGCAAACACAACAAGGCAATCACCGCCAAAGCCACCGGCAATCGCCCGAAACGCTGCTGCAGGTAAGTTATGTTTAGAAATTTTTTCATTAAAACCCGTCTGTTCTCAATGCCTTATGAAACGAATATGTTAAGCTAATTAACACCTTACTGACCTATTACAGCGCTCCGTTCAGGAAACCTTTGGATGACCCGGGTACAAGCACTTAAAAAAAGTTTGCGTAAACAACTTGCCGCCCCCACAACCACCATTGCGATCTGCTTATTGGGGTTACTTGGCGGTATTGCCGCCGCCCTGGTCATTGTTGTTTTTCGCTTTGCCATTGAGCAAGGCGCCTATGTTGTCGGTAATGTCAGCCATTGGCAACAGCCTTTATCCAATTTTACCCGTTTTGCCTTACCTATCGGTGCCGCATTACTGATTTTTCTGCTGTTCAGCCTGTCTCGCTCTCGCCGCGTTCGAATGGGTATTCCTTACGTCATTCACCGCATGAAGCAACATTATGGCATGTTACCGTGGCAGAGTACGGTAAACCAATTTTTTGGCGGTATTATTGCACTGGTTGCAGGCTTTAGTGTCGGTCGCGAGGGACCCGCCGTGCATCTGGGCGCGGCCGCCAGTACCTGGGTTGGTTATCACGTCGACACCCCCAAAAATGCCATCCGCACGCTGGCCGCCTGTGGCATTGCTGCTGCTATCGCGGCGTCCTTTAATACACCGATTGCCGCGATGGTACTGGTGATGGAAGTGGTGCTGCGTGAATACAAAGTACATATTTTTATCCCGGTCATGTTAGCAGCGGTCGCCGGCTCACTGATTACCGAGCAAATTTTCGGTCCGGCTGCCGAACTGGCGATGCTGAGCGGCACTGATCTGCCTAACATTCAGCTCCCCTGGGTGGTAATCCTAGGTGTGATTTTGGGCATCAGCGGCGTCATCTTTAAAAAGCTCATGCTCGATGTCATGAACACGGTGAAGGATATGTCATTGCTGACGCGCCTGCTGTTTGCTGCGTTTATCACCTCACTGTTAGCGCTCATTATTCCATCAAGCTTAGGGCCCGGACTGACGGCAATCCAACAGGTGGTGCAACATCAACAGGAGCTGTCACTGTTGTTCACCTTGCTATTGGCCAAACTGGTTGCCAGTGCCATCGCTCTCGGTATGGGTATTCCCGGCGGCTTGATTGGTGCGGTATTCGGGATTGGGGCTGTGGTCGCGGCGCTGTTCACTGGGTTGGTTAACCAGTTCGAACTGCAACAATTATTGCAATACGATACCTTTATTTTGCTGGGTATGGCCGGCATTCTGGCAGCCTGTATTCATGCGCCAATGGCTGCGTTACTGGCAATCGTTGAGCTTTCCCGTAGCGTCGAAATCATTATTCCTGCAATGCTGGTGATTGTACCTGCATACCTCATCTCGTCTCAGCTGTTTAACTCAAAATCGATTTTTATTGCTCAGCTTGACGCTCAGGAACTGCCTTATCAAATCCCGCCGGTTGCCGTTGCCCTGCAAAAAACTGGTGTTGAACACGTCATGGAAACGGACTTTAAGTTGCTGCTGGAGCCAACCCAAAATGAGTTACTGGACGTACTCGAAAATGCCTCAAACCAAACCGTTGTGGTTATGAACGTTGATGAAGACAACCAACCGGTTTATCGCTTAGTCACTTATGATATCGGCGCCGGCGACAGCCCTTCACTGAACTACATGCCGATTAACGGTTTAAAAGTGACTTCGACGCTGGCTGAAGTCTGGGATGAGCTCAGTGGTGCCCGCCGTGGCGCCGTCTATGTTTATGATCAAGAACAAGGCGAACCCTGTGGTATTGTTACCTGGGAAATCGTTCGTAAAGCACTGCAACGGGAATTATCCTAAACCTTCAGGAGTCGATGAATGAGCTGGATTTTATGGGTTAAAGCCCTGCATATTGCGTTTATGGTGGCCTGGTTTGCAGGCATTTTCTACTTGCCCAGACTGTTTGTTTATCACGCCATGAACAATCACACGGCCGTTGATGAGCAGTTTAAGGTGATGGAGCGCAAGCTGCTTTATTTTGTTACCCCATTCGCGCTGTTAACCCTGATATTTGGTTTGCTACTGATTTACGCTTATGGCAGCGCCTGGTTTGCTGCCAGTGGCTGGATGCACACCAAACTGCTGTTGGTCACTCTGTTGTATGCCTATCACGGCTATTGCTTTAAGTTACTGGCCGACTTTAAACACAACCGTAATCGCCGCAGTCATCGCTTTTACCGTGTGTTCAATGAAGTGCCGGTGCTGATCTTGTTCGCCGTGGTTATTTTGGCCGTGGTTAAGCCCTATTAGATTCTTTTTAAGCGCGTTATTTGCTATAGTGTGCGCCCAGTGACTTTCGGCCACAAAGGGCGCACACCATGATGAATTTCACCGGCTCTAACATTCTTTCCGTTAATCAATTTGATCGCGACAGCATCGACTATATCTTTTCTGTCGCAGACAAAATGCAGCCCTACGCAAGGCGTAAAAAACGCACAAAAGTGCTGGAAGGCGCCATTCTGGGTAATCTGTTTTTTGAACCATCAACCCGGACACGGGTAAGTTTTGGCACCGCCTTTAATCTACTCGGTGGTGAAGTTCGTGAAACCACCGGCATGGAAAGCTCGGCTATCGCCAAAGGCGAATCACTTTACGATACCGCCCGAGTGCTCAGCAGTTACAGCGATGTGATTGCCATGCGCCACCCCAAAGCCGGTTCTGTCAGCGAGTTTTCCGAGGGTAGCCGTGTGCCTGTCATTAACGGTGGTGACGGCGCCAACGAACACCCCACTCAGGCGTTACTGGATCTTTATACCATCGATAAAGAGCTTGCCTACCACGGCCAGGGGATCGACGGCATGCATATTTGTATGATTGGTGACCTGAAGTATGGTCGTACCGTTCACTCGCTGTCTAAATTGCTGTCGATGTATAACAATGTCCGCTTCACGCTGATTTCACCGCGCGAACTGGCTATGCCGGACGGCGTCCTTGATACCCTGGACAATGCCGGCCACCGCTATACCGTCACAGAAAAAGTTGATGGTCTGGTCGATGCTGATATCGTCTATCAGACCCGCATCCAGCAGGAGCGGTTTGCATCGCCGGAAGACGCTGATCAGTATCGCGGTAAATTCCGTTTAAATCAGGCCATTTACACCAAACACTACAAACCCAACACCGTGATTATGCACCCACTGCCACGCGACTCGCGGTCTGAAGCAAATGAATTAGACAACGATTTGAACCAAAACCCAAATCTCGCCATCTTTCGTCAGGCAGATAATGGCGTATTGATCCGAATGGCTCTGTTTGCACTAACTTTAGGCGTCGTTGATCAAGTGGAAAAATATGAGCGCGACGTGAACTGGTACAGCGAAAAGAGCCAGCTTTAAATCCATCGGTAAGGAAAGATTAACTATGAGTCGTTCTGAAGAACTCTTTCAAAAAGCCCAACTGAGTATCCCTGGCGGAGTTAACTCCCCTGTTCGTGCGTTCAACGGCGTTGGCGGCAGCCCAATTTTTATTGAACGTGCCGAAGGCGCGTACATGTTTGACGCGGACGGTAAACGCTACATCGACTATGTCGGCTCCTGGGGACCTATGATTTTAGGCCACAACAACCCGGCGGTACTTGATGCAACGATTGCTGCAGCCCAGCGCGGCCTAAGCTTTGGTACGCCCACCGAAGTCGAAATTACCATGGCCGAAAAAATTAAAGATATCGTACCTTCTATCGAGAAAGTACGCATGGTTAACTCTGGCACCGAAGCCACTATGACGGCCATTCGTTTGGCTCGCGGTTATACGAAGCGCGATAAAATTTTGAAGTTTGAAGGTAACTATCACGGTCATGCTGATGCGTTGTTAGTCAAAGCCGGCTCGGGCGCCCTGACATTAGGCGTACCAAACTCACCGGGTATCCCAGAAGATTTCGCCAAACATACGCTGACCGTTGATTACAATAACATCGATTCTGTGAAAGCGATTTTTGAAGAAGTGGGCGATCAAATCGCCTGCATCATTGTCGAGCCGGTAGCGGGCAATATGAACTGTATCCCTCCGGTTCCGGGTTTCCTTGAGGGACTGCGCGAGATTTGTGACCAGTACGGTTCGATACTTATTTTTGATGAAGTGATGAGCGGCTTTCGTGCGGCGCCTGGCGGCGCTCAGGAACGTTACGGTGTGACCCCGGATCTCACTACCCTGGGCAAGGTGATCGGTGGCGGTATGCCGGTTGGCGCTTTTGGGGGCAAGAAAGAGGTCATGGACTATATCGCGCCGACCGGACCTGTTTATCAAGCAGGTACACTATCCGGTAACCCGGTCGCCATGTCCGCTGGTTTAGCGGCGTTGTCTCAGTTGAACAAACCAGGCCTATACGATCAGTTGTATGCTCGTGTTGATCAATTACTGGATGGTATGCAGGCACTTGCCGATGAGGCTGGCATTCCATTCACTACCAACCGCGCCGGTTCGATGTTTGGTTTCTTCTTTACCACAGACAAGCAAGTAACCACTTACCAACAGGCAACTCAATGCAATATGGAGCATTTCCGCCGCTTCTATCATCTGATGTTAGAGCAAGGCGTGTACTTGGCGCCATCGGCATTTGAAGGCGGCTTTATGTCGGCAGCTCACTCCGAGCAGGACATCAATGACACCCTGGCCGCTGCAGCAAAAGCGTTTGCTGCATTAGCCGCCGAATAGACGCTCCAACCAGCTTTTCTCATCAACGTCGGCATCGCAATTGATGTCGTCGTTGAGTGGGATTGGCGGCGCCGGCACCGTCACTGCCTGCGGACACTGAGACGGAATCCGCACGCCCTTCGTTGCATGGAAGCTCTGCAGGCGCACATCACCTTGAGGCCTTAATGACATCGGTTGTGGCGGTGCTTGACGGTAAATCTCACGGTTGATCATCAGCGCCCCGCTGCTGCCGGTAAGCCCTGTCGGACTATTATCATCGCGACCAAGCCAGGTTGTTATAACGTGCTCACCATCGATGCTGACAAACCAGCTGTCTTTATAGTCATTGGTGGTGCCGGTTTTACCGGCCACGGTTGCACCACCCAAGGTCTCCTGTAATGCCGTCGCGGTTCCCAACGACACCACACCCGCCATACCGTAGCGAATCATATAGCTGACTGCCGGCGTATACACCGCTTCTGGCTCAGCGACATGAGATTCATACACACTGAGTCCATCGTGGGTGGTAATACTGGTGATGGCTTTCAGCGGCTGATAACGGCCGTCGTTAGCGATGGTCGAATAGATACGGTTAACAGCCAGCGGGGATAGTTCCACGGCGCCGAGCGTTAACGACGGATAATCGTTTATGGGCGTAGTAACTCCCATTGCCTTTAAGTAGTTGGCGAGTGTCCGCGTGCCGACTTCTAAACCAATACGAACCGCCGGTATATTTCGGGATTTCACCAGCGCTTGGTACATCAACATATCGCCCAGATAGGTTTTGTCGTAGTTTTCAGGCTGCCAGCGTTTGCCATTTTCATCTTCCAATATCACCGCTTCATCAACCACGCGGCTGCCCAAATGCATACCATCTGCGACTGACATGGCCGACGCATAAATCACCGGCTTCATCAGCGAACCAATCGGCCGCAACGCCATCAACGCACGGTTGTAACCTTGTCCGTCGTTGTTTGTCGAGCCAACCATTGCGCGGATATGGCCGCTGCGATAATCGCTGATCACCACGGCGCCCTGCAGACCATCGATAGCCCGTCCCGGAATGCCGTTACGCAACACCTTCTGAGCCGTTGACTGTAGGTCGACATCCATCGCCGTATAGATTTTTAGACCCACCTCATGCCACTCAGGAGGGAGCACAATTTCTCCCAGTTCGCGCCGTATCAGATCCAGGTAGTGAGGGTAGCTCTCTTCAACCAATCGGCGGCTTTCACGCACTTCAATTGGCGCCTCCACGGCAGCAATGTAGCTGTCTTTTGCCACTAGATCATTTTCGTACATCATCCGCAAAATGGTGTCACGCCGTTGCTTGGTACGCTCCGTATAACGTCGTGGGTCGTAGTAGGAAGGGCCTTTTATCATCGCCACCATTAAGGCCGTTTGAGCCGGTGTTAATTCCTGTATCTGACGACCAAAATAATATTGGCTGGCAAGCCCCACACCATGTATTGCATGACGACCATCCTGACCAAAATACACTTCGTTTAGGTAGGTTTCCAAAATCGTGTTTTTATCGAAACGGTAGTCGATGACCAGCGCCATCATCGCTTCATGAAACTTACGCCATAACGTTTGTTCACGCGTTAAATACAGATTTTTAACCAACTGCTGGGTCAGGGTAGAACCACCCTGCACCGTTCGCCCGGCTTTGATGTTCGCGACCAGCGCACGCATCACCGACCACGGCGAAACGCCAGAATGATGATAAAAGTTACGGTCCTCGACCAGCAATAACGTTTCGATGAGCAAGTTGGGAACAACTTCCAAGCCGACCAGCAAACGATCTTCGTTGTCCAGAGGGTTAATGCGACCGATCAGTTGCGGTTCCAGACGCAGTTCACGCAATGCGACACCGCTGGGCCATTCCCGAATGGATTGAATTTGAGCGCCGTCAAAACGCACCTCAACACGCTTTGACATTTGTGCGCCGTCGGCAAACTCAAACGGCCGCCGGTGCACCATGACCAGATTGTTAGCGTGTGAGTAATAACCGGTTTCTTCCGTACTGCTGCTGCGCTGATAACTCAATCGTTCGAGTTGCTCTATCAGTTGTTGCTTACTGATGTGCTTCCCCGGAAACAGGCGGGTTTCTGAAGCGTACACCAGCGCCGGAGCCTGATAACGCTCAGACGCAAATACCCGCGACAAACTGGCATCAAGGTAGATGAGGTAGCCAACGATGACAAATGCCAGCGCCAGTCCCAGTTTTAACGAGGTAATCATTATGTAGCGAAGCCAGGGTCGTTTTATCATCGTAACTGTCTTTTCGTTTTCAGGGTTGCTTCGGCGCTTAACGGATCATCCGGCCAGGGATGCTTCGGGTAACGCCCGCGCATTTCTTTTTTCACTTCCGGGTAACCATTTTGCCAAAAACTCGCCAGATTCTCGGTCCGTTGCAGTAAACGTCCGGCTGGCGACAACAAATCCAGCGTCAACGGCTGGCGGCCGTCGAGCAAGGTGGGCGATACCGGCTCGCCGAACGCTTCTTGTAACTTCACTTCAGCACGTGGTTTTATCCCCTGTCGTGCTTCCGTTAAATTAGGATATTGAATGAGTACCTGACGACCACTGGGTGCGCGCCAGGTTGACGGGCAAAGCCGCTCAAGTAACTGCTGTTGGGAATAGTCAAGCCAGTGGCGAACGGCGTCATGGGGGTCCCAACGTTGTAAATCATTCAGTGATCGCAGCGCCGACCAAAACGGCAGCGCCCAGTCTTCCAGGTTGTCCAATAATGACTCCGGCGTCGGCAACGTCACCTGAAAGGCACTGCGAGCCTCTTCGACATGCTGATAAAGATAAAAACTGCGATGCCAGAGTCGCGTTGCTGCATCCGTCCAATTCAATGCCTCAATGCCCTCGCGTCGCAGCCACTGTATCAACCCCATATGAATGTCCTGTTGCGCCGGCGCACGGTCCAACCGCTGCCGTTCCAAGAGCAGTTGTCCGAGCCGCTGCTCCTGGATCAGTGCCGCATGACGCCCCGCGGCAACATCAACAAACGCGTGTTCCGTAATCGCTACCGCAGGATGCTGAATAAGTTCAGCTTTTTGTAACGGCGCCAACAAGGCTGCCTTGTGAAAGCGCACGTCTTCAGCAAGCCTGATGGTTAGCACCAGTGACCACTCACTCACCGGCTTCTCGTCCACCACCTGCAACCGCACCCCAGAGACCAACTGCACACTATCCGGCGTAACGCGTTTCGCCACTCGTTCAGGAAAACCGTACAAAAGATACTCGGTTATTGCGCCCCAGTCGGCCATGGATGTTACCTCCACGGCCAGTTGCTTGCACCAAAACTGCTGTCGCTGGCGCCACCGTTTAAGCTGCTTTGCTTGTGCTAAATGCCGTTCCACGGTTTCTATCAACGCCTGAGCGCGATAGGGTTTTGCCGGTTCCTCTAAAGTGGCCAGCGTACAAGCCAGCGCAAACCGGGTTGCCGAGGGAGCTGCCACAGCCGCCAATGCGACCCGTGCCAGGCGAATATCAGCCCCCATAGTCACAGCCTGTCGGCCAACTTCGGTCAGTCCGCCCTGCTGGGTACACAGTCCCAGTTGTTCCAGTACCTCAATGGCGTGTCCTGCATGCGCTTGCGATGGCTCGGACAACCAGCAAAGTTCATCGACGGAACTGCCCCACAGCGACACTTCTGCAACCAACTGCGTAAGATCCTGAGTTGCCACATCAGGCTCTGCGTAATCACTAAACCCGTGCTCATCGCTTTGACTCCAGAGCCGGTATACGCTGCCCGGATTTTGCCGCCCGGCGCGACCGGCACGCTGAGTTGCAGACGCCTTGGACAAATAGCGGGTCAATAATTGTGCAGTCGCATAGTGTGGTCGATACCGACTGACGCGTTCCCGGCCACTGTCGATGACGGTGTCGATACCATCAATGGTCAACGATGTTTCCGCCACATTGGTGGCCACGATAATCCGCTGCACGGGGTCGGCACACAACGCTCGCCGCTGCTCAGCCAGTGACAACTGCCCATGCAAGGGTAAACACGGAACCTGAGTTCGCGCACTCAGTTCCTGAATGATGCGCTGAATCTCCCGCACTCCCGGGACAAACACCAACACGCCTTTCTCAGCATGCGCCAGCGCCTCGAGTGTTACCGCAACCAGCCGCTCTAGCCAGTCATCCCGGCCCGGTGGTCGATAGTGAATGGTTAACGGGTATTGTCTGCCCTCGCTCTTCACCACCTTTACCGGCTCTGCCAGGGCCTGTTGTAGCCAGGCCTGAATAGGCTCAGCCGGTAAGGTCGCCGACATAATCATGAGCGACAACTCCGGGCGCAGCGTTAAACTGTCCAGCAATAAGGCCAAGCTCAGATCGCTGGCCAGATTACGCTCATGAAATTCGTCAAATAGGACGGTATCGATGCCATTGAGTTCAGGATCATTTTGCAACCAGCGTACCAGTACCCCTTCGGTAATCACCATCAGCCGTGTCGACGCACTCCGCTTTTGTTCACCGCGAATACTGTAGCCGACGGTGTCGCCCACCGACTCTCCGAGTTGTTCGGCTAAATAATTGGCGACATTCACCGCAGCTAAACGCCGCGGCTGCAGCATCACCATGGTTCCAGTATGTTTCGAATGGAGTAACTGCAGCGGTAACCAGGTTGACTTACCGGCACCAGGAGGAGCTTGGATAACCACTCGAGCAGCAGGAAACTGCTCGAGTATTTCATCAATGACTTGTGCTATCGGCAGAGTCATACAACCACATTACCTCTCACCGATAACGGCTCAATTAACCACGTAACGTTGCTGCAATGGTGCGTACACCCAAAGCGGTCGCACCGGCCGGCCACATTGCGGTTGCGGATTTCTGATAAGCACCGGCTAAATCGAAGTGCAACCAGCCTTTACCGTCGTTTGGCGCAAAGCGCAGCAGAAAGCCCGCAGCATTACTGGCACCACCGGCACCACCACCTTTTTGCGGTCGGCTATTTGCCGTGTCCGCAAAGGCTGAAGGACAATTTTCAGCGTGCCAACGATTTAACGGCAATCGCCATAATAGTTCGTTTTCCTGGCGGGCAAAGCGCAGGGCTTTTTCCGCAGCTTCATCATCAACACTGAATAATGCGTTATATTCATTACCAACCGCCATTTGAGCGGCGCCCGTGAGCGTAGCTGCATCAATCACCTGCTTGGCACCGGCCTCGCCAGCAGCCTGAAGGCCATCCGCGAGCACCAGGCGGCCTTCCGCATCGGTATTAACAACTTCGACCTTGAGGCCGTTCTTATAGGTAATAATATCACCCAACTTATAGGCGCGGCCGTCAATCATATTCTCCGCACAACAGAGGAACAGCTTGACGCGCTTATTTAAGCCCTGACGAATCGCCAGTGATAACGCGCCGCTGACCGTTGCAGCACCGCCCATGTCACATTTCATCGACAGCATACCTTCGCTGGGTTTAATACTGTAACCACCCGAGTCGTAGGTAATGCCTTTACCAATGAGCGCTGACTCTACCGGCGCATCAGCATCACCGGTGGGGTTATAATCCAGTACCAGCATGGCCGGCTCGTGCTGACTTGCACGGCCGACCGTGTAAATGCCCATCCAGCCGGCAGCTTTCAGTGCTTCACCTTTGATCAGCTCGTAAGAGACATGGTCGGGTGCCAGTTCACTCAGATGTTTCGCCACCCGCTCAGCCAAGCTCACTGGGTAGATTTCTTCCGCCGACAGGTTAACCAGTTCACGGGTAAAGCGGAATACATCATTGACTTGCTGGAGTTCATCAGCCACCTCGGCACTCCATTGCACCGAGTTGGTCGACAATGTCGACGTGTAGCCTAATGATAACGCCCATTGCCGCTCTTTATCCCAGCCTGGCCCCTGTACACTCAATGACGTGATACCCTGCGTATCCAACTGTCGCCCTGCTTTTTGTATACGGCGTAAGTTTTCTTCCTCATTATCGCCAATCACAATATGCGCGGCATCATCCTTAAAGGCTAATAACGCTTTTTCAGCAAGGTAGTTAACCGGCATTTTATCCGTCAGGTAAACCGATAATGCGCTGGACATAGCACGTCTCTCCTTATAGTTTGTTGCTGCCAATACTTTAGGTTTATGAGGTTGCGAATGCAATTTAACAAGCCCCTCAAACATGGGGTTTTACGCAAACGTTACAAACGCTTTCTGGCAGACATCGATTTTGGTGATGGACATATTACCACAGTTCATTGTCCCAATACCGGCGCAATGACCGGATGTGCTGAACCGGGTTATGAGGTGTACTGCAGTGACTCAGAAAATCCAAAACGGAAATACCGTTACACTTGGGAGTTGAGTTTAACCCAGGACAAAGACTGGATTGTGGTGAATACCCAACGCGCCAATGCCTTGGCTGGTGAAGCTCTGCGTAACGGTTTCATTGAGCCACTTAAGAACATCCGTGAATGGGTGGCGGAACAAAAATACGGCGAACAGAACAGCCGTATAGACTGGCTGGGCAAAAGCGACGATAGCCCGTTGTGCTTCGTCGAGGTGAAAAGTGTCACCCTAAACGAGGGCGGCCATGGCTTCTTTCCGGATGCGGTCAGTGTCCGTGCTCACAAACACGTTCAAGAACTGATGCAGATGCGTCAGCAAGGCCACCGTGCGGTGTTGCTGTTTATGGTCATGCACAGCGGTATTAATGACGTTGCTCCGGCGCAGCACATTGATCCGAAATACGCACAGCTCTGTATTGAAGCTGCTGACGCGGGGGTTGAATTTTACGCGGTCAAAACCCACATCAGTGACGCGGCGATAAAACTGGACCGACAAATACATTTTCAGTTGCGGTAATAGATCGTTTCTGCTATATGTACCGTCCTTTTTTGAACTGACGCTAAACTGACCATGTCGTGGTGGCTCAGGAGCGACTCAATCGCGCAGCGATGTTTAATCATTTAGGAGAACCATGATGCCAGAAGGCAAGAAAAAAACGCATGGCATCCTGGCGCTGGCCGGGCTAGAGCCTTACCAAGAGAAGCCGGGCGAAGAGTATATGAACGATGAGCAGTTGACTCATTTTCGCAAAATACTCGAAGAGTGGCGCCGTCAACTCCGCCAGGAAGTTGACCGTACCGTGCATCACATGAAAGATGAAGCGGCAAACTTTCCAGATCCGGTTGATCGGGCAGCGCAGGAAGAAGAGTTCAGTATTGAATTGCGTACTCGCGACCGCGAACGTAAGTTGATCAAAAAGATTGAGAAAACACTGCAAAAAATTGAAGAAGACGATTTTGGCTTCTGTAATTCTTGCGGTATCGAGATCGGCATTCGCCGCCTCGAAGCACGTCCAACAGCGGATCTCTGCGTTGACTGCAAAACGCTGGCGGAGATCAAAGAAAAACAAATGACCGGTGCCTAACCAGCCCGTTCCTTTGCACCAGTCCTCCGAATACCGGGGTCGGTTTGCGCCGACCCCTTCAGGTCCACTCCACTTCGGCTCGTTAGTAGCCGCGCTCGGTTCCTATCTTGACGCTAAAGCTCATCAGGGCAAATGGTTGGTGCGCATCGAAGATGTCGATAAACCACGGGCCGTAGCTAAGGCTGATTCGGTCATATTGCAGCAGCTCGAGCAACATGGTTTATGCTGGGACGAGAGCGTTATCTATCAAAGCCAACGTGACCAACGTTACCGTCTGGTTTTGCAACAGCTTGGCACAGAACTCTATCACTGTGATTGCAGTCGCCAGCAGATCCGTGCCCGGGGCGACTGTTATGACGGTTACTGCCGCGACAGGCAGCCTCGTTCGACGCCTTACGCCGTACGTTTTAAAAATGATGATCCGGTCACGCGCCTGGATGATCGCTGGCATGGTCTCGTTGACGCCAGCAGTGACTGCGTCCGTGAGGATTTCATTGTGCGTCGTCGCGATGAATTGTTTGCTTACCAATTAGCCGTCGTCGTCGACGATATTGATCAAGGCATTACCGATATTGTGCGCGGTTCAGACCTGCTGCAACCGAGCTTCTGGCAGTTAACGTTGTGGCAACGGTTGAGCGGTCGGCAACCACGGTTAATGCACTTACCACTGGTTACCGATGCCGAGGGGCGCAAGCTGAGCAAACAGAATCACGCGGCTCCCATCGACTCCGCGAACGCCTTAGAGAATCTAAAAAAGGCGGCTACCGTTCTGGGGCTCGGCGAGATTGCAGCAGATAACATCGACGATTTTATTAAAAAAGCGATCATCGCTTGGTCTAAACAGTGGCGAATCGGTGCCAACTGACGGTACAATATTACAACAATTAAATGAACAACCATTGATGATTAGGGAGAACCATCATCATTAAGAAACTGACTGAACTTGCGCGCCGCGCATTTTCTGATAAAAAAAGCACAGCTGTGAAAGGCTCTGTGTTACCGCCAATGCAAGTTATACCTCGTGATCAACACCCGATTTCACGTAAAGACATCAGTCCCAATGCACTGAAAGTGTTGTATCGACTCCACAATGCGGGCTTCGATGCTTACCTGGTCGGTGGCTGTGTACGTGATTTATTACTGGGCATCCAGCCGAAAGATTTTGACGTTACCACTAACGCAACACCTGAGCAGGTTAAGCGACTGTTTCGCAATTGTCGTTTGGTCGGCCGCCGTTTCCGGCTTGCGCACATTCTGTTTGGTCGCGAAATTATTGAAGTCGCGACCTTCCGTGGCCATCACAATGGCGACGACGACGAGCAGGAAAAAATCGCCAAACAGGATGAACACGGACAACTGGTGCGCGATAACGTTTACGGCACCATAGAAGAAGATGCCGAGCGTCGCGACTTTACCGTTAATGCGTTGTACTACAATATCGCCGACTTCAGTATTTACGACTTCGCCAATGGCCGTAACGACATCGAGGCGGGTGTCATTCGTATGATTGGCGACCCCGAAACGCGATACCGTGAAGATCCGGTAAGAATGTTGCGGGCAGTTCGCTTCGCGACCAAATTAAATATGGCCTTATCCAAAGAGGTCAGTAGCCCTATCCCGGCGCTTGCGGGTCTGTTAAAGAACATCCCGCCGGCACGACTGTTTGACGAGTTCCTGAAATTATTCATGGCCGGCAAAGCGCAGCCTAATTTTGACATGCTGTGCGAATACCAGTTATTTCAACAGTTGTTCCCGATCCTTAAGAGCTATTTAGATGCCGCCGACGCACCGCCGGTTAACATGCTGAGAAAGGCTTTTGCCGACACCGACCAGCGCGTACAAAATGAGCAACGAGTGACTCCGGCCTATTTGATTGCCGTACTGTTATGGTGGCCGTTGCAAGCTCGCCGAGAACAGCTTGAGAACGAAGGTGGATTGCCCCCCATGGACGCGCTGAACGTCGGTAGTGCCGACGTCTTCCACCGTCAGTCACAAACCATTGCCATTCCCAAGCGCTTCAGTTTAACCGCACGGGATATCTGGCAGATGCAGCTACGACTGCAAAACACCCGTGGTACGCGTGCGCAAAAAGCACTGGAACAGAAAAAGTTCCGAGCCGGATATGACTTCCTGATGCTGCGTAAAGCCTGCCATGCCCCGTTGCCCGGCGAAGATATAGAAGCGCTGGCAGAGTTCTGGACTAAGGCTCAGAATAATCCTGCTGCGGTGACCAACGGCAAAGCACCCGCGGGCAAAAAGCGCAGTCCCCGCCGTCGACGTGGCGGACGCTCGCGCAATAAGCGACCACCGGCAAATGACTAAAGCTCTGGTCGCGCTGGGCGCCAACCTGGGTAACCCCCGGCAACAGGTCATCGACGCGCTGCTCGCATTAAGCCGCCATCCGGCGCTGGATGTACTCGATGTCTCATCACTGTACAGCAGCGCACCCATGGGCCCGCAGGACCAGCCTAATTATATCAACGCCGTGTGTGTGGTCGACTCAGCTTTAGCGGCGTTTGATACGTTACAGTTATTACACCACATCGAAGATCAATTTGGACGTCAGCGCATTCGGCATTGGGGCGAGCGTACCCTCGACCTCGATCTGTTGGTGTATGGTGACACCTACTCCGACGATGAAGCAATGAGGTTACCGCACCCGGGATTGTATGAGCGCGAGTTTGTGCTTTATCCTCTTGCGGAAATTCAGTCTGACTGGATCTTACCCAATGGCGTCAGCGCCATTCAGCAGGCTCGGCAAGTTCCGAAAAATGGGTTGCGCGTGGTATTCTCCCGGGATGACTTGCTAAAAACACTCACCGAAGGAGGACAATGATGGCAGCAATGACAATTTCAACGTTGCAAAAAATGAAGCAACAGGGTCAGAAAATCGCTTCTCTGACGGCCTATGATGCGAGCTTTGCAAAGCTGATGACCTCCGAAGGTGTCGACTTTATGCTGGTCGGCGACTCTTTGGGTAATGTGGTACAAGGACTGGATTCAACCGTGCCGGTACAAATGAGTGAGATGGTGTACCACACCCAATTGGTACGTCGTGGCGCACCGCAGGCGTTTGTCATGAGTGATATGCCCTTTATGAGTTACGCGTCGCCACAACAAGCGTATCAGAATGCTGCGCAGTTGATGCAGGCTGGTGCGAATATGGTCAAACTTGAAGGCGGCAGTTGGCTCATTGACACGATTAAAGGCCTCACAACACGCGGCATTCCCGTGTGTGCGCACCTGGGTCTGTTACCCCAGTCAGTTAACGTACTCGGCGGTTACAAAGTTCAGGGCAAGGAACAACAGCAAGCAGACAACACCCTGGATCAAGCGCTGCAGCTTGAGCAGGCCGGCGCACAACTGTTGGTGCTGGAATGCATTCCTGCTGCTCTTGGTAAACGCATCTCTGAGGCGTTGACGATACCCACGATCGGCATTGGCGCAGGCCCCGATACCGACGGCCAGATTTTGGTCATGCACGATATGCTGGGGATGAACAGCGACTACCTTCCTAAGTTCGCAAAAAACTTTCTTGCCGAAAGCGGCTCCTTAGCCGGCGCGTTTCGAACTTATGTGGAACAAGTTCGTGACGGTAGCTTCCCGGCCGCTGAACACTGTTACGGTTCTTAATAACGGAGAGCGCTTATGCGACTGCTGAAAAACCTTGCCAGCCTGCGCCAATGGCGCAGTCAACAACAACGGACTGTGGCACTGGTACCTACCATGGGAAACCTCCACGAGGGACACCTGTCGTTGGTAAAAAAAGCACAACAGCAAGCCGATGTGGTGGTAGTCAGTATTTTTGTGAATCCGATGCAATTCGGTGCAAACGAAGATCTTGACAGTTATCCAAGAACTTTGCAGGCTGATTGTCAGGCGTTAGAGCAACTTGGTGTTGATGCGGTTTTCACGCCGCAGGTTGACGATATGTACCCGCGCGGACTGGAAGCACAGACCCGTATTGAGGTCCCCGGGATCAGTGACATCCTTTGCGGCGCCAGCCGCCCCGGTCATTTTGTCGGCGTAGCCACCATTGTTTGTAAACTGTTTAATATGGTGCAACCCCAGGTCGCCGTATTTGGTGAAAAAGACTTTCAACAGTTGCAGGTTATTCGGTTGATGACGCAAGATCTGAGTCTGCCCGTTGATATTATTGGCGTACCGACAGCCCGAGAGCCAAGCGGTTTAGCCATGAGTTCACGCAACGGTTACCTCAGCGAGGCGCAAAAACAGCAAGCCGCAAGCATTTACCGGACGTTGCAGCAACTTGCCCAAAAACTCCAGCAGGGATCACCGCAAGACGCCCAGCGCTGGGCTGTTGAAGAGCTGAGCCGTACGGGGTTTGAGGTCGATTATGTTGAGATTCGTAATGCCGACAGCCTTCAGCCAGCCACGGCCGCTGACGCTAAATGGGTTGCCCTGGTTGCCGCTAAACTCGGTTCGACACGTCTGATTGATAATCTAGTGATCGCTAACGATCATGCCTAGTTCACGCATTTCCGTGTGCAAGGCTCCCCGTAGGCTGGTCGCTTTCTCTGCGATCTCACGTTGTTCCTGAATAATTTCCTGCAACATCGCCTCGGTGGTCAACGGGTTCGCTAATACAACCCGGAATACGACACTTGGCTCGTGATAATATTGTGCCGGCGTCAGTTTGGTTCGGGAAACAAAGGAGCGACCGCTTTCACGCTGCCGTTTTTGCACGTAACGTGTCAAGGCATTAAGGTGTGGCGTTAGTCGCTCGACTTGCTCCTGATTAGCGCCAGCCAATGCTTGTTTAACTTTTTTCGGAACAAAACGGTAAGTTAACAGGCACAGCTCAGGTTCCGTAATCACTTCGAAATCATCCTGCGCCCGAATCAGATCGGCGAAGTAACGGGCTTTTTCGATACTATTATTGATCAATAATTCATAACCTCGACGGCCAATCACGTGCATCGCCGAGAACACCATCATTGCCATCCCGGCTCGTGAGCCTTCCATCGAGTGTGACCCCAAATCTTTAGAGCCCTGACGAATAATATACTCGGCATGGTGCTCAATCGCTTTAACCAGCGAAGGGTTTTTAAATAACACCATACCCGCGCCCATCGGCACGTACATCTGCTTATGCGCATCAATGGTAACGCTATCGGCTTGTTCAATGCCGTTCAGTAAACCGCGATGTTGATTCGACAACAAGGTAGCCCCACCCCAGGCCGCATCGACATGAAAGTGAGTGTCATAGTCACGGGCAATGTCAGCCATCTCTGCCAGTGGATCAATATGGCCGGTCTCGGTAGTACCTGCCACACCAATGATGGCTAACACACGACCACCTTCCTGCTGGACTTTTTCACAGGCCTGACGTAACGCATCCACCTTAATTCTGTTGTTCTCGTCGGTAGCAACAGACACCAGGTTACGTCGACCGATACCGAGCACATCCGCGGCTTTTGCCAACGAGTAATGACCTCGTTCAGAGACCAATACCACCAGTTTTTTATAACCATAGTGCGCTAACCCTGCCGCCAGCCCTTCTGCCGCGATCCCGGCAAAATCACCATCCGGCTTTAACAGACGGTTGCGTGCAACCCATAGCGCGGTCATGTTGGCAACGGTTCCACCCGAGCAGAATGCGCCCAGTGAATGTTGTGCACTGTGCATCCAGCGGTTGTAAAAACCGGCGTCCTGTTGATAGACCAAATGATGAAGCATACCAATAACGTTGCGCTCCAGCGGCGTAAACGCTTTTGATGTTTCAATCTTCACCAGATTTTGGTTTAGACCAACCATCAGCTTGGCCAGTGGCAACAAAAAATACGGCAACGCTGAGGTCATATGGCCGATAAATTTAGGCGACGCCGTATGCACCGAATGCGCGACCAACTTATTCAGCAGAAACTCGGTATGCTCAGAAACAAACTGAGGATCTTCAGGAATGTTGGCCTGTTCAAAGTCACGCTCAATTTCCTGCAGAGGCTTTTCCCGCGCAACAATATGTTCACCCAGAAAACCCATCAAGTTTTCCGACAAATGTTTTTCAATTTTTCCTAAGGTCGAGTCAGGTGCCTCCGGTATCGTAAAAATACGATACAAAGCTTCCTGATTGACCTCAGCAATTTGTTTATTGTCGTGATGATTGGGCGCAGTTTGACTCAACGTAATTCTCTCTTAAAGCGACTGGCCAAGATCGGCCTGTAATTCCCACAGCGACTGTCCGCTGTCTTTATATTTACGTTCGAACGGTGTCATTGGCTCAAGCCGTTGCGGATCGAGCAAGGCAATGTTGGAACGAAAATCGGACAAGCTTAAAGCTTCCGCGACTTCCAGTAAATAGGTGCTCCAGTTTGAGCGCAGGGTAAACTGGCCACCGAACTTAAGCAGGTAAGGCCAAACTGGCGATCCATGCCAGCGCCGGCTGACATGAGCCGCTTTTGGCCAAGGGTTGGGGTACAGCAAAAAGTGATGCTGCACAGGCCAGTCGGCCTGTTCAACCAAGCGCCAGAAGTCCATTAAATCGGCTCGGACCACATAATAACGCTGACCACGGCCGCTACGTTCGTAACTGCTGTGCTTTTCCAATCGATGGGCCGATTTATCCACACCAATCACTAACGCATCAGGATAACGCTCTGCCAACACTGCCGTGCTCTCACCAACACCACAGCAAGAGTCCAGAATTACCGGCCCCTGCCACGCCATCACCTTCGCGTGAATATCGTCAAACGCCTGCTGATTGTGAGCCTGAATCGGCTTTTTGAATTCACTCTGTAAATGACGCTGAACGATTTTTTTTAAGTCCTCATGTGGACCTGTTTGGTTTGAGTGAACCGGACGAGCTTCGTTCACGAGCGAATTCCTATGCCTTTTTCCAACAAATAGTAGGCCAGCCCGAAAAAGACCAGATTAAAACCCACCAATACCGTCATTGCGGTAGCGATACCGACATCGGACTGCCCCAGGAAGCCGTATCGAAATCCGTTGACCATGTACAAAATTGGATTGGCCATCGACACCTTCTGCCAGATTTCCGGCAGCAGACTAACCGAGTAAAACACGCCGCCTAAATAGGTTAAAGGGGTTAATACGAACGTCGGTACAATCGAGATATCATCAAACGTTTTACCAAAGACACCATTAATGAGACCGCCCAAGGCAAACAGCGTCGACGTCAGTACCACCGTGAGGACCACATAACCAAAATGCGCCATCTGGATATCGACAAACGCGAAAGAAACCAGCGTGACAATGACGGCTACGATCATGGCACGCGCCATACCGCCCCCGACATAACCGAGAATAATGGCTACGGTGGGTACCGGCGACACCAGCATCTCTTCGATGTTGCGCTGAAACTTGGCACTAAAAAAGGACGATGCCACGTTGGAATAGGAGTTGGTAATCACCGACATCATGATCAACCCGGGTACGATAAACTCCATGTAGCTAACGCCACTCATGGTGCCGATACGCTCACCGACGATACTGCCGAAAATGATGAAATACAGCGTCATGGTAATGGCCGGAGGCACCAGAGTCTGTACCCAAATACGCAAGAAGCGCGTGCACTCTTTTATCCAGATCGTTTTTAACGCGATGATATTTGATGACATATGGCTCATGCGTTGTTACTCCCTTTGCCACGGCCTTTCTCGACCATCGACACAAACAGTTCTTCCAGCCGGTTCGCCTTATTACGCATTGACAACACTTTGACGCCAGCTGCACTCAATTGCTCAAAAACCTTGTTTAGGCCGGCGTTTTTATCGACATCCACTTCCAGCGTATTGTTGTCCTTCCAGCGGTGTGCGAACCCCGCAATCTGCGGCCTGGAATGTTCTTCCTCCAGGTCCAGTACAAAAGTTTCTGTATTTAACTGCGCCAACAACTGTTTCATTGAGGTGTTCTCAACAATCCTGCCGGCATCGATAATACCGATGTTGCGGCACAGCATTTCTGCTTCTTCCAGGTAATGGGTGGTCAAAATAATGGTAATACCCTCGTTATTGATCTTGGTGAGGTAATCCCACATTGACCGGCGCAGCTCGATATCAACCCCGGCTGTCGGCTCGTCCAGGATCAGGAGTTTGGGTTCATGCAACAGCGCCCGTGCGATCATTAACCGGCGCTTCATGCCGCCGGACAATGACCGCGCGGGTTCATCCCGTTTATCCCAAAGCCCTAACTGGCTGAGGTACTTTTCTGCCCGTTCATGCGCCAGCTTGCGTGGCACACCGTAATAACCAGCCTGATTGACCACGATCTGTCGCACCGTTTCAAACTGGTTAAAATTGAACTCTTGTGGTACCAAACCGATTTGACGCTTAAGGTCGGCAAGCTGCGTATCCAGGTCATAACCAAACACTTTGACACTGCCACTGCTTTTGTTAACCAGCGACGAAATAATACCTATCGTGGTGGATTTACCCGCGCCGTTTGGCCCCAGCAATGCGTAAAAATCACCCTCATCCACGGTCAGGTTGATACCTTTCAGGGCTTCGAATCCACCCCGATAAACTTTTCTTAACTCGTTAATCTCTAAAGCTTTCATCGTTTACGATGACTCCTTTGCATAGCCCCAGCGGCCGACCAGGGATTGCTCGATACCCAGATGATCCAGTAGCCGCGCTACCATAAAATCGACCAGCTCATCAATCGATTGCGGCTGATGATAAAATCCAGGCGCGGCCGGCATAACCGTCACGCCCATCTGGCTAAGCTGTAACATATTTTGTAAATGTAAGGTCGAGAACGGCGTCTCCCGCGGCACGATAATCAACTGGCCTCGTTCCTTCATCACCACGTCCGCGGCTCGTTCTATTAGTGTGTTACTGCTACCGGTCGCAATGGCTGACAAGGTACTGGTTGAACACGGGCAAACGACCATGCGTTTCGGCGCCGCCGACCCAGAAGCAACCGGTGAAAACCAATCTTCTTTACCATACACCTTTAATTGATCCGCGGCGGGCGGACACCCGCGTTCATCAAAATAGGCGGTCAATTGCTGTAGCGCCTGATCCGGCGATGCCGACAGTTTCAGTCCCTGTTCGGTTGCCAGCACAACTCGGGCAGCGCTCGATATCAATAACAGCACCTGCTGTCGTTGTTGCAGCAAACATTCTATCAAACGTAGCCCGTAAGGGGCACCTGAAGCGCCGGTCAAGGCCACCGTTACGCGATCATCGGTCATAGTGAATCTCTTTGTTTGAGTGTGTCGATGAATCGTTGATGCAAGCCATCAAAGCTGCCGTTACTCATGATGATAACCGCATCTCCCGGCTTTACCGAGGAAACTAACTGTTGCATCAGTTGTTCAACCGAGTTGGCAATGGTCGCATCCGTCAAATAATCCGCCAGCGCCCAGCTTAATGACGGGGGCTGCAGTACAAATTGCTGGTCGGCAACGGCCAGCGCATGTTGCAATTGTTGCGCGTGTACACCCAACTTCATGGTGTTGGAACGCGGCTCCAGTACTGCCACGATGCGTCCCGGATGATGCGCCTTTAATCCAGCAAGCGTGGTTGCAATGGCCGTGGGATGATGAGCAAAATCATCATAAACCTTGATGCCTTGAACATCGGCCAGTAGCTCCATCCGACGTTTTGGCGACTTGAAGGATTGCAGTGCCTGCGCGCTCGTCTTCACGTCGATCCCGACATGACGCGCGGCCAACATTGCCATTACCGCATTACGAACATTGTGCAGGCCGAGCAATGACCACTGGACACTGGCCACTGTCTGGCCACCATGATCCAATAGCTCAAAGCGTGAACCGTCATCACCGTGCGCAAGCAGATCCCAGTCAGCGCCCGCGCCTACGCGCACCACGTCGCTCCAGCAACCTTGCGCCAGAACGTCTTCTATTACTGCATCCGCAGCAGGAACGATCACTTGTCCGGAATCCGGCACGACCCGCAGTAAATGCGCAAACTGCCGTTGTATCGCCGCTAAATCGGGAAAAATATCCGCGTGATCAAATTCAAGATTATTGATGATCAGGGTATCGGGACTGTAATGAACGAATTTGGAACGTTTATCGAAAAAAGCCGTATCGTATTCGTCCGCTTCGATGACAAAGAAGTCGCTGTCGGTAACCCGCGCGCTGATACCAAAGTTTTCCGGCACACCACCAATCATAAAACCCGGGTTATAACCCGCATCTTCCAGTATCCAGGCCAGCATGCTGGCCGTGGTGGTTTTACCATGAGTCCCTGCAACGGCCAAAACCCAGTGATGTCTTAGCACTTCTTCATGCAGCCATTGCGCGCCGGAAACGTAGCGCAAACGATCGCGCAACACTTTTTCGACCTCAGGGTTACCCCGACTTAGCGCATTACCAATGATGACTAAGTCAGGACGCGGCTCTAAATGCGCTTCGGCATAACCAGACTGCAGTTGAATGCCCAACGCCTCAAGTTGTGTACTCATGGGTGGATAGACATTAGCGTCCGACCCACTGACCTGATGACCAAGTTGTTTTGCGATGGCAGCAATGCCGCCCATGAAGGTTCCGCAAATGCCGATAATATGAATATGCATGAGGTTGTTACTGATTTAAGCCTACTAATAATCTCCGAAGTGTACCATCGTACGTCACATAGAGCAGGATTTTTGCACGAAAATGCGTTATCATTTGCGCCCTGTTAACACACAGTGACCAGGCAAACAGGGGCAACCATGAAACGTTTACTGCCAACGCTTCGCGAAGACAAAACCAGCGAATCGCTTATTTCCGTTATAAACACGATACAGATCGCTGCAAAAGAGATCTCTTTTCGCTTACACCAAGGCGCACTTGCCGGGGTGTTAGGCTCTACGCTGGATGAAAATATTCAGGGCGAAACCCAAAAGAAGTTAGACGTTGTTGCTAACCAGCTTTTAAAAACCCTGCTGCTTGAGTCACCCAATGTGCATGCGATAGCCTCAGAAGAAGAGGACTCCATTGTCGTCAGTCCAAATTCAGGCCATTATTTGGTCGCGTTTGACCCGCTCGACGGTAGCTCCAATATCGACATCAACGGTTCGGTGGGAACGATTTTTTCTATTCTGCGCAAGCCTGAAGGCGAAGACACTGGTGAATCCATGTTTTTACAGCCCGGTAAAGCGCAGGTAGCTGCGGGTTACATCGTTTACGGCCCGGCGACCATGATGGTGCTGACCACCGGTAAAGACGTGCGTACCTTTACGTTGGATCAAACCGTTGGCGAGTTCCTACTGACCAAAGAGCGTTCGGAGATTCCCCGCGCAACCAAAGAATTTGCCATTAACATGTCCAATCAACGCCATTGGTCTCCCGCCATCCGCGATTACATCAGCGACTTGCTGAAAGGCGAAACCGGTCCGCGCAAAAAGAACTTTAATATGCGTTGGAATGCGGCCATGGTTTCGGACGTTCACCGCATCATCACCCGTGGCGGTTTATTTACCTATCCCTGGGATGCGCGCAATGCGGCAAAACCGTTTAAATTACGGCTGATGTACGAAGCCGCACCCATGGCGCTGCTGATAGAAAAAGCCGGCGGTAAAGCCAGTGACGGTTATCAGCGTATTTTGGACATCGTTCCAACGGACATTCATCAGCGCGTCGGTGTGGTATTAGGGTCGGCTCAGGAAGTGGACAAATGCCTGGAGTACCATGCCCAGCATCCAAAACCATTTTAACAACGGTGAATACGGGGTTGCGCGTGATCCGGCACAAGCTATAATCGCGCAACAGCCTTAAATTTTTAATCATTAAACAGGAAGTACTATGAGCTTAGGAAACGTACCTGCGGGCAGCAACTTGCCTGACGAAGTTAATGTTATCATTGAGATCCCGGCTAACGCTGATCCGATCAAATACGAAGTGGATAAAGACACCGGTACGCTCTGGGTTGACCGTTTTATGGCGACCCCGATGTTCTATCCATGTAACTATGGTTTCGTTAATCAAACCTTATCTCTGGACGGCGACCCGGTTGACGTGCTGGTACCAACACCTTACCCACTGCAACCCGGCTCGGTGATCAAATGTCGTCCGGTTGGCGTGCTGAAAATGAGTGACGAATCGGGTGAAGACGCGAAAGTGATCGCCGTTCCAGTCAGCAAGCTGTCGAAAGAGTACGACCACATTCAGGACGTTAATGATCTGCCGGAATTGCTGCGCTCTCAAATCACTCACTTCTTTGAGCGTTACAAAGAACTTGAAAAAGGCAAATGGGTCAAAGTTGAAGGTTGGGGCGACGTGAACGCTGCAAAAGAAGAAATCCAATCCTCTTTTGAACGGGCGCAAAAATAAGCCATTATGAGTACCGCTGCCGTTGAGCTGACTGACGTTAAGTTTAGTTGGCCCGCACAACGACCAACGCTGGATATTCCGCACTGGCAGGTTGAACAAGCTGGTACCATGCTATTGCGTGGCGCCAGCGGCAGCGGTAAATCCACTCTGCTATCATTACTGGCCGGAGTGAATACCCCTCAGCAGGGAAAAATCGAATTACTGGGTACTGACCTTGCCCGTTTAAGCGCGCGTAATCGTGATAAATTTCGCGCCGACCATATTGGTTATATTTTTCAGCAATTTAACTTGCTGCCTTATTTATCGGCACTCGACAATGTCTTACTGGGTGTCCAATTTTCAAAGCAACGCCGTCAACGTTTGCGCGAACCCGCCGAAAAGACCGCAAATGATTACCTGACTCGCTTAGGATTAAGCCAACGACAACAGCATCAGCCTGCGGCTGAGCTTAGTGTTGGGCAGCAACAACGTGTTGCCGCGGCACGCGCACTCATCGGGGCGCCCGAACTGCTGATTGCTGATGAACCCACCTCAGCACTCGATGCCGACCGACGGGACCGTTTTATTAACTTACTGCTTGAATTAAGTAACGCTAATGGCACCACAGTGATCTTTGTCACCCACGATGCATCGCTAGCCAAGCAGTTTCAGTTCTGCACCGAGCTGAGCGACATTAACCAGGTTACCAGTAGCTTAGCGGAGGCTGACGATGCTTAAGCTCGCCACGAAAAGCCTGCTTAACCGCAAAGTCAGTGTGTTGCTGACGGTTGTCGCCATTGCTGTCAGTGTTGCTCTGTTGCTGGCGGTAGAGCGCGTTAAAGAACAAGTTCAGGAAAACTTTGCCAACACGGTATCCGGTACCGACTTGATCGTAGGCCCACGCGGCAGCCAAACACAATTATTACTGGCCTCCGTTTTTCATATTGGCAGCATGACCAATACCATGAGCTGGGCCAGCTTTGAAGACATCGCATCACGGCGGGAGATCAGTTGGGCGGTGCCAATTTCCCTTGGCGACAGTGTGCAGGGTTTACCGGTGGTAGCAACCACGGACGGTTATTTTAAACACTATAAATACGCCAACCAACAAGCGCTGGAATTAAATCAGGGGCGCTGGTTCGAGGCTAACGAACAGGCCGTACTGGGTGCCGAAGCAGCGCAACAGTTGCAGAAAAACGTCGGTGACTCGTTGACCATCGCTCATGGTAGCGGAGGTCTCAGCTTCAGCGAGCATGATCAACACCCCATCGCCGTGGTTGGTGTGTTAGAACGAACCGGAACGCCGGTTGATCAGGCCGTATACGTTAGTCTGGAAACGATTGAAACGGTGCATGGCATAGAACAGCAACACAGCGATGAGCATCACCACGAACATCACCACCCGGCAGAATCCATCAGCGCCGCCTTGCTGGGTCTGAAGGTGAAGCCATTAGCACTTAGGCTGCAGCGCGAATTCAATACCTATGACGCAGAACCATTAACTGCTCTGATGCCAGGCCTAACCTTGCAACAGCTGTGGAAAACCCTGAACGTATTTGAGCAAACCCTGAATGGCATGTCAGCGCTCGTTGTTCTCATCGGGCTTATCGGCATGCTGACGATTTTACTGGCCAGTTTGCGCGAACGCCGCCGCGAAATGGCGGTCTTACGTGCTGTAGGCGCAGGTCCTGTGACGCTGTTTACGCTGCTGGTCACCGAAGCCGTTCTGGTAACCCTTGCTGCTACCTTGGCCGGACTGGGTTTACTCTATGCGCTACAGTGGTCACTACAAGGCGTGATTCACGCTCAAACTGGCATACTGTTCAGCTTAAATTTCCCCACAGCTGCCGAATGGTGGCGAATGGGACTCGTGGTTGTGGCTGGTTTTCTGTTAAGTTTGATACCCGCTTGGCGAGCCTATCGCCAGTCTTTATCCGATGGATTAACGGTGAAAGTATGACGTTGATGAAAAAATGGTTAAGTGCAGCTGTGATCAGTTCGGTTTTCAGCATGCCGGCACTTGCCGACGCAGAAAAAATTGGCTGGAAAGATTTGCTACCAGAAGGCTTTACGCCGCCGCCAGTACGCCCGCAATCCTATTATGACGCGAACCCCGAGGCGGACAAACAAACGCACTTAGATGCCCCCGTGGTAGAAGCATTAAACGGCAAAACGGTGCGTATTCCTGGCTATGTCGTACAATTGGAAGGCAATGCCGACGCCGTTACTGAATTTTTGTTAGTGCCTTACTTCGGTGCCTGTATTCATGTGCCGCCGCCACCGCCGAATCAGATCATTCACGTTGTCTACGAAGAGGGAGTGCCATACGAGCACACCTATGATGCAGTTTGGGTTGAGGGCACACTAAAAACAGAACGTACTGAGGGCGAGCTGGCTGTAACCGGTTACTCGATGACCGCCAGTTCGGTAGAGGTTTACCAGTAATCAGTTCAATTGTGACTCGCGAGTCAGGCTGACACAGTCTGACTCTTCACTGGCCAGCATCTTCGCCAGTTTATCCGCGGGCATTGGCCGGGCAAAATAATACCCTTGCGCTTCTGCGCAGTTCAACTGCTTGAAATAATTCAGTTGTTGCTCGTCTTCGATGCCCTCAGCAACTACCCCCAGACCCAGTCGGTGCGCCATATCGACGATGGTTTCAATAATAATACGACCGCTTTCTTCATCTGAATGATGAACAAAGGTTTTATCAATTTTCAGTCGATCGAGCGGCAGTTTTTGCAAGTAACTTAAGGACGAGAAGCCTACACCAAAATCATCGATGGCAACGTGTATACCCTGCCGTTTTAGTCGATAAAGAATGTCCGCAACAAAGTCCGGGTCTTCCATAACGATGCTTTCCGTAATTTCCAGCTCAAGACGATCCGGATTTACCTGATGTTGCTTTAATTGCTGCTCAATCAGTTCCGGAAAATCTCGCATACGGAACTGAGGTACGGACACATTGACCGCTATCCGGATATCGCCATAACCGCGTTCATCAAAGCGGCGGATTTGCTGGCAGGCTTCTTCTATCACCCAGGCACCAATATCAACAATCAAGCCAGAATACTCCGCTAACGGAATAAACTCCGCGGGACTGATAAAACTGCCATCGTCCTGCGGCCATCGCAACAACGACTCAACGCCGATGATACAACCGTTGCTTAAGTCGACCTGGGGCTGATACCAAACTTCCAGTTTGCGCGCGGCAAAATCGGCCCGCAGGCGTCGTACCATGTGCAGCCGATGCTGGGTCTCTTCTTCCATATAAGGACGGTAATAATTGAACCGTTCAAAGGAATTCTTCTTCGCATTTTTCAACGCGATGTAAGCCTGTTTTAAAAGCGCCTTACCGTTAGATCGTTCCGAATTATCGGCCGACGTGAAACCACAGGTAATGCTCAGCGGAATATAGTGCTCACCGGCACGGAACGGCAGCTTAAACAATTCATTGAGGTTCTGCGGTGAGATGATGTGTTCGGGACCTATCAAGCCAAACACGTCGGCAGCAATACGCGCAACAAAAATGTCATTGCCCAGTTGTTCCGTCAAACGCAATGCCACCGAGCGCAGCAGCGCATTACCAACGTCCTGCCCCAGTCCGTCATTGACGTCCGAAAAGTGATCAATATCGACAATAGCGGCTACTTTTGATTTGCTGGCTCGTTCAGCCAGCCGTTGCAGCTGACGCGTAAACTCGGCGCGATTAGCAATACCAGTTAATGGATCGAGATAAGCCGCTGAGCGGAGCTCCTCAAACAAGTTTGCGTTCTCAAAGCCGACGGCAATATTAGCGAGGAAAACTTCCAGTAGCTCCTGATCGTAATTTTCAATCGCATCAGCGGTCTCGATATAAGCCGCTGCCTGGTGCTCCTGACCATCGATAAAAAATACCGTGGCGCCTTCCATTTGCACGTGCCGGCGCTCGGCCAGACAACGTTTTACACCTTCCTCGATTCGTTGTGACTCTAACGAGCGGAGACTCTTATTAATACTCCCGGCAAAGTGACCGGCAGCTCCCAGCACAATAATGTCATTTTCTTTATCCGGGGCCCGTGCCCCGACAATCCCTTCCGCCCGCAACCCAAGGAGCGAGGCAAGCTGAGTGACCACCCCTTCGGAGAAATTCACGATGGAGTGCTTCTCCATGAGGTTGGAGGCCGAATGAATAATTTTGCGCAGTCCGCGTCGGTTTTCGTTGATGGTTCGTAATTGCTGGTAGGAACGTATGGCAGAAAATACCGTCGTTAGCAGGCGACTGCGGGTTAGTTCTGTTTTGGTTTTATAGTCGTTGATGTCGTAGTTTTTAACGACGCTTTCTTCCGGCGCATAACCGGGTTGTCCAGTCCGTAAAACAATGCGAACTTCATCGTTTCCGAGCTCTTCACGGATGGCTTTGGCAACGTTGAGACCGGCATCGTCGGTTTCCATAACCACATCGAGCAATACCATTGCGATATCATCGTGTTCGGTCAGACAATCTAACGCTTCGATACCACTGTAGGCATGCAGAAATTCAAGCGAGCGATTGGCAATGATCACATCCGATAACGCCATCTTAGTGACGGCATGAATCTCCTGATCGTCGTCAACAATCAGGAGTTTCCATACGCCTTCGCAAAGTTCCCCGGGTATTTCGTCGGGGTCATCACTTAAAAAGAGTGGCTCATCGTGGTTACTGCTCATTGATTACCAGTTGCCTTGGGTTAAAGGATAACCTTAACAATTTAGCTACAACTGAATCTTACTGCAAGCGGTAATCTTTAGAAATGCACATCCAGTGAAACAAACGGGCCTTTGAAGTTAAGATCTGAGTAGATATTATCAATATCATCCAGCTCTACCTTCATGGCTCGATAACCAGCGCTGATGCTAATATCAACCGCCAGGTTGTCAATCACACGGTATTCCAGTGCTGCCTGAATGTCATGTAAGTTACTGTCATCAAAACTGATGGCTTTCGCCTCGCCCGTTACCGTCCAGTTGGTAAATGGCAGGCCAATGCGTGCGGCAGCGTAAGCGGTTGGCACAACACCTGAAAAATCCTGCTGCGCAACAATGTCACTGACTGCGATTTCAGCCTGGCCGTCGAACTGTTTACCATTAATACCAACGTCGATGGCTACGATATCGTTGTCGAAAATCTCGTAATACAAGGTGTAATCGGTATTATCGAAGTTGCCGGAATAGCTGCCCGTTGATGTATTAACATCCAACTGAGTCTGACGAATCTTAACGTTCGGTATCAATGGAATCGGATGCTCCAACGCAGCATAGAAACTGGTGTTGGTGTCGTCATTATCAACATAAAACGGCTGAACATCTGAGCCAAAGCCGTACTGTCCGTCATAATCCGCGTTCCAGCCCTGTACACCAACGTACAAACCCAAAATCGTGTCGGCGCTGGCAGCCATCGGTAATGTCAGTAAACTTGCGGCGGCGACGAGTGTGCTCAGTTTTTTCATAATAGTGCGCTATCCTTCAGCTAATAAATTACGTAAATCAATTAATGCGGCATTAGCTCGCGATAAATAGTTCGCCATAACCAGCGAATGATTGGCCAGTAACCCAAAGCCTGATCCATTTAATACCATCGGACTCCAGATTGATTGCTGAGACGACTCTAACTCTTTAATGATCTGTTGCAAGCTAATTAACGCATTTTTATTATTTAACACCTCAGCAAAGTCCAGCTCCACCGCTTTCAAATAATGCAATAAAGCCCAACTGGCTCCACGTGCCTCATAGAATACGTCATCGATTTGCCACCAACTGGTTTGCGCGGAAATCAGTCTCGGCGAAGCGGTTGACTGCTTAGCCGCAGCGTCACCGGCAAGCGATATATCGGTCTCCACGCGGGCAACACTCGCGCTCAACCGTCTGGACAATGACCCCAGACGCTTTTCAACTTCCTGGATGTAGCGCCTTAAATTATCTGATCGCGCATAAAACTGCGCGGAATGATCGCCTGGATCCGCCAGCGCAAGTCGATATTGCTGCACTTCCCTCATCACCAGTTGATACTCATTCTCGGCCGTTGGAGCGAACCAGCTGCGGTGGTCAATATTCATCGCCGGCTGTGCTTTCAATAAATTTGGGTTTTCAACCGACTGCGATTGCGAGCGGCTAAAATCATTTCGCATAGCCAATAACATATCCCGCGTCATTTGTATGGCGCCAAATTCCCAGGCTGGAATATTATCGAGTAGGCTGGTGGGTGGCAGAATATCGTTACTCATATAGCCGCCACGCTTATTTAATAACGTGGAAATGACCTCTACCACCGCCGTACTGGTGGCAAATCCTTTAACCGGTTCTAATGACAGTTCAGTGGCACTCTCAGTTACCGCCTCACGCACAGAAAAGGTATCAGGCTCTTTACTGAGGAACCAGCCCAGAACCCAAATGAGAACGATCAGCGACAGCGTACCTATCGCCAACCACTTCCAACTTAATGTTGAGTACCAACGCGAATGTTGTTGCATTATGGCTTCCTTACCTCTAGTTGAAGCAACTGTGAACGACCATCGGCAAAAAGTAACTCCACGGCAACCGTCGAGCCTTCTTGTAATGGCTCCTGCAGACCCATCAGCATGATGTGGTAACCTCCAGGTTTCATCTCTAACGTTTCACCCGGCGCTATCGACACTTCGCTAACGTGGGTCATTTTCATCATGCCGTCTTCATGAATATGAGTATGCAATTCCGTCGTTTTACTGACGTCACTTTTCATACCGACCAAGGTGATTACACTGGCCGTTTCGTTATGCAGTGAGACATACCCGGCGCCACTACTTGCGCCGGGGATCGAAGCACGAGCCCATGCATTAGTGGCCGTTACGTCGACCGCCCATGCACTAAAGGTACAACATGCGAGAATACCCGCAAGTAAAACGTTAAGCTGATTCTTCATAGCCGTAGTTAAGTCGCTGACTGATACCTCATACTATACGGTTTTTCTTGGATTCCGAAAGACAAAGTAGAGAATTAACACACACAGCAACAGTGGCCAAAACAGTCCAATGCCGGTAAAAATCAGCGCGATGAGGGCAGCCCCAAGACCCAGTAGCACACTGCCAAATATGGTCATGACTAAGAAGAAGACCAACCCAACCACAGCCAGACTGATGATCAATGAGATCGCGAATTCAATCACCGAACCAATCGCAAAACCCAGCGTTGCCAGTATCTCTGGAGCAAAAAACAGCACAACAACAGCGATAATGGCAATGATAATACCTTGATTGCGTGACATAGTAGCCTCTTAATGTTTCAAATAACCCGATATTGTCTTTCAAGTTTAATGCCAAGTATTTTTCCTTATTTATCAATATACTATATAGCTCGTTGATTTTAAGTTGGTCGCTTTAACTACAGAAATAAAAAAACCGCCACATTGTGGCGGTTTTTATCAAAGCTCAAGTCACTTAAAATGTGTATTCCAACTCGGTAAAGAAGTAGGCTCCGTTGAAGCCAATCGGCGAGTTGGTATTAGGGTATTTAAAGATTTGATCAAAAACGCCCTGTACCGGCTGCTCTTGCGGATACTCGCTGAAAATGTTCTGTCCGCCAACCACTAAACTCAGGTTATTGGAAAACGCATAGCGAACCGAAAGATCCGTCACCCAGTTAGGACCATAAGTCTCGTTCGCCTCAGCAGGGGTTTCACCCTCATCGTAGTCACCAATAATATAGGTACCAAAATAGTTAAACCGTAAATCGGTACGCCAATTACCCAAGGTATGAGTAAACCCAATTGAGCTACTGTGCGCCGGCGTCGAATCCGTCATCCGTATTGCTTCATCGTAATCGAACAATACCGACTCAATACCATCAAATAAAGGTGGTAAATTGACCGATTCAATTTCAGTATCGTTAAAGCCGTAAGCGACCTGAGTCTTTAGATCCCCATACTCGGCAAGATCAAATGACTTGCTGACAACCACATCAAGACCTTTGGTTTTGGTATCAACAGCATTGATGAAGAAGCGTGCATTCTCAGCATCTACGGTACTCAGTGCCTGTGCAACCTGTGGCGAGTCATCCGGACGAACCTGATTTGACAGGATGATGCGATCATCGATGTTGATCTGGAAGAAATCAACCGTTACCGCCAACCCATCATAACCATTCCAAACGAATCCGGCACTGACGCTTTCTGACTCTTCGGGTTGTAAGTCAGGGATGCTCAAAGCTTCGGTAATTGGACTTAACGAATTAAAGGTACCTGATTGCTCAAGAACCGTTTCGCCGTTTACGTCCACCGCCAACGTTGAGATGTTGGTAAAATACAGTTGTTGTGCACTGGGAGCGCGGAAGCCGGTATTTACCGCGCCACGAACGGCAAAACGATCGGTCACATCATAACGGCCGGACAGTTTCCAACTGGTGTTGTCACCAAAGTCGGAATAGTCTTCGTAGCGTACAGCAGCTCCCCAAAGGAAGTTGCTGGTAAGCTGGTTTTCAGCTTCCAAATAAACGCCGACGTTGTCGCGGCTCTGATTCACTTCGGATTCCGGTTTAAAGCCTGTAAAACCCTGGCTGCCGGCTGGACGATCCTGATAACCGCCATCAATATAAGACGCTTCCTCACCGGCTTCTATTTGATAGGTATTGTCGCGATAACTAACACCGAACGCTACAGACAAGTCCGAGTTATTGTAAAAAGGAATAAAACGCTGTGCGTCGAACGTGACATTTGTTTCTTCGTTGGTCAGGGTACCCGCGTCAAAAGACGTTGGGGTTAGCTCTGGGCCCATTGATGCGTTCAGCGAGTTTTCCACGTTGTATTGAAACTCACTGGTCCCTAAACCACCACTAAAGTCCAGTGTCCATTCGCCAACAAACCATTCGTAACCAACGTAGGCCGAATAATCCTGCACATCGGGGGCTAAGATCGGCAGGAAACCGTCAGGATAGATTTCGGTTAAGGTATTCGACTGAATCGCACGGCGATAGAATGCGCCAGACTCGGATTTACGATCGCTGACACCACCAAACGCGTATAAACGACCGTCGGCAAAGCTCATGTCAAAATTCGCGAACAACGACGCATTCTCGTACTCGCCAGCACCGATATGGAAGCTCTTGCGATCAAAGGTTTCTTCCCGCGGATCCGGCTCACCGTTGTCCAGTAGCGGATATTGTTGTCTGGTATCAAGACCTGCACGATTAGTGCGGTTCTTATGGTGAAGTTCAGCTGATAGTGTTAATGCCCCATCTTCTCCAACCGAAAATCCGGTACTGCCGGACGCGCGCCATTGTTCACCATCACCTTTATGCGTCTGGCCAGCCTGTAAACTGACATCACCGCCGCTGGCGTTATCCTTTAAAACGATATTGATGACGCCCGCAATCGCATCGGAACCATACAGTGCTGCGGCGCCATCGCGAAGCACTTCAATACGTTTAATCGCGGCCATTGGAATAGCGTTTAAGTCAACGTTTGAACTACCACGCCCTGTGGTGCCGTTTAGGTGAACTAACGCAGAGCTATGGCGACGCTTACCATTGATTAAAACCAAGGTGTGATCAGGCGACAACCCGCGTAATGATGCAGGTCGTACCGCGTCACTGCCATCGGTGATGGATGATGACGGAAAGTTAAAGCTCGGTACGGCGTATTGAAGTGCTTTGGCGGTGTCGGTCATACCGGTAGCAGCCAGATCTTCGGCTGAAATAATATCGATCGGTGCAGCACCGTCCGTCGCGGTACGTAATGACAGCCGTGAACCGACCACTTGTAACACTTCTTCTACTTCAGCTTCGGCGTTGGTATTTGCTTGTTGCGCAACAACAGGCGCCGTAAAAGCGGTGCCTGATAAGATTGCCAGAGTAATTAAGTTCTTTTTATTCATTACTGCTCTCCCATGAACGTGATGTTCCTAATATAACAGTAATACGAAAAACCTTATAAAACGGTTGGTGATGAATTAGATAAATTCAATCTAATAACTAGAAAAGGTCAACAGCGGTAACGCCGCGGGCCGGGCGGGCATAAAAAAAGCCCCGAGTGTGAGCCCGGGGCTTTCCTTAATTTGAAGTCTGGCGGTGTCCTACTCTCACATGGGGAGACCCCACACTACCATCGGCGCTGGTATGTTTCACTTCTGGGTTCGGAATGGAGCCAGGTGGTGCCATACCGCTATGGCCGCCAGACAAAAACTGTCACAACATGAAGGCTGATTGTAATGCCACTCGGTTGATGTCGCGCTCTGCGCAACCTCTGTTATTCGGTAAAGGTATCGTGCTTGTGCTTAACGATTCCCAAACACCTTGGGTGTTGTATGGTTAAGTCTCACGGGCAATTAGTACGGGTTAGCTCAACGCATTACTACGCTTCCACACCCCGCCTATCAACGTTGTCGTCTTCAACGACCCTTCAGAGCACTTAAAGTGCTAGTGAGAGCTTATCTCGAGGCTCGCTTCCCGCTTAGATGCTTTCAGCGGTTATCGATTCCGAACGTAGCTACCCGGCAGTGCCACTGGCGTGACAACCGGAACACCAGAGGTTCGTCCACTCCGGTCCTCTCGTACTAGGAGCAGCCCCTCTCAACTCTCAAACGCCCACGGCAGATAGGGACCGAACTGTCTCACGACGTTCTAAACCCAGCTCGCGTACCACTTTAAATGGCGAACAGCCATACCCTTGGGACCGACTTCAGCCCCAGGATGTGATGAGCCGACATCGAGGTGCCAAACACCGCCGTCGATATGAACTCTTGGGCGGTATCAGCCTGTTATCCCCGGAGTACCTTTTATCCGTTGAGCGATGGCCCTTCCATTCAGAACCACCGGATCACTATGACCTACTTTCGTATCTGCTCGACGTGTCTGTCTCGCAGTTAAGCTGGCTTCTGCCATTACACTAACCGTACGATGTCCGACCGTACTTAGCCAACCTTCGTGCTCCTCCGTTACTCTTTGGGAGGAGACCGCCCCAGTCAAACTACCCACCAGGCACTGTCCTCACACCCGATTAGGGTGCCAAGTTAGAACATCAAACATACAAGGGTGGTATTTCAAGGATGGCTCCACACCAACTGGCGCCAGTGCTTCAAAGCCTCCCACCTATCCTACACATGTAGGTTCAATGTTCAGTGCCAAGCTGTAGTAAAGGTTCACGGGGTCTTTCCGTCTAGCCGCGGGTACACTGCATCTTCACAGCGATTTCAATTTCACTGAGTCTCGGGTGGAGACAGCGTGGCCATGGTTACACCATTCGTGCAGGTCGGAACTTACCCGACAAGGAATTTCGCTACCTTAGGACCGTTATAGTTACGGCCGCCGTTTACCGGGGCTTCGATCAAGAGCTTCGCTTACGCTAACCCCATCAATTAACCTTCCGGCACCGGGCAGGTGTCACACCCTATACGTCCTCTTTCGAGTTAGCAGAGTGCTGTGTTTTTAATAAACAGTCCCAGCCACCTGGTCACTGCGACCACCATCAGCTTACGACGCGAAGTCTTCACCAACAGTGGCGTACCTTCTCCCGAAGTTACGGTACTATTTTGCCTAGTTCCTTCACCCGAGTTCTCTCAAGCGCCTTAGTATTCTCTACCTGACCACCTGTGTCGGTTTCGGGTACGGTCGATGTTTATCTGAAGCTTAGAGGCTTTTCCCGGAAGCATGGCATCAACAGCTTCGCACCCGTAGGTACTCGTCTCGTGTCTCGACCTTAAGAGCCCGGATTTTCCTAAGCTCTCAGCCTACGCACTTTCACCAGGACTACCAACGCCTGGCCTGCCTAGCCTTCTCCGTCCCCCCATCGCAATAAACATCGGTACAGGAATATTAACCTGTTTCCCATCGACTACGCGTTTCCGCCTCGCCTTAGGGGCCGACTTACCCTACCCTGATTAGCATGGGATAGGAAACCTTGGTCTTCCGGCGTGGGAGTTTTTCACTCCCATTATCGTTACTCATGTCAGCATTCGCACTTCTGATACGTCCAGCATGCTTCTCAACACACCTTCATCCGCTTACAGAACGCTCCCCTACCCAGCAACAAGTTGCTGCCGCAGCTTCGGTGTATGGCTTAGCCCCGTTACATCTTCCGCGCAGGCCGACTCGACTAGTGAGCTATTACGCTTTCTTTAAAGGGTGGCTGCTTCTAAGCCAACCTCCTAGCTGTCTGTGCCTTCCCACATCGTTTCCCACTGAGCCATAACTTTGGGACCTTAGCTGGCGGTCTGGGTTGTTTCCCTCTCCACGACGGACGTTAGCACCCGCCGTGTGTCTCCCGGATAGTACTCTGCGGTATTCGGAGTTTGCATGGGGTTGGTAAGTCGGGATGACCCCCTAGCCCAAACAGTGCTCTACCCCCGCAGGTATTCGTCCGAGGCTCTACCTAAATAGATTTCGGGGAGAACCAGCTATCTCCGGGCTTGATTAGCCTTTCACTCCTAGCCACAAGTCATCCCCTAATTTTTCAACATTAGTGGGTTCGGTCCTCCAGTTGATGTTACTCAACCTTCAACCTGCTCATGGTTAGATCGCCCGGTTTCGGGTCTATACCTTGCAACTCGACGCCCAGTTAAGACTCGGTTTCCCTACGGCTTCCCTATACGGTTAACCTTGCTACAAAATATAAGTCGCTGACCCATTATACAAAAGGTACGCAGTCACCCCACAAGGAGGCTCCTACTGCTTGTACGTACACGGTTTCAGGTTCTATTTCACTCCCCTCGCCGGGGTTCTTTTCGCCTTTCCCTCACGGTACTGGTTCACTATCGGTCAGTTGGGAGTATTTAGCCTTGGAGGATGGTCCCCCCATATTCAGTCAAGATAACACGTGTCCCGACCTACTCGATTTCACTTTTCATGCGCCGTCACATACCGGGCTATCACCGTCTCTGGCTCTGCTTCCCAACAGATTCTGCTAACGCATGTAAAGCTTAAGGGCTGTTTCCCGTTCGCTCGCCGCTACTAAGGAAATCTCGGTTGATTTCTTTTCCTCCGGGTACTTAGATGTTTCAGTTCTCCGGGTTTGCCTCCTGACACCTATAGATTCAGTGCCGGATACTCTGTAAACAGAGTGGGTTTCCCCATTCGGAAATCCATGACTCAAGTGCCTCTTACTGGCTTATCATGGCTTATCGCAAGTTAGTACGTCCTTCATCGCCTCCAACTGCCTAGGCATCCACCGTGTACGCTTAGTCACTTAACCATACAACAACCAAAGTGTCTGTGACCCTTCAGATGCTGTAATCGCAACTAAGATTGTTTGTTCTCGCTGTACACAAGTTCGATACGCCTCTACCTAATCACAAAGGTTCAAATAGAGTGGCATTTCTTTCTTTTTACAATCAGCTTTCCATGTTGTTAAAGAGCGTGTAACACAAAGTTACCGGTAAACATTCAATCCTGAACGCTTAACGCTAACGTCGTATTGCTACAGAGATAAAGTGGTGGAGCCAAGCGGGATCGAACCGCTGACCTCCTGCGTGCAAGGCAGGCGCTCTCCCAGCTGAGCTATGGCCCCGGATAAAGCCTCATTTTTGAGTGACTGGCAAGGCGGGAAGTCGCGAAGCATACACCAGTATGCGAGTGACTTTCCAACGCAGCCCAGGCGCTCAAAATGGTGGGTCTGAGTAGACTTGAACTACCGACCTCACCCTTATCAGGGGTGCGCTCTAACCAGCTGAGCTACAGACCCAGTAAACCTTCAGGCATCATCTTGTGCCAAAGGCACAAGCTACCCAAATGTATCTCTGTATTCTATCAAGCCGGCAAACTGTGTGGACACTCACATCAGTCAGCATAATGTAAGGAGGTGATCCAGCCGCAGGTTCCCCTACGGCTACCTTGTTACGACTTCACCCCAGTCATGAACCACACCGTGGTGATCGTTCTCCCGAAGGTTAAACTAACCACTTCTGGTGCAGCCCACTCCCATGGTGTGACGGGCGGTGTGTACAAGGCCCGGGAACGTATTCACCGTGGCATTCTGATCCACGATTACTAGCGATTCCGACTTCATGGAGTCGAGTTGCAGACTCCAATCCGGACTACGACGCGCTTTATGAGATTCGCTTACCTTCGCAGGTTCGCTGCCCTTTGTACGCGCCATTGTAGCACGTGTGTAGCCCATCCCGTAAGGGCCATGATGACTTGACGTCGTCCCCACCTTCCTCCGGTTTATCACCGGCAGTCTCCCCAGAGTTCCCACCATTACGTGCTGGCAACTAAGGATAAGGGTTGCGCTCGTTGCGGGACTTAACCCAACATCTCACAACACGAGCTGACGACAGCCATGCAGCACCTGTCTCAGTGTTCCCGAAGGCACCAATCTATCTCTAGAAAGTTCACTGGATGTCAAGGGATGGTAAGGTTCTTCGCGTTGCATCGAATTAAACCACATGCTCCACCGCTTGTGCGGGCCCCCGTCAATTCATTTGAGTTTTAACCTTGCGGCCGTACTCCCCAGGCGGTCAACTTAGTGCGTTAGCTGCGTTACTCACGTCTTAAAGACACGAACAACTAGTTGACATCGTTTACGGCGTGGACTACCAGGGTATCTAATCCTGTTTGCTCCCCACGCTTTCGTACCTCAGCGTCAGTCTCTGACCAGGTGGCCGCCTTCGCCACCGGTATTCCTTCCAATATCTACGCATTTCACCGCTACACTGGAAATTCTACCACCCTCTTCAGGACTCTAGCGTGCCAGTTCAAAATGCCATTCCCAGGTTGAGCCCGGGGCTTTCACATCTTGCTTAACACACCGCCTACGTACGCTTTACGCCCAGTAATTCCGATTAACGCTTGCACCCTCCGTATTACCGCGGCTGCTGGCACGGAGTTAGCCGGTGCTTCTTCTGTGGCTAACGTCAACTGTAACCGCTATTAACGATTACCCTTTCCTCACCACTGAAAGTGCTTTACAACCCGAAGGCCTTCTTCACACACGCGGCATGGCTGGATCAGGGTTGCCCCCATTGTCCAATATTCCCCACTGCTGCCTCCCGTAGGAGTCTGGGCCGTGTCTCAGTCCCAGTGTGGCTGATCATCCTCTCAGAACAGCTAGGGATCGTCGCCTTGGTGAGCCGTTACCTCACCAACTAGCTAATCCCGCTTGGGCCCATCTCTAGGTGTGAGGCCTGAAGGTCCCCCACTTTGGTCCGTAGACATTATGCGGTATTAGCCACCGTTTCCAGTGGTTGTCCCCCGCCTAGAGGCAAGTTCCCAAGTATTACTCACCCGTCCGCCGCTCGTCAGCAAAGAAGCAAGCTTCTTCCTGTTACCGCTCGACTTGCATGTGTTAGGCCTGCCGCCAGCGTTCAATCTGAGCCATGATCAAACTCTTCAATTAAAAGTAGTTCAATCAACTCAATGAATTACGCGTTTTTGCTTAGCTTCAAATTTGAAACCTTGCTGAACACTCATTCAAAAGTTGCAATACATAGTTCGTTTTGCTTAACTTTTGCAAGTGCCCACACAGTTTGCTTGGCTTGATATATTGTTAAAGAGCGTTTCTCAGCAGCGTTGCTGCGAGAGGTGCGTATTCTACACACCTGAAGTTTTCCGTCAACACTTTTTTGAAAAAAGATTTTTTAGAAAACTTCTGTTTTCGGCGGCTTCGTTGCCTGCCTCGAACGTGGAGCGCATTTTAGAGATTTATCTCGCACCGTCAAGGCCTTTTTTGCAATTTTAACTGGTTTTATTGCCGTTTGATTACTTCATCAGCAAATGTGATCAAAATTAACATCATTCGCTGTTTTATTGCTCGTTTACGCCACTCGCAGCGGCCTTTTATATACCTTACAATAGGCTGATATTAATTCGCTTTATCACAGCAGGCAGGAATAATGACGCATAAAGCCATTGGCGAGCTCGACTATCAGCAACAACTAAATGCTAAGCGCGACAGCATGCGCCAACAGTACCGCAAAGTCGGGGTAACGGATTTCGAGGTGTTTCCATCCGCTCCCGTCCATTACCGTATGCGTGCCGAGTTTCGGCTTTGGCACGAAGGGGACGACCTCTACTACATTATGTTTAACCCAGAGACGCGTGAAAAAGTGCGTATGGATCAGTTCCTGCCGGGCAGTGAGCTCATCAATCGTTTGATGCAGGCCGTACGCGATTACGTCATCGATAAACCATTACTCCGGCGCAAACTGTTTCAAGTCGACTTCTTAACCACGACCACTCAACAGGCTATTGTCTCTGTTCTCTATCACCGTCCTCTCGATGACGAGTGGCAAGCAGCCGCGGCAGGATTACACCAACACTTACAAAGCTATGCCGATGTTGTTCATCTGATTGGCAGAGCACGAAAGCAGAAAGTGGTATTCGGTGAGGAGTCCGTTACCGAGCGCGTTACTGTGAATGGCAGAGATTACCAATCGATTCAAACCGAAAACAGCTTTACCCAACCGAATGCCGGTATCAATCAGCAAATGATTGAGTGGGTAAGTCGGCATGCGGGTAACGCCCAACACGATTTATTAGAACTTTACTGCGGTAATGGCAACTTCACGTTGCCGTTGGCACAGCAATTTCGGCAGGTACTGGCAACCGAAATCAGCAAGAGTTCTGTGCACGCGGCACGCGAGGGTGCAAGGCTTAATGAGATCGATAATGTTACGGTGGTAAGAATGTCGGCGGAAGACTTTAGCCAGGCCATGCAGGGAAAACTTGCGTCCAAACGCGCTGCCGACGCACAACTTGAGCGGTTTAATTGCCAGACCGTCTTAGTAGATCCCCCGCGCGCAGGGCTTGATCAGTTGGCCTTAGAGCTAGTCGCCCAGTATTCACGGATCATATACATATCGTGCAATCCGGAGACGTTAATTGAAAACATCGAGGCGTTAGGTGAACAGTTTGAAGTAACCGCAGCAGCGATATTTGATCAGTTCCCGTACACTGACCATATTGAAGCTGGTGTCATTATAGAGAAGAAGAGCTAACTTCTGGCATCGCGCCGGTTGCCGCTGCGATGCGACTCTGCTTTCGCGAGCGTTGCAGGTTGCTCCAATGAGCGTAAATGATAAGACCTGCACCGAACAAAATAATGAAAGGTTCGCCGATATGGCCAAATACGTCCCGCTGGGAATAAATGACGGCTCCTGCCAGCAGTGGAATCAATAGGCGCCATTCACCATGTTGGCGAGCCCCTCCGACTAAAGACCACAAGCCAACCACAACGCTTAAACCCAGTATGGTGTTTTCCAACAGGTCTTCACCGATGAATGCCATACCGGTCAGTGCCAACAAAGGCAAAATAAGAGGCAATAACAGACAGTGGATCGCGCAAAGTGTGGTGATCCACATCCCCGCCCTGTCCAACTTTTTCTGTTTTGATAGTGTCATAACCGCCTCGCTTTACTTAATGCTGTTATATTATAACATACGCTTTCGACTGCCAAGAGGATCGGTTAAGTTTTTATCGAAGTGTTTGATCTGGCGCTAACAATTAGCAACAGAAAACGGCTGAACTTGAGCAATATGATCGGCACCCGTCGCAATCATCAACAACCGGTCAAAACCGAGGGCAACCCCAGCACACGTTGGCATGCCGTGTTCTAATGCCGCCAATAATCGTTCATCCGGTGCTTTCATCAATTTCGAATGCGCTTGCCTGAGCTCATTATCCTGAGCAAAGCGTTGTGCCTGCACGGCGGAATCGATCAACTCATCATACCCATTAGCCAGCTCAATCCCCTGGTAATAGATTTCGAAGCGGAGCGCGACTCGATCATCGGTTTCACTTAACCGGGCTAGTGCCGCCTGTGTCGCAGGAAAGTGAGTAATCGCAACCGGACGATCAGCGGGTAAGTTCGGTTCAACCCATAAATAAAACGCGAGTTGCAACATGGTATCGGTGTCTGTTTCCGCCTGCATCCAGCTTGCCGTGTCATCGCGTTGTTTTAACCGCTGATGTAACGCATCTCGACCAGCGGCCGTCAGTGGATCACACTGTGTGTGTTCAAGAAACGCCTGTTGGTAGGTGATGATATCAGTCGCAGGCGCATTAATGCAGTCGGTTAATAGCTCGGCCACTTCAGCGATCAAATCATTCATCGAGAAACCGATGCGATACCACTCCAGCATCATAAATTCAGGGTTATGGTGTCGGCCAATTTCGTCATCCCGAAAAACATGACTTAATTGGTAAATGCTGGTTTTATACTGAGCTAAGAGACGCTTCATAGCGTACTCTGGCGATGTTTGTAAGAACAGCTCGAGCGCCTGGCCGGTTGCATCGGCAGAGAGGGTTGTCACGAGGTTTTCCAAATGACAGTCGGTTACTCCCCGTTGACTCAGCGCTGGCGTGTCAACTTCGAGCACCTTTCTGTCATAAAAAAACTGGCGAACTCGGCGCATCAGCTCTGCACGCTGTTGCAGCACCTCAATTGATGCCTGAGATCGCCAGTCCATTATCCGCAACGCTTATTTCTGTACACGCGAAACGTATTCACCTGAACGGGTATCAACTTTTATCACTTCACCAATTTGCACGAACAGCGGAACACGGACCACCGCACCTGTGCTCAAGGTTGCAGGTTTACCACCAGTACCCGCCGTATCACCTTTCAAACCAGGATCGGTTTCGGTCACTTCCAGTTCCACGAAGTTCGGCGGCTGGACATTAATTGGGTTACCTTCCCACAGCGTCAAAGTACATACGTCCTGTTCAACCAGCCACTTTTCTGCCTCACCAACCGCTTTGGCATCTGCAGCAACTTGTTCAAAGGTCTCATTATTCATGAAATGCCAAAACTCGCCGTCGTTGTACAGATACGCCAGTTCCAGCTCAATAACGTCCGCGCCTTCAACCGACTCACCGGATTTGAAGGTCTTCTCAACCACTTTGCCGCTAATCAACTTACGGATTTTTACGCGGTTAAATGCCTGACCTTTACCAGGTTTCACCATTTCATTCTCGATAATGCTGCACGGCTCGCCGTCCTGCATGATCTTAAGACCACCTTTAAACTCGTTGGTAATATAATTTGCCATGATATCGTTCCTTTAATCGATAACTCTGTTGGCGGCAATAATAAAACAATCAAGGAAAATTTTCAGGTAAAATAATGACCCAGTCGATCAAATAATGGGGGAATTTTGAATCAAGCTCGACTTTTGACTCGTCCGGACTGGCGTATGGAGCTGCAGCGGGCTTTCACTCGCCCTGACGAACTGTTACGCGCGGTCGCGTTAGATCCTGCCGATTTTTCCGCCGACGTTAAAGCTCGGCAACTGTTTCCGTTGCGTGTTCCACGCCCGTTCGTACACTTAATGGAAGCCGGCAACCCCCACGACCCACTGCTGCGTCAAGTGCTTCCGCTGCGGCAGGAATTTCATGCGCCAGCAGGCTATAGCACTGACCCGCTGCATGAGCAGTCTGCTGATACCGCTAAAGACGAAGCTAAAGGGCTGCTGCATAAATATCGTTCTCGGGTTTTGATCATATTAAAGGGCGGCTGCGCGATTAACTGTCGTTACTGTTTTCGACGGCACTTCCCGTATGACGAGGTTCGTTTTGACCAGCATCAGTTAGAACAGACACTGGCTTACCTGTCTAACCACCCCGATGTCAACGAAGTCATCCTGAGCGGGGGCGATCCTTTGATGGCCAGCGACCACCAATTACAACGAATCATTGCAGCGCTAGCCGACATACCAACGCTGAAGCGAGTCCGGATTCACAGTCGTCTGCCGGTCGTTATTCCAGCACGTATCACTCAGGAACTGGTGGTCGCTTTAACCGCGACAAGATTAAAAGCATCGTTGGTGATTCATGCTAATCACGCGAACGAAATCTCGCCCTCACTGGGCGAATCGATGGCTGTACTCCGTCAGGCAGGCGTTCATTTGTTCAATCAGAGCGTCCTGTTAAAAGGCGTCAATGACACTCCGGACGCCTTGGTTAACCTGAGTGAACGTCTATTTGATATTGATGTGTTACCCTATTACCTGCACCAACTGGACAAGGTAATCGGTGCTGCGCACTTTGAAGTTACGGATACTAAAGCGCAATATTTATGGCAACAAATGAACATTCGTTTACCCGGCTTTTTGGTACCAAAACTTGTACGAGAGGTCGGTGGAGAACACAGTAAGACGCCCATCATGCCAGACGGCAACGTAACTAAGTTATCAGCTTTTGAATAAATGAAGGAATGTTATGAGCGAAGCAATGAATCAAGTCGAGCAAAAACTGCAGCAACATTTACAGGTTGTTTACCGCCAGACGGTGGACGCTGATGCCTATCTCGACGGACTGCGCCAGCAAGGTAAAGCGAAGTTTCAGGATGTTTTTGCTGAACAGAGTTGTTTCAAAACCAAAAGCAACCGGTTCCAGCCGTACCTTCAGGAAGTTACCGAGAACGTTGAGTTATGGCAACAACAGAAAAACGATGAAGAGCTGCTGCAAACAATCGTACAGCAGCTCCAGTTAATGACCGAGACGCTTGCCCGCCTTAAGCAGATTCGCCAGGCTGGTTAGTCTTTAGATGCTCAGAGAAGGTTTCATCAAACCAGCTTTTGAGCATTTTCTTCTCATAGTATAAGTCGTCGTTTTGCGAGCGTTTGGTTGCCATACTGCCAAAATCGAAACTCATGTCTTTTAATTTAACCTGATCTTCTTTTATGACAGCGCCATCTGCGCCATGCAACTGATAGTTAAAATGTAACACCGGGAAGTCGATCGAACGGACAACCCGGATGAAATTCGAGCCACCTTCGCCAAAAGTTGGCTCCAGACGTCCAGTCAAATCAATATCCGTTACCGTTACGTTTAGCACCTGATCTTTCGGTAGTTGCTGTGACAGCTCGTTAAAATACGCCGTTAATTCGTCCATTTGACGCTTTTGAAAACGTTCCTCAATACCACTGGCCGGCTCGAAGTCGGTATAATCTTCTACTTTTTCAAAACTTACTTTCGCTTCTCCCGCGATAGCTGTGGTCGACAGTAGTGCGAGCGCAGCGGTAGCGGCAATCATTGGAATTGTTCGCATAGTCACCTCCTGACTAAACTTGTTATCACTCCTAAGACAAAGAGATAGCATAAAAATTCCACAGCTCAAGGGAATTAACTGAAGATTTACGGTTGCCAATAAAAAAGGAGCCCGCAGGCTCCTTTTTAGAGATAAGGCCAGTAGGCCGGCATTACATCATGCCGCCCATACCACCCATACCGCCCATGTCGCCGCCCATAGCGCCGGCGTCATCGTCTTTTGGCAGGTCAGCAACCATTGCTTCGGTGGTGATCATCAGCGCACCAACAGAAGCAGCGAATTGCAGTGCTGAACGAGTTACTTTGGTTGGATCCAAGATGCCCATTTCCAGCATGTCGCCATAAGTGTCGTTACCCGCGTTGTAACCGAAGTTGCCTTCGCCGTCACGAACGTTGTTAGCGACCACAGAAGCTTCTGCACCAGCGTTAGTCGCGATTTGACGCAGAGGCGCTTCCATCGCGCGCAGTGCCAAACGGATACCAACGTTCTGCTCTTCGTTGTCGCCACGCAGGTCAGCCAGTTTGCTGGCCGCACGTACCAGTGCGACACCGCCACCTGGGACTACGCCTTCTTCAACCGCAGCACGGGTAGCGTGCAGTGCATCTTCAACGCGAGCTTTCTTCTCTTTCATCTCAACTTCGGTAGCAGCACCAACTTTGATGACCGCAACACCGCCAGCCAGTTTCGCCAGACGTTCTTGCAGCTTCTCACGGTCATAATCAGACGTGGTTTCTTCCATTTGCTGCTTGATTTGCGTTACGCGGCCTTCAATCGCTGCATCGTCGCCGTTACCGTCAACCACGGTGGTGTTATCTTTAGTGATAACAACGCGCTTCGCCGTACCCAGGTCTTCCAACTGAGTTTTTTCCAGCTCCATACCGATTTCTTCAGAAACAACGGTACCGCCAGTCAATACAGCAATGTCCTGCAACATGGCTTTACGACGGTCGCCGAAGCCAGGCGCTTTAACCGCAGCAACTTTAACAATGCCACGCATGTTGTTTACCACTAAGGTTGCTAACGCTTCGCCTTCAACATCTTCAGCGATGATCAGCAAAGGCTTACCGGCTTTTGAAACGCCTTCTAATACCGGCAACAACTCACGGATATTAGAGATTTTCTTGTCAACCAACAGGATGAACGGGTTATCCAATTCAACCGAACCGCTCTCCTGGTTGTTAATGAAGTAAGGAGACAGGTAACCACGGTCGAACTGCATACCTTCAACAACGTCCAGTTCGTCAGTCAGTGCCTGACCTTCTTCAACAGTGATAACGCCTTCCTGACCCACTTTATCCATCGCTTCAGCAATGATTTGACCGATGGTTTCATCGGAGTTAGCAGAAATAGTACCTACTTGAGCGATAGCTTTGCTGTCGGCACATGGCTGAGAAATTTTCTTCAGTTCTGCAACCGCGGCGATGACGGCTTTGTCGATACCACGTTTCAGGTCCATCGGGTTCATGCCTGCCGCAACGGCTTTCAGGCCTTCATTGACGATGGCTTGTGCCAACACGGTAGCAGTAGTCGTACCGTCACCGGCTTCGTCGTTTGCTTTAGACGCAACTTCTTTCACCATTTGTGCGCCCATATTTTCGAACTTGTCTTCCAGTTCGATCTCTTTTGCAACAGAAACACCATCTTTAGTGATGTTCGGAGCGCCAAACGACTTGTCCAAAACAACGTTGCGGCCTTTCGGACCTAATGTAACTTTTACTGCGTCAGCCAGAACGTTGACGCCTTTCAGCATTTTTTGACGCGCTGTGTTACCAAACTTAACTTCTTTAGCTGCCATTTTTGCTTTCCTCTTAAATACGGTTTAACGATTGTGCGTGTAACTTGCTACGACCCAAGACAGCGGCTTACTCTTCTACCGCCAGAATGTCGCTTTCGCTCATGATTAAGTACTCTTCACCGTCGATTTTTTCAGTTTTCACACCGTAACCTTCGTTGAACAGTACTTTGTCGCCGACTTTTACGTCCAGCGCGCGCACTTCACCGTTATCCAGAATGCGGCCATTGCCTACTGCAACAACTTCACCGCGAGTAGACTTTTCTGCCGCCGAACCGGTCAATACAATACCGCCCGCCGATTTTGCTTCGACTTCGATGCGTTTAATAATGACTCGATCGTGTAAAGGACGAAGTTTCATCGTTGATAACTCCTCAACCTGTTATGTTTGTGGTTAATACCCCTTCGGGGCGTTTAAAAATGAATGTGCACTATAGATGGGGTAAGAAATTGCGTTATCAAGGTCTTGATGAAAATTTTTATAAAAAATTTGTGCCTGAGCACGAACCACTTCTGTAACTGTGTTATTTTGACGGCGTGCGTTTTTGGCTATTGACCGGACTTGAGTAGAGGTAAACCATGTCACATGCAACCCGAATGCTATTTTGCACATGTGCCGATAATGATGAAGCCGGCCGCTTGGCTCATCTGCTGGTTGAGCAGCGTGTTGCGGCCTGCGTGAACATTGTGCCGCACGTTCGTTCGGTTTACGAATGGCAGGGAAAAATCGAAGACGATAGCGAAGTCCTGCTGATCATCAAAACCTCGAAACTAAAACTTGAGGCGTTAAAAGAAGCGATTCAGACACATCACTCCTATGAGTCTCCTGAACTCATAAGCTTTGAAATTGACGATGGTTTACCGGCGTATTTGGATTGGGTTGAGGCACAGACAAAATGAAGAAGTGGTTTTGGGTATTCGGAATTTGGCTCGTTTTAGGAGTCTGCTCTGCCGCACAGGCACAATCGGAGTTTTCACAGTCCAATAACCCGTTCCAGTCGGAGCCCGAATTTTTGCCCGTTGAAGAGGCTTTTTCACCAGAACTGCGTGAAGATAAGGGTGAGCTTACCGTAAGTTTCAACGTTCAACCCGGCTACTACTTGTATAAGCATCAATTCAAAGTAAAGCCAGCGGATGCGTTAGCTCAGCCCATTAATTTCCCGCCCTCGGAATCTCATGTCGATGAGTTTTTCGGCGAAAGTCAGATCTTTCGTGATTACCTTGAATTCCAGGTACAGCTGTCGTCAGACTACCAAGGCAGTAGGGTTGAACTACAATATCAGGGCTGTGCTGACGCCGGTTTATGTTATCCACCGACCACAATCACTCTGGCCGGGGCGGACCAACAACGTTCTGCAGCGGCACCGGCTGCCGCACCAGCAACCTCGTCTGGACCAGGTTTGTTTGGCCTTGAACAACAGTCGTTATTGCTATCGCTGGCATTGTTTTTCGCGCTCGGTATTGGGTTGGCCTTCACCCCTTGTGTGTTCCCGATGTATCCGATTTTGTCATCGGTGGTGATCGGCGACAAGCCGCGCACCTTCAAAAACGCATTATGGCTTTCTTTTATTTACGTACAGGGCATGGCGATCACTTACTCATTATTGGGGTTACTGGTTGCGATGGCCGGAATGCAGTATCAAGCCTACTTTCAACATCCCGCCGTGTTGATCGTTTTGAGCGTTGCGTTTGGTATCTTCGCACTTAGCATGCTGGGCTTATTTACCCTGCAGTTACCAAGTTCATGGCAGAGTAAATTACAGCAAATCAGTGGTCAGCAGCGCGGTGGTAACGTCGCCGGTGTCTTTGTCATCGGCATGATTTCCGGTCTGGTTGCCTCACCCTGCACAACGGCCCCATTATCCGGTGCGCTGCTCTATATTGCGCAGTCCGGCGATGTCATGTCCGGCGCTGCAATCCTATACGCACTGAGCCTGGGCATGGGCGTCCCACTGATGATCTTCGGGGTATCCGGCGGTAAGTTATTACCCAAAGCCGGTGCCTGGATGACCGCCATCAAGCACGCCTTTGGTTGGTTACTACTGGCAGTGGTGGTGGTACTGATAGAGCGACTGCTGTCCACACAACAAGCATTTTGGTTATGGATTGGTTATTTTGTCGCACTCGCCGTGTTTATGGGTCAGCATTTACAAACCCTGACTCATCGCGGCGCCCAAACCATACTGTTTGTGGTTTTGGTCAGTGGCACCGTCGGCGGTATTTTCTGGCAGGTTGATAAACTCGAGCGCGCTGAACAGTCTCACGCCTTATTCACCGCCGTTAACTCATTAGGCGATATTGAACAGCAGCTTGCCAAGGCAACGGAAAATGGTCAGTGGGTGATGCTGGATCTCTATGCGGACTGGTGTGTCGCCTGTAAGGAGTTTGAACAATACACGTTCAGCAACGCCGAAGTACAAGCTGAGCTCAGCTCGATGCGACTACTCCAAGCCGACGTCACCAAAAACGACGCCGTCGATCAGCAAATCCTGACGCACTATCAGGTTATGGGTCTACCCACGGTGCTGTTCTTTAATCCACAGGGAACTGAGTTAACCGGTTGGCGTGTCACAGGCTTTCAGGACGCGGAGCGATTTTTAGAGCACCTCGAAGCCATGAAAGCCGATTAATAATCGGGAACTTGCGGCTAAAAGCGGTGATAAGACCAGTATTTTACTGCAATCACCGCTCAGTGTTCTATAATGCGGAACATAGAAACTTTTCTTGTTTTGAATGGTCGACATGTTAACCATAAACTATTAAGTCGGCACGTTCGCAACATTTGGCAGCAAAATGAACCCAAAAACGTCTCAAAAAGCTAATATCCTGGTGCTTAACGGACCCAACTTAAATTTGCTGGGCACACGTGAACCGGATATTTATGGTGCCGAAACGCTGAGTGACATTCAGCAGCAACTGGAATTACTCGCACAACAGCACTCGCTGACCCTCAGTTGTTTTCAGTCCAACAATGAAGCCGAACTGATAGACGCCATTCATGCTGCGCGTGGCACTGTTGATTACATTATTATTAATGCGGCAGCCTACTCGCATACCAGTATTGCGTTGCGCGACGCCCTGACGGCGGTTGCCATCCCCTTTTATGAAGTACATATCTCTAATATTTACCGACGCGAAAGCTTTCGTCACCATTCGTATTTAGCCGATGCCGCAGAAGCCACGTTAAGTGGTTTTGGCAGCTACGGTTATTCGTTGGCGTTACTCGCGATCATCAAACAATTACAATCCTAATTGAGGCAAACGGTTATCATGGATATTCGTAAAATTAAAAAACTGATCGAACTTGTAGAAGAATCCGGTATCGCAGAGCTTGAAATCACTGAGGGCGAAGAGTCGGTGCGCATCAACCGCTACAGCGCACAACCTGCACCTATGCAATATGCGGCACCACAACCAGCACCCGCAGCAGCTCCTGCGGCGGCACCGGCAAACCAGGACGCTGCAGCAGCTCCGGCAACGGAAGAACCAAGCGGTCATATCGTGCGCTCACCCATGGTTGGCACCTTCTACGAAGCTCCTTCTCCTGACGCCAGCCCGTTTGTCACTGTAGGTTCAAAAGTGAATGTCGGCGACACACTGTGTATCGTTGAAGCAATGAAAATGATGAACCAAATCGAAGCCGATAAAAGCGGCGTTGTTAAGCAGATTCTGGTCGAGAACGAAGAGCCGGTTGAGTTTGACCAGCCTCTGTTCGTCATCGAATAAGCCAAGCAACATTAACCGCTAAACAACGACCAACGTTCAGGAATTTATCATGTTAGATAAAGTGGTTATCGCCAACCGTGGCGAAATTGCCTTACGAATCTTGCGGGCGTGTAAGGAGCTAGGGATTAAAACCGTAGCCGTGCACTCGACCGTAGACAGAAATTTAAAACACGTACTGCTGGCTGACGAGTCCATATGCATCGGTAAAGCACCGGCATCGGAAAGTTATTTGAACATTCCACGCATTATCAGTGCCGCCGAAATCACCGATGCGGCAGCCATCCACCCAGGTTACGGTTTCCTTGCAGAGAACGCGGACTTTGCCGAGCAAGTTGAGAAATCCGGTTTCGTTTTTGTCGGACCGACCGCTGACGTCATTCGCTTGATGGGTGACAAAGTATCCGCCATTAAAGCCATGAAAAAGGCCGGTGTTCCTTGTGTACCTGGCTCAGACGGTCCTCTCGATGACGACGACGAGCGCAATATTAAATTGGCCAAACGCATTGGTTATCCGATTATTATCAAAGCAGCTGGTGGCGGTGGTGGCCGTGGTATGCGTGTTGTGCGTCAGGAAAGTGAACTGTTGAGCGCGATCACCATGACCCAGAACGAGGCGCGGGCAGCGTTCGGTAACCCTGTGGTTTATATGGAGAAGTTCCTGGAAAACCCTCGTCATGTCGAAGTTCAGGTGTTAGCCGACGGCCAGGGCAATGCGATTCACTTGGGCGAACGTGACTGTTCTATGCAACGTAAGCACCAAAAAGTCGTGGAGGAAGCTCCAGCACCAGGTATCACGCCGGAAATGCGTAAATTTATTGGTGAACGCTGCGCGAAAGCCTGTATTGAAATTGGCTACCGGGGTGCCGGTACCTTCGAATTCCTGTATGAAAACGGCGAGTTCTACTTTATCGAAATGAATACCCGAATTCAGGTAGAGCACCCGGTCACTGAGATGGTGACAGGTATCGACCTGATCAAAGAACAACTGCGCATCGCAGCCGGCCGTCAGTTGTCGATTAATCAGGAAGATGTGGTGATTCGTGGTCACGCGATTGAGTGCCGTATCAATGCTGAGGATCCCGATACGTTCATTCCTTCACCGGGCCAAATCACTCGCTTCCACTCGCCAGGTGGATTTGGTGTACGCTGGGACTCTCACGTTTATGCCGACTACACCGTGCCGCCTAACTACGATTCAATGATCGGTAAGCTGATCACATACGGAGAAAACCGTGATATCGCTATCGCTCGTATGCGTAACGCACTGAGCGAACTTATCATTGAAAACATTAAAACCAACGTGCCGTTACAGAAAGACATCATGGCCGATGAAAACTTCCAGCATGGTGGTACCAACATCCACTATCTTGAGAAAAAACTTGGTCTTGGAGGGCATTAGGCCGGTGCCTTGGATCCAACTTACCCTATCAAGTACTGAAGAGCATGCCCCGCAGGTCGGGGACATGCTCATGGCTAATGGTGCTCAGGCCGTCACGTATCGCGATGCGGCGGATAATCCCATTTTCGAACCGCCGCTTGGCAAAGTGTTATTGTGGAAGCACAGTCTGGTTACCGGGCTGTTCGACGCCGCCGTCGATATGAAACCGGTTATCGCCAACCTCGAAAAGGCGAAAGTGCTACCCTCACCGCTACAATACAAACTCGACGGTCTGGAAGACAAAGACTGGGAACGAGAATGGATGGACAAGTTTCACCCGATTCAATTTGGTGAAAGGCTTTGGATTTGCCCCAGTTGGCGAGAGGTTCCTGAGCCGAGTGCCGTCAATATTTTGCTCGATCCCGGCATGGCTTTTGGTACCGGTACGCACCCCACTACGGCCATGTGCTTACGTTGGCTCGATGGAAACCCGCCAACGAACGCAAGTGTGGTCGATTTCGGGTGTGGCTCAGGCATTTTGGGCATCGCTGCGTTGATGCTTGGCGCCAAGCACGCGATTGGCATTGATATTGACCGTCAGGCACTGATCGCAACCGTTGAAAATGCGGAACGTAATGGCGTCGCTGATGCGTTTGATGTGTACCTACCGTCTGAACAACCGACCGCGAAAGCGGAGCTGGTGCTGGCAAACGTGCTGGCAGGGCCTCTGCGCGAGCTTGCTGCAGTCATCCTTGACTATGTTGCACCAAAGGGTCGCTTAGTAATGTCAGGCATCTTAGAACGCCAGGCTGACGATGTTATGGCGGCGTATCAGCATGCCATTGACTTTGACCCTGTGGTTGTCGATGGCGATTGGGTGATGTTATCGGGAGTACGCTCTCGCTAGGCGTTATGGCTTAGCCATCCTCTATTTTTGTCAATAGTAAAAACTTAAAAAAAGGCTAAATTTGCATACTTTTTAGCCTTTTCTTTAGGCGTTAAATTCCATAAAATTCTTCACCCTTTTCGCTGCGTAGTTTTTGACCGATGCGGATTGGCCAATACCAATTAATCAACAATGTGATCCTTGCTCCGATGGCCGGTGTGACTGACCAGCCGTTCCGGCAGTTATGCCATGAACTGGGGGCTGGAATGACCGTTTCGGAAATGCTTTCCAGCAATCCGAAGGTTTGGCATACCGACAAATCGCGGCAACGCATGGATCATTCTGGTGAGCTAGGTATTCGAGCTGTTCAAATAGCGGGTTCTGAGCCGCATTTGATGGCCGAAGCTGCGCGCGTGAATGTCGCGATGGGCGCCCAAATTATTGATATCAATATGGGCTGTCCGGCGAAAAAAGTGAATAAAAAACTGGCAGGGTCTGCGTTAATGCAACATCCAGCGTTGGTTGAGAAGATTCTCACCGCGGTGGTCGAGGCAGTTGATGTTCCGGTGACCTTAAAAACCCGTACAGGGTGGGATCCAGAGCATAAGAACGGCATCGAAATCGCACAAATCGCAGAACGTTGTGGTATTCAGTCACTTGCCATACATGGTCGCACACGCGCCTGTATGTACAAAGGGAACGCTGAATACGACACCATCCGGGCGATAAAACAAGCGGTTTCCATTCCGGTTGTTGCAAACGGAGATATTACCTGTCCGGAACAAGCAAAATCGGTATTAGATAATACCGGAGCAGATGCCATTATGATTGGTCGCGGAGCCCAGGGAAACCCGTGGTTATTCCGTGAAATTGATCATTACCTCCGACACGGAGAGCACCATCCAAAGCCATCAAACGATGAGGTGGCTGAGACAGTGCTCAAACATGTCAAACGATTGCACCAGTTTTATGGTGATTATCAAGGGGTCCGTATTGCCCGTAAGCATGTGGGATGGTATCTGAATGAACGCCCTGGCGGTCGCGAAATGCGCCAACAGTTTAACCAAATCGAGCAGCCTAACGAGCAGCTCGATACGCTAGAACATTATTTTGTCACTGTAGAGAAGAGATAAGCGCACTATGTTTGATCAAAATCCTAACCGTGAGAACACATCACCTTTAACTACCATTGGTAATAACTCACAGCCGAAGCCTTTACGCGATTCGGTAAAGCAAGCGCTCAACAGCTTTTTACGTCAACTTGACGGTCAAGACCCTGAAGAATTGTATGAGCTGGTGCTGTCTGAGGTAGAAGCTCCGTTGCTGGAAGAAGTGATGACTTACACTCGCGGCAATCAAACCCGCGCCGCTACTATGCTAGGCATTAACCGTGGTACGCTTCGCAAAAAGCTGAAGAAATACGGAATGAACTGATCCCTGTGATTAAGAGCGCCTTTTGGCGCTCTTTTTTTTATAATGTTTTTTATATTACGACAGAAAGTTAAGGTTAAGTGATGCAAAGCCAACCGATTCAACGCGCTCTCATAAGTGTTTCTGACAAAACTGGTATCGTCGAATTCGCGACGCAACTGGCGGCAAAAGGCGTAGAAATCCTCTCAACCGGAGGTACTGCTAAACTTCTTCGTGACGCCAACATCGATGTTAAAGATGTATCAGAACACACTGGCCAGGTAGAAATCATGGGGGGGCGTGTCAAAACACTGCACCCAAAAATTCACGGCGGTATCTTAGGGCGCCGTGACGTCGACCAGGATGTCATGAAAGAGCAGGGAATCGCTGCCATCGATTTGGTCGTGGTTAATTTGTATCCCTTTAAAAAAACCGTCGCTGCGCCTGACTGCACCTTAGCGGATGCCATTGAAAACATTGATATCGGCGGCCCAACCATGGTTCGCGCAGCGGCTAAAAACCATAAAGACGTCACCATCGTGGTTAACAGTGATGACTATCAACGCGTACTCGACGAAATGTCAGAGAACGCCAACGCGGTATCGGCGGAAACACGCTTCAAGCTGGCCGTTGCCGCGTTTGAGCACACCGCTCAATACGATGGCATGATCGCCAATTACCTAGGTGGTAAGTTAAGCGGTGAAGCTGATTTCCCCAACACTTATAATATGCAGTTTCAACACAAACAAAGCCTTCGTTATGGTGAGAACAGCCACCAAAAAGCAGCTTTTTACACCGAAGCGGAGAGTCCATCGGGTACGGTTTCCAGTGCCAAGCAATTGCAGGGTAAAGCGTTATCCTTTAATAACATCGCCGATACCGATGCCGCACTGGAATGCGTGAAAAGTTTTACGCAGCCGGCCTGTGTCATCGTTAAACACGCCAACCCATGCGGTGTAGCCATTGGCGAAAGCATTGCCGATGCCTATCAACGCGCATTTATGACCGACCCGACTTCGGCTTTTGGCGGTATTATCGCCTTCAACCGAGAACTTGATGCAGCCACCGCAAAAGCCATTATCGATAAACAATTTGTCGAAGTGATCATCGCGCCTAAAGTGACCGACGAAGCCGTTCGTATCGTTGCCGAGAAGAAAAACGTGCGCTTACTGGAGTGTGGGCAGTGGCAACCAACTGACGCTCAGTGGGACTTTAAGCGGGTTAACGGTGGCTTATTGGTACAACAAGCCGATCTCGAAGACTTTAACCCGGACGAACTAAAAGTCGTCAGTAAGGTACAGCCGACCGAGACACAGCTGGCGGATCTTAAGTTCTGCTGGAAAGTCGCCAAGTTCGTCAAATCAAATGCGATTGTGTATGCCAAAGACGGCATGACCATCGGCGTTGGTGCCGGTCAGATGAGCCGTGTCTACAGTGCCAAGATTGCCGGCATCAAAGCCGCTGATGAAGGCTTACAAGTCGAAGGCTCCGTGATGGCTTCGGATGCGTTCTTCCCGTTCAGGGACGGTATTGATGCCGCCGCCGCAGCGGGTATCAAAGCCATCATTCAACCCGGTGGCTCAATTCGGGATGAAGAAATCATTGCCGCCGCGGATGAACATGGTATCGCGATGGTCTTTACCGGAATGCGCCATTTCCGTCATTAATGCGTAGTGATAAGTGATGTTATTTGCCGCCCCGAACATTCGGGGCTAATCTTTACCAACACTTATAACAACTAAAGAGGCAGTTATATGAAATATTCTGCAATCGCATTAACCATGACGTCATTGCTCGCGTTATCAGCCTGTGACTCGGCGCCACAATCTGCGGCGCCCGCCAGTACCGAACAGGGCGCCGCCATGACCATTGAACAGGCGGTCAGCCACAGTGACCGTACGCCGGCATTCGTTCAACGAGACGCTTTCCGGCATCCCGCTGAGACGCTCGCATTTTTTGAACTGGAACCCTCCATGACTGTGGTAGAAATTTGGCCCGGCGGTGGTTACTACAGTGAAATCCTGGCTCCTTACCTAGCCGAGGAAGGTACATTTTATGCGGCTCACTTCCCTGAAGAGAGCGACAGCAACTACTATCAGCGTTCACTCAGCAAATTTAAAGAACGCCTTGCCAGCGAAGCGGTGTTTGGTAATGTGCAATTAACCCAGTTTTCACCGGTGACTCAGCTGAGCTCGGATATCGCACCGCCAAACAGTGCCGACCGTGTATTAACCTTCCGTAACCTGCACAATTGGTACATGAATGGTGGCGAAGAAGCGGTATTAAATGCCTTCCGTCAATTCCATCAGGCTCTGGTACCAGATGGCATCCTTGGTGTGGTTGATCATCGCTTACCGGAGTCAGCCGACGATGAGGCCATGGCAAACAGTGGTTACATCAAAGAGAGCTGGGTGATTGAACTGGCGCAACAGGCGGGCTTTGAGCTGGTCGAGCGCAGTGAAATTAACGCCAATCCGAAAGATACTGCAGACCACCCCAATGGGGTTTGGAACTTACCACCGACACTGAATGTGGAGGAAGGTGATGACGCAGAAATTTATAAGGCGATTGGTGAGAGTGATCGCTTCACATTAAAATTCAGAAAACCGATAGAATAAGGATACCCATGAAAGTTTTGGTTGTCGGCGGTGGTGGCCGCGAGCACGCCCTGGCGTGGAAAGCGGCGCAGTCGCCAAAAGTGGATGAAGTCTTTGTTGCTCCCGGCAATGCAGGTACCGCAACAGAGCAAGGCTTGCAAAATATTGACATTAACGCAGAAGATGTCGATGGGTTACTGGCATTTGCACAACAGCAGGCGGTTGATCTGACCATCGTCGGTCCTGAGGCGCCGCTTGTCGCCGGTATTGTTGATCGCTTTACCGAAGCGGGCCTTGCGATTTTCGGGCCGACTGCAGCAGCGGCTCAACTCGAAGGCTCAAAAGCGTTCAGTAAAGACTTCCTGCAGCGTCATAACATTCCAACCGCCGCCTACCAGAACTTTACCGACCGTGATGCTGCTAAGGCTTATGTTCGTCAACAACCGTTACCGATCGTCATTAAAGCCGACGGTTTGGCTGCGGGTAAAGGCGTCATCATAGCCGAAACGCTTGAACAAGCCGATTCCGCCATTGACGATATGTTGGCCGGTAACCGTTTCGGCGAAGCCGGTCACCGTGTGGTTATTGAAGAATTTCTACAGGGTGAAGAAGCATCGTTTATTGTCATGGTTGACGGTAAAGACGCCGTTGCTTTTGCCTCCAGTCAAGATCACAAAGCACGTGACAACGGCGACAAGGGTCCCAACACAGGTGGTATGGGCGCTTACTCTCCTGCCCCTGTCGTTACCCCGACGGTACACGATTGGGTGATGCAACACGTGATTAAGCCAACCGTTGATGGTATGGCAGCGGAAGGTCATCCCTATACAGGCTTTCTGTACGCCGGCTTGATGATTGCCGAAGATGGCAGTGCCAAAGTGCTTGAATACAACTGCCGTTTCGGAGACCCGGAAACTCAGCCAATCATGATGCGCCTGCAATCCGACCTGGTTGAACTGTGTCAACTGGCGATTAACGGTGAGCTTAAGCAAACACCAGTTGCGTTTGATAACCGCGCCGCGGTTGGTGTGGTCATGGCCGCAGGAGGCTATCCAGAGAGCTACAACAAAGGCGATGTGATAACCGGTATTCCGGCCGCTACCGAAGACAGCAAAGTATTCCATGCCGGCACGGCCATCGAAGACGGTCAGGTCGTTACCAGCGGCGGACGTGTTTTATGTTGTACCGCACTTGGTGATAACGTAACCCAGGCGCAACAGCGTGCTTATCAACTGGTGCAACAGATCCAGTGGGATAACGTCTACTTCCGCACCGACATTGCCCATCGTGCCATTGCCCGCGAACAATAATCAACACCTCCGGCACAGCCTTTGCTGCTGTGCCGGCCTCGCCTTTACCTTCAGCTGTAACAGCTCTGTCACAGAAATTAAGTAAACTGCCCTCTGTCATTAAATTAACAAACCGCCTGAGGGTTATGAATTCTGCGCGCGAACTGCTTAAACTTATTGAATCCAAACAGCTGTTTCCGCTGTTCCAGCCAATAATCGATACCGCAGAAGAACACATTATTGGTTATGAAGCACTGATTCGTGGTCCGCAGGGTCATCCCCTCGAATTCCCTGATGCGCTGTTCAGTGCCGCCCAACAGCATGACTTACTGTCCGAGCTGGAACTGGCCTGTCGCGAAGCCGCAATAAGGGAATTCTTACAGTTAGATACCGACGCGCGCTTATTTCTAAACGTAAATCCTAATGTCTTACAGGATAGTGATCACCCTCACGGTACCACGCTGAGGATCTCCCAGCAGCTGGGTATTGACCCTCGCCGTATTGTCATTGAATTATCGGAACGCTACCCAATACAGCAGCCCGAGCTGCTAAAGGAAGCGGTACTCCATTACCAACAATTAGGCTTTTTAGTCGCCATTGACGACTTAGGCGCGGGCTATTCGGGCCTTAAACTGTGGTCGGAAATTAAACCTGATTTTGTCAAAATCGACCGCTACTTCATCAGTGACTTAAACAACCAGCCGACCAAGCGTGAATTTGTACAGTCGATTACCTCTTTAGCCCGCAAGGTAAATGCGAAAGTCATTGCTGAAGGTATCGAAACCATCGAAGAGTTTCACCAACTGCACCACCTTAATCTTTTCCTTTGTCAGGGTTTTTTGTTTGCCAGACCCACCAAAAATCCACCACAAACATTGCCCGTTGAGCACTTATTGCCGCAAGCCCGTAACACCATTGCGCCCAACCCGGATACCATTGCCAGCGTTACTCGCGATGCCATTACGCTATCGCCTTTTGACAAAGCCCATAATGCTTTGGAGTTGTTCAGTAACCGCAGGACCTTGTGTTCAATTCCGATCGTTGACAATGGCAAAGCGGTCGGCATGTTACGTCGGGAGTCATTAATGGAGCTGTTTTCAGGCTCCTATGGGCGGGCGCTTTATGCGAACAAGGAGGTTTCAAGGGTGATGGACAGCAACCCGGTTGTCGTTGACTGTAACACCCCGATTGATACCGTATCGACCATTATCACCGATGACGATGACGTCGATATATTCCGCGAGTTTATCGTTACTCAAAAGCAACAGTTTTTAGGCGTTGCATCCGTTCGGGATCTGTTAAAGCGCATTACTGAACTGCGCATACAGAACGCGCGTTACGCTAATCCACTGACGTTACTGCCGGGTAACGTTCCCATTCATCAGCACCTGGATGAACTGCTGGCCGCTCGCCAATCGTTTGCCATCGCTTACTTTGATATTAATCACTTTAAGCCTTTCAACGACAATTATGGCTATGCCAAAGGTGACGAAGTCATTCGTCAACTCGGCCAACTACTGGTTCAGTATGCGGACAGCCCGTATACCTTTATTGGCCATATCGGGGGTGATGATTTTGTGGTGATTTTCCGTAAAACGGAGGTCGCCGAAGTCATATGCAAACAGGTCATCGACGCCTTTGAACAACACATTACGACCTTTTATTCAACGCAGGATAAGCAACGAGGGTTTGTGTTGGCGACCGGCCGTGACGGCCAACAGCAGAGTTTTCCGCTAACGTCATTGGCGGTTGGGTTGGTCATTGTCAGTGCTGACACGATTCAATCGCATCATCAGGTAGCGGCTCTGGCCAGCGAGGCCAAAAAGCAAGCAAAACAGGAAAGCGGCAGTTACTGTTACGTTGACTGCCGCTGACCTCAATTAATCTTCAACGATCAAATCGTCTTCACTGTCCTCAGCGGAACCCGAACCAAAACTCTCATCGGCAAACTTACCCCGACCATACATGCTGGCCACTTTGGGGCGATGAATGCGCGCCTGATATTTTGCCCACGCTTTTTCAACCAATGTCTGTGGCGCCTGTTCACCGCGAGCCGAAGCCAATAAAGCCTCATCCTCTTGGTTCTGAGGCTGGTAATCACCGTTCAGTAATGCCGTAATCAGACAGCCGTATTGGGTCAAAGCATCACTTTCGCGAATAGAGAAATCACCGGAGCGAGAAAAGCCGTAAGGATAATTACGAAAGTCATTAAATGATCTCTTTAACAGAGACTCACGAGTCATAGTGGTCATGGCAAGCCCTTCCTACAGACTAAAACCGAACAAAAAGTCTGTCGCTCAGAAACGACAAAGACGATATAGAGCGATATTCAGACTTTGTCAATTAAAATATGTGAAGGACCTAAAAAAAAGCCGCCATCAGGCTCTTACCACTGAGTAGCAGTGACACCAACATGATAACGCAAGCCAATAGATTCTGCCGGGTATTGTTGCGGTAACTGCCCAAATGTGGCTTATTGCATAACCACCAGATGAAGCCGGCCATTACTGGCAGCAAAATGCCGTTAGCTACCTGCGCCAGCCAAATCACGCTGACAGGCTTGATGCCTGCGCTACTGATAACAATCCCGATCAGTAAGATAATACTCCAGGTGGCCCGGAACGAACGGCTTTTTAAGTGACCTGACCAACCCATAATACCGCTGAGGGCGTAGGCCGATGCCAACGGCGCCGTGGTCGCAGAGGAGATCCCAGCCGCAAACAGCCCTATCGCCATCAGATACTGAGCTCCGACGCCAAACAGCGGTTCCAACGATTGCGCCAGATCAGCGGCGCTGTCGATGGTGCTCTCGCGACCAAAGAAAGCCGATGCCGCAGTCGCCAACACCGCCATCGAAATTAACCCGCCCAGCGGAATCGACAGCAGACTGTCTTGTTGTGCCTGTTTCAGCTGTGACGCTGTTTGCCACTTTTTAGCGGCACTGGATGCGTGCAGAAAAAGGTTGTAAGGCACCACTGTGGTACCAATCAACGCCACTACCGTGAGCGTTGCGCCACTTGGCATTGACGGGATAAAAAGTCCTTTCAACAGCCCCATCACGTCAGGCTGGGTTAATACGAAGGTGCCAATAAAAGCCAGACTCATTAGCAGTACTAAACCAATAAGTGCTTTCTCAATGAGCCTCGCACTACCACTCCACAGCACCGCGAACGCTACCGCACCTACCGCCACTGGCCATGCATTTTCAAGCCCTAACGACGTTAAGCTGAAATCCCCCAGCAGTCCGGCCAGGCCCAGGCTGGCGCCCGATAAGTTACCGCCCTGATAGACGCTGTTACCAACGACAACGGCCGCAAAAACCAAGGCGATGAAAAAACCGCGACTGGCGGGATGCGTTAAATTTTCCCGAATATTCTCACCCAGCCCTTTTTGCGTAATCACACCAACACGTAACGCCATCTCTTGCAGGATCAGACAGGCGAGTACGGAAAACAGCAAAGCCCATAGTAGCGCGTAGCCGAAATTGGCGCCCGCCAACGACGCCGTTACTACCGTTCCCGGACCAATGAAGGCTGCCGCTACCAGCGCGCCCGGACCAAACTGCGACAGTTTCATTGTTGTGGCCCTTCGATCACCGTCAGCGTGATCCAGTTGTTGTTCATGGCTTGATTTAAGTCGTGTTCGAGTGCAATGCGGGCGGTATCATAATCAACCAGCAACTCGGTCACGCCACACGCTCGGTTGCGGCCTCTTGCTTTACAGGTATAGAGTGCCATGTCGGCAATCTGAAGTGCGCGCTCCCAGTCGACTTGATGTTCACTCAGGTCAGCAAACGGTAATTCAATAAACCCTATGCTAGTGGTAATGCTGATCAACTCACCATTTATTTTAATTGGATGCTCAGCAACCGTACGCAAAATTCGTTCAGCGAGTTGAAGTAGGCTACTCTGTTTAATGCCCTTCACATAAAACAGAAATTCCTCACCACCCCAGCGGACCAGAATGTCAGAATCGCGGCAGATGTTTTGTAGTCGTTTGCTTAATTCGGTGAGAACCTTGTCACCGCCCGCATGGCCATGCCGATCATTAATCTGCTTAAAACGGTCAATATCAAGCAATAGTAGACCGTCCTGACTTCTTTCGTCGGAGCGAGCGCGCTCGAGCATGCGCTCTTGAAGCGCTCGCCGATTCCAAAGACCGGTCAATGGATCCTTCAATGATTGATCGGCCAGTTGCTCATTGGCTCGATTTAACTGTTGATTGGCGCGCTTCGATTTCCGGTACAACAAAAATACCAATACCAGGCACACGGCAGCAAATGCGGTAAACAAAATCCACACAATACGTTGCTGCTCGCTATTTTTAATGATTTGCTCTTTAAGTTCATTCTGCTTTTGCAACAACTCGATCTGCTGCGCATCATCGCGTGATTTATAGACCGCCTGTAACTCAGACATTTTCTCACGTTGCGATTGAGTTAAGATGCGTTCTTTCAGATTAATTCGTTCACGCAATATTTGCGCTTCTGCGGCATGATCATTTACTAACGCATAAGCTTCAGCTAGCTCTCCTAATGCCATCTCCAGTTGACTATTTGAGAGTGTCTCGCGGAAATTAGCCACGGCCTCTTCCATTTGCTTTATACCAAGGCTGTCACCTTGTTTAACCGCGATAAACCCTAAATTAAAGTTGATGGTACTCAACATCCCATCAAACCCGAGAGCTTCAGCTTTATCAAGAGCTTCGAGTAAATGTTCACGCGCTTCATCAAATTGTTCAAGACGAAGATAGGTATCTCCAAAATTGTTTAAAATAATGACTTCCTGATACGACGCCTCCAGCTCCTGTGCCATCTGGTAAGCTCGGTTTAACGAGCGTAACGCCTGCTCAAGTTGACCGAGGGAAATTTCAGCATAGTATTTTGAAAACCATAGATCGTAAGCAAGCCCCTGATAGCCTTTGTCAATGGCCTCAGGGACCGTTTCTTCAACCGTCAAAATCGCCGCATCCCATTGCTCCAATGACAGTTGAATATTCGCAATGCGACTCAGTAGATAAAGGCGTCGACCTTCGTTCAGACTAGAATTCATTTCACCCAGCGCCTGCTGTGCCTGCAGGAGATGTTGAAGCGCGGGTTCAAAGCGCTCCCAGTCTACGTAAATAGACGACAGTAGATTGTGGCCATAATAGCGAATGCGGGCAGTTTGGGTTTTTTCCAATAACCGCTCCAATCGAGGAACCCTTAAAAACGCGTCGCCCCGTTTGCCTTCCATCACCATAAAGTCAATACGGGAAGCCAATACTTCAGCTTGAGCGTCAATCACCTGAGCTTGCTCACTTGCCTGTTTAAGTCGGTCCAACAGTGCATAGGCTTGAGTAAATTTCTCTTCATAAGCGAGTTCGCTAGCACGATAGCCGAGTGCTCTTACTCGAGTAATAAGCGGTGTTTCTGCAGTGACTTGCGCGATAATATCCTCAAGCAGGACTTTTGCCTGAGCTTCTGACTCGCTAGCCACGGCAAGATAGTTATCCAGTTTCACTTCTAGACGAACGTCAATCAATTGGCTATTTACGACTTTTTGGGCATAGCCATAGGTACTGAAGAAGAGTATAAAAAGGTAAAGAAGTGATTGTGGTAAAGAGCGCAGCAGCGAGCCAGACAACGATAGCTGGCAGAGCCGTTTTGGTGTTTTTGTTGTCATTGGCTCTTCTCGTGTAGCGTTTGTAAAACGGTTAATGTCTCAACAAATAATAACCGATTTTTAACATCATCACCAAGTACTGTTAATGGATTATTCTGAGGCTTATATGGCAGACAAGAAGCTCGACTGGTCAAAAATACTGAAGTCCGGACAGCGCATCTTTATTGGTTCCCATGCCGGCGTACCGACAGCGCTCATTAAAGACCTGATTGCCCACTCGAAAAACTTGCATGATATCGAAATCGTCCAGCTAATGACGTTGTCCGATAACGAATGGGCCAAGCCAGAACATCAACAGTTGTTCAAGGTAAATACGTTTTTTATTGGTGGTGAAACGGTTAGAACCGCGGTTAATGAAGGGCGCGCTGATTACACACCCTGTTTTATCTCCGATATTCCTAACTTGTTCGAGAATGGCATTTTGCCCCTCGATGCGGCATTGATCATGGTCAGCCCGGCCGATCAATACGGCTATCACTCGATGGGCGTTTCCGTGGATGTGGTTTCAGCAGCGGCCAAATTCGCCAATACGGTTATCGCGCAGGTCAATCCGCAGATGCCAGTCACTTACGGCCAGTCCTTTCTGCACAAACGTCAAATTGATTACTTTTGGGAACATGAAGAGCCATTACCCACGCTTGAACCACCGGCGACGGAAGACAGCAAGATCATCGAGCGTATCGGACAATATATTGCCTTACTGGTGCGCGATGGCTGCACCTTGCAAATTGGTGTCGGGCGCGTCTGTGCAGCGGCATTAAGATACCTCAGTAACCATAAAGATTTGGGTGTACACAGCGAACTGATTACCGACGACATCATGGAACTGATGCTAAAAGGGGTCATCAATAACCGCAAGAAGACATTTCACCCCAACAAAATCGTCACCAGTTTTTGCATGGGCACAAAAAAGCTCTATGATTTCGTGCATCAAAACCCACATGTCGGCTTTTACCCGAGCGAATACGTTAATTCACCCACCAATGTTGCTCGAAATGACAACCTCATTGCCATCAACAGTGCCATTGAAGTGGACTTAACCGGACAGGTCGTGTCCGACTCCATCGGTCATCAATTTTACAGTGGTATCGGCGGACAAGTTGACTTTAGCCGTGGTGCGTCACTGAGTAAAGGTGGAAAGCCTGTGGTTGCGCTACCTTCTACAACGGCGGATGGTAAAGTGTCTCGTATCGTTGCACACATCAAGGAAGGTGCCGGTGTGGTTACCTCACGCGGCCACGTTCATTATGTGGTAACCGAGTTCGGCGTCGCCTCACTGCGCGGCAAAAGCATCCGCGAACGGGCGTTGGAGCTCATTCGTGTTGCCCATCCGAAGTTCCGCCAACAGTTGCTGCAACAGGTACGCCAGCATTACTGGGTCCCTCATTATCAGCAACAGACACCGGTCGACGTGCCTGAACTGGGCGCAATGGGTTTTAAAAAGATCCAGTTTAAAGGGGAAGAATTTGATCTACGACCACTGTACCCGTCGGATGAACGACGCTTGCAGGAGTTTTTCTATTCGCACACCAAGGAGACCCTGCAGCTCAGGTACAACGCCGTACCAACCAGCATGAGCCGGGAGAAGTCCTGCACCCTGGTCAGCATCGATCAGTCAAAGGATCTCGCCCTATGCATTGTGCGCCAGAAAGGCTCGGCCGCCAAAATTATGGCCGTTGGTCGCTATTACTTCATCGAATCACAAAACAGCTGTGAGGTAGCCTTCGTGACCCGTGAGCATTATCAGGGACAAGGTATGGCCAGCATGTTACTGCATGAGATGATACGTATCGCCAAATCTCGCGGCCTGCAGAGTATGCAGGCGGTCGTACTGGCCAATAATACGCCCATGCTTAACGTCTTTGAGAAAGCCGGGTTTAAACGTTTACCGGCTGATGAGCCCGGCGAAGTTTTGCTGAAACTGTCGTTGCATGATGACAAGGAAGAGTAATGTCAATTACGTTGTTTTCTCATAAAGATTGTGCGCTGCATAATCCAGACCCTCACCATCCGGAATGTCCCGCTCGACTGGATGCCATTAACGATCAAATCATTCGTTCCGGCCTTGATTTTGTCATCGTCCGCGAGCAAGCAACCGCCTCCGGTTTGGCGCCCATCTATCAGGTACATGATCGTGCTTATGTTGATGACCTATTCGCTAAAGTTCCTGCCGACGGCCACATCTGGCTCGATCCAGATACACCAATGACGTCCCAAACCCTGACGTCGGCATTGATGGCGGTCGGCGCCAACATCAATGCGGTTGACCATGTCATGTCGCGTACAAATCATCAGGCATTTTGCGCCGTCCGTCCACCAGGCCACCATGCCACGCGTAATCAGGCCATGGGCTTTTGTGTTTTTAACAACATTGCCATTGCCGCTCGTTATGCCATCGATCATTACGGCCTTGAGCGGGTGGCTATTGTTGATTTTGACGTACACCACGGTAATGGTACCGAAGATATTTTTGAACACGATCCGCGGGTCTTATTCTGTTCCTCGTTTCAGCAGCAACTTTACCCATTTGTGGATGAAAATCACAACAACGAGCACATTCTTAGTATTGGTTTACCACCAGGCTGTAAAAACTATGAATGGCGGGAAGCGGTTTACCAACGCTGGTTCCCCAAAATTGATGCGTTCAAACCGCAACTTATTCTGATATCGGCCGGTTTTGACGGACACATTGAAGACGAGATGTCCCAATTCTTATTGAAAGAAGACGATTACTATTGGGTCACCGAACAACTCAAACGGCTCGCTGATAAACACTGCCAGGGGCGGATCGTTTCAACGCTGGAAGGCGGTTATGCGCTCAGTGCGTTAGGACGTAGTGTCGTCGCTCATCTCAAGGGGATGTTGGGTAGTGATGCGTATTAGAAATTGGAGCGGGAAACGAGATTCGAACTCGCGACCCCAACCTTGGCAAGGTTGTGCTCTACCAGCTGAGCTATTCCCGCGTCTTTACTAGGTATTGCTATTCGTTGGAGGACTGACTTGGAGCGGGAAACGAGATTCGAACTCGCGACCCCAACCTTGGCAAGGTTGTGCTCTACCAGCTGAGCTATTCCCGCTTTGTCAGTGCGGCGTGTATTCTACCCATTACGCCGCATTCGTCAACACTTTTTCTGCAAAATTAACGCCACTTGGCGAACATTTAGTCAGACGGTTGCGCAAGCTTTAAAAAGTTATCGCGATAATGACGAAGTTCAGCGATGGATTCGCGGATATCTTCCAGTGCCTCATGAACACCCTTCTTCTTGAAACTGTTCAACACCTCCGGGTTCCAACGTTTTGCCAGCTCTTTTAAACTGCTTACGTCGAGGTTGCGATAGTGAAAATACGCTTCCAGTTCCGGCATATGCCTGGCGAGAAAACGCCGATCCTGGCAAATGCTGTTACCACACATCGGGCTGGTATTCGGCTCAACCCATTCCTGCAAAAACGCAATCGTTGCTTGTACCGCATGTTGTTCGCTGTATTCACTGGCCTTGATGCGATCCACCAAGCCCGAGCCGGTATGTGTTTTGACGTTCCAGTCATCCATCCGATCAAGGTACTCCTGCGGCTGGTTAATCGCAATGACAGGCCCTTGCGCCAACTCATTCAGGTTGTGGTCCGTTACGATGGTCGCTATCTCGATAATATGGTTTTGCTCAGGATCCAACCCGGTCATTTCCAAATCGATCCAAATTAAGCGTTGGCTTTTCTCATTCTCACTCATAATCCCACTCTAAACTTATGTTATTTTCAGGTATGATAGCGTCAATTTAGAAACAACAACAGGTCGCAACGATTGGCTAAAAAACGTCGCCTCAATAAAGGTCAGCAACGACGCGTCAAGCTGAACCAGCGCAAACGGCTCGAACAGCCCGATGTCGACTGGGACAACGACCAACTCGGTCCCTCGCAGGAAGGCCGGGTTATCAGTCGTTATGGCCAACACGCGGACATCATGGACAACAGCGGGGACGTTGTTCGCTGTCATATTCGTCGTGCCGTGGATAGCTTGGTCTGTGGTGATAGAGTACAGTGGCGCCGCGCCACTTCCTCTACGGATGGTATGCAAGGTGTGGTCGAAGCGGTTCATGATCGCGACTCACTGCTATCTCGGCCGGATTTTTACGACGGGTTAAAGCCAGTGGCTGCTAATATCGACCAAATTTTAGTGATTTCCAGTGTGCTTCCCGCGTTCAGCTCACAAATTATCGATCGCTACCTTGTCGCCTGTGAAGATATTGGCATCGAACCCATTCTTGTTTTAAACAAAACCGATCTCCTGGCGACACTGGATAGCGAATTACAGCAGGAGATCGAAACCTGCCTAAGTTATTACGCCAGTATGGGTTACCAGGTCTTGCGCGTCAGCAGCGCCACAACCGACGGTCTGAGCGAGTTAATCGCACAATTACCCGGACACACATCCATTGTCGTAGGCCAGTCGGGCGTTGGTAAATCCTCATTGGTAAACAACATACTGCCCGATGTCGATACGATCACTAACGACGTTTCGGACAACTCCGGACTGGGTCAGCACACCACCACCGTGGCCACCTGGTACGAATTGCCAGAAGGCGGCGCACTGATTGATTCTCCGGGAATTCGTGAGTTTTCCTTATGGCATTTGGAGAAAGAGCGGGTGGCCTGGGGCTTTAAAGATTTTCGTGACGTCTTAGGTGGGTGTAAATTCCGCGACTGCAAACATCAAAACGATCCCGGTTGCGCCTTGCAGGAAGCCGTGGAAGCTGGAAAAATCGCGAGCTGGCGATTACAGAACTATCATCGAATTATTGAGTCTATGAACTCACAAAAGCCCAATCGGGCCATGCAACGAGGTTAAATCACGTGTCATCCATCGACAAAATCAAGATTGCGGCACAGTACGCAATGCCAAAACATCTCCTGTCCCGCTTAGTCGGGTCATTTGCGGCCGCCAAAGCCGGTGTTTTTACGCAATTGTTTATTCGCTGGTTTATTAAACAGTATGGTATCGACATGAGCGAGGCGATCGAAGAACAGCCGTCGGCTTATAAAACCTTCAATAGCTTTTTTACCCGCCGCCTCAAGCCTGAGCTGCGCCCTTTAACGGCAACCCATGGTCAGCTCGCTCATCCTGTCGATGGAACCGTCAGTCAACTTGGCGCGATTCACAGCGATCGTATCTTCCAGGCTAAGGGTCACGATTACTCATTACAGGCTCTGCTAGGCGGTCAGCAGCAAGATGCTGAGCCATTTATGGACGGTGATTTTGCAACCATTTATCTGGCGCCGAAAGACTACCACCGCATTCATATGCCGTGTGACGGAACGCTGAAGAAAATGATCTACGTGCCGGGTGACTTATTTTCCGTGAATCCACTGACTGCTGCCAATGTACCGAACCTGTTTGCCCGTAACGAGCGAGTTGTGGCTATTTTTGACACTGAGGTTGGGCCAATGGCGATGGTGTTGGTGGGCGCAACCATCGTAGCCAGTATTGGCACCGTATGGTCGGGCACCGTTACACCACCGACCGCTAAGCGCGTACATTCATGGTCTTACCCCAGCTCCGGACCGGAAGCGATTCAGCTCAAAAAGGGGGAAGAAATGGGTCACTTTAAATTAGGCTCAACCGTGGTTATGACCTTTGCCAAAGACAGTATTCGGTTTGACGAGTCACTCGAAGCTGGCTCTGTCACCCGCATGGGTCAGGTTATGGCGTCCATCAACGGCAGCAGTGACTAAATGAAAATCTGGGCGCACCGTGGTGCCAGCGCGGAGGCGCCGGAAAACACTCTGGCGGCCTTTTCACGCGCGATGGACGCGCAGGTTCACGGTATTGAACTGGACGTCTATGCCATTGACGGCGAGCGCTTCGTGTTCCACGACCGTTACCTTGAACGCCTTACAGCAACCCCGGGCCGTCTGAAAGACCTTAGCCAACAACAGATCCGCGAATTGCGGGTGTTTGGGCAACAAGCCATTCCGACGCTGCGCGAAGCGCTCATGCACATCAACGGTCGGTGTCACGTCAATATCGAGCTTAAAGGGGATGTCCCCAGCCCGGAATTGCTGTCTGATATCGACTACGCCCTTGCCAACACGCAATTTGAATTAACACAGATACTGGTTTCTTCGTTTAATCATCATTGGTTACAGCGCTTAAAACACCGCCGTCCTGAGGTGAACATTGGCGCACTCACTACCTGCTGCCCATTGGATTACTGCGCGTTCGCCAGCCGTCTGAGCGCCGTTGCCGCCCACATCGACGTTGATTTTGTGACTCAGGAGCTGGTCGATGACGGCCATCGCCGCAACCTTGAAGTGTATGTCTTTACCGTTGACGAACAGCACGACATTGAGGAGCTTCACGCCATGGGCGTTGACGGCATCTTTACCAATAATCCTGTATTTGCCCAGAATATATTAAAGGGGCTGTCACCGCGCGGTAACGAGCCCCTTTATCACTATCGCTAATCTCGCTCAGCTACGCGTTAATGGTGATGATCCGGATAATCTTCCTGCATGGATTCAAGTTGGCGTGTCAGCGCCAATGGCGAGGTTGTGCGTTTTGCCATTAATAAATACAGAGCCGGAATCACAAACAGCGTTAAGAAGGCTGACACCGCAACGCCCGAGAAGATAACAATACCAATCACCATGCGGCTTTCGTGACCGGGTCCCGAGCCCAGAATCAGCGGTAACGCACTCATTAACGTGGTAAAAGCGGTCATGACAATGGGTCGTAGCCGTTGTTGCGATGCGCGCAGCACCGACTCTTTAAAATCCAATCCGGTGTCACGCAGCTGGTTAGCAAACTCGACGATCAAAATGCCATTCTTAGCCGCCAGACCGATGAGCATGACAATACCTATCTGAGAGTAGATATTGATGGTCTGCCCGGTGACATACAGGCCAATAAAGGCACCGACAATCGCCATTGGTACCGCCAGCATAATCACTAACGGATGCACGAAGCTTTCAAACTGCGCTGCCAGGACCAAGAAAGTAATGACTAATGCCAGGCCAAACACAAAGATGATCGAACTGCCACTTTCCTGATAAAGCTGGGATTCACCTTTGTAATCAATTGAAACGTCATCCGGTAATTTGTCATCGACAACCCCTTCCAGAAACGCTAACGCTTCACCCAGTGAATAGCCTTCTGCCAAATTCGCTTCGATGGTAACGCTGCGCATGCGGTTATAGCGGTTCAGTTGTCCGGACGTCGCCCGCTCACTCACATTGACCACATTCGACAGTGGGATCAATTCGCCACTTCGGCTCGACCGCACGTAAATGTTATCAATCGCTGCAGGGCTACGGTAATCCGCTTTTTCCCCTTCCAGCATCACGTAATACTCTTCACCTCGGTCAAGATACGTGGTGACGCGTCGTTGTCCCAGAATCGATTGCAAGGTGATGCCGATATCCTGTACGGAAACGCCCAGATCAGCGGCACGAGCTTCATCCACTTCAACCAACAGCTGCGGTAGCGTTTCTTTATAGTCGCTATCGACCTCCTGCAGGCCTGGGTTCTTCATGGCTTCTTCAATCACCACATCGCGGTATTCAGCCAATTGTTCATAGGTATTCCCCTGTAACACAAACTGCACCGGCCGGCCGCCGCCACCGCTGATACCGCTGCGCATAAAGGCAAATGCCTGTACACCGACAACTTGGTTTAACTTGGTGCGCATTTCCTCCATCAACTCAAAGGTTGACCACTCACGCTGTTCAAATGGAATGGCACCGACAATCGCGATACCCGCTGAACCACCCCAGCCCGGCGCTCTTACAATCACCCGATCAATTTTATTTTGATCGATGTAAGGCAATAGGATCTGCTCGATTTCATCCATATGCCGCGAGTTGGATTCAAAACTGGCACCTTCCGCTCCACGGATACTGATATAAAAGGTTCCCCGGTCCTCCGGCGGCGCAAATTCTTGGGGGATAAGTTTTAACGCACCAAAACTGACAACACCGGCGAGGATCACCAATATCAACGCAAACAGCGGGCGGGTGACGCTGGCTTCCAGCAGTTTCCGGTAACCATTTTCCAGCCAGGCGAAAACGGCATCAAACGCTTTACCAAACTTACTGGTTCGCTCTTTATGCGAGAGCACCTTAGAGCTTAACATCGGCGTCAGGGTAAGCGCGGCAATACTGGAGAACGCGACCGCAGCGGCAATCGCCAGCGCAAATTCGGTAAACAGTTTACCGATATTGCCTTCCAGAAAAGCCAAGGGGACAAACACCGAGATCAATACCAGAGTGGTTGCGACGACCGCAAAACCAACCTCTCGCGCACCGCGGTAGGCAGCCAATAACGGCGGTTCACCGGATTCAATACGACGATAAATGTTTTCCAACACCACGATCGAATCATCAACCACTAAGCCAATCGCCAGCACCAACGCCAACAAGGTCAGCAAGTTAATTGAAAAGCCTAGGGCAAACAGCACGATGTACGAGGCTATGATCGCAACCGGTACCGTTAACGCCGGGATAATGGTTGCGCGGACATTACCGAGGAACAGGTAAATCACCACCACCACCAGACACATGGCCACTAACAAGGTGTTGTAAACTTCGTCTATCGAGCCTTGTATAAATACCGATGAGTCGTAACTGGTAGCCAGATACATGGTTTCCGGCAAGGTTTTTTCCAGCCGCTCCATCTCCGCGCGTACGTTTTCGACCACCGCCAGCGTATTCGCCTTCGACTGTTTGATGATGCCAATACCGACCATGTTTACGCCGTTACCGCGGAAGTCGGTTTTATCGTCTTCTGCACCCAGCTCAACCCGTGCGACCTCACCTAACCGCACCAAATAACCGTCATCGCCGCGACCAATCACGAGGTTTTGGAAGTCTTCCTCAGACAAGTACGAACGTGCCATACGTACGGAGAACTCGCGCTCGGTTGACTCGACTTCTCCGGCAGGTAACTCGATGTTCTCTTCCCGTAACCGGTTAACAATGTCGGTTACCGTAACTTCTCTGGCCGCCATCGCATCGCGATCCAGCCAAACCCGCATCGCGTAGCGGCGATCACCACCAATACGAACCCGAGCAACACCGTCGACAACGGCCAGACGGTCGACAATATAGCGTTCCGCATAGTCGGTGAGCTCCAGAATCGACATGCTTTCACTACGCAAATTGTACCAAACTACGGTCGTTTCATCGGACGACGCCTTGGATACCTCAGGTGGATCGGATTCTTCCGGTAAGTTATCCAATGCTCGGGATACACGCTCCCGCACGTCGTTTGATGCGGCATCAATATCACGGGTCAGATTGAATTCGATGCTGATGTTGGAATAGCCCGGGCGACTGCTTGAGCTGATGTTTTTTATCCCCTCAATGCCGCTGATACGTTCTTCAATAAGCTGAGTAATTTGCGTTTCCACGACTTCCGCGGAAGCGCCGGGATAATCCGTGCTGACGCTGACGACCGGCGCATCGATATCGGGGAATTCGCGTAACGGCAACATGGTAAACGCAACGATACCGAAAATGAGTAATAGGACATTAATGACCGTGGCAAAAACCGGTCGTTTTACCGATACATCTGATAAAAACACGCGTTAGTCCTCCTGCACGTCTACGGGAACACCATCGCGCAGGCGCACTAGCCCCTCTACGATCACTTGATCACCCGGTTTTACCCCGTCGGTAATTTCAACAATACCTGGTTTACGTCGTCCAATGGTTACTTCAACACGCTGTGCCCGGCCATCCGGTGTTAATTTAAACACGTACTGCCGGCTTTGAATCGGCATCACCGCTTTTTCTGGGAGCAACAAGGTTTCATCGATGCTCCGCAGCAGTGTGATTTCCAGTAGCATACCAGGGCGTAATAAGTCACCGTCATTCGGCAGCTGTGCCCGAACCCGGACCGAGCGAGTAACCGGATCGACGCGCGAGTCGATACTACTGATACGACCACTAAACTGTTGCCCTGGGTAGGCACTGTTTCGTGCAATCACTTCCTGATTCACGGCCAGGCTGGCAAAGTAACGCTCCGGCACACTAAAATCGACTTTAATCGGACTGATGTCGTCCAGTGTTGTGAATACATCACCCGGAGCCACTAATGCGCCCGGACTGACTTCCCGAATACCGACTCGACCGGAAAACGGTGCATAAATCTTCATTTCAGCCAAGGTAGCTTCAGCTACCTCGAGCTCCGCCTGTAGCCCATTCACAGCAACCTGCTGCTCTTCCAACTGCTGTTGAGATGCCGCATTGCCTCGGCGCAACTCGGTAAGACGATCCAACTGACGTTGCGCTTCTCCTAAACTGAATTTCAATTGCTGTACCCGGGCGACCTCTTTGCGCGCGTTCAGCTCTGCCATCAGCTGACCTTGCTCAACGAAGTCACCGCTTTCAAAATAAATCTTCTCAACCACGTCCTGGGTTTGTGCGGTGATGGCGACCGTTTCGTTGGCTTGTGCTGTGCCCAGTGCCTGAATCACATCGCGAAACTCACTGAGTTCAGCAACCTGCACACGTACTGGCACACTCGGCTGTTGCCGTTCTTGCTCTTGCTGTTGTGGTGGAAATCCAAAAAAGTAAATCGCTAACGCCATAAGAACGAGAACGATAACGGTCAGTGGGTTGATCCAGGAACGTCGGGCCATGTTTACCTCTTGGCATCAGGAGACAATTAAAACATAGCCCATTGTACGGAAAACACCGCCACGGGGGCGGTGCATCTAACGAGGATAAGTGGGTATTAATCGCAAAAGTAAGTGTGCGTCAGACCCTTTAGTCCTGCTCATGGTAGCGCGGGCTATGCTTATGTATCGCTTCAATAAAGGCGCCGGCATGTTCCGGATCGACTTCCGGATGAATACCATGACCAAGGTTGAAAACGTGGCCAGTACCCTGACCATAACTGGCCAAAATGCTCTGCACTTCTTCCTCAATGCGGGTCGGGCTGGCGTAGAGCACACTCGGATCCATATTGCCTTGCAAGGCCACTTTACTACCGACACGTGCACGAGCGTCGCCCAAGTCGGTTGTCCAGTCAACGCCTAACCCATCGGCTCCGGTTGCTGCCATGGCTTCAAGCCACTGACCACCGTTCTTGGTAAACAAGGTGACCGGCACCTTGCGTCCCTCGGAGGTCTTGGTCAGGCCTGCAACAATCTTTTCCATATACGCCAGCGAGAACAATTTGTAGTCTCGTGGTGACAATACCCCGCCCCAAGTATCAAACACCATTACGGCTTGTGCGCCGGCGTCAATTTGCGCGTTCAGGTAATCAATAACCGAGTCTGCTAACACCGTCAGTAACTTATGCATTGCTTCTGGTTCGGCAAACATCAGACGCTTAACCTTGGAGAAGTTCTTGGTGCTGCCGCCCTCAACCATGTATGTCGCCAGCGTCCAAGGACTGCCCGAAAAGCCAATCAGTGGCACCTTACCCTGCAACTCCTGACGAATTAAGCTAACCGCATCGGTCACGTATTTTAAGTCGCTGCCCATATCCGGCACACTTAAGCGCTCAATTTGCTCAATCGTTGTTACCGGTTTCGCAAACTTTGGACCTTCTCCGGTTTCAAAATACAATTCCAATCCCATAGCGTCAGGAATGGTGAGGATGTCGCTAAACAGAATCGCCGCATCCAGATCGTAACGACGTAAGGGTTGTAAAGTAACTTCACATGCCAGTTCGGTATTGCGGCACAGCGACATAAAATCACCGGCTTGCGATCGCGTGGCTTTATACTCTGGTAAATACCGGCCTGCCTGACGCATCATCCACACGGGAGTGCGGTCAACAGGTTGCTTTAGCAGGGCTCTTAAGTAACGATCGTTTTGTAACGCCGGTTTTTGCATGTGATTGATTCCATTAGCACAACAATAAAGCGGTGATTTTACCACTATTGCGAATCTTTGCCGATAGCCTTTTCTATTAAGGTTCGTGCGATCGTACCATGCGGGGGAATGGTTGGCAGTTGATCAAACGCAAACCAGTCACCGGTAACCAGTTCGTGCGGATCAATATGCAGATCGCCGGCCGCCCATTCGGCGGTGAACCCCATCATTAGCGAATGGGGAAACGGCCATGGCTGGCTTAACTGATACTGGATATTTTTTACGGTAATACCAGCCTCTTCATGAACTTCCCGTTCAAGTGCCTGTTCAAGCGACTCACCCGCTTCTACGAAGCCCGCCAGAATGGAGTACATACCTTCTTTGTGACGTTTCCCTTGTGCCAACAATATACGGTCACCACGGGTAATCGCAACAATGACACAAGGCGACACGCGCGGATAACAGCGATGCTGACACTGATGACAATGCATCGCTAATTCCCAGTCGACGGCTTGCATGCGTGTGCCACAGCGGCCACAAAACCGATGGGTGCTCAGAAAATCACTAAACTGACGAGCGCGTCCCGCCAACGCGAATTTCTCCAGATCCTGAGTGTCGAGCAACGCTCGCAACGATTGGAAGCTACCATCCGCAAAGCTGTCATCAAGATAATCCGCTACCACCAGGTAACATGAACGCTCACGCAGTTCGCCAATAAACACGGTGGTGTAGTCGTTTAAATCAGGAAATGACATATCCTGTAGACAGCCAAAGGGTAAATCATTATCTTCAGTAACTAAGATCTGATCCGAACTGACCACGCACCACCAAGCCGGTTCGTCGTCAGCAGGTCGTGAATAAGGCTTTACCATTGGACTCTCCTATGATGAGATAAGAGCGATGACGACTTTTTACGTCATGTGAGAGTAGTGATTGTGACAGATAACGGATGTTCGGAGAAGCACATGTTAAGGAAAGGCGAACAAGCCCAGCGAAAATGGGGTGGAGCCAACGACAGTATTGACCAGTGGTTGACTGAACGTCAGGATCTGTTGGTCAATTACTTTAAACTTGCGGCGCTGCCGCCCTACGAAACCGTACGTAACGGCCTACCGGATATTTCCGACATCCGCGAATTTTGTGGCCAATTGGTGGATTATGTTTCCAGTGGCCATTTCGAGATATACGGCCAGTTAATCAAAGCCGGCAACGATAAACACATCAAGCTCGATGATTTGATGGATGACTTGTTTCCGCTTATTTCTGATACGACGGACATTGCCCTCGATTTTAATGACCATTATGGCGAGATCGATAACACCACCGAGCTGAACAAATTTGATCGCGACCTCTCAGCACTGGGGGAAGCACTTGAACTACGGATGGAATTTGAAGATCAGCTGCTCAATCATCTGCACGAGCATGAACTGATTAAAAGTTAAAAGCACGTATTAAAAAGCCGGCTCGAAGCCGGCTTTTTAGTGATTTAAGCACCATTAGTTATTTTGCTCGGTGCCGTCCGCATTCTCTGCTTCGTCGTTTTTCACATCAAGCAGCTCAACGGTAAAAATCAACGTTGAATTAGGTGGAATTTGACCGCCACCCACTTCACGGTCACCGTAAGCCAATTCAGCCGGTATCACGAAGCGATACTTCGCGCCTTCTTTCATTAGCTGCAGGCCTTCGGTCCAGCCTGGGATCACACGGTTTAATGGGAACACGGTCGGTTCGCCACGCTCATAAGAGCTGTCAAATACTTCACCGTTGACCAAGGTACCTTCATAGTGAACTTCGACGGTATCGTCCGCCGCAGGGCTGACACCCGAGCCTTCTTCCAGCACTTCATACTGAAGTCCTGATTCCGTTACGGTTACGCCATCTTTCTTCGCATTTTCCTGCTGATAAGCCGTACCTTGCTCTGCCGCCTTGGTACCCAATACATTTTGACGTTGCTCCATAACCGTCGAACGGAGGTCATTCAGCAATTTCTCTGCTTCTTCCTCATTCAACTTCACTTCACCTTTCACCGCGTCAACAAAACCTGCAATCACCATGTTACGATCCAGCATAACTTCGGCTTCTTCTTGCTGGTCGAGGTTACGGCCAACAAAACGACCCACGGATGAGCCGAGCGCGTAGGCTTGTTTTTGTTCTTCGGTTTTTAGCTCTTCCTGACTGACTGGGTATTGCTCTTGCTGTGAGCAGGCCGCCAGCGCTAACGTCAGAGCAGACAGCGCTAAAGGCTTTATCACTCGATTCATGTTTTTCTCCAATTTGGTCCCGTATTGCTACGGACTATGCCATAATTCCTAAATGAGGTCAGCACCATACTACACAACCACAGGAAGCTTGCCCATGACTTTTCGCGACAAACTCTACCTTGTGGCCCTGGCTTTAGTTGTGACAGGCTGCAGCCCGGCACCGGATAAAGTGCATCAAAAAATTCATGCACAACAGGGAACCTATGTCGCTGATATAGCAGATGATGGCTCCTTCAGTGTCGTGTCGACCAATGAGAATGGTATCTTACTTTGGCCACGCTATGCGAATGATGCCAAATTTCAATGGCAACATGATGACCAGACCTCCCAAATTATCGCGGTAGACGCAAGCTTTGATGGCAGTGTTGTCGCCACCTCGACCCGGGTGGAGTTCGCGTTGTGGGACGCAAAAAGTGGCGAGAACCTTGGCTTTTGGAAAATCGGCAGTGGTGGTATTCAGGACGTTGCCGTAAGTAACGGCGGTTCAACCATCGTTTTAGCAAAGCGGGATGGTACGCAAATCGCCTTTAATCCGAGCTCAGGTCGGCGTATTGAATTTTACGGTCATACCGAGCGCGTCAATGTCGTGGATATCTCTGCAAATGGTTTTTACGTACTCAGCGGCAGTAATGACGCATCGGCCATTTTATGGGATACCCGCAGCGGCCAAATTGTCCACAAGTGGGAACATAAAAACCGCGTAACTCAGGTCGCTCTTCACTCTAACGCGAAGTATGTATTCACTTCTGGAAGTACCGATAACGCCAAAATCTGGCAGTTGCCCGACGGCAGTGAGTACAGCCGGCTGCAATTTATTGATCGACAAAAAATCTTCAGCAGCGCGCGCTTTAATCAGGATGGCAGCGTGCTGATAACAGGTGCACCTTCACGCCGAATCACACTGTGGGATACCCAAACCGGCAAGTCACTGAAACACTGGAATGTGGGTTTGGTCGAAGAACGTAACCCCAATAGCGCCGTCGTATTGGCGGTACATTTTTATGACAATGAAAACATCGTTCTGAGCGAGAGCTCAGCCGGACTGGCCGAATGGTGGCAACTTGAATCAAATTGGAATGAGTAAGTAATGACCGATATCCACGAACTTCTCTCACGTCTAGAGAGTTTAGAAACGCAGCTAGCTTTTCAGGAAGATACCATCGAATCCTTAAACCAGTTGGTAACCAAACAAAATAATGAATTGAAGACAATGAGCGAGCGCATGCGCTGGCTCGGCCGTAAACTGAATCAGTTGCAAAATAATGAGTCAGGGCCTGATGCCGACCCAAGTCAGGAACCGCCGCCACCGCATTATTGAAACAACGACGTCTGTCATGTATAACAGATGTTCACTTTTTGTTAATGGAACATTATGTCTGCAAAGCACCCCATTATTGCGGTGACCGGTTCTTCCGGCGCCGGCACAACCACGACCGGACAGGCAGTTCGCCACATCTTCCGGTCGCTGGAGATTGCCGCCGCCTTCGTTGAAGGCGATAGCTTTCACCGATACTCGCGCCCCGAGATGGAGCTCGAGATCCGTAAAGCGCAGGAACAGGGTAAGCACATCAGTTATTTCGGTCAGGAGGCCAACGACTTCGAGCGTTTGCAGGAGCTGTTTCGTTGCTATGGCAAATCTGGGCAAGGGCAAATCCGCCGATACTTGCACACCTTCGACGATGCCGTGCCCTACAACCAAATGCCGGGTACTTTTACCCCTTGGGAAGATTTACCCAGCGATACCGACGTGTTGTTTTATGAAGGCTTGCATGGCGGTGTTTCCGGTGAAGGTTATGATGTTGCACAGCACGTCGATTTGTTGATTGGTATGGTTCCCATTGTAAACCTGGAATGGATTCAAAAACTCATCCGCGATACCCAGGATCGGGGCCACTCACGTGAAGCCGTCACCACCAGTATTGTGCGCAGTATGGAAGATTACATTCACCATATCGTGCCGCAGTTCTCCAGAACACACATCAACTTTCAACGGGTACCGACGGTAGATACGTCCAACCCATTCAGTGCCAAAGACATTCCCTCACTTGATGAAAGCTTCGTCGTGATCCGCTTTCGCGGTATCAAAAACGTTGACTTCCCCTATTACCTGCAAATGATTGAGGGCTCTTTTATGTCGCGTACGAATACCTTGGTGGTGCCCGGCGGTAAAATGGCGCTGGCCATGGAGCTCATTCTAACGCCATTGATCGAACAGATTATGGAGCGGAAACTCAAAGCCAGAACCCAGCTTGACTGGATCAGCTCCAAATAAGCTCCAATGCCGTCAGGATTCTGCGACCAGCCACCGATAATCGCTGCTGGCACCGTCACTCTGAGCCAGTAGCCGCGTCAGATAAGGCAGGATTTCGTTGAGTTCGTTAACCATGCCAAAGGGCGGGTTAATCCAGACAAAACCGCAGCCACTTAGGCCTTTCGCTTCATCCGCTGAACGAATCATCAGTTCTATCGCTAATGTTTTCGGCACATCCGGTATGGCAGCGACCGCATCATAGAAAGCGGCGATTTTGACCGGATCTTTGATGGGAAACCACACCGCATAACTGCCGGTCTGCCAACGCTTTAAACCTTGCTCAAGCGCCGTAGTTACCTGATCGAACTCATCGACTTGTTCAAACGGCGGATCAATCAACACCAGTCCGCGTTTCTCATTCGGCGGTAGCTTTGCACTCAGCGCTTGGTAGCCATTTTGGGGCGCCAGAATTTGTAATTTCTTACTATCACCCAAGGTCACTAAGTTTTTGCGCAGGGTGACCGCATCCTGCTGATGCAGTTCACACACCACAAGCCGATCTTGAGTTCGCATCAATGCATGAGCAAGCCAGGGTGAGCCCGGATAATGAGCGGGGTCTGCCGAGCCATTATTCAGCGCATTCACGCAAGCAACGTAGTCGTCTGTAAATGCCGGGCGATGGTCGTCAGCCAGCAAGCGACCGATGCCGTCGCGGTATTCATTGGTTTTTTGCGCTTCTTCCGTGGCAAAATCATAACGGCCAATACCACCATGAGTGTCCAGCACCAGGTAAGGCTTGGCTTTCTGATTTAAATAGCTAATTGCGCGGGTTAGCAACAGATGTTTGAAAACGTCGGCAAAGTTACCGGCATGATAAATATGGCGATAATTCATGCGGCACGAATGACATAACTGTGTGTCATTGCAACACTTGCTTCTAGCATTTTGGCGACGGAACAATACTTATCGGCTGACAGCGCAACCGCGCGTTCAACGTGCTTTTCTGCGACATCGTGTCCGGTCACTACAAATTCCAGGTGTATCGCTTTAAACACATTCGGTGTTGCACCAACACGCTCACCTGTAACGGTGCATTCACAGCGCACCACCTTTTGGCGGGCTTTTTCAAGGATACTGACCACGTCAACCGAGGCGCAACTGCCCGCTGCCATCAGTATCATTTCCATTGGGCTGGGCGCTGTTCCCGGACTGTTGCCGTCCAACACCGTTTGGTGTCCGCTGCCGGATTCGGCGACGAAGGTAAGCCCATCAACCCACTTTACCGAGGCTGTTAAACGATTGTCTGCCATGGGAACCCTAACTGTTTAATTTCTGATCAAAAAGATTTTTCACGAGTCCGACGAATTCAACCACAAATTCCTCTTGCTCGGTGGTGGGATGATTGTTGAGGACACTCGACAGGACTTCCTCTAAATCATACATGATGGCATCTGCCTCACGAACGATATCAAGCCGTGTTTCCTGCTCCAACTGGTTCTGCTCAAACACCGTGATCATGCTTTCGCCCAGCTTTTCTTCAAGCAGTTCGCGCAGGGTATAATCCGCGGTAGACGTAGTACCGGTATTCTGCGCAAACAGCGGTAGCTGGCCCGTTAAATACTGGACCAGCTCAATATACCCGTCGGTGTCAACAATCATAAAAGGCCTTGATTAAAATTTTAATCCCGGCGCCAGGCTCTCGGGCATTGTCATGCTCGATGCTTCAACGGATGCGACCGGATACGAGCAGTAGTCAGCCGCGTAATAGGCACTGGCGCGGTGGTTACCACTCGCTCCGATACCACCAAACGGGGCAGCACTGCTGGCTCCTGTAATCGGTTTATTCCAGTTCACAATACCTGCCCGGATGTGCTTGAAGAAGTAACGATAGGTTGCCTCATCATCACACAAAATGCCTGCAGATAAGCCATAGCGCGTGTTATTTGCTTCTTTAATCGCCTCATCCAGTGATGAAAAGCGATAAACTTTTAGCAATGGTCCAAAATATTCTTCATCCGGAATATTTTCAACACCCGTAACGTCAACGATACCTGGTGTGACAAATCCAGTTTGCGGATCCCGGTGCGTCAACTTAACCAATGACTTACCGCCTAACCGCAACAACTCACTTTGTGCATCGGCCATTCCAGCAGCAGCTTTAGCTGAAATCATGGCACCCATAAAGGGTTGTGGATCAGCCTCGTAGTCATCAACCACAATATTCTTGGTGACTTCCACCAAACGATCGAGTACCGCCTGACCTTTTTCGCCGGCTTCGATAAACAGACGGCGCGCACAGGTACAACGCTGACCTGAGGTAATATACGCAGATTGCACGATATTGTGTACCGCGGCATCGACATCCGACACATTGGTTACGATGAGTGGGTTATTACCGCCCATTTCCAACGCCAGAATTTTGTCCGGGCGGCCGCCAAACTGTTTATGCAACAAATGCCCGGTATTGGACGAGCCGGTAAAGTACAGCCCATCAATTTGCGGGTGCACGGACAATGCCTTACCGGTTTCAACTTCACCCTGCACCAAGTTTAAAACGCCAGCAGGAATACCCGCTTTTTCCCAGAGTTTAACGCTGAATTCAGCCACTTTTGGGGTCAGCTCTGACGGCTTAAATACCACGGTATTACCGGCAATCAGTGCTGGCACAATGTGTCCGTTGGGTAAGTGACCAGGGAAGTTGTAAGGACCATACACTGCAACGACACCGTGTGGCTTATGACGAATAAAGGCTTTCGCACCAGGCATATCATTCTCAACCGTGCCGGTGCGTTCATGATACGCTTTTTCAGAAATTGCGACTTTGCCGATCATAGCGCCCACTTCGGTGCGTGTTTCCCAAATCGGTTTGCCTGTCTCTTCTGCCATCGTGCGCGCTAGAGCTTCCTTGTTTTCGCCAAGTAGCTCTGAAAAGCGTTTACAAATCGCCAGGCGTTCGTCAAAACTGCGCTGTGACCATTCAGGGAACGCTTTGCGCGCCGCCATAACCGCAGCGTCTACTTGGCTCTCGTCAGCCGCCTCGCCAGACCAAACGACTTCGTTACGAGCCGGGTCAATCGATTTAAACAATTTGCCTTTACCGGCAGCCCAGCTGCCGTCAATAAACTGTACACTGGAACTCATAAAATGAATCTCCTGTTACATGGCCACGATGCGTGCATCGTCGCCTTGTTCTAATTGTAAATGCTGTGCCTGTTCTGCGGTAATTTGTAGCGTTTCAGCGCCGGGCTGACACATAAGCTGCGCCGCACGGAAGTGTTCAAGCTGTGTATTACAGACAATATGCGGCTTTAAACCTTGCTCGGGTAGCCGCGCGACAATTTCAACCGGTACCAGCCTGCTATTGCGCACACTTTTTAGGTTACACACTTCAGCTTCTACCGTAGGTCCGGCGTCAAAAATGTCGACAAAACCTCGGAAACGTAATCCTTCCGCCTCCAGTAACCGCAGTGCCGGACGTGTATTGTCATGCACCTTACCAATAACCGCACGTGCCTCATCCGACAGCAACGCCGTATAAATCGGAAAACGTGGCATCAACTCGGCAATAAAGGTCTTGTCGCCGACACCACTGAGGTAATCAGCTTTTGGAAAGTCCATCGAAAAGAAGTGCTGCTCCAACCACTGCCAAAACGGCGAGTCACCATTTTCGTCAGAAACACCGCGCATTTCAGCAATAACCCAATCACTGAAACGTTGTTTAAACTGCGCCAGGAACAACATCCGAAAACGCGATAACGTTCGCCCATTCATACTATGACGATAGGGTTCGCGTAAAAACAGCGTGCATAATTCCGATACGCCAGTGTAGTCATTACACAACGTCAACGTTTCTAAGGAATTATAAATATTCAGCTTTTCCGAGTGGTGAACGGCTTTACCCAATCGATAATGCCAAAACGCTTCGGTTAGGCCGACTGCTGCTTCGATCCCACTCACGCCCGCAATTTCACCGGACTCGGTGTCTTCCATCACAAATAAGTAACTTTCATCGCCCGGTGTTACCACGTCTTTTTTGGTAAACGCCTGCTTGGCTCGAGCGATTCTTCGCTCGAGCAAGGCTTGATCTACCGGCAGCGAGGTAAAGCCATGGCCTGATTCTACGGCGCAGCTGTATAGCGCCTCATAATCAGCTGACTCAATCGGTCGGATCAGCAACATAGCTCAGCTCCTTTATTCGCCGATGACTTGCGCGACCGCTTTCTCAAAGCGCTGAAGACCTTCTTTGATGTCTTCTTCCGGAATGATCAACGATGGTGTCAAACGAATAACGTTCGCACCGGCAACCAGAACCATCACACCATGCTCCTGTCCGGCCAATAAAAAGTCACGCGCACGGCCTTCAAATTTGTCGCTCAGCTCAGCGCCCAGCAGGCAGCCTTTACCGCGCACGTCTTTAAAAACACCGTACTTTTCACCGATCGCCGTTAACTGTTCTTTCATCCATTGCTCGCGTTGTTTGACGCCATTGAGCACCTGTTCGGTGTTAACCACATCCAACACTGCTTCCGACACCGCGCAAGCCAATGGGTTACCACCGTAAGTGCTGCCGTGGGTACCCGGCTTCAAGTGCTCAGCAATTGCCTCAGTTGTCAGCATGGCACCAATCGGGAATCCACCACCGAGCGATTTTGCACTGGTCAAAATATCCGGCGTCACACCCAATTGCTCGTAGGCATATAACGTACCGGTGCGACCAAAGCCGGTCTGAACTTCGTCAAAAATCAATAGCGCATTATGTTGGTCACAGAGTTCACGAACGGCTTTTACAAAGTCCATATCCGGAGGCACTACACCGCCTTCACCTTGTAATGGTTCCATCATGACGGCGCAGGTCTTGTCAGAAATCAACGCTTTCAGTGCGTCGATGTCATTGTAAGGGACATGATCGATAGCGCCTGGCTTTGGACCGAAACCTTCTGAATAGGCCGGCTGCCCGCCAACGGTAACGGTGAAGAAAGTGCGGCCATGGAAGCCTTTGCTAAACGCAATGATCTGTTGCTTATCTTCGCCATGAACATCCAACGCCCAGCGACGAGCCAGTTTTAATGCCGCTTCATTGGCTTCTGCTCCCGAATTGGCGTAATAAACGCGGTCGGCAAAGGTTGCTTCCGTCAGTTTCTTTGCCAGACGAATAGCAGGCTCGTTGGTAAATACGTTACTCAGGTGCCAAAGCTTCTTACTTTGTTCATGCAATGCAGACACCATTGCCGGGTGACAATGACCCAAACAATTTACCGCGATACCACCGGCAAAATCGATGTATTCTTTACCTTCCTGGTCCCAGACACGTGATCCTTCACCTTTCACTGGAATCATACTTGCCGGGTTATAGTTAGGCACCATAACTTCATTAAACAAGTCACGGGTGACTGAAATTGCGTTGTGGTTGTCGGCCATTGCTCACTTCCTTATCGCTTGTGCGAATTAATTGATAAGAGTCATGGATTAATAGAGTAGCCCGTAATTATGCCAAATTTTAATCAGTTTGTCTGTTTTAATTAGGCGCTGACGCCAGACTATGCGCGGCCTCGGGCGTTTTTTCAAAAGAACGGAATAACTATTCAACCATGCGCCATTACGGCGCATGATTAGTCATAAACAGAAGGGAACTTATTCAGGAACAATCACTTTGGGACGTTTTAAATTAACATTATTCAGCGTTTTGACGCGCTCGGCACCAATGTCGTGTTTCTTCAGTAAGATCAAACCTTCTTCAACCGAAGCAAGATCAACCTCGCGTAATAAACGAAACTCACAAAACGCGTTAGCCTGACCCAACACACGGGCATAATCGGTGTAATCGTCCTGCGTCTTCGCCTGGGTGAAACTCAACAGGTGCTGGCTTATCGGAACTCGTTGTAAGCCCCAGCCCTCAGCCACCAAGTAGCTCACTTTCTTATCTTGCTCGAGCATTAAATTACGTAAAAAACGTTCATCCGGTTTCAACTCGACCAGGGCATTGTGTTTATCAGGCGTACTGTCCTTGATTGACTTCATCGCCATTTCGCGTTGAGTGTCATCAAATACCCGCAAATACAATTTGGTGAGTGCAATTTTACCCAGTTCATGGAACATCCCCAGGGTGTACGCCAGTACCGGATCTTTCAGGCCGTCTTGAGTCGCAATTTCATGCGCAAGAATGGCTGTGCCTAAACTGTGATCCCAGATCTTCCGGCGGAATAACGTAAACGGGTGGGTTGATGGCGGCAACCAATATTGCATCACGTACGCGGGCGTTAGAATTCTTAGATTCTCCGGCCCCATAAAGCTCATTGCGGTGCGCAAATTTTCTACTTTGACTTGCTTTTGTTTACGCCGTTTGTCGATAAAAGGCGGTTGGTTAACCGTTTTTAAAACGCCGTTATGGAACCAGTCGAGTCCCTGTACGACGTTTTCGATGCGCCGCATTGACGCCGCCTTAGTGCTGAGAATATCCAGTAATTCGGGCAGTTGTTCAGGAAGCGGAATTAACCGTTCACGCACGTAAGTGGCGTCCTCAATACGCTCCAATATACGGTGGTAAATGGCTTCATGAAGCTCGTCGGAAACGCGATCGGCGTAACGTTGGCGTGCCTGCTTAAGACGTTCCCGTTCATCATGATTAATCTGCTCAACCTGCAACAAGCGTCGCCGCTGTTCCTGCTTTTCCTCTTCCTTGCCGTCCGCTTTATCGCGGCCTTTGCGGGCAAAAGGCAGACTGATCAGATAGTTGATGAAGCGTTTTTCAAGCCGGATGGCAGGATCTTTGCTGCCCCCTTCTGTTGATACTGCAAAAAAATCGTACATTTACGCGTGACGCTCCCGCTAATTCCGTGTTTCGAGAAAATTTTGCAACAATTGATGCCCTGCCTCTGTCATGACTGATTCGGGATGAAACTGCACACCGTATAACGGCAACTCGGTATGCCGAATTGCCATGATTTCCTGACCGAACTGCATGCTATCAACCCAAGCATCGACGCTAAAACAGCTAGGCAGTGACGATGGTTCAACCACCAGCGAATGATAGCGCGTGACCGTCAGCGGCGCCGGCAAATTGTTAAATAGTCCTTTAGATGTATGCGTTACCCGTGATGTTTTACCATGCATCACACGCTTTGCTCTAACGACCTCGGCACCAAATACTTGTGCCAGAGCCTGATGACCGAGACACACGCCTAAAATTGGCAGCTTCCCGGCAAAAGCTTCGATAGCCGCCAATGAAACGCCCGAATCGTTGGGCGTGCAGGGACCCGGCGATATCACCAACGCGGTCATAGCCAGATTCTGCAACTGCGACACCGTCACTTGGTCATTACGATACACCACAACCTGCTCACCGAGTTCTCTAAAGTAGCGAGCCAGGTTGTGTGAAAACGAATCGTAATTATCAATTAACACCAACATGGTGTGTTAGCCCGGGTAGGGGACAAAGCCTACGGCTTTATAGACCTCTGCCAACGTTGTGGCCGCTTTGGCACGTGCTTTATCCGCACCTTGCTTCATCACTTGTTGCAGAAACGCCGGATCGTTACGCATCTCCTGATAGCGCTGCTGGATAGGTTCAAGCATCGCCACAACAGCGTCCGCAACATCCGTCTTCAAGTGGCCGTACATTTTATCTTCGTACTCCGGCACAAGCTCGTCAATTGCTCGTCCACTCGCCGCCGACAAGATACTCAACAGGTTGGAGACTCCTGCTTTTTCCGCAGGATCAAAATAAATTCTAGCCTGTTCATCAGAGTCAGTTACCGCACGCTTTATCTTCTTCGCGATCTTTTTCGGATCTTCCAGCAGACCTACATAGTTATTAGGGTTATCGTCCGATTTCGACATTTTTTTAGTGGGATCCTGCAACGACATCACCCGCGCGCCGACTTTCGGAATCATTGGCTCAGGTACGGTAAATACCTCGCCGTATAAATTGTTAAACCGCTCTGCAACATTACGCGCTAGCTCCAGGTGCTGCTTCTGATCATCACCAACCGGAACTTCGTTCGCCTGATAAATCAGAATGTCCGCCGCCATCAGCGCAGGGTAGGTAAACAGACCTGCATTGATGTTGCCCGAATGACGCTGGGATTTGTCTTTAAACTGCGTCATCCGGTTCAGCTCACCCATTTGCGTGTAGCAGTTGAGTACCCAGGCGAGTTCAGCGTGCTCGGGTACGTGCGACTGAATGAACAAGGTGCTTTTATCCGGGTCAAGTCCGCAAGCCAGGTACAAGGCAAGGCCATCCAGAGTGGCTTCAGTCAGCTTTTGTGGTTCCTGGCGCACCGTTATGGCGTGTAAATCAACCAACATGAATTTGCAGTCGTGCGTATCCTGCATTTTCACCCAGTTACTGATTGCACCAATATAGTTACCGATTGAAAGCTGCCCTGAGGGCTGACATCCACTGAGTACTACGGGTTTTGACATCTTAGTTTCCTGAACTTGACTGAGAAATTTTTTGACGCATTTGTTGAATCACGTCAGCATAATTCGGTTGATTAAAAATTGCGGAGCCCGCCACAAACATGTCGGCACCCGCTGCAGCAATTTCGCCGATGTTATTGACGTTAACCCCACCATCGACTTCCAGACGAATATCGCGGCCACTGGCATCAATACGTTGACGCACCTGACGGAGCTTATCCAGCGTTGACGGAATGAACGACTGCCCGCCAAAGCCCGGGTTCACCGACATCAGCAGGATCACATCCAGCTTATCCATCACATGATCGAGATAGTGCAAGGGTGTCGCTGGGTTGAACACCAACCCTGCCTGACATCCGTGCTCGCGGATCGTTTGCAAGGTTCTGTCGATGTGCTCTGACGCTTCCGGATGAAACGTAATAATGGACGCTCCGGCATCGGCAAAGTCAGGGATGATACGATCCACCGGTTTTACCATTAAATGTACGTCTATGGGCGCCGTGATGCCGTAATCCCGAAGCGCTTTACACACCATCGGGCCGATGGTTAAATTTGGCACGTAGTGATTATCCATCACATCAAAGTGAATAACGTCAGCCCCGGCATCTAACACCGCGCTTACTTCTTCACCTAAACGGGCGAAGTCGGCGGATAAAATTGATGGCGCAATCCATGGTTGCATGCTCATGCCTCTTCGGTAACCTTCCTATAAATTGTGCGCGGATTATAGCAGGTAAACTGCGACAAAAAAATTTCTCTTAAATTGCTAGTAATTGTAACAAATCGCTGATAAATTAATCAGCACTAGACACAGGAGAAAGATAGCGATGTCTACTACGATAAAAACCATAACAATCACGAGCGCCGCGCTAAGCCTTGCTGCAGCCGGATTTTTGTTGTGGGCGCCAGCTTCTCCAGTGACCTCCGTCAGTAATTCTACACAGCAATGTGAGAAGTTATTGTCATCCTCTGAAACGCAACATACCGCGGCACAATGCCAAGCGCCATCAAACCAGGTGACTTGGAGTAATTGGGCTAAGGGTGAAAGTCGTTCTGCGCAATTTCACTTTATTGATTTGTTTGAGTTGCTGTTCAGCAGTTCAGACTCTGCCAAAAAATCGACCGAACGTTTTAATCAACAATCGTCTCTGTGATGTCTGAGCGGAAGTCACGCCCCGGGATCATCAGCGCAATATTGAGTGTTATTGCCGCCTTTTTTGGGGTGCAGAGTGAATCCAATCGCCAACGCGACTTTCAGCATGGAAACCCACTGATCTACATCGTTATTGGCGTGGTTCTGGCCGTTATTATGGTGTTGGGACTGGTCGGCATCGTCAATTGGGTGCTTGCCGCCAGCCCCAGTTAGGGTCAAGGCTTATGCCGCGATACCGCTGTGTCGGAGTAATGGCGTTACTTCCGGCTCGCGGCCACGGAATTCGACAAATAAGTCAGCAGCACTTCGACTGCCACCGCGTTCGAGAATACACGTTAGGAAATCACGTCCGGTTGCAGCACTAAAGATACCTTCTTCCTCAAACCGAGAAAAAGCATCTGCGGAGAGCACTTCAGCCCACTTGTAACTGTAATACCCTGCGGCATAACCACCGGCAAAAATGTGTCCAAAACTGTGCTGAAAACGGTTGTAAGACGGTGGCATGCGTACGGCAACTTGCTCTCTGACTTGTTGCAGTACGTCATTAATACGTGCTCCCTGCTGTTCGTCGTATTCGCAATGCAGGCGCATATCAAACAGCGAAAACTCAAGTTGTCGAACCATTTGCATGGCCGACTGGAAGTTTTTTGCAGCCAGCATTTTCTCCAGCAGTTCCTCTGGCAACGGTTCACCGGTTTCATAATGACCGGAGATATAAGCCAGCGCCTCGGGCTCCCAACACCAATTTTCTAAAAACTGGCTTGGCAACTCGACGGCATCCCATTCCACGCCATTAATCCCAGAAACGCCCGCGGTATCAATTTGCGTGAGCATATGATGCAACCCATGGCCAAATTCGTGGAATAATGTCACCACCTCATCGTGAGTGAATAGCGCCGGTTTACCGCCCACGGGCTTATTGAAGTTACAGGTTAAAAAGGCAACCGGGTTTTGCAGTTCGCCATCCGGCTTTTTACGACGGCCAACGCAGTCGGCCATCCACGCCCCGCCACGTTTGCCGGCGCGTGCGTATAAGTCAAGATAGAAGCTACCGCGCAGTCTGCCATCGGCATCATGAATGCGGAAAAAGCGCACGTGCTGATGCCACTTATTAACGTCTTTTTGTTCGCTGACCGTCATACCGAACAGCCGCTTAACCACCTCAAACAACCCATTTAAAACTTGTTGCTCAGGAAAGTAAGGCCGCAACACTTCATCAGAAATGGCATAACGTTGCTGTTTTAGTTGCTCACTGTAATAAGGCACATCCCAGGCTTCTAGTTCTGTCACCCCTTGCTCAGCAGCGTACTGTTCAACTTCAGCGTATTCTTGTTTCGCCTGCGGTAATGATTTGTCGGCGAGGTCGTTTAGGAACGCCAGCACCTGTTCAGGACTGTCTGCCATTTTCGTGTGCAGCGACATCTCGGCATAGTCATTAAAACCCAGTAACTTGGCTAACTCATGCCGCAATGCCAGTGTTTCGTTCATGATCTCTGTATTATCGAACTGTCCACCGTTTGGTCCGGTCTCGGATGCCCGGGTTGTGAACGCGTAATACATTTCCCGCCGTAATTCCCGATCCTCGGCATACAGCATCACCGGTAGATAACTTGGAATGTCCAATGTGAATAACCACCCACCCTGCTCCCCGGCGGCTTCTGCAGCAGCTTCTTTGATGCTGTCCGGGAGACCGGCTAGGCGATCCTCATCGGTAATGTGACAGGTCCAGGCATGGGTCGCATCGAGCAGATGATTACTGAACTGCGATGACAACTCCGACAGCCGGCTGGTGATTTGTGCATAACGTTGCTTATCAGCGTCGTCGAGATCAACGCCTGACAAATGAAAATCACGCAGGGTATCGGTAATCAGCTTTTGTTGCGCCTCGCTCAGCGTTTCAAATTCATCACTGTGACGCAACGACTGATACGCATCGAATAGGCCCCGATGCTGACCGACAAAAGTGCTGTAGTCCGATAGTAGCGGTAAACAGGCATCATGAGCCTCGCGCAGCTCTGCCGTACTTACCACGGCATTAAGGTGCGATACAGGCGCCCACACTTTTTCAATAGCTTCGTCGGCATCGGTCAATGGTTCCACTAACCCGTTCCAGCTAAAGTCACCGGCCGCCAGCACATCGTCAATCGTACCTCTGGCCTCTGCCAAGCGTTGCTTAACCGCTGGCACGATATGTTCCGGTTTAATGGCTTCAAAATCCGGCAGGCTCTCGCCGCTTTCGTGCACCGCTAACAGTGGGTTATCGCTCATCTTTGCCTCATCAATTTATCTAACGTAATAATCTACGGATTAACTCTGGATATTGGGCTATTTGTCTCATCTTCAAGTCAAGCCTCTGACTTTCGCGTTCGGTTAAGCTATCATCATAGGCACAAAAATTTCGACACCCATGTGCCAACTATCGTTTTCTAATAATAAAAAGGCTTACCAATGTCCGTTTGTAAACCATTTATTCTTCCTTTACTGGCCGGTGCTTTTACGGTTATCTCGCTGAGCGGCTGCAGTAGTACCGATACGGTGCCAGTCACTGAGATCGCTCAGACTGACCGCCAGCCCCTGAACATTGAGTCCATTTATGCCAGTGATACTTTCCGCTTAGAGTATCCGGCGCCCACTCGCTGGTTGGAAGATGGCTCAGGCTATACCACTCTCGAAGCGTCAGACTCTGCTAACGGTCGGGATATTGTTCGTTACCATCCGGAAACCAACCAACGCGATGTTCTGGTCAGTGCCGAACAACTGACACCTAAAGAGGCTGAACGAGCCCTTGATATCGCCGATTATCAGTGGTCTGCCGACGGTAGCAAAGTATTAATTTTTACCAACACCAAGCGTTCATGGCGTACTCATACACTGGGTGACTACTGGGTTCTTGATCGCAACAGCAACGAGCTCCGGCAGTTAGGTGGTAACGCACCCGAATCAACGCTACAGTTTGCTAAATTTAATCCGCAGGGTGATAAAGTCGCCTACGTGATGCAGAACAACATTTACGTACAGGACCTGACTGACTTTAACATTACGCCGATAACCACGGATGGCGATGAGTTTATCGTGAATGGCACATTTGATTGGGTGAACGAAGAAGAGTTTTTCCTTCGTGATGGTTTCCGCTGGAGTCCCGACGGTGAGCATATTGCCTATTGGCAGTTGAATACCGAAGGCACTCCGTTATTCACCATGATCAACAATACCGATGAGCTCTATCCGACGCTCAAGCAGTTTCCTTATCCGAAAGTGGGTGAGGTCAATGCATCAATGCGCATCGGCGTCGTTGACGCCAATGGTGGTGATACCACCTGGATGCAAACGCCCGGTGACCCACGCCAACACTATTTAGTTCGTATGCAGTGGGCGGGCAACAATCAGCAACTCCTGATTCAACAGCTAACCCGGAAACAACACATTAATCGCGTATTTCTTAGCGACATTAACAACGGCAAAACCCAGGAACTGATCCGCGAAACCACAGAATCATGGGCAGAGTATGTCGATGACGTTAAGTTTATGGACAACGGTGAGCGTTTCACCTGGCTGTCCGAACGCTCGGGCTACCGCCACCTCTACGTGGTCAATAAATCTTCGGGAGCAATGACGGCGGTAACCCAGGGCAAATGGGATGTGGTTGAAGTCCTGCGAATCAATGAGTCCAGTGGCTGGGTTTATTTTATCGCGTCACCGGAGAACCCTCTTGAGCGCTACTTATTCCGGGCGACCTTAGACGGCAGCGGAGTGCTACAGCGGTTAACTCCGGATCAGGCTGGCACCCATGCGTACAGCATTTCTCAGGACGGTCGCTATGCCGAACACACGTTCAGTGCCGTTGACCAGGTACCGCAAACCCATATGGTTCGACTGCCTGAACACGACGTCATTCGTCCGGTTGTTGTTAACCAGGACGTACAGCAAGCTGTCGATAACATCCAGCGTCAGCCACTCGAGTTTTTCCGCGTCGAAGCGCGCGATGGCGTTGCGCTGGACGGCTATATTATGCGTCCGGCAGATTTTGATCCCAGCAAAAAATACCCCATTTTGTTTTATGTTTACGGCGAGCCCTGGGGTCAAACCGTCGCCAATAAATGGGGAGGATCAACCTACCTGTGGCACACCATGCTCACGCAACAGGGCTATATTGTTGCCTCCATAGACAACCGCGGTACTAAGTCTCCACGCGGCTTTGAATGGCGCCGTTCCATTTACAAAAATCTTGGTGTTATCACCGTACGTGATCAGTACGACGCCTTGCAGGCAATGGCCGAGCGCTGGGAATTTATCGATACTGACCGAGTCGGTATTTGGGGTCATAGCGGTGGCGGTTCACAAACCCTCAATGCCCTATTCCGTTATCCCGACACCTATCACATGGGCATGGCGCTGGCTCCGGTACCGGATTTAACGCTTTATGACACCATTTATCAGGAACGCTATTCCGGCTTGCTACCGGAATCGGCCGAACGCTATAAAGAAACCTCGGCTATCACGCATGCCGAACATTTACAGGGCGACTTGTTGCTGGTACATGGCACGGGGGACGATAACGTGCACTTTCAGGGTTCTGAACGGCTGGTCAACGAGCTCATAAAACACGGTAAGCAATTTGAGTTTTTTGCGTATCCAAATCGTTCACATGGTATTTACGAGGGTGAGGGAACCGTCCCCCATTTACGCACCATGATGACCGAGTTTGTGCAGGAGCATTTGCCTGCCGGCGGCCGTTAACCGCTGATCTTTCGATAACCGCAATCGGTATTAACACATAACATCACCCCGTATCTGCATTGCATGATGCGGGGTTTTTCTTCAAGATAAGCGCATTTATAGGTTTTTTACAGGAGTTAAGCAGTATGAGCAGACATTATGACTACCTTGCAATTGGTGCCGGCAGCGGCGGCATTGCATCAGCCAACCGCGCCGCTATTCGTGGTGCTAAAGCGGCGGTCATCGAAGCCAAAGCGGTTGGCGGCACATGCGTTAACGTAGGCTGTGTTCCCAAGAAAGTTATGTGGTATGGCGCTCATGTTGCAGAAGCTCTGAAATACTCACCAGCCTATGGTTTCGACGTCGAGCAGAAAGGATTCGACTGGGCCACCATGGTGAAAAACCGTGAAGCCTACATCGAACGAATCCATGGGGGTTATCATCGTGGCTTTCAGGGTAACGGGGTTGAGTTTATCGAAGGCTTCGCAAAATTTGTCGATCATCGTACCGTAGAAGTGAATGGCGAGCACATCACCGCCGATCACATTACCATCGCAACCGGTGGCCGTCCTCTGATTCCTGAGATCCCTGGTGCGGAATACGGCATCGACTCAGATGGCTTTTTTGCTCTCACAGAACAGCCCAAGAAAGCCGCTGTCGTAGGCGCGGGCTATATTGCCGTGGAAATCGCCGGCGTGTTTCACGCGTTAGGTACTGACACGCATTTACTGGTACGTCGTGATCGCCCGCTACGGAATTTTGACAAATACATCACCGATGGCCTGCTCGAACGGATGAAACAAGACGGTCCCGAGTTGCATACCGAAACCACGGTCAAAGAGGTGGTGAAAGAAGCCGATGGAACACTGACACTGCACTATGAAAATGGACAGTCACTGCAAGGCGTTGATTGCCTGGTTTGGGCCATCGGCCGAGTTCCGGCAACCGACAGTATTAATATCGAGTGTACGGGTGTAGAACTGGATGCCGACGGCTTTATTCAGGTTGATAAGTACCAGAATACCAACGTCCAGGGTATTTATGCCGTTGGTGATAATACCGGAGCTGCCGCGCTGACCCCGGTCGCAATCAAAGCTGGCCGGCAATTGGCTGAGCGACTGTTCAATGACATGCCGGATGCGCACATGGATTACGACAATATTCCAACCGTCGTTTTCAGTCACCCCACCATTGGTACGGTAGGACTGAGCGAAGAAGATGCTATCGTTAAATACGGCGCCAGCAATATCAAAGTGTATACGTCATCGTTCGCCGCCATGTACAACGCGGTCACACCTCACCGTGCACTCAGTTATTTCAAGTTGGTGTGCTACGGTCCGGAAGAAAACGTGGTTGGCATTCATGGTATCGGCGAAGGTATGGATGAAATCTTACAGGGCTTCGCCGTAGCGGTGAAAATGGGCGCCCGCAAATCCGATCTGGATGCTACGGTTGCCTTGCACCCGACCTCTGCCGAAGAGTTCGTAACGCTGCGCTAAGCCGCACTCCTCGTTGTCACAAGCCGGCTATAATGCCGGCTTTTTATTGCCCGTAAGGCGTTGTTAAAACTCTGTTACAAAGTTTCTGCCGGAAGCACTGCGATTGTCTAAGCCTTAATGCTAGAGTCATACTAACCACTATGACCCCATGTATTGAGAAACCATCATCATGAAAAAACTAGTACTTGCTACTGCCATTAGCAGCGCATTGTTAGCCGCTGGTTGTGCACCCACCGATAGTACAACCGCACAAAACGCATTAACCACCGCTCCAGAGGCTGTCGAGAGCGTCATTAAAAGCCCGAATGACCAACGCGAATACCGCACCATCACATTAGATAACGAGCTACAAATCCTGTTGGTGTCTGATCCCTCGACCGAAAAATCAGCCGCCTCGCTGAGTGTCGATGTCGGTTTGTTACACGACCCCATGACCCAGCAAGGTATGGCGCACTATCTCGAACATATGTTGTTCCTGGGCACCGAAAAATACCCGGATACCAACGGTTACAGCGAGTTCATGAGCAGTAACGGCGGTAGCCAGAACGCGTACACATGGTTGGATATTACCAACTACATGTTTAAGGTGAACAACAACGCCTATGACGAAGGTCTTGATCGTTTCTCCGACTTTTTTAAAGCACCGATGCTTTACCCGGAATATGTTGATAAAGAGCGTAATGCCGTTAACGCTGAGTGGTCAATGCGCCGCGAAATGGACTTCTTCGGTCAGTTTAAACTGGGCCGCGCACTACTGGGCGACCATCCCGCTAACCGGTTCCTGATCGGAAACCTGGAAACGTTAAGCGACAAAGAAGACAGTAAGCTACACGAAGAAACGGTAAAATTTTACAACCAGTATTATTCCGCCAATATCATGAAAGTTGCCATGCTGAGCAACCGTTCGTTGGATGAAATGGAAGCACTGGCTCGTAAACATTTTGCCAGTATTGAAAATGATGACATCGAAAACCCTGAAGTAACCGATGCCATCGACTTTACCGAAGTGGGTTCAAAACGCATTCACTATGTGCCAAACGAAGACGTCAAACAGCTTAAACTGGAATTTATTATTGGTAACAACCAAGATCAGTTTGCGGTTAAGCCCAACCGATACGTCACTTACTTGCTCGGCTCTGAAATGCCTGGCACACCGGCTGCAACACTGAAGCAGGCAGGCCTGATTTCCAGCCTCAATGCGTCGGCAGCACCAGATTATTATGAAAATTACGGCGTGCTCTCGATTGATTTTGAACTGACCGATGCCGGTATGCAGCAACGTGAAGAGATTATTCGCGTGATGATGAACTACATCGAGCAAGTTAAAGAAAACGGCGTTGACGAAAAATACTTCAAAGAAATTCGTACCAGCTTACAAAACCGCTTCCGCTTTCTCGAGAAAGGTGATGAGTTCAGCTACGTTTCATCCCTTGCCGAAGCCATGCAGAATTATCCGGCGGAATACGTGATCAGCGCACCGTTCGAATTCCAGCGCTTTAACCCGGACGCCATCAATGATGTGCTGGATCAACTCACCCCTGAACGGCTGCGTATCTGGTATATCAGCCAACAGGAGCCGCATGACAGCGAACTGAAGTTCTATGATGGTAAGTACAAGGTCGTCAACCTTGATAACGAACAGTTGAAACAATATCAACAGCCCGCGAAGATTGCGGTCACGCTGCCGAAAGTCAATGAGCTGCTGCCGGAAAGTTTCGCTCTGCGTGATAACGAAGCTTTTGATAAACCAGAGGTTGTCATCGACGAAGACGGTTTCACGGTCTGGCAGTATCCGAGTCAGGAGTTTGCTGACCAGCCGCGCGGCATTTTTACCGTTAACTTAAATAATCCGGCCACCATAACGGATATTGATAAGCATGTACTTGCTGCAATCTGGCGCGACCTCTACAGCTTAAACACCAGCGCACTTGATACCGAAGCTGGTATTGCTGGTATGAACCTGAGCCTGGCAAACGGCGTTGGCATGACGCTAACGGTATCGGGCTTTACCGATAAGCAACCCGAACTGCTTAGCCGCGCACTCGAACAATTGACCTTCGAGGTTGACGAACGAGCCTTCAAACAGGCCGTTGATCGCTATGTCCGGGGCTTAAAAAACCGGGGGCAACAGTTCCCGCTGTACCAATCGTTTGATGCTTATGGCAGTGTTATTCGCGAAGGCAGTTTTGCGGAGGATGCGCTGATCGACACCGCCCAGTCATTGGCCGCCGACGATCTGGAACAATTTATGTCAGAATTACTGTCGTCCAACAACGTTCGAGCCTTTGCCTTCGGTAACTATAACCAGCAAGACGTTGATCGCGCCGTTGCACGTATCCGCGCTCAACTGCCGGCTGATCGCACCATCAGCGATTACCGCTATGCTCGTTTTTACGAGCCCCAGGCTAATACCTCCGTGGTATTACGTAAAGACTTGGAAGTGGCTGACGTCGGTATCGTCGATGTACACATGCACCCTGAGCCGGGTTTTGCCACTCAAGCCGCCGGTACCGTGCTGCAGAACCATTTCCGGACCGCTGCGTTCGATACGCTGCGAACCGAAGAACAATTGGCTTATGCCGTCGGTGCCTTCGCGCCGTCACTGGATACGTACAGTGGTTTTGGCCTCTATATTCAGACACCGGTGAAAAATGTGGCCGATATGCAGGCTCGTTTCGACGAGTTTAAGCAAGAATACTGGACTCAGCTCAGCGAGTTATCGACAGAAAAATTCGAGCAGCTCAAAGCCAGTACCTTGGTAACCCTGAATGAGCCTCCGAAAAACCTTAATGAAGAGGTAGCACCATTACTGTCGGACTGGAGTATGCAACGTTTCGATTTTAACAGTAAGCAACAGCTTATCGATGCGGTCGAAACACTTACACTGGACGATGCAAAGGCGTTCTACCAGGCCACGTTACTGGATCCAAATGCGGCGCGCATTTCTGTACAACTGCGCGGTGAAAAGTTTGCCGATCAGCCGTTTGCCGACATTCCAAATATGGAGGTCATTGAACAGTTATCGGATTTCCATGCGGAGATGCCGAAACAATAAACGTTTCGGAACAACAGAAAAAGGCAGCCCTTCAGTGGCTGCCTTTTTATTGATAAGCGCTCATTTCTGCGATGCACCATTAACTAACTTACCGCCGGCGCCCTGCGGTGTAGCGGCGACCCGGAACTGCTGTTCAGCTCGTGCGCCGACGGCCATGATCTCGACAGCGGTTAATGCCCGATTACTTTGCCACAGTTGCAACGCAATTTCCTGTTGGGCGAGCTGCACAGATCCGCGCAAACCAGTAGCGCTTGCGTAACTTTGCGGACTGACCTTAAAGGTCTGTTCCACTTTGTGAGATGGCTCTCGTACTTCACCTGCCAACGCAGAACCACAAACCAAAGAGACAGCTAATACCAAACTTCCAATACCTGCTTTCATATGACACCTCGTGACGGCCTCTAACGGTATACATTAAGTCGTTGTCATGACCCAAAAGGTTGTATTGAACTGCAAATAATTACCAACCTGACGTTAGACTAGTCCATACGAAAAGAATTGCTGTTTAACAACGTAATAAACTGTAACCAGGTGCGTCTTGTTAAAATTGGTTTACATCACCTGCTAGCGCGCTAATATGGGGGTTTACGACACTGTCCAACTGCTGACCACGCCAAGGAGTCCGGGTGCTAAAGCAATTAACGGAGAACGTTGCCTCCTCACTCGTTACACTCATAGCGATTAGCTGTGTAATGCTTGGGATGGCCGGCTTTAGCAACCTTGTTGTCAGCGATAACGCGGGCATTATGCCGATCATGACGCCGCTGCTGTCACTCACCACGTTAATAACCGGTGTGGCAATCGTGAGTTATCAGTTGCAACAATGGCTCATCACGCGGTTGTTGGGACTGATTCTGATAGTCCTTGGCGTTTATGCAACAGGCTGGCTGACCCTGCAAATCTCGTTATGGTTGCCCACCACATCTATGGTCGTTGGTTTGGTACTGCTGGCGTCGTCAAACCGTGCGCTATCCGCACAAATTTGCCGCTGGAGCGGACTGCTTTTGTTAGTCTTCGCAACCGGATTGTTTGTATCGCTTTGGTTGCGCGGTTACACCACCTCTTGGGCCACTAACCCTATTGCTGTAACGGCTGCGATGGTGATCATACTGTTAGTCGGAGGCGCTTTTCTATTACTGCCCAAAGCATTGGAGCAACCAACAAAACGCAATTTTTCCGGTATTCTTGTTGCGGCCACTATCGTAATCGCTACGGTAGTCATTTGGGGCATACTCTCCAATGAACACATCGATAACATTAAAAGCCGCGGCGCACTGAACCTGCAAAAATCCAGTGAAGCCATAAGCTCACGGTTGGATATACAAAATAAGGCATTGGTGCGGCTGGTCAGTCGCTGGAATCATGTCGCCGAGGACAGTTGGGAACAGTTGATTGAAGTCGACACCACAACCTACCTCAATGATTTTGAGTTAATCCAGGCCATGATGCTCTACCAACAACAGGAGTTCGACAATCCGCTGTTGACCAAGGCAACCGCTCCGGCCGAATTGTTAATCGCGGATATCGATAGCATCAAAACCTGGCGCCAACAGCAGTTCAAGCAACAGGGTGCCGTTGTCGTTGAAGACTCTCTGGCCACCAACGAACCCCGCTTTATTCTGGTTTTCCCGATCAATAATCCGCATTATCCTGCACGCCAATTGCTGGTGGTATTGAATCTGAAAAAGTTGCTGTCCGTCAGCAAAATCAGCTACCTCGATTATTTTGACACCTATTTAAAGCTCTCCGACGATTACTTTTTACCGATAAACAGTCAAGCGTTCGCTCCGTTATCTAAACATGAGCTGGCGAAGAAACATTTCTTCCAATTATCGACATCACTGCCCGTATTTGGCGAGCAACCGATGACGTTTCATGCGGTCCTCAATGAACCTGGAATTTTCTGGCAAAATGCGGCGATTAACCAAGCCGTGCTATTGGTGGGATTACTGCTTGCAGCGTTATTCCTGGCAACCTTTGACATCAACCGTCGGTTAAACCGGGAACGCAAAAAACTGTTTACCGTCGCACAGTTTGACAGTGTTACTCAACTGATCCGAAGAGACGTGCTTGAGCAACGCATGACCGAATACCTGCAAAAAAGCCCGCATCTCAGTTGTTGCGTTTTGTTCATCGATCTTGATGGCTTTAAAGCGATCAACGACAACCTCGGGCTACGCATAGGCAATAAACTCCTGCACAGTGTCGCCAGACGCTTACAGCAAAACCAGCAGGATAATTTGCAAATCGCTCGCTTTAGCGGTGATGAGTTCATCGTCTTTGCCCCCGATACGGATCTGCAGAAAGGTCGGGAGCTGGCAAAAACGTTTTTGCGTCAGATCAGAGAGAAGTTCGACTTTTATGAACTCGATTTGTATTTAACCGCCAGTATTGGTCTGTCGGTTTCTAAATTCCACAGCACCGATGCAGAACTGTTAATTCAAAATGCCGACGTCGCCATGAGTCACGCGAAACGCAGTGGTGGTAATACTTTCGAGGTGTTCGCGGACAAAATGGCAATACAATACGAACACGAACTGCATTTACGTAATAAACTGCAAAAGGCCATCGAACAGCGAGAGTTTGAAGTTTACTACCAGCCCTACGTATCCGCCAGAGGGCAGCGTATTATTGGTGCAGAGGCATTGGTACGCTGGCCGCAACCGGATGGCAGCTTTATTTCTCCGGCGGAATTCATCCCCATTGCGGAGCAAACCGGACAAATCGTTCCATTGTCTAAATTGATCATGCGGGCTGCCATCGCCGACCTCGCTAAATGGCAAGTTGGTAAAAACTTTACGTTATCGATTAATCTATCGGTCAAGCAGTTTCAGCGCGAGAACATTATTGGAACCGTTTCCGAACTCGCCCAAGAATATCAGGTGCCACTGCAACAGTTGCAGTTTGAGTTAACCGAGAGCGTTATGGTCGAGGATGCGCAAAAGGTATTCCGGGAGCTGGCTGAACTCAGAACCATCGGTTGCCGGGTGGCGATTGATGACTTCGGTACCGGATTCTCCTCGCTCTCATACTTAAGCCGGCTACCCATTGATACACTAAAAATTGACCGTGAGTTCAGCCAATCGATATTTACCGATCCAGCCAGCCCTACAATTTGTAAAGCCATTACTGATATGGCTCATGGCCTTAACAAGATGGTTATCGTAGAAGGTATCGAGACACCGGAACAGGCCGATTTCTTTATGCGTCAGGGCTGCATGGGTCTACAGGGGTTTCTGTTCTATAAACCCATGCCTTTTGACGAATTCTATAAAACGCTGGCGGCGGAGACTACTCAACACGAGTAACGCGGAAGCGGCGATTAGCGCCTTCCCGTCCAAAAAAGAAAGAGTTCAAGGCACCACGTTCAATGTAGTAAGTGTCCTCTTCATCCCAACTGAAATACCCGACACTTTCAGTTTGTTTCCAAACTTGTCCGTTGGCCAGCGTAATAATCCAGTTGCCATAAGGATCTTGTCTGCGGCTGGCAATCTCGACGGTCAGTTTGTCGATGCTCTCCATGTCCTTGGCATTTTTATGCTCAATACCAAAGCGTGCGGCAGCATCGCGATGAGTTTGCTGACGCTCGGCTTTTACGGCCTTTTGCGGTTGTTCTTGGGGCGGGTTATCACTGTATTTTTCCGCCAACTTGTCAAAACAGACAAGACGCTGCAATGAATCTTCAATGGTGGCACAGCGTTGCAATTCATCCTGCTGCGCGCTCACCGGCATCGATGCCGTTACCGCCGCAAGTGCTAAAACCAAACTTACACGAGAAAACATGTTGCTACCTCTTATTCAATACGAAACTCTGCACTAGTACCGTATCGTTAACGTATCGCCCTTCTGTGTCAACTCAAACTGTTTCAGTGCGCTCATCCCCAACAAAATAATGTCGCCATCCATGCCGGGGGTGATTGAGGCCTGCACATCGTCTAACACGATGTCACCCAGTTGCAATTGATCAATCACGGTACGGTAGGTGATGACTCGGCCATTGGCGGTTTGTGACATCCCCTGACGGCCTTTTTTTAGCCCCAGCCGCTGAGCCAATGGCTCGGGAATAGCCACTAAGGTTGCACCTGTATCCAGCAAAAAGGTGACTGGCTGACCATTAACCCGACCTTTCGCAACATAATGACCCATGCGGTTTTGCTCGAGTTGAACGACCAATTGATTGCCCAACTGTTGTGTCGAAACCTGTTGATTAGGATTGAACTGTTGCTGTAGTTTGTCTTCGAAAAACCATACCAGTAATGCCAGAGCCAGGCCCCAGGCGATAAACATAAAGGGTTTACCGAAGCCGGAGCGACTAGACATCCTTCACCTTGGTGTTATTGCTGTCATAAACTTTTACATCAACGTCGATGCCATTGCGGACACTCTGCGTGACCACACAAAAATCTTCAAACTTCTCCAGCGCCTGAGATAAATGCGGTAAGGCATCCTGATCATTGCCTAAAAACAGCTCAACACCGATATTGGTTATGCGCCACCGGCCATCAACACGTTCCAGCTTGCCACTGACGTCAGCACTCACTTTGCCCGGATCATCTTTGTATTTACGCAGTGCAAAAATTAAACTCGCCGCCAGGCAGTTAGCCACTGAGGCTGCCAGCATCCGCGACGGATTCGGGCCTTCACCACTTCCTAAGGGTTCAGGTTCGTCACTGATAACTTCACCAAACTGCCCAAAATCAATGACAAACTTATAATCTTCAAGCAGTTCCAGGCTCAGTTTAAATTCGTTATCCATTTTCCACTGCCCTCCTGTTAATAAGGTAATTGTTGGTTGCTGACCTTATCTGCCTGCGCCTGTCTCACTGCCAGCACCTCGCTTTGATCCGTAGCAACGGTCCACCCACTCAGGTGGTTCTGAATTAACTGCACCAGTGCGTCAATATGTTGTGGCTCCGCATTTAATGCACTGATGTACTCATAACGCTCACCACCATTTTCGATAAAATACTCTTTATTCTCTTCACCAATCTCTTCAATGGTTTCCAGGCAATCGGCAGAAAAACCCGGACAGAACACCTGCACCGATTTTACCCCCTTCGCCGGTAAACTTTTCATGGTTTCATCGGTGTAAGGTTGTAGCCACTCTTCGCGACCAAACCGTGACTGAAACGTGGTTAAGTATTCACTATCGCTCAATCCAAGCTTTTGCGCTAATAAACGAGACGTTTTGTAGCATTCGCAATGATAAGGGTCACCGTTTTTAAGATAACGAAGGGGAACACCATGATACGAAAAAATCAGTTTATCGGCGCGACCGTGGGTTGCCCAATGGCGCTCAATACGTTCGGCCGCCGCCGCAATAAAAGGTTCAAAGTCGTGATAATGAGTGATGAAACGGAACTCTGGCAACCAACGGCGCTTACTGAAATCCTTCGCGACGGCATCAAAGGTCGAGGCCACCGTCGAAGCTGAGTATTGGGGATACAACGGCAGTACCAGCAACTTACGCACCCCTGCCTGCAGCATTCTATCGATGCGGTCGCTGATGCTCGGCTGACCATAGCGCATCGCAAAGTCCACCACCACCTTATCGCCAAACTGTTGTTTCAGTTGCTTATCAATTGCCGTAGCCTGATCCTGAGTGTGGTAAAGCAACGGCGAACCGCGTTCTGTCCACACCGTTTCATAGGCCTCAGCAGAGCGCTTAGGCCGTATCCGCAGTATCACGCCGTTCAAAATCAATGACCACAGCAGACGCGGCACTTCGACCACCCGGGGGTCGGAAAGAAACTCTTTCAGGTAAGGTTTTAATGCTGCCTTGGTGGGCGCGTCGGGGGTGCCGAGGTTCGTTACAAGCACACCCAGTTTATCGGCCTGCTGATGAGTAAATGCTGGACTGCCGCGATAGTTCATTTCACTGTATTCCTTATAAAAACAACGTGCCGCTTATTTACGTCCTTTTTAAACGGTTCGATCCCCCTTTGCAAAGATTTCGCGTTAAACTGGCAACGATTGCTTTAATCGGAAACAGCGCTCGTGGATAACGAAACCCTTAAACCAGACAATAAATCCGCACAAAAATGGCTGCAACGCTTGCTCGACTCGCCACACGCATTGGTGATTTTATTTTTTATGTCGGCGTTGGAAGCCACCATTATACCGATACCATTGGAATTGATACTGATTCCTTTCATGGTGCTGGAACGCGATCGCATTTGGTCCATTGCCAGCGTGGCACTGGCGGGTTGCCTGACCGGAGCGCTGGCGGGATATTTTATCGGTTACGCCTTATTCGATAGCATCGGGCAGTGGTTTATCAACTACCTTAGCCTGCAAGACTATTATGAATCATTTAAAGCAACACTGGAAACCGACGGTTTTATCGCGGTGTTTCTGGTTGGGGTAACGCCGGTTCCCTTTCAGACGGCGATGCTCGCGGCGGGCGTTACGGGCTTCTCACTGCCCTTGTTTTTACTTGCCTCAGGTTTGTCACGCGGCATTCGTTATTATGGGCTGGCGTTACTGGCGATGTGGCTAGGTCCCTATGCGCAGCAATGGTGGCAAAAAAATGCGTCGCGTTTAGGCTGGTCGGTTGCTATTATTGCCGCCATTGCCCTCGTGGTTTTTCAGTTTAGCTAACGCGGAATACTATGTTTTTACTGATTGTTTTTGCTTTTCTAGCCATTGGCGTGTCTTTTATTTGTTCGGTGCTCGAAGCAGCGCTGTTGTCGATCACCCCCAGCTACATTGCTCAACTAAAAGAACAACAGCCTGTCCTGCACGATAAATTGGCCGCCTTAAAACGCAATATAGACCAGCCGCTGGCAGCCATTCTGACCTTAAACACCATTGCCCATACCGCAGGTGCTGCGGGGGTTGGCGCGCAAGTCGGCGTCGTGTTTGGCGATGGCTATTTAGGCGTTGCCAGTGCGGTAATGACACTGCTTATTCTGGTGTTGTCGGAAATCATACCGAAAACCATCGGCGCGAAATTCTGGCGTGCCCTGGCACCGCTGTTGGCGCCCACCCTGCGTTTTATGATTTTCACCTTACGCCCCTTCATTTGGTTGTCCGATCAAATTACCCGTCGCATCGGTAACAACGAGCCGGACATTGATGTGCGCTCAGAAATTAAAGCCATGGCCACCATGGGTTTCGAACAACAGGCGCTGGACAAAGACGAACACCGCGTTATCTGGAATATTCTCGATTTACACGATATCCGTGTTAAGGACGTGATGACCCCCCGTACGGTGTGTGAGACCATTCCGCCCGATATGACCGTTGCTGAATTTGCCGAGAAAGCTCGCCCATTGCCGTTCTCGCGCTTTCCGATCATCGATGCCGACGAAGAGCCACAGGGTCTATTATTCCGCAGTGATGCACTGGATGCAGACCGCCAACAGCGGGTTGTTGATTTAGCACGGCCGGTCGAAATCGTTACCGAAACCGTGAGTATCGAAAGCTTAATGGCGTATCTGCTGAAAGAACGTCAACATCTTTGCCTGGTATACGACGAGCATGGCAGTTGGCTGGGCTTAATTACCCTGGAAGATATTATCGAGACCATTCTCGGCACACCAATTATGGACGAAACCGATAACGTCGCCAGTTTACGACGTTATGCCCGACAACGCTGGGATAAACGCGTCAAACGCGACCCACAGCAGACGCAAAGCCAGTAGCGTAATCACCCAGCGGAAAATTTGGTTAAAGCGGTGATTCGAAATCCGCTTTAACCATTTTAAGCCCACCCAGGTACCGATAAAGCCCGCCGCCATCATCGCTGCGATCAACAACAGCCAGTCTTTAAATACAAACCCGGCTAAGCCAAACACCAGCGCTTTCGGTGCGTGCTGCATGCTCATGGTGGCGGCAAACGTCGCTACTGTGGTCATGCGTTCGGAAAAGCGTGACTTAATAAAGGCCGCCACCACGGGTCCGGATGCTCCGACAAACAACGAAATAAAACCGGTGATCAGACCGCCACAGGCAAGTCCCGCTTTGCCCAATACCAGTTGCGGTAGCTTCGGCCCCCAGGTCAGATACAATAAAAATAACGCAATACACAGTTGCAGCAAGGGAGCCGGAAACTGCACCAACAAGAGACTGCCTACTGTTGTGCCGAGCAATCCAAAGGGCACAAACCAGGCAACGGTGAACCAATCAATGTGGCGCCAGGCCAGTACCGTGCGACCGACGTTGGATCCCATCTGTACCACCCCATGCACCGGGATAATCGCCGGCGCCGGTAACACCAGTGCCAGCATGGCTATCAATACCGCGCCACCGCCGGCACCGGCAATCGCGGTTAACAACGAGGTGCTTGCAGAAAGCAACACCAAGCCCCAAAACATCCAATCACTTGCGGGCATTGAGCAAAATTCCTCTAACGGTTATAATCCGCGCGATTTTAACGCACCGGATTTACGTTCCGGGCAGCTGAAAAAGGTAGTCTTTTTATGTTTATTTGCGCGGCACTGTATAAATTTGTCGAACTCAACGACTTTGAACAACTTCGTGAGCCTCTGTATCAAACTCTAATTGATAACGATGTCAAAGGCACCCTCCTTTTGGCTCGGGAAGGTATCAATGGCACCATTTGCGGTACTCGTGAAGGTATCGACAATGTGCTGGCTTACTTGCGCAGCGATGAACGTTTGATTGATATTGATCACAAAGAATCCCCCAGTGATACACAAGCGTTTTATCGGACCAAAGTGAAGCTTAAGAAAGAAATCGTTACCATGGGTATCGACTGGGTTGATCCTAAAAATACCGTCGGCACCTACGTGGAACCTGAGCAATGGAATGATCTGATTTCCGATCCTGAAGTGCTGGTCATCGACACCCGTAACGAATACGAATACGCTGTTGGTACATTTGAAGGTGCGGTAAACCCAAAAACGGAAGCTTTCCGCGAGTTTCCTGAATACGTTAAGCAGCATCTGGACCCCACCAAGCACAAAAAGGTCGCGATGTTCTGCACAGGCGGTATTCGCTGTGAAAAATCAACCGCCTACCTGAAAGAACAAGGTTTTGATGAAGTCTACCACCTGAAAGGGGGGATTCTTAAATACTTGGAGATGGTGCCGGAAGAAAGCAGCAAATGGAACGGCGAATGCTTCGTGTTTGACCAACGCGTGACGGTGAAACACGGGCTTGAACAGGGTGAGTACGATCAGTGCTACGCCTGTCGGATGCCAATCACCGAAGAAGAGAAGCAATCTGAGCAGTATCAGAAAGGGGTAAGCTGTCCCCATTGTTTTGATAAAACCACACCCGAGCAAAAACAACGGTTTGCTGAGCGTGAGCGTCAAATTCAGTTGGCCAAACAGCGCGGCGAACAGCACATTCGTGATGGTAAACGCGAAACAATCCTTCAGAAATGATCAAATTTGCAGTAAATTCGTAGTAAGTGGGTACGGAGTCAGTCAATCTGGAGGACGTAATGAAACAGTTAAAAGTTATTGGTCTTGATGAGAAAAAAGCAGCCAGTTTAGGTGATAAATTGAATGAGCTGTTGGCCAATTATCAGATTTTTTACATGAATGTTCGTGGTTTCCACTGGAACATCAAAGGTGAACAGTTCTTCCAACTGCACGCGAAGTTCGAAGAAACCTATGATGACTTGTTGCTGAAAATTGATGAAATTGCTGAACGTATTCTGACTTTGGGTCAGCGCCCAATGCATGCGTATTCAACGTACATCAAGGCGAGTGACATTGAGGAAGTAAAAGATGTGCATGAAGGTCGTGCCTGCGTCGGTAATATCCTTGACAGTTACCAGACAATTATTCGTCTTCAACGCGACATCCAGGCGCTTGCCGATGATGCAGGAGATGAAGGTACATCAGCCTTGATGAGCGATTACATTCGTGAACAAGAAAAAACATCATGGATGTTAACGTCATACCTTGGTTAATAGGGTGACATGAACAACTTAAGCCCGCGGCCGAGGCCGCGGGCTTTTTGCTTTAGAACGAATAATTAAAGCGCATATAGTAGTAGCCGCCATTAATGCCAAATGGCAAGGTTTCCCAACCATACTTAAAACCGGCCTGAGAGAACGGTATACCCGCATCACCCCATTCATCAGGATAGGTATCAAATACGTTATTGGCACCGACCATCACGGACAGGTCACGGCTAATGTCATAGCCGACCGATAAATCCATTAACCATTTTGCCCCCCATTCGTGACGTACGCCGGTAAACGCCTGTCCTTCAACGGAGCCAAAGTAGTTCAGCGCCGCATTAACGGTCCAGTCATTACGCTGCCACTGGCCGCTAAACGTGGCTTTCTCGTTAGGCTGTCCCTCTTCGATACGTAACACCTGAGTCTCATTGAATATTTCCTCTGCAGGAATCAACGAGGACACCGAGTTAACACTTTCAACGCTGGTATTCATAAAACTGACGGCGGCGGTTAAGTTTAAATCGCCCTGCCAGAGTTTGGTGGGGTAAGAACCAATAATGTCCAGGCCGGTGGTCTTAGTATCCACCGAGTTGGTAAAGAACTGCGCTGCACCGAGGTTATTGGCCGCAAGGATGTCAGCAAAATCGCTGCCAATCGAGGCGGTTAATGGTTCCGAAATCACGATCCGGTCATCGATATTAATTTGATAAAAGTCCAAGGTAAGGTCAAAGCCGCTGTCCCAGCGCTTGATCAAACCCAGACTGACACTCTCGGAAGTTTCTTCTTCCAGCTCATTAATACCAAACTGCCGGGCAACGTCGTCATCATTGGATACGGTGCCGGTTTGTACCAAAGTACCGTTGACGATATTAGTCAGTACCTGGCTGTAGTAGATTTGCTGCACGCCAGGTGCGCGGAAGCCCGTCGCTAAGGTGCCACGAACCGAAAAATCCGCGTCAATGTCGTAGCGCATTGAGAGTTTTCCGGAAATATTATCGCCAGCGATATCATAATCTTCATAGCGTAACGCTCCGGCCATCAAGAACTCCGGCGTGACATAATATTCCGCGTCGACATAAACCCCATAACTGTCACGTTCGGCATCCACGGCCTGACCCGGACTGAAACCCGGGAAGCCCTGAATGCCGGCCTCGGCAGGAGCCCCTGACGGTGTCAGTATCTCAATACTTGGGTCATTAGTGCGGCCATAGGCCCACGACACCGGATCACCTGGATTAATGGTATAACCATCGGTTCGGTATTCCAGGCCGGTTGCCAAATAGAGCAGTTCGTTGCCGACATCAACGGTACCGTTAAAGTCGAGGTTAAAGGTCGTTTGCTCAAAGATCAGTTCGCCGTCAAACGCTTCGGTCGGCGTTTCGCCGTAAATCCCGCCATTGCCATCCGGCTCGTAGTACCAGCTTACGTTAGCCGAATTTGCGGAATTAAAGCGAAATTCATTCATACCGTGCACAACACTGGCATCCCACATCCATGCGTTGGGTAGATCACCGCGCACACCAATCGCGATGGATTGGTCATCCGCTTCGGTCTTTAACTGGGGTAAAAAACCGTCCGGATACAGCGCTTCTATGGTACGCGGATGACCGCGACCACGGAAAAACCCGGCAGAACCACCGTCACGAGTGGATAGCCCGCCAAACGCATAGAGTTCGGTTGTACTGTTTAACGAGTAGCCTGCATTAAGCCAGGCGTAATAGTTTTCAGAATCGGCATCGCCAACGTGCAAACGCACCACGGGGTCACCATTTTCATCGAGCCAGTCACCGATCAATTGACCGCCCGTTGCTTCCAGAGTCGCCGGTGATGCCCGGTTGGTCATACCCCGGTCACGGTATTCAAGGGTCAGGTTGACGAAGCCGGAGCTGCTCGACGTGCCGATGTTGAAACCAACCTGGTTATTTTCACCATCCCCCTCATAAGTCTGACCTACTTCGGCGCTCAAACTACCACCATCGCCGCTTTTCAGGGTGATGTTGATAACCCCGGCAATGGCGTCAGAACCGTATTGTGCCGCGGCACCGTCCCGTAAAATTTCCACGCGCGCAACGGCCGAAATCGGGATCGCATTGATGTCATAACCGGCAGAACCCTTACCAATGGTTTCTTGTACGTTAACCAACGCCTGTTGATGACGACGCTTTCCGTTAACAAGAACCAGTACTTGATCAGGGCCAAGGCCTCGTAACGTCGCCGGACGAATAATGTCCGAGCCATCCGAGATGGTGGTGGTTGAAAAGTTAAACGATGGCGCACTCATCTGCAGTGCTTTACCTAATTCACTGGCACCCGTGCTAACCAGCTGCTCTCCGGAGATGATATCGACCGGCGAGGCTGACTCGGTCGCGGTTCTGCCATTTACTCGTGAGCCTAGCGTAACAATTCGTTCCATATCTTCTGAGTCGGCAGCACTTTCTGCTTGTTGACTCATAGCGACCGGTCCGTATAAGGCGGTGCTGACAGCTAATGCAATGCTGGTATGTTTGATGATTTTTCTCATTGTTCTACGCCCACGTTTTGTTTAAACACATTTTATTATCTACGTGGAATGAACAAAGATTGACATATGTCAGTACGCGTATGACATATGTCAATGTCTTGATTGGTCACCACCCTGTGCTACATTGAAAGTCGACAGAACAATAACCCCTGTTTAGGAGCAACTTATGAATAAAGTGGTGGGACTGGTACTCATTATTGTCGGCGCAATACTGTTATATATGTCGTACGAGGCGTCGCAATCAATCGCTTCGGAAGCATCTGAGGTCTTTACCAATCAACCGACCGACAGCACACTTTGGTATCTGATCGGTGGTGTCGCGGCGGTCATTATTGGGCTGTACGCCTTACTTAAAGGCAAATAACTCATCAACAAAGCGGCTGCTCCGGGGGTTAGTCCCCGGAGACATTCGGCAGTGCCAGCGCTGAAAGGAACGCCAACACACCAACAGCGACCAGAAACCACAATACCGCCGCAGCACCATAAGCCGCATCCAGCCAACCTAGCAGGATACCGGCTAACAAAATAATACCCATAACGGTATTGGAAACGGCCGTTAATTGCGCTCGGTTATCCTGATCAGCCATATCCACCAAATAGGTTTTTCGGCCTACCCGCGCTCCGTGGTGAGCTACCGCCGACAAGAACAACAACAATCCGGCAACCCAGGGCCAGGCGAGTGCTGTAGGAGCCCAATAATAGACGCCTAATGCCATTAACATCACCAACGTCGACATCACCGAGGCGGCGGCCATAACACGATGGCTGGCAGCATCAGACCAACGCCCCCAGACACGCCCGGCGAGTAACCCGGCCAGCCCGCTGGCCAATAGCAAACTGCCAAGACTGGTCAGCTCAGCATCACCTTCACGTTGAATCAGCACCACGATGTAGGGAATCGCGAAAGCAGCAGAAACCAACAGCGCGCGGGTTAAAACAAAATGACCAAACTGGCCATTGCGCCATAACAACGAGAGCGACTTAAGGGCTTCGGTAATGGCGTTACCACCGCCTTCCGTAGAACCGGCTACCTCAGGAATCCCCGCATAAAGCAAAGCTGCAGCGGTCCAAAGCACCACGCCGCTACCCAGTAACGCAAGGAATAACCAGCGTTCACCCTCAACCTCAGGCGAAAACATGATCACCAGTGCCGTACCCAACGTCAGTAACCCCGCCGCTGAAGCGGCAACGCCGGAAAGACGCCCGCGACGGGTTTTCGATACCGTCTTACCGGTTACGTCTTTATTGGCGACCGAGCAAACGCCGCGAGATAGTGAGAAGGTGGTTAATAAAATCACCACAGCCCAACCCAGCGCCGAATTATTCAGCGTGGCTACCGCCACGACCATTAACGCCAACGATAATGCCTGGCCAATACTGCCTGCCACCCAGAACCATTTTCGTACGGGTTGTTCACGGAGTTTTTGCGCAACAAACAGTTGCGGCAACAGCGCCAGCGATTCACGCAAGGGCACCAGTGCACTGATGAAAATAGCCGGCGCTCCTAACGTACTGAGCATCCACGGCAACACCAATCGTGCGCTGACAAGAGTGTCACCAAGTTTCGTTAGTGTTAGCGACAGCAACATCAGCACAAATGAGCGAGGCTGATGATGGCACGCCGACTCAGGGATATCTTTACAAACGCGGGCGTCTTCGTCCTCTGCCAAATAGCCATAGACGCGGTGGGTTAAATCTTTGTCACTCACTCAGTGCTCCTTGCTGCAGCAGTTTTGACCATTGTCGATAGAGCCAACGAACGAATTGTCGGTGCTCATGCAGACAGTGGTTATCTATCTCAATACCCGTCTGCTCGCTGTAATGGTGACACAATTCTGCACAACCATTAGCATCCAGGCCGTTTATTTCAATAGTACTGGCGATATCTGTCAAGCGATCACCCCAGCCGGCATACTCCCAGTCAATAACCTTAAGCGAGTGGCCGGTCAAAATATGGGCGAAAGCCAGGTCAAAATGGCACAACACCTGAGACTCGTCCGTTGTCAGTGTCTTTTTAAACGCAGCCAGCTGTTGCTGTTCGGTTTCCCCTAGGCGATGTGCATAATGGTCCGCTTTCTGCCACAGCGTAGTCCCTTGCCAGGCCGGTTTCTGACGATGGATTTGTGCCAATGCCTGCGCGGTGATGCGAAGTTTTTCGGTGGTTTTAATGGGCTTGGCACTGATGGGAGTGGCACTGATGTATTCTTGTAACACCCACCGGCTCGGATCGAGCGCAATAACCTCCGGCGCCAGACCAACATCGGCGAGCTGCTGTTGTAAGTGAAACTCGTCACTCCGCCTCAGGCCCAGACAGTCGCTGTGATTTAGCCATTTAAACACGTAGGATGCGTTGGCCCCCCGCAATAACCAAACCTCATTTGCGACGCCCGAACGAAGCGCCCGAACCTCAATCGGTTTCTCGATCTTCAATGATTAGTTACCAACTCCGCTTGCTGATCACTTTTCCAACGATACATTGCGTAAACCACCAACACAACGTAAAGCACGAAAAGCAGGGCGGTTGCGACGAATCCCTTGCTCCAGTACAAATACACATAAACACTGTCGATAACCAACCAATACCACCAGGTTTCGAAGGCTTTCTGCGCAATCAGCCAAGTCGCAAGCAAACTGAACACGGTTGTGAAGGTGTCTAACCACACCGCATCAGCATCCGTGAAATGTTGCAATGACAGCGCAATTGACACAGCCAGAGGTACCAGCCACGCCCATTGAAGCAGGTGCCAACGCCAACTAAACCGCAACTCCGGCTGCTCTTCGCTGATGTTGGCCTGATGCCACTGCCACCAGCCGTAGCCGGCCATTGCAATGTAAATCACTTGCAACACAGACTCCATATAAAGACGTGCCTGCCAAAAGATGACGGCATAAATGGAGCAACTGATGGCAGCGGCGAGCCAGCACCATTGGCGCTGATGAGCCGCCAACAGCAGATACGCCAGTGCTAACACCAGCGCGATGAGCTCCCATCCGGAGCTCATGAGTAATGCATCAAGAAGCTGCTCCACCATCATTGTTCCTAAAATTGATACTCGGCAGTCAAGCCAACGCGGCGCGGCTCACCGTACTGCAAGTAAGTCTCGGTGACGTATTGGTCACGCGGATCATTACCAAAGTAGAAACCTCGTACCTCGACGTCCTCATCGGTAAGGTTACGTCCCCACAGCTTCAGTTCCCAGTTGTCCCAGCGATAGCCAATCTGAGCATGCCATTGCGTGGCCGCTTCAGCTTTCTGGTTATGTGAATTGGAAAAGTAGTAGCCGTCTTTCAAATCTGTCTGCACACTCCAGTACCAGTGCTCGCCGAGAACGCCGCGTAAACCAATGTTAGCGGTATAATTCGGAGCATGCGCCTGATCCCGGCCACTCATATCCTCGCCGTCTTCGGTCACAAAACCGTCGATTTCTGTGTTCAACCAACCAAGCGATGCAAACGCACTCAGCCCATCGGTCAACTGTCCTTCGAGCTCAGCTTCTACACCATAGTTGGTGCCACTGGCGGCGTTCTCTAGAAAGCCCACAAACGATTGGTCGCGGTTAACCCAGCTTTTCAACTGCACGTCATCACGCCAGTTATAAAATACCGCCACACGTCCTGTCCAACCTTGGTTCGGACTCGCCCACTTAAGGCCTGACTCCAGATTCCATAACAATTCCGGTGCGAACGTCGCACGCTCCAACAAGTACTGTTCGATGCTTTCCAGTTGCTGATCTTTGGCTCTTCCCAATGCCTCACCATTAACACCGCCTGCTTTGTAGCCGCGCGCCAGCGTGGTGTACCAGCGACTATTGTCAGTGTACTGGTAACGCAAACTGAGGTTACCACCGATCATCGTATCACTGGGTTCTTCAGCCACCTGATTGCTGTCGAGATAATCCGTCGTGTAACGTTCCAAACGCAACCCGGTTAGCAGGCTCCAGCGAGTGTTCAGTTGTTGAATCAGTTCGCCGTAAAGCGCCCAGTGATTGCGTTCTTGGTCACTGCTAAATAGCGCTGGAGCGCCAATATCCCAGTTAAAATAATCACGGGTAAGTTGCTGGTTTTTACGGTAGGCATAAACCCCCAGCGTCCACTCAGACATAAGACCCAGCAACGTAACCGGCTCTGTGGAGCGCAAACGTCCTTCAACGGTAGTGTCTTCGCGGTCTCGGAAATACGCATCAAAAGAGGAGTATTCCCACCCAGGAGCAATACCGACGTAGGTCCAGTCCTCATCAAAACTGTATTCACTGTCGGCGTTCAGCCGGCTGACGGACAGCTCCAGCTCACTAGCCCCCCAACCGGAGTACACGGCTGCCAGGCGCACGGCTGCAGAACGCAGCGCATCTGAACCGGGCTGGTCAGATAGCGTTACACGGTCATTTTCCAGACTAAAGGCATCATAGCCATTATCAATATTAAAGTAGTGCAGATTGGCATTAACCTGCCAGTCGTCACTCAATGCTGACGACAGACCCAGACGGGCAGACAGTTCATCACGCTGTTCGGTGTCATCACGGTCTAAAAAGGCGTTGCTGGTGAAGCCATCCTGATTAAACTGTAGCACCGATAAGCGCGCTTGGGTTGCCTCACCTAAGGCTCCGCCGACCGCAACACCAAGGCGCTGCTCATCGTAATTAGCCATACCTGCCAACAGCCGTCCTTGGGTGATCGCCGATGGCGCTTCACTTTCCAATACCACCATCCCCGCCAACGAATTAACACCAAAGCGCCCGCTCTGTGGCCCGCGGAATACCTCGAGTTGACCGATATCGAACAAGGTGGCCGCGGCACCCAAACCGGAATAGTCAATGCCGTCGATAAGTAAACCAACCGACGGATTAACATTGTCAACGAACTGTGAACGTTCACCGATGCCCCGTATCTGAATAAAACGGGCTGTTGACGTACCGCCAGAAAAATTAATATTGGCTACGCTGTTGAGCACATTCTGTAAATGTTCGGCACTGCGCTCTTGCATGGTTTGTGGATCAACGATGGCAATACTTTGCGGAATCTCATTCAGTGTCTGCGACTGAAAGTCCGCATTCACGGTAATAATTTCAATGTTTTCCTGGTCGGATTGGGCATTCGCCGCAAACCCTAACGAAAGCGCGGTCAGGGCAAAAAGATTCTGTTTTAACATGATGGATCATTTCCTCAGCTTAAGAAAGAAACGATCCGGTAAGGCTTCAATGGATAGCAAGTCGGAGTTGTCTACCATCCCTACGCCAGTATTAACCGGATCAGGTACAAAGGGTTCGCTGTCTTGCATCTCAGCCCGTTAAGGGCACCCCTTGGTAATGCCGCGCTAGTATAACGCGACGGTCATATTGTTCAACCGTTTAAATAAACGACAAGGCGTCTCCGTGTAACTGTGCCAGCGGCACACCACGGGCAACAAAATCGTCACGAATAACACGGACCATTTCAAACCGCCCCGCCATATAAATCTGACAGTCAGCCAGATCTGTGCGTTCAGCCATAACCGCATGATGCACCAAGCCGATCGCGTAAGACCAGCTTTCATCCGCCTGTTCCAGCACCGGACGGTAGCTGAACAGTGGGTGTTGCTGCGCCAATTGCTGTAACCGCTCGTGCAAATATAAATCCTGCTTTTGCTTTGCACCCCAGTAGAGGTAAACCGGCTGTTTCAACCCATCCGCAAGCAGTTTTTGCAAGATAGAATAGGTGTAGGAAAACCCGGTGCCGCCGGCAATGAGCACAACCGGCTGTTGTTGCGGCAGATGCACAAAAGCCTCACCCGCCGGTGCTTCGATATCGAGCTGCTGGTGCTGTCTGATCCGCTCCAGTACCTCTCCCGCGTAGGCGTTATCTGGAGGAGCACCGATGTGCAGTAACCACTGATGATGTTCAGCCGGATCCGACGCGATACTGAAGGGGCGCTTATCGGTTTCGCCCATTACCACCTGCAAATACTGTCCGGCTTTAAATTCAACGGCTTTAGGCAGCTTGATACTGACTTCCCAGACGTAATCAGCCAATTGCCGACTGATATTGGCCTGGCAAGTGAGTTGTTCTGACATTTACTTCTCCAGAATATTCAGTTGGTCCCAGAGCTCATCGACGCGTTGTTTAACGTCCTCGCTCATTGTGATGGGTTCGCCCCATTCGCGATCAGTTTCGCCGACCCACTTATTGGTCGCATCCATTCCCATCTTTGAACCAAGCCCGGATACCGGCGAAGCAAAGTCGAGATAATCAATGGGTGTATTTTCGACCAGTGTCGTGTCGCGAGCGGGGTCCATCCGCGTGGTCATTGCCCAGATAACGTCTTTCCAGTCACGAGCATTGACGTCGTCATCGCAGACGATAACAAACTTGGTATACATAAACTGACGTAAAAAAGACCACACACCCATCATCACGCGTTTCGCATGGCCAGGATATTGCTTCTTCATGGTCACTACCGCTAGCCGATACGAACAGCCCTCGGGTGGAAGATAGAAGTCAACAATCTCGGGGAACTGCTTTTGCAATAACGGAATAAACACTTCATTCAGAGCAACACCAAGCACGGCCGGTTCGTCCGGCGGTCGGCCGGTATAGGTGCTGTGATAGATCGGATCGCGTCGGTGGGTCACGTGGGTGACGGTAAATACCGGAAATTCATCCACTTCGTTATAATAGCCGGTGTGATCACCATAGGGCCCCTCGGGCGCGGTTTCACCCGGTTCGATATAACCTTCAAGAATGATTTCTGCGTGCGCAGGCACCTGCAGGTCGTTACTGACGCTCTGCGTTACCTGTGTCTTGCTGTCTCGCAACAAACCGGCAAACGCATATTCCGACAAACTGTCAGGCACGGGCGTCACCGCTCCGAGAATCGTCGCCGGATCAGCGCCTAATGCGACCGAAACCGGGAAGCGTTCGCCCGGGTGTTGCTGGCACCACTCTTGATAATCTAACGCGCCACCGCGGTGGGACAACCAGCGCATGATGAGTTTATTACGACCCAGCAATTGCTGTCGGTATATCCCCAGGTTCTGGCGTTCTTTATGCGGTCCGCGGGTTATCGTCAAACCCCAGGTAATCAGTGGCGCAGCATCGCCAGGCCAGCAATGCTGAATTGGCAATTGCGTCAAGTCGACGTCATCACCGCTGACGATCACTTCCTGACAAGGCGCTTTTTTTACCATTTTCGGCGACATGCTGAGCACTTTTTTATAAGTCGGCAGCAAATTCAGCGCATCTTTAAAGCCTTTTGGCGGCTCAGGTTCTTTTAGAAATGCCAACAGTTTACCGACATCACGCAGCGCGGTCACCGACTCCTGTCCCATCCCCAGGGCAACCCGCTCCGGGGTACCAAACAAGTTGGCCAGTACCGGAATAGAATGGCCCTTGACGTTTTCGAACAGTAACGCGGGACCGCCCGCTTTTAGCGTGCGATCCGCAATTTCTGTCATTTCCAGATAGGGGTCAATTTGCTGCGTAATGCGCTTCAGTTCGCCACGCGCCTCTAACTGCTTAATAAAGTCACGAAGATCTTGATATTTCATGCGTTACTTAGCTGTTGCGCTGACGCTTCATTGACTCAAAGAACTCATCGTTAGTCTTGGTCATCTGTAACCGGTCGATCAAGAATTCCATGGCTTCTACCTCGCCCATAGGATTCATGATTTTACGCAGGATCCACATTTTTTGCAGTTCATCCTGAGTCGTCAGCAACTCTTCACGACGGGTACCCGAACGGTTAAAGTCGATGGCCGGGAACACACGGCGTTCTGCAATTTTACGGTTTAAGTGCAGTTCCATGTTACCGGTGCCCTTAAACTCTTCATAAATGACTTCATCCATTTTTGAGCCGGTGTCGATAAGCGCCGTCGCAATGATGGTCAAACTTCCACCTTCTTCAACATTACGGGCTGCACCGAAGAAGCGCTTAGGTTTGTGCAATGCATTAGCATCAACACCACCGGTCAGAACCTTACCTGAGCTTGGGATAACGGTGTTGTATGCACGCGCCAGACGAGTAATTGAATCCAACAGAATAACCACATCTTTCTTGTGCTCGACTAAGCGCTTGGCCTTTTCGATGACCATTTCCGCAACTTGTACGTGGCGGTTTGCCGGCTCATCAAACGTCGAGGCAACCACTTCACCTTTCACCAAACGGTGCATTTCGGTCACTTCTTCCGGACGCTCGTCAATCAACAGAACGATCAGCTCCGCTTCCGGATGGTTGGCAGCAATCGACGTTGCAACGTTTTGCAATAGCAAGGTTTTACCGGCTTTTGGTGGTGCCACAATCAAGCCCCGCTGACCTTTACCGATTGGCGCTGATAAATCCAACACCCGCGCGGTAATGTCCTCGGTGCTGCCATTGCCTCGCTCAAGACGGAAACGCTCGTCGGCGTGTAATGGGGTTAAGTTTTCAAACAGGATTTTATTGCGGGAGTTTTCAGGCTTGTCGAAGTTAACTTCACGGATTTTCAGTAACGCAAAGTAACGTTCACTGTCCTTCGGTGGGCGTATTTTGCCGCCGATGGTATCACCCGTACGTAAGTTAAAGCGACGGATTTGGCTGGGCGATACATAAATGTCATCCGGCCCTGCCAGGTAAGACGAATCCGCTGAGCGCAAGAAGCCAAAGCCATCCTGCAAAATTTCCAGCACGCCGCCACCATAGATGTCTTCGCCGCTTTTCGCGTGCGCCTTCAAAATGGCAAAAATGATATCTTGCTTACGCAGCCGCGCCATATTTTCAAGGCCCATGCTATCGGCAAGTTCGACAAGTTCGTTTACAGGTTTATTTTTAAGTTCTGTCAGATTCATAGGAGGGTTTTCGAGTTATCGATTAATGGTTAAGTCAGTGTGACTCGCTTTAAGGGTTCTTATCGCTAAAGTTAAGTCGTTACGGTTACTGCTTGGGTCTGGATTTCGCGAGGTGCGAAGCCAACGACTGAAAGATTCGTTTACATTCTATCTGCGGCGATTCGGTGGCAAGCATCACCCAGATGTCTAGTTAATAAGCAAAAGCTATCATCAAATTTCGGATTCGTCCAGTTTTCGCGACCAACGGTAGCTCTCGTGCAATAAAAAACGGCGCATGTTGCGCCGTTTTTTGATTTTCTTAAATATGTTGATCCAAAAATTCGGTCAATTGTGCACGTGACAATGCGCCGACTTTGGTCGCCACCACTTCACCGTTTTTAAACAACAACAGTGTCGGGATGCCGCGAATACCATACTTAGGAGGTGTTTGGTCATTATGGTCTACGTTCAGCTTGCCAATCACTAATTTGTCTTTATAGTCATCCGCAATGTCATCCAGAATAGGGGCAACCATCTTGCACGGGCCACACCATTCCGCCCAAAAATCTACCAGAACGGGTTTATCGGATTTGATGACATCTTCTTCAAAACTGTCATCGCTTAGCTGAACAATTACGTCACTCATGGTACTCTCCGCTACTTTCTTCGCGTGGAAATATTTTAAAATACTATTATTTATGTTTTTGAATACAAGCGCAAACTGATATGCTTATAACTTATGAATAAAACACATCTTACAGAAACACGCTTCGCCGAACTTGGGTTACATCCTCAAGTCGAGCAAGCTATGACGCACGCTGGTTTTGAGTATTGTACTCCGATTCAGGCTTTAAGTCTTCCTGTTGCACTGGCAGGTCAAGATGTAGCCGGTCAAGCGCAAACAGGAACCGGTAAAACCTTGGCATTTCTGCTGGCGACTTTCAACCGCTTAATGAACAAGCCACAGTCTACAACCCGTAACGGCCCCCGTGCACTGATTATGGCGCCGACACGCGAATTAGCCATTCAGATTGCCCATGATGCCGAGCCACTGACCAAGAACTGTGACCTGAACATGTCCGTTATATACGGCGGTGAGGGCTATGAGGTTCAAAAAGAACAGCTGGCCAGTCAACCGGACATTTTAGTGGGTACCACCGGCCGCCTGATCGATTTCTATAAGCAGGGCTTATTTGCCCTCGATAATATTGAGGTGGTGGTGCTGGATGAAGCCGATCGTATGTTCGATTTGGGCTTTATTAATGACATCCGCTATTTGCTCAGCAAGATGCCACCGCCGGCGCAACGGCTGAATTTATTGTTCTCCGCGACACTATCTTACCGTGTGCAGGAGCTGGCATACGAGCACATGAACGCTCCGGCGAAGGTCGAAGTCGAGCCGCAACAAAAAACCGGCGTCCGCATCAGTGAAGAGCTTTTTTATCCATCCAAGCCGGATAAAATGCCGCTGTTATTGACACTGATTGAAGAGGACTGGCCCGATAAAGCGATCGTATTTGCTAACACCAAGCACGGTTGCGATAAGGTTTACCAATGGCTTGCGGTAAACGATCATCGTGTTGGCTTGCTCACCGGTGATGTGCCGCAGAAAAAGCGCCTGAAGATCCTCGAGGACTTTGCCCAGGGGCAACTGGACATTCTGGTCGCCACCGACGTTGCCGCTCGCGGCCTGCACATCCCGGCCGTCAGTCATGTCTATAATTTTGATTTGCCGGACGATTGCGAAGACTACGTTCATCGCATTGGTCGTACCGGCCGTGCCGGCGCCAGTGGCGCAGCCATTAGCCTGGCCTGTGAAGAGTATGTTTACAACTTACCGGCCATCGAGGAGTACATTGGCCATCCGATTCCGGTAACCAATTACGACGAAACGGCATTGCTGAGCGATTTAAAACGTCCACGCCCTACCCATCGTCGACGTCGCAGTCATTCCGGCGGTCGTGGTAAGCCTCGCCAACGTAAACCTGGAGCGCAGCGCAAAAACTAGTATGAAACCCGGTTATAAACGCCTCGCTGCCATCGACATGGGCTCCAACAGTTTTCATTTGTTGCTGGCAGAGGTTTCGATGCGAGGCTTTTACCCTAAACCTCGCATCGTTGCCCGTTACAAGCACAAGGTGCGGCTGGCTGACGGTTTTAACCAACAGTTTGAGCTTGATCATGACTCCGTCCAGCGCGGCGTTGAGTGCCTGCACAGCTTTGCTGACCAATTGCTCCGATTTAATCCCGATGTTGTCTGTGCGGTAGCTACGGCTGCTCTTCGTAAAGCAAAAAACCAGACCCAGATCCTGCCACAACTCGAGCAAGCCCTCGGGCACCCGATTAGCGTGATATCGGGTGAGCGCGAAGCCGAGCTGATTTTCTCGGGGGTCTGTGCGGCTGCCGAGCAAAAAGGCAACATCCTGGTCATTGATATTGGTGGCGCCAGCACCGAAGTGATTGCCGGACGACCATTGTCGCCTCGCGTACTAAACAGCTTTGATATGGGCTGCGTTGTGTTCCAGAATCATCATTTTGCCGATGGCCAAATTACTCGGCAGCGTTTTGAACACGCCGTAAACCAGGCGCGCCAACAAGTCAGTAGCTATACCAGCGCTTATCAAGCCGCAGGTTGGGATCATGTACTCGGTGCATCTGGTACCTTCCGTGCACTTGCAGAAATCGCGATGGCAGAAGGGCAGACCAACTTAACCCGCGACTGGCTGGCACAGCTGATCGAACGTTGCGTACAAACACAACAGGTTGAGCGGTTAAACTTTGTCGGCTTACGGGACGACCGCAAAGCGATTCTGTGCGGTGGTATAGCCATTCTGATGGGAGTTCTCAGCGAACTGGGAATCGATGTCTTTGGGGTTACCAACGGAGCCCTGCGAGAAGGGCTCCTGGCGGAAATGGTAGCAACAGAAACCGCTTAACGCTGCCACTTACGGGCGATATCTTTCGCAAAATAAGTAAGAATACCGTCGGCCCCGGCACGTTTAAACGCCAGTAAACTTTCTTCAATCACGTCGCTGCCCAGCCAACCGTTTTCGATGGCTGCGTTTAACATCGCGTACTCTCCACTCACCTGATAAGCAAAGGTGGGTACGCCAAACTGTTGTTTGACTTCACGCACCACATCCAGATAAGGCATACCGGGCTTCACCATAACCATGTCAGCGCCTTCCTGAATATCTAACCCGACTTCACGAATGGCTTCCAGCCGATTTGCCGGATCCATTTGGTAGGTTTTTTTGTCCGCGCCTTTTAAATTGCCAGCCGAACCTACCGCGTCGCGGAACGGGCCGTAGAACGCACTGGCATACTTGGCCGAGTAAGCCATGATCGCCACATTAACAAAGCCGTTGTGTTCCAGCGCCTTGCGGATCGCGCCGATACGACCATCCATCATATCCGACGGTGCAACCACATCGGCACCGGCACGTGCGTGCGATAACGCCTGCTTAACCAGCACGTCGGTCGTGATGTCGTTAAGCACGTAACCCTGATCATCAATAATGCCGTCCTGTCCATGTGTGGTGAAGGGATCCAGTGCAACATCGGTCATTACGCCCAGCTCCGGACAGGCGGCTTTGATCGCTCTGACCGCTCTTTGTGCCAGGCCCTCATCATCATATGCGGCTTCTGCCATTAATGACTTTGCTGACTCTGGCGTCACCGGAAACAACGCCACCATTGGCACACCCAGCTCAACCAGTTCGCGGCATGACGCTACCAGTAAATCGATGCTAAGGCGTTCGACACCCGGCATTGATGCTACCTGTTGGCGTTGTTGTTCGCCTTCAACCACGAACATCGGATAAATAAGATCATTCACGCTGACCGAAGTTTCTGCCACTAAACGTCTGCGAAAGTCCGTCGCGCGATTGCGGCGCATACGAGTCATTGGGAATTTACCCAGTTCGGTCATATTCGATCACTCCTAATAGTTACAACGTAAGTTCGGTAGGCTAAACCGTAACGACTTGATCACGTCCCTCGCGCTTCGCTCGGTACAATGCCTCATCCGCGGCTTTAAATAAACGTTCTGTCGATTGCCCCGCCGCGCTGTCGAGTTCTGCAACACCGACGCTGATGGTAATGTTTCTGGCCCCGGAATCGGTCGCAAAGCGAGTCTTGCGAACACGCTTGACCAAGCTTTCAGCAAAGGCTTCCGCTTGCTCCTGCAGGCTATCTGCCAAAATGATAGCAAACTCTTCACCACCGTAACGACAGACAATGTCTCCCGGGCGCTTGGCACTCTGCTTCAGCACGCTTGCCAGCCCCTGCAGGATCTGGTCACCGATAAAGTGACCGTGAGTGTCATTCACTTTTTTGAAATGATCAATATCGACCATCAATAAGCTAAGCGGTCGTTGATTTCGGAACGCACGTCGATACTCTTTTTCCAGTTGCTGGGTAAAGTAGCGACGGTTGTACAGCCCGGTCAATGAATCTTCGAAGTTGCGCTTCTCGAGTTCGGTGTTGACGTCCTGCAACTCGCGTAACGCAATTTGTAATTCGAAGGTGCGCTCTTCTACGCGGCCTTCCAACTCTTCATTATAGCGCTCTTGAGCTTCCAACTTCTCTCGTCGTTGCTCGTTATAACGCACGGCCAGTACCCACGACAACAACAGTATCTCGATGCCAGACCCCAACATGATGGCATGGCGCTGAATGAACATACTGTCTATGACACCCAGATAGCCGAGCGAATTCGCCATCACCGACAACAATAAGGTTCCCCAGGCGATGGTAAACATGCGCGCATAAACCAAACCTTTGCGCCACAAATAAGCACCGACGATCAATAAGAACAAACAACCCGGTGCGGCCATCACCAGGAGCACGTGAATACTTACCCGGTAACTTGCGAATATGGCAACCAAAAACGTCAGTACCGACAATCCAGCCATAACAAACAGCCCGCGGGCCAGGGTGGTGCGATATTCCTTTAAACGCAGCAACTGATAAGCGAACAATGCCGCGGTTAAAAACGTCAGGCTACCAAAAATCGGTATCCCTTTGTCTTGCAGAAATAACGAATCGGGCCACAAATATCGAAAACCGAGACCGTCCAGCGACAGCATCAGCCCCCCGAAAAACAGCGTATACAACGAATACAGACCAAACTCAGGTTCGCGGGAGGCGACAAATCCAAACAGGTTGTATACCGCCATACACAACAACACGCCAAAATAAATGCCTTCGGCCAAACGCTTTTGCATTTGCGCGTCAAAAAAGCGCTGCTCACTGCGGATTGAAACCGGGAGCCGCATTGAACTCTCGGTACGCGCGCTCATGTAAAGAGTGCCGGATTCACCAGCCGGCAAAGGCACCGAAAACTCTGACGTCAAAATGGGTCGTTCGTAATAAGGCTGACGGTCGCCCATTTCATAAGTTTTAATGGTTTCCGGTTGAACCCAATAAATATCGAGCTCATCAATTAATGGATAGCCCACATGTAAGACGCGGTCGTAGTCTTTTGCATCAATAAATAACCGCAACCAGTACTCATCCCGAGTGTAGCCAAATGATGCCCGGGCGCTGTCCAGCCGCTGCCATTGAACGTTGTCGTTTTCATAGACATCGGAGAGGCTTAATGGTGTTTCAGACTTTAAGTACCACAGTTCAATAGGTTCTTCGCTGTTCGATAAGTCGGTATTGGCATTCGCCGTGTACCAACCCACCAGTAGCGTGAGCAGAATCGCTGACGTCAACAGGTAGACCCAGCGTTTCATGAGCGTTCCTGCTCGAGTTCGAACAAACGCAGTGCGTTCGTGGTTGTCTGTTCGGCCAGCGCGGCGACCGAACATTGCCAGTGTACCGCCAGCTCATTACCGATATAGGGTAGTAACGCCGGTTCATTCATTTTCGGCCGCGGTCTTACCGTTCTGGGTAATAAGAAAGGTGCATCGGTCTCCAGCACAATACGATTCCGCGGCAGTATCGGTAACGCTTCCAGCAGTGCTTGATTGCGGCGCTCATCACACAACCAGCCGGTCAGTCCAAACCAATGCCCGCGCTCAAGGTAAGCTTTTGCATCGTCAGGCCCGCCGGTAAAGCAATGGGACAAGCAGGGCGTGTGATCAGCACAATAGCGTGTCAGCAGCTCCAACTGTGTGGATAACGCCTCTCGTTCGTGTAAATACAAGGGTAAACCAAGCCGGTTAGCCAGTTGGATCTGCTCTGAAAAGACCCGCTTTTGATCGTCCTCGGAAGAAAAGTTGCGATTAAAGTCCAGTCCGCATTCACCAATGGCGACCACCGCCGGGTGCTTTGCCAGCGCCTCCAGCTTATCGATGTAGTCGCTGCTGACGCCGGCAGCGTCATGAGGATGAACGCCAACGGTTGCGTAAAGTTGTCGAGGGTAGCGTTCGCATAATGCTATTGCCCGCTCTGCCTCTTGTTCATTGGTCGCAATGATCAACTGCCGGCGCACACCCGCTTCCTGTGCTCGGGCGATAACGCCATCCACATCCTTTGACAGACGTGCGTTGGTTAAATTGACTCCGGCATCAAACCACATGAGCAGTGTTTAGTCTCGTTTCCTTTTGGGACGATACCATCGGCCAATGACCAGGCCCAGCTCAAACAACAACCACATTGGTATCGCTAATAATGTCTGCGAAATTACGTCCGGCGGCGTTAATAACATCCCGACCGTGAAGGCGCCAACAATAATGTATGGACGCTTTTTACTGAGTGACTCAGGCGTACTGGCGCCACTCCATATCAGTAATACAATAGCGACTGGTGTTTCAAAGGCAATACCAAAGGCAACAAATATTGCCAATACAAAATCTAAATAGCGTGAAATATCCGTTGCGATAGCGACGTCTGCCGGTGCTACGCTAGTGAAGAAGCCCATCGCCAATGGCAATACGACAAAGTAGGCAAAGGCAATTCCGGCATAAAACAGCAGTGTACTGCTGGCCAGCAAAGGAACCACCAGGCGTTTTTCGGATTTATAAAGGCCCGGCGCGATAAAAGCCCAAAGTTGCCACAGCAAAAATGGGATAGCCAATGCCACTGCCACGACAAACGTCAGCTTAAACGGGGTAAAAAATGGCGCAGCCACATCCGTGGCGATCATTTGTGTGCCTTCCGGCAGATGCTTGATCAGCGGTTCCGCCAACAACCGATACAGATCATTGGCAAAATACGCTAATGCGGCAAAAACCAGGATAATGGCGACAAGGGCGCGCAACAAACGGTTACGCAATTCCAATAGATGATCAAGCAACGGCGAGTCGCTCATTTCTGCTCCTCGTCATTGTCTTTCGATTCTGTTTGCTTCCGGTAGGGCCGTTGCACTTCAGCCGCGGCATTTTGCAGTTCAACAATTGAACGTTGTAATTCTGGACTCAAGTCACTGAAATCCTGAGCTTCTGCTTTCTTAAGGTGTTCATGCAACTCCTTAATACGCAGCTCATGGTCCAGTTCATTTTGCATGCGCTGACCGTAGCTTCGAATACTCCCCAGCGTCCGCTGCAGGCTTCGTAGCGCCGACGGTAAGCGTTCCGGGCCGAGCACCAGTAGCCCGACTATCGCAATAAGCAACAGCTCCCAAAAGCCGATATCAAACATCGTTACTTCCGCGACTGTTCGTTATCAGCGTCTGCCCGTTCCTTGGTCGTCGCGTTCTTATCGTTTTGAGTCAGTTTCTCATCTTCAGAAGCGGGTTTGCTGTCATCGTCTTCGCTAACCGACTTTTTAAACCCTTTTACCGCACTGCCGATATCGCTACCGATATTGCGCAAACGTTTGGTACCAAATAACAATACTACGATAGCTAGAAGAATTAGCAGTTGCCAAATACTGATGCCCATAAGTCACCTTTCCACGTTAACGATTTATGACGTGGGGTCGCGACCGCCACGCTTGTGCGCCGAGTATAACAGTAATCACAGCAGAAGTGATCGGCCAGCCTGGCGCAATATTCGCCGTCGCCAACCAGGTTGTGCTGATAACACCACTGGCTGTCAACAGTGACCAAAACGAACTGGTCGACGCCTGACGTTGTTGCAGTAGCTGACGTTGATGCTGTAACTCGAGTTGTCGCTGAACGTGTTGCTGAGCATGCAGGCTCTCATAGAGTAAGTTCGGTAATTCCGGTAATTTCTCAGCCCAATAAGGCGCATTTTCCTTAACGGAACGAACTACCGCTCGCCAGCCCAGTTGCTCGTTCATCCAACGCTCCAGGAACGGTTTTGCGGTTTTCCACAAATCAAGCTCCGGATAGAGCTGACGACCCAAGCCTTCGATATAAAGCAGGGTTTTTTGCAACAACACCAACTGCGGTTGAACTTCCATTTCGAATCGGCGTGCGGTGTTAAATAAGTTCACCAGCACATGACCGAAAGAGATTTCTGCCAACGGCTTCTCAAAAATTGGTTCACAGACCGTACGGATCGCAGACTCAAACTCTTCAATGTTGGTGTGCCGCGGCACCCAACCGGAGTCCACGTGGAGTTCCGCAACTTTTCGATAGTCACGATTGAAGAACGCCAGAAAATTTTCCGCCAGATAACGCTTATCTTCCCGGTTCAACGTCCCCACAATGCCAAAATCAATACCGATATAACGTGGGTTCAAGGGGTCATCTTTGGCGACAAAAATGTTACCCGGATGCATATCCGCATGGAAAAAGCTGTCCCGAAAAACTTGTGTGAAAAACACTTCGACACCACGTTCGGCCAATTTTTTCATGTCCACGCCGCGAGCTTTTAATACCTCTACGTCGCTGACGGGAATGCCGTCAATACGTTCCATCACCATAACGTTATTACGGCTGTAATCACTATAAACCGTCGGGATATACAGCAGCTTTGAGTCTTCGAAGTTACGTTTTAACTGGATGGCGTTAGCGGCTTCACGCAATAAATCCAACTCATCCAGCAACGTCTTGCGATACTCGCGCACTACTTCCTTTGGTTTCAACCGTCGCCCGTCCGGTAAGTGGCGAGCCATCACCGACGCTAAGGTTTCCATTAACTCGAGGTCGGCATCAATGGTGCGACGGATATCCGGCCGAATGACTTTGACGACAATGTCTTTCACGTCGCCGTCGGCAACACGTAACTTACCGGTATGAACTTGTGCGATTGAGGCGGATGCCAATGGCTGTGTATTAAAATCTTCGAACAAGTCGCTGATGTGCTTTAGCCCCAGCGATTTTTCGATTATGGCTTGCGCCGCCTGACCATCAAAAGGCGCCACCCGATCCTGTAAATAAGCCAGCTCCAAGGCGATATCCGGCGGCAATAAGTCGCGCCGGGTAGACAGCATTTGACCAAATTTGACCCATACCGGCCCGAGCGATTCCAGCGCTAGCCGCAGGCGCACACCAGGACTCTTATCTTTATGCCGGTTTGGCAGCCAAAACAGGGCGTGACGGCCTAGCCGTAAAGACCATGGCAACCATTTCGCCGGGATCAAGTCATCCAGACCGTAACTTAACAGGGTTTTGGTGATGGCATACAGGCGCCGGCTACGCATTAACTGTCCTCTCTTAACTGACGCTCTAGTCGTTCAATTTTGGCGCGCAATTGCTGCAATTGCTGTTTATGCTGCTCAAACTCAATTCGCGCCGGAAGTATCTTTTTCTCATCAATCAATACCCCGGTTGCCCACCGTTGACTCTGCTGCAGGGAATCTGCGACTTGCTGCCGACTTTTGCGCCAGATCTGGCTTAGCCAATGAGCTGGCACAGCACCAATTTTAGCTTCCAGCTCGGCTTCCCAGTCGATATCCAGCTCTTTTATCAGCGCCACCAACTGCTGAGCCAACATCGGGTCGCCTTCAATATCCAATTTACCCGCTTTAATCAACCGCGTAAGGTTGGAGCTGTCGCTGAGCTCGGGCAATACGCCCAGTTCGGTTTGCAGCCAACAGTCGGTTTCGCCTTCACTCACGGTGGTTAACCGCAGACCGTACTCGTCAATACTGACGGTGAGTTCAAACGGTAACTCTTTGATGTCAAAGCGCAGACTTTTACCAACCAGTTTTTGGCGCCGTTGTAGCGAACCAGGATCGCGCGCCAAGAGCTCGTTAATCAGCTTTTCCAGCAACATCCAGGGTATCAGCGACAGACTTTTCATCAAAACTTATAACCTCTGTGCAACGCTACGATGCCGCCGGTCAAGTTTTGATAATCAACATTGTCATAGCCCGCCTGCTGCATCATCCCTTTAAGGGTGTCCTGATCCGGGTGCATACGAATCGACTCCGCAAGATATTGATAACTGTCAGCGTCATTCGCGATCAACTGTCCCATCTTCGGCAACACATTGAATGAGTAAAAGTCATACATTTGGTTCAACCCCGGTGCAACCGGTTTAGAAAACTCCAGCACCAACAGTCGACCACCCGGCTTGAGTACCCGGAACATTGAGCGTAATGCGGCGTCTTTATCGGTCACGTTTCGCAACCCAAAAGCGATGGTAATAATATCGAAGGTGTTGTCGTCAAAGGGTAACTGTTCGGCATCCGCCTGGACATAACGAATATTGCCGACATAGCCTTTATCACGCAGTTTATCGCGTCCAACTTTCAGCATCGCGTCGTTAATGTCTGCCAAGACCACTTCACCGGTGGGACCAACACGGCGTGAGAACTGTGCCGTTAAATCACCGGTACCGCCGGCAATATCCAGCACTTTCATGCCGCTTCTCACACCACTGCAGTCAATGGTATAACGCTTCCACAGACGATGGATACCGAACGACATAACGTCGTTCATCACGTCGTATTTGGCTGCAACGGAGTTGAATACGTTGGCAACCAGTCCCTTTTTCTGTTCCCGGGCAACTTGTTGGTAACCAAAATCGATGGAATCTTGCTTTTTATCGTTCATACAGACACCTTGAACTGAATTTTCTCTAGTGTACTTGATGCTAAGCGTCAGTGCGACAGTGTGTTGTCGTTAAACTTGCGCATAATGATCTCGCCGTGGTAACCAGCGTTCGATCAACGCAGCTGCCGTTGCCGGATAGTCATTTAGCAGACGCTCTGCCAGTGTTTGTGCGGATGGAATTAAGTCAGCATCACGTTCGATATCCGCCACTTTCATCTGCGTCAAACCGGTTTGACGGTGCCCTAATAACTCGCCCGGCCCTCGGATTTCTAAATCACGCTGAGCAATGACAAAGCCATCGTTGCTGTCTCTTAATACGCCTAATCGTTCCGCAGCGGTTTTCGACAGTGGACTTTTATAAAGTAAAACACAATGGCTGGCGGTTGACCCACGGCCAACACGCCCTCGCAACTGGTGCAACTGCGCCAGCCCAAGCCGTTCTGGGTTTTCTATGATCATGAGCGAGGCATTCGGCACATCAACACCCACTTCGATGACCGTGGTTGCCACCAGTAAATCAAGCTCACCGGCTTTAAACGCCTGCATTACGGCTTCTTTCTGATCCGCTTTGAGCCGTCCATGCACAAGACCAACCTTCAAATCCGCCAGCGCCGCCTGCAATTCATTGGCGGTGTCTTCCGCTGCCTGACACTCCAGTACTTCCGACTCTTCAATCAGCGTACACACCCAGTACGCCTGCCGGCGCTCGGTTCGACACACTTGTCGCACCCGCTCAATCACCTGATCGCGGCGAGTATCCGGAATAGCGACGGTGGTAACCGGCGTTCGTCCCGGTGGCAATTCATCAATCACCGAGGTTTTAAGGTCAGCATAGGCCGTCATCGCCAGCGTTCGCGGGATCGGTGTCGCGGTCATGATCAACTGATGTGGCTGAAAGCCCGCCTTGACCCCTTTTTCGCGCAATTGTAAACGTTGATGCACCCCAAAACGATGCTGTTCGTCAATAATAACCAACGCCAGGTTGTGGTAATCCACATCGCTCTGAAACAACGCATGGGTGCCGACCAGCATCGCCACTTGACCCGAGGCAACCCGCTCGAGGAGCTCTCGTCTGGCTTTCCCTTTGGTGCGCCCGCTGAGCCAACCAACCTCGATGCCAAGCGGCTGCAGCCATTGTGAAAACGATAAAGCATGCTGTTCGGACAACAGTTCGGTCGGTGCCATCAGCGCCACCTGATAACCCGCCTCAATCGCCCGTAATGCCGCCAGCGCTGCGACTAACGTTTTACCCGAGCCCACATCTCCCTGTACCAACCTCATCATCGGCACAGGTTGCGCCATATCCGCGTGAATCTCGCTCACCACGCGTTGCTGCGCCGCCGTCGGCTCGAACGGTAAGGTCGCCAGGAACTCATCTTGCAATTTGCTGCCCTCAGCAATGGCAATACCGCCTTCACTTTGCCGTTGCTGACGCAGTTGCAACAAACTCAGCTGATGAGCCACCAGCTCTTCCATCGCCAACCGCTGCTGAGCAGGATGCTGTCCTAGTTCCAGCGCCTGCAGTGAACTCTCGACCGGCGGATGATGAAGCGTCTGCAGGGCCTCCACCAACGACAGTTGGTGCGGCCGTAATGATTCCGGCAACAGCTCCTCGACGCTCTGTTCGGATAAATAGCCAAGGGCCTGTTCAATAATTTTACGCAAGGTGGTTGGGTAAACCCCTTCGGTGGTCGGATAAACCGGCGTGTAGGTGGGTTCCAGCTCGACATGCTGACCCGGCTTGAGTTGTTCATATTCCGGGTGAATCAGTTCAGCACCTGCCATCCCGTGGCGGATCTCACCAAACACCAATAGCCGGGTACCGGCACTGAATTGCTTTAACTGAGCGGCACTGAACTGAAAAAAACGCAATGTCAGCGTGCCGCTGTCATCTTTGGTGCGCACCAGCAGCATCCGTTTGCGGCCATACTTTATATCCGCGTTCTGCACCTCGACGATCAAATTGGCTGACTGTCCGGGACGAACCATGGCGATGTTGGCAATCCGGGTACGATCTTCATAGCGTAACGGCAAATGGAAAATGGCATCCTGAACGGTAACCAGACCCAGCTTGGCCAGTTTCTTCGCCACTTTATCGCCAACTCCCTTTAAGGTTGTCAGCGGTATTTTGGCAAGAGCGGCACCCGAACCCGGCATTTACTTCGCCGCCCTCATGGCCTGCCACCATTGTTCATCGGCGACGATTTGTCCTTGTTCATCAAGCTCTGGATAGCTTAGCCCTTTGCGTTTGCAAGCCTTGGCATAAATCGGATGGCCGCCTTCAAACAATACCCGGTGGCGTTCGGCGGCATCTAATTGGTTACCCTGATAACGACCTGCCGCCTTGCGCTGGCGCTGCGCTTCATACAGCATCACAGCAGCGGCAACAGATACGTTCAACGATTGTGCCATACCCACCATCGGAATCATCACATGATGATCAGCGCACGCCAATGCTTCGTCGCTGACACCGTATTTTTCCTGGCCCAGTAAAATGGCTGTAGGTTGGGTATAGTCGATGTCACGAAAGTCCACCGCGCTGTCCGACAAATGCGTAACGACCACCTGCATCCGTTGCGACCGCACCGCACTGATCGCATCAGCGAGCTCATTGTAATGCGAGACCCCAACCCAGTTCTGACTGCCCAGCGCCGTTCCCGCCGACAGTTTTCGTTTTGGCGATTCCCATACCGCATGCATCTGATGCACGCCGACCGCATCAGCGGTGCGCACCACCGCTGATAAGTTATGGTTTTTGTGCACATTTTCCATCACCACCGTTAAATCCGGCTGACGCAGATCTAGCAGTTGATTAATGCGCGCAAACCGCTCTGGACTCATGCTGTTTTATTCCTTATTACTGGCCATTAACCACGAAACTTTTTTGACACTTCGTAGATATCTGTACGGCGGTCCTTCTTATTCGTCACCGACCCTTCGTGATGCAAGTAACGAAGTTCATCCAAGTTTAAGTCAGAAAACATCAACATCTCCGTATTCGGCGTTGTTTCTGACATCACCGCATCATGTGGAAAGGCGAAGTCGGACGGTGAGAACACCGCGGATTGAGCGTATTGTACGTCCAGACTTTCAACTTCCGGCAAGTTACCAACACTGCCGCAGATAACCACATAACACTCGTTTTCAATGGCTCGTGCCTGCGCACAGTGACGCACTCGCAGGTAAGCGTTACGGGTATCGGTCCAGAACGGTACAAATAAAATCTCAAGCCCTTCATCTGCCATGATCCGGCCAAGCTCCGGAAACTCAACATCATAGCAAATCAAAATGCCGACCCGACCAGCGTCGGTATCGAAGACATTCACCTCATGACCGCCTTCGATAACCCAGTCGCGTTTCTCATGCGGGGTGATGTGAACTTTGCGCTGTTCTTCGACGGAGCCATCACGGCGGCACAAATACGACACGTTATAAATGCTGTCGCCGTCCTGCAATGGCATTGAACCGGTAATGATATTGACGTTATAACTGACCGCCATTTGTGACATTTCACGCTTAAACCGCTCGGTGTAACCGGCTAGAAAGCGAATCGCGTTCATCTGCTGGCTCTGATCGGTTAATCCCATCAACGGCGCGTTGAAGAACTCCGGCAATACCGCAAAGTCACTTTGATAGCTCGACAGCGCATCGACAAAGTATTCGACCTGCTGGAGTAGTTCATCAACCGACTCAACCGAACGCATCTGCCACTGTACCGCGCCCACCCGCACATTCTGAATACGCGTGGTCAGAATGCTGGTGGACGGATCGTAGAGGAAGTTGTTCCACTCCAGCAGCGTGGCAAAGCCACGCGACTTTTCATCTTCTGGCAAGTATTTGCCCAACAAGCGCTTCACACTGAAGTCATTGGCCAGCTGAAAGGTCAGGATCGGATCGTAAATTTCACGGCGCTGAACCTTATCCAGATACTGGCTTGGTGTCAGTTCCTGTGAGTATTTATGGTAATTAACAATGCGACCACCGGCCAAAATGGCGCGCAGGTTCGCCTGCCGGCACAATTCTTTACGCGCATCATACAACCGCCGCCCCAACCGATAACCGCGGTAATCGGGATGGATCAGCACGTCCAAACCGTAAAGCGCATCGCCTTTCTTATCGTTAAGGATGGCTTCACGATGGCCAATTAAATCATCGTACGTGTGCGGGTTGGAGAACTTGTTATAGGCAACTTTTACGGTCAAAGCGACACCGACGATCTGGCCGTTATCCTCCAGACAAAACTGCCCCTCAGCAAAATCCTTGATCAGTTTTTCAATCGTAAACTGGCTCCAGGCTCCGCCTATATCGGTGTAAACAGCATCCATTAATGCTTTAAGTTGTGCGTAATCTTCCAGCCGCAAATTGCGCAGTTGAAGATTCAAATTCTCCGGACTCATGGCTTCCCCAAACGTAAAATCATGTTATAGGTAGTTTACACGGAAATTGATCAGGGTTGCACCAGAACGATTAGCTGTATAAACTTCTGGACGTCTAAAATAAATTATAAAAGGAAGTGGTATGAATTCATCGGCCGCCGTCCAGCCGCCAAGTGCTAAGGCACTACTGCCGCTGGCGTTGTTTTTGGCGCTCTTTTTAGGAACCGGCATTTACTTTCAGTCTGAGGGTGTCGAGTACGCGTTTTACCAATTACCCAGCCCTGTGGCGATTTTGCCGGCTATTGCGTTGGGCATTTTGCTGAGCAAGCAGGCATTTGAAGAACGCATTGCCACCTTCGTGGCCGGTGTCGGTGACAGCAACATCGTCACCATGTGTATGATTTATCTGTTAGCCGGTGCCTTCTCGACCGTGGCGGAAGCAACGGGCGGCGTCGATGCGATGGTAGCACTCGGACTGAATGTAATTCCGGCTTCTTTTCTGATTCCCGGCTTATTCTTGATCGCCGGCGTCATTTCTACCGCCATGGGCACCTCAATGGGCACGCTCGCGGCGTTAGCACCTGTGGTGCTGGGCATCGGTGAAGCAACCGATATCAGTCTGCCGTTATTGGCAGGCGTATTGGTCAGTGGTGCCATGTTTGGTGACAACCTGTCGATTATCTCGGACACCACCATTGCCGCCACTCGCACACAGGGCTGTAGTATGCGGGATAAGTTCCGCGCCAACCTTAAGATTGCGATTCCGGCAGCCATCATCACCGTGCTTTGGTTGGTCAGTTACGACACCAGTAATGTTCCGATCAAAATCCCGGAAGCCAACCTGTGGTTGTGTCTGCCGTACTTTGTCATCATCGTGCTGGCGGTGATGGGGCTGAACGTCTTTGCCGTATTAGGGCTGGGTATTGTGCTGGCAGCGGCCTTCGGCATGGTCACGGTAGACTACCAATGGGTTAAGTTCAGTCAGGATATCTACGACGGCTTTACCAGCATGCAAGAAATCTTTCTGCTGTCACTGCTGATCGGCGGCCTGTCCGGCTTAATCCGCCAGCAAGGTGGGCTTGCCTTCCTTGCCCGCGTGGTTGAAGCCGTATCGAGCCGCGTCAGTAAACACAAACAACGTTCATCAGCATTTGGGATTGCCGGACTGACCTCGCTGACGAACCTTTGCGTCGCCAATAACACGGTCAGTATTCTTCTGGCCGGCGAAGTCAGTAAGCGCCTGGCCAAACAGGGCAACTTGGCGCCGCGGCAAAGCGCTAGCTTGTTGGATATCTTCGCCTGTACCGTTCAGGGCGCATTGCCTTACGGCGCCCAGGCACTGTTAATGGGGGCAAGCTTTGGTATATCGCCACTGTCGGTCAGCTTACATACCGGCTACTGCTTTATTCTCGGCAGTGTCGCCTTACTGATGATTCTCTGGCGGCGACCTCTGGAAGATCGCGAACCGCAAAGCAAAGAGGCGGCTGTTTAAGCCGCCTCCGGGATGTTACTCAGTGCCGACGTTTAGTTGGTGCTGGGTAGCTCCAAAATACCGTCGATTTCTATTTGAGCGCCTTTAGGCAACTGCTTAACACCAATAGCGGCGCGAGCCGGGTAAGGCGTTTTAAAGTATTTTGCCATGACCTCGTTAACAATGGCGAACTCGGATAAATCCGTCAGATAAATCTGTACTTTGACCATATCCTGTAGCTCACCACCGGCCGCTTCACAAACGGCGGTCAGGTTTTTAAAAACTTGCTCGGCCTGTTGGGTAAAGTCTTCACTGACCAGCTCCATGGTTTCCGGAACCAACGGAATCTGCCCCGACAAATACACCGTGGTACCAATTTTTACTGCTTGTGAATAAGTGCCAATCGCCGCTGGCGCTTTATCGGTTGAGATAATAACTTTTGACATGATTACTTCCTTAAGCGCGTCACGCGCTGAACATCAGGCATCTTACGAATATGACGAATCACGTCCGCAAGGTGTTTGCGGTTACGAATCGTCAGTGCCACATCAATGAAATAAATATTCGCATCAATTTCTTCGGTTTTCAGACCATCAATGTTACATCCAGTGGTTGCAATGGCAGACGTCAACTTAGCCAATGCTCCCTGATGGTTGACGATTTCAATGCGAATTTCCGAAATAAACTCTGCTTCTGGCTTGTTATCCCATTCGACCGGGAAATAACGTCCGGGTTCATCTTCATAACCGCGCACGTTTTTACACTCGCGACGATGAATGACCAACCCTTTGCCAGGACTCACATGGGCAATAATATCGTCGCCCGGAATCGGACGACAGCACTTCGCAAAGCTAACCAGGAGCCCTTCCGCACCTTTTATCGACAGACTTCGCTGCGACGGCGCATCATCTTTAAGTGCCTGCAGCTCGCCCAATAAGCGTTTGGCAATGGCAACGGACATCATATTGCCGAGGCCGATCTGCTTTAACAGCTCTTCTTTGTTCTCAACCCGCGTTTCCTGTACCACGCGTTCAAACTCCGAGGCTGGAATGTCTTCATAACTGATTGGCCCCAACGCTGAGCGCAACAATCGTTCACCCAATTGCTGAGCCTCGGAGGCTTCCTGTCCCTTTAGATACTGGCGAATCTTGGCTCGCGCTTTTCCGGTCACGACGAAATTCAGCCAGGCAATATTAGGCCGCGACCCAACCGCCGTTTTAATTTCGACGGTCTGGCCTGTTTCTAAGGGTTTACTCAGCGAATAGGTGCGGTGGTTTACCCGCGCGCCAACACAGGTATTGCCGACATCCGTGTGCACGGCATAGGCAAAATCAACCGCCGTTGCGCCCTGCGGCAGCTCAATAATGCGGCCATCGGGAGTAAACACGTAAATCTCGTCCGGAAACAGATCCGACTTAACGTTTTCGATAAATTCAAAGGAACTGCCTGCACTTTGCTGCAGTTCGAGCAAGCTTTGCATCCACTTGCGCGCTCGCACCTGAGCCGTGGTACCGGCATCGTCCGTATTTTTATACAGCCAATGTGCGGCGACGCCGCGATCGGCCATCAAATCCATTTCTTCGGTGCGAATTTGAATCTCCACCGGCACCCCGTGCGGCCCCTTAAGCGACGTATGCAAGGATTGATAACCGTTCGATTTGGGGATCGCGATGTAGTCCTTAAACCGTGTTTCAATCGGTTTATACAGATTGTGCAACGCACCCAGAACACGGTAACAGGTGTCAACGCTATCAACGATCACTCGAAACGCATAGATATCCATGACCTGATTAAAGCGCAATTCTTTGCTCTGCATCTTACGATAAATACTGTGCAGATGTTTTTCCCGGCCCAGCACCCGCGCTTGTATCTGATTGCCTTCTAAACGCGACGCAATTTCACTGTGAACTCGCTCCATGAATTCCCGACGGTTGCCGCGGGCTTTCTTGACTTCCGATTCCAGCAGCCGGGCACGCCAAGGGTATAAAGCCCAGAAGCCAAGTTGCTCCAGTTCATTTTTAATGTCATGGATACCTAGCCGGTGCGCCAGCGGCGCATAAATTTCCAAGGTTTCACGGGCAATACGGCGGCGTTTGTCAGGGCGCAAATGTTGAATTGTGCGCATGTTGTGGGTACGGTCGGCGAGCTTGATCAGAATGACACGAATATCCTGTGTCATCGCCATGATCATTTTGCGGTAATTTTCCGCCTGCGCTTCTTCTTTGGAGTCAAACTGCAGCTTATCGAGCTTCGAAACACCTTCAACCAAGTTGGCAACAGTCGCACCGAACAGTTCTGCCAGGTCTTCACGCCGAGTTTCTGTGTCTTCGATCACATCATGCAGCAACGCTGCCATGATGGTTTCCTGATCCAGACGCATGTCAGCAAGCAAACTGGCAACGGCCACCGGGTGGGTAATGTAGGGTTCACCGCTACTGCGCTTTTGCGTGCTGTGCGCATCGTTCGCAACCACAAATGCTTGCTGCACTTGTTCTACCTGCTCGGCAGACAAGTAGTCACTGATTTGCGTTTTTAAGCCTTCAAATAGATACACCGACTCTCTCCGCAACAGGATAAACGTATCGCACTTTCAGAAAAGTCCGTTAATGATCAGAATACGAGCAATCCAACAAAAAAGCCAACGGCACAAGTACCGTTGGCTCTGTAGCTTCAGCAAAAGCTGTTGTTATTCGACGCCACGCAATGCGTTCACTGCCTGCATCTCTTCTGCGTCTGCTTGTTGAGCCGCCTGACGGTCTTCTGCGTCAAGGCGATCATTATCAATCAAACCCTGCTCAATCTCACGTAGAGCAATGACCGTTGGCTTTTCATTCTTTACTTCAACCAAAGGTTGTTTCCCTTGCACTGCCAACTGGCGCGCACGACGGGCCGCTAATAAAATCAAATCAAAACGATTGCCAACGCGGTCTACGGCATCTTCAACGGTTACGCGAGCCATGGTTTACTCCCCATAAAGCCTGAGTGATATTTTTCGAAAGGCTAAGAATTATACGGAAACTCGGCCCATTAGCCAAGCAATTCCTTCAGAGTTTCTGCGTGTCGCACTTGTTGCAGCGACATTCTGCTGCGCTGCGCCAGTACAATATGTTCAAGCTGGGCCAGTGTATCATTAAAGTCATCATTCACCAGCAGGTAGTCAAATTCATGGTAATGGGACATTTCGGCCTGCGCTTTTGCCATTCGCTTGGCAATCACCTCGTCACTGTCCTGGCCACGGTGACGCAGTCGGCTCTCCAAAACCTCCAGACTGGGCGGCACAATAAACACCGAACGGGTTTCCGGGTGATGTTCACGTACCTGCTGTGCGCCTTGCCAGTCGATATCGAGAAACACGTCGATGCCTTGCTGTAACGCTTCTTCAACGACCTTTCTTGAGGTCCCGTAATAGTTATCGAAAACACGCGCCCACTCATAAAATTCGCCAGCATCAATACGCTGTTCAAACTCGGCGACATTCATGAAGTGATAATGGATACCATCCTCTTCACCCGGTCTGGGCGGACGGGTTGTTGAGGAAACTGATACCTGCATGGTTCCGTCTGCATGACGCTCCAGCAGCGCTTTGATCAAACTGGACTTACCGGCTCCGCTGGGAGCCGCGATAATAAAGAGATTTCCGGATTGCGTTGCCATGCTTGTCGTCATCTGCAAGAAGTTGAGTTGCCGCTAATGGCATCAAAGAATACCATGCTTACGCCTGAATGGTAAAAGTACAATCGTTCACTCTTGCTAAAAAAAGCAGTAAAGTGGCGACACTTGACCGTTTAAAGGAATCGATAACGTTGTCTGTAAATTCAACTACGCAACCCCAGGTTGCCCGAAAAAGCCTGATGTTTGGACTGGCGCTACTGGTTTTACTCGGCCTCAACTTACGCCCACTGCTCACCTCCATCGGTCCTCTGACTGATGAATTGATTGTAGCCACAGGGGCATCATTCAGCAGCATCTCGCTGCTCACCACCTTGCCCATTTTAATGATTGGTGTACTGGCGCTATTTGCCGGGCGCCTGACCATGGCGCTTGGCTATAAACGAGGCATTACGCTCGGTTTGGTAATACTAACCGCAGGACTGCTGTTGCGCGTTATCCCGCCAACCATTGAGCTGTTGTTATTCAGTGCGTTGATCGGAGGCTTCGGTATTGCGCTGCTGCACATTATTATTCCGGAGTTAACCAAGCATCGCTATTTACATCGGCTGGGTATGGTCACCGGCTTGTGGTCCGCGGCGTTAATGGGAGGCGCAGCGCTTGGCGCCGTATTAACGCCTTGGTTTGCCGAACAGTTACCGGAACGATTTTATTCACTCGCCGCCTGGGCCGTGCTAGCGATTCTTACACTGATTATCTGGTGGGCCCCGCAAAATCGCGTGCCGCTTGCCAATATCCCACCCAGAGACCAGCTTCTGAAAGCGGTTCGTTATCCGAGAGCTTGGTTTTTGGGCGCCTACTTTGCTTTGGTTAATGCAGGTTACGCCGGTTTTATCGCCTGGATTGCGCCGTTTTACGGTGAATTTGGCTGGCCGGCGCAGCAATCAGGCAATTTGTTGGCGCTGTTCTCACTGGTGCAGGTGGCGGGGGCACTCATTCTGCCGGCACTCTCGCACAGCCAGGATCGACGCCCTTGGCTGATTGTGGCGGTACTGACCCAGATGGTAGGCTTTGCTGGCCTTAGCTTTTGGCCCGAGTATTCACCCTGGCTTTGGTCTGCACTGTGCGGTTTTGGCCTGGGTGGTGCGTTCCCGCTCTGTATTGTTATGGCACTGGATCATCTGGACAACCCGGTTCAGGCCGGACGTTTAGTGTCGTTCATGCAGGGAATTGGCTTTATGTTTGCCAGCTTGATGCCGTTACTGACCGGTTGGTTCCGCGATGTCAGCGGCGATTACAGCTTGGGCTGGCAACTGCACATCGCCGTCGGACTGGTTATTCTGGTGTTTACGCTTCGTTTTAACCCCAGTCACTATGCCTCACTGTTCAAACGTTAAGCACCGCCGACGCCGGCAGTATCTGTTGACAAATATCATCGGCCAGTTGCTTCAGCTGGTCGTTCGGTAAGTCCCGTTGAGACATCACACTCAAGCCCAAGATATTAGACTGGTAAAGCCGCGCCAGTCGTTTGGCATCCGCGCGAGGTGCCAGCTCTCCTGCGGCAATTGCCCGGCAAAACTTCACTTCGAACAACTGCTGCAGCTCGTTCATGTAGTTTTTTACCGGTTCATTATTTAATGTTTGATGGTTACTCAGTTCAAGCAAGGTTTTGATCAACATGCAGGCTTTGCTGGGAGTATTACCCTGTATTTTCGGTTCAACAATATTCTGCAGCAGTTGAACAAAGCCTGCTAACTCAGTATCACCTTCACTCAGTGCGGCGCTAAAACTGGCCTTAGTGCTCTCACCGTAAACGGCCAGCGCTTCACCGAACAAGCGTTCTTTACTGCCAAAAGCAGCGTATATACTGCCCGGCCGCATATCCATTGCCTGCTCGATGTCTTTCATTGAGGTTGCATGATAACCCTTTCGCCAGAATAAACTCATGGCATTGTTCAGCGCTGTTTCGCGGTTAAATTGTGGCGTTCTGGCCATACTTGTTCCCTGTATAAAACAGTTTGTTCATCAAAATACACCCTCCAGTATAGACAAGCTAATTATGCCTTTAAAGTGGATTATTATAAAAAGTGAGCCTTTATGCCTTTTCGTTAGTAGGTTATAAGTGTTAGTTAGGAACTTACTCGATTAACAGGAGTGTTAAATGTCTAGCGAGAAAAAGCCATGGCATCACGCCATATTATTCCCGGTGTTCCTGCCTGCGATTATTGTTATCGCACTGCTGGTCGTCGGGACACTGAGTGCGCCGGAGCAAGCAGGTAAACTGTTTGAAAGCACGCTCGCCGGAATCACCGAACATTTCGGCTGGTTCTACATGCTTGCCGTTGCGCTGTTTCTTATTTTCATCGTCGGGGTCGGCATCTCCAAATGGGGGAGAATTAAACTCGGTCCCGACCATTGTGAACCGGAATACAGTTTTACGTCGTGGTTTGCGATGCTTTTTTCGGCCGGTTACGGCATTGCACTGCTGTTCTTTGGTGTCGCAGAACCCGTGTTACATTATGCCGATCCACCGGCAGGAGCCGCAGAAACCGTTAACTCAGCCAAACAGGCCATGCAAATCGCCTATTTTCACTGGGGCTTCCACATTTGGGCCATCTACGGGTTGGTCGGTCTGGTGCTGGCTTATTTCTCCTTCCGTCACGGCTTGCCGTTGTCAATGCGTTCCACCTTATATCCGCTGATCGGCGAAAAGATTAACGGCCCAGCCGGGCATGCAGTAGATACTTTTGCCATCCTCGGCACGATGTTTGGCATTGCCACTACGCTGGGCTTATCGGTCATCCAGATTAACACCGGCCTGAATTATCTATGGGAAGATATCCCGATTGGTTCCACGGTTCAGATCATCGCCATCGGGGTCATTACACTGGCCGCTATCGCATCCGTGGTCGCCGGTATGGATAAGGGCATCAAACGGTTATCGCTGATCAACATGACGCTGGTTTTATTTTTACTGTTGTTTGTGTTTTTTGCCGGCCCTACCGTGCATATTCTGGAGACCTTTTTACAAAATACCGGCGCCTATTTAAGCGGTATCGTTGAGCGTACCTTTAACTTACAAGCCTACACACGCAGTGACTGGATTGGTAACTGGACGCTGTTTATCTTTGGCTGGACCATTGCCTGGGCGCCGTTTGTCGGGCTGTTCATTGCTAAGATCAGCCGTGGCCGCACCATCCGCCAGTACGTCTTCGGTGTCATGCTGGTACCGTCGATTTTCACCTTCTTCTGGTTTGCCGTATTCGGTGACACCGCGCTGAATATGATCATGAATGAAGGTTACACAAGCCTCATCAACGAAGTGCAAAATAACCAGGCCATCGCGCTGTTTAAGCTTTATGAACAACTGCCACTGACCAGCATCATCAGCTTTGCGACGGTTATTTTGATCATCACGTTCTTCGTCACCTCCTCTGACTCAGGCTCGTTGGTGATCGATTCCTTGTCCTCCGGCGGAATGATGGAAACTCCCGTTTGGCAGCGTGTGTTCTGGGCGTCGACCGAAGGCATCGTTGCCGCTGTACTACTGCTGGCCGGAGGCCTTGGCGCTTTACAAACCGCAGCCATTACCAGTGCCTTACCCTTTGCGGTAGTCATCCTCATCGCTGCCGTTGGTATGTGGCGTGCCTTGATCATTGAAGGGCACCAATACACCAGTCTCAAGAGTCACCGTCAGTTCCACCGTCGTGGCGTGAATGAAGGCCCCGACTACTGGAAGAAACGGTTGTCAGGCTTGGTGGACTTTCCTAAAAAAGAGCCGGTACTCGATTTTATCTACAAAGCTGCTGCCGAGTCACTTAAGCAGGTTCGCGACGAGCTAAAAGAGCAGGACTGGCCGGCCGAATTTCAGGAAGATAAAGAGCATAACCGTATTATGCTCACCGTAGAGCGCGACAAAGAGCTCGACTTTGCCTATGAAGTCCGGTTACGTGACTACCTGCTGCCGGAGTTTGCACTCACTAACGATAAAAACCGTGAGGTTTATTATCGAGCTGAAGTGTTCCTGCGTCAGGGTGGACAGTCTTATGATTTGTATGGCTGGGAAAAAGCCGACATCATCAACGACGTCATCAATCAGTTTGAAAATTATCTGCACTTCCGTCACCACAGCCCCGGCGTGTTGCCGTGGGAGATGGAAAAACATGACGCAGACTTACAGGATACGGAAACACAAAAATAATTCGTATCGACTAAAGGCCGCCTTCGGGCGGCTTTTTTTATGATGTATAGTAGTCACATCACTCTGTAGCAAAAACGATCGCATGAGAATTCTGCATACCTCAGACTGGCACTTAGGGCGGCTATTTCATCAAATATCGCTTGTTGACGAACAGCGCTGCGCCATAGAACAAGTGCTCGACTATATCAAAACCTATCAACCGGACGTGGTAATTATTGCCGGAGATATCTATGACCGTTCGGTTCCGCCGGCATCCGCAATCTCGTTGTTCGATGACTTTGTCGATACCTGTTTGAGCCAATTGGGTGTACCAATCATTGCCATATCCGGTAATCACGACGGTGCCGAGCGACTTGGCTTTGCTTCGCGCCAATTGGCAACGTCCGGTATGTATCTGGTCACAACACTGGAGCAAATGACACAACCGATCGTACTCGACGATGAGCATGGGCCTGTCGACTTTTGGGCGGTTCCGTTTCATGACCCGGCTCAAGTAGCCGATTTCACCGGCGAGCCACAGCGCGATTACAACCACGCCCATGAAACCTTAGTGAATGCCTTAAAAAAGACAAATGACCGTCGTTCCGTGCTGGTCAGTCATTGCTATTTGGACGGTGCCAACGAATCCGATTCGGAAAGGCCACTCTCAATGGGCGGTGCCGACCGGGTTGACTGGCAGTTGTTTAGCGACTTCGATTACACGGCCTTGGGGCATTTGCACCAACCACAGTACAAAGGCCGCGAGAACATTCGTTACAGCGGCTCACTGCTCAAGTACAGCTTTTCTGAACAACATCAGAAGAAGTCTCTCACCCTGGTGGATATGGATGCCGACGGCAACTGCTCGATTCAGTTATTACCGATTCAGCCACGCAATGATTTACGCGTATTAAAAGGCACGTTAGAGGAAATTCTGTCCAAGGCTAAAGAGGACGCGCGCAGTAACGATTATGTACAGGTCATCCTCACCGACGATGAGGCATTGCTTAACCCAATGGCGCGAGTCAGGGAGCACTATCCAAACGTTATGGAATTGAAGAAAGAGCGCTTTCAAGTCCGTCAGGGAGAGCAACTGGCAGCTGCCGGTGAACAGCTAAAACGCAGTGAACTCGACATATTTGAGGACTTTTTCAGTCAAGTTCATCATCAACAACTTAATGATGAACAACGCCAACAACTTGAAGCGGTGCTTGCCCAAATCGCCGACCAGGAGCGCCAATCATGAAGCCTATATTGCTCGCCATGCAGGCGTTTGGGCCGTTCGCCGAACGTGAAGTTATCGATTTCAGAGCACTCGGAGAACATCCTCTTTTTCTGATCAATGGCGCAACGGGAGCCGGTAAAACGACCATTTTGGATGCCATCAGTTATGCGTTATTCGGAAAGACCACTGGCGCAGAACGACAAGGCGAACAAATGCGCTGTCACCACGCGGCCGTTGATGTAGCAACCGAAGTGGATTTTATTTTTGCGATAGGCACAAACATCTACCGTGTCCAGCGTTTACCAACTCAATGGCGACCAAAACTTCGCGGTGAGGGCTTAAAGGAAGACCGAGCGACAGCCACACTCTGGCAAATCACTGCGGGTACGGAGCCGACTTTCGATCTCAATACGGATCAACAAAAACTGCTGGCAAGCCGCAAAGTTAATGACGTTACTCAGCACGTTGAGCAACTTATTGGCTTAAAGGCTGACCAATTCCGACAGGTGGTGGTGTTACCCCAGGGCAAATTTCGTGAACTCTTAACGGCCGATGCCGGCCAACGCGAAGACATTTTTGCACAGCTGTTCCAAACACATCGCTACTTATTGATTGAAGAACAGTTAAAAGAGTCTGCTCGTGAACTGCGCCAGCAGATGCGTCAGCACGAACAAAACTTACAAGCCCTGCTGGATGATGCAAAAGTCACCAGCGAACAGGAGCTGACCGAGCGATTACAACAATTGCGCCCGCAGCTAAGCCAACTAGAGCAACAGAAGACGTCGCAGGCAAAAGCGGTGCAGCAACTGCGCTCGCAATTGTTGCAGGCTCAACACGTGCAAAAGCAGTTTGCACAACAACAACAGTTGCTGAGCGAGCGCGATCAATTGCGCAACAGAGAACCGCAAATAAACACCCAACAGCAGCGCCTTGAACGTGCCAAAAAAGCACAACAGTTGGCAGCCGACAGCCAACATTTGGCATTGTTACAGCAGCAATCGCAAGAGCTGCGCAGTCGTACCGAGCAGTTGCAAACACAGCAACAACAGCTCAGTGAGAGTAAACAACAGGTGGAACAGGCCTATCAGCGGGCACTTCAGCTCGACGATGATAACCAAACACTGCGCCGCCAGCTTGAACAACAACGGCAATGGTTACCCAAACTCGAATCGTTGCAGCAGATGGCCACAGAGCAACAGCAATTGGCGGCCAAGTTAACGCAAGATCAACGGCAATTGACTGAAATCGATGGCGAACTTCAGCAACAGCGCGAAAACAACATCCATGCTCAACAGCAATTGGATGAGCTTCGTACTGCACTGGATCAACAAACATCATTGGAAGCCGAACAGCATCAGCTAACACTGTGGCAGCAGCAACGCCAGCGGCATGAAGAACTCGAACGCCAGCAACAGCAACTGCGCCAACAGCAACAACAACTGCAGCAACAACTGCTGGCTCAACGCGCAACCACCCACGCCGCGGAGCAACAGAGCCAGCATCTGGAAAACCGATGGTACGATCAACAAGCTCTGACACTGGCTCGAACACTTGAGTCCGGTAAGCCGTGCCCGGTGTGTGGTGCCACCGAACACCCCAGCCCGGCGCACAATCAGGATGAGGAATTAGTAGAACACCAGCAAGTCATCGCTGCACGTAAAACGTTTCAACAGGAACAACAAAAGCAACAGCAACTGGAACAGCAGTTGAGTCACAGCCAAAACCGGTTGGATCTGGTGCAACAGCAGTTGCATGAAAATGGTGAGCCTAAAGCGCCACAACAACTGGACCAGCTGCGCCAGCAACTGGCCGCCAAAACGAGTCATTATCAACAGCAGCGCCGGCAGTTGGTAAGACTGAATCAACAAATTTCGGAGGGCCAACAGCGATTAGAACAGCTGGGTACGAAACAGCGGACATTAGCCGAACGTATTCATCAGCAGCAGTTGCAAAAGCAGACGGCCGATGAACGTTTGCGCATGTTGCGCCAAGAGATTCCGGAAGATCTGCGTTCGGCAGAACAGTTACAACAATCAATGAGCGCTTTGGAGCATCAGTTACAACAAAACTTAAGCCGTCAGCGCCGCGCCACCGAACAGCGCGAACAACTGCTCGAGCAGCTCTCCGCCGTCGCTTCTCAGCTCGATAGCACCGGCCAACAAGCCAAAAATGTGCAGCAGCAACACCAACACGTTGAACAAAAGTTCCAGAAACAGTTGCAAGAGCTGGGTTTTGCCAGTAACAATGACTATGAAAGTGCCCGCCTGAGCAGCGGCGAGTACCAGCAACTCGAACAACAGATCGCTGAGTTTAAACAGCAAGTTACTCGCGTCGACAGTTTGTTATTTGAACTGCAACAAGCGCTGGATGGTAAGCAAGCGCCCGATATTGATGCGTTACAGCAGCAACAACAAGCCGCTGAATCCGAGCGACAACGATCCGAACAAGATTGGCTTGCTCTCCGCGATCAGTGCATCCAGCTGGAAAACGTTTTAAAACGTGTTAATAACAGTAAAAAGCAAGCAGAACAATTACATAAGCGCTATGCTGTGCAAGGAACTTTGGCTGATGTCGCCAGCGGACAAAACACACAACGGCTTAGCCTTCACCGCTTCGTGCTGAGCGTCTTGCTTGATGATGTATTAAACGTAGCTTCCGAGCGCCTGCAGCAGATGACTCATGGCCGCTATCAGCTATTACGCGAACAGACCGTTGCCGATGCCCGTTCAGCCGGCGGCTTAACCCTATTGGTCGAAGATGCCTATACCGGCCAGCAACGCAGTACAAAAACGCTGTCTGGTGGCGAGGGCTTTATGGCCGCATTAGCACTTGCTTTGGGTCTTTCAGATGTCGTACAGAGTTATGCCGGTGGCATCAGGTTAGATACTTTGTTTGTTGATGAAGGCTTTGGTAGCCTCGATGATGAGGCGCTCGATATGGCCATTAATACCCTGGCAGAATTACGTGCCAGTGGTCGGACTATTGGAATTATCTCGCATGTGCGAGAATTAAAAGATCGCCTGCAAGACCGTATTGATGTCATCCGTGAACGCAGTGGCAGCAGGATAGTAATGAGGACTCAGTAACGCATGGAAACGGTAAACCACCCGATTGATCACTTACCGGCAATGCCCGGCATGTTGGCAAAATCTCTGTTGACGTTAAATCGCGTTGATAACGTTGAGGCCGACAAGTCCGAACTGCATCAACAGTTTTTAATCGAGGCGGTCAGTGACCGACAGCGCCGCAATTATCACCGTATCTTTGATGGCTTTGTCAGTGAGTTACCATTAGCCCTGTTTTACTGCATGGCCCAGCGCACTCACCTGGCGCAAATGTTGGATCCGCAGTTCCCCTGGCCGGCACCTGGTCTCGTGCACGTCAACAACAGTCTCCAACAACACCATCCGATTGACCTATCACAGGGCTTTCGGCTTGATGCCAAGGTTACCATTCCAGCCCGCGGACCCGATGTATCTCCACGACGTTTGCGTCCTCAATTCACGGTACAGTTCTTCCAGGATGACACGCTGGTCGTCACCTGCAAAAGCACCTATCAGGTGATGAAGGGGCAGGCACCGGAACGTCCGTCCAAGAAGCCCGCCAAGGTCTTTGAACCCGCTCCCGGTTGGTTTCATCATTGTCATTGGCAATTGGGATCGGGTATGGGTCGTCGCTACGCCCGTGTTTCCGGCGATTTTAATCCGATTCACTTACACCCCATGACATCGCGTTGGTTTGGTTTCAAAAAACCAATTATTCACGGTATGTACATGATGGCGCGAGCGCAGGCAGAAATTGAGAAACGTCACGGTCGAGCCGCAACCCAGATTGACGTGACCTTTAAACGTCCGGTGGTGCTACCGGCACGGGTGCAACTGTGGCTTTGTGAGGAAGATGATCAACACCGCTATGAAGTACGCAGTGCTGATCATGCCCATGCTCAGCTTGACGGAAAAGTCGTGTTAAGCGCTGATTAGCGCTTAACGACCTCACCGTTTTTCATAACAAAATCAACATCCTGAAGTACCTTAACATCCGCTAACGGATCACCATCAACGGCAATGATATCGGCATACTTGCCAGCCGCAATTTCGCCCAGCTTGTCGTTCTTCAAGATCTCTGCGGCGACCGTCGTTGCGGTTTGAATGGCTTCTGCGGCAGGCATACCAGCTTCAACCATGTATTCAAACTCTAACGCGTTATCACCGTGCGCAGAAACACCACTGTCCGTACCAAACGCAATATTTACGCCCGCCTTATAGGCTTTAGCAAAGGTTTGCTGAATTAACGGACCAATTTCCGCGGCTTTAGGGCGAACAACCTCGGGGAAGTACCCGTCAATTTTAGCTTTCTCAGCAACAAACTTGCCGGCAAGAATCGTTGGCACTAAGTAAGTACCGTTTTCTTTCATGGCGGCAATGACTTCATCATCCATGTAGGTGCCGTGCTCTACCGTTTTGACCCCGGCTTTTACCGCCCGCAGCATTCCTTCTTTACCGTGCGCATGAGCAGCAACGTGGAAGTTATAGTCGTTGGCAATATCGATCAGCGTTTCCAATTCGTCCTGCGTAAACTGTGGATTTTCACCACTGGATGCCATGCTCAATACACCGCCGGTGGCAGTGATTTTTATAAAGTCAGCACCTTCTTTATAGTGCTGACGTACCGCCTCTTTCGCATCAGCCGGACTGTTAATGACCCCTTCCGTTGGGCCAGGACGTCCCATAAGATCGTGCTTAACGCCATTGGTCGGATCGGCGTGGCCTCCGGTCGTGGCAAGTGATTTGCCCGCCGAATAGATGCGTGGCCCTTGCACAGTACCGGCATTAATTGCGTCTCGTAAGGCGATAGTAACGTTGTATGAGTCACCAGGGTTACGCACCGTAGTAAAGCCCGCCATTAACGTCTTCATGCCATAATTTTGCGCAGTCAGCGCCAGGTCGGCCGGGCCTTCCGTAAAACGGTTCATGTAGGATTGCGGTCCAGACTGACCATCCAGGTGTACATGCAGATCAATTAACCCGGGCAAACAGGTCTTGTCACTCAAATCAATGATCTCAGCGCCATCAGGTTGGTCACGGGTTACACGTTTGATCAGCCCGCCATCAACCTCTATATAATGTTCACCGCGTAATTCGCCCGCCTGACTGTCAAACAAGTTGCCGCAATGCAACCAGTCTGAAGCAGCGGCTTGTGAGGTGAGTAAACTGATACTTAATCCCAGAGCAGCTTTCTTAATCATTGTTATTCTCCACGGGTTTATGAGTTTTCAATTTCGGTCTGCCAAAGTACACGTATTTTTTCAGGTTGCTTGGTTAACGAGGCAATCGTGAACTGAGCCAGATGGCGATAAAAAATTTCTTTACCTTCATTAATGATGTGTTTTAATTCACAGACTGGAAAAATCGCACACTGCGGGTTATGACAATCAATCCAATGCTCGTCCCCTTCAAGCCTGCGAATCAGATGATCAAGGCGAATGTCTTCAGCCGCCATAGCCAACTTGAAACCGCCGTTTTTACCGCGCCGGGTTTCAATAAAACCTTCTTTTCCCAAGTGATGAATCACCTTGTTTAAGTGGTTTCTGGGTGCGTTAAACGTGCGACTGAGTTCATCGATGGTGACCAGTCGTGTCTGTTCTTTGGCGGCCAGGTAAATTAATACACGCAGGCCATAATCGGTATACTTCTTTAATTGCACGGTCGTCCTCTGGGTCAGCTCTTAATAGGCTGGCTTGAGTGAAAGTTGCTGACCATCATTGGCTACTAGCACGATGCTGTTATCTTTTATGTCAACTTTCACGGTATTATTCAATAGCTCGGTGAATTTTTGTGCAAGATCCATGGTTTCTTGCGTGCACAGCCGTTTTGTCGAACCCACTATATTCAGCCTCGGGATTTCACCCTGAACACTATAGTGACCAAAAAAACGGTTGCAGCCATCACTCCCGACCAGACGTCCTTGTGGTAAAAACTGAAGCTCTGGTTTAGCCAGTAATCGCTCCGCTATCCCCGATAATGACTCAATCTGCCAAGGCTGTCCCTGGATCAGTTGCTCGGTGTCACCACCACAGCCCTGTACCGACACCCCATTGAATTTACCGGAGGCATGATAAGGGAACGCCTTACCACTCATCGAATCATAACAAACCTTCTGGGTCATTGTGAGATGACCCAGGTCATCGATTTCGATTTGCCAACCCCCAGTTTGTTGCTTTTTATCCATCTGATCAACGGCAAATTCCTCTTCACCGGATGGTGTGGTGTAGCTGGCCTGGTGTTGATTGATGGTCAACAACCAAAAAGGCTCATTGCCACGCAACGCAATAGCACGCGGCAGATAGCCTCGTTCAATACATTGTGGGAGTGCTTCGCCTTTCCACGTCACCTGTGCTTCGTGGCCTTTCGACCAATACTCCGTACGTTCATCTGTCGACACAAAACGCGCACCGGAAGCGGATTTTACCGGTGCCAACACTTGTTGTTCCGAGCGCATCGACAACGTTACGTTCTGATCGTCATACACGACCGTGATCGGCTGTATACCACAGTCGTAAGCTGTGGGTTCCGGTGACGTTTTCGTTACCGAACAACTCGACAACAAGAGTCCCAGACAAGTCATTCCGATAACGGGTTTGAAGCGCATTCGCATGGGTTAGTTACCTTCTTTTTTGTGCCGCAACGCATGCAGTTGGATCAGCTGTTCCGCCTGTCCTGCGAGGAGTTTCAACAGTTGTTGTTCATCATCACTGAACGAGCGCGGTCGCGTATGCATAACACACAGCGTTCCAAGAACTTCATCGCCAACCGGCCGTAGCGGCGCGCCAGCATAAAATCGAATGAAAGGCTCTTCAGTCACTAACGGATTATCGTAAAACCTGTCATCCAACATGGCATCTTCGACCACCATGACCTTAGGTTTTTCCACGATGTGCGCACAAAATGACACTTCTCGATGAGTCTCACACACGCCTAAGCCAATACTGGCCTTAAACCACTGGCGCTGTTCGTCCACCAACGACACCGCCACCATCGGTAAGTCAAAAAGCGTTTTAGCCAGTTCAACCAAGCCGTCAAAACCAGCGTCGGATTCGCTATCTAATATCGCCAAACTGCGAAGAACATCCAGCCGTTTAGGCTCATTTGTCGGTATCTGAGCAGGTTCCACTGCGCCTCCTTAGTCAAATTTGAGTCTTCATTCTACTTGTACCTTGACTTATTTAAAGAAAATTTACTGAAAAGCAAATTATGCTATTGCGAATTATTCTCATTATGATTAGTATTACGCGCAGTTTCTTAACGCAAATTAAACAATCCTTTTAAATGTTGTAAACAGGACTTTTTATGAAAAAATCACTGCTTTCCTCGTCCATTATCGCGGCACTGCTAGCCTCAGCGCCATCCTTTGCTAATGATTCTATTGATCTCGATGCGGATATCGAGCAAATAAAAATCATCGGTAGCAAACAGGAGTCACGCGCAACTGCCGGCTCAAGTGCTGTTGTCGATGAAGAACAGATGCGCATAGAAGTTGCAACGGACATCAACCAACTGATGAAAACCGTACCGGGCGTTTATGTTCGTGAGGAAGATGGCCAGGGTTTGCGTCCCAATATCGGTATTCGCGCGGCAACAGCGGGTCGCGTCAGCAAAGTGACCATTCTTGAAGATGGCGTGATGATGGCACCGGCGCCATACTCGAATCCAGCCGCTTACTACTTCCCCAGCACCTTCCGTATGTCATCCGTAGAAGTATTAAAAGGCGCACCTTTGTTACGCTATGGTCCACAAACGACCGGCGGTGTCTTGAACCTGGTCACCACACCGGTGCCGGAAACCTTTGGTGGCCAAGTGCTGACCGAATTCGGTGAAAACAGCAGCCGTGATATTCATGCTCATGTTGGCGGTACCGATGGCCAATTCGGCTTTTTGTTGGAAACCATTCAGCGCAGCAGCGATGGCTTCAAAACGATTGATCGCAGTGGCCGTGACGCTGGCTTCGATATCGAAGATTACGTGGCGAAATTGAAATGGACCGGTGATCGTCAGAGCATTCTGGCAAAATTCCAATACTCGGAAGAAACCTCCAACGAGACCTATGCCGGTTTGACTGATGCTGACTTTGCGGAAAACCCGAATCGCCGCTACGGTATCTCTGAAATCGATCAAATGAATAACCATCATGATTCAATTACCGTTAACTACAACCTGGAATTGAGTGACGCGGTTGAACTGAACGTTTTAGGCTACAAGAACCACTTTAAACGTAACTGGTTCAAAGCCGGTGTCGCTAAAGGCCTGATTAACGCGGCAAACAACGGCGACCTGGATGCCTTGGCGGTGCTGCACGGCGAACAAGATTACCAGGACATCACCTGGACCAACGGTAACCGTGGCTATGATTCCTACGGCGTAGAAATTAACAGCGGTATTGAGCTGGCTTCACACGTTATCGAAGTCGGTTTACGTGACCATACCGATGAGATGGATCGTTACCAATTAAAAGAAGTCTACGATCAAATTAACGGCAGTCTGGTTTTTGATTCATTTATTCAGCCAACTGGCGGTGACAACCGATTAGAAAAAGCCGAAGCCATGAGCTTCTGGGTGACCGATAACTGGCAAGTCAATGAGGACCTGCTGGTTCATTTCGCACTGCGTCACGAAGACGTTGACTCTTCACGTCGCCAGTTCGCAACGCCTGATCGCAGCGAATTAGACAGTGCACGCTCTAACAACAGCAGCGAGTGGTTACCGGGCGCGTCATTTACTTACAATGTTAGCGATAACTGGCAAGTTCTTGCCGGCGCACATAAAGGTTTCTCTCCTTTAGGCGGCGGTGCTAAAGAAAACCAACAACCGGAAACCAGCGTCAACTATGAAGCCGGTGTACGTTTTAACCAAGGTTCGCTGTTTGCTGAAGCGGTTGCTTTCTACAGCGACTTCAGCGATACCACGCAGGTATGTTCGATTGCCAACCCATGCCCGAATGGTGCCGAGTCCGGTAACTACGTGTTGGGTGAATCCGTCGTTCGTGGTCTTGAATTCCAAGCCAGCAATACCTTTGAAGCTGGTAGCTTCCTGGTGCCGGTCGATGTCACCTACACCCACACCAAAGGTGAAATCAGCAAAGACAACCTCAATTACATGGATGGTGATGAGCTTGCTGATATCCCGCAAAACACCTTTAGTGTTCGCGTAACGCTGGATAATAACGATGGCTGGATTAATTACGTTGTTGCGAAGTACGCCGACGAAATGTGCGTTAGTGTTGGCTGTAACCGCTCTGACAGCCGCTTCGACAGAACCGAATCGGTGTTCGTGACCGACTTTGTCAGCCGCTATGAAGTGGACAACAACATGACGGTCTACCTGAAAGTAGAAAACGTGTTTGATCAACAGAAAATTGTTGCCCGTTCACCTCACGGTGCACGCCCGAACAAACCGCAAACCGCCTCATTCGGGGTTGAATACACTTTCTAAATGCCAACCTCTCCCTGGCATGTCAGCTGGCCCCCTCCGGGGGCCGGTTTTTTATTGAGCCAAGCGTATTAAATAATCCGCTAAAGCACCCATGCCGGTATTCTTAACCTTCGCACGCTGTTCAGCGGGCTGATTGTAATTGGTGTTGGTGTTGACATCATAAACAAACAAATCGCCGCGCTCATCCTCGATAAATTCAATACCCGCGACATCGATATCATTACTGCGCAGGAAGTTCTCAAGGGCAACAATGATCTCATGATCGTTGAATCGTTTGGTTATCGTAAATTTATGTGACTGCTGATCGGTGGGACAAAAAGCCGCTTCAATCGAGCAGTTATCCGCCGGGCATAGCTCAAAGCCGTCCTCGGTATTGACTTGCACCGCATAAACGAATTTCTGTCCAACAAACTCTGCCCGGGTGATGAACGGCTGCTTTGGCTGAATGTATTCCTGTAACAACCAAGTGCCATCCAACGGCTCTTCCAGATCGTCTCGTTGTACATACTGCTGAAGTTGCTCGATACTATCGATGCGTTGCACACCAAGGCCTTTACCACCGCGATTTGGCTTTACAATGAGCGGCCATTGAGCGAACCGCTGCGCCGCCTCCACTAAGTGCTGCTTACCAACCACGGCATGAGTTTTCGGTACCTTCAAGCCCGCTCGTTCAAGAGCTGCGTACTGCGATAACTTACAGATTTCCAGTGCCAGCACCTGACTGCCGTTAACCACCGTGCGGTTTTTACTTTCCAACCAAGTCAGTACGGATTTTGTCAGTTCGGGTGCAAACCGGTGCCCCCGGGTGTGTGACGAAGCACTCATGCGATTGTAGTAGACCGCATCTTCAGGGGTCTCGGTATAAGGCACGATACCGCTATCCAAAAACCATTCCTTGGCGACAACCCCTCGTGCTTTAAAGGCTTCACGCAAAGGTACCAGCCACTCTTCATTTTCATGCAGTACGACAATCTCTCTCATGTATTCCTCTAAAGGTTACTTTTCCAGTCTGTTACATTACACTCGACTCACGCTGAACGATCAATAAAAGAAACATGACGCATATTGTTCTTGGCCCTTTAGTTGCGCTGGCCACACTGCTTATTAGTTTGTCGTTTTCAATGCCTGCCAGTGCGGCGATGGCATTAGCTGTCGTTATCTGGGTAGCCTGGTGGTGGATTACGGAATGTATTCCATTACCGGTGACCTCACTGCTGCCGTTTGTGCTGCTGCCATTGGCGGGAGTCCTAGAAACAGGTCAGGCAGCCGCTGCATTGGGCGACAATATTATTATCCTGTTTATGGGCGCCTTTATGCTGGCGAAAGCGGTCGAAGCCAGCGGTGTGCATAAACGGATTGCATTAGGACTGATTGGCGCTATCGGCACCAGTAACGGTCGTAAAATTATCATCGCGTTTATGACAGCCACGGCGTTTTTGTCCATGTGGATATCCAATACCGCCAGCGTACTGGCATTGCTGCCGGTCGCTCTGGCACTGATTGACGCAACCGACGATAAAGCATTTCAGCGTGCGCTGCTGCTGGGCCTTGCTTACTCAGCGTCATTGGGTGGCATTGCGACTCTGGTGGGGACGCCACCCAACCTGATCTTTGCTTCTATTTATCAAAACATCACTGGCGAGGAGTTCGGTTTTACCCGCTGGCTCGGTATCGGCTTACCGATGGTACTGCTGGGTTTACCGATTGTCGCACTGTGGCTGACTCGCAAGGTCAAACTTGATAAACCTCTGACGTTGCCGCAAAACACCAGCATCAGCCACTACGAAAAACGAGTGCTGGCCGTATTCGCGGTTGTTGTGGCGCTGTGGATAACACGCACCAGTCCGTTCGGCGGCTGGACCGGGCTGCTGGGTATCGGTAGCCTCAATGACGCCACCGTGGCCTTAGCCGGTGTGATCGCCATGTTTATCATTCCGTCCGGACGCGGCAGCAACGATAAGCTGTTGAACTGGGAGTTAGCCAAGGATATCCCGTGGGGCATCCTGTTGTTGTTTGCCGGCGGCATCTGTCTGGCGCGAGGGGTTATGCAGAGCGGTCTCGGCGATATTATCGGAAACTCATTAACGGCACTGGAGTGGCTACCGGTGTGGTTGCTGGTGCTGTTACTCGCCGTCAGTGTTTCATTTCTCACTGAAGTGACCTCCAACACCGCTACTGCAACGTTGTTGATGCCAGTACTGGCAGCCACCGCAAGCGCCATTCATCTACCCATCGAAATACTGATGATTCCGGCGGTCATAGCCTGTAGCTGCGCGTTTTGTATGCCGGTGGCTACGCCACCTAATTCGATTGTGTTTGCATCTAACCGGATTACCATTAAAGAAATGGCGCGTGAAGGTGTTGTGCTGAACCTTCTATTAGCTGTGGTTACCACCGTTGTGGTGGTGTTATTTGCGTAAAGCTCTGCAGTGGTCGCGGTTTTTGGATACACTAGCGCTTTCTGTTACATGATGTATTTTTATCTTAAGGAACCAAGATGAGTGATTTTCCCGCCTGTCCGGAGTGTCAATCAACCTTCACCTACCATGATGGCAACCTGCTCGTATGCCCAGAATGTGGTCATGAATGGTCGGAAAACGACACCGGCGAAGTCAGCCAGGAACCGAGTTACCGTGATGCCAATGGTACCCCTCTGGCCGATGGCGATACCGTAACGGTGATCAAGGATCTTAAAATCAAAGGCTCATCGTCGGTCGTAAAAGTCGGCACCAAAGTAAAAAACATCCGTCTGGTCGAAGGTGATCATGATATTGATTGTAAAATCGACGGTATTGGTGCCATGAAACTGAAATCTGAATTTGTTAAAAAGGTCTGAGTGATATTACGAATGGATAAACTCATGAAACGATTTTGCGTCGCCGCGCTCCTGTTAGTCTCAACCATTACCTTTGCCAAAGAACAGCAAGCGGTTGTACTGATCTCAATTGATGGCTTCCGTCACGACTACGTCGAAAAACACGACGCCAAAAACATTAACGCAATAGCAGAGTCGGGGGTTCGTGCCGAGGGTCTGATTCCGGTTTATCCTTCAAAAACATTTCCCAATCACCTGTCTATCGTGACAGGTCAATACCCAAGCCAGCACGGTATTGTTGATAACAATTTTTTTGATAAAGAGCGCCAGCAACGCTATTCGATGGGTGATGGCGTTGAGGACAGCAGTTGGTTAACAACGCTTCCAATCTGGAACCTGGCCGAATTCCAGGGGGTAAAGGCAGCGACTTTTTTCTGGCCTGAATCAGAAGCACGCATCAATGGTCGTACGCCGAGCTACTATTATCATTACAATACGCCCACCCCGAACCGCCAGCGCGTCAATCAAATTATCGACTGGCTCAAATTACCGGAAGCGGTACGACCACGCGTCGTAACCGGCTATTTTTCCGTGGTGGACTCGATGGGACACCGGTTTGGCCCCGATGCCCATCAAGTAAAAGGCGCCGTGCAACACGTTGACGAACTGATCGGAGAGCTCTGGCACCGTCTTAACACGGAAGTCGATATGCCGGTCAACCTTATCCTGGTATCTGACCACGGTATGGCCAGTATCAAGGCTGATCAAATGATCGAAACACAAAGCCTGCCGATCGATGAAAGCTTATTCGAAACGGTAAATTCACAAACGCGTTTTATGATTTATGCCAAGCCGGATACCACCGAGCAACACATTGAACAATTGCGGCGCAAGCTGGAACAGATGCCGCAAAAACGCTTTTATCTCGAGTCCGAGCAAAGCCTTGCAGCATTAGCCGTTACGGAAGGCCCGCGGCGACCGGATATCGTACTCGCCACTAAAGCACCGGCTACCTTTACCGATCGGCCACCGGAAAAACGCTTTGACGGCGGCACCCATGGCTTTCACTCCAACCGCGACATGGACGGCATCTTTATTACCGCAGGCCCGGGCATCAATGCTTCGGCCACACTGGAACGTTTTAGCAATATTCACATTTATCCGTTTATGGCGGAGTTGCTGGGGCTTGAATTAATGACACCGATTGACGGCGACAGCGCCGTACTGGCTCCATTAATCAAAAGCGATTAAATTACCTTTAATTGTAAAGAAGCCTAAATTCATTGGTCTTTTTTGTAAAATTTCGCTAAAACCTAAACATACACTTTTGTATGTTTAGGGAGAGCAATTATGGAAATACCGGTTCTGCTGGCCATTGTTGCGGGGTTATGGCTCTTGCTCGTGCTCGCCGGTGGATTAGAAGCGCTCAAGCACCGCTTGTTGGTCAACCGTATTCCAGTAAGAGTTCACGTTAATGGCACCCGCGGCAAAACCAGCGTTACTCGGCTGATAGCCGCAGGCCTGCGAGCCGGTGGTAAAAGGGTTTGCGCCAAAACTACTGGCTCCGCCGCCGCAGTGACTGACCCCGATGGCCGCGAGTTTCCCATCTACCGCATCAGCGGTGCCAACATCATCGAGCAAATGCGAACCCTCAAACGCATGGCCAAACTCAAACCAGAAATTGTGGTCATGGAGTGCATGGCTTTGCAACCACAGTACCAGTCGTTGAGCGAGCTCAGAATGGTTCGCTCCAATGTTGGTGTTATCACCAATGCCCGCGCTGACCACCTCGATGTCATGGGGCCCGGTGAGGAAGATGTCGCTCTGGCATTGGCCGGAAGTACACCGGTAAACGGCAATTTATTTACCGCCGAGCGCGATTTACTGGCCATCTTTGAGCACGCCTGTCAGGATCGTAAGTCGCACTTACACGGCGTTACGCTGGACGAAGTCGATGCGATCTCAGACGACACCATGAGTCGCTTTCGTTATGCCGAACACAAGGAAAACGTCGCCCTCGCATTGAAAATATGTGAACACCTCGGGGTTGACCGTGACCAAGCGCTCGCAGGGATGACCGACTTGCAGCCGGAAGCCGGTGCCATGCAAGTGCTGCACATCAATTATTTCCGTCGCGAAATCATCTTTGTTAACGCCTTTGCCGCCAATGACCCAGAATCGACCGGCAAAATATGGGAGAACATGGTCACTAAGTTTGGCGATGAACGCCGCAAAATCATGTTGATCAACTGCCGCGCCGACCGTCCTCACCGGTCACAGCAAATGGCCGAAGAAGCCGTTAACTGGAGCGAGGCAGATAAAGTCATACTGATGGGCTCGGGTTGTTTTGTCTTTGTTCGAAGCGCCGTTAAACACGGGCTGGATCCAGAAAAGGTATTGGTGCTTGAAGGCGGTGAAACCACCGATATCACCGAGACATTACTTGAGGAATCTGCTGGCAACGCACTGGTGGTTGGCATGTGTAACATTCACGGCGGCGGCGAAGAGGTCGCACGCTTCTTCCAGAACCGAGCCGTTAAAGAGGAAGATTTATGATCGCGCTTAATATTCTGGCCGTTGCCATCGGCATCGGTTTGTTTTTCACCTTGTTACTTACCCATACCTTAGGACTGGCCGCCGGAGGACTTGTCGTACCGGGTTATGTGGCATTACAACTCACCGACCCTCTGAGTCTTGCCATCACGTTATTAGCCGCACTGATGACCTACCTCATCGTTAAAGTGATCGCCAGTTTTGCCATCATTTATGGCCGTCGCCAAACCATCATTATGATTCTAACGGGCTACCTGATTGCCGGACTGTTTGACTTGTTTATCGGCAACTTGGTCAACTGGGCCGATTTACAAATGATCGCCGGCGGCGACGGAGAACAAGCGCGAGTCGGCATGCTTGAGTCGACCATGCTGATGTCGGTGATGGAAAGTAGCATCATCGGCTATATCATCCCCGGTTTGATTGCCATTTGGTTCGAGCGCCAAGGCGTACTACAAACTCTGTGTGGACTGGCGGTAACGGCGGTATTGGTGCGCTTAGCGTTGATCGTCATCATGCCCGAATCCCTACAAATGTACGAAGCAAGCCAAGCTTTCCAAATGCCCGGCTGGTAACAGGAGACCCGAAATGAGCAGTTTTACTAAAATTTATTGGCGCTCTTCAGGTGTTCCAACCTGGGGCCTTATCTTTTTAATCGTTGTGGCCATTGTCACCATGGTCGCCGCCGAGAATATGAAACAACGCGACCCTGTGGTTGAAGAAAACTATGCCACCATGGTGAATGCAGCAAAAATTATGCGCGAAGGCATGAATGTGCTGCAACCATTGCGGGCGCAACTTGCGCCTATCAACCCAGAGTTTGATCCACAACGTTCAGGGCTGGTCGGGCTGGAAAACAGCATCGTGACCACCAACCACGGCGGCCGTGAGTCAAAGCAAACCACCATCAACCCGAACTGGGCTGCTGTTGCGGTTAAATTACTGGCCGAAGCTGGCGTACAAAAAGGGGACTTGGTTGCGGTAACGGTTTCCGGTTCGTTCCCGGCATTAAATCTAGCGGTGTATTCAGCACTTGAAGCAATGGAAGCGAACGCTGTGATTGTCGCTTCAGCATCGTCGTCACAGTGGGGCGCGAATGTCCCCAATTTCCTCTGGCTTGATATGGAGCGCAAACTTCGCGACGCCGGCGTCATTTCTTTACACGCTGAATACGCATCCATCGGCGGTATTGAAGACCGGGGCGTCGGCATTCCTGAGGAAGGCCTCCAGTCCATCAAGCAGTCGATTAATCGCGCCGATGTAAAATTCATTGACCCGGCCAATTACCAGGAAGCGGTAGCGGACCGTATCGCGATTTTCCGTGAGTATTCCGCCGAGAGAAGTTACAAGGCTTACATTAATGTCGGCGGCGGCGCCACAGTGGTTGGTCCCCCGGGTATCGACGACATGTTCAGTTCCGGTTTGCAAAAAGATGCGCCGGCGCGAGCCTTTGCCGTCGAAACCGTAATGGGTTACTTCCTTAAGGAGGACATTCCGGGCATCCACTTTATTGGCATCAAAACCATGGCAGAACGCCACGGCCTGCCGCTTATGCCGCAGCAAGCGGTACCCGTGGGGAATGGCGGTATATATTCAGCAACCACCTACAACCGTTGGTTAGCACTGGGGCTTGCGGTTGGCCTGTTCGCACTCACCTGGCTGATCGTTCGCTCCGCTCGTATTACCAGCCTGTGGCAACGTTCTGGCCACAGTGGCAAGGGCACCAAACCGATGGTGTAAACCCACCCTGGTGTTAAATCAAACAAAGGCCCTATTTTTGATAGGGCCTTTGCATATTTGGCCGATTTCGACAAGACTAAGTACAACATGTACCAGCAAAGGAATGGGCTATGGACCAACGTCTAACCAACAAAGTTGCCATCATCACGGGCGGTGCCGCGGGGATTGGTAAGGCAACCGCAGAGCTGTTTTTAAAGCACGGCGCGCGCGTCATGTTAGTCGACATTAACGCCGAACAATTAGCCGCAACAGCCGATGAGCTAAACAGTCCTGATGTTCGTTGGGTCGCTGCAGACGTCGCCGACGAAGCGGCGGTTAAAGATTATGTCAACCAGACACTGGACCAGTTCGGTCGCATTGACGTGTTTTTCAACAATGCGGGCATTGAAGGAAAAATGGGCCCTATCACCGAACAAAGCATGGAGAATTTTGACCGCGTTATGGCGGTGAACGTTCGGGGTGCATTTCTGGGGCTTAAATACGTTCTCAAGCAAATGCTGAAACAAGGTTCCGGTAGCGTGATTAATATGTCGTCCGTCGCCGGCCTGGATGGTACCGCAACGGCTTCACCCTATGTCACCTCGAAGCATGCGGTAACCGGCCTGTCAAAGTGTGCGGCTCTGGAAGTGGCCAGCCACAATATTCGCGTTAACTCCGTACACCCGTCGCCGATTAATACCCGCATGATGCGCTCTATTGAAGAATTATTCAGCCCGGGGCACCCCGAAGAGGCCAAGCAGAAACTGGAGCGCGGCGTACCCTTAGGGCGTTATGGCGAGTCCGAAGAAGTCGCCAATTTGGTTCTGTTTTTAGCGTCTGACGAGAGCAGTTATATCACCGGCAGCGCTTATCGTGTTGACGGCGGCATGGGCGCATGAACAAACGATCATTAGCTATCGCGGTTGGCATTCTGTTGATTGCGACCTTTTTTTATCTTGGCTTACAAGATGACGATACCGCCTATCCCGATATCGTTAGTGGTAATGGCCGTATTGAAGCCGTTGAAATTAATATTGCCACCAAAGTCGCCGGGCGACTTGAACAACTATGGGTCAGCGAGGGCGATTTTGTGTTGGCCGGCGATGAGCTTGCCAAAATGGATACCACAACCCTTGAAGCGGAACATCACCAGACCGCGGCTCAACTGCGACAAGCGCAGGCTGCTATCGAGGCGGCGGCCAGCCAGGTTAAGCAACGACAGGCTGAACAGCAAGCAGCGCAGGCATTGGTAAAGCAGCGGTTGGCGGAACAGACGCTCAGCCAAAAACGATTGCAACGTATCAAAACGCTGTCAGAACAAGGTTCGGTGTCATCGCAAGATTTAGATGATGCTCAGGCAGCTGTTATCAGTGCCGACGCAGCCATTGCCGCTGCTCAGTCACAGCTTGCAGCCAGTGACGCAGCAATACAAACCGCCTTATCACAACTCAGCAGCGCCGAAGCAGCGGCTGAAGCGACGGCTGCCACGCTCGATCGTGTTCAGGCCGAAATTGACGACAGTATGCTGTACGCGCCCCGCGACGGTCGTATTCAATACATTGTCGCTCATCCCGGCGAGGTTGTGCCTGCGGGAGGCCGCATCATTAATATGGTCGATGTCAGCGATGTCTACATGACCTTTTTCCTGCCAACTTCGGCGATTGGTCGAATTTCCTTAGGCAGTGAAGCGCGAATTGTTCTTGATGCCCTGCCGGAATACAAGGTTCCTGCTTACATCAGCTTTATCTCCGACGTCGCTCAGTTCACCCCGAAAACTGTCGAAACCCGTGAAGAACGGGAAAAGCTGATGTTCCGCGTACGCGCCAGTATTAAAAAGTCGTTATTGGAGAAACACCTCGAGCAGGTGAAAACGGGGCTACCCGGAATCGCCTACGTAAAATTTGACAGCAGAACAAGCTGGCCCCCAGAGTTACAAACGGAGCTCGACTAATGCATGCTGGATTGGTCGTTTCGGCGACTGACCTGTGTTATCACTATCGAAAAACCACCGCGCTCAATGGCATCTCGCTGGCGATTCCGCGAGGCCAACTTTGCGGCTTTATCGGCCCCGACGGGGTCGGCAAATCGACGTTATTATCCCTAATCGCCGGCGCCCGCGCAGTTCAGCGCGGCCAGTTGCAAGTCCTTACACAGGACATTACTTCGCGACGATCGCGAAAGCTATTGATGCGGCAGATCGCCTATATGCCACAAGGGCTCGGGAAAAACCTTTATCCAACGCTGTCGGTACTGGAGAACTTAACGTTTTTTGCCAAACTCTTCGCCATTCCTGCCAAGCAGCGAGACGAACGGGTCAAACGGCTGCTAACCGCGACTGACTTGTGGTCGTTTCGTCACCGCCCCAGTGGCAAATTATCGGGCGGAATGAAACAAAAGCTTGGCCTTTGCTGTGCGCTGGTTCATAACCCCGATTTACTCCTGTTAGACGAGCCCACCACGGGTGTTGACCCCCTTTCACGCCGGCAGTTCTGGAAACTGATCAGTGAAATACGTCAACAGCAGCCTGATATCAGTATTATTGTTGCCACCGCTTATATGGAAGAGGCTGAACAGTTCGACTGGCTGGCCACCATTAACAACGGCCAATTACTCACCAGTGGCAAACCTGCGCAATTATTGGCAGACACCCAGACGACCTCGCTGGAGCAGGCCTTTATGCGGCTGCTTGGGGTAACGTCTCAAGCAACCCCGAATCCACCGCAACCCCGACCCGAACACGACCGGGCTATCGCCATAGAAGCACAGCACCTGACGCTTAAGTTTGGAGCGTTTACGGCGGTTGATGACGCCAGTTTTCGGATCAATAAAGGCGAAATTTTTGGTTTTCTCGGTTCCAACGGTTGCGGCAAAACCACCACCATGAAAATGCTTACCGGGCTACTACCACCAACCTCCGGCAGTGCTGCACTGTTTGGTCAGCCGATCACCCATTACGATATCGAAACGCGGAAACGGGTCGGCTACATGACGCAAACGTTTTCGTTGTACGAAGAGCTCACCGTTGCCCAAAACCTGAAACTGCACGGCAAGCTTTTCGGACTGAGTCATGAACAGCTAACCGAGCGCATAGAAATATTGGCGCAACAACTGGATCTCAGCGCACTGATGCCACAACTCGCGAAACAGCTTCCGGTTGGCGAACGTCAGCGCTTATCGCTGGCCGTTGCCCTCATCCACGAACCGGACATTCTCATTCTCGATGAACCCACATCCGGGGTTGATCCTGTTGCCCGAGACACGTTTTGGCGCCAGCTTCAGGTGCTGGCACGGCAACACGGCGTGACGTTATTCATTTCCACCCATTTTATGAATGAGGCTGAGCGTTGCGACCGTATTTCGCTAATGCATGCGGGTAAAGTGCTGGTCACCGATACCCCAGAGGCCATCACACAAGCCAGTGGTAAAGACAGCTTAGAGGACGCTTTTGTTTACTATCTTGCACAGGCTCAGCCCGACACAGCGACGCCCCGCGTATCATCACCAACGCAGCGGGATGAGGTGGTGGTGCAACGTCGCGGTTTTAGCCTGTCGCGCCTACTCAGTATCAGCCATCGTGAAACCATTGAATTGATGCGCGACCCGGTGCGACTTGCCATGGCATTGATTGGCAGCGTGATTCTGATGTTTGTCCTCGGATATGGCATCAACATGGATGTCGATGAAATCGATTTTGCCGTGCTGGATCGTGACCGAACCAGTGTCAGTCGCGATTACACGCTCAATTTATCGGGCTCGCCGTATTTTCATCAGCAGGACGAGCTCACCGACTACACCGAACTGGAGCAACGGTTACGCTCGGCCGACATTAGCCTGGCCATCGAAATTCCGACAAACTTTGCCAGCAACCTGCAGCGCGGCAATCAGGTCGAACTGGGGGCGTGGATAGATGGTTCGATGCCGATGCGGGGCGAGACCATTCAGGGCTATGTGCAGGGCATGCACGCTGAATGGTTAAACTATCAACTGAGTCTGCAGCCAAGCGCGCCGTCTAACCCCGGCCGAATTTCGGTTGAAAGCCGATATCGCTACAATCCTGACATAGAGAGCCTCGCTGCCATGGTACCTGCGGTCATTCCGCTGTTACTGATGCTGTTTCCTGCCATTCTCACGTCCCTGTCAGTAGTGCGCGAAAAAGAGCTCGGTTCTATCACTAATTTTTACGTAACCCCGACCCGTAAAAGCGAATTTTTCCTCGGTAAACAGTTGCCCTATCTGGCACTGGCAATGCTTAACTTTTTTATTTTACTGGTGCAGGCCATCTTTGTGTTTGACGTCGAGCTCAAGGGCAGCCTGATGGCACTGACGCTCGCCTCGCTGCTTTATGTCGTCGTTGCGACGGCGTTAGGGCTTATTATGTCCGCCTTTCTCAATAGCCAAATCGCGGCGTTATTTGGCACCGCCTTAGCAACCATTCTGCCGGCATCGCAGTTTTCCGGCATGATCACTCCGGTTACGTCACTCGACGGACTGGCACGTTGGATAGGCGAAATTTACCCAACCAGCTACTACATGATCGCGAGTCGAGGCGCTTTCTCGAAAGCACTGGGATTTAGCGACCTGACGGTGATGTTGATCGGTCTGGCCGTTGCCGCCGTGTTGTTCACAATGATTGGCATTATGTTGGTGAAAAAGCAGGAGCGCTAAATGTGCGTAGCATAAACATCATTTTTAACCTTGGCATTAAAGAGCTGGTCAGCCTGTCACGGGACCCAATGTTGCTGCTGTTTATCGTCATGGCGTTTACTGTTTTTGTCTACACCGCCGCCTCAGCAACACCGCAAACGCTGCACAAAACTCCTATTGCGATCATCGACAATGATCGTTCACAACTGTCTCAACAAATCGTCAACGCATTTACCGAGCCCTACTTTTTACCCCCCGAGTATGTATCCGCTCAAACGGCTGATCGCGATATGGACCGCGGCCGGTTCACTTTTATTGTCGACATTCCCGAAGGCCTGCAACGCGACTTACTCGCCAACAAACAACCGGAAATTCAGGTGATCGTCGATGCTACCCGCATGAGTCAGGCATTTACCGGCAACGGCTATGTGCAAGCCATTATCCAAACCGAAGTCGCGGAATTCACTCAGCAGAAAGCCATCATGCCCGTTACTGTCGCACTTAGAGCGCGGTTCAATGCTGAGCTGAACAGTGGTTGGTTCAGCGCCATCATGGAGTTGATCAATCAAATCACCATGTTATCGATCATACTGACCGGCGCAGCGCTGTTACGTGAGCGTGAACACGGTACCATTGAACACCTGATGGTAATGCCCGTTACCCCCATGCAAATTATGCTCAGTAAGGTCTGGTCGATGGGGTTGGTGGTGCTGGTCGCTGCGGCATTTTCGTTATTTATTGTGATCAAACAAGTGCTGGATATTCCAACCCTGGGTAGCGCCGGATTGTTTTTGTTCGGCACCGCTCTGCACTTGTTTGCCACGACGTCAATGGGCATCTTTATCGGTACTTTTGCGCGCTCGATGCCGCAGTTTGGCTTATTGTTCTTACTGATTATACTGCCAATGCAAATCCTTTCCGGAGGCATGACACCGTTTGACAGCATGCCAATCGCGGTGCAGTGGATCATGTCACTGGCGCCCACCTCTCACTTTACCGAATTTGGTCAGGGACTTTTATTTCGTGGCGCAGGGCTGGATATCGTCTGGCCACAGTTGACCGCGCTGCTGGCCATTGGCCTGGTATTCTTTATCATTTCGTGGCGAAATTTTCACCATCGCATCGCGCAAATGGCCTAACGATGGTTACCATTTTTCAGATCGTAACATCGGCAGATTTCTCGCCAGGCTTCCTCTGCCGTATCCACAATACTAAAAAGCTCCAGGTCTCGCTGTTCTACCGTACCTTCTTCGACCAACAGCTCAAAATTGATCAAACGCGACCAAAATGTCTTGCCGACCAGCACGATTGGCACCGGCTCCGACTTTTGCGTTTGTACTAACGTTAGTGTCTCGAATAACTCATCCAAGGTGCCATATCCGCCAGGAAAGGCAACCAGAGCCCGCGCGCGTTGCAGAAAATGCATTTTTCGAATCGCAAAATAATGAAACTGAAAACAATACTCAGGGGTGATATAGGGATTTGGACGCTGTTCTTTGGGTAACACAATGTTGAGCCCAATACTCTCACCGCCAGCATCCATCGCACCGCGATTAGCCGCTTCCATCACGCCAGGTCCTCCGCCGCTGACGATCATCAAATTTTCGTCCGGCCGTTTAAGGCTATGTTCTGTCGCAAGTCGGGAAAACTCCTGCGCCTGCTGATAATAAAAGCTATTTTTAACGGCAATCTGTGCTCGTTTTACTTGTCCCCGCAACCGATCATCATTCGGCTTTTTGGCTAACTCTGCCTCGGCAATACGTAAATCATGAGAAGCTTGTTCCGGCGGCAAAAAACGCGCACTACCAAATACCACAATGGTCGCATCAATATTGTGCTGCTCCATGATCAATTGCGGCTTTAAATACTCCAACTGCAATCTCACGGCACGTAAATCATCCCGCAACAAGAACTCATTATCGGCAAATGCCAGTTTATAAGAGCCTTGTCCCTCGATGCGAGCAACCGCTTCGTCAGACTCCTTCGCCGACGCGAGCCGACGGCGGTGCAGTTCGTCTTTGTCTGCCATGCATCTATCCCGTGTTTAGAAATCGAGCAAAAGGTGTCGATAGTGTAATCAGAAAACGGCATGAAAACGACGATAATTTTACTTGGAAAGTGACGCAATTGTGACACAATAACCATATTAAAAGTAAGGATAAAGGTCGTCAGTCATGTTCTTAACCAAAGGTAAAGTCACTGAATATTTAGAGGCCTTCGCAGAAGGTAGCCTCGACGCAAACGAGGCTCCCGACTGGATGGCTCCCCTATTTCGGAATGATTCGAGTAGCATGGATGCATTTGGGCTTGCTGATAGCAGCATCGACTCGATCCGCAACATCGTCCGTTTTGGCCGAGAAGGGCTGACATTCCAGGAGCAAATCAACGGTTTGGAGTCGGACTCTGAGCAGTTGGCTACGGCCGTCGAAGAGTTATCGTCGTCAGCAACACAGGTTGCCGCCTATGCAGAACAAGTACTGTCGGCCGCTGAGCAATCCGCACAGGATGCGGACAGTGGTTTACAGAAATTAAAAACCCTGGTGCAGCATATGGGGGAAGTCGAGTCATCGATTTCACGGGTTACTGAACACACCAGAGCATTCGTTAATCAGACCGAACGCATCACTCATTTGACGCAAACCGTGAACGAAATTGCCGACCAGACCAATTTATTGGCGCTCAACGCAGCTATCGAAGCCGCGCGGGCCGGTGAGGCCGGACGGGGCTTTTCTGTTGTCGCCGACGCGGTTCGTGAACTGGCTACCCGTAGCTCTGAAGCGGCTACCGAAATTGATACTATCGTTACCGATGTTGTTAAAGGAGCGCGCGATATCGAAGCCGTTATCGAAACCAGTAACGAAGCATTAACCGAATCCCGTGACGATCGTTCGCAAGTTTGCGACATTCTCGAGCGTGCACGAAACTCGGCAGAAGAAAATCTCTCAGCCACAACCGAAGTGTCCTCGGCAACACGAGAACAATCGAATGTGGCGCGGGACATGGCTGCCCGGCTTCAACACATGTCCGATGCAGTAAAGGTCGCAAATGCATCCTTTAATGATATTGCCAAAGTCATGCGCCAGCTGCGCGAAAACCAACTGCACGAATTACAAATGCTACCCGATGACGACCCCGCGATGCTACTTCGGTTGGCCAAGGCTGACCATATCGTGTGGGTCGATAAAGTCATTCGCTACGCACTTTTCAATCAAACTTCGTTAACCGAGGGCGAACTCAAGGATCATACTCAGTGTCGACTGGGTAAATTCCTTGACTCTGATCGAGGTCAAACGATGCTTGCGGGTAAAAATAACTTCGCTGAACTGTACAACCATGTTCATCCTAAGGTGCATCAGTTAGGTCGGGATATTTTCAATAACGCCAAGCAAGGCAACCATCACGAAGCGCTAGAGCCGATGATTGAAGAACTGATTGCCACATCGGATCGGGTTGTCGGGCTGCTCGACGAGTTTATTTCCGACTAGTCGCCCTGTAAGGTGAGGACGAGCCGGCGGGCACCTGCATTATCACGGTGCTCACACAAATACAGCCCCTGCCAGGTACCCATATTCAGACGACCATCGGTAACCGGAATGGTGACACTCGTGCCCAGCAAACTTGCTTTCAGGTGAGCGGGCATGTCGTCTGACCCTTCAAAGGTATGTTTATAATAGGGCTGGTTTTCCGGAACCATGACATTGAAATGGCTTTCAAAATCCTGTCGCACCGTAGGATCGGCATTTTCATTGATGGTTAACGATGCCGACGTATGCTGTATAAACACATGCAGCAATCCGCACTTCACTCTGGGTAACTCCGCGAGCGCACGCTCAACATCGTCTGTGATTAAGTGAAAGCCCCGGCGTTTTGGAGACAGCGTCAGCTCTGTTTGTGTGAACATAATTGACCTTTATTATATTGCTTTTACAGCATTTCAGTGCCAGCCTAATATCATGTCAGTTTATCAAAGAGAACCAAGCCATGCGTGCCCTATTCGTATCGATGTTACTGTTGTTAAGCTCATTTTCAGTATCCGCTCAAACGGATTTAAAACAAGAGTTAACGCAAACACTAGAAACTTTTCTTTACGGTGCCAGCATTAACGACCCCGAGGTTCATGCCAACTTTTGGGCCGATGACCTTACCTACACCAGTTCGCGTGGCACTCGCTATGGTAAAGCCACATTAATGAAGGGCCTTGAAGGCGTTGAAGCGAATGACCCGGAGCAGGTGGATACCTGGTACGGCGCAGAAAACATCGAAATTAAGCCCATCGGCGAGGTCGTAATCGTTAACTTCACGCTCACTTCAGCGACAGGCGGCAAAGTAACTGATCGCTTTTATAACAGTGGTGTTTTCATTAAAAAAGACGGCCGCTGGCAAGCGATTAACTGGAATGCAACCGTGGCCAAAGACTAATTGTCTTGGGCATGGTCGTAACGCATCGCGACCATGCCGCGGTTTTCGCCCACTTCGTTAAAACCAAGGCTCAGGTAAAGCTTTCTCGCTGGCGCATTATTCGGATAAACGTTGAGGGTGATGCGGTTCACGCCCGAAATGGACAGCGCATGATTCATGAGGTCGGTAACAAACCGACGCCCAACACCCTGCCCGCGCGCTTGTGGTGCCACAATCAGGCAAGCAATATGACGAGCATTGGCCTCGCGCTCATAACATTGACCAAAACCGAGCTGACCCGTCTCATCGGTAAACACAAACGTGTCCCGCGAGTCCGCTTGGATTTGCTGCCAAATGGTATCGGCAGAACTGCCGTACACGATCTTATCGCCAAACCAAAAAGCAAATTCAGCCTCATTCTCCGGCCATGTCAATGCGGTTACTAAATGCTCTTTTTGCGCTCTGCTAATCACCACTAAACTCCAGTTCCGGTATCGCCGGCTTCATAAGTTCAATTCGACGGACTTAAGTCACCATGTAAGAATTTACACACAAACACCACCTTACCATAGCGCTCGAACGACCACTTAATACAACGCTGCAGCGCTTCCATCACGTCATCATAATCACCAAACACCTGGGTGCTGAGGGTATTGGTGATTACCTTAACGTCAGCGGTTTTGTTCAGCTCATCAATAAAGCCTTTTATTGGGCCGATGTAATCATCCGCCAATGGGTATTTGCTGATTTCTACCGTCAGTTTCATGGAGATTCTCCTTTTCGTTGTTCAGTATTCAGTGAGCGACATTCACAGACGCAACATACTACCATGAAGTCATCTGAGTCCATCGTTTGGCATTAACGCTGATGGATGTTCGCCTTAGTGGACTGCACCTTCGATATCTTTATCGCTTCATTAAGCACCTTTACACCAGTACAATGGTAACTCGCTTGCGTGCCGTGTCTGCCGAAATTGCTAAGGAATAGGAAACATTACTATGGGATTACAAGTTATCAAGCACCCATTGGTTCAGCATAAGCTGGGTCTAATGAGAAAATCCGGCATATCAACGAAAAGCTTTCGTGAGTTATCCAACGAAATTGCCACCTTGCTTACTTACGAAGCAACCAGCGACTTTTTGCTGGAAAGTACAACCATCGACGGTTGGAGTGGCAATACCATTGAAGTGCAGCAACTCAAAGGCAAAAAAGTTACCGTGGTACCGATTCTACGTGCTGGCATCGGTATGCTTGACGGGGTTTTGGATTTAATTCCGAGTGCTAAAGTCAGTGTGGTTGGCTTATACCGAAACGAAGAAACCCTAGAGCCAGTCAGCTACTTTGACAAATTTGTTAGTGCACTTGATGAGCGCATCGCACTAGTTATTGATCCTATGCTGGCTACCGGTGGCAGTATGATAGCCACGCTGGACATGCTGAAACAACGCGGCTGCAAAGACATCCGTGTGCTGGTATTGGTTGCAGCACCAGAGGGCGTAGAAGCGGTATTAGCCAAACACCCCGATGTACGCATTTTTACCGCCGCACTGGATAGCAACCTTAATGACAATGGTTACATCATGCCTGGACTGGGTGATGCCGGTGATAAAATATTTGGCACCCGCTAAGTTATTGCTACTGTCTACGTGCGCCCCGGCGCACGCTAGGGTTTCACATAAATGGCCAGGCCTTCGGCGGTTTTGTCGGTTAACCCGAATACCCGACCCAATTGCACACTGAGCCCAACGTTGCCGCTGTAACGACCAACACCAGTACCAACGTAGATCGAGTTATCGCGCTGGTCAGCCGTTGCCTGTAACAAGACCCCGTTGGCACCCACTTTGGCGGCTTCTTGTTTCAACAGCCTGATGACTGCATCCATCTTGGCTTGTTCACCAAAGCTCCAGGAACCATCACTGGTCACCGACAACAAGGCTATCGGTTCGTAATTTTCTGGCTTTTCGGTATAAATCCGTACCTGTTCAGGTGCAATGGCAGCACGTTTCTCACCCACCAGTGTGGTTGACGTGGGCGACGCACACCCCACCAACAATAACGCCAATAACGTGATTAATACGTTATACATACCACCATCCTTTCTCGCTTTGCGAACATTTTGTGACGTGCATCTACCCTACACTGTAGGACAAAATTCGGGAAATGTGGCTGCGGGGTAAGCCTGTTTTTTCATGCCAGTGATTGATTGCGGTCTGCACCTGCCGGAGCCCTGTCTGGCTGGTGACTGACGCATCCAGTAAGCGATAGTTAGCGAGCGCCCTGACAACATCAGGTGAGGTTACAAAACCGTCCCAACCCAGCATTCGTAACGCGTACTGCGAGGTGTTACCACCCAGCCTTGCGCCGTTTTTCTTTAACAACAATAACAGCCCAACCTGATCGCTATTAGGCCACTGCGCCAAAAAGCGTCCAAAACTGCCATACTCTTCGGCGACCTCGACGATCATTCGGGCATTAATCGGCACCGTTATAATTTTTTGAAAATTACGGACAATACGTTCGTCGTTTGCCAACGCTTCAAGACGCTCCGGCGGCACTTGTTGCCAGTACAGCGGCACAAAACCACTGAAGGCCTGTTCAAATTGCGGCCATTTATTATCAATAACCTGCCACACAAAGCCAGCGCGGAAAATGCATCGAGTGAGCAGTGATAAAACGCGATCGTCTGTTAACTGCATCAATTGTTCATCAGACGCCAATGTTGGCATTTGAGCAAGCATATTCTGCTCGCCGCCTTTGCGTTCGCACGCGCGGTCATAAAATATCGAGAAATCTGGGATTTTAGCCATGGTTAGATCCGCTCTGTCATCCGACTGAATAAACGATGCTATCACCTTTTAGGTTCAAAATTGTTAAACTAGCGCATGCATTATAAGGAGGCATCATGGCACGCGCACACGCTCTACACATATTAGTACAAACCAAAGATGAAGCAGAAGATCTTAAGAAACAGCTAGCCGGCGGCGCTAAATTTGCCGATTTGGCACGTAAACACTCACTTTGCCCTTCCGGCAAAAAAGGCGGTGACCTGGGTGAATTCCGACGTGGCGAAATGGTACCGGCCTTCGACAAGGTTGTGTTCGGTAAACCGACACTGGAAGTTCACGGCCCGGTAAAAACGGCCTTTGGCTGGCATCTGATTAAAACGCTTTCCCGTGGCTAACCACGCCATTTGGCGCGCCGTTAAACGCGCGCCAAAATTTTATCCAGTTCATTAGCAAACTGCATACGGTCGCGTTGGTGCAACGGCGGTGGGCCACCGGTGTGTTCACCACTACTGCGCATGGTGTCCATAAAGTCGCGCATATTCAGTCGCGAGCCGATGTTACTCTTAGTGAATAATTCACCTCGCGGGCTTAACGCCAGCCCATCTTTTTTAATCACATCAGCGGCCAACGGAATGTCCGCCGTGATCACTAAGTCACCCGGCTGACAACGTTCAGCAATTTCGTTATCCGCAACATCAAAACCGGACGATACCTGCATGGTGCGAATCCATTTCGACGGCGGCACACGCAACGGCTGATTGGCCACCAAAATCAGTGGCAGTTGCTTGCGCTCAGCCGCTCGATACAAAATGTCTTTAATAACCGTAGGACACGCGTCGGCGTCGACCCAAATCTTCATCGTTGCTCCGTTGTCTCGAATAACCACAGTAAGTGTGAGCAAAAAAGCATTTTCTGTGCTAAAAAGCCCATAGAACATGCTTTTAATTCATTCCCTGCAGTGTATCGCTGTCGGAACAAATGGCAACTTTATCGTACTACTATGATCACAAGCTCGTTTGCTGATATTGCTGAATACATGGATCTTCTGCTCGATGCCATCTGCGTCGTCGATGAGCACAGTCGTTTCCATTATCTCAGTCCCGGTGCTGAACGGGTTTTCGGTTACCACCCCGACGAAATGGTTGGTCGCTCCATGCTCGACTTTATTCATCCCGACGACCGCTTGATGACTCAAAAAACCGCACACCGGGTTAATCACGGCGGGGAGGTGACACACTTCGAGAACCGTTATCTCCGTAAAGATGGCTCCGTTGTGCACATTTTATGGTCGGCGCGGTGGTCCGAACGCGATCAGATGCGTGTCGGTGTCGCCCGTGATATCTCCGGCCAAAAACAGTTAGAAGCCGAACGAGAACGTCTGATCAAGCGGCTTGAGCAAATGGCGCTAACGGATGCTTTGACCGGATTACCCAACCGCGTATTGTTGTATGATCGTATTAAAACGGCAACCACTCGGGCGCAGCGTGACGGCAATGATATCGGCCTGCTGTATCTGGATCTGGATCGCTTTAAGCACATAAACGACACCTATGGGCATGCAACCGGTGATGAATTATTAAAAGCTGCGGGCTTGCGCATTCAAAGCGCCATTCGAGCAACGGACAGCGTCGCACGTATTGGCGGTGATGAATTCGTGGTGTTGGTGGATGCCATTGATACGCCGGACGCGTTAACGGCAGTGGCAGACAAGATCCATGATGCCTTATGTCAACCGTTACAACTTCCGCACGGTGAAGACATTATTACCGCCAGTATCGGCATCGCCAGGTGGCCGGAGCATGGCCATACCATCGAGCAATTACTGCACCATGCCGACCAGGCTATGTATCGCGCCAAGCGTAATGGCGGCAACCGCGTTGCTGTCTAAGCAGCAACGCGGCTCACTCGGTTTACTTAAGCGCTTTTCTTCTCGCTAATGTAGTCATTAACGAACTGCTCAAGGATGTTTAACGGTACCGGACCACTGCCAAGTACAACATCGTGGAATTCACGGATATCGAACTTATCGCCAAGCTCCGTTTTCGCTTTCTCACGCAACTCCAAAATCTTATTCATACCAATTTTGTAAGCCGTTGCCTGACTTGGCATGACGATATGACGTTCGACCATTTTCACCGCATCCGATTTTGCATTTGGCGTATTGGTCACATAAAAGTCGATACCTTCTTCACGCGTCCATTTCTTCGCATGAATGCCGGTGTCCACAACCAAACGCACCGCACGCCATAACTCCATCGCTAAACGACCAAAGTCCGAATACGGGTCTTTATACAGCCCAATTTCTTTTGGCAGCTTCTCGGTATAAAGTCCCCAGCCTTCGCTGTAGGCTGTATAGCGTCCGAAGCGACGGAATTTAGGAATGCCTTCCAGCTCTTGTTGAATCGCGATTTGCATGTGGTGACCCGGAATACCTTCATGGTAAGCCAGTGCTTCCATCTGGTAAGTCGGCATGGCCGCCATATCATAAAGGTTGGCATAGTAAGTACCCGGACGCGTTCCATCCATCGACGGTTGTTGATAAAACGCTTTACCCGCCGATTTTTCACGGAAAGGTTCAACCGCTTTCACAATTAAACCCGCTTTCGGTTTGTTAATGAACAACTCGTCCAGACGACCACGCATGTTATCAATGTATGCGGTTGCTTCGTCCAGGTAGCGTTTACGCCCCTCTTCGGTATTCGGATAAATAAAGTCTTCATTGTTGCGCATGTGCACAAAGAATTCCTGCAACGTGCCTTCAAAGCCAACGTCTTTCATGATGCCGCGCATTTCCTCGTGGATGCGCTCAACTTCACTCAAGCCGATCTGATGAATCTCGTCGGCCGTCAGGTCGGTCGTTGTTGTGCGCTGCAAGGCATTATTGTAAAACGCTTCACCTTCCGGGAATTTCCAGGCACCGTCTTTGGTGTCCGCTTGCTCGGCAATCGCTTCTACCGACGCGATGAGGTTCTCGTAGGCCGGCTTCACGGATTCCAGCATGGCTTTTTCAGCCGCTGCCAGAAGCGCATCACGCTGGTCTTCTTCGATTTCCAGGTTTTCAACTTTTTTCGTAAAGTCAGCCCAAAGTGCGCTCGCTTCACCATCGTCAAATGGCGCGCCGGTAATGATGTTTTTGCTGTCGCTGATCACATACGGGTAGACGAATTTCGGCGCGATTATGCCTTTCTCGGCACGCAGCTCAAGGTTCTCCCCTAGCTGCTCAAATAACGCCGGAAGGCCGTTAAGACGCGCAATATAATCTTCGGCATCATCCACCGAGCTAATGCCATGCTGGTTAATCAGCAACGACGCTACGCTCGAATGCAGGCCAAACATTTGGTTTACCGGGTAGTTATAATGACGCCATTTGAAATCGGCAATCTCGTTTTCCAGCTTCTGCTTCATCAGCATCCAGCTGATCTTGGTCTGCTCATCAAGCTTCGACTCATCGATCGCAAGCACTTGTTGCAAATGCTTTTTCTGCAGCGCTAAGTCTTCTTGCGCCTGCTCTTCAGAAATATCATCCCACTTGTCCTGATCGTCTTTAATACCCAAATACGACTGATACATCGGGCTGCGCATGACATTTTCCATAAAAATGTCTTCGAATAACTGGTTCGCTTTTTCCGACTCACTTTGCTGCGTTTCTTGCTGAGCCGGCTCGGCCGCTGTTTGTTGCTCAGCCGTGGCCGACGTCGCTTCTTGTTTGCTTGCCTCTGAACAGGCGGTTGTCATCAGCACCAGCGACACCGCTAGCGCAATTCGTTTGTATTCGAACATGTGTCATCTCCTATCAGTTTGCCAACTTGATAACCGTTACGCCACGGGATGTCAACGCAAGGGCGACCGCAGGGGCGATTGTTACGTTGGGCGGTTAACGCAAGCGCCTAATCCAGGCCGCAATGTCAGTACTTAGGTTCTCGTCAAATCCTTCCGGTAGCTCTGCGTATAACTCAATGTTGCCATCCGTTGTCGGTTGCAGCATATGATTATAGTCAGCCAATATCTTTACCTTAGTAGCGGGATGACGGCAAGAGGCTAGCGCCTGCTCGAGGCCGGCAACGTTTTCAACCGCCGGCACTTGCACATCCTTATCCCCGTTTAGTATCAAAGCAGGAACGCAGACTCGTTGCCAATGCTGGGTGGGGTCCGTCGCCAAAATTGAAAATAACGCCTTATCGTTCACATTATCGACGGCCAGCGTATAAGTGTCTGCTCCGTATTGCTGATAGACGTCTCGCTGCTGCTCGCTCAGCGACGCCAACCATGCTTTGGCCTGTTGCTCCCGAGCCTTATCATCCGGCGCATTAAGCACAATCGCATAATACTCCCGTGCGATCTGCTGCAGCACTTCAGCCTGTTCTGCGGAAGCGCCACGCGCCATCGACTCGGTTTTATCCTGCAAGACAATGGCATCGATACCATTAAGTCCGACGCCACCCAGTGAGATCACAAAATCGGCATTGACCTCAGCCAGCGCCATCGCGACCACTGTTGCCCCCTCACTGTGACCAACAAAACCAATTTTTTCCGGGTTGATCGCCTTCATGCCACGAATCAACTGGTACGCTGTCTGGATATCCTGCGCATACTGCTCAACCGTTGCCTGTGTATAATCGCCGCCAGAACGTCTGACGCCTCGCTTATCGAAGGTAAACAGCGCAATACCCTGTTTCGCCAGTTCAATACCAAAGTTACGGTAGGGCTTTTTACCGGCAAAAGAGCCATCACGATCGCTCGCACCGCTGCCGCCGGAGAGAATAACCACCGGCGCTTGCGGTTGATTCACCGGCTGATACAAGGTGCCGCTCAACCACGAACCATCAGCGGACTGGAAACGCAGCTCATCAAGCTCTGTGACGCCTTCGGGCAGAGAAGCCAAATAATCATCATGGGTCAGGCTTTGAGTCGGGCATAACTCAACCGGCAACGCCATACCCTGATTGAGCGCTCCGGCCAGGCAACCTTCATTATTTGGCTGTAACTGCAATGCCGCGCCCAGCGTCGGTAACTGCATTGATAACGTGTTCACCGTTTGACGGAATGCAGTGACCGGAATGTTCTGTACACCTTGCGCCGGACTTCTCACGTTAGCCGTTGTAGTATGAGGGGTTTTAAACACCTCGAGTTCTAATGGCATCTGCTGGCCATTCGGCAACGCAACATGTCCAGCCCATTTTAAGTGTTCATCCTGCGCTACCGTTGCAAACGTCATGGGTATCAGTAACGCGGCAATACAAAATCTAATCATCACAGTCTCCGGTCTACCAGCCCCGTTTGAAACAACAAGGCGATCTGTTGCGGAGTATAGCGACGGTACGGTTGTTCGCCAGTGAAATTTTTTATGCTGACCTCGTTCATCAGAGCGAGTCGATGCCGTTGGACTCGCCAATTTTGATTACTATACTGAAGCAATCAGCCGTCGTATGGGAAATGGCTATTTGTTAAACCCTGAGAATTGGACACTACTTCAAGGCGTGGCCGTATTTGGGCTCTGTGCCCTCGTCATTGCCATTGCCGGTACTCGTATTACACGCATTGTTGATCAGCTTGCCGACCGCACAGGGATCGGAGAAGCGGCAGCAGGTGCCGTGTTGCTGGGTGCAACAACCTCACTGGGGGGATCGGTATTGTCGGTAACCGCTGCCTGGAACGGTAATGCCGACTTGGCGCTCAGTAATGCCCTTGGCGGCATTGCGGTGCAAACCTTTTTTCTGGCAGTGGCCGATATGGTCTATCGCCGCGCGAACCTCGAGCATGCCGCAGCGTCAGCGCCGAACATGATGCAAAACGCACTGCTCATCATGCTGCTGTCGCTGATTCTGATGACCCCGCTGTTACCTAACGTCACGATCTGGAACATACACCCGGTCACGCCGCTACTTTTTCTGGTTTATGTCTACGGTATTACCCTTGTGCATCGCGCGCACCATGCGCCTATGTGGGCGCCAACACAAACTCGGGAAACCCGTGAGGACAAGCCGGACGATATTAGCCAAATGCCGCCGATGGTGCGGCTGGTCAGCGAGTTTTTTGTGCTGTTTGTGGTATTGGGTTTTGCCGGCTATTTACTGGAACCTTCCGCCTCTGTGATCGCCGCCGAAACCGGGCTGACCCATACTGTGGTGGGTGTAATGCTAACCGCCATTAGTACTTCCACACCGGAGTTGGTCACATCAGTCGCTGCCGTTCGCCGTGGCGCCTTAACGCTCGCAGTCGGCGGCATCATTGGTGGCAACGCATTTGATACGTTATTTACCGCCGCGTCGGATATCGCCTACCGTAACGGCTCAATTTATCACTCGATGACCGACGACATCTTATTCTGGCTTTGTCTTACCCTGTTAATGTCCGCCGTTTTGCTCATGGGGCTGATTCGGCGAGAGCGCCAGGGTCCGGGTCGTATTGGCCTCGAAAGCCTGCTGATAACGCTACTTTATATGGGTGGTGTGTGGCTGATGTTCAGCCAGGTTTAACGTTTAAAGTCCCGTTATCCCCCGCTTAACCTTTTATACAATATGTGTAAATTTTGTGACAGGTCTGCACGGGTCATAGCGTTTACCACTCGCATTATCGAAAGCCAATATTCCCACCCAGTAGAACTGTGTAATTTGTTAACAATACGTGATGTATCCGTAGGCAGTATCCAGCACTTAAAACACCTAAGTAGGTATCGCAAGTACCCGACAATCAAAGGAAAGTGGGAAAGAATAATGGAACGACTTAATGGTATCACCCTCGGCATATTGCTCGCCTGTTCAATGCCAATGCTCGCACAGGCACAACAAGCAGAAGCTCAAAACTCTGACGCTCAAGAACAAAGTGACAATAACGAAAAAGTAGCAACAGAGAGTGGTTTAGAAGTTATTTCGGTGACCGCAACGAAACGAAAAACCAAGTTAATGGAAACCCCGGTTGCAATCTCAGCGCTAAGCGAAGAGGTACTTAAGCAAAATGGCGTAAATAATATTAGAGACATCGCAGACTTAGTTCCTGGTCTGGATATTTCAACCGCAACCGATCAATCAGCCCCTGTTATTTCCATGCGTGGTGTTCGCTCAACAAACATTACTGAGCTGGGTGACCCGGCAGTAGGCGTCCATCTCGACGGTATATACTCACCCCGGATGCAAGGTGCGCTGGCACTGATGTACGACGTTGACCGAATCGAAGCGCTTCGCGGGCCACAAGGAACCTTGTTCGGCCGTAACTCAACCGTCGGCAGCATTAATGTTATCTCTGCAAAACCTGAATTTGGTGAACTATTTGGCAGCGTGAGCGGCGAACTGGGACGATTCAATGCACGTAGCATTGAAGGTTTTATCAACATTCCAGTAAACAGCGAGTTTGCAATCCGCGTTTCTGGTAAAGGACTCAAACGTGATTCGTATCTTGAAGGCTACTGGGATCCGAATCAGTATGACCTACGCCGTTTATCCGATGAGGTTATCAATGCAGAAGTTATCGCCGAAGACTCGTATTCCGGTGTCGGCTCAACACTCACTCAGCGAGAGAACTGGTGGATTGATGGTGCCGGTACCGATCCCGAAAGACAACGCATTAGAGCCCTGACTCGTGCCGGAGCAGATGATTTCTACAACAATGCGAACGAGTATTCTTACCGGGTCAGTGCGCTTTGGGAACCGCTCGATAGCAACTTCTCCAATCACACCGTTTTCCAACAATACATAAATGATAGCGGCAACAACGTTGATCTCGTTAATTGTGAAAAATTATCAGGACGTTCCACCGAGTACGGCGGTGACTGCTCAACGTTTTTACCCAGCGACAATACCTACCAAGCGGTCGTCAACGTACCGGGTGAGCTCAACCTAGACATAACTTACCTTCGAAACACCTTTAACTATACGTTTGACAACGACATGAGTGTCGTGTGGTTGCTCGGCTATGAGGACATGGAACGCGCCTCAGCCCAAGACAGTGAAGTGGCGTTGGATCCATGGGATGGAGCAACCTACTTCCTTGATGGCACTGGCGCAGAATCTTATTCTACCGAGGTGCAGTTGCAGTCGAATGATTACGGTGACTTAGTTTGGATAGCGGGACTGAATTACTTCCATGAACAAACAACCACCTACGGTTATTACGACAACCCCATGGACGACAAGTCATTTTGGGATCAGCCTGATCGCTCTACCGATGCCTACGCGTTGTTTGGCCAAGCCACTTACAATCTAACGCAGAAACTGCACTTAACCTTAGGTTATCGGTTCAGCGACGAAACTAAGGAAGACAAAGGTGGGCGAACCTACCGTTGTTCCAATGCCGACGGTTGCGCACCGGGCTGGCTTAACCGCACGGCACTGAATGATTTACCCGTGGACTACTTCGAAGACCCATCGATTTACGCGTCTTACTTTGCCAATGACAATAAGGGAAGCTGGACACGTAATGACTTTCGCGTTGGGCTTGATTACGACCTAACTGATGCGACCATGATTTACAGTTATGTCGCCTCAGGGTTTAAAGCCGGCGGTATTGGCGATGTGTATGAGGTGGTCAATGACCGAACCGGCGAAACCACCCGCTTTGAGACCCAGTTCGATCCCGAAGAGGTTCTCACCTGGGAGGTGGGAGCTAAGTCAAGCTTGCTGGATAACTCATTAAACCTTCAGGCGGTGTTCTTCTATACGGATTACACCGATATGCAATACGCATCGGTTGGCTCTATTGGCAACGTCGAGCGTTTGTCACCGGTTGAAGGTGAAGATGGTACGCCGATCCTCGATGACGACGGCAACCCGATTCTCGACTACCAAAACCAACCGGTTATTGCCTACTACACACAAAATGTGCCGGGCTCAACCATCAAAGGTATTGAGCTTGAATTTGACTGGAAACCCTACGAAAACGGCCGCGTGAATGGTTATGTTACCTGGACAGATGCCACCATCACGGAAGACTGGATTACCAAATGGGATTACGATCCAGAGTACTTGTTTAACTTATCCTACGAGGAGTCCATCGACCCGACTAATACGTTGCTTACCACCAATTTAAAAGGCAACAACCTGGCGATGACACCAGAGTACACCGCCAATTTAAGTTACACCCACACCGTTAATTTGGGCGATTATGGATACATCCATGGTTGGTTTAACGTGAGTTGGAAGGATGATTCTTATTCAACCATCTGGAACGTCGACAAACATTTGGATGATATGGCGTTTGCAGTGCCGGATGATGCGGTAGCCTACATGGATGACTCACGTGACGCTTTTGCCGTAGTGAATGCCTCACTGAAGTATGAGCCACAAAATCAAAACTGGTTTGCTGAGATCTTTGTCAATAACGCAACCGATGAAGTCATTCAATACTGGAACAATACAACCAAAGGCTTTGCTAAAGGTAGTTTCGGTATGCCGAGATACTACGGCATCCGCGCAGGTATTAAGTTCTAAAAACTCACCCCACCTACCTGCAGTCACTTGAGAAAAGTGATTGCAGGTCACTCGTTAACACCAAATTTAGTCGTTATATCAGCCGAATACCCACGAGGAGAACCTAAATGCTAAAGCGCAAATTCACTAGAAGATCGATACCCCTATTGGTGTCGATGGGTTTAATGAGTTTTAGCAACCTAGCGTCAGCCCAAACAATAGACTGGTCCTTAGAAAAACAACCCCAAACCCATAGCACCCGCGTTGAGCAGAAAGTTCAGGAACTCCTGGCAAACATGACGGTTGAACAAAAAGTTGCGCAGATGATTCAACCGGAGATTGGTTACTTGACCGTGGAACAAATGCGCACCTACGGCTTTGGCTCCTATTTGAATGGCGGTAATACCGCCCCCTACGGCAATAAGCAGGCGGATCGAAATACCTGGTTACGATACGCCGATGAAATGCACCAAGCGTCCATCGATGATTCTATCGATGGCAGTTCAATACCCACCATGTGGGGAACCGATGCTATGCATGGTCACAGTAACGTATTTGGTGCAACGTTGTTTCCGCACAATATTGGTTTAGGGGCTACTCGTAATCCCGAGCTGATCAAAATGATAGGTGAGGCAACAGCCAAGGAAGTTGCAGCAACCGGTATTGAATGGAGTTTCTCGCCCACCGTCGCCGTTGCCAGGGATGACCGTTGGGGGAGAGCCTATGAGAGTTACTCGGAAGACCCGGAAGTCGTAAAACAATACGCTAAAGCCGTGGTTGAAGGTATTCAAGGCACCGTCGGCAAAGACTTTTTGAAAGGCTATCATCGGATTGCCACGGCCAAACACTTTATCGGTGATGGCGGAACCACCGCTGGTATCGATCGCGGCGATACTCGCGTTGATGAGGCCGAGCTTCGTGATATTCATGGAGCCGGATACTTTTCGGCGCTTGAGGCGGGTGTGCAGTCGGTAATGGCGTCTTTTAATAGTTGGAATGGCACCCGAGTTCATGGTCACAAGTATTTATTAACCGATGTGCTGAAAAATCAAATGGGGTTTGACGGGTTTGTCATCAGTGACTGGAACGCACATAAGTTTGTTGACGGATGCGACCTGGAACAATGTGCCGCCGCTATCAATGCCGGTATCGACGTATTAATGGCACCGGAACATTTTGAGGCACTCTATAAAAATACCGTTGCACAAGTAAAATCAGGCGTCATCCCACAAGCACGTATCGACGATGCTGTAACTCGTATTCTCCGGGTTAAAGTACGCTGGGGACTGTTCGAGCGCAACAAGCCATCCTTACGCCCCGAAACCCAGCACGCAGAGTGGTTTAATGCAAAACAGCACCGGGAGCTTGGCGCTCAAGCAGTGCGTGAATCGCTGGTGTTGTTAAAAAATAACAAGCAAGTCCTGCCGATATCTCCTAAAGCCAATATTCTCGTTGCTGGCAAAGGCGCACATAACATCGCTATGCAGGCCGGTGGATGGAGCGTTTCCTGGCAGGGTACTGACAACACCAACGCAGATTTTCCAAATGCGACCTCAATCTACGAGGGTATCGAGCAGCAAGTTGTTGCTGCGGGTGGCTCGGTCACGCTCAGTGAGGACGGCAGCTTTGATGAAAAGCCCGATGTCGCTATCGTCGTCTTTGGCGAGCAGCCTTATGCTGAGTGGTTTGGTGATATTCAATCATTAGATTTTGGCCAGGTGGATAGCGAGAGCTATGCGCTACTTAAACAACTCAACGATCAGGGCATTCCAACGGTTTCCGTGTTTCTGAGTGGACGTCCTTTATGGGTCAATAAAGAACTGAATGTATCCGATGCTTTTGTCGCCGCATGGCTACCTGGTTCGGAAGGGCAAGGCGTAGCCGATGTCATTTTGCGAGATGCCAATGGCGCAATCCAACATGACTTTAAAGGTAAGCTGAGTTTTTCCTGGCCCAAGTATGACGACCAATTCACCTTAAATCGTTATGATGACAATTACGATCCACTGTTTCCGTACGGTTATGGGCTCACCTATGAAAGTGAGCAGCACATTGGCTTACTGAACGAAGAAAAGCGGCTCGCTGACAACCCTTCGGAATCGAACAGCGTTCCGTTGTTTGTACGGAACTTAGCAAAAGGCTGGTACTGGGGTTTTGCAGAGGTTAATAACGCGTTGACACCCATCTCAGGTCCTTCAGGAACCAGTGCTGACAAACAGTCAGTGACAATGCAGTCGGTCAACCTGGCTTATCAGGAAGACGGGCGACGCTTTGTCTGGCATAAAGCCAACACGTCTGTTGCCGCGATCTTAGCCCGAGAAGAGCCGCTTGAATCGCTTACGAATGGCGAAGCTCGTTTTCTGCAGGCAAAAGTCCGTTTCAGCGATAACCTCAGTGAGCCGGTTCGACTGGGTGTGCTATGTCACCAACAACAGTGTACTAACGCAGTGCAGTTAAGGGAGTCGACGCCACAATTGAAACTGGGAGACTGGAATACGCTGGCGATTGAAACAGGATGCGATAATTCGAACCTTAATCAGAAGGCATCGATAATGCTACGCCTGGATAGCTCCGCGCAAGCGAGCTTATCGATTGCTGACGTCGCTTTGGTGAGCAAACCGAGCGAACAAGCCTTGACGGTGCCGTGTAACTAACGCAATCATGATGTGGGCAGCTGAGTTACTGCCCACAGTCGTATGTGATAAGTGAGCCGGTGATGTCAAAATTTGTTGAGCGATTGCGGTTGTTTTGGTTCTGTCAGTTCTGCGGATGGTCTATTTATGCGCTATTGACCGAACTCTTGATCAAACTGCCAAGTGATGAACCGTGGCAGATCCACGTTCCCCATCTGTTGCTTGATGTCAGCTCCGGCTTTCTTATTACAATGGGCCTGCATACGTTTTACAAGCGGGCAAAGCGCTTTGATAAATATACCGTTGCTGCACACGTTATATTGATCATCGTCGCAGCGCTGGTCTGGACACAATTTCAATGGTATGCGTTGCAAGCGCTGTATGGTGGAACATGGGATCCAATGTCATGGTTTGACTTTGGTACCTGGACCAGCGCTTCACTAACCATGCTGTCCGCCTGGACCGCAGTGTATTACAGCATCAAAAACTATCTCGACAACGTAGAGCAACGCGAAAGAGCCGAGCGCGCGACACACCTGGCCAAAGAAGCTCAGCTAAAAATGCTCCGCTATCAATTAAACCCTCACTTCATGTTTAACAGCATCAACGCGATCTGCACGCTTATTCTCAAACATGAAAATGACCGTGCGGTTGATATGTTAGAGCAATTGTGTGATTTCTTACGCTACAGCTTATATACCGATCCGCTAAAAAAGATTCCGGTATCAGAGGAGGCAGCACTGCTTAAGACCTATCTGGAAATTGAGAAAAATCGATTTCAGACGGCGCTGGATGTCTCGATAACAACCGATCCCGATTGCGAAGCAGCCTTGATTCCGCCTTTATTAATACAACCATTGGTCGAAAATGTACTGAAACATGGCATGCTCGCCAATCAAACCATGTCAATTGCCGTTGACTTTAGCGCCAGCCAAGAAGGTATTCACATCCAGGTCACGGATAATGGTAACGGCTTTGAGGAGCAGTATCATTGCCAACGCGGCATCGGCTTAGACAACTGCCAACAGCGCCTACGACTGACTTATGAGGACGACGCTCAGTTATCTATGGGAAACCGACCCGAAGGGGGTGCTTGGGTGAACATTTTAATACCTCGCGAACTACAAAGTAGCGCCTTATGAAAACATTAAATACGTTATTAGTTGACGATGAACTGAGTGCTATTGAAGGCCTGAAGCTAAGACTCGAACGAGTGGATGGTATTCATATTATTGATATGGTGACCAGTGTCGATGAAGCCATTGAGTGCGTTAAAAATGATCTACCGGATTTAATCTTTCTAGACATTCAAATGCCGGGCAAAAGCGGCTTTGACCTACTCAAGCAATTTCAACCCGAGCAACATCCTGCCATTGTTTTTGTGACCGCATTTCATCAATACGCGGTTCGGGCATTCGAGGTTGAAGCGGTTGATTACTTGCTAAAGCCCGTACGCCAAGCCCGTCTGAATGAGGCCATTGAACGGGTTAGAGCAAGGCGCCCAGATCCGCTGTATAAGCAACAACTACTGACCGCTTCCGATGCCCTGGATGGCAGCCCTGGAGCTGGCTCATCGTCCTCATCCAGCTATCGGGTAGAAAGTGAAAAACTGATCATTACGGATGGACGTAACTCAGGCCAATTCGTGCCCTTTAATGAGATTGTTTGGGTTGATGCCGCCGGTGATTATATGTGTATTCACACGCATAACGAAACCTATGTTATGAGAGCCCGACTTAAGCATTTAGTCGAAAATATATTACCCCCCGAGTTTGTTCGCATTCATAAATCGACAGCCGTCAATATTCGCTACATCAAGCACATCGAGGCGCTCAGAAACTCCGAGTACAGCATTGAACTGACCAATGAAAAAACGCTTAAAGTCAGCCGAACCTATAGCGCCTCCCTGAAAAGTCATTTGTTCTCAGCGGTCGAAAAATAGCTGTTTTCAGCACTCCTTGTTCCATTAGCCTGGATTCGCAATACAGCATCAAACTTAAAGATATTTACGTTTTACATAAATATTTTATTGCAAAAGATTAATTTTTAGACTAGATTTTGACCATCGTCCAATATCCGAAGCTCGTTATGACAACCACTCATTCATACCGATTAATCAATTTCGCTCTCGTTATTACGGTGATCGCTACCCTAAGTTTAGCCGTTGTCGCCATCATCCTGCCGGCGTTGGGCGAGCATATGCTAACGACTTGGCACATTGAGTTTGCCAGCTCAGCAGGGTCTTATCATGACGTTCTTCCCGCAGGAAAGTGGGGAATAGAGAGCAATCAAGGCACCCTATATATTCAGACATCTGGGTTTGGATTCGCGATCAGCCGTGCACTGACCATTTTATTGATTGGTGGACTGATTAGTTACGCTTTATGCGGTCTACGACAATTCATGAATGACTTGCAAACGGACAGGCCCTTTAAAATCTCCACTCCCACGTTGTTGAAGAAAGTGGCTACCTCGTTTATCGCGCTCGCCGTATTGCTCTACGTCGAAGTCATTATTCGCTTTTATCTGTTTATGCCCGACGCCTTTGAGATTGCTTCCTTCTATGTCACGCATATCAAAGTATCGCCTGCGCATGGCGAGAGCTTTTATATTTTTGGCTCGTTTTATTGGGGCTTGCTTGCTGCCGGGCTATTTCTTTTGGCCATCTCACGAGCATTTACTTTGGGACTGTCACTACAAACCGAAAACGACGAGATTATCTAATGCCAATTATTGTAAACCTAGATGTGATGATGGCTCGTCGGAAAATAAAGATGAAAGATCTTGCCGACGCCATTGGCATCTCACAAACCAACTTGTCGCTGTTAAAAAACAGTCACGTGCGTGGTATCCGTTTTAATACCTTAGAGAAGTTGTGCGAGGTGCTGGATTGCCAGCCAGGTGATTTACTTGAATACATTGAGGATAAATCATGAAACGGCTCTCTTTCCTATGGCTGTGCCTGTTCATTTCAGGCTGCCAAAACTACGATGTCGCGACGCTCACCGATATCCCGCCAGACGTTAAGCAAAGCATTCATTCGGCCGTCGACAATCAGCACCGACCCGGTGTTGTCATCGGCTTGGTTAATCCTAAAGGCACCCATTTTTACAGTTATGGCGTGTCGCAAGCGGGAGGATCGCAAAAGCTAACCGATCAGTCACAGTTTGCGGTTGGTTCATTAGCGAAACTCTTTACCGCAGAGCTTTTCGAGACACTCGAAAGAAAAGGCATTGTAACCCGCCAAACGTTGCTTACTGATATTTGGCCAGATGTTAAAGACAACGCCAATACCCGCCTCGCGTACTTACTTAATCACACCGCAGCATTGCCTCGGGATCTATCACACGAAACATTATCCAAAAACAGTACCGAGCATTTGCTCGCAACCCTATCACGTGAAGCAAACCTACCTGCCGATGACTCATACTCCAGTGTTGGCATGGCCATACTTGGGCTGTCGTTGGGTCAAATAACCGACTCAGATTTTAACACGCAACTGAACACAGAAATCCTGACGCCACTTAAACTAAACGAGACGAGCTTTAAACCTCATCCGGATCTTCTCGCCACTCGCCATCAAACCACAATTCCTATCAGCGCCCCTGCCGAGATACCGGATGTTGCCTACGGAGCCGGCGGCCTTTACTCCACCGCACAGGATTTGATGAGCTTTTTAAAACACGAAATGCAACAACCCGAGCATTTAGGCTGGAAGCACTATCAAAACGACACTTTTGAGGCGTTTTATCATGGTGGAGACGGCAATGGTCACCAGGCATTTATTGCGTTCCGTCCAGACAATCACGTCGGTGTCGTGTTACTGAGTAATTCAACCTCTGACGATGCACTACAGGATATTGCCCTTCATTTCATCGACCCCAGAATGGACTTACCAAACTTTGATCACCGCCCACGTCAACAGTTGCCGGAAGAAACACTGACACTGTATGAAGGAAGCTATCAACTGCAAGATGATGACAGTGGAAACCAAATACAGCTGAGTATTTCGGCTAACCGCCTCGTTTATCATGAGCTCGCCCCTGACGGTAGTACCGTTCGACAAACACCACTACACGCAATTGACGCGCAAACCTTTGAATTAGCCGATCTGCCGGTAGTCATTTCATTTAAAGGCGCTACCAATAAGGCTGATGCGACATTACGGTTTGGAGACAAGGCATTTACGATGGTGCGCTTAAATTAGGAGCCGTGACAATGAAAAAGCAGATGCTAATTGCGCTGTTACTGTTAACGATTCTCGGAAGTTCCGTTTCAGCCGAACCGATAGAGCACATTCAATCGATTGAACAACAGTTGCTGCCAAATCAATTTTTAGAAGGCCATTTGAAAACCACGTCAATCGCCGAGGTCATGCTGAGTGACAACATCGCGGGTGTCAGTATGGCCTTTATCGATAACGGGAAAATTGCCTGGCGGCGAACCTACGGCTATGCAGAACTCAGTAAGCTTTCGCCAGTGACATCTCAGACTGTATTCGCCGGCGCCTCACTCAGTAAACCGCTGACAGCAGTCACTGCAATGCAGTTGGTTGACGCCGGCAAGGTCTCTCTGGATGAAGATATAAACAACTATCTAACCTCGTGGCAGTTGCCCGACAATAAGTTCATCAATACCCAGCCAGTAACGCTTCGGCAGCTTATTGGTCACCGCGCAGGGATTAGTAACTACGTACCAGCTCCATACGCAGTCGGTGAAAAAGTGCCCACCGTGACTCAAATGCTGAAAGGCGAATCACCCTATAACGGCCCCGGGATCACACTTTTTTCCAAGCCCGGTGAGCAGTATCACTATTCGAACCCTGGCTATACGATAATTCAACAGCTTATCGAAGATGTCACAAAAACAAGCTTTGAAGCTGCGGTGCAAAACCGGGTATTTGAGCCACTTGATATGGAAAGCAGTTCATTCAGGCAGCCCATACCGGCAAGCCTCAAGGTTCGCCGCGCGACGGGGTATACCGAAGACGTGGCTCCATACCCCTACCAACTTTTCCCTTTTAAAGGCGCTGGTGGCGTTTGGACAACGCCGACCGACTTGGCCACGTTTACGATGGCTCTCATCGACGATTATCATTCCGCTCAAGGTCAATTGGTTTCGCAACAAATTGCCAGGGAGATGTTTACTCGAGACCCGATCCGGCTGGGTTTCAAAAAGCACTACGTTGACGGCTCTAACGATATTATTTTTGATCACTGGGGCAGTATTCCGGGCTTTACCAGCTATATGGTTGGCTCCGTTCAAAACAAACAGGCGTTAGTCATCATGACCAATAGTGATAGTGGTTTTAACTTAATGGCCGCTATTGCCAGAACGGTTGCACAGCAGTATGGCTGGGAGCCCATTAAACCCAAAGTTTACCAACGATATGATATTGATTCTAAGCTGCTTCCCAAGTTAGCCGGGACATTTGGTAAACCAGCGGGTAATGAGGCGCAGCACACTTTTGCAGTGAATAACGACCAGTTGCATTTAACCTTGAATCTTGAAAGTGGCACCACCCCACTCGTTGCTGTCGGTGACTATAAGTTTATCGACCCAGCCTCAAATACCACATTTGAGTTTCTGCCCAGCAAAACGGGTGAAGTGAACTGGGTACGTGTAACCTTAGAAAGCGGTTACAACTACGACCAACCGAGACAGCAGACACTGACAAGTTTTATTCATAAACGTCGGGTTGAGGCTGACGTAGAGGGACTCGCGGTCGCTGTGATTCAGGACGGCGAGGTCGTATTTAATCAAGGTTTTGGTTTAGCTAATAAAGATACTGGCGATAACATCTCATCGCAAACCCTATTTGAAGCGGCGTCTTTATCCAAACCCGTTTTTGCGTATTTTACGTTACTGCAGGCTGAAAAAAGCGTTATTGAACTCGACCAACCGCTTTATAGCTACTTACCCCACCCTGATCTTGCGGAAAATGAATGGCATCAATTAATCACCGCGCGGATGCTTTTAACGCACACCTCAGGTTTGCCCAACTGGCGCTCTAGCGCGAATGGTAAGCTCTCACTGTTGTTCAAGCCCGGTACACAGTTTCAATACTCAAGTGAAGGTTATGAGTATTTAAGACGCGTTCTGCAGAAACGACTAAACGTTGATGACAGTGGGCTGCAGGCTCTAATCGACGAGCAAATAACACATGAAATTGGCGCAGACTTCATTAAATATATCTGGGATGACGAGATAACCGAACGTAAAGCCTTTGGTCACCGCGAGGGCAAGCCCACCGATAATCACAAGCATGATCACAACTTTGGTGCCTCATACAGTCTAATAACCACTGCTGGCAACTACGCTAAATTTATCGCCGATATTTTAGTACCTGACACAGCGGAAAAGCAGAAGGTCGTTGAAGAATTACTTGAGCTCCAAACGAATGTTCCGCATGAAAATGGAAAGCTTCATCGAGCCATAGGCTTCGCTGCCAAGCAAGTCGATGGACGACTGAAATATTATCACTCAGGCAATAACGGGGATTTCCTTTCATACGTAGAGTTCGACCCCACTACTCGAAACGGTGTCGTTATCTTTAGCAATTCTGACAAGCTCTTTTCGTCAAATTTGGCGAAAGACATTGTCGATTACGTGAACCGCAACAGAGCATCGCTATGAGTGATTTAAGAGCTCGGATGGTGCGTTTTTATCCGCTAATGCATTGTGTGTTCGTAGCGCGCCTCAATCTGACGTGCAGGCAACTCACCACCCACGATGGGCTTCAACGCGCGCTGTACCTCTGGTACTAACGCGGCCAAAGCCGACAACATCGCTGGCTCACTGACATACTCATCAAACACCAAGGTCACCACCAAGCTCTGTGGAAAGCGCTGATAATTCACCTCGTGCGTGAGCCACACGAAGCCCTCATGCTCAACCTTCGCATCTTCGCAGACCTCGGTCAGCGCACGAATAATGTCACGTTCGGTGTGTTTGTGTTTTGGGGGCATGGTTAAAAAGCCTTGAGGTGATTTATGATACTTTCTGCCTTATCGACACCCCCTTTCGCTAGATAGAGATGCCGATTCTCGGAATGCCTGTCAACAACGGATGAAAACTGATCCACTTTTGTCCTAAAAACAACGGAGTAAAAGTGATCCACCCTTAGCTAATTTTATACTTCAGACGCCGGCTACAAAGTGATCCACAAAAGTGCTTACTCAGCGTCAATTATCATGGCCGGTTTGCGGTTTATCCGAAAAGCATCGGAATAAAATTGATCCACCTTTACAGCCATTTTCGTGCACAACAACGGTATTTAACTGATCCATTGCTGCATTTAAGCATCAACAAGTACTTCTGCGCTTGTTTCGACAGCAGGTATTATTCCTGCAGCTTTTTTGCCCTTTAATCGGAAGCTCTCTCCACTAATTTGCACAATGTGCGAATGGTGCAGAAGCCGATCTAATAATGCCGCTGTGAGCGTTGTGTCATCGGCAAAAGCGTTCGACCATTGTGAAAATGGCAAGTTGCTAGTGACGATGACACTACCTTGCTCATATCGCTTGGCGATAACATTAAAGAACAGATTCGCCTCATCGCGACCAAAAGGTAGATAACCTATCTCATCAATAATGAGCAGCTTCGGCGCAAGTACACTGCGCTTTAAATACTGCTCAAGTCGGCCTTGGCTTTTTGCCGTTGCGAGTTGAAGCATTAAATCAGCCGCTGTAATAAACCGAGTTTTAATACCACGCATTACCGCAAGGTAACCGAGGCTGATAGCCAAGTGGCTTTTACCAACGCCGCTAGGGCCGAGTAATACAATGTTCTCGGCACGTTCAACGAACGCTAAGCCAGTTAGCTCTTTTAGTTGCTGTCGTGGTGCGCCACTAGCAAACTTAAAATCGTAATCATCGAACGATTTTAATGCTGGAAAGCCAGCCAACTTAAGAAGCGTCTCTTGTGTTCGTCGTGTCCGTGCTTGCAGTTCAAGCTGCAGTAGTTGCTCTAGAAAGTCGGCAAAAGTACCTTCTTTAGCACTTGTTTTATCTGCGACGGCAGACCACTCAGAACTAATGGTTCCGAGCTTGAGCGTCTCACAAGCGTCTAGTATGCGTTCTTGTTGAAGGTTCATAAACGTCCCTCCAACAAGCTGTCATAGACGCTCAGCGGGTGCTGTAAGCTCTCTATCGGTGTTGGTCGGCTCGCTGATGATGTCACGATACGACCGTGTTCTTTAGTTGGTAGCGGTTGTAAATGAAACCGCTCTTGCTCAAGCAATATCTGCGGCTTCTGTCCCGTTGTACCGTGAATACGTTGATGCGCAACGTGTTCAAGCCATGGGCCAATGTGAGCGTTGGCCACCGACACATCAAAGCGTAAGCCATGCTGCTTCAAACTCGCCGCTAATGGCGTGATGAAGCTGCTTTTTAAATACGAGTTGAAACGCTCAACCTTGCCCTTCGTGCGAGCCCGATAGGGGCGGCAAGCACGCGGTTGGAAACCGTAGTACTTAGCGAACTCGAGCAGCGCTTGGTTCCAGCGATGCTGTCCTGAGCCATATGCATCACGTTCGATCATAATGGTCTTGGCGTTATCAAACAGAACGTGTTGAGTAACACCACCGAAGAAGACAAATGCTTTTTCTAAACCGTACAACCAATCTTCTTGGCGCTCGCGCTCTGAAAAGTGTACGAAGGTTGCACGACTAAACGATAACGTCGCGACAAAGCCCTTCATGCGACGCCGGTTGCGGTTGATGTTAGTGAAATCAACTTGCAACTGCTCACCGGGCTGGGTCTCGAAACGAACCACTGGGTCGCTCGCTTCTGGCTTTTTAAACTGCGATACATACTGTCGCAACTGAGTCATACCGCCGTTATAACCTTGGGCTTCTATCTCTCGAAAGAGAACCGTTGCCGGTATCCAATCAGGCTCAGCGGCTTTAATCCGTTCCCGAAGATATGCCTCATAAGGGCCTAACTTCGTTGGGCGCGCTTCACGCGCCGAATAGCTTGGCGTTACTGTTGGCCGGGCCAGATAGTTTTTTACTGTGTTGCGGGAAATACCAAGACGGCGTGCAATCTCGCGATTACTTAATCCCTGTCGGTGTAAAACGTGAATGTCCACTAGTTGCTCCTGAGTTAGCATGTTAGGCCGCCTTGTCTTATTGAAAAGTGCGGCTATGATGCCTCAGGTGGATCACTTTTAAACCGTTGTCAGTGGATCAATTTTACTCCGTTGGTAACATGCCTTAGGTTCAAGCGGTGGAATAAACAGCTAAACCCGAAAAGCAAAGACAAGTTACTTTTTACTATACGGACTTGATTGGATTCATCAATGCCTGGCTACGACAACCAAAAACCATTATTCATCGGACACTACTGGATGAAAGGAGAGCCTTGCCTTTAATCCAGCCGTATCACCTGCGTCGACTGGTCTGTCGCGGCTGGAGGTAAAATGGTCGCCTACCGACTCAATTCGTCTTCGCTAAATAATGACGCCTTTGTTGCAGTTTGAGAGGCGGCGGTAGCTGAGTCGCGCCAAAGGCGCGACCTACTCGATGTTTTGGATCTGCTTGTTGATTGAAAAGATTATAATCATTAAAAATCAATAGTTTAGGACGTATTTGGCAAACCTTATTTTGACTATACTCACCGATGTACTTACCAGTCGGCGGAAGTGTAACCTGCTTTTTACTGCTCGAAGTTGTTTGCGTAACAATCGTAAAGTAGATCGGCAAACTGTTTTTCATCAATAATGCTGGTTGCTGTGAGTTGAAAAAGTTGCATCACATAGAAGCCAAGCGTCTGAAAGTTTTCTTGTGTTGCGCAAGAATCATTCGTGCCTCTGTATAAACTAGACGTTGCCCCTCTGGAGTATCCAGATTTAGTTGCTTAGTTGGTTTGATCTTCGGTCGACTAATTGGTTTTTTAACACCATATTTTGCGAGTTTATTTTCCATGACCGCACTCAGCCTTTTCTGCCGTTGAAGCCCAACGTTGTAGCCATTAAGAATTTTATTATAAACCGCTAAGTAACACCATTCACAATAGAAAATTAGGTTCGTACACATGTGTACGAAGGTATTCGCTTCCGACTTTATCGGTTCGATTCATATATCAACTCTATGATATTGGTTGCTCTCATAATGTAGGAGGTCTCTCAAGTAATGCCTAACGCCCGCGTAAAGCGCGCGAGGTACGAGCGTCGCATTTGACGCGTTTGTTATGTTTCATCTTCTTCTGCGTCATTACCATCGTCGAAATAATCGTACCACCAGTCCATAGGCTTAGGAGCTTGCACAACTAAGCTAAATTTCTCTATGAATAACTCATAGGCCATATGAACGTACTTACATGATCTAAATAGAAAATCTATATCCATAGGAGCTTCGAATAAATCTGGGATGAGATGATGCTTGTGAAGTGGGCTATTGCAATCTTTACAGTTATAGATTGATACGTGAGGCCACATGTTATGAACAGCATGGCTAAATGGCTTGTAGGCAAATTTATATAAACTTTCACAATCGGCTTCCTGAGACATTCGTCTGTAATCCAACTGCGCCCAATTACCTAGATTGACCTCGACAAAAAAGTCACGACGCTGTGAATTTATCCAAGCAGATTTAGCATCAACAAGCTGACTTAATTGCTCATTGTTGGGATTTTCAGAGTTATCCTCTAATTCTTTCTTGAAATGCTCCATAAGTAGCTTCTCTTCACCCAACCCATGCAATATATATTTCTTCGAACGCTCCTCTAGATCTAGCATGATCCACGACAACGCTATATGTAAATCTGTCATCGCTCGGAGAAACAATGGGGCCGAATGTCCATTCCAAATATTTGGCGATCTTGCCATTTGAATAGACATGGTGACTTGGCGGGACAATAACCCCCCAATAACGGAGTATGCCTCTAGCTTGTCGTACTCAATTTTCACACTCGCCCAAAGCTCCTCAAAGCTTGACTTTAGATATGATTCATACGACTCGATTAACTCAGAAACTGGATCTTTATCTTCCATTTATGAACAAGCCTCCAGATTAAAACACTGGCTCCAGAATGATTTTGACCATTCGTTTTCACCTCCTTCTGCATCCTTGAATCCTGCTCCAGCATTAATGTTTGCACGTACAAAAGAAGCGACTCTTTTGCTTTCATCTGAATCAGGCGCTGTAAAAATTGAATTGAAATCAGGGAGATCTATTGCAGAACTTAAAAACAACTTTCCAGTAGCTGTCATTGAAACGAAAGCTGTAGTTTGAACCTTGGTAGAGTGCATTGTGTATCGATCCAACAAAGCCGATACATCCTCTTTAAGACACTCCAACGCTTCATCCCGATCAACACCATAAACATGATCTTCAAATAGAAAGCCAAGAGGATAATCTTCAAGAAGGTGATGTTGATGAACCAAGCTTTCTCTCAGGAAGTTGAGCATAGCCTGATCTTCGATACCTTCTGAAATTCTTCTCTTTTGCTCCGCAGTAAGTTTGTCGAAGTTATTCAGAAATACCAGTGCTGGTGACTTATCATCATTCAAAATATCCTTGCACTTGATAAGAAATTCAATGACATAATGAACCGATTGCCGATCAGGGTTTCTAAGAAAAATGGCCGACAACCAAATCAGGCAAGGCAGCGTACTATCCCTAAATGATGTTTCTTTCATATTGGGTAGCTGCATCAAAGGTGGTATAAATTTTTGTCCAACTTTTTTATGGTCTCGCAACACCTGACCTTGGTGATTCCCTTTAGCCATTCTTCCTCACTCTAGAAACATAACGCCCGCAATAAGCGGCCGAGTGAAACGAGGTCCGGCGACCGCAGGGAGCGAACTTAATTGCTTGGTTATGTTTCGTCATTCTCGGAGCCGCTTCTTGTAAACTGCCTCAACATCACGAACAGCATTCTTAATCTGCTTAGTGAAATCATCTTCATCATTTACGTAATAGACAATTTCATCATTCTTGGCCACTCGCTCGGGACTCCGGTCTACCTGCGCACCAGGTCCTGCGTAAGCTCCCTTTAACCAGAAATGGAGCCAAATTTCAGAGTGGAGCTTCCCGATTAACTTTTGAATTGCTTCGAAGTGGTCTTGCTCTCCCCATATGGCTCTTGCTTCGAGAGCCAAGGTTCTCAGTTCAGCTCGTTTCTCATTCAGCCGCTGCAACCGTTCTGCATAGATTCGCTGCTCTTCCTCAAGGGCTCTTCCCGCCTCAACCTCCTCTTTTCGGAGATGAAGCATTGGACTCCGTACTGCCTGAATCGCGTCCTCGATCTTGTACGTTGTTGTGAGAATATTCTTGGCGACTTCAAACTTGGAAGTCCCATGAAGCTGGCGCCGCCAAGTACTCAGACCAAGAACACCGATTGCCAGTGCCCCCACAGTTCCAATGATCGCTACGACATCCTTAGTAAGACCGATGTCTGCGGATGTAAGGCTCAAACAGATGCTCAAAATTATCCCCTAGAAACATAACGCCCCAAGCAGGGCATATTTTGCGTTTTGAGCGCAGCGAAGCAAAATATGTCCCGCTGCCTTGGTTTGTTAGGGCTGGTTTTGATTTTGCTCTATAACTTTCTGGTTATGTGAGGCCAACAGCTCCTTGTAACCGACTTTACCTTGAAGCTCAACATAGCAATTTACTAGCGTTTCAAATGACGACCTAATGTCGATAGAAAAGTCATTTAAAACTGACTTTTCTTTCAACATACGTTCTTTGTATTCGCATAACTTTTCTTCCCATTCGTGGGCCAGAAAATTTCTTGTGCTAGCCAAGTCCAGCATAGCCATCTTCCTATCATTATCAATTATTCCAAGTCGCTCAATATACTCAATGCGACTTTTGAAAGGTATATCCTGGATCATTGAGGGTAATTCGCTCTGATATATAGGAGATACCGTCAGTACTAAATTTTCAGCCTTCGGATTATCCTTAAAATACTTAACCTTGCCGGTCAAATTCGGCTTAACTGAATGCAAGAAAAGATTTATACATTCGTTAACCAGAAATTCTAGCTTGGCGAATATTGATAGTATTTTCCCTCGATCTAGCTTGTTTATCGATGCATATCCAAACTCGTTAATATGGTGTGTCTTTTTGAAGCGCCTATTGACGAATCGAAATATGAACTTCTCTTCAATAACAAAAACTCTCAGATCTTTCATTTTTAATGGGTCTGATCGCCAAAGCTCGATAAGCTCTTCTACAGTTTCTTCCATTTTGGTCCCCTTGGCTACCAGATGTCGGCTCGCCCTAACGCCCGGCTCTGCGGCTGGTAAAAGTGGAGGTGAAGCCGGAGCTTTTAGCAGTCCGACAGCAGCCGCTTGTTAGCACTTTTAGATGTCCCATATTTCCCCTTTATATAGTCGATCACTTATTTTAGGGGGATTTTCTTTAACATTTGGATGGTTAGCCAGAATCAACCGTAGTGTTCGAACTGCGTCATAGGCGTTAATGACTATATTACGCTGCTGTTTGAACAACTCCTGATCGAATGCATCAGCGTTGACTTTATGTGCGGGTTTTTGACGAAGCTGCCTAACTTTTCTAAAGGTCTTCATCATATTTTCGATTGGTTCAGGATCAGCAGGACGGAAATATTTATTAATCCAATCCTCTAGGATTTGTATTGTTCCTTTTTGGCTTACAATAATTTTTCCATCTTCGCGCTCTTCCTCACTTTCAAGATCAACGTCATTTTCAAAGAATTTCTTGTTGATGTTTTCTGACATCATTTTGTCTAAAAGCAACATGAAGTTGTTGAATTCTGACTGTGTAGGCCGCAAAAGAAACCCAAACTCTTTGGGAGTTTCTTCGTCGTAACTATTTCTAAAGATAGCGGGTTTTCCAATTAATACACTCATCTCGTTTATAATTTTTAGCTCTTCTGTAAAGGCTCTAAATATTGACATTCTTGAGCCCCAAGATCCCAATATACTCGAAGCGTAATAGTCAGGATGAAGCTTTATATTCCCTTTTACTTCCTTGGCGGCCCAAACTCTTTGGTGCTCAGGGCTAAGATTGCCCAAGTATCGCAAAAAGACTGCTACATATCTGTTTAGATCATCGTCGTACGCAAAGCCAAATGTCTGTAGGAGTATCTGGTCATGCTCTGGAACGCTATCAGACTCAAAAAACTCATCAGTAATGGATATTTGGCCATGAATAAAATCAGTTTCGTATGAATAGCGAGGATCGTTTCGATAGTATTCCAAAACAGACAAGTCAAAAGTTCTATAGTCGAGTTGGCCAGCCCCTCTCGCCAACTCCAATTCGTAAGGTGACTGACTGTATTCGGCAAGCCTGTTAGAGTTGATCAGTCTTTTTTCATGGGGATACAGGCATATATGACCTGGATATTCTGAGGCATCGAAGGACTCAAGTATTTTTTCCTTTGGGATGTTTGAAAAAGCTCTGATATGAGGATTACCATCAACTCTGGCTGTCAGGATGTCATCTTCGATTCCTTTCCGAACCGACGTTTTAAAGGCTTCACCATTAATGTCGAAGTTGCCTTCAAGGCCGTAAATAGGCATTCCATTAAAGTCACCAGACGAAAAATATTTTTCTTCGACGGCTGTGTATATTTCTTCGATCATCTTAGTATTCCGATACTTCTTTGAGTGCTAACGCCCCAAACAGCGGAGAGCGTAGCAATCCGACTGATTTGGTTTGTTAGCACTAGCTTAAATCCTCTATGAACTGGATCAAATCTTTAGCAGAATGAGCCAATCCTAGCTCGATGATTCTATAAATACTCTCTTTAAATTGTTCACCATTATCTTCTACGTCCATAAAAGAGTGGACTTCTATAGATGACTCATGATTACTAAATAACATACCAACTAGCGCGCCATTCTCTTCGCTTACCAAAGGGCTACCGCTAAACCCTTTGAGGGAAGGAAACGAAAGCTCATTCGTAGTTCTTGCTTGAGGGTGTCCTGATTCGTCCGCATGACTGACAATATACCCCTTTAGCATACGAGCGTTTACTCTAACATTACTGCCTTCTCTTCCGATATTAGTAAAACCGAAAGCCCTTACATCATGTCCAGGGTTGTACTCTCTATCCAATAGTGGAAAGGTTTTGTATGAATGATGCTTTATAAAACTAGCTGTAGCAAAGTCGTATAAGGGATGTGTTTTGATATTGTATATAACATCTACTTCACCAGAAATAAGATTTTTGCCAAGTAAAACCTCTCCCTCTTGAACCATTTCAACAATATGCTTGCAAGTGACAATCTTACCGTGTTCACCGTCAATGAAAAATGCCACCCCAGCATATCGATCTACGTCGATATGTAGTGTGTTACCTTCGTCACGCCTTTTTCCTATCAATAGAGGAATTTCATACTCACCGTAATTCATATGCATCCTTGAGTGCTAACATTTGTATATTGTGCGTGCACAGTTAGAAACTCGTCCAATTGATAGTTTCCAGCCATTAACTTACTGATAAATCAGTGATTTATAACTTTACAGTTCCCGAGTTAGCAATGGCAGTTTGAGCATGCTCAGTAACACTCTAGCGAGCGCACAATATTTAACCTTTATTTTTTGTTATGTCATTGACAGTAAACGACTTAAATGCACAACACAACAACAAAACGCGCAATATTGCCGGAGTAAATGTGCCGTGCATCGCTAGCAACGCTCACACTTACTAATAACAAGACCGTTAATCAGGAAAGGTTCTTTATAACATGGTTAAAAATTAAGCCAAGTTGAGAGTTACACGCTGCCTTTGAGCTTTCAACGGGGCTAACAGACATTGCGTATTTTGAGTCCGTTAGTGTCTTTTTCTTCCGCTTACCATTTTGCTCTGTTAATATGCTCACATCGCTAGCCTCTCACACTTGGCAATCAGAGCCGCAATGTCATGCTATGCGATACTTCCTAGCCACCGTCACCGGTGGCTTTTTGTTTCTCTGCCACACGCGTCCGAGTTCTCGACCCCATAGTGGCTGTAAATCCAACAGAAAATGCTATTCTTAGTACCTGGTTAACTGGCTGGAGTATCTGATGGGCGACGAGTCATTATTAATTTGGGTAGCGGTGATGCCGGTCGTTATGCTGGGTGTTCACTTGCTTGTCACCTATATTCAAAGCAAGAAGAAAGGCTCTGAGTGAGCTTTCACTGTGAGGCACTCAAATGCACCACGAACACTACATCCCCAAGACTGCACAACAGCCTTTAAAGCTGACTTTAAAGCAAAAGCTAGGACTACCTGAAGACTACCCGGCAATGGGTGATGCGATTGTGCAAGGTTTCACTTTTGACGTCGTCGCTTCCCTCGCGCACGAAACGGAGCTGTCAGAAACCGAAATCTTGAATGCGCTTAATCTTCCTGACCGAAATAAAGTACAGAGAAGAAAGCACAGACGCTTTACCAGAGTAGAAAGCAACCGTATCTATGCGTTAATTGAAGCCATAAAGGCCTCTGAGTCGCTTTTCCAGGGCAAGGCATGCGACGCTATTAACTGGCTTAAAAAGCCTTGTAGAGGGCTCGGTGGGCGCTCGCCTATCGAAAACCTGAACTCATTCTTAGAGCTTCAGCAGGTACTCGCCCTAATTCATCGCCTGGAGTACGGTGTTTTCAACTAGCGGCAAACGTTAAAGTTGCGGACTAACATCAAGCCAGCCCGCAACAATGTTTCAGCCTAACAATTAAGACTGACTAATCCTCTTCGTCGGCTTGCCAGCCTCCACCATACTCGTCGTGATTCGGGTTCAACTGGTTAGCATGGTTGTCCAAACTATCCCAGTAGGCGTCGTTATTTGGGTTCATTGAATCTGAACGGTCATCATTTGATGTTCTGGCCATTTTTTTGTCCTCTAAGTCTTAAGTTAGTTAATTTGCTGAAACAGCAAAGAGGATGTTTTCACGGCAACTCACCTATGAGGAGGACACCTGAATGGAATTTTAAAGTTTAGCCGAATCAGCCAGTGAATCGCTCATAAATTCTCGGATAAACGGAAAACATTTTTTCAATGTCCACTGGCGTGCAATTATCTTTGAGCATCGCCACTTGCTTTTTCGTCATCACTTCACAGAACAGTGCAATCAGCTCAACCGACTGCATGGAGGCTTGCCTTAATTCGGTATCCAGGACGCGGAAATTATTCGCATAGTTTTTTCTGTTTAACCGAGTCTTACCAGCGCGAATTCTTTTTACCGCTTTTCGACAGCAGCTTTCGGGTCTTCACCCTCACTCGAATAAATAGAATCTTTCGCTTCCGTTATTTTTTCATAAAACGAGACCCAACTGCCTTCAGTGCCAACCCATTTTTGTTTTATCGCTGATACATATCGCTCATTACTCAATATCAATTTATTGTTTTCGACAACAGGCAAAAACATTTTCATCATACCCTGCTCTGGAAAGCGCTCATCAAAACTTTCTGTCGTTACACGAAGAAACTTTTCAAAAAAGGCGAGCCATAAAAGTATTTTTCTGATTTCAAATTGCAGCTCTGGCTGTTTCGATAAAAATAAATTCAGAACAACTTCTAAAAGCCACCAGGCACCCAGAATCTCCTTTTCGTCAGGCGTTTCAGAATTAATCCAAGAATTTTGCAACTCAGGCGTATACTTCAAACTCAACGCTTTCATTTTTTCCGGCGTTACCGCTTCTGGATTCGAGCGAAGCTCTTTAAATAATTGCAGGTCAGAAGTAATTGCCGCAGCACCATCTTTATTTTGCGTCCGCGGAAACTGCATCACCAAATCGCTGAAACTTTCAAACCAACCTGATTCAAACAGAAGTTCACTGGCATACCCGCCAGTAAGATAACTCTATTGGCAACTGAGTTAACATCCATTTCAACCCTCCTGTTTCAAAATCACCCCTCGCTAAAGCGCCGCAAAGCAATGCTCACGTTAACGGTATTTCGTACTAAATACCATCTGGTGTACGGCACATTGTGCTGGTTCGCAAAATACCATCGGCTTATATCGCCAGCGCAACTTGCCGTACACCAGACTATTGGTACGACACTTGTTCTTAATTTTTTGCGTATTTGTGACTGCCAAAGCGATAGGAGCCTGCCATTGCTAGCCAGTATCATTAAAAACGGTATCCGTACTAAATATCATCTGGTGTACGGCACATTGTGCTGGTTCGCAAAATCCTTTCGGTTTATATGGGCAGCGCAACTTGCCGTACACCAGACTATTAGTACTGCACTTGTTCTCAGTTGTTTGTGTGTTTGCGACTCCCAGTGCGACAGGAGCCTAACATTACTAGCCAGTATCAATAACTATGTTTAGTAATAAATACTATCTGTTGTACGGAACCTAGTATGTGGTGGCAAAATACCTGGTTACCGTAATTTGCCAATGCAACCATCTGTACAACAAAGTGGTGACTGATCCTTTTTTGGACACGTTGATGCCAGAGGAAGTGCTCGAAATCCCGCTTCTGTCACCACTCTGTTGTACAAATCCCCGTCCTGACACATTTTTACGCTCCACCACTCAACCACTTTACATGCACACCAAAATGAACCACACTAAGCCGAAAATAACGATAAAAAGTGGCCACGGATGATGCTGGAAAAACTCGCCTTTTCGCAAAAACAGCGCTTAGCGTACATCGATTTTTGTTTACTTTTTAAAGGCTCGATTTACCGCCAGGACTTAATTAAACGATTCGAAGTTGGGCTATCGGCAGGCTCCCGTGACTTTAATCTCTACAAAGAATTAGCACCGCAAAATCTTGAATACGACGTTAAGCAAAAACGTTACTTCCAGACCAGTGAATTTAAACCGCTTTTCGACCATGACGCCAAACGCAGTTTAATTAAATTAGCGAATGATATTTCCGATGGTTTTGACGCCATTGGCGATTTACATTTTCCTGTTGAAGCACCTTCCAGTTTGAATGTTCCGGACATTTTTGTTGTAGCAAAAACCGTGCAGGCCATACTTAATGAACGCGCACTCGAAATTAATTACACATCGCTTAGCAGCGGTTCCGGCAAACGAGAAATTGTACCGCACTCAATTGTTGATAATGGCATGCGCTGGCACGTTCGCGCGTTTGATCGAAAAACCGAAAGTTTTCGCGATTTTGTATTAACCCGAATCAGTAATGTGAAGCTCATCGGCAATTACGAATTTGGCGAAGACAGCGATTCCGATACCGAATGGCAACGGATGATTTCCCTGCAATTAACACCGCACCCTAACAACGTTAAATTTCCCAGGGCCATTGAAATGGATTATTGCAACGGAGGGGACATGAAAAACGGTTTACTAACCATTGATGTTCGCGCTGCCATGGCCGGTTATTTATTACGTCGCTGGAATGTCGATTGCACCGAAGACGCTGCCTTAAAAGGTCCCGAATATCAATTGTGGTTACGTAACCGCACAAGTTTAATGAACACCAGTAATTTAGCGATAGCGCCGGGCTTCGAAAACAATTCGCCCGCCCGCTAAAATTCATTTAAAAGGACGTCGTAAAACATGGACAACACCGAGCAAAAATTCTTAAAACAACTCGATGACAAACTCTGGAAAGCTGCCGATAAACTGCGTGCTAATTTAGATGCCGCCAACTATAAACACGTCGTGCTGGGGCTTATTTTCTTAAAGTACGTATCAGACGCCTTTGAAGAGCGTCAGGAGCAATTACTTGAGCTTTTCAAAACCGACGACGAAGACAACCTTTACTACCTGCCGCGCGATGACTTCGACAGTGACGAAGAGTACCAGGAAGCCTTAACCGAAGAGCTGGAAGTGCTCGATTATTACCGTGAAGCCAACGTGTTTTGGGTACCCAAAGCGGCCCGCTGGAGCACATTAAAAGAAAAAGCCGTACTGCCTATTGGTAGTGTTTTGTGGCAGGACGATGCCGGTAACGACGTGAAATTGCGCTCTGTGTCCTGGCTTATCGACTACGCCTTGGAAGAAATCGAGAAAAGTAACAGCAAGCTCAAAGGCATTCTTAACCGCATCAGCCAATATCAGTTAGAAAACGAGAAGCTCATTGGTCTTATTAACACCTTCTCGGACACCTCATTCACCAAACCAGAGCTCGGTGGTGAGCGCCTTAACTTACAAAGCAAGGATATTCTCGGTCACGTTTACGAATATTTCCTGGGTCAGTTCGCACTCGCTGAAGGCAAGCAAGGCGGCCAGTACTACACGCCAAAAAGCATCGTGACGCTGATTGTCGAAATGTTGCAGCCCTATTCCGGTCGTGTGTATGACCCTGCTATGGGCTCTGGTGGATTTTTTGTGTCCAGTGATAAATTCATTGAAGAGCACGCCAAAGAGCAACACTACGACGCCTCCGAGCAGCGAAAGCATATTTCGGTCTACGGCCAGGAGTCCAACCCGACCACTTGGCGCTTAGCGGCCATGAACATGGCCATACGCGGTATCGACTTTAATTTTGGTAAGAAAAACGCCGACAGCTTTTTAAACGATCAACACGCTGATCTTCGCGCCGACTTTGTCATGGCCAACCCACCGTTCAACGTAAAAGACTGGTGGAACGAGTCGTTGGCTGATGATGCGCGCTGGAAATACGGCACGCCATCCAAAGGCAACGCCAACTTTGCCTGGGTACAACATATGTTGCACCACCTGGCACCAACCGGCAGCATGGGTATTTTGCTGGCTAATGGCTCCATGAGCTCGAACACCAACAACGAAGGCGAAATTCGTAAGCGGCTCATTGAAGAAGACTTAGTGGAATGCATGGTTGCCCTGCCCGGCCAGTTATTCACCAATACCCAAATACCGGCTTGTATCTGGTTTTTAACCAAGGACAAAGCCAACGGCATGGTTCGCAACGAGAAAAAACGCGACCGCCGCGGCGAGTTTTTGTTTATTGACGCACGCGAACTCGGCTACATGAAAGACCGCGTATTACGCGACTTTACTAACGACGACATTGCCAAAGTTGCCGATACATTTCACCAATGGCAGCAAGGTGAAGGCTACGAAGACATCGCCGGCTTCTGTAAATCCGTTAACTTAGACGACATTAAAAAGCACGATTTTGTGCTTACCCCAGGCCGCTACGTAGGCGCAAAAGAACAGGAAGACGACGGCGAACCCTTCAACGAAAAGATGGCACGCCTAACCGCACAATTAAGCGAACAGTTTGCAGAAAGCGAGCGCTTGGAGGCTGAGATTAAGCGTAATCTTGGAGGGCTTGGGTATGAGCTGTAGGAGTTTCCCGACACATTGGCAATTGCTGCCGCTAGCCGACGCTTTAGATGCGCTTATTGACTACAGAGGGAAGACCCCCAAGAAAACAGATACGGGCATTCCTTTAATTACGGCTAAAATCGTAAAAAATGGAAAAATATTGCCCGTTTCCGAATTTATCGCTGAAGAAGATTACGACGAATGGATGGTTCGTGGGCTGCCCCAGGTTGGCGATGTTGTAGTAACAACCGAGGCTCCACTAGGAGAAGTTGCCCAACTGGAAGATTGTAACGTTGCTCTCGCACAGCGTATAGTGACACTTAGAGGCGCAAAAGAGATTTTAGAGAGTGATTATCTACGCTATGTCATGCAAGGGCCTTATGTCCAAGGACAGCTAGAGGCTCGTGCCTCAGGCTCAACCGTAAAAGGCATTAAGCAAAGTGAATTGAGAAAGATTTTACTTCCAATTCCACCAAAACAAGAACAGACAAAAATAGCCAAAATACTCAAGTCTATTGATAATAAAATTCGGATTAACGAGCAAGCAAGCCAAACCCTAGAACAAATCGCCCAAGCCATCTTCAAAAGCTGGTTTGTCGATTTCGCGCCCGTTAAAGCCAAAATAAACGCACTAGAAGCCGGCGGCAGCGATGAAGACGCCCTACTCGCCGCCATGCAAGCCATATCCGGCAAAGACAAAGCGCAACTAACCCGGCTCCAAACCGACAGCCCGGAGCACTACAACCAACTCCGCACCACCGCCGAACTCTTCCCCTCCGCCATGCAAGACAGCGAACTGGGTGATATTCCAGAGGGGTGGGATATAAACTGTATTAAAGACGTTGCCGAAGTTGTTAAAGGAAAGTCCTATAAAAGCGCTGAATTGGCTCCATCTAATACAGCTCTAGTTACTTTAAAATCGTTTAATCGAGGAGGAGGCTACAGGTTGGATGGGTTAAAGCCCTATACAGGTAAATATAAACCACAACAAGAGGTTCAAGTAGGCGATTTAATCATAGCTTACACAGATGTAACTCAAGCGGCTGATGTTATTGGAAAGCCTGCTATGGTTGTTGGTGATGATAACTACTCCAGTCTCGTAGTCTCTCTTGATGTAGCCGTAGTTAGGCCAAAGCTGCAACCTTTAAAACCGTTTCTGTACGGCCTAACGAGATCGAAATCGTTTCAGTCCAAAATGCAATCTCATACGACGGGAACGACTGTCCTTCACTTAGCAAAAAATGCGGTGCCAGAGTTTGAATTTGCGTTACCATCACAAGACCTAATTGCAATTTATGAAAGTCAGGTAAAGCCAATATTTAACTTGGTGAATGAAAACATCCAAGAGAACCGGAATTTAGAACGAATAAGAGACACGTTACTTCCCAAGCTGCTGTCTGGCGAGATAGATATCGACGAGAATGGTTAAAAGCAAAAAGGTTTTAGGAATGAAACAAACAATTTATCAATGGAGTGATATTTCGAGCGAGTTTGGAGATAACTTGATTGTTGGTAACGGCGGTTCTATCGCGGTTGCCAGTAACAGGTTTTCCTACTCTAGCCTTTACGATAGAGCCATACAACATGGTTTTATCAATAAAAAGGTACAGAATGTTTTCGAAGAGTTCAGTAAACAATATCGCGATTTCGAATTCGTATTAAGTAACCTCATAACAGCGGACCATGTAAACGAATGCTTATCGAGTGGTTACAACAAACGAGATAATGACGTTCGTAAAGCCTACTTGGATGTAAGAAATAGCCTGATAAAAACCGTGCGAGACTTACATCCATCCACTGATGAAACATGGTCAAAAGTCGCTAATATCGGTCACTTCGTAAGTCGTTTTAAAAACATATTCTATCTTAACTATGACTTGCTTCTGTATTGGGCAACTCTAAGCCAAAAGCTCAAATCTACTCACAGTTTTTCCGATGGCTTTAATGCCTTGATAAGTGATGACGCATTAGACAAACATATGCTTTGGGAATTTAGTAGTAACTCGTTAAAGGGTGGAGAAAGGCCTTTATCAAAGATTTGGTATCCGCATGGTAGCTTGATGCTATACAAAACAAAGTTGGGTAATTACGAACGAAAAATATCTTTGCCAACGGCTAATGAGTTAAGGCAGCTCGAAACGTTTTGGCGTGATAGTGAAACTGTTCCGTTATTCATTTGTGAGGGTTCCACATCAGAGAAAGTTCGACGAATAAGGAAGTCAAAATACCTTTCGAGAGTTTTAAATATGTCTTTGCCAAGTATAGAAAAAAGTCTTGTTATCTATGGATGGTCGCTTAGCGAGCAGGATCAGCATATAGTAGAACAACTCCAGAAAGCTTCAATCAGAAAAATAGCGATATCGATACACAAAGGCGACAAAGACCAAACACAACTTCAAGAAGAAATAGACAAGGTTCATAAAAAACTTATTGTTCTCAACAATCGCGCTGAAATTTTCTTCTTTGATGCGCAAAGTCCGGGCTGTTGGTGCCACTAATGATAAAACTCCACGCTACTCGCAAACTTTTCGACAAACTGACGCTTACCAGCGAGGGTACGCTACCCGTCACTCCAATGAGCAAGTGGCTGTATGAAAAGCCCAACCTTGATATCAATCCTTTAAGCGGATGGCATGGTCATCTGGTGACGCTGCAACGCAGAAACTGCGTGTTAATAGCGCATGACAGCACACGCTTCCCGCTGGTGTTGCCGGCGCTGACTAAGTCGGACTTCGCTGAGCTGAACGACCGCTTTGTCGATACCTTTATGAATACCCTGCTTAAATGCGGCGCTAATGAGGTTCACCTTGAAACGGCCGATAAATACCTTCGCCCACTGCAAGTTGATAGCGACTGTAGCCGCTCCGTTCAGGGCACGCTGAACCGAATGAAAGACGAGTTCGAGCATCAACTTTATTACGATCGACTGAATATAGCCGACATTACCGGCTATAACGCCGGTGCCTGGCTCGCCGACACGCCACGCTCCGTAAAAGGTCAAAAGACAGTGTTATGGCCAAAAGATGCTATGTTGACTCTGCTGGAGCGATTGGCAGACCAGAACAGATTCAAGGAGGAAAACCCGCGATGATCGGCGTCGAACGAGGAAAAAGGTCAAGTATCGAGGATTTCTCGGTAGTTTGTTACAAGGCAGAACACCTGCTTACCACGTGGTTTTTGTCACCGTTCCTGTTGTCCATACTTGACTCACACAGAGATTGCTAAATATGCCACGACAGCAAAAACCATGGATATCATTAGACCAGCAGTTAGGGCTTCTTACTGATCGTGGTATGACGATTGATGAACCTGAAATCGCAAGAAGTTACTTGGAAAAACTAGGTTACTACCGGTTAAGCGGGTATTGGTATCCCTTTCGCAAAATATCAGCGCACTTCAACCCAGAGTTGGATATACCTATCCGTCATGATGAGTTTATTAACGGTTCGCACTTTCGGGATATTGTTGATTTATATATTTTCGATAAGCGACTCCGGCTTCATGCGCTAGATGCCTTAGAACGAATAGAAATGGCAGTACGAGTCGACATTGCTCACTTACTAGGCGAAATAGACTGTTATGCGCATGAGAACCCAAAATGCTTGCATGGCCGCTTTAGTAAACAGGCTAAAAAGAAAGGGCCTGCAAAAGGTAAAACGGAGCACCAAGTCTGGTTAGAAAAGTACGAAAGAGCCATATGGCGAGCTAGACGAGAGCCATTTATTGAACACTACAAAAAGAACTATGAAGGAATACCAATTTGGGTTGCTATTGAAGTGTGGGACTTCGGCATGATGTCGATGCTTTACTCAGGCATGAAGGTACAGCATCAAGATAAAATAGCTGAGAAGTATGGTGCTCCCAGTGGCCATGATTTTAGTAAATGGTTAAGAAGTTTAAACTTTATACGTAATGTTTGCGCTCACCACAGTAGGCTTTGGAACATCAACGTTCTCGAGCGAGCTCCCGTTCCTCATTACGAACATTGGCAAAAGATAAATAACTCACGACCATTCTTCTACTTTTGCCTTATGCAAAAACTGCTCGCAGTAATAAGCCCTAATTCAGCATGGAATAAGCGCTTTGAGGCTATTGTTGAAAGCTTCCCCGAACCGGAAAATAACGCAATAAGAATTAGCGAGTTTGGGATAGTTGATGACTGGGAGTCTTGGCCAGTGTGGGGCCTGAAATGAGAGCCGACGCGTACACAACAAAGTTGCGAAGAGGCGCCGGGCGTATTACGGATAAGTATAAACAAGATGTTTTACCTGTCAATTACTTTAAGGTAATTTAGGCAAAGTATAGTTAAAGGACTAATGGAATGACCGAAGACCAGTTAGAACAACAATGCCTGGAATGGTTTGCCGAGGATGGCTGGGAAATTGCCCATGGTCCCGACATTGCCCATGACGGCCCCTACCCGGAACGGGTCGATTATAAGCAAATTCTGTTGTTCGCTGATCTTGAAGCCGCTTTACGCCGCATTAACCCGCACCTACCCGAAAGTGCCATCGAGCAAGTTGTTGCGGTTGTCCGCAAGCCCGACAGCCTGGACTGTGTTGTTAACAACCGTGAGTTTCATCGCTTGCTTATTGACGGCGTACCGGTTGAATACAAGAAGCAGGATAAAGTCATTCATGACCGCGCGTTTTTAATGGATTTTGGCGACCTGGAAGCCAATCGCTTCCGGGCCATTAATCAATTTACTATTGAAGGTTCAAAACAACTGCGTCGGCCGGACATTATCTGTTTTATTAACGGCTTACCGGTAGCGGTTATCGAGCTTAAAAGCCCCAGCGCCGAAAACGTCGATATCTGGGACGCGTTTAACCAGATACAAACTTATAAAGACGAAATTCCGGAACTGTTTGCCTACAACGAAGCGTCGATTATTAGTGATGGATTTAATGCCCGTGTCGGCTCACTCACCGCAAATCAGGAACGGTACATGCCTTGGCGCGTTGTCTTAAACGAAGACGATAAGCGCCCGTTAGAGCAAGAAATGGAAACCATGGTGCGCGGCTTCTTCAAGCGCGAACTGTTTTTAGATTACATTCGCTATTTTGTGATTTTTGAAAACGACGCTGACAACCTCATTAAGAAAATAGCGGGTTACCATCAATTTCATGCAGTACGCGAAGCCGTTCGTGCCACCATTGTTGCAGCAGAGCAGCAAAGTCTGGATGAAGTTGCGGAGAAGCGCGCAACCTACGCGGATGAAGTAGTTCCCGGCAGTAAAAAAGCCGGTGTTGTCTGGCACACACAAGGCTCAGGCAAAAGCATTTCCATGTGTTGTTACGCCGGAAAATTACTGCAACAACCGCAAATGAATAACCCGACGTTGATTGTCGTTACCGACCGCAATGACTTAGACGGTCAGTTGTTTGCAACGTTCAGCGCCGCTAAAGATTTGCTCAAACAAGAGCCGGTGCAGGCAGATAATCGGGACAAACTTCGACAGTTGTTAGCCGAGCGTGAGTCCGGTGGGATTATTTTCACCACGGTACAAAAGTTTGCGCTACTGGAAGATGAAAACGGCCATCCTATTTTAAATGATCGCCACAACATTGTTGTGATTTCGGACGAGGCACATCGCAGCCAATACGGTTTAAAAGCTACGTTGAAGAAAGATGGCAAATATAAGTTTGGTTACGCCAAGCACATGCGTGACGCATTACCCAACGCCTCGTTCATTGGCTTTACCGGCACACCCATTGCCAGTGAAGATAAAGACACCCGCGCCGTTTTCGGTAGCTATGTGTCTATTTATGACATTCAGGACGCGGTGGACGACGGCGCTACGGTCCCCATTTATTACGAATCACGCCTTGCCAAGTTGGACATCAATCAGGATGTTATCGAAGAGCTCTCCGAGCAGGTCGATGAGGTAGTCGAAGACGAAGAAGACGTGAGTGCCCGCGAGAAAACCAAAAGCGAATGGAGCCGCTTGGAAAAACTGGTGGGCTCTGGCCCTCGTTTGGCGCAAGTAGCTGAAGATCTGATTAACCACTACGAAACCCGCGCAAAAAGCATTGAAGGCAAAGCCATGATTGTGGCGATGAGCCGCGATATTTGTGCGCATCTGTACAACGAAATTGTGAAGTTACGCCCTGACTGGCACGACCCTGACCCTGAAAAAGGCGCGATTAAAATCGTCATGACCGGCTCTGCGTCAGACAAGCCGTTGTTGCAGCCACACATCTACAATAAGCAAACCAAAAAGCGGCTGGAGAAGCGCTTTAAAGACATTAACGATCCGCTGAAACTCGTCATTGTGCGTGATATGTGGCTGACCGGATTCGATGCGCCTTGTTGCCATACAATGTATGTCGATAAGCCAATGAAAGGGCACAACTTGATGCAGGCCATTGCACGGGTAAACCGCGTATTTAAAAACAAACCCGGTGGCTTGGTGGTTGATTACATCGGTATTGCTAACGAGCTGAAACAAGCGCTGAAAACCTACACCGATTCGCAAGGTAAAGGGCAACCGACACACAGCGCCGAGGAAGCTTTTGCACTGCTCCTGGAAAAGCTGGATGTCATTCATGGCATGTTTGCCAAAGGTCCGAACGCGGACGGTTTTGATTACACCAATTATAACGGTAAGAGCTACGAAGACGACCCAAACCAATTGCTGCTGGCAACGGCAAACTATGTACTCAGTCTGGAAGATGGCAAAAAACGCTTTCTGGACACGGTGCTGGCCATGAACAAGGCATTTTCATTGTGTAGCACACTGGACGAAGCGCAGAAATATCAAAAAGAAGTGGCGTTTTTAACGTCGGTAAAAACCGCCATTACTAAGTTCACCAGTGTCGATAAAAAACTCACGCAAGAAGAGAAGAACTCAGCGTTGAAACAAATTTTAGACAATGCCGTTCGCGCTGAAGGTGTGTCTGATGTCTTTGCCATGTGCGGGCTGGACAAGCCCAACATCGGTCTATTGTCTGACGAGTTTCTGGAAGATGTGCGCCAGATGCCTTACAAGAACTTTGCTGTTGAGCTGCTAGAAAAGCTGCTGAAAGACGACATCAAAGCCAAGACACGTAACAACGTAGTGCAGGAAAAGAAATACGCTGAGCGCCTGCAAGAGACATTGCGAAAGTACAACAACCGAGGCATTGAAACAGCTCAGGTCATCGAAGAGCTAATCGCCATGGCCAAGCAATTTCAGGAAGAGCTGGCTCGTGATGAAGCCTTGGGTCTCAACCCTGATGAAATTGCGTTCTACGACGCCCTCGCCGAAAACGAAAGCGCTGTTCGCGAACTTGGCGACGACACACTGAAGAAGATTGCCGTCGAAATTACGGACAAACTACGAAAATCCACCACGGTAGACTGGCAAGTCAGGGAAAGTGTCCGGGCAAAACTTCGAATTCTGGTACGCAGAACCTTGCGCCGATACAAGTACCCACCCGACCGCGCACCAGCCGCCGTCGAGCTGATTTTAAAGCAGGCAGAAGTGCTTTCTAGTAGTTGGACTGGGTGACCAAGAAAATTTCTATTTTGTACCAGGATTAAGCTAACAATAAGGTTAGCTGCTCCGTTATAGTACTGCTCTCGGCCCCCAAATCTACCGTCATAAAGCGCATCCGGTGCCCTTGAATTAAAACAAATTCATCAATATCAACACCGGTACTTGGGTGTAACAGCACGCCTTCACTATTGATGGAAAGGGGGTCTTCGTTTTGCTCTTGGCTACGCAAGTATGTATACAACTGATACAGGTAGCCTGATCGCAATGTCTCTGCCCTATGATAGCCTGGCCGCAGTAAGCTATTAAATTTTGTATCAATTATAATGCGTCGCCGTTCTTGCTGATTTTCTAACACAATATCTGTTTTCATTCCTGGGAATATCGAATCGGCTCCTGGAGATCTGTCATCGATCTGCCATGATAATTGTTTACCCGCATGCACCTGCCAGTTTGTTTCAGATAAACGTACATTAAAAAAGCCAGCCACAGCCTTCTCAAAAAGATACCTTAATCTCTGCTCATCACGAGTAGGATTGTGAAGTTGATAACTACCTTCCAACTCTGTCGGAATTCGTAGTTGGTAAGCCAACTTAGCTGCGAAAAACATGACTCGGTCCGCTTTATCATGTCGGCCGAACCACTCCTTCCAAACTTGTCTAAGTGACGGAGCATTACCAATAACCCCGCGCAAACGCATTTTTTTACTTAGTTGAATACAACGTTTAGCGAGGCTCTTATGGGTTAACAAGTTACTCAGATGTTCAAGAGCACCGCGAACAAAACAGTTTCTGGGCGTATTCAGAGTCAGCGTCTCAAAGGTACACATTACTTTACCCTGACGCAGTAATTGTTGCTGCTCCGTTCTTAAAAGTTCAACACGACCTCTAACCCGCGTTAGCGACTCGGTGCGAGAAACATAGGTTTTAGTGAGCGAGTTCCGTAATCGTTGCTCAACTTGGCGACATAAAATTTCAGCAATAAGTTCAGACGTGTCATCACCAACACTTTCAAGATCGACAGACTGCAAATACCCGGCACGGTAGAACTCCGATGCATAAAGTACCAGAAGCCAGATATTTCTGATTGGAATACCGTGCTGTGTTAGCCGTGGTTGATAACCGTCTGGGTTAGTCAAAGGTTTACTAATCACTGTTCCCTCGAAGGAGTTTTAAACCATCGTCTACTCGTTCTGGTCGGTCAAACCAATATTCTTCCAATAGTGGTCTCAACTCGGTTTGTATAACCTCTTCGAACCACTCGTTGACATCAGCCAAGGCTTGTTCTTTTGGCGTTACATAACTGTGTCCAATAAGAAAATCTTTTCCCAATGCATCGTCATCTGCAATCATTTGGTTCAGTGCTCGCATCCGCTCACCGATGCTATAAGCGTCTTGTTCTTTTATTTTTGCTTTTTGCACCAACCAGTGAATCCAGCGTTGATTAAATTCCGGCTCCAAATCAAAAAAGCTAAATCGCCTGCGAAGCGCATAATCCATCATCGTTAATGAACGGTCAGCGTTGTTCATTGTGCCGATGATATAAAGATTGGCTGGGATATAGATCGGTGCTTCTTTTTCACGCATATGGCTTAGCTCTAGACCATAAAGGCGCTCACGTTTATTTGCTTCAATCAACGTAAGCATTTCTCCAAATATCTGCGCTGGATTGCCTCGGTTAATTTCTTCAATAACGACTACGATATGCTTCGTGGGATTTCGTTTGGCCGTTTCTACAGCTCTCATCAATGGCCCATCGACTAGTTGAAGTTTGCCATCAGCACTTGGTCGCCATCCCCGCACGAAGTCTTCATAAGATAGTGTCGGGTGAAATTGCAATGCGACAATATTGTTTAATCGCTGTGCACCCATTAAGCAAAACGCGAGACGTTTCGATAACCATGTCTTTCCGGTGCCTGGTGGGCCCTGCAGGATTATATTCTTTTTAACTCTAAGCCGTTCAACCATCCTATTTAACGTGTCGGCAGCTATAAAACATCCTTCACCAACCAGGCGCTCAACATCATAAGGCTCGGCTTCTGGCTCTATATCACCGTCATCATCGCAGATTGAATCGAGCGGGTCGTGCTCATCATCTACATCGTTCCAAGCCTTATAAGAGAGCTCGACGAAACTCTTTGCGATAGCGTCACTTTCAGTGAACCAGGCTTTTAGCTGGTCTAACAAATTTAGATAATCTTGGCCTGTAAAGTCCTTGTACTTTGAGTCGATAGGAAACTCTATATCAAGCTGTTCTTGCAGTAAGCGTCTCGTATTTTGATCGAGAGGAACAAAGTGGTTAGGTCTAGCCCAGTAAAAGCCAAAACTCGGTGTCCAGCGAAGCCCTCTCTGCTGTATTACCCGGTCAAACTTCTTCCCAAAAGCCGGCTTTAACTCATCTTCACGACCTTCGTCACAAGCCTCCGCGTAATTGATCACTGACTCAAAAATATCCCACAATCGATCAATATCGCCAGGATCACGCTTATCCTTTGACGAAAAGAACCACGACTTCTGATTATTCATAATGGGAATACCATCAAACCCATCTGGTACAGGCGCTTCCACTCCTATGAGCTCACCTAAGGCATTACATATTGCTTTACGGTTCTCACTCGTTAGCGAGCGGTTAAAAGACGCCATGACTGTAAATGGGCAAATATCATCCAGAATTTCTCGAGTTCCATCTTCATTTGGAGTCGATAGAATTTCCAGGTATGGCGTTTCTTTTTGCTGGATTAGCCTATCAATGCCTGTTAGCAAGGTTTTTCGATCGTTCTTAAAGCGGAGCAGTTTGTTAGCGAACTCCTCGTAGAAGGGTACCCACGAAAACTGCGGTAATTCTTCAACTAGCTGATCAGTCGCACTTGGTTGATAGCGTTTACCCCAAAAACTCTTTTCTAGGAAATAATCTAGATCCTGTGGCTGACCATGAAACACAAAGTCGATTAACTGCTCGGTCATCTCACCCCGTCTTGGGTGATTAAAGTCAGGCTTCCAGATCGACTTTTGGTATGTGTAAAAGAACCATTCTTTAGGTGGCTCGATCCGTTGTTCCCAGTCAACTTCAACAACTCGCCCGTCTCCACGATTTTTCGTAATTGTGCCTACCGCCTTAATCCCCATCACCGAGACCGGCTTATTATGGTTATCGAATGGTAGGTCTTTTTTGCGCACATATGACGCTTTGATCGCAATTCGATCGCCGGGTTGCATAGACTTTATTGTATCGGCGTAACGGTTCGGGCTTTTTTGTGAAGGCCAAAATTCCCAAATGCCGTTCTCAACCAAATAATCCGTCATATCCTCACTATGTCCGCGTGAGGCTCCGACAAGCCAGTAGTTAATGTTCTTTTCTTCCACGCTCTGTCCCTGCACTTAGTTGAATCTAGGTGATGCAAACTACAATACCAGTAACGACTTAAAATAGAAGGTCACCGGGCAATGAAGTGAATATGAACAAGACTAAATATGATACAACCGTACGCGAATTCTTGTCCTCGGGGGGAAGGATCACTATTCCAACAGCATTTGAATCTGCTGGCGATTCACGTTGTGAATGAATCGCCAGCGATCTTAATAACGTCCAAAATTCACGAAGTCACTGAGCCCTTATTACTTTCACTAGCATGCAACTCCTTTAGACGGGCAGCATATTGTGACAGCGGTTGCCGCGGGATAGTTTCTCTAGCCCGCATATTTAGCTTTTGCCAGATCGTTCGGATACGGTGTTCTGTAATTTTATAGCCTTCATTGTTTAACATCCGGACCATTTTTTTACGATTCATTTTCGGATGCTCGAGCGTATACTCTAACAACCTGAACTCTCCATCACGCACCATTTTTTCAAGTTTTTTTCTGCGCAAAATGGCAGGTTCCACCACTTGTCGAATCATTTTGGAGTTGTATTTCCAGCCGTCCTTCTGCTTCTCGTAACAGTCCAATAGTTCCTGCTTGTCTTCAAAGCACGTGCAAAGTCCGAATTTTCCGTTTTTTAAAGCATTGATTGAGGCAGCATTAGAGTATTTCTGACCGCACTTACAGGTTATTGAAAACTCTGTTGTAGCACGAATTCTCTCGTCGTTAAGCTCCATTTGACTGCGTGAAAAGTCAATCAAATAGCCCCGGTCTGCCGCCAACTCAATCGCACGAATAACAGATGCTTTAGTTCCTTTCGCCGAAACTCTACAGCAATGTTTACCCATGCCGGCCATGATATCTACAGGTCGGCGTTTTCTTGTATGTTCGTGTGGACACCAAACCTCTATCTCAAAAAAATCGTTCACATACTCGCCAACCACGGTAATTCCAACTTTGTCACAAAATTCAAAAAAAGCTCTCTTTTTGCGCGCATACACATTGGGAACGAGTTCTCTGTTTAGCCTTGCATAGCACTCGTATACCGCCTTTTTAAAGCCTTCTTTACTCTTAGCAATCTTATCTTTTGCCGCAAACACATCTGGCGCGGCTTTTGCCAGAATAGGTAAGAAATGTGAAATTGCTGTTGCTACTTTTTTCCTGCCTGAACAACTCGCCAGAGCGCTTTGTATTGGTTTCAGGTCTATGCGAATTAGTTGAACTCCATGCTCTTCTAGGAGTTGGTTTTTCCGTGCGTCGCGCCTTAGGTTTTTAGTGTTAAAATAATACTCGTTTGGATCTGAATGGTGAGCACCATCGATTTCAATCGCCAGCTGAAATTTTTCTAAATAAAGATCTAAGTGCATACCTTCGAGCCAATGTGGTCGAGCAAATATTTTGATTTCGTCCTCAGACACAAACTGGCTCACTATCGCATAGCCGATCATCTCAACGTGGTTAACGACGGCTGCACAATAGGGACAACCAGTAGCGCCATACAGCAAGGTGGAAACGCTTACGGTTTTCTGCCATCGTTTTTGATGACCGGCATACCCGCAGGTCACCGCACACTTATAACCAGAACTTACTTTGGTTGCTAAATTGTCCCTCCCCGGCACAAGCTGACCCTGCTGCCTTGTTTTCACAGATAGTAACTTTATACCTCGTACCGCGGCCGCCCTCTGCAAGTCTTCTAGTGTGTATTTCCAATGTTCCGTGCTCATAACGCATGAGCACGATTTACAGACAGCAAAACCATGCTTTAAACGATAACCATTCACAACATCTGCAACTGTCTTCGTATGGGGCTTAGAGCACTCAACACAACATAGATTAAGCTTTAACTCTTTGTCTGTCATGCTACTTCTGTCTGGTATGTGGAAGCATTCAATCTTACTCGCCATGGGGTGGGATCTAATCGCTTGATAAACTCGCGCACCAAGGTGGCCGACCGCCTTTGTGACTTGGCTTTGCTCACGAAGACATAGTGCGCAGAAGCACTGAGACTTCTCAATGCGCCGATACAACGTTGCTGTTGATATTTTCCCGGCTGCTGGATCATCCATTGAATATGCAAATTTGTGCTTTTCGCAGCCAACAAGATAAAGATTTTTAACTGTTTTAAAGAATTTTTCTGAGCAATCATTAATTGAGATGAAATTACCGTCCGGCGACGCAGCAACAATTTTCACTTGTTGCTTTGCAGCATCTGCTATTAGTTCAGTCAATTTTAAACTTGCTGGCATAAAACACCTCTCACTCTAAAACTACTTATAAAAAGCAGTGCTCTCTAAAAGCCATCAACTTGGTTAATAAATAGCCAGACTCAGCTGATTTATCAACATTGATCATTTAGACCCTGCGAATTCGGGGGTTCTGTTCAAATCACTCTCGTTTTTTTCGTTCAAAATTATTTCTCCTGTTAATGAGGAGAAGCGCCTATGCGACGTGTAAACGAAATACTTGATGAACTTTTATACATTTTCGAAAACCGCGAGTTTCATGACGAACTGGCTTTTGACGACTTTGATGAGCAGAACTGGAGTGATGAATATGACAACGACGAAATTTAAAAATCGTGCGCCTGTAATTTTTGATGTTTCGCCAGAACAGCGAGCTGATGCTTTGCGGCGGCATGAAGTTAGCGAAAAGCTGCTCGACGAGAAGCAAAGGCGAGCAGCGACAGGAATCAGCAGATCAACTTGGTACCGGTTAACAACGCAAAACAGAGCTCCTAAGCCGCGAAAAATCGACAATAAAAACAGGTACTTGTTAAGTGACTTGATTCTGTTTTTTGAGCTTTCGTGATGAATTCGGGGGTGGTAACACCCCCATTTTTTCGTTATCAACATTACAGTATCGGCTTTAAATGTTTCGCCAATACTTCTAATGCATCACGGCGTTCGTTAAAGTAGTCGTGCCTGTTGTAAACATGCTCAACACCTCGCAGTTTGTGATTTAAACATCGCTCCGCAATATGCGTTTGTACCCCCAGTTCTGCGAGTAATGACCGGCATGTTCTTCTTAAATCGTGTACTCGAAAGTACTCTACGTTCTTAATTTTCGCCTTAACCTCACGTCCCCAATAAATTCCGAAGAGCGCAGCAATTGCTCTATTCAGCGTATCCCCGCTGACGCATGCTCGTTTCGATGAGCGACGCGCGGGAAAAACATAATCACTATTTGCAGCCATGAATTTTAACCGATTTAGCAGTTCTAATACTAAATCCGACAATGGAATTCGAATCGAAACTCCTGTTTTACTTCGGTTCGAAGGTAACACCCAAACGCTGGTATCCAGATCGAACTCTTCCCATTTAGCTTCTAATAGTTCACTTTTTCGAACTCCTAAAAGTAACAGCAAACAAACCGCTAAATAATTAGAATGCCCAAAACTCGCTTGGTTCTCGCGCATAACGCGTAAAACCTCTTTCAGTTCGTTATAACTAAGCACTCTGTCTCTACTTTTTTCCACGCCGCCTGCATCGCTGATTCGAAACGCTGCAGCCGGATTGTTTTGTGTGAGGTCAAGGCGGATTGCATGATTAAAAAATTGTTTTGCATACATCAAAACATCATTTGCGATTGAAGGCCGACCGGACTCACGCACTCGCCGAATGATTTCGCGTATATCTCTCGCCGTAACCTCACCAACCGCTAATGTACCGATCACCGGTGAGATTTCTTTGGAGTAAAGGCGTTTGGGAATATTTGGATGTTTCAGCCGAACATTCAAATCATTCTCATACCAGTCCTTGAAAACGTCGTCGCAAGTCTGTAAATGCAGCCACTTTTCTCGTTGCGCCTCAACAATAACGTCCTGACCCTGCCTCACTGCATGTCGATGTTCCTCCGCAACATTACGAGCTTGCGCAAGTGAAAGAGCTGGATACTGACCCAGGGTCATTTCACGCCGTTTTCCTAAGTGATTCGTAAACCTGAAGCTGAAATAGGGCTCTCCTCGCTTGGGAATCACAAAGTACAAACCTCGCCCGTCGGAGATCTTGATTTGATCTCCGATCCTTACCAAACGATCTAATTGTTTAACCGTTAACGCACCCACACCTGTCTCCATACGCTAGCTATGCAGACAATAATGTACTCACCAGCAAATTGAAGTCAATAGGTGGTGAGTACTAACCATTGTACTCACCATTAATTCGGAGAAATTACGAAATGACTGAATAGGATTGAATAGCCAATTTTTATTTTATCTTTTATTTTCAGCATCTTAAGTTAACAATGAAAAAGACTAGAAAATCACTCTATGTTTTGGATCTGCTCACGCATCTGCTCAATCAACACTTTCAAATCCACGGCGGCGGCGGTGATGTCGGCGTTAATGGATTTAGAGGCGAGGGTGTTGGCTTCGCGGTTGAACTCTTGCATCATGAAATCGAGGCGACGTCCGCACGGCCCACCTTTTTTGAGGATTTTGCGGGCTTCTTCTACGTGAGCGTCCAAACGATCGAGCTCTTCAGCAACGTCGACTTTTTGCGCCAGCATGATCATTTCCTGTTCAAGGCGCTGAGGGTCAAGTTCGATTTTCGCTTCTTCGAAACGGGTTAGTAAGCGCTCACGTTGCCATTTCATCACTTCTGGCATACGTTCACGGACAAAAGTTACTTGTTTACTGACACCATCAAGGCGTTCCTGCAACATCCGGTCAATGGCCGCGCCTTCGCTTTTGCGGTTATCAATAAAGTCAGCGGTGGCTTTATCCAGCGCCTGCAAGATTTCATGTTGCAAAGCGTCCATATCCTGCTCTTCGGCGCTCACCACGCCGGGCCACTTTAATACGTCAATCGGGTTGAGTTGTCCGGCCGCCGCGTGCTGACTGACCCATTTAGCACCGGCAATAACACTTTTCGCCAGCTCTTTATTGATCGATAGTTCGGTCTGACGTGTTTCGTCCATGTGGACATACAGCTTGCATTCGACTTTGCCGCGCTGCAGTTTTTTACGGAATTGATCGCGCAGGGTGTTTTCCAACGCACGGAAGTTTTCCGGCAAGCGGAAAAAGGTTTCCAGATACCGCTGGTTTACCGAGCGTATCTCCCACGTTGCGGTACCCCAATCTGCTTTATGTTCGTAGCGAGCATAGCCCGTCATACTTTGAATCATGGTCTTTCCTTATTTTTTCGCGTGTTTTTCGCGATTTTTTTGTTTCTGTTCGGCGTTTTTCTTCAGCATCACATACACTGCACCGCGGCCACCGTGCGGTCGTTGCGCGCTGTGAAAGGCTAATACCGGCGGCATCTCGCGCAACCATTTGTTGGTGTAACTCTTTATTAATGCCGGATGCGGCTTGCTGTGTTTGCCCTGGCCGTGAATCACCAACGCGGTACGGATACCAGCCTGGTGACAGTCCTGAATGAAGTTAAACACCGCTGTACGGGCTTCCCGTAGTGTGTGGTGGTGCAAATTCAGGCTTGCCTCCATCGCATAACGGCCTTGTTTAAGGCGTTTAAAAACACCGGTTTGCACGCCATCACGTTGATATTCAATCACTTCGTCCGGCTCAACCAGCTCAACGTATTCGGTCGAAAGAAAATTCACATTTTCCTGTTCTTCCGCTTCCGCCGCCCGACGCCGCTCCTTCTGCGCTAATGTCGGCTCAAACGCTGTGCGGATATCGGCCACCTCATCGCCGACTAAGGGCGTTACATCGTTCATTTCCTGGCGGAACAATTCAAACTCTTCGTCATCTGAACGCGACATACTGCCTCCCGCTCATCGTTGCTTGTCGTATAGTGTAATACGTTGATGGAGGTTAAGCGATCCATTAACTGCACGAATTTGCTACAATACGTGCTCATAAACCTTCAAGCCAATCACAGGAGATGCCATGCGTCCAAGCGGCCGTACTGCCCAACAAATTCGTCCGGTTACCATTACTCGCAATTTCACCAAACACGCGGAAGGCTCAGTACTTATCGAGTTTGGCGATACCAAAGTACTTTGCAATGCTACCGTTGAAACGGGCGTACCACGTTTCTTAAAAGGTCAGGGACAAGGCTGGGTAACGGCTGAATACAGTATGCTGCCACGCTCGACGCACACTCGTTCGCAGCGCGAAGCTGCACGTGGTAAACAAGGCGGCCGCACCATGGAAATTCAACGGCTGATCGCCCGTTCTCTTCGTGCCTGCCTCGATTTAAAAGCGCTGGGTGAGAACACCATTACGTTGGACTGTGATGTGTTACAGGCTGACGGTGGTACCCGTACGGCGTCGATCACCGGTGCCTGTGTGGCGTTGGTCGATGCAATTAATTACATGCGCAGCAAAGGCTTAATTAAAGTGAACCCATTAAAGGAAATGGTTGCGGCCATTTCTGTCGGCATCGTCAATGGCGAACCGGTCAGCGACCTCGAGTACATTGAGGACTCAAAAGCAGAGACCGACATGAATGTGGTCATGACCGAAGCCGGCAAGTTTATTGAAATTCAGGGCACCGCCGAAGGCGAAGCCTTCAGCTACGATGAAATGCAAAGCCTGGTGGAAATTGCCCGCCACAGCATCAAAGAGCTGATTGATATCCAGAAATCGGCATTGGCGTAAGCGGTCAGGAGTCACACAGTGAAAGACTATCAAAAACAGTTTATTGAGTTTGCCATCGAGCGAGGCGTGCTAAAATTTGGTGAGTTCACGTTAAAATCAGGTCGCACCAGCCCGTACTTTTTTAATGCGGGTTTATTTAACAAAGGTTCGGACCTTGCCAAGCTGGGACGCTTCTACGCGGCCGCACTGATGGATGCAAATGTCGACTTTGATGTGCTCTTTGGCCCAGCCTACAAGGGCATTCCCATTGCTACGGCAACCGCTGTAGCATTATACGACCATCATCAGAAGGACACGCCGTACTGTTTTAACCGTAAAGAAAAGAAAGACCACGGCGAAGGCGGTAACCTGGTCGGCGCTGAACTGACCGGCAAGGTCATGCTGGTGGACGACGTCATTACCGCCGGCACGGCCATTCGTGAATCCATGGAAATTGTCGAAGCCAATGGCGCCAGCCTGGCCGGTGTGCTGATTGCACTGGATCGTCAGGAAAAGGGCAAAGGCGAATTGTCCGCCATTCAGGAAGTGGAACGCGACTTTGGTGCGACCATTATCTCTATCGTTGGCCTTAATGACATCATCGAATTCTTGAAAGACGATCCGGAGTTCAACGAGCACTTACCAAAAGTACAAGCCTACCGCGAGCAATACGGCGTGTAGGTTGCGCCTTTGGCGCAACACAAAAGCGGACGGGGGAGGATTGCTGGGCATCTTAACCCCTTTTTCAAAAGACGCCCGCAAGTACGTCCCTGTAGGGCTTGACTGGCGCCATCCCTGGCGCCAGACACTTTTGAAAAAGGGGGTTTTCGATGCCTTAACGCAATCCACCCCCGCCCACTTTTCAGCGCGATTAACGCAGGTTATAGCTGCTCTTCTGGTTGGTAAGCAATACCAATTTTGCCGTTAATGATTTGACATTCACCACCTGCGCTGGCCGTACGGCTGCTGTCATCGATGCGTGCAACCAGACGGTAGTCGTTATTTAATAACGTCATTTCTTTACGATCGCCACACAATACTCGCATCGAATCGATTAAGCCGCGGTCACTCAAGAAGTTGGTGGTTGGCTCGGTTTTAACGATGTTGCTGCCTTTCGAAAACTCTGCCGTTTGCAGGCCAAACGGGTTCATCATACCGGACGCTCCAGCGACCAAATAATGAAACGTTGCCGCGACGGCGTTTGCTGCACCTTGCGCATGTTCAACGAAGAACACCCCACGTTCACCGATGATATCGAAATCGCCTTTTTCCAGATTTACCAGCATGGCGGTATTCTCATCAATACCGATGGATAGTGGCGTAGTGCTGTCAGCAGCTAATCGAATTAAACGGCCCTGCCGGCCACGCTCTGAGAAGTGTGTATCCAGGCTGGCAAAATGAAACAGTGCCAGGCCACCAAACGGGTGATAAGTCAGCGTATCAGGGCCGGTATTAGCCGGGCACGTGTTATCCAGGTCACAGCCGAACGGCGGTGGATTGGTGGCGACGCTGCCATCTTTAATTGCCGATGCTGTGGTACCGTTGGAAATCATTGGTTTTGCGGTTAACACCGCAGTACCTGCGCTGGTTCCGCCGACCACCAGCTTCTTCTGCTGGACTCTGGCGACGATCATACGCAGTAGATCTGATGGGCTGTTATCGTCCTTGACGAACGTATTACGTGTCAGGTTCTGGTCACCGCCATTAAAAAATATCGCGTCGGCATTGGCGAGCATTTCATACTCTGCTTCCGCGGACTTACAAAATTCTACCTGTTGCTGGTAATCGTCACGATGGACCCGATCCCGATCGTACGCACCGAGCACTTCTTCCTGAACCTCGTTGAGTTCGTCACAACGGCCTTCTGCGCGCGCTTCAACCACCGCTGAATCCAACGGCAACCAGCGTGCATCGGCGCCAAGCTGGGTAAATAAGCTGTGATAGAAATCGATGGCTTCATATGGGTCACGAGAGGCTGAGGTTGAAAAGTAAACGACCGGCTGCTTACCTTCTGCGACATTTTGAGCGGCAATGTCCATGAAGCGGCGGTACAGTGATGCAGCCTCTTGGTTCAATGATTCGTCGACATTGACCACTTCCGGGAAGTCACTCGACATCGGTACTTCCAGCAGATCAATGATCTTCGCATACTCGGCGTCAGACAGCAGGTTGTACGTTGGCAGTGTCGCCCGGCGGGTAAACTCGCGTTCGAAAACACGCTCGGAGATGATGTCTTCATTCACCCGTTCGTGAATCAACTCCAAGGCATCGACGACTTTCTTCCGGGTTTCCTCACGGTAGGCGCTCCAGACTCGGTCAGAGGTGGCCTCAAGACGAAATTTCTCGGATAGATTCAAATAACGGTCAGTGCGCATTTTTTCGCTATCAATCCAGTCAACCTCATCACAGTTGTTGGAATTAAAGCTTGAGCACAACGTCAGTGCACCACCTGCCATGAATAAATGGCGATAGTTGTCGTCATTTTCCTGAGCTACCGCGCTCGACATTCCGGCTGCCGTTAATGCAGCGAACGCAAGACTTTGAGTAACGCGCTTGAACATAAATTCAGACCTCTGTTGATACATCACCGCATACGTAGAGCGACACTACTATGCTATTTAGTAAAATTGACAGCCTTTCACGCTAATGCTATCCCTATAAAACAGTCAATGCTGACTGCGATAATAAGAACATTATAACGACTATGCTGAAAAAAGCTTATCAACTATCCAGCTATCACTACGATAGCTTCTACTTGTCAGAATGGTTTGACGAATAGGCCACGGTAACCGCCCGGTTACTGCGGCGAGCGTGTGTCAAATCACCTCTTCCGCTTTGGCTATCTAGCCAACTCATCGTTATTCATGAGCCGCCGTCTGTCCGATTTGTGACAGGACTCGTGACATAAAATTCCCTGCCGTTGAGCAGGTTTCTCTAAAAATAATTAAAAAACCACAAAGGAGATTTATTATGTCCAAGTGGAGTCTGATCGTACCCGTAGCGGGTCTGTGCCTATCCCCGATCGCGGCTGCTATGCAGCAAGCGCAGGACGCACAACAAACAGAACAACAACAAGACGTTGAAACTATCCAGGTCACCGGTTCACGCCTAAAAGGGGTGGACATGGAAGGTGCTAATCCAGTTCAAGTATTTAGCCAGGAAGATATTGTCGATCGTGGTCACCTTACCATCGGTTCGTTTCTGCGCGATTTACCTCAGGCGGCAACAGCCGGCACGTTTACCACCAACGGCAACGTCGGTGGTGCTGATGGTGCGCCGGCGGGTTCAGCCGGGGTTAGTTTACGAGGTTTAGGAAGCAGTTCGACATTGGTGCTGGTTAACGGTCGCCGTGTTAACGTCAGCTCGTTTGCCAATGGCTCCGATTCGTTTGTCAATGTGAACAACATCCCTATGGCGGCGATTGAACGGGTGGATGTACTCACCGACGGCGCGTCCAGTGTCTACGGTTCTGATGCCATCGCGGGTGTCATTAACTTTATTCTACGCGATGACTACGAGGGCCACGAACTCTCGCTGATGTACGGTGATGACACCGCCAGTTCCGATGCCAGCCGTGTCAATGCCACTTATGTCGGTGGTTTCTCCACCAAGAATTCAAACACCACGGTCATTCTTGATGTGGTCAAACAAAATGCTCTATTTAACTCAGACCGCCCCATCGATGTTACTTATGAGTCAAATACCTTTGTTGAAATCGACGGCACCGAATACGCCGAACCGTACTGCAACGACGGTACCGCGGTAGCCGGCGAGCGTTGTGATTATGACTACGTCATACAGCGTGCGATCCAACCGGATTATGACAACATGGGGGCTACGCTCAGTCACATTTATCGTATCGACGACACCACTGAGTTTTTTGCTGAAGCGATGTACCAACAGAATGAAGGGCACGCCTACGATTCGGGTGCGGCCTTTTCGGTTACCGTTCCTGCTGACTCACCGGTGATTCCCGATTGGGCTAAGCAAATCGATCAGCAGGACGGCAGCGAAGACCCTATCTATGTTGATTCCCGTTTTCCGGATCGCCGAACACAGAGTTACACCGATGAATCAATCCGGGTATTGGCCGGCCTGCGTGGTGAATTCGATTACTGGCAATGGGAAACCGCGTTAGCCTACGGCAAGACCGAAAATGAAATTCTGCATACCGGTGGCTTTTATTCAGTAGCCGCGGTCGATGCGGCAACGGCGGCTGGCGAGTTTAATCCATTCAACTTGGGGCGTGACAACAGCGAGGCTGTGCTGGCATCGCTACGCACATTAGCGCCTCGTCGTGGTGAATCGGAGCTTACCTCTTTTGATTTTAACCTCAGTGGCGATCTGTTCCAATTACCCGCCGGCTACGTTAAATCCGTCTTTGGGGGCGAATATCGTACCGAAGAAATTTGGGATAATCCCGCTGATATTGCCGCCAACAACGGTGTGTTTGCGTTAGGTGCGAGTCAGGCCGCTGCCGATCGTGACCAGTATGCTGTTTACGGTGAGTTTCATGTGCCGTTAACCGATACCATTGATACCATTTGGGCGTTGCGCTATGACCATTATTCCGACTTTGGCGGCGACACCAATCCAAAAGTATCGATTCGCTGGCGTGCAACCGATGATCTTGTCCTGCGTGCTTCGGCAAGTACGGGTTTCCGCGCGCCATCGCTTAACCAGTTGGGTGCCGGAACGTCATTATCCGCGGCCTACGTTGACTGTGAAGCAGGTTCTCCGTATGCCAGCTTATGTGGTGACAATGGCGCAGCGTTGGGCGAATTAGAGCTGGATCAGGAAACCATCGGTAACCCTAATCTCAAAGCCGAAAACTCAACCGCCTATAATACCGGTGTGTCATGGAACATTACTGAAAACTGGCAAGTTACCGCCGATTACTGGCGTTACGACCATGAAGATATTGTCGATATCGATGCCAATACAACGTTGGACGCCTGTGTTGCCGGTAACGCGCCTGTGGTCAACACCATTGCTGAATTAAACGGTGAGTTTGGCTGTGTGGTCGATGGTGACGGTGATATTTTTTATATGCGCACCGGCTACTTTAATGTTGGTGAGCAAACCACCGATGGCCTCGACATCAACACCAATTACGATCTCGACACAGACGCTTATGGCCAATTCAAATTGTTTGCAACGGCCACAAAGACCTTCAGTTATGAGCGTAAGGCCACCGAGGATGCCGAACCCGAAGACTTACTCGGTCGTTTAAGCGGGGCTGCCGAAATTGCCCGTCCTGATTTTGTTGCCGACTTCGGTGTGCAGTGGTATCAAGGCGCAATTGATGCCAGTCTGATCGGCCATTATGTCAGCAGTATGGGCGACGGTGACTTCCAGTGGGGCGGCAACACTGAGGTCGATTCCTGGCTAACCTGGAATGCCAGCTTTGGTTATCAAATTATGGACAACCACAAACTGTTGTTAACGGTCAGTAACCTGTTGGACGAGGAGCCACCTTATGCGTCATCGCCAACCAATGGCTATGCGTCGTCAATTCATGACTGGATGGGACGTGAAGTCGGTTTACGTTACACCGTTAACTTCTAACGGCAAACGCGATGACAAATCATAACCAAAAGATGGCCATGCCCGATGCGCTGGTCATCTTATTCTTCGTTTCATTGTTCGCAGCACTAACCGCCTGGTTAGTGCCTGCGGGCGCTTTTACGGTACAAACCGTTGAGCAAGACAGTGCCAATGGCACAACCTCAAGAACCGTTATCGAACCCGGAAGTTTTCAATACGCCGACGAAGCATCCAGTGCACCACCGCTATTTGCCGAAGGTGGTGACATGGGCCTGGCTAATGTTGCCTTCGAAGGGTTGGTGTCCGGCACCAAATGGGGTTCTGCCATTGGCGTTATTGCCTTCATTCTTATCGTTGGTGGCTCCTTCGGTATCATTTTAAAAACACAGGCCATTGAGAATGGCGTATTGCGTCTGATTCAAAAAACGCAGGCCTTTGACCGCGCGTTTTTAGTCGCCATGTTTCTCTTATTTTCACTGGGTGGCGCCATTTTTGGCATGGGAGAAGAAGCCATCGCATTTTGCCTGGTGCTGTATCCGGTGATGCGATCGTTGGGCTATAACGCCGCCACGACGGTACTCATCACCTATGTTGCCACACAAATTGGCTTTGCTACGTCATGGATGAACCCATTCAGCGTCGCCATCGCTCAGGGCATCGCCGAAGTACCGCTGTTGTCCGGTGCTGCATACCGCGGTTTATTGTGGTTCTGCTTTACCTTGCTGGGATTGGTTTTTACGCTGCGGTACAGCGAACGAACCAAATCACAGGCGGCGAGAGGCCAGGCGGGAACCATCAACGCACGCTTTAGTGCCACCGACGGCAGTATTTTATTGGTGTTCTTGGTTGGCTTAATTTGGGTTATCTGGGGCGTAACCACCCGTGCCTATTACATTCCCGAAATTGCCGCACAATTTTTTGTTATTGGGATTATTGCCGGTCTCGTAGCCATAGTCGGTAAACGCTTGACAGCCAATGGTGTCGCTGACGCGTTTAATCAGGGCGCTAAAGACTTGTTGCCGGCGGCTCTAATCGTAGGCTTTGCTAAAGGGCTGGTTCTGCTGCTTGGCGGCGACGACCCGGCTACGCCATCAACACTAAATACCATTTTGCACCATACCAGTAGCGCCATCGGTGATTTTTCAGCCGCCAGCAGTGCGGTGTTGATGTTGGTCTTCCAGTCGGTATTTAATTTCTTTATTGCATCCGGTTCGGGTCAGGCGGCACTTACCATGCCGCTGATGGCACCGTTATCGGACCTCGTCGGTGTCAGTCGTCAAATCGCCGTACTGGCCTTTCAACTTGGTGATGGGCTGACTAATATTGTGATTCCAACGTCTGCTTCATTAATTGGCTGTCTCGGCGTATTGCCTCATTAAAAAATAACACTTTGCCAATCGTTCGGTTATTTCAGTCTAAAATCATTCTGCTTGCATTAATTCGGTTAGTTTAGACTGATAAGTCTGGTCACGTAAACGCAACGCTGAAATACGTCTTTGCAGGGTCCTAACTTGCCCCATATCGTGGCGGTCAGGATAACGAACTGAGAGCCATTCAATAATTTCAGGGGCTGTGCAGTGAGGCTCTAGTTGGAGTTTAAATTTTATATCATCCCAGGCGTGTTCAAACGGGTCTTTGCGAGTCCGCCAGGTTCTCGGAAGGCTCCGTTTGTCTTTTGGCTTTTCAAAACGAAAGTAATCGAGAACGTCTGACTCTGTGGGTGCTGTATGACTCTGATTCAGTTCAGCCGGCTTATCAGCATACTGCTCGGTTTTGGCTGTGCCGTTAATATTCCAGGCAAAGGTCATTAGGTTATTTTGCAACACTTTTAACTCAGACATTAACGTCACCGGATCGAGTTGTAAGTACATTGCGGTCAAATCATCTTTGACGCCTTGCTTTACGTGCGGACTATTTAAAATACGTTGGTAAGGGGTCAATGCTTTGTCATACTGTTTCGCCACTTTGGCACCGGTACGTGTTTTTTTAAGTAGCTTTACTGACGGCTGAAAGAAGTTTACGTATTTCCGTAACACACGATAGAACTTCGCGAGAGCTGCCCACGCTTTAGGGCCCTCGAAGCGGTCGTAACCGACTAAGCGCCGAACAACAGAGCCGTTTTTCTCTTCTACAAAAGCCTGGTCATTCTTTTTATAAGCCCGTGAACGAGTAAATGTGATTTTGTTTGACTCACAGTAATCCAAAACTTCGTAATTAATAAATTCTGAGCCGCCGTCTGTATCAAGTCCCAACAACGGAAACGGCATAAGAGAGCGAGCAACGCTAACGCCGTTGATGACATCCGCCGCACTTTTTCTTAACAACGGCATGCATTCAAGCCAACCGGTGCTTACGTCTACCATCACTAGCGAGTTAAGAAACGTGCCATTTGCATCATCTCCACAATGGGCAACTAAATCAACTTCATAAAACCCGGGTACTATGTCATTCCAGTCAGCGAAAGTTCGCACCTGAATTTTACTCTTTAAAAGGGCTCCTGCTTTGGTTTGGCTCAGTCCCTGAACTTGTCGAGAGCGTTCAGGTTGAAGTATTCGATCAACAGTGGCAGCGCTCACTGTCATAAGTTTTTTTCGTATGTCGTCTGATATTCGCAAGTGGCCGTGTCGCTCCATCGCCGCAACCAAATCAGGTATAAAAGGAACAAAGCGCTTTGAGCACACTTGATTCGCGGTATTCCAGACTTTAATGAGCACGTGGCGAAACTGATCATCATAAACCTGAGCCCCGGGTCGGGATTTAGGTTTTAGCGATACGATGTCGATTGGTGAACTCTTTTTGCACAATAGAACGAGCGCATATTTTCTGTCGTAACCGGTTGCCGCCACAAAGCCATCGAGGATCTTGGTTTTTTCTGGGCGTTTTGCTGCTAAGTACCGCTGCCGGATGCTTAATAACATTTCGCGGCGAGCGGCAAGGCTCATAGTAGTCGTCATAAATCACCTAATATCATTCCCGTAAAGTTTGATTTTAGATGAGGCAACCGAGCTTGCTAGGTTTGATTCTTAGTGAGTCAATGCGTCGGCGCCGTCAAATTAGGCTGGGGTGACTGGCTGAAAGTGATTTGGCGCTTCCAGCTTATGCTCATGTTAATGTCTGTCGCCGCCATCGTTATCGCTGTACTGATAGGATTTAAGTAGTTTATGTTAACACTGATTAAAAACGCCCGTGTTTTTTCACCCGCCGATCAGGGCCTAAACGATGTTTTGATGGCCAACGGTAGTATTGCCGCTATCGCACCTGAGCTGACCTTAACCGGTTCCGGCGTTGACGTCGAAACGATAGATGCAGAAGCACGCTGGCTGGTGCCGGGCTTTGTTGACCCGCTCGCTCACTTTAACGGTGGCGGTGGCGAGGGTGGTTTTCACACTCGCACGCCGGTTATGCCAATTACCGACGCCATTGAGGCTGGTATCGCAACCATGGTATCCGGGCTTGGCACCGATGCGTCGACCCGCACCTTAGAAGATATGCTGGCGAACGCCCATGGTTTGTCCAACCTGGGCTTAACCACCTATTGCTATACCGGCAGCTACCAGTATCCGGTCGTGACCGTGACCGGCAGCATTCGCAATGACCTTATCCTGATCGATAAGATGATAGGCATTGGTGAACTGGCGATCGCTGACAAGCGCGGCTCACAGCTTACTGCTGCCGAACTCGCCCGGGTCGCCAGTGAAGCAAAAGTTGGTGGTTTGCTGAGCGGGAAAGCCGGCGTTACCTTTTTGCATGTCGGCGACGAACAAAGCCAACTCTCTCTTATCGAGCAGGTAACGCAGGACTTCGACGTTGACGTTAATCAGTTCTATCCAACTCACATTAATCGCCACACCGGGCTTGTGCAGCAGGGAGCTCACCTTGCCAAGCAAGGTATGATGCTCGACCTTACCTGCTCGACGACACCCGAGCTTGTCGCTGAAGGGGAGATCCCGGCCGCTAAATGCGTCGCGAAACTGCTTGATCTTGGTGTCGCTGTCTCACAGATCAGCATCAGTACCGACGCCAATGCCAGCCTGCCGGACTTTGACGCCCATGGACAATTACGAGGGTTAAAGGTTGGTCGCGCCGTCAGTCTGCTAGAAACCGTACAGGAATGTCTGCGTGACGACATTCCACCGGCAACGGTTTTTGCTGTGGCGGCCAGCAATGCGGCTAAGCGGCTTAAGTTAGACCACAAGGGAACCATTGAAATCGGTGCTGATGCCGACCTCAACTTGCTGTGCCCGGACAGCTTCACACTCACCGATGTCTGGTACCGGGGTCGTAGGATGATGAATAATGGCGAAATTTTGCAACGTGGATATTTTCAGCCGTAAACTGGTATACTGACTCGGTCTTATTCTGTCATCCAAAGACCCGTTGTTGTATGAAATTTATTGTTTTACTTGCATTGTTGAGCACCCTGCTATCGGTGTTCTCTGCCGGAGCTCAACAATCACTGACTTTTCGCGAGCCTACCCCCGGGCCGATGGTGAATTATGTCACTGCGGTACTGGAAGAGGCGTACGCCGATTTAGGGGTAGAGCTTAACTATCAGCCTCTGCCTCGTTTGCGTGCGGAACAACTCGCAGATAGCGGTGAAATTGCGGGTGAACTTGGCCGCCTGGCCAACTTAGAAGAACAACTGCCGTCGTTAAACCGGGTACCCTTTCGCTTGTACGAATTTTCCATTGTGCTTGTGGCGAAGCGCAGCGAGTGTGGCCTGTGCACAATAAAAGCGATTGATAGCGTCGCCCACGTAAGCGGCATGCGAGCTGCCGAAAAAGTACTGGAGGATGCCGACTTTGACCGGCCGGTATTTCAACAAACGAAATTCGAGCAAGTCGCGAAACTGCTCAATTCAGGGCGCATCGATGCCGCGTTAATCGCCGATTTTCAATTACGCAACCTAACCTTGGAAAATCCCGGCGACTATGTGATTTACCGTTTACGAGATGAAGCCGGGTACCATTACCTGCATGACAGCTATAAACACTTGATTGAGCCGCTCTATCAGCGCCTCAGCGCAATGAAAGCATCTGGTCGATTGGCGGCGTTGAAAAAACAGTATCAATTGGAGCTACCTGATCAACTGCGCCCGATCGATATGCCAACGCAATTCGTCGCCGCCAGTTCCATTCAGCCGGGCCTGACCAATGCCGACGGCAGCGGCAGTTTATGGGAATTGATAAGCCAACTGCTGGCCAATGCCGTAGACGAGCTTGAAACCTCAGCCAGTAATTGGCCTCGCGCACGCAATTTGTTACTGGAGCAACGCGCGCACCTGCTGGTTGGTGTACAGAAGCATCAGTTCGAGGCTGATTTCATCTATTCTGAGCTGCCCATCGCAATGGACGACGCTTTATACCTGTTCACAACGGATGACACGGTCGAGCAAGAACTGCTCAGCGGCAACCAGGACCATACCGTTTGTTATTCGGGCAGTGACGTACAGCGCACATTTTTGCCCAAGCACGTGTCCTATTATAAAGCCAATGCGCCATTGGACTGCTTTGCTATGCTGGACTTAAATCGTGTCGATGGTGTTATCGACTATAAACACAACTTGCCTGACTGGACTGAAAAGCCATATCGGCGCGAGCGTCTGAGAGATCCCGTACCGCTGTACCTGGCATTTAATAACAATGAAATCGGGCAATTGCTAAAGGCGCACTTAGATCGCGCCCTCAAATCCCAACTGCCGCCAGGCCTCGTAGGCGAAAATCGCAACACAATTCGATAAGTTCAGGCTACGGCTGTTACCCGCCATAGGTAAGCGTAACCATTGTTGTTGATCAAAGGTCTGCAACACCTCCATCGGTAACCCGCGCGTTTCCGGTCCAAACAATAACACGTCGCCGGCTTGGTACTGCACGTCGGTGTAACGTGTCGAACCACGTGTTGTGCAAGCAAAGATGCGGCCATGTTCAACGTTTTCTAAAAACGCCGACCAATTCTTATGAATACTGACATTGGCCAGATCTCGATAATCGAGGCCGGCTCGACGTACTTTTTTTTCATCGAGTTCAAACCCCAGCGGCTCAATCAAATGCAGTTTCATATTGGTATTAGCTGCCAGCCGAATGGCGTTACCGGTATTCGGCGGAATTTCGGGTTCAAATAGGACTAAATGCAACATGATAATTTTATTAACAGCCTAAAGAGCGCTAGAATATCAAAATAACGCCCGCCGTACTCGCAACTTTTTGGCTGTAACGTGAAACCAGAAAAAAACTATCAAAACCAGTATTCTTTTTGGGTCAAGCTGGCCAGTACCGCGTCGGTTCTGGTTGCTTTTACGCTTATCGTCATGAAGCTACTGGCGTGGTTACAAACCGAGTCGGCCAGCATGCTGGCATCCATGACCGACTCGATTCTTGACAGTGGTGCATCCGTTTTCAGTTTTTTTGCCATTCGCTATGCCCTTCAGCCTGCGGATGAAGAGCATCGCTTTGGTCACGGCAAGGCCGAATCTTTAGCGGCACTGGCGCAGAGCGCGTTCATCTCCGGTTCAAGCATGCTGTTGATTTTTCACAGTGTCGAACAGCTCATTCAGGGTCCGCAATTGCCATCGATTGATCTCGGTATTTGGGTATCCGTTGTCGCGATTGCGTTGACGTTAGCGCTTATTACCATCCAAAGAATGGCAATAAAGCACACCGATTCACAGGCGGTTAAAGCGGATCACCTGCACTATCAGTCGGATATCCTGCTTAATGTCGCGGTGATTGTCGCGCTGTTGCTGAGCGGGTGGGGACTACTCTGGGCGGACAGCGTATTCGCTATCGGTATCGCCATCTATTTAATCATCGGCGCAATCCGCATTGGCTCGGAGGCTTTCAACTCACTGATGGACAGGGAATTGCCAGAGTCCACACAGCGTCAGATCGTCGACATCGTCACTGCCGTCGACGGGGTACTTGGCATTCACGGATTGCGAACACGCGAGGCGGGTCCAACCCGTTTTATTCAGTTACATATTGAGCTCGACAACCGCCTGTCCCTGCTTAAAGCCCATGCCATTTCTGATGTGGTCGAGGCAGAACTGATGAAGCACTTCCCTTATGCCGATATTATCGTGCATATGGATCCGGAGATTGTTGCCCAGGTCGAAGGCTCTACTCACCCGTAATGGTGAGTAACTTGTCGACCACGGGCTGACGGTAGGCATCCGCTTCCATCAACAGCTCATGCCGAGCGCCCGTAATGACGATTTTTTCCACCCGCGCATTCTGCTCGGCAAAACGATTTTGCCCTGCGGCTGAAACAACGGTATCGGCACCCGCCTGAAACAAGGTAACCGCGCAGCCGGTATCCATCGCACTCGCGGTCGTTTGCTCACAAGCCATCAAAGCCTGATGCAACCAGTTAAAGGTTGGTCCGCCAAGTTGCACCGTGGGCTGTTGTTCATACACTTCACGAAAAACGCGATAGCGATTACGGCTATGGGTCAAATCATTTTTTTCGAAACTGAGCGGGGCATAATCGCCCATACCAAAAAAGTACCAGGGTCTGTTAGGCATCAACGTGCTGTTCAACCAACTTCCCGCTGCCGCGATGGCTTTAGCAACCGCAACCGGAACCCCTGCGGTGTTGATGGAAAACATCGGCGAACTCAAAATCAGTTCATCAAATTGACCGGGATGGTCCTTTAAATAGAGGGTCGCAATGGCGCCGCCCATAGAGTGCGCCAATAGCCAGCGTTTTTGACTGCGCGGGAATACCGCGCTGAGCTGCGCTTCAAACTCTCCAAAGTCGTCAACGAAGTCGCGGAACCGGTGCACATGTCCCTGCTGTGGGTTAGCGCTCAAGCGCTGCGATTCGCCTTGTCCGCGGTGGTCGAGAACCGCGCAGGAAATGCCCGCCTGAGCCAGCTCCCAAACCAGTTCCTGATATTTCACGGTCGCTTCAATACGGCCTGGACTGATAACAATCAGCGGCGCCTGCTCACTGACTTTATAAAAACACCAGTGTAACTCGGTGTTATCAAAGCTGTTCAATGAGCGGTGCTCGACCCGCTGCCAGAAAGGCTTTACGGTATCCCGATAAAACGTTAGCCAGTCAGAATTGCCGTCATTTGGGCGGTTAATGATCACAAGTTGTCTCAGGTTTGTTACGAAAGCATCAATAGTGCGGCAATAGTAACACAACCTCAAGACCGCCTTCATCGCGATTGAAGGCCGACAATTCACCGCCTAACACGGCCGCCGCTCGTTGACTCAGGGCAAGACCCAGGCCGACACCGGATTTGTGGGTACGGGAGGGATCCCCTCGATAAAAGGGCTCAAACAGTTTTTCTAACAACTCCGGAGCAACTCCCTGACCGTGATCCCGAATAGCAATACGGTGCTGGTTACCGACGCTACGATAGTCCAGCTCAACCGGACCTTCTGTATAGTGCAACGCATTGCGCACCAGGTTCTCCAGAATCATGCGTAATAACTCAGGATCGGTTTGCAATATCGGCCAGTCGCCATCGTGCTGTTGCAGCCGCTGACCGAGCTCCGCGTTGGCATAATGAATGTCATCAACCAGCTGCGTAACCAACTCACCGACATGAACGTCCTCACGGTTTAAATTCACCAGACCATTTTCCAGCTTAGACAAGGACAGAATGCGCTCGATGATGGAGTTGAGGCGCTCAGTGTCCCGCCGCAATTGCTGCATGTGCCGATCATCAGCCGCGGCATCGGTTAAATCCAGCGCCACTTGCATGCGCGCCATGGGCGAGCGCAGCTCATGGGATACATCGCTCAGTAATCGCCGTTGAGCATCGCGGGAAGTGGCCAGATCTTTGGCTGTTTGTGCGAGCGAGCGTGCTAACTCACCAATCTCATCACGTCGCTGAGGTAGCTTCGCTAAATGGGGTTCCGCACTGCCCTCGGCAATTTCACGAGTCGCCGCACTCAGCCGCCGAATCGGTCGAATGAGCCAAATGCCCAGTAAAATCGCTATCACCAAACTGCCGCTCAGAATGGTCCAGGCGCGGGCGCGGGTGAGTTCACGTTCGGCTTTGGCTTGATCTTGCCACTCTTGGGCTTGTAGCGGTCTGGTTATCAATACCTTATTACCACCCAACTCAAACGGCCCAATTAACAGCCGGTCATCCAGCGGCATTTGCATGGTTTTGTCGTAGTTCAAAAAGCGTAACAGGGTTTGGCTGTAACGCTCCCCTAAAAAGTCATCCAGCATCAGTTTTTGCTGGCCACTCTCCAACACTCTGGCTGCCACACGATAATCCCCGGCCAGTAGCCGTCCTGGCTGCAAGCTTAAAAAGGTCGCGGGGTCTTCTAATAAGGGTTGCAGTGTGCGGCGAATGGGTTCCGCTACGGGTTTAGGCTCCGGCGCTGCACGATTCCAGACAGCAAGAAAATAACCGCTACTGGCGGTAAAAAAGAGGAGCGCCCAAAATAACAGTAAAAGCCGCCAAGTGAGCGAGTGATACCAGCGGCTTTTCGGCCGTTTACGGGCTTCATTCATACTTGTGTCGTAAGGCGGTAACCGCGACCACGTACCGTTTGAATGCGCTCAGGTTTGCTTGGTAATTTCTTACGAATATTACTGATGTGCACATCAAGGCTACGGTCAAAAGGTCCCATTTTTCTTCCCAGTGCAGCGACTGACAGCTGATCTTTGCTGACCATTTGCCCTGCTTGTTGCATTAAGCAACGTAAAATATCAAATTCCGTGGGGGTAATCACCAACGACTGACCATCACAGCTGACTTCAGCTTTTGCCGGGTCCAGTTCAAAGCCACCGGCAACCAGCTTTTCAGCCTGCATCGTGGTGTTTGCGGTACGGCGCAATAACGCCCGCACACGAGCGATCAATTCCCGCGGATTGAACGGTTTAGGTAAATAATCATCGGCCCCCAACTCCAGCCCCATGACTCGATCGTCGTCATCGCCACGAGCTGTCAGCATCAGTACAGCCGTATCGCGGTGCTGCTGACGCAGGCGTTGTAACAATTGCATACCATCGATGCCCGGCAACATCACATCCAATAGAATCAACTCATAATCGCCATTTAACGCAGCATCAAGACCCTTTACGCCATCATCGACGACACTGAGCTCGACTGATTCGCGTTTGAATAGCTCCGTCAGCATCGCTGACATTTCGTGATCGTCATCAATCAGTAGTACAGAGTGCATGGTTAGCCTTTTGGTTTAGAAAACATCGCTCTTATCTTCTACAAAGCTCGGCGTAAGAGCGATGCCTTTTACAAAAGATTTACGTTAATAATAGCTTCATTTTGCGGGTTAGGGTATTTCGTCCCCAGCCCAGCCAGCGCGCCGCCTTTTGCTTATGTCCATCAAATTTTTGCAAGGCAAAAACCAACGCTTGACGCTCCAGCTCTTCGCTCATTTGATTTAACACATCGTGCTGGGTTGTCCGACGTTTGAGCTCCCTTTCAATACTGTCTGACCAACCATCTGAAGTGTTGACCACCGATTCGGGCTGGGGTTCCGAAACCACCGTAGCCGGCACCAAAATATCTTCCGGTAGCTCACTGCGTTGCACCGTCTGCCCCGGTGCCATGACCGTTAACCAGCGACAAACGTTTTCCAGTTGCCTGACGTTGCCCGGCCATTGGTAATCCATCAACGCCTGCATCGCATCCGCACTCAACACCTTAGCGCTGATATCGAGCTCCTGTGCCACGCTTTTTAAAAAATACTGAGTCAGTTGACGAATGTCGTCACCACGTTCTCTTAGCGCCGGTAATTTCAGTTGAATCACATTTAAGCGATGATAAAGATCTTCACGAAATTCGCCCCGTTGCACCGCCAACTTTAAGTCTTTATGCGTGGCCGCGATAACCCGCACGTCGACACTGACTGGCTGGTGCGCACCAACCGGATAGAACTGTCCTTCAGCCAACACCCTGAGCAGTCGGGTTTGCACGGTCAACGGCATATCACCGATTTCATCCAAAAATAAGGTGCCATGGTTGGCCTGCTCAAAACGCCCGGCGCGACGCTTATCCGCTCCGGTAAAAGCCCCTTTTTCATGCCCAAACAGCTCCGATTCAATCAATTCGTTTGGAATCGCCGCCATGTTCAGTGCGACAAACGGTTGCTTTGCCCGCGGGCTGTGCTGATGCAGCGCTCTGGCCACTAGCTCTTTGCCCGTTCCGGTTTCGCCGGTAATGAGTACACTGACACTGGATTTCGATAACCGCCCGATAACCCGGAACACATCCTGCATCACTGCCGAATCACCAATCAGTTGGGTCTCGGCAGTGGTTCCCGTATCGGCAATCGGCGTTGCGCGGGCATGTTGCAGTGCCTTCCGCGCCATCGCTAAAGCTTCATCAAGATCGAACGGTTTGGCCAAATACTCAAAAGCCCCACCTTGAAAAACGCTGACCGCGGTGTCTAAATCGGAGTGAGCCGTCATAATGACGATAGGTAGCTCAGGTAACTGTTTTTGCAAGCGACGCAATACCTCCAGCCCATCATCTCCGGGCATACGGATGTCGCTTAACAACACATCAGGTTGCTCCGTTTCCAGTGCCTGATACAACTCGCCCGCCTGTTCAAAGCAACGTACCTGAAACTCTGTTTCAGCAAAGGTTCGCTCCAATACCCAACGGATTGAAGCGTCATCATCCAACACCCAAAGCTTAGCGGTTTGTGCCATCGCCATGCTCCTCTAATTCTCGATAGGGCAAATAGATTTGAAACCGTGTCGCGCCGGCGTTGGATTCAAACTCGATTTTACCGCCATGCTGGTGCACTAGACTGTGTGCCAGCGACAATCCCAGACCGGTGCCGCCGGTACGACCGCTCACCATCGGGTAAAAAATTTGTGCTTGCAGTGACTCGGGGATACCGGGGCCATTGTCACTGATAGTAACCACCGCGCATTGCCGGTAACGCTGACCAAATAGGGTTAACTGATGCTCCACGCGGGTTTTTAAATGAATCTCGCCGTCACCATTCATCGCCTGCGCGGCGTTTTGGGCAATGTTCAGAAATACCTGCTCGAGGGAATCCGAGATGCCACACAACATCGGCAGCGAAGGGTCATAGTCACGCCGTAACTTAAGTGTCTCCTCGTATTCGTAGGACAGTGTTTGCGCAACACGCTCAAGCAGCTCATGCAAATTGACCGGCTGAGGTTGTTCCAGTCGCGCCGGCCCTAACAATCGGTCAATGAGGCTCCGCAAGCGATCCGATTGCGCAATAATTAAATCGGTATATTCGATAAGATCCGGTGCCGTCAGTTGTCTTGCCAACAGCTGTGCAGCGCCACGCAGCCCACCAAGGGGGTTCTTTATTTCATGCGCCATGCCACGCAACAGACTCTGAGTTGCAAAAAGTTGCTGACGCTGCGAATTTTCCCGTAAAATTTGCCGTTGCAGGTCAACTTGCCGCAGCTCTAACAGCAACTGAAGCTGTTCCGCCCCTGTCAATGCGATACATTGCACACTGACTTCTACCGTCACTTTCTGACCGGAGTGCAGCACGAATTCTGCTTCCGAGTTGACCACCGTTTGCTGATCAGTCAGGCAATCGTCGAGCTGTTCCATCGCTAATGTTGTCGACACATAACTACTGGCAAATGGTTCATTCACCAGCCGTCGGGCACTGTGATCAAGCAAAGACTCAGCCGCCGCATTGACGTACTGAATGTTCAATGAGTCATCCAACACGACCACCGCGGTCATTAGCGCATCCAGGATCTCGTGACTCTGTGGCGACATAAGCTGTCCTCAACTCAGTACTGCACCAAAATAGTGCACATTGATCGCTAAAAAAGGGAGGGCGAACCCTCCCCCAAAGCCTTTAGCAGCTGTAGTACATATCGAATTCAACCGGGTGGGTTGTCTTCTTAAGTGTTTCAACTTCGTTGTACTTCAGCCCAATATAAGCATCGATCATGTCATCATCCATGACACCGCCTTGTTTCAGGAAGTCACGGTCTTTATCCAGCGCTTCCAGTGCCATTTCCAACGAGTGACAAACGGTAGGAATATCACGTGCTTCTTCCGGCGGTAAGTTGTACAAGTCTTTGTCCATCGCATCGCCCGGGTGGATCTTGTTACGAATACCATCAAGGCCGGCCATTAACAGAGCGGTAAAGCATAGGTATGGGTTGGCACTTGGATCCGGGAAGCGGACTTCAATGCGGCGTGCTTTTGCACTTGAAACCAATGGAATACGAATCGACGCAGAGCGGTTACGCGCTGAGTAGGCCAGCATCACCGGTGCTTCAAAACCCGGAACCAAACGCTTGTACGAGTTCGTCGATGGGTTTGAGAACGCATTGATGGCACGAGCGTGCTTGATGATACCACCGATGTAATACAACGCGGTTTCACTCAGACCGGCATACTGGTCACCGGCAAACAGGTTTTCACCGTCTTTTTGCAACGACATATGAACGTGCATGCCTGAACCGTTATCACCGACTAACGGCTTTGGCATAAAGGTCGCTGTCATGCCGTATGAGTGCGCGACGTTGTGCACAACATACTTGTAAACCTGCAATTCGTCGGCTTTCTTGGTCAGTGAATTATACTGCGTCGCCACTTCATTCTGACCAGCGGTTGCCACTTCGTGGTGGTGTGCTTCAACCACCAGACCCATGTCTTCCATGACCAGACTCATGGTGCCACGGATATCGTGTGCCGAATCAACCGGAGGAACCGGGAAGTAACCGCCTTTGACGCCTGGACGGTGTGCCAGGTTACCTTCCGAATATTCACGGCCTGAGTTCCACTTCGCTTCTTCAGCATCAATTTTGTAGAACGAACCACTCATGTCGGTGTGGAAACGTACATCATTAAACAAGAAGAACTCAGGTTCCGGACCGAAGAACGCATTGTCAGCAAAGCCTGATGCTTGCAAGAACTCTTCCGCGCGTTTTGCGATGGAGCGTGGGTCGCGGCTGTAACCCTGCATGGTTTCTGGTTCAAGGATGTCGCAACGTACATTCAGCGTCATTTCATCAGTGAACGGATCAAGAACCATAGAGTCGGCGTCTGGCATCAACACCATGTCAGACTCATTAATGCCTTTCCAGCCGGCAATTGATGAACCATCGAACATCTTGCCTTCTTCGAAGAAATCATCGTCGATTTGCGACACCGGAATCGTTACGTGCTGTTCTTTACCTTTGGTATCGGTAAAACGCAGGTCGACGAACTTGACGTCATGCTCTTTTATGGCGTCGAAAATCTTGCTTGCTGACATGTTTTCCTCCAGCGGAATCAATGAATAAAAACAGAATAACTGTAGTTTGTATCTATACGTTTGACAGTATTGATCACTTTTGGCGTGATGTCTGTCATGATCTTTTCTAGCTTTTCCAGTTAGAGCAAGTTGCGTACCAAAAATGCATTTTCTTTAATATCAAACACTTACCATTAACAAGAATACCGCAACCGATTTTAATTGCACCATTATGGAACATTATAAACCAATTTGGTGCAAACCAGCTAATTTCTATTATGAATCTTTTGCGTAAAAAACGAACAAGGCCTTTTTAATTGCCAAGCAAACAGGTAGAATACGGCGCTCTTTTTTATCAACCCTCTGTCGGAGGGTTTACTCCGACAAACACAGGCTTTCTTAATGACAACTCAGGCATTTGATATCAATAAACTTCGCAACATTGCGATTATTGCGCACGTTGACCACGGTAAAACAACACTGGTCGACAAACTACTTCAACAATCAGGCACGTTAGAAAGTCGTGGTGAGCTCGAAGAGCGCATCATGGACTCCAACGACCTGGAAAAAGAACGCGGCATTACCATCCTGGCAAAAAACACCGCGATCAACTGGCAGGACTACCGAATTAACATTCTGGACACGCCAGGACACGCGGACTTCGGTGGTGAAGTAGAACGTGTATTATCAATGGCTGACTCTGTCCTTCTGTTGGTCGACGCGGTCGATGGTCCTATGCCGCAAACCCGCTTTGTAACGCAAAAAGCGTTCGAGCACGGCTTGAATCCGATTGTTGTTATCAACAAAATTGACCGTCCGGGCGCTCGTCCTGACTGGGTTATGGATCAGGTTTTCGATTTGTTTGACAACCTCGGCGCTACCGATGAGCAGTTGGACTTCCCGGTTGTTTACGCATCAGCATTAAACGGTTGGGCGACGCGGGAAGAAGAAACCGTCGGCACCGACATGACGCCGCTGTTCGAAACCATTGTTAACCAAGTGAGCCACCCTGACGCTGATCCAGACGGTGATTTGCAAATGCAGATCTCTCAGCTTGACTACTCAAGCTACGTTGGTGTTATTGGCATCGGTCGTGTGACACGCGGCAGCGTTAAAGTTAACCAGCAAGTCACCATTGTTGGTGCCGATGGTGAGAAACGTAACGGTAAGATCGGCCAAGTATTTAGCTACCTTGGCCTGGATCGTTTTGAAACCACATCGGCTCACGCGGGTGACATCTGCGCCATTACCGGTTTGGGTGAATTAAAAATCTCCGATACCGTTTGTGCGTTAGGTAAACCAGAAGCATTGAAGCCGCTGACCGTTGACGAGCCAACAGTGACCATGACCTTCCAGGTCAACACCTCACCGTTTGCCGGCAAAGAAGGTAAATTTGTGACCTCTCGTCAGATCCTTGAGCGTCTGCAGCAGGAGCTGGTCCACAACGTTGCGTTGCGCGTTGAAGAAACGGACAACCCGGATAAATTCCGCGTTTCTGGCCGTGGCGAATTGCACTTGGGTGTTTTGATCGAAAACATGCGTCGTGAAGGCTTTGAGCTGGCGGTATCGCGTCCGGAAGTTATCATCAAACACGAAGATGGCCAAAAGATGGAACCGTACGAGTCACTGACCGTCGACATCGAAGAACAGCACCAAGGTGCGGTGATGGAAAAACTTGGCTTGCGTAAAGCCGAGATGACCAACATGACTCCGGACGGTAAAGGTCGTGTGCGTATCGACTTTGAAGTACCAAGCCGCGGCTTGATCGGCTTCCAGACCGAGTTCATGACACTGACTTCAGGCACCGGTTTGATGTACCACACGTTTGATCATTATGGTCCGCACAAAGGTGGCACCATCGGCCAACGTGTAAACGGTGTTCTTATCTCGAACGCTCAGGGTAAAGCGTTGACCTACGCCTTGTTCAACCTGCAGGAGCGCGGCAAGCTGTTCGCTTCTCACGGTGACGAAGTGTATGAAGGCCAGATCATCGGTATTCATAACCGTTCGAACGATTTAACCGTTAACTGTTTGAAAGGTAAACAGCTGACGAACGTTCGTGCTTCAGGAACGGATGACGCTCAGGTATTGAGCCCACCCATTCGTTATACGCTGGAGCAGGCCCTGGAATTCATCAACGACGATGAATTGGTTGAAGTGACACCAGCTTCTATCCGTATCCGTAAGCGTGCATTAACTGAAAATGAACGTAAGCGTCTGAGCCGAGAGCCAAAGAGCTAAGCCTCTGAACGACCATAATTGATTGCCCGCCTCGTGCGGGCAATTTTTTATCCGCTCAGTGTCAGCAGGTCCGGCTGCGGTAATACGTAGTAAAAAATTGAGAAAAAGTGCAGCACACTGCCACCCAGCACAAACAAATGCCAGATGGCATGATGATAAGGTAGCGACTTCCAAACGTAGAAAACCACACCGAAGGTATAAGCCAATCCTCCCGCAAGCAGTAACAGCAGTCCCGCAGGAGCAACATTATCCAGCATCGGTTTGATGGCGACCAGTGCCATCCAGCCAAGACCAAGGTATAGCGTCAACGAGAGCCACTTAGGCGCCGTCTTAACAAACAACTCTATGGCCACCCCAATCAGGGCGATGCTCCAAATAACCGCCAGCAGGCTCCAGCCCCAGGCTCCGCGCAAATTAATCAGCAGGAACGGCGTATAGGTTCCGGCAATCAATAAGAAAATGGCTGCGTGATCCAGTTGTTGAAAATACCCTTTCAACTTCGGCCACGGGAACGCATGGTATAACGTCGAGGCCGTGTACAAAATGATCAGGCTGACACCGTAAATGCTAGCTGCAACGATATGCCAGGTATCACCATAGGCCCCTGCCCAGGTCAACATGACCACCAATGCAGCAATGCTGAGCACCGCGCCTACTCCGTGCGTCAGGGCGTGTGCGACTTCCTCCCAGGCGGTATAACGTTTTTTGCTCATCCTCGCTCCAGGCCGGGGGTCTCATAACCCTCTGAAATATTTTTCAAGGCGCGAATAAACTTGTCCAATTGGTCGCCTTTTTCATAATCCAGATGATACTTATTATGGAATTCTAGCCGTAATTTAACGCCATGCCCTTCCAAAAACACCGTGTAGCCATCGTGATCCGTAAAAGCAGTAATGCCGTCAAGAACATGTTTACCTTGCTTGGCCTCTCCGTGTTCGTGAATTTTCTCGTACGCATCGAGAATGAGTCGAAAATCAATTTCGTTTTTCATAAACACCTCCAGTGATTTAGACAACTGCTGTTATCATTACGTATTATCGGCACAGCTAGACTATCACGACAAGGCTTTTTGCTACTAATTTAACCACTTGCATCAATAGACAGCTTACGTGCGCTGGTGCATGATTAATCAATTTGCGGTATACTTAAGCATAGTCAATGCAAAGAAGCTGAGAAGGGCGCTACTGTGGTTAGACGTACGAAAGAAGATGCCATGGAGACGCGGGCGAAACTGCTGGATGCAGCCGAGTATCTGTTTGGTAAAAACGGGGTTTCCCGTACTTCTATGGCGCAAGTTGCGGAACAGGCGGGGGTCACCCGCGGTGCGATTTATCATCATTTCAGTAATAAACAGGATCTGATTGAGTCGCTGATGGATCGTGTCCGGTTACCGATCGATGAAATGCGCGAGCAAATCGCCGAGCTGGATAACTACGATGCACTGGAAGAAGTGCGCCAGCGCACCATTGAATTTCTTACCCGTATAAAAACCAATGACCGTGTCCAGGCGCTGGCCAGTATCCTGCTGCACAAATGCGAATACATCGACGAAGTGAATCCCATTAAGTTGCGCCATGTCAGCGGCAGAAACGAGTGCATTGGTGACTTCGAACAGTTGTTCCACAAAGCACAGCGCGATGGCCAGTTAAAAAACGGTATTGATTCACGTATGGCCGTTATTGGGCTTTTTTCAATGGTGGATGGATTAATTTATAACTGGCTACTGGACAGTGATTATTTTGATCTGGTCGATTACGGTGAGAAGGCCATCACCATTTACCTTGATGGCCTTAATCAATCAAGCAACTGAGATTAGTCGCCCTGCAGCAAAAAGTTTTTCAGAAAGGTTTCATCCATTTGCGCAATGCTGGCATCGCTGGCTTTCGGGCATAATGCAAAATTCGGGGCTGTCCAGGCCTGCACATTGCCGAGAATATCGCGCAAATGCATGAGTCCGCGGATACCGCCTAAACCTCCCGGCGATGCCGCCCCCAGTAGCACCTTTTTATTTTGCCACGGTTGGTTTTCCAGCCGTGATACCCAGTCAATGGCGTTTTTTACCAGAGGCGATACCGAAGAGTTGTACTCCGGGCTGATTAATACCACTTTTGACGCTGCGTGAATGTCTTTCGCCAACGCCTGCATGGATGCAGGTACCCCCTCTGCGTCTTCAAAGTCACCGTGATAAATCGGCGCATCCAACGCATCAGCGTCTAACAGCTTGTAACGGATACCAAATTTGTCAGCCACTTCGGCGATTCGATGTTTTAACTTGCCATTCAATGAGGCTTTGCGGCGACTTCCGCCAAGTAATAAAATCGACATGAACATTTCCTTATTGATGAGTCATCGTTCTACTTACTACGTAACAATCAACCGCCTGAGTTCATTGCCTCAATAAACTTGTCCGATTCCGCTATGGCAAGTTCCATCTCGTCAATCAAGTCACGAATATCGACCTGCAGATTATCAAATTCTCCGCGAATCGCAGTAATCGCCCGCGCGTTCAGATTATGTTTCAGATACAGCACATTATCCTGGAGTTTCGCCAGTACAGGATCCATCTTACTTGCGGCTCGCTCCATGGAGCGAATCAAGTCGGCATAACGGCGCTCAGTCTCTCGCAATTGGCGTTCGCTTTGACGACGCATTGAATCGTTAGAATACTGTTCGAGCTCGTCACTCCATTCGTCAAACAGATCCTGAGCAACGTCATCCACCTCAGCGATACGTTCACGAACTCGTTCTGCTGCTGCTTTACTCGACTCGTAATCATCGCTCAACGCATTATACTGCTGCTCCAGTTCTCCACCGTCGATTTTGAGCATTGCATCAAGCCGTTCCAGCGCTGATCGAAATTCTTCCTGCGCTTCACCTTGCGAATCTTTCGCGTCATCAACGCGATCAACCAAAATGTCACGTTTTTCGATGCCGAATTTCTCCATCGTCGAGTAGTATGCCGTTTGACATCCTGTCAACAGCATCACTCCGAACAACAGCGTCAGCCATTTCATTTTCGGTCTCCCCGTACCGCACGGACTAACCGTTCATCACGTTTATCCTGACGATAACCGTGCACAACAATGATGGCGTGGATAATGGCCAATATGTAAACCAGGCCAAACGCGCCAAAGGTGACAATAGCCAGGATAACGCCAACGGCAGCCAGGATCAGGTTAAAAATAAACTGAAAAATTTTACCGGTGAACAGCACCGCCAGTGGTGGTAGTAATACAGCCAGGATATAAAGCATAATGCGCTCCTTAATTGGTTACCAAGTTAGAACCATTCGCATGGTGACTGCAACATCATCATCGGGATAGTCTGAACCAGTAACGACAACGTCATGGTCTGAGGTTATCCACTGCACATCAGGTTGCAGCGCAATACTATCTGTGACCTGCCAGCGGGCATATAATTCCCATACTTGCTCGGTAACATCGCGTTGCGTTTTTGCTGCGGTTGTTGCAAGCCCAAACGACAGGTCGTTTGTTGTGCTGTTAACTACAATACCCATACCAAGGTGGCGTTGGAAGTCTGCATAACGATTATTATCACCCCACTGCAGAAAACCGTGCCAATCCCAGGCTTCCATGCGCACCAGTCGTGTTTCCCCCACACCATACCAATGGCCATCGGATAGGCCGGCAACGATACGACTCCCGGCATTAGGCTGCCATTCGAATTCGGCATTGAGGTGTTGTTGGTCACCAAAGCTTAACTCTCGGGTCAAATAAGCCGCCTTGATGCTCGCGTTTGCCGACAGCTTCGAATCAATCACCAACCCTGTCGCTGCTTCGGGATACGAAATAAAATGCGTCAGTGTTGGGCTGTACCCCATCGATGAGTTCAAAAAATTTCCGGCAACATTAACTCCGGCAAATTCACTGTTTTCATCAAAGGCTCCGACCAGCACGCGAATGTCGTCATTGCGGTAAGTCAAATTGAACGCCGTTAGCGCCAGCGGATCCGAACTCTCAATATTGGAAAAGCCTTGTCGATCTCCGATAACCGCCGACGGATGATTGGTTGTCGCTAAAAACGCGCCACCGTTTAAGGTTAGGCGCTCGTTTAGTGTGTGACTGAGGTCAAATTGATACAATCCGTTCCAGTCGAACGCGTCATCATCATCGGTATTAAGGTAGTGCCCATCAACGGTCAGCGAGTGGCTGAGGTCGATATTGTCTGCAACCGCGTTGGACATCGCCAGTCCATGCAAGCCGATTAATAAGGTAAGTTGGCGATGCTTAGTAAGGTAATTTTTTTCCATCCCAGTGAAACAGTCCTCCTGACATACTTGGCTCTAAGCCATTAATAACATCCACAATTCGCTTTGCAGATAATTGGGGCTCATAGAGTTTATCCTCAGCAACACGCTTTTGAAATGGTTTTGATAACTTCGTGTCTGTTGTGCCCGGATGCACAGCCGCTAACACCAATTTTTTGTGGCTTCGTTTAAGTTCGATGGCCGCCGTTTTCAATAACATGTTGAGTGCTGCTTTCGAGGCACGGTAACTGTACCAGCCGCCGAGGTAGTTCTCTTCGATGCTGCCCACCTTGGCAGACAGTTGTACAAAAAACGCGTTTGTTTTTTTATCGAACAACGGCTGGCAATGTTTGAGTACCAACATCGGAATGACCGCATTCACATGGAACAGTTTTTCCAGGTTGCTACTGTGCAACTCACTCAATTGTTTTTCCGGGAAGGTTTCGTCATCATGCAGCATCCCGATGGTTGAAACGACCCCTTCGAGGGTGGCGCCACTGTTCTTAAAATCCTCGGCCCAACGCGACAGGGTTTCGTCGTCATAACAACCCAACTGGGTGTAACGCACACCCGGCAGGCGATTATCGAGTGGTTGCCGGCTCACTGCGACAATCTGTTGCTGCGGGTACACTTCCTGTAAACGTTGCGTCAACGCCTGACCTAAACCTCCTGCCGCACCAAACACCACCATTGCCATAATAAGAAAACTCCAACATGATAAGATAACAACCATTACGGAGTGGACATGATTTTAGCTCAGCCTCAGACACTAAGGATTGACGATGAACTGGCATGACTCGTTGCACCACAGCGCGCGTTTTTTTAAGTACTTCGGTAAGCGCTGCGCAGCCGATAAAATCAATGTGACCGCCGGCCATCTGACCTACGTTAGTCTGCTATCACTGGTACCGCTGATCGTGGTGATGTTCACGATATTCTCAGCCTTTCCGGTTTTTGAGGAACTGCAACGTAATATCGAAGACGCATTGATTGCCAATTTATTACCCACCTCCGGCGAACAGTTGAAGGAATACATTAACGAGTTCGTGGCAAACGCCTCGAAAATGACCGCGGTGGGTATCGCCTTTTTATTCGTCGTCGCTGTTATGCTGATTTCCGCCATAGATAGCACGCTCAATACGATTTGGCGCGATACCAGTAAACGCCGGCTGATGGTTTCATTAGCCATCTACTGGATGATCCTGACGCTTGGTCCGGTGCTGATTGGTTCGGGACTTGCCGCAACCTCTTACCTGATTTCCTTAACTCAGTTTGCCGAGGAGTATGTTTCCGGTGTTCGGAGTTTTGCGCTTTGGTTTGTTCCGGTGATTACCAGTTTCTTCGCGTTCGTATTGTTGTATCAGCTGGTACCCAATCGTCCTGTGAGATTTCGCTATGCCGCATTTGGCGCACTTATCGCCGCCGTGCTGTTCGAGCTGAGTAAACAAGTATTCTCGTTGTACATCACGCACTTTCCCACCTATCAGGCGATCTACGGGGCACTCGCTACGGTTCCTATTCTCTTAGTCTGGATATATTTATCCTGGAATATTGTCCTAGTAGGTGCCGAGCTTACGGTCAGCCTTGAGGAATATCAGTTCCTGAATCGCCGCAAAGGAAAACCTGACAGCGATTGATCTGTCCGTCAGTTTATACAACTATAGATAGCTTGCGATGATAAGACGGTAAAATCACAACATTATGATTGGCTTAATACAGCGTGTTACCCATGCACAAGTCGACGTTGATCGGCGAACCATTGGCCGTATTGACGGCGGCTTATTGATCTTACTGGGCGTCGAGCATCACGACGATGAGGCCAAAGCCCACAAACTTGCGGAGCGCATTGCGAACTACCGTGTGTTTGCCGATGACGACGGCAAAATGAACAACAGCTTGCTCGATCAGCAACTGTCCGCCTTAGTGGTGTCACAATTCACGCTTGCGGCGGATACCCGCAAGGGCAGACGACCGTCCTTTTCGTCAGCGGCGACCCCGGCTCAGGCGGAAGCGTTGTATGAGGAGTTCTGCCAGGCACTTGCCAAGCTCGGTGTACCGGTAGAAACCGGGAAATTCGCGGCGGATATGCAAGTTTCGTTGGTTAACGATGGTCCCGTAACCTTTCAGTTGAGGGTGGATTAATGTACAAAGTGATTACACCGACTACGCCGGAAGAGCTGGATAAATACTACGATTTGCGCTGGCGTGTACTGCGCGAACCGTTCCAACGCCCCAAAGGATCCGAACAAGACGAATACGATCAGGTCGGCCAACACCGTATGGTCATCAACCAAGCGGGTGACGCCGTTGCCGTAGGGCGGGTGCACTTTAACAGTGCGGAAGAAGCACAAATCCGCTTCATGGCGGTTGCGCCGGAGTATCGCGGCGAAGGCCATGGTGTCGCAATTATTTACGCGCTGGAATTGGCGGCTCGCAACGACGGTGCCAAGCATGTGGTGATAAACTCTCGCGATAATACCATTGGTTTTTATAAAAAATGTGGCTATCAGGTGGCCGAAGAAGCCGATACGGTAAATAATCCGATGGCCGAACATCAGTTACGGAAATCATTTAGTGAACAAAACCGTATCATCTATCGGCCAGAATGGTGTGCTGAACTCCAGCAAACATGGCAAAACGACATACCCATATCCGACGCCATGGGGATAAGGATCCATCAGTATACCGGCCGTATGTTCGAAACCCGGGCAACCCTATCCCGTAATATTAATGTCCATGGCACCATGTTCGCAGGCAGTATTTATTCCCTTGGCACACTGACCTGCTGGGGATTATTGCATTTGCAGTTACTGGAACGAGAGCTCGACGGCGCTGTGGTACTGGGCGATGGTAATATCCACTATCATAAGCCGGTTACCCAAGAGCCTCGTGCCATCGCCAGACTGAGTGATGTCACCGGCGATTTTTCGGCATTAAAAGAAGGCAAGAACGCCCGCTTAACCATGAAGTCGCAAATCCTCGATGATGACCGGCCAGTCGCGGAGTTTACCGGCCGGTTTGTGGTACTGGCTAAGCGCGAGCACTAAGCTCGCGTGTTAAACCAAGGGCGTAAAGTCGGCTAGCGTCATACCGAGCGCGCCCTCTTTAATTAAGCCACTGGCGGCTTTGATATCCGGTGCAAAATAACGGTCTTGATCGTAATACGCCACTCGCTCGCGCAAACACTGATAAGCGGCCTCGATTTTCGCAGAGGCCTTAAGCGGGCGACGGAAATCCAATCCCTGTGCTGCTTCCAGCCACTCGATAGCAACAATATCAGCGATATTGTCAGCGATATCACTTAACCGGCGTGCCGCAAACGTTGCCATGGACACATGGTCTTCCTGGTTGGCGGACGTCGGAATACTGTCCACCGAAGCCGGGTGGGCTAAGCTTTTGTTTTCTGACGCAAGCGCCGCCGCGGTAACCTGAGCCATCATGAAACCCGAGTTAACGCCACCGTCGTTAACCAGGAAGGCCGGTAAATTGCTTAAGTGCTTATCAATAAGCAGTGCCCCACGACGTTCTGATATCGCACCGATTTCACTGGCAGCAATGGCAATAACGTCCGCCGCCATTGCAACCGGTTCAGCGTGGAAATTACCGCCGGACAAGATATCCTGCTGTTCACTAAACACCAGTGGGTTATCGGTCACACCGTTAGCTTCCCGTTCTAATATCGTCGCTGCGTGCTGCAAGTTGTCATACACCGCGCCCATCACCTGCGGCTGACACCGTAAGGAATAGGGATCCTGAACCTTTTCGCAGTGTTCGTGATCTTTTGCAATTTCTGAGGTATCGGTCAGAATATCGCGGAATGCCGCAGCAACCTGTTGCTGACCGTGCTGGCCACGGATCTCATGAATCCGCGCATCAAAAGGTGAACGAGATCCCATCGCCGCCTCAACGGACATCGCCCCAATGATCAGCGCACTGTGGAATACCCGCTCAACTTTAAATAAGCCGGCCAAGGCCAATGCTGTGGATGCCTGAGTACCATTCAGTAACGCCAGTCCTTCCTTGGGTGCCAGCTCAAACGGTTCCAACCCGGCCAGCTTAAGACCCTCGGTAGCCGGTATAATCTTACCGTTAACCCGCACTTCTCCTTCACCCAACAGCGGCAACACCATATGAGCTAAGGGGGCCAAGTCACCGGAAGCACCCACGGATCCCTTACTTGGAACACACGGATAAACCTCGTGGTTGAGCAGGGCAATCAGCGCATTAATCACTTTTAGCCGAATACCGGAGAAACCGCGCGACAGTGAATTAATTTTCAGTAATAACATCAACCGCACGACGTCATCCGCCAATAATTCACCGGTACCTACCGAATGCGACAAAACGATACGACGTTGCAAATCGGTCAAGCGTTCTGGCGGAATACGAGTATTGGCCAATAAACCAAAGCCGGTATTGATGCCATACACGGTTTCACCCCGTTGCAACACGTTTTGCACGGTTTGCGCTGACTCATTAATCGCGCTGACGGCGGCTTCGCTTAAATCCAGCTGCTGCGGCTGGAAGTACCATTGGCGAATCGCGTTTAAACTTAATTGTCCCGGATTCAACGGAAAACGACTCATAACCACTCCTTATTCGTTTTCAAGCATGGGCAAATCAAGCCCTTGTTCTTTAGCACACCGTTTCGCGATGTCGTAACCTGCGTCAGCGTGACGCATCACACCGGTACCGGGATCGTTCCATAACACGCGCCCAATACGTTTTTCCGCGGCCTCCGAGCCATCGGCAACAATAACCACACCGGCATGTTGTGAGTAGCCCATGCCTACACCACCACCATGATGCAAGCTCACCCATGTCGCGCCGCCGGCGGTATTGAGTAATGCATTTAATAGTGGCCAGTCGGATACCGCATCCGAGCCATCTAACATACTTTCGGTTTCGCGGTTAGGACTGGCAACCGAACCTGAATCTAAGTGATCTCGACCAATAACAACGGGAGCCTTCAATTCTCCGCTTTTCACCATGTCGTTAAAAGCCTTGGCAATCCGGGCGCGGTCTTTCAGACCGATCCAGCAGATCCGCGCTGGCAGACCCTGGAAAGAAATACGCTCTTTCGCCATATCCAACCAATTGTGCAGATGCGCATTATCAGGGATAAGCTCTTTCACTTTCTGATCGGTCTTATAAATGTCTTCAGGATCACCGGATAACGCCACCCAACGGAATGGTCCGATGCCTTCACAGAATAACGGCCGGATATAGGCTGGGACGAAGCCAGGAAAATCAAACGCGTTCTCAACACCGACATCTTTCGCCATCTGTCGAATGTTATTGCCGTAATCGAGCACCGCTGCTCCTTGTTGCTGGAAAAACAGCATCGCTTTCACCTGTACGGCCATCGATACTTTTGCGGCCGCAACCGTTCCACTGGCATCGGCTTCTTGCTGTTGCTGGTACTGCTCGAGCGTCCAGCCTTGTGGCAGATAGCCGTGTAATGGGTCATGTGCCGAGGTCTGATCGGTCACCACGTCAGGGATAATCGCGCGCTGTTGCAGTTCACGGTAAACATCCGCAGCATTACCGAGTAAACCGACAGAGACCGCTTCACCACGAGCTTTAGCGTCGTTAATCAACTGCAATGCTTCATCCAGTTGTGTCGCTTTATGATCGACGTAACCGGTGCGCAAACGAAAGTCGATGCGGCTTTCATCACATTCAACCGCGAGCATACAGAAACCTGCCATGGTAGCGGCCAAAGGCTGCGCGCCTCCCATACCACCCAGTCCTCCGGTGAGAATCCATTTACCCTTAGCGTCACCATCGAAATGCTGCCGTGCGACGGCGCCAAAAGTTTCATACGTGCCCTGCACAATGCCCTGCGAACCGATGTAAATCCATGAACCCGCGGTCATTTGCCCGTACATCATCAAGCCCTTTTTATCGAGCTCATTAAAGTGATCCCAGGTTGCCCATTCGGGGACCAGATTCGAGTTAGCAATAAGCACTCGCGGCGCATCTTCGTGGGTCGGAAACACACCCACCGGTTTACCCGATTGAATGAGCAGCGACTGATCCGGCTTTAAGCGTTCCAGCGTTTCAATAATTTTGTCGTAACACGCCCAATTGCGCGCTGCCCGTCCGATACCACCGTACACCACCAGTGCCTGTGGGTGTTCAGCGACTTCTTGGTCCAAGTTGTTCATGAGCATGCGCTTCGCTGCTTCTATCTGCCAGTTCGCGGTGGTTAATTCACTACCGCGGTCAGCCCGAATGACTCGGGAAGTGTCCATACGTTGTTGACTCATGAGATGCTCCTAAGATGCAGAAAAATTTAGATGACCACCCAGTTTAAACCGCGACCCGGGATGCGTAAGAATGGCGTAACTGACGACACCACCCGAGCTCCAGGTACGGCGAATGATGCGCAAGCAAGGTTCGTGACGATCAATGCTGAGCAGGTGACAAACGGATGAAATTGGCAGGATGGCCTCGATTTGATGGCTGGCTTCCGTCAATGGCGTTACCACACACAAATACTCATGCGGCGTTACCTTGGTGAAATCCTGCTTAAGGTAATCGGGCACCAGGTTCGGGTTAACGTATCGTTCCTCTAATTGTACCGGTATATCATTGTCGTAATGCACAATGGTCGAGTGCAGCACTTCGTCCCCGGGAGTCAATGACAGCGCTTCAGCAACCTGACTGGAGGCATCCTGAGTACGCATATGATGAACCTTGGCGCGATAATCATGCCCACGGCTGCGTATTTCGTCGGCAATGTTCCGTATCGCCATAAACGACGTTTGCGACTTAATGGGCGCAACAAAGGTTCCCGCTCCCTGGGTTCTTATGACCAGCCCTTCGTCAGCCAATTCTTGCAGCGCTCGGCGCGCCGTCATACGGCTAACCGAAAACTGCTCAGCCAGCGCGTTTTCGGAACTGACCGGATGGTTTTCCGGCCACTCACCAGACTCGATCTTTTGGTAAATGTGCTGTTTGATGATAGAGAATTTTGCCACGTTGAACCCAACCCAATGTTGTGATTTGTTCAAAGTTTAGATCATTCCAATTGTCTATACAAGAGAGTCGGTGACTGCTATGCTAATAACAAAGCTTCAAACGGGGTGATAACCTATGCAACGTATTGAAAACATTAAATTAGCCACGTTATGTGACGAACAAAACGATTATGGTTTGATCGCTGATGCAGTTGTTATTATCGATAACGAATCCATTTATTGGGCGGGCAATGCGCTTGAGGCACCAGCCACTCCAAGCGCCGACATTATTGATGGTGCCGGGCAACTACTGACACCGGCACTGATTGACTGTCACACCCATCTGGTGTGGGCCGGCTCTCGGGCCAACGAGTTTGCCGAACGGCTACACGGCAAAAGCTACGCTGAAATCGCGGAGCAAGGCGGTGGCATCGCCAGCACGGTGCGAGCAACACGCCAGGCCAGTTTTACAGAGTTGTTGCAACTCGCTGAAAAGCGCGCTCGGACATTGATGGCGCAGGGTGTCGGTACCATCGAAATTAAATCCGGTTACGGACTCGATCTCGCCAACGAGCGTAAACAGTTGCAGGTTGCCCGAGAATTAGGCCGCCGCCTTCCGCTCACCATAAAAACCACCTTATTGGCGGCGCACGCGCTCCCGCCGGAGTACCAAAATGATGCCGATGGTTACATCGACCACATCGTAACTACGATTTTACCGAGCCTTGTCGACGAAGGCTTAGTGGATGCCGTCGATGCCTTTTGTGAAAAGATTGGCTTTAGCGTTGCGCAAACGGAGCGTGTCTTCGAGGCAGCAAGACAGCATGGTTTGCCGGTTAAACTTCATGCTGAACAGATCACTAACCAACACGGCGCTGAACTGGCCGCTCGTTACCAAGCATTGTCCGCCGATCATCTGGAGCAATTGGACGAGGATGGCGTCAAAGCCATGGCAGAGAGCGGCACCGTCGCGGTGCTATTGCCCGGCGCATTTTACTTCCTCCGCGATGAACAGGTACCACCCATTGATTTGTTGCGGCAATACCGTGTGCCGATCGCCGTAGCCACTGATGCAAACCCAGGCTCATCGCCTATTCATAATTTGCAACTGATGTTACAGATGGGAGCGACGCTGTTCCGCTTAACGGCGGAGGAGTGTTTACGAGGTGTGACGGTTAACGCCGCGCGGGCGCTGGGAATTGAGCACGAATATGGGCAGGTTAAAGCCGGAATGAAAGCGCATTTAGCCCTCTGGGACGTCAACGACCCGGCTGAGCTGACCTACCAGTTTGGGGTCAACCCGCTGACTACATTATGGCTTAACGGCGTCGTTCACGACCATGCAAATACGCGGTAGTCAGTTCACACAGAACTTGACCGGCTTGTTTTAAACCTTCCTCAAAACCGGCGCTGCAAAGTGCCGGTGCGGCTTCAGCTAAGTGCACATAGCGCGCATCCGGAAGTTCTGCCAGGCGCTTTACAAACTGAAAACCCTGCGCCAGCGACAAACCACTGTAGTTAATGGCACTGGCCGGCACGGCTGTCAGCACATCCACATCCACTTCGATGCCCAGCGGCCGTTGCCATGAATCGGCTTTGGCCACCACTTCATCCATCACTTCATGAAAAGGCCGTTCAAATAACCGGTGCATCGAATGATAACGCATCCCGGCATCACTCAACTGACGTAAACTGCTGGCCGAGTTCTTACCCGGATGCAAACCGACGACATGATAAAACTCGAGCGCACCGTCCATGTAAGCATAACTAAAGCCATTACCGCTGTGACGCCCTTCGGTTGCACGAAAATCCGCATGGGGATCCAAATTAACGGCCGCAACAGTATGGCCACTCACTTGGTGAAGTGAACGTAACAATGGATAAGCATTATTGTGACCACCGCCGATGACGATGACTTCAAAACCTTGAGCAAATAACGGCTCAACGACACTCGCCACACGCGCATCAACCATCGCACATAAACGTCGTAGTTCTGCCAAGTCATGTTTGTCCGACGCGTCTAATGCGTCACTCTGGCGCATCAAGTCGTGGCAGTCGACTGCACCCACCAACAGCAACTCATGAGTCGACAGCAGTCCTGTTTTTTGCAGGTTGAGAAAACTGTGTAAAAACGCCTGCCATCCCCCTTCAGCACCCGGCCGACCCAGGTTAGCTTTTACCCCGATACTTTCAGGAATACCGACGATGGCAACCCGCTGACCATTGTCCCAGGCGTCCTTTAAGCTTTGTTCGTAAGAACCCTCAGCGGACAGGCAATGAATAGCCTGTCCAATTTTCGTCTCATGCTCGCGAACCTTAACCCAGTGATTAGACTCAACAAGCTGTAAATAAGACAGTTCAGACATTATTCAATATCAAGCGCTTCAGGTGACAAAATGACGCCCGTGCTATCCACGTAAATATGGTCTTCCGGCAGGAAGGTTACGCCCCCAAAGTTAACCGGTACGTCAACCTCACCCGTTCCTTCACTGGGCGCCGCGACAGGAATTGAGGCAACCCCTAAAATGCCAATATCCAGTTCCTCAAGTGCATCAACGTCACGCACAGAGCCATAGCAAATAATACCTTCCCAATCGTTATCCATGGCTTGCTCAGCGATGGCGAGATCAATCAGCGCCCGGCGTACCGAGCCGCCGCCGTCGACAAGCAGCACTTTACCGCCACCGTCTTGATTTAACGTTTCCTCAATTAAGCCTTTGTCTTCATAACTTTTAATAATAACCAGCTGGCCGCCAAACGAAGTACGGCCACCATAGTTTTCGAACATCGGTTCGACCACATCGACCATATCGGGGTAGAGGTCACATAATTCAGACGTATTGTATTCCATGGCTTTTATCCAGGCTGTAGGGGAAGTTATGGCTTTGAGTATAACGGCAATTCACGTTTTCAAAAACCCAAATCAAGAATTGGCGTCAAATAACGAAACATGACGATAATATACACTTGAATTTTAGCCGTAAGGCACATTACTCTAGGGTAAATAAGAATAATAATTATAAAAAATAGCTCATGCCAATACTCGACGTGATCACTAGTTTGGCGATTGAAACCATCACGCACTCAGTCCAGACACTACTGTTAATCGGATTTGCGGCTTTACTGCGGTTTTATTTCGCATCATACGGTTATCCCCATTTACATTACTGGTCTCTGGCCTGTCTGTCTTATGGTGCGAGTGAGCTAACTCGGGTCGTCACCGGTGCCATGGCTATTACTCAGCCGTTGCAGATCAACGAGTTGGCCGCCTTTACCAACAGCCTTGCATTGACACTCCAGTATCTGGCTATTGTTTATATCGGGATTGGTACCTACAGCGCCGTCGGCAAACAATTACCGCGGCGTTCACTGCGTTATTTGGGCTACTCGCTGGCGTTGATGGGCGGGTTGATCTCATTGATGCTTTTAGAGCCAAGTGTTTCACTGCACACCAGCCAAAGTGACAGCGGTGTGATGCGGTTTCTGGTGCCGGGAACGCTGTTTGTCGCCATCGGCCTGCCCATGTGGTTTAACGTAAAAGAGGGCATTGGCCCACGGCTGATCGCCTTTGGTTTCTTATTTGTTGCGGCAAAAAACTTTGTTGTTGTTGGCGCCAACATAACCATGACGTCACCAGCACTGGACTGGGTGTTAAGCGTACAAGCCGTATTTACCGTTATTTTCCTCGCCATCGTCATGCTTGGAATCATTATTTGGCTACTGGAATCCGAACGCAGTAACTCCATTCATGCCATCCAACGCGCCGAATACCTGCACACGCATGATGCGTTAACCGGTGTTTCTAACCGCTCACAACTGGTGTCAAAAATACCGCTGTTGATTGATTTTTGTCGCACCAACGGCCGCCAGCTAACCGTTTGCCTGATTGGCATTTCACGCTTTAAGTCGGTTAATGAAAGTTTTGGCATCAAAGGCGGTGATTTGGTGTTAAAAGAAGTCGCAAGACGGCTGCAACACTTCGACAAAACACCATTATCGGTCGCCCGCATCAGCGGTGATGTCTTCGCGGTGGTCTTTGATCACCTCAAAAGCCGCCAACTGATCAACGACCTTGGCGGTGAACTCCAGGACACATTATCGGCACCCATTGCTATTGGTGAGAAAAACCTGAGCATCAGTGTGGGTGTGGGAATCTCTCGCTATCCTCAACACGGCACCAATGCCGAGGTATTGCTTAACAAAGCAACCATCGCGCTGACCGAGTCCAAGCGTCAACATCAGGCGAGTGTGGTGTTTTACGAACGCGGTATGGATGATGAGTTTACCCAGTTGATGGATATGGAGCCGGTACTGCGAAGAGCGTTTCAGGACGATGAGTTTTTGCTCTACCTGCAACCCCAATTCGACTTTGATCATCAGCAATTGTGCGGCTTTGAAGCGCTGATCCGCTGGCAGCACCCCGAGCGGGGTTTGCTCGCTCCAGCCGAGTTCCTGCCGTATATTGAGCAGCTGGGTTTATCGGAAACGTTGGATACCTGGGTACTGGACAAGGCCGCTAACATTCTTACCCGATGGACAGCAGAGTTTAATCATTGCTGGCCGATTGCGGTTAATTTGTCGGCACAGCAATTCCAGCATTTTCAGTTGATTGAACAATTGCAGTCGTTGGTTCAGAAACACAACATAACACCAGCATCGCTGGAACTGGAGATTACTGAAACGGTGGCCATGTCCGATCTGCATAATGGCATGAGTGTGATTAACAAGTTACGTAACCTTGGCTTCAACGTAGCCATCGACGACTTTGGCACAGGCCACTCGTCACTCGCTTACCTGCGCTCGTTACCCATCAGTAAAATTAAAATCGATCGTAGCTTTGTTCGCGAATTGCAGATAAACCGAACCGATGCGACCATTTTAAAAGCGATGATCCGGCTCGCCCATGGTCTGGGCAAACGTGTCATTGCAGAAGGCATCGAAACCGAAGACCAGCAGACCATTTTACAGCAACTAGGCTGCGACATGATGCAAGGCTATTTTTATGCGCCACCAATGCGGGTTGAGCTGGCGGAGCAGTTAATTGAGGCCGAATTGAATGAAGGGAGAAAGCCGCTACCAGGCTCCCTGGCAGCGGCTACCCATTAAAGAATAAAGCGACTTAAATCTTCATCTTTAGACAGTTCGCCGATGTGCTTATCAACATAGGCCGCGTCAACGTTGATGGTATCACCACTGTGATCGGTGGCATTGAAGGATACCTCTTCCATTAAACGCTCCAGCACCGTATGTAACCGACGGGCGCCAATGTTCTCGGTCGTTTCATTAACGTGAAACGCAATTTCTGCAACACGCTGTATACCGTCCTCGGTAAACTCTACCGTCACGCCTTCGGTCTTTAACAAGGCTTTGTACTGAGTCGTCAGCGAGGCATTCGGCTCCGTCAAAATACGCACAAAATCGTGGCTTGTCAGCGCATCCAGCTCAACCCGAATTGGCAGTCGACCCTGCAATTCTGGGATCAAGTCCGATGGCTTACTCATCTGGAACGCTCCGGATGCAATAAACAAGATATGATCGGTACGGATCATGCCATGTTTGGTATTAACGGTCGTACCTTCCACGAGTGGCAGCAGGTCACGCTGTACACCCTCGCGAGAAACGTCCGGGCCAGAGGTGTCACCGCGTTTACAGATCTTGTCAATCTCATCCAAAAACACAATGCCATTTTGTTCAACCGAATGAATCGCAGCTTCTTTTACCTCATCCGGATTCAATAGTTTGGCTGCTTCTTCATCAACCAATTGCTTAAACGCGTCTTTGATTTTCATCTTGCGTTTTTTGGTCTTGTCGCTGCCAATGTTTTGAAACATATTTTGTAGCTGCGAGGTCATTTCCTCCATTCCCGGAGGAGCCATGATTTCAACGCCCATTTGTGGCATTGCCAGATCAATTTCTATCTCTTTGTCGTCAAGCTGACCTTCACGCAGTTTTTTACGAAATACCTGGCGTGATTTACGTTCTTCATCGGACGGCGCTTCTTCCTGCTGGGCTCCCCAGCCGGAATTGGTTGAACGCGCCGGAGGCAATAGCACATCCAAAATGCGATCTTCGGCGGCTTCCTCCGCGCGATAACGCACTTTCTGCTTCATCTCTTCACGTTTTTGTTTCACCGCAACGTCGGTTAAGTCTTTAATGATCGACTCGATTTCTTTACCAACATAGCCGACTTCTGTGAATTTGGTCGCTTCTACTTTGATGAACGGGGCGTTTGCCAACTTTGCCAAACGTCGAGCGATTTCGGTTTTACCAACACCGGTTGGTCCAATCATCAGAATGTTTTTCGGTGTTACTTCCTGACGCAAATCGTCGTCCAGCTGCATTCGCCGCCAACGGTTACGTAGCGCAACCGCAACCGCCTTTTTCGCATTTTCCTGGCCAATAATATGGCGATTTAATTCGTCTACGATCTCTCTGGGGGTCATATCGGACATCTGTTGGTATCCCCTTCCGTTATTTGTCTTTGTTGGCAACAATCGACTGCTGCTCTTCGATGGTCTGCGTGCCATTGGTGTAAACGCAAATGTCACCCGCAATGGTCAATGATTTTTCGACGATGCTACGTGCGTCCAGTTCGGTATTTTCTAACAAGGCACGAGCGGCTGATTGCGCAAACGGGCCACCTGAGCCAATCGCAATCAGATCGTTTTCCGGCTGCACGACATCACCGTTGCCGGTGATGATCAGCGACGTTTCTTTGTCAGCGACTGCAAGTAATGCCTCCAGTCGCCGTAACGCACGATCGGTACGCCAGTCTTTCGCCAATTCGACCGCGGCCCGCATCAAGTTGCCCTGATGTTGTTCCAGCTTAGACTCAAAGCGCTCAAATAAGGTGAAGGCATCGGCGGTACCACCGGCAAAGCCAGCCAGCACTTGATCGTGATACAAGCGGCGGACTTTACGGGCGTTGGATTTCATTACGGTATTACCGAGAGACACTTGGCCATCGCCTCCGATGACCACTTTATCGCCGCGGCGAACAGATACTATCGTCGTCAAAACGTCATCCTCTTTGTTGTCTTGTGAAGTCGCTAAGCGACGTCAATGACAAGTAGGTGAGGGTCTATGACGCAGATTTCAAGGTGTGATTAATCTAAATTCCAGTTCCAGATAGCACAGCCGTAGATTTGGGCGCGTTGCAATTTATGCCGATCACGCTCGGCGTCTCGCTTGGTCTGATAGGGGCCTAAAATGACACGATACCAGAGTCCGTTGCTACCGGTAGTCGCCCGCACTTGGCTTTCCAGGCCGACCATAGCAATTTGTGCACGCAGCCGCTCAGCGTCGGCTTGCTGACGAAATGAGCCACATTGCATTAACTTCGGTGGACCCAGCTCACGTTCCGGCACATCCACTTCGACTTCTTTGCTTTCCAGCTCTTCGATGTACTGCCAGCGTTCCTGGGGTTTCTCCGGCAATAAGTCCTTCGGCGGAGGCTGCACCACGGGCGTTTGTGCGGAACCGTTAGAGCTACCGTTGATCGATACCAAACCGTAAGTGAACGCGGCGATGAGCGCGATAGCAATGACGATGACGAGCCACGGTACCTGCCGTGACTCAGTCTGTCGACGTGTAGCGCCACGGGCTGCCGGTTTCTTCTTCGACGCGTTGCGTTTAGGCTGCTTTTTCGGTTTACGGTTGGCGTAGTCCACTGCTTACATTTTCTCCAGCGTCGGAATACCGAGTAACTGCAGACCTTGCTGTAACGTATTAGCGGTTAGACGCGCCAGTTTTAAGCGACTATTGCGCAGCTGTGCATCATCCTGGTTCAGGATCGGGCAGGCCTCATAGAAGCTTGAGAAGCGCCCGGCCAAATCAAACAAATAGCCACAAAGGAAATGCGGCATCGCTTTATCATAAACCTGATGCACAACCTCATTAAAACGCACCAGTTGATTTGCCAGAGCCAATTCACGCTCATCTTCCAGAACAAATGGCACCGAGTCATCAAAACCCTGCTCGCCGAGACGCGAAAAGATGCTATTAACGCGGGTAAACGCGTACAGGAGATATGGGGCAGTATTGCCTTCAAACGTGAGCATCAGATCCCAGTCAAAAATGTAATCACTGGTACGGTTTTTCGAAAGATCAGCGTATTTCACCGAGCTGATACCCACCACTTTCGCTATTTCTTGCTGCTGTTGCTCGGTGAGATCCGACGACTTCTGTTGCAACAATTCAAGCGCACGGCGTTCAGCTTCATCCAGCAGATCCGCCAGCTTAGTAACGCCGCCGTCACGGCTCTTGTAAGGCTTGCCGTCTTTGCCCATAACGGTGCCAAAACCAAAGTGTTGCGTGCGAATATCGCCTTCAATGAATCCAGCTTTGCGCGCCAACGTAAAAATTTGCTCAAAATGCAACGACTGGCGGGCATCGACAAAATACATCAGGTAATCACCGCCCAGCTCTTTCTGACGATACTGAATGGCGGCCAGGTCGGTAGTAGCGTATAGATAGCCACCGCCTTTCTTCTGCACGATAATCGGCAGCGGTTCGCCTTCCTTACCTTTAAACTCATCTAAAAAGACACATTGAGCGCCCTGGTCTTCAACCAGCAAACCGCGCTCTTTCAAGTGTTCAATCACGCCGGGCAAACGATCATTGTACGCACTCTCCGCCATGACATCGTTGCGCGTCAACTTAACCCCGAGTCGGTCGTAAACTTCCTGACAGTGGCTGAGCGATACTTCAATAAACTGGTTCCACAGGCGTAAACAATAGTCGTCACCGGACTGCAGTTTTACCACCAGCTCACGGGCACGATTGGCAAAGGCTTCACTGTCATCAAAACGTTGTTTTGCGGCTTTATAAAACGTTTCCAGGTTACTGAGTTCATATTCGGCTTCCTGGTTATCCAGCGCTTCCATGTACGCCAGCAACATACCGAATTGGGTACCCCAATCACCAACGTGATTCTGACGAATGACTTTATGCCCTAAAAACTCACTGACCCGTGATACGGCATCACCAATGATCGCCGAACGCAAATGACCCACATGCATTTCTTTAGCCAGGTTCGGTGATGAATAATCGATAACGATGGTGCGTTTATCGGAGGTTTCGTCAACGGCGAGGCGATCGCTGTCGAACATCGCCTGCAATTGTTGTTTCAGCTGATCCTGAGCGATCGTAAAGTTAATAAAACCCGGTCCGGCAATATCCGTTTTTGCGATAAGGGTGTTTTGCGGCAAGGCTGCAATGATCTGCTCAGCCAGTTGCCGCGGGTTTGACTTAGCCGGCTTGGCTAAGGTCAACGCCAGGTTAGTGGCAAAATCACCATGTGACTTGTCTCGTGGTCGGTCGAGCTGAATGTTCACCGAATGATCTGCGGGTAACACGCCATCGGCTTTGATTTTGCCAATAGCATCAGCAAGTAACTGTTCCAGTTGTTCTTTCATCGACTCGACTACCTGTACGTTAGATAAAAATAATGAATGCAAGACCCGCTAGTTTACTCGTTTTGTGGGTCTTATGTGAAGTCCTGAGGGTCAACATCCAGCGACCAACGCACTTTTCGCCAACTGGGTAGTTCATGAACAATTGGCAGAATGTGCTCAAGCAATTGATAACGCAATTTGCGACTGTTGCAATGTAACAGCAGTTGATAGCGATAGCGACCCGCTTTACGTTCCATCAAGGCCGGCATTGGTCCCAGCAATTGCGCGCCGGCAACCACCGGCACCTGCTGCGCCAATTCGTTGAGAGCGAACTGTACCGCTTGGCGATCGGTGGCTTCAGCTCGGAACAGTCCCATGTGACCAAACGGCGGTAACAAGCCACTCTGACGCTCTGCCAATGCGGTCAACGCGAAGTCCTGATAGCCGTTGTTCAGCAAATCCTGGATCAGGTCATGTTCAGGGTGGTGGGTTTGCAACACCACTTTACCGGCTTTGCGGGCTCTGCCAGCTCGCCCCGCAACCTGTGTAAACAATTGCGCCAACCGCTCTGCGGCACGAAAGTCGGCACTGTATAAGGCGCCGTCAACGTCCAACAAAGCGACCAGGGTCACATTCGGAAAGTGATGTCCTTTGGCCAGCATCTGTGTGCCAACCAGTATTTGATAACGACTTGCGGCTGCCGCTTCCAGTTGCCGGTCCAGTTCTCCTTTGCGGCGGGTAGAGTCCCGATCAATCCGTAACACGCCATAGTCCGGGAATAGTTCTTTTAAACGGTTCTCGAGTTGCTCCGTTCCCACCCCGTGGGTCATCAAATGCAACGAGCCACAGTCACCACACTGTTTTGCAATGGCGCGCTGGGAACCACAATGGTGGCAGTGCAGTTGATGCAGGCTCTTATGCACAGTGTAGTACGCATCACAACGTTGACACTGTGCTATCCAACCGCACTCGTGACACATCAGCGCCGGCGCATAGCCTCGACGATTGAGGAACAACAGCACTTGGTTACCTTTCGCCAGCTCTGTTGCCATTTGCTCTCGCAGCGGCTGCGAAACTCCGGCTTCCAGCTTTTGTCCTTTAAGATCCAGCAACTGATGCTTAACTTGTTCAGCGCCGCCGGCCCGTTGCTCCAGCTTAAGCCAGTTAAAGCGTTGATTAACCGCATTATTGAGTGTTTCCAGAGACGGCGTCGCCGTGCCCATAACAATTGGAATGTTCAGCAACTGCGCGCGCTTGATGGCAACATCGCGGGCATGGTAACGAAAGCCATCCTGTTGTTTGAACGAGAGGTCATGTTCTTCGTCAATAATAATCAGCCCCAACTGCTTGCAGGGCGTGAAAACCGCCGACCGGGTTCCGATAATAATCGCTGCCTGGCCAGATCGGCTGTCAAGCCAAGCTTGTAAGCGCTCACTATCATTCAATCCTGAGTGAAGCATGACAATAGGAACATCAAAGCGCTGTTGAAAGCGCTTTAGGGTTTGTGGCGTCAAACCAATTTCAGGAACCAACACCAACACCTGCTGTCCTCGTTGCAGAACCGGTGTAATGGCCTGCAAGTACACCTCGGTTTTACCGCTGCCGGTGATGCCCTGCAGCAGCATCGCTGCATGTCCTTGTTGCTGGTTAATGGTGGTTACCGCTACCGCCTGTTGCGAGTTAAGCGTGAGCGGCTCGTTATCCTGTACTAACCGCCAGAGTTCGGTTGATATCCGCGGCTGCCGCTGTTGCGCTTCAATCCAGCCTTTCTCGACCACGGCATTAATCACCGTGCTACTGATATTGGCGGCCGTTATCACTGAACGGGGTTGTGCCTCGATGGCCAGCAACTCCAGCAGTTGTTGTTGTTTCGGTGCACGCTTTAACTGCTCCGGCGCAATTTCCCTGCCCGCCTCAGTCAGTTGCCAATACTCCGTCGCCGGATACTCAGCAGCTGCGCCTTTACGCAGCAACACCGGTAACGTATTTGCGGCTACATCACCCAGGCTATGATGATAGTAGTCGGCGCTCCACTGGATCAGCTGCCAAATGTCATCGCTCCAGACCCGCCGCTCATCAATGACCGAGTCAATGTCCTTAACCACAAAATCCGGCTGCTCGTCGGTTTCGCCAATCGCAATGCCAACCAGGTGTCGATTGCCAAAAGGCACGCGCACGCGCACGCCTGGCTCCGGTAATGAACCAGTGTAACGATAACTAAAGCATTGCCGCATCGGAACCGGTAACGCAACTTGGATCAGCCGCTGAGGGCTATTGTTTTCGCTGGGCATGAGGCTATTTTGAGATGCTCTTAGCAAGAATACAAGCAACGATATTTTACTTGATCAAGTGCCCATGATCACATAGAATGCCGCGCTCCTAACGATTGTTGTTTTTTTGCGCATGGTGTCCGGCAACCAATGACCGGATAGCGATGCGGCCCATAATTGAGGTAATCCCATGAAAAAAGGTATTCATCCTAAGTACGAGGCCATCACGGTCACTTGCTCGTGCGGTAACAAGTTCGAAACTCGTTCTACCCGCACTGAAGATTTATTGGTCGACGTTTGTTCAGAGTGTCACCCATTCTACACTGGTAAGCAGCGTGTAATGGACACCGGCGGTCGCGTTGACAAATTTAAGAAGCGTTTCGGTACTCTGGGTAAGAAGTAATTCGCAACAGCGAATACATGCCCCCGGCAAGATAAGAAAACTACTGAAAACAACGCTTTGTTGTCAGTTTCTAGAAAAAGGCGCTATAAAGCGCCTTTTTTGTTTCCCTATCAGCTCACAGCCCCATTTGTTAAAGAAAAGTTAACTGGTGCGTTTTTATACACACCATAAATTAACTTCGCCATTCAGGCTCTCACCAGCAGGTAAGATTTGTTATTAGGCATTAAGTCGTTATGCTATAGAGTCATTGCTAACTTGCTATAGGGCGCTTTCTCTATGTCTGACTTTCGCCAACAAGCGTTGGATTACCACCAGTATCCTACCCCGGGTAAAATCTCAGTCGAGCTGACCAAGCCGGCTAATTCCAGCAAAGACCTGTCTCTGGCTTACAGTCCCGGTGTTGCAGAACCCGTGCGCGCCATCGCTGAAGATCCCGATAACGCCTATAAATACACGGCTAAGGGCAATTTAGTCGGTGTTATCAGTAACGGTACCGCCATTCTTGGTCTTGGTAATCTCGGTCCACTGGCATCGAAGCCGGTTATGGAGGGTAAAGCCTTATTATTTAAACGCTTTGCCGGGTTGGATGCGATTGATATTGAGGTCAGTCACCGTACGACACAGGATTTTATTAATACGGTTGCAAATATCGCGGATACCTTTGGCGGCATTAATTTAGAAGACATTAAAGCGCCGGAATGCTTTGAAATAGAGCAAGCACTGATCGAAAAATGCAATGTACCCATTTTCCATGACGACCAACACGGTACCGCCATTGTAACCGCCGCCGGTATGCTCAACGCACTGGAAATTCAGGGCAAAGAGCTGCGCAGTGCGCGTATAGTGTGCATGGGGGCAGGCGCGGCTGCTATCGCCTGTATGGAACTTTTGATCAAGTGTGGTGCTCAACGCGAGCACATCTATATGCTGGATTCGAAAGGTGTCATTCATACCCGCCGTGACGATCTCAACGAGTACAAAGCCTTGTTTGCTAACAACACCGACAAGCGCACACTCGAAGAAGTCATCGAAGGCGCCGATTTATTCCTCGGTGTGTCCGGACCGGATTTACTGTCACCGGATGCACTAAAATTGATGGCCGACAAGCCAGTGGTCTTCGCTTGTTCTAATCCGGATCCCGAAATTAAGCCAGCGTTGGCCAAAAAAGCCCGTAATGATGTCATTATCGGCACCGGTCGTTCCGACTACCCCAACCAAGTCAACAACGTGTTATGTTTTCCGTTCATGTTCCGTGGCGCGCTGGACGTAAGAGCGACAGCGATAACGGATGAAATGAAAATTGCGGCGGTCGAAGCCATTCGGCAGTTAGCCAAGGAAGAAGTGCCCGCTGCCGTGCTGGAGGCTTCGGGTGATAACGCACTGAGTTTTGGCGCTGACTACATTATTCCAAAACCGATGGATCCGCGCTTGTGTCAGCGAGTTGCCCGTGCCGTTGCCGTGGCCGCTGTAGAGTCGGGCGTGGCGAAAATTCCGTTACCGAAAAATTACATGCTGGATCAAGGTTGATCCAGCTCCTCATCCGTGGGGATAGGCAAGCCGCGGGCTTCCAATTCCTCACGCACCGCTTTCGGAATCTTATGCGGGTTTGATTTCTCCAAGTCTTCATCGGTGGGTAGCGGCTGACCGGTAAAGGCGTGTAAAAACGCTTCACACAGCAGTTCGCTGTTTGTAGCATGGCGCAGGTTATTGACTTGACGTCTTGTGCGCTCATCGGTCAGTACCTTAAGCACTCGGGTCGGAATCGACACAGTCACTTTTTTTACTTGCTGACTTTTTCGACCATGCTCTGCGTACGGGTAAATGTACTCACCGTTCCACTTCATTGTTGTATCTCGCTTTATGAAAAACCCTTATAAGATATAATGAATTGTACTCATCACGATAGCCACGTCAAATTTTATCCATCTAGATGGCCAAAAGTTGCTGACATTTGCTTCGCAATATTTTAGCCTTAGCGTTAATGACGATTTGCAAATAGGTATAAAGGAAGCGATAGATGGCGATTGAAGGGCTAACTGAGGAACAGATTCAAGCTGCAGCGGAAAGCGTGCAGGTCCATAAGTTTGGCGGCAGTAGCTTGGCTGATGCCTTTTGTTACCGTCGCGTGGCCCGTATCGTTACCGAGTACGCGGGAGCCAGCGACGTGGTCGTGGTTTCTGCCGCCGGAGATACCACCAACCGCATTCTCGCCATCCTTACGGCCAGTAAACAAGCCGGTGATACTGCCACAATACTGCTCGATCAATTGGAAAGTTTTCAGCAGGGCTTAATCAGCGAACTGTTAAGCGGTGAGCTGGAACAACAACTGTTGGCCTTATCGAAAGAAGATTTTGCACGCTTCCGTCGTTTCGTTGCCGGTGAGGAAACCATCACCGGCGATGCCGAGCTGCTCTCCTACGGCGAGTTGTGGTCAGCACGGCTGCTGGCAGCGTTACTGCGTAAACAGGGAACCCGTGCCGAGCACATTGATGCACGCGACTTCCTGCGTGCCGAGGACGCACCGGAGCCTATCATTCAGGAACCTGAGTCGCGCGCCGAGCTATTGCGCCGCGTTGCCCCCTTCCCGGGCACGCGGTTTATCGTTACCGGCTTTATTGCCCGTGGCTTGAATAACGAAAGTCTAACCCTCGGACGCAATGGCAGTGACTATTCCGCCACTCTGGTTGGGAGTCTGCTGAACGTAAAGCAGGTGACCATCTGGAAGGATGTAGCCGGCGTCTACTCCGCTGATCCCCGCAAAATTGAGCGGGTCGTCAGCTTACCATCATTAGATTGGGCCGAAGCCGAAGAGCTGGCTCGATTGGGCAGTCCTGTTCTGCACCCGCGTACGTTTCAACCGGTCAACCGCGAACGCATGGTGATTTCAGTACGCTCCAGTTTAAAAGTCGAAAACCAACAAACCCGAATCGGTCAGTTCGAGCATACCGAACCACGCGGCAAAGTCTTTACGTCGCTCTCCGAGGTGGTGTTGTTTAAAGTTGAACTGAATGACAAAGCGCTGGTTGATAAGCTTAACGAGCTCGATTTAGAACCCTTGTTCGCCTGGACAGAACCCGAAAACCACCAACAGTACCTGGTGTTCCACCAAAATCATTTAGAGTACATCAGCCGCTGGCTAGAGCAGATTGACGTTGGTAACACAGTCACGCAAATACGCGGTTACTCGATGGTTGCCTTGGTGGGTAATCGTATTCAGGAGACGGATCAATACACCACGTTCAAACTGCAACTGGGTGAGCAGAAAGTTCGCCGCTTTGGTCTCGGTGAAAACGGTAACTCAGCCATTGCGATCCTTGAACAGCAGTTAGACAGCCGCTTATTAAACCGTCTACACAGTCAGCTGTTTAACTACCGTCGCAGCCTCGGCGTGCTTGTGCTTGGTCGCGGAAATATTGGTACTGCCTGGCTGGAGTTGTTCAAACAGCAACGTGACCGCATCAACCAAATGATGGACGTTCGTGTTATCGGTATCGCAAATTCTAAGCGCCTGTGGCTTGACTACAGCGGTGTTGAACTGAGTGACTGGACAAGCAATTTTGACCGCTTGGCACGACCCTATGTTTTGACCGAGCTGCTGCGCGAACTGCCCAACGCTCCGTACGATGAGTTGGTTATTCTCGACCTCACCGACGCCAAGCCGGTAGCACAGCTCTACCCAAGCTTGTTTGCCAACGGTCTGCACATCATCAGCGCCAATAAGCGGGCTGGCTCCGCGGAAGAGTCACTGTATCGTGAGATTCGCACCATCCAGCATGAGTACAAACGTGAATGGCTTTATAACACCACCGTTGGGGCGGGATTGCCGCTGAATTACGCGATTAACGATTTACGCGGGCAGGGCGATGAAATTCGCAGTATCTCAGGTATTTTCTCTGGTACGATGTCGTGGCTATTTGAGAACTTTAACGCCGAAACCAAGTTCAGTGACCTCGTTGCTGAGGCCAAACAGCGGGGCTATAGCGAACCCGATCCCCGCGAAGATCTGTCCTGTCAGGATCTTGTCCGGAAGTTGCTGATCCTGGCGCGCGAAATTGGCCTCAATCTTGACTGGGAAGACATCAATGTCAACAGCCTGGTACCGGAGCATTTACAGAACATTTCGGCTGAACAATTCATGCAACGGCTGAATGAGCTCGATGAGCCAATGGATGCGATGCTGCAGGAGGCGGCTAAAGACGGCAAGGTACCGAGACTATTAGCCAGTTTCTCAGTCACAGACGAAAAGCGCGTAAAAGCACAAATCGGTATCGAGTACATACCGGAGGGCGACATGCTGGCGAACTTGATCCCCGGCGAGAACATCTTCGTGATCTATACCGACTGGTACTCTGAAATGCCGCTGGTCATCAGCGGACCCGGCGCTGGTAAGCACGTTACCGCAGGCGGCGTGCAGTCTGACCTGAATCAGTTGCTCGCGCGGCTCAGCGCGGCGACTTAAAACAAGTCGTCGCCGCTGTCCTCAAAAATATTGCCGTTACCGCTGTCGCGATCCACGTAGTCAGTCGGTTCGGTACCACTGATAAAATATTCAAACCGGGTCGTATGATCGGTCCGGTGTGATAATTTACCGGTCCCCAAGTCAATACGGACGTTAACAACACCCGGGGGTATCATCAGGTTGTCTGATGGATACTCAGAGACCGCTTTTTCCATGAACAGAATCCAACCCGGCAGCGCCGTTTTCGCACCCGCTTCACCACCGGAGATGGATTGCTGAGCGCTGTCCAGCAGCGGGTGCATCGACGTACTGCCCAACTGTCGGGAAACATCGTCAAAACCCACCCAGGTTGTCGTCACCAGTCCACTGGTAAAGCCTGAGAACCAGGTGTCTCGAACATCGTTGGTGGTACCGGTTTTACCGGCAATTGCCCGCCCAACTTCACTGACAATAGGTTTCGAACGTTGAATGCGCCACGAGGTACCGTTCCAGCCGGTATCATGAGCCCAACTACCACCGCCCCAGATGGCCGAGTTCATGGCTTGAGCGACGAGAAACGCATTTTGTTCAGAAATAATTTGTGGCGCTGGATTATCGCAATCAAAACACGCCAGTTTAGGCTCCGCCTGGTAAATGACTTCACCATTGCCATCTTCAATGCGCTCAATCACGTAAGGCTCAACCAAGAAGCCGCCATTGGCAAACGCCGCATAAGCCCGTGCCACCTGCATCGGTGTCATCGACAACGAGCCAAGTGAAATCGACTCATTCTCCGGCACTTGCGTTCGATCAAGCCCAAACTTGGCAATATGATCGGCCGTTTCTTTAACGCCGACTTCCCGTATCAACCGCACTGAAACGACGTTTTTTGATTTCGCCAGCGCTTTGCGCAGTCGAATCGGACCTTCATACACATCGGGTGAGTTCTTCGGTCGCCAGGCAATACCGGAGCCCGGGTTCCATTGGTTGATGGGCGCATCATTAACCAGGGTCGCCAACGTCAGTCCTTTTTCAAACGCGGCAGAATAAATCAGCGGTTTGATGTTTGAACCGACCTGCCGCTCGGCCTGCAGTGCGCGATTGTATTGGCTTAACTGGAAGCTATAACCACCCACCACGGCCGCAATGGCGCCATCATCCGGACGCAATGAAGCAATCGCAGAGCTTGGCTCAGGGATTTGCGCCAAGCGCCAATGACCATTATCGTCGCGTGCTTCAGCGACTTGCCGCAACCAAATTACATGGCCTGGTTGCATGATATCCGCAGTGGTTTCCGGCGGCGGCCCCTGACGCTCCTCGTTGACGTACGCGCGTGCCCAGTGCATCGATTCCCATGGCAGCTCGAGAATACCGTGATCTTTCACCGCCACCGTTGCCGATTGTTCAGCAATGGATAACACCACCGCCGGGGTCACGACACCAATAGATTTCAATCGTTGCAAATACTCAGCGACCTCGGCCTCGCTCAAGGCAGGCTCACCTTCTTCTTCCGACCAAAGCACACTGACAGGACCTCGGTAGCCGTGCCGCTCATCGTAGGCATGCAGGTTGTCCCACACAGCCTGCCGGGCAGCCAGTTGAACATGACTTTTTACCGTGGTGTAAACGTTAAAGCCGGCATTGTAGGCACGCTCTTCACCGTAGCGGTCAACCATTTCCTGACGCACCATTTCCGCCAAATACGGCGCATCAACGGTTACCTCGGCACCATGCCTGCGCGCAGTAACTTCAGCGTTTGCCGCTTGTTCAAATTCCGCTCGAGTAATTTTCTTCTCGTCGAGCATGCGCAGTAGCACCACTCGCCGACGCTCTTTTGATGCCTGCGGATGGCTAATGGGATTCAAATTTGAAGGAGCCTTGGGTAATCCTGCGATAGTTGCAATCTGCGCTAGTGTCAGTTGATCCAAGGACTTGCCGTAATACACCTGAGCCGCCGCCCCGACACCATGAGCCCGATGGCCAAAAGCAATTTTATTCAGGTAGAGCTCAAGAATTTCATCTTTGTCCAGCAACTGTTCAATGTGTAAGGCGATGAAGGTTTCTTTAATCTTGCGCATCCAGGCGCGGTCAAACGATAAAAAGAAGTTACGCGCCAGCTGCATGGTAATGGTACTGGCGCCCTCTTTAATTTCACCGGTTGTCAGCAATACCCAGAAGGCGCGCATGACACCGATAGGGTCAACCCCAAAATGCTGATAAAAACGACTGTCTTCTGTCGCCAGAAAAGCGTCTATCATCTGCTGCGGAACATCTTCTAGATCCACCGGAATACGGCGTTTCTCGCCAAACTGAGAAATTAACTGACCATCCTTGGTGAATACTTGCATCGGCGTCTGTAGCTCGACATCCCGCAGCGTCGCTACACTCGGCAACTCAGGTTTCACGTACAAATACAGCGCACCTATCGCGCCCACACCCAGTACAGCGAAGATGACCAATATCAAAATTAGGCGTTTAAAAAACTTCAATCGTTAACTCCATTTAGGACGACGGTTGTCGTTGATTTCGCACAGCGTTTCACGACCTCTCATTATGGCTGATTTTTGTTCGGAACACTACGCTTTGAAACTCTTTTCGTAACTTTTACAGAGTTCCTTTTATGGCACATTACGTGGCTCCGTTCGCCGCCGTTGATATCATCGATAAACAGCTGGTTGTGTTGCAGTTGGCTTCAGCTCAGGGTCGCCTATGGGTCCATCAATGGCACCAACAACCTGCGACCCAGGCCTGCTCGCAAAAACTTCACTGTCGCGCCCTGATGACCGTCATGGATCATCGGGCGGTCCATTATCAACAGCTGAGTGAGCACCAGCAGTTGCACCAGGTTCGGGAGTCAGTGCATGCCTCGCTGGGACTGGAACACACCCAGCTTGATACCCTAACCTTAGATTATCAGCATACACCGCTTGGCACACAGGTTGTCAGCGGACACTGCTCTCAGGTACGTAAAAAACAACAACAATTTGAAGTACTGAAGTGTCCGGTTAGTATCGTCGAACCCGCCTTTCAAGCGGTTATCCGAGCCACAAACTTTCTGCTCGCGGAGCACTACAGTCCTGCCCAAAGTCATGCTCTGTCGCCGGAGTGGCAAATTCTGCAACTGGCGGAGCCATTGTCGACGCTTATCCGCTGTCATTACGGCAGCATCTCGGCATTGAGTTTTCATAGCGAATCCGATCTTACATCGATTATCGGTTCGCCGCTGCCAACATTTTACTTCGGTAACCGCAACATCTCGAACCGTCATCAATTTGGCAGCCAGCCGATGTTGCAAACGCTCGCCTTACCAAGCTATCTGCAGGAAAACATGTCGACTGCATTGGGCGATCAGTTATTGCCACTCTTTGGTTGCGCACTGAGGGGGTTTATTAAGTGGCATCATTAAACCTGGTTGACTGGCGCAACCCGAGTATCGCCGGGCAACTCCGTCGTTACCGACGTTTATTCGTCAGTATCGGATTGCTTGCTCTCCTGGCAGGAGGGGCTTACTACCAGTACGCCCAAGCACAACTGCATGAGATGAAAGCCATCGCGGCCACTCAAGCGACAACCCTCAGGGAGCTTGCCAACGTCGAACAGGCTTATCAAACCCTGACCCGACATCAACAATTACAGGAAACCGAGCGTAACACACACCTACAGCATGGCCGGGCGATGCATCATTTCGTCCGGTTAGTGCAACTGAACGAAAACGGTATTCGAATCGAACGCATCCATTGGCTGCCCGGCGAAATTAAAGTAACTGGCCACTATGACCAAGTGGCTGTCGTTAAGCAGCTGCAACAACAGTTACTTGGCATTCATCCGGGGTTTCAGGCAGACATTCAGTTTCCCCGTCCCCAACAGTTCTCAATTTGGCTTACAGCAGTAACTGGCACATGAGCTTGAAAACCTGCATTATCCGTTACTTCCCGCACATCGTTATCACGCTGATGCTGGTGCTCGTTGCCATCATCACTTGGGTCGTTACTCATGGTGAGGTGACTCGCTTAACGGCTCGTATTGCTGAGCAAGAAGCCCAGTTACAACGTTTTCATCACTATCAGCAGGTGCTCTCCGAACAACAGCCGCCGGTTGAACGGAAACTCCGCTTCGACTGGCAAATTGCCGCATGGGCAAATCAGTTGTCTCTGCAACTTACTTTACAGCCGTTAAGTCACGACCGCACCACACTAACCGTCGCTGCTAACGGCCGACCGCTGGCACTGCAACAACTGCTGAGTCTGATAATGGAATACAGTATCGACGGTCGCTGGCAGCAACCCTGGCAGCTACAGCGTCTGAGCTGGAAAGTTGCTGCCGCAGGTTCCGCGCAAGTCAGTTGGCAAGTCACTGCCAATATGGCTGCAACCGCCGACACCAACTCCTCACTAAACGCACCGGAGGTGAGCCAGGTTGATTCTGTGAACGGTATTTGCAGCGACTCGTCGCCCAGCTTATCTGAACACCACCCGTCATTGAATCAGTTACAACTACTGGCGATCATTCAATCCAGTGCGGTTCAGCAGAACAGTCTGGTTTATTGGCGTACTGCCGACGGTGACCGCATAGCGACCAAAATCCATGATTGGTTTAGCGAACCGCTCGCGCAGATTACCGACATTCAGGCCGATCATGTGCAACTCACCCACTGGACACAGGTTGAGGATTGCTGGCTAACACGTAAACACTATCAACGCCTGCAGGAGCATTAATGACGTTTCGATTTATCCCTACTGCTGTAATTATCCTATTGTTAGTCGTTGCTAGCGTAACGGCAAAGGCCAGCTCGGTTGCCACCGACACTTGGGCGCGGTTACTCACTGAGGAACAACGTCAAACTACCGTCAACATTCACCTGAACAACGCCAGTGTTCAGGACGTGTTCCAAATTCTCGCAGACCAGCTTGATCTCAACCTGATCATTGATGATGGCATTGAGGGTCAAAGCAATCTGAAGTTGAATGAGGTTAACTGGGTCGATGCCGTTAACAGTTTGGCGAAAAGCCAGAATGTTTTTCTGCATTTGACCAATAATGTGCTCTGGGTAACTCGACAACCACAAGATACAACCGCGCAAAGTGGCCTGGCCATCGAACTGATCCCAGTGAACTTTGCGCGCGCAGCGGAGTTGGCCGAGTTACTGAACACTAACCACCAAGGACTTCTGTCAGAGCACGGTTCGTTATCCGTGGATGAACGCACCAACACCCTGCTCATTAACGATACCGCTAATCACGTTAACCGTGTCCGCTCGTTAATCGCTAAGTTAGATAAGCCGGTCAAACAAGTCATGATTGAAGCCCGCATGGTTAGCCTAAAAACCAATATTGCGCAGGAATTTGGCGTGCGCTGGGGTGCCTCAAGCACTGGCCTGACAAATCCTGAAACGGAGCCGTCAATGTTCATTAAAGGCATGCGCTTAGAACTGCCGACAACGCAGCCAGCCGCAACCGTTGGGCTTAATGTGGCTCGCTTGAGTGACGACTTGCTGTTGGATCTCGAACTGACTGCTCTGGAGCAGGAGAACAAAGGCAACATCATTGCCAGCCCAAAAATCTTTACGGCCAATCAGCAGCCAGCCTACATCGAACAAGGCACTGAGATTCCCTATGTCGAGAGTGCAGCCAGCGGGGCAACGGCAGTACAGTTTAAAAAGGCGGTCATGGGGTTACGGGTGACACCTCAGATAACCCCCAATGATCACGTTTTACTCGACTTAACCATTACCCAAAATACACGCGGCGATACCGTCAGCACACCAACCGGCCCGGCGGTTGCTATAGACACTCAGGAAATGGGAACCCAAGTGTTAGTCAAAAACGGCGAGACCATCGTGTTAGGTGGAATTTTTCAAACTTTAGAGTTGAACGACGACCGTGGTGTCCCTATTTTATCGTCACTGCCGGTCGTTGGGCATTTGTTCAAGCACCAACAACAGCAACGCCAAAAGCGCGAACTTGTTATCTTCGTCACGCCCACGATTTTAACGGGTTCCGAATAGAGTTGCTAAAACGGTGTTGAATTGCGATAATCGCGCTTCTTTTCGTTGGGTTGGGGGACGTCTCTAGACACTCCGGATTCGTGAGTTACAGCTAATTTAAACAGTGATGTAAGCAGGAATATGGCTGAGAAACGTAATATTTTTCTTGTCGGCCCTATGGGTGCCGGCAAAAGTACTATTGGTCGTCAAATTGCCAGACAACTCCATTTAGACTTCTACGATTCTGACACAGAAATTGAGCGCCGGACGGGTGCAGACATCAGCTGGGTATTTGAGCTGGAAGGCGAAGAAGGCTTTCGTGCCAGAGAAGAAAAAGTCATTGAAGACCTCACCGAACACATGGGGATCGTGCTGGCGACCGGTGGCGGTTCAATCATGAGCAAAGAAAGTCGCAACCGCTTATCTGCTCGTGGTGTGGTTGTGTATCTGGAAACGACCATCGACAAACAACTGGCTCGGACACAACGCGACAAGCGCCGTCCTCTGATTGCCGAGGCCGATGACCCGCGCAAAGTGCTGGAAGAGCTCGCTGAAGTCCGTAACCCTCTGTACGAGGAAATTGCCGACATAACCGTTCGTACCGACGAGCAGAGTGCGAAAGTGGTGGTCAATGAAATTATCGAAAAACTCGGTGTTAATGGGTTAGGCTAAATTAATACAAGGAGCTGCGCGATGGCACAAGTAACCGTTGAACTGGACGAGCGCAGCTACCCTATTCATATCGGAGCAGGCTTCCTAACACTGCTCAAGCAAAAATTAACAGGCCTCAGACACCAGGTCTTGATCATTACCAATCCTACCGTAGCTTCGTTTTATTTAGCGCCTGTGCTGGAACAACTTGCCGACCATCAGGTCGAGGTGTTCGAAATGCCCGATGGCGAACAATACAAAAGCCTCGCGGTTTACACCGAAGTCATGGATCGTTTGATAGCTCGCGGTTTTAACCGTGATTGCGCTATTTTAGCGCTTGGTGGCGGAGTCGTCGGTGATTTGGCCGGTTTCGTTGCCGCTACTTTCCAACGCGGCGTTGATTTCTTCCAGGTTCCGACCACGCTGTTGGCGCAAGTTGACTCTTCTGTCGGCGGCAAAACAGCGGTAAACCACCCTCGGGGAAAAAATCTTATTGGCGCCTTTTATCAACCACAGGCCGTTCTGATTGATACAGAATGCCTACAAACGTTGACGGAAAGAGACTACCTCAGCGGGCTTGCCGAAGTGGTCAAGTACGGCATCATCTATGACGCTGCATTCTTTCAATGGCTAGAAGACCATGCCACCGAACTGAAACAGCGAAACACCCATGCCTTGATTCATGCGATTGAACGTTCGTGTGACATTAAAGCGAAAGTGGTCGCAGCTGATGAACGCGAGGCCGGCATTCGCGCGTTGCTGAATTTGGGTCACACCTTTGGCCATGCCATTGAAGCAGCGACAAACTACGGTGAGTGGACGCATGGCGAGGGTGTTGCAGCTGGCACTGTTATTGCATCTAAATTAGCGGAAGTGACACAGCGACTGTCTGCGTCAGATTTCCGTCGAATTTATGCGTTACTCGATGCGTTAGGGTTGCCCGTTAAGGGGCCGCAAATGCCATGGTCACAATGGCTTGACTACATGCAACGGGATAAAAAAGTCAAAGACGGAAAACTGCACTTTATCTTACCAACCGGCATTGGCTCGGCCGAAGTGGTAAAAGATATTGATTCAAAGACGGTAGCGGCTGTGATCACTGAATGTTGCTAAAAACGCATCAAACAGGAACACAGTTATGCACGCAATGGCTCAACAACACATCGTCGCAGCGCCGGTAAAAGTAAAAAACAGTCAACAACAAATCATCGATCAACTGCATCAGCAGTGTCAGCAAAATGACGCGCTCATTATGTTGCACGGTGGTGACGGCTACGGCAAAACCACCATTGCAGAGTTGTTTCTGGAACAAGCATCTGACTATGCAGAGTGCGCCTTTGTTACCGCTAACGAGCGTTCGACCGTCGACCGATTGCGGGCGCAAATACTGAACCAACTCTTTGGTACCATCAGTTTAAGCGACGAAACACTGAGCCGTCAGATTCAGCGCCAGCAACCACTACGTCACGCCGTTATCGTGATTGATAATGGCCAGCAACTGCCCGATTCATTCCTGGCGGAGTGCGTCGCGACCGTCAGTCAGTTGTCCGCCATCGGCCAGCGCGTTAGCATCATCATTGCGGCTGACAGCCGTTGGGCTTACCAGCAAAAACCCGCCCCTCATCTGCGTTTGCAGGGGCCGGTGATGTTGGAAATTCAGCCTCTCAGTAAAGACGAACAGGTACGTCTTGTGCAAGCACTGCTGCCGGACCGCCTAAAACGTCTTTGGAGCCTTGACCGAATTCAACAGTTCCTTAGCACCATCAACGGCTATCCTGGAGAAATTCAACAGCGGTTACAACTGGCATTGGCGACTCAAGCTCAACGCTACAAAGACGCCCCCGCGGAGCCACAAGAGCATGATGATTCTATCTCCGAAGATGACGTTACGCTGAGCGACAACGCACCGACCGGCGGCCGTTCCATTAAATTACGCTACATCATCGCTTGCGCACTGGCGTTAAGCTTGGTTATGGGCGCCTATTTAAACCGTCAACCATTGCTTGACTGGTGGCAGGCACAAACCGCTTCAGAGCCGGAGCCACAGCAGCCCGTCGAGCAACAAACGGCGGCAGAACCTCAACCAGAAGCAGAACGGCCAGAGTTACCTAAGTTTGAACCCTTAACCCAGCAGACGCTGGAGTTAATGCCGGCTGATTTGGCCATATCCTATCGCGATGCACTGAGTGATCTTAACCGTGTTGCTGCGGCAGAGAACGATCCGCGCGAATTAGACGTGGCATTGATTAAGCAACAGCCGGTTGCTCAGCCCAACGAGGCTGAAGCTCCGGTCGCAACCCCGAAACTACCCTATCAGACGGATGACATTGCCGCTCGCGATCCACAACGTTTCGGCCTCCAAATTGCCGTGATCAGCACCGAAGCGCTGCTGGGAGAATTTCGTAGCGACTACCAGCTCGCCGAGATCACCGAGGTTTATCAGCGTAACGACGGCCGCTTCGTAATCAGTTACGGCAATTTTGACTCGTTGCAACAGGCTCGCGCAGGTGTTGCCCAGTTACCTGAAGCTGTTCAACAGATGGAGCCCTGGGCTAAGTCTTTTGCCGCCATGCAGGCAGAAATCAACCAGCCAGGACAAGAGTAATTTTCATCATCCGGCCTTTCGGGTACACTAGCGGTAAGATCCACCAAAGGCCGGTCAATGAAGAAGAACAGGGCTTTTTTAAAATGGGCGGGCGGCAAGTATTCGCTGATAGAACCCATTAAAAACCAATTACCGCACGGAAAAAAGCTCATCGAACCCTTCGTCGGTGCCGGCTCAGTGTTTTTGAACACTGACTACGACAGCTATCTGCTCAATGATATCAATGCAGATTTGATCACGCTGTATCAATTTGTGAAACGACGCCCGAAAACCTTTATCGAGGATGCGCGCAAACTGTTCGTTAGCCGTAATAACGAGAGTGATGCGTACTATTCGCTGCGGGCGCAATTTAATGCCAGCACCGACCCCTATGTGCGTTCATTATTGTTCCTTTACATGAATCGACATGGCTACAACGGTTTGTGTCGCTATAACAGCAAAGGCATTTTTAATGTGCCGTTCGGTGATTACCGCAAGCCTTACTTTCCAGAAGCTGAACTTGAGTTTTTTGCCGAAAAGGCCAAGCGCGCTAAATTTATCTGCTGTTCATTCGAACATGTTTTCCGACGCGCCCGACGGGGTGATGTGATATATTGCGATCCACCCTATGCGCCACTTGTACAAGCATCAAACTTTACCAGTTATACCACCGGAGGCTTCGGTTTAGATGATCAGAGTGAGCTTGCCAGGCATGCGCTTCGGGCAGCTTGTAAAAGGCAAATACCTGTACTAATAAGTAACCACGACACGCCATTAACCCGGGCTCTTTATCAACCCGCTTCCATTAGTGAACTGTCGGTATCACGCAGTATTAGCCAAAAAGCCGACGGCAGAAAACCGGTGAAAGAGCTGTTGGCATTATACCCCTCGACCTTAACGGCAAAACGGGGGCAGGTTATTCCTTTATCCAGAAAAATTAAGAAAGTGGGCACATGAATTGGTTTTTACGTAAATTTGACGAGCTATCCCTCAATCAGCTTTACCAGATATTGCAACTGCGCCAAGAGGTCTTTGTTGTCGAACAGACTTGTCCTTACCTTGATGCGGATGGCGCAGACAGTCATGCGGAGCATTTATTCGCCCGTAACGAAACCGGCGAGATGGTTGCCTATGCGCGTATCTTTCAGGCCTCCGAGCAACAGTCTTATGCCCGTATTGGCCGTGTACTTACCGCCCAGTCTGTGCGGCGTTCTGGGCTTGGCCGCGAGCTGATGACTCGCGCGGTCGACTACCTAGAGCAACGAGCTCCCGGAACGCCCATTCGGATCGGTGCACAGACTTACTTGCTGACGTTTTACCAAAGCTTTGGTTTTAAAGCCATCAGCGAAGAATACCTGGAAGACGACATTCCGCACATCGATATGGAACGTTAATGAGCAGCGAGTTCGAACTACGACAAACCGACGACGGACTCGCTTTAGTGTGGTTAACCGAGCCGAAACTGCAGCCATTACGGATCGATTTCCATCAAGGTAAAAGTGCTTATCGAGCGCTGCATACGTCACTAAAGTCAGAAGCCATCGCCAAAGCGCTGGGTGTTACCGGCAAGCGTAAGCCTTCAGTTATCGATGCCACGGCCGGACTTGCCCGTGACGCCATGGTTCTGGCCGGATTTGGCTGTCAGGTGCAGTTAATTGAACGCCACCCCAGCGTACGCGCTTTGCTCGCCGACGGTTTGCTCCGTGCCCAACAGCAAACCGACAGTATCGCCGAAGCCGCGCGCCGCATGACCCTGTTGGCAGCCACTCACATTAACCAGGTTCAGGGCGGCACCGCCGATGTGGTGTACCTTGATCCGATGTACCCCAAAACCGGCAAACGTAAAGCGCAGGTTAAAAAAGACATGCAAATGTTTCAGCAGCTGGTGGGTAGCGATGAAGATGCCGATGAACTCCTGCAACCTGCACTGGCCGTCGCGCGATACCGAGTGGTGGTTAAGCGTCCGGCGTCCGCTCCTTTCTTAGCCGGTATTGAACCAAACCAGCAGTTATCGAGTAAAAAGCATCGCTTCGATATTTATATAAACCAAGGATTCGAGTCATGATTAAAGAGAACGATCAACTTCCGACAGGCGCACTGACCAGTAAAGGCGATCTGGGCATTCAACACTATGACCCGCGCGAAATTTTTGCCAAAGGGCGTCATATTATTTTTGCCGTACCCGGCGCATTTACTCCGACCTGTTCGGAGAAGCACTTGCCTGGCTACGTTGAACTAGCTGATGCCTTTAAAAATAAAGGGGTACAGAGCATTAATTGCATTTCAGTTAATGATGCTTTTGTGATGAAAGCCTGGGGCGACGCACTGGGGATCGGAGATAAAGTTCGGTTATTATCGGACGGTAATGGCGCCTACAGCGAAGCCTTAGGGTTGGCTAATGATACCGGTGCCTTTGGCGGTATTCGCTCAAAACGCTACGCCATGGTGGTTGAAGACGGTATTGTCGAGCACCTGTTCGTAGAGGACGAAAAACAGTTTGAAGTCAGTAAAGCCGAATACGTACTGGATAAACTAACCGCATAATAAAAGGTACCGTCCCGGCATGACACAGCCTTCTCCACAGCAATATGATACCTTGATCATCGGTGCCGGCGCAGCGGGTCTTCACTGCGCCGCCAACGCGGCTCGTCGTGGCAAGCGAGTACTGGTCATCGACCATGCCAAGCAAGCCGGAAAAAAGATTCTTATCTCAGGTGGAGGGCGCTGTAACTTTACCAACCTCTATGCCAGCCCGGAGAACTATCTGTCGAGTAACCCCCATTTTTGTAAATCGGCACTTAGCCGTTACACCCAGTGGGATTTTATAGCGCTCGTCGACAAACATCAGATCTCATATCATGAGAAAACACTGGGGCAGTTGTTTTGCGACGACAGTGCCAAAGATATTGTCAAAATGCTACTGGCAGAATGCGACCAGTACGGTGCAAGAGTGCAGCTAAGAACTGAGGTTCTTGCTGTTGAGCATAATGGTCAGTACCTGCTTAAAACCAGTGCCGGTCACTACCAGGCTGAGCAGTTAGTGGTCGCCTGTGGCGGTTTATCCATGCCAAAACTGGGTGCAACACCACTTGGTTATCAGATCGCCGAGCAATTTGGGCATTCCATCATACCAGTCCGTGCCGGATTGGTTCCTTTCACCTTACAGGATGACCAAAAGCAACGTTTCGGCGAAGTCTCGGGCATCTCGGTGCCGGTTACTGCCGCCGCAAACGACGGCTATTTCCGCGAAGCACTCTTGTTTACTCACCGCGGTGTCAGTGGCCCCGCCGTTTTGCAAATCTCCTCCTACTGGCAACCGGGCGACGCCGTAACGGTCAACTTGCTGCCTGATATGGATGCGTTTGAATGGCTTAAAAATCAGCAAAGTGAGCAGCCCAAAGTCCAGTTGAGCACACTATTACAAAGCGTTTTTCCTAAGCGCTTAGTCAACGCACTGGGCGGCGAATTTGACTGGCCACTGAATCAGCGCTTGGCCGACATCAGCCATGCTCGCTTCGAAACCATCGCTGACAATCTCAATAGCTGGTCATTAAAACCCAATGGTACTGAGGGCTATCGCACGGCTGAAGTAACCCTTGGAGGTGTCAACGTTGATGAGATCAGTTCAAAAACCATGGAAAGTAGGTGCCAGCCGGGCCTCTACTTTATCGGCGAAGTCGTCGACGTCACAGGCTGGCTGGGCGGGTATAATTTTCAGTGGGCTTGGGCGAGTGCCTATGCTGCCGCTGAGGCTTTGTAAGGATTAACTGTGCCAGCCGTCCGGGCACTTCCAAGTATTGAGCCATTGCGGTAACTCAGCGGCTGGCATGGGTCGAGCGATGCCGTAACCCTGGCCAACATAACAGCCCAGTTCAATCAGAACACGTCCCTGTTCCGGGGTTTCAACACCTTCCGCAATCACATCGAATCCGAAGGCTCTGGCGAGCCCGATAATACCTTTAACGATGGCCATGTCAGCATCATCTCGCTGCATGTCACGGACAAAACTTTGGTCAATCTTAAGCACCTGAGCAGGCAGTCGTTTTAGATAATCCAGCGCAGCGTAGCCGGTGCCAAAGTCATCCAGCGACACGCTCACTCCCAGTGCTTTACAACGCTCAATCACTTTTGCCGCGTCATCAATCTTACCAATGGCGGCACTTTCGAGGATTTCAATTTCAAACGCACTGGCTGCAACTTTCGGGTAACGGTTTAGCTGGCGTTGAAGCGACTCGACGAAGCCGTCTGCAAGCAATTGCTGAGCACTGACGTTAACACTAACCGGTAGCTCAATACCCTGCTGCTGCCAGGCTTCAATCTGACTCAATGCCTGATTAATCACATAATCACCCACTTCAATCGAGAACGGATGATTTTCGATGTGCGGAAGGAAGTCACCCGGTGGCACCAGACTGCCATCGGCCCGCTGCCAGCGCAGTAACGCTTCGGCACCGACGATCCGGCACGTTCTCATGTCCACCTTCGGCTGATAGTAAAGCACCAACTGCTGTTGATGCATCGCACCTTTTAGATCTTTAATGAGTTGGGTCAGTTGGGTCTGCTCCCGCTCTCGCTCAGCGTCAAACCAATTGACCTGATCCCGGCCTTTGCGCTTGGATAAATGCAACGCTTGCGTAGCATGACGAATCAACGTATCCGCATCGTGGTTATCTTCTGGGTATTGGGTAGCGCCCAGACTGACGGTAATAACAACATCACGGTCATCAATGGACATTGGTTGTGATGCGCGCCGACGAATACGGTCCAGTAGATCCGCGATGTTACGCTGGTTTTTTTCGCCCTCAATGATGAAGATAAACTCATCGCCGCTGACGCGCCCCAACGTATCACCATCACGTAGCATAGCCCGCAATCGCTTGGCCATACATTCAATGGTTTTATCGCCAATTACATGGCCAAAGCGCGAATTAATGCGTTTAAAGTTATCGATATCCAGTGATGCGACAACAACTTTTTCGGTTCCCCGGGATGCCAGGCTCAGGGCATGTTCAAGACGGTCGCGCACCAACATCACATTGGGCAACCCGGTCAGTGCATCATGATAGGCCTGATGCTCCAATTCCCGCTGATGCGCGACCGCCCGTTCGGTGATATCTGATGACATCGAAATAAAATTCTGAATTTGCCCATGGTTATCGCGAATGGCGCTGATAGACGACAGTTCGGCATACAATTCACCGTCCTTGCGTCGGTTCCACAGTTCCCCTTGCCAGACACCGTGCCGGATAATGCTGTTCCACATGGCTTTATAAAACGCTTTGTCCTGTCGGCCGGACTGCAGAAAACGCGGGTTTCTGCCAAGCACTTCCTCTTTGCTGTAGCCCGTCATGCGGGTAAATGCCGGGTTAACGTCAACGATATTACCCTCGGCGTCACTGACGGTTATGCGGTCGTGGCTGTGCATAAATACTTTATCCAGCAGTAACATCCGCCGTTTCACAAAACGCACGATAAGCCATGCAAAAAATAGGCTACTGAACAACGCCAACGGCGATATGATCACGTACCGCCACAATTCATTGTGTGCACTCGCGTAAGCATCACCAGCCTGTTGCTGAATCGAGGCGATGATACGGTTTTCCACTTGCTGCACTTGTTCAATCAGCTTTGTCTGCTGCACAAACCAATTGTCTAATTCCGTCTCGCTTAACAGCCTTGCCGGTTGGTCACTCTCAACCAGCTCTGCTCTTAAATCAGTCGATGTGGCGACGAGGTTTATCTTATCGGCGTATTGTGTCTGGTTTTGTAAACCAACCAACAAGCTGTGTTGTCGGCCCGTCAAATAAATCAAGTCTCGTAGTTGGTGATGTTCAATGCTTCCGTCACTCAACGCGGTGCCGATAAGCACTCGTTCCTGACCCAACAGCTCCCGCAGACGGTTGAGGATAAAATACGCATTAAGCTGGCGAGCAAAGCTCGATACATTGGTATCACGGGATAAGCGACTGATTTGCGCATTAAACTGGTCAACCGGAGCGGAAAAGTAGCCAACAATCTGTCCGGCAGTGACTGAGCGGTTATCCACCCGCTCGCGGATGTCATCCAGTCGCGCTAAACTCCGCAGAATTTCGACCAGATTCTTATAAATAGCGCTCTGTTGATCATCCACCGGCGTTTCAGCTAGAGCCTGCTGTAACTGCTGCAGTTGCTGAGAGCTTGCTTGCCGGCTGGTCGACAAGCGTTGCTGAAATTTGGGATCGCCGCTTTTGAGTGACAACACGCTGTAACCGCGCTCCTGCTGCAGGTTACCGACCAACTGACCTGCTTCGGTCACCAGTTTCAGGTCTGTGGTTAAACGACTTAACTGCGCCACCGATTGGCGTAGCTCTAAAATATTGAAAACAGAAATCCAGACAATAACGATAACGGGGAATAACAGCGCGACGCCAAAACGCGCATACAGCGGTAGCCGGTCGAAGAAGTTTACGCTTGATTTGATAGCTTGCTTGATAAACTGCAACGTATTAAACCCGCCCCTCTATTGTAATGAACGGCTCACACCGTACCGACGAAAAGATCCTGAATTATAGCATAAAAATTCTGTAAATCTTACGTAAACTGATCGATATCAGACTAAGATAAAGTAATAACTGTTATGCACCGCCCGAACTCTCAGGGTTTGATTTCGCCGTTAAGGAAAAAACAACTATGCCGTTATCGAAGACAGCATCGCTGGCAACGCTATTGTCAGCGTTCGCATCCTTGCCTCTGCATGCGCAGGACATCAGCAGCCAGCAAAAGTGCCTGATCGATCGCTTACAAAGCGCCAGTGATGAAGTCACCGTTGCTGAAATAAAGGCCTGGTGCAGTGAATCACTGAAGCAACAGCAGCCGGCAGAGGACGTGGTCGAGGTTGACGCCGTTGCAGAACAACCTGGCGCATTAACGCAGCGCATTCGCAGTGAACAGGTCACCGAGTTCGATCCTTACGTACTAACGCCACATCGACGTAACTATATCTTACCGGTGCTGACCACCAATAACATTAACCGTCTTCAATACGCAGAAGTTGATGGCTATGAGAGCAACCTGGAAGAGTACGAGGCGAAATTCCAACTCAGTTTTAAAGTCCCTTTCAACAAAGAAAGTCTCTTGTTCGAAAAGGATAAACTGTTTTTTGGCTTCACCGTGCAGTCTTGGTGGCAGGTTTATTCCGACAATATTTCCAAGCCCTTCCGGGAAACCAATTACATGCCGGAAATTTTTTATGCGACACCAACTGGCTGGCACCCTTTTGGCACCAATACCGCCGTTGTGTTAGGAGCAGAGCATCTGTCCAACGGCCGTAGCCAGCCGCTGTCACGGAGCTGGAACCGAATTTATGCGCAGTTTGTTGTCGAAAAGGGTGACTGGGTATTTTCGTTAAAGCCGTGGATTAGAGTGCAAGAAGATCCCAAAGAAGACCCTCTGGATTCTAAGGGCGATGACAACCCCAACATTGAAGATTACGTCGGTAACTACGAGTTTGCCAGTGCCTATAATGACGGTGACTTTGAGTACATTTTACGACTGCGACACGCTATTGACACCGGCCGTGGCTCTGCTGAGCTTAGCTGGACCTTCCCGTTATGGGGTAAGTTTACCGGCTACACCAGTGTCTTCACTGGCTACGGCGAGAGCTTAATTGACTACAACCACAAGCAAACTCGTTTCGGACTCGGCATTGCGCTGAATAATGTGCTGTAATTCAACCTTCTGAATTACGAATGTCTGCCAGTATGCATTCAAAAAAGTCCGCGCCTTTACGCCGTGCAAACTCGATGTTCCGCAGCGGAATTTGTTCAGGGTCGGGGGTTTGTTTAAGCACTTCCTCCATTGAGGCTTCACGGAGTAAATGCAGCGTAGGATAGGGCGCACGGTTGGTGTAATTAGCCGGATCGTCCTGTTGCTCACCCTCAAAACAATAATCGGGATGGAAGTGTGCTAATTGGTACACGCCATCATAACCGCTCATTGACATGAGTTGTTCGGCAACGGTGATTACGTCGAGAAAGTCAGCAAACGACGATAGCCCGGGTATGATCAGTAGGGTTGTTTCAACGGCCGGCTGTTCATCAAGAATACGGCACTCGCTAACCACCCGCTCCAGATGCGCCTCAACGTCGTCGCCATTGTCCACCACATAACGAACAGAACGACGCTCCAGTTCGCGTCGCGCGAAAGGGCAAATGGTGTATTTTACGATCAGCCGTTGCACCCACGCTTGGGTTTGGCTGATAATCAGTTCATCGCTCGACACAAAAGCTCCTAAATAATGAAAGCGCTCGAACTTAAAGTACCACCGGTGGTACTCGTCATTCTTATCGCCGGTATCATGTTGCTACTATCGCCCTTATTCCCACAGGTCCATTTTCAGCCGTTACCCAACTGGATCATCGCCATCATAGCGGCCCTCGGGGTCATCATCCCATTGATCGGGGTAATCAGTTTCAAACGCGCTGCCACCACACCGGATCCTCGGGATCCAACAAAAACCAATAGTCTGGTCACTACCGGTATCTACCGCTATACCCGCAACCCCATGTATCTTGGGTTTGCCCTACTGTTACTGGCGTGGGGTCTGTACCTGGCCAACATGGCAACATTGTTTGGCTTGCCCGCCTATATGTTTTACATGAACCAGTTTCAGATTAAGCCAGAGGAGCGCGCCCTCGCTGAAAAGTTTGGCCGCGACTACACCCAGTATCACCAAAAGACAAAGCGCTGGTTGTGATATCAGCGCTCGTTTAATAACGATGTCAGCTGGTCTAAGTGAGTAATGGTATGGTGTGGCCGAATATCCTCGGGTAACTGGCTGTTGTCACGGTTAAACCAACAAGTATGCCAGCCCGCATTGAGGCCGCCCAAAATGTCTGAATGCGGGTTATCGCCAACCATTAAAATACGTTCAGGCGCTGGCTGCTCGCTCATATGGTTTTTGTGGGTATAGTGAAAGATTTCAGGATCCGGCTTAGCGACTCCGAGCTGCTCGGAAACCACCAGGAAATCAAAATACTTAGCGGTCTTCGTCTTTTCTAACCGCTCCTGCTGAAGCTCAACAAAACCATTTGTGATTATCCCCATTTTCGCTTTGCCGTGCAGTGACTCAAGCAGCCGCTCAGTGCCTTCAATGGTTTCACAAATAGTCGCCATACAGCTCATAAACTCTGTGTTAATGGCTTCTGACGGTTTGCCAAGCTTTTGTTCCCACGGCACAAAGCGCCGTTGCTTGATGTCTTTTGCGGTTAATTCTCCGCGTTGAAATCCTTGCCAAAGAGGCTGGTTTACCTGCTTAAATTCGGTAAAGGTCGCATCGTCAAACGGCAGTTCATAGCGGCCGAATAACGCTTCAAGTCCCTGCCGTGCATCGAACGTAAAGAGGGTTTCATCAGCATCAAAAACAACCCAATCGTAAGGCATTACCACTCCTCAGATTATTCGCAGCCGATATCCTCATGCCAAAGCTGAGGCGACTGCTGTATAAATTTTTCCATCAACGCAATACAGGGTTCTGCCTGCAACACGTTAACTTCAACGCCACGGGATTTTAACAGTTCCTCTTCACCCATAAAGGTTTTGTTTTCACCGATGACAACCTTAGGTATGCCATACAACAAAATCGCCCCTGTGCACATAGCGCAGGGCGAAAGCGTCGTATACAGCACGCTGTTTTTATAAACAGCGGCTGGCTGACGCCCGGCATTTTCCAGCGCATCCATCTCGCCGTGTAATGTTGCACTGCCTTTCTGCACTCGCTGGTTATGACCACGACCAATGATTTCACCGTCATGCACAATCACCGAACCAATCGGTATTCCGCCGGTTTCCATGCCCTTTTTGGCCTCTGCCAGCGCAGCTTCCATAAACTTATCCATGCTGTTCTCCTCGTGGTTTGCGGTTAACTGGCCACAATAGCAACCTCAGTAACAGTTCGCCGACACAAGCCAGTAGAAAACCAATGATTAATGCCGTAATTATGGCATCCGGTGTTAAGCGAATCGCGTAATCATAGCTTTGCCTGACTTCCTGCCGAATCGATCCAACCGGACTTAAAAAGGTCTGTTGATAGGCCGCCAAACTGCCACTTTGAAAGTTCTTATGAGCAATTTGCAGTTGCTGATAACGCTGATAAATATTGTCGATGCTGTCACCACCGTCTTTAAATACGTGGTCGTCCGATGCCTTGTAATACGCAATCAGCTTTTCCAGGTCACCGTCAAAGTATTTATCCGCTTCCTGCTGAAACTGTGCCAGATTCTGTTGTATCTCAAGATAATGAGATTGCAACGCTTTGCCATACTGATCGACAAAATGAGGGACCTGCACACCGGCCAGGACGCCTAACACGAACAGTATTAAGCGGCCATAAGAATAGATAATTCGCATGATGGGTTACCTCAGCTGTGCAATACGCCGTTTTAGTTCAGGCACAACTTCAGCCTCGAACCAGGGATTCTTTCGCAACCACAGATTATTACGCGGGCTGGGGTGTGGCAATGGCAATACGCCCTGCTGTAAGGTGTTTTGCCAGTTTTTTACACGCTCAGTCAGTGTTTGTCGGCCCTGTGCTGCTAGATGCCATTGTTGTGCATATTGACCAATGGCCAGTATCAATTGAATATTAGGAAGCTCTGTCAGAATGGTGGCCCGCCAAGTGTCGGCGCATTCTTTTCGCGGTGGCAGGTCACCCGATTTACCGGTCCCCGGATAACAAAACCCCATGGGGACGATGGCCAACTGGCGGGGATCATAAAAACTGTCCTTATCGATACCCATCCAGTCCCTCAACCGATCCCCGCTCGGGTCGTCAAAAGGTTTTCCGGACGCGTGTACTCGGCGTCCGGGCGCTTGCCCTGCAACCAAAATGCGCGCGTCTGGATGAAACTGCACAACCGGCCGCGCACCCAATGGCAAATGCTTTTCGCAGAGCTGGCAAGCACGTATGTCCGTTAACAGTTGGTGCCAGCTGATGGTGCTCTCCGTACGATTACTTTTCGATAAAAGCCTGTTCAATCACGTAGTCACCCTGCTTCCGGGAAGTCGCTTTGGTGAATCCACGCCGATCTAATATGGCCATGATATCTTCAAGCATAGCGTTGTTTCCGCAAAGCATAAAGCGATCAGACTCCGGGTTGATGGCTGGCAGACCGAGCTGTTGCGTCAGGGTATCGGTTTCCAGTAGTTGTGTAATACGTTGTTGATGCGCCTCATCGCGGAACGGCTCGCGTGTTACGGTAGGGTAGTAAAGCAGTTTCTCTTTAACCCAGTCACCAAAAAATTCGTTGTTCGGTAACTCCTCACATATTTCTTTTTGGTAGGCCAGTTCTGACACGTAACGGACACCATGAACCAACACGATCTTATCAAATCGCTCATACATGTCCGGATCTTTTATCACGCTCATAAAAGGCGCCAGCCCCGTGCCGGTAGCCAGTAAATAGAGGTTTTTTCCAGGCAACAAATGACCGGGCACCAGCGTCCCTGTCGGCCGGGTCGACAGCACCACCTCATCGCCCACCTGAATGTGTTGCAGGCGTGACGTTAACGCACCATCCGGCACTTTAATGCTAAAAAATTCCAGTTCATCCTCGTAATTGGCGCTGGCAATACTATAGGCACGCAATAACGGTTTGTCCTCAAGTTGCAGCCCCATCATCACGAATTGCCCATTCTCGAAGGTAAACGTCGGTTTTCGGGTAGTTTTAAAACTGAACAAGGTGTCATTCCAGTGACGTACTTGAGTGACGGTTTCGGAAATAATACTTCTCATAGCACCTTCTCTTAACGGTTACTTAAAAATCCATCCACAAACTCTAAATTGTAAATGCGAATTGTTTTCATATAGAGTAACACTAAGTTGTTTTGTTCCCAAATTAAACATGCGCGCGAAGACAATAAAAGACTGGCACTGGATAAGCTCGGCGGTCTGCCTCATCGGCATCCTGCTGTTTTCAATTACTGGTATTACGCTCAACCACGCGGGCTGGATCGAATCCAGCCCAACGGTGGAAAGCTTTGAAAGCGTGCTGCCGCCGGCTGAGTTAGCACAGCTTTCCAACGCATCAGGCGATGATAACCTACCGCCGGCATTTCATCGTTGGTTTGAATCAATCACGGGCGCCGCCATCAGTAACAATGCACAAATCGAGTGGAACGATTACGAACTCTACGTTGGCATGCCGAAGCCAGGTGGTGATGCTTGGTTTAGCGTTGATCTCGACAACGGGGCTGTCTACGGCGAACGTACCGACCGCGGCTGGATTGCTTATTTTAATGATCTCCACAAAGCCCGTAACACCGGCGCTATCTGGAGCCTGTTTATCGATCTCTTTGCACTTGCGAGCATTATTTTTACGGTTACGGGGTTATTACTATTGAGAAAATACAGCAAGGGCCGAAAATCCACCTGGCCACTGGTCCTGGCCGGCTTCTTGATTCCGTTATTTGCCATCATCGGTTCGGCTCACGCCAAAGCAGTTAAGCAAGCGGAGCTGACCGTTGAAATACCGCGACTAAAGGTTGCCGAATATCACCCTCCCTACCTCGCCGTTTGGCTGGCCGATAAGCGACACCAGCGGGTCGTTGATGTTGCGGTTTGGTACGATCTCAAACTGGCTGACCAAGAAGGCGAGAAATGGCTGAAAGATTTGCGCCAATGGTGGCGCCGCAGTGGCCGTATGACTGATATGCCGATTGACGGTGTTTCCGGAGCTACTCGTCGCCCCGGCATCCAGCGCATTGATCTGTCAGCGCTTACACGCTCATTTAAACAACTCGGCGACGGTACTTACTACCTCTACATCGAAGCCGCCAGGGAAGTTGGCGGGAGGGAACTGATTCGCATCCCGCTCCAGCTTCCGCTTACCGAACCCCTTAAGTTTTCTGATTCCGGCGAGCATGAGCTTGGCCGTATTACCCTGACTTTGGAGCCTTGAACATGAAACTATCATCTGTGCTAACCACCAGCCTGGCGGTATTGACTTTATTCGCCAGCACCAGCAGCACGGCTCATCGTGTTTGGATTAAACCCAGCGCCACCGTGGTATCCGGTGACTCAGAATGGGTTACCTTTGATGCCGCCATTGCCAACGGCATTTTTTATCCAGATCATTACCCGCTTGGCCTCGACCGTGTAAACGCTATGGGTCCTGATGGTAATGAACTGAGTTTACAGAACGGCCATAAAGGTAAGTACCGCTCGGTGTTCGATCTGGAACTCCAGCAGCAAGGCACCTACACCGTATACTCCGCCAGCTCGGGGCTGACCGCACGCTGGCTCGACGAGCAGGGTGAGAGAAAATTCTGGCCACCTCGTGGCGTGCAAAAAACCAGCCAGGACTTCGATAAGGAAGTGCCAAAAAATGCCAGAGAGCTACAAGTCAGTGAACGCTCACGTCGTGTCGAGACTTTTGTGACGGTAGGGGCACCGACTTACGATACCCTGGGCGCGACCGGCAAAGGACTGGAGCTGGAACCGGTAACCCACCCTAACGACTTATACACCGGCGAGAACATCACCTTTAGATTCACCATTGACGGTGAAGCGGCAGCAAACGCAACGCTGGTTTTGGTCAAAGACGGCGAACGCTATCGTGACCAAACCAACGCACTTCAACTGACCACCGATAAAAAAGGTGAAGTTAGCTTCAGTGTGAACGAAGCTGGCATGTATTGGCTTGAAGCCGAGTACCAGGACGATAACGGCAAAGCACCGGCAACGCAGCGCCAGGGTTCTTACGTCGCCGTACTCGAAATTTTACCGTTGTAATCGGCGCCTGGTTTAAGGGGTTAACCTAACGACCCCTACCGTATCAACATCCGTGCCAAACCAGATGGCGTCGCTGGCTTCATCGTAATACATATGACGAATGGTGCCACCGCCACTGGGGATAGGCATTGGCTCGGAGAACGTTTTGCTGTCGGTATCAAAACCCACCAACCGGTTTGGTTGCATACCCGTTTCCACAAACCATACGTCATCACGTTTGTCGATTGCCATCCCATAAGGTCGTGAATTGATTTCTCCGGGCGCCCGCCAGTCGTTATTTTCACCGGTTTGTGGATCGTACGACCCAACGTAGCCCTGATTATAATCAACGTACCAAATTACGCCGTCACTGCTCATACCCAGGCGACGAGGACGGTTGTCTTCACGATCAAGTTCGATTTCTTTAAGCTGACCTTTGTCGATGGTTGCCAACTTGTTGGTACCGAATAATGTTGCCCAGGGTTTGTCATTCTCGACAATGAGGCCATAGGGACGGGCACTGTCAGTCGGCACATCCCACAGCATAATTTGCTCACTTTCCGTGTCGAGAAAGCCGAGCTGATTACCGTTTTGTACCGTAAAATAAATATCACCATCGCGGGTGAAGTCCATGGTGTGACTGTCTTTGGTACCGGCTCCCGGCAACTCGAAACGCTTTACCTCACCGTTTTCCGGATTCACCAGGCCGATGTGCTCATCGAGGTTGCCGGCATACCAAGCTCCGCGATCGTCAACGATAACCGTATGCGGGTGTGCTCCCTCGGGGATTTCATAGCGTTTAAACTCACCGGACTCTGGATTCAATGTCGCTACATAATTGCCTGACTGACCGACAAACCAGACCGTCCCCTCGTGCAGCCAAGGATCCCGCGGACGGGAATCCTCCCACGGCACTTTCCATTCTTGTATCTCGGCCGTTGCCAAACCACGGTGATCGTCCGCTAGCGCTGGCACACTCATTAACAGCGCCAGACTCGCCGTCGATAATGCAGAACAGGTAAGCTGTTTCATTCGTTCGCTCCTCTTGTGAACGTTTCTATTAGGTATAGTTAAACTCTGGTGCTAGTACAACGTAAAACAACTGTGTAATCTGACGATTAAACATCATTAGGAACAAAACCAGATGCTGGATCAGTGGCTCATCGGCGGTATTTTGATCGCTATGTTAATTTTATTGGTGCTGGATAAGTGGCGTTACGATCTGGTCGCTATGATGGCGCTATTAACGGCTGCTGTGCTCGGTCTGGTTCCCACCAGTGAGGTATTCAGTGGCTTTGGTAACGCGGCCGTTATTACCGTGGCCGCCGTCTTGATCATCAGTCAGGCGTTGTGGCGCTCCGGCGTCGTCGACGCGCTTGCCGGCTGGATGAAAAACATCGGTTCAAATGGGTTTCTGCAACTGGTGGCATTAACCTCTGTCACAACGGTCTGCTCGGCCTTCATCAGCAACACCGGCACCATGGCCATCATGATCCCGGTTGCCCTGCAACTTGCCCAAAACAGTGGTAACAATCCGTCTAAATTGCTGATGCCGATGGCTTTTGGCTCGCTGCTCGGCGGTGCTATTACCATGGTTGGTACACCGCCCAACATTATTATTTCGGACATCCGCCGCGACACCGTTGGAGATGCCTTCGGTATTTTTGATTTTACCCCGGTAGGGCTCGGCATTGCAGTAGCCGGCTTGCTGTTCATGTGGCTGCTCAGTCAATGGCTGGTGCCGGCGAAATCCGGACGCAGTAAGTCGCAATCCTTATACGATGTCAGTAGTTATTTGACCGAGCTTTACGTACCCGAAAAATCGAGTTTTATCGGCGAAACGTTATTCGAGCTGGAAAACCGCAGCGAAGACGATTTCGTGATTGTAGCACTGCAACGCGGCGAACAACGCTGGTCAGCCCCCGCCCGTTATTTACGGCTTAAAGCCGACGACGTGCTGATTGTAGAAGCAAACGCTGAAACCATTCAGCAAGTCATTGATGGCACCGGCCTTGAGCTTAACGCCGACGAGGAAATCGATGACCGCTTTTTAAAATCCGATGACATCACGGTGCTCGAAGGGATTGTCGGCCACGATTCACGCCTTATTGGCCGCTCTGCCGGCGACATCCGCCTGCGGAGCCGGTACGGCATTAACGTACTGGGTGTCGCCCGGCAGGGACAAAAGCTCGGCACGGTATTAGCCAACATCCGCTTTAAACCCGGTGATGTCCTGTTGCTGCAGGGCGATGCAGAAACATTGAACGACGTATTCCAACGATTTGGCTGCTTTCCGCTGGCACAACGGAGCCTGCGTATCGGCTCTAGCAAAAAACTACTGCTGCCGCTGGGTATTTTTGTCAGTACCATCGTAGCTGCAGCCCTGGGGTTATTATCCGTTCCGGTTGCCTTTTCGCTTGCCGCCGGGTTAATGGTACTGACCAATATCCTGCCCTTGCGCGAGCTTTATGACAGCATCGATTGGCCCATCATCGTGTTGTTGGGCGCAACCATACCTCTGGGGAGCGCTTTAGAGCGCAGTGGTGCCGCGGACACCATCGCCAATGCGGTATTGGTTCTCAGTGATGGTTCTCCTGAATTTATTGCCGTCGGCTTACTGCTGTTAGTCACTCTGATCCTCTCAAATATCGTCAATAATGCCGCTGCTGCGGTGCTGATGGCACCGATTGGGATCAGTATGGCCAACAGCTTTGGTGCTAGCATCGACCCCTTCCTGATGGCCGTTGCAATAGGCGCGGCAGTGCCGTTTTTAACACCGATAGGGCATCAGTCTAATATTCTCGTCATGGGGCCGGGCGGTTACAGTTTCAGCGACTACTGGAAACTCGGTCTGCCGTTGTCACTGTTAGTGTGCGCGGTTGCACTGGTGTTAATCATGTGGGTATGGCCTCTTTACTGATCCGGCTGTTTATAAGGCGTATAACCGTGTAATGTGTGTAAATGCTCACGCAAAGCACGGCGCTCTTGCAGACAGTAATCGGCTATCGCGTCGTTTAACGGCGATTCCGCGAAGCGATAAAAGCCCTCACGCAGCACCGGTTCGAAGCCTCGATGCAATTTATGCTCCCCCTGTGCGCCGGCATCAAAGTAGCGCAGACCCTGTTTGATGCAATAATCGATGCCCTGATAATAACAGGCTTCAAAATGCAGAAACTCCAGTTCCTGTCGGCAGCCCCAGTAACGGCCGTAAAGGGTATCAGAACCTTTAAAACACAATGACGCGGCGACCAGAATGCCATCTTGATACGCCGCAAACACAACGATGTATGGTGTCAATTGCTCGCCCCAAAGCCGCAATGTAGCGGGCGTCAGGTAACCTCCGTGACCCGACCGTTTTAGGTAGGTGCGTTGGTAAAACACACTCAACTGTTGCCAAAATTCCGCATCCAGTTCCTCACCGTGCAATGTACGCAGTTCTATATTCTGCTCAGTGACCTGGCGGCGCTCTTTACGGATCGATTTCCGTTTGCGCGACACCAGCGTTGCCAGAAAGTCATCGAAACAGCGGTAACTTCGATTCTGCCACAAAAACTGAATATCAAACCGTTGCCACCAGCCCTGTGCTTCCAGCACGGCACTGAAATCCGACTCAACGTATAAACATTGTATGTTGCTGACATCGTGCGCTTTGGCTAACGCCGCTTCGATACGCATCAGCATCTCGCCAGTATTGATGCCCTTGGCAACCGCCAATCGCGGCCCCTGACACGGCGTAAACGGAATCGCATTGATGAGCTTGGGATAGTAGCGTAAGCCGTAACGCTCAAACGCTTCAGCAAACGCCCAGTCAAACAGATACTCACCGTAAGAATGGGTCTTTTTAAACCAGGGCATTATTGCGATCAGCCGATTCGAGTCATCATAGACCACGGCGTATTGCGGCAACCAGCCTCGCTGTTGACCAATACTTCCGCCCTGTTCCAGCGCCAGAAAAAATCCATAACGCATAAACGGATAACAACGACCGACCAAATTATCCCAGTCGCTCTGAGCAATAGCAGTAACACTGGATAGCAGAGTAACGCGCATCGTAAGGCGGCCTCAGTTGGCGGTAAATATTCTGACCCAGATATCGGCCGTCAGCGACAACTTATCAAGTTGACCGGCGCGTTCACGACCTTCTTTACTACTACGGTAGAGGTGCGGGGTCATGATCAACAAATCCTGGATACTGTCGTTATCCATCAATTCTACGGTGAATGTCAGCCGTTGCTCCGAGCTAAGTGCCCACTCAGCAGAACTAACGGGAAAATCGTCTGCCTTGGTCTTAACTTCTGGATAAATGATCCGCTTTAACTCGATGAGATGCTGCGGCGCAGGATCCACCATCAATAGACGCCCCCCGGGCTTCAACACCCGCTTAAACTCCGCACTGACCGGGAACCCAAATACGCACAACAGGGTATCGACGCTATGATCAGCCAATGGAATCGAATTATTTGATGCCACCAGCCAGCTAATACGCTTGTCCTGCTTTGCCGCTGCCTGCACGGCCCACTTGGAAATATCCAGTGCCGCAACCGTTACATCCGTCGACACCTGCTCAGCACCATCAATAATATGGCGTAAGTAATACCCTTCGCCACAGCCAGCATCCAGCAAGCTCTGCTCGCCAGTTTCTAGCACGGCATCCGCTATCGCCTGCGCCAGCGGTTGATAAGTCCCCCGCGCCAGAAAACGCTGGCGCGCCTGCACCATCGCTTTGCTGTCTCCGGGGTCTTTCGACCGTTTGTTCTGTACCGGCAGTAAATTAACGTAGCCCTGCTTTGCCACATCGAAACTGTGACCGTGGGGACAGCGCCAACTGCGTTCATGTAAGCTCAGTGCGGTACCGTCGAGCGGACAGATAAGGGTTGTCAGAGCTTGCGTCACGTTGTGCTCCTGGTATCAATGTGTCATACCATTCTAAAGGGTTTTATGATGAATTTCAGACACAAAAAAAGCAGCCCGTGGGCTGCTCTTCATAATTTTGGCTTACTTAAAAGCTAGTCCAGACGCATTACAGCGCTTGGATGTTCTCAGCTTGAGGACCTTTAGGACCCTGGGTTACTGAGAAAGAAACGCGTTGGCCTTCGGTCAGCGTTTTAAAACCATCGCTAACGATAGCGCTAAAGTGAGCAAATACGTCTGCGCCACCTTGCTGCTCGATGAAACCAAAACCTTTTGCTTCGTTAAACCACTTAACAACACCGTTTACTGAATTAGACATAATCATATCCTGAAAATTTTAAAATATATAAGTACCGGACCGAGACAATCTCGACGCCGATGATCGTGCGGGGTAAAAAATGTGAAACTTAAAACTACAGGACGAGACGATTACTTCTAATAATGCAACGTAGAGGAGTGTTTAACTAACTGTTTCTTATCCAACGCCGCCCACTTTACGCGCTTTAAATATAAAGTCAAATAATATTATCAATTAATTTTATAAAAGTGGTTTATGCTGGCTTGAACACCTGTGCCAGCATGCAGCGAATGGAGCCACCGCCTAATTCTATGGTGGGGACTGGCATTGGCACTAACTTAACCCACTGCGCTAAATGGATTTTTTGTTCATTGGTCAGCGCTTCGACAGCCGTGGTTGATAATGCTAACAACTTGCCGTTTTTGGAATCTAATTCCAACGTATTACCAGCAAACTGCGCGATCTGTGTTTCACTCAGATCAATCAACGCTTTACCGCTGTGCTGAATCGCAGTAATAACGCGTTGCCGTGCTTTTTCCTCAATCATATCAAGTGCCACCATGACAAATTCGGTACCCACCGCCATGATGACATTGGTGTGGTAAACCGGCGTACCGGCGCTGTTACTTGCATCAAAAACCACGGGCTGGTAACCCAGACGTTCGCACAGCGAATTCAACGCTGCTTCGTGCATTCGTTTAGAACGCGCCGCATAAGCCAATTTAGCCTGATGGTCGAAGACAATCGCCCCCGTTCCCTCTAAGAACTGTTCTTTTTGCTCTAAACCGGAGAGATCTAGCGTAGTTGAGTACTTATAGTGGCTTTGCAAAAACTCAATGATGTCGGCGCGGCGCTCTTTACGGCGGTTATTACTAAACATCGGATACAGCACCAATTCACCAGACGCATGAGTACTAAACCAATTATTAGGGAATACCGAATCCGGTGTGTAAGTAGTTTCATCCTCAAACAGATGAACCGTGATGCCTTGCTCCCGCAGCGTATTGGCCACATCAGTCACTTCGTCATAGGCTTTTTGCGCCACATCATTTGCCTGCGACACCGACTGAAAGGTGTTATCAGCTAATGTTTCCGGGTTCGACCTAAAGTGGTGTGGACGCACCATAACAACGGTATCGGACGACTGCTTCATAAGATTTTCGGGCTAATAAATTTGCGCGCAGTTATAGCAATTTGATGACTCGCCCGCAACGGGCAAAGCTCAGTGAACGAACCAAACCCGGCTTACCGCTAACTTTTCTCGGCTGCTACATAAGCTTTGTGCAGTTGATACATTCGGGGCAGTAAGTTATCGACTGGGCCCTCGACTTCAACTTCCGGTGCGATATCCTTAATCGGAAGCTGACTCACACGAGACTCTCCTAAACCAAATTCCTTATGCCACTGGGTCAGCTGTTCAGTCGAATGAATATAAATTACTTTACCTAGCTCAGCCCAACCATGGGCAGCAGAGCACATAGGGCAGTGCTCACCAGAAGTATACATGATGGTATTTCGGCGCTGCTCTCGTGTCAGATTTTTAGCCGCCCAACGCGCCAGCTCAATCTCGGGATGGTAGGTTCTATCCACACTATTCACACGATTCCGGTCTTCTTTTAACACGTTACCGTTTTCATCGACCAACACCGAACCAAACGGCGCATCACCTGCTTTAAGTGCCTCTTCCGCCAGCGCAACGCAACGTAGAAGATGTGGATTAATCATCGCTTTACCTCCTGCTTATCCCAATAACTGCTTACTCAGCATCCCCACAATAAAGCCTAAAACGGCTCCTAGCGAAGGTGTCCAATGACGCCGCATCCGCGCTTGTGGTGCTATATCCTGAAATACCAAATAAAGAATACCGCCCGCAGCAAAACTCATGATGGTTGCGGTAACCTCCGGCGCGTCGCGTAACCAAATATAGCCAAGCAAAGCAGCCAACGGACCAAATAATGACACACCGAATAAACCAACCAACGCTGTTTTTGCTTTTAACTGAGCAAAGCGTAACTCGCGATAGGCGTTGAAGCCCTCCGGCAAGTTCTGAGCTGCAATAAACACCGCCAGCAAAATGGCAGTATTGGGACTTGCAGCGAATAGTGCTCCCAACGATATCGCCTCGGGTAAAAAGTCCAGCAACATTGCCATAAATTGGGCGACATGCCCCCCATGTTTTGCAAGATACGCATCAACAATCGCAAAACTCACCCCGCCTAATGCGAACATCAATGCGAGCTGCCACTCGTTTAGCTCTTTCATGCCCTCCGGCATCAACGCAAACGCCACAGCGGCCATCAAAATACCGCCACCAAAGGCAGTAATACCATGTACGAGTTCGCGCTTACCGGTAGTATTCGCAGAGCCTTCAATATGAGCAATTACGCCGCCAAGTAACGCCATCAAACCAGCGCCCCAAGCCAAAAGCAGCATCCAATAAATGGTCATTGCCGTTATGCTCCAGTACCAAATAATTGGTTGAATTGCTTACGAGCGTAGTGGTCTGTCATGCCCGATATGTAGTCACAGATAACGCGTTTTGGATTCGTTGCTTGCTGGTACTTTTGCAATGTTGATGGTTGCAGTAACTGCTCGGGCGCATCACTCAATGCTTCAAACAGCGCCATAATGATGCGTTGGCCTTTAAACTCCATAGCTTTTACATCAGCACTGCGAATCACATGCTTGAAAACAAACCGCTTCAATAACTCGAGTGTATGTTCAACGTCGGCAGGCAACGTTGCCTGTAAATCCAGTTGTGGGTGCTCAAATTGTTGCTGTGTTTCGACAACTATCTGCGGCACTAAATAGCCAATGAGCTTACTAATGGCATGTTTGCGATCGCGGCTGTCCGGCGAGAACAGTTTGTCGTTATAAAACTTCCCATCGGTTATCAGGGGACTGTCTTCATGCGCCTGTTGTAATACATCTTCGCGCCATTGTCGCTCGGTAACTAATCCCAGCGCCAACGCGTCCTCTAAATCATGCACACCGTAAGAAATATCGTCTGCCAGCTCCATGATCGACGTGTCGAAAGCTTTAAACTGTGCGCGCCGCTTGCCGGATTGATCATCAATTGCCCGAAATGTGTCGCGATCCTGAGGCGAAAACTCGGATAAAATCCAGTTTATGACGTCTTCTTCGTCATCATGAATCGACTTAGGCGGTTTAAACGCCGGCAACGGGGCATCACGGCCTAACTCGGTCGACTGCACCTCGCTGTGCATCACCGGATACTTGAGCACACCCAACAGCGTGCGCCGGGTCACATCCAGCCCATGCTTATCCGAGTACTCGCCCAACTTACTTAAAATGCGCAGCGTCTGCCCATTACCCTCAAAACCACCATAACCAAACATGTGATAGTTCAGTGCCACCTCGCCGCCATGCCCAAACGGCGGATGCCCTAAGTCGTGCGCCAAACATGTCGCTTCAATTTGGAAAAATGAGGGTATCTGCTGCGAAATGGTCAAGTTATTTGCGTACTTTTGCTTTAAATGCTCACAAATTCCAGAACCGATTTGCGCCACTTCCATCGAGTGCGTTAACCGCGTGCGATAAAAATCGTTATCGCCGACACCCAGTACCTGAGTTTTCGACTGCAGCCGGCGAAACGCCGATGAATGGATGATCCGGGCACGGTCACGCTGTGCATCACTGTCGGGTGTGGCGGCATTAAACGGTGTGGTCTTTCCTGAACGGCGTTGGTGCATCGTTTTATTCATAGTGGCACTAGATTGAAAATAACTACCCGACAGCAAAACAAATTTTCAGCCGTTTGCCCAGTGAAAGTTCAAATGAACTGGCACATCCCTTGCTGGGTTAACTCATAGTAATCCAATACCCGACAATCTCGGCAAGTCATTGCCGTTTTTGCCGCTAAAGCACTAGGGGGAGAATATGAACGTCAGCACATTACTGAACACAGCAACGAACCAAACAAGTTCATCACAACAGACCCGTCAGGCCGAGCAGCCGCCAGCACCGGAGGCGAGAAAAGCGAAACTTGGCAATGATGACACCTTTATCGATAAAGCCTACCGCAGTTTGGTACTTAACCGCATGGGTGTGGACACCGAACAACTTGAAGCAATAGAGCAGAAAATCGAAGAGCTGGAGAGTAAGCCCAGCCTGACAAAAGACGAAAAAGACAAGCTTGAAAGCCTGATTAAAGCCCGTGATCAATTGTTTGATGAAGCCATGCGCCGTCAAACTGAGGAAGGTAATTCAAGTCAGTCCTCCGTTAACAGCAACAGCAGTCCCACGGAAATTGCCAATAAATACAACCCTCGGGCTATCTCCCTGATGATATGAGTTTGTTGGCAAAAGACCTCCACGAAGCAGCCGCATGAGCTTTCAGTTCGTGAAAACGCACCTCTATAAAACTCATGCTCCTGAATCACAACAAATCGATCCCAGCGAGCCAATGGACTTTGTAAACGTTTAGGAAGAACGGAAAAAGCTAACAAATACTTTAACGTGCCCGCCGATCAAAAAGCCCGACACCGGGGGATATTGGACGTACTGCGGCGGGTTTAATCAATAGACTTTCGTTTGAAGTGTTATCAATTACGACCGTTCAAATCAGCATTTTGTGCCTCGATTTCACTGAGGTATTTTGACTGATGTTGACGAGCCAGCTTTAACGCCTTATTCGATGCCTGAAACGCACTTTCCGTGTCATCATTCATTGAATACACTGTAGCCAGACTGTCCCAAAGGATTTCTGACTGACCGAACACCTCGACGCCTTTCTCAAGGATCTCAGTGCCCCATTCCAACTTACCTTCATAGGCCGCTTTCAAACCATAAACATTGTACTGATGCACCGACATGGGGAATTTGTAACCCATCGTCTTTTGATAATTGCCATAGTAAGCCTGTAACTGTTCCAGCGACTTAATTTCGATATTCGGCACAGCGTTGTAGCCGCGAAAAATTGATTTAAGCCCTTCAACGTTAGCAATCAATGGTGTGCTGTCGTGGGTTTCCTCAGGAAACTGCTGAGACTCCCAGTCAAAAACGCTTTCGGATTTTTCCGCTAGCACATTCATTAAACGCTGATAACCATCAGCCATTTCATTAGGCTCATTCGCCATGCTGACAAACCAGCGCACCGGCGACTTTTCTGCTGGTTGTTCTGCCGTCTTTATATCGTTGATAAGCGCAAAATCATCCCACCATAAACTTGGGCTCACCGATATTGACGCATTGATAAAACCCGCATGATGAGTCGCCAGGTAACTGGTATAAAGTCCCGACAGCGAATGCCCGGTAAGCAGCGTATAAGGCGAAATTCGATACTCCTCTTTTAGCTTAGGCAACAGTTCGTCTTTCAAGAACCGCGTGTAAATCTCAGCACCACCAGAGCGCCCCTCATAGCCTTCTAGTTCGGTATGAGTAAAGTGTTTTATGCGGCTTTTGGCACTCACCCCAACCACAATCATTTCCGGCACAATCGAAAACGTGCTTAAGAAATTAACGTTACCCGCAATGTGCTCGAATTGCGTCGAGCCGTCCATGACCAGCATTACCGGATACTCAAAGCTGTCGGAGTGGTGATAGCTTTCTGGGAGTACAACACGTGCCGTGACAGTTTCGTTAATGAGTTTGGAGTCAATCCGTAAGGTTTCTGCGGCTTGAGCTGAAGCGCAGAATAAAAAGACACATAAGAAGCTGAAGGCTTTCAGATAAATAGTCATTAGATCAGTGGGTTACGAAGTATTGTGTAAATTTTAGCACCATTTTAAAGACTAACGCTAACCCTCTGGTCTTCTTTCACTCAACCTTATCGCAAAATACTGCTGAGGTTTGCAGCAAATCATAGAGGCCTCGGTGCAAGTCAGACACGCTTGCCTCCCTGACTGAATAGGTTATTCCCCACCAAACTCAACCGTTCTTTTGCCCGGGTGATGCCGGTGTACAGGAGCTCTTTGCTCATCACCGGTGTGTCGTGGTCGGGCAACACCATCACGGTGTGTTTGAACTCGGAGCCCTGCGATTTATGCACGGTCATGGCGTAAACGGTTTCGATATGGGTTAAGCGGCTGGGGAGCACCCAGCGAATGCCGCTTTTACCGGTCTGCGTGTTGTCGCTGTCGTCGGGGAAGGCAACCCGCAAATGTCCGTGTTCCGGGTCGGCAAAAGCGATTCCGATATCGCCGTTGTTTAGTTTTAATCCGTAGTCGTTCTTGGTCACCATTACCGGGCGCCCGTCGTACCAACTGTTGGCGTTCAAACCCAGTATTTCACCAACCTTCTGGTTTACTGCTTTCATTCCCCACGGCCCTTCACGCAGCGCTGTGAGTATCTGGAACTGGGTATTGGCGTCCAGCGTGGCTTTTACATAGTCGTCAAAGCTGTCGAAATCGTCTCGCCGCAGTCGCGGTATTCCGTCTCGTACCAGTTGTTTAAATTCCGGTGCATCGAGGCTGTTTATGTCGAGCACCCTAACCGGGTAATCAGACTCGGCTCGACCCGCCTTCGCCAGCTCTTCAGTAATTTGTTCCTGTTGCTGATGGTTTATGGCGTTTGCCAAATCGGCAATCGGCCCAAAGAAACGCCGGCTTTCACGTAACATCACGACATGCTGTAAACGTTGCGGACCGTCCGCATCGATAAACTCCCGAGGCAATGACGGACTCTGCGCCACCCGCTCCAGCCAACTGACAGTAGCAGGATGGTAATGCCCCTGATCCGCTCCGGCACACAGATTACCCAGCACCGCACCGGCTTCTACCGACGCAAGCTGATCTTTATCTCCGATTAACACTAATCGTGCGTGCTTTGGCGTAGCCTTCAGCAGCGCCACCATCATTTCGATGTCCATCATCGAGGCTTCATCAACAATGACCACGTCGGTGCGCAGTGGATTGCGCTCGTTATGCTTAAACTGGCGCGAGTTGGGCATTACTCCGAGGAGTCGGTGCAGTGTCTTACCGTTTGGCGTAATCGCGTCAAACGCTGCCGTTAAACTGGCCAGCGCGGAGGTGTCTTTGAGGCTTTTCAGTTCGGCTTCGATCGATTCTCGCAAACGAGCGGCCGCTTTACCGGTCGGCGCGGCCAGTGAAATCCGCAGTGGTGGCAGCCCCAGTTTTAAGGTTTGATGTTGCAGAGCGGTCAGCAAACGCACAACAGTATAGGTTTTACCAGTACCTGGCCCGCCGGTCAGAACGCTAAACCGGTGTTTAACGGTATTAGCACAGGCCAGCCGTTGCCAATTAATTTTATCGCCGGCGGAGGACGCAAACAGCAGCGCCAGTGTCTGTTGCAACAATTCTTCGTTGACCACCGGCTCATCGTCCATGCGCTGCTTCAAATCTTCCTCGATAAAGCGCTCATAAAGATAGTAACGGCGCAGATAAAGCTGATCATTTATCAGCACCAAAGGCTGCTGACCTTCTCCTGTCGTATCGACGCAGAGTGTCGACTCAAGCGCACTGGGTTCGGCCTTTGGCCAGCACTGCTCTAACAGCTCTGCGGGTGTGACGCAGTCGCCGGCGGTGCTGTTAACCGGCGGCAAGGCGAGCGTATGATTGGGATTTTCAGCCAGGGCGTTCAAGTGCAACACGGTATGGCCGCGCCCGACCTGATGGGATGCAAATAAGGCGGCTAAGAGCACTGCCGGATTTTGCTCTCCGGCTTGCTGCAACAGCTCGACCAAAGCGACATCAATCGACCGGATCCAGTTGGCATCGCGCCATTGCTGTAGCGCATCTTCCAGCGTCGGTACCAATGTATCAGTCATGACTCACCTCCTGGCCGGCAAACAACTCATCTAAGGCTTCAATTAATGCCCGCGCGGGGCGGTCAAAGAAGGCACCGGCAGTGGCTGCGCGATGCCCCCGCAAAAACAGATATACGGCACCGCCGACATGGTTGTCGTAATCGTATTCCTCACCGATACGGGCTTTTAGTAGCCGGTGCAACGCCAGTGTGTAAATGACGTACTGAAGATCGTAACGGCTGCTGAGTATTTTCTCGCGCATCGCTTCCAGGCTATAGGCATTATCGTCTTCACCCAGCCAGTTCGATTTGTAGTCGGCAACGTAATAGCGTCCGTTATGCTCAAATACCAGATCAATAAAGCCTTTTAGCATGCCGTTGATGCGGTTGTTATCCAGCGCCGGTCGGTTAAAGCCGGGCTGAATAAACTGGCTAACCAACTTGTCCAGTTGCAACGTGCTCACACTGTCGGCGCCGAACCAGAATTCCGGTTCCGCTTTATAAGTACGCAATTGTTGCAGACTCACTGTATGAGCGTCACCATCAATGGCAAAGGGCTGCTGTAAATAGGCGGCAAGCCACGCGTCAAGGCTGTCGGTATGCGCCCGCCAATATTCAGTAACACAAAAACGATCGATCAGGGCACGACGCGCCGTTGCATCGGTCGCAACGTGATCAAAGCCGAGCTTGGCAGACTCCTCCAACAGGTTGTGCAAGAAGGTTCCCGGCCCCGCACCTTTCGGCAGATGATGAATACTGTCGGCGCTCGGCTGACTGACGCTGGCTGGCGTCTCGCGTTCTTCCTCTTCACGCTCATCACGTTGGTTCATTTCGTCCGGAGTTTGCGGCGCCGGTATAGGGCCTGCTGCTGAACTACTGTGAGACAGGGCGCTATAACTCGCCACCCACCAATGCTCCATTCGACGCCCCGGCGGCATCTGCCGCGCACTCAATTCCGCCATGCCCTCCTGGCTGACCATCACCTGTACTTTGGGTTCATCTTCAGTCAGGTGCGTTACCGCCGTGTGTGGGCTTTGCTGCCAGTGCTGGTTAACGACCTGATACAATGGCTCGCTGATCGGGGCGCCGCCATTGAGCAAGTAGAACAACGGATTAACGTTGTGGTCTTTGGTTTTCTCCAGCGCAATAAACGTGGCGTACTGCGCGCGGGTAACGGCAACATAGATTTTGCGAATGTCCTCCGCCAGAATTTCATCACTCAACCGCTGTTTACCGTCGCCTTCGGCAGTCCACAGCGTTTGCAGTTCGCCGTTTTCATCGTGATAACTGGCCGGCGTTTTTATCCGGTGACTGTCCGGCTTGGTGTAGGCAACAAATGGCATAAACACCAACGGATATTGAAGACCTTTCGACTTATGGATGGTGACAATTTTTATTAACGCATCGTCACTTTCCAGCCGGAGTTGCTGCTCATCGGCCTGCGTGCGGCTGTTGGCTTGGTAGCCATGACGTTCATTGATCTGCTCGGCAAAATAATTGACGAGCGCCGGCATACCATCCAGCAGCAGGCTTTGCTGTTGCAACAATTCCGCAATATGAAGAACATCCGCCAACTGCCTTTCACCATTAATGCGGTCGGCCAGCAACCGTGCAGGAATGTGAAAATCGTGCAACAAGCGGTGCAACATGGCCAACAGCCCCTGACGCTGCCACTGCTCGTGGTAACTCAGAAATTGTTCAACACGTTGCTCCCATTCCTGCTCATCACTGTGGATAAAGTTCAATTCACTAAAGGATAAATCCACAAGCTGCGAAGCTAATGCGCTACGAATACGGTCTGGATTACGCGGTTCGGCACAGGCGCTGACCAGATAAAACAAGTCTTTAGCCACTCGCTGAGCAAACACGGATTCCCGATCTGACAAATATACACTTTTCAGGCCGCGCTCATGCAGCGCTCTTTTTATCGTATTGGCTTCATTAAAATTATTCACCAATACCGCGATATCGCCGGCCTTAACGCGTTCAACCAAGGCATCATCGGCGTCGTAATAGCCGGCCTGCGGATCATTAAGCAATTGCGCTATCATGTTGGCATGATGATTTGCCGCGGCATTAAAGAGCGTGTCTTTGTTACGCTTTTCCTCATTCGACACCGACCAGAGTAATGCCGGCGCGGTTTTTAACTGCGACGACAGCAAACAGTGTTTAAAGGTTCTTTTCAGACCATTAGCGGCCACGGAGTAAAACGGTAACTCGTTGTCTTGCTCGGTTTTGAATAAAAACGCGCCGCGGGGTTGCTGCTCAGCTTTTTCAAACAACGCATTAACACTGTCCACCATGGCCTGTGATGACCGAAAGTTTTTCGCCAGATTATAATGGCGGCCGGCTGTATCACGACGTGCTTTAAGGTAAGTAAAAATATCCGCGTTACGAAAACTGTAAATGGCCTGTTTCGGGTCTCCGATGAGGAAAATACCCGTTTCAGGATAGGGCTCCGCCAACCGATAGATGCGGTTAAATATCTCATACTGGACCGGGTCGGTGTCCTGGAACTCATCCACCATGGCCACGGGGTACTGCGCCCGAATGGCACTGGCAAGCGCCTCACCGCTTGGCCCTTTCAGAGCATCCCGCAAGCGCGTCAGCATGTCATCATGGCCCATTTCAGCCCGTTGTCGTTGCAACTCTGCAAAGCGTTCGTTAACCCAGTTAGCCGCGTGTTGTTTAACGGCAGCCAACTCCTGTTGTTGCTGTGCTTTACTTGCGTTAATTTGCTCAATAAATTGCGACAACCGTTGCCACTGCGACTGCATACCGCCGAGTTTCTTCTCGGCAAAACTTGTCAGTTCCGCCGTCGAGATATTTTTGCGGTTGGCGTCGGTAAACAGCTTGTCGTCGATATCATCGCCTCGACACCAGTCGAGAAACTTCTGAAATTGTCCAAGTTTGGTTTTTGTACCACTCGCCTGAGCCGTTTTATCAACCAATTCAGCGAAGATCGGCTCAAACTCCTGTTTAATCGCAGCAATCCGTTGTCTATGCCCTTGTTCCGATTGATTCAATAACGACACCACATCGGCACTCGCCTGAACTGACCCCCCTTTGCCAGCACTCCGACTAAGCGCCAGCAACGCTTCCGGTGTATTGAAGGTCGCCAACAAGCGTTGCCCGCTGTCGGCATCGGCCGGGTAAATAAAACGCCGGAAGTAATCTTCCGCCGCCTGCAGTCGCAATGCCTCATCATCGGTTTCAACGCTCTGGCTGAACAAACTACCGCTGGCGAACGCATGCTCTTTTAGCATCGACTGACACCAGCCGTGGATGGTTTTGACCGCGGCTTCATCCATCGATTGACTGGCTAAATCCAGCAACCGAGCCAGATGCTTAAGATTATGACCCTGAGCAACACAGTCGTCGCGCAAACTGATGAGAAAGGGATCACCTTTTATACTGTCCGGGTCGCGGAAATAGCTTGCAGCCTCAGCCAGACGTTCACGTATGCGATCACTCAGTTCTTCTGTTGCCGCTTTGGTGAATGTCATCACTAAGATGTTTTTCGGCATCAGTTCCCGCGCAAAGGCGGTTTCTTCGCTACCATGGCCAATCACCAGCCGCACAAACAGCGCAGCGATCGTGTAGGTTTTTCCGGTTCCGGCACTGGCTTCAATCAGACGACTGCTGTACAACGGAAAATCCATCGGATTCGACAGTAAATGGCTCATCAGCTGCCCTCCTTGACCAACGTAAGCCGAATGGGCTCATAAAGTTCATCCATAAAACGACGAAACATCGGTGAGTCTTTTAGTTGTTGGTAACTTTTCGCTACTCGAGAACAGTAATCGCTAGCGGTGATCAGCGCAGCGTCGTTATAGTTGCCTTCTTCGTAGAGTTTGCCTGCGGCCTGGTGAGCTTTATCTTCGTTATTATCGAAGCTGTCACGAGCATTCAGCCAGCAAAATGCCAACTGCCAATGCATGGGATGTGGCTCGCTGATGGCATCACTCATCAACGTGAGTAACTGTTGTAACTGCTGCTCGGCCTGAGCCCTGTCCAGCGCCCCGACGGTCATCTGGCAGCCTCCTTTAGAGATCAACAATAAACGGGTAGGTTGCTGTATGTTTAGTAATAGGTAGCCGGGGTAATAAGTAACCGCATGCTTCCAACCGTTCGGGGTTACGCCTTTACCATTATTCGAAACAATACTGCTGCTCGACGTTGCCACCCAAACACGATCGCCCTGGCCATTATGATGCACACCATTCACGGTATCGTCGATGGTCAGGCCTGCCGCCTGGTACCGAACTTCAATCGGTTGCTCATTAACGTGCGGGTAGTCGGCGACCACCTGTTGATAAACGGTCAGGATATCCGTCGCCTGCGTCAACAAATCAGCGGCATTAAGATGGGCAACAGCAGCGACACCCAGTTGTCCTTCGCGTTGCATTTTGTGTATTTCATTATTCAGTGCCGCCTCGACACCCGCTTCATCAACGATCAATGCCGATTTACCGGCCTCCAACAACCGTGACGTTAACGCCCAGTTGGCCAAACCGTCGAGATTAAAGGCTTCGCTGTCCAGCAGGCTTTCTTGCTGGATATGAAAATACGTATCAAGCATCCAGTTAAAGTAGAGCTGCGGCGGCTCTTTGATAAAACGCCCGATATCCGTCAGTGATAACTCTCGTTCGGTGCGCTCACGCAGCCTTAGTTGCCCGGTTGTGGCGACTTGGCCCCGGTGTGCACTCACCCACTCGGAGGCATAGCTGAACAGCGACGCTTCTGAATCCGCATCCACTGCCGAGAAATAGGCGGGGTTAAACGCTTGTAGTTTGTGCACGGTCGTTAGCTGTTCGATAGGGATGCGCCAGCCCTGCGCCAAATGATCGCGTAACTGCGCTACCAGCACCGAAGGCGTGCGTTCGCTGTTATCTTTTACGCTGAACCCCACCCAACTGACATAAAAACTTTGCCGAGCGGATAACAAAGCCTCCAAAAACAGATAACGGTCATCGTCTCTGCGGGAACGGTCTCCCGGACGATAGCGGTCAGTCATCAAGTCAAAGTCGACACGTGACGTCGAACGTGGGTATTCACTCTCGTTCATGCCCAGTACACAGACGTACTTAAAAGGAATCGCCCGCATCGGCATGAGGGTAGCGAAATTAACCGCACCGGCTAAAAACCGCTGATTTAGGTTTTGCTGATCGACCCGAGCCAACCACGCATCTTTAAAAATCGTCAGCTCAATTTCGGTCGTATTTTCAGCTTCTGTGATGATGTCATTTAATTCGAACAGCTCCCGTTGTAGGCGGGCAAGCAACAATCGGTCAGCGTCTTCGTCAGCGGCAAAAAAGTGCTGAAGCAACCATTCGCTCTGTTCAACCCACTGCTGCACCGTTTGTTTCTGGGTGGCTCGCCGCCACCAGTCTTCCAGTGTGCGAATAACATCAGCCAAACGTCCTGCTAACTCAGCGGACAAACCCGCTACTTCGCTGTAGGGTTCGATCTGCATCCATGGATCAGCGCTAGCGGAATCACCAAGGACATAACCACTGATCATGCGTTTCAATGCAAACCACCAGCTGTTGGTGTGCGCATCCGTTGGCATAAAGAATGGTGCCCGCTGCTCCGCACTCAAGCCCCAGCGAGCGCCGGCATCCTGCACCCACCGTTTTAGCAACGGCAGGTCACTGTCATCGATACCGAAGCACTGTTGCACCGCAGGTACCGCCAAAAGATCAAACAAGTCTGTTTGCGAAAACCGCAGTTGATCGGCTTGCAGCAGCAACTCGAGCGCAATCATCAGTGGCCGTTGATGACGCTCTCCCTGATCAGCAATGGTGTACGGAATTGCGCGCGGGTCACGCTCGCCCTGTTGACGGTGATAACGGCCAAACACCGCGTCAATATAGGGTGCGTAGGTATTGACGTCGGGCAACATTACCATGATATCGCGCGGTTTTAGGTCGGGGTCGCGGGCAAATGCGTCCAGTAACTGATCGTGCAGCACTTCCAGTTCACGCTGCGGACTATGACAGACATGAAACTGTATTGACCGATCCGAACGGGCCGGTCGTGGCCACTGTTGCTGAGTTTCATGCAACGGCCGCAAATTAAGAATATCGTCCTGTAACTGGCCCAATAGATGATGGCTATCATGAGCCTCAAACAGCTCCAGCTTGACGTTATTAAATTGTTCCTGTTTTTCCAGAGTTTCGTCATATAAATCCAGCAACCGGATATAATCGCGACCCTGTTTACCCCAGGATGCCAGTAGCGGTTGGGCCAACTGATGTAACTCATCATCGTTAATATCATCTGCTAACGCATCTTTCTGCTTCAGTCGGCTGGCAGCCTTAACTGCCTCCCGCAGCGCCTCTTTGCCATCAACAATGTCTGCCCAGTGGAATTGAGAGGGGTTGTGTACACATAATAAAATCTGTGTGTAGCCTTTCAGCGCGTCCAGCACTTCTAACACTTGCTGCGGCAACGATGAGATACCAAAAACAATGATACGCGGTGGTAACGCGGGCGGGCGGGTTGGCAACGATTTTGCGGTCTCGACAAAACGCCGATGCAGTTCGGCTCGGTTATTCCAGTAATCTTCAATACCGATGTCGTTGCTCAGCGCTCGCCACAACTCGGGTTGCCACTGTTGCTCCGTCGGTACCTGTTGTTCATGATCTAAATAATCTTTACCAGAAACCCATTGATCCAGCCAGTCGGCTCGATACACCGCATATTGGTCAAATAAATCAGCCAGTCGCTCACTTAACTGATACAGCTTTCGCCCGTCCTCATCGTTCTCTAGATAATGGGCTAACGGCGCAAAGCTGGCATGTTGCTCGACCAGCGACGGTAACAGACGCAGAATGCGCCAGGTCAGCCGGTCTTTATCAAACGGCGAGGTTTTGGGAATGTCATCACCCAGTACTGCGCGATACGCTTGCCATTGAAACCGCGCGGGCAGGGTAACGTCGACCATTGCGGCGATGCCACTGGCATTGGCCAAATTAATTTTCAGCCACTGGGCAATACCGTTGCTTTGCACCAACACCGTTTCTTGTTCGAGTGGCGCCAACGGGTAGTTCTGAGTGAACTTCACGGCAACTTCGGTCAGATCCTCCAACCGGTGACCATGTGCCACGATAAAACCAGGGGTCAAATTATTCACGCCGTCCACTCCTTGTTACCTCAACCTAACATCCATGTTACCTGAGTTTGCGACATTTTATGCCGCATTGGCTAGCGCGCCAACAATTTATCTTTTACTTTTCGGTTCGCCTCCCGCAATTTTGAGAACGGCGAGCGTTTATGGTAGCGACCTTTTTCAACATGACGGATGATGCCAACACCTTCAACCTCGATAGGCTGCCCGTGAGTCCCCAACAACCAACGAAAGGTTCGATCTTCATACGTTTTTACCCAACGTTCTTTAGGTTGTTGGTAACACCGTATTTGATCGCAATAGCCATATTTTCGAGCTACGTCACCACGAACAATCTGCACAGGGCCTGTCGCTTTTTCAAACTGGTGGGATTTTACACAATCGCGCTCCATACAGTCGGAGGCGCTAAAACGTTCGGCACACAAGAGTTCATCGTTTTTATCCAATAGCGACGTTCGCAGCACGGTTTCCGGAAAGACCAGGATATTATCCTGGCCAGTTAGCTCCTCAACCAGGGACGGAAACGTATCTTTGCCAAACAACAAGTCACAATCAGTAAACCAAATCCAGTCTGCAACTGTTGATTTAGCCGCCTTATTGCGACCAATCGCGCGACGCATTAGGTCCGGAGCATCTAAAGGGATAAAGTTCCACTCAATGTTTTTTAGTCGGTTTTTTTCCGTACTTCTGAGTAACTTCGTCGTTTTTGCATCTTCGGGAGCATAGAACACCGTATAAATGACCCGTACATCAGCAGGTTCATTTTCAATCAACGACTGTATTTGGTACTGCAGGAGATGAGCGTAGTTCCAGCAGTGACTTACGATTTCGATGGTCTCTGGCGTTCCTGCTGGTTGCTCCAGATTTACCTCACGGGGAGCGTCAAACAGCCAGTTGGCGGGCATTAAGCCTGAGGCAGCGAAACGCATTAAGAACTCTTGAACCGCAAGTATTTTTCGTTGAAGTACCATCGACCAACCTCTAATTCTGAAACTTCAGTCTGTGTTAGGCTACGAGCATAACGTATTCAACCCATCAAATGAACGCTTGTAAATTAACCAACGGGAACAACGAACGTGTCATTACTGCAATATTTACGCTACCGCGGGCTGAGAAAACTGAAGTCTTTAGAGGCGAAACCGTTGAAAAAACGTGCCCAGGAGGTTGTTGCCCGACAATGGCTACAAGGTCAGAACCCTTTGCACGAGAATCCGTTAACTACCCCGGTGATGGTTAACCTGACCTCATTCCCAAAACGCTACAAACATCTGCACCTTACATTGAAGTCACTGCTGTTGCAGGATATCGCCCCGTTTCAGCTTAATTTGTGGTTGTTCCGGGACGACATTGATGCACTACCAGATAATGTCAAAGCGTTAACACAGTACGGACTCTCTATTTATCCGGTCGATGAGGATATTCGTTCGTACAAGAAGCTCATACCGGCACTGCAACAATTCCCCGACGCCTACCATGTTACCGCCGATGATGATATTTACTATCGACCTGACTGGCTGTGCCAACTCTTATTGTCGGCTACCACAGACCGTATTCTTTGTTGGCGCGCGCACCGCATCACGCGCTACAAAGATGGTCAGCCGAAAGCATACCGGCGTTGGGAGCCAAAGACCGAGCACCGTGGCCCGTCCAATGATTTATTCTTTACCAGTGGCGGCGGTGTTTTATTTCCACCGGGAGCTCTTGATGAGCGCGTTACCGACATTCAACTGGCTCAGCAGTTGGCTCCTTACGCCGATGATCTTTGGTGGTATATGATGGCGCGACTCAAAGCCACGCCGATTGAACGGGTGGGCAACAATCCTGCACTCGTCAACTGGCCGGACAGTCGCGAAGGTTCACTCTGGCAATTTAATAAAAGTGAAACAGCCGGCAATGACGTTCAACTGCACAATCTTATCGATTATTTTTCATTTAAGGTGTAAAAAAATTGTATCTCTATACGCGTAGCTTCTTGTATGGTTAAATATTAACCATACAAAAAAATAAGTTACGCTCGTGTGCACACATAATAATCACAGATCATTTGATCAGTTGCTGTCACAACTTTCTACTCGCTTAATTAATAGTGAGTCGGCTGAGACACAAGACTGCATCGCTGAGGCCATTGCGGCATTCGGCAGTTATGTTGATGCCGATCGCTGTTATGTTTTCGAGTTTTCAGACACTATGACCAGCATGAGCAATACCCATGAATGGGTTCGTGATGGCTTGTCTGCGCATATCGATGATCTGCAAGGAATTACCGAAGAGGAACTGCCGTATTTCTTCAATTTAATGAAGAACACGTTTCGCTTTATCGTCCATGATGTCCGTACACTCCCCGAAGCAGCCCGCAATGAAAAGCTTGAGTTTGAGCGTGAAGATATCTGCTCGGTAGTTTGTATTGGCTTAGTGGCGAACCAAAAATTACTGGGTTTTGTCGGCTGCGACATGGTTCATAAACGCTATCACTGGACTGACGACGATGTTCGCCACCTCAGCCTTGTCGCCGACATGATCGCAAATTCGCTTGAACGACAACGCACCTATCAGCAGTTGATTGACACGCAGCGCCAATTAAAAGAAGCCAACAGTAAACTACAGGCTCTTGCCACACGGGATGGCCTAACCGGGATTCCCAACCGTCGGGCGCTCGACGAAAAACTGCTCGAAGAAGTGCGGCGAGCCAAACGGCAGGGTACTGGCCTAGCCATTCTGCTGATCGATATTGATCACTTTAAAGCGTTCAATGACACTTATGGCCACCTGAAGGGGGACGAAGCGTTAAAGCAAGTTGCAACTTGCCTGGACGCCGTTATGCAACGTAGCACCGACTTTGTTGCCCGCTATGGCGGCGAGGAGTTTGCGGTACTGATTTCTACAGACTCAGCCTGGCAGGCACTGCGCAAAGCCAATGAATTACTGGATGCGGTTGAGCAACTGTCCATCGAACATAAAAACTCACCAACAGAACCCTACTTGACCGTCAGCATTGGCGGCTACTTTGAATTACCTCAACCCGATGCTGAAGTCGCCAGCACCATATCCAGGCTTATCGATAATGCGGATCAAGGCCTTTATCAGGCGAAAGCCGACGGTCGTAATTGCATTCGTTTTCGCTAGGGCACGGTCTTTTTGACGCCAGATTGCACGGTATATTTCCGTGTCCAGACGTGAATGGCAATTCCGCCTAAGAGGCCCGGTGCAATCCAAAAAATAAGTTGCCACTGACCCAGCTCCGATAAGACATGACGGGCACCAAATGCGAAGAACGCCGTATAGACCGCGATGCCGGAACCACACATTGAACTTAGATGTTCAATTAACCAACGGTTAGCCGCAACTCTTTTTGAGTAGGCATAATGAAGTACCTGAATGGCACTGATGATGCCAAAAATAGAGAATACGTAACCTAAAATCTGGTTCACAGTACCATTGATGGCCTGTGCCAATAACACCAGGGATGCAATAAATAAGGCCACTGGCGCGATGATATGATGAGCCTGGCGGGCTAACGATCTATCACGCTTTGTTTTAAGCGCCAGCATCGCCTGATTAACGGCGGTGTAAGTCAGTAACGACAACACCAATAGTAGTGTCCAGAAACCGTATATATTTCGTGTTAACTGTGCTGGATTTGTACTTTCTGCGTACCATCCCGCCTTAAAATACTCAGGCGCGATCAGCACCATAACCGACATCAGGATTGCGGACACCGCGACGGTATACATTGTTATTGTGTAGGCTTGGCCGAAGCGGCGATGATTTAATCCCCCTTTCCGGGTAGTGATCGGTATCCAAAACAACATCATTGCGATGACACCCGCCAAAATATGTAAGTACAGTAAACTGGTATGAATTGTCAGCATAACATGCCTCCTTAATGAGCTCTCATCATGCTAAGCCTTTAGGAGCTCTTCGACAGGTGCCAAAAGTCACTTTATTGATCGTGACTTTTGGCCTATTGCTGAGATATCAGATGGTGGCATACTGCAATGATGAATATGTCGTTATTGCATAAACTGGTCGATAACAACTACAGCGTTGATCGTTGGGTTGCTCTGTTGACGTGGGCGCTGTTAACTGCCGCTTGCCTGTACTTTTTGGCTCAGCGTCCGGGCTCTCCTTTCCTTAGTCTGCACTGGCTACTTACAGCATCATGCTTCGTGGTATTTTACCTGGGCTTTCACGTAGCAACCCGTGATGAACCGTTACCGGGTGAACCAACAACGCGAATCGTGCTGGTGGCGATACAATTTGTGTTGGTTGTCGTTTTGTATTTTCTCGTCCCCTATAACTTTGTTGCCATTCTAATGGTGTTGTGGGCCGCGCAGTTGCCCTATTTTATGCCGCTGAATAAAGCGATTACTGCGTCTCCGGTGATTGCGTTACCGCACTTTTTGGTTTACCAGATTTACTGGCAGGATGATTTAGCCTGGCTATCCGCGTTGCTATTCTGGACCTTCATTATCTTTTCAATGACGATGATGGGTACACAGCTGAAGGAAGCTCGTGCAAAAGAGAACGAACAACGTATAAACCGAGAACTAAGAGCGACTCAGGCGCTATTGGCAGAAGCCACTAAACAAACCGAACGTACCCGAATTGCTCGCAATATTCACGACTTGCTGGGTCACCATTTAACCGCGCTCACGATTAACCTGCAGGTTGCCGAACACAAATCCTCAGGTGAAGCCCGAGCATTGATTGCGAAAAGCCGAAGTATCGCGCAATTACTATTAGCGGACGTCCGCGAGGCCGTCTCGACGATACGCGAATCCGATTCGATGGATATCGCTGCGGCACTGGAAGCGCTGGATGTTGATATTGCAGGCAAAACCGTCACCATAAACTATCCAAGTCCGCTCAACATACAACACGTCGAAACAGCAGAAGCCATTCTCGCCTTGGTGCAAGAGTCACTCACCAACTTTATGCGCCATTCAACCGGCAACCACTACCAGGCTAACGTGACGCAAACGGATGACTGGATTAAGGTTAACATCTCTGATAACGGCAAAATGACCAAGCCAATCAATGAGGGCAACGGCATTCGCGGCTTGCGTGAAAGAGTCGCTCTTGCCGGAGGCAATATCGCATTCACTGAGTCGCCAACCTTTACTATCTCCGCACAATTCAGGCGTATGACAGACAATGATTAAGGTACTGCTGGTTGACGATCAAACCCTGGTAAGACAAGGGCTAAAGAGTTTGCTGGATTTAAGCGAGGAGGTCGTGGTTGTCGGCGAAGCGGAGAATGGACAGACCGCTCTGGAGGCTGTTGAAACATGCCAGCCCGACGTTGTGTTGATGGACATTCGAATGCCGGAAATGGATGGCATTGCCGCCGTCACAGAACTTACCAGGCAACACCCTAAACGGCCGGCGTTGATGCTCACTACCTTTGACGACCACGCCTCAGTGATGGCAGCAATTCAGGCTGGTGCAAAGGGATATTTGCTGAAAGACGTGTCGTTAGAAACCTTAGTGGAAGCGATCCAAACCTTGCATCGCGGCGAGTCCTGGATTCAGCCCATTGTAACCGAACGTATCATCAAAGGACTGCAGTCTGTCCGGCCTCATACGCCGGTTGCTGAATTAACCGAACCATTGACGGACAAAGAACTGGCCGTTCTCAGGCTGATAGCGGCAGGACTCAGCAACCAAGAAATTGCTGAGTCCCTGTTTAAATCCACCGGCACCGTAAAAAATCAGGTGTCGTCGCTCATGGCCAAGCTCGGCGTGCGTGATCGCACCCGAGCTGTGCTAAAGGCAATTGAGTTAGGCTTGCTGTGACGCAATCCACTGGTCAACTCGACGCTCGAGGATATGCAACGGCAAAGCTCCGCCGCCGAGCACGGTATCGTGGAAACCACGAATATCGAATTTCTCACCCAATTGTTGCTTGGCTTTCTCACGCAATTCCAAAATCTTAATCATACCGATTTTATAGGCAGTCGCCTGACCCGGCATCACCAGGTAGCGACGGACTTCTGAGCGCACCGCCCCTTCTGCTATCGGCGTGTATTTTTCAAAATACTTAACCGCATCCTCCTCGGTCCAACCTTTTGCATGCATGCCGGTATCAACCACCAGCCGCACGGCGCGCCAAATTTCGGTAATTAAGCGACCAAAGTCTGAATAAGGGTTTTGATAAGCGCCCATTTCTTTCGCCAGTTGCTCAGCATAAAGCCCCCAGCCTTCGCTATAGACGGTAAAGCCGGCCTGGGTGCGAAACTCTGGTACAGACTGCAGTTCTTGGGCAATTGAGATCTGCATATGGTGGCCAGGATTACCCTCGTGATAAGCAATGGCCTCCATTTCATTTTTTGGCATTGCTGTCATATCGGATAAGTGGGCGTAGTAAATGCCCGGACGTGAACCATCTGGCGTACCCGGATAATAATGCTGTGCGGCGCCGTCCTGTTCACGGAAGGGTTCTACCCGTTTCACCACCAAATCGGCTTTCGGTAAGATGCCAAAATAGTCGGGTAAGCGCTCATTGATGAAGTCAAGGTACTTCTTAGAGTCCTCGATATACATCTCGGCGCCTTCATCATTGTTTGGATAAAAGAACTGTTCATCCGTGCGGATAAACGTAAAGAACGCCTGTAAGTCGCCCTCAAAGCCCACTTGATCCTTTATTTTCAGCATTTCATTGTTCAGGCGCTCTACTTCTTGCAGACCCAACTGATGGATCTCATCGGCTGTCATATCTGTGGTGGTGTAGTTTTTTAACATTGCGTTGTAAAACTCAATGCCACCGTCAAAACGATGCACGCCGGTCGCAATTTCCGGGGTGTTTTCGATGTCACTCTGATAAAACGCGATGATTTGTTCGTAAACCGGCATAACCTGTTTGTATAAAACGTCAGCCGCTTGAGTGCGCAACGCATCAGCGGTCTGCTGGTCGATTGTTTGTTGCTCTAACAACGCGTCTATTTTTTTGTTCACATCCGCCATAAACGCAGAGTCCTCGCCTTCCGTGAAAGGGGCTCCGGTAATGACTTTCTTAGATTCTTCAATGATCAGCTCATAGGCAAAGCGTGGTGCGCGAATGCCCTCAGAGACTTGCTGCTCGGCGCGCGCTAATAGCTGCTCAAGTGCACGTGCTGACTCACCTAAGCGGCTGATATACGCATCCATGTCCTCTTTGTTTTCAACACGGTGAAAATTAAGCAAAAACTGCGGCATAAAGGTATGTGCCCCACGCATTTGATCGAACACGTAATCGTATTTGCGAAAATCGGCGTTACGTTTTGCTTGTTCGTACTGATACACCCAAACATCGTATGAGGTCTTTGCCTCATCCGTCAGTTGCTCGTACTCAAATTCAGCCTGTAATTCATCGACGGTTTGCTTCATCCATTGCAGCTGTTGTTGCTCCGCCTCGATACTCAAGTCATCAATTTCACCGTAGCGATCTTTTCGCCCCAGGAAAGTCATTTGCATTGGGCTTTGTTGCAGCTGCTCTTCATATTTTTGCTCAAACCAGGCATTTAAACGCTCTGTCTCGGACTGTTGAGCCTGCTCTGCCGTCTGCTCGGTATTGGCGGTCGTTTGTGACTGCGGCTCTGCTGGCTGACCACACCCAGCAAGCAACCCCGCCAGTGCTAAAGCAACAAGTGAGTATTTCATAGCGAACCTTCCATTTTGATCGTTAGGGCGATAATGAAGAAAAACTATAGCGCGCTTGATACACTGTATGGAATAGTTTTTAACCAATAAGTTGTAAGAGGACTTTTCGAGTTATGGCAAAGCCGAACAAAAAAGGTCCAAAGCGCACCGTACAAATCTCATGCCTACAGTGCAAAACTCCGATCTTTAAATATCGGAAAGGCGGCAAGGGCGCATTAGTGAAATGTTTTATGGAGCGTATTGTGGAGGACCATACCACCACACCCTGTCATTGTCCCGGGTGTGGTCAGGAGTTCGCCAGAGAGACGATGATTCGAGGCACACCGGCCTACAAAATCATTGGCGGAAAAGTGCATATGAAATAAGGAAAATGGATGATCGACGCCGACATTAAACTGCGCTACCAACGAGCCTGTGAACTGGCAGGCCCCTCAATCCTGCGGCATCCGCAATTAACCATGGCGGAGCAATTACGACAGCTCGCCGACAGCATCGAGCCGCAAGAACAACGTGATGTCTATGGTAAAGGTTCGCTGATCGAGCAGTTTGAGCAGGAGGTCGCCCGTCGACTTGGTAAGGAGGCGGCGATCTTCCTGCCCACCGGCACCCTGGCACAGCCACTAGCGCTAAAACTGCACAGTCTCGAGCGAGCACGTCAACGGGTCGCCATGCACCCGACATCGCACTTATTGTTACACGAACACATGGGTATCGAGGCTCTCTGGCAACTTGACAGCTGCACCGTCGGAGCCAGCGATCAGCCAATTGATATCAGTGATTTGCAGAGCCTGAACGGCGATAGTCTCGCCGCCGTCGTACTGGAGCTGCCTATGCGAGAGATTGGCGGCCAGTTGCCAACCTGGCAGTCGCTGATTCAACAACACCAGTGGGCAAAACAACACGGAGTGCGCTTACATTTGGATGGTGCGCGCCTATGGCAGGCTCCGGCGCATTACCAAAAGTCGTTAGCGGAAATTGCCGCACTCTTTGATTCCGTTTATGTCAGTTTCTACAAAGACCTGGGCGGTATCAGTGGTGCGGTGCTCGCGGCTGACCGCGATTTTATTGAACAAGCCCGTATCTGGGCGCGCCGCGCCGGTGGCAATCCTATTTCACTGTATCCGGAAATCGTGGCCGCACGACAGGGCCTGAAGGATAACCTACCGGTGATGAAAGACGCGGTTCATTATGCGGTAGGTTTAGGCACGCAATTACAAAAAATGGACGGTGTTACGGTAACGCCAAACCCGCCACAAGCTGCGATGTTTCATCTGCACTTTCCGTTGTCACCGAATTGTCTGGCAGACAAAATAGCCGATTATATCCAGGCCCATGGCGTGATGATTTTGCCCTTGCCAAGGGCAGGAGATGAGCACCACAGCGTCTGTGAAATCTCGATAGGGAGAAATGCCCTGTCGCAACCGCAGGACTTTTGGTTGCGACATATCAGGGCGTTTATCCAATCACTTAATGATCAGTGATTGTCATGATGCTTGTGATGTTCACCCAGCAAGTGGTTTAAGGTGTTTAAATAATCTTTACCAAAACCTTTAACACGCGGTTTGTTCATTTGCTCTGAGCCCAGATGTACTTCTTCCAGTGAATTTGCCGCGACATCCAATTCTTTGCTTAAACGGGCAAGTGCAACTTCCAGCGTGTACGTCAGTTCATGCACTTTCGCCATATCCTGAGCGCTTAAATCACCGTTCACGATCTCTTGCAGCTTGGCATTGTATTCCACCAGATTCATGATGGCTTGCTGCAGATTTTCAGCTGGTTCAGGCTTGAAATGTTGATACTTCTGCTCGTCATCATCGGCAATTGCCGAGGTTGAAAGCGACATCACCACAATAAATAATCCAGCCAGTAAACGTTTCATTGTAACCTCTCTATTGTTAATAACAATTCTCATTCTCTATTCAATCGCTTGTCAGGTCAACGTTTTCGAGCGAAACCTGATACGATAGTTTTGATCAAACTCAAGTTACTGTTACATCAGGGAGTACGCAATGCTCTATCGCCTGGTTCTTTGGCTTTCGCTAATCCTTATTATGTTATCTCACCCGCCCGCTCATGCGCAGGACGAAGCGCAAGCGCAAACGTTAAAAGTTGCCGTTCGCATGAATGCGCCTTTTGTGATGCAACGCGAGGGCGAGTATCAGGGGCTGGCCATGCAATTGTGGGAAGACATCGCACGACAGCTCGATAGACCCTATGAATTGCACCCAATGCCCCTGGAGCAGCTGTTAAGTGAAGTGGAACAAGGACATTACGATATCGGCATTGGTGCATTGACCATCACCGCGGCTCGTGAGTCCCGTCTGGACTTCTCTCAGCCATTTCATAATGGCGGACTTGCCATAGCGGTGCCGGCCAATAATACAGCGACATGGTGGGCGGTGACTAAACGCTTTGTTTCATTTGAATTTTTAAAGGTCGTTTTAATCCTTGGTGCCGTGCTGTTTATCGCCGGCGCTTTAGTCTGGTTATTTGAGCGCCGTGAAAACCGCGACGAGTTTTCCGATAAGCCCCTTGCCGGCCTGGGTGCCGGTTTCTGGTGGGCTGCAGTTACTATGACAACGGTTGGCTATGGCGATAAATCACCACGCTCGCTCGGCGGACGCATCATAAGCCTGATCTGGATGTTCACTTGCGTGATTATTATTTCGAGCTTCACCGCGTCTATCGCATCATCACTTACGGTATCTCAGTTTCAATCCAAAGTCAGCGGTTTGGGTGACTTACCCAGCGCCAGAGTTGCCACGTTGTCCAACTCCGCTACAGCTCAATGGTTAAGCCAAAAGAACATTGGCTTCCAAGGTTTTGACGACCTTACCAAGGCGCTTGAGAAACTTAATGCCGGGGAACTCGATGCGGTTATCTACGATGAGCCGATTTTGCGTTATTCTATGCGCAGCCAGGCGCTCAACAATATTCGTTTACTGCCTGATCGAGTGCTGCCTCAGGACTATGGTTTTGTTCTGCCACAAGGCAGCCATTTTCGCGAACCTGTCAATCGGGAGCTATTACGGGTTGTCCAGACGGAAGCTTGGCGCGACTCCCTTGACCAGTATTTAGGAAATTAACACTCATGTTTTCTTGGTTTGAGCGACGTCTTAATCCATTCCCGGCAGAGGAACCCACTCAACCGCCGCAGGGATTTTTCGCTTTTTGCTGGCACTTTACCCGCGGAGCAACACCTTACATCGTTGCCACGGCGCTACTGATGGCGGCAATTGCCATCGCCGAAGTTTGGCTGTTCGGTTTTCTCGGTCAGATCGTCGACTGGCTGGCACAGCAAGATCGGGAAACCTTTATTGACGATCAGTTCTGGCCGCTACTGGGCATGAGTGTGTTGGTGTTAGTCGGGTTACCCTTACTGGTCTGGTTCCATTCGTTACTGACACACCAAACGTTGCTGGGTAACTTCCCTATGCGCATCCGCTGGCTGGGTCATCGCTACTTGATGAAACAGTCGATGTCCTATTATCAGGACGAATTTGCCGGTCGCGTAGCCACAAAACTCATGCAAACGGCACTCGCCGTTCGGCAGTGCATCATGACCTTTATCGAAATTGTAAACTACGTGGTCGTGTACTTTTTAGGGATGTTCTTTATCATCGGCAGCGCCGACTGGCGTATGATGTTGCCGCTGGCATCATGGCTGGTCCTGTACGCCCTGCTGTTGCGTTACTTTGTCCCGCGGCTGGGCAAAGTTTCAGCGTTGCAAGCTGACGCCCGTTCCATCATGACCGGACGCATCGTTGACTCCTACACCAATATTCAAACGGTTAAACTGTTCTCACATTCGCAACGAGAAGCGGCATTTGCCAAACAAGGCATGGATAAATTCCTTGATACCGTGCACGCACAAATGCGACTGGTCACCAAACTGTATGGTTTTCTCTACTTCATTAACTGCGCGTTGCTGTTCAGTTCTGCAGCAACCGCCATTTGGCTATGGCGCGGCGATATGGTCAGCCTCGGTGCTGTTGCTGTAGTGATTGGCCTGGTACTGCGGTTATTTGGTATGTCGCAAATGGTGATGTGGCAAATGTCGACGCTGTTTGAGAGCATCGGAACGGTGCAAGACGGCATCGGCTCGCTATCGGTACCACAACGCATTGTCGACAAGCCGAATGCGCCACAATTGACCGTCAGCAATGGCGATATTCAGTTTGACCAGGTGCGCTTTCATTATGGTAAAGGCTCCGGTGTTATGGAGAATTTTAACCTGCATATTAAACCGGGTGAGAAAGTCGGCATTGTTGGCCGTTCAGGCGCCGGTAAATCGACCCTGGTTAATCTGCTGTTGCGCTTTTACGACGTTGAAGGCGGCGCAATACGCATTGACGGACAAAACATCAGTGAGGTTCAACAAGATTCTCTGCGCGCACAAATCGGCATGGTGACGCAGGACACCTCATTACTGCACAGGTCGGTGCGGGATAACATTCTTTATGGCCGTCCCGATGCCAGCGCTGACGATGTACAACATGCCATCGAGCGAGCTCACTGCGCCAGTTTCATCGCTGACTTGTCGGACAGTAAAGGCCGCACGGGACTGGATGCCCATGTCGGCGAACGTGGTGTCAAGTTATCTGGTGGTCAGCGCCAGCGTATTGCCATCGCCCGGGTGATGTTAAAAGATGCACCGATTCTTATCCTCGACGAAGCGACCTCGGCACTGGATTCCGAGGTGGAAAACGCGATTCAGGATAATCTTTATCAATTAATGCAGGGTAAAACCGTTATCGCCATTGCCCACCGCCTGTCGACTATTGCCGCAATGGACCGGTTGGTAGTGATGGACAACGGTGAAGTCATTGAGCAGGGTAGCCACGAGCAATTACTGGCTCAGGATGGCCTCTACGCGAAACTCTGGCGTCATCAGTCCGGTGGCTTTCTGGCGGAGCACCTTTAGCGAGTTAACATTCTCGCGCGGTCTCTACGCGCGAGAATTTCACCTCCAGTTCGAGCAGTCGCTTTTTACCGCGAGCGGTCAAATCCGTCACAAACAGGAACTGTTGCCGAGGATCTATCGGATAAGCTTTTAAGCGATACCGAGTCCCCCAGGGTTCCTCGTTTACCGTCACGACTATCGGTTTTGACAGTTGCAGATAAGGACTGGTTAAGGCAATGTCTTCCAGCGCGTCACGAATCATAAAGGCATCAAACTCAGGCTGAATAAAAAATTCAGCCACGCACATTAAACTCGGCCCGCCATTGTTGGCGTTGTGAATCAGATTATCCCAGAGCTTTAAGTGTGGTACCCATATGACGGTATCATCATTGGTCACCAACTCCACGGTGCGCATACCGATGTGCTTAACTTCACCATAAACCCCATCAACGGACACCCAGTCACCCGGGCGATAGGGCATTTCATGCACTGCGACCACGCCGGCAATTAAACTGCTGACATAATCTTTTAACGCAAAACCGATGGCCAGGCCGGCGGCGCCCAGAGTCGCAACCATATTTTGCAGAGTCGGCTCGATGATGCGGGGAATGATCAGTACCAGCGCCAGCACCAACACCAAAATACGAACCATGGGCACCAGTGCCAGTGTATACAGGCGCTGCTTGCCATGCAGATGGTTAGCGAGCCACGGCAGCAAACGCTGAGACAACCAAACCACAAACCAGGCCGCGAGCAAAATCGCCGCGATTTCAATTAACGCTGCCGTATTAAGTTCTTTGAACAGACCGGCAACTTCGTTCACAGATTCGTTTTCCATGTTGGCCTCTAAAAGTGATCCAGCCACAGTCCTCTGGCACTCAATGCCTGACGTACAACGGGGTAACCGGTCGGCGTAACGTACCACTGTGATTCGGTTTTACGAATCAAACCACAGTAGTTGAGACTTTGCAGTTCAATATCCAAATGCGTCGGCGATACAATCGGCAACACCTGATGCAGTTGATACGATGCAAGCCCGCGATGCAAGAGCAGCATGTGCAAGATAAAGGCGGTACTGTCCGTTGTTTCTGCCGGCATTGACGGCAACTCAAACGGTGATTGCTGTTGCTGCAACTGCCGTCGGTAGCGGCTCCCCGAAAACGCACAGGCGATTCCGAGGTTACCCCGCGATAACGAAGCCAGGTGCTTGAGATGTTCAACGTCTCGGTTAAGACCCAGTGTCTGCAGCGCCTCGGCATCAAAGGCTTGCAGCGTCAGCGTTTTTGGCTGTGATACGGGCCATAATTTACGCAGAAAACTCCAGGCCCAACTGTCACAAACCACCAGTCCTTTACCAATATCACCGCTCAGAGCCTGAGCAAAAAACGCCCGTACCCAGCGCAACCCTTTTGACTGCCGCAAATAGCAATGTGCCAACTCCGGCACAAACCAAGGAGCCGCATGATTACCCTGAGGTAATTCAACGTTTAGCGTATCGAGGCAAAGCTCATCTCGCTTTGGCGTTTGTAAATCGACGATATTGTTGGCGTTAGCCCATGCTTTTGCGATTTCATTAACGGGTGAATGGGGTGGGCTGATCAACCAGCGTACGGATTGATCCTCATCATCGTCACGCCATTCCTGCAACATATGATCAAGCTGTTGTAGCCCTTCATTGATGCTAAACTTCAGCACATCCACGCTTTGCTCGGGCTGTTCCGTTTCATTGTCCTTGCCCGACTGGGCACGCAACGAATGCCACCAACGTTTTATGGTAATCACCGTTGGTGTTGTCGGGCAGCGATAATCACTGCTGGCAACCCATTGCCAAACAGAATCCTGCTGCTGTAATTGTTGTGGTTCTGGCGACTCTGACATCCGGGCATTCCCTGCGGTAACGCGATAAATTCATAGTAAACACTGTACCGTAAAAACAAAAATTTTATTTTTTCTCTTGAAAATTATTGGCTCTGTTCACACATAAGGTAGTGAAGCCGGCGTCTCTCAGAGAGTCGGCTGACAACCGACACAGACGTGTCATTTTGTTAAACCATTAAAGTTATTGCTTCTAAGGAGAATGACTATGGCAACTATCGATTTAAGCCCTCTTTATCGCAGCAGTGTTGGTTTTGACCGCATGGCATCTTTGCTTGATGCAGCATTGCGTTCTGACACCAGCGCAAGTGGTTATCCTCCCTACAACATCGAGTTAATCGCTGAAAATCAATACGCGATCACGCTGGCTGTTGCAGGTTTTGAAGAGGATGATCTTGAGATTGAAGTCGAAAATGGCGTACTTCGCGTTTCCGGCAGCAAACCGGAAGAAAAAGAAAAACGCGAATTCTTGCACCGTGGTATTGCCAACCGAGCCTTCGAACGTAAGTTCAGCTTGGCTGAGCACATCGAAGTAACCGGTGCAGCGCTGAAAAATGGTTTGTTGACCATTGGCTTAGTTAAGAACATTCCTGAATCGATGAAACCGAAACGCATCAGCATCGGTAACTCGACCAAGGAATTACTTGAAGATCGCTCGAGCAAAAGCGATAGCTAAGCTGTTAAAACGACTTCCCTGGATACATTAACAGCGATTAAGAGAGGCGGGTAAACCGCCTCTTTTTTATGGCTATGGTGTGTTTTCAGCCGGTTGCCACTGTGTTGGCCGCCCGCACACATACCCTTGTAAATAGTCTACCTCTGCATCGATCAATGCCGTTCGCGTTTCCTCATTTTCGACACCAACCGCACTGACTTCAACGCCCGCGGCTTTCGCCAACCGGATACAGGATAAAACCAGCTCTGCCTCGACCGCATCGAGGAGCATATTTTGCACCCAGAAACGATTGATTTTTATCTGCGTCAACGGCATTTGTCTGAGTAAACGGAACGAATTGAAACCGGTTCCAAACTGGTCGATTACGGTAACACAGCCCAACTGTTGCAGTTGTTTAAACAGCTCATAAGCACGCTCAAAGTTTTCCGCGACAACCGGTTCAGCGAGTTCAAACGCCAATTGCTCGGGTCGCATATTCGACTGTTCAATTTTTTGCTCTAGAAAATGAATCAGCTCACTGTCTTCAAGGCTTTGAATCGATAAATTAATGTGACAACGCCAGGTTCGGGTTGCAATAAAGGGGTTATCATTAAAATAATCCAGCACGTGTCGCACCAGCCAGCGGTCCGCTTTACCCATAATGCCGGCATTTAACGCTGCGCTCAGGAACTGTTGCGGTGCCAGTGCTTCATCTGGATCTGTTTGCCCAGATTCGGGCAACCGCAACAAGATTTCATAGCAATGCTTGTCACGATTCTGATCAGCACTGACCATCACTTGTTGATACAAAACCCAATCTTCGTTGACCAAGGCGTCTCGTAATCGCTGTTCCCAGTTCTGTTCTTCGCGTCGCAACAGGCGTTGCTGATCGTCCGCTGTTGCGCTGTGTACCTTGAAATCGCCCAACTGTTGCGCAAGCTTTAACGCACCCTCTGCCCGCCGTAACAGGCTTACTCCATTAAGGGTCGCTGCGGTCGCACAAGCAATGCCCGCATGAGCGGTAAACTGAAACACACGGTCTTGAGTTGAAAAACGAAATTCCCGGCAAACCTGAATCAGCTGATACGCAAGCGCAAAACCGGCTTGCTCGGTGTCGCTGATCATAATGCCGAGACGTTGCTCAGCCACCCTGGCAATACGCGCTCTTTGCGGCAATTTCTCCCGCAGATTCAGTACCATTTGCAATAAAGCCTGATCGCGGACGGCCGGCTCGGTTTGATCATGGATTACCTGCAAACCATTAATGTGCAGCAGTATCACCACACAGTCCTTTTGCTGATCGACCTGTCGTTGCAACACACGATGAAATTCTCGCTGATTGAGCAGCCCGGTCAACGGGTCGTGCTTTGCCAGGAAATTCAGGTGCATTTCCGCTTCAACCTGCTCGGTCACTTCCAAAATACGGCCGCGCCCGTCAGCGAAAATCTCTATCTGCAACCAAATTGTTTTGCCGTCAATCCGTTCTACCGATTGCAGGTGTTGCCAACTCTCTCGCCGTTGTGGTTCGTTCCAGGTCGTGCACTGGCTGTTAAACAAGGCATCCGCCGTTGGCCAATGACGGCGCAGGAAATCGGCATTGTTTAAACCTAAAATGGCTAAAAAGCGTTTGCTAACCCGCCGCCAATGATGATCCGCATCAAGCTCAAACCAGCCCTCATTACTGCGGTTGATAAACCGCCAGTAAGCGTCCCGATAATAGTCCTTCATACGGCGTAAGCTGCCAATTCTGCGATCCAGACGCACCAGCGCTTTATCCAATTGTGCCAGTATCAGCGCCAACATGTTTGCGGTCAGTAGGCTATACAACACAATGCCCGAGAGGCCCTGCCATAAGGTATTAACACGCGGAAGAATGAGTAGCCAGGCAATGACCGATAGCGGCAATAACAGCAGTACAAACCACTTTACGATACGGTCATGGTCACTGTTAACCACGCGCCAGCCAACCAATGCCGTGATCGCGACGAGGATACTGATTTGCAATGACAGCCAAGTGCTCGACTGCAGCTCAGGCCACCAAGGCTGAGCAATACTAACCAACAGCTCAAGCACCATAAGCCCATTAAAAAAGCGGTTCCAGTTAACGCTTTTCAGCCAACTTCGTACGCACTCCCTCAGCACCCACGTCAGTGCCAACAATAACCACTGTTTAGAGTATGGGAGTAACACGCCGGCAATGGCCGGACTAAACGGTGAGAAATAAGTGATCCAAATACCACTGTGCAGTAGCATGACCAGAATAAACGCGGTGGCAACAAGACCGGTACTTATCTGCAGTTTGCGCTGAGTGCCGCGCGCCAGGCTAAAAGCAGCTACCGCAAGCAACAACAGCACGCCGGCATTCACGCCCAGCGCCGTTTGTTTTTGCTGTAAGTGCAGTTGTAATGGCTGCGGTGCCCAAAGTGACAAGGTGTTTATCTGTTTTGGCCACTGTTTCATGCTCATGACCAACCACATTGTCTGATTGGCCGGAACATCAACCGGCAACATGATCTGTTGCGAAATATGTGGACGGTTTACCAAAGGGTCATCGAACTCAACCCGTTCGGAGTCCAGTACCTGAAATTCAGCGTTCAACAGATAGACACTGGCTTCATCGATGTAACTGTCGCCGAAGTCAATGATATAACGTTGTGATGAGCGGCTTCGGTTGAATACTTTTACCGCAGCCCAGATGAGCGGTTTATCGCTTCCAATTTGATGCGAGCGCAATTGTTCGAACGACTCCCATCGCTCGGGGCTATCCAAACCGATTCGGGATAATGAAAAGTTGTCGTGAGTGACTCGGAATGCCAATTGCTGATTGAGCTTTACCCGTTCTGTTTGTGCCGAAACCGTCAGTACTTGGCGAGTTTCAGTTGCCACACTCTCGACAGAAACAAGCAACACCAATAACGCCAGAAGCCTAAATAACATCAAATATAGTCCTCTGCTTGCAACGCCGTCATCACCTCTTTGTCGACACCCTCAAGTGGCTGCAGCCAAGCGGCTTCGCACAGGTGCGAGTAAAACAACAGCCAATGACGGTTACGGATCGACAACCGCCAGCAATACTGATCGGCTGCCAGCTCAGACTCGCGAATGGTCGCGTCCAGCGCAGCTGCGACGTCAGACGCCCAACTGTCGATGTCCGTTTCTGCTGTCGGACGATGCTTTAATATCAACGTGTCTAAATCAGCCATTGAATAACTGTCGTTCACTCGCTCCGTTTAAAAAATGATTAATTGCGTCAATAAATTCTGCGCCGTAACGCTCTAATTTAACCTGACCTACCCCCGAAATTGCCAACATATCGGCATCGGAGGTCGGATAGTCGATACACATTTCAACCAAACTGGCATCACTGAAAACAACGAACGGTGGCACGCCATCGCGATCGGCAATGTCTTTTCGTAGTTTCCGCAGGCGCCGGAATAATACCTTATTATAGTCACCGCGATCAGTGATACTGTTTCGCGTCGCAGTCAGGTTAATACGTGGCTTCGCCAGTTCTAGTGTCACTTCTCCGCGCAAAACCGATCGCGCGGCTTCGGTCAGTTGCAAGGCCGCAAAGCGGCGAATGTCCTGCACAATCAGGCCACGATGTATTAACTGCCGTAAAATTGAGAACCAGTACTCATGGCTCTGTTCCTGGCCAATGCCATAAGTACTCAGTTGATCATGTTTTAATTCCAGCACGCGCTGGTTTTTAGACCCTCGCAATACCTCAACAATATGAGCAATACCAAACTGTTGCCCCACTCTGTAGACACAACTCAGCGCTTTTTGCGCATCTTCCAGAGCGTCAAACCGTTGTGGCGGGTCCAGACACAAGTCACAGTTACCACACTCTTTGTCTGTAAACTCATTAAAGTAGTTCAATAGCACCAACCGTCGGCAGGTTTGTGCTTCCGCCATCGCTTGCATGGCGGCAAATTTTTGTTTTTCCACGAGCCGGCGGTGTTCGTTGTCCTGCTCTTCTATCATCCGTTGAATCCACTGCGCATCCCTCGGATCAAACAGCATCAGTGCTTCAGCCGGTAAGCCATCACGGCCGGCTCGCCCCGTTTCCTGATAGTAAGACTCGATACTACGGGGGATATCAAAATGCACGACAAAACGAATATTAGGCTTATTGATGCCCATACCGAAAGCAATGGTTGCCACAACAACATCAATGTCGTCACGTAAAAACTGCCGCAGCGTCGACTCCTTTAACGCATGCTCGAGTTTGGCATGGTAGGGTGCGGCCTTTATGCCGGCTTGTTGCAAACTCTCGGAGATTTCTTCAGTTTTCTTACGTGAGCCGCAATAAATAATGCCGGCTGAGCCCTTTTGTTTTTTCACATAGTCTTTAATTTGCTTTAACGGCTTAAACTTTTCCTGTACCACGTATCGAATGTTAGGCCGGTCAAAAGAGCTACGGTGACAATAGGGTTGCTGCAGTTGCAACCGTTCCATGATGTCATGCTGAGTCGCTGCATCAGCGGTAGCGGTTAACGCCATAAAAGGAACATTCGGCAAATACTGACGCAGTTGCCCAAGCTGGCCGTATTCCGGACGGAAGTCGTGCCCCCACTGACTAATACAATGTGCTTCATCAATGGCAATAAAACCCGGCTGGTATTCCTGCAGTCGTTGGATAAAGCTTGGCTGTAGTGCCCGCTCAGGACTGACATAGAGTACTTTTATTTGTTGCCGCTGGAGCTGTTGCAAAGTCGCCAATGCCGTCTCCGAAGACAACCCCGAGTGCAGGGTAGCCGCTGATATCCCCATCGCCTGCAATGCTTCCACTTGATCCTGCATGAGCGACAACAACGGCGAAATCACGACAGTAAGCCCCTCATGACACAGCGCTGGCAATTGATAGCAAAGCGATTTGCCGCCGCCGGTCGGCATCAGCACCAAGGTATCTCGCCCCTGCAGCGCATTCAGCATCACATCCAGTTGGCCATCACGAAAACTGGTATAACCGAATACACGCTGGAGCTGCTGCTTAAGTTTCGCGATCAGATCTTGATTGTGCTGCGATTGGTCACTAACTTCGGCATTTTTGGCTAACATGGGCACCTTGAGCAAGCTTCTGTTGACTTGATTAACATCATCGCTCTATTGTAAGCGTCCTAGCCCCTGATCACCATGATAAAAATGGATATACAACGATTGCTGACGAAAGTTTCCGAGTTTATGAACGACCAAGTTCCGTTTCAACGCATGCTCGGCTTTGAAATCACTGAGTTTACCCCAGAGCGAGGCGAAGTCCGGTTTCGCTGGCGTGACGAACTGATGGGTAATGTACCGCAGCGGATCCTGCACGGTGGTGTAACCTCCACCGCACTGGATACAGCGGGGGGACTCGTTGCGATTGCCGGGATGCTGGCACGATTGGATAATCCGACCGAAGAATATCTCATGGAGCGACTGTCACGCTGTGGTACCATAGATTTGCGTGTTGATTATTTACGACCGGGCCGGGGCGAGGAATTTATTGCCAGCGCCACCATCATTCGATCCGGCAATAAAGTTGCCGTAGCGCGAATGGAACTGCACAACCAGGATGGCACACACATCGCGTTTGGCACCGGTACATACCTAGTAGGATAAAGCAATGACCGATGAAGCGGTGCGGGCTAAGCAGGGCGTAATCTTTGCGCTGGCTGCGTACACATTTTGGGGCGTAGCTCCTGTCTACTTTAAACTCGTTAAACAAGTCCCGGCGTTTGAAATACTGGCGCACCGTATTATCTGGGCGTTTGTTCTGGTGCTCATTCTCATCATTGCGATGCGCCGGATGGACCGGATCTTACCGATTGTACGCAGCCCCAAACTGATTCTTAGACTTGCACTGGCCACCGTATTACTTGGCGGCAACTGGTTTCTCTTTATTTGGGCTATCAATACGGATCACCTGCTCGATGCCAGTTTAGGTTATTACATTAATCCATTACTCAATGTCGCCATCGGCATGGCCTTTTTTGGCGAAAAAATGCGTCGTCTGCAATTGGTGGCTATTGCTATGGCCGTTCTCGGCGTAGCGATTCAGATCATAACCTTCGGCGCTGTACCTTGGGTAGCTCTGGCACTGGCCTCGAGTTTTGCCATTTACGGTGCCATTCGCAAACGACTGCCGGTCGATTCAATCAGCGGGCTGTGGTTGGAAACCGCGTTATTAGCCCCGATCATGCTGGGCTATCTGATGTTTTTTGCCAACTCGTCTGCCAGCGATCTTACCGCCAACAGCTGGCATTTGAACCTGTTGCTGGTTGCAGCCGGACTGGTTACTACGGTGCCGTTGCTGTGCTTTACCGCAGCGGCGCAGCGTATCCGTTATTCCACCCTGGGGTTCTTTCAATACATTGCACCAAGCATGATGTTTTTACTGGCGGTTCTTGCTTACGGAGAGCCGTTGGAGGAAAGCAAACTCATTACGTTCATTATTATTTGGGGAGCGCTGGCTCTGTATACGGTGGATTCCGTATTACAGCGCCAGCGCAATAAACGAGCCGTGGTGCAAGAGCCCGTTAGTTGAGGTTGGCATCTAATGAGATGTCGGCATTCAGTACTTTGCTAACCGGGCAACCTTCTTTGGCTTGGTTGGCAATTTTCTGAAATTCGTCGTCACTGATGCCATCAATCGTAGCTGTTACCGTTAACTTGATGGCATCGATTTTAAAGCCGCCATCATCTTCTACCAATGACACTTCAGCTTTAGCGTCAATTTCGCTCGGCTCATAACCGGCTTCGCCAAGCATTAGCGAAAATGCCATCGCGTAACAGCCCGCATGAGCCGCACCAATAAGCTCTTCGGGATTCGTTCCTGTGCCACTTTCAAATCGACTTTTGAATGAATAAGCCGTGTTATCCAGCGTACCACTTTGTGTCGAGACAACACCGGAACCTTCTTTGATACTGCCTTTCCATACTGCACTTGCATTGCGCTTCATAAACACCTCCGTTTTTAAAGCGTGTGTCTATGTATAGTCGGAAATGTCAGTATGCGTTCAATTTGTTTTTATGTTAATTAACAAGGTTCCAGTCTCGCATAGGCGACAACCAACCATTTGCTGCCCACTTGATCGAAGTTTATCTGGATTCTGCTCTGTGGTCCTGTGCCTTCATAATTCAATACCGTGCCGTCTCCAAATTTCGGATGCCGTACCCGCTGACCGAGTTGATAACCGGTTTGCTCAAAGGCTTCATGGCTTGCTGCGTTATTAAACCGGCTGTAGCTGGATGGGCGTTGGACCTGAGTCTGAAGACGCACTTCATGTAAAGTATCAGCTGGTATTTCAGAGACGAATCGGCTCACCTTATGGAAGAATTCTTGCCCATAAATGCGTCGTTGCTCCGCATAAGTCAGTACCAGCTTTTGCATGGCTCGCGTCATTCCGACATAACAAAGGCGACGTTCTTCTTCGAGTCGCCCGGGTTCGTCCATCGACTGTTGTGACGGAAAGACGCCTTCCTCAACACCGGTCATAAACACCAGTGGAAACTCCAGGCCCTTGGCACTGTGAAGCGTCATCAACTGCACAGCATCCTGATACTCATCCGCCTGTTCTTCACCAGCCTCGAGTGCTGCATGCGCCAAAAATGCGTTAAGCGGACTCATGTCCTCTTCGCTGTCATCCAGGTTAAAGTTTTGACAGGCATTGACCAGCTCTTTCAAGTTCTCAACACGGGTTTCTGCTTTTTCGCCTTTCTCAGCTTCGTACATCGCCAACAGACCTGAGCGACGGATCACCTCGTCACTCAAACGACCCAGCGTGAAGTCTTCGGTTTCGTCGTCTAACCCTTCAATAAAGTCAATAAACGCTGCAACGGCGTTTCTTGCTCGTCCTGCCAGTGCTTTTTCAGCAACCATTAAACTCGCCGCTTGCCATAGCGATTGCTGGTTTTCTCGCGCCGTCTGACGAATGATGTCCAACGTGCGGTTACCAATCCCCCGAGTGGGGGTATTAATGACTCGCTCAAGGGCGGCGTCATCATCACGATTTGATAAAATACGCAGATACCCTAACGCGTCTTTAATTTCCTGACGTTCAAAGAAGCGTAGCCCGCCATAGATGCGGTAGGGCATACGGGCGTGCAACAAGGCCTCCTCCAGCACGCGCGACTGCGCGTTACTGCGATATAAAATCGCAACGTCCTGCAACGCATTACCCTGATCACGCCACTCTTCAATACGCCCAACGATGTAACGGGCTTCATCCATTTCATTAAACGCGGCATAGAGGCTGACCGGTTCGCCTTCATTACCATCCGTCCAGAGATCCTTACCAAGACGCTCTGCGTTGTTGGCGATAACCGCATTGGCAGCTCTCAGTATGGTTCCTGTTGAACGATAGTTTTGTTCCAGTCGGATAGTGGTTACCGCCGGGTAGTCGTCCATAAACTGCTGTATATTTTCAACCCGCGCACCACGCCAGCCGTAAATGGACTGATCGTCATCGCCGACAATAGTGACAAAATTTTCTGCACCGGAAAGCAACCTGATCCAAGCGTACTGAATGGCGTTGGTATCCTGAAATTCGTCCACCAATATGTGTCGGAAACGACGCTGATAATGTTCTCTTACCGATTTGTTATGACGCAACAGTTCATGAGCGCGTAACAAAAGCTCTGCGAAATCAACCAACCCCGCCCGATCGCAACTTTCCTGATAGGCTTGATAGATGGACTTTAACGTCTGTTCGTTCGGATCGAAGGTTTCGATGTGTTGCGCCCGCAAACCTTCGTCTTTCTTACCGTTGATGTACCATTGCGCCTGTTTGGCCGGCCAACGTTTTTCATCCAGATTCATCGACTTTATCAGTCGCTTAATCAGCCGCTGTTGATCATCGCTATCAAGGATTTGAAAGTTTTGCGGCAAGCCAACATCCATATAATGCGCGCGCAATAACCGGTGAGCCAGACCATGAAAGGTGCCAATCCACATATTGCGCACCGAGCTGCCTAACAACTGTTCTACACGGCCGCGCATCTCGGATGCTGCCTTATTGGTGAAGGTAACCGCTAAAATACTGTAAGGAGAATAATTACGTTGCTGGATCAGCCAGGCAATACGATGCACCAACACCCGCGTTTTACCACTCCCAGCCCCTGCCAGCACCAGCATATGACCATCATCAGCACTAACCGCCTGACGTTGTTTATCGTTGAGTCCTGAAATCAAAGGGTGCGTACTGCTCATGTGGGCTCCTCTTTTAGCGGATTAAACCGCAAGTGTAATCGTCAACCACTGTATACGCAACCAGTGTCGAGCAGCTCGTGCAACTGCTGGAGTTGATTAAAACGGAAGGTCGGTAAGACACGCAATTGATCGAATGTCCCCAAACCACCACCAAACCAGCCGGTTTGGCAGCCGGCACGGTGTGCTCCCAGAATATCGGAGGTTGGATGATCACCAATGTGCAACAGTTCCTCTGCCGCGATCGAATAGTGCGCCAGCACCGCATCAAACATGTCGCGGTGCGGCTTGCCTCGCAACCCTTGAGTGGGCTGCACGATAATATCAAACCACTGACTTAGGCCGATACGCTGACAGTCGACATTGCCGTTACTAATAGCAGCCAAGCGATAACGTTGAGACAATTGTTGCAGCAATTGATGGGTTTCCGCAGCAACCTCAAAATCACTGCGATGCCGGTGAAATTGCTCCATCACTCGTTCAGCGGCACGCTCCGGATCTTTCACACCAGCCTCCGCAAAGCCTTCCCGCAGCGTGGTCAAACGCAGTAACGTCATGTTACTCGCGAGCTCCACGTTACGGGTCATCAACTGGTTCCGGCGTTGACGCCAGTGCTCCAGTTGCCAGTGCCGGGTCTGTGGATAATGTTGTTCGATGAAGCGCTGCACATTGTGTTCTGCAGCCTGCATGATCGGGACATTGTCGTACAATGTGTCGTCCAGATCGAAGCTAATAACCGAAAATCGTTTCAGTCGACGGTAGAAGCTCAGCGCCATAATTTGATGACCTTTATTTGCGTGTTCTGGTTGCCCTCGGGTGGGCTTTATCATAGACCTCAGCTAAACGCTTGAAGTCGAGGTGGGTATAAATCTGCGTGGTCGACAGATTGGCATGACCCAACAGCTCCTGTACCGCTCGTAAGTCACCACTGGCCTCCAGCATATGTGACGCAAACGAATGCCGCAATTTATGCGGATGCAGGTCGCCAACGATGCCCTGTTGCTGGCCCCAGTAATTAAGCCGTTGCTGCACCGTGCGCGGGCTGATGCGATTGAGTCGTTTGCTCACGAACAACGCCACCTCGGGTTTGGCCCCCAGCCAAGCAGTACGTACTTTATGCCAGCGCCGGATTGCTTTGATTGCATGCTGACCAACCGGCACAATCCGGGTTTTACTGCCTTTACCTGTTACCCGCAACTGACCCATGCGCAAATCAACCGAGTCCATATCCAGACTAACCAGCTCCGCCAGGCGGATACCGCTGGAGTAAAGCAGTTCCATCATCGCCGCATCCCGGACGGCCAGTTCATCATCGGGCAGATCCAATAGGTGTGTGATGCTATCAACATCAAGGTTTTTGGGTAGTCTTTTAGGTATTTTAGGCGCTTTTACCGACAAAGCCGGGTTATCCGCTAACGCATCATTGTGTAGTAAAAAGTCACAGAATGTTCGCCAGGCCGACAATTTTAACGCAATCGTTCGTTCTCCCAGGCCTTCCCGACGCCAATTGACTAACTGTCGCTCAAGCACCGCAACTGTTAACTGTTGCGGCTGCTCTATCTGTTGTGCGGCTAAACGCTCAATATCCTGGCATACCAAGCGTTGGTAATTTTTTAGCGTAAGGTCTGCGAGTCCGCGTTCACCGCGCAGATGATCAAGCCACTTTTGCTGCCAGTTAAGCAGCGTCATCGTTCACCAGTACTGTGGGTAACAGCGCACTGAGTAAGGCCTGTAATTGGGTGATAAGCAATTTGTCCATCGCTGGTTCAAAATGTCCGGCTTTGGCACTGCCGACCGCCAGCATACCGATATCGCCTTCTTTACCCAGCAGCAACAAAGCCACTGACGCTACCGACTCATCACGAAACAGCAGTTTATGTTCCTGCTCCGTCAGCCGACCGAGGTAAATCGGGTCATCGCTAAAGCGCTTGCTCAGTAATTGCTTATGCGTATCCGAGGCGAAGGTGTATTGTTCCTCCAACTCTATTGGGCTGTTAAAGAATTTTAACGACAATGCTGGCATGTTAAGTTGCGTTTCGAAGGTAAGCTGTAGCTCATCCAAAACTTGCGGTAACGTTCTGCAGTCGAGCAACCTTACATAAAGCTGACTATAGGCGGTAAAGATTTCTTCATTGCGACGCGCATTAACCATCAATTCAGTGATTTCTTCTTCCAGCTCTTTTACTTTGCTGCGTAATTTTTGCTGCTGGCGTTCAACCAGAGACACTGCGCCGCGCTCTTCATGACGGAAACGCAGGTGCGTTAACAAATCGTCGTTATTCATAAAGAAGTCTGGATTTTCAATCAGATATTCGCGTATCAGCGAATCGTCAATGCGTTGCATAGCTTGCTTCTCGGGTTCTGTACTCATAACAACATTTGTCCATCAAAAATAAGTTCGGCCGGCCCCGTCATTTTAACTTGTTGCTCGGGCTGCCAGCGAATCACCAGTTTGCCGCCGGGCAATTCAACGGTCACCTGGTTATTTAATTTTTCCTGTTGCATACCAATCACGGCCGCCGCACAGGCACCACTACCGCAGGCCTGGGTTTCGCCAACGCCACGTTCATGCACGCGTAAACGAATGTTATCGCGATCAACGATCTGCATAAAACCAACGTTTACGCTCTCGGGAAAACGGTCGTGGGCGGCAATCAAGGTGCCTAGTCGGTTTACCGGTGCGGTATCCACATCGTCGACCTCGATCACACAATGGGGGTTACCCAGCCCCATAACACCACATAACACCGTTTCTTCATTCGCTCTTAGCACATAGGTTTGCTCAGCTTTTTGCGCTTTGAATGGCACACTTGCCGGTTCAAATTGCGGTAACCCCATTTCCACCGTGACCTGACCATCTTTTTCCAGATGCAACACCAACTTGCCGGCTTTGGTACTGACCTTTAAATGATTTTTGTTCGTTAGCCCTTTGAGGCGCACAAACTTGGCAAAACACCGGGCTCCATTACCGCACTGAGCAACTTCGCTGCCATCTGCATTAAAAATTCGATAATGAAAGTCGAGATCCGGATCGTACGGCGGTTCAACTAACAACAGCTGATCAAAGCCAATACCCGTGTGCCGATTAGCCCATTGTTTGATTTGCTCCGGATTGACGTAAAGGTTCTGGGTGACATTATCAACCACCACAAAATCATTACCTAGTCCATGCATTTTCGAGAACTGCAGTAACATCGCTGAGTTATGTCCTATCTAACAGTCGTTCGCCACGAATCAAGTCATCAAATGTTTCACGCGCCCGGATTAAAAAGCTATTAGCGCCATCGACCAGAACTTCGGCCGGCTTCGCCCGTGTGTTGTAATTAGAGCTCATGGTAAAACCATAAGCACCAACATGTTTAACCGCCAGCAGATCACCGCCAGTTATCGTTAAATGCCTTGCATGACCTAAAAAGCAGCCAGTTTCGCAAACCGGACCAACCACATCAACCAACTTGCCGCGGCCATTATTGGCTTCATCCACGGCCACAATATCATGCCATGCCTGATAGAGTGAGGGACGCAATAAATCGTTCATACCCGCATCGACCAGGGCAAACCGCTTATCATCGGTTTCTTTCAAGTATTCGACCCGCGTCAGTAACACACCAGCATCCGCAATAATGGCGCGGCCTGGCTCCAGCACCAACGTAAGCTGCGGATAGTTTTCAGCCATCTTCAGGACACCGGTAAGATACGCCTCAAGATCCAGCGACGCTGTACCTTCATAGCTGACACCGAAACCACCGCCCAAATCGAGGTGGGTCAGGGTAATATTTTCGCTCTGCAAACGCTCAACTAACTGAAACATACGCTCCGCCGCGTCCAGGAATGGCGCCGGAGTCATAATTTGCGAACCAATATGGCAGTCTGCACCAAGCAACTGAATATTCGGTAATTCATGCGCGCGGCGAAAGACCGGCATCGCATCCGCCATAGCGATACCAAATTTGTTCGCCTTCATGCCGGTAGCGATGTAGGGGTGTGTTTGCGCATCGACATCAGGGTTTACCCTGAGTGAAACCGGTGCCATTAAGCCTAGTTGCTGCGCAACCATTTGAATCCGCTCAAGCTCTGCCGCCGATTCAACATTGATGCAACCAATCCCCTGCTGTAATGCAAACGTCAGTTCCTCTACCGACTTTGCAACCCCTGAGAACACCACCGATTCGGCTTTGCCACCGGCTTTCAGTACTCGCTTAAGCTCACCACCGGAGACAATATCAAAGCCGGCACCCTGGGCTGCCAGCAACTGCAAAATGGCTAGGTTACTGTTCGCCTTTACCGCATAACACAAGCGGTGCGGGGCTGGCCAATAACGCGTAAAACGTTGCCAGTTATCAAGCAATTGCGCCTTTGAATAGACATATAATGGCGTACCATACTGTTCAGCAAGCGCCGTAGCTGAACATTCTTCCAAATGAAATTGTTGTTTTTTAAAGTCAATAAACGTCATTGCGCTTCCAAGCTGTCTACTTTCGTTTCCGGTTCGCCTTGGGCAGGCTCATTCTGCTCTGGCAAAGGTTGAGGTTGCAGTGGGCCTTTTTGACCGCATCCCACGACTACAATCGCCATCATTAATGGTAGAATGGTTCGTGTTGCCTTGATTATAATTTGTTTGATCATCGCTAAACTATCGTTTCACTAAAAAATACAAGCTATGCGTATCATCGCACTGCGCGCACCAAATGTCATTAAGCTGTAGGGGTAGGATATGAGCAAAACCGTCAGAATAGCGACACGGAAGAGTAAGCTAGCCATGTGGCAAGCAGAGCATATACAAGCTCGCCTGCAGCAGTTATACCCGGAATTAACGGTAGAACTGGTGCCGATGTCGACTCGTGGCGATGTGATTTTAGACACTCCGCTGGCTAAAATCGGTGGTAAGGGTCTGTTTGTTAAAGAGTTAGAGGCAGCTATGATGGAAGGCCGTGCTGACTTGGCGGTGCATTCCATGAAGGACTTACCGGTTGAGTTTCCACCGGGCCTCGAGTTACACACCATCTGTGAAGGTGAAGACCCGCGTGATGCCTTTGTCTCGAACACGTTCAAAAACCTTGACGAGCTACCGGCTGGTGCCGTGGTCGGAACCTGTAGTTTACGTCGTCGCTGTCAGATAAAAGAAGCGTTTCCGCAGCTTGAAATTAAAGATCTTCGTGGCAACGTGCAAACGCGCCTGCGAAAACTGGACGAAGGACAATTTGATGCCATTATTCTGGCCGCGTCTGGACTGATCCGGCTGGAGCTTGGCGAGCGCATTACTTCGTTCATTCCAGTGACACAATCATTACCGGCCAATGGACAAGGTGTTTTAGGCATAGAAGTCCGTAGTGATGACGACGAGATAAAACAATTGCTGGAACCACTTCAGTGTCAGCAGACGCGCTATCGCGTATTGGCCGAGCGGGCAATGAACCGCCGCTTGCAGGGTGGCTGTCAGGTGCCGATTGGTGCTTTCGCGGAAATCACAAACGATCAAGTTTATCTACGCGGCCTGGTCGGGGATCCCGATGGTCTGCAAGTGATTCGGGATGAGGTACGGGGCCCCGTGGAAGACGCTGAAGCACTCGGCATCACATTGGCTGAGAAGTTGCTGGCACAAGGCGCAGGCGACATTCTCGCCGCCGTTTATCAACAAGCTGATGAATAAGCTCCTCCTGATTCAACCGCTCGGCAGCCGACCACGATTATTGCAGCGGCTACAGGCTGCCGACGTCCCTTACTTTGAACAAAGCTTTATTGATATCCAAGCCCTTCGCCCGGCCGTAACTCACCTGACGACTACCGATGCTGTCATCTGGATCAGTAAAAATGCGGTTAAATACGCACTCGAAGCGGGTCTGAAACTACCGCGACAGGTTGCTATGTATGCCGTCGGTCCGGCCACCGCACAGTACGCATGCCAACAATTTAAACGGCCCTGCCAATGCCCAACGTTTGAACACAGCTCGGAAGGGCTATTAAAACTGCCACAATTGACCGACGTCGAAGCACAGCAGTGGTGTTTGATCAAAGGTAAGGGCGGACGCGAATTGCTTGCTGATAGCCTGGTGGCACGAGGCGCTTCGGTGCGTTCACTGGAAGTCTATCAACGGGTAAAAAAACCTTTATCAGATGCCGGGGTTGTGCAAGATTGGATGCAGCAGGTTAACAGGATCATGGTCAGCAGTGCCGAGCAACTCGCTTATTTTCTGTCTGAGTTGCCCCCCCACGCCGATGCCTGGCTGCGCAGTTGCCACTGGATTGTGCCAAGCGAGCGCCTGAGCCTGTTAATTCCTTTTGTGCAGGATGACGCGGTTACAGTTACGCAAAGTGCATCTGAAAACGCTATGATTAACGCATTACTGGAAGATGGAAACTGATATGACCGATGACAACAAACAACCGGAATCGCAACAACCCAAAACAAATGAAGTTGCAGAGCCGGTAAAGGATAGTAAGGCGTCCACGGAAAAGGGCAAAACCCGTACCACCAGCACGAGCAAGAAGCCCCGTGGGAGCAAGCTTAAACGTGCGTTTTGGTACCTAGTATTGGTCATCATAATCGCTACCATCGCCTGGATTGTTGTAGAACAGCCTTATAAACAGCTCGGCCTGGACTTATCCGACAAAAGCTCAGCAACCGACAATGCCAATACGCCGGCTGAGCGCTTTAATGCCGAACAACAAGTAAACGCATTAGCACAACGTTTGAACGCGGCAGAACGTCAGTTGAGACAGCTCAACCAGCAAACAGAGTCGTTCTCATCTGACAAGCAATTGGCCGCGCTGCAAGAGCAGTTGCAATCGTTACGTAGCGATCTTTCACAACAACGACAGCAGCTGAGTCAATTAGCGGACCAGTTACCGCAACAACAATTCGAACGCATGAGTCATTGGCGCCTGTTTGAAGCAAAACAAACGGTCAGTGCAGCAGCACGTTTGTTGTGGGGAACCGAAGATTATCGCAGTGCATTGGCGTTGTTAAAAATAGCAGACCAACAGCTTGCCGGTATCGAGTCCGCTGCGGCAATCCAAATTCGCCAAGTGCTGGCGAGCGATATTGCCCGCGTTGAAGGTCGGTTGAGTTCGCGCCCGGATCAACTGGTATTAACGTTATCGGGTTTACAGCAACGCCTGCAGGAGTTGCCTAATCGTGTCGCTGAAAAGCGCCTTGATGAGCGTGCGACGGACAAGACTGTCTCAACCGACGCCGAAAATTGGCGTGAGAACCTACGGGCCAACTGGAACGATTTTCTGGATACCTTTATTCGTATCCAGCCTGCGACCAGTAATCCCGAGCCATTGCTAAACGCGAGTGAACGCGATGCCATGACTCTGCGACTCGATTTATTAATGACCATGGCACAACACGCAGCCTTGCAGGATAACGCCTCGCTTTGGCGCAGTTATATTGATCAGGCACTGCCCCTCATCGACGCCCTAAAAGGTAACACCGATGCAGCCAACGACATCAAACAGCGTTTAACCGAGCTACGCCAACAACAACCCGGCTCAGACTCTATTGAACGACTGGATGCTCTGGAAGCATTAACCGCCGCGACAGAGCAAGGAGGCTTGCAATGAAGTGGTTAATCATTGTTTTTGCGCTGCTGGTTGCAGGCGCTATTCTTGGCCCGATTTCATCCGGCAATGCCGGTTATGTATTGGTGCAATTTGCGGGTTGGTCATTGGAAACGTCAGTAATTGCACTGGCCATCATCATGATTGTTGTTGCCGTGGCGATCAGTCTGATCTATGCCCTGTTTCGCGCTATTGCGTCGAAAACCAAAAAGGGCGGGCAATGGTTTTCCAAGCGCCGCGAGGGTAAGGCAGAACGACTGCTTGAACAGGGTCAGTTGGCGTTATTGCAACAGGATTATTTGGCGGCGCTGCAGGCGTTCGAGCAGGGCCACAAACAGCAACCGTCGACCCTCTTCGCGGCGTTGGCAAGTTACGCCGCACAGCAATGTGGAGAACTTGGTAAATCCGAGTTTTGGCGAGCTCAGGCTGGTAAAGCTTATGAGGAGGCCGATCGGGTCATCCAGATTAAGTATATTGAGTCCATTAAAAACAAAGAACCTGATGTCGCTGTGAAAAGATTGGATGCATTATTGGCTGCGGGCTTAGCCGATGCAGCTACATTACGACTGGCCGCGGAGCTCTACAAAGCCACAGGACAATGGCAAGCGTTACTGGAGTTGTTACCGAAACTGCAACAAGCCGGATTATACTCGGCCGATGAGTTTGACGAGCTCAAAAGCCGGGTTTATCAAAAGCGATTTATCGAGGAAGGTAAGAAGGGCGATAACGGCTTATACGATTATTGGCGTGCACTGGATAAAAGCTATCGCAGTGATGCCACGGTACGGCTCAGCTACGCAGTAGCGTTAACGCATTTCAATAAGAAAGAAGCGTGCGCCAAAGTCATTTATAAGGGGTTGAAACGCGGTGAGCTCAGTATCGAACAAGTTAACCGAAGCCATGTGTTAACCGCCAGCTATCCTAAGCTTGTCGAGTATATTCAAGATGCTCTTAAGCGCAATCCTCAGCATACGGGTTACATTCGCGCTTTGGCACAATTAGCTTATGACAGTAAGGATTATTCGCTGGCTCAGCGCGCATTGAAAAAACTCGTCGACAGTGAAGCTCGCAGCGAAGACTATAAGCTGTTGGGAGACATTTATAATGCGCTAGGAGACACTCAACTGGCTGCCAACGCCTACAAAAAGGCGTTGGCATGAGGTTTTACTGACGAACGCCTTCGATTGAGAAGAACAGTTCGACTTCTTTTGCTTCCGGACCCAAGTTGTAGTCAATATTGTAGTCGGCCAACGTTAGGTCGACTTCGCCTTCAAAGCCACGGCGAAAGCCACCCCAAGGGTCTTCACCCGCACCGGTATGTGCGACGTCGATGGCAATCTCTTTGGTGACACCGTTTAGAGTAAAGTTACCGTACAATGTACCCTCACCAGCATCATCCTCATCCGGAACATAGCGCGTACTTTCAAAGGTAGCTGTTGGATACTCTCCGACATTTAAGAAGTCATCGCTGCGCAAGTGCTTATCACGCTCGGCGTGGTTGGTATCAATACTGGACGTATCAATGGTTACCTGTATTGATGCGTTTTCCGGCGCATTTTCGTCATACGAAAAAGAACCATCGAACTTATTAAAACGGCCATACAACCAGCTATAACCAAGATGTTTTATCTTAAATTGGATAAACGCGTGTTGACCTTCAATATCAATTTTATAGTCTTCTGCAAAAGATGCGCTGGTAAACAACGCTGACCCAACAATTGCAGCTGCAATTAATGACTTTTTCATGGTTTACCTCTTATCGTTTGAAACGGATTTTGAAACAACGTTTGGAGAAATCATTTTTTTCAACGTTGGTTGTTTATTGATAACTTGATGCTTGACCGCCATAAGCGCATGTCCCGCTGCCAGAATCATCAAAACAACCGCCGCATACCAATGCACAAGTCCTGCGATATCCTCTTGGTTTTCAACACCGAAACTAATACCGGGAACATCGAACCAATCAAATACGCTAATTGCACGCCCATCTGCGGTTGAAATCATGTAACCGCTTAACATCACTACGAATAACATGAAATACAGTGCACCATGACCTAGCTTAGCCGCTTTCTGTTCCCATCGTTTTCCATCAGGATTGGGCACCCCGACAGCGACCTTCCAGAGTAAGCGAAATAACGTCAAAGCCAGTAACAAGATGCCTATCGACTTGTGCCACCAAGGGCCCAGTCGATACCATTCATCGTAGTAAGTGAGTGTTAACATCCACCAACCCAGAGCAAACATGGCGATCACAACCAGCGCTGTGGTCCAGTGAATCACTATACTCACCCAACCGTATTGGTTTGTCGTATTTTTCAGCATTGGGCGTCCTTTATGCGATTGATACAACAAATATAGTCTTATTATTTAGAAATAAAATGGTTAATTATCGGATATAGTTTTCGTATTTTTAGAACAATTAAGAAATATATGAGGAAGTAGAGAAGGGCGATCGTTCGGAGACGAGCCATTGCCGCGGGCGGAGCGAGCATAAAAAAAGCCCCGAGCGTGAGCCCGGGGCTTTCCTTAATTTGAAGTCTGGCGGTGTCCTACTCTCACATGGGGAGACCCCACACTACCATCGGCGCTGGTATGTTTCACTTCTGGGTTCGGAATGGAGCCAGGTGGTGCCATACCGCTATGGCCGCCAGACAAAAACTGTCACAACATGAAGGCTGATTGTACTGCCACTCGTTTGATGTCGCGCTCCGCGCAACCTCTGTTATTCGGTAAAGGTATCGTGCTTGTGCTTAACGATTCCCAAACACCTTGGGTGTTGTATGGTTAAGTCTCACGGGCAATTAGTACGGGTTAGCTCAACGCATTACTACGCTTCCACACCCCGCCTATCAACGTTGTCGTCTTCAACGACCCTTCAGAGCACTTAAAGTGCTAGTGAGAGCTTATCTCGAGGCTCGCTTCCCGCTTAGATGCTTTCAGCGGTTATCGATTCCGAACGTAGCTACCCGGCAGTGCCACTGGCGTGACAACCGGAACACCAGAGGTTCGTCCACTCCGGTCCTCTCGTACTAGGAGCAGCCCCTCTCAACTCTCAAACGCCCACGGCAGATAGGGACCGAACTGTCTCACGACGTTCTAAACCCAGCTCGCGTACCACTTTAAATGGCGAACAGCCATACCCTTGGGACCGACTTCAGCCCCAGGATGTGATGAGCCGACATCGAGGTGCCAAACACCGCCGTCGATATGAACTCTTGGGCGGTATCAGCCTGTTATCCCCGGAGTACCTTTTATCCGTTGAGCGATGGCCCTTCCATTCAGAACCACCGGATCACTATGACCTACTTTCGTATCTGCTCGACGTGTCTGTCTCGCAGTTAAGCTGGCTTCTGCCATTACACTAACCGTACGATGTCCGACCGTACTTAGCCAACCTTCGTGCTCCTCCGTTACTCTTTGGGAGGAGACCGCCCCAGTCAAACTACCCACCAGGCACTGTCCTCACACCCGATTAGGGTGCCAAGTTAGAACATCAAACATACAAGGGTGGTATTTCAAGGATGGCTCCACACCAACTGGCGCCAGTGCTTCAAAGCCTCCCACCTATCCTACACATGTAGGTTCAATGTTCAGTGCCAAGCTGTAGTAAAGGTTCACGGGGTCTTTCCGTCTAGCCGCGGGTACACTGCATCTTCACAGCGATTTCAATTTCACTGAGTCTCGGGTGGAGACAGCGTGGCCATGGTTACACCATTCGTGCAGGTCGGAACTTACCCGACAAGGAATTTCGCTACCTTAGGACCGTTATAGTTACGGCCGCCGTTTACCGGGGCTTCGATCAAGAGCTTCGCTTACGCTAACCCCATCAATTAACCTTCCGGCACCGGGCAGGTGTCACACCCTATACGTCCTCTTTCGAGTTAGCAGAGTGCTGTGTTTTTAATAAACAGTCCCAGCCACCTGGTCACTGCGACCACCATCAGCTTACGACGCGAAGTCTTCACCAACAGTGGCGTACCTTCTCCCGAAGTTACGGTACTATTTTGCCTAGTTCCTTCACCCGAGTTCTCTCAAGCGCCTTAGTATTCTCTACCTGACCACCTGTGTCGGTTTCGGGTACGGTCGATGTTTATCTGAAGCTTAGAGGCTTTTCCCGGAAGCATGGCATCAACAGCTTCGCACCCGTAGGTACTCGTCTCGTGTCTCGACCTTAAGAGCCCGGATTTTCCTAAGCTCTCAGCCTACGCACTTTCACCAGGACTACCAACGCCTGGCCTGCCTAGCCTTCTCCGTCCCCCCATCGCAATAAACATCGGTACAGGAATATTAACCTGTTTCCCATCGACTACGCGTTTCCGCCTCGCCTTAGGGGCCGACTTACCCTACCCTGATTAGCATGGGATAGGAAACCTTGGTCTTCCGGCGTGGGAGTTTTTCACTCCCATTATCGTTACTCATGTCAGCATTCGCACTTCTGATACGTCCAGCATGCTTCTCAACACACCTTCATCCGCTTACAGAACGCTCCCCTACCCAGCAACAAGTTGCTGCCGCAGCTTCGGTGTATGGCTTAGCCCCGTTACATCTTCCGCGCAGGCCGACTCGACTAGTGAGCTATTACGCTTTCTTTAAAGGGTGGCTGCTTCTAAGCCAACCTCCTAGCTGTCTGTGCCTTCCCACATCGTTTCCCACTGAGCCATAACTTTGGGACCTTAGCTGGCGGTCTGGGTTGTTTCCCTCTCCACGACGGACGTTAGCACCCGCCGTGTGTCTCCCGGATAGTACTCTGCGGTATTCGGAGTTTGCATGGGGTTGGTAAGTCGGGATGACCCCCTAGCCCAAACAGTGCTCTACCCCCGCAGGTATTCGTCCGAGGCTCTACCTAAATAGATTTCGGGGAGAACCAGCTATCTCCGGGCTTGATTAGCCTTTCACTCCTAGCCACAAGTCATCCCCTAATTTTTCAACATTAGTGGGTTCGGTCCTCCAGTTGATGTTACTCAACCTTCAACCTGCTCATGGTTAGATCGCCCGGTTTCGGGTCTATACCTTGCAACTCGACGCCCAGTTAAGACTCGGTTTCCCTACGGCTTCCCTATACGGTTAACCTTGCTACAAAATATAAGTCGCTGACCCATTATACAAAAGGTACGCAGTCACCCCACAAGGAGGCTCCTACTGCTTGTACGTACACGGTTTCAGGTTCTATTTCACTCCCCTCGCCGGGGTTCTTTTCGCCTTTCCCTCACGGTACTGGTTCACTATCGGTCAGTTGGGAGTATTTAGCCTTGGAGGATGGTCCCCCCATATTCAGTCAAGATAACACGTGTCCCGACCTACTCGATTTCACTTTTCATGCGCCGTCACATACCGGGCTATCACCGTCTCTGGCTCTGCTTCCCAACAGATTCTGCTAACGCATGTAAAGCTTAAGGGCTGTTTCCCGTTCGCTCGCCGCTACTAAGGAAATCTCGGTTGATTTCTTTTCCTCCGGGTACTTAGATGTTTCAGTTCTCCGGGTTTGCCTCCTGACACCTATAGATTCAGTGCCGGATACTCTGTAAACAGAGTGGGTTTCCCCATTCGGAAATCCATGACTCAAGTGCCTCTTACTGGCTTATCATGGCTTATCGCAAGTTAGTACGTCCTTCATCGCCTCCAACTGCCTAGGCATCCACCGTGTACGCTTAGTCACTTAACCATACAACAACCAAAGTGTCTGTGACTCTTCAGATGCTGTAATCGCAACTAAGATTGTTTGTTCTCGCTGTACACAAGTTCGATACGCCTCTACCTAATCACAAAGGTTCAAATAGAGTGGCATTTCTTTCTTTTTACAATCAGCTTTCCATGTTGTTAAAGAGCGTGTAACACAAAGTTACCGGTAAACATTCAATCCTGAACGCTTAACGCTAACGTCGTATTGCTACAGAGATAAAGTGGTGGAGCCAAGCGGGATCGAACCGCTGACCTCCTGCGTGCAAGGCAGGCGCTCTCCCAGCTGAGCTATGGCCCCGGATAAAGCCTCATTTTTGAGTGACTGGCAAGGCGGGAAGTCGCGAAGCATACACCAGTATGCGAGTGACTTTCCAACGCAGCCCAGGCGCTCAAAATGGTGGGTCTGAGTAGACTTGAACTACCGACCTCACCCTTATCAGGGGTGCGCTCTAACCAGCTGAGCTACAGACCCAGTAAACCTTCAGGCATCATCTTGTGCCAAAGGCACAAGCTACCCAAATGTATCTCTGTATTCTATCAAGCCGGCAAACTGTGTGGACACTCACATCAGTCAGCATAATGTAAGGAGGTGATCCAGCCGCAGGTTCCCCTACGGCTACCTTGTTACGACTTCACCCCAGTCATGAACCACACCGTGGTGATCGTTCTCCCGAAGGTTAAACTAACCACTTCTGGTGCAGCCCACTCCCATGGTGTGACGGGCGGTGTGTACAAGGCCCGGGAACGTATTCACCGTGGCATTCTGATCCACGATTACTAGCGATTCCGACTTCATGGAGTCGAGTTGCAGACTCCAATCCGGACTACGACGCGCTTTATGAGATTCGCTTACCTTCGCAGGTTCGCTGCCCTTTGTACGCGCCATTGTAGCACGTGTGTAGCCCATCCCGTAAGGGCCATGATGACTTGACGTCGTCCCCACCTTCCTCCGGTTTATCACCGGCAGTCTCCCCAGAGTTCCCACCATTACGTGCTGGCAACTAAGGATAAGGGTTGCGCTCGTTGCGGGACTTAACCCAACATCTCACAACACGAGCTGACGACAGCCATGCAGCACCTGTCTCAGTGTTCCCGAAGGCACCAATCTATCTCTAGAAAGTTCACTGGATGTCAAGGGATGGTAAGGTTCTTCGCGTTGCATCGAATTAAACCACATGCTCCACCGCTTGTGCGGGCCCCCGTCAATTCATTTGAGTTTTAACCTTGCGGCCGTACTCCCCAGGCGGTCAACTTAGTGCGTTAGCTGCGTTACTCACGTCTTAAAGACACGAACAACTAGTTGACATCGTTTACGGCGTGGACTACCAGGGTATCTAATCCTGTTTGCTCCCCACGCTTTCGTACCTCAGCGTCAGTCTCTGACCAGGTGGCCGCCTTCGCCACCGGTATTCCTTCCAATATCTACGCATTTCACCGCTACACTGGAAATTCTACCACCCTCTTCAGGACTCTAGCGTGCCAGTTCAAAATGCCATTCCCAGGTTGAGCCCGGGGCTTTCACATCTTGCTTAACACACCGCCTACGTACGCTTTACGCCCAGTAATTCCGATTAACGCTTGCACCCTCCGTATTACCGCGGCTGCTGGCACGGAGTTAGCCGGTGCTTCTTCTGTGGCTAACGTCAACTGTAACCGCTATTAACGATTACCCTTTCCTCACCACTGAAAGTGCTTTACAACCCGAAGGCCTTCTTCACACACGCGGCATGGCTGGATCAGGGTTGCCCCCATTGTCCAATATTCCCCACTGCTGCCTCCCGTAGGAGTCTGGGCCGTGTCTCAGTCCCAGTGTGGCTGATCATCCTCTCAGAACAGCTAGGGATCGTCGCCTTGGTGAGCCGTTACCTCACCAACTAGCTAATCCCGCTTGGGCCCATCTCTAGGTGTGAGGCCCGAAGGTCCCCCACTTTGGTCCGTAGACATTATGCGGTATTAGCCACCGTTTCCAGTGGTTGTCCCCCGCCTAGAGGCAAGTTCCCAAGTATTACTCACCCGTCCGCCGCTCGTCAGCAAAGAAGCAAGCTTCTTCCTGTTACCGCTCGACTTGCATGTGTTAGGCCTGCCGCCAGCGTTCAATCTGAGCCATGATCAAACTCTTCAATTAAAAGTAGTTCAATCAACTCAATGAATTACGCGTTTTTGCTTAGCTTCAAATTTGAAACCTTGCTGAACACTCATTCAAAAGTTGCAATACATAGTTCGTTTTGCTTAACTTTTGCAAGTGCCCACACAGTTTGCTTGGCTTGATATATTGTTAAAGAGCGTTTCTCAGCAGCGTTGCTGCGAGAGGTGCGTATTCTACACACCTGAAGTTTTCCGTCAACACTTTTTTGAAAAAAGATTTTTTAGAAAACTTCTGTTTTCGGCGGCTTCGTTGCCTGCCTCGAACGTGGAGCGCATTTTAGAGATTTATCTCGCACCGTCAAGGCCTTTTTTGCAATTTTAACTGGTTTTATTGCCGTTTGCGCAAAGTTGCATCAAATCGCTTTGTTTATAGGCAGTTTTACCTCTCGTTAGGTATCTAAAGCCAATATCTGTTATAACTTTGTTAGCTCAGGAAGCGATAAATCAGTAATCATCGAGAAGGGGAACGGTAATGGCAGATATCCGCAGTTTTCACGAAAAGCAGCCGCTACTGGGAGAACGCGTCTATATCGATAATAGTTGTGTGCTAGTGGGCGACATTGAAATAGGCGACGACAGCAGTATCTGGCCATTTGTCGCTGCCCGCGGTGATGTGAACCGTATTCGCATTGGCAAACGCACCAACATCCAAGATGGCACCATCTTACACGTTACCCGCCGCTCAGCCGGTAATCCTGATGGGCACCCACTTATCATTGGCGATGATGTGACCGTTGGTCACCACTGTATGTTGCATGGCTGTCAGTTAGGTCATCGGATCCTGGTGGGGATGTCAGCTGTTATTATGGATGATGTTATCGTTGAAGATGATGTCATCATTGGCGCTGGCAGTTTAGTACCACCGGGTAAACGGCTTGAAAGCGGCTATCTGTACGTGGGCAGTCCTGTAGCGAAAAAACGTCCACTGAATGAAGCCGAGCGGGAGTTTCTAAGTCAATCGGCGGTGAATTATGTCGAACTTAAAAACGACTACTTAATGGATGTTCACCCGGTTTCTTGATTACGTTTAATGAAACCGTCGTTCGTGGTGGCGTTTAATCGACAGTAAATCGGTTTTATCTTCAAGGCGCTGGGCAATGATATGCACAACGCCTTGATGACTTTCCAGTACACCTTTGACTTTTACCAGACGACTGCTTAAAAAAGCTTTGCGATATTTACGCGCTATCGTCGCCCAAACCACCACATTAATATTTCCAGTTTCATCCTCCAGCGTAAAGAAGGTGACCCCACTTTTGGTACCGGGCCGTTGCCGGCAGGTGACCAAACCGGCAACTTCTATCAAGCTACCGCTACGGCCATGCAACAATGCATCGGCGGTGATACAGCCTTTCAACTCGATATGCTCGCGAATCAGTGCCAGCGGATGACGCCGTAACGACAACCCCATGCTGGCGTAATCAAAACCAATGTCTTCCTGCTCGTTGGGTTTGAAAGGCGTTTTATCGTAATTTTCCTGTACCGTCGTAAATAACGGCAACTGTTCATCACTCATCATTAATGCATCCCAACTCGCCTGGTAACGATGTCCGGAAATACTTTTTAAGGCATCGGCTTTGGCGAGCGCCTCAATATCAGATTCAAACAAGCCTGCCTGCCGTAAAGCTTCTATTGTTTTAAAGCCATCACCACGTTGCTCAATTGCCGCTAGCGTGCGTGACTTTGCAAGTCCGGCAACTTGCCGCAGTCCCACACGAATAACCTGGCCTTGCGCTGCCAACCACTGGTAATCCCAGTGACTCTGGTTAATGTCGGCAGGCAAAAATTTAACACCGTGACGTTTCGCATCCTGAACCAGTTGCGAAGGTGAGTAAAATCCCATCGGTAAGCTGTTAAGCAACCCAGTATAAAAAGCGCTGGGATAGTGAATTTTCAGCCACGCAGATGCATAAGCTAAATTCGCAAAACTCGCGGAGTGTGATTCTGGAAAACCATATTGACCAAACCCACAAATTTGCTGAAACAAGCGTTGCGCGAATGTTTCACTGTAGCCTCGTGCCAGCATTCCATTAATTAATTTATGTTCAAATTGCTTTAGCTTTCCTGTGCTGTGCCATGACGCCATAGCACGACGCAGTTGATCCGCCTGACCACCACTAAATCCGGCAGCGACCATCGCCAGTTTTATCGCCTGCTCCTGAAAAATAGGCACCCCCAAGGTGCGCTGCAGTACTGATCTCACTTCTTCGCTTGGGTAGTCAATGGCCTCCTGACCAGCCCGCCGACGAAGGTAAGGGTGAACCATGTCCCCCTGAATGGGTCCAGGTCGCACAATGGCGATTTGAATCACCAGATCATAAAACGTTGCAGGCTTTAATCTGGGCAGCATATTCATTTGTGCACGGGACTCTATTTGAAAAACGCCAACGGAATCACCCTTTTGTAGCGTCTGATAGACCTTAATGTCCTCTTGAGGTATCTCTGCCAAACTCAGCCTAATGTTCTGTTGTTCAAGCAGTTGCAGTGTTTTTCTTATGGCCGTCAACATACCCAGCGCCAGCACGTCTACTTTCAGGAGTTTTAACGTTTCAAGATCGTCTTTATCCCACTGAATAACGGTTCGGTCAGGCATACTGGCGTTTTCAATAGGTACTAGCTCGGTTAACGAACCTGCCGCTATGACAAAGCCACCGACATGCTGAGATAAGTGTCGCGGAAACCCCATTAATTGCTCGGTATACTTGAGCAACTGTTGTCCGCGGCGGCTTGCAACCAGTTGTGGATGTTGCTGCTTTAGCTGTTGCTTCCAATCCACACCTTTATCACGACGATCCAACTGCTGCCGAAAATGCTGTAACTGTTGTTCACTAAAACCGAGGGCTTTACCCACATCCCGGAAAGCGCTCCGAAAACGATAACGAATCACCGTAGCCGCTAGTGCCGCTCTGGAACGGCCATACTTACGATAGATGTATTGAATCACTTCTTCACGGCGTTCATGCTCAAAGTCAACATCGATATCAGGGGGCTCATCTCGCTCTTTAGAAATAAACCGTTCGAACAACACCTCTATCTGCGCAGGGTTAACCGCTGTAATTTCAAGACAATAACAAACCACCGAATTTGCTGCAGATCCGCGGCCTTGATAAAAAATGTTGTGTTGTTGCGCAAAACGAACCAAATCATGAATCGTTAAAAAGAAGTACTCATAACGTTGCTCTTCTATAAGTTGTAGCTCTTTTTCGTACTGAGCCACGACATGGTCTGGAACACCAGCGGGGTAGCGTTTACGCGCTCCCGCTTCCGTGAGTTGGCGTAAATAATCACTGGCTGTTAAACCAGCAGGAACCAATTCAGCAGGGTATTCATAGCGTAATTCCGACATTGAGAAATGACATTGTTCAGCAATGTTGACGCTTTCCTGCAACCAATCTGGAGGGTAGCATTGCTGTAGCTCCGTTAAACTTCGTAACCGTTGCTCACCATTGATGCTGGCATGTTCAGGGTGGGCCAGTAACGATTCTCCATGAGCAATTGCAGTAACAATATCAAGCAAGGGCTGGCGACTTGCCTCATGCAACAAGCAGCCGCCGGCAGCAACAACCTTAACCTGCAATTGCTGACTTAAGCGCTGTATAAAACGAAACTGGTCTTTATCATCATGGTGATAGTGCCTTTCATATAAAAGCCAAAAACGCTGGCGCCAATACCGCTTTAGCTGATGACCAAAATTCAGCGCTTTTGCATAGGAAATACCACCTCGCTTGGCCTGCGGTAACCACAACAAAAAACAGTCTTCAAACCCATTGAGGAAATCTTCCGCTAATGCCTGATAATCGCCTTTTACTGCTCGACCACGAAACTCTGTTATTTTTCGACAAAGTTGTGCATAGCCTTTGCGGCTAGGGCAAATCACCACCAACACACCGAGCTCGGCGACATGAAACTCGCTCCCAACAATCAGCTTAATGGACTGATTACGGGCGGCTTCATAGGCTCTGACAATGCCAGCAACGGAACATTCATCGGTGATAGCAATCGCTTCATAGCCAAGTTCTGCCGCTTTATCGACCAGCTCAGCAGGGAATGCCGCAGCCCGCAAAAAGCTGAAGTTACTTAAGCAATGAAGCTCTGCGTAGCGCATTAACTAAACCAGCCCTGCAAAAACCATTGCTGCTGATAAAACAACCAACCGGTTCGCTGTTGGTTGTCTTTTGCAACCCAATAATCGCGCGATGTCGTATCTTCATCCCACCAACCGGTATGCAAACGCTCGGGTCCGTCGATTAACCGCCAGTGCTGAATATCAATAGGTTGTGGTGTTTCAAGCAGCCAGATAGGGCGTTTGGCAATACGTTCAGAGCCCGTCGTGGGAACCCCGGGCTGTTGTTTTTGTTCATTGAGCAAGGGTCGAAAGTCACTTGAAAGCGCCGGGCTGTATACCGCCCGCTCACCAAGTCGAGCCTGTAATCGGCTCAACAAGTCCGGTAAATCACCCTGATGGCGGGAGGCATCAGCCAACAACTGTCCGCTATCACTGTCCAGTTCATGTAAATAATCAGCTCGCAGGCTTAGCGCCATTACCGGCTGCTTCAGTGGATAACGGTCAACCTGTAACTGAATAAGCTGCAGGAACTGTGAGGCACGCCAACTGTCCGATGCCAAGCGTAGAGGAATAAGCGTTTGCTGTTGTTCCCGGTGATGCAGAGTAATATCCAATTGCCGGATCGCTTTTTGGCGCTGATACAAAAACTGCTCAAGTTCTTTCAGGGCTCTTTTTAATGGAAACAACAGACCTTGCCAGCGCTCAATTTCCGTCACCAAATCAAAAGAAACATAAAATCGTTCGGCCGGCTGGTAAAAATGGACAGAAGATTTTTGTTCCCCCCGTAACACCGCTAATGCTTTAACCAGTTCATTGCCAAAACGCTTGCCGATTTGCGCCGTCGGTATTTGAATAAGGTTTTGTAGTGTTTTGATGCCGGTTTTTTTGAGTTTCTCAACGCGTTTTGCGTTCCACCCAAACTGTTCTACCGGCAAGTCAGCTAATGCTTGGTGAATATCCCAGCGATCTGTGGATAATTGCTCGACACCTGCTTGTGCGAGGCATTGTGCTGCTTCAGGGCTATAAGCCAGGCTTAAGCAAGCATCTAATTCAAAAGCCTGAAATTGCTCTTGCAGATGACAAACCAGAGGATCCATTCCCTGGTAAAGTCGCAATAAACTCTCAACGGCTATCGCAATCCCCTGAGGTGGAAAAAGCACCTGCTTATCAACCGACTGATAAAGCTTATCCGCAAGCTGTTGCAGAGCCTGGGCTTCTTTTTTCATAGAATACTGCCGACAAATAAGTTCTGGTACCAAGCTTTGCGCCAGCGCTATGCTCTGACCTTTTTCAACACCGGCAGCTACGGCTTTCGCATTACATTGAACAATGGTTTCTTTATTTGTCTGGCCGTTATCATAGAACGCTAAAGGGTAGTCATCGACAACGGGATGGATACGACACACCGTATCCATTAACAGTTGCGGAAAATGGCAGTATAACCACAGGCTCATAAAGCAATCTTCTGCACCGGCCAACCATAACGGCGCTTAACGATGTCCACTTCAAAACCCCCATGCTGTAATGCAATCCGGTTGGTGTAAGAGCGAGCTTCAGGTTGTGATTGTATCCCGGTAAAAACAAAACCAGGTTGATGCCCACTTTGAGCCGCTTTATACCAACGGCGAACTTTATTGGCATCGATGTCTTCCTGAGAACCCCAGAATAAAGCGATTCCGGTACCACTTTTTAATACTTGCTCAAAAGCCCAGGCTGCATTCTGTTGCTGCGCCTGCACGATAATCTGTAATGAAGGCTCTGCTAATTGCCAGCTCAGCCCTGCTGCCGAAACTAACGCCGGTGGATTAATCCAGAACACCGGCACTTGTCGAACCAAAGCCTGCTGTAACAATGGTTTGATCAACCCATACTCGGTGAATTCATTTTGTCGCTGGCATTCATGTAACCCATCTAACTGCCAGCCTCCGCCCAACTGTTTATCCAAAACATCCGAGCCACTGTGCAAGTACTCTTGCTGTTTTCCTGAGCTAGGCCGACCTTGCCAGAGCAATCCTTTATCAACCAATTTTTTAAGTTTTGGCTGCATAAGAACCTCCAAACAAATACTGTACATATATACAGTATACCAACTTTATTGTTTTTACAATAAAAGGTGTTCAGAACAGACATCGTTCATTTGTTCCGTTATGATTTAGATCAGATTAAACAGGTCGCTATCACACAGGGTTAACGCATGCTGACAAAGTTACTCATTCCTTTTCGCGTAATCATTAACTTTCTCTGGGCTCTGGTAACAACCGCGATGATTGGGGTAGCCATTATTATTGTCGGTATTTTTAAACTGCTGTTGCCTATTGCGCCGGTTCAGGCTTTGCTGTCAACCGTTGCGAATGGCCTGTTCCGGCTATGGGCTTATGCAATGTCGATGTTATTTCAGCTAACCCAACCGATGAGCTGGCATATTGAAGGCGATCTGGCATTACATAAAAAAGGCTGGTACATGATCATGGCCAACCATCGCAGTTGGGTCGATGTGTTTGTCTTGATGCACCTGGCCAGACGCAATATGCCCATGCCACGTTTCTTTTTAAAACGGCAGTTGCTTTGGATCCCAATCGTAGGGTGGGGTTGCTGGGTATTGGATATGCCCTTCATGCGACGTTACTCTAAAGATGTGATAGCAAAAAAGCCTCACCTGAAAGGTCGTGACATAGAAACCACACGTCGCTCCTGCGCTAAGTTTAAGCACATTCCGACAACCGTCGTTAACTTCTGCGAGGGCACGCGCTTTACACCGGAAAAACATCGTCAAAAAGACAGCCCTTATCGTTATCTGCTGCCACCTAAAGCAGGTGGTACAGCTTTCTCTTTACAAATCATGGGTGATCAATTTGAGGCGATTTTGGATATTACCATTGCTTATCCCGGCAAAGATGATCGCCCGGTGGTATGGCATTTACTCAGCGGGCAACTGAGAAATGTTTACGTACATGTACGCACTTTACCCATCAGCGCCGATCTCATCGGTGACTATGGTAACGATGAGCAGTTTAAAACCCATTTTCAAAAGTGGCTGAATCAACGTTGGCATGAAAAAGACGCTATTATTGAAGCGTTGCACGAGAAAATGGAGCAAGCCCACCAACAAAGGTAACGACTATGGATTTAGAGTTCGTCACTGCATGGCTAAACAAAACGGGCTTTGAACAAGGCGTTATTGAACACCTGGCGATCGCTATCAATATCGTGCTTATTGTCTTGGCCAGCTATGTCGCATATGCGGTTTCACGCTTCTTTATTGATCTGGCCATCCATCGATTATTAAATAAAGCCCCCGAGCGCTGGTACAATGCGTTGGTCAACAGTGGTTTCTTCAAACGCTGCGCAAACCTGGCTCCGGTACTGGTCATTAACGCCTTCATTCCGGTCATCTTCGTTGAGCGTTTTGAAACCTGGCAAGACCCTCTGCAAACCGCTGTCAGCATTTATTTAACCTGGATAATCACCAGCATTCTAACGGCCCTGGCTAACGTGGTGCACATAGCCTACGAATATTCCAGTAAAGCCAAAGAGGTGCCAATAACCGGGGTGATTCAGGTTATTAAGCTGATCCTTGTGCTAATGGCCATACTCATCACTGTTGCCATCATCATGAATAAGTCACCGATGTATCTGCTCAGTGGTTTTGGTGCCATGACCGCAATTTTAATGGTGGTCTTTAGAGACACTTTAATGGGCTTTGTCGCCGGTGTGCAGCTCGCCACTAATCGCATGGTCGCGATTGATGACTGGATTCAAGTACCGGATTCAAATGTCGATGGCGTGATCAAGGAGGTCGGCCTTATCACGTTAAAGGTCGAAAATTGGGACAAAACCACAGTGTACTTGCCGACCTATGTGCTTATCCATCAGTCCTTTAAAAATTGGCAAGGCATGATCAACGCGGGTGGCCGCCGCATGATGCGATCGATCATGATTGATTTGGACAGCACGAGCCAACTTAACGATGAAAAACTAACAGCATTAGTCGATACGTATTTTTCGCAAGACCTTAAGTCTTGGCTGGAGCAAAACGAGCTGAGCTGCCCGGTCAGCAACCTGACGGCGTTTCGGTTGTACGCCGAACATTATCTTGCTAACCATCCTAAGGTTCGCCAGGACATGACCCATATGGCGCGCTTACTACAACCAACCCCTGCAGGATTGCCACTAGAGATTTATGCGTTCTGTGAAGAAACTCAGTGGACGCAATACGAAGCCATTCAATCCGCGATTGTCGAGCACCTGTATTCCGTGCTGCCGGAGTTCGGATTAAAACACTATCAGTATTTGAATAAAGCGTTGCCTGACGCAGGCAAATAATTTTTTGTGAAGACGTTAATGCAGGGTAGTACTTCCATGTACCGCTTTCATTCCGTGCAAAACCTACGTTACCAAAGCTTCTTTAATGAAGCAAATTTATTTTTCACACTACAATATGAACATTGTCATATTCGGAACATAAAAAACCCCCAGATATCTGAGGGTTAAGTTTGGTAAATTATTTTTCGATAAGGTAGCTTGCCAACTTGGTGAAGTCCGCAGCGAAGTCCTCGCTGTCACGAAATCCTTGCGGCAACATCTTATACTTACCATTCACAATAAAGGTTGGTGTTGCATTAACGCCCAGATTGCTCGCTCGGCGATCCATTTTACTGGCAGCAGCACGTACGGCGAAACTTGCTAACGCTTTATCAAATTCATCACCGGCTACGCCGTTAACCACAAACACATTACGAATATCCTGCTTACTGGTCAGCATACTGTTTTTGTTAAAGTTGTAATCAAAAATCGCATCACTGATTTTCTCTTCGATATCGAGCTTTTGCGCTGCTGCAAAAGCTTTGGTCATCGTTTCGCCAACATCACCACGCGGGCTGATAAACGACACATGAGCTTTCTCAAAGGCTTCCGGATGCGCTTCTTTTAATGCCTTAGCGATTGGCTCGAAACGGAAACAATGTACGCAGTAGAACGAGAAAAATTCAACAATTTCAGGCTTACTGGTCGCTTCATCAGCGATTGTTTCGTAGTGAACACCTTCTTCAAATTGTTGCGCCTGAGCACTGCCTATTACCAATAAAGCCGCACTCAACAACCCTAAAAACCATTTGCTCATAGTTACACCTTAATTACGTTATTATCTAAAACCCGAGCCGCAGCGGCGCCTCATCCAACGCGGCAAATTGTTCTTTTAATGCCAATACCTGATTTTCCCAATAGCGGTCTTCTGCAAACCAAGGAAACGCCCGCTGAAAGGCACTATCTTGCCAGCGTTTCGATAACCATGCCATATATTGAATGATTCTGAATCCACGTAAAGGTTCAATTAACAGCAGTTCTGATTTATCAAACGAGCAAAATTCCTCATAGCCTTCGATTAGAGCATCAAGTTGTACCGTTTGTTCCTCACGCGGACCATTCAACATCATCCACAAGTCTTGGATAGCGGGTCCGGTGCGACAATCATCAAAATCGACAAACGTCAGTTGATCGTCACGTTGCAAAATATTACCAATATGACAGTCGCCATGCAGCCGCTGTGTACTAAAATCGTTCAGAGGTGTGCTTTCCAGGCGCTTTGCCAGCGGCTCTAAAATGGCAAAAAATGCCGTTTTTATGCTGTCCGGAATCAGCTCGCTTTGTTGCAACTCAGCAACTGACTCACAAACAAACTGCTGATAATTAATGGTTTCACGGGAGTGAAATGTTCCAGCCCGCGCTACCGCATGCAGACGCCCAATTTGCCGGCCAAGCCGTTCGAGCTGATCAAGGTTATCTGGCTCAAAAGCTCTGCCGCCAATGCTGGGGAACAAACAAAAGTGATAGCCTTCATACTCATGCAGCGTCTTGCCATGGATACGCAAAGGGGCAACAACCGGGATCTCTTCATCCGCCAGTTCCTGAGTAAATTGGTGTTCCTCAAGAACCTGTTCTAACGACCAACGTCCGGGGCGGTAGAACTTAACGACGTAACGTTGATGGTTATCGGTACTGAACTGGTAAACACGGTTTTCATAACTGTTGAGCGCCAGCAGGCCACTACTTGGATAAACCTCCAGGGTCTCCAGCGCTCGTATCAGCGTATCAGGACCAAGCCCCTGAAACGCGAAATCATTTTGCAGCATATACCTACTCGTAAATAAAACGTGTTTCGTGTGTTAACACCACGTCGGGATCATTTACGGACTGTACCACAAAATCGAAATCAGAAATTTGCTCTTTTAGCAGACTCGGGGGAACGGCCACGGTGATCGGCAGACTTCCTACCTCACCGGCTTCAACCGTCTTACGCGTATCGCCGATCAGCCGATATTGCTCAAACCCATTGAGAGAAATTTCATAGGTATGGTCTTGCTGCGACTTATTGACGATTTTCAGTGTATAGACGTTTTCTATTTCACCTTGAATGTTTTCACGATACAGCGCATTTCGGTCACGCAGAATATCAACCTCTAACGGAATACGAGTGGCAACGTCGATGACCAGAACCGCGGTTACCGCAAGCATCATAATGAAGTAACCAATGCTCTTCATACGCCAGGGGTTGGTTTTTTCGGATTTCTGTTTAGCGGCGAGGTTACGCTCAGTGGTGAAACGAATCAGCCCTCGAGGATAATTCATTTTATCCATGACGTCGTTACAGGCATCTATACAGGCACCGCAATCAATGCATTCGTATTGCAGGCCGTTGCGTATGTCGATGCCGGTCGGGCAGACCTGAACGCACATATAGCAATCGATGCAGTCACCAAGGCCTTTTTCTTTTGGATCCACTTTGCGCGAGCGAGGTCCTCTTGGCTCACCACGATTGACGTCATAACTGACTGTGTAGGTATCCTTGTCAAACATGGCTGACTGAAAACGTGCATACGGACACATATGGGTGCACATGATTTCCCGCATATAGGCGGCATTGCCGTATGTACAAAACGTAAAGAACAACACACTGAACGTCGCCCAAAACCCGGCTTCCAGGGTAAAAAAGTTAACGAATAGGGCACGAACATCGGTAAAATAACCGACAAATATCATTGACGTTAACAACGCCACAGCAATCCAGCTTAACTGTTTACCGGTCTTGCGCCACAACTTATCAAAATCCATTTTGCGTTGATCTAATTTAATTCGCTTGTTACGCGGGCCTTCAAATTTTTTCTCGAACCACATGAAAATCGCGGTCCAGGTGGTCTGCGGACACATAAAACCGCACCAAACCCGACCCCAGATGGTGGTGACAAAAAACAAGGCTACAGCCGCAACAATGGCAAACAAAGCAACTATGGTGAAGTCCTGAGGCCATAAGGTGAGACCAAAAATTCGGAAACGCTGCTCCATGATATCAAGCAAGATCGCCTGTTCACCCTGATAAGTAATCCAGGGTAGCGCCGCAAAAACCGCTAATAGGATGAAGCCGAAAATACGCCGAAAATACTCCATGCCACCTTTGACATCACGTACATAAATTCGGCTTCTGGGAGAGTAGTCGTTGTTATTCTGAGAGCTTTTCGGACGCTGGATTTTGACCTTATCCGCTGCCTGAACTTTGATTTTCTGTTCCATTGCGCTACCACTTGATATCGGTCATGTATCGCCCAGTATATCTAACATACCGTTGACATGCATCAATTAACTCGCTGACTCGATGATGCAATCTAACAACACATTGGTGCCAGCTTCGACATCGTGCCAGTGAGACCATTCGTCAGGTGCATGACTTACGCCATTCACTGACGGAATAAAAATAAGCCCAGCGTCCGTGATCTGCGCCAGAAACTGCGTATCATGACCTGCACCACTAGGCATTTTCACACAAGATAGCTTACGTGACTTCGCTTTCTTTTCTATGATCTGCGTCAACTTGTCGGAACAAGCCTGCGGTTTCAACCAACTGACCTGTTCGTATTCAAACATCAGTCGGTGTTTTCGCGCGATTGCAGAGAGCGCTTTGCGACACGAATCGGCTAGCTCTTCCATGATCTCGTTGCTCATATCTCGCCCCACAATGGTAAACACAGCTTCTCCTGGAACCGTGTGCGGACTGCCGGGCTTTAAGTCAACTTTACCCACGGTAATGCGAGTTTTATCGGTACCGTCTTCGGCAATGATACGGTCAATCTCGTGCGCGAAGTCTGCCAACCCCATAAACGCGTCACTGCGCATGTTCATGGGTGCCGTGCCAGCATGATCGGCCTTACCTTTTAAGTGAACGATCCACTTGAAGACACCGGATATTCCCTCCACCGCACCAATGCAAATGTCCTCATTAAACAACACCGGTCCTTGTTCGATGTGCAATTCATAGAAAGCTTTTAAACGCTCGGGCGGCCAGGCGGCATCAAGCACATTCATCACATCCAAGCCATGTTCAGCCAGCGCATCTTTTAAATAGACATTATCAGCGTCGTGAGCGGACATCAGCCAGTCCATATTTAAAGCACCGGCTATTGCCTGTGATCCCATCATACCGCCAAAGCGACCTTCTTCCTCGGCCGTTGCAACAACCCATACCGGATGCTCCAACTGCACGTCATGGTCGGTTAACGTGCGCAGTACCTCCAACCCGGACAGTACCCCAAGCGCGCCATCAAAAATCCCCCCGGCCGGTACGGTATCCAAATGTGAGCCCGTCAATACCGCCGGCTTTTTATGATAATCGCCGATGCCAAAAAAGACGTTCCCGGCACCATCCATGTGCGCTTGATAGCCCTCAGCTTTGACGGTATCCAAAAGCCAGTGTCTGGCCTCCATATCCGCCGCGGTAAAGCCCCAACGGTAAACGCCATGGTCTTCCTCGTTATAGCCAATTTGGGAGAGTTCACGAATAGAACGCTTTAAGCGCTCGATATTGATATTCAACATCTTTCCTCCTTTGCTCAGCTTATTAGTAACTGTAGGACATGATGCTGAAATAGAAAGAAAAAAAGCCCGCACAAGGCGGGCTAAAGCGTTGCGAACAGTATGGCTACTGCTCTAGACAGGGGATGGAGCGTGGCGCTCCTGAGGGATTACGACAGTTTGCGCGCAGTCACAGCTGCGTTAAGTACCGCCGCCAACTTAATACTGGATTGAATCGCCTGAGCCGACACCTCGTGTTGCAACAGTGTTTTTACGTGCGAATCAATACATAGGCCACAGCCGTTTAACGCTGACACGGCCAGTGAATACAACTCAAAATCGGCTTTCTCAACACCCGGATTAGCCATTGCGTTCATGCGCAGGCCCGCCGGAAGTTTGGTAAATTGCTTGTCGCTGGATAAGTGCAAAAAGCGATAATAAACATTGTTCATTGCCATCAGGGTCGCCGCTAACTTAGCCGCGCTTTTGACGTTATCTTCAATTTTACCTTCGGCTTCTGCCTCGATGGCCGCGATAAGTTCTTCATCGGCAATGCTGTAAGCCAACGAAAGTGCCGTTCCGTAAAATTGATCCGTCGTTAAACCGGATGTATCAACGTTGTTAAACAAGCTTGATAGATTCAGTTTGGTGTCTTTACCGTGGTCACCTAATAGCTGCTTGTAATCTGCAATTGCCATGAACTACTCCTAAATCGTTTCAACAGACACCCGGAGAGAACCAGCCCGGGTGTCACTATGATTAATCCCTATTACAGAGTGTCGCCACCAACAGCGCGGTTGCACGGACACAGTTCATCTGTCTGTAAACCGTCAAGAATGCGCAGAATTTCTGCTGGGTTACGACCAACATTCAAGTTGTTTACCGATACGTGCTGAATGACGTTGTGAGGATCGACAACGAAGGTAGCACGCAGCGCTACGTTTTCTTCTTTGTCGCGGACACCCAGGCCGTCGACCAATGATCCGTTGTCTGCAAACGAGTATTGGTTCAAGCGATCAAGATCCGGGTGCTCACGGCGCCATGCCAGCTTCACGAATTCGTTGTCTGTGCTACCGCCAAGGACCACCGCGTCGCGATCCGCAAACTCTTCGTTCAACTTGGCGAACTCTACAATTTCAGTAGGGCACACGAAGGTGAAATCTTTTGGATAGAAGAAAATGATTTTCCATTTTCCGGCAAAGCTCTCGTTGTTAATCGTTTCAAACGCGCTTTCGCCGTTCTCTTCTGGCATATTGAAACCAGGCTTAGCTGCAACAACGCTGAATTCTGGTAATTTATCACCGACTGTTAACATAGATTTCTCTCCTAACAAGTGTTTTAAAAAATGTGCTGTAACGTTTCGATGAGTATGTTACGCAGAACGTCTTATTGGATAAAACGAATAAAACCTATTATGATAATCGGTAAATCGGATTAAAATTTCGGAGTGCCATCATGGGAAAGTTACCAAGCTTAAAAAACCTCAGTTATTTACTGGCGTTGCACCAGCAACAAAACTTTAACCGCGCAGCGGCCGCTTGTAATGTCAGCCAGTCAACCTTAAGCAGCGGCATTCAGAACCTCGAAGAGCAATTGGGCTGCCAATTGATTGAACGTGACCACAAGTCGTTTTTATTCACGGCCATCGGTGAAGAAATCGTTGAACAGGCGCGCAACATCATCACCTCAACCGAAGAGCTGGTTCATTACGCCAAAGGCCATGGCAATATCCTGGAAGGTCCGGTTCGGCTTGGGATCATTCCTACCATTGCCCCGTTTGTGGTAGGTGCACTCAGCAAGCGTGTGCAACAGAACTATCCGAAATTGTCACTTCAACTGGCCGAAGATACCACCAACAATTTGCTCAATGCCTTGCGCGATGGCGATTTAGACATTCTGCTGTTGGCATTACCGATGGATATCCAGGGCAACCAAAAATGGACACTCGGCCGCGACCCATTTAAGTTGGTTGCTCACAAATCAATCGCGGACAAACTGGGGGAACCGGTTGATTACGACATGCTACCGGACGGCAGTATTTTCCTGCTCGAAAAAGAGCATTGCCTGACCGGTCATGCGGTGTCCGCGTGTCAGTTAACCGACACGGTAAAGGTGAACCCATTTACCGCAACCAGTTTGCACAGCCTCGTGCAGATGGCAGACGCTCGCGGCGGCGCTACCTTCATGTCACAGATGGCCATAGACCACGGTATTTTAGACAATACCGATTTGATTCCGTTGAAACCCAGTGGGCAAGAGGCGTCCCGGGATATCGGTCTGGTCTATCGGGCGACCACCAGCCGCCGCCAGACATTCCGCAAAATTGCGGAAGAGATTGCAACCTTGTTACCAATTAACACCTTGTCTTAAGCAACCTTAACGTCGGCGGGCAGGCGGCAATGGATAACGATCAGCCAGACTGATGCTTTCACCGTCTGGCTTGATCACCCTGGCATGACGACGGGTTAACTGCCGAGGGTCAGTCACACCACAAGAGTGAGCGATGATGTTAACGCCGTATTCCAGGTATTTATGGTAATTCGCGACCCGTTCCGCTTTGTCGGTTGGATCGAGGCCTTTTTGTAACCTTGGATTATCGGTTGTGACACCGGTTGGACAGGTGTTTTTGTTGCACTGCATCGCCTGAATACACCCTAACGAGAACATAAAGCCGCGCGCCGACACCACAAAATCAGCCCCCATCGCAATCGCCCAGGCCACGTCAGCCGGCGAAATCATCTTACCGGAACAAATCACTTTTACTCGTTCTTTAAGGCCTGCTTCGGTTAATTTATCAATTAAAATGGGTAAGCTTTCTGACAGTTTCAAACCAACATAATCCATCAACGGTTGCGGAGCTGCACCGGTTCCGCCGTCGGCACTGTCGAGCGTAATAAAGTCGGGCGCCGACGCTTCGCCTCGCGCCAGGATCGAATCAACCAGTTCGTCAATCCAGCTGGGATCGCCCATCACAAACTTAAAACCTGTCGGCTTACCGGTGATACACCGAACTTTATCGATAAAATCGAGTAATTCTTCGTTGTTACTGATTTCAAGGTGACGGTTGGGACTGATGGCGTCTTTTCCAACTTCAATGCCGCGGATTTGGGCAATTTCCGCATTAACTTTTATACCGGGCAAGATACCGCCTTTGCCGGGCTTTGCCCCCTGGCTGAGTTTAATTTCAAACATCTTCACATTGTCGTGGCGACCCAGTTCAGCCAGGCGCGACTCATCCAGCTTACCGTCTTTGGTGCGGACACCAAATTTAGCCGTGCCCATTTGGAAAACAATGTCGCAGTGTCCGGAAAGATGATACGGAGACAGTCCACCTTCACCGGTATTCAACCAGCACCCGGCCTTGGCAGCTCCGTTAGACAAAGCTTTGACCGCAACCGGTGACAACGCGCCGTAACTCATTCCGGAAATGTGGAAATAGGACCGTGGATAATAGGGCGTCGAACAATAGGGACCGATTTCAACCGGTTCCGGTTTTACCGCCTGTTCAGCGAGCGGCGGGTAGGGGGCGTTACTGAAAATGATCGTTCCGGTGCGGGTTAAGTCACGGGTAGAACCAAAAGCAACGTTACGGTCGGCATTTTTTGCGGCTCGATATACCCAGCTTCGTTGCGCCCGGTTAAAGGGCATTTCTTCACGATCCATCGCGAAGAAATACTGCCGCATAAACTCACCCATGCGTTCAAAAATATACCGAAACCGTCCGACCACAGGATAATTGCGGCGAATGGTATGTCGTACCTGTATTTTATCAACCACGTACATCACACCAATACTGATCAGCAGAACGATCAGTAACAGCACAAAAGCCGCTGCCATCCACTGCCCGAAAATGAGCAATGAATTACTGTTAAACCATGTCGATGTCATTAATTCGCCGTCTGTTGCGCTTGTTTCAATTGTTCAGCAATGGCTTTGGCGTTCATTGCTCTCAATGTTTTTTGCTCTGCCGTGCGCATATCGATTGTTTTGCCGGTATGTTGCTCGATCATTTTTTGCGCTTGCTGATAGGTAAGAGGTCCCTCGTTACGCAGAGCATAAACGCCATCGTCTTCGCCATCAACGGCGCCCGAGTTGGGCAAATAAATCGTACCGTTATGGAAATCCACCGCAAAAGCGACTAAGCCCGGGATCACAAACAATAGCAACCCTACGCCGTTCATCGCCGCCACGCCGGGATCAATACGGCCATCGGTCTGACCTTTACGTTCCGGGTACAGTAGCGTCCCACAGGCCGATAAATGTGAAATTAGACCAACACCCACTAGCGCTTTTACAATACCTTTTATTTTCATGATGTTACGCTCTCTCTTTATTAAGTGACTGACTCTTATTAACGGTGATAACCCCAAACAGATCAAGTCGGCACTCATCAAAATACGTATTTTTACCGTATACTGCTTTGACACAGTAAACGAACAGCAAGAGGAAATACTATGCAAACCAGTAAATTGGCTCTGGTTGTTGCCGTTTCATTAGGACTTAGCGCAACCGTCGCTGCTGATGAATACACAACCGAACGACATACGGTCGAGATGACCACCTTAACAGAAAACTTATCGCACCCCTGGGGTATGACATTTTTACCTGACGGCAGTATGTTGGTGACGGAACGAGACGGCATCCTTAATCATATTTCCGCCGACGGCTCTGAGCGTACTAAAATTAAAGGCACTCCAGAGGTGGTTGCGCGCAGTCAGGGCGGGCTACTGGACGTCAATATCGATCCGGATTTCAGCAACAACGGCTGGATTTACATCAGTTACTCAGAGCCGAATCAAAGCGGTGGTGAGGGTAACAGTACCGCCGTTATGCGCGGTAAACTTGATGGCGATCAGTGGGTCGACGGCGAAGTCATTTTCCGACAGGCACCTAAGTATGAAAGCGGCGCCCATTTTGGCTCACGTTTAGTGTTTTCACCTGAGGGGCACCTGTTTATTACGTTAGGTGACCGTTACTCTCGTATGGAAGATGCGCAAACACTGGATAATCATCACGGTAAAATTGTCCGCATCTGGCCCGATGGCAGTGTTCCTGAAGATAACCCCTTCGTTGGCGATGACGACGCGCTGGACGAAATCTGGTCTTATGGTCATCGTAACGTCCAGGGTGCCGCTATCCATCCGGACACCGGCGAACTATGGACGATTGAACATGGTCCACAGGGCGGTGACGAAGTTAACATTCCGAAAGCCGGTAAGAACTATGGCTGGCCAACCATCACTTACGGCGAAGATTACGGCGGCGGTGAAATTGGTATTGGTACGCACAAAGAGGGTATGGAGCAACCTTATTATTATTGGCTGCCATCGATTGCGACTGCTGGTTCAATCTTCTACACCGGCGATCAGTTTAAGCATTGGCAGGGGGATCTGTTAGTTACCGCTCTGCGCGGACAAATGATTGCCCGGTTGGATCTTGAAGAGGGTCGCATGATTCATGAAGAACGTCTGTTCGACGGCGATATTGATTTTCGCATTCGGGATATCGAACAGGGACCTGACGGCATGTTGTACATCCTCAGCGACGAAGACAATGGTCGTTTAATCAAACTTTCACCCGCAGCAGACTGAGTTATGATGAAGTATCGAACGTTACTGGGGTTGCCATTTATGGCAGCCCCATTTTGTTACGCACAACAAACAGCCCCCGAGAAAATTGATGAACATGTTGTCGTTACGGCGACGCAAAGCCAACAGTCCTGGCTGACCAGCCCAGCCAGTGTGACTCGGGTAGACACCACTCAACAGCTACCGTCGCTCAACATCGATGCTGGCGATATGCTCGAGGGCATTCCCGGCATTCAAGCCGACAGTCGCTATAACTATGCACAGGATACTCGGCTGGTAATACGGGGGTTCGGAGCCCGCGCGGCTTTCGGCGTACGTGGCCTACAACTGAATATTGATGGCATTCCGTTATCGATGCCCGACGGTCAGGCACAAACCTCAAGCATTATGCTGGATGATATTGCCAGCATTGAAGTGCTAAGAGGGCCATTAGCCGTACTCTACGGTAACGCCGGTGGCGGTGTTGTCGAATGGCAAAGCCAAGCGCCGATGAGTAGCCAGATAGCGTTGAGTACACAACAATCAGCAGACAACCTGCAACGTTACGGTGCCGATCTTCAATACGCCGGCGAGCAACATCAGTTAAAACTGATGGCAACCGACTTCACAACCGATGGTCCGCGGCCACATAACCGCGCAGAACGCCAACAGCAGGCCTTGCGCTGGTACATGACACTGAGCGATAACCAGCAGTTGGTGCTGCGCTATGACAATAATTATGCACCGCTGTTGCAGGACCCTAGCGCGTTAACCCCGGCTGACTGGCGCGCTGACCCTACGCAAACGGTACAACGCGCTATCGATTTTGATACCCGGAAACGTATCCATCATCGGCAAGGCTCTTTAAGCTGGCGCTATGAAACCGATCACCAAAATTATCGTCTCTCGGCCTGGCAGGGCGATCGCGATATTGTCCAGTTTTTACCGTTTTCTGGTGCTGATTTAACCAGCTCTGGCGCGGTTATCGATTTGTCGCGACAATTTGAGGGACTGCATGCCTTCGCTCAATGGCAACTCAGCGAACAACTTGATATCAGCGGCGGTTGGATGCATGAAAGCCAGCAAGATCATCGTTTTGGTTTGGTTAATGATAATGGCAGCCGTGGCGAACTGCGGCGCGATGAGTTCAACCACATAGACAGTCAAAGCTTTTATTTACGCTCTGACTGGCAGCTTGCCGACAATTGGCAGGTAAATGCAGGCATTCGCTATAACGAGCTCGATTATCGGGTTATGGACTACTACATTAGCCCGGCAAACCCCGATGACAGCGGCGGCAAAACCTTTGATGAGCTATCCGCTGCCGCAGCAGTCACATGGCAACTGTCCGAAACCATCAGCAGCTACCTGAGTTATGGTGAAGGCTTCGAAACACCAACCCTGACTGAGTTGGCTTATCGCAACCAGGGCAGTGGTCTTAACACAGAGCTAATGCCCTCCACCAACAAACAATTGGAAGCCGGACTAAAAGCGTATATCGCCGAAAACTGGCGCTTAGGCCTGTCTGTCTTTGATATCCGCAGTGACAACGAAATTCTTGTGGATCAGTCCAATGATGGCCGTACAACTTATCGTAACGCTGCCAAAACCGCTCGCGAAGGTCTCGAACTTTCACTGCAGGGGTCACTGATCAATGACAGACTTGACGCATGGGTATCATACACTCATCTGTCTGCAACGTTCGAAGCCGGCGAGTTAACGGGTAATCAATTACCTGGTGTCGCGAAAAATCAATGGTACGGCAGAATCAATTATGCACTGCCACAGCAATGGCAAGTGCAAGTGTCAGCTCGTTATCGGGATTCGGCCTACAGCTCGGACAATAATCAAGTCAAGGCGCCAAGTTATACCTTATTTGATGCCGCCGTCAGAAAGTCCTGGCAGTGGGGAGAGCATCAACTCGAGGGTTGGTTATTGTTGGATAATATTACCGATAAGGCCTACGTCGGTTCGGTGGTCGTCAATCAAGGCAGTGGCCGCTCTTTTGAGCCTGGTATCGGCCGTCAGCTCAGCGTCGGCCTAGAGTGGAGCCGACGCTTTTAACAGCTAACGATTGAGAGCGATGGGTTAAACCATCGCTCTTAGTACGTCCAGAAGGCGTTCCGCGGTTTGCTCTGACGAAGCCGGGTTTTGACCGGTGATTAACATACCGTCCTGCACCGCATAAGCTTGCCAATCATCGACTTTGCGATAATGCCCGCCTTTCTCACCGAGCGCATCCTCTAACAGGAACGGCACCACCGAGGTTAACCCAACCGCCTCTTCTTCAGAGTTACTAAAACCTGTCACCGTTCGACCCTGAACGATCGGGTCTCCGGCCGGCGTTTTCGCGTTGAGCAACACCGCTGGCGCATGACAAACGGCTGCAACCGGCTTGCCTTTGCTCCAAAACTGTTCAATTAAGTGAATCGAATGCTCATCATTGGTCAGATCCCAAAGCGGTCCATGTCCACCGGGATAAAAAATGGCATCAAAATCGTCAACATTGATTTCATCCAACTTACAACTGGTTGCAAGTTTTTGCTGCGCGCTCTCATCGTTATCGAAACGACGCGTTGCCTCAGTCTGCGCATCTTCAGCAGCGCTGTTTGGATCAATCGGAGGCTGCCCACCTTTTGGCGACGCAATGGTGACTTCCGCGCCAGCGTCGGTAAAGACATAATAAGGGGCTGCAAACTCTTCAACCCAAAAGCCCGTTTTGTTGCCGGTATCACCAAGCTCATCGTGTGAGGTTAGTACCATTAAAATCTTCACTACACTCTCCTTAACTCACGTGTTATCTGTGCTCTGGATACGTTCTTAGCGCTCGCTTTGATCACCCTGGTCATCAAGCCAGCGGTATAGCGTTCGCCGAGTAATACCCAATATATCTGCTGCTTTCGACTTATTGCCCTCGACGTGTTGCATCACCCGTTTGATGTAGTCCTCCTGCAACTGATGCAAGGTGGGCCACTCATTTTTCAAACTGCCCTGATCTGGGCCACTGTATTCAAGAATCCGTTTGGGTAAGTCATCACAGTGGATGGTGTCATCCGCACTGAACGCCATCGCTCGTTCTATCGCATTCTGCAACTCGCGAACATTACCCGGGAACGGGTATCGGTAGAGTGCCTCCAACGCATCGCTATCAATATCCTTGATACGTTGCTCATTCTGAAGCTCATTAATGAAGTGACGCACCAACCGCTCGATATCTTCCCCGCGCTCGCGCAATGCCGGTACGTAAAGCGAGAAGGTCTCCAAGCGGTAAAAAAGATCCTGCCGAAAGCTGCCTTGTTCGACGTTTTGTTCGAGATTTTGATGCGTTGCCGCCAGAATTCGCACATCAACGCGCTCTTCCTTATCACTCCCCACAGCACGCAGCGTACCCTCCTGCAAAACTCTGAGTAATTTAGCTTGCAGCGCCATCGGCATTTCACCAATTTCGTCCAGTAGCAGCGTACCACCATCCGCTTGCTTCAATAGTCCGCTGCGTTTTCCTTTCGCACCCGTAAAGGCGCCGGCCTCATGACCAAAGAACTCGCTTTCCATCAAGTCGGCCGGGATACCGGCACAGTTAACCGCCTGAAACGACTTATCCCGTCGCTCGCTGAGCTGATGAATCGCTCGCGCCACCAGCTCTTTCCCGGTACCGCTCTCGCCCAAAATCAGCACGCTGCCATCCACCGCTGCAATTTGCTCGATTTGGGTGTAAAGCTTTCGCATCGCCGGACTTTGCCCAATCATTCCGGCGGGGCCGGTCTGCTGGGTTTTAAAGCGGTTCAGTTCTTGTTTTAAACTGCGGTGCTCAAGGATTCGTTGCACGCTCAGCAACAAGTGTTCTACGTCCAGCGGTTTAGTCAGAAAGTCTGCGGCCCCCTGTTTCAGTGCATCAACCGCCTGATCAACCGTGCCAAACGCGGTGATCAACAACACCGCGGGTGGATTATTCTGTTGCTGTAACGTTTGCAACAGCGACATGCCCGAGGTTCCCGGTAGACGAATGTCACTTACCACCACATCCGGCTGCCCCTCCTGGCTGAGATAGTCTTCGACACTGCCATGATGCGTTACACGGTAGCCCTCTGCCTCAAGCTCTTCGACCAGCAACTCATTCAGTGCCGGATCATCCTCAATAACCGCTACCCAGGCCTTATTCATACTCATACCCTTTACTCCTTACTTGCTGGCAGACGCAACCGTACACAGCAGCCACCATGCTCCGCATTTTCCAGAGTCATCGACCCGTGATGATCGGTCATCACGTGGCTGACAATGGTTAACCCCAGACCGGTACCTTTGCCTTGCGGCTTGGTACTGTTAAAGGGTTGTGCGGCGGTGTTTTTCATGGCGTCGTCGATCCCGGGCCCATCATCGCAAACACAGATTTCTACCGTATCACCACCCCGTAACGACACCACAATTTCTGACTTCGCTGCCTGTAGGGCGTTTCTCAATACATTGATCAGCGCCAGCTCAAAGCGCTTATCGTCGACATTAATCAACGACGAAACCTGGCCATCAACGCGTATTTTTATCGGGTCATCATCGCGCTCATAACCAATACTTTGAATGGCTCTGGCGAGCAATTGTTGTACCTCGCAAGGCTTACGCTCAGCAACCGGGGTGCGAGAGAACGCTAATAATTGATTAACCAGCCCGGTCAGCCGTTGGACTTGTCCGCGGACAGCATCCAACTGACGTATCTCTTCGCTGTTGGTGTTGTTTTTTAATAATCGCTTGGCGCGCGCATCAATCACCGTCAACGGCGCACCAAGCTCATGCGCAACACCGCTGGCGACACTGCCGATTGCCGCCATTTTTTCTTGCTCACGAAGCGCTTGTTGCAACTTTTCTTCCTGTTGGCGACGCTGCTTTAATTCCTGCTCCGCACGGTCGATACTGTCCAGCATGCGGTTCAAGCCGTCACTGATTTCAGCGATCTCACTTGGGCCCTGAGGCGTTACACGAATATCGCGATCACCCTCAGCCACGCGTCGCATGGCATTTTTTAATTCCACAACGTGGCGGCCAACGCCGCGATAATGACCAAAAATAAGCACCGCAATGGTAACTAATGCAAACGCCGCCCAGCTAAACCAGGCCACCTTACTCAGTTGCGCAAATCGTTCATCAAAATCGCTGGCCTTTCGATTGATCTGCAGTAAGCCGATGATACGTCCGCCACGGTCAATGATTGGCATAAACTGGGAGAACACGTCTTGCCCTTCGACACGTCGGTAATCGTCTTGTGTGACACCGGTTTCTACCGTTTGCTGGGCGAGAAAGCTGTTAGACAGATCCGTTTCGGTAATACCGGCTTCCGCAACCTGATTGCCTTCTACATTATAAACCGAGGCACCGTAGACTCGACCAATTGAGAACACCGAGTCTAAGTTAGCCTGCACCGCAGGTAAGTCATTGGTTAATAAAGCATCACTTATCGGTAAGCTAATGGCACGACCCAACAGTTCCAAATCCGCTTTTAATCGCTGTTCTTCTTGTTGCGCCATTAGCTGCAAACCAAAACTGATTGCGACACCGGATATCACGATCATCGGAACGACAACATAAAGCAGTAGTCGTTTCTGCAAACTCGACAGGTTTAAACTGTATCTTTTTGTCATTCATGCTCCTCCAACTGTATCAAAACGATACAGGTTTTCACCCGACGCTGCTCTACAAATCATTCAATTTAATGTTTTTCATTAATAATCAATGATTTGCAAAACTGGCACGGTCTTCGCTTTAGGTACAGTGAGCAAATTTAGTTCCAGACAACACTTAGGAGTCTATTATGAAAAAGACATTAATCGCATTAGCAACCGTTATGGCCTTTGGTTCAACAGCCGCTATCGCTCAACAACAAGGGCAAGCAGCTCAACAAATGGCTCAGCAGCAAGCTCAACAGAAAATTACTGAAGGCATGCTGGTCAAGTTTGTAACAGCGATGGAAGACGTACAAGCCGTTACTGAAAAGTATCGCGAAAAATTCCAAAACGCTGAGAACCAGGAGGAAGCTCGTACTATTCAGCAGTCTGCACAGGAAGAAATGATTGCGGCCGTTGAAGACGCTGGCTTAACACCTCAAGAGTACAACCAAATCATTCAGCAAGCGCAAAACGACGAAGAGTTGCGTAACCGTTTGCAGGAAATGACTGGTGAAGACTCGTAATTCATCACCGGCAGAAACGTAAAAAGGCGGCGACTTAAGCCGCCTTTTTTGATCATATGTCCTACGCTTTACGTAACCCCCAATACAAATGATTCAATACGCAAGGAGAGAGCGACGTGAAAGCATCGGATCTGATGGTTAAAGCGCTTGAAAACGAAGGCGTAGAATATATTTTTGGCATTCCGGGTGAGGAGAACCTCGATTTACTGGAGTCACTGTCAAAATCATCGATTAAACTGATTATTACGCGGCATGAACAAGGCGCTGGCTTCATGGCAGCAACCTATGGCCGGCTTACCGGTAAACCTGGAGTTTGTCTGTCGACCTTAGGTCCGGGCGCAACGAATTTAGTTACCCCGGTCGCCTATGCACAGCTGGGAGCCATGCCCATGGTCGTGATAACGGGGCAGAAACCGATAAAAGAACGCCAGCAAGGCCAGTTTCAAATCATCGATGTGGTCGACATGATGACCCCGATCACCAAATATACCCAGCCCATCATCAGCGCGAAAAGCATACCGGCACATGTCCGAGAAGCGTTCCGCCGCGCCGAGGAAGAACGTCCAGGTGCGGCCCACCTTGAATTGTCAGACGATGTCGCCAGTGAAGACGTTGACGCGAACCCCATTGAACCCAGCTTCTCGCGCCGTCCAATTCCTGAATATAAAGCGGTAACGCATGTGCTAAACCTGTTGCAAGAAGCAAAACACCCGTTATTGCTGATCGGTGCAGCAGCCAATCGCAAAATTACCGCTAAGATGCTACGCGCCTTTGTCGACAAAACCGGAATTCCGTTCGTTACCACACAAATGGGCAAAGGCGTCATCAACGAGGATCATCCCCGTTGGCTGGGTAACGCGGCGGTTTCCGACGGTGATTACCCACACCGCGCCATTGAGCAAGCCGATCTTATCTTAAATGTCGGCCACGACGTGGTTGAAAAGCCACCCTTTATGATGCGCGCCGACTCGAGCCAACGAAAAGTTGTTCACATCAATTTTCAGAGTGCTCAGGTTGATTCGGTTTACTTCCCTCACGCCAGCATGATTGGTGACATTGGTAACAGCATTTGGCAACTCAAAGAAGGTATCGAACCTCAGCCTCATTGGGACTTTGATTTTATGCTGAAGGTAAGAGATCACATGCGTGATCACACCGATGAAGGTGCCAATGATGACCGCTTTCCGATGTTGCCGCAGCGGCTGGTTGAGGAAGTCCGTGATGTGATGCCTGACGATGGCATTATCGCGCTGGACAACGGCATCTATAAAATCTGGTTTGCGCGAAACTATCCTGCCCGCGAGCCCAATACAGTATTACTCGACAATGCATTAGCCTCGATGGGAGCCGGTTTACCATCGGCAATGGCCGCGAAATTGGTGTTCCCGGACAGAAAAGTCGTCGCCATCTGCGGCGATGGTGGCTTTATGATGAACTCGCAGGAACTCGAAACCGCCGTCCGCTTGAATCAGGATCTGGTGGTTCTGCTGCTTAATGACAGCGCCTACGGCATGATTAAGTGGAAACAGCAAGATATGGGGTTAAGCGATTTCGGTCTGGACTTTAATAATCCCGATTTTATTAAGTACGCCGAAGCCTACGGTGCCAGCGGCTACCGCCTCAACAGCACGCACGAACTACAGCCGCTTATGAAAAAATGCATGGAGCAGGGCGGGGTTCATTTAATCGATGTGCCCGTCGACTACTCCATGAATAATAAACTGCTCAATCAAGAGATACCGCATAATGCGGCGCAGCTTACTCGATAACCGTAGGTTTAATTTCAGGGTGAGTATCGGCAAACAGTGGGTAGTCGTTAAGTTTATCGACGAATTCCTGCAATTGCGGATACTCGCTCAAAACCAAACGGTTTCTAAAGGCTGCCCAGCTTAAATAGCAGCCTAAACGCAGCTCGCCATCACTGAAAGGATGAGGACCTTCGTACGCCACCGCGTGTTCTTTGCTTTCCATTAAGGCAAGAATATCGTCTACGCGGCTCTGCTGGCGCTGCATATACGCATTGTTGTCCGGCGTCACACCTTGCTGCTCCAGCAAGAACAAGTTTATCGACGCGTCCAATGCGGTATTCACCAGGCAATACTGATCATAGTCTTTGACATCGGCAAAGTAGCGCTCTCCGGCTTTTTCCCGAACGTACTTCAAAATACTGCTGGAATCGTGAAAACGGAGTTCTTTATGGTGCAAAAAAGGGACTTTCTTCGCCGGATTCAGTTTCGCACTCATGTCATGATCGGTTTCGGTAAACGAAAACTCCGTTTTGGTCTCAGCTAACGCAATTCGAATGTGCCGAACATAAGGTGAGGTATAACTGCCGAATAATTCCATAGCCAATCTCCGCTTTAAAACATAACCGAATTAATTATCCCGACAATTCTCGTCTGGATACTCCAGTTCAATTGTCGTGTGCGCAAGCTTATAAGGCGCAAGCGTTTCTGAAATCAGAGCCTTTAAGCGCGCGCGTTGCTCACTGCTTAACTCTCTTGATACCACAATATGCGCCGTTAATACATGACGTTCACCATCTAATGACCAGAAATGTAAATGATGCGCGTCGGCAACATCGTTCAGGCTAACCAGTTTCTGCTTGATATCCGCGTATATCTGGGGACTTGGTGACGCCTGCACAAATAATTTGATGGTAGCCACCAGTGACCGTAAAACATTAATCAAAATGAACAGCGTAAATACAATCGACAACAACGGGTCTAAAATAGGCCAGTCGACAAACATCAAAATAATCGCCACGATCAGTACAGCGACCCAACCGAGCACATCCTCTAACAAGTGCCAGTTGAGCACCCGCTCATTCAGCGTCTGTCCCTTGCTCAGCTTAAAGGCGGCAAACCCATTAACGGCGACACCAAAAACGGCTAACAATGCCATTCCTTCCGCCTGAGGCATCACCGGGTCCCATAGTCTCGGTATAGCGGTATACAAAACCCAGGCGGAGCCCGTGATAAGAACCACAGCATTAATAAACGCACCCACTAATGACATTCGTTGATAGCCATAAGTAAAGGTGTGGGATGCCTGTTTGCCGCTGATTTTATTTAGCAGCCATGCCATTCCGATGGAAAGACTGTCGCCCAAATCGTGGACCGCATCAGCCAGAATTGCAGTGCTGTTGGTGAGCACGCCACCAATAAACTCAATAATCGTAAAAAACAGATTTAGAAAAAATGCCCAGCCAATTCGCTCAGATGCACTGTCATGATGGTGGTGGTGGTGATGGTGTTGGTGAGCCATAGAGAAACTCCAAGATAGTCAACTTTGTTGACAAAAAAAGGGCCATACGGCCCTTTTTCTACTCCACAGTAACCGATTTTGCCAGGTTACGAGGCTGGTCAACATCGGTACCCTTTATGATTGCAACGTAATACGAAAGCAACTGCAATGGGATGGTGTACACAATGGGAGCCACAATCTCGTCACAGTGACAGACGTTAAGAACATTCAATGTCTCATCGCTCTTAAAGCGCGCGTTCTTATCGGCAAAGACGTACATCAAACCACCGCGGGCACGCACTTCTTCGACATTGGATTTCAGCTTTTCGAGCAGTTCGTTGTTCGGTGCAACCACGATCACCGGCATTTCTTCATCAATCAGCGCCAGTGGCCCGTGCTTTAATTCACCCGCAGCGTAGGCTTCGGCGTGAATGTAAGAAATTTCTTTTAGCTTAAGCGCACCTTCCATCGCAATCGGGTACTGATTGCCACGCCCCAAGAACAGGCTATGTTCTTTGTTCGCAAAGTCGGGCGCCAATGCTTCAATATCGTCAGCCAGCGCAACGGCTTCTTCCAGTTTGGCCGGCAGTGCCTGCAGCGCTTTCACAATGGCTGCCTGTTGTTGCTCCGACATGCCACGGTATTTACCCAGCGCCACTGTCAGCATCAACAAGCCCGTTAATTGGGTAGTAAAAGCTTTGGTTGATGCAACGCCGATTTCGGCACCAGCGCGGGTCATGAAGGCAAGGTCAGATTCACGCACCATGGATGAGGTGGCGACGTTACAGATGGTTAAGCTGCCTTTGTAACCCAGCTCTTTTGAGAGTCGTAATGCCGCCAACGTGTCTGCGGTTTCACCGCTTTGCGAGATGGTGACCAATAAGCTGTTTGGGTGAACATAGGATTTGCGGTAACGAAATTCTGATGCGATTTCGACACTGCATGAAACGTTAGCCAAAGACTCGAGCCAATAGCGTGCCACCATACCTGCATGATAGCTGGTACCACAGGCAATGATTTGTACGTGTTCAACCGTTTTAAACAACTCCGCCGCGCCTTTACCAAAGGCATCATCGAGAACCGTTTCGCTCGACAACCGGCCTTCCAGCGCATTACGCACGGCGATTGGCTGCTCGTGAATTTCTTTCAGCATAAAGTGACGATACTGGCCTTTGCCGCCGGCATCATAGGTGCTGTCGGATTCAACCACTTTGCGTTCGATGCGCTGGTCGTTTTCATCAAAAATGGTAACGCTGGTGCGAGTGATGTCAGCAACATCACCTTCTTCCAGGTAAATGAATTTACGTGTAACCGGTAATAGCGCCAGCTGATCAGACGCAACGAAGTTTTCGCCAATGCCGAGTCCGATAACCAACGGGCTGCCAGAACGGGCGACCACCAGCCGCTCGGGATCTTTGGTGTCCATCACCACAGTTCCGTAAGCACCTTCAAGCTGGCGCACAGCGGCCTTTACGGCAGCCAACAGGTCTGGCTGTTGCTTACGTTCGTGGTGAATCAAGTGAGCGATAACTTCGGTATCGGTCTGGCTATTAAACTGATAACCCAACGTCTGCAACTGCTCGCGTAGTGATTCATGGTTTTCGATAATGCCGTTATGAACTACGGCAATTTCACCCTCAGACAGGTGAGGGTGTGCATTGGCTTCGGTTACACCGCCGTGCGTTGCCCAGCGCGTGTGCGCAATACCAATGGTTCCATCCAATGGATTAGCTTCTATCGCGTCAACCAACTCTTGTACTTTTCCGGTACGACGTGTGCTTTGTAAATGCTGGTCGTTATCAATAACCGCAACACCGGCTGAGTCATAGCCGCGATACTCCAAGCGCTTGAGTCCTTCAAGCAAAATACCACTTACGCGACGTTCTGAGGTCGCTCCCACAATACCGCACATAGTTTAACTTCCTTTTTTCTGAGGGCGTTGCCAGCCACTGATATTACGTTGTTTGCCTCGGGCTACCGCTAGTTCGTCAGCACCCACTTCTCGGGTAATCACGGAGCCCGCCCCAACGGTTGCATTATCACCAATTTTTACTGGCGCCACTAATGAGCTGTTTGAGCCAATAAACGCGCCATTACCGATTTCGGTCAGGGACTTATTAACGCCGTCATAGTTACAGGTAATCGTGCCTGCACCAATATTGGCAAATTCACCAACCTGAGTGTCACCAAGGTAGGTCAGGTGACTTGCCTTGGAGCCTTTACCCAGGCGACTCTTTTTCATTTCGACAAAGTTGCCCACTTGCGCTTCATCAGCTAACTCCGCGCCGGGACGAAGCCGAGCAAACGGCCCGACTTTACAGTTCGATGCAACGCGGGCGCCTTCAATATGACTGTTGGCCCGAATAAGGGTTCCGTCACCGATTTCTGCGTCTTTGATCACACAATTGGGTTCAATAATAACGCCATTGCCAAGCTTAACCGTACCTTCAAAGACCGCATTCACGTCAATTACCACATCCGAACCAACACTCAGTTCGCCCCGGCAATCGAAGCGGGCCGGGTCAATCAAGGTCGCACCTGCGGTCATCACCTGTTCTGCCATGCGCCATTGGAACGCACGTTCTAGTGCGGCCAACTGCTGGCGGTTATTGGCACCTTCAACCTCGGTCGTGTCATCCGGTTGCGCTGAGGCAATGGTAATGCCTTGTTCTGCCGCCATCGCAACAACGTCGGTCAGGTAATATTCCTGTTGTGCATTATCATTACTGAGGTCCTTTAGCCATTGTTTTAAATGGGCACCGGAAGCAACCATAATACCGGTATTCACTTCGTTAATGCGCAGTTGATCTAAGGTTGCGTCTTTTTGCTCGACAATGCCCTGAATTTTTTCATCGTCATCGCGAATAATACGACCGTAGCCCATCGGATTATTCAGGTACATGGTTAATAATCCCAACTCGCTCTCTGCACTCGCGTCGAGTAAACGCTGTACCGTCGACTGGGTCAATAAAGGCACATCCCCATAAAGAATTAACACGTTTTCGTCGTCTTGCAGGTGTGGTAATACTTGCTGTACGGCATGTCCCGTACCGAGTTGCTGCGCCTGCTCAACCCAATTCAGGTCATCACCGCTGATGGCAGCTTTCAGCGCGTCACCGCCATGACCATAAATCAGATCAATGGCGTTAGGACGAAGTGAGCGAGCGCAATCGATCACATGCTGAACCATGGCTTTATTGGCGACTTTATGCAGTACTTTGGGTAGATTAGAACGCATCCGTGTTCCTTTACCTGCCGCCAGTATGACAACGCGTAATTTCATGGGGGTATGTCCTTATTTTCTTGTGTTCATCAATTACACTAGTTTACAGACAAAAAAGGCCCTGTTGTAGAGACAACAAGGCCTTTTCTTATTTTTAACAAGACTAGCGTTTTAGCTTGCGGATAACTTCCAGCTGAGCCAATGCACGCGACAATTCAGCAATCGCTTCAGCATAGGTTACATCAGCACTTTGATCAGCAATGGCTTCCTCTGCACGTTTACGCGCAGATTCTGCTTCTTGCTCATCCAGGTCATCACCACGTACTGCAATATCGGCAAGTACGATAACTTGACCCGGCTGGACTTCCAATACACCACCGGCAACGTACATGAGTTCCTCGTCGCCTGCTTCGCTAACGTAACGAACCATTCCCGGTTTGATTTTCGTTAGCAGTGGCGCGTGTCCCGGATAAATACCGAGTTCACCTTCGCTACCGGAAACCTGAACGGTTTGCACAGCGCCGGAGAACAGTTTCTCTTCGGCGCTAACCACTTCCAGGTTCAATGTACTTGTGGCCATTTAAACCTCCAGGTTGGTTACAGGTTTTTGGCTTTTTCTACCGCTTCTTCGATGCTACCAACCATATAGAAGGCTTGTTCTGGCAGGTCATCATACTCACCTTCCAAAATGCCTTTAAAGCCAGCGATAGTATCTTTCAACGAAACGTATTTACCTGGCGAGCCAGTGAATACTTCCGCAACGAAGAACGGCTGTGACAAGAAGCGCTGGATCTTACGAGCACGGGCAACAGTCCGCTTGTCTTCTTCAGACAGCTCGTCCATACCCAGGATCGCGATGATGTCTTTCAGCTCTTTATAACGCTGAAGCACTTCCTGAACACCCATAGCCGTGTTGTAGTGCTCTTCACCAATAACCAGAGGGTCCAACTGACGTGACGTTGAATCCAATGGGTCAACCGCAGGGTAGATACCCAGTGATGCGATATCACGGTTCAATACAACCGTTGCATCCAAGTGCGCAAAGGTTGTTGCTGGTGATGGGTCAGTCAAGTCATCGGCAGGAACGTAAACGGCCTGTACGGATGTGATTGAACCCGTTTTGGTTGAGGTGATACGTTCTTGCAGTACACCCATTTCTTCAGCCAATGTCGGCTGATAACCTACCGCTGAAGGCATACGGCCTAACAGGGCTGATACCTCAGTACCGGCCAGTGTATAACGGTAAATGTTATCCACGAAGAACAGCACGTCACGACCTTCGTCACGGAATTTTTCCGCGATGGTCAAACCGGTCAATGCAACACGCAGACGGTTGCCCGGTGGCTCGTTCATCTGACCGTAAACCAACGATACTTTATCCAGTACGTTAGAGTCGTTCATTTCGTGATAGAAGTCGTTACCCTCACGAGTACGCTCACCAACACCAGCGAATACTGAGTAACCGCTGTGCTCGATTGCGATGTTACGGATAAGCTCCATCATGTTTACGGTTTTACCAACACCGGCACCACCGAACAAACCAACTTTACCACCTTTAGCAAACGGGCAAATCAAGTCGATAACCTTGATACCAGTTTCCAGTAGCTCGTTAGTGTTTGACTGATCTTCGTAGCTAGGCGCTGCACGGTGAATCGACATACGCTCTTCTTCACCGATAGGGCCTGCTTCATCGATAGGCTGACCTAATACGTTCATGATACGGCCCAGGGTCTTTTTACCCACTGGAACCATGATTGGCTCGCCGGTGTTCTCAGCGACGATGCCACGACGCAAACCGTCAGTTGTACCCATCGCGATGGTACGTACGATACCACCACCAAGTTGCTGCTGAACTTCCAGCACCAAATCTTTCAGGTCACCTTCGGTCACTTTCAGTGCGTCGTATACTTTTGGCACAGAGTCTTGTGGAAACTCAAAGTCCACAACCGCGCCGATGATCTGTACGACCTTACCTTGACTCATGACTAATCCTCTAACTCTTCAATTCTGTTAACCGTTGCCGCGTTATACCGCTTCGGCGCCGGACACGATTTCCGAAATTTCTTGCGTGATTGCCGCCTGACGCGCCTTATTGTATTGCAGCTGAAGTTTATCAATCAGCTCTTCGGCGTTATCCGTTGCAGCCTTCATAGCAATCATCCGAGCGGCTTGCTCACTGGCAAAGTTATCAACGACACCTTGGTACACCTGCATCTCTACGAAGCGGCGAATCAATGTATCGAGAATGCTCTCGGGGTTCGGCTCATACAGGTAATCCCAGCTACCTGCCTGTACTTCTTCGTCCGATTCTGATTGCGGCAATGGCAACAATTGATGAATGGTCGGCGATTGGGTCATTGTGTTCACAAATTTGTTAAACACAACGTAAAGACGATCGATTTTGCCTTCTTCGAAAGCATCCAACATGACTTGAACCGAACCGGTAATTTCTTTCAGTTCTGGTTTATCACCCATGCCCGATACTTGCGCCTGCAACTTGCCTCCAAAACGTTTGAAGAAGCCGGTTGCTTTACTACCAATGGCAGCAAAATCCGATTCGACACCTTGTTCTTTCCACTCGTTAGCGTGCTTAACGACAGCTTTGAACTCGTTTGCGTTCAAGCCACCACACAAACCGCGGTCGGTAGAAATAACAATGTACCCAACGCGTTTAACTTGTCGCTCTTCCATAAACGGATGACGATATTCCAAGTTACCGCGCGCCACATGACCAATCACCTTGCGAATGGTTTCAGCATACGGACGGTTACCTTCCATCCGTTCCTGCGCCTTTTTCATTTTAGACGCAGCAACCATTTCCATAGCACTGGTGATCTTCTGAGTATTACCGATACTCGAGATCTGAGTTTTTATCTCTTTACCGCTGGCCATGACGATTCTCCTGTTAACTCAACGACAAATGGCCGCTTGCGCGGCCAACTGCGATTACCAAGATTGCGTTTGCTTGAATTTCTCAAGCGCAGCTTTCAATTGGGCATCGATGTCGTCGTTATAGTTGCCAGTATTGTTAATTTCCGCCATTAGCTCAGCATATTCGCTTGCCATGAACGATTGTAACGACTCTTCAAAATCCATGATTTTGTCGATCGCTACATCTTTCAGGAAGCCTTTTTCTACGGCGTAAATTGACACTGCCATCTGAGCCACGCTCATTGGCTTGTACTGTTTCTGCTTCATCAGTTCGGTAACACGCTGACCGTGTTCCAACTGAGCACGTGTTGACTCATCAAGGTCTGATGCGAACTGCGCGAACGCAGCCAATTCGCGATACTGAGCAAGGGCAAGACGAATACCGCCGCCAAGCTTCTTGATGATTTTAGTCTGTGCAGCACCACCAACACGAGATACCGAGATACCGGCGTTAACCGCAGGACGAATACCTGAGTTAAACAAGTCAGTTTCAAGGAAGATCTGACCGTCAGTAATCGAGATAACGTTTGTTGGTACGAATGCAGATACGTCACCGGCCTGAGTTTCAATGATTGGCAGAGCGGTCAATGAACCGGTTTTGCCTTTCACTTTACCGTCGGTGTATTTTTCAACGTAGTCAGCATTAACTCGAGCAGCACGCTCTAGCAGACGTGAGTGAAGATAGAAAACGTCACCCGGGAATGCTTCACGGCCTGGCGGACGACGCAACAGCAATGAGATCTGACGGTAAGCAACCGCTTGCTTAGACAAATCATCATATACGATCAGCGCGTCTTCACCGCGGTCACGGAAGAACTCACCCATGGTACAACCAGAGTAGGCTGCCAGGTATTGCAGTGCTGCTGATTCAGAAGCTGATGCAGCAACAACGATGGTGTTTTCTAACGCACCGTGCTCTTCAAGCTTGCGAACAACCGCAGAGATTGTTGAGTTTTTCTGACCGATGGCGACGTAAACACATTTAATACCAGAATCTTTCTGGTTGATGATGGCGTCAACGGCCAACGCGGTTTTACCGGTCTGACGGTCACCGATGATCAACTCACGCTGACCACGGCCAACTGGAATCATCGAGTCGATGGATTTGTAACCTGTTTGCACAGGCTCATCAACGGATTGACGATCGATAACACCTGGAGCGATTTTTTCTACAGGCTCGAAGCGATCGGCGTCGATTGGGCCTTTACCGTCGATTGGCTGACCCAACGTGTTTACTACACGACCCAACAGTTTTTCACCCACTGGTACTTCCAAAATACGACCAGTTGATTTTACTTTTACGCCTTCCTGAAGGTCAGCGTATGGGCCCATAACAACCGCACCGACCGAGTCACGTTCAAGGTTAAGTGCGATAGCGTAACGATTACCAGGTAGCTCGATCATCTCACCCTGCAAACAATCTGCAAGGCCGTGAATGCGAATGATACCGTCCTGTACGGACATGATGGTACCTTCGTTGCGAGCTTCGCTGGTGACTTCGAACTTCTCAATTCGCTGTTTGATCAGTTCTGCGATTTCATTTGAATTCAATTGCATGCTCAAGTCCCCAATTAGGATTGCAGTGCGTAGGCAAGCCGATCCAGCTTGCCGCGCAAGGTGCCATCGATTACCGTGTCACCTGCTTCAATAACGAGTCCACCAAGAATGGACTTATCGACACTGCAGTTCAGCTTAATTTTGCGTTGCAGACGTTTTTCCAGTGCTTTACTGAGTTCTGTTTGTTGCGCTTTGAGCAACTTAACAGCAGAAGTCACATCAACTTCGACTTCTTTTTCGTATTCAGCACGGAACGTCTGATAGAGCTCACTGACTGCTGACAGGGCAGTTAAACGTTCGTTTTCTGCCATAACTCTGATGAAGTTTTTCGCGCTATCGTCGAGCTCGTCGCCGCAGACGCCAATAAACACCTCAGCTGTCTTACCAACAGTAGCGGAGCTACTCAAAAATGACGCCATGGTCTCGTCTTTCGCTACCGCGGCAGCAAATTCGAGCATTTCGGCCCATTTATCGAGCGCTCCCTGTTCTAAAGCAAAATCAAAAGCTGCTTTTGCGTAAGGGCGAGCGACCGTAGTCAGTTCTGACATAAGCTCTAACCCCTTAATTAAAGTTCAGCGACCAGTTTTTCAACGATGTCACTGTGAGCGTCTTTATCAATTTCACGCTCGATGATTTTCTGAGCGCCAGTAACGGCTAAAACAGCAACCTGTTTACGCAATTCTTCGCGTGCACGGTTACGTTCAGCAGTGACTTCCTCATGACCAGCCGCAACGATTTTTTCACGTTCTTCATGACCACGTTGAGTTTCTTCCTCAACGATCTTAGCGCCACGTTTTTTCGCCTGTTCGATGATTTCAGCCGCTTGCTGCTTCGCTTCTTTCAGCTGTTCAGCAATGTCTTCCTGGGCTTTTTCTAAATCTTTTTGAGCGCGTTCGCCCGCATTCAGACCGTCAGCAATTTTCTTCTGACGTTCTTCGATGGCATTAATGATCGGTGGCCACACGAACTTCATGCAGAACCACACAAACACTGCAAACGCGATCGATTGTCCAATTATAGTTGCGTTGATATCCACAACGGACCTCCTTTATCTGGTGACCGTCGAATCGCGCTTAGCCTAACTGAGTTAAGAACGGGTTTGCGAACGTGAACAACAATGCAACCGCAACACCGATCATCGCGATAGCATCGATAAGACCAGCAACGATGAACATTTTAACTTGCAGCTGTGGTGCCAATTCAGGTTGACGAGCGGCAGCTTCAAGGAATTTACCACCCAGCATACCGAAGCCAAGTGCTGTACCCAGTGCAGCAAGACCGATCATGATTGATACAGCGATAGCAGTAAAAGCAACTACAGTTTCCATTGATTTCTCCAGTTTTTCAGTAGATTTAAAGTTAAAAAGTAAAACAAAAACTTTTTGATAAAAAAATTAGTGTTCAGACGATGCCATGCTCAGATAAACGATGGTCAACATCATGAAAATAAATGCTTGCAATACAATGACCAGGATGTGGAACACAGCCCATGCAAAGTGCGCCGGCAACTGCCAGAAGCCGATCATTGCAATTAGAATAAAGATCAATTCGCCGGCATAAAGGTTACCGAACAAACGCAACGCCAGTGACGCTGGTTTCGCTAACAGAGTAATACTCTCCAGCACAAAGTTGACCGGAATCAGAGACCAGTGGTTAAACGGGTTCAGGGTCAGTTCTTTGGTGAAACCTTTAAGGCCTTTGTATTTGATTGAGTAGATGATGATCAGAGCGAAAACACTCAAACTCAATGCAAATGTGGTGTTCAAGTCCGTCGTAGGAACGACTTTGAAGTACACATCGTGCGGATCATCAACAAACCCTAACCAGTAGCCCGTATACATAGCTGCCGTTGGCAACCAGTCTACCGGCACCAAATCCATCAGGTTCATCAGGAAGATCCAGACAAAGATGGTTAAGGCTAAAGGTGCTATGAGTTTATCTTTACCGTGAAAGGACTCTTTGACGCTGTTGTCGACAAACTCGACAATCATTTCGACAAAGCATTGCCATTTACCAGGTACCCCCGCAGAGGATTTTTTTGCTACTCTGCGGAAACTCCACAGAAACAGCACACCCAGTAACACGGACCAGAAGATAGTATCGACATTTACCGCCCAGAATCCTTCACCGACCGTCCAGTTTTGAAGGTGGTGTTGAATATACTGAGTCGGAGTTTGCTCTCCACTTACCATGTTGTTTCCCAGTTACGTTGATTTTAAAAATGAAATTGGCGCAATCCATTGTGAAATAACAGCAACAACAAAGCCGCTCATAAGCCACACTGGATTAAAATCTGTCAGTAGAAAAAGTGCACTGATGAGTACTGCGGTCAGCACCAGCTTAATACCTTCTCCTACAAAAAAACTTTTCACAACTTTCTGGTTAGCCCTGGCTCCGGCGTGTAAAAACGCGATAGCACCAAACAGGGCATTAGGAACAACAGCTGCTAATCCACCGAACACAACGGCTACTGCAGCGGTTCCACTAACGCTCAATGCGATGACAACGGTCAGCAGAGCGACAACGACCAATTGACAGATAATGGTTTTCAAAGCCAGTTGTCTACCCACTCGGGTCATTGACTGAACCACACGTATTACCTTAGGTCATTGGTCATAAATTTTATGGCGCAATAAACAGCCACTATGAAACTCGCGCTAGTATAAAGATCTGCCCGTTAATTGCAAACAAATTTGCCTACAGCCGTTGTTTTTAATGCCATTTAACAAAAGTTCTACAACGGCTACAGTAACTTAGTCGGCGTCGTTATTTTATGTGTGAAAGGATACCGTCCAGCTCATCCAGACTGGTGTAATTAATGACCACTTTGCCTTTACCTTTGCGACCATGATTAATCGCTACTTTGGCACCAAGGGTCTCAGCAAGTTGTGTCTGAAGACGTTCAATATCAGGATCCGGCTGAGGTTTTTCCTGTTCTTTAGGGGGTTCTAGAGTTTTACGAACCAGCTTTTCGGATTCGCGTACCGTTAAATCTTTCGCGACGATTTGTTGCGCCACATCCGTTTGTTGCTCGCCTTGTAGTGCGAGCAACAACTTAGCATGACCCAGGTCGATATCACCTCGTTCTAGCAACGTCTTCACACCGGGTTCAAGATTATTCAGCCGCAATAAGTTGGTGACCGTTGTGCGTGACTTACCGACAGCTTGGGCGACATCCTGGTGAGTCATCTGAAACTCGTCGAGCAGGCGTTGCAATGCGGTCGCTTCTTCCATCGCATTTAAATCTTCACGCTGAATATTTTCGATCAGTGCGATAGCGACAGCAGCCTCATCAGCCACTTCTTTAATCAGACATGGAACCACATCAAGTTTTGCTAACTGAGCGGCCCGCCAGCGTCGCTCACCGGCAATGATTTCGTATTGGTCATCAGCAACCGGGCGTACAACGATAGGTTGAATAATGCCCTGGGCTTTTACCGAAGCAGCGAGATCTTCCAAAGCTTCCGGCGACATGTCTTTGCGCGGCTGGTAACGGCCAGGTTTTAATTGCTCGATGGGCAATTTTTGCAGTTCACCTTTATCGACAGCAATTTCAGCGGCCTCAGTACTTTGTTGACTGTGCTTTTGCTGATTTGCTGTATTACTGGTCAGCAAGGCGTCGAGCCCGCGTCCGAGTCCTCGTTTTTTAGCTGACATAGGTTATATTTTTCCCTTAAACATTAACTAACTTCCGCGTTTGCTCGCTGCTCAGACCGGCGAATTAATTCACCAGCCAATGATAAATAAGCTTTTGCACCGGTTGAAGACTTGTCGTAGTACATGGCTGGAGCGCCAAACGACGGCGCCTCTGCTAATCGAACATTACGTGGAATCACCGTGCGATACACTTTATCACCAAAATGCTGTTTCAATTGCTCAGAAACGTCATTGGCCAGACGATTACGAGGGTCGTACATGGTTCGCAATATGCCTTCGATGGCTAAGCCAGGGTTAACCACGTCAGCCAATTGTCTGATGGTCTCCATCAACGCTGTCAGACCTTCCAGAGCATAATACTCGCATTGCATCGGTACCAGTACCGAATCGGCTGCCGCCATTGCGTTAACCGTTAACAGGTTAAGTGAAGGAGGGCAGTCAATGAAAATAAAATCATAATCGTCCTGCACCGCTTTGAGGGCATTACGTAATCGGACTTCGCGGGCGAAAAATTCCATCAGCTTTATTTCCGCCGCTGTTACGTCAGAGTTGGCGGCGATCAAATGGTATTTGCCATTGGTTTCCGTCTCAACAACGTCTTTAACAGGTTTTTCATCCACCAACAGTTCGTACACGGTGTTTTCGACGTCGTACTTGTCGACACCGCTGCCCATAGTGGCATTGCCTTGCGGATCCAGGTCAATCAACAATACTTTACGCCGCGTCGCCGCCATCGAAGCCGCTAAATTAACAGCCGTCGTGGTTTTGCCTACGCCGCCTTTTTGATTCGCTATCGCAATGGTAGTCGCCACGGGTATTCAACCTCTTATCGTTATCGGATTTCTTGCCCAGAAGAAATGTGCTAAGACGAACTGTGTGCCGGCGAGATGATGACAATGTGTCGCTCGCCGTCGATACCAGGTACTTGTAACCGCTGTATCTGATCAATCTTATACTGCTGAGATAATTCGTCCAGCTCTTGCTGAGGGTATTGCCCCTTTAATGCGTAAAATTTACCTTCTGCTTTCGGTAAATGGCCGCACCAATTCAGCATATCATTAAGCGAGGCAAAGGCTCTACTTAATACACCATCAAACGAATGGCTGTGTTCGGTAAAATCTTCTACACGACTTTGCACTGCCGTTACGTTAGTTATGTTAAGTTGGTGACAAACTTGGCGAATAAAACGAATTCGTTTGCCTAAACTGTCGAGCAGAACAAACGCTTTGTCCGGGTTAGCGATAGCAAGTGGTAGCCCAGGTAGGCCCGGTCCGGTGCCGACATCAATGAACCGTTCACCTTGTAAGAAGGGACTGACGACCAGGCTGTCAACAATATGCCGACTTAACATTTGCTTAGGATCACGAACACTGGTCAAGTTGTACGCTTTGTTCCATTTATCCAGTTGTTCGACTAACTGCACCAACAAATCCAATCGCTTGTCATCAAGCGACAACAATTCGTTGCTTTGCGTTTGTTGCAATAACGCCTTTAACGATGCTTTCACGATGATTCCTTACGCGCTTTTGCGCAACAGTCCTTGTTTTTTCAGGTGCACGAGCAACATTGAAATAGCTGCCGGGGTTATGCCTGAAATGCGCGACGCTTTGCCGACGGTTTCCGGTTGGTGTTGATTTAATTTTGCAATAACCTCATTGGACAAGCCTTTTATCGACGCGTAGTCGAAATTGCTTGGCAATAACGTGTTCTCATGACGCTGTTGTTTAGCGATCTCATCCTGTTGGCGAGAAATATAACCGGCGTATTTGGTTTGTATCTCAACCTGTTCAGCTGCAGCAGGATCACTGAGCCCTGGCGCAAAGAAGGGGGTGTTAACCAAATCACGGTAATGAATTTCAGGACGCCGTAGCAGTTCTTCACCGTTAACTTCTTTGGTAATAGGACTTTTTACTAACGCATTAATGCTGTCCACTTGTTCATGGTCTTTATGCACCCAGGTTTCTTTGAGGCGCTGTTTTTCCTGCTCGATCGCTTCCATTTTGGTATTGAAAGCGGCCCAGCGCTCATCGTCGACCAAGCCAAGCTCACGGCCTTTTTCCGTTAATCGAATATCGGCATTATCTTCGCGCAATAGTAATCGGTATTCTGCCCGCGAGGTAAACATACGATAAGGTTCTTGCGTACCTAAGGTTGACAGATCGTCGATCAATACCCCTGTGTATGCTTGGTCACGACGCGGTGACCAACTGTCTTTACCCTGCGCTCGCAATGAGGCATTAAGACCAGCGATAAGCCCTTGCGCACCGGCTTCTTCATAACCTGTGGTGCCATTGATTTGACCGGCAAAAAACAGTCCTTCGATAACTTTGGTTTCGAGCGACTGCTTCAGATCCCGAGGATCAAAATAGTCGTACTCGATGGCGTAGCCCGGACGCGTAATTACGGCATGTTCAAAACCGCGTATCGAGCGCACCAAACATTCCTGAACGTCGTACGGCAAGCTGGTTGAAATACCATTTGGGTAGAGCTCGAACGTATCCAGCCCTTCAGGTTCAACAAAAATTTGATGCGACGCTTTATCGGCAAAACGGACGATCTTATCTTCTATCGATGGACAGTAACGTGGACCAACGCCTTCGATAACGCCTGAATACATAGGCGAACGATCAAGTCCGGATCGAATAATATCGTGGGTTGATTCGTTGGTATGGGTTATATAGCAAGATATTTGCCGGGGATGATCCGCTTGGGAACCCATGTACGAAAATACGGGCGTCGGATTGTCTCCAGGCTGTTCCTGCATCACCGAAAAATCAACGGAGCTACTGGCAATACGGGGTGGTGTACCTGTTTTTAAGCGCTCTACGCGTAACGGCAATGCTCGCAATCGTTTTGCTAACGCGTTAGCCGGAGGATCACCTGCACGACCACCTTGGTAATTATCTAAACCAATATGGATTTGGCCGCCAAGGAAGGTACCAACGGTTAGCACCACATTATTGGCTAAAAATTTAAGGCCCATTTGGGTAACAACGCCACAGACACGATCGTTTTCAACGATCAGGTCGTCACAGCCTTGCTGAAATAATGTGAGATTTGGCTGTGTTTCTAACGCGTAACGAATAGCTTGTTTGTAAAGCTGGCGATCGGCCTGCGCTCGGGTAGCCCGGACTGCCGGGCCTTTCGACGAGTTGAGGGTGCGAAATTGGATACCTGCACGATCCGCTGCTTTTGCCATGATCCCGCCCAAGGCATCGATCTCTTTGACGAGATGGCCTTTACCAATACCCCCAATCGCTGGGTTACAGGACATTTGCCCTAAGGTATCAATATTATGCGTGAGTAACAGCGTACGACTGCCCATACGAGCTGCGGCGAGGGCAGCTTCTGTACCGGCATGACCTCCACCGACAACGATAACATCAAATTGTTGACTTGAGGTGTGTGACATTAAGCAGAACCTATGGCGTTAAAGGATTTGATCGAGCCGAGTATTTTAACGTGAATTGACTCAGATCGAAAAGGTTATTTTTTGCGCATCCGTATTTTTACACTTTGCTGAGAAAGGATCTAAATAAGATCAGTATTTGATCTTTATAGATCTTTTATTATTACTTCTTTTAGCTTGGGGATATCTGTGAATAGATCGCTGCAGAGCTTTATTTATCTCGCTTTGCGAACGATCAAAAAGTGTGTGTAAGATCCCTTAAGCTGGGATCATAGATCGTGGATAAGTCACCTGTTTATACACAACCCAAGTTATCCCCAAACATATACCCATGCCGACGACAGCCCTTAAGTGATCTTATACCTGATCTAATCACAGGCCTGCGCTACTGTGCATAACCCCGTGGATAGGATCGAGGATCATGGCGTCGGCGCCTTAATCACACTGATCATTTTTGTGTATAGGATCGCAGTGCTTCGATCCAATTGGGCAACCATTGTTCGACGGCGTGTTCGGGGTCATCTTCCAGCATATCGATCTCTAATCCTTGGCACAGACGATGAGCGCCTAATTGTGCAAGCCGTTTATCGAGGTCTCGGCCAGCGGCGCAGTAAGTGTCGTAACAGGATTCGCCAATCGCCACGATCGCATAGGGAAACGACTTAAGTTCAGTGATTTGCTGGATCTGATCGTAGAAGTCCAGCATCGAATCGGCATAATCACCGGCGCCGTGGCTGGCAATAAAGACCAGCCACGGTTGGCTTTGATCAAGCTCTGATAAGTCCGGTTCGTAGTGTAATTCAACCTCTATCTGAAGCTGTTGTTTGATCAGTTCGGCAGCATGGTCTGCCAGGTATTCTGTGTTGCCGGAAGTGGTACCGACTAATATCTGTAATGAAGTCATGGCTTATAATCTGTTTTATGCTTAAGTTAGTAGTATAAAACGTCATCTTACAGGAGTTTTATTATGCATAAATCATTGTTTGTCGCCTGCACGGGATTGCTGGTGATGTTATTTTCATTGAGTGCCTGGTCACAGGGTATTGAAGCGCCGAAACAAGTCAGTGAGCGGTTATGGGTCATGGGTACTCCGGATCAACGCGACATAACAGAATTTGCCGAGCAGGGTGGCGACGTTGTGATCAGTTTGTTGTCGGTTGAGGAAATGGCAGGCAGTAACGAAACGGAATGGACCACCAAGGCCGGCATTGCTTTTTATCATGTGCCGGTAGACGGTTCAAAAGGCGTTACGTTTGCCAACGCCAGAGCGTTGGATAGGCTGCTGTTAATGCATGCCGACAAACGAATTATGGTGCATTGTGCGTCGGCTAACCGAGTTGGGGCGTTGTTCGCGTTGCGGGCGGCCTGGCTTGACGGCCTGTCAGCGCAGCAAGCGCTCGACATTGGCCGCCAGCACGGTATGACGTCGTTAGAGCAAAAAGTATCAGAGATGCTCGCTGAGTAACTCAGGTAAGCGCTCAGGAGTAAAGATCTCGATCCAGTAGCCATCGGGATCTTTAATAAAAGCGATACCTTTCATGTTGCCGTCAGCCGGCCGTTTTTGAAAGGCTACCCCAAGTTTCTCGAAACGCTCGCAGGCGGCATCAATGTCAGGTACCGCAAAACCGATATGGCCAAAGCCTTTAGGTTCGCTGTTACCACTGTGAAACGACAGTGCTTCGTTATCTTCGTCACCCCAGTTGTGAGTTAATTCGAGCATCGCTGGCCGGGAAAACGTTTGCTTGATGCGCTCATCATGGTCTTTTGACCATTGTTCTCTTTGTTCAGGCGATAGCGCAGCCATAAAGTACAAAGAAAACTTCATCTCAGGAAAATCCAGTCGCTTAACCAGCGTCATGCCCATGACATCGCTGTAAAATTGCAGAGATCGTTTAGGATCTTTAATTCGCATCATGGTTTGGTTAAACACGTACTGATGGGTTTCTGGATCGTGCTGTTCAGACAATCCTTCTGCTTGATCAAAATGTCGGCTCATTGTCGCTCCTTAACGGCTTTCGTATGATTAGGGTATGATACAGCTATTGGGTTAAAGACAGAGACTTTCAAGCAGTGACTGTAACTGAAGAAGGACGTTGGTTCGTTTATTTACTGCGTTGTGCAGATGATAGCTTGTATTGCGGCATCACCACTGACATCTCGCGCAGATTGCGACAGCACAACGGCGACATTAAAGGCGGTGCGCGTTACACGCAGGTGCGCCGCCCGGTGAAACTGGCTTATCTCGAACAACATGGTAATCGATCAGCGGCGGCTGCCAGGGAGTACGCGGTTAAACGCTTGCCAGCGACGGTTAAGCGAGATCTTTGCCGCACTGCCAACATACCTCAAAATTTGAGAAGTTTGTCTCCTGACAGTGAGGACAGGTAATCTCGAGTTGTCGATCTTGCTCATAGTTGGTCAATATTTTACGTGCCTGTTCATACTGTTCAGCCTGAACCTTGAGCGGTGTTTCGATGGCGTCGGCAGGCAATTCGCCTATCCCGCCAACCATACCGTTATCAGTCATCCTAACCGTGATCTGTTGCGTCTCCAGCAACCCTTTTAGCAGCTGTGCTTCCAGTGGGTTAGCCGCATAATAGACGGTAAGCCATTCATCACTCATGTTCTGCCACCTGATGTTGAACCCTTAGCAAATAGCGCGTACAGGCGAGTTTATCTTTGGTACCCAGTTTGTCAGCCATTTGATAGAGTTTAAAGAGCCGGTGATACAACCGGGCTTTATAGCGCTGTCGTTGACTGTTGCTGAGAGTGCGCGTCTGCAGTTGGTGTAAGTCGCCTTCCAGAGCCTGAATGAGTTGTTGCTGGCGACTGCGCAAATTGGTTGGAAACAGCAATCGATAACTGATCAAAGCGAGGATCGGTGCAGCGATAACGGCCAAGGCGATGCTGATCGCCTGGAGTGGCTCAAACTGATAGTGTAATGCCGGTTGCATGAGCAACAGAAAAACCAGATTGAAATCCATGGCGCCGTTAGCGGTTCGGTTGTGTGCCATCGGGAAGCCGGCAAATAGGATGATTGGCATTAACCACAATATCATTGCAAGAATAGAATCTGCGTGAGGCCAAATAAAGGCTTGCACGAATAACGCGGTTAACGCGCCGAAGCTTTGCCCGATAAAAACGTAGTACATGGTTTTGGCCGGGTTTTCACTGGTAGAAAACAACGTCAGCATGACGGATGCACCTAACAGCAAATAGGCCATCTGAAACCAACCAGTATACGCCCAGGCGACACTGATCAGGGTCATAACCATCAGTGTGCGCAAGGCAGCTTGGCGAGCTCCCCGCCAGTCACGATGTAACAATATAGAGAGTTTTCGCACTGAGCGCGCCGTCTTGCCAGTATCACGGAATTCCAAGCGGGCATAAGAGGCTTCTACGAACTCCTTAAAATAAGGCAGCAGGGCGGCGTGTTCGACGTGTTGCAGAACATTGCCCAGGGCGTTACGAATTTGCTCCGAACGATTGTCAATCAGCGACTTGGAACAGGTAAGTAAGTGTTCACTCATTTCTTTTGACTGAATCACTCCTTTGTTTTCAAGTTGAGCAAATAAACCCAGTTGTGCATTGAGGATGCGCCGTATGGTTTTTGCTGACTGATGTGCTGAGGGTGAACCGGTACCGTGTTCGATCAGCTGTGCCTCCAGGTGGGCTAATTGTGATATCCGATCATAACTATTCAGTTGTTGTAATGAACCGGTTTTGTACGCTTGTGCAAGAATGCGGAGGTTTTCTGCGGTTTGGCGTCGAAACTGGTTAACCAACGACTGTTCGGCACGTGAATAGGTAAATAACCAACCGATCAGTAAGGCGGTCATGACGCCGACAAAGACCGTGAGTAAACGGTCAATCCCGAGCGGTAAAAGGGCATCGGGAGTGCGCGTCAGTAATACCACCATGGATGCTGAGTAGCCGGCTAAAATGGCACCATAGGAAACCAGACCGTGTAACAGGTTGCCGATATACACGCACAAACCAACCCAGGCTGTTAAGCCCAGCGCCATGAAAATGATGTCATTACCGGTGGTGACCACCAGCAACATACCGACAACGGTGCCCAGCAGCGTGCCAAGGATCCGATAGGCGGCTTTTTCCAGAAGTAAGCCACGGGTGGGTTGGGATACTGCCCAGACGGTCATAGCGGACCATTGAGGATGTTCCAGCCCTAACGCCCAGGCAAAGACAAGTGATAAACAAGCGGCGATCCCGGTTCGGAAGCCAAACCGGAATCTTGTGTAGTCGAAGCCTAATTGTGCAAATTTAGCCTTTACTGCTGTCATCAATGAGTACCGCGATGGCACCGTCACCGGTAATATTACAGGCGGTGCCAAAGCTGTCCTGTGCCATGTAGAGAGCAATCATTAGCGCAATTGCGGTCTCGCCGAATCCAAGCATGGAGCCCAGCAGACCAACGGCTGACATTACCGCTCCGCCAGGAACACCCGGTGCTGCCAACATGACAACGCCCAGCATCATGATAAAGGGTAATACCGTGAGGAATGACGGAATCGCTAAGGCGTTATGCAGTACCATGACAGCCACGGTACAACTGACGATCGTAATGGTTGAGCCAGCCAGATGAACGGTCGCGCACAAAGGCACAGAAAAGTTCGCGACGTTATTGTCGACCTGGTTTTTACGGACACTCTGCAGGGTCACCGGAATGGTTGCTGCACTCGACATGGTGCCTAGCGCGGTAAAATAAGCCGGTAACATGTTCTTTATGAGCTTCAGTGGCGACTGACGGCTTTTGATGCCGGCGATAACGAACATAGTGGTGATGTAAACCCAATGCAGAATCACAGCCATAATTAGGATGATGCCGAAGGTTTTCAGTGTTTCGAACACGGTGCCGGCGACGGCCATTTCAGTAAATACGCCGGCAATATAAAACGGCAATAACGGGATAATGACTTTAGCCAGCAATTGCTCAATGATATCGCGGCCCTGATCAGACAAGGTTTTAAGTTGCTGGGCCTGAGTTGCAGCGATGCCTAATCCGAAAATAAACGCCAGTACCAGTGCTGACATCACGCTCATCAGCGGTGGGATATCAAGCGTGATAAATGGCGCTAAACTGGCATTGGCTTCGTTAGTAACCGACTGTGCGTCCGCGCTCAACATAGGCACTATCGCAGTGGCCACAAAGAAGGCCAGAATACCGGCAGAGAGCGTCGATAAGTAGGCAACCCCCAACGTTTTACCCAACAGTTTTCCAGAATTATTCGGCAGGCTGGCAATGCCACTGGTGATAAAAAAGAGAATCAATAATGGGATGGTGAAAAACAGTAACTGCCCGAACAAATCTTTAAAGGTTAACAGCAGCCGGCTAACCCAGTCAGGGGCGTATAAACCGATAACGATACCGGCGAGAATGCCGGCGATAAGTTTGATGATCAGCTTCATGTTGTATTCCTAAAGGGGTTATTTACCGATACAGAATGAGCCAAAAATTTGGCCGAGCAAATCGTCAGAGGTGAACTCTCCGGTGATTTCATTCAGATGTTGTTGCGCCAGTCGCAATTCTTCTGCAAGCAACTCACCGGCCAGGTTCAGTTCCAATTGCTCCTGACCCTGTAACAGATGTGCTTTGGCTTTTGCCAGTGCGTCAAGGTGACGGCGTCGCGCCATAAAGCTGCCTTCTGCGCTGGTGGTGTAGCCAACACAGTGTTTTAAGTGATCACGCAATAGCTCGATACCGTGTCCGGTTTTTGCCGAGAGGTGCAACACCGGAATACCGTTATGTTCGTCGATACCGATGGACTCGCGGGTCAGATCGACCTTATTGCGAATCACGGTAAATGGCATATCTTCCGGAAGCTGCGCGAAAAACTCTGGCCAAATATCGTCAGGATGTATGGCGCTGGTTTGTTGAGAATCCACCATAAACAGCACGCGGTCGGCTTGACGAATTTCTTCCCAGGCCCGTTCAATACCGATTTGCTCGACTTGATCCGGTGATTCCCGCAAGCCGGCGGTATCAATAATATGTAGGGGCATTCCGTCTATTTGAATGTGTTCGCGCAGGACGTCCCGCGTGGTACCGGCAATTTCGGTGACGATGGCTGATTCGCGGCCGGCCAGCGCATTCAACAGACTTGATTTGCCGGCATTGGGTCGTCCGGCTATAACAATACGCATACCTTCCCGCATCAGAGTGCCCTGGCGAGCCTGATGTTCTATATGGAACAATTGATCAATGATGTCGCTAAGGTCACCGGCGACTTTCCCGTCCGATAAGAAATCAATTTCCTCGTCCGGAAAATCAATGGCCGCTTCAACGTACATGCGCAGATGAATTACCGCATCGACAAGTTGGTCAATCTTATGAGAAAACTCGCCTTTGAGGCTCTGTAAGGCGGCTTTTGCGGCTTGTTCCGAATTGGTATCAATAAGATCGGCAATGGCTTCTGCCTGTGTCAGGTCGAGCTTGTCGTTGAGAAACGCTCGTTCGCTGAACTCGCCGGGACGAGCAGGGCGTATACCGGGTAATTCCAATATTGCTTTGATGATCATGTCAATGAGAACGGGGCCACCGTGCCCTTGTAGTTCCAGCACATCTTCCCCGGTAAATGAGTTGGGGCCGGGGAAGTAAAGCGCGATGCCCTCATCCAGCAATTCACCTTTGGTATTTCGGAACGGTAAATATTCCGCTCGGCGAGGTTTAGGGCAATGCCCGAGCAGTTTCTCCGCAACCAGTTTGCTGGCTTTACCACTGACACGCACGATACCGACACCGCCGCGTCCTGGGGGTGTGGCTTGCGCAACAATGGTATCGTTAAAGTCGGTTTCAGTTTGCATGGTGGTACATTATATTGTCGAAGTCAGAAGCTAGTGTAGCCGATAGAAAAAAGCCCGACATTCCGTCGGGCTTTCAACGCATTATTTCCCGCGGACGTTTATGCCCTTTTTCTCTAATCCTTTGTAAATAATCAACATCTGCGCGATGGTGATCAAGTTACTGACCAGCCAGTATAGAACCAAGCCGGACGGGAACCAGAGGAAGAATACGGTAAAGATAACCGGCATGTATTGGAAAAGTTTCTGCTGCATTGGGTCAGCCGTCGGTGTTGGCTGTAACTTCTGCATCAAGAACATGCTCGCGCCCATCAGGATAGGCAGGATGTAATAAGGGTCTTTGGTCGACAGATCCTGGATCCAGAAGACAAATTCGGAATGGCGTAATTCAACGCTTTCCAGCAACACCCAGTACAAGGCGAGGAAGATAGGTAATTGCAACAGCATTGGTAAGCAGCCACCCAGAGGATTCACTTTTTCCTCTTTGTAGAGCTTCATCATTGCCTGCGACATCTTCTGGCGGTCAGAACCATAACGCTCACGCAGAGCCGTCATTTTCGGCTGTAGCATGCGCATTTTCGCCATTGATACGTATTGCGCTTTGGTTAACGGGAACAGGACGGCTTTCACGATAACCGTGGTCAGGATGATGGCCAGACCCCAGTTAACAACCATGCTTTGCAAGAATTGTAGGAGCTTAAAGATAGGTTGTGCCAGCCACCACAGAAAACCGTAGTCGACGGTAAGGTCGAGGTTTTCCGCCAACGCTGCCATAGCGTCCTGATCTTTAGGACCTAAATACAGTGTTGAGTTAATGGTTTTGGTCTCGCCGGCGTTTACCTGAATCATCGGATAAATAACACCAATGATCGCCTGCGAATTATCGGCTACGCGCGAGAATAAACGGTTTTCTTGTTGCTGCGTCGGAATCCACGCAGACACAAAGTAATGCTCAAGCATACTGACCCAGCCGGTTTGAGTACTTACGTTCAAACGTTGGTCGCGCATGTCTTCAAAATCGTATTTTTCGAACTTATCGTCGTCGTGTGAGTAGGCCGCACCAAAATAAGTTGGCATGATCATACTGCCGCCTTCACCTGCCGCCATGGTCTGTTGCAATTGGCCATAAAACTGCATTTGTTGGGCTTGCTGACTGGCGTTTTCGATTTCATAACGAACATCAACGTGATACTTGCCCTGTTCAAAGGTAAATATTTTCTTAATCGTTGAACCGTCATCTTTGGTAAAGACAAGCGGTACTTCAAGACGTCCGCCGTCCATGTTGTACTCGGTTTTAGCAACTGAGAACTGGGCACGACCACCACTGGAATCGATGCCGTTAGGGCCGATCAAGCCAGATTGTGCAATGTAAAGATTGCCTGGTTGGCGTTGCAATAACTGGAAACGTTCTTCCGAATCCAGTGATTCGGCAAACTGTAGTAACTTGGCGGATACGATATCACCGCCTTTGGTGTCGATAACCAGGTCGAGTACATCAGTTTTTACTTCGACCAGTTGGCCGGTTCGAGCCTGAGTGGCAGGTGTATCACCTTCAGGAACCGAAGCATCTGAAGCAACCGCGCCTTGTGGATCGGGAACTGTGGAGTTGCCACTATCTGTCGTAGACGAGGTGGTTGATTTGCTTGGCGCCTGAGTTCCCGGTGCTGTATCGACCATCCAGGTCTGAAACAGGAAAAAGGACACCACTAAAAAAGCAATAAAAAGTATCGATCGTGGCGAATTCATAGTGATTTCGTCTCTAAGTTGCTACTGTTCGTGTGAATGTAAAGCGTCGTTGTGCGAGGCTTTCGCGTCAGGGACAGGATCAAACCCGCCCTCGCTGCCTGGATGACACCGTGCAATGCGTTTTGCGGCTAAGCCTACGCCCCTGATTGTACCGTGTTTCTCTATCGCCTCACAGGCATAATGCGAACATGATGGATAAAAACGACAGCGCGGCCCCATCAATGGCGATAGGGTCCATTGATAGATCTTAATTAACGCGACTGGTATTGCTCGCAGCGCTTTGCCAATTTTCGCCATAAATAGTTCAATGTATTGTTGAGTTCGGTATTATCAAGGTCAACGATACCTTGTTTGGCTATAACCACAATATCGAAGTTTGGAATTTTGTGTTGGCGCAAACGGAAGGTTTCGCGCACTCGGCGTTTGATGCGATTGCGTTGAACGGCTGTTTTAGCACGTTTCTTGCTGATCGTTACGCCAATTCGAGCGTGGTCTAGATCGTTGGGTGTTGCGAGCATGGTTAACTGCGCGGTGACAGCTTTTACCGGGGGATTAGAGAAAACGGTCTGAAACTGAGAGGGAGTTAGCAGGCGCAACTCCCTTCCATAGGCGTGAGTGTTATGCACTCAGTACTTTGCGACCACGTGCACGACGGCGTGCGATCACTTTACGGCCGTTTTTAGTTGCCATGCGCGCACGGAAACCGTGAGTGCGTTTGCGTTTTAATACGCTTGGTTGAAACGTTCTTTTCATAACAGTTATTCCATCGGTCAGTGCTAAAATTTTAGAGCGCGGATCATACCGATCTTTTTCATGTCAGTCAACATCTATCCGATGATTAACTGATTAAAAAGTGATTTATTTCATCCACATTATGGATGCCATAAATCCAATCAATGTGGATAATATGATAAGTTACTCACATTAATGTGGCAATCTAAACGTCGAAATGAACCGACAAAATTACCGTGAAAGGTAGCGTTCACCTGATCTCTGGAGTACAATTACCAAAATGCATAATTATAATTAGAATGGAGATGTTAGT